>NZ_VKDF01000009.1 GCF_007096355.1 Paracoccus sp. M683 | reverse complement strand
CCCGGCATCTTCTGCAGGATCTGGCGGCGGGAGTCCTGAACGTTCTTCTCGACCTGTCCCTTCTCCCAGCCTGCGGCAGGATTGCAGAACTCCGGTTCGAAGACATAGTGGTTCGTCATGGCCAGAAAGCGGAGGTTGACCTGCCGCTCCTTGCCCCGGCCGACCCGGTCCACCGCCGTGCGCATGTTATCGTATATGCCGCGCTCGGGCACGCCGTGGAACACACGGAAGCCATGCCAGTGGGCATCGAACAGCATCTCGTGGGTCTGGAGCGGGTAGGCGCGCAACAGGAAGGCCCGGCTGTGAGACAGCTTGATGTGGGCCATCTGAAGCTTGGTGCGATCGTCGGCCAGATGCCCGAAGTCTTCGCTCCAGTCGAACTGGAACGCTTCGCCCGGTCGAAAGGACAGCGGAACAAAGGTGCCGCGTCCCGTGGTCTGCTGTTCGCGCTGGCGATCTGTCCGCCATTGCCGCGCAAACGCCGCAACCCGACCGTAGGAGCCGCTGAAGCCAAGCTTGACGAGATCGGCATGCATCTGCTTCAGCGTCCGCCGCTGCTTGCGCGACTTGCCGGCTTCTGTCTTCAGCCAGCCGGCCAGCTTCTCGGCGAAAGGATCAAGCTTGCTCGGCCGGTCCGGCGTGGCGAACTTCGGCTCGATCGTGCCCCCCGCCAGGTGCTTGGTAATCGTGTTGCGCGAAAGGCCGGTGCGCCGCGCGATCTCGCGGACCGACAGCTTCTGCCGCAAGTGCATGCGTCGGATGATGTTCAAAAGTCCCATGTGGATCACTCCCGTTACCCCCGCCGCTCAACGCTTTGGGGAAAGGTTCACATGGCTCACTTCTCAGTGGAAATTACGCGCCGATCCGCCTCAGTTCTGGGTGGAAATCAACAGCGCTGGCGTTTCAACGCTCAACCAACTCGACCCCTCAACCGCGCGGTTCATGTTCATGCCGTATTCGTTCGCAACCAACATGCTTTACCTGCCGTGGCGCGAGGGCGTTGACGATCACGGCATGGCGGACCTGTTCCGGCCGACCTATTCAGGGCCGGACGGTTTTGCCCCGGTTCCGGGCCTGCCAGGTTATTCAGTCAGCCAGCTGGTCGCGCCATATGTGCGGCTGCTGCCACAAATGATAGACGGCAGCCAGACCTATAGTTCGGGCACTGATCCAATCGCGGATATTGCGGGTTATGATGCGCTGGTGATCAGTCTGGGCGATTGGGGTTGGCACCCCGATACTGGCGGTCATTTGTGGCAACCTGACCAATGGGGCCGCACGGATCATCATGACGGGCTGGCTGCGAACGTTGCGGCGGCACTGGTTTTGGTCGAGGCTGCCGCCACTGCAGGCGCTACAGGGATCCTGATCGACGGTCAGCAGCCCTATCTGCCGAGCGAAACGGATTTCAGTAACGATGGTCTCTGGCGCAGCCGCATCGACGCCTATGAGGGCGCGCACCAATACCTCGCTGACGTCATCAGGCAGTGGCTCGATGATAACGGTCACGCGGGCATGTTCTGCCGGATCGTCCCGACACATCGCCTGCTGGCGCGGATCTATGACGATGTGCAGGCCGGCGGCATCGTGCCCGGCGGGGTGACGGATCATCGTTATTTTTGGAGCGGATTTGACACGAGTTCCGGCGCATCGACCCATCAATATATGCTGTCAGAGCCGGGCTGCTGGGCCAAGCTGGCCCTGTTCAATCTGGTCGCCTACAACCACGTGCTGGTGCCGTTGCCCAGCCCGCTGCCGACCACGGCCTATGTCGATGCATCTATGGCAGCCTATCTGGCAGGCATCGCGACCCAGATCGCCGACGATTATGCTTACGCGGGCCGGGGCGGCGTATCGCGCAGCCCAATTGGCCTGATCGTGCCGGATGGCGAAACGCCGATACAGATCTTCGCCGACGCGCAGATCGTCCAGATGGACGCCATCAGCGACGACAAATGGGCCGACACCGCCCGCACGACGCCGGCCGTCGAGGGCGGACCGGTCGCCGCAATCGGCGATAGCTGGGCTGTCACCGATCCGGCCCGCGTGCCGGTTCTGGATGGCGATGTAATCGCGTTCTCGGCTGATCCGATGCAGGCGAATGTCTCGCCGGCAATGACACCGGCCTATCAGGCGATGCTCGTCGACCTGCGTTATACATCCGGGGATCACCGGATCATCGAAATGGACGGTTCAGAGGTCTGGATCAACGGTGGCGGTGGGTGGGCTCAGGCATCTGGCGGGGCCAATACGCAGGCGTCATTTGCCGGCGGCATGGACGGCGACCGCGCGCTGATCGAGGTGATCTGGTCGGGCGGTCAAAAGACCATCCGGCTGACCAACCTCAACCGGCAGTCAGGCGAGGACTTGGTGCGGCAGTCCTCCACCGGATCGGCCGATCCGGGTCCGGTGGACTGGTTCCAGCTTTCCAGCACTGCCTACGGCGATAATCACCTGAGTTGGGTCAACTGGTATCTGGTTGCGGATCAGGTGCCGACCTATGAACAGCGCATCCGGCTTTATGACTGGGCCAGCCAGCGGATCGGGGCGACTGTCTGGTGAGGGGGGCAGAAGCCTGCCAGGATCGCTCCGATCAGCCGTCAGGATTTGCGCCCGAAAAGAGACCTGACAGAAAAATTTTTTGTCCAGAAGCTGGTGCATTTTCGTCCGGAAGCTAGTGCGCCGCCACACAATCGTCCCCAGTTGATCCAAGCATCAGCAGCGCAAATGGACAGGATATCTGTCCCAAATGGCCAGCTGAGGTGTTATTTGTCACCTGTCAATTGAGAAATATGGTGAGCCCAACAGGATTCGAACCTGTGACCCACTGATTAAAAGTCAGTTGCTCTACCAACTGAGCTATGGGCCCACAACAGGGCGCCTAACTAGGGTCAGCGTCGGGCAGCGTCAAGCAGAAAAATCATCGCTACTGGCGGTTTTCTTCATCAGGGCATATATGCCCGCTATGAACAGGAATCCGGGCGGTGCCGTGCCCTTCATGAAGATGCACGGGCTGGGCAATGACTTCGTGGTGATCGACCTGCGTGCAGGGGGGCAGCCCCCCGCCGACAATATCATCGCGCGCATTGCCGATCGCAATCGCGGCGTGGGATTTGACCAGTTGGCGGCGATTCTGCCGGACGATCAGGCCGATCTGCGGCTGGATTTCTGGAACGCCGATGGCTCGCGCAGCGGCACCTGCGGCAATGCCACGCGCTGTGTCGCCCGCTTCGTCATGGACGAGACCGGCAAGAATCATCTGACCCTGCGGACCGGCGACCGTATCCTGATCGCCGAGGACGCGGGCAACGGCCTGACCCGAGTTAACATGGGCCAGCCGGTGCTGGACTGGCGCGCGATTCCTTTGGCGTATCAGGTCGATATTGACCATCTGCCCATCGAAGGCGATCCGGTTGCAACCGGCATGGGCAATCCGCATCTGACCTTCTTCGTCGATGACGCCGCCGCCGTCGATCTGGACCGCTTCGGCGCCGAGATGGAACATCACCCGCTTTATCCCGAACGCACCAATGTCGAGGTCGTGCACGTCCTGTCGCCAGATGAGATCCTGCTGCGGATCTGGGAACGCGGCACGGGGCCGACGCTGGCCTCGGGGTCGTGTTCCTGCGCGGCGGCGGTGGCCTCGGCGCGGCGCGGGCTGACGGGGCGGCGGGTCAAGGTCAATGTCCCCGGCGGCGTCTTGCATATCGACTGGCGCGAGGATGGCGTCTGGATGGAGGCGCCGACCGCGCATGTCTTCAGCGGCGTCCTTACCTCCGAATGGCTGGCCGGATGAGCGCGCCAGTCTTTTCGACGCTCGGCTGCCGCCTGAACGCCTATGAAACCGAGGCGATGCGCGAGATGGCCGAGGCTGCGGGTCTGTCGGGCGCCGTGGTGGTGAACACCTGCGCCGTCACGGCCGAGGCCGTGCGCAAGGCCCGGCAGGAAATCCGCCGTCTGGCCCGCGAAAACCCCGGCGCGCCGGTCATCGTCACCGGCTGCGCCGCCCAGACCGAACCCGAAACCTTTGCCGACATGCCCGAGGTCACCCGCGTCATTGGCAATCACGAAAAGATGCAGCCCCAGACCTGGGCCAGCCTGCGCGCACCCGACCTGATCGGCGAGACCGAGAAGGTGCAGGTCGATGACATCATGTCCGTGCGCGAAACGGCGGGCCATCTGATCGACGGCTTCGGGCGTCATCGGGCTTATGTTCAGGTGCAGAACGGCTGCGATCACCGCTGCACCTTTTGCATCATCCCCTTCGGCCGCGGAAATTCCCGCAGCGTTCCGGCGGGCGTGGTGGTGGAACAGATCAAACGCCTCAGGGATCGCGGCTTCAACGAGGTGGTGCTGACCGGCGTTGATCTGACCTCTTGGGGTGCGGACCTGCCGGGGCAGCCGCGGCTTGGCGATCTGGTCATGCGCATCCTGCGGCTGGTGCCCGACCTGCCGCGCCTGCGCATCAGCAGCATCGACAGCATCGAGGCGGACGAAAACCTGATGCTGGCCATCGCCAGCGAGCCGCGTCTGATGCCGCATCTGCACCTGTCCTTGCAGGCGGGCGACGACATGATCCTGAAACGGATGAAGCGCCGCCACCTGCGCGACGATGCGATCCGGTTCTGCGAGGATGCCCGGCGACTGCGCCCCGACATCGTCTTTGGTGCCGACATCATTGCCGGTTTTCCGACCGAAACCGATGCGATGTTCGAAAACTCGGTCAAGCTGGTGCAGGATTGCGGCCTGACCTTCCTGCACGTCTTTCCCTACAGCGCGCGCAAGGGCACGCCCGCCGCGCGCATGCCTGCGGTCAAGGGACCGGTGATCCGCGACCGTGCGGCGCGGCTGCGCGAGGCGGGCGATGCCGCGTTGCGCCGGCATCTGGATGCCCAGGCCGACCGCCGCCACGTTGTCCTGACCGAAGGCCCCAGCCTTGGCCGCACCGAGCAATTCACCGAGGTCGCCTTGCCTGACGGCCTGCCCGAAGGCGCGCTTCTGGACATGATCGTGACCGGGAATGACGGCACGAGGCTGACCGCCCGACCCGCGTGACGCCCCGGCGCCGTTGATGCGGCGGTTCCGCGCGGCTAAAACGTCCCTTGAAGCAGCCAGCAAGCGGGGGACATGGCGGCATGAGCGTTTCAGGACATATCCGGCGACTGACTGCGGTTGATATCCGGGCGCGCAAGGGGGGCGATCCGATCGTTTCGCTGACGGCCTATACAACGCCGGTCGCGCGGCTGGTCGATCCGCATTGCGAGGTGGTGCTGGTTGGGGATTCCCTTGGGATGGTCGTCTATGGCTTCGACTCGACCCTGCCCGTCACCCTGCGGATGATGATCGACCATGGCAAGGCCGTGATGCGCGGCTGCCAGCAGGCGCTGGTGGTGATTGATCTGCCCTTTGGCAGCTATGAGGCAAGCCCGCAGGCGGCCTTTGCCGCCGCCTCGCAGGTCATGGCCGAAACCGGCGCGGGCGCGGTCAAGCTGGAAGGTGGCGTGACAATGGCACCGACGATTCAGTTTCTGGCCTCGCGCGGGATTCCGGTCATGGCGCATATCGGCCTGACGCCGCAGGCGGTGAACGCCTTTGGCGGCTATGGCGTGCAGGGCAGGGGCGATGCCCGCCGGCATGTGATGGCCGATGCGCAGGCGGTGGCGCAGGCCGGGGCCTTTGCTGTGGTGCTGGAAAAGGTGCCGGCCAGTCTGGCCGATGAGATCACCGCCGCCGTCGACATTCCGACCATCGGCATCGGCGCTTCGGCCGGCTGCGACGGGCAGATTCTGGTCGTTGACGACATGCTGGGCCTGTTCGCCGAGTTCCGCCCGAAATTCGTGCGCCGCTATGGCGATCTGGCGCAGGCTGCTGGCGATGCCATCGCGGAATATGCCGCCGATGTTCGCGCCCGCCGCTTTCCCGGCGCCGAACATGTGTTTTCCGATCAGGCGCCAAAGCCAAAGGCCTGATCCGGCGCGCGACGATAGCCATTGCCCCTGCCGCATGGGCAACCTAGCTTGGCCGGCATGGTGACGCGACTTTATACCCATCCCGATGCCGCCCGGCACGAAACCCCGCCAGGCCACCCCGAACAGGTTGCCCGGCACAAGGCGGTGCTGACGGCGCTTGCCGATCTGCCGCTGGACCGGCACGAAGCGCCGCTGGCCGATCAGGCCGAATTGCTGCGCTGTCATCCACAGACCTATATCGACCGCATCCGGGCTGCGATCCCGGCGGAAGGGATTCGGATGCTGGATGCCGATACCCATGTTTCGCCCAGCAGCTGGGATGCGGCGCTGCGCGCGGTTGGCGGGGCCACGGCTGCGGTCGATGCGGTTCTGACGGGCATGGCCGACAGCGCCTTTGTCGCCATGCGCCCGCCCGGCCATCATGCCGAACGCGAGACGGCGATGGGGTTCTGCCTGTTCGGCACCGTGGCAATTGCGGCTATGCGGGGGCTGGATCATCACCGCCTTGACCGCGTGGCGGTGCTGGATTTCGATGTCCATCACGGCAATGGCACGCAGGACCTGCTGTGGAACGAAAAACGCGCGTTCTTTGCCTCGACCCACCAGATGCCGCTTTATCCGGGCACTGGTGCAGCCGATCAGACGGGCGCCTATGGCCAGATCATGAACCTGCCCCTGCGGCCCGGATCTGATGGCGCGGTGGCGCGGGCGGCATGGGGGCGCATCCTTGACCGGATGATCGAATGGCGCCCGCAGCTGGTCATCGTCTCGGCCGGGTTCGACGCCCATGCCGACGATCCGCTGGCCCAGCTTGACTGGCTGGATCAGGATTTCGCAGCCATTACCCGCGCCATCTGCGACGCGGCGGCCATTGGCGGGGCCCCGGTGGTCTCTTGCCTCGAAGGGGGCTATGATCTTGCCGCTCTGGGCCGCAGCGCGCGTGCCCATGTCGAACAGCTGATAGGAACCCCCGGATGAGCGACGATATCCCCGCCATGTCCTTCGAGGACGCGATGAAGGAACTGGAAGCCACGGTTGGCAAGCTGGAGACCGGCGAGGCCACCCTGGAGGAATCCATCGCGCTTTACGAACGCGGCGCCAAGCTGCGCGCGCATTGCGAACAGCGGCTGCGTCAGGCCGAGGAACGGGTGGAAAAGATCACCCTGTCCGCTGATGGTGCGCCGACCGGCACGACCCCCGCCGAGGGTCTGTAAATGCAAGACCGGCTGGAGGTCGTGAAGGCCATGGTCGCCGAGGCGCTGGCCGATGCCGTCGCCCGGATGCCGCGTGGCGAACTGGCCGATGCGATGGGCTATGCCACCGTTGGAGGCAAGCGCATCCGCGCCTTTCTGGTGATGGAATCCGCGCGCCTGAACGGCATCGACGATCAGGCAGCACTGCCCGTCGCGGCTGCGGTCGAGGCGCTGCATGCCTATAGCCTGGTCCATGACGATCTGCCGGCGATGGATGATGACGACCTGCGGCGCGGCATGCCGACCGTTCATCTGCAATGGTCCGAAGCCACCGCGATTCTGGCGGGCGATGCATTGCAGGCGCTGGCCTTCGAGTTGCTGACTGACGAGGTCATCGGCGATTCGGGCGCGCGGGTTTCGCTGATTGCCGCTTTTGCACAGGCTGTCGGCGCGTCTGGCATGGTGCGTGGGCAGGCACTGGATATTCAGGCCGAAACCGCCATCGAGGCCGCCGATGAAAAGACCATCATCCGCATCCAGGAGGCAAAGACCGGCGCGCTGATCGAATTTGCGGCGACTGCCGGCGCGATCATCGCGGGTGCCGACCCCGAGCCCTTGCGCGACTATGCGCGAAACCTGGGCCTGGCCTTCCAGATTGCCGATGACATTCTTGATGTCACGGGCGACGAGGCCGCGACGGGCAAACGTGTGGGCAAGGATGATGCGGCGGGCAAGGCGACCTTTGTGTCTCTGCTGGGGCTGGACGGGGCGCGGGCCAAGGCTGACAAGCTGATTGGCCGGGCCGAGGCCGCGCTGGCACCCTATGGCGATGCTGCTGGAAACTTGCGCGAACTGGCGCGTTTCGTTATCGAACGCGACACCTGACAGCCGCCCCGAGGAGGGGCTAGCCAATGACCTCGACCACCGGTAACGACCGGCCCCTTACCCCCGTGCTGGATAGGGTGGATTTGCCGTCCGACCTGAAATCGCTCAGCGACGCTGAACTGCGCCAGCTGGCTGACGAGTTGCGCGCCGAAACCATCAGCGCCGTGTCGGTGACCGGCGGCCATCTGGGCGCGGGGCTGGGCGTGGTCGAATTGACCGTGGCACTGCACGCGGTTTTCGACACGCCGCGCGACAAGATCATCTGGGATGTCGGCCATCAGTGCTATCCTCACAAGATTCTGACCGGCCGTCGCGACCGCATCCGCACCTTGCGCATGGGTGGCGGTCTGTCGGGGTTCACCAAGCGCAGCGAAAGCGCCTATGACCCCTTTGGTGCCGGCCACAGCTCGACCTCGATTTCGGCGGCACTGGGCTTTGCGATGGCGCGCGAACTGGGCGGCGATCCGGGCGATGCGATTGCCGTGATCGGCGATGGCGCGATGAGCGCGGGGATGGCCTATGAGGCGCTGAACAATGCCGGCGATCTGGGCAAACGTTTGTTCGTGGTGTTGAACGACAATGAAATGTCCATCGCCCCGCCGGTCGGGGCCATGTCCTCGTATCTGACCCGGCTTTACACCGAAGGCCCGTTTCAGGAATTGAAGGCCGTGGCCAAGGGCGCGGTCGGCTTCCTGCCGCCGCCCTTCCAGGAGGGCGCGCGCCGGGCCAAGGAAATGCTGAAGGGCATGACCGTTGGCGGAACGCTGTTCGAAAATCTGGGCTTTTCCTATATCGGCCCGGTTGACGGGCATGATCTGGACCAGCTTCTGCCGCTGTTGCGCACCGTCAAGTCGCGGGCGAAGGGCCCGGTGCTGATCCACGTGGTGACGAAGAAGGGCAAGGGCTATGCCCCGGCCGAAACCGCCGCTGACAAGGGTCATGCGACCGCCAAGTTCGACGTGGTGACGGGCCAGCAGGCCAAGGCCAAGTCCAACGCGCCCAGCTATACCGCCGTTTTTGCCGATGCGCTGGTCGATCAGGCCAGCCGTGACGACAAGATCGTCGCCATCACCGCCGCCATGCCGGATGGCACGGGGCTGAAGAAATTCGCCCAGACCTATCCGCGCCGCTGTTTCGACGTGGGTATCGCTGAACAACATGCAGTCACCTTCTCGGCTGGCTTGGCCGCAGGCGGGATGAAGCCTTTCTGCGCCATCTATTCGACCTTCCTTCAGCGCGGCTACGATCAGGTCGTTCATGATGTTGCGGTGCAGGGATTGCCGGTGCGTTTCGCCATCGACCGCGCCGGGCTGGTCGGCCAGGACGGCCCCACCCATGCCGGTGCTTTCGACATCGCCTTCCTTGCAAATCTGCCGGGCATGGTGGTGATGGCCGCCGCTGACGAGGCCGAACTGGTGCATATGGTCGCCACTGCCGCCGCGCATGACAGCGGCCCGATCGCCTTTCGTTTCCCGCGTGGTGAAGGCGTGGGCGTCGAATTGCCCGAACACGGCCAGGTTCTGGAGATCGGCAAGGGCCGGATTGTCGCGCCGGGGCGCGGCGTCGCCATCCTGTCCTTTGGCACCCGCCTGGCCGACGTGCTGACCGCGCGCGAGGCGTTGTCGGCGCGCGGCATCACGCCCACGGTCGCCGATGCCCGTTTCGCCAAGCCGCTGGACCGCGATCTGATCCTGCGCCTTGCCGCCGAGCACGAGGTGCTGATCACCATCGAGGAGGGCGCTGTCGGCGGCTTTGGCAGCCATGTCGCGCAATTGCTTGCGGATGAAGGCATTTTCGACAGCGGGCTGAAATTCCGCTCGATGGTCTTGCCCGATGTCTTTGTCGATCATGATGCGCCGGTTGCGATGTATGATACATCGGCCCTGAATGCCCCCCAGATCGCCGCCAAAATACTAGAGGTTCTGGGCATCACCGAGATCAAAGACAGGCAGGCATGAGCAGGCATACCCATCCCGACGCCCACCCGGATGATCCGCATTTCATCAGCCGCAGCGGTTGGCTGCGGGCTGCGGTTCTGGGGGCCAATGATGGCATCGTTTCCGTCAGCTCGCTGATTGTCGGGGTGGCGGCGGCCGAAACGGGCAAAAGTGGGATCATGCTGGCTGGGTTGGCGGGTCTGACGGCCGGTGCCATGTCGATGGCTGCGGGCGAATATGTCTCGGTCAGCTCGCAGACGGATACCGAGCGCGCCGACATCCGGCGCGAGGCGGCGGCGTTGCGCAACAATCCCCATATCGAACTGGAAGAACTGACGACGATCTATGAAAGCCGCGGTCTGGCGCCGGATACGGCGCGCCTGGTGGCGAAGGAACTGACCGAACATGACGCGCTTGGCGCCCATATCCGTGATGAGCTGGGGCTAAGCGACGTCCACAGCGCAAACCCGGTGCAGGCCGCCTTTGCCTCGGCCGCGACGTTCACGACGGCGGGTGCGCTGCCGCTGGCGGCGGCGGTGCTGGCGCCGGACAGCCGGGTCATTCCCGTTGTCCTGCTGGCCACCCTGGTCGCCCTGGCCATCCTTGGGGCGACGGGCGCGCGGGCGGGTGGGGCACCGGTCGCACCGGCCGTGATGCGCGTGGTTATCTGGGGCGCGTTCGCCATGTCGTTGACGGCCTTGATCGGTCGCCTGTTCGGCGTGTCCGTGGGATAGTCACCTGATATGCCGCAACCGGGGTTCGGATTTCCGGACAATCGGGTGCGGCCGGCGGTCGTGGCAGGGGGATGACGCCCCGTCCCCTTCTGATTGTACTGGCACAAGTGTTTCCACGGCAGACCTTGATCAGTCACCGCAGTCTGCCCAAAACCGACTGCCTGATCGGCGTGCCCACCGATGACCTGACGCTCTGCCGGCCAGTGCCGATGCTGCGCAGTGCAGGTTGATGGTCATCGAAGCGCCGTGATCGCAAAGGTTCATTGGTAACTTCGCACCAGCGCTTCGGCGATAAGGGACCAGCCGTCGACCACAACGAAAAATGCCAGCTTGAAGGGCAAGGCGACCATCACCGGGGGGACCATCATCATCCCCATCGACATCAGCACCGCCGAGACCACCAGGTCGATGATCAGAAATGGCAAGGCCACCAGAAATCCTATCTCGAAGGCGCGGGTGATCTCGGACAGCATGAAGGACGGCACCAGCACAGACAGCCGTTCGGGCGGGCCGCTGCCTTCGGGGGCGATCTCGGCCAGCGCGGCAATGGTGTCGGGATTGGTGCGTGCCAACATAAAGCCGCGGAACGGTTCGATGCCACGGGTGAATGCCTCTTGCAGCGTGATGCTGCCTTCGCTCAGCGGTGCGCCGGCGACCTGCCATGCCTCGCGCAGGACGGGATCCATGATGAACCAGGTCAGAAAGATCGCCAGGCTGACGATCAGCATGTTGGGCGGCGATTGCTGAAGGCCGATCGACTGGCGCAGAATCGACAGAACCGTCACAATGAACGGAAAGCAGGTCACCATGATCGCGATGCCGGGTGCCAGTGACAGCGCCGTCAGGCCAAGGACGATCAGAACGGCATTCTGCCCCAACCCCGTCGCGACGCCGTCCAGGCCGCCAATATCCTGCGCACCAACCGGAGCGGCGAGAAGGATCAGCAAAGCCGTCAGCGCGGAAAGACGGCGGATCACGGCGACTCTGCCGCACCGATGATCCGGATGCACAAGCGATTTTCGGGGGTGCCGTCGCCGGCCAGTTCGCCGCGCGCAATCAGCTTGTCACCGACACAGATCTCGACCCCGTCGGCAATGGACTGATCCAGCGTCAGCACATCGTTGCCGCGCAGAGCCGATAACTGGCCCACCGTCAGCCGGGTCTTGCCAATCCTGATCGTGACCTCGACCTGAATATCATTCGTGTCAATCAGTTGCGACAGATCGTCCATCATCGGAAGCTCTCCTGTAGTTCGGAAATCAGGTCACGAAAACGGCGGACAACCCGCTCGTTCGAAAATGCGCTGCGCCCATCATCCAGGACGATCGAGATTTCGCCGTCATCGGGGCCTGGCCGGATGTCGATTTCCTCGATGCCGGCGGATTGCGCACAGCGTCGCAGCATGGCTTCTGCATTGGCCGGGCAGGTGGCGTGCCAACGCAATGGTGGTATTTCCGTGGCAAGGCGCTGGAATTCCTGTATCAAAGCCGCCTCAAGCCCGGATGTTGCGTTGGCACCGGCCAGCGACGACACGATCTCGGACAGGATGGGCATCACATCCGACATCGCCTGCCGCGTCGTTTCTGCCCGGATCGCATCAAGCGCGGACAGGCTGGCCTGCAAGCTGCCGATTGCCCCGGACAGTGATCGCAGTTCGGCGGAAAAGCCCATCTCTTGTCCATCGGCCAGGCCTCGGTGATAGGCTTGGTCCTGCATCTCTTGCTGCAACAGATCTGGCGACGGCAGTGCGGCAGCCGAGAAGGATTCAAGTCGGAATACGGCTTGGTTCAATGCGCTTTTTCCTTCTCATCAATCCATCCCGAAAGAATTTTCAGGCTTTCCTTCTGCCGGTCCTTCATCATGCCGCGCAAACGGGCGACCGGATCAGCCGGAGGCAGCGAAAGCTGAGCCTTCCCCGGCAGGTCTGAACCGATCAGGGTTGCGTCATATCCGGCTTGCGACAGGGGCGGCTCGATTGTTGCGCCGGCTTGCGCATTGGTTCCGGCGACGGGCGCCACCGGCCCGGTGTTGTCAAGCAAGGGTAGATCGGTCGCGGCAGGTTTGCGATTGCGCATGATCGGTCGCAGGATGACCGCTGCAATGGCCAGCGCGAACAGCCCGATCAGGGCCAGCTTGATCAAGCCGTTCAGTTCGATTGCATCCATCCAGCCGCCGCGCGTGGCCAATGTTCCGTCTGCACCCAGCTGGGCGAAAGGCAGCGACTTGACGGTGATCTGATCCCCCCTTGCAGGGTCGAAACCCACTGCCGATGCGACCAGTTCGCGCAGCGTTTCCATTTCGGCGTCAGGTCGCGGAACCAGCGCTGCCTGACCATCCGCACCGTCGCGCATGACTCCGTTGATCAGGACGGCGATTGACAGCCGCTTGACTGCTCCGGGCTGGCGAGTGACCTCACGCACCGACCGGCTGACCTCGTAATTCGATTGCTGGCGATTCTCGGATCGGGCCGATTGGCTGGAATCGCCGGCAGCGTCAGCATTACCATCTGGCAGATTCGAGGCCGCAGTGACCGATTGCGCCCCGCCCGAGCTGCTTTGATCAGAGGTCTCTTCGACCGATTGCGAGATCATCGCACGTTCCTGAGGGTCAAAGCGTTGCTCGGTCAGCAATTCGGATTCGGTCACCAGGTCCAGGTTCAACTCGACGATCGCATTGCCCAACCCGACATGTGGTTCCAGAATCCGCTCGACATTGCGCTTCATCTCGGCCGCGCGTTCCAGGCCGGACGCATCCTCGTCCGAGGCGACGACGCCGCGTTCGGTGTCGATGACCGTCACCGAATCGGGCAGCAGGCCAGGAACGCCGGTGGACAGCAGATATTTCAGCGATCTGGCCTGCGCCCGGCTGATCGGTCCCGACGTGGTCGTCAATGTCACCGACGCGGTCGATTCCTGCTCGCGTCGGTAACCACGATTCTGGCTGACGGCCAGATGCACGCGCGCCGATTTCACATTTGGCAGCGCCAGGATGGTACGGGCCAGTTCGCCCTCTTTCGCGCGCCAATAGGCGGCGTCGAACATCTGGGACGTGGTCCCAAAGCCCGACATCCCGTCAAGCAGCTCATACCCCGCCGCACCACTGGCCGGCAGCCCCTGAGCCGCAAGATCCATGCGCAGGCGATCGCGTTGGGCCGCGTCGACATAGATGGAATCGCCTCGCACCTCGTATGCGATCCCCGCACGCTCGACCCCGGCGATCACATCGCCGGCGACATTGGGATCAAGCCCGGCGTAAAGCATGGCCATACTGGGCCTGCTGGCCATCCACGAGAAGGCCGACACCGCCAGAAAGGCGGCCGCGAACGTGGCGATCAGGATCGCTTTTTGTTTCGAGTTTCTCTCGTTCCAATAGTCCCGCAATTTTTGCAAAACCGATCCTTTCGAATCAAATCATTCTTCCTGTCCAATGAGATGGCATGGCGCCCGTTAATATTCGGTTAGTGCCGGCATGATATTCAGCCTGTAATCAGCCGGAGAATCACGATGCAGGCCGAAGCTGCCACTAATGTTGAAACTGAACCGGGTCGGCGAAGGCTTCTGCTGCCACTGATTGCGGCAGTGGCCCTTGGTGGGGCTGGGTTCGGTTCGACCTATCTGGGCCTTTGGGCCCCGCTGGACATGGTTATGAAATCGCCTGGTAAGGCGGTTGCTTCCAAGGACGAGGCCGCCGTGTTCGTCGCCGTTCCACCGATCGAGCTCAGCCTGGCCGGCGGTCGGCACCGCACCCTGGTTCTCTCTGCAACAATTGAAACCGATGAAGCAGCAGAGCAGCAGATCGAGGCCTTGCTGCCGCGTGTTGTCGACAGCTTTAACGGCTTTCTTTCGGATATCGACCCGGCGGCCTTCGACAAGCGCGGTGTGCTGGAAATCATAAAATACGAGCTGACCGCACGTGCCGGCGAGGCGCTGCCGGGGCTGACTGTCAACGATCTGCTGATTACGGAGTTCAGACTTAAATGACATTTCAAACGCTGATCGAGATTGCCATCGTAGCCGGCACCGCCATCCTGATGGTGTTTTGCGTGGTTCTGGCCCGCCGCCTGCGTCGCCTGAATGATCTGGAGGACGGGCTGGGCGGTGCAATCGCCGTCATGGCGGCCGAGGTCGACCGGCTCGAAAGGTCGATCCGCCTCGCCAGACAAGAGGCCATGACCGCAGGCGAGGCCTTGGCAGTTCAGGTCCGGCAGGCACAATCCGAACGGGCGCGTTGGGACTTGCACCTCAAGATGCGCAGCGCCATGCCCCCTCAGCCAGAGCGCAGCCCAACACCCAAGTTGCGCAAGCGTCGGGTGTCGGCCGATGCGTAGGGGCGTGCTGCCCATACTGGGGGTTCTTTTTGCCGTACCAGCGGTCGCGATGCTGCTTCGCAATCACGATCTTGCGCTAAGCCCATTCGCCTTTGCCGAGCCGGCCGGGCTGATGGACGGCTGTGGTGACGTGCCAGAAGCCGTCGCCCTGGCAGAGGAACTGCGAGACCGCGCCTTGCGCATCCAGCGCTACCTTGAGGAAATGGATAATCGCGAACGCGAGTTGCAGGCTGCCGAGGCGACGCTGCGGTCGCGGCTGACCGAGTTGAAGGCGATGAAAGCCAGTGTTCGGTCGGGCGAGGTTAATCGCCGGTCCACGGTGCAAAACGACATTGACCGGCTGGTGGCGGTCTATGGCCAGATGAAGCCGGCCGAGGCTGCTGCGGTGCTGACCAACCTGCCTGCGGATTTCGCGGCAGAGATCCTGATGCGCGTCGAGCCCGAGGCCGGCGCCCGGATTATCGCGGCTGTCGAGCCGAACCAGGCCGCTGTGCTGACGACACATATGGGCGCCCGCAGCATCGGCAGCAGATAGGAGATCATGAATGTTCGGTTTCGTCGGTATCGCATTGACGATGCTTATGGTTTTCGGCGGTTTCATGTTGGCCGGCGGGCATATGGCGGTGATCCTGCATTCCCTTCCCTTCGAGATGATGATGATCGGAGGGGCGGCGATCGGCGCCTACCTGCTGTCCAATGACAGCGCCGTCCTGAAGGCCACGTTGGGCGGGATCGTCCGGTCGTTCAAGGGGCCTCGCTGGACCGAGGGCGATCATCAGGATGTGCTGTGCCTGCTGTATCAACTGTTGCGTGTCGCCCGCGAAAACCCGGTTGCTCTGGAAGAGCATATTGAGAACCCGCATGAATCGCCGATCTTCGCCGCCTATCCGCGCTTGCTGACGGATGAGAATGTGGTGTCGCTTATTACCGATACGTTGCGGTCGGCCAGCTTGAACTATGACGACCCCTACCAGGTGGAAGAAATGCTGTCGCGGCGGATCGCCGCCATGCGGGAAGAGGCGCTGGAGGTCTCGCATGCCTTGCAGACAACGGCCGACGCCTTGCCGGCGCTTGGGATCGTCGCGGCCGTTCTTGGTGTGATCAAGACGATGAGCTCGATCGACCAGCCACCGGCTGTTCTGGGCAAGATGATCGGCAGCGCGCTGGTCGGAACCTTTCTTGGTGTTTTTCTGGCCTATGGATTTGTCGCACCGCTATCGCATCGGCTGGCCGCCGTCACGCGCAAGGATCTGGCCTTTTACGACGTGATCAAATCGGTTCTTGTCGCCGGTCTGCACCAGCATGCCACCAATCTGTGTGTCGAGGTTGGCCGCCAGGCCGTGCCCGAACATGTGCGCCCCGGCTACGACGCCCTAGAGGCAGCGCTGCGCGAACTGAGAAAGGCGGCCTGAATGCTGTTGTCGGCGATCCTGCTGGCCTGGCCCCTGCAACAGGCGGTCGCGCCCGAATTGTACAGCTTTCAGCAGGATGCGATGGCGCGGCTTCTCGCGGGCGATGCGCTGGCGCCGGATTATCGGCAGCAATTGCAGGGCATGCCACCGTCTGAGCGGGTCGAAGCGATCATCTTTCTGCGCCGTGCCGGGTTGTTGACCGGGAAATCTTGGCGGGTCGACGATCTGTTGCGGCCCGCGCGAAATGACATGGAAAGCGACGAATGAACCAGATCTCTGCTGTTGGGCGTCGTGAAGGCGGCGAACGTGCCTCGACACCCCTGATCGTAACCGGCGCGCTGGTGCTGATCGTGATCTCGCTGGTCGTTCCTCTACCGCCTGGATTGCTGGACTTCGGGATCGCGCTGTCAATCGCGACGGCAATTCTGGTGCTGGTCATGGCGGCCCTCGTCGAACGTCCGACGGATTTCCAGGCTTTTCCAGTATTGCTGCTGGTCTCGCTGGTGATCCGGCTGTCGCTTAACGTGTCATCGACACGGCTGATCCTGGCCGAGGGGCATACGGGGACCGAAGCGGCGGGCAAAGTCATCAGCGGGTTCGCGGATTTCGTTGCCGGAGGCTCGCTGCTGGTGGGGATGACCGTCTTTGCCGTGATCTCGGTCGTCAACTTCATGGTGATCACCAAGGGCTCTGGGCGTATGGCCGAGGTCTCGGCGCGTTTCGCGCTGGATTCGCTGCCGGGCAAACAGCTGGCGATCGACGGCGATCTCAGCTCTGGCGCGATCAGCCATGACGAGGCAAAGCGCAGACGGGTTGCGGAACAACGCGAGATCAGCTTTTTCGGGTCGCTGGACGGGGCGTCGAAATTCGTCAAAGGCGACGCGGTGGCCGGCATCGTGATCACCCTGATCAATCTGCTGGTCGGTCTGACCGTGGGGATCGTGGTTCATGGCATGCCCGTTGGCGCGGCGCTTTCCACCTATTCGCACCTGACGATTGGCGACGGGCTGGTCAGCCAGGTTCCGTCGCTGATCACCTCGATGGCGGCCGCGCTGCTGTTGTCACGGGGGGGCGCGACCGAAACCACGTCGAAACTGATATCGCATGAGTTTCTGCTGCGCTGGCATGGACCCGCGGTGGTTGCGGCGGCGATGGTGCTGATGTCCGTTGTTCCTGGAATGCCGCGCGGGTTGTTTCTATCGGTCGCAGCAGTTCTGGCGGTGCTGGCGTTTCGCATCGCTCGGCGTGGGGCAGCACCGGTCGAGGATGTCGCTGCAACCGCCAAGCCAACTGCGCCCGAGGAACAGACCAGCCGTATCGGAGATCTGCTGGATACCGATGAGATCAGCGTAGAGATCGGGGCAGATTTGGTCCTGACGGCGCTTGACCAGTCGCGCGGCCTGGGCGCCAGGATCGCCAACCTGCGAATCCACGTGGCCCGGCAGTTTGGTCTGATCCTGCCTGATGTTCGCATCACCGATAATCCCGAGCTGGCCGGCGGTGACTATCAGATCCGCATCCAGGGTGTAATCAGGGGCCGTGGTACCGTGCGACCCGATCAGGTTCTGGCGCTGGGCGCTGACGATGTGCTGGCGGGGCTGCCGGGTGCGGCCGTGCGAGAACCGGTCTATGGCAGCCCGGCGCGGTGGGTGTCGCGCGCCGAGCAGGAAAATGCTGCCATGTCCGGGGCAACCGTGGTCAGTCCGATGGAGGTGATCTCGACTCATCTGATGGAGGTGGTGCGATCCAATCTGGCGGCACTGATGACCATGGCCGCCATGCAGCGGCAGATCGAAGAGCTGAAATCGCTTTCCGATCCGACAAGAGCAGAGCGCCACCGTCGCTATTTCGACAGCATGCTTCCTGAAAAGGTTGCGCCAGACATGCTGCTATCGGTCTTGCGAGCCTTGCTGGCCGAGGCCGTTTCGATCAGGAACCTGCCCCTGATTGTCGACACGCTATATGAACTGCGCGGCGTGGACAGCACCGAAACGATGTACGAGATGGTCCGCAAGAGATTACGGGATCAGATTACCCAGCAATTGTCCGGTATTGGCGGCTCGCTGGCAGTGATCCAGCTGCATCCCGCCTGGGAAAACGAGTTCATCCAGACCGAGACCGAGGCTGGCCGTCCGGCCGCCGGCGCAATCAATCCCGCGCTGGCGCAAAAGCTGGCGGCAGCGGCCAAGCGCACCATTGCCGCCGTTGATTCCCGTGCCGAGGCCGTGATCGCCACGCCCGACCATCGCCGCCGTGTCGTGCGCAGCATACTTAGCGCGAATGGCATTTCAGCCCCGGTGCTTAGCATGGACGAAATCGACCCGACCGCCAATTTGCGGCTGGTTGGCACGATCGAGGCCGCGTGATGCTGGACAATCTGGTCATGCCAGGCTCGGCGCTGGATTGGTCGCTTATCCTGACCTATCTGCGGATTCAGGCCTGCATTCTCGTGATGCCCGGTTTTGGCGAACGGGTCGTGCCCGCCCGTGTCAAGGTTGCCGTTGCCATGGCTCTGACGCCAATCCTGGCAGAGTTTTCGCACGGCATGGACGGCGAAGCGCGTCTGGAAGGGCCGATGCTGGTGTTTGGCGGAGTGATCACCGAGGTGGCAATCGGTTTCGCCATTGGCACTCTGGTTCGTGTCATCGCCTTCGCCATCAACATCGCTGCAACCGCCATTGCTTCGACGGCATCATTGTCCCAGATCATCGGAGCCCCGAACGAGGCCTCGCCGCATCCGATCGGGAACCTGTTTCATCTTGGTGGAACCGCGCTGCTGCTGGCCATGGGATTGCCGGTGATGCTGATCCGGCTTCTGGCTGACAGCCTGGATCTGTGGCCGGTCGGGGGGCTGCCCGAGATTGCTGGGCTGGTGGGCGAGGTTGTAGGGATCGTCGCAGCCAGTTTTCAACTGGCAATGGTGCTGTCCGCCCCGTTTATTCTGGGCGGATTTCTGTTTCAGGCATTGTCGGGCGTGATCAGTCGGGTGATGCCCGCCCTGCCAGTGGTGTTCATCGGCGCGCCTGCTGCCATCATGTTGGCGTTGATGGCGCTGGTCCTGCTGAGTCCGATGATCCTGTCTGTCTGGCTGGATGCAGTCTTGTCCTTCCAATTGTCGGTGCGGCCATGAGCGCAGATCAGGATCAAAGCGAAAAGCAATTCGACCCGACCGAGCAGCGCTTGCGCCGGGCGCGCGAACAAGGCGATGTACCGCGCTCGACCGAGGTGAATGTGGCGGCAATGTATGCCGGCGCCTGGCTGGCCTTCGGGATCGGTGCGGCATTCGCGGTCAAGGCCTGGCTTGGGATGGCGGCGCGTATCATGGGCTCGGATGGCTGGCCCATCGGGCCGGTCTTTGCGCTTGGGGCGGCGGTGGGGCAATTCGCATCCGTGGCCGTCACCTTGTTGGCCGCCGTGCCGATGGTCTTTATCTTCCTGGTATTGATCGCGCAGCGCGGCCTGATCTTCACGCCGAAGAAGCTGGCTTTCGACTTCAACAGGATCAACCCGGTGAAGAATGCGGCCCAGAAATTCGGCAGTTCGGGCTTGGTGACATTCGCGATTTCGTTGGGAAAATCGGCGCTGGTCTGTGTCGGCGGGGTCTATCTGTTCCGGTCACTTTTCGTCATGTTGCAGAATGCCGGGTTGTCATCGGGCAATGCCTGGGTGGTGGGGTTGGGTGTGATCCTGCAACGGGCTTTCATGCTGGCCCTGGCCGTATCTGTTGCCTTTGCGGTTCTGGACCTGATGTGGAAACGGTTCGAGCATTTGCGCAAGAACCGCATGACGCGGAAGGAAATGCAGGACGAACACAAGGAATCCGAAGGCGATCCGCATATGAAGGCCGCGCGCCGGCAGAAGGCGGTCGATCTTGCGATGTCGCAGATGTTGCAGGATGTCGAGACGGCTGATGTCATCATCGTCAACCCGACGCATTATGCGGTGGCACTGAAATGGCATCGCGGCAGCGGTCGCGCGCCGATCTGTGTGGCGAAGGGCGTCGACGACGTTGCCGCCCGGATCCGCGACAGGGCGAATGCCCATAAGGTGCCGATCTGGTCAGATCCCCCGGCGGCACGGGCGATCCATGCGACGGTCAAGCTTGGCGAAGAGATCCGTCAGGATCATTTTGGCCCGGTCGCAGCCGCCATCCGCTTTGCCGAAAAGATGCGGGAAAGGGCGCGCAAGGGATGGTAACGATCCGCAACAAGATGGCGCAGCTTGCGCGTCTTGCCCAGTTGAAATCCGATTTGGAGCTGAAACGGTTTGCGGCCTTCAGCACGAATGTCGAGGCCGCCCGGCAGCGGATAGAAGCTTGCGAAGAGGCTGTTGCGCGCTGCTATGCTTCGGCCGCGCCAATGACGCTGGCCGAGGCTCGCGTGGCCAGCGCCCAGGCCGGCGAGATGTCGCGCAATGCCGAACGCGGACGGCGCGAGCTTCAGATGATGCTGCCGCGTTTTGAACTGGCGCGGCAGCGGGCTGCCAAGGAATTCGGCCGCGCGAATGTGCTGGAAAGCCTGTCAGGGCAATGGGATCGGAAATAGGCCGGGACAGGTCCGGTGGGTGGGCGGCTGCGATCGTCATTGCAAAGCCGGTATTGGACAGTCCGGTGGCGAGTTGTTAAGGGAAGGGCAATCAAGCCGCCGAGGTGCCTGCCATGCTGCAATCCAACCTGACCGCTGACGCGATGACCAGCCGCAAAGTCTGGTCCGCCGAAGAGGCAAAAGCGCTGTTCGATTTGCCGTTCATGGATCTGCTGTTTCAGGCGCAGACCGTGCATCGGCGGCATTTCGATCCCAACCGGGTGCAGATGAGCCGGCTTTTGTCGATCAAGACCGGCGGCTGCCCCGAGGACTGCACCTATTGCAGCCAGTCAGCGCGGTATGATTCGGGTTTGTCGGCGTCAAAACTGATCGAGGTCGAACGGGTCATTTCCGAGGCGCGGCGTGCCCGCGATGCAGGGGCGACGCGCTATTGCATGGGGGCGGCCTGGCGCAGTCCGAAGGAACGCGACATGGCGCAGATCGTCGCCATGATCGAGGGGGTCAAGGCGCTTGGCATGGAAACCTGCATGACGCTGGGGATGCTGGATGGTGATCAGGCCAAGCGGCTGAAGGTGGCGGGGCTGGATTACTACAACCACAATATCGACACTTCGGAAGCGCATTACAGCAACGTCATCACCACCCGAACCTTTGCTGACCGGCTGGAGACCTTGCAGAATGTCCGCGACAGCGGGATCAAGGTCTGTTCCGGCGGTATTCTGGGACTGGGCGAGGGCAATCAGGACCGGGTCGACATGCTGGTCACGCTGGCCAATCTGCCCGAGGCGCCCGAAAGCGTTCCGATCAACATGCTGATCCCTGTTGCCGGCACCCCGCTGGAGGATGCGCCGCCCGTCGATCCGATCGACTTTGTCCGCACCATTGCCACGGCTCGGATCATGATGCCCCAAAGCCATGTGCGTCTGTCCGCGGGCCGGACCGGCATGAGTGACGAGATGCAGGCGATGTGCTTCTTTGCCGGCGCGAATTCGATCTTTGTGGGCGATACGCTGCTGACCAAGGACAATCCGGCCGAGGATCAGGATATGCTGCTGTTCACCCGGCTTGGTCTGAGCCCGATGCAGGCGCATGAGCATTTTGCCGGCGATCCGGTTGCCGACACGGGTGACGCGCGGCGCCAGGCGGCAAGGGCTGCCGACCCTGCGATCCCGGTTCTGCGGTGAGGGGGCGGGGGCTTTGCCCCCACGGGCCTGCGGCCCGTTCCCCCAGGATATTTGGACACGGATGATATGGCAGGGATTGCGGACCGGCTGTCGGTTTATCGCGACCATCTTGACGCTTTGGCCGATCAGGCGCGGCTGCGTCGGCTAAGCGGGCGCGACGGCGTCGATTTTTCGTCGAACGACTATCTGGGGCTGGCCGGTTCGGCACGGCTGGCGGCGGCGGCGCGGCGCGCGCTGGACCAGGGTGTGCCCGTCGGTGCGGCCGGGTCGCGCTTGCTGCGTGGCAATCTCGGGTTGCAGGAGGCGTTCGAGGCCGAGGCCGCACGGTTTTTCGGGGCTGAGGCGGTGCTGGGTTTCGGTGGCGGTTATGTGGCGAATTTCGCCATGCTTGGCACTTTGCCGCAGCGTGGGGACCTGCTGCTGCTGGACGAGTTGGCCCATGCAAGTTCGAATGAAGGTGCGCGCAGCGGGCGGGCCGAGGTCATGCGGTTTCGGCACAGCGATGTGGACCATGCGGCGGATCTGATCGGTCGGTGGCGTGCGGCCGGAAACCGCGGGGCTGTCTGGATCGCGGTTGAGAGCCTTTACAGCATGGATGGCGATCTGGCCCCGCTGGACGAGTTGGCCGCGCTGGCTGATCAGCATGGTTTTCTGGTGGTCGATGAGGCGCATGCCACCGGCGTCTATGGACCGGAAGGCAGAGGTCTGGCCCATCATCTTGAGGGGCGGGCGAATGTGCTGACCCTGCATACGCTTGGCAAGGCTCTGGGTGGGTCAGGGGCGCTGATCTGCGCGGCGCGTCCGCTGGTCGATTTCCTGGTCAATCGCTGTCGACCGTTCATTTTCGCCACCGCGCCTTCGCCTTTGATGGCGGCGGTCGGGATCGAGGCGCTGGCGATTTTGCGGGACGAGCCTGAACGGCGGGCGGCCTTGCAGGGGCTGGTCGGGTTGTTCTCGGACGAAATGGCGCGGCGTCTGCCGCAGGTGCGGGTCAGCGGCAGCCAGATCGTGCCGCTGATCGTGGGCGGCAATGCCGAGACCATGCAGCTTGCCTCCCGCGTCCAGAGCCGGGGGTTCGATGTCCGCGGTATCAGGCCGCCAACCGTGCCCGAAGGGACGTCGCGGCTGCGGGTTTCGCTGACCCTGAATGCCTCGCCCGAGGATGTGCGGCGGCTGGCCGAGACGCTGGAGGAATTATGGCCCGATATGTGATCACAGGCACCGGGACGGATGTGGGAAAGACCGTCTTTGCGGCCGGGCTGTGCGGGTTGATCCGCGCCGATTACTGGAAGCCGGTGCAATCGGGGCTGGTTGGGAACCTGCCCAATCCCGTGGGGACCGGGGCCGCGCATCCGGTGGCTGCCACAGCTGTCGCAATGGACTGCGCCCCCCAGCAGGCCACGGATGCGGCGGAAATCGTGCGGCTGTCCGGGGCGCGGGTTTTTGCGGAATCCTATCGGCTTGGTCAGCCCCTGTCGCCTCATCGTGCCGCCGAACTGGACAATGTGCTGGTCGAGCCCGCCCGCCTGGTGCCGCCATCTGCCGATCCGCTGGTGATCGAGGGCGCGGGCGGCGTTCTGGTGCCGGTGACACGGCAGGTGCTGTTCGCCGATCTCTTTGCGGAATGGCAGATTCCTGTCATTCTGGTTGCGACCACCGGGTTGGGCACCATCAGCCACAGCCTGACCGCGATCGAAAGCCTGCGGGCGCGGGATGTGCCGATCCATGGCGTTGCCTTCGTCGGAGACGACAATCCTGACAATATGGCCACGATCGGGCAGATCGGCGCGGTGCCTGTGCTGGGGCGGTTGCCGATGCTGGACCATCTGGATCGGCACAGCCTGTCCGCTGCCATGGCCGCGAATTTCCGGCGCGATGACTTCTGAGGAGGGCGGGCAATGACCGGCAATGCAGTCTGGTATCCCTTCACGCAGCACGCGACCGAGCCGGTTCCCCCCGTCGTCACCCGCACGGAGGGTGCCTGGATCGAGACGGCGCAGGGGCGGCTGCTGGACGGGATCAGCAGTTGGTGGGTCATCACCCACGGCCATCGCGAAGCTCGGATCATGGCGGCGATCCGCGATGCAGCCGAGACGCTGGATCAGGTGATTTTTGCCGGCCTGACGCATGAACCGGCCGAGCAATTGGCAAACGCGCTGACCCAGGTTGCGCCAAAGGGGCTGACGCGGGTGTTCTATTCCGACAGCGGATCGACCTCGGTCGAGGTGGCGCTGAAGATGGCACTTGGTTATTGGCGCCATGCCGGCGACGGGCGGCACCGGATCGCGGTCATGCAGCACAGCTATCACGGCGATACCATCGGCACGATGAGCGTGGGCGAACGCGGCGTGTTCAATGCCACATACGAGCCGATGATGTTCGCCGTCGACAGCCTGCCCTTTCCCGAAGGGGACGGGCAGCAGACGCTGGATGCATTCGAGGCGTTGGCGCGCAGCGGTCAGATGGCCGCGCTGATCCTTGAACCGCTGGTGTTGGGCGCGGGCGGGATGCTGATGTATCGGCCTGCGGTTCTTCGCGGGCTGCGCGAAATCTGCGACCGCCATGACGTGTTGATGATCGCTGATGAGGTGATGACGGGCTGGGGGCGCACCGGCCGGCTATGGGCCTGTGATCATGCGGGGATCGCGCCCGATATCCTGTGCACAAGCAAGGGGCTGACGGGCGGGGCGATCCCCCTGGCGGCGACCCTGGCGAGTGAAAGGATTTTCCAGGCGCATTATTCGACCGACCGGACGCGGACCTTCTATCACTCGTCCAGTTATACGGCGAATCCGATCGCTTGTGCGGCAGGGCTGGCCAATCTGCGGCTGTGGGGGGACAGGCCGATGCAGGATGTGCTGGACGGGCTTGCCGCCATGCAGGCGCAGCGGCTGGCCCGGTTCGCCGACAATCCGCGTTTCGGAAATATCCGTCAATGCGGCACCATCGCCGCCATGGACCTGAACGTTCCACAAGGCGGATACCTGGCGCAGGAAGGGCCTCGGATGCGGGCGCATTTCATGGCCAATGGCGTGTTGCTGCGGCCACTGGGCAATACGGTCTATCTGTTACCCCCCTATTGCGTGACGGCTGGCGATCTGGATCTGGCCTATGGGGCCATCGAAAGCTATCGCCCCGCCTGAACGGGGGCGGAACGCAAAAGCCCGCAGCGGCATGGGCGCGCTGCGGGCTTTCCTGGCGATGTGTCTGGCGATATGTCTGGTGGGGCCTACAGCCCCATAGCCTGATAGCTTTGGGCAATCCGCCGGATGGCAACGACATAGGCGGCAGTGCGCAGATCCTCGACCTTGTCGTCGCTGTACCAGATTTCGGCCATGCTTTGGAATGCGCCGCGCATCGTGTCATCCAGGCCCGAGCGGACCAGTTCCAGCTCGCTTGCGCCCTTCAGATAGCGATCCTTGAAATCCTTGGTCAGCGTCCAGCCAAGGCCCTTGTCCGCCGATAGCCGTTCAAGTTCGGTCACCAGCAGGTTGGTCCGCGCCTCTTGTTCGCGCCGCTCCATCCGGCCAAATCGGATATGGGTCAGGTTCTTGACCCATTCGAAATAGGACACGGTCACACCGCCGGCATTGGCATACATGTCGGGAACGATGACGATGCCGCGTTTGCGCAGGATTTCATCTGCCTCGGCGGTGATCGGGCCGTTGGCGGCCTCGACGATCAGGCGGGTGTTGATGCGGTCGGCATTGCTGGCGTCGATCACACCCTCGATTGCGGCAGGAATCAGGATGTCGCAGTCCATCTCCAGCGCGCCAAGGCTGTTCTGGGAATAGCCGGTGGCACCGGCAAAGCCCGCGACACCGCCGGTTTCGCGGATATGTTCGCGCAGATCGCCGATATGCAGCCCGTCGGGGTTCATCACCGCCCCGTCGCGTTCGGATACGGCGATGATCTTTGCGCCGTCATTGTCGGACAGGAATTGCGCTGCGTGGAAGCCCACATTCCCCAGGCCCTGCACGATGATGCGCTTGCCTTCCAGCCCGCCTTCCAGACCGGCGGTCTTCATCGCCTCGGGGTGGCGGAAAAATTCGTGGATCGCGTATTGCACACCACGCCCGGTTGCCTCGACCCGACCCTGAATGCCGCCGAAGGATACCGGTTTGCCGGTGACGCAGCCGCGCGCGTCGATGTCGTCGGGATGCAGCCGCTTATAGGCATCGGCCATCCAGGCCATCTCGCGTTCGCCCGTGCCCATATCGGGGGCGGGCACGTTCTGGCTGGGCGAGATCAGGCTGCGCCGCGACAGTTCATAGGTAAAGCGGCGGGTGATCCGTTCCAGCTCTTCCTCGGTATAGGCGCGGGGGTCGATGGCCAAACCGCCTTTCGAGCCGCCAAAGGGCACCTCGACCAACGCGCATTTATAGGTCATCAGCGCCGCCAGCGCCTCGACCTCGTCCTGGCTGACGGACATGGCATAGCGGATGCCGCCCTTGACGGGCTCCATATGTTCGGAATGCACCGATCGGTATCCGGTGATGGTGTGGATACCACCCCGCATCCGCACGCCAAAGCGAACCGTATAGGTCGAATTGCAGACGCGAATCTTTTCCTCCAGCCCCTGAGGCAGATCCATCAGGCTGGCCGCATGGGTGAACATGCGATCAACCGAGTCGCGGAAAGATGTTTGTGGATGTGACATGGAAGCCCCCCCCCTTTTGCTGGTTTCTCGGCCCGCGAAGGGCCTGCTGACCCCATGCGGTTGCGGTGCATTTTGTTGTTCTTCTTGTAACAGATTGGGAAACTGAAACGGCTGCCGTCAAGTTGTGTGTCACACTGTCGAGGAATTTGATCAGCGGAGGCTTGCGGATTGACTGGATGCATGAGCAATTTAGACTTATGCAGGTAGGTGCCTGTTTCATTCAAGGCGAGTCTTTCTTTATCTGTCGAAGTTGTTGAACGACACAGTACTGATTTCATCGCTGTCCAGACCCTCCCCGGTCTGCCGGCAATTCTTGTTCACCGAATTCAATTTTCGGAGGGGTTAATGGTTTCGCAAAATAGTTTGCCCATCACAAAGGGGCGTAAATTCAAGCAGGTCCTGGAAGGTGCGCGTCGGGTTTTTCTGCGCGAAGGCTATGCAGGTGCCAGCGTCGACGACATTGCCGGTGAGGCCAAGGTTTCCAAGGCGACGCTGTATAGCTATTTCCCTGACAAGGAACTGATGTTCACCGAGGTTTTCCGCGCCGATCTGGCCCTCGACATCGAGGAATCGCTGGTGGCGGTGGTTGCCGACCGACCCGCGGCCGAGGCTTTGCCGTTCCTGGTGCATGCATTGGCCGTGCGGATGGTTTCGGGATCCGGCGTCAACTCTTACCGGTTGCGGGTTGGCGAATCTGCCCGCTTTCCCGACCTGGCGCGGGAATGCATGGATCGGGCCTGTCGCCGCAGGCGCGACGATGTGCGCAGCTATCTGGAACGTTGGACCCGACGTGGCGAGCTGGAGATCAACGACATGGAACTGGCGGCCGAACAACTGATCGCGCTGGCAACCGCGCTGATCCGCGACCGGGCGTTGTTTCTGGGCAGCGACAGCGTGACCGACGCGCATATGCGGCGGGCGACGGTCGGGGCGGCGCATGTGTTTCTGGCCGCCTATGGTCCGCGCTTTGGTGCTGCGGCGCGGGTTCACGGCGATCCGGCGATCAGCCGCGCCGACCGGGCCAAGACGGTGCCGCCGATGGAATGACATTCTGGCAACAGGGCCGGCGCGTCGTGCGGTGCTGATGGGATCGTGATAATAGAGCCAGCTTAACAAGCTGCTATCAACTTCCTATAACGCCGACATCTTTGCACCGGCCCGTCATCCGGGCCGTCATTCACGGACCAGACATGACCAGATCAGTGATCCTGCCGCTTATTGCCTCTGCCACGCTTTTGTCGGCCTGTATGCCGGCACCGGAACCTGCGCCAATGCCGGCGCCTGTGCCTATGGTTCAACCGATTGCCTCGGTTGATGGCGTTGCCGGACTGCAATCGCGCGAACCGGATCTGTGCGGGGCCAAGACCTATGCGACCTATCTGTCGCAGCCCGGCTCGATCATTCCGCAGCTGGGGATCACCAAGGATTACCGCGTCGTCGAATATCGCGGCATCGAGCCGCAGGATTACGACCCGAACCGGATCGTGTTCCGGCTGGATGCGGCGGGCAACATCTATAACGTGGATTGCGGCTGATGCGCGGGGTTCCGGGTCTGCCGCTGCTGGCCGGGGCTGCCATGCTGGCGCTGGCCGCCTGTGAACCGCTGCCCCCCGGCGGTGCGCCCCTGCCACAGCCGCCGGCACCGTCGGATGCCTGTGGCGCTTCGGGCTACAAGGGGCTGATCGGTCAGCCGCGCGAAGTTCTGAACGCGATGAAATTCCCCATCGGCACGCGCGTCATCGGGCCTGACGACGCCGTCACCGCCGATTACCGCGAGGATCGGCTGAACATCGAATATGGCAGCGGCGGCCTGATCGAGAAGGTCAGCTGTTTCTGATCCCTGCCGGCCGATGATTGCCAAAAAGCCGGCATATCCGCATCAGACGTGGATATGCCGGTTTTTCATTGCTTTGGCGCGGGTGCGGTGTCACCATTCTGACATGATGAATGCCTCTTCGCCGTTTAACGCCGACCCGGATCGTGTCGCCTTTGACCGAAGCGAGCTGGGCATTATCCTGTCAGTCTATGGCCGCATGGTCGCCGCGGGCGAGTGGCGCGACTATGCCATGTCCTTCCTGCGCGACGTGGCTGTGTTCAGCGTCTTTCGCCATGCCGCCGAACATCCGCTGTACCGGATCGAGAAGCGCCCCAAGCTGCGCGCGGCGCAGGGTGCCTATGCCGTCATCGGCATGGATGGCCGCATCCTGAAGCGCGGGCATGATCTGGCCATGGTCCTGCGCGTGTTGGAAAAAAAGCTGATCCGCGCGGTCGACTAGGCAGCGATCCGGGGCCGGAACAGGCCCCCCACCCACATATTCCCTTGCTGTAGTAACCCGCTACTACCCGCGGCGCGCGCCCATCCCCTAGCCTTGAATCTGACAAGGATGAAAGGGATGCCGCATGGCAAAATATATCCACTCGATGATCCGTGTGCTGGACGAGGCACGCTCGGTTGAGTTCTATCGCCGGGCCTTCGGGTTCCAGGTGGCCGACCGTATGGATTTTCCCGATTTCACGCTGATCTACCTGTCGAATGCCGAGGCAGAGGCCGAACTTGAACTGACCGTGAACAAGGGCCGGGCCCAGCCTTACGATCTGGGCGACGGCTATGGCCATATTGCGGTTTCGGTCGATGATGTCGACGCCCTGCACGCCCGCCTGACCGCCGAAGGGCTGACGCCACGCAAGCTGGTCGATTTCGCGCCTGCGGGCGAGGTGGTGGCGCGGTTCTTCTTCATCGCCGATCCCGATGGCTACCAGATCGAGGTGCTGCAACGCGGGGGACGTTTCAAATAACGCGAGGGCCGCGCGGCAGGGGAGGGCCGCGCGAACCCGCCAATCAGGGAGGACTTCAACATGAACCAACTTTCCAAGCAGGGGCTGACCCGACGCGCCTTGCTGTCGCGCGCCGCGGCGGCAGGTGCGCTGGCCGTGGCGGGTGCGGGCTTTATCGCCGCGCCTGACGCGGCCTGGGCGGTCGAGGTGACCACGATCAGTGAACACGAGATGGCCACGCTGTTGCAGATGGCGCGTGACATCTATCCGCATGACCGGGTCGGCGACCGTTTCTATGCCATCGCGGTCAAGGGCTATGACAGCGAGGACCAGAAGGCCGCCGTGGCCGAGGGCGTCGCCGCGCTGGACACCGCCGCCAAGGCGGCCGGTTTCGACGATTACATCTCGGCCGGATGGGAGGCTGATCGTGCCGCCATCCTGCGCAGCATTGAGGATTCGCCGTTTTTCCAGACGGTGCGCGGCGGCCTTGTGACCGGGCTGTATAACCAGAAAGAGGTCTGGCCGATCTTCGGATACGAGGGCGAATCCTTCTCGCAGGGCGGCTATATCAACCGTGGTTTCGACGACATCGACTGGCTGTAGAGGGAGGGCTTGATCATGGCTGAAGCAGCAAAATTCGACCTGACCGACAACAGCGTTGTCGTCATCGTGGGCACCGGCGCGGGTGGCGGGGTGCTGGCCAATGAACTGGCGCAGAAGGGCGTCAAGGTCGTGGCACTGGAAGCCGGCGGGCGCTATCTGCCCGAGGATTACATCAACGACGAATGGGACAGTTTCGGGCAGCTTGCCTGGACCGACCCGCGCACGACCAGCGGTGACTGGCGCGTGGCCACGGATTTCTCCGGCCTGCCCGCCTGGATCGTCAAGGCGGTCGGCGGCACCTCGATCCACTGGGCCGGGGCCAGCCTGCGGTTCCAGGACCACGAATGGAAGGCGCTGACGAATTATGGCGCGGTCGAGGGCGCAAACCTGCTGGACTGGCCCATAGACGGGGCCGAGATGGCGCCGTGGTATGACCTGGCCGAGGCAAAGCTGGGCGTGACGGGCGTTGGCGACCGTCCGCGACTGCCGGGCAACAATAATTACAAGGTCTTCGAAAAAGGTGCCAAGGCGCTTGGCTATCAGGACGTGCATACCGGCAACATGGCCATCAACAGCGTCGAATATGATGACCGGATGTCCTGCCAGCAGACCGGCTTTTGCTTTCAGGGCTGCAAATGGGGGGCGAAATGGTCCTCGGCCTATACCGACATTCCGCGCGGCGAGGCGACCGGCAATCTTGAGGTGCGCGACAACGCCCATGCGGCCCGCATCCTGCATGACGATGCCGGCAAGGTCACCGGGGTCGAATATTTCGACAAGGACGGTGCCTTGCAGATGCAGGCGGCGCGGGTTGTCTGCGTGGCCGGCAACAGCTTTGAATCGCCGCGCCTGCTGTTGAACTCGCATTCAACGATGTTCCCCGACGGGCTGGCCAATGGCTCGGGTCAGGTGGGGCGCAACTATATGCGGCACACGACTGGCTCGGTCTATGGCATCTTTGAACAGCCGGTGCGGATGTGGCGCGGCACGACCATGGCCGGCATCATCCGCGACGAGGCCAAACACGACCCCGCACGCGGCTTTGTCGGCGGATATGAGTTGGAGACGCTGGCCCTTGGTCTGCCCTTCATGGCCGCCTTCCTTGATCCCGGTGCCTGGGGGAGAGAGTTCACGACCGCGCTGGATGCCTATGAAAACATGGCGGGCATGTGGATCGTAGGCGAGGATATGCCGCAGGCCGACAACCGGGTGACGCTGTCGGACGCGACCGACAAGTTCGGGCTGAAGGTGGCGAATGTGAACTTCACCGACCATCCGAACGACATTGCGATGCGCAACCACGCCTATGAGGTCGGGCAGGCGATCTATAAGCAGGTCGGCGCGACGCGCACCTTGCCGACGCCGCCCTATCCCTCGACCCATAACCTTGGCACGAACCGCATGTCGGAACGGCCCGAGGATGGCGTGGTCGACAAATGGGGACGCGCGCATGAGGTGCCGAACCTGTTCGTCAGCGATGGCAGCCAGTTCACCACCGGTGCCGCCGAAAATCCGACCCTGACCATTGTGGCGCTGGCGATCCGGCAGGCGGATTATATTGCCAAGGAACTGGCAGCGGGTAATCTGTAACCTGCTCATTGATTGAACGTCGTCGGGGCGGGTCACCGCGCCCCGATTCTTGGTATTCCGGCGCCGCAGCTTCTTGCCGGGCCGGAATGCGGCACGCGGCGCATGCCTGCGCCGCAATCAGGGAGGACAAGAACCAATGAAATGCCATGTGACAATGATTGTGGCCGGGGCGGTTGGTCTGGGCCTGTCGGCGGCGGCCGCGCAGGATACGCAGGTGCCTGAAAATCTGGAAAAGCTGTCCAATTTCCAATCCACCGGCACGACCGAATTTACCGTGATCGAACAGGGCGGCGATTTCGCCGAGGGGATCAAGCGCAACCTGGAACGCATCACCCTGCCGGATGGCTTCAAGATCGAACTTTATGCCGTTGTCCCCGATGCCCGCCACATGGCAGTGGGGCCGCAGGGGATCGTCACCTTTGTCGGCACCCGCAAGGACAAGGTCTGGGCGGTGACGGATCGCAACAAGGACCGGGTGGCCGACGAGGTCAAGGATTTCGCGCCCTCGCTGACCTTCTCGATCCCGAACGGGCCGTGTTTCTCGCCCGATGGATTTCTTTATATCGCCGAACAGAACCGCGTCCTGCTGTTCCCGGCGGCCGAATTTTTCTATGAAAGCCCCGATGTCGCTGCCTTCAATCTGGTGCCAAAGGGGCAGTTGATCCCGGTCGAGGAAGAAAGCTTCAACCACACCGCGCGGGTCTGCAAGATCGGGCCGGATGGCATGATCTATATCTCGCTTGGCCAGCCCTTCAACGTGCCTGCTCCTGAAAAGCTGGACCTGTATGGCCCGCAGGGGATCGGTGGCATCATCCGCATGAAAACCGATGGCACCGGACGCGAGGTTTTCACCAGTGGTATCCGCAACTCGGTCGGGCATGCCTTTGATCCCAACACCGGGGATCTGTGGTTCACCGACAATCAGGTCGATGGCATGGGCGATGACATCCCGCCGGGCGAACTGAACCACCAGACCGCTGCCGGGCAGAATTTCGGCTTTCCCTGGTATGGTGGCGGCGAGGTGCGCACCAACGAATATGCCGATGCCGAGGTGCCCGCCGATGTGGTGATGCCGGCGGTCGAAATGACGGCCCATGCCGCCGATCTGGGCCTGACCTTCTATGACGGGAACATGTTCCCCGACCGTTACAAAGGGGCGATCTTCAGCGCTCAGCATGGGTCATGGAACCGCACCACCCCGGTCGGTGCGCGGGTCATGGTCACCACCATCGCCGAGGATGGCACCGCCACGGCCGAGCCATTTGCCGAGGGCTGGATCGACGAGAATGGCGAATATCTGGGCCGCCCTGTCGATGTGGCGCAGCTGCGCGACGGGTCTTTGCTGGTCTCTGACGATCTGGTTGGGGCGCTGTATCGCATCAGCTACAGCGCGGAATGAGGGCGCTGATCCTTGCCCTCGGTCTCGGCGTCCTGGTGGGCGCCGGGTCCGGTTTCCGGGCCGATGCGCAGCAGCCGGCGCCGGCCGAGGCGCTGGCGGGCGATCCGGCGGCGGGGCAGGCGCTGGCCGGGCAGTGCCGCACCTGTCACGGGGTCGACGGCTATGCCAGGATCCCGATTGCGCCCCATATCGGCGGCGAGCCTGCGGGCTATCTGGCCCGTCAGCTGACCGATTTCCGCGAGGGCCGGCGCGAGCACGAGATGATGACGGTTGTGGCGGCCAATCTGACCGATCAGCAGATCGCCGACCTTTCCGCCTGGTATTCGGCCCAGCAGGTCACGGCCGAGCTGCCCGCCGACCCCGCTGCCGCCCCCGAGACCTGTACCGCCTGCCATGGTGCCGACGGTATTGCGCTGGTTCCCGATGCGCCGAATCTGGCGGCGGAAACCAACATCTATATCGACACGCAGCTAAAGGCCTTTCGGTCGGGCAAGCGGATCAGCGAGATCATGCAGCCCATTGCCGAAGGGTTGGACGATGCCACCATTCGCGCCGCCGCCGACTGGTATGGCGCCGTCCGCCTGACCATCGCGCCGCCGCCCCAATAGCCGGGCGGCGGTTCAGCCCAGATGGCGCAGCCGGTCCAGTGCGCCTTGCAGGATATAGCCTGCCGCTACCTGGTCGATCACCTCGGTCCGGCGGCGGCGGGATGTATCATCCTCCAGCAGGGCGCGTTCGGCGGCGACGGTGGACAGGCGTTCATCCCAGAAGCTGATCGGCAGATCGGTCAACCGCGTCAGGTTACGTGCGAATGCGCGGGTCGATTGGGCGCGCGGCCCTTCGCTGCCATCCATGTTGCGGGGCAGGCCCAGAACGATGCCGGACAGCCCGCGATCCGCGATGATCGCCAGCAGCGCCTGCGCGTCTGCCGTGAATTTCGCCCGCTTGATCACCAGCAGCGGCGAGGCGACCTGGCGCAACCCATCACTGACCGCGACGCCGATGGTCTTGGTGCCCAGATCCAGCCCCACCAGGCCGCCTGCGCGGGGCAGGGCGTCGGCGAAATCCGCCATGTCCTCGTGGATCATTCAGTCAGCCCGCCCTGTTCGGCACCTGCACGGACGATCGCCAGCGCTTCGGGCTGAGAGGCAAAGCGGGTCTGGGCCTCGGACCAGAGATTGCGCGCATGATCGGTATTGCCCAGCATCGCGTGCGAGCTGATCAGCCGCGCCCATTCCTCGGGCGATCCGCCCTGATCGGCCATCCGCGATTCAAGCTGGGCCACCATCCCCTCGATCATCTGCTGGCGTTCTTCAGGGGTCATCTCTTCCGCTGCGGCCAAGGCATCGGCGTCGGGGCCGGGCAGGGCGGGCATTGCCGTCGTGGTGAACTCGGGGGGCACATAGTCGGGCTGCCCGGCCAGCCAGGCCAGTTCCTGTATCGTCGCGCGGATCGGCGCGGCCCAGGGGGCATCGGGCGGCCCTTCGGCCAACAGGTCGCGCCACAGCGGAAAGGCCCGGTCGGGCCGGCCGTTCTGCACCTGCAACAGCCCCAGCATATAGCGCGCCTGCGGATACCGGGGGTTCAGATCCAGTGCGCGGGCCAGTTCGGCCTCGGCCTCGGGGGTGATCAGCCCTCCTGCGGCCTCGGTCATAAGCCCGGCCAGCATGGTGTGATCCTCGACCGTGGCAGCCGCGCCCCTGACCTCGATCAGATTCCGCTGCGCCGCAATGGCCGCGTCAAGATTGCCCAGGCGCGATTCGTGCAGCGCCAGCAGGGCCAGGCCTTGCGGATCATCGGGCGTCGTCGCCACGGCGGCGCGCAATTCCTCGATCAGGGCGGCGTAGTCGGGGTCGATCTCGCCGCGCTGCGGGGCCGGCGCGGCGGCTGCGGCCTCGGCCTGGCTGGGGCGGCTGCGATAGGCGGCCTCGGCTGCGGCGATGCGTTCCGCCAGCGGCAGGTCGGGCATGCCGGGTACGCCCTCGCGCTGATACAGCCACAGCGCCCCGCCCAGCAACGCGGCCAGAACGACGGCCGCACCCGCCCAAGCCACCCCGGCGCGACCCGCGGGCGCGGCCTCGGTCATGCGGCGGTCGGCATCCAGCACCTTGCGCCCGATCTCGCGCCGCAGCCGGTCGGCATCCTCGGCCGCGATCACGCCGCGTTGCAGGTCGCGATCGACCTCGCGCAACTGGTCGCGATAGACCTGAAGGTCAAAGGCCGCCGCGGGCGCCAAGTCCTGCGCTGTCGCCCGCGCACGCAGGATTGGCGCCAGAATTGCCGCCGCCACCACAACCAGCATCGCCGCGGAGATCACCCAGAACAGCATTCGCGCCCTTTCATCCAGCCCCGTACTGCCTACCCGTTTTGGCCCTCGTGCAAAAGCCCCAAGCGGCTGACAAGCCCGCGATGGGTTGTCGCATTTCGCGCCGATGTGACGCATCGAGTCTTGAGCCTGCACCAATCAGCGGGCAATGCTGGTTGGCGAGGATGCAAAGGGGATGCGCCATGCCGACGCCAGCACGATCCGGTCGATACTCGGTCTTTGCCATCGCGCGCGAGGCGATGCGGAACCACACGGGCTGGAACCGGGCCTGGGCCAGCCCCGAGCCGCGCGACCGCTATCAGGTCATCATCGTGGGCGCGGGGGGGCACGGGCTGGCCACGGCCTATTACCTGGGCAAGAATTTCGGCATCACCGATGTGGCGGTGATCGAAAAGGGCTGGCTGGGCGGCGGCAATACCGGGCGCAACACCACCATCATCCGCAGCAATTATCTGCAAGACGCCTCGGCCGCGATCTATGACAAGGCGCTGAAGCTTTACGAAAACCTGTCGCAGGATCTGAACTATAACGTGATGTTCAGCCCGCGCGGGCTGATCATGCTGGCCCAGACCGAACACGAGATTCGCGGTTACAAGCGCACGGTCCACGCCAACCACCTGCAAGGCGTGGCGACCGAATGGATCGACGCAAAGCGGGTCAAGGAACTGGCCCCGATCATCAATATCGACGGCCCGCGCTATCCGGTGCTGGGGGGGCTTTATCAGGCGCGCGGCGGCACCGCGAGGCATGACGCGGTGGCCTGGGGCTATGCGCGGGCCTGTTCCGACATGGGCATGCACATCATCCAGAATTGCGAGGTGACGGGGATCGAGACCCAGGCCGGCCAGGTCCGCGCCGTGAACACCTCGAAGGGGCGGATCGGCTGTGACAAGCTGACTTTGGTGGTGGCCGGGCATTCCAGTCAGCTGGCCGAGATGGCGGGTTTCCGGCTGCCCATCGAAAGCGTGGCCCTGCAAGCGCTGGTCAGCGAACCGATCAAACCCTGCCTTGATGTCGTGATCATGGCCAATACCGTCCACGGCTATCTGTCGCAGTCGGACAAGGGCGAAATGGTCATCGGCGGCGGCACTGACGGGTTCAACAATTTCACGCAACGCGGCAGCTGGCACCATGTCGAGGAAACCGTCCGCGCGCTGGTCGAAACCTTTCCGATGCTGTCGCGGCTGAAGATGCTGCGCCAATGGGGCGGCATCGTCGATATGACCGGGGACCGCTCGCCGATCCTGTCGACCACGCCGGTCGGCGGCATTTTCGTCAATTGCGGTTGGGGCACGGGCGGGTTCAAGGCGATTCCCGGATCTGGCTGGGCGATGGCCGATCTGATCGCCAATGGCCGGCCGGGGCCGCTATCGGCGGAATTTGGCCTGAATCGCTTTCGTGAAGGGCGGTTTATCGACGAATCCGTCGCCGCCGGCGTCGCACATTAGGCGGACAGCTTGATGACCGATAGATTTAGGGGAACCTTTCCGGCACCGGCCGAATTGATCGGCCATAAGACTGTCAAAGCCAAAAAGGGATACTCATGGCTGATCAACAGAATAACAACTCGCTCTGGTTCATCGTCGGCGGCATTCTGGTCGCGGTGCTGGTCATCTTCTTCTTCATGTCGGGTGGCGATGACGCAACCACCGCAGGCGATGCCGGCGGCGACACCACCGTCACCGTTGAAACCGAGGCCCCGGTTGCCGACGCGCCTGTCGCTGACGCGCCTGCCGCCGATGCACCCGCTGCTGACGCGCCGGCTGCCGACGCGCCTGCCGCCGAAGGCGAAGCCGCTCCGGCCTCGAACTGATCGGCTGTCGGCCGGCGGGGCGGTGACGCCGCTTTCATCCGTGCCGAAATATCCACGGGGGTCCGGGGGCAGTCAGCCCCCGGCCTTTCTGTTCCGGGGGGCGCGACATGGCCGTTGACCCCGGTACCGCCCAGTTGATGCGCGACGATCTGTCGGCGCTGGACGGCATTTCCGAAAAAAAGATGTTCGGCGGTCTTGGCTTCATGCGGGGCGGCCATATGCTGAGCGGTGTGATGTCCACCGGTGCGCTGCTTTACCGTGTCGGCAAGGCGCGGCAGGCACAGGCGCAGGCGATGCCCGGTGTCGGCCCGATGGAACATGGCAGCCGGACCATGGGCGGCTTTGTCACGCTGACCGGCGAGGCCATGGCCGATGACGACCAGCGGGCCACGCTTCTGGCGCTGGCCCTTGCCAATGCCCAGGACCTGCCCGCGAAGGAGTAAACGCATGCTGACGCTGACCTGCCCCTATTGCGGTATCACCGCCGAGGAAACCGAGCTTCAACCCGGCGGCGAGGCGCATCTGAAGCGCGTCGGCCCCGATGGCTCGGATGACGAGTTCGAGGCCTATATCTTCGCCCGCGCCAATCCCCGGGGCGTGCATTTCGAACGCTGGCGCCATGCCTATGGCTGCGGCAAGTGGTTCCTGGCCGCACGCGACACGGCGACATTGCAGGTCTTTGGCACCTACAAGGCCCAGACCCCCGCCCCAACCGATGACATCATTGCGGCCATTCAGGCCGCCCGCCCCGACTGGACGCCCGCGCCATGACCCAGAACCGCCCCTTCCGCCTGCCCAAGGGCGGCCGCCTGATCGACCGCGCCTATCAACTGCCTTTCCGCTTTGACGGGCGGCACCTTCGGGGCCTGCAAGGCGACACGCTGGCCTCGGCGCTGCTGGCCAATGGCCAGATGATGATGGGCCGGTCCTTCAAATATCACCGCCCGCGCGGCCCCGTCGCCAGCGGCGCCGAGGAACCCAACGCCCTGTTCGGTCTGGGCCAGGGCGGCCGGTTCGAGCCGAACCAGCGCGGCACCACCACCGTTCTGGAAACCGGCATGGTGCTGCGCAGCCAGAATTGCTGGCCCTCGCTGGATGCCGATCTGGGCGAGATCAACAACTGGCTCTCTCCGTTCTTCCCCGCCGGGTTCTACTACAAGACCTTCATCCACCCGCGCCCCTTCTGGAAGCATGTGTTTGAACCCATCATCCGCCGCAGCGCCGGCCTTGGCCGTGCGCCGACCGACCCCGACCCGGACCGTTACGAACAGGCCTATGACTTCGCCGATGTGGTCGTCGTCGGGGGCGGTATCGCCGGTCTGACCGCTGCGCTGGCCGCCGCCAAGGGCCGCACCCGCGTGCTGGTGCTGGAACAATCCGGCCATTGGGGTGGCCGCACGCCCGTCGATCACAAGGGCGGTCAGGCGCAAATCGACGCCTTGCTGGACGAGCTTCGGGCCAAGAAGAACGTCACCCTGCGCCGCAACACCATGGCCACTGGCCTTTACGACCACGGCTATCTGCTGGCGCGAGAAGCGCTGGCCGATCACGATCCCAATCTGGGCATCCCGCGCCAGCGGTTGTGGCGCATCCGCGCGGGGCAGGTCATCACCGCAACCGGCGCGCTGGAACGTCCGCTGTCCTTTGCCTGCAACGACGTGCCCGGCGTCATGCTGGCCTCGGCCGTGCGCGACTTCATCGTGGATTTCGGCGTTGCGCCCGGTCAGCGCATCGTGGTCGTGACCAACAATGACGACGCCTATCGCACGGCGCTGACGGCGCTGGATGCGGGGCTAGAGGTCTCTGCCGTCATCGACGCCCGCCCCGAGGCCGATGGCGAGTTGGTCCAGGTCGTCCGCGCCCGCAACATCCCGGTTCTGACCGGCACCGCCATCGCCAAGGTCAAGGGCAGCCGGCAGGTCGAGGGCGTGGCCATCTGCGACCAGTCGGGTGACGGCACCATCACCGGCGGGATTGATTGCGACGTGGTCGCGATGTCGGGTGGCTGGTCCCCGGTCGTGCATCTTTACAGCCATTGTGGCGGCAAGCTGATCTGGGACGAAGCGCAAGCCATGTTCCGCCCCGACCCGAACCGCCCGCCACTGGGCGCCGATGGCCAGGGCAATGTCACCGCCACGGGCGCCGCCAAAGGCGATCTGACCTGCGCCGGCGATCTGGAACGCCCCGAGGGCGCGACCATGCCGGTCTGGGTCATGCCCGCGCAGGCGCCCTATAAGCTGCGCTCGAAGATGTGGCTGGATTTCCAGAACGATGTGAAGGTCTCGGACGTCGAACTGGCCGCGCGCGAAGGCTATGCCAGCGTTGAACATACCAAACGCTACACCACGCTTGGCATGGCCACCGATCAGGGGAAGGTCAGCAATATCAACGGCCTGGCCGTCCTGTCCGGGGCGCTGAACCAGCCGATCCCGGCCACCGGCACGACGACCTTCCGCCCGCCCTATACGCCCCTGACGCTGGCCACCATCGCCGCCGAGGCGCGCGGCGACGCCTTCCAGCCGCTGCGCAAGACGCCGATGCACACGTGGCACAACCTCAACGGCGCGCATTGGGAACCCGTGGGCCATTGGCGGCGCCCCTATTGCTATCTGCATGCGGGCGAGGATGCCCATACGGCGGTCGCGCGCGAGGTGCTGGCCGTCAGGAATGGCGTCGGCACGCTGGATGCCTCGACCCTTGGCAAGATCATCGTGAAAGGCCCCGATGCGGGCCGTTTCCTCGACATGCTGTATACCGGCATGATGTCCACCCTGCCGGTCGGCAAATGCCGCTATGGTCTGATGTGCAACGAAAACGGCTTTCTCAGCGATGACGGCGTGGTCGCCCGCCTCAGCGACGACACCTGGCTGTGCCACACCACCACCGGAGGCGCCGACCGCATCCACGGTCATATGGAGGACTGGCTGCAATGCGAATGGTGGGATTGGCAGGTCTATACCGCCAATGTGACCGAGCAATATGCGCAAATAGCCGTCGCCGGTCCCAAGGCGCGCGAGCTTCTGCAACGCCTGCCCGGCACCATCGACCTGTCGCCCGAGGCGCTGCCCTTCATGACCTGGGCCGAGGGCGAGCTGGCCGGTATCCCCGCCCGCATCTATCGCATCAGCTTCTCGGGCGAGCTCAGCTTTGAAATCGCCGTCCCCGCCGGTCGCGGGCTGGAACTGTGGGAGGCCCTGCATCACGCCGGGCGCGATCTGGGCATCGTCCCCTATGGCACCGAGGCGATGCATATCATGCGCGCCGAAAAGGGCTTCATCATGATCGGCGACGAAACCGATGGCACGGTGATCCCGCAGGATCTGGGGCTGAACTGGGCGATCTCGAAGAAAAAGCCCGATTATATCGGCAAGCGCGCGCAGGCCCGCAGCCATATGACCGATGGCAACCGCTGGCGGCTGGTGGGCCTTGAAAGCCTTGATGGCCGCATGATCCCCGATGGCGCCTATGCCGTCGATCAGGGGCTCAACGCCAATGGTCAGCGTGTGGTGCAGGGGCGCGTGACCTCGACCTATCACTCGCCCACGCTTGGCCGCCCCATCGCCATGGGGCTGATCCGCCACGGGCCTGAACGCATGGGGCAGGTCCTGGACTTCCCCACGCCTGCCGGTGAAACCATCCGCGCCCGGATCGTCGATCCGGTCTTTTACGACAAGGACGGAGGCCGCCTGAATGCCTGAAGCCCTCGCCACCATCGCCCCTGTCGCCGGGCTTGGCATGATCACCATCCGCGCCAACCTGTCGCGCGCGGGCGATGCCATCGCCGAGGCCTCGGGCCTGCCCATCCCCGAAGCCACGCGCATCACCACGGATGGCAGCCGCAGCCTTGGCTGGATGTCGCCCGATGAACTGCTGCTGCTTTTGCCCGCCGCAGAAACGGCCGAGGCGCTGACCGCCCTGACTAACGCGCTGGCGGGCGAACACGCGCTGGTCGCCGATGTCTCGGACCTGCGCGCGGTTTTCGACGTGACCGGCCCCAAGGTCCAGCAGGTGCTGCAAAAGCTGTCGCCCACCGATTTCGCCGCCTTCCCCAAGGACGGTCTGCGCCGGACCCGTGCGGCCCAGGTCGCCGTGGCCTTCTGGCGGCAGGGCAAGGGTTTTCGCGTGATCGGCATGCGCTCGACCGGCGACTATCTCCGGCTGATCCTTGAAAACGCCACCATCCCCGGCAGCGATCTAGAGCCGCGCTAACGATCGGGTCAGCCGCCCAGGCCGACCCAGATCATGCATCTCAGGGCTCGGCTGGTGGCGGTTATGGCCGTATTGGCCAGGTTGTCGCCAAGGCAAGCCAGAATGGCACGGATGCGGTTACGGATACCAGTGACGCTACCGGTCTGGTCATAGCATCTCATCGTTTGGCGCACAGAGGTGCTGATCCCTGCCTTGATGAGGCAACCGATAACGGGGTCGGTGCGGATCATGCCGATCAGTTGCTCGATCCGATTGTCTTGCTGGGCGTCAACGATCCTCTGCCAGGCAGCTTCAGGCGATGCGTCGGGCGCAATGGAAACATAATCCAAGGGAAATTCTGCGATTCCCTCACCCAGATATGAGACACGGCAGATCATCTTTTCAAAGTCGAAATCCAACCTGACCGTGACTGTCTTCCATTCGGCTGCGCCTATCTCGCGCCTGCGGGCCGTGACCTCGATCGAGACCATGTTCTCCATGATCGCCGCATCGCGCAGGTCCAGTGCCAGGTCATACTCGATGTTTTCACGGGAACGCGAAACTCGGTTATGCGTAGCATCTCGTTCCTGCTTTTGCTGAATGGAAACAAGCCTATCACGATATTGCGCAGGTCCGGTTCGATGATTGGTCGCCAGGAAAAGGGTGTGATACGTCTCTTGGGCTGGCCGTCTCATCCGTGATATTCTGGTTTGGCAAGGCAGAACGGGCACGCCATGACCGATCTCACCATTCTCGTGGGCACCACCAAGGGCGCCTTCCTGATCACCGGCGATACCAGGCGCGAAGGCTGGACCGTCAGCGGCCCCTTCTGCGACGGCTGGCCGATCAACCATATCATCGGCGATCCGGCGACCGGCACCATCTGGGCGGGCGGCGGCGGTGACTGGCACGGGGCAGGGGTCTGGCGATCCGATGATGGCGGCGAAAGCTGGGCGGTGACCCGTCTGACCAAGGGCCAGATGGATGACTGGGCCGCGAATGACCCGGATTTCGCCCAGATGATCGGCTGGACCGACACGCCCTTGCCCTTCACCGACCAGTTCCAGCAAATCTGGTCGCTCGGCCTTAATGACGGCAAGCTTTACGCGGGCACCAAACCCGCCAGCCTCTTGGTCAGCACGGACCGGGGTGACAGCTTCGACCGGCTGGACGGCCTGACCGGCCATCCCTCGGCGCCCTCATGGAATGGCGGCGCGGCTGGCCTGATCCTGCATTCCATCGTCGCTGACCCGACCGACCGCAAACGCATGTGGGTCGGCATTTCCGCCGCCGGGGTTTTTCAGACCGAGGATGGCGGCGAAACCTGGGACCGCCGCAACCGCCTGTCCAATGCCGAGGCCTGTGGCCAGTATCACCACCCCGCTGCCCCGCGCGACGGAGAGGTCGGCCATTGCGTCCACAACATCGTCCGCGCACCGGGCGACGGGCAACTTCTGTATCAACAAAACCACCACGGCGTCTGGCGCTCGCCGGACGGAGGCCGCAGTTAGGAAGACATCACGGCCAACCTTCCCTCGACCTTCGGCTTCCCGATCCATGTCCACCCGCGCGACCCGGAAACCATCTGGACCCTGCCGCTGAACGGCGACAGCATCGGCCGCTTTCCGCCCGACGCCGCCGCCGCCGTCTGGCGGTCCCGCGACGGCGGGCAAAGCTGGCAGGCGCAGCGCGATGGCCTGCCGCAGACCGCCTGCTTCTTCACCGTCCTCAGACAATCCATGTCCGGCGACCGCCGCGACCCTGCGGGCGTCTATTTCGGCACCAATAGCGGCTCGGTCTTTGCCACCAATGACGAAGGCGAAACCTGGGCCGAAATCGCCCGTCACCTGCCCACGATCCTGGCCGTTGAAACCCTTGACCGCGCCTGACAATTCTTCTTCACGCAAATATCCTCGGGGGTGAGGCGCGGCACGCGCCGAGGGGGCAGACAGCCCCCTGAATCCGGCCTGCACCATGGAACTGCGTTTCTGCCCTTGCGTTGAGGGGCTGAATTGGTGACCTTGCCCACCGAACCGCGAACCCCACGAAAGGACAGGAAAATGGCTTTCACGCTTCCCGATCTTCCCTATGCCCATGACGCACTTGCAGCTGCAGGCATGTCCAAGGAGACGCTGGAGTTTCACCATGACATCCACCACAAGGCCTATGTCGACAACGGCAACAAGCTGATCGCCGGCACCGAGTGGGAAAACAAGTCGGTCGAGGATATCGTCAAGGGCACCTATCAGAAGGGCGCCGTGGCGCAGAACGGCATCTTCAACAATGCCAGCCAGCACTGGAACCACACGCAGTTCTGGGAAATGATGACGCCGAATCCGGGCGCCATGCCGGGCGATCTGGAAAAAGCCATCACCGAATCCTTTGGCTCGGTCGACAAGTTCAAGGAAGAATTTGGCGCGGCCGGTGCCGGCCAGTTCGGGTCGGGCTGGGCCTGGCTGGTCAAGGATGCCGATGGCAGCCTGAAAATCACCAAGACCGAAAACGGCGTGAACCCGCTGTGCTTCGGCCAGACCGCGCTTCTGGGCTGCGATGTATGGGAACACAGCTATTACATCGACTTCCGCAACAAGCGCCCGGCCTATCTGACCAACTTCCTGGACAAGCTGGTCAACTGGGAAAACGTCGCCTCGCGCCTCTGACAGGGTGGCGGACAACGCCTTTCAACGGGCCTGCCGGGGGATCCTGGCAGGCCTTTTTGCATCCTGCCGCTGGCGTCGTGCCGGCTGGTCCCCGCCCGAGCGCGATACGCCACCCCGCCCGGCGCCGCGCCAATGGCCGGATGACAGCTTGCCATTGGCAATTCCGGCCGCGACCGTGTAAGAGCGGTCGCGCTAGGAATATGACGGAAAGCGGCCATGGCCAATCAGAATGACAGCTTCATCGACGAGGTAACCGAGGATCTTCGCCGCGACCGGCTGTTCGGTGTGTTTCGCCGCTATGGCTGGATTGCCATCGCGCTGATCGTCCTGGTCGTGGCCGGCGCGGCCTGGCGCGAATACAGCCTGGCACAGGCGCGCAGCGCGGCGCAGGATTTTGGCGATGCGATCATCGCTGCCGAGACGGCTGCCGATCCCGTGACGGCGCTGGCCGAGGCCGGTGACGACGGCCGGGCCAGTCATGTGGCGCTGGCCGCGCTTTTGCAGGGGAATGCACTGGTCGCGCAGGGGCAGGGCCAGCAGGCGGGCGAAAGGTTGCAGACCGCCGCCGGCGGGCTGACCCAGGCCGACGACCGTGTCATGCATGACCTGGCCCTGTTGAAGGCCGTTCTGGTCCAGGGCAACCAGATGGACCCGGTGCAGCGCGATCAGGTGCTGTCGCAACTGGCCCAGACCGGCGCGCCATTCGAGTTGTTGGCGCTGGAACAGCAGGCCGTTGCGCTGATTGGCGCGGGGCGCGCCGAGGATGCCGAGACACTGATCAAGCAGATTCAGCAGAAAGAGGGCCTAAGCGAAGGCTTGCGTCGCCGCCTGTCCGAGATGATGATCGCCATGGGCGTCGAGCCCGAACCGAACGACCTGACCCCGGCTGCCGATTGATCCGCAGCGCCACGGGCGTGCCTGGGAATGGGCCGTCCTGGGGTCGGTGCAAAGCGAAGTAAAAGGTAAGGCCGGGCCAGATCCGTATAACTGGTCGGTGAAACAGGGAACGAGGGAAGTTCAGCATGATCACGATGACGCGCAACCATGCCGCCGCGCTCGCCCTGTCGCTTGTGTCGGTGCTGGCGCTTGGTGCCTGCCAGGAACGGGAATATATCCTGCCCGGCGAGCGGCTGGACCCGATGGCGGTGAACTCGCCCGATGGGCCGGCCGTGATGGCCCCCACTGCTGTTGCCGCCACCACCGTCGGCCTTGCCGCCGCCCGCGCCAATGCCGATTGGACGCATCGCGCCGGCAATGCCGCCCATGCGCCCGGTCACGTGGCCCTTGGCAGCGGCACAGGCCGCATCTGGACCGCCGATATCGGCCAGGGCGATGACCGCCGCCATCGTATCACCGCCGATCCGATCGTTGCCGCAGGCATGGTCTTTACGATGGACAGCCGCGCGCGCGTCACCGCGACCTCGACCGGCGGCGGCCGTGTCTGGTCCGTCGATGTCACCCCGGCAAGCGAGGGTGGCGACAGTGCCTCGGGCGGTGGCCTGGCTTACGAAGGCGGGCGGGTTTTCGTCTCGACCGGCTATGGCGAGCTTGTGGCGCTGGATGCCGCGACCGGCGGGGTTCTGTGGCGCCAGCGGGTCAATTCCTCGATCAGCGGCGGGCCGGCGGCGCAGAACGGCGTCGTCTATGTCGCCGCGCGCGATTCGACCGGGTGGGCTGTCCGGGCCGAGGATGGCAAGCTGCTGTGGCAGACCTCGGGCAATACCTCGTCCTCGGGCGTGATGGGCGTCGCCGCCCCGGCCGTGTCGGGCAATACCGTGATCTTCCCCTTCTCGTCGGGGCAGTTGCTGGCCGCCGATACCCAGACCGGGTTGACCAACTGGACCGCGCAGGTCGCTGGTCTGCGCGTGGGCCGGGCCATCGCCTCGATCCGCGATCTGACCGGTGATCCGGTGATAGCGGGCGATACGCTGTATTCGGGTTCATCCTCGGGGCGCATCGCCGCCATCGACATGGCCACGGGGCAGGAGAACTGGTCTGCCCGCGAAGGCGCCAATTCGCCGGTCGTGGTCGCCGGCAACTCGATCTTCGCCGTCAATGACGAAGCCAGCCTGGTGCGCATCGACGCCGCCACCGGCGGGCAGGTCTGGCAGATCGAACTGCCCTATTTCACCGATAGCCGCGTGAAGAAGCAGGACAGCATCCATGCCCATTACGGGCCGGTTCTGGCGGGGGGGCGGCTGTTCGTCGCCTCGTCCGACGGGGTGTTGCGGGTCTTTGATCCTTCCAGCGGTGCGTTGGTCGGGCAAGCGCAGATCCCCGGCGGGGCGGCTGCCGCGCCGGTGGTTGCGGGCCAGACCCTTTATGTTGTTTCCCGTTCGGGCCAATTGCACGCATTCAGATGAGCTTTACCCTCGCCATTGTGGGCCGACCCAATGTCGGCAAGTCGACCCTGTTCAACCGGCTGGTCGGCAAGAAACTGGCGCTGGTCGATGACCAGCCCGGCGTCACCCGTGACCTGCGCGAAGGGCAGGGCCGGCTTGGCGACCTGCGCTTTATCGTGATCGACAGCGCCGGCCTGGAAATCGCCGAGGATGACAGCCTGCAAGGCCGGATGCGCCGCCTGACGGAACGTGCCGTGGATGAGGCCGATATCTGCCTGTTCGTCGTCGATGCCCGCACCGGCGTGACGGCTGCGGATGAATATTTCGCCGAGATCCTGCGCCGCCGCGCCCGCCATGTCATCGTCGCCGCCAATAAATCAGAAGGCCGCGCGGGCGAGGCCGGCACGCTGGAAGCCTATGCCCTTGGTCTGGGCGAGCCGCTGCGCATCAGCGCCGAACATGGCGAGGGGATGGACGACCTTTACCGCGCCCTGCTGCCGCTTGCCGATCAGGTCGAGGCCGAACGCCCCGCCCCGATCGAGCCGGAATTTGACATTGCCCTGTCCGATGAGGATGCCGAATCCGGCGAAGGTGCCGAGGAATGGCGCCCATCCGAAAGCCGCCCGCTGCAACTGGCCGTCATCGGCCGTCCGAACGCGGGAAAGTCGACGCTGATCAACAAGATCATCGGCGAGGATCGCCTGCTGACCGGCCCCGAGGCCGGCATCACCCGCGATTCCATCAGCGTGACGACCGAGTTCATGGGCACGCCCATGCGCATTTTTGACACGGCGGGCATGCGCAAGCGGGCTAAGGTGAATGACAAGCTGGAAAAGCTGTCGGTCGCTGATGGGTTGCGGGCCGTGCGCTTTGCCGAGGTGGTGGTGGTCCTTCTGGACGTCGCCATCCCCTTTGAGCAGCAGGACCTGCGCATCGCGGATTTCGCCGAAACGGAAGGTCGCGCCGTGGTGGTGGCCGCGAATAAATGGGATCTTGAAGAAGACAAGCCCGAGAAGCTGAAGGAATTGCGCGAAAGCTTTGAACGCCTGCTGCCGCAGCTGAAGGGCGCGCCTCTGGTCACCGTTTCGGCCCGCACGGGCAAGGGGCTGGACCGGCTGCACAACGCGATCCTGAAGGCGCATGAGGTCTGGAACCGCCGCGTCAGCACCGCCAAACTGAACCAGTGGCTTGGCGCCATGACCGAGGCGCATCCGCCCCCCGCGCCGGGCGGGCGGCGCATCCGGCTGCGCTATATGACCCAGGTGCGGACCCGGCCGCCGGCATTCATCGTCAAGGCCACCCATACCGACAAGCTGCCCGACAGCTATCAGCGCTATCTGATCAACGGGCTGCGTGCCGATTTCGACATGCCCGGCACGCCGATCCGGCTGATGTTCCGCGATCAGGGCGATCAGAACCCCTATCGCCACAAGGCCACCAAGATCAGCCAGTCGGGCGCGCTGTCCAAGCACAAGAACCGGCAGAAACCGAAGGGCAGTTAACTGGCTGCGCGCACCAGCACGATGGCCATGGCCGAAATTCCGATGATCGCCATCATCGCGATGGTGGCGTCGGCCTGCATGGTGGCCAGCGCCAGCCCGACCAACGACCAGATGATCGCCACGGAATAGCAGAACGCGCCGCCCAGCCTCAGCTGGATGATGACCCCCGCCGCCGCGCAAAGCAGCATCGCCGTCACGGTCGACGCCACGGCGGGAATACCCAGATGATCGTTCAGTAATGTCGCGAATGCCGCATAGGTCACGGCTGTCGCCCATCCGGCGAACAGCCCGACCGTCTGCATGCGCCGGATCCGGCTGCCATCGCGCTGCCCCCTGACCGCCGCCGCCAGCGCCAGCGACAGCATCGCCAGCGCCAGCACGAAGCCGCTTGCCTGATAGCGGTCGATAAGCCAGGGCCAGGCCGCCCCGGCCAGCAACGCCAGCGCCAGCGGGGCATGTTCGGCAAGGTCATTGTCATGGCTGTGGCGCAGCGCCAGCTGCTGCGCCGTCGGCGGCCCGGCATCACCCTTATCCTGACCGATCTTGGCGGGTGTCGCCTGACTGGCGACCGCGCCGGCCAACTCGGTCCGGTGTTGTCGGCGCAGCACCCCGAAGGCATGAATGGTCAATGCGATCCACACGGCAACCAGCAGCGACCACAACACCGGATCTTCGGGTTGCAGGAACAGGCTGTGCAGGCCAAGCGAACCATCGGGCAGCGGCGCGACGACATCGGGAATCCCCGGCATTCCCAAACGTGTCATCGCTGCAAGCTGCGTGCTTGCCGCGGTCATCGGCAGCGCTACCGGACCCGAATGCTGACCGACCGCATAGGTCAGGCTGCTGAAGATGAAGATCCCCACCGCCAGACAGACCATGATTGCCGCGCTTCTGTTCATGCCACGAAACGCCGCACGGTGCCCAAGGGTTTCGGCCCTTCAGACAGGAAGCCGAAAACCCCTGCTTCTGGGCGGGGACTCAGGCCAGAACGCCCTCGGCCGTCAGCCGCGTCTTGCCACCCAGATAGGGATGCAGCACGCCCGGCAGCTCGACCGAGCCATCTGCCTGCTGCCCGTTCTCCAGCACTGCGATCAGCGCCCGACCCACGGCCAGCCCTGACCCGTTCAACGTATGCACGAACTCGGGCTTGCCGCCGGCTGCGGGACGATAGCGCGCATTCATCCGCCGCGCCTGAAAGTCGCCGCAGTAACTGACGCTGCTGATCTCGCGATATTTGTCCTGACCGGGCAGCCAGACCTCAAGATCATGGGTGATCCGCGCGCCGAAACCCATATCGCCGGTGGACAGGACGACGGTGCGATAGGGCAGGCCCAATGCCTCCAGCACGGCTTCGGCACAGCGGGTCATCCGGGCATGTTCGTCCAGGCCGGTCTCGGCATCGGTGATCGACACCATCTCGACCTTTTCGAACTGATGCTGGCGCAACATGCCCGAGGTGTCGCGTCCCGCGCTGCCCGCTTCTGACCGGAAGCACTGGCTGTGTGCGGTCATCCGGCGCGGCAGATCGGCCTGATCCAGCAGATCGCCATGGACGGTATTGGTCAGCGTCACTTCCGAAGTCGGGATCAGCCAGTACCCCTCGCGGGTCTTATAACTGTCCTCGCCGAATTTCGGCAGCTGGTTGGTGCCATACATCATATCTTCCAGCACCAGAACCGGGGCCCAGGTTTCCTGAAGCCCGTGCTTGTCGATATGAAAGTCGATCATGAACTGCGCCAGCGCCCGGTGGATGCGCGCCACCGCGCCCTTCAACACGACAAAGCGGCTGCCCGACAGCTTGGCGGCGGTCTCAAAGTCCATGCCGGGCTTCACGCCCGCAATCTCGTAATGCTCGACCGGGCTGAAATCGAAACCGCGAGGGTCGCCCCAACGGCGGATCTCGACATTGTCAGCCTCATCGACCCCATCGGGAATGCTGTCCAGCGGCAGGTTCGGAATGCCCATCAACAGATCGCGCAGCTGCGCATCCATCTCGGCGGCCTCGGCCTGCATCCGCGCCACATCGGCCTTCTTCTCGGCCACCAGCCCGCGCAGCCGTTCAAATTCGGCCTCGTCGCCGCGACCCTTGGCGGCACCGACTTCCTTGCTGGCCTTGTTCTGCTCGGCCTGTGCGGCCTCGGCCTCGGCGATCCGGGCGCGGCGATCGGCATCCAGCCGCAGGATTTCGGGCGACATGGCGGGCAGCCGGCGCCGCGCCAAAGCGGCGTCGAATGCAGCAGGGTTTTCACGGATCGCGCGGATGTCATGCATGGGCTTGCCCTCGTCAGATATGACCAAGGGGCATAACCCAAGCGGCTACGGGACAAAAGCCCGCCCCATCATCCGTGCAAAAATATCCTGGGGAGTCGCCGTCAGGCGACGGGGCAAAGCCCCATGCCCGCTCTAATCCGCACAGAACAGACGATACATCAGGCCGACCACCTGCCCCGCCCGCGGATCGGCAATGGAATACAGCCGCGACTCGCCCTCGCCATGGGCCAGATGGCACAGGATCTTCATCCGCCCCTCATGGGCCAGCACCTTCAGAAAGGAGGCGGCTTCGGTCGCGCGGGCTGTCATCTCTTCCACCGGTGGGGACATGCCGCCGGCACCACCATCGGCGAAAACAGCGTGCTTTTCCATCATTCCACCTGTTCGATGGCCACACCTGCGTTGCGCATCATCTCGGCCAGAACCGGATGGAAATAGGCCTGGCCCACATAGCCCTCGATGCGGTCCAACTCGACGCCTTTCTTCAGCAGGATGAAGGTCGGCGTGATCGCAGGCCGCGAGTCCAGAACGATCCCGTCCGGCCATGGTCCATCTATATCGACGCGCATCAAGGGTGCCGTGCGACCCTCGGCGCTGTTGGCAAAGCCGGGGGCGATCTCGGCATCCCATCTTGCGCAATAGATGCAACCCGCCTGCTCGACCATCATCAGCCTTATGGGCTGGCCCTGCCAGTCTGGCGCAGCTGCGGCCAGGCTCTCTGCCTGGGCAGAGGGGGCGCTGGCGATCATGCCCCCGGCTGCCATTGTCACGGCAGCAAGGGCGGCACCGCACAAGGCGCCCCGCAGCGTCCTGATGCCGGTCAGGCCCCGGCTGATCGCGTTCTTCATGCCCTTGCATATACGAGCCGCCATCACCTGTCACAAGCAGGCCATGCGGCAGGGCCCGTCGCGGGTCGGGAAACTTCGCGTGACCATCCGCCCCTTGGCATTTCAGCCCTGCGCAAATATCCACGAAGCTGCGGGGCACCGGGCCCCTGCTGCTGACGGGGCGATATGGACGATCTGTTGACGGAACTGACCGGGGGCAGCCGCCGGGCCTTGTCGCGCGCGATCACGCTGATCGAATCGACCCGCGCAGACCATCGCGAACAGGCGCTGGCCCTGCTTGCCGGGCTGCCCGACCGGCAGGCCCTGCGCATCGGTCTGTCCGGCACGCCCGGCGTTGGCAAGTCTACCTTTATCGAGGCCTTTGGAACCATGCTGACCGGGCAGGGGCTGAAGGTGGCGGTTCTTGCTGTCGACCCCTCATCGGCGCGGTCCGGCGGCTCGATCCTGGGCGACAAGACCCGGATGGAACATCTGGCGCGTGATCCCAACGCCTTTATCCGCCCCTCGCCATCGCGGGCCGAACTGGGCGGCGTCGCCCGCCGCACGCGCGAGGCGATCCGGCTGTGCGAGGCGGCCGGCTTTGACGTGGTGCTGATCGAAACTGTCGGTGTCGGCCAGTCCGAAACGCTGGTGGCGGAAATGTCCGACCTGTTCATCCTGCTGCTGGCACCTGCGGGTGGCGATGAACTGCAAGGCGTCAAACGCGGCATCATGGAAATGGCCGACCTGATTCTGGTGAACAAGGCCGATGGCGACCTGCTGGCAACCGCTCGCCGCACCGTGGCCGACTACGCCGGCGCATTGCGGCTGTTGCGCAAGCGTCCGCAGGATCCCGAGGGCTTTCCCCTTGCCCATGCGGTTTCCGCCACCACCGGCATCGGGCTGGCCCAGGCCTGGGACGAGATGCAGACGCTGACCGGATGGCGCCGCGAACATGGGCATTTCGATGCCAATCGCGCGCGTCAGGCACGGAACTGGTTTCAGGCCGAGGTTCGCGCGGGCCTGTTGTCGCGGCTTGACGCGCCCGAGGCACGCGCCAAACTGGATGAACTGGGGCAGGCCGTCGCGGCGGGCAGCGCGGCGCCGGGCGAGGCGGCTGCACATATGCTGGCATGGCTGGACCGGGAAGCAGCGCCGAAATAGACGCCCGATTCTGCGGCCCGGCAGGAAGGCGAATCGAGTAGGGTAAATGCAGATAAACAAGGAACGCACCATGTTGGACCTGCCCGAACCCGGCGCGCTGTATGACGCGCTCAGCAGCCGAGACCCCGCCTTTGAAGGCCGCGCCTATGTCGGGGTCACCACCACCGGCATCTTCTGTCGCCTGACCTGCCCGGCCCGCAGGCCTCGCCCCGAAAACTGCCGCTGGTTCGCCAGCCCGGCCCAAGCTGCCGCCGCTGGCTTCCGCCCCTGCCTGCGCTGTCACCCGACGGGGCCAGAGGCCGAAGGGCACGCCACCGTCACCGCCCTGATCGCCGCGCTGCATGCCGATCCCGAGCGCCGCTGGAGCGAGAGCGACCTGACCGGACTGGGGCATGATCCTTCGACCGTGCGCCGGGCCTTCAAGCGCCATTTCGGCCAGACATTTTTGGAAATCGCCCGCGCCGCCCGCCTGCGCGAGGGGCTGAAATCCATCACGAAAGGAAGCGCCATGATTGACGCGCAGCTTGATGCCGGTTTCGATTCGGCCAGCGGTTTCCGCACCGCTTTTACCCGGCTTTTCGGCCATCCTCCGCATCAGATGCGCCAGCCCGCCGATCTGCGGGCCGACTGGATCGAAACCCCTCTGGGCGGCATGATCGCCATCGCCGACGATACCGCGCTGCATTTGCTGGAATTTACCGACCGCAAGGCCTTGCCTCAGGGATTGCGTCGCCTTTCGGGCTTTGTCGGCGGTCGGATCGGCCTTGGTCGCACCGCCGTGACTGACCGGACCGAATCGCAGCTGGCACAGTTCTTTGCGGGCGACCGCCCGTTATTCGATCTGGATCTGCACCTGCACGGCACCGATTTTCAGCGCCGCGTCTGGCAAGGTCTGCGCCAGATCCCGGCAGGCGACACCCGCAGTTATGCCCAACTGGCGGGCGCCATCGGTCAGCCCTCGGCCACCCGCGCTGTCGCCAATGCCAATGCGAATAACCGCATCGCCATCGTCATCCCATGCCACCGCGTCATTGGCGCCGATGGCACGCTGACGGGCTATGCCGGCGGGCTGTGGCGCAAGCAGCGCCTGATCGAGGTCGAACGCAGTTATGGGGTCGCCGCATGAGCTTTGCAGATCTTCACGAACCCGGCAAGCCGCTGATCCTGTTCAATATTTGGGATGCCGGATCGGCGGCTGCAGTGGCCGGGGCAGGGGCGCCGGCGCTGGCCACGGGCAGCGCGTCGGTGGCCGGGGCGAATGGCTATGGCGACGGGCAGAAGATGCCGTTCGACCAGCTTCTTGGCGTCGTCGAACGGATTCGCGCGGCCAGCGATCTGCCCCTGACCGTCGATTTCGAGGCGGGTTACGCCAACAGTCCCGATGGCGTGGCGCGGAACGCGCGCGCGCTTGCTGCGCTTGGCGTGGCCGGTGTCAATCTGGAGGACGGCGTTCCGCCCGAAACCGGCATTCGTCCGGCGGTCGAGATGGCCGCGCTGATCGCCGCCGTCCGCCGTGCCACCGATCTGTTCATCAATGCACGGACCGATCTTTTCCTGCAAAGCCCGGCCGAGGATCATCCCGCGCTGATGGCTGAAGCCGTTGATCGGGCGGGGGTTTATGCCGATGCGGGGGCAAAGGGTTTCTTTGCGCCGGGGCTTGTCGATCCGGGTCTGATCGGGGATTTGTGCAAGGTCAGCCCGCTGCCGGTGAACATCATGAAATCACCCCGCGCGCCGGGCATTGCGGAACTGGCCGCGCTTGGCGTGGCGCGGATCAGCTTTGGCCCGTTTCCGTGGCGCGAGGCCATGGCGGCGCTGGCGCAGGCCTATCGCGATCAGGTGGCCAACGGGGCTTGACGCCCGCCGCGCAAGGGACTAATCACCCGCGAACGGAATTTCGGGCGCTGCCACGCGGCGCCCTTTCACATTGGGGTGGTGCGCCTGGCGTCTCACCCGACAGCTGTAACGAAGGATGACCACCATGTCGCGCGTCTGCGAACTGACCGGCAAAGGCCCGATGACTGGCAACAATGTCAGCCACGCAAACAACAAGACCCGTCGCCGGTTCCTGCCCAACCTCAACGATGTCAGCCTGATCTCGGAAAAGATGGGTAAGACCTATTCGCTGCGGATCTCGGCCGCCGCGCTGCGTTCGGTGGATCACCGCGGTGGTCTGGATGCATTCCTGGCGAAGGCCAAGGATGACGAACTGTCGGCCCGCGCCCTGAAGATCAAGCGCGAGATCGCCAAGAAAGACGGCCCGGCCCAACTGGCCTAAGCCCTTCTGGCAGACCCGCATTGCGCCCCGCCCGTGACGGCGGGGCTTTTGCATTTGTGCGGCATCCGGGTGCCGGCAATCCGCGACAGTTTGGCTGATGCACAAGCCAGGCGTCGTCGCTAGGGTCGCCGGCACGATGCAAGTGATTCGCCCGCTCCTGATCCTGTGCCTTGTGCTGACCAGCTTTGCGCTTGGTTCGGCGCGCGGGCAGGCGCGGATCGGGGATCAGGTCGTGCTGTGTTCGGGCGAGGCCGTGGTTCTGGTCTATGGCCCCGACGGCGCCCCGGTTGAAAGCCCGTATTACTGCCCCGACATGGTGCTGTCGATGCTGGCGGCCACCGTGCTGCCCGACCCATCGGCACTGCCCGAGCCGACTGCTTTCGCCGCATATTTCACCGAATTGCACCTTGGTCTTGCCGAGGCGGCGCAAGTCGCGCCGCAGGCCCGTGATCCGCCGCTGGTCAGCATTACCTGACCAAAGATACGCGAACACGAACAAGGACAGATCCACATGAAAACCATCATTTACACCGCCGCAGCGGTGCTGTTTCCGCTGGCCGCAGCGGCCCATGACGGCATGGCCGTCGAAAACGCCTATGCCCGCAGCGCCAACCCCCAGACCGCGGCGGCCTTCATGCTGCTGGACAACCACCGTGCCGTCTCCTGCACGCTGGTCGGCGTTGCTTCTGACGCAGCAGCGAAGGTTGAACTGCACACCAATCTGGACGTCGATGGCGTGATGAAGATGCAGCCGATCGAGGGCGGGATCGAGGTCGCCCCCGGTGCCCAGCACGAACTGGCCCGTGGCGGTGATCATGTCATGATGATGGGGCTGAAGGCGCCGCTGGAAAACGGCCAGACCATCGCTCTGTCGCTGGATTTCGGTGATTGCGGCGTGATGGAGGTCGAGGTGCCGGTGGATAACGACCGCCAGCCCGAACCCGCCGATGCCGCAGCCGGGCAGGGCGAGACGGACCATAGCGGGCACTGAGCGGCCTCAGACCTGCCGGGTCAGGGCCTGCACGCTTGGTCCCAGATGATCCACCAGCAGCTTCACCCCTTTACCCGAGGGGTGAAGCCCATCGGCTTGCAGATAGGGCTTGCGGTCCCCCGCCGGAATGGCCGCCAGCGGCGCGATGATATTGGGCAGCAGCAGGCAGCCATGCCGCTCGGCCAGACGCGGCCAGATCCCGTCCCAGTCCGGTCCCGAACGGCGCAGCGACAGTCCGACCAGCAGCACCGGACGGTCGCCCTGCCGGGCGGCGGTCAGGATCGCGTCCAGATTGGCCTCGGCCTGCCGTGGCGACCAGCCCAGCAGCATGTCATTGGCGCCGAGGGCGACGATGACCGCATCGGCCCCGCCCCAAAGCGACCAATGGATGCGCACCCGCCCGCCATAGGTGGTATCGCCCGACAGTCCCTCATTCACGATTTGTGCGGGCGTGTTGTGCCGGGTCAGCCAGTCCTGAAGCACCGGAACCAGCCCCTCGGTGCTGGGCAGGCCGAAACCGGCGGTCAGGCTGTCACCAAAGGCCACGATGCGCGGCCCCTGATCGGCGCCGAGGGCGGCAGGGACCAGCGCGGCCCCCGCCATCGCAGCAAGAAAGCGCCGCCGGATCACGGCGCCCGCTTCAGCCGCAAGGCATTGGTCACGACAAAGACCGAGGACAGCGCCATCGCCGCAGCGCCCAGCATCGGCGACAGTTGCGGGCCGCCGAGCGGCACCAGAGCACCCATGGCCACCGGGATCAGCGCGGCGTTATAGGCAAAGGCCCAGAACAGGTTCTGCCGGATATTGCGCATCACCGCCCGGCTAAGGCGGATGGCCGTGACCACGCCCGCCGGATCGCCGCCGATCAGCACCGCATCGGCGGATTCGATGGCGACATCGGTGCCGGTGCCGATGGCGATGCCGGTATCGGCGGCCGCCAGCGCGGGCGCGTCATTGATGCCATCGCCCACAAAGACGCTGCCCTTGCCCATTTCGCGCACGGCGGCCAGCTTGCCATCGGGCAAGACGCCGCCAATCACGCGGTCGATGCCCAGCTGCCGGCCCACCGCATCCGCCGTGGCCTGCACATCGCCCGAGATCATGACGGTCTGGATGCCCAGATCATGCAGCGCCCGGATGGTGCCCGCGCTGCCCTCACGCACCGGATCGGCCAGCGCAAACGCTGCGGCATGGCGGCCATCGACCGCCAGATGCACCGGCGTCGCGCCGTCCGCCGACCATACCGTCGCGCGGTCCAGCAGGCTGGGTTCTGGGTCGATGCCGACCTCTTGCAAGGCGCGCAGATTGCCGATCAGCAGGGTTTTCCCGTCGACGGTCGCGGTCAGCCCGCGCCCGGCACTGGCCTGAACCCCCTGCGCCTCGGCCAGCGGCAGGCCACGCCCGCGCGCGGCGGCGACCAGGGCCGCGGCCAGCGGATGTTCAGAGCGGATCTCGGCGCTGGCGGTCAGGCGCAAGGCCTCGTCTTCGGTGATGCCTTCAGTGGCCAGCGCGGTCAGGGCAGGGGCGCCCTGCGTCAGTGTGCCGGTCTTGTCAAAGGCGACCACGCGCGCTTCGGCCAGCCGTTGCAGCGCGTCTCCGCGCCGGAACAGCACGCCCAGTTCTGCGCCCCGGCCGGTGCCGACCATGATCGAGACGGGCACGGCCAGACCCATCGCACAGGGGCAGGCGATGATCAGCACGGCAACCGCCGCAACAAAGGCCGGCGCAAGGCCGCCGCCGAAAGCCAGCCACAGCAGGAAGGCCAGCAATGCCAAACCGATCACCACCGGCACAAAGACGCGGGTGATCTTGTCCACCAGGGCCTGCACAGGCAGCTTTGCGGCCTGCGCATCCTCGACCATGCGCACGATGCGGGCCAGCGCGGTATCGGCGCCGGTCGCCGTCACGCGATAGGTCAGTGCGCTGTTCCCGTTGACTGTGCCGCCGGTGACGGCATCGCCGGGGGATTTCGTCACCGGAACCGGCTCGCCCGTCAGCATGGATTCGTCGATCAGGCCGCTGCCTTCGGTGATCAGCCCGTCCACCGCCACCCGTTCACCGGGGGCAAGGCGGAGCAGATCGCCGGGTTGCAGGTCGGCCACGGCCACCCGTGCCTCGATCCCGTCGCGGACCACCACCGCATGATCGGGCGCCAGTTCCACCAGCCGCCGGATCGCGGCGCTGGCCTGACCCTTGGCGCGTGCTTCCAGCCAGCGACCCAGCAGGATAAGGGTGACGATGACCGCCGCCGCCTCGAAATAGACATGCCGCGCGGTTTCCGGCAGCAGACCGGGGGCCAGAGTGACGACGGTGGAATAAAGAAAAGCCGCGCCTGCGCCCAGAGCGACGAGGCTGTTCATCTCGGGCGCGCCCTTCAGCAGGGCGGGGATGCCGATGCGAAAGAAGACCCGGCCGGGAAAGGCCAGGACCAGCGCGGTCAGCACCAGTTCGGCCAGCCACAGGGTTGGCGTGCCGATCGCGCCCATCAGCCAGTGGTGAAAGGCCGGAACGGCATGGCCGCCCATTTCCGCGATAAAGACCGGCAGGGTCAAAGCCAGCGCGATCAGGAAGTTGCGGCGCAGGGTTGTCGCTTCATCGTCATGGTGCAGGTGGCCGGCATGGGCGGCGTGATCAGCGCGCAATTGCGCCGGATAGCCCTTGGCGGTGACGGTCTGGGCCAGTGTTTCCGCGGCCACGCCTGCGTCATGGGTGATGTCGGCGCGGCCCGCGGCCAGATTGACTGCGGCCGCGCTGACGCCGGGCAGGGCGGTCAGGGCGCGCTCGACCCGGCCCACGCAGGATGCGCAGGTCATGCCCTGAACCTCTAGCGTGGTATGGACCGGCTCGGCGGGATAGCCGGCGCGGGCCAGCGCCTCGGTCGCGCGGGGCAGGGCTGCGGGATCGGTCAGGCGCAGATGGGCGCGGTGGGTGGCCAGGTTGACGCGCGGCTCGGTGACGCCGGGAACGGCGGCCAGCGCGCGCTCGGCACGGCCTACGCAGGACGCGCAGGACAGGCCGGTCAGGGTCAGTTCGACCTCGTGCGTGGGCTGGTGTGCGTGGTGTTTTTCAGATGCGGAAGGCATGGTGTTGTCCTTGGCTGAATCCATGATGCAGGGTTTCAGTCAAGGAAAACGGGGGTGCCTGTGGTTGACGCGTGGCGGCTTGCGGCGTCTCGGCCAGCGGGCCGGCGCCGGGCAATCGCTGCGGCGGCAGGTCCTCGCCAAGGGCCAGCGGCCAGACGGCGCGGGCATGGCGCGGACGCGCCGCCATGTGACAGCGACAACCACGCCCCCCACGGCCCCGGCACAGATGCGGGGCGCGGGTGGCGGCTTTGCGCGGGGCGTCAGGGCCGTATGTAGGTCGCGTTGCGGCGGTCATGTCTGGTGAGATGTGGCCTCGGGGTCGCTGCGTCAAGGGAAACTGTGGCGATGACGTTGGATTGAGTTGTCTTGCCCCCTATGGAACATATAGGGAATGACCAACCCGAGCAGTCACAGGATGAGTTTGCCATGAACCGCCGTCAGATGATTTCGCTGGCCGTGCCGCTGATCGCCGCGCCGTCGCTGCTGTTGGCGCAGGCCGCGCCCCAGGCCACCACCCCTGCCGCCGCCGGCCGTGATCCCTATGCCCCCACCGAGGTCGCCATTCGCGACGGGTTCGAGGTGGGCAGTATCATCGTCGTCAGCAAGGATTTCTTCCTTTATCACGTGATCGCGCCGGGCAAGGCGATCCGCTACGGTGTCGCCGTCGGTCGCGATGAACTGGTCTGGAAGGGCCGCGCCACCGTCGGCCGCAAGACCGAGTGGCCCAGCTGGCGCCCCACGCCCGAGATGATCCAGCGCAACCCGGCCGCCTATAAGAAATACGAAAATGGCATGCCGGGCGGGCCAAGCAATCCGTTGGGTGCCCGCGCGCTGTATCTGTATAACGACCGCGGGCAGGACACCGCGATCCGCATCCATGGAACGACCGAGCCGGGCAGCATTGGCCGCGCCGTCAGCAATGGCTGCCTGCGGATGCGCAACGAGGCCGTGATGAGCCTTTACGACCAGATTCCCATCGGCACGCCCGTTTACGTCTACTGATACCGACTTGAGCTTTCGTCTGACCGACGTGTCGCACCCCGTTCGCGCGGGGTTCGACGATATCATCGACGTCCGCAGCCCGGCAGAATATGCCGAGGATCATCTGCCCGGTGCGATCAACCTGCCGGTGCTGGATGATGCCGAGCGTGCGCGTGTCGGCACGATCTATAAGCAGGTCTCGCCCTTTGATGCGCGCAAGATCGGGGCGGCGCTGGTTGCGGGCAATGCCGCGCGCCATATCGCCGGGGCACTGGCCGACCGGCCGGGCGGCTGGCGACCGCTGGTTTACTGCTGGCGCGGCGGGCAGAGGTCGGGCAGCTTTGCCGCGATCCTGTCGCAGATTGGCTGGCGGGTCGAGCTGGTCGAGGGCGGCTATAAAAGCTGGCGCGGGCTGGTGGTGCAGCAGGTGCAGGACATGCCCGTTGCCGCGCCGGTCATCGTGCTGGACGGCAATACCGGCAGCGCCAAGACGGCGATCCTGTCGCGGCTGGCGGTGCGGGGTTGGCAGGTGATCGACCTTGAGGGTTTGGCCGCGCATCGCGGCAGCCTGTTTGGGGCGATGCCCGGCGGGCAGCCCAGCCAGAAGCTGTTCGAGGGGCGGTTAGCGCTGGCGCTGGCGACGCTGGATCCCGCGCGTCCCGTGCTGGTCGAGGCCGAAAGCAGCCGCATTGGTGCCGTCACCCTGCCCAAGGCGATCTGGCAGGCGATCTGCGCCGCCCCGCGCCTGCGCATCGAGGTGCCCGTTGCGGCGCGGGCGGCCTATTCGGCGCGCGACTATGTCGATGTGGCGGCGGATCCCGTGCGTTTGGGCGAGATTATCGCCGCATTGGCGCCGCTGCATCCGGGCGAACGGATCGAAGCTTGGCAACGGCAGGCAGCGGCCGGTCAATGGCCAGCGCTGGCCGAGGGGTTGATGCGTGATCACTATGATCCGCGCTATCTGAAGCACCGGGCGCGCTATGCCGCCGGTGAACGCGCCGTCGTGGCGCTGGATGATCTGTCGGATCTGGATCACGCGGCGGGACGGGTCGAGGCGGCGCTGGCGGTTCTGACCGGCTGAGCCTTGTCCGGGGTCGGCGGCGGGTGCCTCCGGCGGGGATATTTGGGTGAAGAAGAAAGCTGGTCGCCCGATTGTGAACGGGTGTGGCGGGATTGCGGCCTACACTTTTTGCGAAAGCAACAGGAGGGGGATGCGATGAACCGGATGACGGCCAAGGATTTCGACCAGGAGCTGCTGGAACTGTATGATTATTACGCGCATGGAGTGATCACCAAGCGCGAGTTTCTGGACCGGGCGACGAAATTCGCTGTGGGCGGCGTCACGGCGGTGGGGCTGTTGCAGATGCTGAGCCCGAATTACGCCATGGCCCAGCAGGTGAATTTCAACGACGAGACGATCCTGCCCGAATATGTGACCTATGATTCGCCCAATGGCAATGGCGAGGTCCGCGGCTATCTGGTGCGGCCTGCGGGCGTCGAGGGGCCGTTGCCCGCCGTTCTGGTCATCCATGAGAACCGGGGACTGAACCCCTATATCGAGGATGTGGCCCGGCGCGTGGCCAAGGCCGGGTTCATGGCGCTGGCGCCCGATGGGCTGACCTCGGTGGGCGGCTATCCGGGCAATGACACCGAAGGGCGTGAATTGCAGCAGAGCGTCGATCCCGAAAAGCTGATGAATGATTTCTTTGCCGGGGCCGAGCATCTGATGGGGCGCGAGGATTCGACCGGCAAGGTTGGCGCGGTCGGCTTTTGCTATGGCGGCGGGGTCTGCAATGCGCTGGCTGTGGCCTATCCAGAACTTGCGGCCTCGGTGCCCTTCTATGGGCGACAGGCCGCCGTCGAGGATGCGGCGAAGATTCAGGCGCCCTTGTTGCTGCATTATGCCGGGATGGATGAGCGGATCAACGAAGGCTGGCCGGCCTATGAGGCAGCGTTGAAGGCGGCCGGAAAGACCTATGAGGGGTATATCTATCCCGGTGTGAATCATGGGTTCCACAATGATTCCACGCCGCGATACGATCAGGCCGCCGCAGATCTGGCATGGCAGCGGACGATCGACTGGTTCAACCGGTACCTGACGGCCTAATCCGGCTTGGCGATGGTGCTGAGGTCGTCAAAGATCGCCCCGGTCGAGGGGATGTTCCTGATCCGGCTGGCAAAGCCCCACAGGCCCCATTCCGCCTGTTCAAGTTGCAGATTCAGCCGGCGGTAATGGGTGGTGGCGTGGGCAAGGTCCAATTGGCCGTCGGGTGGAACTGACACCAGCATATGCGCGCCACTGGTCGTTTCGGGCCAATGGGGCAGGCGATAATCGGTGGCGCCGATGCCTTTGGCATACCAGTAAGAGGTGGCCGAGATGAAGGCATAGCTGTAGGGAAACGGCGCATTACGGTCGGGGTTGTCCAGCGCCGCCCAAAGGTCGATTGGCCGTGACGGGGGATAACCTTCGGGATCGGTTACCCGTTGAATATCGGCGACGGTGACATCGCTGACGAAGGGCAGTTGCGCGAAGGGGCATTCCTCGCGGCAGGTGATCCCGGCGGTGTTCATGTTTTGCAGATGCAACAGCCGGCCCGGTGGCAGGGTCAACTGGTCGGGGCGAATGCTGTCGGGGGCAAGTGCGGCCAGATCCCTGCGCATTGTCACCCTGTCCGAAAGCGCAGGCAGGCAGGACAGGGCAACGGCGATGCCTGTCGCGCCGAGGATCGGCCAGCGCCAGCCTCGGCGGGATAAAATGCGATGGATGAGCAGTGTCAGCACCGCTGTCAGGACCAGCGGGACGGCATATTGCCAGCCGAAGATCAGCAGATACAGCAGGACTTCCATTCCGGTCTAGGCCCGCCCGGCAGGCACTGGCCGCTTAGCCATCCTTCAGAAAACGCCGCAGCACTTTTTCCAGCTTGGCCGCGCCCAGGGGCGCCATGGCCTTGGTGTGTTCGTGGCTGAGCGATTCATTCGACAGGCCCGCACCCATATTGGTGATGACCGAGATCGCCGCGCAACTGAGGCCGAAGAACCGGCCGAGAATGATTTCGGGAACGGTCGACATGCCCACCGCGTCGCCACCGATGATCTGGGTCATGCGGATTTCGGCAGGCGTCTCGAAACTGGGGCCGGAAAACCAGCAATAGACGCCCTCGGGCAGGTCGATCCCTTCGGCCTGGGCGGCGGCGGCAAGGCGGGCGCGCAGGGCGGCATCATGGGCGTCGGTCATCGGCTGGAAACGCGCGTCGGTCGTCTCGCCGATCAGCGGGTTGGCGCCGGACAGGTTGATGTGATCGGATAGCATCATCAGCGAACCGGGCTGCATCGCCGGCCGCACCGAACCCGCCGCATTGGTCAGGATCAGCTTTTTCGTGCCAAGGCCCGCCAGCACCTGAAGCGGCAGCCGCATCGCGTCGGGCCGCCCGGATTCGTAGTAATGCGACCGGCCGCCAAAGACGGCGACGCGGCGACCCTCCAGTTGGCCGATGACCAGTTGCGGGACATGGCCCGAGACGCCGGCATGGGGAAAGCCGGGCAATTCGTCATAGGGTATGGCCACACCGTCCACCGTGCCCGAGATATGCCCCAACCCGGATCCAAGGATCAGGCCGTATTCGGGGGCTTCAGCGCCCGCGCGGTCGCGGATCAGGGCGATCAGGTCAGCGTTCTTTGACATAGGGCTCTCCGCCCGCGCGTGGCGGGATGGCGCGGCCGACGAAACCGGCAAGGATGATGACGGTCAGGATATAGGGCAGCGCGTTCATGAACATGGACGGGATGGTGACGAAACCAAGGTCCAGATTGGGATATTGGTTGGCGATGGATTCCAGCAGGCCGAACAGCAGCGTGGCAAACAGCGCGCCCCAGGGCCTCCATTTCGCAAAGATCAGCGCGGCCAATGCGATAAAACCGCGGCCGGCGGTCATTTCCTTGACAAAGCCCGCCGACAGTCCAGTTGCCAGATAGGCGCCGGCAATGCCGCACAGCACGCCGCAGATCGCCACCGCGACATAGCGCTGGCGCGTTACCGACACGCCGGCCGTGTCGACCGAGGCGGGGTTTTCCCCAACCGCCCGCAGCCGCAGGCCAAAGCGGGTGCGAAACAGCACCCACCAGGTCAGTGGCACGCATAGCACAGCGACATAGACCAGGATCGAATGGCCCGAAATCAGCTGTGCATAGATCGGACCGATCACCGGCACGCCCGACAGGGCATCGGCAAAGGGCAGGGTGATTTCCTGAAAGCGGCCACTGCCTTGCAGCGAGGGCGTTCTGCCGCCCAGGCCAAAGATCTTGATCCCCAGCAGCACCGTCAGCCCCGAGGCGAGAAAGTTGATGGCAACGCCGGAAATCAGCTGATTGCCGCGAAAGGTGATCGAGGCCAGCCCGTGAATCAGCGACAGGGTAAGCGCGCCCCCGATCCCGGCGAGCAGGCCCAGCCAGGCGCTGTTGGTCAGCGCGGCCACGGTGGCGGCGGTAAAGGCGGCCATCAGCATCTTGCCTTCCAGCCCGATGTCGAAGACGCCCGCGCGTTCAGAATACAGCCCCGCCAGACAGGCCAGCAACAGCGGTGTCATCAACCGCAGCGCGCTGTCCATGCCTTGCATGGCCCGGCTGGAATCAATCAGCGCCCAGATCAGGCAGATACCAAGGACGATGATCGGGGTCAGCGCGTCTTTCAGCACGTCAAGTTTCATGGCTCAGCTCCGTTCCGTGGCCAGCCGGAAGGCGACAAGGGCCAGAAAACCGCCGATCGCGGCCTCGATCCAGCGCCGGGCGCGGTCATAGGCCAATCGGAAAGGGGACGAGGACAGCAGCACGGCATAGATGCCATGACCTACCAGCGACAGCAGGAAGGCGCCGGCGACGAAGGTGGCCACGACGGGCGCGGGGGCGCCGATGGTGGCCCCGACCGAGGCGATGGCCAGCCAGAAGACAATCGCCTTGGGATTGGTGATCTGCATCAGAAAGCCCATCGTGAAGGCGCGCCACAGGCCTTTGCCCTGAATGTTGCGGGTGATGGTGACGTGGGGCGGCTGCGCGGCGCGGCGAAAGGCCTTGAACGCCAGCCACAGCAGATAGAAGATACCGGCCACGCGGATGATGGTGGACAGCCACGCCACCTGCTCCATCAGCAGGCCAAGGCCCTGGGTCGTGGCCAGGGCCAGACAGGCAGCCCCAAGCGCGATGCCAACGGATGCCGCGAAGGCGCTGGCGCGTCCTTGCGACAAGGCGATGCCCAGAAGCAGCGCAACGCCCGGACCGGGCGAGGCCACCGCGACCGCCTGAATGGCATAGGCCGCGCCGAAGCCGGGCAGATAGGGGATCAGCCAGTCCATCACGCATCCCCCCGCTTGCGCAGCGCCAGAAACAGCCGCTCCAACGGCATGCGGACCATGTTGTCCAGCGCGCCGGTGAACAGGATGACCAGCGCCTGAATGACGATGATCAGCTCGCGCGGGATGGACGTCCACAGGGCCAGCTCGCCCCCGCCTTGATAGAGGAACCCGAACAGCAGCGCCGCCAGGAACACGCCTAAGGGGTGGTTGCGGCCCATCAGCGCCACGGCGATGCCGATGAAGCCGGCGCCCTCGACCGCGTTCAGCACCAGCCGTTCGCTTTCGCCCATCACGTTGTTGATCGCCATCATTCCGGCAAGACCGCCCGAAATCAGCATGGCGATGATGGTGATGCGGGCGGGCGAGATGCCGGCATATAATGCGCCGGGCTCGGATTTGCCGAAGGCGCGGATCTGATAACCCAGGCGCGTGCGCCAGATCAGCAGCCAGACCAGCAGGCAGGCCGCGATCGCCACGAAGAAGGTGACGTTGACCGGGGTGTTCTTGCCCCATTCCATCCCGATCGCGGCCGCCATGTCACTGATCGAGGGCAGATGCGTGCTTTCGGGAAACCGGGCCGAGGCCGGATCCATGCTGCCCACGGGGCGCAGGATATTGACCAGCACATAGTTCAGCGCGGCCGCCGCGATGAAGTTGAACATGATCGTCGTGATGACGATATGGCTGCCCCGTTTCGCCTGCAACCAGGCCGGTATGAGCGCCCATGCCGCGCCGAAGGCTGCCGCCCCGATCATCGCCACGGGCAGCGCGATCAGCCAATGGGGCAGGGGCAGATACAGCAGCACCAGCGCCACGCCCAGCCCGCCCATCGCCGCCTGTCCCTCGCCGCCGATATTGAACAGCGCCGCGTGATAGGCGACCATCACGGCAAGCCCGGTAAAGATGAAATTGGTCGTGTAATACAGGGTGAAACCCCAGCCATAGCTGGACCCAAGCGCGCCATCCACCATGGTGGTCAGCGCCACCCACGGACTTTCCCCGATGGCCAGAATGACCAGCGCCGAGATCGCCATGGCCAGAAAAAGCGAGATCAGAGGCGTCAGGATGACATCTGCCCATTTCGGCATCTTTTCCATCAGTCATCTATCCTTGTCGCCAGCGTGTCGGGCTGCAAAAGCTGGTCGCAAAGCCGGGTAAATGCCGCAGGATCGGACAGGCGCGATGTCACGTCGGGCCATGCGCCGCTGTTCACCGGGTAATACAGCCTTTCAAAACGCGGCCGGCGCGGTGATGAACTTGCATTGCGATGAAGCGTGACCACCGTGACAGTCGTGCCCTGACCTGGGCCGGATCTGGCAAGACAACGGCCCTCGCGGGCGGTTGCAAGACTGCGATCCGGCGTGGCCGCATCGCCCTTGAGCAGGCAGGCCGCGCCCTTGGAGGTGGTCGCGCATTCGGCGCCGGCGCTTTCAAGCCCCGCCAGCGGCGCGGCATCGGCCCAGGCCCCGCCGGGGCCACGCGCCACAAGCCGGCTTTCCGGGTCGGAAAGTGGCGGCAGCGACGCCAACCCTCCGGGCTCCGTCAAGGCGCAGGCCGAAAGGCCAAGGGTGACGATCAGGGCGGCCAGTGGTTTCATGGCTGTTCTCCCGGCAATGTCGCAACATGCTTGTGATCGGGTGGAAGCCCCGTGTTGTCGGCTGCATTTTCGGTATCGGTGATGCCGGCCATCAGCAGGCCCAGCTCGCCCGTCGTGGTCTGGCTGGGCAGGCGTTCGCCCATGATCCGACCGTCAAACATCACCGCCACGCGGTCCGACAGCGACAGGATCTCGTCCAGCTCGACGCTGACCAGCAGCACCGCCTTGCCCGCGTCTCGCAATTCCACGATGCGCTTGTGAATGAACTCGATCGCGCCGATATCGACGCCGCGCGTCGGCTGGCCGATCAGCAAAAGGTCAGGGTTCCGCTCGATTTCGCGGGCCACGACGATCTTTTGCTGGTTCCCGCCCGAGAAGTTGCGGGCGGCCAGGTTTGCATTGGGTGGCCGCACGTCGAAACGTTCGATCTTGCCCTCGGCATCGGCGCGGATGGCGGCGTTGTCCATCAGCCAGCCCTTGTTGTATTCAGGCGCGTGGTGATAGCCGAAGGCGACGTTTTCCCAGGCGGTGAAATCCATGATCAGACCCTCGACCTGACGGTCCTCGGGGACATGGCCGATGCCGCGTGCACGACGAGTGGCCGCGTCGGAATACCGGCCCGTCAGGTCTAGTTCCTGCCCGTTCATCCGCACCGAGCCGCTGACCTTGCTGCCCTTTTCGGGATAGCCGCCCAGCAGTTCCAGCAATTGCGTCTGGCCATTGCCGCTGACACCGGCGATGCCCAGGATCTCGCCGGCGCGGATGTCCAGGCTGATGCCGCGCAGGCGTTCCACGCCATCGGGATCGACCAGCCTAAGATTGCGCACCTCAAGGATGGCGGCACCGGGCTGCGCCGGGGTTTTCTCGACGTTCAGCAGAACCTTGCGGCCGACCATCAGTTCCGCCAGTTCCTCGGGGGTCGTCTCGGCCGTTCTGACCGATGCCACCATCTCGCCGCGCCGCATGACCGAGACATTGTCGGTGATTTCCATGATCTCGCGCAGCTTGTGGGTGATCAGGATGATGGTCTTGCCCTCGGCGCGCAGCCCTTCGAGGATGCGGAACAGGTGATCGGCCTCGGCCGGGGTCAGCACGCCGGTGGGTTCGTCCAGGATCAGGATATCGGCCTGTCGATACAGCGCCTTCAGGATCTCGACCCGCTGCTGGTGGCCGACCGACAATTCCTCGATCGTCATGTCGGGGTCGACGTTCAACTGATATTCCTCGGCCAGTTGCCGCAGCACGCCGCGCGCCTTGGCCAGCGAGGGGCGCAGCAATGGCCCGTCCTCGGCGCCGAGGATGATATTTTCCAGCACCGTGAAATTCTGCACCAGCTTGAAGTGCTGGAACACCATGCCGATGCCGGCGCGGATGGCGGTCTGACTGTCGGTGATGGTCAGCGGCTGGCCACCCACGCGGATCTCGCCGCTATCGGGTTTGTAGAAACCGTAAAGGATCGACATCAGCGTCGATTTCCCTGCCCCGTTCTCGCCGATGATGCCGTGGATCGTGCCCTTTTCAACCCGCAGGTTGATGTTCTTGTTCGCCTGCACCGGCCCAAAGGCCTTTGAGATCCCGCGCAGCTCGATTGCAGCAGGGGCGGCCGCATCGGGCCGCCCCTCTGAATTTTGCGATGCCGCCGCCATTACTGGACCGGGCAGGTATTGTCGGCCATGTAGTCATGCACCCGGGTGCTGCCATCGGCGATCTTGGCCGAGGCCTCGTCGATCGCGGTCTGCATTTCCGGCGTGATCAGATCCTTGTTGTTGTCGTCGATGGCCACGGCCACGCCGCCTGCTGCCAGATCCATGACCTTGATGCCCGGTTCCAGCTCGGTGCCGGCGGTAAAGGCGTCAAAGACCGCATTATCGACCCGCTTGACCATCGAGGTCAGCATCTGGCCCGGATGCAGGTGGTTCTGGTTGCTGTCGACGCCGACGCCCAGCTTGCCCTCGTCGGCGACGGCTTGCAGCACGCCGATCCCGGTGCCGCCAGCAGCGGCATAGACCACATCGGCACCTTGGCTGATCTGGGCCTTGGCCAATTCGCCGCCCTTCACGGGGTCATTCCACGCGGCAGGGGTGGTGCCGGTATAGTTGATGATGACCTTGCCCTCGGGCTTGACCGATTTGAAGCCCTGGGCAAACCCGCATTCGAACTTGTGGATCAGCGGGATGTCCATGCCGCCGATGAAGCCGACGGTATCGGTCTTGCTGGCCATAGCGGCCATGATGCCGGCCAGATAGCTGCCCTGTTCTTCGGTAAAGACCACCGATTGCACATTCGGCTGATCGACCACCATGTCGATGATGCCGAATTTGGTGTCGGGATAGTCGCCGGCGACCTTGTTCAGCACGTCGCCAAAGGCAAAGCCGGTCATGATGATCGGGTTGGCGCCGGTTTCGGCCAGTCGGCGCAGGGCCTGTTCGCGCTGCGCCTCGGACTGCATCTCCAGTTCCTTATAGGTACCGCCGGTTTCCTCGACCCAACGCTGCGCGCCGTTGAAGGCCGCCTCGTTGAAGGATTTGTCGAACTTGCCGCCCAGATCGAAGATCAGCGCGGGCTCGGCGGTGGCGATGCCGGCGGTCAGCGCCGTGGCTGCGCTGGCCACGAGAAGCGATTTCATCAAGGACATTCCAAGACCTCTTCCTGTTGTTCTTGTCATGGGCGATTCTGCCCGTTTGATCGTGCGATTGTGCCAATCGCAACTGGGCGGTCAACTGGTTTCTTGGCGATTTCAAAGCGCAAGGCGCAGGACCAGGGCATCAATTCCCGGTGCGTAATAGTCGCGCCGCAGGCCCGCCCCGGCCCAGCCATGGCGGCGATACAGCGCCAATGCCGCCGCATTGTCCGAGGCGACCTCAAGGAAGGCCGTCTCGGCTTCGCGTGCCCGCGACGCTGCGGCAAATTCGGCCAGCAATGCGCTGGCCAGCCCCTGTCGGCGGGCTTCGGGTGCGACGGCAAGGGTCAGCAGTTCCGCCTCGCCGGCAATGGCGCGGCCCAGCAGCATGGCATCGGGCGCGCGGGTCAGCAGAAAGCTGTGCGGGCTGTCAAGCAGCCCGGCAAGTTCAGTGGCGGTCCAGGGGCGTGGCTGCGTGAAGCAGCGCCCGTGCAGTGCTGCCAGCGCGTCGGGCGTCACGGCAGCATCACCGGCGGCGTATCGCGTGAGGGTGCGGCATCGGCGGGGCGCAGATAGATCGGCGCGGGCCGGGGGCCGGGGGCGTCGCGGCGCGACAGGGCGATGCGGGCGATGGCCACCGGCAGCGGCACGACCGGCGCAGCCGGCGTCGGGCCGGGCGGCAGCGTATCGGCCGCAGCTTGCTGCGGCCGAGCTTCGCCATCGGTTCCGAAATCTTGCCAGATAACCTGATCGCCCCGCGACGGGATCACAACGCGGCAGGGCCGGGGCAGATCCAGCGCCGTGGCTTCGGTCACGCTGACGCCGACGGCCGGGATGTCCAGCGACAGCGCCAGCCCCCGCGCCGCCGCGACGGCGATGCGGATGCCGGTGAAATTGCCGGGCCCGGTGCCGACGCCGATCACCGACAGATCGTGCCAGCGCATCCCCGCCTCGGCCATCACCTCTTCCAGCAAGGGCATCAGCCTTTCGGCCTGGCCCTTCGTCATCGGCTCGACCCGCTCGGCCAGGACGCGCCCGTCCGACAGCAATGCGGCCGCGCAATGCGCGGCCGATGTGTCAAAACCCAGAACAATGGCGGGGTCAGGCAACGGGCCGGACCTCGATCACCTCGGGGATATAATGGCGCAGCAGGTTCTCGATCCCCATCTTCAGCGTCAGGGTCGAGGACGGGCAGCCCGCGCAGGCGCCCTGCATATGCAGATAGACAATGCCGCGATCGAAGCCGTGGAAGGTGATGTCACCACCATCCTGCGCCACGGCCGGGCGGACGCGGGTATCCAGCAATTCCTTGATCTGGGTGACGATCTCGCCATCGGGGCCGTCATGGCTGGCATGGCCGCCGCCGGCCTGCGCCTGATTGCCCTCGATCGCCGGGGCGCCGGACTGGAAATGCTCCATGATCGCGCCCAGCACCGAGGGCTTCAGATGGTCCCACACCGCATCATCGGCCTTGGTCACGGTGACGAAATCGCCGCCGAGGAAAACGCCGGTCACGCCGGAAACGGCAAAGATGCGCGCCGCCAGCGGCGATGTGCCGGCTGTGTCGCGATCAGGAAAATCGGCTGTGCCGCCCGCCAGCACGGTTTCGCCCGGCAGAAACTTCAGCGTGGCGGGGTTCGGCGTGGTTTCGGTCTGAATGAACATGGCGCGGCTCCTTTGACAGGGCAGATATGGCCATCCCGACCCGCTGGGTCAAGCCGCGCAACCGGGCAAAGGGCGTGGTTTTCACCGCCGCGAACGGGGTCAGCGCAGGGAATTCGGTCCCCGCCGGCGTCAGGTGATCGCCTCCAGCCGTTCCTTGGACATGTCACCCGGTACCAGCGTCAGCGGGCAGCCCAGCACCCCGGCATCGCGCATAAGGCGACTGATCACAGGGTTTTTCGCCCCTTTTTCCGCGGAAACCCCCAGCACGACCACGCCGATAAGCGGATCTTCGCCGATCTGCGCCAGCATCTCCTCGGCCGGGTCTCCTTCGCGGATCACCAGCTCGGGTTCGACCTTGGGACGGTCGCGCATCCATTTCGCAAAGACCTCGAAATGGGCCTCGATTCTTTCGCGTGCCTCGGCCCGCATGACCTCGGCAACCCCCAGTCCGTGCTGGATTTCTTCGGCCGGGATCACCGCCAGAACGACCACCACCCCACCTGTATTCGAGGCCCGCATGGCCGCGAAGCGCATGGCATTCAGGCATTCGCGGCTGTCGTCCAGAAGGACCAGAAATTTGCGCATGACGCGGGCTCCTGTGCCGATTGTCGCGCATAGAGTGGCCCAAGCGACAACATGGTGCAAGTTCGTGGAACCCAAACAGCCACCGACTGTTTCAATAGCGGTTCCGGTGTGTTACCGGCAATCAGCAAGGTATGGGCACAGTAAGGCAGTCGCCAAAGTGACGATTCATCAAGATTGGGACAAGACCGAAGTTGCGCAGCTGACCGGGCTGAACATGCCGAAGATGGCATGGTTCACGGCCGAGTCCGCCGGTCAGATTCGTCCGATGCCGCCGTCCAAGCGGGTATTCGATATCGCCTTTGCCCTGGTCCTGCTGCTTCCCGTGCTGCTGCTGATGGCAGGCGTCGCGCTGACGCTGCTGATCCTTCAGGGTCGGCCGATCATCTACAGCGCCCGGCGCATGTCGGGGCTGAACCAGTCCTTCACGCTGTGGAAATTCCGCACCATGAGCCTGGAGGAAAGCGATTACGGCGTGACCGGCCCGCACAAGAACGCCCGCATCACCCCCTTTGGGCATTTCCTGCGTCGCACCCGCATCGACGAGTTGCCGCAACTTTTCAACATCCTGCGCGGCGACATGAGCTTTGTCGGCCCCCGCCCGCCCAATCGCGAACATGTCGAGCAATATCCCACGGTCTATGCTCAGGTGCTGAAAAGCCGGCCGGGCGTGACGGGGCTTGCGACGCTGATCTATCACCGGCACGAGGGGCGCATTCTGGCAACCTGCACCAGCGCCGAATCGACCGAGTTCGTGTATCGCCGCCGCTGCCTGCCGGCCAAGCTGCGGCTGGATCTGATCTATCAGCGGCATCGTTCGATCCTGATGGATCTGTGGATCATGTGGCAGACCGTCCGCATCGTCACCGTCGGCGTGGAACGCCGCAAGCGGCGGGCCCGCAAGCCAGTCACCGAATAGCGAACCGCCAGGCTCGGGCCTGGTCCGCAGACGGGTTCACGGATCACCCGGCAAATGGATCCTGCGGATAGTTAACCCCTGTCAGATACAGCCCCTGAGGCGGGCAAACCGGACCACAGGCTGCGCGATCGCGTGCGGCAAGGGCCTCGGCCACGCGGTCGGAATGCCATGATCCGGCACCAACCCGCTCCAAGGTGCCGACGATGGACCGCACCTGATTATGCAGGAAGGACCGCGCGCGCAGGTGAAAGCGGTATTCCGTGCCATCGGGCAGGGGGATTTCCTCGATCTCGATCCGGTCCAGCGATTTGACCGGGCTTTGCGCCTGGCAGATCGAGGATCGGAAGGTGGTGAAATCATGCCGGCCGATCAGATGCGCCGCCCCTGCGCGCATGGTCGTCACGTCCAGCGGGTTCAGCACCTGCCAGACCCTGCCGCGTTCATGGGTAACCGGCGCGCGCCGGGCGATCAGCCGAAAGGTGTAACGCCGTTCCAGTGCCGAAAACCGCGCGTGGAAATCATCCGCTACCGCTGCTGCGGCAAGGATCGCCACGGGTGCCGGTTTCAGGTGCCAGTTCAACGCCTCGGACAGACGGAACGGATCCCAGCCCTTTGCCAGATCGGCATGGGCCACCTGACCCGTCGCATGCACGCCCGCATCGGTACGCCCTGCTGCCGCGATCCGCGCGCCAGCGGCGAATCCGGGGTCCAGCCGGGCCAGCGCGGCCTCGACCGCGCCCTGAACCGAGGGCTGGTCGGCCTGCGCCTGCCAGCCGGCAAAGGGCGTGCCGTCATATTCGACCTTCAGCGCGTATCGGGGCATGTCAGTTTTTGGTTCCGGTCCGGCCAGGCACATGGTCGGGCGCGCGCAGCAACTCGTCCATGGTGACGGCATCACGGCTTTCCAGCGCGGCTGTCGCGCGTTCGGGGCTGGCGACGCCCTCGCGTGCCAGACGGTCACGCAGCACCTGAATCTCGATATCCAGATCTGTGCGCCCGCCCTGGATCAACTGTCGGGTCCGGGCGGCGAAATTGGTTTCCAGATCGTCCAGCAACGCCTCGTAATCCTGCCGGGTTCGGGCGTCGCGGGTCTGGGCGTAAAGATCGGCGAATTTCACCGTCGCATCCCGCGCACCCACCAGATAGACCCCGATATAGCGCCGCGCCGCCGCAAGATCGGCGGGGTTCTGCTGGACCTGACGGAACAGGTCATGCACGGTTGCCTCGAACATGGCGACCCGCGCCTCCAGCCGCCGTTCGCCGGTCCGCAGGATCGCGTCCTTCATGCCATCGAGATAGCGTTGCGCCTCGGTCACCATGCGGTCGACACGATCCTGTTGAAAGCCGTCGACGCCCTCCATCCCCTTGTCGCGCATCGGATCGGGGCCGAAGGCCAGCCAGTGCAGCACGGCGCCCGCGATGCCGATCAGGCCCGCGCCGGCCAATGCGCCCGGCTCATAGGCGCCAAGGCCAAGGCCAAGCCCGGTCAGGACGCCGCCCAGCAGCTTGCGTGGAAAGGCGGGGCGCCTGGCCACGCGGCGGGCGTCATAGGCGGCTTCGGCCTGCAAGCCTTCGCGGGTCAGCCAGCCGGCCAGCGCCATGATGCCAAAGGCGGCCAGATCGGTGAACATGCCGGCAGGGGCGCGGAAAAACGCGCCCAGCAGAAACGGGCTGGCGGCGATGGTGATCCATTTGACGCGGCTTTCCAGCGCGTGACGCACAGGTGCGGCAGGGACCGGGTTCTGCTGATTGCCGCCCGGTGAATAGCGGCCGCCGAAACGTTGCGCCATGGTCAGGCCGCGCCCGCCAGCGACGCATACAGCGTCAGCAGCACCAGCAGATAAAAGGACAGCCGTTGCGTGGCCTTGCGGGACATGGGCGGGACCTTCAGTCGTTTCACTTCTGCCGTGAAAGATAGGCAAGCCGGGCCGGTCGCGAAAGGGCCGGGGCCAAGAAATGCGTCGACTGTGCCGGGGGATGGTTGGAGCGGGTGATGGGAATCGAACCCACGTATTCAGCTTGGAAGGCTGCTGCTCTACCATTGAGCTACACCCGCATCGGGTTTGGGTATATGCGCCTCGCCCGGCCAGTTCAAGCTTATCCGAGCGCGATCCCGCGTTGATGCAGAGCCTCGGCCAGCGCGGTCGCGCCGGTGAAATGGATGGCGTCCATGCCGACGGCGCGGGCGCCGTCCACATTGGTGGCACTGTCGTCGATAAACAGGCAGTCGGTGGGCGCAATGCCGTTGCGATCGGTCAGGGTCAGATAGATCGCGGGGTCCGGTTTCAGCAGCTTTTCCTGACCCGAGACGACGATGTCCTCGAACAATGTCGTCAGCCGAGGATAAAGCCGCGTCGCGGCGGGCCAGTTATCCGCCGACCAGTTGGTGATGGCGAACATGCGGTGGCCCGCGGATTTCAGGGCCTCGGCGATCTGCCATGTGCCGGGCATCGGTTCGGCGATGGTGGCGGCGAAACCGGCGGGATAGGCGGCCAGCGGCGTGGCCAGATCGCCGAAACGCGCATGGGCGGCGGCAAGGCCATCGGCCAGGCTGCGGCCACCGTCCTGGGTGCGGTTCCAGTCGTGAAAGTCGATCTGCTCCAGCCAGTCGCGGGCGGCCTGCGGGTCGGGGAAGTGGTCGGCAAAGGCCACCTCGGGCTGCCAGCCGATCAGCACCCAGCCAAGGTCGAAGACGATATGGGGCAGGGGCATGGGGCGGCTCCGGGTGTTTGGGTTGGAGCGAAGGTGGCGCAGCCGCAAGCCGAAGGCAAGCCGCGTTCAGGACCAAAGGCGCATTGCCCCGCGCGCCGCGGCACCCTAACTCTGGATCGCAGAGAAAGAGTTTGCGCATGGATATCCTGAGCCAATCCGCCGCCGTTTCCCGCGACCCGCTGGCCGAGGCCGCCATGGCCGCCGGCCCGGTCGTGCTGGCCATCATCACAGGGGTCGAGGGGCCATCCTATCGCCCCATCGGCGCGGTCATGGCGATCATTCCCGATGGCGAGGGGCAGGGGCTGGTCGGCACGCTGTCCTCGGGCTGCGTGGAATCCGATATTGCCCATCACGCAAAGCAGGCGTTGGCCGAGGGGCGGCCGCGCAGCGTCCGATACGGTCGCGGCTCGCCCTTCATCGACATTCAGCTGCCCTGTGGTGGCGGGCTGGAGATCCTGCTGCTGCCCAATCCCGACCGCGAGGCGCTGCGCGAGGCGACGGCCTGCCGCGCCGCAAGGCAGGTCTGCGTGCTGCGGATCGACCGGGACAGTGGGGCCATCCGTTTGGCCAATGGCGGTCAGACCGGCCATGACGGCCCTGATTTCGTGCTGCGGCTCGAACCCGAGCTGCGCTTTCTGGTCTTTGGCAAGGGGCCCGAGGCGTTCACCTTTGCCGCGCTGGCCCATTCGGTCGGCTATCCGGTGCTGCTGCTGTCACCGGACACGGAAACGCTGGACAGCGCCGCCGCTGCCGGTTGTCCGGTCCGGCAGTTGATCCGGCCCGGCTGGCCTGCTGATCTGGCGGTGGACGCATGGACCTCGATCCTGCTGTTTTTCCACGATCACGATTGGGAGCCCGCAATCCTGAAGGGCGCGTTAGCGACGCCCGGTTTCTATATCGGCTCGCAGGGCAGCCAACGTGCCGCCGCCACGCGACGGGTTGCGCTGGCGGAACTGGGCGTGCCCGAGGACCGGATCGCGCGGCTGCATGGGCCGGTGGGGCTGATCAGGTCCGCGCGGGATGCGCGGGTGCTGGCGGTCTCGGTCCTGGCCGAGGTGCTGGATGTGGCCAAGGTCGGTTCCGGTCGCTGATCATTCGGCGGCGATGGCCGGGGGGCGTTCCTGCGACAGGATGCCGGCGATCTGGCTGCGGCAAGACCCGCAATTCGTGCCGGCGCGCAGGGCCTGGCCGATCTGGTCGACGGTCCGCGCGCGGCCTTCGCGGATGGCGGTGATGATGGTGTTCGCGCCGATATCGAAACAGGCGCAGACCAGCGCGCCGGGGTCGGGCATGTCGGCGCCGGGGCGGCCTGCGATCAGTTGAGGGGCGTCGTGGCCCACGCGGCGGGCGACGAAATCGCGCGACAGGGCCACGGGTTCGGGGGCGATGAACAGGGCGGCGCGGATGATGCCGTTTTCCGACAGCGCGATATGGTGGCGGCCTTTGGCGATGTCGCTGACGGTTTGCGCCTCCGCCTCGGGCAGGTCGAACAGGTCGCGGGCAAAACCCTCGGGGTCGGTCAGGCGGGCGGCGCCGGCCAGTTCGGCGCGCAACCCGGTCTCTGTCCGCGCCGTGGCCCAGTAGTCGCACTCCGGGCGAAAGTCGTGGGCGGCCACCGCAAAGCCATACCAGGCGGCGCGGAAGGGCAGGACGGTGACGGCGGCCTCTTTCAGGGCGGGCTGGCCGGAATGGGGATCGGTCGGCCCCGTGACCAGCGCATCGACGCGGCCGGCGGCGGAATTGCGGCCCGACCAGTGCATCGGCGCAAAGACCTGCCCCGCAGCCGCGCGATCCGTGACCAGCACCCGCAGGATGGCGGTGCCGTGGCCATTCGACAGCTGCGCCAGACCGGCGGGTTGCAGGCCAAGGCGCAGGGCATCGTCGGGGTGAACCTCAAGGAAGGGTTCGGCGATATGGCCCGACAGGCGGGGCGACAGGCCGGTGCGGGTCATGGAATGCCACTGGTCGCGGATGCGGCCCGTGTTCAGGCGCAATTGGCCGGGACGTGCCGGGGCGATTTCGGGTGTCACCGGGATCATCCGCGCCTTGCCGTCGGGCGTGTGAAAGCGGCCATCGCCAAAGAAGCGCCCGCCTTGCCGCGCCTTCGATTGCGGCCAGAGGGTCGGCTGCATCGCCTCATAGTCCTGATCCCAACCCGAGATGTCGAAATCCGACCCCATCCGCCCGGCGAGACCCGAGAGTTCGGCATATTCGGCGAAGATCTGGGCGGGTCTTGTCCAGGCGAAAGCTTCGCCCCAACCCATGCGCGCGGTAACTTCTGAAATGATTTTCCAATCCGGCATCGTCTGTGCCGGAGCCGCCCGAAACGCCCTCTGCCGGCTGATCCGGCGTTCTGAATTGGTGACGGTGCCGTCCTTTTCGCCCCAGGCGGCTGCGGGCAGCAGCACATCGGCAAGGCGGGTGGTGTCAGTATCTGCCATCACATCGCTGACCACGGTGAAATCGCAATTGGCGATGATCCGCGCCACCCGGTCGGCCTGCGGCATCGACATGGCGGGGTTGGTGGACATGATCCACAGCGCCTTGATGCGGCCATCCTCGATGGCGTCGAACATCTCGATCGCTTTCAGGCCGGGACCAGAGGCCATGCGCGGACTGTGCCAGAAGTCCTGCACGGCGGCGCGGTGGACGGGGTTCTCGATGGCCAGATGGCAGGCCAGCATGTTCGACAGCCCGCCGACCTCGCGCCCGCCCATGGCGTTGGGCTGGCCGGTGATACTGAACGGGCCCATGCCGGGATGACCGATGCGGCCGGTCAGCAGGTGGCAATTGAGGATCGCATTCACCTTGTCGGTGCCGGTGGCGGACTGGTTGATGCCCTGGGAATAGACGGTGACCACCTTTTCGGTGCTGCACCACAGGTCGGTGAACTGCACCAGCAGCGCCGGGTCAAGGCCGGTCAGCGCCGGATCGGTGGCGGCTGCTGCGGCAATGGCCGCGCCTGCGCCCGTAAGGTTGTCGAGGAAGGCCGCATTGGCCAGCCCCCGCTCGGCCGATGCGGCCAGCAGCGCGTTGAACAGCGCCGCATCCGATCCCGGTGCCAGCGGCAGATGCAGGTCGGCGATCTCGCAGGTGGCGGTCCGGCGCGGGTCGATGACGACGACGCGCATCTCGGGCCGCGCGGATTTTGCCGCCAGCAGGCGCTGGTACAGCACCGGATGGCACCAGGCGAGATTACTGCCGGTCAGCACCACCAGATCGGCAAGTTCCAGATCCTCATAAAGGCCGGGCACCGTGTCGCTGCCAAAGGCGCGGCGGTGGCCCGCGACGGACGAGGCCATGCAGAGCCGCGAATTGGTGTCGATATTGCCGCTGCCGATAAAGCCCTTCATCAGCTTGTTGGCGGCATAGTAATCCTCGGTCAGCAGCTGACCCGAGACATAGAAGGCCACCGCATCCGGGCCGTGCCGGGCGATGGTTTCGCTGAACCGGCGCGCGACCAGCGACAGGGCGTCATCCCATGTGGCCTTGTGGCCCGCGATGCGGGGGGTCAGCAACCGGCCCCGCATCCCGATGGTCTGGGCCAGGGCCGACCCTTTGGAACAGAGCCGCCCGAAATTCGCCGGGTGGTCGGGATCGCCTTCGACGGTGATCCCTGTGGGGCTGCGGCTGACCAGCACTCCGCAGCCGGTGCCGCAATAGGGACAGGTGGTGCGGACGGGGCTGGTCATGGCGGTCTACTCCGCCGGGACGGGCATGGGGGCGGCGGGTTCGTCGGCCACCGGACGGGCGGGCGAGGTCTTGTAATGCGTGGCATAGATCATCGCGCCCACGAAGGTCAGGCCGCCGACGAGGTTGCCGATAACGGTCGGGATCTCGTTCCAGATCAGATAGTCCATGATGGTGAAATTACCGCCAAGCAGCAGGCCCGAGGGGAACAGGAACATGTTCACGATGGAATGTTCGAACCCCATGTAGAAGAAGATCAGGATCGGCATCCACATGGCCATGATCTTGCCCGAGACGCTGGTCGACATCATCGCCGCGACCACGCCGGTCGATACCATCCAGTTGCACATGACCGCCCGGACAAACAGCGTCAGCATGCCCCCCGCGCCATGGGCGGCATAGCCAAGCGTGCGGCCTTCGCCGATATGACCGATCCTTTGGCCGACCTCATTGGGTTCGGAGGTAAAGCCGAAGGTCACGATGATCGCCATGAAGATCGCCACCGTAAAGGCACCGGCGAAATTGCCCGCAAAGACCAGCCCCCAGTTGCGCCACAACCCGTTCATGGTGACGCCCTTGCGCTTGTCCAGCAGCGCCAGCGGCACAAGGGTGAAAACCCCTGTCAGCAAATCGAAACCCAGAAGATACAAAAGACAAAAGCCGACCGGGAACAGCAGCGCCCCGATCAGGGGATCGCCGGTGTTGACCGTGACGGTCACGGCGAAGGCCGCCGCCAGCGCCAGAATCGCGCCGGCCATATAGGCGCGGATCAGCGTGTCCTTGGTAGACATGAAGACCTTGGCCTCGCCCGCGTCGATCATCTTTTTCGCGAAGTCTTGGGGGGTGACATAGGACATGGGTGGTTCCTTTCCGTGCGGGCTTACCAGTTCGCGTATTCCAGATATTTGCCGGACATGGTGACCCTGACCCGGTCGCCTTTGGGGTTCGGCTCGCGTTCGACCTGCATCGAGAAGTCGATGGCCGACATGATGCCGTTGCCGAATTCCTCGTTGATCAGCGCCTTCAGCGTCGGGCCATAGACGCCAACGATTTCATAGAAGCGGTAAAGGCAGGGATCGGTCGGCACGTCTTGGGTCCAGACCTTCAGCGGGCTGTCGGTCAGCAGAGAAATGGCGCTGTCGGGCAGGCCCAGAAGGTCGGCGAAGGTATATGCCACATCATCGGGAAAGGCGTTCATGCCGGTGGCGGCGGAATGGGTCCAGACCGGGGATTTGCCGATGGCTGCGGCGATATCCGCCCATGTCAGCCCTGCGCGGCGTTTGGCACGCAGGATCGTCGCGGTCAGGTCGTCGCGGGTGATTTCATCCACGGTGATCTTGTTCATTGCATTCTCCTTTCAGGCGGCGGTGCGGCGGGTCAGCATCTCGGCGCCGACCAGCACGCGGCCCTTCTCGACCCGGACGGGCCAGGTGCGGACCGCGCCCTCATCGGCGCCAAGGGCCTGGCCGCTGTTCAGGTCAAAGACCCAGTTATGCAGCGGGCAGGTGATGGTGTGGCCGGCAACGATGCCTTCGGACAGGGGGCCGCCCTTGTGCGGGCAGCGGTCGTCCAGCGCAAAGACCCGGTCGTCATGGGTGCGAAACAGCGCCACGCAGCCTTGTGCCGTGCGGATCAGGCGCGCGCCCTGTGGCGGCAGGTCGGAAAGCGCCGCGACATCCAGCCATTCGGTTGGTTGAGCCATCATTCCGCAGCCTCCAGTCGCAGGTCGGCAAGGGGGGCGAATTCGTCCCGCGCGCCGGGTTTGGCATGTTCGGCCCAGGGGTCGCGGCGATAGACCGACTGGCTGATCTCGAAGCGTTCGACCAAGGCGCGGCGGTTTTCGGGATCGGAGAGATGGTCCTTGACCCAATCCAGCCCCACCTTGGCCGTCCATTTCCACGCCCGGTCCAGATAGCGGGCATTCTCGCGGTAAAGCTGGACGAAGGCGGTGATCCATTCGACAGCCTCATCCTCGGTTGGGACGGTGACCAGCAATTCGGTCTCTTTCACCTCCATCCCCGCCGCGCCCGAGACGCTGACCTGAAAGCCGCTATCGACGCAGATGACGCCAACATCCTTGCAGGTGGCCTCGGCGCAGTTGCGGGGGCAGCCGGAAACGCCCAGCTTGACCTTATGCGGAGTCCATGACCCCCAGAGCAGTTTTTCCAGCCGGATGCCGAGGCCAGTGGAATCCTGCGTGCCAAAGCGGCAGAACTCGCTGCCGACGCAGGTTTTCACCGTGCGCAGACCCTTGGAATAGGCGTGGCCCGAAACCATGCCGGCATCGTTCAGATCGGCCCACATGGCGGGCAGATCCTCTTTCCTGACACCCAGCAGGTCGATGCGCTGGCCGCCGGTGACCTTGACCATCGGCACGTTGTATTTCTCGGCCGCATCGGCGATGGCGCGCAGCTCGGCGGGGGTGGTGACGCCGCCCCACATGCGCGGGACGACCGAATAGGTGCCGTCCTTCTGGATATTGGCGTGGTTCCTTTCGTTGACGAAACGCGACTGGCGGTCGTCGCGATAGTCCAGCGGCCAATCGGCCAGCAGATAGAAGTTCAGCGCGGGGCGGCATTTCGCGCAGCCATCTGGCGTGGTCCAGCCGCATTCCTGCATGACGGCGGGCATGGATTTCAGGCCCCTGGCCTTGATCAGGCGGCGCACATCCTCGTGGCTGAGGTCGGTGCAGGTGCACATGCCTGCGGGGGTATCCGCGACCTCGCCGCCCAATGCCAGCGCCATGACCTGCTGCACCAGCCCCGTGCAGGTGCCGCAAGAAGCCGACGCCTTGGTCGTGGCACGCAGCTTCTCCAGCGTGTCGGCGCCGCCCAGCAGGGCATCGGTGATCTTGCCCTTGCAGACGCCGTTGCAGCCGCAGATTTCTGCGTCAGGCGGCAATGCTGCAACGGCCGCCATAGGGTCCACGGAACCCCCGCCCTGAAAGGCCGGGCCGAAGATCAGCGTATCGCGCATCTCCGAAATATCGGTGCCGTCCTTGATCAGACCGAAGAACCAGCTGCCGTCCGCCGTATCGCCATACATGACCGCGCCGATCAGCCGGTCCCCTTGGATCACCAGCCGCTTGTAGATGCCACGGCCCGGATCGCGGAAAACGATATCCTCGCGCCCCTGCGCATCGGCGAAATCGCCTGCGCTGAACAGGTCGCAGCCCGTGACCTTCAGCTTGGTCGCCGTCTGCACCGGCTGGAAGGCCGAGGCGTCACCCAACAGCGTGGCCGCCAGAACCTTGGCCTGATCGTAAAGCGGCGCGACAAGGCCGAACAACTGGCCGTCATGTTCCACGCATTCCCCAAGCGCATAGATCGAGGGGTCGCTGGTCCGCATCTGGTCGTTCACGGTGATGCCGCGCTCGACCTCCAGCCCTGCATCGTTGGCAAGGCGGGTTTCCGGGCGGATGCCCACGGCCATGACCACCAGATCGGCGCCATAGACGGTGCCGTCTTCCAGCAGAACGGCCTCGGCATGGGTTTCACCCATGATCGCCTTGGTCGCGCCCTTGCAATGGACGGTGATACCGCGTGCCTCCAGCGTCTTTTGCAGCAGATAACCGGCCGAGGGGTCCAGCTGACGTTCCAACAGGTGACCCATCAGATGAATGACGGTGACCTTCATGCCGCGCATCTGCAAACCGGCTGCGGCCTCTAGCCCCAGCAACCCGCCACCGATCACCACGGCCTCGGCGCCGGGCACGGCGGCGGTGATCATGGTATTGGTGTCGTCCAGATCGCGATAGGCGATGACGCCGGGCAGGTCGCGGCCCACCACGGGGATCATGAAGGGCGCGGAACCCGTGGCGATGACCAGCTTGTCATAGGGCACCTCGCCCTGCTGGCCGATCACGACCTTGCGCGCCCGGTCGATGCCCACGACATGCTCGCCAAAGCGCGTGGTGATGCCGCGATCCGCATACCAGGTCTCGTCATGGGTGACGATCTGCTTATAGGTTTTCTCGCCCGACAGCACCGGGGACAGCATGATGCGGTTGTAATTCCCGCGCGGCTCGGCATTGAACAGGGTGATTTGATAGGGCGCGGCGGCGTCGGTCAGATGCTCCAGCATCCGGCCCGAGGCCATGCCCGCGCCGATGACGACAAGCTTTTCCATCACGCTGCCTCCTTCTTCTGGCCGTGTTCATAGTCTTCGAGGAAGCCAATGATTTCCTCGCGATAGGCGTAGTAATCGGGGTGGCTCAGCAGTGCCTTGCGGCTGCGCGGGCGCGGCAGGTCGACATGGGTGATCTTGCCGATGGTCGCCTGTGGGCCGTTGGTCATCATCACCACGCGGTCGGCCAGCAAGATCGCCTCATCGACATCATGAGTGACGCAGACGGCGGTGACCTTGGTTCGGTCCCAGACCTCCATCAGCACTTCTTGCAGCTGCCACCTTGTCAGGCTGTCGAGCATGCCGAATGGCTTATCCAGCAGCAGCAGCTTGGGCGACAGGGCGAAGGCGCGTGCGATGCCGACGCGCTGACGCATGCCGTTCGATAGTTCCGAGGCGAGGCGGTGCATGGCGTCGCCAAGGCCGACCCGTTCGAGGTAATATTCGACGACCTCCTGCCGCTCGGCCCGGCTGGCTGTCGGATAGACCCGGTCCACGCCGATGGCGACATTTTCGCGGGCGGTCAGCCAGGGAAAGAGGCTGGGCGATTGAAAGACCACAGCGCGTTCGGGGTCGGCGCCCTCGACATGGGCGCCGTCGAGGATGATGGCGCCCTTGCTGATGGGGTTCAGCCCCGCCGCCATTGTCAGGACGGTGGACTTGCCGCAGCCGGAATGGCCGATCAGCGACACGAACTCGCCCTTTTTCAGGGTCAGGTTCACATCCTCGACCACGGTTAGCGGGCCTTTCGGCGTGGGATAGATCTTGTGCAGTTTCGAGAATTGCAGATAGCGCGCATCGCTGCGGGCCGCCGCCGCGCGGGCATAGGCGCGGGGCATGGCGTGCAGCGGCGTCACATTGGGCAGGCTGCGGCGCTGTTCGGCCGTCGCCTGCGCGCCAGCCGCGATCAGGTGGCCCGTGACCTCGGCGCGCAGGGATTTGAACGCGGGATCGTGGTTCATCGCCGCGCGGTCGCGGGGGCGGGGCAGGGTGACGCGGAACTCGGCCCCGATGGTGCCGTCGGGGTCGAGGCACAGGATGCGGTCGGCCAGAACGATGGCCTCGTCCACATCGTTCGTAATCAGCACCACGGTCTTGCGGTCGGCCTGCCAGATCGCCTCGATCTCGTCGGCGAGATTGGCGCGGGTCAGCGCGTCCAGCGCAGAAAGCGGCTCGTCCAGCAGCAGGATTTCGGGATCCATGGCCAGCGCGCGGGCGATGCCGACGCGCTGGCGCATGCCGCCGGACAGTTCTGCCGGGCGGCGGCTGGCGGCGTGGGAAAGGCCGACCATGGCGATATATTTGGCCACGCGTGCGGCCTGTTCCGCCGCCGTCAGCCGGGGCAGCGCGGCCTGCACGGCCAGGGCGATATTGCCGGTGACGGTCAGCCAGGGCATCAGCGAATAGGACTGAAAGACCACGCCGCGTTCTGGCCCCGGCCCGGTGACGGGCTTGCCACGGAATTGCACGGTCCCGGTCGAGGGCAATTGCAAGCCTGCCATCAGGCTGATCAGCGTCGATTTGCCGGTGCCGGAAAAGCCCAGGATGGCCACGAACTCGCCGGGTTCGACCTTCAGGTCGATGCCGCCCAGCACGGGCTGGCTGCCATAGGTCTTGGTGACGCCTTTGAGGTCCAGAATGGCCATGGCTTACCTCTTGTCCGAGAAGGTGATCAGCGACTGGATGGCGAACATCATCCGGTCCAGCAGGAAGCCGATGATGCCGATGGTCAGGACGGCGACCATGATCCGGGCGAGGCTGTCAGAGGACCCGTTCTGGAACTCGTCCCAGACAAATTTCCCAAGGCCGGGATTCTGGGCCAGCATCTCGGCCGCGATCAGGACCATCCAGCCGACGCCAAGCGACAGGCGCAGCCCGGTGAAGATCAGCGGCAGGGCCGAGGGCAGCACAAGACGCCGTACCTTGGTCATCGGTGACAGCTTCAGCACGCGCCCCACATTGACCAGATCGCGGTCGATGGAGGCAACACCAAGCGAGGTGTTGATCAGCGTGGGCCACAGCGAACACAGGGTTACGGTGATGGCCGAGACGATGAAGCTTTTGGAAAACAGCCCGTCATTGCTGCTGGCCAAGGCGCTGACCACCATGGTCACGATGGGCAGCCAGGCCAGCGGGCTGACCGGCTTGAATATCTGCACCAGCGGGTTGATCGCGGCATTGACGGTTGGTGACAGGCCCGCCGCGATGCCAAGCGGAACGGCGATCAACGTGCCGATCAGGAAGCCGAAAAACACGGTTTTGATCGAGGTGCCGATCTGCTGGTAATAGGTCGGCTTGCCGGTATAGTCGCGGGTCTTGACCTTGTCGGCCTGACCATCGGCGATCAGCTTTTCGTTGCGCTCTGCCTGCCGTTCGTAAAACGCCTCGCGCTTTTCGCCCTCGCGCACCGCACTTTCATGCAGGGCCACGGCCTGCCCCCAGACCTGCGCGGGCCCCGGCACCGCACCAAGCGAGGTCTGCACCTGAGGCGCCAGCACCGCCCAGAGCGTCAGGAAGCCGAGGATGGCCAGCACGGGCACGAACAGCGTCTGCCACAGCACCTTGACCTGCGCGCGGGGATTGTCGCCCGCGATGGCGCGCAGAAGTGGGGTCATGAAGGGCAGGCCCAGCACCTTGAACCATCCATCGGCGCGGCTGATGCGTTGCAGGCGACGGGCGCGGGGATCAAGCTGGGTGGGGTCTATGGCGGTCATGGCGGCTCCTCCCTCAGCCCTGCACGTCGCGGGTGGTGACGGTCTGGCCGCCCTTCAGCCCGATGGGCAGGCTGTCCAGATAGAGGTTGGGCGTGCGGCCGTCATAGGTGACGCCGTCGATGAAATCGGCGGTGGCGGGTTTGAAGCCGTCGCTGTCCCAGGGGAAATCGGCCTCATCCACCAGCCCCTCATCGACCAGCAGGCGGGCGGCCTGAAGGTAGATTTCGGGCTTGTAGACCTGCTTCGCCGTGGCCGCATACCAGTCGTCGGGCTGGGCGGTCGGAATCTGACCCCAACGGCGCATCTGGGTCAGGGTCCAGATGGCGTCGGAATAGAAGGGATAGGTGGCGTGATAACGGAAGAAGACGTTGAAATCGGGCACGTCGCGCTTGTCGCCGGGCTCGTATTCAAAGCTGCCGGTCATGGAATTGGCGATCACCTCGGCATCGGCGCCGACATAATCGGGCTGTGACAGGATCTCGACGGCCTCGGCGCGGTTGGCGTTATCCTCGGCATCCAGCCATTCGGCGGCGCGGATCAGGGCCTTGGTCAGCGCCAGCGTGGTCTTCGGGTTCTGGTCCACGAATTCGGCGGTCAGGCCAAAGACCTTTTCGGGATTGTTCTTCCAGATCTCGTAATCGGTGACGACCGGGACGCCGATCCCTTTCAGCACCGCCTGCTGGTTCCATGGCTCGCCGACCGAATAGGCCTTGATGGTGCCTGCCTCCAGCGTCGCGGGCATCTGCGGCGGCGGCGTCACCGAGAGATACACATCCGCGCCGATCTGGCCCGAAACGTCATCGGGGCTGTAGAAACCCGGATTGATCCCGCCCGCCGCCAGCCAATAGCGCAGTTCATAGTTATGGGTGCTGACAGGAAAGACCATGCCCATGTTGAAAGGCTCGCCGCGCGATTTGTAATCCTCGATCACCGGCTTCAGCGCGGCGGCGCTGATCGGATGCGCGGGCTTGCCATCGGCACCCACCGGAATGGCCGGCTTCATCGCCGCCCAGACATCATTGCTGACGGTGATCGCGTTGCCGTTCAGGTCCATCGAAAAGGGCGTCACGATATGCGCACGGGTCCCGTAGCCAATGGTCGCGGCCAGCGGCTGACCGGCCAGCATATGCGCCCCGTCCAGCTCGCCCGAGATCACCCGGTCCAGCAGCACCTTCCAATTGGCCTGCGGTTCGAGGGTGACATAAAGCCCCTCATCCTCGAAAAAGCCCTTCTCATAGGCGATGGCCAAGGGCGCCATATCGGTCAGCTTGATGAAGCCGAGGGTCAGTTCGTCTTTTTCGACATCCAGCATTTCGGCCGTGGCCGGGCTGGCAAGGATGGTGCTGGCTGCGAGGATCGTGGCGATGCGTATCATCTGTGTTCCCGTATCTTTTGGGCAAAAAAAGAAGCCGCTGATCCAATGGCCGCGCGAAAGGGAGGGGACGCGGTCAGGGATCGGCGGCTTTGCCTATGGCCCCGGTCAGTGGGCTCGGGCGGAACGGCGTTGTCCCGTTAAGCTTACTTTGCGGGTGCCGCGTCGAATCGCCAAGCGGGACGCAAACGGTTTTCGCTGCGATGCAGCAAACTGCCTAAGGATTGGTCAGATTTCGGGCGAGGGATCAAAAACAAGGCCGTCGAAGAACCGGTTCCGGGCAAGAATCAGCGAGGAACGGGTGGCGCCGACCGTCTGAGGCCGTGGGCAGGCACCCTCGACCTTGGACGAGGCGGCGGGCAGAATCGCGATCTCGGCCAGATGCTGACGATACAGATCGCTGCGCCAGACGCCCTGCGCCGTTTCGGCAGCGGCGGTCGGATCAAGGCCAAAGCGGCGGGCCATGCGCGTTGCGATCCAGGCGGCCTGTGATCGCCATGGGAAATTCGCGGCGCCGTCGTGAAATTCCAGCAGCGCGTCGCTGCGGATCGTCGTGCCGCGCCGCTGGGTCAGCAGCCGTCCGGTCAGGGCGCGGTCGATGATCTCGGGCTCGACCGACAGGCAATCGGGTGCGCCCAGCAGCTCCGATGCCAGATGCCGGTTCTGGTCCTGCGCCAGCCATTCCGCCGCCCGCCAGACCGCGCGCATCAGCCGTCCCGCAAGGCCGGGATTGTCGTCCGCCCATCCACTTCTTGCGGCCAGCACCTTTTCGGGGGCCTGACTCCAGATGGCCGATCCCGGCAGGATCAGCTGTGCCACACCCATTTCGACCGATTTGGACCCCCAGGGTTCGCCCACGCAAAAGGCCTCGATCTCGCCATCGCCGATTGCGGCAGCCATGTCGGGCGGGGGCACGGTGGTCAGCGTCACCTGTGGCCCAAGCCAATAGTTCAGCAATTCGGCATGCATGGAAAACGGGAAGGGCACGCCGATACGCAGACCTGCGGAGCGGGCCGCCAGCAACGCCTGCGCCGTGGCCGAGGCATCGCCAAAACCAAAAGCAAGACCGGTTGCCTGCATATCCTGTGCCAGCAGGGGCGAGACGCCCACGACCTGACCGTTCATTGACAGGACCATCAGCGTCTCGACCGCCGGCCCGCCCCCGCCCCCGCCCCCGCCCAGACCAAGGGCGCGGGCGACGGGCATGGGCGACAGCATATGCGCTGCATCGACGCGGCCCAGATCCAGAAGATCGCGCAGCATCGACCAGTTGGCTGCCCTGTGCAGGCGCAGATCCAGCCTTTCGCGCGCGGCAAATCCCATCTCGCGCGCCACGATCAGCGGGGCGGCATCGACCAGCGGCATGAAGCCGACATCCACCACCTGCATCATTGCAAAAGCTCCGATGCGGTGACGATGGCGGCCGCGACATCTGCGATCTTGCGGCCCTTTTCCATCGCTGCGCGGCGCATCAGGGCATAGGCCTCGTCCTCGGTGATGCCGCGGGCCCGCATCAGCACACCCTTGGCGCGGTCGATGATCTTGCGCTGTTCAAGGGCGGCGCGGGTTGCCTCAAGCTCTGTCCGCATTTTCTGGAACATGTGGAACCGGGCCAAGGCGGCATCCAGCACCGCCCGAATGCGGTCCGGGCGCAGCCCGTCGACGGCATAGGCCGATACGCCCGCCTCGACCGCCGCGCGGGTCAGGGCGGGATCGCTGCGATCCACGAACATGGCGACGGGCCGGTCGATCGGGGCCGAGGCCAGCGTCAACTCCTCCAGCGTATCGCGGGACGGGTTGGCCAGGTCGATCAGCACCATATCGGGGCGCATCTGCGCGATCCGGCTGGCCAGCCGCGAATCCGAGCGCACGACCATCACGTCGGTCTCGCCCGCCTGACGCAGGGCGTCGGTCATCATGTCCGCGCGGGCGGGGTCATGCTGGACAACGAGGATACGAAGCGGTTCTGCCATGCCGTCAGATCGCGGCCGGCGCCGGCCAAGGTCAAGCACGGGGGGCGTGGAATCACGCGGCAATGCGGCATGACGATGCGTCCGGCCCCGCATTGCCGCAAAAAATGGCAGTCCGCGAAGGCCGCAGGCAGTTACCCGCGCGAGCGGATCAGCCCGATGATGTCCTTGGTCCGGTTCAGAATCGGGGTGGCGATGGCATCGGCGCGATCCGCGCCATTTCCAAGGATCCGGTCGATCTCGGCCGGGTCGGCCATATATTCAGTCATCCGCTTGGCGATGGGGGCCATGACCTCGACCGCGACGTCGGCCAGGGCCGGCTTGAAGGCGCCAAATCCCTGACCCTCGAACCGGGCCAAGACCTGATCAGGCGTCTCATCCGACAGTGCGGCATAGATATTGACCAGGTTGCGGGCCTCGGGCCGGTCTTTCAGGCCATCCATGCTGCCGGGCAGTGGGTCGGCATCGGTGCGGGCCTTGCGGATCTTTTGCGCAATCGCATCGGCATCGTCGGTCAGGTTGATGCGGCTGGCATCCGAGGGGTCGGATTTCGACATTTTCTTGCTGCCGTCGCGCAATGACATGACGCGGGTGGCCGCGCCCTCGATCAGCGGCTCGGTGATCGGGAAGAATTCGACGCCATAGTCGTGGTTGAACTTGGTCGCCACGTCGCGCGTCAGTTCCAGATGCTGTTTCTGGTCGTCGCCCACCGGCACGGCGGTCGCGTGATAAGTCAGGATGTCCGCCGCCATCAACGCGGGATAGGCCAGCAGCCCAAGGCTGGCATTCTCGCTGTTCTTGCCGGCCTTGTCCTTGAACTGGGTCATCCGATACATCCAGCCGACGCGCGCGACGGTGTTGAACAGCCAGGCCATTTCCGCATGGGCCGAAACCTGCGACTGGTTGAACAGAACGGATCGCGCGGGATCCACCCCCGCCGCCATGAAGGCCGCCGCCGCCTCTCGCGTTTGCTGGCGCAGCTTCTCGGGCTGCTGCCAGACGGTGATGGCATGCAGATCGACGACGCAATAGATCGTTTCGATCCCGGTTTCCTGCAAGGCTGCGAAACGCTTCAGCGCGCCCAGGTAATTGCCAAGGGTCAGCCCGCCCGAGGGCTGGATGCCGGAAAAGATCCGCGGGGTATGGGTCTTGTTCATCGCTCAAGCCTGCTTGGAATTTGCTTGGCTTTCGCTTAGCGGTTGCCCGGCGGCTTCGCAACCACAGGAGAGATCATGCGCGACGGGATGAATGAATCACCGATCAACCAATTGCCCTGGGTGGTCTGGGTTCTGGCTCTGCCGATGATCGCGGCCGAGGCGGTGTTTGCCCTTGGTCGCGCCGGCCTGATCGGTGGGGCGCAGGGGGTGACCCTGCGCAGCAATGCCATCGCGCAGACGGCCTATCCGCCGGAACTGGTCGAACGCATGTGGGCCATGGGGATCGTCGATTTCAGCCAGGCCTATCGGCTGCTGAGCTATCCCTTCATCCATCTCAGCTTTACCCATGCGTTGTTCGTGATCGTGTTCACGCTGGCCTTGGGCAATCTGGTCGCCTCGAATTTCCGGCCGCTGGCGGTGCTGGGGCTGTTTTTCGGCTCGGCCATAGGGGGGGCGCTGATCTATACGCTGTTCGCGGCCTTTTACGATGGCCGGGTTGCGCCGCTGGTGGGCGGATACCCGGCGGTTTACGGGTTGGTCGGGGCCTTTACCTTCCTGCTGTGGACGCGGCTGGCGGCGGCGCATGTCAACCGCATGCGTGCCTTTTCGCTGATCGGCATGCTGTTGCTGTTCCAGCTGGTGTTCGGGCTGATCTTTGGCAATGCCGGTTTCGGCTGGATCGCCGAACTGGCCGGCTTTGCCTGCGGCTTTGGCCTGTCCTTCCTGCTGGTCGACGGCGGCATGTCGCGGGCCTTGCAGCATTTGCGGCAGCGTTAACGCGGTCTTTACCGATCGGGGCTAGCCTGTGGTGGAAAGGAATCCACCGATGCGCCTTGCCCTGATCATCATTTGCCTTGCCGCTTTGCTGAATCCGCCGGTTCTTCAGGCAGAACAGACGACGACGGACAGGTCGCCGCTGTCGGAAGCGCAGGTCCAGAGCCTGTTTCTCGACTATGGAATCGACCCCGATACCGAGGGGGTGGCAGGTGGTGACGTCGATGATGCTGCCCCGAAACCAGCGGAAATGGTGCTGGGACTGAAAATCTATCAGGCGCTACCGCAATCGACGCGCGACGCATTGGGGCGCTATGGCACCGACCATCTGGATTTTGCCGAGGATCTGATCACCGGCTATGGCGATATCGACCGCATCAATGCGGACCGCCTGCGGGCTTATGTTGGCTTCCAACGCGCTGGCCTGCGGGGCGGGGTCGCGGATCAGCTGGTCTCGGCTGATCTTGACGGTGATGGCATCCTGACGGCGGCAGAAAAGGTGCAGGCGATGCAGATGCTGTCCAGCGGCCTGCGCTCGCGTCTGGCGCGCACATATGACGCGGCGGATCGTGATGATGACGGCACGGTCTCGGCCAGAGAGATGGCGGCCTATCCCGACATCTATGCCCAGCAACGCTTTGGTGCCGCCGACGAGCAGAGGATCATGGCCTTGCTGGCCTTTGACCTGAACGCAGATGGTTGGGTCGAGGTGGACGAGTTGCGCCACGGCCTGCGTGCGCTGGAGGATAGCGGCGCCTCTGATGGCGACGCGATCAAGTTGTTGATTGGCGGTTGATGTCGCGTGCCGCCGGGCTTTGCGTCGGGCAGGGCATCGGCACCGCCGCTGGCCTAGCGCGACCGACGCATCGCCGCCTTCAGTTCCGACGGCTTGTAGGCGCCGGTCGCAAAGGCCAGCGTGAAATAGATCGCCGCGCCGCCGAAGACCAGAATGGCCAGGCCGGGAATGCGTGCCAGGCCTGACGCGTCCAGCCAGTCACGCATGAACCACAGCGCGACAGCCATCAGCAGGGATGACAGAAGAATGCGCGGCGCGGTCCGGCGCAGGCGGGCATCGGCGCGGGCGGCCTGACCCATGACGCGCGTACCCCACCACAGTTGACCCACCATCACCCAGGCAGCGACGGTCGTGCCAAGTGCGGCGGCCAGAAAGCCCATGCTTCCCATCAGGCCAAAGGCGACGGCGGCATTCACCACCATCGAAAACAGCGCATAGCGGAACGGGGTGCGGGTATCCTCGCGCGCGAAATACAGCGGTTGCAGGATCTTTTGCAGCACGAAGGCCGGCAGACCGGCGGCATAGACAACCAGTGCGCGTGCGGTCTGGATCGTGTCCTCGGGGCCGAAGGCACCGCGCTGGAACAGGGTGGCGACCATCGGCACGGCGATGACGGCAATGGCAAATGCCGCAGGCAGCGTCAGAAACAGGCCGAATTCGGTCGCGCGGGAATAGGCCTGCTGGCCGCCGGCATGATCTTCGGCCCGCAAGAGGCGGGCCAGTTCGGGCAGCAGCACCACGGCCACCGCCGCGCCAACCACGCCAAGCGGCAGCTGATACAGCCGGTCGGAATAGGAAAGCCAGGCGATTGCGCCATCGAACTGAGAACCGACCTGACGGCCGATCAGCAGGTTCAGCTGCACGACCCCCCCGGCAAAGGCGGCGGGCAGGGCGATGGCCAGCAGCCGTCGCATGTCGGGCGACAGGCGTGGGCGGCGCGGCCAGAAGGTCCAGCCGGTGCGACGCGCATCCCACCAGACCAGCCCAAGCTGGGCGATGCCGGTGATAGGCGTGGCCCAGGCCAGCGTCAGCCCCAGATCCCAGCCCCGCCAACGCCCCAGCCCCATGGCCAGGATGAACAGCAGGTTCAGCAGAACCGGCGCGGCCGCGGCGGCGGTAAAGCGGCCGTTGGCATTCAACACGCCCGAGACCATCGAGGCCAGCGAGATCAGCAGGATATAGGGAAAGGTGATGCGCCCGTATTCCACCGCCAGCGCGAAACGTTCATCCCCCGCAAAGCCCGAGGCCATCAGCCAGACCAGCCCCGGCATGAAGATCATCGCCAGCGCCGACAGGATCAGCACGGTGACGAACAGGCCCGAAAACGCCTCGGAGGCGAAGCGCTGCGCCGCGGCCCGATCTTCCAGCTTTTTCGAGAACAGCGGCACGAAGGCGGTGTTGAACGCGCCCTCGGCGAAAAAGCGGCGGAACATGTTGGGCAAAGACAGCGCGATCAGAAAGGCCTCGGCCACGGGGCCGGTGCCCAGCCAGGCGGCCATCAGGATATCGCGGACAAAACCCGAGACGCGGGACACCATCGTCCAGCTGCCGACCGACAGAAAGCCGCGTACAAGTCCGGGTCTGCTCATGCCGTGGCGCCTGCCCTGTCAGCACCCTGCTGGATCGCCATTCGCAGCTTTTTTTCCAGCCCGTCGCGCTTGGCATCGCTGAACAGCTTCATGCCGAACATGTCCTTGACGTAAAAGCTGTCAACGACCTGCGCGCCATAGGTGGCGATCACGGCACTGGCGATCTGGATATGGTTCGCGGCCAGCGTACGTGTCAGATCATATAACAGGCCGGGTCGGTCGCGGGTGTCGACCTCGATGATGGTATAGATGTCGCTGCCCTCGTTGTCGAAGGTGATATGCGTGGGAAAGCGGAACTCGCGGTCGCGCTTGCGCACCTTGTCACGGTCGGCAAAGGCATCGCGGGCAACCACCTCGCCCTTCAGCGTGCGGTCGATCATGCGGCGCAGGCGGGGCAAGCGATCCTCGGCATAGGGGTGGCCGTCTGCGTCCTGCACCCAGAACACCGCCGTGGCGAAGCCGTCCTTGGTGGTATAGGTGCGCGCGTCAACCACATTGGCCCCCATCAGTGACAGCGCCCCGCACAGGCGCGAGAAGATGCCCGGATGGTCTGCCAGCACAAAGGCTGCGCGGGTGGCGTCGCGGTCGGTATCGGGATGCAGGCTGATGCGGATCTCGTCGGGGCCGATGCCTTGCAGCAATTCGGCGAAGATCACCTGGGTCTCGGTCGGAAGGCCGGGCCAGTAGCTGTCGTAATGGCGGGCGATTTCGGTGCGGATTTCCTTGGCGTCCCAGCCCTTCGCGATCAGCAGATGGCGCAGGCTGCGGCGTGCCTCGTTCTGTCGCTTGTCACGGTTCAGCTCTTCCAGCCCGCCATCCAGGGCGGCGGCGGTTTCCTGATGCAGCTTGCGCAGCAGCATGGCCTTCCAGTTGTTCCAGGTGCCGGGGCCGACGCCGCGAATATCGCAGACGGTCAACACCAGCAGCAGATCAAGTCGCCGGCGCGTCTTTACGGCCTTGGCAAAGTCGCGCAGCGTGCGCGGGTCCGAAATGTCGCGTTTCTGCGCGACATCCGACATCAGCAGGTGGTTTCGGACCAGCCATTCCACCGTCTCGATTTCTTCGGCCGAGAACCCAAGCCGCGCCACCACCCGCCGCGCCAGCCGCGCGCCAAGGATCGAGTGGTCTTCGGGCCGGCCCTTGCCGATATCATGCAGCAGCGTCGCCAGATACAGCACCCTGCGGTTGACGCCCGATTGCATGATTTCGTGCGACAGGGGCAGGTCATCGGGATGTTCGCCGCGCTCGATTTCGGCCAGGGCGGCAACGCATTGGATGGAATGTTCGTCCACCGTATAATGGTGATAGACGTTGAACTGCATCATCGCCACGATCGGTTCGAATTCAGGAATGAAGGCTGACAGCACGTTCAGCTCGTTCATCCGCCGCAGGGCGCGTTCGGGGTTGCCGTGCTTCAGCAGCAGGTCGACAAAGATTCGCGCGGCCTCGGGGTCGGTGCGCATGGAATCGTCGATCAGATCCAGATTCGAGGTGACCAGCCGCATCGCGTCCGGGTGGATCAGCAGCCCGGTCCGCAGCGCCTCTTCGAACAGGCGCAGGATGTTCAGCGGTTGGGTCAGAAACGCCTGATCATCGGCGATGGCCAGCCGGCCATGCTGTTCGGCAAAGCCGGGGCGCAGCTTGCGGCGGCGGCGGAACAGACGGCCGAGGAAGGGGGCCTTGTGGACGTGGTTCGCCTCTAGCGCGGTCAGAAAGACGCGCGTGACCTCGCCCACATTGGTGGCGTGGCGGAAGTAATCCTGCATGAAATATTCGACATCACGCCGCCCGGCGCTGTCGCGATAGCCCATGCGGCGGGCGACCTCGACCTGCATGTCGAAGGTCAGCACGTCGACGGGCCGACCGGCGATCAGATGCAGATGGCAGCGCGCGGCCCACAGAAAATCCTCGGCTTGCCAGAAATTCAGATGTTCCTCGCGGGTGAAAAAACCCAGATCGACCAGTTCGACGGCGCGGTCGACGCGGTGGATATACTTGCCGATCCAATACAGCGTTTGCAGGTCGCGCAGCCCGCCCTTGCCTTCCTTGACATTGGGTTCCAGCACATAGCGCTGGCCGCCCTGTCGATCGTGCCGGGCCTCGCGTTCGGCCAGCTTGGCCTCGACAAATTCGGGCACGGTCTTGGCAAACAGTTCCGACCACAGGCGTTCGCGCAGATCCTCGGCCAGCGGGGCATGGCCGGTGACAAGGCGATGTTCGACCAGCGAGGTGCGGATGGTCATGTCGGCGGCGCCAAGCCGCAGGCAATCATCGACGGTGCGGATCGAATGGCCGATCTTCAGCTTCAGATCCCACAGCATGTACAGCATGGATTCGACCACGCTTTCGGCCCATGCGGTGACTTTCCAGGGCGTCAGGAACAGCAGGTCGATATCGGATTGCGGTGCCATCTCGGCTCGGCCATAGCCGCCAACCGCCAGCACGGCCAGCCGTTCGGCCTCGGACGGGGTTTTCTGCGGATGCAGGTGAACCGTGGCGACATGGTGGATCGCGGTGACGATCCCATCGGTCAGGCTGGCGATGGCGCGCACGGTTTCGCGGGCGGCACGGGGATGGGATTCGAAGCCGGTCACCACATCGGCCAGCGCCGATTTGCGCGCCTCGGCCAGCATGCGGACCGTGGCCGCGCGGATGTCACGCGGCTCGGTCAGGGGGGCAAGCGTCTGGTCCAGCAGGGGCAGGAAACTGGCAGGGTCGAATATTGAATGCGCCCCGGGCAGTGCCGGGGCGCTTTGGACCGGGGCCGGGCCCGGTTCGATCTGCTGTTCGTCGGCGGGCAAGGTCAGAACCCGAAGCCACCAAAACCGCGCGGGGCGGGGTCAAGGATGACCAGCTGGTTTCCGCGAATGGTGGCGACTGCCAGCGCACGCTGGTTGGTGCCATCGGGGCGGAAGCGGAAGGCCCCGTCAACCCCGGCAAAGCCTGCACGCTGCGTCAGGCCCGACTTGGCCACCGCATCGCGCTTGCCCGCGCGGATATTGGCGGCGATCGCCGCGACGCCGTCATAGGCCAGGCCCGCCAGTTCATGCGGGGCCTCGCCATAGGCCGCGCGATAGCGTGCCTCGAACTCGGCCTTGCGGGTGTTGTCGGGCAGGGCGAACCAGCCGCCTTGCAGCTGCGGCATTTCCAGCCGCGAAGAAGGTTCGTCCCAACGCGTCAGGCCCATGAATTGCGTGACCTGGCTTGAGACGCCGGCGGCCGCCAGCTTCTCGGTCAGATAGGGCAGCACGGCCTGATTGTTGGCGGTCATGAAGATCGCATCGACCCGCCCCGAGCGCGCGGCCTCGGCGATCTGCGGAGTGACGCTGTCGATGCCGGTGATCGAGACCGGATGTGTGATACGGCCTGCCAGCGTGGCGCCATTGCGGGCGATGGCTGTCTCGATGGCGCGGGCGCCGACCTGGCCGGCCACATCATCCTCGGACACCGACAGGATGCGGCGCTTGCCGTTCCGGGTGCCGTAACCAACCAGCCGGTCGGCGATATTGGCGAAGGTATTGCCCAGCACAAAGACATTGCCGCCCGCCACATCGGCATTGTTGGAAAAGCTGAGGACGTTGACATTGCGCTGTGCCATCGCATTGCCGACCGCATTGGCCGATTCCGCGAAAAGCGGCCCCAGTATGACCTTGGCGCCGGCATCGACGGCCTCGTTCGCGCGGGCAACCGCCAGGCCAGCATCGTCACCCGCGTCATAGATGCGCAGGTCGATCTGCGCGCCCTGCGCATCCGCCGCCGCCATGCGCGCGGCGTTTTTCAACGAGCGCGACAGCCAGTCGAGATTGGCATTGCCGCTGCCGCCCGGCGCCAGCAGCGCCACCGCGACGGGCTGCGAGGGGTCGATCATCTGACCGCTTTGGCCGCCGGCCGACGGGCCAGCCTGACCGAGCGGTTGACAGGCGGCGATCAGAAAGGCGACGGCGACGGTACCGGCGCGTTTCAGCAATGATGAATGATGGAACGCGCCGCGACGTTGGGCAAAGGCGAACATGATCGGAATTCCCTGTAAAGTCCGGACTTGTCTTATCGCGGGCAGCGTATTCACATAAGCCGGCTTTGGCAATCACGGCGGGCAGGCAGCAGAGGCAGGTGCGGGATATGATGAAGGGAAAGGCCGACAGGTCTCAGGACATGGCAGCGGGACTTGCAGCAAGGATCGAGGCCGTGGCGCTGGCGCCGGGCCTGTATCTGGTGGCCACGCCAATCGGCGCGGCGCGCGATATCACCCTGCGGGCGCTGGATGTGCTGAACTCGGCCGATGTGCTGGCGGCCGAGGACACGCGCACCCTGCGCCACTTGCTTGAGATCCACGGAATCCCGCTGCGGGGACGGCGGATTGTTGCCTATCATGATCACAATGCCGACCGGGCACGCCCCGCGCTGATCAATGCCCTGCGCGAGGGCGCATCCATCGCCTATACGTCCGATGCCGGGACACCACTGGTCGCCGATCCCGGCTTCAAGCTGTCGCGCGATGCGGCGGCCGCAGGTCTGCGGCTGCATCCGGTGCCAGGGCCTTCGGCCGCGCTTGCCGCCCTGACCATCGCCGGCCTGCCAAGCGATCGGTTCCTGTTTGCAGGATTTCCGCCCGCCGCGTCCGGCGCGCGCGATACCTGGCTGCGCCAATGGGCTGCGGTCGATGCGACGCTGATCCTCTATGAAAGCCCAAGGCGCGTTAAGGATACATTGGGAAAATTGTGCGAGATTGAGGCGAATCGACCTATCGTGATTTGCAGGGAACTGACCAAGAAATTCGAAGAGGTCATTCGCGGAACGGCTGCGGAACTGGCCGACAGCATTCCGGATGAGGGACTGAGGGGCGAGATCGTTCTGGTGCTGGATCGGCCGGCGCCGCTGGTGGCGGATGATGATCGAATCCGGTCAGAGTTGCGGCAGGCGCTGTTGTCGGCCTCGGTCAAGGACGCCGCCCGTGAGGTCGCGCAACGCCTGGGGTTGCCCCGGCGAGATGTGTATCAACTGGCGCTTCAGATGGCGGCCGGCGAATAAAGGAAGGGCAGGGACGGATGACTTGCGCGATCGTTGGTGAAGTAAAGTCAGCCACCCGGCGGCGGCGTGGTCAGGTTGCAAATCTGGCCGGGCGTCTGGCCGAAGATTCGGTTGCTGCGCGATATGAGGCTGAGGGCTGCAAGGTGCTGCAGGCGCGCTGGCGTGGACAAGCAGGCGAAATTGACCTGATCGTGCGCGATGGGGCGGACATTGTGTTTGTCGAGGTCAAGAAATCCTCGACACATGCTTTGGCCGCACATCGGTTGGATCGCCGGCAAATGGACCGGATTTGCCTTGCTGCACTGGAATATGCTGAAGGGATTGATGGTGGCCGGCCGATTGGTATGCGCTTTGATGCGGCTTTGGTTGATGATCTCGGGCGGATCGACATTATCCGCAACGCCTTTGGGATGAACTAGGCGGTCTGCTGACGATCGCCCCCTTGCAACCCCTTCAGGACGGGGCCAAAAGCGAGAGGCGCTGATCCAGGAGACATGGCATGTCACTTTCCGTTGCCCTTCAGATGGACCCGATCGAGCAGGTTTCGATCACCGCCGACAGTACGTTCCGCATCGGTCTTGAGGCCGAAGCACGCGGGCATCGGCTGTTTCAGTATACCGTTGATCGGCTGGTTTTCGATGAGGGGCGTGTTCTGGCGACCGGGCGGCCGGTAACGCTGCGGCGCGAGGCTGGGAATCATGTGACCTTCGGCGATTGGGCCGAGGTTGATCTGGCTGAATTTGACGTTGTTTGGCTGCGTCAGGACCCGCCGTTCGACATGGGTTACGTCACCTCGACCCATTTGCTGGATCGCATTCACCCTGAAACCCTGGTCGTGAATGATCCGTTCTGGGTTCGCAACAGTCCTGAAAAGCTGATGGTGCTGGATTTCCCTGACCTCACCCCCCCGACGCTGATCGCGCGCGACATCGCAGCGATCCGTCGGTTTCGGGAACGTCATGGCGACATCATCGTCAAGCCGCTTTATGGTAATGGCGGGGCCGGGGTGTTCCATTTGCGGCCTGACGATCCGAACCTGTCCTCGCTTGTCGAGGTTTTCGCCGGCATCAACCTAGAGCCGCTGATCGCGCAGAAATATCTGCCCGCCGTGGTCAAGGGCGACAAACGCATCATTTTGGTCGATGGCGAACCGATCGGCGCGATCAACCGTGTGCCTGCGGTGGGTGAGGCGCGTTCGAATATGCATGTGGGTGGCAGGCCGGAAAAGGTCGGGCTGACCGACCGGGAACGAGAGATCTGTGACCGGATCGGGCCTGTTCTGCGCGAGAAAGGCCTGATTTTCACTGGCATCGACGTGATCGACGGCTGGTTGACCGAGATTAATGTCACGTCGCCGACGGGGCTTCAGGAACTTGAACGTTTCGATGGGGTCAATGGTGCAGCGCTGATATGGGACGCGATCGAGCGGCGTCGCGCCGCACGCTGATACGGGACTGCGCGGGTGGTCATGCAGCCTGGACCCCTCGATGGGGTTCAGGCTGCATCCCGTCGCGGGACGCAATGCCGGGCGGGTTTTACCCGCCGGGCAGGAAGGGCAGGCGATAACTTATCGCCTCGGCCAAATGGTTGACGCGCACATGGTCGCTGGCGTCAAGATCGGCAATCGTGCGTGCAGTCCGCAGAACCCGATGGTAGCCGCGTGCCGTCAGCCCCAGCTTTTCAGATGCTTTCACGATCAGCGCCCGGCCTTCGCTGTCCGGCGCGGCGATTTCGTCGAGGATCGCACCCGAGGCCTCGGCATTGACGCGCGCCCTGCTGTGGTCTGCGTATCGCGCGGTCTGAATGGCGCGAGCTGCAGCGACCCGAGTGGCAATCGTGACAGAGCTTTCCGCGCCGGCTGGCAGATCAAGATCCAGGAAGCTGACCTGCGGCACCTCGATGCGCAGATCGAACCGGTCCATCAGCGGCCCGGAAATCTTGCCCATGTAGTCGGACCCGCAGGCCGGCACCCGTGAACAGGCGCGTGCGGCATCCGCCAAATAGCCGCAGCGGCAGGGATTGGCCGCGGCTATCAGCTGGAAGCGGCAGGGATAGCGGATATGGGCATTGGCACGGGCCACCACGACCTCGCCCGTCTCTATGGGCTGGCGCAAGGTTTCAAGAACCTGGCGCGAAAATTCGGGGAACTCGTCCATGAACAGCACGCCGTTATGGGCCAGGCTGATCTCGCCGGGTTTCGCCCCGCGCCCCCCGCCGACGATGGCGGCCATCGAGGCGGTATGATGGGGTTCCCGCATGGGCGCATGGCGGGAAATGCCGCCGTCCTTCAACGTGCCGGCAAGCGAATGGATCATCGAGGTTTCCAGCGCCTCGACCGGGTTCAGTGGCGGCAGCAGGCCAGGGACGCGCGCCGCCAGCATCGACTTGCCCGCACCGGGCGGGCCGACCATCAGCAGATGGTGACGGCCAGCCGCCGCGATTTCCAGCGCGCGCTTGGCGCGTTCCTGCCCCTTCACCTCTGACAGGCAGGGCTGAAATCCGTTGGCGTCGACGCTGCCGGGCCGGGCCGGTGTGATCGGCGCGCGATCGGTCAGGTGGTCGACGACCTCGCGCAGGGTGGCGGGCGCGAGAACAGGAACCGAGTCGACCCAGGCCGCCTCGGGGCCGCAGGCGCGCGGGCAGATCAGCGCGCGGTCATCCTCGGCCGCAGCCATCGCGGCGGGCAGGGCGCCCACGACGGGAACCAACCGTCCGTCAAGGGCCAGCTCGCCCAGGGCGACACAGCGCCCCAACTCGTCCCGCGGGATGATCTCGATCGCAGCCAGCACCGCCAGCGCGATGGGCAGGTCGAAATGCGAGCCCTCTTTCGGCAGGTCGGCAGGCGACAGATTGACCGTGATGCGCCGGTTCGGCAGCGCCACCGCCAGCGCGTCAAAGGCCGCGCGCACCCTTTCGCGGGCCTCGCTGACCGCCTTGTCTGGCAGGCCAACGATGGCAAAGCCCGGCAGCCCCGCGGAAACCGAGCATTGCACCTCGACCAGACGGGCCTCGACCCCTTCAAAGGCGACCGAATAGGCGATCGCAACCATACCCACCCCCATTTTTTCATATTGGTTAACGGGGCGGTGTTAAGACATGGTTAACAGCGCCCGTTTCTTGCGCCGGGGGGTGCGGGCGTCTATCTGTCGGGCAGGACGGCAACGGGGGTCGCGATGGACGGCAAGCGCATTCTTCTGATCATCGGGGGCGGGATCGCGGCTTATAAGGTGCCGCTGCTGATCCGGCTGATCCGGGCCGAGGGCATGCAGGTGACCCCGGTGCTGACGCGCGCAGGGGCGCAGTTCACCACGCCGATGACGGTATCGGTGCTGGCGGGCGAGGCAGTGCATGACGATCTGTTCGACATTTCGAACGAGGCCGAGATCGGGCATATCTCGCTGACGCGGAACGCCGATCTGGTGGTTGTGGCACCGGCGACGGCCGACATGATGGCCAAGATGGCCAATGGTCTGGCCGATGATCTGGCCTCGACGCTGCTTTTGGCGTCGAACAAGAAGGTGTTGATCGCGCCGGCCATGAATGTGCGGATGTGGAACCACCCTGCGACGCAACGCAATCTGGCCATGCTGCGGGATGATGGCATCCTGACGGTCGGGCCGGATCGCGGAGAGATGGCCTGCGGCGAATTCGGCGCGGGCCGGATGGCCGAACCCGAGGTGATCATGGATGCGATCCGCGATGCGTTGGGCGGCGCACCCGCGTTGGGTTCGGGGCTGCTGAAACTGCTGCCGGAAAACAAGGTCGTGTCCGGGCCGCTGTCGGGACGGCATGTGATCGTGACCTCTGGCCCTACGCACGAGCCGATCGACCCGGTGCGCTATATCGCGAATCGCAGCAGTGGGGCCCAGGGGGCAGCGATTGCCGCAGCGCTGCGTGATCTGGGCGCACGGGTCAGCTTTGTCACCGGCCCGGCCACGGTGCCGCCGCCCGAGGGGGTGGACGTGGTTGGGGTCGAAACCGCCCGGCAGATGCGCGACGCGGTGCAGGCCGCGCTGCCCGCCGATGCTGCCGTGATGGCGGCGGCGGTGGCGGATTGGCGGGTGGACAATGCCAGCCCGTCCAAGATCAAGAAGGACGGTTCGGGCAATCTGCCGGTGCTGAGCTTCAAGGAAAACCCCGATATCCTGGCCTGGGTCAGCCAGTTGACCGAGGGTCGCCCGCGTCTGGTCGTGGGCTTTGCGGCCGAAACCAATGACGTGATCGCCAATGCCACCGCCAAAAGGGCGCGCAAGGGCAGTGACTGGATCGTGGCCAATGATGTCAGCCCGGCGACCGGGATCATGGGCGGCACGGAAAACGCCGTCACCGTGATCCGCGCGGATGGCGCGACCGAATGGCCGCGCATGGCCAAGGATGCCGTGGCGCGGCGGCTGGCGGATGAAATCGCGACGGCGCTGGCATGACCCGGCACTATCTTGACTGGAACGCCACCACGCCGTTGCGCCCCGAGGTGAAGGCGGCGATGGTCGAGGCGATGGAGATCGCGGGTAATCCGTCATCCGTCCACAGCGAGGGGCGGGCGGCCAAGATGCTGCTGGAGCGCGCGCGCGAGGATCTGGCGGCGGCATTGGGGGCCGAGGGCGCGGATGTGATCTTTACCTCGGGCACGACCGAGGCGGCAGCGATGGTCCTGCCGGGGCGCGGCATTCATTGCGCGCCGGCCGAACACAGCGCCATCAAGGTCTGGTGCGATCAGGATCTGGCGGTCGATCAAGACGGTATCATCGCGGTGCCCGACCCGGCGCAGGCGACCTTGCAACTGGCCAATAACGAGACCGGCGTGATGCAGGATCTGCCGCAGGGGCTGGGCAGCAGCGACCTGACGCAGGCTTTTGGCAAGGTGCCCTTCGCCTTCAACTGGCTGGGCGTCACGGCGGGTTTCGTCAGCGCACATAAGCTGGGCGGTCCCAAGGGCGTTGGCGCGCTGATCCTGCGCAAGGGCACCGAGATCGAGGCCCTGATTCGTGGCGGCGGGCAGGAACAGGGGCGCCGTGCCGGGACCGAGAACCTGATCGGCATCGCCGGTTTCGCCGCCGCCGCCAAAGCCGCGCAGCGCGAGCTGGACGATGGCACCTGGGACCGCGTGGCCCAGCTGCGCGACGGGCTGGAGGCGCGGATGCAGGCTGCCGCACCCGGCGCAATGATCGCAGGGAAGGGCGCGCGGCGCTTGCCCAACACCTCTTGCGTTCTTACATCGGGCTGGAAGGGTGAAACGCAGGTCATGCAGATGGATCTGGCGGGCTTTGCGATTTCTGCGGGGTCGGCTTGTTCATCGGGCAAGGTGCGCGCCAGTGGCGTCTTGCAGGCGATGGGCTATTCGGATAGCGACGCGGCCTCGGCCATTCGCGTTTCCCTTGGGCCCGCCACCACGGCGGATGAGGTGATTCGCTTTGCGGATGCGTGGGAAAAGGCGTATCTGCGGTGGCGCGAACGGAACGGCTGACTGAAACGGTCGGCACGAGGAAGGGCGAAAGATGAGCGAGAGCGATCTTGAGGTGCGCGAGGGCGTCGACCGGGAAACTGTCGAGACCGTGCAGAACATGGGCAGCTATAAATATGGCTGGGACACCGAGATCGAGATGGAATACGCCCCCAAGGGCGTGAACGAAGATATCGTCCGCCTGATCTCGAAAAAGAATGACGAACCGGAATGGATGACCGAATGGCGCCTGGCGGCGTTCCGGCGCTGGCAGGGCATGGTCGAGCCGAAATGGGCGATGCTGAACTATCCTGAGATCGACTATCAGGACATCTATTACTATGCCCGCCCGAAAAGCATGGAGGTAAAGCCCAAGTCGCTGGACGAGGTCGATCCCAAGCTGCTGGCCACCTATGAAAAGCTGGGCATCCCGCTGAAGGAACAGATGATCCTTGCCGGCGTCGAGGGCGCTGATGGCGCGCCGGCCGAGGGCCGCAAGGTGGCCGTAGATGCTGTTTTCGACAGCGTTTCGGTTGGCACCACCTTCAAGGATGAATTGGCCAAGGCCGGGGTCATCTTCTGTTCGATCAGCGAGGCGATTCGCGAACATCCCGAGCTGGTGAAGAAATATCTCGGCAGTGTCGTGCCGCAATCGGACAATTATTTCGCCACGCTGAACAGCGCGGTGTTTTCCGATGGCAGCTTTGTCTATGTGCCGCCGAACACGCGCTGCCCGATGGAATTGTCGACCTATTTCCGCATGAACGCCGAGAATACCGGCCAGTTCGAACGCACGCTGATCATCGCCGACAAGGGCAGCTATGTCAGCTATCTGGAAGGTTGCACCGCGCCCAAGCGCGACACCAACCAGCTCCATGCCGCCGTGGTGGAAATCGTCATTCTGGAAGATGCCGAGGTCAAATATTCGACCGTGCAGAACTGGTTCCCCGGCGACGAGGAAGGCAAGGGCGGCATCTATAACTTCGTGACCAAGCGCGCCGATTGCCGCGAGGCACGGGCCAAGGTGATGTGGACGCAGGTTGAAACCGGCAGTGCGATCACCTGGAAATACCCGTCCTGCATCCTGCGCGGCGATGAAAGCAGCGGCGAGTTCTACTCGATCGCCATCGCCAACAACATGCAGCAGGCCGATACCGGCACCAAGATGATCCATCTGGGCAAGAACTCGCGCTCGCGGATCGTGTCCAAGGGGATTTCGGCGGGCCGCGCGCAGAACACCTATCGCGGGCTGGTCTCGATGCATCCGCGCGCCACGAACAGCCGCAACTATACCCAATGCGACAGCCTGCTGATCGGTGATCAATGCGGCGCCCATACGGTGCCCTATATCGAGGTCAAGAATACCAGCAGCCGCGTGGAACATGAGGCCACGACCAGCAAGGTCGATGATGACCAGCTGTTCTATTGCCGCAGTCGCGGGATGGACGAGGAACAGGCCGTGGCGGTGATCGTCAACGGTTTCGTCCGCGAGGTGTTGCAGGCGCTGCCGATGGAATTTGCCATGGAGGCGCAGTCGCTGGTCGCGATCAGCCTTGAGGGCTCGGTCGGGTAATGGATTTGCGGCGCCGCCTGGCGGGGCCTGATGGATATGCTGCGGCCCCTGTGTCGCGCCGAAGATGATGGGACGAATGATGCTGAAAATCGACAACCTGCACGTCAAGCTTGAAGACGAGGACAAGCAGATCCTGAAGGGTCTGTCGCTGGAGGTACCCGCCGGCGAGGTCCATGCGATCATGGGGCCGAACGGCTCGGGCAAATCGACGCTGTCCTATGTGCTGTCGGGGCGTGATGGTTACGAAGTGACGGAAGGCGGCGCCAGCCTGGATGGCGAGGATCTGCTGGAGATGGAGCCAGAGGAACGCGCCGCCGCCGGTCTGTTCCTGGCCTTCCAGTATCCGGTCGAGATCCCCGGCGTGGGCAACATGACCTTCCTGCGCACGGCGCTGAACGCGCAGCGCAAGGCCCGCGGCCTGGACGAGATGTCCTCGGGCGATTTCCTGAAGCTGGTGCGTGAAAAGGCCAAGGCGCTGAAGATCGACGCCGACATGCTGAAGCGCCCGGTCAATGTGGGTTTCTCGGGTGGCGAGAAAAAGCGCAACGAGATCCTGCAAATGGCCATGCTTGAACCGCGCATGTGCATCATGGATGAAACCGATAGCGGTCTGGACGTCGATGCGATGCGGCTGGTTGCCGATGGCGTCAATGCACTGCGCAGCCCCGATCGCAGCTTTCTGGTGATCACCCATTACCAGCGTCTGCTGGACCACATCCAGCCGGATGTGGTGCATATCATGGCCGATGGCCGTATCGTTCGGACCGGCGGCCCGGAACTGGCGCTGGAAGTCGAGAAGAACGGCTATGGCGATCTGCTGGCGGAGGCTGATTGATGGCCGAAGCAGCTGTTCAGACCAAGGACGTGACGGCGCCCGCGGCAGGCGCCAGATCCGTCGACGCGCTGGCCGCAAGGCTGGATGCGCTGGCGGTGCCCAAGGGCGGCTTCACCGCCGCCGCCCGCGCCGATGCTCTGGCCCGGTTGCAGGCCATGGGCCTGCCGGGGCCGCGCGACGAATACTGGCGCTATACTGACCCCAAGGCTTTCAACGCGCCTGTCCCGCAGCCGATTCCGATCGAGGAAAAGGCCCCGGATTCGCCCCTGTTCACGGATCTGGATCGCATCGTTCTGGTCTTTGTCGATGGGCAGTTCATCGCGCAGGAATCGACTGATCTTGCGGGTCAGGGGCTGGAAATCGACATTCTGTCCGCGGCGGATCAGGGTGCGGATCATTGGGCGGCCGACCTTTATGGCGTGCTGGAAACGGCGGGTCAGAACCCGGTCAAACGGCCCTTTGCGGCGTTGAACACCGTGGCCGCCACGGATGGCGTGCTGATCCGCGTGACCGGCAAGGCTGAAAAGCCGGTTCATATCCTGCATCGTCGCGGCAGCGCCGATGCCGACGTGACCTGGCATCACGTCATCCGGCTGGAAGAGGGCGCGGAGCTGACCTTGCTGGAAACCGGCATGGTTGGCGCGCGCAGCAACGGCATGATCGAGGCCGATCTGGCCGCCGGCGCCAAGCTGCATCACATCGCGGCCAAGCGTGCGGGGCATCAGAAGCTGGGTTTCTCGGCGATCTTTGCCCGCGTGGCGACCGAGGCGCAGTTCAAAAGCTTTACCCTGTCGGTCAACGGCACGCTGATGCGGCATGAGGGCGTGATCGAGTTCGTAGGCGATGACGCGGTGGCCCATATCGCCGCCGCCGTGCTGGGCGACGGCGCCAAGGGGCCGTTCCATCACGACGATACGGTCTTTGTCACCCACGGGGCCGAGCGCTGTGAAAGCCGCCAGGTCTTCAAGAAGGTGCTGAAGAACGGCGCCAAGGGCGTGTTCCAGGGCAAGATTCTGGTGAAACCCGGCGCGCAGAAAACCGACGGCTATCAGATCAGCCAGGCCTTGCTGCTGGACGAGGACAGTCAGTTCCTGGCCAAGCCGGAACTGGAAATCTATGCCGACGACGTGGTGTGCAGCCACGGCTCGACCACGGGGGCGCTGGATGAAACGGCGCTGTTCTACCTGCGCTCGCGTGGGGTGCCCAGGGATCGGGCCATCGTGCTGCTGGTGCTGTCCTTCCTTGCCGACGCCCTGGAAGAGGTCGAGGACGAGGCGCTGCGCGGCCAGATCAATGACCGGCTGGAAGCATGGCTGACGCGGCGGGCCAAGATCTGACCATGGCTGGGGTGCCTGGCGGTATCCTGCCGCGAGTGATCCAAAGCTGGTGGGCCCCGCGCCGGGTGGTGCGGGGGCTGGCCGACATGCCTGACCGGGCGCTGATCGCGGTGCTGATGGCGGCGATGCTGATTTTTCTGATCGCGCAGGCGCCCGCCCATGCCCGTGCGGCGGCGCTGGACCCCTCGATCCCGCTGGAGGCGCGGATTGGCGGGGCTGTCATGGCGGTGATGTTCCTGATGCCGGTGATTGCCTATGGCGTGGCGGCGCTGGTTTCGGCCTTGTCGCGGCTGACCCGATGGCGGCTGGATGCGCGACATTCGCGGCTGGCGCTGTTCTGGGCGCTGCTGGCGGTGGCCCCTGCGATGCTGCTGGCCGGGCTGGTCGGCGGCCTGATCGGGCCGGGTCCGGCGCTGATGCTGGCGCAGGCGGTGGCAGGCATCGGCTTTCTCGTGATATGGGGCGCAGGTATCGTGGCACTTGCAAGGGCGGCATGAACGAGTTTGATCTGAAATCGCTGGTGGGGCTGACTCTTCGCAGTCCGATGACTGCGGGGCGGGTGATTCTGGCGGCCAATCTGCCTGTCCCCGCGCGTTGGGCCTCGGCCGTTGTGATCGTGGCGCTGGCTGGCATTCTGGCCTGGATCGCGCTGTCGATGCTACCGGTGCCGGTGGGTGATGACGCATCAGTCCCGCTTGCATGGATCGGGTCGCAGCCGCTGCTGCGGTCGGGCCTGCAATTGCTTGCCGTGGTGCTGACGGCCGGGCTGATGGCCGGCGTAGGGCGCATGTTCGGCGGCCAGGGCTGGTTCGAGGACGCGCTGATCCTGACCGTCTGGGTCGAGGCGATGCTGCTGATCATCCAACTGGTGCAGGTCCTGACCTTGCCTCTGGCCCCGCAGCTTTCCGCCATGCTCAGCTTTGTCTCGATCGGACTTTTCTTCCATCTGACCGTGCAGTTCACCAAGGTGCTGCATGGCTTTCACAGCGGCTGGAAGGTGCTGCTGGCGATGATCGGAACCATGTTGGTGTTTGGGTTCCTGCTGTCCTTCATTGCCGCCGCCTTCGGTCTTTTGCCCGAGGTGCCCGCATGAGCTTTGATCTGGACAAGGTCCGCGCTGATTTCCCTATCCTGTCGCGGCAGGTGAATGGCCGCCCGCTGGTCTATCTGGACAATGGCGCCAGCGCGCAGAAGCCCCGGCAGGTGATCGACGCGATCACCCGCGCCTATGAGGGCGAATATGCCAATGTCCACCGTGGCCTGCATTTCCTGTCGAATCTGGCGACCGACAATTACGAACGGGTCCGCGCCATCATCGCGAAATTCCTGCATGCCCCGCGCGAGGATGAGATCATCTTTACCTCGGGCGCGACCGAGGGGATCAATCTGGTCAGCTATGGCTGGGCCGCGCCGAACCTGAAGCCGGGGGACGAGATCGTTCTGTCGGTGCTGGAACATCACGCCAATATCGTGCCCTGGAATTTCCTGCGCGAGCGTCAGGGCGTGGTGCTGAAATGGGTCGAGCCTGAAGCAGATGGCAGCCTGCCCCCCGAAAAGGTGCTGGCCGCTGTTGGCCCGAAAACCCGGCTGATCGCCGTGACGCATATGTCGAACGTGACCGGCACCGTCGTCGACGTGGCCGCCATCGCCGCCGGGACCGATGTGCCGGTGCTGGTCGATGGCTCGCAGGCGGCAGTGCATATGCCCGTGAATCTGATGGCCCTTGGCGTCGATTTCTATTGCATCACCGGGCACAAGCTTTACGGCCCCTCGGGTTCTGGCGCGATCTGGATTGCGCGGGATCGTCAGCTGGAAATGCGCCCCTTCATGGGCGGCGGTGACATGATCAAGACGGTCACGCAGGATGCTGTCACCTATGCCGACCCACCGCTGAAATTCGAGGCGGGCACGCCGGGCATCGTCAACCAGATCGGCCTTGGCGCGGCGCTGGAATACCTGATGGATATCGGGATGGACAATATCGCGGCCCATGAACGCGTGCTTCGCGACCGGGCGCGTGACAAGTTGCGCGCGCTGAACTGGTTGCAGGTGCAGGGCGATGCGCCGGACAAGGGTGCGATCTTTTCCATGACGATGGAAGGGGCCCATGCGCATGACATCTCGACCATCCTCGACAAGCGCGGCATCGCGATCCGCGCCGGCAGCCATTGCGCCATGCCGCTGATGGAGTTCTTCGGCATCAATGCCAGCGCGCGGGCATCCTTCGCGATGTATAACACCGAAGCCGAGGTTGATGCACTGATCGACGGGCTGATCTTCTGCCGCGAGCTGTTCGGCTAGGCATCGGCACAGGCCCGCCAAAAATGACGATCCGCCGGATCTAGGCGGATGTCGCCCCCGGCTGTTCCAGATCGGCCCGCGCATTCAGAATCAGCTCGGCCAGGAAACTTGCGACGACACGGACCCTGCGCGACTGCGCAAGGTCGGTGTGAAGCGCCAGCCAGATTTCCTGGTCGATGCCAAGGCTGTGCTGCAAACAGTCCAGACCATGCGCGCGCCCAAGGAAATGCGGCAGGACGGCCAGCCCAAGCCCCGCCTTCGCGGCGGAAAGCTGGGCGCCAAGCGTGGTCGTTGTCAGGGCCGGGGCGCGATCGCGCCGCATCCGCTCGATCCACTGTGCGGCAGGCAGGTGGGTAAACGCCTCTGACCAGGCGATGAACCGGTCGGCCTTGAACCGGGCGCTTTCCGCGCGATGACGGGCATAGTCCGGTGATGCATAAAGCCCGTATCCAAGGGTCCCCAACCGCCGGATCGTGACATTGCCGCGTTCGGGTTTGACCATTCTGATCGCAAGATCGGCATCCCGGCGATGCAGATTTACGGTCTGGACATCGGTTACGATTTCCAGCGTCAGTTCGGGGAAAGCCCGTGCCAGCTGTGGCAGAGCGGGGATGATGATATGGTCAGCCAGCATCTCGGCGGTTGCCAGTCTGACGCGCCCCGAAATTTCAGTCTGCGCGGCGGATCCTTCGGCAAAGGCATTGGCGGCCTGTTCGAAGGCCTCGGCCCGGTCCAGCAGTGCGGATCCATCATCGGTCAGGCGATAGCCGTTCTGATGTCGGCTGAACAGCACCAGTCCAAGCGCGTTTTCCAACCGCCCGATCTGGCGCGACACGGTCGCGATGCCCATCCCCAGGCTGGCCGCCGCGCCGCTAAGCGATCCGCTGCGGGCGATTGCCAGAAAAACGCGCGCGTCGTCCCAACGCAGGCGATTCATTCAATGGTTTCCATTTTCGGAAAACTGATTGCAGATATTCGCCATTTTCTTCATCGAAACAGAAAAGCATCTTTGCCCCTGCCAAACAAGGAGCAAGGCAATGCAACATCGAAAACTTGGCCCCGACCTGTCGGTTTCCGCCATCGGCCTTGGCTGCATGGGCATGAGCGAGTTCTACGGCCCGCGTGACGATCAGGAATCGCTGGCAGTGCTGGGGCGTGTCGTCGATCTGGGCATCGACTTTCTGGACACCGCCGACATGTATGGCCCGCATCACAACGAAACGCTGATCGGTCGTTTCCTTGCCGAAAGCGGTGCCCGACCGAAAATCGCGACTAAGTTCGGGATTGTCCGCAAGCCGGGTGAATATGCGCGCAGCATCGACAACAGCACCGAATATATGCGCCGCGCCTGCGAAGCCTCGCTGAGGCGGCTGGGGGTCGAGCAGATCGACCTGTATTATGTGCACCGTATCGACCGCGACCATCCCATCGAGCAGACGATGGAGGGGCTGGCCGCGCTGAAGCGCGAGGGCAAGATCGGCCATATCGGTCTGTGCGAGGTCAGCGCCGAGACGCTGCGGCGCGCCCATGCCGTGCATCCGGTGACCGCGGTGCAGACCGAATATTCACTGTGGACCCGCGATGTAGAGGCGGACATCCTGCCAACCTGCCGGGCCTTGGGGATCGGATTCGTCCCCTATTCGCCACTGGGGCGTGGGTTCCTGACGGGGCGGTTTCAGGCCGGTGCGACGTTCGACGCCGGTGATTTTCGCGCGAACCTGCCACGCTTTGCCCCGGATAACGCGGCGACCAATGACGCGCTTGTCGATGTGTTGCGTGCGATCGCGGCGGCGAAGGGCTGCACTCCTGCGCAAGTCGCCTTGGCGTGGCTGCTGGGAAAGGGTGACGACATCGTCCCGATTCCCGGAACCAAGCGACTGAAATATCTGGAAGAAAATATCTCTGCCGCGTCGATCAAGCTGAACCTGGAAGAGAACGCGACGCTGGAACGTGCACTTTCGCGGCTGCCTGTCGCCGGCGATCGTTACACCGCCGAGGGCATGAAAGGATTGAACGCATGACACCGGATCGCCGCGCAAAGGCCCTTGATCTGCTTGGCCGTCTGGATCCTGCCGCCCCGCATCGCGTCGCCGCGAATCTTGACGCATTGTCCGATGATTTCCTTGAAATCATTCTGGGGTTCTCGTTCGCGGATGTCGTGTCACGCCCCGGACTGGATCTGCGGACGCGGGAAATGCTGACCGTATCGGCGCTGACGGCGATGGGCACCGCCCCCGCCCAGTTAGAGTTTCATATGCGCGCGGCGTTGCATGTCGGTGTTACCCGCGAAGAAATCACCGAGATCCTTCTTCAGATTGCGGTCTATGCCGGCGTCCCGGCTTGCATGAACGGCATCGCCGCCGCCAAGATGGCATTCGCGACAGCCCCCGCAGCATAGCCCATTTGCTTATCCCGGTCGCGCAGGTCGGCCGCCAATGGAGCCGAGCCCGTAGACTGCATTTGTCAGTGATCGGTGAGGTATTGGCGCACCCGAGAGGATTCGAACCTCTGACCTCTGCCTTCGGAGGGCAGCGCTCTATCCAGCTGAGCTACGGGTGCCGCGCAGGCCTCAATAACCGGGCTTGGTCCGGGGTGCAACGGGTAATACAAGCCGGTCAGACATGCAGGTAACGCTCTTTCACCTCGGCAGAGGCCACCATTTCGGCGTTGTCGCCTGTCCAGACCACGCGCCCCTTCTCGATCACCACATGGCGGTCGGCCAGGCGGGTCAGCGCGTCGATGTTCTTGTCGACGATCAGAATCGCCTCGCCTTCGGCCTTCAGGGCGGCGAGGCAGGCCCAGATCTCGTCGCGGATCAGGGGGGCAAGCCCCTCGGTCGCCTCGTCCAGGACGATCAGGCGCGGGTTTGTCATCAGCGCCCGGCCGATGGCCAGCATCTGCTGTTCGCCACCCGATAGCTGGTTGCCCATGTGGCCGGTGCGTTCCCCAAGGCGGGGAAACAGCGTCAGCACACGGTCCAGCGTCCAGGCGCCGGGGCGGGCGGTGGCGATCAGGTTTTCGCGCACGTCCAGCGTCGGAAAGATCTGCCGCCCCTCGGGCACCAGGCCCAGCCCGGCCAGCGCGATCCGGTGCGGCGGCGCGTTGGTCAGGTCGGCCCCGCCCACGCTGACCCGGCCGCTGCGCGCGGGCAACAGGCCGAAGATGGTGCTGATCGTGGTGGTCTTGCCCATGCCGTTGCGGCCCAGCAGGGTCACGACCTCGCCGGGTGCAACGGCCAGGTCGATCCCGTGCAACACTGCGCTTTCGCCGTAACCTGCCTGCAAACCCTCGACCAACAGCATCAGGCGTCCTCGCCCAGATAGGCGGCGCGCACTTGCAGATCGGCGCGAATCGCGTCGGGTGCGCCGGTGGCAATCACCCGGCCATAGACCAGCACGCTGATCCGGTCCGCCAGCGCAAAGACCGCGTCCATGTCATGTTCGATCAACAGCACCGTCACCTCGCCCTTCAGGCTGGCGATCACCTGAACCAGCCGTTCGGCCTCGGACCCCGAGGTGCCGGCAAGCGGCTCGTCCAGCAGCAGCAGCCGGGGCTGGGTCGCTAGGGCAATCGCCAGTTCCAGCTGCCGTTTTTCGCCATGGCTCAGCGATCCGGCGCGCTGCGCCGCGCGATCCTGCAAGCCAACGCGGGTCAGCGCGGCAATGGCGGATGTGTTCAAGCCCGCCTCGGCGGCGACCGGGGCAAAAAAGCGGAAGCTGCTGCCGGATCGAGCCTGAACCGCAGCTGAAACATTTTCCAGAACCGAAAAGCCCGGCAGGATCGAGGTGATCTGGAAGCTGCGCGACAACCCGCGTCTGGCGCGCTGCGGCATCCGCATTTCGGTGATGTCCGCGCCATCGAAGATCACCCGCCCGCTGTCACTGCGCAACTGGCCTGACAGTTGCGAGATCAGTGTCGTCTTGCCGGCGCCGTTGGGGCCGATGATGGCATGCAGCTCGCCGGGCTCGACCGACAGGCTGACATCGTCTGTGACCTTCAGCGCGCCATAGCTTTTGCGCAGATTCTGCACAGTAAGAAGGCTCATTTTCCGCCTCCGATCCGCCGGATCAGGCCACTGATGCCATCGCGAGAGGCAAGGACGACGATCACCAGGAACAGGCCAAAGAACAGTGGCCAGTGTTCCGACATGCGTGACAGCCACTCCTCTAGCAGCAGGGCGATGACGGCGCCACCGACCGCGCCGATCAGGTTGCCGATGCCGCCCAGCACCACCATCACGATCAACTCGCCCGAGCGGTGCCAGTTCATCAGCGCGGGTGACACGAATTCGGTCTGGTTGGCCAGCATCACCCCCGCCACCGAGGCGATGCAGCCCGAGATGACATAGGCCGTCAGTTGATAGGGAAAGGGCGAAAAGCCGATGGCCTGCATGCGCAGCGGGTTTTCGCGGGTGCCTGTCAGGACGCGGCCAAAGCGCGACCCGGTGATGCGCAGGGCCAGCAGATAGGCGGCGATCAGCAGAGCCAGCGTGGCATAGAACAGGGTGGTATCGTTTTCCAGCAGCGGCTGGCCCAGCAGCGTTGATCGCGCAGCCAGCGTAACGCCGTCATCGCCGCCATAAGCCGACAGCGAGACGAAGAAGAAATAGGCCATCTGCGCAAAGGCCAGGGTAATCATGATGAAATAGACCCCGCGCGTGCGCAGCGAGATGGCCCCGGTGATCAGCGCAAAAGGGGTCGCCATCGCAATGCCGCCCAGCAGATGCAGGCCCAGATCGGTGATGCCGGCCCGCGACAGCATGGCCACCGAATAGGCCCCAAGGCCCAGATAAGCGGCATGACCAAAGCTGACCATGCCGCCATAACCAAGGATCAGGTCCAGCGCCAATGCGGCGATGGCGAAGGCAAGGATACGGGTGGCGACGACGATCAGGAAACTGTCGCCCAGAACCTGCGCCAGCAACGGCAGAATCGCGAAGCTGCCAAAGACCACCAGTGCCGCGATGTTTCGGATGCGTGGGTTCATGTGCGTTGCCCGAACAGGCCGGCCGGCCGCAACGCCAGGATGACGGCCATCAGGATATAGACCAGCATCGGCGCCAGAACACGCCCCGCTTGCGCGGCGGCGGCAGGATCCATCACCGCTTTCAGGGCGATGGGGCCAAAGATGCGCCCGACCGTATCGACGATACCCACAATCAATGCACCGGCAAAGGCCCCCTTGATCGAACCGATGCCGCCAATGACGATCACCACGAAGGCCAGGATCAGCACGCTTTCGCCCATGCCCGGATCGACCGCAAGGATCGGCGCGACCATCGCTCCTGCAAATCCGGCCAGCATGGCGCCAAAGGCGAAGATCATGGTGAACAGCCGCCGCACGTCGATGCCAAGCGCCGACAGCATGGCGCGGTTGCTGGCGCCGGCGCGCAGTTGCATGCCGATGCGGGTGCGGCTGATCACGAACCACAGGCCCAAGGCTGTCAGCAAACCCGCGGCAATGATCGCCAGCCGGAACACCGGATAGCGCAGCGGCCCAAGCAGCGGGACCGATCCCGACAGGATCTGCGGTATCGGGACGGTCAGGGGGGCGGCCCCCCAGATGATCTCGACCGCTTCGCTGATGATCATGACCAGTCCAAAGGTCGCCAGCACCTGATCCAGATGGCTGCGATCATAGAGGTGTCGAAAGACCAGAAATTCCAGCACCAGACCCACGGCGAGCGTCGCGGGCAGGGTCAGCAGCAGGCCCAGTCCATAGCTGCCGGTCATCGCGGCGAAGGTCACCACCAGATAGGCGCCGACCATATAGATCACGCCATGGGCGAGGTTCACGAAATCCATGATCCCGAAAACCAGCGTCAGCCCGGCTGCGATCAGAAACAGCAGCACGCCGAATTGCAGCCCGTTCAAGAGTTGCAGCAGGAAAAGATTGGTCATGTCGGCTCGTGCGAAAAGGGCGCGGAATGACCCGCGCCCCGTTGGCTTAGTTCATCTGGCATTCGGCGACGTAATTGTCGGCATAATCCTGAAAGATCGGTTTCACGATCGAGGTGGCGAACTGGCCATCATCGCGCTTGACCACCTCGGCCAGATAGAAATCCTGCACCGGGAAATGGTTCGCGCCAAAGGCGAAATCGCCACGGACCGAGGCGAACTGCGCGCCCTCCAGTGCCGCAATCAGCGCATCCTTGTCGCCAATCCCGCCTGCTGCGCGCACGGCCGCGTCGATCAGCCGGGCCGCGTCATAGCCATGGGCGGCATAGCTGGCCGGAACCTTGCCGAATTTTTCCTCGAAGGCGGTGACAAAGGCCGTGTTTTCTGGCGTGTCCAGGTCGGGCGCCCAGTTGGTGCCCGAAAAGAACCCGACGGCCGCGTCCTGCTGGGCCGGCAATGTGGATTCGTCGACAGTAAAGGCGGACAGGAACGGAATGCTTTCCAGACCAGCCTGACGGTACTGCTTGACCAGGTTCACACCCATGCCGCCGGGCATGAAGGCAAAGACGGCATCGGGCTGCATCGCTGCGATCTGCGCCAGCTCGGCCGAGAAATCCAGCTGGCCAAGCTGGGTGAACACCTCGCCCGCGACGCCGCCATCATAGCTGTGCTTGAACCCTGCCAGACTGTCCTTGCCCGCCTGATAGTTCGGCGCGATCAGGAACACGTTGTCATAGCCCTGTTCCTTGGCATAGGCGCCCATCACCTCGTGGTTCTGGTCGTTCTGATAGCTGACCGAGAAGAAGGCCTTGTTGCATTCCGCCCCGGCCAGGTTCGACGGCCCGGCATTGGGGCTGATCAGGATCGCGCCGGCATCGGTCACAGGTTTCACGATGGCGCCGGCGATGTTCGAGAAGATCGGGCCGATGACGATGTCTGCGCCATCACGCTCGACCAGTTCACGGGCCTTGTTCGCGGCGATGTCGGGCTTTTGTTCGTCATCGGCGATGATGATCTCGGTCTTCATGCCACCGATTTCGCCAATCTCGTCGGCCGCCAGCTGAAAGCCGTCGCGGGCCATTTCGCCCAGCACCGCGGCGGGGCCGGACAGGGTCAGCAATACCCCGATCGTCAGCGTGTCATCGTCCTGCGCGGCGGCCGGACCGGCAAGAATGGTCGAGGCGGCAAGCAGGGTCAGGATCTTGCGGGTCATGTCGGGTCAACCTTCCTGTTATGGGCACACCCTTGGCGGGGCATTTGGCCGTTCATCGGCGCATTGACACTAACAGGCACCGAGCGCGGTCCGCGAGTCAAGAAAATTGTTTCAGGCTTAAAACATATCGGGCAACTTCGGGATCCGGGCCGGGGGGGGGGGGGCGCCATCGCCGGCGCGGTGCCGGACATCTTGCGAGAGGCTGCCTTGAACCGCTAGGATCGCGGGATAAATGTCTGGCGGGACAGGCCGCCGGACCAAGCGAACGATCATCCGAGATGCGCAGTTTTCCCCGTTCCCGACGAATTTCACCCTCTGGGCGGTGCCGATGAAGATCGACCGCAGGGATGGGCGCATTGTCGTCGATGCCGCCGAACTGGCGCCGTTGCTGGCGCTGGAGCCGGCAGAGTTTCAGCGCCAGATGCGCGCCGGCCAGATCTCGACCATGTCGGAAGAAGGGCAGGGTGCGGACCAGGGCCGCTTTCGCGTCACCTTCCGATCGGCTGAATGGCGGCTGCGCCTGACCTGTGCACCCGATGGCACAGTGCTTAGCCATATCCGCACGGCGCAGACGCCTGGCGCCGCCCTGCGCAGGCAGGACGAAAGCCCCCGATAGGCGGTAAGGCGCTGCCGTGGCCATGGGCATCTGCCCGGCAAGGTGGCGATTGGGGGCCTATCGTCGGGGCGAGGATGATTTATCCATTGAATTTTCCCCGGTTGAGCCACTATGTTGATCATACGCATTGCATCAACCGCAACCGATGGTTGTGCATTGCACATAGTTTCGCAGCGTGGTGCCGCTGAATTCGCCCATGGATGGGCGGCATGCACCACGCGGAAAACCCTCGTCCCCAGTTGCGGTTCGGCCGTGCGGGGGCGGTATTCGCAAGCTGCGTCGCCATTAACGGCGATCTGGCCAACACAGGTAACGAACGCGATGGAACGCGCTTTGGGCAGGGCAAGGGTGACAGGGTGGGCCGCAAGGCTGGCCGCGCCATCTGCCCCGCCCGGCAGCGCGCCCGCGTCCCCATCATATCGCAGCCGCATCTTGTCCGGGCCACCTGGTTCCGCGCATCTGCGCCTGCGCGAAAGATTTATTCATGGCAAAGAAGATGCTGATAGACGCGACCCATGCCGAGGAAACTCGGGTTGTGGTCAGCGATGGAACCAAGGTTGAAGAATTTGATTTCGAGACCGTAAACAAGCGGCAACTGGCCGGAAACATCTATCTGGCAAAGGTCACGCGGGTCGAACCCTCGTTGCAGGCGGCCTTTGTGGATTATGGCGGCAATCGCCACGGTTTCCTGGCCTTCGCCGAGATTCACCCCGATTACTACCAGATCCCGGCGGCTGACCGCGAAGCGCTGCTGACGGAAGAACGGGCCTATGCCGAAGCCCAGGCCGCCGAGGAATCGGGCAAGTCCAAGTCACGGCGTCGTGGCGGGCGGTCACGGGCTGAAACCGTCAAGACGGCGGATGAGATTGTCAGCTCGGATCAGATCGCCGGGATGGATGTGATCGACCCCGAGGAAGCCGATACCCTGCTGGAAAGCGAATCGGCAAGCGATGTCGATGACGATACTGCCGAGGCGCAGGCTGCGGTTGAGTTTGATCGCAGCGAAGGTGATGCCCTGCCGGGTGATTCTGTCGCCGAGGATGCGGCCGAGGCCCAGCCCAGCAGCGCCAGCGACAAGGACAGCGACATCGAATCGGTCGCCGAAGAGGACGTGACTGAGGAAATCCGCGCCCCGCGCAAGCCGCGTCAGCGCCGCTACAAGATTCAGGAAGTGATCAAGGTCCGGCAGATCATGCTGGTCCAGGTGGTCAAGGAAGAACGTGGCAACAAGGGCGCTGCGCTGACGACCTATCTGTCGCTGGCCGGCCGTTACTGCGTTCTGATGCCGAACACCGCGCGCGGTGGCGGGATCAGCCGCAAGATCACCAATGCCGCTGACCGCAAGAAGCTGAAGGATATCGCATCCGAACTGGCCGTTCCGACCGGCGCGGGCCTGATCATCCGCACCGCGGGCAGCCAGCGCACCAAGACCGAGATCCGCCGCGACTATGAATATCTGATGCGGCTGTGGGAACAGATCCGCGAGTTGACCTTCAAGTCCATCGCGCCGGCACCGATCTATGAGGAAGGCGACCTGATCAAGCGGTCCATCCGCGATCTTTACAGCAAAGAGATCGACGAGGTTCTGGTCGAGGGCGAGCGTGGCTATCGCACGGCCAAGGACTTCATGAAGATGATCATGCCGTCCCACGCCAAGAACGTGAAGCATTACAACGACCCGATGCCGCTGTTCGCGCGTTTCCAGGTCGAAAGCTATCTGGGCGGGATGTTCAACCCGACAGTGCAGCTGAAATCGGGCGGATATATCGTCATCGGGGTGACCGAGGCGCTGGTCGCCATCGACGTGAACTCGGGCCGGGCCACCAAGGAAGGCAGCATCGAGGACACGGCAACCAAGACCAATCTTGAAGCTTCCGACGAGATTGCGCGGCAGTTGCGTCTGCGTGACCTGGCCGGTCTGATCGTCATCGACTTCATCGACATGGAAGAGCGTAAGAACAACGCCGCCGTCGAGAAGCGCCTGAAGGATCGGCTGAAGACCGACCGCGCCCGCATCCAGGTGGGCAAGATCAGCGGCTTCGGCCTGATGGAGATGAGCCGCCAGCGCCTGCGCCCCGGCATGCTGGAATCCACCACCCAGCCCTGCGCGCATTGTCATGGCACGGGCCTGATCCGGTCCGATGACAGCCTGGCATTGACCATCCTGCGCGCGGTCGAGGAAGAGGGAACGCGCAAGCGCACGCGCGAGATTCTGATCAAGGCGCCGGTCGCGGTGACCAATTTCCTGATGAACGGCAAGCGCGAACATATTGCGATGATCGAGGCGCGCTTTGGTATGTCGGTGCGGGTCGAGGCGGACCCCACGTTGATCTCGCCCGACTACTCGCTGGAAAAGTTCAAGACGGCGACCCGCAATGTGCCGGAAGTCGAGACCCCCGTGGTTTCGGCTAGCGCGCAGCTGATGGCGCAGATCGACGATGCCGATGATCTTGTCGAGGATGAAGACGAGACCGAAACCACGGTCGAGGTTCGCGGCGAGGCGCGTGACAGCGATGGCGAGGGCGAGGACGGTCAGGGCCGGTCCAAGCGCCGCCGCCGCCGCCGGCGGAGGAAGCCGGGCGACCGCGCCGAAAGCGACATGGCCGCCGGTGATGACGGGCAGGGCGATAACGATGCCCCGGTCGAGGATGAGGTGACCGTTGACGCCGAGGCCGCACCTTCTGGTGACGATGCTGGAGGTGATGCGCCCGAGGCCGACGCGACCGAGCCTGCGAAAAAGCCGCGCAAGCCGCGCTCGCGCTCGCGCCGCAAGGCCGATGCAAAGGAACAGCCGGCCGGGGATGAGGTGGTTCAGGCCGAGGCCCCTGCCGAGGTCGTCGAGAATGTCGAGGCGGTTGAAGCCGAGCCGGTTGCAGACGAGCCGGCCGAGGTCCCGGCGGATGAGGTGGTCGAGACCGAAACCACCGAGGTTGCTGTGGATGCTGCCATTGCGGCCGTCGCGCCCGAGGCGCGGGCCGAGGAGATCCCGGCGCCTGCGGTGATCGAGGTTCCGGTGCTGGAACAGCGCAAACCCGAACCCGTCACCACGGTCGAATCGGAAAAGCCGGCCCGCCCCAAGCGGCGAGGCTGGTGGTCTTTGGGCCGCTGATCCGAGTGATTTCCCGCCCCGGCACAGCATTGCTTTGCCGGGGCTTTTTCTTGCGCCCCACGCAGCTGTGACAGGGTGACGCCTTTCCGTTTTCGCACAGGGCGTTACAGTGCCGGTCATGTTGGGAATCGAACTTGTCGACGCTGCCTTTCTTCCTGCCGCCCTTGTTGCGATGCTGGCGGGCCTGCTGTCTTTTTTGTCGCCTTGCGTGCTGCCGATCGTGCCGCCCTATCTGGCTTACATGACAGGGGTGAATGTCGGCGGCCTGAAATCGGGCGAGCGCAGCCCCGTCTGGCCGGCGCTTATGTTCGTTCTGGGCCTGTCGGTTGTTTTCCTGGTGATGGGATTCGCCGCATCGGCCTTTGGTCGGGCCTTCCTGCAATATCAGGACTGGCTGGCGCGCATTGCTGGCGTCGTCGTTATCGTCATGGGGCTGCATTTTCTGCATGTGATCCGCATTCCCTTCCTTGATCAGGAAGCGCGTCTGGAGGCGGGTGAGCAGGGCGGCTCGGCCTTTGGCGCCTTTGTCATGGGGCTGGCTTTTGCATTTGGCTGGACCCCCTGCATCGGGCCTCAGCTGGGGATGATCCTGTCGCTGGCCGCAACCGGGGGCGAGATGGGGCGCGGCACCGCTTTGCTGGGCGTCTATGCCTTGGGCCTGGGAATTCCGTTCCTGCTGTCGGCGATCTTCATCACCCGCTCGATCGGACTGATGAACCGGATCAAGCCCTATCTCGGCATGATCGAGCGGGGCATGGGTATCTTCCTGGTCGTCGTCGGAGTCATGTTGCTGACCGGGGCTTTTGCCGCCTTTTCCTATTGGCTGCTTGAGACCTTCCCGGTTCTGGGGCGCATGGGCTGAAGCGCAGGACCGGGGCGCCGCCCGTCGCCGGCGGGGTCTTGAACCTGTGGCGACCCAACCGGCGACCCGGAATATTGGAACAGGGCTGATCCGGTGATCAGGACCAGTTGGGTTTTCGCTTTTCCAGAAAGGCCGAAATGCCTTCGTCCGTATCGGGCAGCATCATATTTGCGCACATGGTTCCGCCGGCGCTGTCATAGGCATCTGCCAGACCAAGGCGCAGTTGTTGGTGGAAGGCGCGTTTGCCCATGCGCACCGCTGCCGGCAGTTTGCTGGCGATAAGCTGCGCCATCTGCATCGCTGTTTCGGCCAGCGCGTCGGCGGGGACGACGCGATTGATCAGGCCAAGTTCACGGGCGCGGTCGGCGTCGATGAATTCGCCTGTCGTCAGCATTTCGAACGCGGCCTTGGCAGGAACGGCGCGTGTCAGCGCCACCATCGGGGTAGAGCAGAACAGCCCGATATTGACGCCATTGACGCCAAAGCGCGTGCCCTCGGCCGCGACGGCCAGATCGCAGCTGGCGACCAGTTGGCAACCGGCCGCGGTGGCAATGCCCTGCACCTGCGCGATGACGGGCTGGGGCAGGGCGGGGATCTGCTGCATCATGCGGGCGCAGGCGTCGAAAAGGGCTTCATAGGCGGCGCTGCCGCCATCCGCATCGTCGCGTGCGGCCTGCATCTGGCGCAGGTCATGGCCGGCCGAGAAGGCCTTGCCCTCGGCCGCCAGGATCACGGCGCGGATATTGTCATCCGCCGCGATCCGGTCGAAGGCATCCGAAAGATCGGCAATCATCTGGACCGAAAGGGCATTGAAATTCTGCGGGCTGTTCAATGTCAGATGCGCCACATGGCCGGTGTCGTTGCGTAAGATGCGCTGGTTCATCTTGAAATCCCCTCTGCCTGCCGGAACTGTAGGCCGGATCGCCAAAGGGGGGAAGCATGGCATTGGCAATGGATGCAGCGGCGCTGAATGCGTTTCTGGCAAATGACTTCGAGCAGGTAGCGCCTGATTTCGTGATCGACTCGGTCGCCGAGGATGTGCTGATCGCGCGCCTGAAGGTGAAGGATGGCCATCTGCGCCCCGGCGGCACGGTCAGCGGGCCCTCGATGTTCGGGCTGGCGGATCTGGCGATCTATACGGCGATTCTGTCCCATATCGGGCCGGTGGCATTGGCCGTGACCACGAATGCCAGCATCGACTTCATGCATAAGCCCGAGGCCGGGCGCGATCTGCTGGCGCATTGCCGGCTGCTGAAGTTGGGTCGGGTCCTGGCCGTGGGCGAAGCGATGATCTTTTCCGAAGGAAAGGACCAGCCGGTGGCGCGCTGTTCGATGACCTACTCGATTCCGCCGAAACGCTAGGGTTTTCGGGTGCAATTTTGGGGTATTTTAATACCTATTTTTTAAGATATTGAAATACAACAAAAAATATACAATCGCGCTGCTTGACGGGTGGCTTGCGATCCCCGATATAGCCGCATCTCGGATTTACCCCCACCAAAGGGACGCAAGATGAAAACCTATACCGCTAAACCGGCGGAGATCGAGAAGAAATGGATCCTGATCGACGCCGAGGGCGTGGTTCTGGGCCGTCTCGCCACGATCGTCGCCAACCGGCTGCGCGGCAAGCACAAGCCGACCTTCACGCCGCACATGGACATGGGCGACAATGTCATCATCATCAACGCCGACAAGGTGCAGATGACCGGCAACAAGCGTGATGACAAGAAATACTACTGGCATACCGGCCATCCGGGCGGCATCAAGCACCGCACCGCGCGCCAGGTTCTGGAAGGTGCGCACCCCGAGCGCGTCGTGACCAAAGCAGTCGAGCGCATGATCAGCCGCAACAAGCTGGGCAAGCAGCAGATGACCAATCTGCGCGTCTATGCCGGTGCCGAGCACCCGCATGAGGCACAGCAGCCCGAAGTTCTGGACGTGAAGGTCCTGAACGCCAAGAACACCCGGAGCGCGTGATTATGGCTGAAGATATCAAATCTCTCGACGACCTGAAATCGGCCGTTTCGGGCAATGCGGCCTTGGCCGAAGCGCCTTCGGCTGCTGTCATTCGCGAAGCGAAGCGCGACAATCTGGGCCGGTCCTATGCAACCGGCAAGCGCAAGGATGCGGTTGCCCGCGTCTGGGTCAAGCCGGGCTCCGGCAAGGTTGTCGTGAACGGAAAGGACATGAGCGAATATTTCGCGCGTCCGGTGCTGCAAATGATTCTGCGTCAGCCCTTCGAGGTTGCCGGCGTCAGCGGTCAGTATGACGTCCAAGCCACCGTCAAGGGCGGCGGGCTTTCGGGTCAGGCCGGCGCGGTCAAGCATGGTATCAGCCAGGCGCTGCAACTGCACGAACCCAGCCTGCGCGCCGCGCTGAAGGCTGCGGGCTTCCTGACCCGCGACAGCCGGGTTGTTGAACGGAAGAAATACGGCAAGGCCAAGGCCCGCCGCAGCTTCCAGTTCTCGAAGCGCTAAGATCAGAAACGCGGCCTCCGGGCCGCGTTTTTCATTTCTGGGCCCCTGCTTCATGTCGAGACCGGGCGATCCTGCCCCTGCTGACCGGTTGTTGGGCTGCTCATCGCCCCGACTTGCCAAATCGCCAGCCCGCGCCAGTTACTTCTGACTGGCTATCAAAAATGGCCCACTCAGCTGGGGCGTTTCATTGGTCAACATGAGCATGGCAGCAAGAAGCGCATAGGCGACCGATTCCCCCGCAAACACATTCGACAAGATGCGCATCTCGCGCGGCTTGGAAGAAATCTGTCACATCGTCGTCGTGATTCTGTGCGATTCTCTCGCCAGGAAACTGCGATGCCGCAGAGGCGACATTTTTTGGCTGGAATAACGACGATAATTCAATAGCTTGCAAAATTAATGCGCCGAGATGCAATTTTCCGGTTGCAGCCTCCGGCGGCCGGACCTAAACACCGCCTCACCGAAACGGCGACGCCGGATCGGACGGGCCTCGGAAGGTCGCCTGAAGAAAGTTGAGATTACCTCTTGACGATCATCGGATGGGTGGCTAGATAGGGTTCCTGCTTCGGAGACGAGGTGGAAAAATCTGGGAACTTGGACGGCTTGACGGCGCCAAAGGTTATGGCGCGGTTTGGTTGTTTTTGTTTCCACTGCTTTTTGACATTGATGGTATATCTGAAGAGATATGCGGGCGGTCTGGTCGTTAATCGA
>NZ_VKDF01000081.1 GCF_007096355.1 Paracoccus sp. M683 | reverse complement strand
AGGGTGGGATGCCCGTTCCCGAATTGTGCCGCGAGCACGGGATCAGCAGCGCGACGTTCTACAAGTGGCGGGCCAAGTATGGCGGCATGGATGCGTCCATGATGGGTCAGATGAAGGCCTTGGAGGACGACAACCGGCGGCTGAAGCGCATGTTTGCCGATCTCAGCATGCAGGCCGACCTGCTTCGAGAAGCTCTTGGAAAAAAGTGACACGGCCAGCTCAACGCCGGGAGTTGGCCGAGAAGGCGGTGGCGATGAGGGG
>NZ_VKDF01000080.1 GCF_007096355.1 Paracoccus sp. M683 | reverse complement strand
GGTCGCCCGGGAGCTCAGTGCCTTGGTCCGGGTCTACGGCAAGCCTGGCTGCATTGTCAGCGACAATGGCACCGAGTTCACCAGTCGGGCCATCCTGAAATGGGCCGACGAGAACGAGGTGCCGTGGCACTACATCGATCCGGGTAAGCCCCAGCAGAATGCGTTCATCGAAAGCTTCAACGGCAGCCTGCGCGACGAGCTGCTGAACGAGGAGCTTTTTGACAGCCTGGACGATGCGCGTCGGAAATTGGCCCTATGGCG
>NZ_VKDF01000008.1 GCF_007096355.1 Paracoccus sp. M683 | reverse complement strand
AGCGTGTCGCTGCCGCCGCGCCCGTCCAGCCGGTCTTTGCCCTTCTCGCCCCACAGCACGTTGTCGCCGGCATCGCCGAACAGCCCGTCATTGTGGTTCGAACCCGAGATATTCTCGATCGAGGTCAGCACATCGCCTGCTGCATCGCCCCTGTTGTTCGCGGGCGTGACCAGATCGACGACCACGGCCGCCGCCGCATCGGCGTAACGCGCCCGGTCCTTCCCGGTGCCGCCCAGCAGCTGATCCGCACCGACGCCGCCCTGCAAGGTGTCGTTGCCGGCGCCGCCCAGCAGCACATCCGCGCCCTGCCGGCCAAACAGCGCGTCATTGCCGTCACCGCCGCTCAGGCTGTCGCGCCCGGCGCCGCCGTCGATCAGCAGCCGGCCGGTGCTATCGCCGCCGAAGGTATCATTGCCCTTGATCGTGTCATTGCCCTGGCCGCCGTAGATGGTTGTTCTGAATGCACCAGGCAGGTCGGATGACAGCTCGATCAGGTCATTACCCGTCCCACCCATGATGGTGCCGAAGAACTGCTTAATCGCGATGTGGTCATCGCCGGCACCTGCCCTGATCACACCAGAGACGATATCGGGGTCCGGCTCTGCCGCAAAGATACTGTCCTGCCCGCCGCCAGTGTTCAGGTCGATGACGGCCCCGGAACGGCCGAACCCGACCACATCCGCACCATTGCCAAGAACAGCCTTGGTGCTGCCGCCGTATATCTCAAGCAAGACGGCCTCGTCGCCGCCGAAATAGTGCAACCAGCCTGAGGGCAGACCCGGCACATAGTCATCACCGGAAAGCATTACCTCTTCGAAACCGCTGACGACCATAAAAGCGGAATCATTCGCGGTCGCACCGGGACGTGCATCAATGACGACAGTCTCACCCGGCTTGGCCAGGGTGTAGATGGTCAGGAGATCGGTACCTGCGCCGCCATCCACCCGTCCCCCAGAGGACAAGTCAGCAGAGAAACGGTCATCGCCACGGCCCATCCTGACATCGAAGGCGTAGTAGCTGACATTGACAACGTCATTCCCGCCGCCCATCCGCAACGTGGCCATCCTGTCACCCGTAACCTGCGAACCGCCCCAGACGTCATATTCGACAGCCAGGCGGGTGCTGCGGCTGCCGTCCAGAATCGTCAGATCCTGGCTTTCGCCTTCGTATCCGACGGATTCGGCCGACCAGATCGCGATCGTGCTGCCAGTGCCTTCCCGACCGCCCCGCAGATCAAGGGTAAGCGGGTCGGTCAGCAGATGTTTGACATCAACTCTGTCAAACTCGCCGCCGGCATTGATCGTGGTATCAACAGGGCCGGACGGGGCAATGTCCAGCCCGATCGTGTCGTTTCCTGCGCCAGCAACGACATGGCCGCCCATGAAACTGATCCGGTCATTGCCGATGCCCGCGAAAATCTGGCCCGGATTAAGCATGTTGATGATGTCATTGCCCTCGCCACCGAATACGATATCGCTGCCGGAATAGCTGCTGATGGTGTCGTTCCCTGCGCCGCCATCCAGGGTATCGGTGCCCGGATCCAGAAGGCCAAAGGTTGAATCGGTCAGCCTATCGGCACCCGCGCCGCCCAGCAGCCTGTCGACGCCAAAGATGCCCGACAGCCGATCATCGCCGTCCAGCCCGTTGATCAGGTCATCTCCTTCACTGCCCAGCAGCGTGTCATTTCCGGCGGTTCCGTTGAATGTGGGCATGGTCAGGTCCTTCCAATATCAGCCACGCGCGCCAGTCGGCGCGGTGGGCATGTCAAAACTGTCAAAGGTAACAAGCGCAGCGATGTCAGCGCATCCGATGCGCACGCACTCCGCCATCCGGTTGCCGCGGTCGCCGAGTGTGGAAAGGCGGCCCGTCAGGCCCGCTATCCCGGTCACATTCGTCACGACCAAATCCTCGTCAAACAACGTCATCGGCAACCACTTGCTGCGCCGCAGACAAGCCGGCCCGGCAGTGATGTCAAGACAGGGACGAGACTATTGCGCATAACCCAACGAAAACCTGCCCGATCAGTCAGGATATTCGGTCAGGTCGCCCAATTCTGGCCTATCGGCTAGCCGCCCTGCTGACGTTCCGGCAGAATCACCGTGAACCGGCTGCCCCTGCCCTTTTCGCTGTCGATGCGCATCTGCCCGCGGTGGCGGTTCACGATATGCTTGACAATCGCCAGCCCCAGCCCGGTGCCGCCCTGACTGCGCGAGCGATGGGCATCGACGCGATAGAAACGTTCCGTCAGGCGTGGCAGATGCAAGGCTTCGATGCCCTCTCCGCGATCTTCGACCGTTACCGCCCAGCCCGGACCCCGCAGCCGCGGTTCATGCGCGACATGATCCAGCGTGACCCCGATCCAACCGCCGGACCCACCATATTTCATCGCGTTTTCAACAAGATTCTGGAATACCTGCACCAATTGGTCGGCATCGCCCGATACCCGAACCTCGGATGTGGGCAAGGCCGTCTCCAGCTGAATACCGGCGCTTTGCGCGGCCGGCCCAAGCGTCTGGACGACACCGCGCAAAAGGCCCGTCAATTCGATCTGCCCGGTCGGGCGGCGGCGTTCTTCGGCCTCGACCCGGCTTAGCGACAGCAGATCACCAACCAGACGGTTCATGCGCCCGGCCTCGGATTCCATGATGGTCAGAAAGCGCGCGCGGGCTGCGGCATCGTCGCGCGCCGGGCCACGCAGCGTCTCGATGAAACCGATCAGCGCGGTCAGCGGGGTGCGCAACTCGTGGCTGACATTGGCGACGAAATCGCGCCGCATCTGGCCGGCCTGTTCGATGCCGGAATTATCCGTCAGCGCGATCAGCGCGCCGCCCCCCATCGACACCGGCAGCGGCGTCGTGGTGATGTCGACGGGCAGTTCTCGCCCCTCGACCGTGATCGTCACATGCAGCGCATGCCCCTGCGCCGGCGCGGCTGGCGCCTGCGGATCGGGCAGAGGCGCGGGGTGGTGATCAGGATCAAGCACCCATTCCAGCGACCGGATGACCGCCGGGTGACGCAACACCGTGACGAAAGGTCGCTCGACCAGATCGGGACCGAACAGGCGCTCGGCCGTCGGATTGGCGGCAATGATGCGCATCCGCCCGTCCACCGCCAGCATTGCCATGGGTACCGCACCCAGAAGGGCCGCAATCTGGCGCGGATCGGGGCGCATCAGGCGACGGGCTTCAGGCCGTTCCGATAGCGCGCGGCATTGCGGCGATAGCGGGCCGCCGATTCCAGCAGCCCGGCACGCGCGGCCTGATCCAGCTCGCGCACGATCTTGCCGGGCACCCCCATCACCAGCGCGCCGGGCGGGATCACCTTGCCCTCGCCGATCAGCGCCCCGGCCCCGATCAATGCCCCGTCGCCGATGGTTGCGCCGTTCAGGATGGTCGCGCCCATGCCGACCAGCACCCCGTTGCCGATGGTGCATCCATGCAGGATCGCGCGGTGGCCGATGGTGCAATCGGCGCCAATCGTCAGCGGATAATCGGGATCGGTATGGCAGACCGTCAGATCCTGCACATTGCTGCCCCGGCCGACGCGGATTTCCTCGTTGTCGCCGCGCAGCACCGCGCCCCACCAGACGCTTGCGCCCTCTTCCAGCACCACGCGGCCCATCAGCTGCGCATCCTGCGCCACCCATGCATCACCCGCAATCTGCGGTGCGATCCCGTCCAGTTCCCAGATCATTCGCCCCCCTCCATAAGCTGTTTCACGAATGCGCCCAATCCGGCCTGATGGTCGCGCCGCAACCGTTCGGCGGCCAGGATCGTGCGCAGATCGGCTTCGGCCCGGTCCAGATCGTCATTGACCAGGACATAATCATATTCGGCCCAATGGCTGATCTCGGCCCGGCTTTTGGCCATGCGCCCGGCGATCACCTGATCGCTGTCCTGACCACGCGCCCGCAGCCGGCGTTCCAGTTCCGGCAGCGAGGGCGGCAGCACGAAGATCGAGACCACATGCTTGCCAAGCGCCGAGGCGCGGATCTGTTGGCCACCTTGCCAGTCGACATCGAACAGCGTGTCGCGGCCGGCGCGCATTGCCGCCTCGACCGGGCCACGCGGGCTGCCGTAAAGATTGCCGAACACCTCGGCATGTTCCAGCATCTGATCCTCGGCCACCAGGCGGCGAAACTCGACCGGGGTGGTAAAGTGATAATGCTGGCCGTCCACCTCGCCCGGACGCGGCGGGCGTGTGGTCGCGGAAACCGAAAAGCTGAGACTGTTATCCCAGTCCATCAGCCGGCGCGCCAATGTCGACTTGCCGGCCCCCGAAGGCGATGACAGGATGACCAGCAGACCTGTGCGTTCCATGCATTCCCCTGATATGGCCCCCGATATGGCGCGCTGCCCTGACATGGCGCAGGCCATGGCCATGGTCAAGCCCGCCCGCGCGCCTGCCAGATACCGGGGTCGGGTTTAACCATCTGTTAACAATGGACTCGGAACGGCGGAAACTTGCGGTTATCCTGACCATGTTCATGATTTGAGTTCGACCCGGTTTCCAGGAAAGCAGCCTGTGTCCAATGACAACCACAATTCCGGCGATCACCCGCCAGACGGCGCCTCGGGCCGGCTGCTGCACATGGTCGATTTCGATCACGGCAATCCGGCGCGGATCCTGGCCGAGCTGCGCCAATATTGGCAGGGCTTGCGGCAGGGACGCGCCATCCCGTTGCGCGCCGATGTGGAACCGCAAGGCATCCGCCGGGCGCTGGACTATGCCTTTATTCTGGAACGGGTGGCGCCGGGTGCGGCGCGCTTCCGCCTTGCGGGGCGCCATCTGATCGACCTGATGGGGATGGAGGTGCGCGGCATGCCACTGTGTTCCTTTCTGAACCCACCGTCGCGCGGGCGGCTGTCTGACGTGCTGGAAACCGTGTTTCGTGGCCCGCAACTGGCCCTGCTGATGCTGGAGGCAAAGGCCGAATATGGCAGGCCGGCGATGCGCGGCCGGATGCTGCTGATGCCGCTGCGGTCGGATCTGGGGGACGTGACCCGTGCCCTCGGCTGCCTGATCGCCGAGGGAGAGCTGGGCACCGCGCCCCGCCGGTTCGATCTGGCCGAGGATCAGGTGATCCCGATCTTCGAGGGCGCCGAGGTCATCGCGCCGTCGCCCTCTGCCCGCAATTTTGCCGAAAGCGCCGCGGAATGGCAGGCAAAGCCGCCGCGCAAGGATCCCGCTGCGGCTGCGGCGGGCGCGGCAGGACGGCCAGCCGCGCCGCTGCCCCCGGAAACCCCGGAAGAACGCCGCGCCCGATTCCGCATCATCGCCCGTTCGGACTGACCCGCCCGGACCGCAACCCGCGCTCAGCCTTTGCGCCGATGCAGCAGTTTTCCAGGGGCCGCAGCGTCCCTGCCGGCCGATGGCAACATGGTGTCCTGCGTCACCGCAAAGCCTGCGCGCTGCAACATCCGGGCCGAGGCCGGGTTGTCGTCGAACACCCCGGCTTGCAGCAAGGGCGGGTCAAAGCGGGCATCCACCTCGGCCAGAAAGGCAGCCAAGGCCTCTTGCCCAAGACCCCGGCCCCAACTGTCGGGCGACATGAAATAATAGATCGGCGCGCCGTCCGGCTGCCCCAGCTTGCCGATCCCGATCGAGCCGATGATCCGCCCCTCATGCCGGATCGCCAGCCGCATCGGCGGCACCAGCGATTCCGAAGGGAAGATCTGGGCGAAATCGCGCATCGGCATTCCGGGCGAGAAGATGAACAGCATCCGCGCAACCTCGGGCCGGGTTGCGATCCCGTGCAAGGCCGGCAGGTCGGCGGGTTGGACCCGGTCGATCAACAGGCGTCCGGTGTCGATTGAAATACCGTGGTGCAAGGCGAAATCTTCGCGCGTCAGGGTCAATCCGATACCGGGAAGGCTGCGCCCATCCGCGCGAGTGGGGATCTGCGTCGGTTGCTCGTCACCAAAGCCAAGCTGCGTCAGCAGTGCAAACGATGCGACATTAGTTGGCTGCACCCGCGCCCGCACCTGTTGGCAACCATCGGCAAAGGCACGGGACAAGGCCAGCACTGCCGCCCGCCGCGCGACGCCTTGCCGCCGAAAATCCGACATCACCCAATAGCCCAGATGATCGCCGCCGCGCACCGTCCCGGCAAAAACGCCATCGACCCGGATCGCATATTCGTCGGCCCCCGCATTCGCCATGAAATGCCGCGCCTCTGTCAGGCCATAGGGCTGGGGCAGTTCCGGCAGCCAGCGCACGATTGCGGGATCGGTCAGCGCCTTGACCATCGGCGGCGCATCATCAGGGCGGAACCGATCCAGCGTGACGTGCCCGGCCATGGCAATCAGCCCGTGACCGGAACGACGCGAACAGCGCCACCCTTTGCCGACAGCGCGATCTGGCCATCCGCCAGCCGCAGCGCGTCATTGCCGAAAACCTCGGCCCGCCAGCCAGACAGCGCCGGCAGGTCGCGCAATCCGCTGGCGATTGCATCCAGATCGGCCGCAGACGCGATCAGCTTGGACGCCACCCCCGCCTGATCGGATTTCGCCTTGAGCAGCACCCGCAGCAGATCCGACAGGGCCGGATTGCCCGGCCGGCCCGGTTCGGCACTGTCAGGCTGCGGCAGATCGCGCGTTTCCTGCCCGGCCTTGACCGCGGCCAGAATACCGGCGGCAATATCGCCACGCCGCGCCTCGCGCAGCAGCAGCCGCGACTTGCCCAGATCGGCCTCGTCCGCGGGCTTGGTCGAGGCCAGCTCGATCATGGCATCGTCCTTGTAGACACGCGAACGTGGAATATCGCGGTCCTGCGCATAAGCTTCGCGAAACCGCGCCAGTTCGCGCAGAATGGCCAGAAAACGTGGCGAGTTCGACCGCGTGCGCACCCGCAGCCACGCCTCTTCGGGGCGGGTCACATAGGTTTCGGGATCTTCCAGCACGGCCATTTCCTCGGCCAGCCAGCTGTCGCGCCCCGATTTCCGCAACTCGGCCGCGAGATATTCATAGATCGCCCGCAGATGGGTGACATCGGCCAGCGCATAGGATTTCTGCGCATCCGACAGCGGCCGGCGCGACCAGTCGGTGAAGCGCGAGGATTTGTCCAGATTGGCCCGCACGATCTTGCGCACCAGCGTCTCATAGCCGACCTGTTCGCCAAAGCCGCAGACCATGGCTGCAACCTGCGTGTCAAACAGCGGCTCGGGGAAGATGCCCGCGTCGTGGAAGAATATCTCAAGATCCTGCCGTGCGGCATGGAACACCTTGACCGTGGCCTTGTGCCGGAACAGGTCGTAGAGCGGTTCCAACGACAGATCCTTTGCCAATGGATCGACCAGCACCGCCGCCCCACCCTCGCCATTGGCGCCCGATGCGGGCGGCACGGCCAACTGGATCAGGCAAAGCTTGGAATAATAGGTCCGTTCGCGCAGGAACTCGGTATCGACGGTGACATAGGGGGCCGATTTCGCGATCTCGCAGAACGCGGCAAGCTGGTCGGTCGTCGTGACGGTGGTGATTTTATCGCTCATGCAGGCCTTTCACGCGGCGGTTCGTCCGCCAGTCGTGCAGGAATAGACCTAAAAATTACATAAAAAAAGAGGGTTGGTGGCATGACCGCCGGCAGTGTTGCAGATTGTGCAGCATGCTCTGCAATCATCATCCTCGCGCGGCATTCCCGCCATCGGCACAGATCCGGCACGCCTGTGCCGATGGCGGGATATGTCTGATCACGTCGGCGGCAGCAGGCAAGGATCCGCGACCTGTGATCACCGATCACAGGGGCGGCAGATCGCCCTCGGCGCGCTCTGCGTGGAAATCCGCCACGAAGTCATCCAGTCGACCAGCGGCGATGGCGTCGCGAAGACCGGCCATCAGATCCTGGTAATAATACAGGTTGTGCCAGGTCAGCAGCATGCCGCTGATCATTTCACCCGCACGGAACACATGATGCAGATAAGCGCGACTATAGCCCCGGCAGGCCGGGCAGGCGCAGGATTCGTCCAGAGGGCGAGGGTCGTCTGCATGGCGGGCATTCTTGATGTTGACCTGCCCGCGCCGGGTCCAGGCCTGCCCGGTTCGCCCCGAACGCGACGGCAGCACGCAATCCATCATGTCGATCCCTCGCTGCACCGCGCCGACAATGTCATCGGGTTTGCCCACCCCCATCAGATAGCGCGGCTTGTCCTTGGGCAGGAAACCCGGCGCATAATCCAGCACGCCGAACATTGCCTCCTGCCCCTCGCCGACGGCCAGCCCGCCGACCGCATACCCATCAAAGCCGATGGCCTTCAGCGCCTCGGCACTTTCCTCGCGCAGCTCTGGTGTCACGCCGCCCTGCATGATCCCGAACAGGGCATGGCCGGGCCGGTCGCCAAAGGCATCGCGCGAGCGCTGCGCCCACCGCATAGACAGGCGCATGGATGCCGCCACCTCGGCCTCGCCGGCCGGCAGCGCCGGGCATTCGTCAAAGGCCATCACGATATCGCTGCCCAGCAGGCGTTGAATTTCCATGCTGCGCTCGGGCGTCAGCACATGCCGACTGCCGTCGATATGGCTGGCGAAGGTCACGCCCTCCTCGGTCAGCTTGCGCAGCCCGGCCAGGCTCATGACCTGAAAGCCGCCACTATCGGTCAGGATCGGCCGGTCCCAGTTCATGAACCGATGCAACCCGCCAAGCCGGTCGATGCGTTCCGCGCCGGGCCGCAGCATCAGATGATAAGTATTGCCCAACAGGATATCGGCCCCGGTCTGGCGCACCGATTCCGGCAACATCGCCTTGACCGTGGCAGCGGTGCCCACGGGCATGAAGGCCGGGGTGCGGATCTGCCCCCGCGGGGTCTGGATCACGCCGCTGCGGGCAAGGCCATCGGTGGCGTTAAAGGAAAAGGCAAAGCTCATGATCATCCGCCTGCTGTGACCGGGCGTCCTTATAGCCTTTGCATTGACCGTGCAACGCGGCCCCGCAGCCTCTGGACCCCGGACAATGCAACACTTATATAAATCCTCGGAATTGCCGAGGACCCGCCATGAGCTCTGACCCGATGATGGAAGGCACGCCGCTGATCCGGCCGTCCACGACCGAACACCCCCTGTATGAACAGGTGGTCGAGGCCTGCAAGACGGTTTATGACCCGGAAATCCCGGTCAATATCTATGATCTGGGGCTGATCTACACGATCGAGATCGACGATCAGAACGCGGTCAATGTGCTGATGACCCTGACCGCGCCGGGCTGCCCGGTCGCAGGTGAAATGCCGGGATGGGTCGCTGACGCGATCGAACCGTTGCCGGGCGTCAAGCAGGTCGATGTCGCGATGACATTTGAGCCGCAATGGGGCATGGACATGATGTCTGACGAAGCACGGCTGGAACTGGGCTTCATGTAATCTTTGGCGTCGCAGGGGGGCTGACTGCCCCCCTCGCCCGACCTGCGGTCGGACGCCCCCCCGTGGATATTTTCACATGGATGATGGCAGCTTAGCCTTTTCTTAAGACCCAGCTGTCAGATTGTGCAGGCGGTACAGGCGGGGACGCCGATGACCGCCACGGGTGATGCCACATTCCGGGCCGGTGATGCGTTCCGCCGGAATGTGTGCGCCTGCCCATCAGCCGTGTCCCAATATCCCCGCCGGAGGCATCTGTCCGCGCCATTCACGCAATGTTCGGCCGTCCGCGCAGCCGCAGCACTTGAGCCGGGACGAAGCCGGCACTATCTTTAGGCAGCAGGATCGAAAGGCCATCTCATGTTCGGCATTCCGGGCAAAAGCCCCGTCACCATCACCCCCGCCGCCGAGCGGCAGATTGCCCGCCTCATGTCGGGCAAACAATCCGCCGGTCTGCGCATCGGGCTGAAGAAGGGTGGCTGCGCGGGAATGGAATACACGATGGAACTGGCCGAAGCCGCCGACAAGGCCGATGAGGTCGTCGAACAAGGCGAGGCACGGGTTCTGATCGCGCCCATGGCCCAGATGTTCCTGTTCGGAACCGAGATCGACTATGAATCCGGCCTGCTGGAATCAGGTTTCAGGTTCCGCAACCCCAATGTCACCGATACCTGCGGCTGCGGCGAGTCCATCCGTTTCGAGCCCCTGGAAGGATCTCGTGCGGCCGAGGGCTGAGCACAGGCTTGATCCTGTCAGCCACCCGGCCTAATCCCTGTCCCGGACAAGACATGGGAGAGAATGATCATGGCACCGCGCAGACTTGCCGCCGGGAACTGGAAGATGAACGGCGACCTGGCCCAATTGGCCGAGGTTGATATTCTGTTGCATGATCACCCTGCGCCGGGATGCGATGTGCTCATCTGCCCGCCTGCGGTGCTGATCCATCCAATGAAGGCCCGGATCGGCGATGGCGGCATTGCGGTCGGCGGGCAGGATTGTCACAGCGCCGCCTCGGGGGCGCATACCGGTGACATTTCGGCGGGGCAGTTGCGCGACGCCGGCGCCACGCATGTGATCCTTGGTCATTCGGAACGGCGGACCGATCATGGCGAAACCGATACCCATATTGCGGCCAAGGCCGCCGCCGCCTGGCAGGCCGGGCTGGTCGCAGTGATCTGCGTCGGTGAATCCGAGGCACAGCGCGATGCCGGCGAAACGCTGGCGGTCATCGCCGCCCAACTGGCCGGTTCGGTGCCTGACGGGGCCACGGCGGCCAATACCGTCATCGCCTATGAACCGATCTGGGCCATCGGCACTGGCCGCACCCCGACCAACGCACAGATCGCCGAGGTGCATGGGCTGATCCGCAACCAGATGACCGAGCGTTTCGCAGAAGGCCCCGACATGACGCTGCTTTATGGCGGCAGCGTCAAGCCCGGCAATGCGGCCGAGATCTTCGCCATTGACCATGTGAATGGCGCGCTGGTCGGCGGCGCAAGCCTGAAAGCCGCAGATTTCGGCGGTATCATCGCCGCGCTTGGCGCCGCGTGACCTTTGCCAATTAACCCTGTCGGCCGGCGCTATAGCCCGACAACGCTGCGGCGGCCCAGGATCCCGCGCGAGGCCCGGATCGCCTCGACCACCTCGCGATGCACGGCCGCCGCATGGCGGCGTGCGGCCTGGACCGCGGCCTCGGCATCGCCCGCGCCAACCAGATCGAGGATCTCGTGATGTTCGCGATGCGTGACCGCCCGCCCCTCGTCCGAGGCGACGACAAGCCAACGGGCGCGGATGGTGCGGATCGTAATATCGCGCAGCGCGGCCGTCAGGCAGCGATTGCCTGACAGGTTGGCCAGCCGCACATGAAAATCCATCGCCATTGCCAGCCAGCGTTCCGGCGTGAAGATATCGTGGCTTTCTGTCGCGTCGCGACGGATCGCATCAAGCGCCTCGGCAGTCGCATTGCGGGTGGCCAGGCGGATTGCAGCGGGCTCGACGATATCCCGAAAGGCGAAGATCTCGGCAATCTCGTCCATATCGAAAGGCGCCACGATATAGCTGCGCCCCGAACGCAGCACCAGTCCGTCGCCCGCCAGGCAGAGCAGCGCCTCGCGGATTGGCGTGCGCGAGACGCCGTAGTCGCTTTCCAATGCCCGTTCGGACAGCGGCTGCCCAGGTGCAAGTTCCAGTGACAGGATGTCGAAACGCATCCGTGACAGCACATCGGGCCGTTCACCTGTCTCGCCAGGTCGTGAATGCGCAGGGGCGTTGGTCATCGGCGTCGTCTCCTGCTTTCGGTATACCAGTTTGGAATGCGCGTTCAATCCTCATTCCCGCGCTTGCCCAGGGGCCATATGCGGATTGTCGATTGACCCGCCGTCGATCAAACCGGCATAGCAGCTGACAAGGCAATACAATCGCCAGAACGGGGCAGAATTTACCAATGATCCGCCGATTTGCTAACAGACTGTCGCAGGAGCAGGGCATGTCCTGGCGCGCACTCAGGGGGGCCATCTGGACCCTGCTGGGTTTTGGCGGGAACCAGGCGATCCGGCTGGTGGTCAATCTTATCCTTGCCCGGCTGCTGTTTCCCAGTGCCTTCGGCACCATGGCCCTGTTGATGGTGGTGATCCAGGGGTTGAACAATTTTTCCGATGTCGGCACCCGCCCCGGCGTCATCCGCAGTCCAAGAGGCGACGAGCCCGAATTTCTGAACACCGCCTGGACGATCGAGATCATTCGCGGCGTCGTCTTGTGGCTGACCTGCTGCGCACTGGCAGTCCCCTTTGCGCGGTTCTACGACACCCCGGAACTGGCGACCTATCTGATGGTGGCGGGTTTCAGCGCCGTGATCGCCGGGTTCACGCCGATGCGCGTGCTGACGGCCGAGCGGCACCTGTCGCTGCGCAGCCTCACCAAGGCCGATCTGCTGACCCAGCTGGTGACCAGTTCCGTTCTGATCCTGCTGGCCTGGATGACAGGTTCGGTCTGGGCCATGGTCATCACATTGGGCTTTGGCGGCATCATCCGCATCGCCATCATCCTGTGGCTGATCCCCGGCGATCGCGACCGGCTGTTCTGGGACCGTGCCGCCGTGAGAGAGCTGACCAGCTTTGGCAAATGGATTTTTCCCAGCACGATCATGGGCTTTCTGATCAGTCAGGGCGACAAGGCGATTCTGGGGCGTTACCTGACACTTGCGCAGCTGGGCCTGTATAATATCGGCTATTTCCTCGCCAGTTTTCCCCTGATGCTGGGCGGCTCGGTCATGGGGCGGATCATGATGCCGCTTTGCCGCGAATCCCCGCCAAGCTCGGGCCGCGAGGCATTCATCCGGTTGCGGCGGATTCGCTTTGTGCTGACCGGCTCGATCATGGTGGCGACCTTGCTGGTGGCATTGTTAAGCCCGGCCATCGTCGGCTTTCTCTATGACGAGCGATATCAGCAATCCGCCACCATGCTGACCCTGATCGCCTGTGTCGCTGTGCCGCAGATCGTGGTTCTGGGTTATGACGCTGTCGCGCTGGCCGCTGGCGATTCCCGCGGCTTCTTCATCCTGATCGCCGTCCGTGCCGTGCTGTTTCTGGGCTGTTTCTGGGTGGGATCACACATGGCGGGACTTTACGGTGCCTTGCTGGGGCAGTTCATCGGCACCGTCCTGAACTATCCAACCGTGGTGTGGCTGGCGCGCAAGCATCATGCTTGGGATCCCTTGCATGATGCGACCTATGCCCTGATCGGGTTGATCGGGCTGATCATGATCGCCCTGCCCCGACTGGATGCAATTCGCCAGCTTGCGCTGATCGGCTGAAGCCGGATCAGCCCCCGCCGCCCTGGCGAACCGACGGCGGCAGCATGTCGGCCAGCCAGCCTGGCATCAGGTTCATCATCCACAAGGCCAGCAACAGCCCCAAGACGGCGACCGAGACCACATAGGTATTGCGGACCAGCTGCCGAAACTCTTCCTCGTCCGAGGGGCGGAAGGGCAGCGAAATGACGGGCCGCAGGCCTGTCACGGCCTCGAACTGGCGCGAATTGCGCAGGACCGGGTTCAGCAGATCCAGAAACAACGCCAACCCGCCCGCAACCGCGATGCTGAGAAACGCCCCCAGAATGGCGCTGCGCTTGCGGTTCGAGGCAACCGGAAATTCCGGCGGCACGGCCGGTTCCAGAATGACCATGTTTTCGGTCTGGTTGTTCTCGCTGAGCAGCCGCAGGGCGTCGATCTCGGCCAGGCGGCGGGACAGTTCGGTATATTGATCCGCGATATGCTGGCGGCTGCGCTGCAATTGTTCATAGACCTGCAACACCTCCGAGGTGCGGCTTTGGGACTGCCGGATCTCGGCCTGACGCTGCTCGATTTCCTCCATGCTGGTTTCCATCGACACAATCTGCGAGTCGATCAGGCTAAGCTGGCGCCCCAGCCCCGATCCCCCCTCGTCGCTGCTGCCTTCGTTGATCGCAGTGATCACCCGCTCAAGGCGCTGGATTTCGGGATGGCCGGCGGGCAGGGTCCGTCGCGCCTGTGCCAGCGCAACCTCGGCCGACCTCAGCTGCTGGACGATCGAGGCGCTGTCATCGGAAACCGGGGTCTGTTCAAGCGCCAAACGTTCGCGCTGCGTTGTCATCAGGTTCTGCCGGGTGATGGTCTCGCGCTCGGCCAGGCTGACCAGCTCGGCTTGCAGAAAGGCCCGCGATTCCGGCAGCGAATCCTCGTTCGCGGCAGTATAGGTGGCGATCTCGCGATCTTGCTTGTCCAGCTCGCCTTCGACACGCAGCAATTCCGCATTCAGGAAATCGGTGGCGTCCGCGATCCTGTTTTCGCGGTTGCGGCGGTCGCTGGTCACAACATCATTGGCAAGGTCATTGGCAACATTGGCCGCCGTCTGCGACTGCCCGGCACGTGTCGAAATGACGATCGAGGCCAGGCTGGCCGGGCTGTCGATCCCGGTGGCCGAGGCCGCGATGCTTTCAATCCGGGTATTCGATCGCAAGACCTCGATCTTGAAGCTGTCGGGCATGTCCTGCACACCGCCGAACAGATCATAACGGTCGATCAGTCGCAGCATGTTTTCGCGCGACATCAGCCGCTGCTCGATCTGCTGCACCCGCAACGCTGCGGGCGGGGCGGAACGGGTCACCGTATCGGAAATCACCGGCGCATTCACCTGGATGACCGCCCGCGCCTCGTAGACGGCGGGCGAGGTGACGGCCAGATACAGCGCCCACAGCAGGCCAACGACCAGGACCGTCATCACCAGCGGCAAGCGCCGCCAGATCAGCGAGATGAAGTCACCTATGGATTGAATGGGGCCCAAGGCGCTACTCCACGATCTCTGCCTTGTTCAGCACGACGCCCAGCAATGGCGGCATGTCGGCCAGCAAACGCTGGCAATCGGCCACGTTGCGGCCCGTGCCCGACATCCCGTCAGCCACCAGAAGCACCGCATCCATCGCCGGCAGGGCGGCCAGCCCCTCATCCGTGCCCAGAACCGGGCCCAGATCGAAAATCGCCAGGTCACATTGCGATTCGGTGACCAGCTGGCCAATCCGCTCGCGCGCCAGTTCGTCCTGCAACAGCTCGGCCCCGCCATCGACCGGCCCATCGGGCAGGCAGCAGCTGAGCCGGCCCTGGCTTTCGATCCGAATCATGAAATCGGCGGGCTTGATATCCTGCGCCATGAGGTAAGGGACAAAGCGCGGATCGCCCTGCAACCCCAGCTGCACCGCCAGCGCAGGATTTCCAAGTGCCAGATCGACCAGCAACACCTCGTGATGCGGCATGCGCGCGGTGGCCAGCGCCAGATTGGCGGCCACATAGGTCGCGCCCGCGCCATCTGTCATCGGACAGACGCCAAGCCGTTTCCAGCCCTGCCGCCCCATTTCCTGCATCAGCCTGGTCCGCAGCACCGAAAACCGGCTGGCCACATCCATTGACTGACGCCGCGTTGGCCAGCCAAACACATCGCGCAGCCGCGCCGCAAAGGCGGGCAGTCCACCTTCGCGCAGATCATCACTGGGCTGAGCTCTCAAATGCGGCGTGCTCCTGAATATTCCACTAAAACTATACTGTCCCGGCAGTCGGCATGGTAACGTCTCGCACATGAACGTCACAACAGCAAATACCGAAAAAATTGACGAATTTCCGCACGATCGCGCGAAACACGCGACGGTTGCAGCCGTCGTCATCGGCAGGAACGAGGGCGACCGGCTGGTCCGCTGCCTGAAATCGCTGCAACACAGGGCCATGCCGGTCATCTATGTCGATTCCGGCTCGACCGATGGAAGTATCGAAAATGCTGTGCAGTTGGGCGCCGAGGTGGTTCGGCTGGACAGCAATATCCCCTTCACCGCCGCAAGGGCGCGCAATGCCGGATTGCAGCGCCTGCGGGATGCGGGGTGGCACGGTCCGGTGCAATTCGTCGATGGCGATTGCGAAATCGAGGCCGGCTGGATCGAGGCCGCCCGTGACCGGCTTGCTGCTGATCCACGATTGGGAATCGTCGCTGGCCGCAGGCGGGAACGGTTTCCCGATCGCTCGGTTTTCAACCGGCTTTGCGACGCGGAATGGGACACGCCCATCGGGCCGGCCCTGGCCGTGGGTGGCGACATGATGGCGCAGACCGGGGCGCTGGCGGCCATCGGCGGGTTCCGTGACGAGATGATCGCCGGCGAGGAACCCGAAATGTGTCTGCGCCTGCGTGAAGCCGGCGGCTCGATCGAAAGACTGGACCTGCCGATGACCGTGCACGATGCAGACATGCACCGGTTCGGGCAATGGTGGCGTCGCGCCCGCCGGGCCGGTCACGCATTCGCCGAGGGCAACTGGCTGCATGGCGACAGGCCCGAGGCGTTCTGGCGCCGCGAGGTGCGCCGCGCCGTCCTGTGGGCAATGCTGCTTCCCGCCGCCATTCTGCTGGCCATGCTGGTCCTTGGCCCCTGGGCGCTTCTGGGGTTGCTTCTCTATCCCTTGCAGATCGCCCGCCTGGCCATGCGCATGGGCGGCGACCGCGAGGCGCTGATCCGCGCCGGCTTTCTGACCTTGTCGAAATTCCCCGAGGCACAGGGCATTGCAGAGTTTCACCTGCGCCGCCTCTGGGGCCGCCGGGCAGGCCTGATCGAGTATAAATGATTCCGTTCAGTATCATTATCCCCGCAAGCAATGAGGCCGGATATATCGGCCGCTGCCTGATATCGGTTCTGGATCAGGATTATCCTGGCCCTGTGCAGATCATTGTCGTCGCCAATGGCTGCAAGGATGACACAGCGGACCGCGCCGCCCGGCTGAGCGACCGCTTTGCACAACGCGGTTGGCACTTGCTGGTCCTCGAACGCGCCGAGGGCAGCAAGATCGGCGCCCTGAATCTGGGTGACGAACATGCGGCCCATGGCCACAGGCTGTATCTGGACGCCGATATAACGATGGATCCCGACATGCTGGGCGCGCTGAGTGTCGCGCTGGCCGACGACAGACCGCTTTATGCGGGCGGTCGGCTTGTCGTCGCGCCATCGCGCAGCGCTGTCACCCGCGCCTATGGCCGCTTCTGGTCACGCCTGCCCTTCATGACCACAAATGTCACCGGTGCCGGTCTGTTCGCCGTCAACCCCGCCGGGCGGGGTCGTTGGGACCAGTTCCCGCAAGTAATCTCGGACGATACATATGTGCGGCTGCACTTTGCGGAATCCGAACGGCTGCTGGCCAATTCAGGCTATCTCTGGCCGATGGCGAATGGGTTCGGCCGGCTGGTCAGGGTCCGCCGCCGACAGGATCTTGGTGTCCGGGAAATCGCCCGCATATATCCTGACCTCCTGCGGAATGAGGGCAGTACACGGCCCGGCCGCCTGCAACTGCTTGGCCTTGCGCTGCGCGATCCCATCGGCTTTCTGACCTATGCCGCCGTCGCGCTGGCCGTGCGTGCAGGACGGGGCGATGGCAGCTGGAGCCGCGGTCGCTGACATCAATAAAACGAAACAGTTTAGAATCAATGCGGCACATTGCAGCCATGAAACAACCCATAGTTGTTAAATGAATCAACAATAACTTTGGGGCGTCGCGGCACTCGCTCTATTGTTGAGTCAATAAAACGTACGGTTTAGTTCCCGTATGGTCTTCTTTTGGTCAACCTAATGATTTGGACAGGTTTCCGGGGCCCGGCACAAGGACTCGGATAAAAAAGCCTAAAATTTGTTTTTTCTTTTAACGACCGGTGTATAGTGAGTATCTGTTACCCCCCCTCCGAGTGTTTTTAGCGAATGAAATACGGTCCTGACACAATGACGGCTCTGGCCTTGGCTGAAGCCACGTCCTCATCGGCCATAGGCGCCCAGGATGGCATCTATGTCCGTTTCATCAAACGGCCTCTGGACATCGTCCTGGTGCTGTTAGCCTTACCGCTGCTGCTTCCGATTGTGCTTGTCGTGCTTTTCTTTGCATGGCGGGAAAGCGGTTCGCCGTTCTACAGCCAGCAGCGATTGGGCAAAAGCGGCCGCAGCTTCCGCATGTGGAAGTTTCGCAGCATGGTCCCGAATGCCGATGCGCAACTGGCCGTCTATCTGGCGGCCAACCCGGAAGCGCGTCAGGAATGGGACAGCACGCAGAAGCTGAAGAATGACCCCCGGATCACCCGGTTCGGTCGTGTGATCCGCAAGTCGTCGCTGGACGAGTTGCCGCAACTGTGGAACGTGCTGCGCGGCGACATGAGCATTATCGGCCCCCGGCCGATGATGGTCGATCAGGCGCAACAATATCCTGGCGCGGATTACTATCACATGCGGCCCGGCGTCACCGGGCTGTGGCAGATCACCGATCGCAATGACAGCACCTTTGCCGAGCGCGCGACCTTTGACGCGGAATATGCCCGGACCTTGTCGCTGCGGAACGATGCACTGATCCTGATCCGCACCTTTGGCGTGGTTCTGCGCTGCACGGGATACTGACCCGGTTTCGGCCGGGTCAGCCAGACCGTCGATCACCGCAAGATTTCGCAGCCCAAAGACTTATTGGGCTGCGATGACCTGATTGCTGCGTTCCTGCCGTTCGACACAGCGGAAGCGGAACCACGCCGCGATCAGGGTGCAGGCCGCGCCGCCAAAGGCATAAATGCCGAAGGCCGCCAGCAAACCGGCGCCGAACAGAAAGACCGCGCTTAACGCTGCGATGGCTCCGAAAGCCATACCTATGCCCAATAGTGCTATCAGTCTTCCACCCCTTCCGTTGCCTGCAGGGTGCCGCAGCTTCTGCGTGCACTCTACTGAAAAGAATCGCGTCAGATGGATTTACCGAAAAATCGCTTAACGAGAGGTTAATTTCCGGCGGAAACTCGCCAAATCGGACAAAAGTATGTAGTAATGCCTGAAGTCAACGCCTGAAAGACGAAGTGGTTCATTTTTTTTCGCCCGGATCTCGGGCCTTCAGCGGTCACAGATTGGTGATCCGGGCATCGGACGGGCGGGCTGACCTGAAAAAACGAATCAGTTTCCCCGTGAACGAACCGTGCCCCCGCCGAGGCTGATCGCCAGGTAGTGCCCCATCGACCGGCACCATTTACCGCGCATCAGGCCGGCACCGCGAACACAGCCGGCAAAGCGCCCTTGCTGACCCAGAACCAGCGCAATATCGGCAAAGTCCAGCATCGCCCCCGTCTGCGGGAACTGCCGCTTGAACAGGGCCTCTTTGGCGCAGAACACGATCAGCGGGTCCAGAAGCTGCGGCATCATCCGATACGGGCGCAGGCTATCCGCCAACCCCTCGGGCGTCGGCGCATCGACCGGTTCGATATCGACCCCCAAGTGACGATCCGGGCGATCCGAGGCAAGCGCAATGCACAGACCCCCCGCATGCGACAGGCTGACGGACAGATCCGGCGGCAGATCCGGGCGGCGGTCGGGACCTGGCAAGATCGGCCGGTCGGGCGGCAGGGCGCGCCCCAGCTGGGCAATGGCCTGACGCAGCGCCAGCCGGCCCGAGGCAAACTCGGCCCTGCGGCTGGCGACCGCGCGGCCAAGCGCGGCCTCTTCGGCGGGCAGCAAGCCCCCCTGCCCGATGCGAACCACGGCACAGCCGATATCCGCAGGCAGCATCGACCTTGCGGCTTGCAGCAGCGAATCTTCGGCAGTGCTCACTCGCGATTGCGCAGCTGCGCCCGCAAGGCCCGTCGCCGTGCCATCGGATCATCATCCGCCGGCACCGATCCGACCGCATCGGCCCGGGCCGTGATTGGGGCGGCTTGTACTGGCGCAGGTTTCGGCGACGCAGCGGTCGAACCGACGCCGCTCAGCTTCGCGACATGGCGTTGATAATCGGCCAGAACCGGAAAGCGGAACACATCCGTCACACCAAGCGATGCCAGCGCCAGCCGATCCCTCAGCACCCGGTGCAGCTGAATGGCCAGCAGTGAATGGCCGCCAATGGCAAAGAAATTGTCCTTCGCACCAACGGACTGAAGCCCAAGCGTCTCGGCCCAGACCTGATGCACCACGCCAGACGGATCGGCACCACTGGTCATGCTGGCCGCAGGGGCCTCGGCCGGTGTCGACACGACAGCGGCGGCGGTCTGCGTGACCGGCGCGGCCGGTTCGGGCAGCGCCTTGCGGTCGATCTTGCGATTGGGCGTCAGCGGCATTGCCGACAGCCGGGTGATCCGAGCGGGCAGCATATGCTGGGGCAGAAGGTCCTGCAAACCCGCACGCATATGCGCCTCGTCCAGCATTTCGTCGCCCGTTACATAGGCCAGAAGCCGCCCCTGACCCGAGGTATCGGGCCGCAAGATCACCACCGCCTCGCGCACGCCGGGCAGTTCGGCCAGCCGCGACTCGATCTCGCCCAGTTCGATGCGGAAACCCCGCAGCTTGATCTGGCCATCGGCACGGCCCAGAAAATCCATCTGCCCATCGCCGCGCCAGCGCACCAGATCACCGGTGCGATACATCCGCTTGCCACCCGGCGCGGCCTGCGCATCACGCACGAAGGGATCGGCGCGGAAGGCCGCCGCTGTCAGATCGGCACGGTTCCAATAGCCGCGCGTCACCCCATGGCCGCCAATCCACAGCTCGCCCTCTTCGCCGTCGCCCAAGGGCTGCCCGGCCTCGTCCAGAACGTAAAGCTGGGTATTGGCGATCGGCGGCCCAAGCGGCGTCGCATCCTGATCCGGCGCAAGGCGCGCGACCGAGGACCAGATCGTCGTCTCGGTCGGGCCATACATGTTCAGGATCTCGGCCCCCGTCACCGCCCGAAGATCGCGCACCAGCGAGGGCGGCAATGCCTCGCCGCCGATCATCACACAGCGCAGGCAGGCCATCGCGCTGGCGACGGTGGGGTCGGTGACCAGAATGCGCGCCATGCTGGGGGTGCATTGCAGATGCGTGACCTTGTGGCGCCGGATCTGCGCGGCAATCGAGAAATCGCCCGCATCGGGGGCATCTTCGCCCGCAAAGGCGGCCGCGACCTGTGCCAGCAATGGGAAAGAACCCTGCACCACATCGGGCGCGATGCCATAGTCGATCAGGCAGGCAATCTCGCCCACGCCGATCCGTTGCAGCTGTTCGACGCGTGTAATGGCGTCCTGCACGCTGCCGAACAGGCCGGAATCCTCGAAATAGCGCAGGAAGGCAAATTCAAGAATGCCGTCCATTTCCTCGTCCGACAGGCTGCCAAGGTCGATGGCCATCGGGTTGGTCATGCCTTCGGGCCGCTTGAAAGCGGGGAAATCCCAGGCATATTGTTTCACCAGCGCGGCGGCAGCGCGAAGATAATCCTTCATCGGTTCGCGCGCGACCTCGCGCGCCGTTTCACGATCTGCGGCCAGATAGGAATGCAGCATCAGCGTCACGGTGAAATCGGCCGGGTCATGGCCCGCCTCGCGCAGGGCTTCGTGGTAATCCTTGATCCGCTGCTCGACCACGTCGATGCTTTGGCCAAGCAGATGGGTCAGGACATTCGCGCCAAGGCGCCCGGCCTCTTTCCAGGTTTCCGGGTTGCCCGCCACCGTGACCCAGATCGGCAGCTCGGGTGAAACCGGCCGGGGCTGGGTGCGCACCGCATGCATGGTGCCGTCGGCCTTGGGAAATTCGACCTCTTCCCCCCGCCACAGCCGGCGCAGGACGTCGACCGTGTCGATCATCGCCTGCTTGTTTCTGGGCGGCGTATTCTCGGGGCGCAGCACGAAATCATCCGGCTGCCAACCCGAGGCCACGGCAATCGCCGCGCGCCCGCCGGTCAGGTTGTCGATCACGGCCCATTCCTCGGCCACGCGGGCCGGATGATGCAGCGGCACCACGCAACTGCCCGCACGGATGCCAAGCCGGCTGGTCACGGCCGCCGCCGCAGCACCCGTCACTGCCGGGTTGGGATAGGGGCCACCAAAGGCGTGGAAATGCCGTTCGGGCGTCCAAAGCGCGGCAAAGCCGTTCTGGTCGGCAAAGCGCGCGCCCGCCAGCAGCAGTTCGTATTTCTTCGGGCCAACACCATCGTCATTGCCCCAATAGAACAGGCTGAAATCCATCGCGGCACGGGATTTTGGCGCGGCGTTGCCGGAAACAGCCAGCCGTGATTCCTCGCCCGCGATAACCAGCGTCAATCCGCGCGCCAGCGACCAGAAGATTTCGAGCACCGAAATGTCAAAGGACAGGCTGGTCACGGCAAGCCAGGCATCGCCGGGCTGCGCCGGAATGATCGCATCCATGCCGGCAAAGAAATTGGCGACATTGCGATGTTCGACCATCACGCCCTTGGGCTTGCCAGTCGAGCCCGAGGTATAGATCAGATAGGCCAGATGTTCCGGCCCCACGGCGCTGTCGGGCGGGCCGGGGTCCTCAGCCGGGGGGATGGCCTCGATCGGGATCAACTGGGCGCCATGACCGGCGGGCAAACCGGACAGACCGGGCTGGGTCAGCACGATCCGGGTGCCGCTGTCGGTCAGGTAATGTGTCAGCCGGTCCTGCGGATAGTCGGGGTCCAGCGGCAGATAGGCGCCGCCCGCCTTCATGATCGCCAGCGCGCCGATCACCAGTTCCGGGCCGCGCCGGGCAAACAGCCCGACCGGCTGATCCGGCCCGACGCCCTGATCGACCAATTGCCGGGCGAGGCGGTTTGCGGCGGCCTGCAACTGGGCGCGGGTCAGGCTGCGATCCTGGAAAATCACTGCGGTGGCAGCGCCATCTGCGGCGGCGGTTTCGGCGATCAGGCTGTGGATACAGACCTCGCGGATCGCGGCCAGACTGTCGTTGCGGGCATAGAGCAGTTCATCCCGCTGCGCCGGATCCAATGCACCAATGGCGCTGACCGGCGCATCGGCGGGGGCCATGATCGCGCGGGCCAGCCGGTCGGCAAGCCGCTGCGCCTCCTCGGCGTCCAGGCGGGTGCTGTCGTGATGCAGCGTCACCCCCGTCGGGCCGAGGCTGACCGTGAATGCGGTGCCAGAAATGGCCCCACGCCCGGCAAGGTCCAACCCGATTTCCGGTGCGGATGCTCCGTGCAATTCCGGCGCACGATGCAGCAGATCGGCGGCAAAGGGACCGCGCGCCGCCAATTGGTCGACATGCGCGCCAAACGACCCGGCAAATGCGCCCAACAGCCCTTCGGGCGCAATGGTCAGGGGCAACCATTCCGACAGAATGCCAAGCGTTTCGGGATGGTTCGCCGGACGCAGCGCCATCGACAGCGCCCCGCCCGCGCCGCGCCGCGCCAAAAGGGCGACAGCCGCCGCAACAGCCAGCGGCGAGGCGGGCTGCTCGGAAACCGCGATATTGGCCCAATCGCCTTGCGCCACATCGGCCCGGCCAAGCGCGGTCTTTGCCAGCTGCCTGCGCCAGAACCCGTCCTGCCTGGCAACCGGAGCCGCCAAAGCCTCGATCCGCGCACGCGCCGCATCATCTGGCACCGGCAATTGCGCGCCCACTTCGGGCAAGCCCGCCTGCCCCGGCACCATATCCAGCCGCAGCGCACCATCGCCCACGGCAACGGTCAGCTCATCGGCCTTGCGTGCCAGAACCGTGCCAGGCGCCGCACTGCCCGGCACAATCTCGGCCCTGGCGACCAGCGCGACGCCCTCGGCCAAAGCCAGTTTCGGTCGGGCCAGCGGGTTCCAGTAATCGCCGTGATCCAGCGCCCGAACCAGTCGCGCCAGCCGCTCGGCCGGCTGGCGCAGATCCAGCAGCGCCGCCGCGTCGGGCCGCTTGTCCCGCGCGAAATAGCCGCGCGCACCCATGGCCTGCGGTCGGGGGCTGAGTGTTCCGCGCTCAATCTCATTCAGTATTTCATCAAAACTTTCAGACCCTTGTACAAAACACTTCGCGTTTAATGTAAGGGCGGTCTCGCTGGCATCAATTTCGAACTCGCGCAGGGCCAGCACATCGCCCGTGTCAATCCCCTCGGCAATCAGATGCCAGGTGATCGCATGGCGGTCGCGGCCTTCGAGAATTGCCCAGACCGGCACGTTGATCCCGGCCATGCCCGGCAGCGGGCCATCGTGGAAATTGATCGCGCCGCGCTGCCCGCGAGCCAACATGTCCGGCTTCAGGATGGACAGGTTCGCCACGCTGAACAGCCAGTCGGCCACCGGCGCATCGGCTGGCATCGGTGCATCCTGATCCTCGACCGGCAGGCCCTGCCCCTGCGCCCAATCGCGCAGCTCGGCATTGCGGGTCACGACCGCCGCGATGCGATGACCGCGCGCGATCAGCGTTTCCGCCGCATGGCGCGTCAGCACCTCATTGCCCACCAGAATGGCGCTGAAACCGCTCATCATTTCACCCTTTCCTGACCTCTTTGCCGCCGAACGACCGGCGCAGCATCTCGACCGCGTGACCCGGCGGCGTTTCGGGGTCGCGCCGCTGAAGCAGACAGCGCAACCGCCAAAGCCCATTGCCGGCGACCCAGGCCAGCGTCGCCGCCATCGCACCCACGCGGCCGTGATGCTTCTCGAAATAATATTGCCGCGAATCATACCAATACGCCGGCATCTTCACCCAGCTTTTCATGCCGGTACTGGCCGATCCGATATGCGTGACCAGACTGTCCCAGACATAATGCGTCTGCCACCCCGCCAGCGCCGCGCGCCGGCACAGATCGGTTTCCTCGAAATACAGAAAGAACGTCTCGTCAAACAGGCCGATCCGGTCCAGCACCTCGGACCGGATCATCATGCTCGCCCCCGCCGACCAATCCACCTGCCGCGAGGCATCGGGCTGCGGTATGGTCACCACCGTCTTGCGCAAAATCCGCGTCACCGGACCTGATCGGCTGGCCCCCTCGAACTCGCCGGCGGCAGAGGGGAAACGGAAGGCGGTGTCATGGGGCACATCATCGTCGCCGCGCAGCCGCGAACAGGCGATACCGCATTCGGGATGGTCCGCCATATGGTCGATCAGCGCGGCAATCGCGCCGGACCGGGGAAAGGCATCCGAATTCAGCAGATAGACCAGATCGGCCCGCCGCCCATCCGGCATGCCAGCACGGATCCCGACATTGTTGCCTGCGCCGAAACCACCGTTATGGTCGCTTTCGATCAGCGCAACACGGCGCCCATCCAACCAGCCACGCGCCTCGCCCTCGGCCTTCAGCCGCTGATAGGAATCGTCGCCCGAGCAGTTCTCGACAATGGTGATCCCCGCGTCCAGGGCCTCGGCTTCACGCAAGGCCGTCTCGACACAGCGCAGGGTCATGTCGGGCGTGCGGAAATTCAGGATGACAATGTGCAAGGCCGGCATCAGGGCTTACTCCGCCGCTTCGGCACGCCGCCCGCCGGGACGGTCATGACGCTTCAGGATTTCGCGCAGCTGCGCGCCCAAGCGGCGCACATTCGGTTCAAGCACCATGGAATCGTGATCGCCAGGCACCTCATAAACCTGCAATTGCGGCATCCAGCGGCCCCAGCCATTATCGGGGATCAGATATTCGCGCCCCGCCGTGACCCATTGCCCATCCGAAACCCGATAGCGGTGGTCCAGCGGCGGACGGAACAGCGTGACGGGACCCGCCCATTCCGACAGCCCCACCTTGGGCAAGGCGCCGCGGAAGGCGGCCTCGATGGCATGGTCGTGGAAGCCCTCGGCCTGATCCGCCTCGCTGACGGCATCGCGATCCTTGCGACGTTTGGCCAGCTCATAACGCAGCTTGTTTCTGGCCCAGTCAGACCAGAAGGTCAGGCCCTGTTCACGCATTTCCTGCGCCCGGATCAGCACCTTGTCGCGCCGGCTCAGTGCCGGGCGCAGCGGCAAAGGCGTGTCCAGCATCACCAGCATCGCCGTTTCTTCGCCCGCCTCGGCAAGCAGCCGCGCCATTTCCAGCGCGATCAGCCCGCCGCCCGAAAAGCCGCCCAGCAGATAAGGCCCATGCGGCTGAACCTGACGGACCTCGGCCAGATAGTCGCGCGCGGCCTCGGCAAAGCTTTCATGGGGCCTGTCCTCGCCAAACAGCCCGCGCGCCTGAAGGCCGAAGAAGCGGCGATCCTGCCCGACGCGCTGCGCCAGCTGATGCAGGTTCATCACATTTCCGAACATGCCTGCGACGATGAAAAACGGCGTGCCCCCATCGCGCCCACCCATATCGACAACATAGCGCCGCGCGGGGCCGACACCGGCTGCGGGCCTGCCGCCATCGACACCAGCCGCAGCCGCAGTCCCCGCGCGCGGGCCAACCCTCGCCTCGATCAGCGCGGCCAGCCTGGCTACATCGGGTGCCTCGAAAAGCGTCGAGATCGGGAAATCAACGCCAAACACCTTGCGCACCTGACCGAACATCCGCACCGCCACCAGCGAATGCCCGCCAAGGTCGAAGAAACTGTCCTCGGCGCCGATCTGGCGCACACCCAGAAGATCCGCCCAGATCGAGGCCAATTCGCTTTCCGTCCCCGGCGCAGGGGCCACAAAATCACCTTCAAGATCAGGGCGTTCGAACCCCTGATCCCGCTCGATATCGGGCGTGGCGGGGATCGAGGCTTCGCCCACCAGCCCCGGCAGATCCAGGGAAGAAACAAAGACCTGCGGCAGCCCCGTGGCCATGGCCCGGCGCATCGCCTGAGGGCCGAGCGCGGCGGGAATGCCTTGCGATACATTGTGCCGCAGGCGTTTTTCACCGGGCGTTTCGGCCCCGCGCGCCGGTTTTCCGATGGGCGCGGCGTTCAGCCCCGCCTCCATCCGGCGCAGGTCAAAGCCGGTGATCTCGGCGCGGACGGCGCCATCAGGGCCAGCCAGCGTGACATCGAACCTGGCCGAGCCTTCGGCCGTGCCCTTGACCAGCCGCACATGGCTGATCAGGTGATCGCCAAGCGGCTGGATCAGCGTCAGCCGTTCATAGCCCACCGGCACCCACAGCCGTGCCCCACCCCAGCCGGGAATCAGCTTCATCGCCCAGCCCGTCGCAATATCCAGCAGGGCCGGATGCATCTGATGCGCGCCTGCCTCGGCCGCAAATTCGGGGGGCAGGCGCAGTTCTGCCCAACCCTCGCGATTGCCCAGACGGCTGGCGCGCAGCACCTTCCAGCGAGGGCCGAAATTCATCACGCCGTCCTGCGCCGATGCCAGCGCCGGCTGGTCATCGCCCACTCGCTGATCCCATCCATCGGGCATCTCGATCCGGCGCGCGTCAGGCAGCGCCGGTTCGGCCATCGCGGTGGCATAAGGCTCGCCCCCGTCGGGATCGGTGATGGTGATGCGCGAGGCCCCCTCGACGGTTTCGACGCGAACCGCAATCGCGGTCGGCTGGTCATCGGCCACGTAAAGCGGGCGCAGAAACAGCGCATCGCCAAGCGTTATCGGCAAGGGCGTGCCGGTCGCAACCAGGGCCTGCGCGAACAGTTCCAGATTGCCGGTGCCGGGCATCAGGGCCTGCCCCTGCGCGGTGCGGTGCCCTCCGATCACCCAGTCACCGATATCAAGCAGACGGTGAAACTCGCGGGTATTCTTGCCCGCGTCCGACACCTCGGCGCCCAGCAGCGGGCCGCGATCCTGCGCATCGGCGCCTGCCGGTGCCGTCAGCGCGGGCTGCGGGGCCTCGACCTGCATCGCGCGAGCGGCCATGCCGGTATCGGACCAGACACCCCAGTTCACCGCCACCACCCGGCCAAGCGCGGGCGGGGCGGCGCGGGCGACCGCGTTCAGAAATTCATTGGCGGCAACATAATCCACCTGCCCCGCCGGCGCCGTCGCCGTGCTGGTCGAGGCGAAAAGCACGGTCTGCCGGGGCGGCGCATCCGCCAGCGCCTGTGCCAGCGCCTTGGTGCCGTGAACCTTGGGCGCCAGCACATCCCAGGCCTCGCCATCGGCCTTGCCTGCCATCAGCGCATCATTGATGATCCCCGCCGCATGGATCACCGTATCCAGCGCCCCCAGTTCGGCACGCGTGCGCGCGACCGCGCGAGCCATGTCCTCGGGGCTGGTGACATCGGCCTGAACGGCGATCACCTGAGCGCCCGCTGCACGCAGCTCTCGCAGGAAACCGACCATGGCGCGCGCCTTGGCCGAGAAGGGAACCGTGCCATCCTCGGGCAGATCCTCGCGCGACAACAGGGCCAGCTTCGCCCCGCCCCGGCCCGCCAGATCACGGGCCACGGCCTGACCGATGCCGCCAAAGCCACCGGTGATGAAGGTCACCCCAAAAGCAGGTGCCTGATCGGGTTCTGCCGCCTCGGGCGCCAGTTCCAACGGGGTCAGCCGCTGAAGAAAACGCCGATCATCGCGCCAGGCGACGGTTTGCGTCGCATCGCCGTCCGCCGAGGCCAGCAACTCTTGACAGGCTTGTGACGCCAGCCGATCCAGCGCCGCCTGATCGGTTCGGGGACCAAAGGGCAACAGCCGCCGCGCCGGTGCGGGCAGGCGCAAATCGACCATCCGGGTTACCAATGTCGGATATTCACGCGGCATCACCTTCAGCGGCCCCAGAACGGTGGCCTTTTCCGGGCTTTCCGCCGGTTCATCACGGACCCGCAGCGCATCATTCGCGAAAGCGATCAGCGAAACGGGCCGGTCGGCCAGCTCATCCCCAAGCGCCTGCGCCAGATGCAGCAGGCTGAAAAAGCCCCGGTTCATCTGATCCTGAAACAGGCTGGACCCGGCCCGTGCCTCGGCCCCCGTGGTCACGGACCAGAAATGCCCGATGCGGTCGATAACCATGTCATCGGCCTGAAGCGCGGCCAGAAGCAGTTCATAGCCGTCGCGCTGTTCCTCGGGCGGCAGTCGATAATCACGCGGGCCCACACGCTCGAACCGGTCGCCGGTGCGGACCACGGCAAGGCGATGGCCAAGCCCACGCAGATGCGCGATCACACGGTCGGCCAGCCCCGCCTCGTCAGCGAAGATCAGCAGAGATTGCGCCTTGTCGACGCGCGGGGTGCCATCCGCCGCCAGTTCGACATCGGGCGCCGACAGCCGCCATACCGGGCGCCAACCCCAGTTCGCCGGATCCTCGATCCGCATCAGCGCGCTTTCAGCCGGCAGCGCGGTTGCCGAAGGCTCGACGAAATAGCGTTTCCGCTGGAAGGCATAGCCGGGCAAGGGCAGCATCCGCCGCCTTGCGCCGCCCCAGATCTGATCCCAGTCAATCTGGCCGCCCGCCGCCCAGACCCGCGCCAGCGCGGTCATGAAATAAAGATCGTCGCCCACATCCTGCTTGCGGTGTCGCAGCGCCGAGATCACCTGATGCGCCTTTACCCCGGCATTGGCCTGCGCCAGCCCCGACATGGCCCGGCCGGGACCGACTTCAAGGAATATGCGCGGCTCGCCCTGAGCCAGCGCCTCGATCCCGGCCGCGAAATCGACCGTGCCGCGAAGATGGGCGACCCAATATTCCGGGTCTTGCGCATCCGAATCGGGAAGAACCTTGCCATCACGGTTCGAGATGATGGGAATTTGTGGCGCCGACAGCGGAATCGACTGAAGATAGGCGCGAAAATCGGGCAGGATCGGGTCCAGCATCCGTGAATGCGCGGCGATGGAAATCGGGATCACTTGCGTCTCGGTCCCCTGCCCGGCCAGCGATGCGGCAAAGGCATCCAGCGCCTCTTTCGGGCCAGAGACGACACAAAGATCGGCGGCGTTCACCGCGCCCAGATCAAGCTCGGGCGGCAACTGCCCGCGCAGTTCATCGGCAGGCACCGGCACCGACAGCATTCCGCCAGCCGGCACCGTGTCGAACAGCCGCCCGCGCAGATGAACCAGCCCGATGCAATCCTCGAACCGCATGACGCCGGCGATGGCGGCGGCGGTATTTTCGCCCATGCTGTGCCCGATCAGCGCGGCAGGCCGCACACCCCATGACATCAGCAATTGCGCCAGCGCGTATTCGGTGATCATCAGCAAGGGAAGCTGGACAGAGGGCTGCAACAGCGCCTGATCCGCCGCCGCCTGATCGCCATTGCTGGCCAGCCAGATATCGCGGATCGGATGGTCACTGATGCCGGCCAGATGGGTCAGCCCGCGATCCATCCAGTCGCGGAAAACGGGTTCGGTCTGATACAGCCCCTCGGCCATGGTCGCATATTGCGAACCGCCGCCGGGCAGCATGAACACCACCTCGGGCGCATCGCCAAGCGGCTGATGATCGAACACCCGGTAGGGATCGCCGGTTTCCAGCAGCGCCGCCGCCTCGGCCGCATCATGGGCAACCAACACGCGGCGGCGTTCAAACGCGCGGCGGCGTGTGATCAGCGTGTGGCTGATATCGGCGGCATCGGCATCCGCGTTCTGCGCCAGCCACCCGGCCAGTTGCGCCGCATTGCCATCCAGTGCCGTCTTGCTGCGCCCCGAAACCGCAAAGATCTGAAACGGCCAGTCAGAGCTTTCCGACGCGGCCTGCACCGGCGGCTGTTCAATCACCACATGCGCGTTGGTTCCCCCGACGCCAAGCGAGTTCACCCCGGCCCGGCGCGGAGCCGAGGACTGCCATTCGATCAGCCGATCCGCGACCTGAAACGGGCCGCCGTCAAAGTCGATGGCCGGGTTGGGCGCCTGAAAGCCAAGGGTCGGCGGGATCAGCCCGGTTTCCAGCGCGCGCACCGCCTTGATCAGCCCCGCAGCACCCGCCGCCGTATCCAGATGGCCGATATTGGTCTTGACCGAGCCGATATAGCATGGCCCCTGCCGCGCCCCACCAGAGGAAACGCGCGCAAAGGCCTGGTTCAGCGCCGCAACCTCGATCGGATCGCCAAGCGCCGTGCCGGTGCCGTGGCATTCGATATAGCCCACAGTTTCGGGCGCGACACCCGACATGACCAGCGCCTCGGCCACGGCCTGCGCCTGCCCCTCGACGCTTGGTGCCAGATAGCCAGCCTTGGACGCGCCGTCATTGTTGATCGCGCTGCCGCGGATGATGGCGCGGATATTGTCGCCATCGGCCAGTGCATCGGACAGCCGCCGCAACACCAGCACGGCCGAGCCGCTGCCAAAAACCGTCCCGGCGGCACGGTGGTCAAATGCATGACAATGCCCGTCCGGCGACAAGATCTCGTTTTCCTTGAACAGATAGCCGCGCCCATGCGGCATCTGGATGGTGACGCCACCGGCCAGCGCCATGTCGCATTCGCCCGAGGCCAGCGACTGACAGGCCGTATGAACCGCCACCAGCGAGGTCGAGCAGGCCGTCTGGATATTGAGGCTGGGTCCGGTCAGGTCGAATATATGGCTGACGCGGGTGGATAGAAAGTCCTTGTCATTCCCGGTATGGCGCAAAAGAAAATGACCGACATTTTCGACCAGTTCCCGATTTGCACAAACATTGAAATAAAAATAACTGCCCATACCGCAACCGGCATAAACACCGATGGGGCCGGCAAAACGCTCGGGCATGTGGCCGGCATCTTCCAGCCCGTGCCAGCAGGTCTCCAGAAACTTGCGATGCTGCGGATCCATGATCGCGGCATCCTTGGGGCTCAGCCCGAAGAACTCGGCATCGAAACCATCAAATTCATCAAGGATTGCTGCGGCAGGAACATAGTTGGGGTCTGAAAGCGTCGCCGGGTTTTCGCCGCGCAGAAGCAGATCGTCACGACTGACGGGACGAATGGATTCGACCCCTTCACAGAGGTTTTTCCAGAATGCCGCGACATCATCGGCGCCGGGCAACTGCGCCGCCATGCCGATAATTGCGATGTCATTCGGATGGGCCATCGGACCGTGACTTTCACTCATTCAGATATACCATTCCCAATTCCCTGCCCCAACCCGATTGACGATATGCAGCAACCGGCCCTGCTGCCTAGGCAACAACAAAAAAATCATAAACACTATAGCGCGGCGCGTAACCCGGTCCTTTCAGACAGGTCGCGCCGATCATCCTTCCAGCGCCGCCGGGCATTGCGGGTATAGCGCAGGCGGCAGGCATGACCCAGGACGGTGCCGTTCAGCAACCAGGTCAGCGGCGTCAGCGTGCCATTCGGGATCAGCTCGATCAGGTTAAGCGCCAGCATCAATGCCACCGCCGCCACCAGCAGGGTCGAGGGGTCGTCATGGCGCAGCATCAGCTCGTACCGGCGGCGCCACAGGATCAACAGCGGCACCACCAGCAAGCCGAAAGCGGCCAGATAGCCCATGATACCGCGGGTCCCGTACCAGATGACCCAAGCGCCATCGGCAATGGCCAGCGACCTGCCGGTGACCGGATCCAGCGGGAAATTCCGGCCCCAGCTGCCCCAGCCAAAAAGCGGCCTTTGCATCGCGCGTTCAAGCAGCATGAATTCATGCTCGAACCGGAATTCCAGCGAACCGGCCCGGTCGGGCTGCCATTCGCGGATGAACTCGACGATCTCGTCTGTCGGGATCGCATCGACAAGCCGCAGCAGCGGATAGGCCATCACCACGACCGCGATCACCATGGTGATGGTCAGCATATGGCGCGCGGACGCGAACAGCACCAGCGGCAGCCCGATCGCCGCCATCATGATCGCCGTCATCGTCTTGCACAGGATCAGCACCCCGACCAGATAGAAAAGCACCAGCACCATGCGCGGCCCCATCAGATAGGTCCGGGTCAAGGCGGCAGTGGCGATCAGGCCCATCGTGGCGAATGATGCAACCCAGATCGGATGGGTCATGAAAACGATCGGCCTGAACCCGCCATAGCGAATGGCTTGCAGAAAATCATGCGGGAAATAGCCATAGATCCAGACGTTCAGTTGCGGGCTAAGACGAACCTCGATCAACATCGGCACCGAATAGATCAGATAGCCGATCATCAGGGCCGTCAGCAGCTTTCGGGTCTGATGCGGTGTCGACAACAGCCGGAACGCCACGAAAAAGGGAATCAGCTCGATCCCCTGCATGATGACGAAGGCGAACAGGCTGGATGTATCCATGCCCGGCCGATAGGTGATCCCCTCGATCAGCGGGTCGCCATTGTTCACCACCGTCATCGCGCCCGAAAACAACAGCAACAGCAGCAATATCTTGATGATCGGCGGAAAAACCGGCGGCGGGTCCTCGGCCATGGAATCGCGGTCGGTCGATTTGCGACCCATGCCCAGCCACAGCATCAGCAGCGACGACATCGAGGCGATCTCGTATTTGGTGATGGCGGGCACGGCCGGCAGGTCGATGGCAACCGATGGCGGCAGGAACATATAGCCCAGCAGTATCGACCAGATAAAGGCATTCACCCGTTCCATCCGGGCGAAGATCACGGCGGTGATCATCGGCCAGGCCAAAAGCATGATCGCTGCGACGGGATACGGGGGCATGGCTAACCGATTGGAAACACTTCGCCGAAATTACTGGCCTGGGGGGTTTCATGACCATACAAGGAAAGTCCGTCAACTCCAACGGTCAGGTCGTTCAGATGCGATTTACCTATTCGGATGGTCAGGTCGTCCGGGTGAACATCCCCGACCGGCAGGCCCTGCTGGCCGAGATCGACGCCCGCATGACCCAAGGTCGCGGCTTTGCGCTGGCCACGCTGAATGTGGATCATCTGGAAAGGCTGGGCCATGATCAGCAGTTCCGCCGGGCCTATGCGGCACAGGATCTGGTCGTCGCGGATGGCAATCCGGTGGTCTGGCTGTCACGCCTGGCCGGTCGGCCCGTGCAACTGGTTCCGGGGTCCGAGCTGGTGGTGCCGCTGGCGGCACTGGCCGCGTATCACGATGTTTCGGTGGCGCTGATCGGCGGCAATGAGGACTCGATGCGGCTGGCAGCCGGGCGGTTGGCAGCCGGGCATCCGGGCCTGCGGATCGCGATGCAGGCGGTTCCGGGCTTTCCCTTCGACCCCGATGGCGACGAGGCCGGCGCGCTGATCGAGGCCATCGGCCGCTCGGGCGCGGGCCTGTGCCTGCTGGGTCTGGGCGCGCCGCGCCAGGAACGCTTTGCCATCCGCGCCCGTCAGGCCCTGCCGCATGTCGGATTCGCCTCGATCGGCGCGGGGCTGGATTTCATTTCCGGTCAGCAGACGCGCGCCCCCAGGGCCTTTCGCCGCGCCAAGATGGAATGGCTGTGGCGGATGGCATCGAACCCGCGCCGACTGGCCGGTCGATATGCGCGCGGCTTTCTGATCCTGCCGGGCCATGCCCTGCGGGCATTGGCGCTGCGACGGCAGGACTAGGCCGCCGGTCCGGTCAGATCAGACCCTCGGCCCGGAAATCCTGGCGCAGATCACGCTCGGGGCGGGGGCCGACATGGCTGATCACCTCGGCTGCGGCCAGACAGCCCATGCGGCCCGCCACCTCCAGCGACGCGCCGGTCGCCAGCCCATAGATCAGCCCGGCGGCGAACTGATCGCCCGCCCCGGTCGCATCGACCGGCACCACCCGGTTCACCGGCACCTCGACGCGGCGGCCCTGCCCGATCAGGATGGCGTCCTCGCCAGACCGGGTGCAGATCACCAGATCGCAATCCGCCGATGCAAGGCGCAGCGCGGTTTCCAGATCCTCGGTCTGATACAGCGACGACCATTCATGGACATTGCCCACGACATAATCCATCGGCCCCGCCACCAGCCGCCGGAAATCCGACCGGTGCCGGTCAACGCAGAACGGGTCGCTCAGCGCGATCCCTGCCATGCCGCCGGCCGCATGGCAGGCTTCGGCGGCCTTCAGAAAGGCCTGCTTGCCCGCTGGCTTGTCGAACAGATAACCTTCGAGGAACAGCCAATCCGCCCCCTGAAAGACCGCAGGGTTCACGTCATCTGCCCCAAGCTCCGCCGAGATGCCCAGATAGGTGTTCATCGAGCGTTCGCCATCGGGGGTCACCATGATGATGCTGCGGCTGGTCGGCAGCACCTTGCCCGAAACCGGAGGATTCACGAATACCGTTCCCGCCGCCTCGGTCTGTTCGGCATAACTGAGGCCCAACGGATCATCCGCCACCCGCCCGATGAACGCCGTCCGCAGCCCCAAGGCACCCAAGCCCGCCAGCGTATTGGCGACAGACCCGCCCGGCACCAGCCGCGACTGGCTGCGACCCGGACCGTGATCATCGGCCTGCGCGGCCATCAGATATTCGGACCGCTCGCGCTCGATCAGCTGCATGATGCCCTTTTCGACGCCAAGTGCCGCCAGCCGCGCATCATCAGTGGGCGTGATCACATCCATGACCGCATTGCCGATGCCGATCACATAGGGGGTGGTCATGTCGTCTTCTCCTCGAAGGGGCACAGATCGGCGATGGTGCAGATGCCACAGCGCGGGCGCCGCGCCTGGCAGATATAGCGGCCATGCAGGATCAGCCAGTGATGGGCATGGTGCTGAAAGCGGGCCGGCACATTGTCCTCGACCGCGCGTTCGACCTCGTCCACGTCGCGGCCAGGCGCGATATGGGTGCGGTTGCCGACGCGGAAAATATGCGTATCGACCGCCTGCGCCGGCAGGCCGAAAACGCAGCTGAGCACGACATTCGCCGTCTTGCGCCCCACCCCCGGCAGCGACATCAGCGCCGCGCGGCTGTCAGGCACCTCGCCGCCATAGTCATCGACCAGTATCTGCGACAGCGCGATGACATTGCGCGCCTTTTGCCGGAACAGGCCGATGGTCTTGATATGTTCGATCACGCCCTCGACACCCAGATCCAGCATCGCCTGGGGATTGTCGGCGGCCGCGAACAACCCGCGCGTGGCCTTGTTTACGCCCGCATCCGTGGCCTGCGCCGACAGCGCCACGGCCACGACCAGCGTGAAGGGGTTCACGAACAGCAATTCGGTTTCGGGTGCTGGATTGGCCTCGGCCAGTCGCGAAAAGATCGCGACCTGATCGGCAAAGGGCAAGGGCTGCGGCAATCGTGTCATCTTGGCCATGAGGCGCTTTTGGCCGGATGCGGGCGGCATTGCAAGAAGCCCTTGCCAAAGAACGCAGCCCATGGCCTGATCGGATCGTGGCAGTGCGATCCTGGGGGTGCATTTGCGATGTCCAATCCCGAATATGTCCGGCTGATGGCGCGCTATAACCTGTGGCAGAACGACAACCTGATCTCGGCCGCAGACCGCTTGGACGATGACGCCCGCCGCGCCGATCGCGGGGCGTTTTTCGGCTCGATCGAGGCCACCTTCTCACATCTGCTCTGGGCCGACCGGGTCTGGCTGGGCCGGTTCACGGGCGAGGGCCTACCCCCCGGTGGCATTCCCCAGTCGACCGCGCTGATCGAGGAATGGGGCAGCTTCCGCCAACAGCGGATGCTGATGGATCGCCGGATCCTGGACTGGGCCGACCATCTGCAGCCCGATTGGTTCCAGGGCGAGATCGGCTGGCATTCAGGCGCGCTTGGCCGCCATATCACCCGGCCCAAAACCGAACTTGCGGTGCAGATGTTCAACCACCAGACCCACCATCGCGGCCAGATCCACGCCATGCTGACCGCAGCCGGAATGCGGCCCGCCGATACCGATGTGCCCTTCATGCCCGAGATCTATGCCCGCTAGCATCGCAGGCATCGGCAGGATCACGCCGGTCTGGCCGGAATGTGACGCCATGTCAGCGGCTTCCACAAAGGCGTGACTGGCATTCGGGGTGGAACCGACGCTAGGGTCCGGCGTTATCGGCCACAAGGCCACACCAGAACAGCAATGATGCCGACCGGTCGGCAGGCCCCGAAAACCACCGCCGCCGTAACGGAACGACAAAAGGACATGGACAAAATGAAAACCCGGACGATCGCGCTTGCCGCAACTGCCTCGCTTATCGGGCTTGCCGGCTGCACCACCGACCCCTATGGCAACCAGACCCAGATGAGCCGCACCCAGCAGGGCGCGATTGCGGGCGCGGTCATTGGCGGGGTGCTGGGCGCCACTCGCGACAGCGACAAGAACAGCCAGGGCAAGGACGCCATCAAGGGCGCCATCGTCGGCGCCGCCGCCGGCGCCGTTGCCGGCAATATCATGGATGCCCAGGCCGCCGCGCTGCAACAGTCGGTCAGCAACCCGAATATTCGCATCATCAACCATGGCAGCTATCTGCAAGTGATCATGCCCGAAGGCATCCTGTTCGCCACCGATTCGGCCGCCGTGTCCGGCCCGGCGCAGAACGACCTTTACGCCGTGGCGCGGAACCTGAACCAATATCCGAACAGCCGAGTCGAGGTCGTCGGCCATACCGACAATACCGGCCGCAGCGCCTATAACCAGGATCTGTCGCAGCGCCGCGCGCAATCGGTCGCGGGCATCCTGACCGCCGCCGGCGTGAACGGCAACCGCGTCGTCGCCGTCGGCCGGGGCGAGACCCAGCCCATCGCCTCGAACGACACGGTTCAGGGCCGCGCCTCGAACCGCCGGGTCGAGATCCTGATCCGCCCGACGCAGTAACCCTGCCCGCGCAGCGCAATCCGAAAGGGCCGGGCAATGCACCCGGCCCTTTTTCATTCCGCCAAATCCCCCGAACGGAGCCCGCCACCATGACCGCCCATCGCCTGATCCTCGCCGCCCTGATCGGTTGCCATGCAACAGCGCCTGCCTTTGCCTCGTCCGAAGAGGCATGGGAAACATTCCGCGCCGAGGTCGAGGCCGCCTGCACCGCGCTGGCCCCCGAAACAGGCGAAACGGTGATCGAGGTCAATCCCTTTGGTTCGGAAAGCTATGGCGCGGCGCTGCTGATCACGACGCTGCCCGATGGCGGCGCGGATCGCTATGTCTGCATCTATGACAAGCAGGCCAAGACGGCGGAACTGACCGCCCCCTTCGCCCCGCCCGCGCCGATCACCGAGGCCGTCGCCGAGCCCGACGGCACGATCGAAACCGAAACCGTCCCCGAAACCGAGGCGCATCTGCTTGAGGGCACGAACTGACCGTTCGCGGCTTGGCAAGGCGGCGGCTCAACCGTCGCGCAGCGCGGCACGGGCGGCGGCTTCATTGGAAAATATCGTGGTCTGACGGCGTGGCTGCAATGCCTCGCCAAGTCGCCGGCGCAGAAAGGCGCTGCCGGAATAGCGGGTGACGCGGGCATAAAGCCGGTCCTCCAGATCGCCGACCATCGCGGTCCAGTCATGCTGAACCTGATCGTCGATCCGCGTCAGGTCGTAATCGACGACCACATCGACACGGTGGCCCAACCCGGCCAGCGCCGCCTCGACCCCCTGTTTCACGGCGGCAATATCGGCGGGGTTGCGGATCGTCATGCGCGACAGGTTGATGAACAGGATCTTGCGGTCGCCGTCATAGTGGATGCGGCGCGACAGCGGGATATCCAGCAGGTCATCGCGCAGCCCCATCGGCGCATCGGTAAAGATCCGGGCATCCATCGGCGCAATCGCATCCATCGGCGGCACAAAGCCCATCAGCGGCAGGATGTCGCGGTCGGGGTCGATACCGGGCGCGATCTCGGTCAGGCGCACACCGTCCCGATTGCCCAGTTCCAGCACGCAGCGTTCGGTCACGAACAGCACCCGCTGACCCATGCGCCGCGCCCGCGCGCCGGAAAAGGTCACCTGCTGCACCGCCTCGATGAATTTCCGCGCCTTGCCTTCCTGGTCGATGACCAGCCGCCCATCGCCCGCCCGCGCCTGAAGCCCGCCCGCCGTGAAGGTGCCGGCAAAGACCACGCTGCGGGCATTCTGGCTGATATTGATGAACCCGCCCGCGCCGGCCAGTTTGGGGCCGAAACGGCTGACATTCACATTGCCGTGGCGGTCGGCCTCGGCCATGCCCAGGCAGGCCATGTCCAGCCCGCCGCCGTCATAGAAATCGAATTGCTGGTTCTGGGCAATGATCGCCTCGGTATTCACCGCCGCGCCGAAATCCAGCCCCGAGGCCGGCTGGCCGCCAATCACGCCCGGCTCGGCGGTCAGGGTGACATGGGACAAAAGCCCCTCCTCTGCTGCGACCGCCGCCACGCCTTCGGGCATGCCGATGCCCAGATTGACAACACCCCCCACGGGCAATTCAAAAGCGCAGCGCCGGGCGATCACCTTGCGCAGATCCAGCGTCATCGGTGCCGCGCCTTCCTCGGGTGCGCGATAGCGGCCGGTGAAATAGCGGTTGTATTGCGTGGCATAGGTCTGCGGATGCAGATCGGCAGGGGCCTGCACCACGGCATCGACCAGCACGCCGGGGATCACCACGTCGCGCGCATTCAGGCTGCCACCCGCGACGATCTGATCGACCTGCACGATCACCACCCCGCCCGAGTTCCGCGCCGCCATCGCCTGCGCCAGATTGTCCAGGATCAGGGCCTCACGCTCCATCGTGATATTGCCGCGCTCGTCCGCCGTGGACCCGCGCAACAGCGCCACATTGATCGGCATGGCGTGATAGAACAGACGCTCGGCCCCGCCGATGGTGATCAGCTCGACCAGATCATCACGCGCGGCGGCGCTGATCCGGCCACCGCCAAGACGCGGATCGACAAAGGTTTCCAGACCGACATGGCTGATCGTGCCGGGCTTGCCGGCGGCGATGTCGCGAAACAGATGGCTGATGACACCCTGTGGAAAGTTCCAGCCCCGGATCTCGCCCTTGACGGCCATGGCACCCAGTTGCGGGATCAGCCCCCAATGCCCGCCAATGATCCGCCCAACCAGCCCCGGCAGCGCCAGCCGGTCCAGCCCGCGCCCCTTGCCATCGCCCTGCCCGGCCGCAAACAGCAAGGTCAGGTCACGCGGCTGGCCATGCTTTGCAAACCGGTCGGCCAGGGCCTTCAGCAGGCAGTCGGGCACGCCAGCGCCCACGAAACCCGAGGTGGTGACGGTATCGCCCGAATGGATCAGCGCGACGGCATCATGGGCGGAAACGACCTTGTTGGGCATCTGGTGGCGGGTCCCTGACGAAACATCAGGCAAGGTTACCCCAGCCATCGCGGCGCGCAAGAAAAAGGGGCACCGTTGGCACCCCTTTGATCCGTCCCGCTGAAAGCGCGTTACTGGATCTTTACCCAGGTCTGGCTTTTGCAGATCAGCCCGCCAGCCACGCAGCCAGCCAGGCTCATCTGATTGCCGCTGACGGTTGCCTTGCCGTCATAGACCTTGTCATTCGCCGGCCGCCACACCTGCCCGGCATAGCTGCCATCGCCATTGGCGACCATGCTGCGCACGATCTGCTTGCCGATATTGGGCGACTGATATTCGGCCTTGTCCTTGAAGGTCCGCGTGATCGTGCCGCAATAGGCATTGCCGCAAGGCGCGATGTTCACATAGGCGAATGCGCCCTCATCGGGTTGCGTCTGCCAGACACCTTCGATCGGATCGGCATGGGCGACGGCGGCCGCGCCAAACAGGATGGCGGCGGCCAGGGCGAATTTCTTCATCTTTCCCCTCCTCAGGAAATGAACCTGGCCGGGATGATGCGCGGGGCTGTGCCATCAGGCAAGGCTGACGTGGGGTCGCGCCCTTCACAGCAGCCGCTGCTTGTGTCAAACCCCGCCCGAACCATGCCGGAGCCACTGATGATCCTCTATCCCGCCATCGACCTGAAAGACGGCAATTGTGTGCGCCTGCTGCGCGGCGAGATGGATGCCGCCACCGTTTTCGGCACCGATCCCGCTGCCCAGGCCCGCGCCTTCCAGGATGCCGGTGCCGAATGGCTGCACCTTGTCGACCTGAACGGCGCCTTTGCCGGCCATCCGGTCAATGCCGAGGCGGTCCAGGCCATCATCGCCGCCACCAGCATTCCCACGCAGCTGGGTGGCGGCATCCGCGACATGGCCACGATCGAGGGCTGGCTGGACAAGGGCCTTGCCCGCGTGATCCTGGGCACCGTGGCCGTCGAAAACCCGGCGCTGGTGCGTGAGGCGGCAATGGCCTTTCCCGGCAAGATCGCCGTCGGCATCGACGCCCGCAAGGGTCGCGTGGCCACCCGTGGCTGGGCCGAGGAAACCAATGTCATGGCAACCGAACTGGCCATGCAATTCCAGGACGCCGGGGTTGCCGCGATCATCTATACCGATATCGACCGCGATGGTGCGATGGCCGGCCCCAACATCCCCGCGACCGAGGCTCTGGCCCGTGCCGTCTCGATCCCGGTCATCGCCTCGGGTGGCGTAGCCTCGATGGCCGACCTGACGGCGCTGCGCAACACCCGCGTCATTGCCGGCGCCATCTCGGGGCGCGCACTTTATGACGGGGCGATTGATCTGGCTCAGGCGCTGGCGGCGCTGCGCTGATCCTTTCCGCCTGGCCGAAACATCCCGACCAGTGCCATACCAGCGACCGGGGGGTGCAGCGCCCCCCTTTCACGCCCCGCCAACACACGGTATGACCGCATCATGCTGAAAACCCGCATCATCCCTTGCCTTGATGTCGCCGATGGCCGCGTGGTCAAGGGCGTCAATTTCGTCGATCTGGTCGATGCCGGCGATCCCGTCGCCGCCGCACAGGCCTATGACGCCGCCGGGGCCGACGAGATCTGCTTTCTCGACATTCATGCCACCCATGAAAATCGCGGCACCATGTTCGATCTGGTCACACGCACGGCGGAACAATGCTTTGTGCCGCTGACCGTGGGGGGCGGCGTGCGCACGCATAATGACGTGCGCGCCCTGCTGCTGGCGGGCGCCGACAAGGTGTCGTTCAATTCCGCCGCCGTCGCCGACCCGAATGTCGTGGCCGAGGCCGCCGACCGCTTTGGCAGTCAATGCATCGTCGTGGCCATCGACGCCAAGACCGTGGCACCCGGCAAATGGGAGATCTTCACCCATGGCGGGCGCAAGCCCACCGGCATCGACGCGGTCGAGTTCGCGCGGCTTGCCGAATCGAAAGGCGCGGGCGAGATCCTGCTGACCAGCATGGACCGCGACGGCACCAAGGCGGGCTATAACCTGCCGCTGACCCGCGCGATTTCCGATGCGGTCGGCATTCCCGTCATCGCCTCGGGCGGGGTCGGCACGCTGGATCATCTGGTCGAGGGTGTCACCGAAGGCCATGCCAGCGCCGTGCTGGCGGCCAGTATCTTCCATTTCGGCACCTTCTCGATTGCCGAGGCCAAGGCCCATATGGCCGCCGCCGGCATCCCCATGAGGCTGGAATGAGCGCGCTGGAACGCCTGGCCCAGACCATCGAATCCCGGCGTGGTGCCGAACCCGCCGAAAGCTGGACGGCCAAACTGCTGGCCAGCGGGCCGGAAAAATGCGCCGAGAAATTTGGGGAAGAGGCTGTCGAGGCAATCATCGAGGCCGTGAAAGGCGACCGCCAGCGGCTGACCTCGGAAGCGGCGGATGTGCTGTATCACCTGCTGGTCATGCTGGCCGCACGCGATATCAGCCTGTCCGACGTCGAGGCCGAGTTGACCCGCCGTGAAGGCATGTCGGGCATCGAGGAAAAAAGTGCCCGCCAGAAATGACGCGGGCAACCCGGTGACGATCATGGATGATCTTCTGATCGGCATGCTGCTCGGTTTGGCGATCGGTGATGCGATTGGCACCACGCTGGAATTCTCGGCCCGCGACAGCAAGCCGGAACTGACGGACATGATCGGTGGCGGCCCCTTCGGACTGCTGCCCGGCCAATGGACTGATGATACATCCATGGCGTTGTGCCTTGCTGATGGGCTGATCGCCACGGCTGGCACGGCAGGCCATTTTGATTCAGCCGATCTGATGCGACGATTTGCCAACTGGTGGCAATGGGGCGATAACAGTGTCACCGGCGAGTGCTTTGACATCGGCATCACCACGCGCAACGCGATTGCACGCTTTCTAAAGACTGGCGATCCATTGGCTGGCAGCGCGGCACCCGACAGCGCCGGAAATGGTGCGATCATGCGCCTCGCCCCGGTTGCAATCCGCTGGCATCGCAACCCACGATCGGCATGTCATGCGGCTGAAATGCAAAGCCGGACGACCCATGCGGCCGCCGAATGCCTTGATGCCGCCCATCTGATGACCCATGTGCTGATCGCCCTTGCCAGCGGCCGAACCCTGCCGAGCGCATTGGCGGACGCCCCTACCCCGTTTCACACCGCAATAGGTGTATTGCGCAGCGGTGAATTCGCAGCAAAAACGCGTGATCAGATACGCTCGACTGGTTATGTCTCCCACACGTTAGAGGCTGCGCTGTGGTGCGTGCACCGCGCGGGCGGCGCGGCTGATGCTGTGCTTCTGGCAGCCAATCTGGGCGATGACGCCGATACCGTCGCCGCCGTAACCGGCCAGTTCGCCGGGGCAATCTGGGGCGCATCCGGCTTTCCCGATGAATGGCTGACACGGCTGGCATGGCATGACGAAATCCGGCAGCGTGCCGCCCGATTGATCGCCGCTGCGACTGCGGACCCAGATCACCAACAGTAGAGGGCCGTTATCCCTTCCCCTTGGGTCATGTAAGCAGGTATAAGCAGCCTGAACCGCCGCGACCAGGACAGGGGCGGCAATGAGAACATGGCAGAGGACGGCATGAGCAACGACCCCAAGCAGAGCAAGCTTCACGATGGCGACGTGGCCTTTATCCAGTCGCTCGCTGAATTGCTGAACGCCAGTGATCTCAGCGAGCTTTCGGTCAAGCGCGAATATGGCGAGCATGACCGCCTGACGGTCAGCCTGTCAAAGCATGGTAAACAGGTGGTTGTGCAATCCGCCGCCCCCGCCTATGCGCCAGCCGCTGCCCCGGCGCCTGCTGCCGCAGCCGCCTCTGCTGCCGCCCCTGCCGCTGCCGCGAATGAAGACCCGGCCAGCCTGCCCGGCGCCGTCACCTCGCCCATGGTGGGCACCGCATATCTGTCGGCCGAACCCGGCGCCGCGCCCTTTGTCCAGATCGGCCAGCAAGTCGCCGAAGGCGAGACGCTGATGATCGTCGAGGCGATGAAGACGATGAACCACATCCCCTCGCCCCGCGCCGGCACCGTCAAGCGCATCCTTGTGGACGATGGCGCCCCGGTCGAGTTCGGCTCGCCCCTGATGGTCGTCGAGTGAGGCGCTGATGTTCGACAAGATCCTGATCGCCAACCGGGGCGAGATCGCCCTGCGCGTGATTCGCGCTTGCCGCGAGATGGGCATTCAGACCGTCGCCGTGCATTCCACCGCCGATTCCGACGCGATGCATGTGCGTATGGCCGACGAATCGGTCTGCATCGGCCCGGCGCCCTCGACCGACAGCTATCTGTCCATGCCCGCGATCATCTCGGCCTGTGAAATCACCGGCGCGCAGGCGATCCATCCGGGCTATGGCTTCCTGTCGGAAAACGCGAATTTCGTGCAGATGCTGGAAGATCACGGCATCACCTTCATCGGCCCCCGCGCCGAACATATCCGCATCATGGGCGACAAGATCACCGCCAAGGAAACCGCGCGAGAGCTGGGGATTCCCGTGGTTCCCGGCTCGGCCGGTGGCGTCGATGACATGGCGGAAGCCAAGCGCGTCTCGGCCGAGATCGGCTATCCGGTCATCATCAAGGCCACGGCGGGCGGCGGCGGTCGCGGCATGAAGGTGGCGCAGGACGAAAAGGGCCTTGAGGTCGCCTTCCGCACCGCGCGGGCCGAGGCCAAGGCCGCATTCGGCAACCCCGATGTCTATATCGAGAAATACCTGCAAAAGCCGCGCCATATCGAAATTCAGGTCTTTGGCGACGGCAAGGGCCGCGCCGTGCATCTGGGCGAACGCGACTGTTCCTTGCAGCGCCGTCACCAGAAGGTGCTGGAGGAAGCGCCCGGCCCCGTGATCACCGCCGAAGAACGCGCCCGGATCGGCAAGATCTGCGCCGATGCCGTGGCCGCGATCCAATATGCCGGCGCCGGCACCATCGAATTTCTCTATGAGGATGGCGAGTTCTATTTCATCGAGATGAACACCCGCCTTCAGGTCGAGCATCCGGTGACCGAGGCGATCTTTGGCGTCGATCTGGTGCGCCAGCAGATCCTTGTCGCTGCCGGCGAGGAAATGGAATTCCAGCAGGACGATCTGAAGATCAACGGTCACGCGATCGAGGTCAGGATCAATGCCGAAAAGGTGCCCGGTTTCACCCCCAGCCCCGGCCGGATCAGCCAGTATCACGCGCCGGGTGGTCTGGGCGTGCGGATGGATTCTGCGCTTTACGACGGCTACCGCATCCCGCCCTTCTATGACAGCCTGATCGGCAAGCTGATCGTCCACGGCCGCGACCGCCCCGAGGCATTGGCCAGGCTGTCACGCGCACTTGGCGAATTGATCGTCGACGGGGTGGACAGCACCGTTCCGCTGTTCCGCGAATTGCTGGCCGAGCCGGATATCCAGTCAGGCGATTACTCGATTCACTGGCTGGAACGCTGGCTGGACAGGCATTACGGCTAGGGTGCTGACCGCGCGGCAGTTGCTGGCGGGCTATGCCCAGGGCATCTTTCCGATGGCGGAAAGTGCCGACATGCCCGACCTGCACTGGTTCGATCCGCCCCGGCGCGGGGTCTTGCCGGTGGGTCGGGTCCATGCTTCTCGTTCATTGCTGCGGGATTTGCGACGACAGGACTGGTCAGCACATCTGGACGGCGATTTCGACGCGATTGTCGCGGCTTGCGGGGATCGGGGCGAGACATGGATCAACGCGCCGCTAAGTGCGCTGTATCACGAACTGTACCTTGCTGGTCATGCCGCCGCGCTGGAAATCCGTCACGAGGGCCGCTTTGCCGGCGGTATTTTCGGCGTCATTCTGGGCAGCGCGTTTTTTGGGGAATCCATGGTTTCGGCCCGAACCAACGGATCAAAGATGGCGCTGATCTGGCTTTCGTCGCAGCTGGCCCATGGCGGATTCACCCTGTTCGATACCCAATTCCTGACGCCGCATCTGGCGCGGATGGGTGGCGTCGAGATCACCCGGCACAGCTATCGCCGACAGCTGGATCAGGCATTGAGGCGTCGGGCCGACCTGTATCGCAGGCCCTTGCCCACAGCCGATCAGCTTTGGCAGGAAATCACCCAGACATCGTAACGCGCATCATCCAGAGACGACAGCGCAGGCGAACTGGCGATCATCCAGCCGCTGAATACCGTGGTGTTGATTGTCCGATCGGTAATCGTCATCTGCGCAAAAGCGTCGCTGCTGGGATCGCCGGCGGGATAACGGCACTCACCCAGACGCACCTCTAGCCGGCCATAGGTAACGGCTTGGCCCACGCCAACCATCAGATCGCGGGTCTGCCCCGATATCTTGTCCAGCCCGCGCAACAGCGCACCGTTGCCCCGCGCCGTTTCCTGCGCAACCGCCGGCAGCACCAGCACGGCCGCAAGCCCGGCCGCCAGCATCATGTGGCGGGCGGCGATCATGGTGCCACGCCTTCATCATCGGCGGCGGATGCCTGGCTGTCGACGAATTTCATCATCAGCGAGATCAGGCTGACGGCCCCCTGCACATCCTCGATCTCGTCGCCTGGCGCCAGATTATCGGGGCTGCCACCGGGTTGCAGCTGGATATAGGCGCCACCCAGCAACCCATCGGACTGGATCAGCGCCGCGCTGTCACTGGGCAGCAGCACCTGATCGGGGACGCGGATCACCGCATCGGCGTGATAGGTCTGCGGGTTCAGGCGCAGATCCGTTACCCGGCCGACGCGCACGCCCGCAAGCCGCACCTCGGTCCCGATCTCGACACCGTCGACATCAGGGAAGGATGCGATCAGGTCATAGCCCCCGCCCCCTGGCAAGGAATCGCGTCCAAGCGACCAGCCAAGAAAACCCAGAGCGACAGCCAGCACGGCCGCGCCGGCAATCAGCTCGGCCCGCTGTTCGGCAGAGCTGCTCATCTTACTCGGGCTGCCAGGCGTCGTAATCGCTGCGCTTGGCCGGATCGGCGCGATAGATCGAGCCTTCCGGGCGATAGGCCTCGCCCGTGCCGGTCAGGTTCGGCAGATGCGGTTTTTCCCAGGGGCGATGCGGCAGCGGCGCCTTGGTCGGCGGCTCGTCCCAGGTGTAATGCAGCCAGCCATGCCATTCCGGCGTGATCCTGCTGGCCTCGGATTCGCCATTATAGATCACCCAACGGCGCTTGCCGTCCTTGGTCTGATAAAAGACATTGCCCTGTTCGTCCTCGCCGACCTTCTGGCCGTTGCGCCAAGTCCAGAACTGGGTGTTCCAGGTTTCGCTGTTCCACCAGGTGAAGAAACGCAGCACGAGGGATTTCACGGACATGGATCAGGAACTCCTGCAAATATTCTGTTCGATATGACCCAATTGCGCCCAAAGGTCCAGAGTGCAGCCGCCATGCCACGGCCACAGGGATCACTTTGGCAGCAGCGCGGTCACCTCGATCTCGATGCGGTATTTCGGGTCGATCAGCCCGCATTCGATCATCGTGGCCGCAGGCGGATTGGGCGCGAATGTTGCCGCCAGAACCGGCCAGCATGGTTCGAAATCGGCCCGATCGGGCAGCATATAGGTCACGCGGATGACCTGATCGAAGCCCGAGCCCGCCTCTGCCAGCGCCCGGCCAATCACATCCAGCGCCAGCCGGCATTGTTCGACAACATCGGTCGGCACGGGATCGCCTGGCGCGACGGTGCCCGCGACATGGACCATGCCGCCGGCCACGACTGCCCGGCAATAGCCGATCTTCGCCTCATAGATACCACCTGACGAAATCCGCCGGATCATTTGCCGCCCCCGCCAACCCCAGACATGAACAGGGCCGCCAGATCGGCGGCCCCTTCAGATGACATGCGACCCTTACCCTGGCCTTAACCAGCGGTCGCCGTTTCCTTCTTCTGATCGGCATGGATCAGCAGCGGCTTGGCGGCGGGGTTGTCCACCGCCTCTTCGTTCACCACGACCTCTTCGACGCTGTCCAGCCCCGGCAGCTCGAACATGGTATCCAGAAGAATGTCTTCCATGATCGACCGCAGGCCGCGCGCGCCGGTCTTGCGCTGGATGGCGCGCTTGGCAATGGCTGTCAGCGCATCATCGGTGAAGGTCAGTTGCACGTCCTCCAGATCGAACAGCCGCTGATACTGCTTGACCAGCGCATTCTTCGGCTTGGTCAGGATGATGATCAGCGCCTCTTCATCCAGATCGGTCAGCGTCGCGATCACCGGCAGGCGGCCGACGAATTCGGGGATAAGACCGAATTTCAGCAGATCCTCGGGTTCCAGTTCCTTGAACGTCTCGCCAACACCGCGATCGTCGTTTTCCTTGACGCTGGCGCCAAAGCCCATCGCGCTGCCCTTGTTGCGCTGCGAGATGATGCGTTCCAGACCGGCAAATGCGCCGCCGCAGATGAACAGGATATTGGTCGTGTCCACTTGCAGGAATTCCTGCTGGGGATGCTTGCGCCCGCCTTGCGGCGGAACGGATGCGACCGTGCCCTCCATGATCTTCAGCAGTGCCTGCTGCACGCCCTCGCCCGAGACATCGCGGGTGATCGAGGGGTTGTCGGATTTCCGCGTGATCTTGTCGACCTCGTCGATATAGACGATGCCTCGCTGCGCGCGTTCGACATTGTATTCTGATGCCTGCAACAGCTTGAGGATGATATTCTCGACATCCTCGCCGACATAACCGGCCTCGGTCAGCGTGGTCGCATCGGCCATCGTGAAGGGAACGTCCAGAATACGCGCCAGCGTCTGCGCCAGCAGCGTCTTGCCGCAGCCGGTCGGGCCGATCAGCAGGATGTTCGACTTGGCCAGTTCGATGTCGTTCTTGCCGCCGTGGTTCAGCCGCTTGTAGTGGTTGTGAACCGCGACCGACAGCACGCGCTTGGCATGTTCCTGACCGATGACATAGTCATCCAGAACCGCGCAGATTTCCTTGGGCGTCGGCACACCGTCGCCAGATTTCAGCCCCGAGGATTTGGTTTCCTCGCGGATGATGTCCATGCACAGCTCGACACATTCGTCGCATATGAACACGGTTGGGCCCGCAATCAGCTTTCGCACCTCATGCTGGCTCTTGCCGCAAAAGCTGCAATAAAGCGTGTTCTTGCTGTCACCGCCGGACTGATTTGCCATCAACCACTTCCTTCCATGCCGCCGGACCGACGGTCCATTGGCCGCGCGGGCACCCCTTGCCCCCGCCATTCTACTGGACCGACCCGGCACCTTTCGCGCCGGATCAGCGCTTTCCGCCATGTTAGGGATCGGCGCGCGTCGTCACAATCCCCAATACGTCCCGCCTTGCGGGCTATTTCTTTTCCGGTGCGGCCTTGCCGCGCGGTGCCAGAACCTCGTCAATCAGGCCCCAATCCCTTGCCTCGTCCGGCGACATATAGCTGTCGCGATCCAGGGCCGTCTCGACCTCGGCCAGGGTGCGGCCGGTATGCTTGACATAGATCTCGTTCAGGCGCCGCTTCAGGCTTTCGGTTTCCTTTGCCTGAATCAGCAGATCGGTCGCGGTGCCGCGGAACCCGCCCGAGGGCTGATGCACCATGATCCGGCTGTTGGGCAGCGAATAGCGCAGCCCCTTTTCGCCTGCCGCCAGCAGCAGCGACCCCATGGACGAGGCCTGCCCCACCACCAGCGTCGACACGCGCGGCCGGATATATTGCATCGTGTCATAGATCGACAGGCCCGAGGTGACGACACCGCCGGGGCTGTTGATATACATGCTGATATCCTTCGAGGGGTTTTCCGCCTCAAGGAACAGCAATTGCGCCGAGATCAGCGTGGCCATGCCATCATGCACGGGACCGGCCACGAAGATGATCCGTTCCTTCAGCAGGCGCGAGAAGATGTCATAGGCCCGTTCCCCGCGCGAGGTCTGTTCGACCACCATCGGAACGAGCGTGTTCATGTAGATTTCTGCCGGATCGCTCATCTGTCTTCCTTGCCTGATTGTCCATTCCGCGCGATTCGCCCAAGGGTGCCGGCCCCTAGCCATAGCCGCGAAAGGTTGACAGAGTCTTAGTAACGCGAGAGGTCCACTGCAAGGGACCGATGTGATTTGCCCCAAGACCCAGGGGCCGGAGGATACGATGAAGCTGTTTGTGGGCCTGGGCAATCCCGGTGCGAAATATGCGGCAAACCGCCACAATATCGGTTTCATGGCATTGGACCGGATTGCCGAGGACCACAATTTCGGCCCCTGGAAGCCGCGATTTCAGGGACTTATGGCCGAAGGCCGTCTGGGAACCCAGCGTGTTGCCCTGTTGAAGCCGCAGACATTCATGAACCTGTCGGGGCAATCCGTTGGCGAGGCGATGCGCTATCTGAAGCTGGTGCCCGCCGATGTCGTCGTTTTTCACGACGAGTTGGACCTGCAACCGGGAAAATGCCGCCTGAAGCAGGGGGGCGGGCATGCCGGGCATAACGGCTTGCGGTCGATCCATCAGCATATCGGCGCCGATTATGATCGTGTCAGGCTGGGAATCGGCCATCCGGGGCACAAGGACCGCGTGGCGGGATATGTGCTGTCGGATTTCGCCAAGACCGATCAGGACTGGCTGGACGACCTGCTGCGCGGGATTTCGGACGGGGCCGCCGAACTGGCGGCGGGTGATGGCGGGCGGTTCCAGAACGCGGTGGCCCGCCGCGTCGCGCCCGCCCGCAGCGGGACGGGAACGGGCCCCGGTGCCACCAGTCCAGAGGCCGGCACGCCCGCCCCGCCTGCCAAGGCGCAGGACGCCCCTGCCCGTCCGCCCGCATCCAACCAGCCGCAAAGCTTTGGCGACAAGCTGAAATCGCTGGCTGACAGGTTCCGGTGACCGTCCGCGCGGCCTTTGCCGATCAGGCGCGGTCCTGCCGGGCGCTTGGCTCGGAACTGACCGCGCGGGTGGTCGAGCGGTTGGGCGACGCCTTGCAGCCCGCGCAGGGTGCGGTGGCGCGGCGGGTTCTGGATTGGCCGGGCGACGCCTCGCCGCGTGGGGATTCGGTGCCGCTGCGCCTTGCGGGCGCGCTGCATGCGCTGGTCCTGTCGCAGGCCGATGCCGAGCTGGCGGCGGCATATCAGGCCGGCGATCCGGGCGCGCCCCTGTTGCTGGCGGCGATCCAGCGCCATCAGGCCCATGTGATGCACTGGCTGGACAGCCCGCCACAAACCAACGAGGTCGGACGCTCGGCCGCGTTGATCGGGGCGGCGCGGTTTCTGGCCGGGCTGTCGCCGCTGCCGCTGGATCTGCTGGAATTGGGGGCCTCGGCGGGGCTGAACCTGAATTTTCACCGCTATCTGCTGGCGCCGGACCGGGGCCTTGCCCCGGACCCCAGGATATTTGGACCAGGTGATGTGGTGCTGGCTCCGGTCTGGCAAGGTGATCTGCCGGCCACGGCATTCACGGTTGGGGCAGGTGAAGGGGTCGATCTGCGGCCGGTCGACGCGCGGCGCGATGCGGATCGGTTGCTGGCCTATTGCTGGCCCGATCAGCGGGAACGGATGGCACGGCTGCGGGCGGCGCTTGGCCTGGCGCGTGATCTGCCGCCGCGCGTCGTCGCCGGCGACGCGGCCGATTTTCTGGAGGACCGGCTGGCATGCCGGAAGCCGGGGCATGTGCGCATGGTCTATCACACCGTAGCCTGGCAGTATTTTCCGCCCGCCGTGCAGGCGCGGTGCGAGGCTGCCATTCAGCGGGCAGGTGCCTTGGCCAGCGCGGATGCGCCTTTGGCCCATGTCTCGATGGAGGCGGATGGCGGCAATGGCGCGGCCTTGCGGTTGCGGTTCTGGGATGGGCAGGCCCGGGCCTGGTCGCTTGGCCGGGCGGATTTCCACGGCCGCTGGATTGCCTGGGACCCGATCCCTGCATGAGCATCGTGGTCCAGCGCTATCGTTACAGCGTTTATGCGCGGATCGTTGCGGCGGTGTTGCAGGCAAAGGGGATCATCTGGCGGGCGGAAGAGCATGATCCGTTTTCGCAAGCGGGCGATGACGGGTTGCGTCACCCCTTTGGCCGCGTTCCCGTACTGATCCATGACGGTTTTGTCCTCTACGAGACGCGGGCGATCTGCACCTATCTGGACGCCGCTTTCGGCGGTCCCGAGTTGCACCGGTCCGCACCCGCCGCTTTGGGACGCATGCAGCAGGTGATCGGAATTGCCGATGCCTATGGCTATTGGCCGATGGTGCGGCAGGTCTTTGCGCATCGGGTGTTCCGCACGGCTTTGGGTGAGAGCGCCGACGAGGCCGTCGTGGCGCAGGGCATACGCGATGCCGCGCCGGTTCTGACCGCGCTGGAGCCGGTGGCGGCCGAAGGTCTGGTGCTGACCCGTCAAGGGCTGGACCTTGCGGATTTGCACCTGGCTCCGATGATGGCGGCCTTTGTCCAGGCGCCCGAAGGGGCCAGCGCCCTGGCGGCCTGTCCCGCGCTGGCCGGCTGGTGGCAATGGATGCGCGATCAAGCCTGTATGATCGAGACAGATCCCGGTCTGCCGGGGCTTGGCGAGGCGACGGGGGCGGGCTAGCCTGCCTGATATGAAACAGCCTTCGATCAATGTTCTGGGTGGCGAGCTGACGCCCTGTTCCACCGACCCGCTGACCGGGTTCTATCGCGACGGCTGCTGCAATACCGGGCCCGAGGATCAGGGGCGTCATACGGTTTGCGTGATCGTCACGGCCGAATTTCTGGCGCTGTCGAAATATCTGGGCAATGACCTGTCCACGCCGCGGCCCGAATACCGGTTTTCCGGCCTGAAACCGGGCGATCGCTGGTGTCTGTGCGCAGCGCGTTTCCTTCAGGCTGCGCAGGAATTCGCCGCCCCAAAGGTCGTGCTAGAGGCAACCCATGCACGCGCCGTCGATATCGTGCCGCTGGAACTGTTGCGCGCCCATGCCGTCGGTCCGGCCGATGAACCAGAGGGATGATCATCCCCTGCCGTGACACCGGCTGACGTCGCGGGCCGGAAAGGCCGGCCGGGCCGGGTGATCATCTGGCGCGCTGACCGGGTTTCAGGATGACTGGTCGGTTGGTGCCGCGTCGGTGACGCTGCTTGCAGCCGCAGGACGGATACCGGGCGACATCTGCGGATCGAACAGGTCCTCGATGAACAGGCTCAGCAGCTGGTGGCGATTGCCCACCCCTGCCTTTCGATAGACCGCCGCCGCCTGCGCCTTGATGGTGCCGTCCGACGTACCGCGCAGCGCCGCGATTTCGGCCACGGACAGGCCCTTGATGGAAAACAAGGCCACGTCACGCTCGGCCGGGGACAGCCCCCAATCGCCAAATTTCTGGTCGATCAGCTGCATGAAGGCGGTTTTTGCCTGGCGCAGCTTTTCCTCGGCCCGGTGGCGCTGTCGCAGCGACGAAAACAGCATGCGGGCGCCAAGCGCAATTCCGGCAATCAGCCCGAAGGCGGCGCCGATATCCAGATACTCGACATATTGCCATGCCAGAGGTTCAAAACTGACGCCCAGCAGCGACAGCACGATGTCCCGCAACAGATAGACCGCACACACGGTCTGCAAGGCCAGAATGGCGATCAACGGGAGATGCTTCAGCATGGCAGCCCGGTCCGAGCTGACTGCCTCAGCGGTCATCGTCGCTGTCGGAATCGTCGTCATCACCGCCATCGCTGTCATCCCCGCCGCTGTCGTCGTCATCGCTGCCGGAATCATCGCTGCCGGAATCATCACTGTCGGAATCATCGTCAGATCCCGAGTCACTGCCATCGTCGTCATCATCGGAGCCGCTGTCGCCGTCATCCGAGTCGCTGTCATCATCCGAGCCGGAACCAGAACCAGAAACAGAAACAGAACCGGAACCCGAACTGTCGCCGTCATCGCCCATAACCGCGATGCCAAGCGTCGTGGTGCCATCTTCGTCCTGCCGGACCAGATCGCGCAGCAATGAGCCGCTGCGCGGGTCAATCACGACCTCGCGCGTATGGCCATTGCCCTCGGCGGTGATGACAACCCGGCCCAGAAGCGTGCGGCGAACCTCGATGCGCCTGTATCCCTGATCCAGCAACTGGGTGGTGACCTGCCCGGCATAGTCCGGCCCGGCCAGAGCCGCCATCGGGGTCCAGCAGGCAAGCGCCACCGCCAGCAGGACTATATGTGGACGGGCTGTGAACACGGTTGCCTGATCTCCTGTCGCGGCGTGGCAGCTGTCGGGCCGCACCTTACGGCCATATTGTCGCGCCACCCCGCCCCCGCATCAAGCATCTTCAGAAGTGTGACAGCGACCGGCCGCCCATCGGTCGAAACCAGCAGGGCGGCCGACGACAACCTAGCGGTCGTCATCGCGATCATCATCGCGATCGTCGTCGCGGTCATCGTCGCGGTCGTCATCACGATCATCGTCGCGGTCGTCGTCGCGGTCGTCATCGCGGTCATCATCACGATCATCAGTGCGGTCATCATCGTCATCATGACGGTCATCCCGGCCATTGTCGTCGTCGTGACGGTCATTGTCGTCAAGACGATCATTCCGATCGTCGGCCGCCTTGCCCCCCTGCACACGTTCGCTTTCCTGTTTCACGACCTCGCCGGTGGACAGATCATAGGTGACCTCAAGCTTCTCGTCGCCGCGCCAGCCCTCCACTTCGAGTTGGCCATCGTCGCGCTTGACCTCGACATTCGTGAAGCCCTGATCCGTCAGCGAGCGAACCGCGCTATCCGCAAGGGTCTGGGCATTGGCAGCGGTCATGCTGATCGAAAAGGCCAGGGCGGCGAAGCTGATTTTGTTACGCATTTCTGTCTCCTGTTCTGCGGCCGGACGATACCGGCATGGCCCAAGGCTAGGGTGGACGGATAAGGGCTGGCTATTGGACCCCGGATAGAAATCGGGGTTCTAAACCGAAGTTTAAGGGCCGCATGGCGGTGAAACGGCGACAAAAAGGCCGGGGCGTTGCCACCCCGGCCTGCACTCAATCCCGAGACGGGGTCTGATGATCAGCCATTCGTCCCGTCACTGTCCGAGCCGCCTTCGCCGCCCGAATCCGAGTCGTTGCCAGAATCGTCCCCGGCGCCGTCGTCGGCACCACTGTCGTCAGTGCCGCTGTCGTCAGTGCCGCTATCATCAGTGCCGCCATCATCCGACGCACCATCATCAGCGCTGCCGTCGTCAGTGCTGCCGTCATCGGTTGCGCCGTCATCGGTGCCTTCCGTGTCCTCGGTTTCACCGGCGGTTGCGGTGTCGGTGCTGCCCGATTCGGTCAGGGTGCGTTCTTCCTCGGTCAGGACACGCTCGCCATTGACCTCGATCAGGCGGCCTTCAACCAGGTTGTAGACCAGCTTGATGTCATCCCCGTCGCGGGTGGCGGTCACTGTCATCAGCGAGCCTTCGCGCAGGATATAGATATCCCCGAAACCCTGCGACAGCAGCGTATCGGCGATCGTCTGGTCATTCATGTCCTGATTGAAGATCGGATATTCCGATTCGGCCGCCGTTGCGTCCGGCGAAACGCCGGTCGATTCGACCGCGTCCGCAGGCAGGATCGCCGTCTGACCACCAGGCGTTTCCACCACGGTCGCCTCTTGCGCCAGTGCGCTGGTTCCCATCGCCGCAGTCAGGATCGCGGCCAGCTTGAATTGCTTCGTCAGCATATCGTTCACCTCCAGTAAGGTTGCTGGCAGGTGAACGCCCCGATCCGCGAGGGGTTCTCGTCCCTCACGGAAACGTCAGATGACGCAGGGTCAGCCTCAGGTCTGGATATCGACGCCCAGATGCTTGGCGACGGTGAAGATATCCTTGTCGCCACGCCCGCACATATTCATCACGATCAGATGGTCGGCGGGCAGATCGGGCGCGATCTTCATCACATGGGCAAGGGCATGGCTGGGTTCCAGCGCGGGGATGATGCCCTCGGTCTGGCAGCACAGCTGGAAGGCGGCCAATGCCTCGTCATCGGTGATGCTGACATATTCGGCGCGCATCTGATCCTTCAGCCAGGCATGTTCCGGGCCGATGCCGGGATAGTCCAGACCGGCGCTGATGGAATGCCCTTCCAGGATCTGGCCCTCGGGATCCTGCAACAGATAGGTGCGGTTGCCATGCAGCACGCCCGCGCGGCCGCCGGTCAGGCTGGCGCAATGCAGCATGCGGTCATCGACGCCCTTGCCGCCGGCCTCGACCCCGATGATGCGCACGTCCTTGTCGTCGAGGAACGGGAAGAACAGCCCCATCGCATTCGAGCCGCCGCCAATGGCCGCGACCAGCGTGTCGGGCAGACGGCCCTCGCGCGCCATGATCTGTTCTTTGGTTTCCTTGCCGATGATCGACTGAAAATCGCGCACCATGGCCGGATAGGGATGCGGGCCGGCGACGGTGCCGATGCAATAGAAGGTGTCGCGCACATTGGTGACCCAATCCCTGAGCGCGTCGTTCATCGCATCCTTCAGCGTGCCGCGACCCGATGTGACCGGCACGACCTCGGCCCCTAGCAGCCGCATGCGGAATACGTTTGGGGCCTGACGTTCCACATCATGCGCACCCATGTAGACCACGCATTTCAGCCCGAAGCGGGCGCAGACCGTGGCCGTGGCCACACCGTGCTGACCCGCGCCGGTTTCCGCGATGATGCGGGTCTTGCCCATGCGCATGGCCAAGAGGATCTGGCCCAGGACGTTGTTGATCTTGTGGGCGCCGGTATGGTTCAGCTCGTCGCGTTTCATGTAGATTTTTGCGCCGCCAAGCCGTTCCGACAGGCGTTCGGCATGGTAAAGCGGGCTGGGGCGGCCAACATAATGGGTCCACAGGTCATCCATCTGCGCCCAAAAGACCGGGTCAGTCTTGGCGCGTTCGTATTCGGCTTCCAGATCCAAGATCAGCGGCATCAGTGTTTCGCTGACGAAGCGGCCGCCATAGATGCCGAAACGGCCCTGTTCGTCGGGGCCATTCTTGAAGCTGTTCACGAGATCATCGGCCATGGCGCTGCCTTTTCGGGTTCGGGATTTGGGTATTTGGACGAGAAAGAAACCTAGAGTGGTTTCTTATAGCCGATATGGGACGGGGTGAAGCCCATGCGGTCATAGAAGCGGTGGGCATCGCTGCGCGCCTTGTTGGTGGTGAATTGCATCAGGCTGCAACCGGCGGCGCGGGCGCGGGATTCGGCATCGGCCATCATCGCCGCGCCGATGCCCTGGCCGCGATGGCTGGCGGCGGTGCGGACGCCCTCGATCTGGGCGCGACGGGCGGCGGTCAGCGAGAGGCCCGAGATGAAGGTGATCTGATAGCAGGCGATGACCACGCCGTTTTCGTCGCCCACGATCAGGTGATTGGCGCCTTCGGCCTGCATGGCATCGAAGGCGGCGAGATAGGGGGCGGGATCGGCGGCCTCGCGGCCCTGCCCCAGCATGTCATCGGCCAGAAGCGCCATGACCGCCGGGACGTCGGCGCGGGTGGCCGGTCGCCAGATCATGTCCGGGCGGCGGCGACGAAGGCGCGGATCAGGTCGCTGTCCTTTTGTCCGGGCGCTGTTTCGACCCCTGACGAGACATCGACGCCAGGTGCGCCGGTCAGGCGGATCGCCTCGGCCACGTTCTGCGGGGTCAGCCCCCCGGCCAGCAGCCAGGGCTTCAGCCATTTGCGCCCGGTGAGCAACCGCCAGTCAAAAGCGAGCCCGTTTCCGCCCGGAAGCGTGGCATCCTTCGGAGGTTTGGCGTCGACCAGCAGCATATCGGCGGCCAGGCCATGATCCCACAGCCCGTCCAGATCGGCAGGTTCAGCCACGCCCACGGCCTTGATCACCGGCAGGCCGGACAGGGCCTTGACCTCGGCCACGCGGGCCGGGGTTTCGGCGCCATGCAACTGGATCATGTCCAGCGGAGCCTGGGCCAGCACCTGTTCAAGTAGTGCGTCATCGGGATTGACGAACAGCCCCACCCGCGCCACGCCGGGCGGGGTATCGCCCATCAGCGCTGCGGCCTGTTGCGGCAAGACCGCGCGGGGCGATTTCGGAAAGAAGACAAAGCCCAGATAGCGCGCCCCGGCATCGACAGCTGCGGCGACATGTTCGGGGTGGCTGAGCCCGCAGATCTTGACCTGGGCCATTCAGCGCACTGGCTGGCTGGGCAGCGTCGTGCCGGGCGCTGGCGAGGGTGAGGCAATGGGGCGCGGCGGGTTGCCGGTGCCCTGCGGGGCGCTGCGCGGACGGTCCACGATGGCCAGGACGTCGTCGCGCGGGCCTGCGTGATTGTCCCGAAGATGGCTGACCTCGCGTTCCAGCTGGGCGACCTGGCTGGCGCGCTGGCGCGACTCGCGACGGATATGGGCCTCGCGCAGCCATTCCCAGACAAAACCGATCACCACACCAAAGGCGATGGCCAGGAAGATCACCAGAAACAGCGGCAGGTTCAGCGACCAGGTGCCGCCCAGATACTGCCCGAAATTCGCCGGAAAGGCGTTCAGGGTCACCATGTCGCGATTGGCCAATGCAACTGCGATCAGCAAGATGGCAAGCAGGACGACGAACATCAGGCGGATAAAGCGCATCAGCATTCCCTTTTTCCGGCCCGGAGCTTCCGGGCACGCAAAGGCCTTTTACGGCGATCAGGCCTCGCCGTTCAACCTGTCGCGCAGCAATTTGCCGGTCTTGAAGAAAGGAACATGCTTTTCATCGACCTCGACCGCCTCGCCCGTACGCGGGTTGCGACCGGTCCGCGAATCACGCCGCTTGACCGAGAAAGCGCCGAAGCCGCGCAACTCGACCCGGTCGCCGCGGGCCATGGCGTCGATGATCTCTTCGAACACGGTATTCACGATACGCTCGACATCGCGCCGGAACAGATGGGGATTCTCTTCGGCGACTTTCTGGATCAGTTCTGATCGAATCATCTGGGCACCTGCAATTCTCAAGCCTCGAGTATGAACGGGTATACCAAGCTGATATTACGGCCATTTACCCGTTTGCAGAAGGGGGAACGCGAAAGAACCTGTTTGGTTGCATCCCGGTTGCGCCGAATCCCGCCCCGAATGCGATGGCGCGCAGGCGGATGTGGCCGATATCCGCCCCCCTGCCCTAGCTGAACGGCGCGTCGCTGCCTTCGTACAGGCGCATGCGGGGGATGCGGGCGGCGCAATTGCCAAAGGCCTGCTGGACCTCGACCTGCACGACCGATTGGGCAGCGGGCCAAAGTGCCGCTGCCCAGTCAGGTGGCGGCAGGATCGACGCCCGCCCATTGACCCGCGCGCGGCGCTGGCGGTCGAAATCCATGAACAGCAGACCTATCTGCGGGTTGGTCAGGATATTGCCAAGCGATTGGTACAGGCCGTTGCCGCGAAAATCCGGAAAGATCACCGTCTGCGGATCGGGCGCGCGCAGGGCCGGCAATGGGCGACCGGCCGCGTCATAATCGCGCCCGCGAAAGCTGGCGTCGCAATGCCCCCGGTCACTGGCCGTCGCGACAAAGAAAAATGGCAGATTTTCGATGAAGCGGATCATCGAGGGCGACAGGCGCGGCTGCACCATCCGCGGCAGATTGCCCGAATCCCACCAGTAGGGGCCGGGATAGCGATCGCGCATAAGCACCTCACCCCGATGGCTGTGAGGATCCTCGCCGGTCGTCATGTTGATCTTGTCGTCACTCATAGCCTTGTCTTTCCTACCGATCGGTTGCATTATAAGACCGATCGGTAGGAAATGAACAGATGACAAAGACATCACGCGAAGAAATCATTGCGGCGGCGCAGGACATGTTCCGCCGACGCGGCTATGCCGGCCTGTCGATGGCCGAACTTGCCGATGCCGTCGGCCTGCGCAAAGCCAGTCTTTACAGCCGCTTCGCCGCCAAAGAGGATCTGGCCATCGAGGCCTTGCAACTGACTTTGGCACAGATCGAAGGGGCCTGCCCAACCGGCCCCGACTGGCAGGCCGACTACCGGGCAAGCATCACCGCCATTGCCGATCATCTGGCCATGCACCACCGCTGTTTGGGGCTGCATCTGCTTTACGGCACGGCCGAGGCAGATGCGGTGCGCGCCGCCGCGCTGGCCTTTTTCGGCAGGCTGCATCAGGTCATACAGGCTATTCTTGAACGCCATCATCCACCCCGCCGCGCCGCCGAGCTGGCCGAGGATGCGCTGTCCCAGCTGGAGGGCGCGACGCTGTGGCTGGCGTTCAGCGGGGACGAGGCGCCGATGCGCCGTGCCGTCGAGCGGGTGTTAGGCGCGGGCCTGGCCAATCAGGCCCGGACCGAAGCAGAGCTGCGCGAAAAAATCGCGGAACTGGAAGGCGATGTGCTGACCCTGCGCGGGGCATTGGCCGGACAGATCGAGGCGGAAAGCTGTTTTCGCTGATTGCTGCCCGAACCGATTCGATCCGATCCGATCCGATCCGCAGTTGCGGGGCAGATGCCAGAGCGTCAACGCCCGGCTTGGGCCTGAACCGGCCAAATGCAGCTGAGCGACAGAGCCAAAGAAAACCCCGCCCCCGCGTGCTGCGGGGACGGGGCAAGAGGTTGGCATTCGGCCGGCCGCTTAGTTGTTGCGGTTCAGCGCAGCGCCCAGGATGTCACCAAGCGAGGCACCCGAATCCGAGCTGCCATAGGTGTCGATCGCTTCTTTCTCTTCGGCGATCTCGCGGGCCTTGATCGACAGACCCAGACGACGGGTCTTGGTGTCGATATTGGTCACGCGGGCATCGACCTTGTCACCGACCTGGAAGCGCTCGGGGCGCTGGTCCTGACGGTCGCGGGCGAGGTCCGAGCGGCGGATGAACGACTTGACGCCGTTATATTCCACTTCGATCCCGCCATCCTCGATCGCGGTCACCTCGGCGGTGACGATCGAGCCGCGCTTCACGCCATCCACGGCCTCGGCCATGTTGTCGTTTTCCAGCGCCTTGATCGACAGGCTGATACGCTCTTTCTCGATATCCACGTCCTGAACGACGGCTTTGACCACGTCGCCCTTGCGGTAATCCTGAATCGCGTCCTCGCCACGGGCATCCCAGCTGATATCCGACAAGTGAACCATGCCGTCGATATCGCCTTCCAGCCCGATGAACAGGCCGAATTCGGTGATCGACTTCACTTCGCCTTCGATCTGGGTACCGGCCGGGTGGGTCTCGGCAAAGACTTCCCACGGGTTGCGCTGCGTCTGCTTCAGACCCAGCGACACGCGGCGCTTGGCTTCGTCGATTTCCAGAACCATCACGTCAACCTCTTGCGAGGTCGAGACGATCTTGCCCGGATGGACGTTCTTCTTGGTCCAGCTCATTTCCGAGACGTGAACCAGACCCTCGACACCAGCCGACAGTTCGACGAACGCGCCGTAATCGGTGATGTTGGTGACGCGGCCGGTATGGACCGAACCGATCGGGAAGTTCTCGATCACCGAATCCCACGGATCGGCCTGAAGCTGCTTCATGCCCAGGCTGATGCGGTGGCTGTCCTTGTTGATCTTGACGACCTGAACCTTGACGGTCTCGCCGATCGACAGGATTTCCGACGGGTGGTTGACGCGGCGCCAGGCCATGTCGGTGACGTGCAGCAGACCGTCAACACCGCCCAGATCGACGAAGGCGCCGTATTCGGTGATGTTCTTGACGACGCCGTCAACGACCTGACCCTCGGTCAGGTTGGCGATGACTTCGGCGCGCTGTTCGGCACGGCTTTCTTCCAGAATGGCGCGGCGCGACACGACGATATTGCCGCGGCGACGGTCCATTTTCAGGATCTGGAAGGGCTGCTTCAGACCCATCAGCGGGCCGGCGTCACGCACCGGGCGCACGTCGACCTGCGAACCGGGCAGGAAGGCAACAGCGCCGCCCAGATCAACGGTGAAGCCACCCTTGACGCGGCCGAAGATGGCGCCTTCGACGCGCTCTTCATCGGCATAGGCTTTTTCCAGGCGATCCCAGGCTTCCTCGCGGCGGGCCTTCTCGCGGCTGATCGACGCTTCGCCGCGGGCGTTTTCCACGCGGTCCAGATAAACCTCGACCTCGTCGCCGACGGCAAGATTGGCCTCTTCGCCGGGATTTGCGAATTCTTTCAGATCAACGCGGCCTTCCATCTTGTAGCCGACGTCGATGATGGCCTGGCCCGCCTCGATGGCGATGACCTTGCCCTTTACAACGCTGCCCTCATCGGGCGTATCCATGTCGAGGCTTTCATTCAGCATCGCCTCGAAATCTGCCATGGTTGCTTTTTCAGCCATGTGTATCCGTTTCCTTTACAATGATGTTACTGGCCAAGCGGTTGGCTCCGCCGGTCTTTATGCGCCATTCGAGAATGACAAAGGGTCGTGGCAATATGCCCGACCCGGTATCAAAGCGGTCTGTTCTGACCATATCGCCCGATTGACTTGGGCGCGATATATGCCGGTTTTGCTGGATTGGCAAGGGTCGGCAATTGACCTTCTCGCGCGCGCGACCCTATCCTGCCACCGTATTCGTTCCTTGTGACATGGTTGACCCGAGATGACCACCGAAGCCGATTTCGACCGCGAGATTTCCGCATTGCGCGGTGCCGTTACCGCCGCAGGTGCCGGCATGGGCTGGGATGCCTCGATGCGCGAGCGATACGCCCGGCTGATCGCCGAGATGTCGCGCGAAATGAAGGCCGAGGTCCGGGCGGGCCGCCTGACCTGGGACCAGGCCGCGCGTCTGGCCAGCGAACAGCGCAATGTGATTCTCGATCTGATCCGGGGACGCAGCACACCCGTTGGCAGGGCCTTCGCCGAATCCCTGAAAGCCAAGGGCAAAACGCTGCCGACCATAGTGTCGGAAAAAACCCTGGAAATGTATGGCAATAAGGCAAATTTCGATCAGCTATCCTCGGGACAACGCGATGCCGTCCTGCGCGCCGTGGTCGAAAGCTCTGGCAAGTCAAGCGCACGTGTCAATGTGCTGATGCGGCGCCTGTCACGCGCCGGGCGCGGCCTGCTGGTCCTGTCGCTTGGGGTGGCGGTCTATAACGTCGCCTCGGCCGAGGACAAGGGCGCGGCCGCGATGGAAGAAGGCGCCGTTCTGGGCGGTGGTGTCGTGGGCGGTCTTGCGGGCGGGGCAGCAGCCGGATTGTTGTGCGGCCCCGGCGCGCCAATATGTTCCAGTGTCGGCGCCTTCGCCGGTGCGGTCGCAGGCGCCTTTGGCGTCAGCCTGTTCTTCTAGCGCGTGGCACCCCAATGAAAGCGCTGATGGCGGATCAGCTCGATTTCACGCCACTTCCCGGCGAAATGCCCCGCGGCCGGCTGATTCTGGACGGGCACAAGGTTGATCTTGCAGGCGTCTGGATGCGAGCGGCCTTTGCCCTGGATCGCCACGATCCGATCACCGGCTATCTTTTCGTCACCAATGACGGCAATCCCTTTGAAGAGGTGGTGTCGATCACCCTTACCGACAGCTTGCTGCATATCCTCGACCGGGCCTCGATTGGCGCACCTTATGACACGGCGCTTTGGCAGGATGCCGACATCGTCGGGCCGGGCGAGATCGAGTTCAACCTTCATGACGAGGGGACCTGGCGGCTGACGGTGCTGCCCCGCGCGCAATGGCGCCTGCCCGTCCCGACCAGCGACGCATGGGTCTGGCGCGGCTTCAGCCCACGCCGGCATTTTCGGATCGCGCGCGTTCAGACGCCCGACTAGGACCGCCTACCTCATCCTTTTCATTTCATTGATAGTGCATTCCAATTTGATGGGATTGCCAATCCACCCCGCGCCCGGCTTTCTTTGACCCGGCAATGCAGGAGACCCGAGATGCGTTACAGCCGCGACTTGCGAGGATATGGCGAGAATACCCCCGATCCGAAATGGCCCGGCGGCGCGCGGATCGCCGTGCAGATCGTCGTCAATTACGAAGAGGGCGGCGAAAACAGCGTCGAGCATGGCGATGCGGCCAGTGAGGCCTTCCTGTCGGAAATCATCGGCGCCCAGCCCTGGCCCGGCCAGCGGCATTGGAACATGGAATCCATCTATGACTATGGCGCGCGGGCCGGTTTCTGGCGCCTGCACCGGATGCTGAAAGACATTCCCGTCACCGTCTATGGCGTGGCCCATGCCCTGCAGCGCAGCCCCGGTCAGGTCGCCGCCATGCAATCGGCGGGATGGGAGATTGCCACCCATGGCCTCAAATGGATCGACTATCGCAACATCCCCGCCGAGGTCGAGGCCGAACATATCGCCGAGGCGATCCGCATCCATACCCAGGTGACCGGCGAACGCCCCCATGGCTTCTATCAGGGCCGCACCTCGATGAACACGGTGGCGCTTGGCTGCGAGGAAGGCGGCTTTGCCTATCTGGCCGATACCATCGCCGATGACCTGCCCTATTGGCATGTCCACAAGGGCCGCCCGCAGCTGATGGTGCCCTATACGATGGACGCCAATGACATGCGCTTCTCCAGCGGTCAGGGGTTCGGCACCGGGGTCGAGTTCTTCGACTATCTGCGCGACAGTTTTGATGTGCTTTACGCCGAGGGCGTGGCGGGTGCGCCGAAGATGATGTCCATCGGGCTGCATTGCCGTCTTGCGGGTCGTCCGGGCCGGGCCAATGCGATCCAGCAGTTTCTGGACCATTGCCGCAAGCATGAGGGCGTCTGGTTCGCCAGCCGTCTGGATATCGCCAGGCACTGGGCCGAAACCCATCCCTATCAGCCGCGCGAACGCCCCTCGGCACTGGATCGTGACGCCTTTGTGGCCCGGTTCGGCGGCATCTATGAACATTCCCCCTTCATCGCCGAACGGGTTTGGGACGGCGAAATGGGCGCCGTTCATGACTGCGCCGAGGGCCTCGCCGCGCGCATGGCGCAAGTCTTCCGCGCCAGCAGCGATGCCGAGCGGTTGGGCGTGCTGATCGCGCACCCAGACCTTGCAGGCAAGCTGGCCGCCGCGAAACGCCTGACCGCCGAAAGCACATCAGAACAGGCCAGCGCCGGCCTTGACGCGCTGACCGACGATGAAAAGGCCGAATTCACCCGGCTGAACGACGCCTATACGGCCAAGCACGGCTTTCCCTTCATCATCGCCGTGCGCGACCATGACAAGACGGGCATCCAGCGCGCCATGGCTCGCCGCGTCGATAACGACACCCGGACCGAGCGCGCCGAGGCCGAACGTCAGGTCATGCGCATCGCCGAACTTCGCCTGCATGAGGCCCTGAAATGACCCGCACCTATACCGGCCCCGTCGCCGGCCTGCCCCCTCAGACCGATCTGACCACCGACACGGCCGTCTTTACCGAGGCCTATGCCGTCATCCCCCGTTCCACGATGCGCGACATCGTCACCAGCTATCTTCCGGGCTGGGACGGGATGCGCATGTGGATGATCGCGCGGCCCTTGTCGGGTTTCGCGGAAACGTTCAGCCAGTATATCGTCGAACTGGCGCCGGGCGGCGGCAGCGATGCGCCGGATGCCGATCCCGAGGTGCAGCATTCGATCTTTGTCACCAATGGCGAACTTGGCCTGACCATCGACGGCAAGGACCATGTCCTGACGCCGGGCGGCTTCGCCTATATCCCCGCGGGCACCGCCTGGTCCGTCCGTAACGCCGCCGAGACCGAGACCGGCTTTCACTGGTGGCGCAAGCGCTGGCAGCCCGCGCCAGGCATTGCAAAACCCGACGTGATCGTCGTGCAGGAACAGGATATCGAACCGCGCCCGATGCCCGACACCAGTGGCGCATGGGCCACGACCCGCTTCATGGACCCCGCCGATATGCGCCATGACATGCATATCACCGTGGTCACCTTCCAGCCCGGCGGTTCCATCCCCTTTGCCGAAACCCATGTGATGGAACACGGGCTTTTCGTGCTGGAGGGCAAGGCCGTCTATCGCCTGAACCGCGATTGGGTCGAGGTCGGCCCCGGCGATTTCATGTGGCTGCGCGCCTTTTGCCCGCAGGCCTGCTATGCGGGTGGACCGGGTCCCTTCCGCTATCTGCTCTACAAGGACGTGAACCGCCACGCGCCGCTCTGGCCGAACCGCTAGGCCCGCCCTGCCCTCGCTTTGATCCAAATATCCTCGGGGGGAGGCCCGCAGGGCCGGGGGGCGGACAGCCCCCTTTCTTGCCACCGCCACCTAACTCTTGGTGGCCCCGACCGGCGGTGTCTGCATGCGCGACCGCAACCGGGCCTCGCGCCAGGTGATATAGCTGATCGCCAGGATCATCATCGCCCCACCCAACAGCACCCAGCCATCGACCGGCTCGCCAAACACGAACACGCCCAGCATGCTGGCCCAGACCAGTTGCAGGAAGGTCACCGGCTGCGTCACCGTCATTGGCGCGGCCGCGAAGGCGCGGGTCATCGTATAATGGCCCGCCGTGGCAAAGATTGCGACCAGTCCCAGCCACGCCACCTGCTCCGCCGTCGGGGGCACCCAATCGGCCAGCGCCAGCGGCGCCAATCCGATCGAGACGGTCAGCGACATCATCGCCACCACCACCGTCGCCGGCACCCTGTCGGCCAGAAGCTTGGCCAGAAGATAAGAGGTGCCGAAACAGACGGCGGCCATAACCTGCGACAGATGCCCCGGATCCAGTGGCCGCAATCCCGGCCGCAGCACCACCAAAGCCCCCAGAAGCGCCACCGCAATGGCGGCGATGCGCCGCGCGGCCAGCTTCTCGCCCATGAAGATCGCAGCCCCGATGGTCACCATGATCGGATTGAGAAAGCCGATGGCCGTGACCTCGGCCACGGTGATGCGCGACATGGCATAGAACCAGGCGATGACGGCCGCCACATGCAGGATGCCGCGCAGGATGAACAGCCGCCAGACATCGGCCGGAAACCCCTGCCGCAGCGCCGACAGGATCACCGGCATCAGGAACGCAAGACCAAAGAGAAACCGGATGAAGGCCGCCTGTGCCGCCGGCAAGGCACCCTCCAGCCCGCGCACGATGCCGTTCACGGCGACAAAGCAAAGGCCGGTCACCAGCATCCAGCCAATGCCGGCCAGATCCCGGCGTGTGGAGGTGTCGATTTGCATTCTGTGCAGATGCGCCATCACCACGCCGGGCGCAAGCGCGATCACAGGCTAGCCCAGCAACAATTTCAGCGCGATGGCCCACATGATGCACCCGACGCCGATTTCCAGCAATTGCCAGGCACGGGGGCGGGCAAAGATCGGGGCCAGCAGCCGCGCCCCATAGCCAAGCGCAAAGAAAAACGCGAAAGAGCCGGTGATGGCGCCGCCCGCGAAGGCCAGCTTGTCAGGAAAGCGCGCCGAAACAGCACCCAGCAACACGACCGTATCCAGATAGACATGCGGATTGGCCCAGGTCAGCGCCGCGATGGTCGCCAGCGCCGCCGCCAGCCCCATTCCCTTGCCATTGGCCGCCGCCATCAGCGCATCTCCGCCCTTGGCCGCCGCACGAAAAGACCGCAGACCATACCAGATCAGAAACGCCGCCCCGCCAAAGCGCATCACCGGCATCAACCAGGGCACGCTTTCGCCAATCGCCCCCGCCCCCGCCACGCCAAGCGCGATCAAGGCCGCATCCGACACCGCACAGAACAGGCAGATGGCAAAGACGTGCTGACGCAGAAGCCCCTGTTTCAGCACAAAGGCGTTCTGGGCACCTATGGCCACGATCAACGAAAGCCCGGTGCCAAGACCGGCAAGGAATGTATGCATGTCGATTACCCTCTGTCAGCAGAAAGGGGATTGCCATGTCGCGGACCATAAGTGAAATTCAATTATCTTCTTCATAATTAGCAAAACTTATCATGCTCGATTATCCCGCCCTCGCTGCCCTGGCACAGGTGATCCGTCGCGGTTCCTTCGACGCAGCCGCCTCGGCCCTTGGGGTGACGCAATCGGCGGTCTCGCAGCGGATCAAGGGGCTGGAGGACCGCATGGGAGCTGTGCTGGTCCATCGCGGGCCGCCCCCCGTGGCGACCGAGGCCGGTGCGCAACTGGTGGCACATTACGACCGGGTCATGCTGCTGGAATCCGATCTGGGCGGCAGCACTGATGGCCCGCCGGTCATCCGCATCGCCGTCAATGCGGACAGTCTGGCCGGTTGGGCCCTGCCCGCGCTGGCCGCCGCACCTGGACTGCTCGATCTGGTGATCGACGACCAGGATCATGCCGATGACTGGCTGCGCGCCGGTCAGGTCATGGCGGCGATCACCGGCCATCCCGGCCCGGTTCCGGGCTGCGACACAATCCCGCTTGGGGCGATGCGCTATCAGGCCGTGGCCAGCCCCGATTTCATCGCCCGGTATTTCCCCGATGGCGTGACGGCGCAAGCACTGGCCCGCGCCCCAATGCTGACCTTCAACCGCAAGGACGCGCTGCAAACGCGCTGGCTGGCACAGGTGACGGGCCAGCGCCTCAGTCCCGCCACCCATCTGATCCCCTCGGCCGAGGCGTTTACGGCGGCGACCCGTCTGGGGCTGGGCTGGGGGATGAATCCCGATCAGATGGTCGCGGGTGACCTGCGATCAGGCGCGCTGCTGCCACTGATCCCCAAGACCGGACTTGACGTGCCGCTGCATTGGCAGGTCGCGCGGATCACGGCAGAGGCGCTGCGGCCCCTGACGCGCGCCATAAGGCAGGCGGCGCAGGTGCTGGTCCAGGCTTAGCCGCTGAACAGGAAGTGCAGGACGTCGCCGTCCTTGACCTCGTAGGTCTTGCCCTCGACCCGCAGCTTGCCCGCCTCGCGGGCGCCGGATTCACCATTGCCGGCGACATAATCGGCATAGGCGATGGTTTCTGCGCGGATGAAACCCTTCTCGAAATCGCCATGGATCTCGCCCGCCGCCTGCGGGGCCAAGGTGCCCTTGCGGATGGTCCAGGCACGGGCCTCTTTCGGGCCGACGGTGAAATAGGTCTGAAGGCCCAGAAGGTCATAGCCCGCGCGGATCAGGCGATCCAGACCGGCCTCGTCCAGACCCATTTCCGACAGGAACATCTCTTGTTCATCGGCGGGAAGCTGGCTGATCTCTTCCTCGATCTTGGCCGAGATCACGACCGAGCCATTGCCCTGCGCCGCAGCCATCTCGGCCACGCGGGCGGATTGGCTGTTGCCCTTTGCGGCGTTTTCTTCCTCGACATTGCAGACATACAGCACGGGCTTTGCCGTCAGCAGTTGCAGCATGTTCCAGGCTTTGCGATCCTCGTCATCGACCTTGACGGTGCGCGCGGGCTGACCGGATTCCAACGCCACCAGCGCCGCCTTCATCAGCTTTTCCTGCGCCGCAGCCTCTTTGTCGCCGCCCTTCAGCTTGCGCTGAAGATTGGCCAGACGGCGCTCGATGGATTCCATGTCGGCGATCATCAATTCGGTCTCGATCACCTCGGCATCGGCGATGGGATCCACGCGACCCTCGACATGGGTGACGTCGCCATCCTCGAAACAACGCAGCACATGGGCGATGGCGTCCACCTCGCGGATATTGGCAAGGAACTGGTTGCCCAAGCCCTCGCCCTTGCTGGCGCCCTTCACCAGGCCCGCGATGTCGACAAAGGTGATCCGGGTCGGGATGATCTGCTTGCTGCCCGCAATGCCCGCCAGCTTGTCCAGCCGGGGATCGGGCACGGCGACCTCGCCCACATTCGGCTCGATCGTGCAGAAGGGGAAGTTCGCGGCCTGTGCGGCAGCGGTTTTCGTCAGCGCGTTGAACAGCGTGGACTTGCCGACATTCGGCAAACCGACGATCCCCATGCGAAAGCCCATGATTGCAACCTTTCCTCAATTCGGCGGTTACTTAGAGCCGGGGCCGGCACAAGTCCAGCCTGACGACCCGAAAGGAAGATCCGATGCAGTTCATCCCCTACCTGTCCTTCCAGGGTGAATGCGCCGAGGCTCTGACCACCTATGCCCGGATTTTCGGGGGCGGCACGCAGCTGATGCGCTTTTCCGAGATGCCCGGCACCGATGCCATGCCGCCGCTGGCACCGGGGCAGGAAAGCTGGGTCATGCATGGTCAGGTCGATCTGCCCGATGGCGGCGTGTTGATGGGCGCCGACATGCCGGCCGAGTTCGGCGGTCAGAAGATGGCCGGCGTTTCGGTCGCGCTGACCCTGCCCGACCCCGCCGAGGTCACCCGCATCTTCGCCGCGCTGTCGCCCGATGCCAGGATCACCATGGATGTGGGGCCGACCTTCTTTTCGCCCGCCTTCGGCATGCTGACGGATCGCTTTGGCACAAGCTGGATGCTGATGGCCCCACCACCCGATCAGCCGATCATCTAGGCAAGCGGCGATTGCGCCCGGCGGCCATGCGGGCTAGTCCTGACAGCCGGACAAGACGGGGCGGGACATGACCAGAATCGACGATACCTTCGCACGGCTGAAGGCCGAGGGGAAAAAGGGCTTCGTGGCCTATATCATGGCCTCGGATCCCGACGAGGCGACCACGCTGGAGATCATGCGCGGCCTGCCCGCCGCCGGTGTCGACATCATCGAGCTGGGCATGCCCTTCACCGATCCCATGGCTGACGGCCCCACCATCCAGGCCGCCGGTCAGCGCGCCCTTGCCGCCGGCGGCAGCGTCACCCGCACGCTGCATCTGCTGACCGAGTTCCGCAAGCAGGACAACACCACCCCGGTCGTGCTGATGGGCTATTACAACCCAATTTACGCGCGCCGCGGCGGCGTCGACCAGTTCCTGAAGGATGCGGTCGCAGCCGGGGTGGACGGGCTGATCGTCGTCGACCTGCCGCCCGAAGAGGATGCCGAACTGTGCATCCCCGCCGGTCGCGCCGGGCTGAACTTCATCCGCCTGGCCACGCCGACCACAGATGACCGCCGCCTGCCCGCCGTGGTCAAGAACACCTCGGGCTTCGTCTATTACGTCAGCGTCACCGGCATCACCGGAGGCCCGGCCGCCGATGCAGCCGAAGTCGCCCCCGAGGTCGCCCGCATCCAGAAGGCCGCCGGCCTGCCTGTCGTCGTGGGCTTTGGCATCTCGACCCCCGAGGCCGCGCAATCCGTGGCCAGCGTGGCCGATGGTTGCGTCGTCGGCAGCGCCATCGTCAAGATGATCGGCGAGGGCAAGCCGGTGCCCGAGATCCTGAATTTCGTCGGTCAATTGGCCGCCGGGGCGCATCGGGGCTGATGGCCGCGCCGGCGCTGGACCATATCGTCGTCGCGGCAGAAAGTCTGGACGCCGGGACGGATTGGCTGACCGCACGGCTTGGTGTGTCGCCCCTGCCCGGCGGCAAACATCCGATGATGGGCACGCATAACGCGCTGTGGCATCTGGGCGGGCGCGAATATCTGGAACTGATCGCCATCGACCCGGACGCCCCTGCCCCGACCCGCCCGCGCTGGTTCGGGCTGAACCGCTTCAGCGGGCCGCCCCGTCTGGTCGCATGGGTCGCCCGCGCCCATCCTCTGACCGCGCCCCAAGGCAGCAGCGTGACCGAGGCCAGCCGCGGCGATCTGCGCTGGCGCATCGCCATTCCGGGCAGCGGGGTCTCGGCGGCGGACGGGCTTGCGCCGCTGCTGATTGACTGGGGCCATGGCCCGCATCCGACCGATACCATGCCCGATCAGGGCCTGAGCCTGACCGCGCTGACCCTGACCCATCCAGCGCTGCCCGCATTGGCGCTGGACGACCCGCGCATCAGCACCGCCATCGGCCCCGCGCATCTGTCAGCCCGCCTTTCAACGCCGCTTGGCGAGATCACCCTGTGATCCGCCCCTCGCGCCCCCAGGACGCGGCGGCCATCGCGGCGATCTGGAACCCGATCATCCGCGACACGGTGATTACCTTCTGGCCCACCCCCCGCAGCGAGGCCGAGATCGCCGCCATCATCACCGACCGCCAGTCGCAGGCCATGGCGCATCTGGTGGCCGAGACCGATGGCCAGATTATCGGCTTTGCCAGCTATGGCCAGTTCCGGGGCGGTCTGGGCTATGCGCGCTCGATGGAGCACACAGTCCATGTCGCCGCACAGGCGCGCGGCACCGGCACAGGCCACGCCCTGATGCTGGCCATCGAGGATCACGCCCGCGCCGCCGGGCACCGCCTGATGATCGGCGCGATCACCGGCAGCAATGACGCATCGCTGCGGTTCCACGCCCGCCTGGGTTACACCGAATGGGGCCGGATCCCGGCTGCCGGCTGGAAGTTCGGGCAGTTTCACGATCTGGTTCTGATGGGCAAGGATCTGGGTGCATGATCTGGCTGGCGGTCGGTTTTGCCGTGATCTTCTGGCTGCGCCATGCCGGGCGGCCGCCCTCATGGGCGGGGTCGATTGCCAAGACCGCATCAACCGCGCTTCTGGCGGCGACCGGGGCGATAACCGGGGCGCCTTGGCTGGTCGTGGCCGGGCTGGCGCTTGGATCGGCGGGCGATTTCGCGCTGTCGCGGCCCGGTCAGGTGGCGTTTCTGGCGGGGATGGCGGCCTTTGCGGCCGGGCATCTGGCCTATGTCGCGCAGATGTGGACGCCAGCCGGCGCGGGTCAGCTGTGGCCGCTTGGGCTGGCCATGATGGCACTGGCCATTTCCACCGAACTCTGGCTGATCCCGCGCACGGGTGATCTGAAATGGCCGGTGCGGGGCTATGTTCTGGTCATCACCGCCATGGCCCTTGCCGCGCTGACCCTGCCGCCCGAGCGCGGCCTGATGGCCCTCGGCGCGGGGCTGTTCGTTCTGTCTGATCTGTTGCTGGCGATCTGGCTGTTCATCCAGCCCCGCCGTGCCTTGGCGCTGGCGCTGTGGCCGGCCTATTGGTGCGGTCAGGCATTGATCCTTGCCGGCAGTCCGTGATCGCTGGCCCACCGCGCGCATCCACGATAACCTGCCCCCATGATGGATCTGGCCACAAATACCTCTGCCGCCCCCGAACTGCCCAAGCCCCGCAGCTTCTGGCAGCGAATCGCCGACCGGCTGGCGGCGATGCTGTCGCCGCGTCGCGCCTCGGTGCCGCCGGAACGTTCGGTCGCCTTCTCGATCGCGATCATCGCGCTTGGCGCCAAGCTGGCCAAGGCCGATGGCGCCGTCGCCCGGTCCGAGGTGGCGGCCTTTCGCCGGCTGTTCGTCATCCCGCGGGCCGAGGAAAAGAACGCCGCCCGCGTCTTTGATCTGGCGCGTCAGGACGTGGCCGGCTTTGACGCTTGGGCGCGCCGCATCGCCGCCATGTTCCCCCCCGCCGATGCGGTCCTGCTGGACGTGATCGAGGGCTTATTCATCATCGCGCTGGCGGATGGCGCGCTGCATCCCAACGAGGTCGACTTCATCGACGAGGTCGGCGGCATCTTCGGCCTGTCCCCGGCCCAGATCGCCACCATCCGGCTGCGCCATGATCCCGACCGCACCTGCGCGCCCTGCCACGTGCTTGGCCTGGCCCCCGACACACCGCTGCCCGAGGCGCGCAAACGCTATCGCGCCCTGATCCGCGAGGCGCATCCCGACCGCGCCATCGCCCGCGGCCTGCCGCCCGAGGCCGTGCGCCTGGCCGAGGCCCGCACCCGCAGCCTGACCGAGGCCTGGGACGAGTTTCGCGGCATGCACAAGGTCGCCACCGAATGAGCAGACTGCGACTGATGGCATCGCATTGGGCCATCGCCGTGATGGCGTTGGCCTTTCTGGCCGGCCTGGTCGTGGTGGCCCTTGGCCCGTGGTGGCTGTGGCTGCTGGTCCCGATCGGCGTCGCCGGGCAGTTCCTGAACGAATATGCGATGCACCGCTTTCTGTTTCATCTGCCGCCGCCGCGCGATCAGTGGCGGTTCGACCTGTTGTATCAGGCGCATTACGGCCATCACGATTTCCCCACTGTGCCGGGGCTGTTCTTCGTGCCCTGGTGGATCGCGCTGCCGATGTTGGGCCTGCATTTCCTGCTGGCCAGCGCCGTTGGCGGGCTGATCCTGCCAGGCCTGGGCTGGCAGATCGGCGCGGCCGTGATCCTGCTGGGCGGGGTCGGCACGTTCCTTGCCTATGAGTGGTTCCACATGACCGCCCATCTGCCCGTGCCCAAAACCGCCGCCGAGCGCCACGTCACCACGCTGCACAACCAGCACCATTTCCGCGATTTTCGCCGCTGGTTTCATGTCTCGCCCGGCGGTGAGGTGATCGACCGCGCCCTTGGAACCGCCATCGACCGCGAGGCCCTGCGCCAGGCGCAACGCATCGAGTTCATCACCACCCTTGGCCTGCGCCCTGACGATCCCCGCTTGCAGGCCGCCCGCGCCCGGTTCGGCCCCCGCCACGGCATCACGCCGGAACAGATCGCCCGCGCCACCCGCACCACCTGAACGCTCGCGCGGAAGTGGCTTGCGCTGCCCCGCACCAGTCCCCATCTTCAGACCATGAAACGCATCTATGCCCTGCCGCTGATCGCCCTTCTGGCTGCCGCGCCCTTCGCGCTGGCCCAGACTGACGACCCCGCCCCCGAGACCGGTCAGGACTATGGCTATACCCCGCCATTGGCCGATGACCCTGCCGCCCCGCCGGACGGATCCACGGATGAAGGCGCCGACCTGATCGGCCGCGGCATGGGCATGTTGTTCCAGAACCTGCTGAACGACATGGCCCCCGAGATTGACGGGTTGTCCCAGAGTCTTGGCGATGCCCTTGCCATGCTGGGCCCTGCGGTCAGCGACCTATCGGTGCTGGTCGACGACATCGGCAATTACCAGACACCCGAGCGTCTGGAAAATGGCGATATCATCATCCGCCGCAAACCCGGCGCCCCCCCGCCCCCGGCGCTTGGCGAAGGCCTTGGCGATCTTGGCCGGGACCGGCCCGGCACCACGCCCGAAAAGCTGCCCGTCGACCCCTATCAGCCGCAGATCGAGCTGTAGACAACACCAGCCTCGCAAGAAAAAGCCCCGGCACATTGGCTGACACATTCCGCGTTTTGGGACATGACCACGACGCCTGCCGAGATTTTTCTCGGCGGGCGCTTGTTATTCATTAACCTTTCTCAACGAGCCTTCAGTGGCCGCGCAGGAAAATCGTCCCGCGGCAGCATATTGTAGAAAAATCATCACTTCGGGATTTCGATTTCGCCGGAAATGGCCAAGCTCCCGATCGCCTTGCGGGCACTGTTTCAGGGGGCGGGACGCACGGGCCAGAAAGCAGCTGGCCGCAGCGGGCCTTCCAGCCCTTGCAATGGGCCGAGGCAGCGACAAGCTGAACGGAAGCGCCAAGGGCAGCTGGATCTCCGACGCTTTCGAATATGCCGAACTGCCTGTCAGGTAAGAAGATGGCCGCTCCATGGTCTGTCGGTTTCAACGGCCTGTTGACAGCGCCGAGTTGCGGCGCTTGTGGCGTGCGACACCTCGGGCACTCGGATGGGTTCATCTTCAACGACACCCATGGGACACTCAAGGCTGACGGCAATCGGCGGAAAGCCAAGCCTTCGGCATTTCGGATCATCCATCGCCCCTGCAAGGACAAGACTGGGGCTCGGATGGCAGCGGCATGGCGATCCTTCGGACGCCGGCCATGCGGCTTGGGGCGGCTTCGCCGAGGGCGGGAACAAAATCACCGCATGCACCGAACCCGCGTCGCCTGCTTTATCGTCCACCGCTGTTTCATGGCACCCTGCTTTGGCGGAAGTTCGAGGCACGGCGACCACGAGCCTACTCGCCAGCTGCGCCAAGATGGGCAATCCAGCCATTACCTGCTGGTCAAGGGGCCCGCGTAAAGGCTGATGCAAACTGAAGCACAGCTAAACAAATCAAAAAGGATTGATACAAGACTATTTCTGCGATTCGACGCATGTTTCCCCTACGGCACAAGCCGATCGGAGGAACTCATGACAGTCGAAAGCCGCTCTTTTGCGGCGTCCAACACCTCGTTGGCGCTGCGGGCATGGAATATTCGCCGCAAGGCCCTGCTGATGGGCAAGGTGCAGGGACAGGGCTATATCGGCCAGGCGCTTGGCGTCGCCGACGTGCTGGCGGCATCCTATTTCCACGCGCTGAACTTTGACCCCAAGGACCCGGAATGGGAGGGGCGCGACCGTTTCCTGCTGTCCATCGGGCATTACGCCATCGCGCTTTATGCGGTGCTGATGGAGGCCGGCATCCTGCCAGAGGACGAGCTGGAAACCTATGGCATGGATGACAGCCGCATGCCGATGTCGGGCATGGCCTCCTATACGCCGGGGATGGAGATCACCGGCGGCTCGCTTGGCCACGGTCTGGGGATCGCGGTCGGCATGGCCCTTGGGCTGAAGCGCAAGGACAGCCCGGCCTTTGTCTATAACCTGATGTCGGATGGCGAATTGGGTGAAGGCTCGACCTGGGAGGCGGTTATGTCCGGCACCCAGCACAAGCTGGACAACCTGATCTGCCTTGTGGATTTCAACGACCAGCAGGCCGATGGCAGATCCACCGCCGCGCTGGCGCAGGGCGACGAGCGCGCCAGGTGGCAGGCCTTTGGCTGGCATGCGCAGCGGGTGGATGGCAACGATCTGGAGGCCGTCGTGGCCGCCTTCGACGAGGCCCGCGCCAGCACCCATCCCGGCCCGCGCGTCATCATCTTCGACACCACCATGTGCAAGGGCGTCGACTTTCTCGAAACGCGCGAAATCACGCATTTCGTCCGCGTCGAGGCGGATGAATGGGCCAAGGCTCTGGCCGTTCTGGAAGAGGGGAAACCGCAATGACCTTGGCATCAATGACGCGCAAATACGAACCGCGCCGCCTGCCCGACGGGCCGCGCGTGGCGACCACGGCGATGATCGCCTCGCTGGCCGCCGAGGGCTATGACACGGTGACGGCGCCTTTTGGGCACGCGCTGGTCGAGGCGGCGAAGAAAGACGACAAGATCGTCGGCCTGTCTGCCGATCTGGCCAAATATACCGACCTGCACGTCTTTGCGCAGGCGATGCCGGAACGCTTCTACCAGATGGGCATGGCCGAGCAGTTGCTGATGTCCGCCGCCGCCGGTCTGGCGCGCGAGGGCTTCAACCCCTTCGCCACGACCTATGCGGTGTTTGCCAGCCGCCGCGCCTATGACTTCATCGCCATGGCCATTGCCGAAGAAAACCTGCCGGTCAAGATCGTCTGCGCCCTGCCCGGCCTGACCACAGGCTATGGCCCCAGCCATCAGGCGACCGAGGATCTGGCGATCTTCCGGGGTCTGCCGAACATGACGGTGATCGACCCCTGCGACGCCGATGACATCATGGGCATGGTGCCGCAGATCGCCGCCCATGACGGGCCGGTCTACAGCCGGTTGCCGCGCGGCAAGGTGCCCTCGGTGCTGACCCGTCACAAGCCGGATTACAAGTTCCAGCTGGGCCGCGCGCAGGTCATCCGCGAGGGGCGCGATGTGCTGGTCGTCTCGACCGGGTTCATGACCATGCGGGCGCTGGATGCCGCCGAGGCGCTGGCCCGCGACGGTGTCGATGTCGCCGTGCTGCATGTGCCGACGATAAAGCCGCTGGATACCGAAACCATCCTGGCCGAGGCCCGCAAGGGCGGCCGTCTGGTCGTCACCGCCGAAAACCACACCGTCGTGGGCGGTCTGGGCGAGGCCGTGGCCACCACCCTGCTGACGAACGGTGTGACGCCCGCCTTCCGCATGATCGGCCTGCCCGATCAGTTCCTGGAAGCCGGCGCCCTGCCGACCCTGCACCAGATGTACGGCCTGACGGTCGACAGCATCACCACCCGCATCAAGGGCTGGCTGTAAGCCGCCCCAGAAGGAAGGAGAAGGTCATGGGCCTTTTGGACGGAAAATATGTAATCGTGACCGGGGCGGCCTCGCCTCGCGGTCTGGGCAAGGCGACGGCGCAGCTTTTTGCCGATCACGGCGCGACGGTTGCCATTCTGGATCTGAACGCGGATCAGGCCAAGGCCGCCGCCGCCGATCTGGGTGACGGCCACGTTGGGCTGGCCTGCGACGTGACCGATCTGGGCGCCTGCAAGGCCGCAGCCGACGCGTTGTTGCAGCAATGGGGCCGCGTCGATGTGCTGGTCAACAATGCCGGGATCACCCAGCCCCTGAAAGTCATGGATATCGGCCCCGGCAATTATGACGCCGTGCTGGACGTGAACCTGCGCGGCACGCTGTATATGAGCCAGGCGGTCATCCCGGCCATGCGCGACCAGAATGCGGGCAGCATCGTCAACCTGTCCTCGGTTTCCGCGCAGCGCGGCGGCGGCATCTTTGGCGGGCCGCATTACTCGGCCGCCAAGGCCGGGGTGCTGGGCCTGACCAAGGCGATGGCGCGCGAGCTTGCGCCGCAGAATATCCGCGTCAATGCCGTCTGCCCCGGCTTCATCGCCACCGACATCACCGCCGGGAAACTGACGCCCGACATGATGACGGGCATTCTGGCCGGTATCCCGATGGGCCGTGCGGGCGAGGCCAGCGACGTCGCGGGCTGCTGCCTGTTTCTCGCCTCGGACCTGTCGGCCTATTGCACCGGCACCGAGGTCGACGTGAACGGCGGGTCGCTGATCCACTGACAAATCCGCCTGCCGCGAGGAGGCGGCGGGCATCACCCATCATTCCTACCGGGAGGTATCACCATGAACCGCACCATTCTGGCCGCTATCCTGTGCAGCACCGTATTCACGGGCGCCGCCACCGCCGACACCGTCATTCTGGCCCATGCGCAACCGCCGGGAAACCCGCGCTCGCTGGCTGCCGATTTCTTTGCCGAAAAGGTAGCCGCTTGCAGCGAGGGCCGGATCGAGGTCAGCGTCGCCGGCGCCGCCACCATGGGCGATGATGTCGAGGCGCTGACCTCGACCTCGGCCAATGTGATCCAGCTGACCGCCAACAGCCAGGGCGCCACCGCCCAGATCATCCCCGAGCTGAACGTGATCGGCCTGCCCTTCCTCTTTGCCGATGCGCCAAGCGCCTGGAAGGTCATCGACGGCGAGATCAAGACCCAGATCGACGAACGCGCGCAGGCCGCCGGGCTGAAGCTGCTGGGCCTGTGGGACAATGGCATCCGCCATGTCACCCACCTGAAGAAGTCGATCACAACGCCGGCCGACCTGAAGGGCGTGAAGATCCGCACGCCCCCCGATGACATGACCATCGCCATCTTCAACGCGGTGGGCGCGAACCCGGCCCCGCTGACCTTTTCCGAACTGCCGACCGCGCTGCAATCGGGCGTCTTCGAGGCGCAGGAAAACCCGCTGACCAATATCTATTCGTCCAAGATCCACGAGATCACCAAGTTCATCTCGCTGACCGGGCACAAATACGAGACCTCGCCTTTGCTGGCCAGCATGGCCTGGTGGTCGTCGCTCTCGCCCGAGGATCAGGCCTGCGTCCAGGCATCCGCCGACGAGGCCACGGCCTTCCAGCGTCAGGCGGCGACCGAACAGGAAGCCGAGGTCCGGCAGAAGCTGGTCGATGAAGGCGCCACCGTGACCGAGATCGCCGACCGGCAGGCCTTTGTCGATGCCACAGCGCCGGTCTATGACGAATACCGCGCCAAGTTCCCCGAGCTGGTCGACGCGATCACCGCCGAGGCCGCGAAATGAGCGGCGCTGCGCAACCGGACCCTGACAGCAACGGGGGGCGCCCCGCGCCCTCTGCCCTGCAAGGGATTGTGCGGGCGCTGGATGTTTCGGGTCAGGTGATCTGCGTGGGCACGCTGGTCGTCCTGTTCGTGGCGCTGATGGTCAATGTGGTCTTGCGCTATGTCTCGGGTCAGGGGCTGGGCTGGGCCTATGACATCCACGCCATCCTGTTGCCCTGGATGATCGCGGGCGGCGTGGTGATCGCCACGGTTCATGGCCGCAATATCGCCATCACCATCCTGCCTGACCTGCTGCCGGAACAGGGCCGCAAGGGGCTGTTCGTCATCATGACGGCGCTGACGCTGCTGATTTCGGTCTTCGTGGTCTGGTCCTCGTTCCCGATCATCGGCGCGGCGCAGTTCCAGAAGATCACGGCGCTTGGCGGGATCAGCCAGCTTTGGGGCTATGCCAGCCTTGTCTATGGCTTCGGCGGCATTGCGGTGATCTGCGCCTGCGACCTGATCGCAGCCGCGATGGGCCGAGAGCTGCGCTGCGTCGAGACCGCTTCGAGCCTCAGCTGAGGAGGAAATGACATGACCCCCATTCTCGTATTCGCCTTCTTCGGCCTGATGGCACTGTCGGTGCCGGTTGCCCATGCCATGCTGGGCGGCACCGCGCTGGCCCTGCTGATGGATGGCAAGCCCCTGGCGGTGATCGCGCAGCGGCTTTACGCCCCGACCCAGGCCTTTCCGATGCTGGCCATCCCCTATTTCATCCTTGCCGGTTCGCTGATGATGCACGGCAAGTTCGGGGAATATCTGGTCAATATCGCCCGCCTGATCGTCGGCCGCTTTCGTGGAGGCCTTGGACAGGTCAGCATCCTCGGCTCGGTCATGTTCGGCGGTGTGTCCGGCTCGGCCGTGGCCGATGCCTCGGCCATGGGCAACGCGCTGATCCCGGTGCAGGTGCGCGACGGCTATCCCGCGCCCTTCGCCGCGGCGATCAATGCCTCGTCCTCGACCGTGTCGGTGCTGATCCCGCCCTCGATCCCGCTGATCCTTTACGGGCTGGTCGCCAATGTCTCGATTGTCGATCTGTTCGTCGCGGGCATCCTGCCCGGCCTGCTGCTGGCCGCCGGCATGATGGTCATGGTCTGGTATGTCGCCCGCCGTCGCGGCCTGCCCTCCGCCCCCCTGCCCGGAGGCTTCCGCGCCTTCAAAAGCCAGATCATCTTTGCCCTGCCCGCCCTGCTGATGCCAATCTTCATCATCGGCACCCTGCGCTTCGGCATCGCCACGCCAACCGAGGTCAGCGTTCTGGCCGTGGCCTATGCCCTGCTGATCGGCATCTTCTTCTATCGCGATGTCACGCCCCGGCTGATCTGGAATGCGCTGGTCGAGACCGGGATGATGACCGGCGCGGTGATGCTGATCATCATGGCCTCGGGCACGATCCAGTGGATCCTGACGGCGGAACAGGTGCCGCAAAACCTGGCCGCCTTTGTCGGCACCCACCTGACCGAGCCGTGGATGGTGCTGATCGCGCTGAACCTGGTGATGCTGGTCGTCGGCATGTTCCTTGACCTGCCGGCCGCCGTCCTGCTGCTGGCGCCGCTGTTCGTCACCATCGGCAACACCATCGGGCTGGACCCGGTGCAATTGGGCCTGATGATGGTGATCAACCTGTCGGTCGGCCTCTATACGCCGCCGGTCGGAACGACGCTGTTCATCTCGATGGCGATTGCCAGAACCGGGATCGGCGAGACGTCCAAGGCGCTTCTGCCCTTCTATCTGGTCGCGGTGGTGACCTTGCTGGCCTTTACCTTCATCCCGGCCCTGACGATCTATTGAGGCCGGAACAGATCACGGATGCGGGGCATAGCCGCCCGGCATTCGCCTGTCTAACGCTCGTCCGGGCCGGCAAAGGTCGCACGCCGCTCGAACCGGGTGCGCAGCCCTCGACCGTCAAGCCAGTCCCGCGCCTCGGCCATGTGCTGGCTGCCCTTGTCCTTGATCCAGTCCGAGAACAGCCGCACCGCCCGGCGCCCGACATGGCGATGCGGGCAGACCGCCCAATAGCCCGGAAACTCGATCACCTCAAAGGCGGGCGAGACCGGCACCAACTGGCCCCGGCGCAATTCCTCGAAGGCCAGTGTCATGCTGTCGAGGATCAGCCCGCCGCCATCCTTGGCCATCTGCACCGACATGCTGGAGCGGTCGAAGCGGCAGGGATAGGACATCGAGGCCCCCGAGATGCCATTGCGCGGCAGCCAGTAATCCCACCGGTAATAGGCCTTCACGCTGTCGATCAGCCGCGCATGGCGCAACTGCTCGCGCGGGTCGTCCGAAATCGCCTGCAATTCGGCCAGATATTCGGGCGAGCACATGGGAAAGACGTAATCATGCACGATGCAATCGGTATGCAGCCCCTCCCAATCGCCCTCGCCATAGCGCAGGTCCATATCGACGACCTCGGTGTCGAATTCGGTGAAATTGGGCGTCGCATCGACCCTGAGATCCCAATCCGGGTTCTGGTGACAGAAATCCGACAGCCGTGAGGCCAGCCAGCGCACGCCGAAGGACGGGCTGACCCGGATCGACAGGTGATGCGTTTCCCGCTGCCGCACGATGGCCGCGCGCACCTCGCGGATCGACTGGAACGCCTGCGAGGCGGTCTGGAACAGCCGCTCGCCGTCGATGGTCAGGCGCAGGTGACGCTTCTCGCGGTGAAACAGTTTTACGCCCAAGCTCTGCTCCAGCAGCTTGATCTGCTGGCTGACCGCCGAGGCCGAAACCTGCAAATCCTCCGCCGCACGCATCACACCGCCAAGCCGGGCAACGGCTTCGAAATGCGCCATGGAAAGCAGGTTCAGGTCGCGCGCCATGCCAGTGGGCCGATTTTCTTACGAAGTTGCTTATCAAAGCTTACGATTGGCAGTGCAGCCCGTCTATCCTGAATGACCCGCAAGATGGCCGCCGGGTGAAAAAGAACATCCTCGCCAGATTTTTTCTGGCGAGGATGTTCATGTCCCGAATTTCAAAAATGCCCCGGCACATTGGCCGGGGCTTTTCAATATCGCGATGCTGCGCCGATCAGTCCGGCACGCTGGCCTGGTTCGGATCCAGCCCGATATGGGTGCCCATGGCCTCCATATCAGCCAGCAACTTCACGGCGGCGGCGACGATTTCCTCGCCGGCCGAGTGCTTTTCCTCGGCGATCTTGCGGCGGCGAATGGCGTCGACCATCATCTCGTTGAAGATGGCCTGGGTCATTTCCCCGCGCGCATGACCACGTTCGGCCAGCAGCGAAACCGAATTGTTGTTGATCTCGGCGAAACCGCCGGTCACCGCAAATTCAGCTTCGGCGCCGCTTTCGTCGACCACAACCACCATGCCGGGGCGCAGGTTGACGATGACCGGCGCATGACCGGGCATGGCGCTGAGATCGCCATCGGTGCCCGGCAGGCGCACCTCGCGCACCGGCACCGACACAAGCCGGCGCTCGGGCGACACGAGGTCGAACTGCATGGTATCGGCCATATCGCCCCCTTACGCGGCTTCTGCTGCCAGACGCTCGGCTTTCGCCTTCACATCGTCGATGCCGCCAACCATGTAGAAGGCCGCCTCGGGCAGGTGGTCATATTCGCCGGCCACGACAGCCTTGAACGACTTGATCGTATCTTCCAGCGGCACCTGGACACCGTCCGAGCCGGTGAACACTTTCGCAACGTCGAAAGGCTGCGACAGGAAGCGCTGGATTTTCCGGGCGCGGGTCACGGTCAGCTTGTCCTCTTCCGACAGTTCATCCATGCCCAGAATGGCGATGATGTCCTGAAGCGACTTGTAGCGCTGAAGAATACCCTGAACGTCGCGGGCAACCTGGTAATGCTCTTCGCCCACAACGGCCGGGTCCAGAATACGGCTGTTGCTGTCCAGCGGGTCCACGGCCGGATAGATGCCCAGTTCCGAGATCGCGCGCGACAGAACGGTCGTGGCGTCGAGGTGGGCAAAGGTCGTGGCAGGCGCCGGGTCGGTCAGGTCGTCGGCCGGAACGTAAACGGCCTGGATCGAGGTGATCGAGCCGTTCTTGGTCGAGGTGATGCGTTCCTGCATCGCGCCCATGTCGGTGGCCAGCGTCGGCTGATAGCCCACGGCGGACGGGATACGGCCCAGCAAAGCCGACACTTCCGAACCGGCCTGGGTAAAGCGGAAGATGTTGTCCACGAAGAACAGAACGTCGGTGCCGGTGGCATCGCGGAACTGTTCGGCCAGGGTCAGACCGGTCAGCGCCACGCGCATCCGCGCCCCCGGAGGCTCGTTCATCTGGCCGTAAACCAGCGCCACCTGCGATTCTTCCAGATTGTCCGGCTTGATAACGCCCGATTCAACCATCTCGTGATACAGGTCGTTGCCTTCACGGGTCCGTTCGCCAACACCTGCGAACACCGAGTAACCCGAGTGCACTTTCGCGATGTTGTTGATCAGTTCCATGATCAGAACGGTCTTGCCCACACCGGCGCCGCCGAACAGGCCGATCTTGCCGCCCTTGGAATAGGGCGCCAGCAGGTCGATAACCTTGATGCCGGTCACCAGAATTTCCGAACTGGTCGCCTGGCTGGCGAAGTCCGGGGCCGGCTGGTGGATGGCACGGGTTTCGGTCGCGGCGACGGGGCCGCCTTCGTCAACCGGCTCGCCCACGACGTTCAGGATGCGGCCAAGCGTCGAGGTGCCGACCGGCACCGAGATCGGGCCGCCGGTGTCGCGCACTTCGGTGCCACGGACCAGACCTTCCGAGGCGTCCATGGCGATGGTGCGGACGGTGTTTTCGCCCAGATGCTGCGCGACTTCCAGAATCAGCCGCTTGCCGTTGTTTTCAGTTTCCAGCGCGTTCAGAATCGCCGGCAGGTGGCCATCGAACTGCACGTCCACGACGGCGCCGATCACCTGGGTAATTTTTCCTTTGGCCTCTGCCATGTCTGTTTCCTCTACTGATCGGGTCAGAGCGCCTCGGCGCCCGAGATGATTTCGATGAGTTCCTTGGTGATCGCAGCCTGACGCGAACGGTTATATTCGGTCGTCAGACGGTCGATCATGTCGCCTGCGTTGCGCGTGGCGTTGTCCATGGCCGACATCCGCGCACCCTGTTCGCTGGCTGCGTTTTCCAGCAGCGCCGCGAAAATCTGGGTCGCGACCGAACGCGGCAGCAGATCGGCCAGAATGGCCTCTTCGCCGGGTTCATAGTCATATTGCGAATCCGCACCGCCCATCGCCTCGCCCTCGGCCACGTCGGGCACGGTAGCGGGGATGATCTGCTGTTCGGTCGGGATCTGGCTGATCACCGATTCGAAGCGGTTGTAGAAGATCGTGGCAACGTCAAAGCCGCCATCTTCAAACCGTTGCAGGATCTCGTCAGCGATGTCGCGGGCATTGCCATAGGCGATGCGCTTGACCTCGGACAGATCGACGTGATGGACCAGCCGATCGCCATAGTCGCGCTTCAGCTGTTCGCGGCCTTTCTTGCCGACGGTCAGGATCTCGACCTGCTTGCCGGCAGCCCGCAACCGTTCGGCGCGATGCCGCGCCAGCTTGACGATCGAGCTGTTGAAGCCGCCCGCAAGGCCGCGTTCCGCCGTCATGACGACCAGCAGATGCCGGTCGTCGCTGCCGGTGCCGGCCAGAAGGCGCGGCGCGTTGTCGGAACCCTGTGCCCCGGCGGTCAGCCCGGACATCACGGCATTCATCCGTTCGGCATAGGGGCGCGCGGCCTCCGCCGCCTCTTGCGCACGGCGCAGTTTGGCGGCGGCGACCATCTGCATCGCCTTGGTGATCTTGCGCGTGTTCTTGACGCTCTCGATCCGGTTTTTAAGGTCCTTAAGGCTGGGCATGTCTCAGCCTCCTTAAGCGCGGGTCTTGGCGTATTCGTTCAGAGCGGCCTTGATCGCGTCTTCCAGATCGCCCGAGACCTTGCGGTCATTGTTGGTGATGTCGTCCAGCAGCGCCTGTTTCTGGTTGCGCAGGAACTGGATCAGACCCTGTTCCCAGGCCACCACGTCGCGAACCGGAACGTTATCCACATAGCCTTTGGTGCCGGCATAGATGACGATCACGATCTCGGCGTTGGTCAGCGGCTGGTATTGCGGCTGCTTCATCAGCTCGGTCAGGCGCGCACCGCGGTTCAAGAGCTTCTGCGTCGCGGCGTCGAGGTCCGAGCCAAACTGCGCAAAGGCGGCCATTTCGCGATACTGGGCCAGTTCCAGCTTGACCGGACCGGCGACCGATTTCATCGCCTTGGTCTGGGCAGCCGAACCCACGCGGGAAACCGACAGACCGGTGTTCACGGCCGGGCGGATGCCCTGGAAGAACAGGTCGGTTTCCAGGAAGATCTGGCCGTCGGTGATCGAAATCACGTTCGTCGGAATATAGGCCGACACGTCACCCGCCTGGGTTTCGATGATCGGCAGTGCGGTGAGCGAGCCGGCGCCGTTGTTTTCGTTCAGCTTGGCCGAACGCTCCAGCAGGCGCGAATGCAGATAGAACACGTCGCCCGGATAGGCTTCGCGGCCGGGCGGACGGCGCAGCAGCAGCGACATCTGGCGATAAGCCACGGCCTGCTTGGACAGGTCATCATAGATGATCAGCGCGTCCATGCCGTTGTCGCGGAAATATTCGCCCATCGACGTGGCCGAGTAAGGCGCCAGATACTGCATCGGTGCCGGGTCCGAAGCGGTTGCCGCAACGACGATCGAATAGGCCATCGCGCCGGTTTCTTCCAGCTTCTGCACCAGCTGAGCCACGGTCGAACGCTTCTGGCCGACGGCGACATAGATGCAATACAGCGACTTCACGCCTTCGGCCTCGCGGCCGTTATAGTTCTTCTGGTTCAGGATCGTGTCCAGCGCGATGGCGGTCTTGCCGGTCTGACGGTCACCGATGATCAGCTCGCGCTGGCCACGGCCAACGGGGATCATGGCGTCGACCGATTTCAGGCCAGTCGCCATCGGCTCGTGCACCGATTTGCGCGGCATGATGCCGGGGGCCTTCACGTCGGCGATGGCCATGACCGGGTCAACGATCGGGCCCTTGCCGTCGATCGGGTTGCCAAGTGCGTCAACGACGCGACCCAGCAGGCCATTGCCGGTCGGCACTTCCACGATGGCGCCGGTCCGCTTGACGGTATCGCCTTCCTTGATCGAGCGGTCGTCGCCGAAGATCACGACGCCGACGTTGTCGGTTTCAAGGTTAAGCACCATGCCGCGGATGCCGCCGGGAAATTCGACCATCTCGCCGGCCTGGACATTGTCCAGACCATAGACGCGGGCGATCCCGTCACCGACGGACAGAACCTGCCCGACTTCGGCCACCTGGGCATCCTGCCCGAAATTCTTGATCTGATCCTTGAGGATCGCCGAAATCTCGGCTGCCTGGATTCCCATTATCCGACCTCTTTCATAGCATTCTGGAGGGAAGCGAGCTTCGAGCGGATCGACGAGTCGATCATCTGCGAGCCCAGCTTGACAATCATGCCGCCGATGAGACCCTCATCGACGCTTGTATTCAGCTTGACCTTCTTGCCCGATTTTTGCGCAAGCGTCTCGGTCAATTTGGTCTTTTGCGCGTCGGTCAGGGCGACCGCGCTGGTCACGTCGGCGGTCACCTCGCCGCGTTCATCGGCGATCAGGCCACGCAACTGCCCGATCAGGGCCGGCAGCACGAACAGCCTGCGGTTCGACGCCATCAGTTGCAGCGTGTTGGCCAGCGTCGCCCCCAGGCCCATCTTCTGCGCCAGCGCGCCGATGGCCTTTTTCTGGTCGCCCCGCGAATAGCGGGGCGAGGTGATCAGCTCGCGCAGCTCGGCGCTGCCATCCAGCGCGCCTTGCAACTGATCCAGTTCAGATGAGATGCGATCTATGCCGCCCTCGTCGCGGGCAATGTCAAAGACGGCCTGTGCGTAGCGCCCGGCGATGCTTTGAGACATGGAAGCTGTGTTTGCCACGGTCATCCTTCACGGTTTGCGCATACCCCGCTGGCGGGCCGGCCTTTGGCCGGTCTGTCGCGGGGCTTGCGGGTCGGGCGGCCTGCGGCGTCGGGTCCGCCGGCCTGAAATCTGCGGCGTCTCTAGCAGGTGATTTCGCCCCCTGCAACCGCCAAGGACACGGAAATGAGAGGCTTTTGCGACAGCCCGCCTGTCGCGGCGTCAGCCTGCCGATGAACAGCCCTGTCCCGGTCGATTTCAGGCCGCCCCGCGCCTGACACTGCGCGGCCCGGCACAGCTGGCAGTCCCGCAGGGCAAGACCGGGGCGCGGCCTGCGACAACCGGTCGCAGCCCGGCTGTTGCGTCCCTTATCGCGGCAGACCCGCGCGGCCATGACCGCCGCCGCCCCGCGCGACCTCCTGCCGGCCGGGCCGGGGTCTTGCGATGCCGCCCAGCACCTCGATCGGGCTGGGGACATGGACTCCACTGCCGCTGCCAGCCGGTCCGTGAACCTGCTTCGTCAGTTCGGCCAGCACCACCCCGGCAATCAGCACCCGGCTGATCCGCGCGCCGGTGCGTTCCCAGAACTGCGCGCTGCGCAGCCAGAATCGCCTGTCCGAGGGGGGTATATAGAGTGCCGCCCCGTTCCAGTCATTGACGAACCCTGCCCGCCGGGTCTGCATCTCCAGCTGCCCCGCCGTATAGCTGCGCCCCAGCCCGAACGGGGTCCCGTCCGAGGCCGCCCACAGCCCCGCCCGGTTCGGCACCATGATCAGCATTCGCCCCCCCGGCCCCAACACCCGCCACGCCTCGGCCAGCAGGGCATCGGGATGATCGCTGGTTTCCAGCCCGTGCAGGATGACCAGCCGATCCAGGCTGCCGGTGTCGATGGGCCAGGCGGTTTCATCGCACAAGACGCTGTGATTGGGCTGACCGGCGGGCCATCCCATAACCCCCTGCGGCCCCGGCATCAGCGCCGTGACCCGTCGCGCATGGGTCAGATAGGGCCGCAGCATCGGCGCGGCAAAGCCGAACCCCGCCACCGCCATGCCCTGCGCCTGTGCGGCCGGCCAGCGCGCCAGAAGCCGATCACGCAGCACGCGCTGGACCACCCGGCCAATGGACCGCTGGTAATAGAAACGTTGCAGATCGGCGATGTCGTGATGCATTGCGCCCGCCCAGAGGTTTTGCCACCCTGAAGACAACACAGGGAAAGGACTTTGCCAATGGCTCCGCAAGCGAAACAGGCACAGCTTGTCACCATCCGCTGCCTTCAGGACAACTATGCCTATCTGGTCCATGGCGGCGGCGAGACCGTGCTGATCGACGCACCCGAGGCCGCGCCGATCCTGGCTGCACTGGCCGAGCGTGGCTGGACGCTGGACCAGATCCTGCTGACCCATCACCATGCCGATCACATCCAGGCCGTTGCCGAAATCGTCGCGATCACCGGCGCGCGCGTAACGGGCGCGGCTGCCGATGCCCATCGCCTGCCGCCGCTGGATGAGGCCGTTGCACCGGGCGATGTCATCGCGGTTTGCGGCGAAACGGCCCATGTGATCGACGTCTCGGGTCATACCGTGGGTCATATAGCCTTTCACCTGCCCGACTCGCAGCTGGCCTTTACCGCAGACAGCCTAATGGCCATCGGCTGCGGCCGGCTGTTCGAGGGCGATGCCCCGATGATGTGGGACAGTCTTTCGCGCCTGAACGCCCTGCCCGCCGAGACGCTAATCTGTTCGGGCCATGACTATTGCGCGGGCAATGGCGCCTTTGCGCTTTCGGTCGACCCCGACAATGCGGCCCTGAAGCAACGCCTGTCCGGGGTTGCAGGCGGCGATCTCCCCTGCGCCCCCGCCACATTGGCGACCGAGCGCGCAACCAATCCCTTCCTGCGTGTGGCCGAGCTGGCGCCTGCACTGGGCATGGCCGGCGCGCCCGACGCCCAGATCTTTGCCCGACTGCGCGCGATGAAGGATGCCTTCTGAGCCTTGAAATCTGTCCTTTGGGTGAACAGATTTGCCTCAATCGCGGATTTTTGCGGCCCGTTTCCAAGAAAACTCTTGAAGCTGGCCAATTTCCACCAATTCTTAACTGTATCGTGACAGTCTGGACAGGTGGGCCGCTATATCTGGCCCATACCGCAGGCCGACTGACAGGAGACCACGCCCGTGCCAAGTTTTTCGACTTCGCTTGAACAGGCAATCCACGCCGCACTTGCGCTTGCCAATGAACACCGCCACGAACTGGCCACGCTGGAGCATCTGCTTCTGGCGCTGACCGACGAACCCGAGGCGGTCAAGGTCATGCGCGCATGCAATGTCGATCTGGAAGAGCTGCGAAAGCTGCTGATCGAATATATCGAGGATGATCTGTCCACCCTGATCACCGATGTCGAGGGGTCCGAGGCTGTGCCGACGGCCGCCTTCCAGCGGGTGATTCAGCGTGCCGCGATCCATGTTCAAAGCTCGGGTCGGTCCGAGGTGACGGGCGCGAATGTGCTGGTCGCCATCTTTGCCGAACGCGAATCGAACGCCGCCGCCTTCCTTCAGGAACTGGACATGACCCGCTATGATGCGGTGAATTTCATTGCCCATGGCGTCGCCAAGAATCCCAGTTTCAACGAATCCCGTCGGATCGTCGGGGCCGAGCACGAGGATGAGGCGAAGGTCGAGGAACAGCCCGAACAGAAGGACGAAACGGCGCTGGCCAAATACTGCGTCGACCTGAACGCAAAGTCGAAAAAGGGTGATGTCGACCCGCTGATCGGTCGCGAATCCGAGGTCGAGCGCTGTATCCAGGTGCTGTGCCGCCGCCGCAAGAACAACCCGCTGCTGGTGGGTGATCCCGGCGTGGGCAAGACCGCCATCGCCGAAGGACTGGCCAAGAAGATCGTCGAGGGTGACACCCCCGAGGTTCTGTCGGGCGCCACGATCTTTTCGCTGGATATGGGGGCGCTGCTGGCCGGCACCCGCTATCGCGGCGATTTCGAGGAACGGCTGAAGGCCGTGGTCAAGGAACTGGAAAACCACCCTGACGCGATTCTGTTCATCGACGAGATCCATACCGTGATCGGCGCCGGGGCGACTTCGGGCGGGGCGATGGATGCCAGCAACCTGCTGAAACCGGCGCTGGCCGGCGGCAAGCTGCGCTGCATGGGGTCGACCACCTATAAGGAATATCGCCAGCATTTCGAAAAGGACCGGGCGTTGTCGCGGCGGTTCCAGAAGATCGACGTGAACGAGCCTTCGGTGCCCGACAGCATCAAGATTCTGATGGGCCTGAAGCCGCATTTCGAACAGCACCACGAGCTGCGCTATACAAACGAGGCGATCAAGACCGCCGTTGAACTGGCACATCGCTATATCAACGACCGCAAGCTGCCCGACAGCGCCATCGACGTCATCGACGAGGCCGGTGCCGCGCAGCATCTGGTCGCCGAAAGCAAGCGTCGCAAGACCATCGGCCCCAAGGAGATCGAGGCCGTGGTGGCCAAGATCGCCCGCATCCCGCCGAAAAACGTCAGCAAGGACGATGCCGAGGTGCTGCGCGATCTGAACGTGTCGCTGAAGCGTGTGGTCTTTGGCCAGGACGACGCCATCGAGGCGCTGGCCAGCGCCATCAAGCTGGCCCGTGCCGGCCTGCGCGAACCTGAAAAGCCCATCGGCAACTATCTGTTCGCCGGCCCCACCGGCGTCGGCAAGACCGAGGTTGCCAAGCAGCTTGCCAATACGCTCGGCGTCGAGCTGCTGCGTTTCGACATGTCGGAATACATGGAGAAGCATGCGGTCAGCCGGCTGATCGGCGCGCCTCCGGGCTATGTCGGCTTTGATCAGGGCGGGCTGCTGACCGATGGTGTCGACCAGCATCCGCACAGCGTACTGCTGCTGGACGAGATCGAGAAGGCGCATCCGGATGTCTATAATATCCTGTTGCAGGTCATGGATCACGGCAAGCTGACCGACCATAACGGCCGGCAGGTGGATTTCCGCAACGTCATCCTGATCATGACCACGAATGCCGGCGCGTCCGATCAGGCCAAGGCCGCCATCGGCTTCGGCCGCGAACGGCGCGAGGGCGAGGATGTCGAGGCGATCGAACGCACCTTCACGCCGGAATTCCGCAACCGTCTGGATGCGGTGGTCAGCTTTGCGCCGCTGCCGCGCGAGGTCATCGTGCAGGTGGTCGAGAAGTTCGTGTTGCAGCTGGAAGCGCAGCTGATGGATCGCAACGTCCATATCGAACTGACCGATGACGCCGCGAACTGGCTGGCCGAAAAAGGCTATGACGACAAGATGGGCGCGCGTCCCCTGGGTCGCGTGATCCAGGAAAACATCAAGAAGCCGCTGGCCGAGGAACTGCTGTTCGGTCGGCTAACGAAAGGTGGCGTCGTCAAGGTCAAGCTGGGCGATGACAAGCTGGTCTTTGACATCACCGGCCCCGAGGCACCGCGCATCGGAAAATCCAAGCCGCCACTGCTGACGGCTGACTGAGAAGGCCCGGAAATCGAACGATTGCGCCCCTGCCAGAACCATCTGGCAGGGGCGTTTTACATCTGGCCATCATGATCGCCAGCCTTGCCACGCCGGCATTCAGCGGGTCGCCGCCATGACGACGCTGCCGCCCAACAGACATGAACCGGCGGCATATCCCATTCTTCTGCGCGCCCTCGGGCTTTGGACTCGGGCACTGATCTTCACCGCCAGCAATGCATAGGCGCCCAGCACCGTAGCGACCACGACGGTGGAACTTGCCATCAGGATCAGAAATTGCGGAAGCTGCGGTGCCGTCGGCTCGACGAACTGGGCGAGGAATGCCATGTAGAACATGATGGCCTTGGGGTTCAGCACGCCAGTCAGGAACCCCGCGCCGAAGCTGCCCCGCCGGGCATCTGAGGCCTGAACCTCGACCACCGTCAGCTTCCGGGCCGCGCTGATCTGCGCCATCCCCAGATAGGCCATATAGGCCACCCCGGCCCATTTCAGCACCATGAAGGCAAGGCTGGATGACGCCAGAACAAGGCCAAGCCCCAGATAAGACGCGCTCATGACGATCACACCACCGGCAAGATCGCCGGCGATGCAGGCAATGGCGGCCCTGGCGCCACGCGACAGCGTCTGCCCGACCACCATGAAAACACTCGGGCCGGGGATGACCGAAATCACGGCATAGGCGATCACATAGGCAATCCAATTTTCAAACGGCATTCATACCCCACTGCCTTGTTCTCTGCCAATCAAGGCGCGTTCATCCCCGAAAGGCAAGCATGCCGCAGAACATGGCCGGGGATTTGCACCGAACGGATGCACGGCCAATCGACAGCCCGCCCGGCATGGGTTATTCTGCGGATAACCGCGCCCGCCCTGCCCTGTATCAAGGATGATCTGTCATGGCCCGCCGCGATATCTCTTTTGCCTCGTTCAACCTGCTGAACCTGCAATTGCCCGGCCGCCCGGTCTATACCGACCGCGACGGCTGGCCCGAGGATGTCTATCTGCGAAAGATCGACTATACCGCGCGGATGCTGGCCCGGCTGGATGCCGATGTTCTGGGCTTTCAGGAACTTTGGGCGCCCGAGGCACTGCAACAGGCATTGGATCAGGCCGGCATGGGCGAAAGCCATGTGCTTGTTGCGCCACCCGGTCATGCCGGCGACAAAATCGTCTGTGCGGGCGCCGTGCGAGGCGAGATGCTGGTCGGTCTGCCGGAATGGATCACCGATTTCCCGCCCGAGCTGGTCTTGCGTTCGACCGGGGACGACCCGCAGCAGCCGACCATTGCCGTGGGTCTGCGCGGCTTTTCGCGCCCGGTCCTGCACATGCGGGTGCAACCCGATCCCTCGACCCCGGTGATCGAGGTCTTTGTCTGCCACTTCAAGTCCCGCCGCCCCACCGAGGTCTGGCGCGAGCGCGACTGGTATGACCGCGACACCCACAGCCCCCATGCCAATGCCATCGGCTATGCGTTGTCGACGATCCGCCGCACGGCCGAGGCCGCAGCCCTGCGTGTGCTGATCACCCGCATCACCAAAGGCAGCCATGTGCCGGTTGTGGTGATCGGGGACATGAATGACGGCAAGGATTCCAACACGCTGAACCTGCTGACGGAACAGCCGCGCTATCTGACGACACTGTCGCGCGGCGGCGGCGACAATGCGCTGTATACGGCGCAGGTCTTGCAGGAATACCGGTCCGTCCGCGATGTCTATTACACCCATATCTATCAGGACATGCATGACAGCCTGGACCACATCCTTGTCAGCGAACAGTTCTATGACAATTCGCGTGACCGGCTGTGGCGATTCGACGATATGCTGGTGCTGAACGACCACCTGAACTGGGACGATCACAAGATCAGCGGCAGCAATGACCACGGGCTGATCGTGGCGCGGTTCCGCTGGCAGCCACCCAGCCCGTCAATGCCCTTCGCCTGAGATCCGGCCCACCTTCCCTTGCCCCGCCACCCCGGCTATGAGGGCAGCAACACAAGGGGATACGGGCATGGCAGGGATAGAGGCGCAGCCGGGCATCATGGAGATCGCGCTGTACGTCAGTGGCGAAAGCAGGCTGGCGGGGCGCGACGACGTGCTGAAACTGTCGGCCAATGAAAATCCCTATGGATGCAGCCCGGCCGCGACGGCGGCCTTTCAGGCGGCGGCAGCCGATCTGCACCGCTATCCCGCGACCGATCATGCGCCGCTGCGCCGCGCCATCGGCGAGGTGCATGGGCTGGATCCCGACCGCATCATCTGTGGCGTCGGATCCGACGAGGTGCTGCAATTCGTGGCCCAGGCCTTTGCCGGGCCGGGTGATCAGGTCATCACCACGCGGCACGGGTTTGCCATGTATCCCATCCTCGCCCATGCGGTCGGCGCGACCCCCGTGACCGTGGATGAGAAGGACCGGCGCATCGACGTGGATGCCATCCTTGCGGCGGTGAATGACCGCACGCGGCTGGTCTTTCTGGCCAATCCCGCCAATCCCACCGGCACCATGCTGACCGACACCGAGCTGCGCCGCCTGATCGAGGGCCTGCCGCAGACCTGCCTGCTGGTCCATGACGGCGCCTATATGGAATTTGCCCGACCCGGCTACCGCGATGCGGGGCTGGTCGATGATTATCCGAATGTGGTGATGACGCGGACCTTCTCGAAGATCCACGGGCTTGGCGGGCTGCGCATTGGCTGGGGCTATGCCCGGCGTCAGGTGATCGACGTGCTGAACCGTATCCGCCAGCCCTTCAACCTGTCCAACGCGCAGATGGCCGCCGCCGAGGCCGCCATCCGTGACACCGATTTCACCGCCCGATGCGCGGCCGAAAACGACCGCTGGCGGCGCTGGATGCGCGACCAACTGGTGCAGATGGGGCTGGACTGCGACGAAAGCCACGCCAATTTTCTGCTGCTGCGCCTTGCCGGCAGCGAACAGGCGCGCGCCTGCGATGCGGCGCTGCGCGAGGCCGGTATTATCGTGCGTCCGGTCGCCAGCTATGATCTGCCCGAGGGGTTGCGGATCACCGTAGGCGACGAAGCCGGATGCCGCCGGGTCATCGCCGCCATCAGCGATTTCATGGCCACGCAAAGGGGATCGGAATGAGTGTGATCTACGACCGTGTCGCCCTGATCGGGCTGGGGCTGATCGCGGGTTCGATGGCCCATGCGATGCGCGCCTATGGTCTGGCCGGCCACGTCGCGGGCTATGCCCGCAGCGCCGAGACCCGTGATACGGCGCGCCGCATCAACCTGTGCGACAGCATCCATGACAGCCCCGCCGATGCGGTGGCCGGCGCCGATCTGGTCGTGCTGGCAGTGCCGGTCAGCGCCATGGGCGCGGTGGCCGAACAGATCGCGCCCTATCTGAAGCCCGGCGCCACGGTCACCGATGTCGGTTCGGTCAAACGATCGGTGATTCAGGCGGTTGCCCCGCATATTCCCGATGGCGTGCATTTCATTCCGGGTCACCCGCTGGCCGGAACCGAGCATTCAGGGCCTCTGTCGGGTTTCGCCAGCCTGTTTCAGAATCGCTGGTGGCTGCTGACCCCGACACCGGGAACCGACCCCGCCGCGCTGGACCGGTTGCAGCGGCTGATCCGGGGCATGGGTGCCAATACCGAGGATATGGAGGCCGGCCATCACGACCTTGTCCTGGCCGTGACCAGCCATGTGCCCCACCTGATCGCCTATACCATGGTGGGCGTGGCTGACCATTTGCGGCGGGTGACCGAAAGCGAGGTCATCAAATATTCCGCAGCCGGTTTTCGCGACTTCACCCGGATCGCGGCCAGCGACCCGACCATGTGGCGCGATGTCTTTCTGGAAAACACCGATGCGACGCTGGATATCCTCGGCCGCTTTACCGAGGAGCTGTTTGTACTGCAACGCGCCATCCGCATGGGCGACGGTCAGCATCTGCACGACTATTTCACCCGCACCCGCGCCATTCGTCGCGGCATTATCCAGGCCGGCCAGGATACCGAGGCCCCCGATTTCGGCCGCAGCAGTCCGGCCCCGGTTTCACCCTCTGCCAAGGATTGATGCCGTGGCCCGATCCGGCCCGCGTCGCTGTGCCTGGTCGCCCAGCAACTGCGGCGCTGACCCGATAGGAATATTGCCCAGAAAGACCTGACCGTCGCGCAGGATGATCGGCAGGCGCATTTCATCGGCAGCCGGCTCTGGAAAGAGAAAGCCGGTGGCCAGCCGCATCGTCGTGCCGTTCGCCGCCCGGTTGCTTGTTTCAGCCGGGGCTTCGGGATTCAGCGGCATCTGCGACAGATTGCGCAGCACCGCCCCGCCCAGCATCACGCCGGAAGGCGGGATCATCCCCGCATCGGCCGCCGCTTGCAGCCAGCCATCGGCATCGGCCGTATACAATGCCAGCCGCCCGCTTGCCCGGCCCTGATCGTCGGGCCTGACCTCGCCCACAAGCCGGGCGCGCAAATCGCCCATGCTCAGGCTCAGCCCGCGTGTGTTGAACCCGATGGGCTGTGGCTGCCCCCCTTGGGGCGCCCCGGCCCGCGGCGGCGCGGTCAGCCACAGCCGCAGATCGCCCTGAACCGCCAGATCGCCCGGCAAAACCGGCGCGGGCAGGCCAAGCATCGCCAGCGCAGCCGGATCCAGGCGATCCAACCGCAGCACGACATCATAGGCGGCACCAGCCGCACGCGGCGCATCATGGCCCAACCCGACCAGATCGACCCTGCCCGACAGCCCCTCGACCGCCGGTTGCCCCGCCACCGTGATCTGCCCGGCCGCGATGGCGGCACGGCTGATCGCCATGTCATTGGCCGGCGACACGCGCATCATCACCTGCGCCCCCGCCAGTCCCAGATCAACCGGGGCGCCGTCATTCAACACCAGAACCGCCTGTTCGGGCAGGGTCGCGTGAACCGCGTTCGGCGCCATCGGAGGCACCCAAATATCGACCCATGGCAGCGACAGATCCGCCGGCATGCCGGACAGATGGCCGCTGTATTCGACCTGCTCGGCCCGCAGCCCGATCCGCCCCATCTCGCGCAGCGGCGCGATACTGCCCGCCGACATATCCTCGCGCTGCCCGATCAGCGCCGAGGCGCGGCCGGTCAGCCAGCTTTCCCCCCCCAGCCATACGCCGCCCAATATCCCGGCAACCAGCAGCACAAGCAGCAGCAGAAAACGCATCGAAACCCCTGTTTGCGCGCACGAATACGACATCGCAACCGCACGCCTCTTGAGAACCGCAGGCATGGTGGCCTAACTTGAGCGCAGAAGAAAGGACATCGCGAAGAATGTCATCACTTTGCTGGGTCTTCGGCTATGGCTCGCTGATGTGGGATCCCGGTTTCCATGTCGTCGAATCGGCCACCGCACGGCTGGAGGGCTTTGCCCGCAGCTTCTGCCTGCGCTCGACCCGGTATCGGGGCACGACCGAATCCCCCGGACTTGTGCTGGGGCTGGACGAGGATCCGCAGGCCCATTGCACCGGCATCGCCCTGCGCTTCCCCGAGACCGAGCGGGATCAGGTTCTGGCCTATCTGCGCCAAAGGGAACTGGTCACCCATGCCTATCGCGAGGCGGTGCTGCCGGTGACCCTGTCCGATGGGCGCCGCGTCGAGGCACTGACCTATGTGATGCGCCGCGATCATGCGCAATATGCGGGCGGGCTGCCACCCCGCGAACAGGCGCAGATCATCTCGGATGCGCATGGGCAGAACGGGCCGAATGCCGATTACCTGTTCAATACCACGCGCCACCTGGCCCAGATCGGGCTGCCCGATGCCATGCTGGACGCCCTGTCCGAGGATGTCCGCCGGCTGATCGAAGAACGCAACCGCAGCAGCGGCGATCAGTCCTGACCGGGTCGATTCAGCCCGCTTGGCAAGTCGAAAACCCGCCCCTACACTCGACCGAGATCACGACAGGAAAACAACGGGGCAAAGCAGTTGACCGAACCGACATCCGAGCCGTTGCAGCCCGATCGCAGCCCTGACGACCGCGAACCGGGGGGCGCGCGCCGGCGGATCACGGCGAATCGGGCACAGGCCCTTGGCCCGACGGTCAAACCGCAATTCTCGCAGCCGGTGCGCCAAAGCTTTCTGATGCTGGCCGTTCTGGCGCTGGTGATTGCGGGTGCCTGGTTCGCCTATGGCCGCATCCTGCCGATCTTTGCCGCAAACCGCTTTCTGAACGGGCTGATCCTGGGCGTCTTTGTGCTGGGCGTGCTGGCCTGTTTCTGGCAGGTGGCCCAATTGGTCAAATCGGTCAGCTGGATCGAGCGTTTTGCCGCCCATCGCCGGCAAAGCCTCAACCTGGGGCAGACGCTGGCCGATGATGCCCCGCCCGCCACCGCGGCATTGGACGAGGCCCCGCGCCTGCTGGCGCCGCTTGCCGGACTGCTGGGCACGCGTGATGCGACGGGGGGTGTCATCTCGACCAGTGCGGGACGCTCGATCCTGGATTCAGTCGCCACGCGGATCGACGAGGCCCGCGACATCACGCGCTATCTGGCCAATCTGCTGATCTTCCTTGGCCTTCTGGGCACCTTCTACGGATTGGCCACCACGGTTCCGGCCGTGGTCGACACCATCCGCGCCCTTGCCCCGCAAGAGGGCGAAACCGGTGTCGAAGTCTTTGACAAGCTGATGGGCGGGCTAGAGGCCCAACTGGGCGGCATGGGCATCGCCTTTTCATCCTCGCTGCTGGGTCTGGCCGGGTCGCTGGTCGTGGGTCTGCTGGAACTGTTCGTGACCCATGGTCAGAACCGCTTTTATCGCGAGCTGGAAGAATGGATGTCGGGCTTTACCCGCATCTCGCTGGCCGGCGGTGATGGCGAGGCCGTCGATCAGGCGGCCATCGCCGGCTTCCTTGACCAGATGGCGGGCCAGATGCACCGGCTACAACAGTTCCATGCCGAACGCGACATCCAGCGCGACCAGGCATCCGCCCATGCCGATGAACGCGTCGTGGTCATGGCCGAGGCGGTCGAGGCGCTGCTGCGCCAGGTCGAGGCGGAACGCGAATCCACCCTCGCCCGTGCCGCCTCGCTGACCAGCGGGCTGAACCGGCTGGTTGACGGGCAGGATCGGCTGGTGGCGCAGGGCGAGGCAATGGCGCGACTGCCCCAGACCCCACCGCCTGCCCCTGCCCCTGCCCCCGATCACGGCCCCGAACTGGCGCGGATCGAGTCCGCACTGCACCGCATCGCCGACGATCTGAATGCCGGGCGCGAGGAGATGCTGGTCGAGCTGCGCTCGGATCTGCTGGTCCTGACCCGTGCGGTCAGGGCCGCGCGCTTTGGCGACCCGTTCCGCGACGATCAATTGCCGTCGCTGCGCGGCCATCACACGCCGGATCAGGGCTAGGCCATGTCGCTGCATCGCGCATCGTCCAACCGGTTTTCCTCGACCATCTGGCCGGGATTCGTCGATGCGATGACGGCGCTGCTGATGGTGCTGATGTTCGTGCTGACGATCTTCATGATCGTGCAATCGGTGCTGCGCGAACAGATCACCGACAAGGACACGCTGATTGCCGATCAGAAACAGCAGCTTGGCACGCAGGGACAGCAGTTGTCGGCGCAGGAACAGCGGCTTGGCGATCTGGGTCAGCAGGTGGCGCAACTGGCCGGCGCATTGACGCAGGCCGATGACGAAAGCGCCGCAATGTCGCGCCAACTGGCCGAGGAACAGGCCCGGCGGCAGGCGCTGACCGCGGATCTGGCCGAAACTCAGGCCGAGGCGCGTGAACGGGCCGCGCGGATCACCCGGTTGAATGCGGATCTTGAGGCCCGGCAGCAGCAATTGCAGCAGCAGGCGCAGCAATTGGACCAGTCGGCCAGCCGCATCACCGATTTCGAGGCCGAGGTGGCGGCCCTGCTGGCTGCCCGCGAACGCGCCGATGCCGAGGCCACAAGCCGCGAGGCAGCCTTGCAGGACCAGCTTGCCACTGCGCAGCGACAGTCATCGGCGGCGGAACTGGCGGTGGCTGCGGCGCGCGCCGAAATCGACGCACAGGCCGAACAGGCAAGACTGGCGGCGGCCCGCCGGGATGCGCTTCAGGCACTGATCGCCGATCTGCGCAGCCGCAATTCGGGCAGCGAGGCCGGGCAGGCGCAGTTGCAATCCGACCTGACGGCGGCGCAATCCGCCCTGTCGCAGGCCGAGGCGGCGCAACTGGCCGAGGCCGAGGCGGCGCAGGCGCTGCGCGACCGGTTGCAGGGTGCCGACAGCGAATTGACCGCCATGACACTTGCGCTGGAGGAAAGCCGCAAGCAGGCCGAGAAAACACTGACCCTGCTCGCCGCGGCCGAGGCGGCGCGGGACCGCCTGACCGCCGAGGCCGGCGACACCGCCACCGAGGCGCAGCAACAGGCGGCGCTTCTGGCAACGGCGCGGCAGCAATTGGCCGATCAGGAAAGACTGTCCGACGAGGGCCAGCGCCGGGTGGCGCTGCTGAATGAACAGGTGGCCTCGCTGACAGGGCAGCTTGGGCGGCTGCAACTGGCGCTGGACAGCGCCGGCAGCGATCAGCAGGCGGCGGAATTGCGCGTGGCCGAACTGGGGCAACAGCTGAACGCGGCGCTGCTGCGCACGGCCGAGGAACGTCAGGCACGGCTGGCGCTGGAACAAGAGGCACGCGAAAAGGCCGAGGCCGAGGCCGCCGATCTGGCCCGCTATCGGTCGGAATTCTTCGGCCGGCTGTCACAGATCCTGCAAGGCCGCCAGGGGGTCGAGGTGGTGGGCGACCGCTTTGTCTTTTCCTCCGAGGTGCTGTTTCAGCCGGGCGAGGCCGTGCTGTCGCAGGCCGGTCGCGACCAGATCCGCAGCGTGGCCGAGATGCTGGAAGGCATCGCCGACGAGATCCCGCCCGAGATCGACTGGATCATCCGCGTCGACGGCCATACCGACAACCTGCCCCTGTCCGGCACCGGGCGCTATCGCGACAACTGGGAACTCAGCCAGGCACGGGCGCTGGCCGTGGTCCGCTATCTGATCGGCGATCTGGGCTTTCCGCAGGATCGCGTCGCCGCCACCGGCTTTGCCGATACCCGCCCGGTCGCAGCAGGCGACACGCCCGAGGCACGGGCGCTGAACCGCCGGATCGAGTTGAAGCTGACGGAACGCTAGACCGCCGCGTCGTGGCTTGCGGGCGGATGCGGCGGCTTTTATCTATCAGGGCATGAGTCCCGCACCCCTGAACCTGATGAAGCTATGCGTCGGCGCCGATGCACCAGAGGATCTGGTCGCATGGCAGAAGATGCGCTTTGGCGATCAGCCTGCCGTTCATGTCACCCGGATGTGGCCCAAGCGCGAACAGGAATTGCTGGATGGCGGGTCGCTTTACTGGGTGTTCAAGGGCGTGATGCAGGCGCGTCAACGGCTGATCGGGCTGGAAGAGCGGATCGGCGAGGACGGAATCCGCCGCTGCGCCCTGATGCTTGAGCCCGACCTGGTGCGCGTGGCGGCCGTTCCCCGCCGCCCCTTTCAAGGCTGGCGCTATCTGAAAGGCAGCGAGGCGCCGGTCGACCTGCCTCGCGGCAAGACCGATGAACAGCCGTTGCCGCCCGAACTGGCCGCCCGGCTGGCCGATATGGGGCTGTTGTAGACGGGCGGAACTTTGCCCGGATGCCGTCCGTTCAGGCTTAGTCGCCATCGCGGCGCAAGGCGCTACAAGTGCGATGTCACCGATCATCCCCGAAGGAGCAAACCGATGCCCAAGACCACCCCGGAACCGATCCGCGATCCCAAGACCGACCACCTGCTGACGCCGGAAAACTGTATCCTCGTGTTGATCGACTATCAGCCCGAGCAGTATCGCACGATCACCTCATCGACCCGCGACGAGATCGACCTGAACGTGGTTGCGCTGTGCCGGCTGGCCAAGGCTTATGAGGTGCCGGTCGTCGTCTCGACCGTTGGTGTCGACATGGGCGTGAATACCGGCACCGCAAAGGTGATCATGGATGAGTTGCCCGGCGTGGCCGAAATCGACCGCAGCGGCGTAAATGCCTGGGAGGACGAGGAATTTCGGCAGGCCATTCAGGCCAGCGGCCGGCGCAAGGTCGTCATTGCCGGATTGTGGACGGAAGTATGCCTGACCTTCCCGACACTGGACATGCTGGCCGAGGGCTTCGAGGTCTATCCGGTCGCCGATGCGGTGGGCGGCATCTCGCCCGTGGCACATGATCGGGCCTTCCAGCGGATGATTCAGGCCGGGGCCCATCCGGTGACCGCGATCCAGTTCGGGTCGGAACTGATGCGGAACTGGGCGCGCGATGGTTCGGACCGGTTCCGCAAGGTGCTGCAATGGTATTTCCCCACGCGGTTCCAGCTGCTGAAAGAGGGCAAGATCGGCTGATCCGTATCCCTTTCCTTTCAGTCCCGGCGCGGCGGGTTCAGCACCCGCCCCGCCACCAGCCGCGCGAAGGCCACCGACAACACGATCCGCAAGACGTGATGGGCGGTGACAAAGACCACACCGATTTCCAGTGACAAGGCGATCAGCGACATCTCGGCGATGCCGCCCGGTGCAAAGGCCAGAAACACCGCCTGCACCGGCTGCTGCTGCACCGCCTGCAAGCCCCAGGCAACCAGCGCCGCCGCGACCAGCACCAGCCCGGTATTCGTGACAGACAGATGCAGCGCCGCCTTCAACTCGGATCGTTGCATGCCGGCAAAGCGGACACCAAGCGACCCGCCCACGATCAGTTGCGTCAACGCCATCAGCCAGCCCGGTGGCGCACCCTGAACCAGCCCGGCCAGATGCAGCAGCCCCGATACAAGGATCGGCCCGGTGATCAGCGCGGCGGGCAGCCGGATCAGCAGCCCGGCCATCACACCCAGGGCCCCCGCACCCAGCAGCGACAGCAATTGCCAGGCTCCATGTGCCTGCCCGCCGCCGATGACCGCACCGCTGGCCGAGCCGACCGCATGACCGGTCAGCAGCGTGAAGCCAAGCGGGACAAAGACGATCACCAGTATCAGCCGCAGGAATTGCAGCATCGTCAGCACCCGCACATCGGCGCCGCGCTGCACGCCCATCTCGACCGCCTCGATCAGCCCGCCGGGTATGGTGCCGTAAAAGGCCGTCACCGGATCGACCCGGCCATCCCGCAGCGTCAGCCGATAGCACAGGAAATGCACCGCCGGGATGAACAGGCACAGCGCCAGCAGCGATGGCCACCAACCGGCCGCCTGATCCAGGATCTCGGGCGTGAAGCTGGCCCCGATCGACACGCCGATCACTGGAATGAACCCCGAGCGCAGCTTGGGCCAGATCTGCACCGGATGCCCCAAAGGGCGCCAGCCGATCAGCGCGGCCCCGGCGACAGCCAGCAGCGACCCCAGCAGCCAGCCAAGCGGCAAGCCGATCCGGCTGGCCAGCCAGCCGCCGACCGCAGCCAGCAGCAGCGTCAGCAGAATGGTCGGGTTATGAAAGCCCTGCGGCAGGGCGATGCGCGGGAATGACATGTCAACCGTTTGGCATCGTCGCAACGGCCCTGCAAGTCCGAGGGTCCAATCCCGATCCCGCTGGCCGTTCCGTCCCGGCCAGCTTTTGCGCTTATGTCCTGCCCTGGACCGATTGATGTCGCAGTCAAAAATATGGCCAACGACCAAAGCCTTGCGGACCATTATCCAGACGGATCTGCGTCACGCGCTTTGGCATCACCGATCTGCTACCGGTTTTCAGACGGCTCCATAACAGCCTGAAACTGGGTGTCGTGCATGACCTCGACCACGGATCGGCCCTGCCTGAAACCGGCGATCATGGCTGCTTTCCGCTTCATCAGGCGCTCGGCAATTTCCAGAACTTCCGCGATCCTGCCTGCGGGCGTCGCGACAACGCCATATCGGTCAGCGATGACATAGTCGCCGATGCACACCGTGAGGCCGCCGAACCTGACCGGTTCGCCGAAGCTTTTCTGGATCAGTAAAGCTGGCGAAGATCATGCGGAGCCTGGGGCCTGACAAGTGCGGCGCCTGTCGTCAGGCGCACGCCGCATGTCATGGGTGACAGAACGACGCCATGTTCGGCAAGCAGCATCGGACGGGCCGGAACGACTGGGGCATCGAAATGTGCATGATAGCCGCGCTTGGCCACCAGCGGCCGGGACCAGCGACAGCGCATCCCCGATCAGTATCCCCCCGCCCCGCGCCTGAAACAGCGCAGCATAGGCTTTCGTCAGTCCGCCGGGATCCGTCACGGTCCAGCTATCGGTCCGATGCACGGCACCGGCCGGTCGATTTGTCAGCGCAGGCTCTGCGGCCATGGTTTGCGCCCCGTCCAGGATCCAACTGCGAACACCAAAGGTTGCGGCCCGACGCTCGGCCTCGGCGATGGCGGCCTCGAACTTGCGGGGATCCTGAAACAGGTGAAAATATCCGTCTCGATGCACCAGCGCCGTCGCACCAGCCTGCTTAACAAGCGTGACGGAATGCCCGCGCGCCTGCAAAGCAAGTGCCGAGGCAACGCCAACCATTCCGGCACCCAAGACCATGATTTCACGCATGGGACCCCACCCCTTCAGGCGCCGTGCAAAGGCGGCTTTCTGGCATCAGTGTCCCAGGATCTGACTCAGAAACAGCTTTGTCCGCCCATGTTGCGGATTGCCGAAGAACTCGTCTGGCGCGTTCTGCTCGACGATCTGGCCCTGATCCATGAAGATCACCCGGTTTGCGACCTGACGCGCAAAGCCCATCTCGTGGGTAACGCAAACCATGATCATCCCATCCTCGGCCAGGCCGACCATCGTATCCAGAACCTCTTTGATCATCTCGGGTTCCAAAGCCGATGTCGGCTCGTCAAACAGCATGATCCTTGGCTGCATGCAAAGCGACCGGGCGATTGCGACGCGCTGTTGCTGGCCGCCTGACAGCTGAATCGGATCAGCGTCGATTTGCCCGATCCAGAAGGGCCTGCGACAACGATGCGTTCACCGCGAGCGACGGTCAGGTTGATGTCGCGCAGAACCCGAGAACTGCCATACCACCTGTCCACATGCTCTAGGCGGATTGCCGTTTCTTTCACTGTAAACTCCTGTGCCAGTCCGTGTTCAGCTACGTTCATAGAGGGTCGAGACCCGCGACAGCGAGAAGCACAGGGCCCACATCACCATTGCGACGAAAAGATATCCTTCCAATGCAAAGCGCCCCCATTCCGGGTTGTGCAGGCTTTGCTGGACGACCCCCAAAAGGTCGAACATGCCAACGATAAGAACCAGCGTCGTATCCTTCAGCACCGCGATCAGGATATTGACGATGTTGGGCAGTGCGATGCGAAGCGCCTGCGGGATCAGGATCAGGTCGCAGGTCCGCCATGTCGAGATACCCAGTGCCGTTGCGGCCTCGGCCTGTCCTTTCGGAAGCGCCTGGATGCCGGCCCGGATCGCTTCGGCCATATAGGCCAATAATACATCGAAAAGGCGACCAGCACCGAAACCAGTCTTTCGGGTTCGAAGCCGCAGGGCAAGAACAGCGGCATAAGCGAGATCGCGACGAACAGCACCATGACCAGGGGCACTGCCCGCCAGGACTCGATGTATCAACGCGCGACATATCGAAAGGCGCGACGTTGTGACATTCTGGCAAAAGCCAGGGGAATGCCGATGAGAAGCGAGAAGATGATGGCCGTGAAAGCGATCGTCGCCGTCAGCAGGGCGCCGCCCCAAGCCCTCAGCGGCACAGGTTCCAGGCCCAGGTCCCCCTCTTCAGGATCACGGCAGCGACCAGCCAGGCAAGGCTTGCCGCGACAAGCACGGTCCGATAGCCGAGCCTGTGGCGCAACGTCACCATCGCAGCGATCAGGACCAGCATGGCCACTGCCACGAATTTGGGCCGCCACAGTTCGCCTGCCGGATAGTCGCCGTAGACGAGACGTTGCCACCAGATCCCGATATAGGCCCAGCATGCGCCTGTTTCATCGCGGGCATTTGCGCTGGACGGCGACCAGATTGCACGGATGGTTGCCCAGATAATGGTGTCGTGAAACAGCCAGATGAGGAACAGGAAGAACCCCAGGCGCAGAACCGTCGATCTGGTCGGGGACAGGTTACCCATGGGATTTTCCAATCTGGTAGCGGCGCTCGATCAGTCCGAACAGTCCTACGATCAGCAGGTTCAGGCTGAAGAAGGCCGCGACCAGCACGATTGCGACTTCCAATGCCTGACCTGTTGCGTTCAGCGTGGTGTTGGCGATCTGAAGAAGTTCGGGATAGGCGATCGCAGAGCCAAGCGCGCTTGCCCTGACCAGCGTAAGGTAGACATTGGCAAGTGGTGGGCTGTTCCTGAAAAGCTCGACATACAAAGTTCCGATATCAGAGAATACGGGCAAGCGTGACCATCGGGCCACGCCCATGGCCATGCCGATCAGTGTCGCACCCCCGATCGCGATCAGGGATACCAGACAGGTGTTGATGAACGCCGTGAGAAATGCGTAGCCGTAGGTCGACGCCGCGTCGAAGCCGGTCAGCGAGAAACTGATATCGAATCCCGCCGGAGCCCCGAGAAACCCTATCCCCGAACCAATACCAAGCCGGTCGAGATTGGATCGCAGATTAGATCCAAGGAAGGCCACCAATACCGCGATGGCCAACACAAAGGCGCTTTGCACGAGAGTGTCACGTTTACACATTTTCATGTCGCTGTTCCGACCGCGTCAGTGCCAGGGCGCCGCAAGCAGAAGTCCGCCCTGGTTTTACAGCGCGTTTGGCCCGCGCGAGATGGCCAACGGGCTGTCCTTCCCCAGATTTCGGTCGAACAGTTCGGCATGGTTGCCCACAGCGACAATCGCCTTCAGTCCGAAATCGGCACCCAGACCCAGTTTTTCGCCTTAATTGGTCTCGGCACCCAGCAGGCGGCGGATCTTGGGATTATCGCTGGATGCGGCCATATCGGCGGCATTTTCGGACGTCACGCCAAGCTCTTCGGCATCCACAAGCGCCCAGAACGTCCAGCGGACGACACCTTCCCATCGACTGTCATTCTGACGAACGGCCAGCGCCAGCGGTGATTTGGCAATCACTTCATCCAGGATCACGTGCGCCTCTGGGTTCTTCAACTTCAACCGATCACCCGCCACGTCCTCATCCGTTTCCAGCCCCCGCCCCTTTCCACTGGTCCGCCCCAGCAGGCCGGCACAATTGACGAAGGCATAGAAGGCGCCTTCCGGCCTGGGACAGCTTAAACCGGGTATGGCGTTGATCCGGTCAACGATGAGGTTGCGCCGTCGCTCGAACACGGCACGCGACCGGTCGATGAAATCGCGCGGCCCCTGAAGGGCGGGAACCGCCGCGTGCTGCGACACTGAACATGCAGCCGAGGTCTGCTGTCCCTGAAGCTTGGACATCGCCGCCAGAAGCCATTTGGGACGGCTGCCAAAGCCGATGCGCCAGCCGGTCATCGCATATGCTTTCGACACGCCATTCATGGTCAGCGTTCGTTCTGCAAGATCGGGCGCGGCCTGCGCGAGCGTGGCGAAGGTCAGCCCGTCGAAGATCAGATGTTCGTAGATGTCGTCCGACAGGATCAGCACCCGTGGATGGCGGCGCAGCACCTCGGCAAGCGCGTCGAGATCCTGGCGGGCATAGACGGCGCACGTTGGGTTTGAAGGCGAATTCAGAATAAGCCATCGGGTCTTTGGGGTGATTGCCCGCTCCAGCAGATCGGGCATCAGCTTGAACCCTGCGGCCTCGTCACAGGGCAACACCACCGGTGTCGCGCCGCAAAGGGAAACGATCTCGGGATAGCTGACCCAATACGGGGCCGGCATGATGACCTCATCGCCCTCGTTCAAGGTGGCGGCCAGCGCGTTGAAGATCACCTGTTTGCCGCCGGTGCAGTTGATCGTATCCCCGGCCTCGACAGCCAGCCCATTCTCGCGGCGAAACTTGTCGGCGACCGCAAGGCGAAGCTGCTGCATCCCGGGCACGTGGGTATAGCGTGTATGCCCATCCCGGATCGCCCGAACAGCCGCATCGCAGATATGTTCCGGCGTGTCGAAATCGGGTTCGCCCGCGCCAAGCGAAATGATCAAAGCCCCCGGCAGCCAAAAGCTCTGCAACCCGGTCCATGACCCGATAGGTCGCCGACGGTTTTGCCGCGGCCAGAAACCGATTGAGAGTTTGCACGTCGCGGTTCAAATCTTGTCCCTCCGGGCGGCCAGGCCCAGCAGATCGACGGTGGTGGCGCCGGTGCGCGGCATCTCGATCATCTCAAGTTCCTTTTCGAAGCGGGCATGCGCCTTGCCGATGACATCTGCGACTGTCCCGGCAGGCAGTATCAGCACGCCGTCCTCGTCCCCCATCACAAGATCTCCGGCTGCCACAGGCACATCGCAAAAGATCATCGGCCGGCCAAGCGCCGGAACCCGAGCCTTGCCGGTGCCACGCATCGACACGCCGCGCGCGAAAACCGGGAAGCCGCGGTCACGCAAGGCCCCGTTGTCCCGCACGCTGCCGTTGATCACAAGGCCCATGATACCGCGCTGCGCGGCGGCGACAGTCAGGACCTCGCCCCAATAACCAGCGGGGAATCCGCCTGCCTCAACCACCAGGACGCTGCCTGCCGGCGCCTTTTCCAACGCCAGATGCAGGGCCAGATTGTCCTGCGGGGCGCAGGCCAGCCGATAGGCGGACGCAGCCACGGTGGCCCCTTGCCAGACGGGCCGGATGCCGGGATCTATCGAACAGGCGATGCCGCTGGCCTCATAGACTGTCGATGTCCCAAGCTTCGACGCCTGCGCAAGAAGCGCCTGCGGTAATGGTGCGGCAGCGGTCATTGAGACTTCCTTTGAAGCTTGTGATACCCCAGTTCGGCGCAGGCCTGGGTCAGGGTCTTGCCGGACTGGATCGCCTGTCGGAACTGGCTCTCGATATCATCAATGCCGCGGGCGATGCCGGCGATCTCTGCCGCACGGGCACGCGGCACGACAACCACGCCATTGGCATCGGCAACGATGATGTCACGGGGAACCACCCGCACGCGGCCCAATGAAACCACCCGGTTGACAGATACGATTTCGACCCGATCCTGGCCCGTGCGCATGAAGCGACCGCGCGTAAACATCGGATAGCCCTGGCCAAGCGCGACCGAGACATCGCGACAGCCCCCGTCGATCACCGTTGCCGCAAGTTTATTCTAGATCGCGTATTGGGTCATGATGTCGCCCCAGACCGTACAGTCCGTCCGCACGCCGTTGTCGATGACGACAACGTCACCTTCGGCGATCTCTTCCATGAAATCTCCGACCGTTCCGGGGGGGATTGGCTGCGGGGACATATTTCACCGTGAAGGCGGGCCCGACGACGGTGCCATCACAATTGTCCAGGGGCATCACCCCCTCGCTCTGGCCCGAGATACCCAATTTGTCCAAGGCGTCTGATACCGATGGTGTATCAAGGCCCTGGAAAAGGGCCACGAGATGTTGGTCTTCTTTGGTCACGGGGAATTTCCTTGTCTGTCGAACTATCGGCACATTGCGTTGGATCCGCCGGCAGGGCGGGTGCCAGGGCCAGGCTCGACGGCAAATGTGCAGGATTGTTGGCGGCAGAGAAAATTCAAAGTCGGGAAACTCGCGATATGGAAAAGGAATTGCGCAAGACGACCATCCGGCACGACACGGCGCGCCGGGCCGGGTTCGCTGTCGGACCGTGGCAAGCAGGCCGACGCGGCATTCTGGCGGCGGTTTGCGCTTGAAGTCACCGCACCGAATAGGTAATCAGGTCGACGTTGCGGGTGTATCTCAATGGTAGAGAAGCAGCTTCCCAAGCTGATGACGAGGGTTCGATTCCCTTCACCCGCTCCATCTTCTTCCCAGATTGCAGTCAGCGGCGCAAAGCGCGCAGATATTCACGATAACGCGCCTGGCTGTTTTTCAGATGCCGGCGCATGGCCTGCCGCGCGGCGGTTTCGTCGCCATCCTGGATCGCCTTCAGAATGGCCTCGTGTTCGGCATCCAGCACGCGGGCATATTCCGGCGCCACCAGCGGATCGGCGCCGGCATTGGCGGCGCGGCGCGGAATCAGCGTGGTGCCCAGAAGGCGCAGCAGCTCGCTGAAACGCGGATTGTTCGATGCGTCGGCAATGGCCAGGTGAAAGGCAAAATCGGCATCGGCGGTCGGCTGCCCCTCGGCCGCAAGCCGGCGCAGCCGGTCAAAGGCATCGACGATCACTTCCTCTTGCGCGGGCGATCGGCGCAGCGCGGCCAGACCCGCCGCATCGCCCTCGACCGCGGCGCGCAGCTCTAGCATCTCGATCAGCGACGACACCCGCGCCAGATCCAGATCGGCGAAGGGCAGCGCCGGCGTGACGGGCGGTTCCAGCACGAACACCCCTGCCCCCTGACGCGGCTCGACCAGACCATCCGATCGCAGTGCGGCAATTGCCTCGCGCACGACTGTCCGGCTGACCCCGAATTCACGGGTCAGCTGCGCCTCGGATGGCAGCCGGTCGCCGGGGGCAAACTGGCCATCCGCGATCCTAGCGCGCAGCGAATCCTGCACCCGCACCACCAGCGTCGGACGCTGTTGCGCCTGATCGGATATTTCCGTCGTCGGTCTCGCCATATCCTCGCCCTGCTGCATCCCACGGTAACGCGGCAGATATCGTCGGCCTCGGGTCATCTGACAAGCATATATCTCGTGATCGGCGGATATCGGCAAAGGCCGGCCCCTTTCCCTGCCGTGATCCGGAAACAGATCACGGCACAACATATCTCATGCGACAGGCACAAAGATCAGCCGGGACATGCCGGAAAGCCGCCACGCAGGCGTTGCCGCCTGATAGCAATGGTTGCGCCATCACCTGACCGGACAAGAAAGGTGATGGCAACATATATCACCACAACTTATATGACAAATATTGACATATTCGCAAAATTCATCATATATATTGCTGACCCCAACACCGAAGGATACCCGATGGACCCGATTCAGCTGAAAACCACCCTTGGCTCTGGCCTGCTGTCCTTCCCCGTTACCCCCTTTGACACCGAAGGTCGGTTTGCGCCCGAACCCTATCGCGCGCATGTCGAATGGCTGGCCAGCTATAAGGCGCCGGTGCTGTTTGCGGCCGGTGGCACGGGCGAGTTCTTTTCCCTGACACCCGCCGAGATCCCCGGCATCGTCGCCGCCGCGAAAGACGTGGCCGGCGACACCGCCATCGTCTCGGGCTGCGGCTATGGCACGGAAATGGCGGTCGAGATCGCACGCTCGGTCGAGAAGGTCGGTGCCGATGGCATTCTGCTGCTGCCCCATTATCTGATCGACGCACCACAGGAAGGGCTGTACCGCCACATCAAACAGGTCTGCCAATCGGTCGGCTTCGGCGTCATGGTCTATAACCGCGACAATGCGGTGTTGCAGGCCGATACACTGGCGCGGCTATGCGACGAATGCCCCAATCTGATCGGCTTCAAGGATGGGACCGGCGATATCGGCCTGGTGCGGCAGATCACCGCAAAGATGGGCGACCGGCTGACCTATCTGGGCGGGATGCCCACCGCGGAACTGTTCGCCGAGGCCTATCTGGGCGCGGGCTTCACCACCTATTCCTCGGCCGTGTTCAATTTCGTTCCCGGCCTCGCGACCGAATTCTACAACTCGTTGCGCGCCGGCGACCGCGCCAATTGCGAGCGCATCCTGCTGGAATTTTTCTATCCCTTCATGGCGATCCGCAACCGCGCCAAGGGCTATGCTGTCTCGGCCGTCAAGGCGGGTGTGCGATTGCAGGGCTTCGATGCGGGTGCGGTCCGCCCGCCGCTAAGCGATCTGACTGGCGTGGAACAGGAAATGCTGGCCGACCTGATCGCGCCTTATCGCCGCTAGACGCGGCGATTCCGCCCCGGCGCCCATGGCGCCGGCGGCACGGCACGGCTGTTCCTTGCCGGCGTTCGACGCAGCGGCCGCCGGGACTCGACACCCGATCCGATTTCGGCCAAGACAAGGCAAACCGGGCAGCGATCGCGCGGCCTAAGACCGCCACCGCCGGCCGCCGGCACCGCTCTGCCCGAAAGCTTAGCATGATCGAGCTTCTGATCCTTTTCACCGCCGGGCTGATCGGCGGCGTGATGAACGCAGTCGCGGGCGGGGGCACCTTCGTCACGTTTCCGGCGCTGGTCTTTGCCGGCATTCCGCCCGTTGCCGCCAATGCCACGGCGACGGTTGCCGCCCTGCCCGGCTATCTGGCCGCCGCGATCAGTTTCCGCCAAGAAATCCTGACGGTCGAGCGCCACCAGCTGATCCGCCTGACGCTGTGGACGATTCTCGGCTCGGCCATCGGGTCGGTGCTTTTGCTGGTCAGCTCGAATGCCGCGTTTTCGGTGCTTGTGCCGTTTCTGCTTCTGGCGGCCACGGTGATCTTTCTCAAGGGCGGGATGATCCGGGATTTCTGCGCCAAACATGCCCGCGACGTGGCGCCCTTCGGGCTGGGCACGCTGATGCCGGTCGCGATCTATGGCGGCTATTTCAACGGCGGGCTGGGGATCATCCTGCTGGCGCTGTTCGCGCTGTGGGGGATGACCAACCTGAACCAGATGAACGGGCTGAAAAGCTGGCTCAGCTTTGGCGTGTCACTGATCAGCTTTGCGATCTTTGCCATTGGTGGCAAAGTGGTCTGGGGTCCAGGGGCGATCATGGCGCTTGGCACCATCGCCGGCGGGCTGCTGGGCGCGCCTGTCTCGCGCCGCATTCCGATGAGCGGGCTGCGGGCACTGATTGCGGCGATCGGCTTTGGCATGACGGCAATCTTCTTTCTGCGCTTATTCAACGGAGACTAAGACATGAGCGATATCAAACGGATCGAAACCGGCCAACGGATGAGCCAGGCCGTCGTCCATGGCGGCGTGGCCTATCTGGCCGGCCAGGTCGGTGCGCCGGGCAAATCGGTGGCGGCCCAGACCCAGGCCATTCTGGCCCAGATCGACACGCTGCTGAAAAAGGCCGGCAGCGACAAGACGCGGGTGCTCTATGCACAGATCTGGCTGGCCGACATGGCCGATTTCGCCGAGATGAACGCCGTCTGGGATGAATGGGTGCCGGCCGGTCACGCCCCCGCCCGCGCCACGGGCGAGGCCAAGCTGGCCACCCCCGACTACAAGGTCGAGATCATCATCACCGCCGCCCAGTAAGGTCGGCATTCCAATGGTCGTCCCATCCGGGGCGACCTCATTCAAGCACAGAGGTTCAGCATGTTTAGCAAGTTCACCCTTACGACCGCCCTCGTCATGACGCTTTTTACCACCGGGATCGCCGCCGCCGAGACGCGCGAAGAACGCCTTGCCGTGGCAACCGAATACAACGATGCCGCGCTGGCCGACACGGATATGGACGCGATGATCCGCACCATGTGGGAACCCCTGGTCGCGCAGTTCGCACCCACCGCGACCGACGATCAGAAAACCCAGATCCACGCGCTGTATGTTGAAACCTTCGAACCGCGCATGACGGATCTGATGAAGAAACAGCCCGAGGTGATGGCCGACATCTTCACGCTGGACGAATTGCAGGACCTGAAGGACTTCTACGCCACGCCCTCGGGCCGGGCGGTGATGCAGAAACTGCCGCAGGTGATGCAGGCGATCCAGCCTGAAATCATGGTCATGGTCCAGGAAACCCTGCCTACGATCGTTCCGAAGGTTCAGGAAATTCTGGCGCCTGCCCAATAGCCCGCAGAACCGAGCGCGCCGCGCGAAGGCCCGGCGCCTCACCCCCCTTGCCCAGACGATCCATGGTCAGATCCATCGCATCGAACTGGGCCTTGCGGGCGGCCATATCCTCCAGCGCGGTCAGCAGGGCATCCGACAGCGGACCCGGCTGACAGCGTGATCCCAGAAATTCGGGCACCGCGCGCGTCTCGCTGACCAGATTGACCAGCGTGACCGTATCGGTGCGCAACAGCATCCCGACGATCAGCCGCGATAGCGGCGCCATGTCATAGCCGATCACCATCGGCACCCGATTGGCCGCCAATTCCAGACTGACTGTCCCCGAAGCCGCCAGCGCCAGATCGGCCGCGGCAAAGGCCGCCAGCTTTTCCTGCGGATCCTCGACCACCACCGGCGCCGAGGGCCAACGCCGCGCCATATCCCGCACCAGCGCGGCCACGCCCGGCACCGTCGGCACCACCACGCGAATCTCTGGCACGCGGTCGCGCAACCGCATCAGCGCCTCGTCAAAGCGCCCGCCAAGCCGCGTCACCTCGCCCTTGCGCGACCCCGGCAGGCACAACACCACCGGCGCATCGGCGCTGATGTCATGGGCCGCACGAAAGGCATTGGCCTCGTCGGCATTGGCAACAGGCTCGGACACGACAGGATGGCCGACGAAATCGCAGGTCATGCCCGCGGCCTGCATCAGCGGCGGCTCGAATGGCAGGATGGCCAGCACGTGATCAATCACCTCGGCCATCTTCAGGGCGCGACCGGGACGCCAGGCCCAGACCGAGGGCGCAACATAGTGGATCGTCCGCAGATCCGGGTTCAGCGCCCGAGCCTCGCGCGCGACGCGCAGGCAGAAATCCGGGCTGTCGATCCCGATCAGCGCATCGGGCGCCGCCTCGGCCACGGCCTGCGCCGTCTCGCTGATGCGGCGCTTCAGATGACGGTATTTCGGCAGCACCTCAAGAATGCCCATGACAGACAGCTCATCCATCGGAAAGCGGCTGTCCAGCCCCGCAGCCGTCATCCGCGGCCCACCAATGCCTTCAAACACGATGTCATCCCGCAAGTCGCGCAGACCGGCCATCAAAGCCCCGCCAAGCGCATCGCCCGATGCCTCGCCCGCGATCAGAAACAGCTTCATGCCACAACTCCACCTTCAACGGCCCAGATGGACATCTGCCTGAAGAAGACGCCCCTTTCTTCTTCATTTAAATATGCGATCAACCGGCGCGCGACCACAGAAACAGATTTGCCGCCCTTGCGCGACCAATGGTTTCCTCGCGATCCAGCAGGATCACACTGCCCGCTTCCCAGGCAATGCCCGCCAGACCGGCAGCCGCCGCCTGATCCACCGTATCGGGCCCGATCGTGGGCAGGTCGATGCGCCGATCCTGCCCCGGCTTCGGCGCCTTGTAGAACACCCCTTTTGCACCCCGAGGATTCGGCCGCAACCCCTTGTGAAGTGCAGAAAAATCCAGCATGGCGGCAGTTCCCGGCAAGGTCTCGACCGCAAGACAAAGCCCCTGCGCAACAACGCATCCCTGACCCAGATCCAGCGGACCAAGCGCCTTGACGATCTGCGCGGCGCGCGCCGTATCTGCCTGATCGGCCTCGGAGATCTGGCCGGTCAAAACCCCCTCACCTGGGATTAGATTTGGCGCTATTTCATTTACACTACAAATGGATAGGCCGGATTCCTCGAATATTTCAAGGACCGTTCGCAACGCCGCGTCATCGCCGGACTGCATCGCCGCCAGAATGCGCGGAACCATTCGGGCGGTCATCGGGTCGAACGCCTCGGGTTCCAGCCGGGGACGGCGGACGGCACCGGCAAAGATCACCCGCTGGACGCCCTCGTCGGACAGATGGTCCAGAAAGGGAACCAGCCGCTCCAGCCGGAAGGTCCGGGCCGGGATTGCGGGGGGAAAGCCCTCCAGCGCAAAGATCAGCGCATCGGGCAGATGGGCGGCAATGGCGGGGGCAAGCTCGCCCTCGCCGGCGATGATGGCGGTTTTGGTCATGCGTCTCGCGGGGTCAGGAAACTGCGATCCGAGGGGCCGAGGATGAAATCCAGCACCTCGCGCTCCATCGCCGAGACCTCGCCGGCGGCGCGAGCACGGGCGCCATCGCGGAACGATCCGTGGGACAAGCCGCCCAGCATCTCGCGCAGGGCGGCAATCTCGGCGCGGCTGGCGCCGCGGCGCTTAAGTCCGACGAGGTTCAGCCCGTCCAGATGGCCGCGCGGCCCCTGCACCAGGCCATAGGGAATCACATCGGCGGTCACCATGGTCACCGCACCGATCATCGCGCCTCGCCCGATGCGCACGAATTGATGCACGCCCGACAGCCCGCCGACGATCACGTCGTCGCCCAGCACGCAATGGCCGGCGACCGATGCGTTATTGACCAGGATGACACGATCCCCGATCTGGCAGTCATGGGCGACATGGCAACCGGCCATGAACAGCCCGTCATCACCCACGCGGGTCAGGCCACCGCCGCCCTCGGTTCCGGGGTTCATGGTCACATATTCGCGGATGCGGTTGCGGGCGCCGATATCCAGCCTGGCCCGTTCGCCCTTGAATTTCAGATCCTGCGGAATCTCTCCGATCGAGGCGAAGGGAAAGATCACGGTTCCCTCGCCGACCGAGGTTTCGCCGGTCACGACCACATGGGATTTCAGCGTGACACCATCGGCCAGCCGCACCTGAGGCCCGACCACGCAAAACGCGCCAATCTGGCAGCCAGCGCCAATCTGGGCGCCCGGCTCGATCACGGCCGAAGGGTGGATCTGCGCGTCAGCCATCCGTTTTCAGGTCCATCATGGCGGTAAATTCGGCCTGCGCGGCCACCTGGCCATCGACCATGCCCTTGCCTTCGAACTTCCAGATCTTGCCGCCGGCGCGCTTGACCGTGACATGCAATTCCAGCACATCGCCCGGCACCACCATGCGGCGGAACTTGCAAGCGTCGATGCCCATGAAATAGGTCAGCAGCGGCTTGTCGATGACGTCAAGGCTGATCCCCACCACCACGGCCGAGGTCTGGGCCATCGCCTCGACGATGGTCACGCCGGGCATGATGGGCTGTGACGGGAAATGGCCCTGAAAATGCGGCTCGTTGCTGGTCACGTTCTTGATGCCCACCGCACTTTCGAACGGCACGATATCGCGCACCTTGTCGATGAACAGAAAGGGATAGCGGTGCGGGATGATCCGCTTGATCAGGGCCAGATCGGCCTCGGTATGGGGGGCGGGGTTGCGGGGGGCATCAGCCATGATCTGTCCTTCCGACGTTTCTGATCGGGTTAGCAACGGGGGGCGGACTTGGCAAGCTTATCGCGCAGCCGCACGCCGGCCCTCGGACAGCCAGCCAGCAAGGATCAGCCCCGCAATCAGCCCCAGCCAGACCCAACCGGGCAGCAATGGCCTGCGAGAAAGCCCGGTCACGGTCGCCGCCTCGCGCGGGGTGATCGCGATCCATTCGCCGCTGACGCCACGGCCATTGGCGTTGCGCCCCGGCGCGACGGTCCGCAGATCGGGAATGCCATCCGACAGACGCAGAACAGCGCCTCCTGTCTCTTGCGACAGGGGGCCCAGACGCGCCTCGCTGGCCACGGTTTCCTCGAACTCTTTCGGCGCAGCCGGGCCCAGCACGATGACGCGCGTGATCTCGCCATCACTCAGCCGGTAAAGACCAAGCTGCGACGCCTGCCAGTCGGCCGAAAAGCGGCCGGGGCCGGTTTCGGCAAGCTCGATCCGGCTTTCGGTGCCATCGGGCGCGGTGATGGTGACGGGTCCTGTCTCGGCGGCCATGGTGCGGCGGGTGATGCGCAGCCCCTGACCCGGCAATTGTTCGGCCAGCAGCGCCTCTTCCTCAAGATCGGGTTCCTTCATCGACCAATGGGCGATGCGGCGCAGCAGTTCCAGCTGCGGCCCGCCCCCTTCGAAGCCACGCCCCCACAGCCAGACCTGATCGCTGGTCAGCATGGCCACGCGCCCCTCGTCGACCCGATCCATGATCAGCAGCGGGCGATCGCCCTCGCCGGTCATCACCACCTCGCCACGGTCAGGCAAGACCTCGGCCATGCGCAGCCAGCGGCCCCAGTCACCATCGGCCGGCTCGCCGGTATCGGCGGGCGCGCCGGGCAGGCCGGTCGTGACCGGATGGCGGCGGCCCGCATCGGTCAGCAGCGGGGTAAAGGGCTGGTCGATGATCCGCCCCGTGGGACGGGCCGGCAGGATCTCGCCCAGAGGTGACAAGTTCAGGCTTTCCACCGTCGCCATTTCCGGCCCGGCAGCGACCAGCACCGCGCCGCCCTCGCGCACATAGCGGACGATGTTGCGGAAATAATCGGGCGGCAGGATGCCCCGCACGCGATAGCGGTCAAAGATGATCAGGTCGAAATCGTCGATCCGTTCCAGAAACAGCTCGCGCGTGGGAAAGGCGATCAGCGCCAGCTGGTTCACCGGCACGCCATCGGATTTGTCGGGCGGGCGCAGGATGGTGAAATGGATCAGATCCACCGCCGCATCCGATTTCAGCAGGTTGCGCCAGGTCCGTTCGCCGGCATGCGGCTCGCCCGAGACCAGCAGCACCCGCAGCCGGTCACGCACGCCGGTGATGGTGACGGCGGCGGCATTGTTGCGGTCGGTCAGCTCGCCCTGGCCCGGTGTATCAAAGCCCAGCTGGATGACGTTCTGCCCTGCGTGATCGGGCAGGACCGGCAGTTCCAGCGACACCCCCGGCGGCACGGCATAAACCTGCTCAGGCCCGCCATCCAGACTGATGCGCAGATTGGCCGAGCTGCCGGCGACGGCGTCTGGCACCGCGCCCTGATCCTCGATCCGCAGGCGAATGCGGACCTCTTCGCCGATCAGGCCAAAGGCGGGCGCCTCTTCGATCACCAGCCGGCGATCCCAGTCATCGGGATTGCCGGTCAGCAGCGTGTGAACCGGCGCCGGCGCAGATGCGGGGATCATCGGCACATCATGGGTCTGGCCATCGGTGACGGTGATGATGCCGGCGATCCGGCCCTCGGGCTCGGCGGCGATGGCGCGGGTCAGCGCCGTGCCGATCAGCGTGCCGTCAGGATCGTCGCCGACGGTGACGCGGCGCAGTTCGGTGTCGGGCAGCGCCTCGATCTGGCGGGTCAGCGCGTCAATCGCCGCATCGGTCTGATCCGCACGGCCCGGCAGGTCCTGGCTGGCGCTGCGATCATCCAGCAGGATGACAATATCCGACAGCCCAGCCCTCGCGCCGATTTCCAATGCAGGCCCCGCCAGCGCCGCGGCGGCGGCCAGCCCGGCAAGCCCGCGCCACGCCCAGCCACGCAGGCCCCGCCACAACGCGAAACCGGCGACCAGCAGCGCCAGCCCGGCCAGCGCGGCAATCACCCACCAGGGCAGCATCGGATCAAAACGCAGCCCCGTCACGGCATCACCTCTTCGCTGCGCAGCCGTTCCAGCAGCGCCGGCACATGCACCTGATCGGATTTGTAATTCCCGGTCAGCACATACATGATCAGGTTGATGCCAAAGCGGAACGCCATCTCGCGCTGTTCCTCGCCCTCGTATCCACGGCCGACGGGAAAACGCGGCATGCCGCTGTCATCGACGGCCCAGGCCTCGGCCCAGCTGTTCGCCCCGATCACCACGGGCGTCACTCCGTCATTCAGGTTGCGGAAGGGCACGCCCTCGGTGGCCTCGGCCCCGGCGGGCGGGGCCTCGACCCAGACCGGGCGACCCTGCCAGCGGCCCGGAAAATCCTCCAGCAGATAGAAGGCGCGGGTCAGGACGTGATCTTCAGGCACCGGCGACAAGGGCGGGATTTCCAGCGGCGCGGCAAGCCCTTGCAGGCTTGCGCCCATATCCGGGCCGCCCAGCCCCGCCAGGTCGCCATCGCGGGTGTCAAACAGGATCAGCCCGCCCGAACGCAGAAAATGGTTCAGCCGCATATAGGCCAGGGGCGAAGGCACCGGCTGGCCATCGGTGACCGGCCAGTAAAGGAAGGTCAGCATCGACAGATCGTCGCTGTCCAGATCGACGGCCACGGGTTCGCCCGGCTCGACCGAGCTGCGATAGAACAGCGCCCGCGACAGGCCCTGAAGCCCCTGACGCGAGATCTCGTCGACCTCGGCATCGCCGGTGACGACATAGGCCAGCGCAACCTCGTTCGCGGCGCGCAGCAGTTCGGGGTTCAGCACTTCGGCGGCGTCCTGCGCGCGTGCACTGCCTGGCGACAGCGCAAACAGCAGCGCCACCAGCAGCCCGGCAGCAGCCGTCCCCCCCGCCGCCGTCCCCGCCGCCGCCGCCGCCCTGCCGGGCCGCGCCCTGCCCCTCATCAGCAGCGCGGAACACAGTGCATCCAGTGCCAGCAGCAGCGCCGCCACGGCGATCAGCCAGCCGGTCAGATCGCGGCCCGGCGCATCGGCGGCGCTTTCGACAAAGGCCCCTGGCCAATCGGCCCGGATCAGCGGCGTGCCAGCATTCAGCGCCAGCCGCCGTTCGCCCGCGGCATAGATGCCCGCAGGTTGGCCCGGCCCCGGACCAAGCGCCAGCTGATCGGCCGCAACCGGGGCCAGATCGCCCGCGCCCTCCGCCAGGCCAAAGCCGTCCAGCACCTGCTCGGGCATCCAGAAGGGCTGTTCGCGATCCTGTGCGGGCTGTTCGGTCGGGTTGCTGACGCGGGCGGATGCGACAAGCCGATCCAGCATCTGCACGAACAGACCCGAGATCGGCAGGTTCGACCAATCGGCATTGGCGGTGACATGGAACAGCACCACCTGCCCCTGACCGACAGGCGCGCGGGTGATCAGCGGCGTATTGTCAGACAGCGAGGCGATTGTGCGCGCCGCCAGATCTGGCGCGGGCTGCGCCATCAGTTGCGCGCGAATGGCGACCTCGTCAGGCGCGGTCAGGCCGGTAAACACCCCATCGGCAGCAAAGGCCGCCAGCCCGCGCGGATCGCCCCAGCTTAGCGCGCCGCCGATATCGCGCCCGCCGGGGCGCAGGCGCACCGGCAACAGCGGTTCATCCGGCAGGGTCTCATAGGCGGCCATTCGCGGGCCGGCAAAACGGATCAGCAGCCCACCTTCATCGACCCATTCGGCCAGTTCCGGGGTTTCATCCTGCAACAGTTGATCGGCCATGATGATGACATCGGGCGCGGTATCCAGCACATCGCCCAAGCCCCCTTCGACCAGGTCGGTGGTCGGCGCCAATGCCCGGCGCAGGTAATGCAGCGGAGACAGCAATTGCTGCCCCTCGGCCGCACTGTCGGCATCGCCGACCAGTCCGACCTTGCGCCGCCTGACGCGATCATCGGCCAGCACGACCGCACCGGCATGGTTCTGTCCCTCGATCTGGAAGCGGGTGATGCGGTTGCGCAGTTCCGGCGGCAGGTCGATGGCAACCGGACGGGTGCGGATACCGGCGTCGGCCGCGCCCTCGGTGGCATCGCCGGGCGTCAGCCGGGCCAGTTCGCGCGGGGTGCCCTGCGGGTCTGGACCGATCGCCAGAATGGCGGGCGCCTGATCGTCCAGCGTGTGCAAGGTCAATGAGGGGGTATCGTCAGAATGCAGGGTCAGCGCCATCAGGGGCTGGGCGGGCGGCACCACCGTCACCGGCCCGCGCGCGGTCAGCTGCGCCAGCCAATCGGCGCGGTTTTCGCTGTCCAGCCCATCGGCAATCCACAGCGTATTCAGCCGGCCCTCGGGCTGGTCGGCCAGCGTCTCGGCCAGGTCCTCGGGCAGGCGGCTGGACCAGGCAACCGGCGCGGCCGCCCGCAGCCGGGCCAGCAGGTCCGATGCCGGGCTGAAGACCAACGGCCCGGTCTGTCGCCCATCTGTCAGAAGCAGCGCGGCCGGGCGCCCATCGCCCGATGCGTCTTGCAGCGCGCGTTCGGCACGGGCCTGACGCCCGGCCCAGCCCGGCGCCGCCGCCCAGCCCGCATCCAGCACCACCAGCAAGGGGCCCGGCTCGGCCGCGCGCTGGACGGGTTTCCAGACCGGGCCGGCAAAGGCCAGGATCAGCAGCGCCATGGCCAGCAGCCGCAAAAGCAACAGCCACCAGGGCGTGCGCCGCGCCACCGGCACCGGATCGCGCAACCCCAGCAACAGCGCGACGCCCGGAAACTGCTGCAAGCGCGGCGCCGGCGGCATGGCCCGCAGGATGATCCACAGGATCGGCAGCGCGGCCAGCGCGGCAAGGATCCAGGGCGTGACAAAGCCCAGGGGGCCGAGTATCAGCATCAGCCCCCCAAGACCTGATAAAGCCACATCAGCGCATGCGAGGGCGCGGCGGCCGTGTCATGCGTGCCGAAATGCCAGCCCGCGCCCTGTGCCCCATGGCGCAACAGATCGCGCCGTTCGGCCAGCCGGGCCAGATAGGCCGCCCGCAGCCCGCCCGCATCGCGCGTATCATGGCTGACCCGCCCGCTGAGCGAACGAAACAGCACCGCGCCATCAAAGGGGAAAACCTCTTCGTCGGGATCCAGCACCTGCAACAGCGCCCCCTTGACCCCAAGGGCAGAGGCCCGCGCCAGATAATCCGTAACCCAGGCCGGATCGCCCAGAAAATCCGCGATCAGCACGACCCGCTGATTGGGGCGCAGCGCCTCTAGCGGGGGTTCGTCGGCATCAGCGCCGCTGTCGGCCTGCAAGGCCAGCGACTGCGCCAGCCGGTCGGCCTGCAACCGGCCCGAGCGTGGCGGCTGGCCCGCCAGCGCCACCCGTTCGCCCCCGCGCAGCAGGACCATGCCAAGCGCCATGGCCAGCAGCCGCGCGCGGTCACGTTTGGTCGGGCGGTCGGTTCCCCCGCGATAGGCCATACCCTGCCCCGCGCTGGCCCAGATCACCGCCGATTGCGCTGTCTGCGCCTCGCGGTCACGGACGAATTGCGCGTCCGAACGCGCGCTGCGCCGCCAGTCGATGCTGCGCGCCGTATCGCCTGATGCCGCCGGGCGATACTGCCAGAAATCCTCGCCCGGTCCGGCGCGGCGCAGCCCATGGGCGCCCGGCGCGATCATCGCCGCCAGACGTTCGGCCGACAGCACCAGCGCCGGCAGGCCGCCGGCCTCGGTCTCGGCCCTTGCGCGCAGATCGGCGGGGGAAAAGCTCACGCCGCCCTCGTCTGACCCATGCGCTCATCCAGCAGCCGCGCGATGGTGCCATCAACGGTTTCGCCACGGGCACGCGCGCCAAAGGACAGGGCCATCCGGTGCCGCATGACCGGGGCGGCCAGGGCCTCGACATCTTCCATCGTCGGCGCAAAGCGACCGTTCAGCACCGCCCGCGCCCGCGTCACCAGCATCAGCGCCTGCGCAGCGCGCGGTCCCGGCCCCCAGATCAGGCTGTCACCGACCCAGGGCGAGGCCTCGGGCGCGCCGGGGCGGGCGGCGCGGACCAGCGACAGAATCGCCTCGACCACGCTTTCGCCCACTGGCATCTGCCGGACCAGCCGCTGCGCCGCAATCAGCCCCTCGGCGTCAAAGGTGGCATGGGCCGTCCCAAGTTCCACCCCGGTCGTGGCCAGCAGAATGTCGCGTTCGGTGTCGCGGTCGGGATAATCGACGTCGATCTGCAACAGGAAACGGTCCAGCTGCGCCTCGGGCAGCGGATAGGTGCCTTCCTGTTCGATCGGGTTCTGGGTGGCCAGAACGTGGAATGGCCGGCCAAGCGGGCGGTGCTGGCCGCCAATGGTGACCTCATGTTCCTGCATCGCCTGAAGCAGCGCCGATTGCGTGCGCGGGCTGGCGCGGTTGATCTCATCTGCCATCAGAAGCTGGGTAAAGACCGGCCCCTCGATAAAGCGGAACTCGCGCCGGCCATCGGCGGTCATGTCCAGCACCTCGGATCCCAGAATATCGGCCGGCATCAGATCGGGCGTGAACTGGATGCGCTGCGTATCCAGCCCCAGAACCGTGCCGAGCGTTTCGACCAGCATGGTCTTGCCCAGCCCCGGCTGCCCCACCAGCAGCGCATGGCCGCCTGACAGGATCGCGGCCAGCACCTGCTCGACCACGGCATGCTGGCCGACGAATCGCCTTTCGATGCTGGCGCGGGCGCGTTCCAGCGAGGAACCAAGTGCCTCGACCTGCGCCACCAGCCTGTCAGTGACCTGATTTTCGTCCGAACCCATGACAACGCCCCGTTTCTGCTTTAGACCAACCATAGATACTTGAAGCTGGGGCGACCATATCGAATGGCTGACACGACTGACAATCGCGTGAGTGCGGAAGGCATTGCCGAAGCCGCAAGCAAGGCCGGCAAGAAGGGCCTGCCGCCCGTGCACCTGTGGAACCCGCCCTTTTGCGGCGATCTGGACATGCGCATCGCCGCCGATGGCACCTGGTTCTATCAGGGCACGCCCATCGGCCGGCCCGCCATGGCGCGGCTTTTCTCGACCGTGCTGAAGCGCGAAGGCGACAAGCATTTCCTTGTCACCCCGGTCGAAAAGGTCGGCATTCAGGTGGATGACGCGCCTTTCGTGGCCGTCGATGCCGAAATCCTGCCTGACCGGATCACCTTCACCACCAATGTCGGCGATCAGGTCATTGCCGATGCGGACAATCCGATCATCCTGCGCGGCGACGGCACCGAGCCGCGTCCCTATGTTCATGTCCGCCGTGGGCTGGAAGCGCTGATCGACCGCAAGACCTTTTACCGGCTGGCCGCCGCCGCCGACGAAGGACCAGAGGGCCGCAGCGGAGTCCGCTCATCGGGGATGTTCTTTCCGCTAGAGCCATGAGTTGACGTCCGTTAACATGGGGAAATGCTTAGATTCGCCGCCAACCTGACCTCGCTTTTCACCGAATTGCCGATGCTGCAACGGGTCACCGCAGCGCGGCAGGCGGGATTTGACGGCATCGAGGTGCTTTTCCCCTATGATCTGGCGGTGAAGGACCTGGTCCGCGCCTGCCGCATCAACGACCTGACCTTTGTGCTGATGAACGCGCCGCCGCCGAACTGGACTGGCGGGCCACGCGGATTCGCGGCCGATCCGGCGCTGTCGGACAGGTTTCGCCGAGATTTCGACCGCTCGATCCGCTTTGCCGCCGAACTGGGTGTGCGGCATGTGCATATCATGGCGGGCGTGGCCGAAGGCCCGGCAGCACATGCGGCCTTTGTCGAGAACCTGACCTGGGCAGCCGCCCGTGCCCCTGACACCAGCCTGACGATCGAGCCGCAGAATACCCAGGACATGCCAGGTTATTTCCTGTCCGATTTCGATCAGGCCGCCGCAATCCTGGCCGAGGTGGGCACGCCCAATCTGGGCCTTCAAATGGACATCTATCACGCCCATCGCATCACCGGCGACGTGCTGGCCTGCTGGAAGCGGCATCGCGGGCAGATCCGCCATGTGCAGATCGCCGGCTATCCCCAGCGGCACGAGCCCGACGGGGGCGAGATCGACCTGCCAGGCTTTCTGGCCGCGCTGTCCGCCGATGGCTATGCCGGCTGGATCGGCGCGGAATACACACCCGCCACCACCACCGAGGCAGGACTGGGCTGGCTGGGCCATGGTTGAGCCGGTGATGGCTGGCTTGCGCCCGGCCGATCCGCATCACTGCCGCACAGCCGGGACGATTCGGCGGAACCCCACACCGTTTTGTTCGTTGCTTCCTCAGATCGGGATGATCAGCCCCAGAGGCCAGAGCATTCCGCAACGAAACGGAGAAAGCAGATGAATTCCATCATTTATCTTGTCGGTCTGGTCGTCGTCGTCCTGGCTGTCATTTCACTGGTCACCTGACCATTTCCCAGCCCGTCGGCCCCGCCGACAGGCCCATTGACACAAGGGCGCCGCGCATGAACTCGATCATCTACATCGTCGGCCTGGTGGTTATCGTCCTGCTGATCCTGTCCGTTCTGGGACTGCGATAGCGCGATATTGCCACGGTCGATCATCGGTGCGCGCGCGGATTTCCCCCTGCGCGCGCACCATGTTTTTTATGAATCAGTGCTGTTCTGAACCCGATCAGCCTTCCAGGCTGAGCCACTGGTCAATCCGGCCCAGATGGTCAACGCCAACCAGCGTCACGCTGTCGCTGGCCGAGAAGCTCAGCACCAGATTGCCATCGACCACCTCGGCATTCGCGACCGCCTGCTTACAGGTCTCGACGCTACCCAGATAGACCAGCTGGTCGAACGTGACGCCGAAATCGGTCACCACATCCTGACCATTGCGGAACTGGAACGCGTCGGCCCCGCCACCGCCGGTCAGCGTGTCATTGCCCCAGGCACCGGGCAGCACCTCGCTGCCCGCACCACCGCGCAGCCAGGCGCCATTGGTGCCATCGCGCTCGTAGATATAGACGTATTCAATGCTGCGGATCGTATCCAGGCCCTGCCCGGTATCCTGCGGACCGGTTTCCATCAGGTCGACCCGGATAGGTGCGCGATGGGCGTTCAGCACCAGAATATCCCGGCCAAGCCCGCCCGCGATCAGGTCATCGCCGTCGTCATTGTAAATCGTATCTTCGCCGCGACCGCCATCCAGGGTGTCGTTGCCCGTTCCGCCCTCGATCTCGTCCGGGCCGCCATAGCCGAAAATCTTGTCATTCCCGGTATAGCCACGCATGGTATCGCCACTGCTGGTTCCGCACAAAACGTCGTTCGTGAACTCTTTGCCGTTGAATGCCGCCACTCTGCGCTTCACTCGTCAGGTATTGTAAAAAGAGAGTTTGCCGTGGGGTGCCGCCGCATACCTGTCAATTCACGCTGGTGTTTCCCGGTCCGTTTCGCTAGGGCACCCGCGCAGAGTGAAGGACGCGCCCCATGGATATCCGCAATATCGCCATCATCGCCCATGTCGACCATGGCAAGACCACGCTGGTGGACGAGCTGCTGAAGCAGTCCGGCGCCTTCCGCGAAAATCAGGCGACTGCCGAACGCATGATGGACAGCAATGACATCGAACGCGAACGCGGCATCACCATTCTGGCCAAGGCCACTTCGGTCGAATGGAAAGGCACCCGCATCAATATCGTCGACACGCCCGGCCACGCCGATTTCGGCGGCGAGGTGGAACGCATCCTGTCGATGGTCGATGGCGTCTGCCTGCTGGTCGATGCCGCCGAAGGCCCGATGCCGCAGACCAAGTTCGTGACCTCGAAGGCACTGGCGCTTGGGCTGCGCCCCATCGTGGTGCTGAACAAGGTCGACAAACCGGCGGCCGAACCCGACGACGCGCTGAACGATGTCTTTGACCTGTTCGCCAATCTGGGCGCGACTGATGAACAGCTGGATTTCCCCCATCTCTATGCCTCGGGCATAGGCGGTTGGGCCGACGAGACGCTGGACGGCCCGCGCAAGGATATGTCGGCGCTGTTCGACATGGTGTTGCGCCATGTCCAGCCGCCCAAGCAGATCGCCCGCCAGGGCGAACCGTTCCAGATGCTGGCCACCACGCTTGGCGCCGACAACTTCCTGGGCCGTCTGCTGACCGGCCGGGTCGAGGCAGGCCGCGCCAAGGCCGGCGACACGCTGAAGGCGCTGTCTCGCGATGGCGAGCGGATCGAGCAGTTCCGCATCTCCAAGGTGCTGGCCTTCCGCGGGCTGAACCAGCAGCCCATCGACGAGGCTGTTGCCGGTGACATCGTCACCATCGCCGGCATGGCCAAGGCCACCGTTGCCGACACGCTGGCCGCGCCCGATGTAAACACCGCCCTGCCCGCCCAGCCCATCGACCCGCCCACCATCAGCGTGACCTTTGGCATCAATGACAGCCCGCTTGCCGGTCAGGACGGCAAGAAGGTGCAATCGCGCGTCATCCGCGAACGCCTGATGAAAGAGGCCGAATCCAACGTCGCCATCAAGGTCGAGGATACGCCGGGCGGCGATGCCTTCATCGTCTCGGGCCGGGGCGAATTGCAGATGGGTGTGTTGATCGAGAACATGCGCCGCGAGGGATACGAGCTGTCGATCAGCCGCCCCCGCGTGATCTTCCAGGAGGAAGATGGCGAGCGGATGGAACCGATCGAGGAAGTCATCATCGACGTGGATGACGAATATACCGGCGTTGTCATCGAAAAGCTGACCGGCGACCGCAAGGGTGACATGGTCGACATGCGCCCGGCCGGCGTCGGCAAGACGCGGATCGTTGCCCATGTGCCGTCGCGCGGGCTGATCGGCTATCATGGCGAGTTCATGACCGACACGCGCGGCAATGGCGTGTTGAACCGTATTTTCCATGGTTGGGCGCCTTACAAGGGCGCGATTCAGGGTCGCCGTCAGGGCGTGCTGATCAGCATGGAGAACGGCGTTTCCGTCGCTTATGCGCTGTGGAACCTGGAAGAACGCGGCAAGATGTTCATCGGCGCGCAGGAACAGATCTATACCGGCATGATCATCGGCGAACACTCGCGCGACAACGATCTGGAAGTGAACCCGCTGAAGGGTAAGAAGCTGACCAACGTTCGCGCCTCGGGCACGGACGAGGCCGTGCGCCTGACCCCCCCGGTTCGCATGTCGCTGGAAGAGGCCATCGCCTATATCGACGATGATGAACTGGTCGAGGTCACGCCCAAGAACATCCGGCTGCGCAAGCGCTTCCTTGACCCGCATGAGCGCAAGCGTCAGTCACGCGCTGATTCTTGATCCGTAAGTCCAGGGTTTGTCGACAACGGTTTGAAAAGCATCAAAAGTCTGCGGGAATATGCAATCTTTGATTGCACAATCAGGCATATGCCGCCCTGCATGATTGAAAACGCGCAATTACGCGCTTTTTGGTCGTTTTTCATTCCGCGTTCACCGGCCTTGGTGCTACGCTTGAGCTTACGATGACACATGCCGGATCACATCCTGACCGCCACAAGTCTGGCTTGCACGACAGCGTCTCTCAGGCGCTGTTGGAACTGATTGCGGAACATCGTCCGTCATTCCCCGATCTCGGCCAGATCGCCGATCGCGCCGGCCAGGATGAACAGGCCGTGCGCGAGGTTTTCGGCTCGGTCCAGGATATTCTGGATACCCTGGCCGAGCAGGGGCTGATCAAGCTGTTCGACAATTGCCTGCGCACCGTCACCCGCGCCCCGCATGACGATCCGGTTGCGCAGTTTGGAGCGCTCGGCAGTGCTTATCTGGATTGGGCCTTTGAAAACCCCGATCAGTTCCGGCTGCTGCAACATGCCAAACTGGTCGATCTGGAAGGGAATGAGCGGCTGGCCCGTTACATCCGGTCGATGCATGACCTGATGATCCGGCTGCTGAACGCGGCCAAGGAAAAGGGGCAAATCCCCGATGACGCGGACAACACCGCAATCCTGATCGCGGGACGCTGCCTGCTGTTTGGTCTGGCGCGCATGGCGCTGGACGGCAACATGACCGAATGGCATGCGGGATTGACCGGATACCAGGCCGCCCATCGCGTATTCGAGAACTATATGGAAACCATGGCCGTGGCCAATGTCAGGCTGACCGCGCGAAGCGCTTAGGGCTGTTTTCAGCCCATCCGCTCGCTGGCATAGCCGCCGGGGCTGGCAGGGAACACGACCGTCTTGCCCCCGTTCAGGAACACCCGGTGATGGATATGGGCATGGATCGCCCGCGCCAGCACCTGCGCCTCGACATCGCGGCCAAGCGTCACATAATCGGCAGCCGATTGTGCATGCGTCACCCGCACCGTGTCCTGTTCGATGATCGGGCCCTCATCCAGATCGGCCGTCACATAATGCGCGGTCGCGCCGATTAGCTTTACCCCGCGTTCGAACGCCTGCTTGTAAGGGTTCGCACCCTTGAAGCTGGGCAGGAAGCTGTGATGGATATTGATGATCCGCCCCGACATCTTCTGGCACAGCGCATCCGACAGAACCTGCATATAGCGCGCCAGAACGACCAGATCGGCGCCCGTCTCGTCCACGATTTCCAGCAGACGCGCCTCGGCCTGAGGCTTGTTTTCCGGGGTCACGCGGACGTGGTGGAACGGCAGGTCATGGTTCACCACCACCTTCTGATAGGTCATGTGGTTGCTGACCACGCCGACGATATCCACCGGCAGCGCGCCGATCTGCCAGCGATACAGCAGGTCGTTCAGGCAATGTCCGAAATTCGACACCATCAGCAGAACCCGCGCCCGGACCGAAGGATCATGGATCGCCCAGTCCATTCCCATCGTATCGGCGACGGGGGCAAAGCCGCTGCGCAGGGTTGCCGCATCAACGCCCTGTTCCGACCGGAAACTGACCCGCATGAAGAACATGCCATTGGCCATGTCATCGAACTGCGCCGAGTCGGTGATGTTGCAGCCATTCTCGGCCAGGAAATTCGCAATCGCGGCAACGATGCCACGGCGCGAGTGGCAGGTGACGGTCAGGACAAGTTCAGACATCAGGGCTTTCTCCGGTCGTTCAAGGCCAGTTAACGCGCTCGGACCAAACCGCCCGGACAACAGGCGACATTTCCGGACGAAAGGCGACCTCAGATCTGGCGCTCGGGCATCTGCACAACCAGCCCATCCAGTTCATCGGTCACTTTCAGCTGGCAGGTCAGCCGCGACCGCGCCGGATCGGGCTCGTAGGCGAAATCCAGCATGTCCTGTTCCATCGGGTCAATGGCAGGCAGCCTGTCCACCCAGGCGGGGTCGACATAGACGTGGCAGGTCGAACAGGCGCAGGCGCCGCCGCAATCGGCCTCGATGCCGGGGATGCCATTGTCGCGCGCCCCTTCCATCACGGTCATGCCGGTCTTGACCTCGACCTCGTGGGTCGTGCCGTTATGCTCGATATAGGTGATCTTGGCCATGTCGCTATCCTCACTGTCGCAGGCGAGATAAGCCATTCCCCCGGCGTTGAAAAGGGCAGGAAAAACCCGCCCTTTCATCTTGCTTCGATTATCGCGCCGGGCGTTTGCCCGGCCGTTGCGCCCTCAGCTGTCCTGAATCGGCAGCGCCACGAAACGAGGCTCGCCAGCGCGGCGGATCAGCAGCAGGATCGACTTGCGCCCGGCCTCGCGGGCCGTATCGACTTGCGCTTCCAGATCCGACAGCGACGCCAGCGGTTGCTGCCCCGCCTCGACGATCACATCGCCGACGGCCAGCCCCTTTTCGGCGGCGACGCCCTCGGCATCGACCTCGCGCACGACCAGGCCATTCAGGTCGGCCGCAACGCCCAGTTCGGCAGCGACCTCGGGCGTGAGGGGCGACAGCGTCATGCCCAGCACCAGACCCTCGCTTTGATCGCTGCCCGTGGTAACCGAGCTTGCACCCTGGCCTTCGGCCAGTTCGCGCCGGCCAAGCGTGACCTGCATGGTCATCTGCTCGCCATCGCGCAGCACCAGCACATCGACAGGCTCGCCCGCGGGGGAATCGGCCACGCGGCGCACCAACTCGCCCGAATCCTCGACCTTGCCGCCGGCGAATTCGGTGATCACATCACCCGCCTCAAGACCGGCAGCCTTGGCGGGCCCGTCCATCACCTCGGTGATCATCGCGCCGCCATCCTGGTCGATACCCAGGGCCTCGGCCATGTCGGGCGTGACGTCCTGGATGGTCACACCCAGCCAACCGCGCCGGGTTTCGCCAAATTCCTGCAACTGGTCGACGACCTTGGCGACCACGTTGGACGCCATCGAGAAACCGATCCCGATCGAGCCGCCATTGGGCGACAGGATCGCGGTGTTCACGCCGATCACCCGGCCCTGCATGTCAAACAGCGGGCCGCCCGAATTGCCGCGGTTGATGGCAGCATCGGTTTGCAGATAGTCGTCATAGGTGCCGGCCAATTCGCGGTTCCGCGCCGAAACGATCCCGGTCGAGGCCGAAAAGCCCTGCCCCAACGGGTTGCCCATGGCCAGAACCCAATCGCCCATCCGCGCCGTGTCGGAATCGCCGAATTCGACGAAAGGCAGCGGCTCGTCGCGCTGCACCTTCAGCAGGGCGATGTCGGTCTTGGGATCGGTTCCGATCACTTCGGCCGGCAGTTTCTCGCCCGAATAGAACTCGATCTCGATCTCGTCAGCGCCTTCGATGACGTGGTTGTTCGTGACGATGAAGCCATCCGACGAGATCACGAAGCCCGAGCCAAGCGCGTTCGAGCGCTGCGGTACGCGCGGCCCGCCATCAGGCATGCCGGGAAAGCCGAAATCGCGGAACAGGTCCGAAAACGGGCTGCCTTCGGGAAAGTTGGGGCCCTGGCCAAAGGCCGGCTGCGACACGACCGCCGTGGTGGTGATGTTCACGACGGCCGGTGCGACGCGCTCGACCAGATCGGCAAAGCTGTCGGGCATCACCTGCGAGGGCGCTTGCAGGGGCTGGTTCTGGTTGGCGGCCTCTTGCGCCTGCTGCTGCACCTCGGGCGAGATGTCCGATGGGGCGTTCTCGATCGCCTGCTGCGCGCCCGCGACGCCAAGCCCAAGGGAAACGGCAAGCGCCGAGGCGGTAAGGAATTTCCGAGAGATCGGTTTCATGCAGATGGTCCTCATCATCGTTCTACGGTTCCGGCGTGCCGCAGGCGTGACAGCGCAGGGCGTCGGAATCTGGTTGATATGAAATGGATTTAGGTATGCGTTGCAAATAAACCACGCTCTCGCAGGGTGAACTGATCGTGACTTTTGTTACGAGAAGGGCGGGTCCGCATCGCGGCCCGCCCCCTTGCAGTCTCAGTTCCCGGCCGGCGCCGGATCCGGCGCATCCGCATCCGGTTCCGCATCCGGTTGAGCAGCGGGCGGCTGCTCGCCATCCTCGGCCACCGGGGGCATCACTTCAGAGGGTGCTTCCGGTGGCGTCACCAGGCTTTCGGGCACCGGGGTCAGGGTCACGCCGGCGGATTCACCCAAGGGGTTGCCCTCGCGATCGGTGACCGTCGGCGTCACCAGTTCCTCGTCACCCGCCCCCTCGCTTACCTCGTCCTCGGCTGCGTCGCTGGTGCTATTGGGCAGCGGCACCAGAACCGGCGCGGGATTGGCCCGGTCCGATCCGTCATTGGCCAGATACTCGAAGAATTCGCTGTTGGGCTGCATCACAAAGGCGCTGTTGCGGCCCTGCAAGGCCCGTTCATAGGATTGCATCGAGCGGGTGAAGGCAAAGAACTCGGGATCGCGCCCGAAGGCGTCGGCATAGATCGCGTTCCGTGCGGCATCGGCCTCGCCGCGCACCACCTCGGCACGTTTGCGCGCCTCGGAGGTCAGTTCCACCACGGTCCGGTCGGCTGCGGCGCGGACGCGCTGTGCGGCCTCGTTACCGCGCGCGACCTCGTCAGCAGCCTCGCGTTCACGTTCCGCCCGCATCCGGGCATAGGTGGCGGCAAGGTTCTGTTCGGGCAGGTCGGTGCGGGTCAGGCGCACGTCGATGATTTCGACGCCCAGACCGGTCGAGTTGCGCCGTGCCTCGTCACGGATCTGGTTCATCAGGCTGGTGCGGTCATCCGACAGCACGTCGGTCGAGGGCACCGAACCCAGAACCTCGCGGATGGCGGCGCTGACAATCGGTTCCAGCCGGACAAGCGCGACTTCGATCCCGCCGGCACCAACGGCCTGGCGGAAGCGCACCACATCGGTGATCCGCCAGCGCGCAAAGGCGTCGACGACCAGACGGCGATCATCCAGCGGCGTGACCTCCATCGGCGTGGTTGGCAGGCCAAGGATACGGTCGTCATATTTCTCGACATTGTCGAGGAAGGGCACCTTGACGGCCAGTCCCGGCTCTTCCTTCACATCGACGACGCGACCAAGACGCAGGACCAGCGCCTTTTCGCGCTCATCCACGATGAACAGCGAGGACATGACCCCCACGCCAATGACGATCAGCGCCGGCAGAGCGATTATGGACAGAAATGATCTGCGAGCGGCCATCAGTTGCCCCCCTGATTGGTGGTCGTGGTGTTGGACGAGGTATTCGCGTCAGCCGGCCGGTCGCGGCGCAGCTGATCCAGCGGCAGATAGGGCACGACGCCCGAATTGCCGGTGGTTGCGGGATCAAGAATGACCTTGTCCACATCGCCCAGAACACGTTCCATCGTTTCCAGATACATCCGGCGACGGGTCACATCCGGCGCCTTCACATATTCCTCATAGACGCTGTTGAAGCGCGCGGCCTCACCCTCGGCGGTGTTGACGGCCTGGGCGCGATAAGCCTCGGACTGTTCCAGCAGGGCCGCAGCCTCGCCTCGGGCATTTGCCAGAACGCGGTTGGCATAGGCGTCTGCCTCTTTCTCCAGCCGGTCGCGTTCCTGCTGGGCGGCCTGCACCTCGCGGAAGGCGTCGATCACCTCGGATGGCGGGTCGGCGCGGTCAAGGTTGACGCGGACGACGCTGATCCCCGACTGATAGGCATCCAGCGTCTGTTGCACATTATCCTTCAGATCGGTGGCGATGGCGCCGCGGTCACGGTTCAGGATCGGTGCCAGCTCGCTGCGGGCGATAATGTCGCGCATGGCGGATTCGGCCACGGCGCGGATCGTGTCGCGCGGATCGGCAAGGTTGAACAGGTATTTCGCCGGATCGTTGATGTTCCAGACGACCTGATATTCCATATCCACGATGTTCTGGTCGCGGGTAAGCATCAGCCCGCTATCCATCGGCCCAGAGCCGGTGCCGATCTCGGTCACCCGTTCATCGGTGACGTTAACGACCTCGGCGCGGACCACCGGCCAGGGGGCAAAGTTCAGGCCCTCGGTTCCCACCGATACGGCGCGACCGAACAGGAACTCGACGCTTTGCTGGTTGGTCTGCACGCGGTAAAAGCTCATGAAGGCCCAGGCCGCCAGCACGCCCAGCCCGATCAACCCGATGGTCGAGCGGTTCAGGCTGAAGCTGGGGCCGCCGCGCCCACCGCCGCCGCCGCCATTGGGGCGGTTGCCGCCACGGCCACCGCCCATCAGCACGCGCAGCCGTTCCTGGCCTTTCTTCATCAGCTCTTCGATCTCGGGGATCTGCTCGCCACCCTGACCGGGACGTTCCGGGCGCTGCGGTTCCTTCGGGGGGCGCTGATCCCCCCAAGGGCGGTTCGAGGGACGTTTGCCGTCCTCGTCATCGCCGCCGTTATTGCCGCCTCCGCCGCCCCAGGGGCCCTGATTAGCCATGCATATGCCCTTTTGCCTGTTGGAATTTCATTGGGTGCAAACTGGGGTCGGGTGGCCAAATGTCAACCCTTGCCGACCCCGCGCCGGCTGTCCCGACCGCCACCGCGACCCATCGCCGCAGGTGGCAATCGGACCTTTACCGCCGGATCGCACCGTCGCCCGTCACCAGATATTTGAAGCTGGTCAATTGCTGCGCCCCCACCGGGCCGCGCGCATGCAGCTTGCCCGTCGCGATGCCGATCTCGGCCCCCATTCCGAACTCGCCACCATCGGCGAACTGGGTCGAGGCATTCCGCATCAGGATCGCGCTATCCAGCGCTGCAAAGAACCGCGCCGCAGCCGCGTCATTTTCCGTCAGGATCGATTCCGTGTGCTGGCTGCCATAGCGGCGGATATGCGCAATCGCCCCCTCGACACCATCGACGGCTTTGGCGGCGATGATCATGTCAAGAAATTCATGCCCGAAATCATCGGCTTGCGCAGGGACGGTATCGGCGATCCCGGCCAGATCGCCCTCGGCCCGCACCTCGACGCCGGCATTGATCAGCGCATGGATCAGCGCCTCGGCCTGCGGGTAGGCACGGTCGATCAGCAGGCATTCGGCCGCGCCGCAGATGCCCGTCCGCCGGGTCTTGGCGTTCAACACCACGCGCATGGCCTTTTCCGGGTCGGCATCGGCATCGACATAGACGTGACAGATCCCTTCCAGATGCGCGAAAACCGGCACCCGCGCCTCGCGGCTCACCAGACCGACCAGCCCCTTGCCGCCGCGCGGGATGATCACGTCGATCAGCCCCTGCGCCTGCAACATCGCGCTGACGGCGCCGCGGTCGCGGGTCGGCACCAGCTGGATCGCCTCGGCCGGCAAGCCCGCCGAGACCAGCCCCTGAACCATGCAGGCATGGATCGCCTGACTGGAATGCAGGCTTTCCGATCCGCCCCGCAGAATCACCGCATTTCCCGATTTCAGCGCCAGCGCGCCGGCATCGGCGGTCACATTCGGGCGGCTTTCATAGATCACGCCGATGACACCGATCGGCGTGCGCACCTGCTGGATATGCAGACCGTTCGGGCGGTCCCATTCAGAAATGACGCTGCCAACCGGGTCGGGTTGTTCGGCCACCGCGCGCAGCCCGTCAGCGATCGCGCGAATACGATCCTCGTCCAGCCGCAGCCGGTCCATCATCGCATCGCTCAGCCCCTTGTCGCGGCCGAAATCCAGATCGCGTGAATTGGCCTCCAGGATCGCTGGCACCGACTGAACCATCGCCTCGGCCGCGCCGATTAGCGCGGCATGCTTGCGTTCGGCGCTGGCCTCGCGCAGGGCCACGGCGGCATCCTGCGCCGCCCGGCCCATGCGCCCGATCAGCTGGGTCGCGTCGTCCATATCCTTCATCCCCTCGCCCCTTCGCGAATGAAACGCCCGATCCTCGCGCCCATGGCGCGGGTCCACCCGTCATATCGAACCAATCGACAAAACAGGAGTCCCGAAATGACCATCCGCTTCGTTCCGATCAAGACCGCAACCGCATGGGCGCTGCGCGACGGGCTTGATGCCTATGGCATGGCGCCGGAACGGCGCGCCCATTCCGACGGCAGCGGCACCCCCTGTCGCCATTGCCTGCGGCAGGTGCCCAAGGGCGCCCCCTATCTGATCGCGGCGCACCGGCCATTCGCCGGGCTGAATCCCTATGCCGAAACCGGCCCGATTTTTCTGTGCGCCGGCGACTGTCCTGCCGCGGGGCCGGGCTTCCCATACGAGATCCTGAAAGGCGATCACTACATCACCCGCGCCTATTCACCGGACGAGCGCATTATCTATGGTAGCGGCTCGGTGACACCAACTGATCAGATCGTCACCCGCTGCGCGGCCCTGCTGGGGCGAAGCGAAGTCGCTTTCGTTGATATCCGTTCGGCCAGCAACAACTGCTTCCTGTGCCGCGTTGTGCCGGGTTGACCGGCGGGCAACGCAGAAAAAAGGGCCGGCCTTCCGGCCGACCCCCGGGCATCGCGCCCTGAATGATGGTGGGTGATAACGGATTTGAACCGCTGACATCTTCGATGTGAACGAAGCGCTCTACCGCTGAGCTAATCACCCGGTGGCGGCTATGTAGCGGGGCCGCCCCCCCGATGCAAGAGCCTTTCAGCCAGCATTTGCCCCAGACCCTGCGGTCCATCCCCGGACGGCGGGGACGGTCCTATTCCTCGTCCTCGGCGCCGCCCGGACCACGCCGGCGAAGGCGCAGGTTGATGACTTCACCGCCATTTTGCAGCCCCTTGCGCATGCTGACCCGCGCGCGCCCGAAGGGTTGCACCACCAGCGTCTCGCCAGCCGCAAAGGCACGGCCCAACTGTTCCAGCGTCGCCTCGACTATGGGGCGCACATCACCCTTCTTTCCACCGATGGAATCGACCACACGGTCGACAAATTCACGCTTTTGCACCACACGGGCAGGCTTGGGCGCATCTTCGGCAGAGGCAGCCTTGTCCTTCCTGCCCGGTTTTGACGGTTTGGTCATCGTTGCCTACCTTTTGCCGGTCACAGTTCCGTTCGCAAGGGCAACCGACAACCTGCGGCGGTGCGGTGAATGCTGAACCATACACATACTGCCCTACAAGTCATTGTTCATCAACGCAATAATAATAAGGGGCGCCGATTGGCGCCCCTTCGGTCTTTACCCTGGGTCAGGTCAATGCGCGACGGAAGCGCCGGAATTGCCGGCCTCGTCACGTCCCGACGCCGCCCGCGCGGCCTCGGCCGCCTCTTCGGCGGCCTCGTCCCATTCGACCGGCTCGGGCATGCGCACGAGCGCGTGTTTCAGCACCTCGCGCACATTGCTGACCGGGATGATCGTCATCCCTTCCTTCACATTGGCCGGGATGTCGGCCAGGTCCTTCTCGTTATCGGCCGGGATCAGCACGGTCTTGATACCGCCCCGCAGCGCCGCCAACAGTTTTTCCTTCAGCCCGCCAATGGCCAGCGCATTGCCGCGCAAGGTCACCTCGCCCGTCATCGCCACGTCCTTGCGAACGGGGATCTGGGTCAGGACCGAAACGATCGACGTCACCATCGCCAGACCGGCAGAAGGGCCATCCTTGGGCGTGGCGCCTTCGGGAACGTGGACGTGGATGTCACGCTTCTCGAATTCCGGCGGCTTGATGCCCAGTTCCGGCGAGATCGAACGAACGAAGCTGGAAGCCGCGTCGATCGATTCCTTCATGACGTCGCCCAGTTTCCCGGTCGTCTTCATCCGGCCCTTGCCCGGCAGGCGCAGCGCCTCGATCTGCAACAGATCGCCGCCAACCTGCGTCCAGGCAAGCCCCGTGACCACGCCGACCTGATCGTCCTTTTCGGCCAGGCCATAGCGGTGCCGACGAACGCCAAGATATTCCTCAGCCTTCTCGGGCGTCACGTCGACAGACTTGACCTTGCCCTTCAGGATTTCGGTCACGGCTTTCCGGGCCAGCTTGGCGATTTCGCGTTCCAGCGACCGCACCCCGGCTTCACGGGTGTAATAGCGGATCACATGGGTCAGCGCCTCGTCCGAGACCGAGAATTCACCTTTACGCAGCCCGTTCGCCGCAATCTGCTTGGGCAGCAGGTGACGGCGCGCGATCTCGCGCTTTTCATCCTCGGTATAGCCGGCCAGCGGAATGATCTCCATCCGGTCCAAGAGCGGCCCAGGCATGTTATAGCTGTTTGCCGTGGTCACGAACATCACGTTCGACAGGTCGTATTCCACTTCAAGATAGTGGTCCACGAAGGTCGAGTTCTGTTCGGGGTCCAGCACCTCCAGCATTGCACTGGCCGGGTCGCCACGGAAATCCTGCCCCATCTTGTCGATTTCATCGAACAGGATCAGCGGGTTCGTGGTTTTGGCCTTTTTCAGCGCCTGGATGATCTTGCCGGGCATCGAGCCGATATAGGTCCGCCGGTGGCCCCGGATCTCGGATTCGTCACGCACGCCGCCAAGCGAAATGCGGATGAATTCGCGCCCCGTCGCCTTTGCCAGCGACCGGCCAAGCGAGGTTTTACCCACACCCGGAGGGCCGACAAGGCTGAGGATCGGGCCTTTCAGTTTCTGGCTGCGGTTCTGCACGGCCAGATATTCGACGATCCGCTCCTTGACCTTTTCCAGACCGTAGTGATCGGCATCAAGCACCTGCTCGGCCTTCACCAGGTCCTTCTTGGTGCGCGACTTCACGCCCCAGGGCAGGCTCAACAGCCAGTCCAGATAGTTGCGGCTGACCGTGGCCTCGGCCGACATCGGAGACATCGACTTCAGCTTTTTCAGCTCGGCATTGGCCTTGTCGCGGGCCTCTTTCGAGAACTTGGTGTTCTCGATCTTCTCTTCCAGTTCCGCGATCTCGTTCTGGCCGTCCTCGCCGTCGCCCAGTTCCTTCTGAATGGCCTTCATCTGCTCATTCAGATAGTATTCGCGCTGCGTCTTCTCCATCTGGGTCTTGACGCGCGACTTGATCTTCTTCTCGACCTGAAGAACGGACATCTCGCCCTGCATCAGGCTATAGACCTTTTCCAGCTGTTCGCCGACATCCAGCGTTTCCAGCAAGTCCTGTTTTTTCTCGATCTCGACGCCCATATGGCCGCTGACCAGATCGGCCAGCCGCGCCGGTTCGCGCGCCTCGGAAACGGCGGAAACCACCTCTTCCGGGATGTTCTTGCGGACTTTGACGTAACGCTCGAACTCTTCGGTGACGGCGCGGGTCAGCGCGGTCACGGTGTCGGCGTCGCCCGACAGCTGATCCAGCGGCTCGGCATAAGCCTCGAAATAGTCGTCATTATGGACAAACCGTGTGATGCGCACGCGACTGCGACCCTCGACCAGCACCTTGACGGTGCCATCGGGCAGCTTCAGCAATTGCAGCACATTGGCCAGAACGCCGGTGCGGTAAATGCCGTCTTCGGTCGGCTCGTCGATCGAGGCATCCTTCTGCGCGGCCAACAGGATCGGCCTGTCAGCCTCCATCACCGATTCAAGCGCCCGGACCGATTTCTCGCGCCCGACGAACAAGGGCACGATCATATGCGGAAACACCACGATGTCGCGCAACGGCAAAACCGGGTGAGTCTGGGTTTCAAATTCGTTCATGATCAGTCCTTTCAAGCCCGAGGCCGCGGACCCGTGATTGGCGACGCGCGACCCCTGCGACGCCATATTTAGTGGCCGACGCCATATCGTTCAATATGCGCCACCGCCGCGCCGGACCCAAGCGCCATTTGCATTGCATTCGCCGTATCCCGAGCTGCTGACGCGATGACATGCAGCATGCCGAAAATGATGCCAAGCGTCAGCGCGGGATAACGATTTCTGCCCGCAGGCCGCCCAGACGCGCACCGCGCCCCAGACGCAACTGCCCGCCATGGGCACGCGCCACATCCGCAGCGATCGACAGGCCAAGCCCCGCCCCCTGCCCCCGATTCTGGTTGCGCGACGGGTCCAGCCGGGTGAAGGGGCGCATTGCCTCGTCCATCCGGGCATCGGGAATGCCGGGGCCATCATCCTCGACCGCGATACGCAGGCTGCGCGGGCCAAGCGTGGCCTCGATCTCGGCGTGGTCGCCATAGCGAACGGCATTGCCGATCAGGTTGTCCAGCGCCCGTCGCAGCATGTCGGGACGAAAAGAGACGCGGCCATCCTCGGGCCCTTCCACCTCGGCCAGCCGCACCTTCTGACCCGCGCGCTGCGCATCCGCCACCAGGCCACGCAGGAAGGGCAGCGCCTCCGTCGGAATCGGCTGGCCTTCCTGCGCCTCGTCGCGCGAATAGTCCAGAAAGGCGCCGACCATCTGGGCCATCTCATCGACATCCGAGGTCATGCCGTCGATCTCGGCCTGATCGGGGGCATCGTCAGGCGACAGCATCGAAAGCCCAAGTCTAAGCCGGGTCAGCGGCGTGCGCAGGTCATGGCTGATCCCAGACAGCATCAGCTTGCGCTGTTCATTGCTGCGCTCGATCCGGTTGCGCATGTCCAGAAAGGCGGTGCCGGCGCTGCGCACCTCGGTCGCGCCCGCAGGGCGATAGGGCACGATCCGGCCCTTGCCATATTCCTCGGCCGCCCGCGCCAGCCGCCGGATCGGCCGCAGCTGATTGCGCAGAAAAACCGTCGCGATCCCCGACATCAGCAACGAGGTCGCCAGCATCAGCACCAGCAGCTGATGCGGATTCGAGGCGCTGACCCTGGCGCGATCAAAGGACAGCAGATAAGGCCCCGCCGGCCCCTTCATGGTGACATCGACCCGTTTCAGGTCGGTCGCCAGGTCGACCCCTGTGACCTGCGGCACCTGCCCCCGCAGGACCGCGATCACCTCGCGCCCCGACAGGTCGTAATAGCGCCGAGAATCGGTGTCACGCGCCGGCACCGGCAGGAGCAGCGACAGGCCAAGCGGCTCGGCCACGGTCTGATCCAGCCGCATGGCATCCTGCCCATCGCGCAGCTGCTCGACCTGCGAGGCCACAAAGGCCAGCTCTCGCGCCATGCTTGCGGTCATCTGCCGCGTCACACCTTCGAAATGGCGTTGCAGGAAGGTGACGCTGACCACCAGCATCACCGTCACCACGGGCAAGAACAGGATCAGCGCGGCCCGGCCATAGATACCGCGCGGAAACAGTCGCTTCAGCCATGTGAAATCAGGTCGGAATGCCATGGAAACCCTGCCGTTGCGCCGCTAAGCTAGCGCCATGAGCAATGATGCGAAAGCCCCGCCCAATCCCGGCGCCGCGGCAATGCCGCCGCAGCCCCATGACCTGCCAGACGGGGTCCGGCTGGTCCTTGCCCCCAATCCCTCGCCCCTGACCGGGGCAGGAACGAACAGCTTTCTGATCGGCCGTGACGAGATCGCGGTCATCGACCCCGGCCCCGACCTGCCGGCTCATCGTCAGGCAATCCTGCAAGCGGCCGCAACCGGGCGGATCACCCATATCTTCGTGACCCATGCCCATCGCGACCATTCCGAGGGCGTCGCCGCGCTGGCCGCCGAAACAGGTGCCGAAGTGCTGGCCTTTGGCGATGCCCTCGCCGGCCGCTCGCCACTGATGCAGCGGCTGGCCGAAAGCGGCGGTGCGGGCGGCGGCGAGGGGCTGGACCTGACCTTTCGTCCCCATCGCCGGCTGGCCGATGGCGAGACGGTCGCGGCCGGCGAATGGAGCCTGACGGCCCTGCACACACCCGGCCATGCCGGCAATCATCTCAGCTTTCAATGGGGGCAGACGATCTTCTGCGGCGATGTGGTGATGGGCTGGTCGACGACGCTGATTTCGCCACCCGATGGTGATCTGGCCGATTATTTCCGCAGCCTGGACCGGCTTGCCGCGGTTGCCCCTGCCAGGCTGCTGCCGGCGCATGGCCAGATGATCGCCGACCCGCAGACCCGCCTGACCGAACTGGCCCAGCACCGGCGCGCGCGCACGGCACAGATCCTGTCGGCGCTGCGCGAAGGCGGGCCATCCGACGCCGCCGGTCTTGCGGCGCGAATCTATGAGGTCGGGCCGGCGCTGCTTCCCGCCGCGACCCGCAACGTCCTTGCCCATCTGATCGCGCTGGCGGCCCTTGGCGCGGTTGGAAACGACGGCGAAACCGCATGGAACAGCCGCTTTCATGCGATGTGAAAATATTGTGGCAAACCCTCTGGACGCCCCCATTGGTGATTGCTATACGGCCCCCGTGTTCCGGCGTAGCTCAGCGGTAGAGCAGTTGACTGTTAATCAATTGGTCGTAGGTTCGATCCCTACCGCCGGAGCCAAACTCAGCTAACTCTTTGGTTTTGTTTGGATAAGCACCTCTCATAGGCTGCGGTGCATGTGTGTGTCATACATCTGACACCAGTTCGCGCCTTAGCACGCCCGTGAAATCGGCTCCTCAACGCAGGAGTTCGACATGGGCATCCAGATGCATACCTTTCGGCGCGGCGCCACCTACACGTGGCGCAAGCGTCTGCCTGCCAGCCTGGGCGGCGGGGTCTTTCAGATCAGCCTGCGCACCACCAACCCCTTGATTGGTCGGCGACTTGCCACAATCTTATGTGCTGAAAGCTGCGCGGTGGTCGATGCGATGATCCATGATGGCCTGAACAAGGACGAGGCACGCAAGCTGCTTGTGGCCGTCATCGCGCGTGAACATCACAAGATCGCGGCGCTGCGCTTGGCAGAAGCGGAAAACCCCGCCGCCGGTGCATGGGAACGGGCCAAATCCGCTGATTGGGCCATGGGCAAGGCATTGAGCTTGCTTGCGGAACGCGGCGCTTCTGGTTGCCATCTGACCGATGCGGATCGGGTTGCGATGCAGACCGAGGGGCGCAGCGATTCGGACATCAAGATGCTGGAACGCGTTCTGGATCAGGAAGCCCGGAACTATGCCGAGGATCCTCGGCAGGGTCTGAACAACCGGTCGTTCAGCATGATGCGGCATATTCTTGGCCGCGAACAGTTTTCCGCTCTGGAGCTTATCCACGGGCGGCAGATCTATTATCGCGGCCGCGGCGCGGTGCTGCTGAGTGGTTCAGAACAATCCATTTCCGAGCAGGAAACCCGCGAGGCGGCAGAGCTGGCACGATGCGATTTCGGTTCGGATCAGGACCAGCCCCCAGCTTCTCGGCAAGGCAGGGAAAACCCTACGGCTGATGACGGGGGCGCATCGCATTCAAGCTGGCCCGCACCATCGGCTGATCCATCACCGGCTGCAATTGCGACTCAGGCTGGGACTGACCAGCCCGCCTATGACCCGGCGCTCATGGCTCTGGTCGGACGGCTCATGGATGACAAGCGTCGCCAGAAAATGTCGGAGCCGATGATCACGCAGATGACGCAAAGCTTCAGGATTTTCGCCGAAGCCACCCATGTCAGCGACATCCGCTTTCTGCGTCAGGAGCATATCGCCAGATTTGTCGAGGTGATGCACAAGATGCCGGTGCATCATGGGAAATCTCCCAAGCAGCGCGACAAGCCGCTGTCCGAAATCCTGAAAAACCCGCTGAATCAGCCCGTCGGTTTGTCAGCAACGACGATCAATCGCAATCTGGGCTATCTTGGACAGCTTTTGATCAAAGGCCGCAGCGAGGGTTTCCGTAATCTGGGCGATCTTGATCCGGGCAGCCTGCGCCAACGCAAGACGAGGCGAGAACGCGACGAGCGTCCACCATTCAGCGCCGAAGACGTTCAGGCAATCTTTCGCCACCCAATCTGGCATGGTTATCGCAGCAAGGGCAAATGGCACGAGCCCGGCAATGTCGTCCTGCGTGACGGGCTTTACTGGCTGCCGATGATTGCCGCGCTCAGCGGTGCGCGACGCGGCGAGATTGCGGGGCTGAAGGCTGCGGAAATCCTGACCGTTGACGATATTCCCTGCATGATGCTTCAGATCAACGCGAACCGGGGCCTCAAGAACCTGACCTCGGCGCGCCTGGTGCCTCTGCATCCTCAGCTGCTGGAGATGGGTCTTGTGGCATGGGCGCAAGATCGAATGCTGCGCGATGGTCCGCGCGCCGATCTGTTTCCCGACATGCGCCCCCAAAAGCTGCCGCCCATCGAACAAGCGACCGGCGATGAAGAGGGCGGGAAGTTCGGCGATCAGATCAACTACCGCTTTAATAAACTGGTGGATCGCCAGATCACCACTCAGCGTGCCGAAAAGACCTTTCATTCGTTTCGCCATTACGTCGCCACCCAGCTGGGACGAATGGCGGATGTTCGCGAACAGGTCCGCAAGGATATTCTGGGCCATGCCGGAGGCTCGATGACCGAAGAGCGCTACACCGAAACCAGCCCGCCTGACCTTATGCTTGCGGCAATCTCCCGACTGCCGTGGCTGCCGTTGTGACAGAGGCTGAATTGATCGAAATCGGGGATTGCGATGAGATGGCCGACCGTATTGGTGGCGGTGTCCTGCGGCCCGGCGATTATGTGCTGATGATCAGCGATGGTCAGATTATCGGTGGGGAGCGGGTGACCGACAACACCCCGCCGGAAATGCTGCTGCCCGCGATGCAGGACTCGTATCCAGGCCACGATGCTGTTCTGGCAGAGTTCACCGCAGAGGGATTTGCGATAAGGATGCGATATCGCCGCGCCTGATGGAAATCGCGGCCAAGGGGCGGGGCTCGGCCTGCTCGCGGGATAACGGGCTGTCGTGCTAGGGGACGGGCTTGGGACACTGTCGGTATCCCGCGCAGTCGTAGCATCGCAATGGCACGCGCTCGGTTCCCACACCCTGCATCACGGGTCGCAAAAAGATCTGTTCCGATTTTCGCGGTTTTCGGTGATTCTCGCGCCGAGCGAAAGAACGTGGAAACAGAGGCTGCAACAAGAGTCCCCAAGAGCCGGGGGTAAAACAAAATCCATGATGACAGAACAATAGGATCAGACATGCCCCGCCCTAAGAAGCCCTCCGCCGATCTGGCCAAGCGCAGGGAAATATATGCCCCTCAGGCGGTCTGGGAAAAGGCCGGGACGCTTGCAAAGGCAGCGGGCATGTCCATCTCCGCATATCTGTTGCGGGACGTGATGGAGGCCCAGCAGTCCTCAGCAGTGGTTGATCTGTTGGAAGAACTTCAGGCAATGCGACGCGAACTGGCGCATGTCTCGCAGGCTCTTCAGACAGAGGGCAATCCTACCGTCATCAAGGTGCATATGGATCTGGTGACGATAGATCGCAGGCTGGTGCGTCTGGCAGAAAGTCTAGCGCTATGATGCTGACCTGGTCGCCACATTCCGGAGACAGGCCGGATACCAGTCCGAAAATCGCAGTGGATTACATGCTGAATTCGGCGGTGCGAAAGACAATCGCAGAGCAGCCCCTAAGTTTGCAGCGCGATCCGCAGCCAGAGCTTTTGCTGGGCGACAAGGATATTTTTCCGCTAGGTCTGAATGCCTTGCCATTCAAGCATCGCTACAACTTTGCCACGCTGTCTTTCCATGAGCAGGATATTTCAGTCTCCGCCTTCAATGCTGGCGACCCAGATTCACGGCAAAAAATTGCTCAGACCCTGAAGCTGTTTTTCGAAATCGCATGGGCCGGGGTTCCGGTTTCTGCCCGGATGCAGCCCCTGGTCGGCACCCACACCCATACCGGCAGGCTTGAAGTGAATATCATGATGGCGCGCGGCATTCGGAATGAAAATGGGCACTGGCGATCCTATAATGCACATTTCCCGAGAATGGGCAGTTCGGAAATCTGGGATTTCTTTACGGACTATGTGAACCTGAGGTTTCGATGGGCTGATCCGCGCGCACCTGAACGGCGAAAGCTGGTCAGACTGTCCAATAAAATCCTCAAGCAGAAGGCCGAAGCCGAAAGACTTGGAAAGCCATTTGACATCTCCGTGCCTGAGCAGACGGTGGCGTTGGCAGAGGATCTGATCAAACAAGGAGGCATCAAAGACCGCAAATATCTGATTGCCTCCATGAAGCCGGGGTTGGATACCATGGGTATCAACGTTGTGCAGTCAAGAAAGAACGACGTCGTTTTCCTTGAGAGAAGCACCCACCGAAATTGGGCGCTCTCCGGGCTGTGTTTCAGTCAGGAATTTTCGCCGGGCGCCCAGTTCATGCGGGTTTATCTACAGGAGCCGGGGGTCGATCCCGACTGGCCTGCCGCAATAAGGCGCCGCCGCCGCCAGAGGATTACCTCCTTGCGAGAACTGATTCATTCCTATGAAGAACGTGCAACGTATAATTCGCGACGTTACGGCTTTTCAAAAAGACCCGACCCAGACTTCTGGCAGATCCTGCGTCAACAACCCGGTATTGATCTGCCAATCTCCCATCCCAGAATCACAGGAGGCTATCTTGACGGATATGCTCAGCCCGCTGGAATTGAAGCTCACACAGCAGATCGAGCAGTTTCTTCATCAGCAAAACAACCGGATTCAGCATCTCGAGGATCGCGTGGCACAACTCGAGGAAGAGCGCGCCGCGCTGACGACCATGCTGAATTTATTCGACGCGCTGAAAACCCCTTTGAGCTCTTCGTAAACCTAGGGCGCCGCCTGGCGCGGATCATGTCTAACCTGCGGCGCAGGCAGGCCGGGCGAATTCTGGCAAAAGCAATGCGCGAGCATTTTTTGCAAAGATGGCAAAACATTGGCAACAGGTTGGAGACTTTGAATGACGGCACCCTCACCCCCAACAGAATGGCCAGCGCTTTTGGCCGAACTGCGCAAGCTGACGGCATTGATCGGGCCGCTACAGGCATTGCTGGCGCAGGAAGAGGCGCCGGGCCTTTCGGACCGGATCGACCTCTTTCTGGCCGAGATCACCCGGGTGGGCGATCAGGTGGAACGGGCGGCAACAGCAATGGAGGCCGAGGGCCAGAGCCGCGATCTGATGCAACAAATCACAAAGAATCTCGCCGTGCAGAAACACCAGATCGACAAGTTGCAGGGCAGGATGGCACAGATTCTGGGCGTGTTGGGCGCACCACTGGACGGCAGCGACTGACGCGCGCCGAGCTGATCTGCCGTGCCCGGCAGATCGCGCAGGACGAGGGGATCGAGGCGCCGCGCCTGTCCTTCGTGCGGGACGAAGATCAGGAGCGGCTTCGGATGGCGTTCGGCACCACGGTGATCATGGTCAACGGCGACGGCAATCTTGTGCAAGATGTCGGCGTGTCGGAGCCGGATCTGCCCTGACCACCCTCACTGCCCGATAACATAGACTACCGGCGTCCTGCCCTCTGCGCCTTCGATGGCATAGATCGCGATTTCTCTTTGGATGGCCTCGATGCCGGTGGTGTTTTTCAGCGGATCATAGGGCAAGTTGGCGGTCAGGGGCTGGCCTGCGCCTGCGGCGAAAGTCGGGACGCCGCGGCCGCCGGTGATCGGGGCTTTGCGGGCCTGGCGGATGTCTTCGCGGTCGTAGTCAGCGATGGTGGTGAGGCCGTCGAAGGCACCTGCGGCATCGCCGAGGAATGTGGTGAACGCCGCTTCCGCGCTGGTGGCGGCGGGCTGTTCGATGACGCCGTAAGCGCCGGTCAGGACATGGCTGCCGTCCTTGGGTTCAAAGATCAGCACGGCGCAGCGGTCGAACACCTCGGGGGTGTAGCAGGCGAGGCCCGGGCCAAGGCCCCTTGTGTCGACCGCGCTCGCCCCGCTTCCGTAAAGCAGGTCGGTCACGCTGATATGCTCGCCGTCCTGCGGCATCCAGCCGGCCTCGCGTTGCTGCAGATACAGCCGGAAGCCCTTGGCCGGATCATGCGCCTCGTCCTGTTGCACCGCGCCGTCCTTCCAGAAATAGGCCACGCGCTTGGCGGTGCCCCAGTTTACAAAATCGCTGCTGGCCATCACCGGCCAGAGCGGCTGCAGATGCTGTTTCGCGTCGTCCCAGCGCGTGCCAAGCGGCGGGATCCCGGCGGCGGTCAGGATGGTTTGCCGCGCCGCCTCGGTCTGTGCGGCGACGACAGCGGGATCTGCGGCGATGGCGTCGTGCGGGATGATCTGGCCGATCTCGCTGCCCGTGGTGGTGGAATAGGTGACGCGGGCGACATGGCCTTCGTAGCCGCCGCTGCGGGTCCGGGATTTGCGGATGTCGCGGATGTCGACCCGCGCCAGCAGGCTGTCCTGACCGATCTTCTGGCGCAGGGCCCGGCCTTCGTCGCGCGTCGCCGGGAACAGCGCGACGTCCTGCCAGTTGCGGAAGAACAGGCTGCGACCCATGGACAACGGCAGGCGCGAGGTCGGGGTAAAGATGCTGACCGGAAAGCCGCCGCGCGCGCTGTCGTAATCGCCAAATTCGGCGCGAATCGACAGCACCACCTCGGCCGTGGCGGGGTCGATATTGGCGCGGTCGGCCGCAAGGCGGGCCATGACCTTGGTCCGTGCCTCGTCGCGGCTGAATTCGTCGGCGGCGAGATATTCTGGGTCTTGCAGCGCCAGCGCCTCAAGGTCGGGCGCGGTGCCGTCGAGGGTTTCCAGGAAGGCGCCCCACCAGGCGGAATCGGGATCGGTATAGGTTTCGGCCAGCGACGGGGTGGCCAGCGGCGCGGCCAGGATCAGGCCGAGGCAGGTGGTCAGAGCGAGGGTCTTGAGCATGGGGGCGTCCTCCGGTAACGGGCATATAAGCGGGATGGCCGCCGCGCGGCGGCGCGGCGGGGGCTGGGGCATGGGATTGTCGGGCGGCGTGTCGTGCGCTGCGCAAGGATTGCGTTCGTCAGATGCGCGCATTGCGCATCGCGGCCCGGACGTGCCGATCCTAGCGGATCAGCGCCTCGAAGCTGGCAAAGATGCCGTTGGGCGTCGGACGATAGCCGAGGCCTCGCAGCGTCGCCTCGATGTTCCGGCCGGGATCCACGCCCGGATGGCAGGCGCGCAGATACATGTTCGCGACCAGTTCCGTCGCGCCAGAGATCTGGCCCAGGTTCAGGCCCTGATAGCCGCCGCCCTTCAGCCCAAAGGCCGGGCGGGCGGTGCTGCAAAAGAACCGCACCTCGGAGGGCGCCTCGAACTTCAGGCGCCTTTTCGGCGTATCGGGCCGGTCCGAGACCGCCTCGCGCAGCGTCACCCGGACCAGCTGGCCCGGCACCCGTGCCGAGCCCTGCCCTTCGACGCGGCGCCCGCTCTGGTCGTAATGCAGGCATTCGCCCATCTTGCAGCGGCCAAGATAGGTCTCGGCGGCGACCGGGCTGGCCAGCGCTGCCAGCGCCAGGGCAAGGAAAAAGGATTTGGGATTCATGCAAAACTCCTGCGAAAGATGTGCGAGATCAAAGGGAATTGCGGGCCGAGATCCCTACCGGAACCAGTATTCCTGGCCGCGGCTGAAGATCACGCTGCCAGACTGAAGAACCAGCCCTAGCGCGACGACGCCACAGACCACGGCGCCTTCCCAGACGCCGGTCGCCCAGAACACCACCAGGCCCGCCAGAAACAAGGCCAGTTGGCGCCGCAGCTTCGGAATCTTTTCCGGGCCGACGACGCGACCGCTGGCGATGCGGCCGACGCCGCGCTGCGCATGGCAGGCGGGGCAAGTCCGGACGCTGCGTTTGACCGGCGTGCCGCAGTGGCCACAGTCGATTGTCGGTGAGGGTTCAGGCATCGCGGGCCTCCGTCAGATCACGATTTGAATTCATAGCATTTGCGGTGTAGCATCCTTCCCGAACCATCCGGAGCACAGCCCTTGTCGATAAAACCCGCGCCCCGCACCGTCGAGCCCCTCGCCCTGGCCTTCGCCACCGTCCTGCGCCGCCGCCGTCTGGCGCAGGACCTGTCGCAAGAGGCGCTGGCGCGGCGCGCCGATGTCTCGATGCGCTTCGTCTCCCTGCTGGAGCTTGGCCGCCACATGCCGACGATCAACACCATGCAAAAGCTGGCCCGGGGGCTGGGCATGCCGCTGTCGGATCTGGTCCGCGAGGCCGAGGACGAGCCGCCGCAGGAATAGCTGGGCCGCCAGAACACCCGTGATCGTTGGCCTGCAAAGGGCAATCCTGACGCGAGGGATTGACCGCAAGTGCGGTTTCCGAGTCGGGTCGCGCTGCGCGCATTGTCCTGGCCGCGTCTCCATTAGCCCTTCTCCCGCGCCGCCAGCAGCCGCATCGCATCCGCCAACACGCCCGCCTCGAACTCGGGGCGCAGCTGCCCATCGAGTGAAAGCAGCGCGATCTTGAGGCGCAATTCCGCCAGATTGCCGGCGGGCCGCGCCGCAAGCCCGGTCTCGATATCGCGGATGCGGTGCTGGATCCGGTCCATCCCGGCCATCGCCGCACGGCCTGCGTCAGTCGTAGCAAAGCCCGCTTCGGCGGCACGATGATCGCAGGCGGCATAATCGACCCAAGCCTTTTCCAGCGCGGCCCGGGTCGTCAGGAACGCAGGATCAATCTGGTGGTCAGCACCTTCCCCGGCGACGCCAGCCTGCATCAGATCCGATAGATCCGGCAGCGACAGGCCGTCCGGTCCCTCTGCCAAAACACCATCCGGCCGGCCGTTGTCGATTTCCGGTTCCTGCATCGGCCACCCCTGAACACTGGTTGAAACTCACCGCACTATGTGAGCAATATACAGTGATATTTGCAAGAGGGGCAGCGACAATTATTTCCGGCATCAAAACACGACCCACAGATCCGCTCATTCCCTCCTTCGCCACGGTGCTACGAAGGCGGCGCGAGGCGCTGGATCTGTCGCAAGAGGCACTGGCCCGGCGCGCCGGCATCTCGACGGTCTTCGTCGGCAGGGTCGAAAGCACCCGTAATCAGCCGACGATCAACTCCATGCAGAAGCTGGCGACGGGACTGGACGCGCGGCTCTCGGACCTGATCCGCGAGGCCGAGGCGCTGGCGAAGCGGTGAAGGGTTAGACGCGGCGCAGAGCCGCAGCAGGTGCATACTGGATCATCCGGCGTCCGCGCGCGCATTCCTTCGCGGTCCCGATCGCGCAGCAAAGGTCGCCACAGGCTTGCCCGGACAATGCCGCGGCAGGCCCCCTGGATCAGCGACAGCCGCTGCGCATGGACTGCATGGCGATCCGCGTTCAGCATGATCAAAGGGTGACAAGCCTCAATTGATCAAATGAAGCTTTGATGATGAAACCTGCGGATCCGCAAAGTCGGACGCGGCCAATATGTTCATTTGATCATTGGGTGATCTGCTTCATTGCCTCATTGGGTGGAAAGCCTCATATGATCATGGTGCCAGCGACCAAGACGTTACCCCAGACTTCTATCCAGCGTGAGCAAGACGCCGGATTTGAGCTTCAGCTGTTTGGACGGGATAGGTAACCGGGTCTGGCGCGACGGGGCTATCCCGGTTCTCTCAGCATAGGCATTCACGCAACTGGTCACGACCTTGATGGCACCGCCGGGGCCGCCACAGGTTTGCCCGGCCAATGGCGCGGCAGGCTCCCTTTATCAGCGACCACTGCTGCGCAGGGACTGCGCTGCAACGCGCGTTCAGCATGATCAAATGGTGACAATCTTCATCTGATCATCTGGGGATTTGAATGCGCAACCTGCGGATCTGCTGTGATGGACACGAGCCAGAATGTTCATTTGATCATTTGGTGATCTGCCTCATAGGCTCATTTGGTGATTGTCTTCATTTGATCATGGCTCATGTGACGGCGCGGTATGGGTGACGGCCGCTCCTCTACACCAAACACCATCCGCTAAAATTCTTAATAAACAGTTCCCTCTCTGGACCTGTTGGTGCTTTGCCCGGCCCTGCCCAACGGATAGGCAGGGGTGAGCCATCCGAAACGTCTGGTGAATCCCGCCCTTGCTGCCATTACCCTTGTTCTCGCCGGTGCTTTGCCCGCCTGTTCCGGCGAAACGGTCGACCCCGATCTGCAGGGCGTGGCCTCGGTCATTGACGGCGACACCATCGAGATTCACGGCACGCGGATCCGGCTGAACGGCATCGACGCGCCGGAAAGCGGCCAGCGTTGCCAGAACGCGCGCGGCACGGCATGGCGTTGTGGCCAGCAGGCGGCGTTGGCGCTGTCAGATCGGATCGGACGACGGCAGGTCAACTGTCAGCAGACCGACACCGATCGCTATGGCCGGGTGGTGGCGGATTGCTTTGCGGGCGGCGAGAACCTGAACCGCTGGATGGTGCGCGAGGGTTGGGCGGTGGCCTACCGCCAGTATTCGACCGCCTATATCGCCGCCGAGGACGACGCCCGGACCGGCCAGCGCGGGATCTGGCAGGGCCGTTTCGACATGCCCTGGGATTGGCGTGCGGAACGTCGTAGCGGTCAGAATGTGGCACCGACAATGCAGAGGCTTTACGAATTCGCAGGACAAAACTGGTCCTGCGGCCCGCGCCGGACCTGCTCGCAGATCGGCAGCTGCGACGAGGCGCGCTGGTATCTGCAGAACTGCCCTTGGGGCGGCAAGCTTGACCGCGACAATGACGGCATCCCCTGCGAGAGTATCTGCTGAGAGATTCAGGCGGTCCGGCATCTCGGCGCGGGGTCGTTTCGCCTGCGATGGCAGCCGGATCGTCAGTTCACTGCGGCTAATCCGCCAGTCGCCTCACCGACCAGCCGCCGCTGTGCCCTTTGCGCAACCAGGCCGCGACCAGCTGAAACCCGCTTTGCGGCCAGTCCTTCGGCGTGTCGATCAGCACCAGCTCTGCAATGCCGAACCCGGCCTCATCCAGATCGCGCAGCCGCGCCCTGGTCGTCAGATTGGTCAGCGGCGCCAGCCAGACGATACTCGGCGCGATCCGCATGGCATGGCGGCTGAAATCGCGCAGCCGCGACCAGGGCGGATTGGTCATCACCCAGTCGACCGGTTCGTGCCAGTCTAGAAAATCGCGTCCCTCGGTGATCTCGCACCAATGCCGGTTAAGATGGGCGGGAAACAGGTCGTGAAACGCCCCTCGCCCTCTGGCCGGGTCCAGCACCTTGCCCGTCATCCGATCTGCGAAATGCCCGATCACCGCTGCCGCCAGCTCCGGCGGCGTCATCACCAAATCCTGCGCCGGGGTATTCGTCGCAGGCACCAGACCGCCGCGTCCCGAGGGGGCAGCGCGTAGCACCGACCTGACGCCCAGCACCGCCGCTGCCCTGACCAGCGTTGCGACCGTCGCACCCAGATCCCGCTCAAGCGCAATGATAACCGGTCGGCTGACCCCGATCCGATTGGCCAGCTGCGCCTGGCTGAACCCCCGCGCCCGCCGCCGATCAGCCAGAGCCCGCGCCGCCTGCACCCGGTCCGGCGCCCAGCCCCAGCGCAGATCCAGCACCGCCATGACCGCAACCAGCGCCCGAACACCACCCTCGCCCCGCTCGAGCGCCCGCAGCGTCGGCAGGCTGATCTTGGCTGAGGCCGCGACTGAGGCTTGCGTCAGTCCATATGTGCAACGCGTTGTGCGAAAGGTATTCATGTCAAGAATTTCTTGCTTTTATTGCGATCAAAAGGAAATGATTCATTACACCATCTGCACCGAGTCATCCCGTCGACGCCAGACGAAAAACGTTGAGAAGGGCGGAGAGCCGCCTGACGGCGGCGCAGCATACCATGGGTCTCAGGACGCAGGAGCGGACGTTCGTCGCCGCAACGGCATGACCGGTGCCGAGCCAGTCACGAAGGGCGGAGAGCGGACTTGCGGCGGCGCGGCACTGCACGTGCGGCAATTTGGGCAAGCAGACGTTCGTGCCTGGCCCAGCGAGGACCCACGATTAGCGCGAGGAAGCTGATATGGTCGGCTGCCGCCGAACGTCATACGATAGAGCGGAGTTTGCAGAAGTAAGCTTCTGCCGCTCTTCGGCACGCTGATCGACGGCCCGCAATCACCATTCTCGTCGGGTTGGTCAGGGGGGCGGCGATATGGCGAGTTCGGTCACCCGACATGAAAAGAAGCCCGCCTGCAGGGGCGGGCTTCTGGAAGTGGCTTCCGACAACCGGTTACTTCTTCGAAGCCTTGCCGGAGGCGTTGATGGCCGTCACCGCAAGCGCCGTGAGCTTGTTGTTCGCCGCCTTCTCCTCGTCGAGGATCGAGGTCAAAAGCGTATGCGCTTCCTCATTCCCCAGAACCTTGGCCCATTCGCGCAGCGTGCCATAGCGGGCGATCTCGTAATGCTCCACCGCCTGCGCGGCACCGATCAGCGCGACATCCAGCGCGTGGCCGCTGGCTTCCTCGATCAGGCCGTCAGCCTCTTTCAGAAGGCCATCCATGGCATCACATTTCTCGCCCTTGGCTTCCTTGCCGATCGACTTGAAAACGGCTTCCAGCGTCTTGATATGCCCTTTCGTTTCCTTGAGGTGATCGTCCATCGCCTTCTTCAGCTCGGCGCTGCTGACCGCCTTGGAAACCTTGGGCAGCGCCTTGGACAGCGCGTTCTCGGCCCAATAGATATCCTCCAGCGTATGTTCGAATGCGTCGTTCAGCGTCTTCCTCGGATACTCTCCTTGGTTGTGTAGACGTTGTTGAACCGGCGCCTGCAAAGTTATCTAGGCGCCTCCCGGACTGTCACGGCACTGCCGCGATCAGGCCAGATCACGAACCTTCGGCTCGCGATCCCAATAGCGCAGCTTGGCCGCCTCAGGCAGGCCGGCCAGATCGGTGACGCCCTCATCCGGCTCGACACCGGCGCGGTCCATCAGGGACTTGGCCCCGTCGGTCGCGCCGATGGCCTTGAGATGGGCGAAGGCATCCGACACGAAGGCCACAGCCGCACTGTCCTTGGCCAGCTTGGCCGCCGCCTCGGCGGTCAGGACCAGCGCCACAGCATCGAACAGCACCGAGGGCGAGCCGGCGAGCTGTCCGTCCGCCTTCATCGTGCCGCCATCCAAGCGCAGGCCGCCGACCTTGGGCGCAACGGTGAAGACGGTGCCCTTGGCGGATTCGACCGCCTTTCTCAGTGCGTCGATATCGGCCTTGCTGGACCACTCATCGAAGAGGATCGCGACCTGCCGGCCCTCCAGCGTCGCCTTCCAGTTCTTCTGGATCGACAGGGCATGCGACGGGTCCAGATCGACCGGCGCATTGAACGGCTTGGCCGGCATCGGCAGGTCCATGCCGATGCCCTTGGCGACGCGCTTGCCAAGATCGGGATGCACCACCTGAAGGTGGCTCAGCATCCGTTCGCGGATATGGTCCAGAGAGACCTTGGACAGCTCGAACACGATGGCCGAGGCAACATGCGCCTGTTCGTTCTCGGTCAGCGAGTTCCAGTACATCCGCGGCTGGCTGTAGAAATCACCGAAGCTTTCCGCGCGGATCCGCAGCTTCTCGCCCTCGACCGGCTGTTCGGCGGTGCGGAAGCCGGTGCTGACGGGGCGCGGACCGGGGTCCTCGCCCGCCTCGTTCAGGCTGTTCGGTTCGTAATTCGCGCGACCCTTCGGCACATGGGTCTGCATCAGCCCATCGCGCTGCATGTTGGCGAAGGGGCATTTCGGCGCGTTGATCGGGATCTGGTGGAAATTCGTCGTCCCCAGCCGCGACTTCTGCGTGTCGAGATAGGAGAACAGCCGGCCCTGCAAAAGCGGATCATCGGTGAAATCGATCCCCGGCACCACATTCGACGGCAGGAAGGCCGCCTGTTCAGTCTCGGCGAAGAAGTTGTCGGGATTGCGGTCCAGCACCATCCGGCCGATCACGCGCAACGGCACGACCTCCTCGGGGATGATCTTGGTGGCGTCCAGCACGTCATAGGGCAACGAATCCGCCAGTTTCTTGTCAAAGACCTGAACGGCGAAATCCCATTCCGGGTGATCGCCCCGGTCAATCGCTTCCCACAGGTCGCGGCGGTGGAAGTCGTTATCCGCGCCCTGCGTCTTGGCGGATTCATCCCAGATCAGTGATTGCGTGCCCAGCTTGGGCCGCCAGTGGAACTTGCAGAACGTTTCCTGACCCTTGTCATTCACCAGCTTGAAGGTGTGGACGCCGAAGCCCTCCATCATCCGCAAGCTGCGCGGGATGCCGCGATCCGACATCGCCCACATCAGCGTGTGGAAGGTTTCGGGCATCAGCGAGATGAAATCCCAGAAGGTGTCATGGGCCGAGGCTGCCTGCGGATAGGCGCGGTCGGCCTCCATCTTCACCGAATGGATCAGGTCGGGAAACTTGATCGCGTCCTGGATGAAAAAGACCGGGATGTTGTTGCCCACGAGATCCCAGTTGCCCTCGTCGGTATAGAACTTCACCGCAAAGCCCCGCACATCACGCGGCGTATCGACCGAGCCTGCCCCACCCGCCACGGTGGAGAAGCGGGCAAAGACCGGCGTCTTCTTGCACTTCTTGGCAAACAGACTGGCCCGGCTGAGTTCGGGGATCGGATCGGTGCATTCGAGATAGCCATGCGCCGCTGATCCGCGCGCATGCACGATGCGTTCGGGGATGCGTTCATGGTCGAAATGGAAGATCTTCTCGCGCAGCTGGAAATCTTCCAGCAGCGTCGGGCCGCGCGCCCCGGCCTTCAGGCTGTTTTCGTTATCGGAAATCGGGACGCCGAAATTTGTCGTCATCGCAGGCGTATCGCCGGTTGCGATCTGATGCAGCTCGCCCGCATTGCCCTTTTCGGATGTGAAATCTTTGTCCTCGGCCATCGACCCTGCCTTTCAGAAGTGGATTAAGCTTTGTCGGCGCGCCCATGGCGGGCTGTGCCAGCAAAACTGCCGAGGTCGCGGGCGGTTCCACCGATTATCCTATCTGAAGCCGAAAACCGTCTCATCAGGGTCGGCGCGCCCTGCGATCTTCGCGGCGATGATCTGGGCGCCGATCACCGAAAAGGTGATGCCATTGCCGCCAAAGCCAATGATCGTGTGGATGCGGGTAAAGCCGGGCACGGTGTCGATGATCGGCAAGCCGTCCTTCGTCACGCTGAAGGGCGCCGACCAGGGATAGGCCGGCTTGCCGATATCCACCCCGGTCAGTTCGCGCAGCTTTTCGGCAATGATCCTGGCCTTGCGCGCCAGCCTGGCCGGATCTGCGTTGGTGTTGGCCGCATCCTCATCCTCGCCGCCCGCGATCACCCGGCCCGCCGCATCTGTGCGAAAGTAAAGATAGGGGTCGGCCGCTTCCCAGACGATCGTGTGGCCCATCCAATCCGGCAGGTTCTTCATCGGACGCGACGCCAAGGCCCCATACCGCGCTTGTTCAACCCGCACGGTGCCGCAATTGCATCAATGCGAACCCCGTCAGCAGAAGCGCAAAACCGCTGAACACCGTGCGGATGATGTTCCAGTCCTGCCAGGGGTCCGAGTAGGCCTGCCAGATCTCCCGCGCTGCCTGAAAATTGTCCGGAATCTCCACCTCCGCCAGCGCCTCGTTCATCGGCACGTTGACCATCATCGTGAGGACGAGCCCGCCGAGCAGGTAAACGAGGGCCGCCGCGCCGAAGGCGAATGACGCCGGGCGAAGTTGCTGCTTCTGTGCCAGCAGGGCGGCGATCAACAAGACTATGGGTGTGAGAAAGAACGCCGGAAAGAATACCGCGTTGCGCACCGAAGCGTTCATCGCCTGCATGGCGGCGATGGCCACGGTCGGGTCGGCTGCGTCCAACCCCCACATGGTCGAACAGACCCAGGCAAAGAAGAACCCGAAGATCGCGCCGCTAAGCAGCAATGCAAGCAAGGCGACTGGGAGGAGCGCGTATCGGGTCATGTTCATCCTCATAAACGTATTCATGATTACGGCTTGCGTGATCCGTAATTCACGTTACGGATTCTGTCAACAAGGAGGCTCGGATGCGAGACGAAAACAGGTCGCTCCGCCAGCAGCAGATCGAAACCGCCGCTTACAGCTTGCTGGAAGAGAAGGGCTATGCCGGGACGTCCATGCTGGCGATCGCCAGGAAGGCGCGCGCCTCCAACGAGACGCTCTATAATTGGTATGGTGACAAGCAGGGGCTGTTCAAAGCCCTCGTGACCCGCAACGCCGCCGAAGTGAAATCGCTGCTGGAAAACGAACTGGCGGTAGAACAGCCCATGGCAACGCTCGAGCGCTTCGGCCCGAAACTGCTAAACCTGTTGCTGGGGGACCGTGCCATCGCCCTGAACCGCGCCGCAGCGGCGGACCCCACCGGAGAGCTGGGTGCCGTGATCTCGAAAGCTGGTCGTGAAACTGTCCTGCCCTTGTTGGTTCAGGTTCTCGAAGCGGCAAAGCGACAGGGCGACTTGTATTTCGACGAGCCTGAGGAAACCGCATTGCTATACATGAACCTGCTCGTTGGAGACCTGCAAATCCGACGAGTGATCGGCAGGGTGCCGGCACCGGAAGAGAGCTTTTGCGAGGAGCGATCGCAGCTTGCACTGGTGCGTTTGTCGCTTTTGCCTGGCACAGTGTCCAAAGGGCAAAAAACATGAGGTGACCGAGCCGAAAGACTGCACAAACCGGCCGTTGGAGCGGCCGCAGCGAAAGTTCACCTCGGTGAAGGTTTTCTGATGCGGGTCGCGGCGGAACGCTGCGTACTCGCGCGGCCACGACCCGCGTTGGAAAACCTCCCAAGGTGGAAGCCGCGGGGGCCTTGGATCAGGCTATGGGGAAAGAGCGCGGACGGTCGCGGCGGCGGCTGCATCCGGGGTGCTACGAATGGCGAGGCAGGCGCCGGATACGGTCTCAAACCCGGCTGATGATCCCGACGATGCTGCGCGTTCTGGAGATACTGGCGCCTTGAGTCGCGTTGGAAGTAAGCGAGCACGCGCTGTTCGGACCGGGTCAGCGGAGTGTAGCCGGTGCTGTCTCGTGACGGATGACGGGCGATATGTCATGCTGCCTGCTCCCTCGGTGGGGCGCGCGACATCGGTTTCTGGCCGCGCCGGAAGATCTCGATGATGCGCATGGGTCCGCCGCAACAGGGACATGGTTCGCGCAGGGTGAGTGGGATGATCTCGGTATGGGGTCCTGGCGCGGTGACCTGTTCGGGACGCTGGACGCAGAGCAAGGCGCGGATCATTCTGATGTTGGCCTTGCGGGTCGAACTGGCCAGCAGGCCATAATGCCGGATGCGATGGAAGCCATCGGGCAGGACGTGGATCAGGAAGCGGCGGATGAACTCGGGCGTGGCCAGCCGCATGACCTTTTGCCGGCCGCCGGATTTGACGCGGTAATCTTTCCAACGGAAGGCCACGGTATGGGCATCGGCACTGACCAGGCGTGCGTTCGAAATGGCGACGCGGTGCGTGTAGCGGCTCAGATAGGCCAGCACCGCCTCCGGCCCGCCGAAGGGAGGCTTGGCGTAGACCACCCATTCGGATTTGCGGAACGGGCTCAGCCAGGTGGCAAAAGCTGCATTGTCCGCGAGCCTCGCCATATCTCCGAAGAAAGTGAGCTGATCTGCGCGGTGCAAATCCATCAGCCCTTCCAGAAACAGGCGTCGAAACAGCCGTGACAGCACCCGCACATGCAGGAAGAACCCTGGTTTGCAGGCGACCCACCTGGCGCCGTCTGGCGACAGGCCACCGCCGGGGACGATCATGTGGATGTGCGGGTGGTGTGTCAGCGCCGATCCCCAGGTATGAAGGACGCTGGTCATACCCACCCGCGCGCCCATGCGCTTGGCGTCGGCCGCGATGGTCATGACGGTCTCTGCCGACGCCTTGAACAGCAGGCCATAGATCGCCTTCTTGTTCCAATAGGCGATCTGCGCGATCTCGGCCGGCATCGTGAAGACGACGTGGAAGTATTCCACCGGCAGCAGGTCCTCGGCCCGTGCCTCCATCCAGTCGCGCGCCGCCGGTCCCTGACACTTCGGGCAGTGCCGGTTTTTGCAGCTGTTATACGCGACATGCTGGTGGCCGCACTTTGTGCATCCCGCCACATGCCCGCCGAACGCCTCGGTCCGGCAGGCCTCGATGGCCGACATGACCTTGAGCTGGGAGAGGCTAACATGCCCGGCATTGGCCCGCCGCCACGTGGAACCATGGGCGCGAAAGATGTCAGCGATCTCCAACTTCGGCCGGGGCACCCCGGCGTCCGGTCACTCCAGACTTCGCTTCACCGTCTGATCCTGCAACCTGGCCAGCATCTCGTAGGGACTGACGGTATCCCGGATCGTCTTGGTTGCCACGTGGGTGTATCGGGCGGTCGTCGTCAGCTTGGCATGCCCGAGCAGCACCTGGATCACGCGCACATCGGTATTGGCCTCCAGCAGGTGCGTGGCGAAGCTATGGCGCAACGTGTGCAAGGTGGCGGGCTTCCTGACGCCGGCCATGTGCTTGGCCGAGGTGAAGGCCCGGTTCAGCTGGCGCGGTGAGATCGGGTTGATCCTGGGCTTGCCGGGAAACAGCCAGCCTTCGGGACGTGCTTCGCGCCACCAAGCACGCAGCAACTCCAGCAATCCGGGCGACAGCATGACCTTGCGGTCCTTCTGGCCCTTGCCCTGCTCGACATGGATCAGCATCCGGTCGCTGTCGATGTCGCCGATCTTGAGATTGCAGACCTCGGCGGCCCTGAGCCCTGCGCCGTAGGAGATGCTGAGCGCCGCCCGATACTTGAGCCCGGGCCCCGGCGCCGCCATCAGGATGTCGGACACCTCCTCGACGCTGAAGACTACCGGCAGCTTGCGCGGTTCGGTGCGAAACTGCATGTAGCGCTTCATCTCCTCCCGCCCGCAGGTCATGCCGAAAAAGAACCGAAGCGCCACGATGCGCGTGTTGAAAGTCGACGGCGTGACCCCGGTATCCGTCATGTGAAGCTGATAGGCGCGCAGATCCTCCGGCGTCGCCCTATCGGGTGACCGCCCGAGAAAGGCCGCGAAATCTTTGATGGCCCGGATGTGGGACTTCTGCGCCTTGTCGCCCATCCCGCGGATGCGCATGTCCTCGATCATCCGCTGGCGTAGCGGGCTTACGCTCTCCTCTGTCATGGAAGCCTCCTGTCTGATGATTGAGAAGGCCCCAATCGTCAGGCAGGATCGTCCATTCCCAAATGCACAAGAGTCAGATCAGCGCGCAACGCCCGCCACACGCGCCATTGCCGCGCGAGCGGCTTCGTCCTAGGGCAGCAAGACGCCCTTGCAGGCGATGAAGGATTGGCACAAACTCAAACGAGACGAGAAGCGATAGCGATTGGCCGAATTTCCAAGCGCGGCTGCGATCAGGCCCCATGGCATGTCCTTGTCGGAAAGGGCGCGACACCTGTCGTCCGTGACCTCCGCGGCCAGTTTATGTGCAACTGGTTGCAGATATTCGATCGGCTCTCGGTCCCAGACCGAAGCCCGCTTCGGAAGATCGTTCGAGATGTTTTCCACCGCCGCGTTGTTGGAGGAGGCGACCACCATCTCGAACCCGGTCAGTTCGGGGACAAGCCGGCGGATTTTATCGTCCTTCATCGGCAACAAGGCATCGGCCGGGCAGGCGAGACGGGCCAGGACACGGGCGCGCCGGGTGATGTTGTCGGCAACGATATCGCGCAGCAATGTTGTCTTGCCGGTTCCCGGAGGACCGTTCACCGAAAACAGGCCGTCACCGGCCAGCCGGGTGGTCGCGGCGTTGATGGCGAACTGCTGCATCAGGCTCATGGCATGCCGGGGATCGGCAAACCAGCGTCCCCGGTTCATCCGGTCCGGTGCCAGCATGTCCACGATGGTTTCCCGCCCCTGCGCCGAGAACAGGTTGCACCGGTCCTGCGGCGGCAATGGCGTGAGATATTGCCGAAGTGCGGCAGGAGTTTCGCCTGCGGAAACAGAGGCCATGGCGCGCTCCAGATCCGGGATGAAGAAGCTGTTGAGGATGCCGATGTCCTGGGTGTCTTCGCTGTCCTCCTCGTCCTTCTCCTCCATGGCGGAATCGGTCGCCCCGGCAGTCTTTCGTTGCGGAGGCGTCTTGCCGAACCTGACTTCCAGCAGGGCCGCAGGATGATGACCTGCTGGCCGGAAGCCCGACCACTGCGCCAGCAGATCCGCCAGTTCGTCGATTTCACGCGGCATCAGGCTGGTTGAAAGGTCGCCAGCGGGATCATCACCGGCGAAATCGGAACGACACGCCGCAAGATTGGTCAGCAGATCCTGAAGCTTCAGCAGTGCCGCCTGAAATGCGGCGCTGCTCAGCGCCCCCAGACCATCGGACCGGACACGCCCGATCGCCCAAGGCAGTGTCGAAACCTTGAAACTCTGGAATAGCGGTCGTCCCTCGGGGCAAAGATCAAGACTTGCCATGCAGGTCCGGCCTTTCAGATCCCCGCGCATCTCATCCTCGAATGCGTCGCCTTCCGGGATGGGGCGCAAACCATCCAGCAGGTTCCTGATGTCCGCCTTGTCGAAGACGCCCAGAAAGACCGTATAGCCCGAAACCCTCATGCCTTCCGGTGGCTTGTCATACCGAACAGGCGACATGTCATTGTAAACGCGCCATAGGGACTTTCGCCGGACGTCCGCCTGCGCCCTGCTCTCCAGGTCGAAAGGAATGAAGAATTCAAGCTTGTGCCAGAAGTCGAGAATGGCAAGCAGTCGGGCATCAGACATGGCGTTCCAGTCAACCTGCAGGATAGCCGCAGGTTCTTCACCTATGATCGCGAGGTCAAGTTCATCCGCCTGACCGGAATGAAGGCGGATCGCCGTCCTCTTGGCTGCCGTTCGCCTTCAACGGATGCCCAAGGGAGATTGCCGCTGCGTCCGCCCGCCTCTTGCCGGAGTCTGGACTGTTTCCGTTTCATGGCCATCCGGCAGGGCAGATGCTCGAAGGACTTACTTTGCTGTCCTTCGGGCAGCAGCCTAGACCGCCAACCGCATGTAGTATCCGATATTGTCGCAAGACATCTCGGGGCAGCTTGGAAGCCGCTGTCCCAGAACCTCGCGCGCTGGCGCGGCTTCCGTTTCGGTGACGAGCCTGTTCTGGAACCTGGTGACGTCGTTGTCGATCATCAGCGGATACAGATCCAGTGTCATCGGCGTCTTCAGCGTGCGGCTGAAACGAAGGGCCGCGGCGGTTCCGACCGGCGGCACCTTGATCCGGTTGAAACGGCCGGGCGTGTTCCAGACGAAGTTGCCGATGTTATAGACCACGGTCTTGCCGCCAAGAACCTCGACGGCCTGAGAGACATGGGCGCCGTGACCGATGACCATGTCGATTCCCGCATCGACAAGCTGTTGGGCGTTGCGCCGCTGGTCGGCCGTCACTTCCTCATAGTCCTTGCCCCAATGGGGATAGGCGACAAAGGTTGGGTTTCGAAGCTTCTGCCCGTGGGTCTGGATCCATTCTGCGATCTTGTCGGGTGACAACATCCCGACCCCGCCTGTCGAAGCACCTGCATACCACCGGTAGCGCGTGGCATAGCGGCGGCGATATTCGAAGCCGCCGAATACGACCAGCGTGCGGCGGGTCCGTCCGACGGTGAAACTGTGGATATGCGGCATGAGCGCATCACGGTCCGTCGCGCCGGCGCCGAAATGCTTGATCCCCGCCGCGTCCAGGTGTCGGAAGGTTTCCTCCAGCCCCTGCGCGCCGCAGTCCATGGCGTGATTGTTCGCCAGCGAGACCGCGTTGATGCCGACGGCCTGAAGCGCCTGCACCGTCCGTGCCGGATCGCACCAGCCCAGGTATTTCTTCTGGCCCTGAAGCGATTGGGATGGACGCGCAGCCAGGGGAACCTCGAGATTGCCGATCACGTGGTCGGCGCTTCCCAGCAGTGGCCGGAGGGCACGCAGCGAATATTCATGGCCGTGCACGGACAGGATCTGCTGAAGCTCGGTCATGCGCGGGTGGTGCAGATAGGATTCGCCAAACCCCATGTCGCCAAGAAACAGGGCGGTATAGCTTGTTCCTTTCGCCCGCTGCATCGGAATGACCGTTTCGCCGGGTTGAGGCACGACAGCCCAGATGCGTTCGGTGCCTTCGCTTGACAGGCCCAGCCCCGCCAGTGCGTGACGCAGTGCCTCGGGGTCGGTCGCGGGCAGGACGGTCCCCGGTGCGACCTGCTCCAGCAGGCGGGACAGCGGGGCAGTTTGCGCGTCGTCGTCGGCGTGGAACACCGCAGCGTCGATGCGCGACAGGCCCAGACCGCGCTCCAGCAGCGCACCAGGCTCGCTTATCACGACGGCTGCGTCGATCTCGCTCGCTCCGAACAGTTCGTCCGTGCGCGACATCGGGATGCTGCTGCGGCCGGGCCGCGCGGTGCCGCCGACAATGCCCAGAACCCGACCCTCGCGCTGCGCCTGCGCTTCAAGGGCAGAACACAGGGCAGTGGTCACGGCAGGGGTGCCGATCAGCGCCACGACCGGCATCCGGCCCTTGTGGTCGGCGCCCACCAACGCGGTGAAAATCTCGCTCATGATCTTGCGCCGGCGGGTCTCGGACATGAAATGCAGCTGCGAGTTGATGCCGGGCCGGCTGTTGACCTCGCAGATCGCGCCGCCGGTTTCCTGCCAATGGCGCGAAATGTCCGGTGTGATGAAATCGACGCCGCAGACGTCCAGACGTAAAGCGCGCGCCGCCTGTTCGGCGACCCGGCGGACCGAGGGATGGACCTGATCGGTCATGTCCAGCGCACCGCCGCCGCGCGAGATGTTTGATTCGCGGCGCAGCAGGACCGTGTGTCCTTCGGCGGGCACGGCCTTGGGCGTCAGACCCTGCTGGGTCAGCAGCGCGACGGCGTCGTCGTCAAGCCGGATCGTCCCCAGGACGGCCATCTTCCCTTCCAGAAAGGCTTCGCGTTCGGGGCGCCCGTTTTCGATATCGACCAGTTCCGCGACGCTGTGCTTGCCGTCGCCGACGACCTGCGCGGGCACGCGCCGGACCGCGGATTGCAGCTTGCCGTTGACGACCAGCAGGCGGGTTTCATCGCCAGGGATCAACTGCTCGATGACCACGCGTTCGGAATGCCTGACGGCGCGGGCGAACGCCCGGCGCATCTGCCCGTCGGTCTCGACTCCGATGGTGACGTCGCGGCCCATGTTGCCGTCGATCGGCTTGACCACCAGCGGATAGCCCAGGTCCTTGGCAACAGCGAGCGCGCGGCGTTCGGTCCGGGCGGTGCGCTGTGTCGCGACCGGCAGGCTCGCCTCGGACAACAGCATGTTGGTCACGGACTTGTCGCGCGACATCGCCCTGCCGATCGAACTGGTGCGCGTCGACTCCGCCCCCTTGAGGATCTCGGCGTGACGCCCAAGCCCGATCCGGGCATAGGGAGACTGGCCGAAGACATGCCAGGGAATGTCACGATCCCTTGCCAGCCGGGCCACGTGCAGGACGTCGGCCGAGGGTGTCCAGGGAAGGGTGGCGTCCAGGAATTTCTTAAGCGCTGCCAGAAGATCGCGTCCCATACGCGACCGCCCCGCACCGTTCAGCATGGATGCGACCATCGTCACGCCGAAATCTGCGGCGGCTTGGCCGATGCGCTCGTCCACCGTCTCGAAGATCGCGACGCCTTCCCGCTGGGGGCGCTGGACTGCGGCATCCGTGGCAGGGGGGCGATAGTCGCAGAACATGACCGGCCACCAGGTGTAACGCTGCGCGATGACGGCCAGGACTTCGACAACCGCCGCGGCGGGCCAAGGTTCCTTCGAGCGGCTCAGCCGCCGCCACGCGGGCAGGTCCAGCAGGCCACCTCTCAGGGTCTCAAGCGCACGTTTCAGCCGCAGGATCGCCTGGGGATCGACTGTCACGCCTGCCGCGTCGTCGATCGTGGCACGCAGGACGGCCCGACGCGCATGAACGTTGCCCGGACCGACAAATGTGCATTTGTCCGCTTGCATCAAAAACCCTCCTCGAAAATCAATATATTGTTCATCCTTCCCGCAGGCTGTTCTGCAGGAAGTGGGCGATCGGAGACAGAAGATAATCCCATGCCGTGCGATCGGACGTGCGGATCATCACTTCGGCCGCCATGCCGGCCTGGATTGCAACCGGCTGGTCCTGCAACGAGGCCGGGTCCAGTTGGACCCGCGCCTGGTAATACGACGCGCCGGTGGCCGGGTCGGTCAGGCGGTCAGCCGACACGGTTGTCACGCGCCCCTCCAGCGGGCGGTCGGTGCGCCGGTTCAGCGCCGACAGCCATACCTGCGCCGCCATGTCCGGGCGCACCTGGTCTATGTCCAGCGGGTCGATGGTTGCCAGCACGACAAGCTTGTCGCTGACCGGCACGATGTCCATCACGGTCTGGCCTGCCGCGATCACGCCGCCGACGGTATGAACCTGCAGGCCATTGACGACACCGGCTACAGGCGCACGGATTTCGCTGCGGTCAAGAATGTTTTCGGCGGTGCGAAGACGCTCGCTCAGTTCATAGTTCCTGGTGCGCACCGCCCGCAGTTCCTCGACCACCTCGGTGGCCTGGGTGTTGCGCAGGTCGGCGGTCCGCAGGCGTTCCGCCTCGATCTTCTGCTCGGCCGAAGCGATTGCCGCCTCGTATCCGGCGATCTGCCCTTCGATCTCGGCGATCGAACTTTGCAGATTCAGGCGGCGATTGTTCGAGACCAGATTCTTGGCAAGCAACTGCTCCACGATCTCGCGCTCTTCGTTAAGCAGGTCGAGCCGTGTCCGGGACGAGACGATCTGGTTTTTCAGTCCGCCGATTTCGCTTTGCAACTGCTGCTGGGTGCGATCGCCGATGGCGACCCGTTCTTCAAGAAGGCTGCGGCGAGAAGCGAATATCTCCTCCTGCCCGGCCATCGCGCGCTTGATGGCCGCGTCGCCGAAGCGGTCGGTCAACTCGGTCGGAAACTCGATGCGCTCTGCCCCGTTCTGCTCGGCGGTCAGCCGTGCGTCGATCGCAAGACCTTCGTAATACTGGCCCAGAAGCTCGTTCCGGCTGGATCTGGCGGCGGTATCGTCAAGCCGCACCAGCACCTGGCCGGCCTGCACCTGATCGCCCTCTCGCACCAGGATCTCGCCGATGATCCCGCCTTCCAGATGCTGGACGGCCCGGACGTTGGAATCAACGTTGATGACCCCCGGCGCGATGACCGCACCGGCGACGGGTGCCGTCGAGGCCCAGCCGTAAAATGCGCTTCCCGAGATCAGGATCACGGCAAAGCCGATGATCGCAAGCCGACGGCCGAACGGGCGCCGATCCTCGAGATCTGGGCGCAGCCAGGCGGGAATCGCTTGGGTCTCGACGCTCATTTGATCCTCCGGACCTTGTCGCTGCTGGCGTTGTCCGCCCTGTTGGCGGCGGTTTGCAGGTCGTGTTTGCCATCGGTGAGGGTCAGGATCTCGTCGGCCATCCGGGCAAGCTGTTCGGAATGGATCGACTGCGTGACCACCAGCGATGCCCCCCCGGCCTTGAGATCGGCCAGCGCGGCCTCCATGATCCGGCGCGAGGGGCGGTCGAGGTTGGCGACAGGCTCGTCAAGCACGATCAAACGCGGCTTGCCGTAAAAGGCGCGCGCCATTGCGATACGCTTTCGCTGACTGCCGGACAGGGCGGGATAATCCGGTCCGATCATCGTGTCATATCCTTTGGACAAATGGATCAGCGTCTCGTGGATGCCGACCAGCTTGGCCGCTGCCATGACCTCGGTCAGGTCGCCCACCTCCATCCGGGCGATGTTCTCGCGCACGGTGCCCTCGAAGATTTCGGTATGCTGGGGAAGATAGCTTATCAACCGCGCACGCAGTTCGGACGGCAGTCGCGAGATGTCGACATCGCCCAGCCTGATCTGTCCGTCCCGTGGCGTCAGCACACCGACCATCAGCCGCGACAATGTCGACTTGCCGACACCCGCGCCGCCGCTGACCAGAAGCATCCGCCCCGGCGGCAGGCGGAACGATAGCCGTCGGTACAAATCCCGGCGTTCACCGGGATAGCGGAAGCTGACGCTGTCAGCGATGATATCGTGGCCTTCGACATCCGGCAGGATCGAGATGGTGCTGACATCGGTGATCGTCAGGCGCTTGCGGATGGCGCGATAGGCGGTCAGCGTCTCTCGCAGGTTGCGCCATTTGCCAAGTGCCCGTTCAGCCAGAGTGAAGCCGAACCCGGCAAGCACACGAGCCGCGAACATGCCTCCCAGGGACAAGGTTCCCTGCACCACCAGCCAGATGCCGACCGCGATCATCGCGATCCGCAGAAGCTGGCTCAGGGTGCTCTGGATCGCCCTGAAGGTGACCTGCATGCCCCGAGACGTATTGCGCTCCTCGACCTGCGAGGTGCTGGCTGCGCGCCAGCGGTCCGCAAGCGCGTCTGCCATCGCCAGTCCGCCGACGCTTTCGCGGTTCTGTTCCGCGACGCTCAGGATCGAACCGGCCTCGCGCCCCGCATCGCCCGCAGCGCGACGGGAATCGCGCGTGACGGCGTCGGCCACGAACGAGACGATGACCAGCAGCACCAGCGCACCGAGGGACACCATCCCCAGAACGGGGTGGACAAAAAAGGTCGCCAGGAAGAACAGCGGCGCGAACACGACATCAAGCCATGACGCGAGCGAATCAGAGACGAACCCCCTCAGCTTGCTGACGTCGGAAAGTCCGCGCGTCGTATCCTGTTCGGACCGGCCATGGCGACCCTCGGACAGGCCCTGGTGCAGAATGCGGGGGGCCAGATGGACCTCGATCCAGTTGGACCACCGCACCAGCATCCGCCGGCGCACGATGTCCAGGGCAAGCCCGCAGAACACGGCGATCAGCACTGCGATGGTCAGCATGACCAGCGTTTCGATGCTGCGGCTGGCCGGCACCCGGTCCAGAACCTGCAGAAGATAAAGCGGCGTGGCGAACTTGAGCAGGTTGAAGACCGTCGTGAAAACCGCCACGGCGACCAGACCTGGCGTCGAGACAATCCACATTGCCGATATGACTGTTCCGCTTCCCGGTTTGCGGCGAGCGCTCATGTGTTATCCTACTGCTGCCTGATGTGCCGGCCTCGGGACGCAAGAGACCGGCAGCAAAACGGGATCAGGCCGAGCGGCGTTCCAGAAGCGATTCGCTCAGATCGGCCTCGCGCAGCTCGTCATCCTCGGTGGCCGTCGCCGAGGCAGGTGAACTGCGCGGAATGGGCCAAAGGCTGACCGGCGCCGACGGGGACGATATTTGAACCCCAAGAGCAGGCGGCGCCAGCGAGGCGATGGCTTCCGTGATGTCCGTTATCAGATCGCCCACACGCTGCGAACTGACCCGCGTGCGGGTCAGGCTGGACAGCAGCGCCGTCACTGCGGCAGGAAGCTCGTCCGTGTCCGTCGCAAGAATCGCTTGCAACCGGTCGGCTGGAACCTCGGCCTTGGCGATGAACTTGGGTTCATATTTCGATTTTTTCAGTCGCGGCATCTGCAAATCGATTCGACCGATTTCGGTGAACCATTCGACCAGATGAGAGCCATTGCGCCAGTCGCGACGCTTGCCGCCCTTGTTGCCGGGTCCGACGCCGCACAGATGGTCCGCTTCGGCCTGCATCACCGTCTGTGCTGCCAAAGTCAGCACTGTGCGCGCCAGCGTCGCGGCATTCGACCGCGGGCCGATGGCGCGGCCGCTGCCAAGCAGGGGAAGAAGGTTGCCAAGCGCCATTGTCCCCGGCACAACCGCACCGGCAAGGTTCCGCAGGCAGGGGTTCTTGCCGCCCGTCTGTTCCAGCCTGGCGGCGGCACGTTCCCGCACCAGCGGGATCAGTGCGCCGTCCTGAATTTCCCAGGGTGAATAGACGCGCATCCCGGTTGCCGCCTCGGCTTCGCGCACGCCAAGCGGCGCACGGCCCAACTGGCCGCTGAGACCCAGGACATGGTGACCGGCGTCCAGCAGTTCCTGCACGCCCCTGGCCGCCCCCATCGCGTCATAGGAGGCAAACATGGTGCCGACGGCAAGATCCAGGATCCTGCTGCTGCGGATCAGCTGAGACGTCTCCAACTGGTGCAGACCGTCGGCGATCTCGATCACGGCGACCTGGGCGCCCTGCGCGGCGGCGTAATTCATCAGCCGATAGGTCAGCGCCTCGATTTCCGGGATCGACACCAGATAGGTGCTGGCATAGCCGGCGTCGGTGAAATCCAGCGAAATGTCCGCGCCCGCATCGCGGACGATCCACATGTCGCCGCCGGCACCGGTGCCCGTGATCTTGAGCGCCGCAACCTTAAGTCCGACCCGCTTGAACCCGCGCACCATCGAGGTTGCTGTCAGCGTCTTGCCCGCATTCATCGACGTGCCGAGGGCCAGAACGGCGGGAAGCTCGGGAACATGCTCGGACGCCTGAACGCGGAAATCCATGACGTTCAGACGACGTCCCGATGCATCGCCGACAAGGCCAAGCGGCACGATCTGGGTCGGAGTCTTCATGCGCTGGTGGCGGGTCATCTCTCGCGATGCGATGCCGCCGGCGGCGACCAGATCGCAGGGGGACATGTCCACGGGAACGGTGGATTCGAACTGGTCGGGTGCATAACGGTTGCCGTAGCAGACCACGATCTCGTCGCCGGGGAACATCAGCGCGCGGCGGCCGTCCGTCAGTTCCAGCTTTGTGTGATTTCCGATCTGTTCGACCCGCGCCAGCACAAGATCACCAGGCTGCGGGGTGAACATGCCGGTCAGCAGCGTCTTCATTGCCGACCTTGGAACGCGACGGGTGCTGAACGCCCGCTTTGCCTTACTTGCCCGCGACGTTTTCAGGGTTTGCATGACCATGCCTTTACTCCAACACAAAAGACTGGAAGGCGTCCCAGTCAGCTACCGGGAGAGTTATTAACGAACCTTAACGAGCACCATAAGAGAATAATGGTAGAACACGCAACAGGCATGATCCTGCCGACGAGGCAAGATTCCGCTCAACATGGCCTGAAAATGCGCATAATGGCGGTGTGCCGCAACAACAAGTGATTTGTATATTATGTCTCCCTTTACCGATTTATCACATAATCTTCATGGTAATATGTTTGCGGGACTGCCCGTCGCGGTCTGTGAGGTCAGCCTGGCAGTATTAAATACAGACCTCGCCCGGATTCAGAATGTCGATTATAGCCGATTCGAGGCCGCATTTCCGAATCATCCCGGCTCTCTCACGGCGTGGCCGGATCATCAGGCGGTGCGCGCGCATCTGGATGCGGGCAACGCCCAGGCGATCCAGTTTCTTGTTGCCGCCATCATGACGCTGGAAAGCGAGCTTCGCCGCGTGATCTACAGCGTCAAGCCGGTCGATCTGTACGGGGTGGTCGGCACCGGCGCGCATGACGTGGTGATCTGGTGGGACTCGCAGCTTGGCGATCTGGCGCTCGAACTGCCCCAGGCTGCGCTGGCGGGATTGCGCGGTCTCGTTTCAGGCGACATGGCCGCCTATGACAAAGCCCGGGCCAGGCTGTTTCGCCGTGCCTCGCGCCGCCGCCTGACAGGTTCGACCGCATTGCTGCGGATGGCGGCAGAACGCCGCGGGCTGCCGGTCGAGATGATCTCTGGCCAGCACCTTGTTCTGGGCGAGGGCGCGCGGCAGCAGCATCTGTATTCCTCGCTGTCCGGGACGACCTCGTTCAGCTCGACCAAGCTGTCTCTGGACAAGCGGCACAGCAACCGGCAACTGGCGCGGCTGGCCCTGCCGGTGCCGCGGCAGATGGGTCTTGCATCGCCGGACGAGGCCGTGGCGGCCGTGGCTGAGCTGGGCGGGCAGATCGTCCTCAAGCCCCTGAGGGGCAATCAGGGGCGGGGCGTGACGGTCGGCATCACCGATGCCGAGACGGCCCGCAGCGCCTATGAGCGCGCCGACAGCGAAGGCTCGGGCGTGATCGCCGAGGAGATGGTCGCAGGCACCGATTATCGCATGATCGTCGTCGGCGGTCGTTGCGTGGGGGTGATCCACAGCACCCCGCCCGAGGTGACAGGCAACGGCCAGGACGATGTGGCAACCCTGATCGCCCGCCTGAATGCCCTGCCCGAACGGGACGACATCCGCCTGTCCCCGGTCCTGATCGACGGCCCGCTGGAACAGGAACTTGCCGCGCAGGGGCTGTCGCTCGCCGCCGTCCCGGCAGAAGGTCGCAGTGTCCGACTGCGCTCGCACGGTCATGTCGCCACCGGAGGCGTGACCTTCGACGTGACGGACGAGACCCATCCCGACAACCTGCGGCTGGCGAAACAATGTGCAGAGGCCATCGGGCTTGCCGTAGCGGGAATCGACTTCGTGACGCCCGACATCACGCGGTCCTGGCGCGAGACAGGGGGCAAGGTGCTCGAGGTGAACGCGCGTCCGGGACTGGGCATGCACCATTGGCCAAGCCACGGCACCCCGCGGGATGTGTCGGGTTCCATCATCGACCATCTTTATCCCTCGCCGGACGCGGCGTTTCTTCCCACCCTGCTGTTCGCGGGCGACCGCTTTACGGATGCCGGGGCACAGGTCGCCGCCCGGCTGTTTGGCGAATCGGGTTTCGTCACCGGCGCGGCGCTGAAGAAAGGTGCGTTCATTGACGGCCGCCCGGTCGACGTGCAGGGACATCGAAACAGCCGGGGTGCCGCGCAGCTTCGGCGCGATCCGGTCGTGCAGGCACTGGTCGTGGCGGCCTCGCTGCGGCGGATGGTCGGCAAGGGGGCCGGGCTGCTGCGCACCGATGGCGTGGCCATGCTGCTTGAGGAAGACCAGGCCGACCCCATCGCGTCGCGCGGGATCGAGTTGCTGCTTGCTCTCAATCCCACGGGTCCCTTCGTCACCCCTGCCGGGGCATGGTTTACCGACGAGTTGCTGACCAGGCTGCCGCTACAGCGTGTCGTGCTGGTCTGCCAGAACCCCGAGGAACCGGCGGTCGCCGCGCATCTTGCTGCCGGCGGGTTGGCAACCAGCGTGATGTGGGGTGTGAAGGGTGCAATGGCAGTCTTGCAACAGCGCGGGCATATCCTGGCAGAGACGCTGGTGCCGACCCGCAGCCAGCGGCGCGAGCGTTCGATCGAGGCAGAGATCTATGCGTTCGCTTTGTTCCATGCCGCCGCCGCCGCCCGCCCGTCCGCGTATTCCGGCCCGGTCTGACCACGGCGCCCGCGTCAGCGCAGGGCGTCCACCAGGTCGTTCGACTGCAACATCCCACGACCCGAATGGCCGATGCCATCGGCCTTGACGATCCGCCAGTTGAAGGGCCAGCCGTTCCTTTCCGCCACGGCTTTCGCCATGTCATAGGTTCGCTGTCCCCGGTCCAGCCGATTGCGACCCTGGCGGTCGGGCTGCACACCGCGGGTCAGGTCCTTGCTGGTGACATCGTCTTCGCCCAGAAATATCGTGATCGGCGCAGCCAGATAGTCGCGCATCATGTCGGACGCACTGCCGGACGGGAAACCGGCGAAACCGTAGGGAGCGGCCTCGTCTTCGGTCGGCAGCACATAGGTGGACGGGTTGGCGATCACCACGCGGTCCACCTCGTCCGGCAGGTCATAGGCGGCAACGCGGGACAGGAACTGCCCCCCCGCCGAATGCCCGAACAGATAGATGTCCTGGCCCTTGCGGCCCTCATGGGCTTCGGCCCAGCGGATCAGGTCATCGACCATTCCAGTCGTCCAGTCAGACCGGGGCTTGACGCGTCCGTCATCGGCGATCCCGCCGCGATGGTAATCGGCCGAGGAGAACCGATCCTCGTCGAACAGCGGGGCGACCACCAGAAGGCAGGCTCGGTCGGCGATCTCTCGCGCAGAGTTTGCATAGGATTTTGCCCCACGCCCGTTGCCGTGAAAGACGAACAGGAAGGCAGGCTCGGCGCAGTTGCCCGGATGATAGGTATAGATCCTGATCGAGCTTCCATCAATCTCGGCCACGCTTTCCTGCAAGGTGTCCGCCTGGGCGGGCCGTGCCGCCAGCGGCGCCGCCAGGGCCAGGACAAGGAACGCTAAGGTCGGTAGGCGCGGCATGGACATCTCCGGGTGAAGGCATTGTCCTTGCAGATGGGCGGCGGATGGCGCCGCGTCAACAGTCTGCGGTCTCGGCCACAGCAAAGACGTCGGTGAACCGCTGCGGCGACAGCAGGCGCTTCGGGCTGTGGCCGATGTCGGCTTCGACGATCAGTCGCCAGTTGCACGTCCAGCCGTGCCTTTTGGCGTTGGTCCGCGCGGTCTGATAGGTAAAGAAGGCACGTTCCAGCCGATCACGACCCTGCCGCAGCGCCGCGGGGTTGCGGGTCAGAAGCGGGTCGCGTGGATCGTCGTCCTCGGAGCCGATATAAAGCGTGATCTGCCGCCGCAGGTAAGCTTTCAGCATCTGACGCGCCGTCTCGGGATCGTCCACGAGTCCGGTCATTCCGTAAGGCACCCGTTCGCCCTGGGGGGGAAGACCCAGCAGAGGCAGGACATGGCTTGACGGACTGGCGATGACAATCGACACGACACCCGGCAAACGCTCGAACGCGGCCACGCGCGACAGATACTGCGCCCCTGCCGAGAACCCCACAAGATACACCGGAATCCCGCTAAACTCGCATCGCGAGGCGCCCCATTCGATGATCCGGGGCACAAAGCGCGTGGTCCATTCGGAAGGCGGTCGCGGATGCTGCCGACGGTCCACAAGATTGCCGCGATGATAGCTGCTGGGTGGAAAGCGCCGTGCGTCGAAATGCGGCGCGATCACCATCAATGCCCGTTCATCGGCCAGCGCCATGGCAGAACGGCAATAGTCGGCGGCGTTACGGCTGTTCCCATGCAGGACCACCAGCAGTCCTTCGATCTTGCGTGACGGCTTGTAGACGTGAAGTGTCAGCCCGTCCAACTTGGACCGGACAATTTTGTTGTTGGAAGAACGCTTGGCTATAAATCACCTGTGGCACAAATTCGAGACCATTAGGTAGGATCACAGGCAGGCTGCGTCAACGAAGGGGGATTCATCCGCTTAAGCCGTGATCCCTCGGCCTCACAGCCAGGCCGGAGCCAGGATCCCATGTCCGAAGCGCGCCGAGATGAGGTTTCCACCCCATTCACGACACGGCTTGGGCCTGCATGCCTTGCGACAACCCAGATCGACTCACCGGCGACAATCGTTGCCAGGTTGGTCGCGCGCATCAGGGCAACGGTCCAGCAGCACAGGTTCTGGTCGGCCAGTTGGTCGCGATGAGCGGGGGCACCACAAGGGCTGGAAGGACAGCCAGCACAAAAGACCAAAAGGCAGGCCGCCTGTCCTAGGCCAGTCAGGCATCTGTCTAGTCCATGGGGCCAATTGAACGCGGCGGTGCCTTGCGCGAACCTGCTCCAGTCTGGCCGTGAATCAGGAGGATGAACCGGTGAAGCAAGACGACCAAGAACTGAACGCGCTGTCGGAGGCGGATTGCGACCGTGTCTCGGGCGGCCGTATTCTGACGACGATGGCGGTGGGCGAAGAGGATGGCGGGTGCCGCGGGCCGATCTTCACGACTCTCGCGATGGGCGAGGAAGATCCCCGTGAACGGCAGGGCGTTCCGCTGGACGCAGGCCTGCATCTCTGACACCTCCGACGGGCGCGCGCCTTTGACGGGGTGCGCGCCCGCACCTTTTCCGTGCCGTGGGCGCAAGGCGTCGGCACGCCGCATGGGCGGACAGCATGATCCTGATCTTTGGCGGCAGACATGATCCCAACATCGGCGTCCTGACCGACCGGCTCGTGGCACGCGATATCCCGTTCATCGACCTGAGGATCGGGCCTGATGCCAATCCCCGGCTGCGCATTGATCTTGTCCGGCGTCGGCTTGAAGTTGACGGAGATCCGGTCAGTCCAGCCGGATGCTTTCTGCGCCATGATGTCTTCCTGTATCCGACCGAGGATGTCGTCGGCGCGTCCGCCGCCGCGCTCAACTGGTATCAGGCGGTGCGCGGCTGGGTGGTCAGCCAGCCTTGGATCCGGGTCTTCAACCGCCTGTATCCCTTGCGCGAAACAAACAAGATCGGGAACATGCTGGACGCCAGCGCCTGTGGTCTTGGGATCCCCCCAACCGTCATTGACAGCCACCCGGTCGATCCGCAAAGCCTGCCGGGTCCCCACATCCAGAAACCCGTGGCGGGGGGCGAATACACCGTGCCGGTCGGCGCGAACCCTGTGATGGCCGAATATCCTCGGTTCATCCAGCGACGGCTGGACCGGCCAGAAACGCGGATCTACCGCATTGCGACGCGGCTGCTGGCGTTCAGGCTGGAATCGCCAGACCTTGATTACAGGCAAAGTCGGAACGTCACCCTGACGCAGGTCGAGGTTCCCCAGCCGGAAGGCGCGGCGTTGACACGGCTGTGCAACAGGCTGGGACTGGATTTCGCGGCCGCCGATTTCATGACCGATGCCGATGGATCGCTGGTTTTCCTCGAGGTCAATTCGCAGCCGATGTTCGCGGCCTTCGACCGCGTTGCCGACGGCGCGCTCTGCAATGCGATCATCGACCATCTTTCCGAATAGACCCTGCCTTGCCGCCGGGGATGACGGGGGTGTCCCCAGCGGCGTGGCCTGTCAGTTCGCCGAATAGACGGCGCGTCGCGGCCCGGACGGCAGCTCCTCGATCTTGCCCAAGCCGCACTGGATGCGGCGCGTGGCGCGTTCGATCAACCCCAGGCCGCCGGAAAAGGTAGGCATCGCGCTCTGGGAGGCGTTCCGCGACAGCTGGAACCATCGCCATGGCTGGGCCGACCCGCTGGCGCCGGAACGCCATCGCCACCTGAAGCTGCCGGGATCGGTGATCAGCAGCCCGGCGCGAGATATCGAGGGCAATCCCATCTTCGACATCCGCGAGGAACTGGACATGGCCGTCGGCATGGAGATCGAGCGCGGTCGCATTGCCAGCCGCAACGACGTTCTGGCCTGGCTGGAGGCTCAGGGCCACCGGATCAAGCGCAAGGGCAAGAATTACATCTCGGTCGAATGCCTGCTGCCTCCCGAACGCGGCGGCCTCCGAAACGCGCCCAACCGCTATGCCAAGGCGATCCGGCTGTGCGGCGATCTGTTCGATCAGCGCTTCACCTCGCCCGCCTGGCTGGAGGAATGCGGCTGGAATGATGGCGGCCTGCCACCCCAACGGCGCGACATGCGCGGCGCGGCAGCGACGCTGGACCGGCTGCGCGCATTGCGGGCGGCGCATCATCGCGAACGGCTTGGCTGGCCGGAGGAAGCGCCGGATCCCGAACCCGACGCGGAGGATGAGATCGAAGGGACGACCTGCGCCTGGTCGCCTCCCCTTCCTACGCTAGGTCGCCAACCAGACACCCGCACCAAGCCCCGGCGCCCGAGTTTCGACGAGGCCCGCCTGCCCGAGGATCTGATCGCAAAGCTGCGCTTCGTCGATTATCGCAAGCGCCGGATCTGGCTGCAGGACGGATCCTCGGTCGAGGATCAGGAGATCCGGCTGAAAGCCCACAGCCGCAGCCATGACACCATCCGCCTGATGATCGCCCAGGCGCAGCTGAAGCGCTGGTCCGGCATCTCGGTCCGCGGTGACGCGGCCTTCCTGCGCAATGCGACGCGGCTGGCCTTCGCCGCCGGGATCGAAATCGCCGGGCGCAGCGAGGATATGGACAGGATCGTTCAGGCGGAGTTGAAGCTGCTGCGCGCCAAGCAGGATGCGGCGAAAGACGCGGACGCGGACATGGTGCCCGATGCCCGCGACGGCGCAGAGCCGCCGGTGCCAGACGAGGGCGCATCCAAGGTCGATGCCGACCAGCCGCTGCCCTGGTTCGAGGACGAAACGGACTGGGACGACTTTCGCGCGAAATTGGCCCTCAAGGCCAAACCTAGGCGCATCCCCGAAGCCGAAGCCGAAGCCGAAGCCGAAGCCGAAGCCGAAGCCGAAGCCGAAGAGTTCCTGTATACCCTCCGGTTTGATGTCAACGCGGATGATGACGCCCTGCAGGACGATACACCCGATGAAGGCATGTCGGGTCCATGATCGCATCCCCGGGCGATGTCGCCCGGCTAACGGTCTAACCGGCCAGCCGCCTCACCGACCAGCCGCCGCTGTGCCCTTTGCGCAACCATGCCGCGACCAGTTGAAAGCCGCTCTGCGGCCAGTCCTTCGGCGTGTCGATCAGCACCAGCTCGGCAATGCCGAACCCGGCCTCGTCGAGATCTCGCAGCCGCGCCCTGGTCGTCAGATTGGTCAGCGGCGCCAGCCAGACGATGTTCGGCGCGATCCGCATGGCATGGCGGCTGAAATCGCGCAGCCGCGACCAGGGCGGATTGGTCATCACCCAGTCGACGGGATCTTGCCAGTCCAGGAAATCGCGGTTCTCGGTGATCTCGCACCAATCCCGCGCCAGATGGTGCGGGAAGCGGTCGTAAAACGCCCCCTGCCCTCTGGACGGATCCAGCACCATGCCCGTCATCCGCCCGGCGAAATGCCCGATCACCGCTGTCGCCAGCTCCGGCGGCGTCATGACCAGATCCTGCGCTGGCGCATTTGTCGCAGGCACCAGACCACCGCGTCCCGAGGGAGCCGCACGTAGCACCGACCTGACGCCAAGCACCGCCGCCGCCCTGACCAGCGTCGCGACCGTCGCGCCCAGATCTCGTTCGAGCGCAATGACAACCGGTCGGCTGACCCCGATCCGATCGGCCAGTTGCGCCTGGCTCAGCCCTCGCGCCCGCCGCCGATCAGCCAAAGCCCGCGCCGCCTGCACCCGGTCCGGCGCCCAGCCCCAGCGCAGATCCAGCACCGCCATCACCGCGGCCAACGCCCGCACACCACCCTCACCCCGCTCAAGCGCCCGCAGCGTCGGCAGGCTGATCCCGGCCGAGGCTGCGACTGAGGCTTGTGTCAGTCCACACGAGCGACGCGTTGCGCGCAAGGTGTTCATGTCAAGAATTATTTGTTTTCATTGCGGTCAAAAGGAAATGATTCATGACACTATCTGCACCGAATAATCCCGTCGAGGCCAGAGGGAAAGCGTCGAAAAGGGCGGGAAGCTGCCTGACGGCAGCGCAGCATGGCATCTGCAGCAAACCTGGGAAAGCGGCCGTTCACACACTCCGCGGCATCATGCCTCCCCGACACCCGTAACGGGCGGAGAGCGGGCATTCGCAGTGTTGACCCAGACCGGCAGAATTGTGCAGGCAGCGGTCGCCGCACATTGGCGGGCGCGTATACCGTAGACACCAAATCGTAGGCCAAGGCTAACGTCGGCAAATTTACGATCGTCTTCGGCAAATGTAGTTCACAGCGGGCAGTCGCCCGCCGTGATCGACTAGGCCAGATTCAAAAGGGCGATGCGGAGGGCAAAGGAGAAGTTAGCCCTCACAGTCTCAATCTCATCGCTCAGTTCCAACGTTCGAGTATTTAGCTCTGAACAAGCTTCGGATCCCAACCAATCAACCCGTCATAGGAAAACGAAATGAATGCAGAAATTCGCTTCCCTTCGTCATCTTTTGACAGTCGGTCAAGCGGAGTGATCTTGGCAAAAAGGTTGAATCCCAGATCGAGGTTGGCGAACTGCGGCCCCAGGTAACCTCGAAAAATGCCCTCCACGCGCACTAGTTGGGCTTCTAGTTTCGCGAGGTCTGCTGGCTTTGCCCCTTTGATCATGGAAGGCGGGTCTATATCTAAGTCGTTCTTGAAATGTGCCAGCCTGAAGCTTTTTCCAGCCCTTTCAAGCCAATCGTAGGACCACGACCGGCTTCCGTAAGGTCGGTTGTTCTGGCAAACTTGGTTCCAGCGGATGACTTCAGTCGCCAGTGATTCTCGCGAGCCTTGGGAGCTCAGGAAACGTAAGACGTATAGAGCAAACAGGTAGTATGCCGGCTCAACGGAGTTTGGACTAATGCCATGCCAATCGATCAGCCGTTGAGTCGCGACTGTTTCGTCGAACGTGTTCAGGTTGCGATACGCTGAGAACCAACGTCGAATGTCCCCATCGCGAACCCCTTTTTGATTAATATTCTTTTCCATCATTAACGCAACTGTACGAAGATCACTTTGGTTCATTGATCGCCATTTGTGCTTCGCACGCGCGATCATCGCGGCACACAATGCGCGACGCACGTCAAGGTCTTCGTGACGAACCGCCAATGCCCTAAGGTCCGAAACCACCCTATCTGTGTTACCGTAGACATTGTGCCATTCGGCGATGGTTTTTTCGGCGCGGATTGATATCCTCGGCCGATTTCTCAATAGATCGATACTCTCTTCTGCAAGAGAGAGAGCATCCATGTAGAAGCCTGAAGGACGCGTAGTCAGGAAGGTCGAGAAATTATTAACACCGGAAAGATGCATCGATCGCCGAAGTAGAATCGAGATCGTCTGAATGGTCGCAACCAAACCATGCTCATTCGATGTCTTGATCCGTGTAGACCGCTCGAACCGCATGATCGCTTCAGAAAAGTCGGCCTGAACTGCATTTTCTACTGCGGACATAGGAATGTGCTGTTGGATTGCTTCATTAAGGATCTGCTCCATGCGGATCCGATGGGCCATTCCTGCGACATGAATCAGTGTAGCATCACTTTCCGCGTCCGGTAGTAGTTCAGCGAACTTTGCTTTCTGCACCGCTTCATCAATATCCTTGGGGTCCTCGTACATCAAATGGCGAGCAAAGTGCGCGCTATAATGTGGCTCTCTCGGCCAGATTCTTATAATTTGCTCAAAGAGCTTTCGGGCTAGTTGCGCATTTCCGATTTCATTGACTAGCTGGGAAAACCTCCGGCTTCCGATCCCACCAACGGATATGTCAACGTCTGCAAGGATCGCACTCTCGGTATCGCGTGTGATGAACAATGACTGAACCATTCTCTGGACTCTGTCCGAAGCGTTGTTCCGAAGTCTATGGAGGTGAGATAAAAGAGTGGTTGAAAAACGTAAAATATCCGCATGCCACCGATCCTCATTTCTGGCAAGCCTTGCCAGCACCTCCCTTGCCAAGAGCGAATGAGAGACACGGATGTGGCTGCCCGTTCGCAGCAAGAACAGTGAATCATCTTCAACAGGAGCCACCCCTTCATTCAGAATATCGCATAGCTCATCGAATTCTGCCTCAGGAAACCCCTCGCTGTAGTAGTAGCTGACAAGAGATAGGTCGGCCAAAAGTTCCATTGCCGCATCGCTTTTAGCTCTATTAACTACATCTTCAACTAATTTCTGGACACCTAGAAAACCCTCTCCGAATGCCGTCAAGCCGAAAAAGAACGGGCTTTTTTGTTCGTCAGGTGTCTGCTGGCTTGCGAGCTTCCGAAGTTGGATCTGCCTAATGGGCTCTTCTACTTGCTCAAGATATGCGGTCAGGAACTTGCTGGTTTCCTCATCGTTGAGCCTACCGGACAGAACGCCGTCGGAATCGCTCTTCTTGATGGATCGAGAAACAGCCAAGAACACTGCCCTAGTGTTGTCTTCTCGAAGTTGCTGAAGGAGGCCCTCGCGCTCGCTCTCTGTGACAATGGACGTCTCCATTACCACCAATACCGGTAGCGAGCAAAATTGAAACACATCCCTCAGATGCGAAGATGTATCACGGCTGATTTGGTCCAAAATGACAGTTGGCACGCGCTCCATGAAACTCCAAGCAAGTCGTCGAGCGAGCGTGGTTCCACCTGAACTGGGCTCATGAAACAGGTTGACAGTGCGGTTGCTTGAAGCTTCGAGTCCTTCTTGGATCTTCGCGCTATAAGCGTCAAACGCGGCTTCCCTCGGCACGTCGAGTTGTTGCGCCAGCTCGGCCCATTCAATCGGCATACCACGGCGGAAATCGATACCGAACGAACGACCTTGCGGAAAGCTTTGAGCCTTTGCGGGGTAGAGCAAGGTTAGATCCCGAGCGATACGAGAAAGCAGATTGGCAGGAGCTGGAACCAGACCCACTGATCCGGCATTTCGCCGTGGAAGTAGAGCATCGCCGACCGCCCGAGGAGAGGCGGCGCGATTGCTAACAAGGTCTGAAATTATCGTGTCCAAAGGAAGTTGTGATATTTCAACTCCTTCAATCTTGAAAAATTCAGGTCGGTCGGAAGCGACGCTAATAGGTGCAAGCGTTTCCTGGAACGCCATATCCATGCTCTCAATCACCATCCGAGTAATGTCTTGGGACAGGCCATTGGCGAGAACTAGGCAATGAACATCATTTGGCGAATGCAGCCTGGCAATTTCGTCCAGCAAATGGTCGAGATCACGCTTGTATGCTCTCCGCCAGTCGGTCGTGGAAGCAGTAGGAGCGACACCAGAAATGTCCTTCCGCCCGTTAGCGAAATACCAAATGCACCCGCGCTGTAGAATTTTTAGATCCGGTGTCTGTTGACCAGGCCAGCACTGACGGGGCACTCTGGAGTTCGCCTGCTGCTCGCCTTCGGTCGGGGCCAACGTTCGGAAATCGACCACCAAAGACCAAGGCGCGCTCGCGATATCTGGAGGCACCGTATCGAGTTCAGCACCCAGAATGAGGATGTTGAAGCCGGAATTGTCAAATCGCAGAGTAAGCTCGGATGATAGAGGCTCAGGACTTGGAGTTTGTATCGGGTTATTCGGCCAAGGGATCGCCGTATCGCGGGGAAACAAGCCCGTCACTTCTTTGCCAATCATGTCGAAGAGTTGTTTGAGGAAGACTGCTGCCCAAACAAAGCTCAGGCTGTACTGCGAAGCAGTAAGTCCACCCGAACCGCTGCCGCCACGAGGAAGCTTGTGCAGAAAAGCCAAGCCGGCTCCAACCTGCGCTAGAGTCATCTGCAGCTTAAGATCATCCTGCCGATCCGGGTACTGTTCGAAGGCGAGGTCGGTAGTAGTCTTCCGGGCAGTCAAAATGTCTTGGAGCCAACCCCGCTCGCCGGGATCAATTTGGGCCACTTCCTTCTCTTCGGCTAACGCCTCGGCCAACTTGTGCCAGCGTGCCAATCCAAGGCCGTCGAAGGTTCGCAGAAGGGTTGCGAGCTCCAAATAAGCATGGTCGAAAAACACGAATCCACTAGATTGGTAGGTTGCGAAATCGATGAGATTTATGTCTTGCACAATGCCATTCTCACCGGCTTTTACAAACAAATTTTGACTATGACAGTCTCCATGTGTTGGGCCAAAGAGCGGTCGGATCACCGTTCGAGTCGGATCGGATTTGGCGAAGGCAACCGGATTCGGCAAAACTTTCCCATGAAGAATGAACAGAGATTCATCAACTATATCCGGAGAAATAAATTCCGAAGTATGCGCGCGAATTCGCCCCCCCTGATCAACAGATAGCTTGTACCCCAAAAGGGCTGTGATCGCTTCACCGATCGTCTGTTGGTCGCCAAAGGTAAATGAGGCCGGTGTCCAAGATACTTTTGAAAACTCCGTATAGGCAGAACGAAACAGCTTGTGATCAGTAACCAGTGGTCGCCACATAATGCGGGACTGGCCAGCCAATTTGATCAACATACAATAATGGCTGTCCGCTTCTAGGCTCAATGCAAGCTGAGGAAGTTTTCCTGAAAATGCTCCATCGGCGATAGCTTTCCTGTGTCGTTTGCCCTCCCCATCCCATTCAGTCGGAAGAACGTCGACTTTCAAGATGTGTATTCCATCTAGGGCGCCTGTACATTCCACTATGGCCACGAAAGCGCCGGACTTCCCCATCGTCAAAGGCTCACGAATCGTGACACCGGTTTTATGCTGCTCTCGAATGATCGATAGAAAATTCTCAACTAAAGACGGATCTTTAATGATCATTTTGGCCTTCATGACTATCTGAGTTGATACATTGTGTCGCGCCCAACTATCGAAAGCAATGCCCTGCTTGTGTCCTCTAGCGTTAGCTCTGACCATCCATGCGAATGTCCGTCTCCGCAGCTAGTACTTCGCGTTTCGCAACTGTGGCGACCACCAACTTCCCTCGATCGACCGACCGCTCCATCCCTCATCGCGGACGCTCTGCAGCTCGAGATGCTGCTCCCCATGTCGAATGGCCGCTTCTGGGAATGCCGCCGCGCAGCATCGGCGAGGCTCGGCCGTCCGCAAAGGGCCGCCCTTGTCAAGGCGACCCCTCGCTTCAGATTTCTACGGCTTCAGCGATTGCGAGCGCGTCTTCCAGTTCGACGCCGAGATATCGCACCGTGCTGTCCATCTTGGTGTGACCGAGCAACAATTGCACGGCGCGGAGATTGCCGGTCTTGCGGTAGATCTGCGCGACCTTGGTCCGGCGCATCGTATGGGTGCCATAGGAAGTCGGCTCCAACCCTATCGATGTGACCCAATCGCGGACCAGCCGGGCATACTGACGGGTCGAGATGTGCAGCCTCTCGTGGAAGCGGCCCGGCCACAGATGTTCCGATCCGATCATCAGCGGGTTATCGAGCCAGGCCACAATCGATTTGCGCGTTCCCTCGGTGATCTCGAAGCGAACCGGTTTCCGGGTCTTGCTCTGGATGATCGAGGCCCGCTCCTTGACCTGGCCGGCCGCGTAAACATCAGCAACCTTGAGCCTCACGAGATCACAGCCCCGCAATTTGCTGTCGATGGCGAGGTTGAACGTAAGCGGTTCGCCAGCCCCGTGGTTTCGGCCTGATGCTGTATCGGGCATGCCGTCCTGCAACTGAGTTTGCGGGAGGCTTGCCGTGGAGCACCAAAACGAGCACCGGATGGAGGTGCGTGGGTCGAAGGGAGTTTCGCGGATCGAGATCCTTGATGGTCCGACCGGGCGGCGGCGATGGCCGGATGATCTCAAGGCGCGGATTGTGGCCGAGAGTTTTCAGCCTGGCGCGCGGGTCTGCGATGTTGCGGCGAAGTATGGGTTGATTGCCCGGCACCTTTCGGGATGGCGTGGTCAGGCGCGCAAAGGGGAACTGGTGGTGCCGGTCGATGTGGCCCCGACCTTCGTGCCGCTGGTGATCGAGCCATTGGCTGATGCTGCTGCGGCTGCCGCGTCGGCCGATACGGGCGTGATCAGGGTCGAGATCTGTGGGGCCGTTCTGCATGTGATGCCGGATTGCAGTCCAGACCGCGCGGCGGCCTTGGCGGCGGCGCTGAGGAAGGTGCTGTGATCTTTCCGGATCAGGCCGTCCGGATCGTGATTGCAACCAAGCCTGTGGACTTCCGCAAGGGACATGACGGGCTGGCGGCCATGGCGCATGCCGAGCTGGGTTTTGCGCCCAGGGCTGGGGTGATGGTTGTCTTCAGGTCCAAACGTGGCGACAGGATCAAGGTTCTGTTCTGGGACGGCAGTGGGATCGTGATGATCTACAAGCGGCTGGAACAGGGCGGCTTTGCCTGGCCAAAGGTTGGCGACGGGGTCATGCGGCTGTCGCGGGTGCAGTTCGAGGCGCTGTTTGCAGGGCTTGACTGGCGCCGCATCCATGCGCCCAGACCGACGCATCCCCCCGCGACAGAATGACTCGGATCGCCTTGCAAATATGGGCAATCGTGGGGGCACGCGGTATAAATCGCCATGTCTGCACCCGCCGAGCTCCCCTTTGATCTGGACAGCCTTCCGCCCGCCGTGCGTGAGGCGTTTGCGGCCATGCAGGCCAAGGTCGCAGTGCTTGAGGCGCAGACCGAACGTCAGGATTACCTCATCGCCGAGCTGCGCCATGCGCTTTATGGCAAGCGGTCCGAGCAACTGCTGCCCCCCGATGCGCGTCAACTGGCTTTTGAGGATCTGGAAACGGTGGTCGCCGAAGCCGAGGCCGCGCGGGATGCGCTGGTCGAACGCAACGCCGATGGCAAGACAAGACGCCTCGCGGCCAATCGCAACCTTGGCCATCTGCCAGACCACCTGCCGCGCATCGAGCAGGTGATAGAACCCCCGCAGAAGATCTGTTCCTGCGGCTGCACCGATATGGTGAAGATTGGCGAAGACCGCGCGGAACGGCTCGACATCGTTCCCGCCCGCTTCCAGGTGATCGTCACCGTTCGCCCCCGCTACGCCTGTCGCCGTTGCGACGCGGGTGTTGTGCAGGCGGACACGCCCAACTGGCTGATCGAAGGCGGGCTGCCGACCGAGGGCACGCTCGCCCATGTCGCGGTCTCCAAATATGCCGACCACTTGCCGCTTTATCGCCAGTGCCAGATCTATGGACGGGGCGGTGTGGAGCTGGACCGCTCCACCTTGGCAAGCTGGTGTGGCGTGGCGGCTTATCATCTGGCTCCGGTCGTCGACCGCATGCTGGTCCACCTCAAACGATCCGGCCGCCTGTTCATGGACGAGACCCGGGCGCCGGTGCTCGACCCCAAGGCGGGCAAGACCAAAACCGGCTACCTCTGGGCGGTGACCCGCGATGATCGTGGGTGGGGTGGCGGCGATCCGCCCGCCGTCGTCTTCTCCTATGCGCCCGGTCGTCATGGCCGCCATGCGATGGACATCCTGACGGGCTTCGAGGGCATTCTGCAGGTCGACGGTTACACCGGCTATGACGCCCTGGCCGAACCAAAGCGCGTGGGCGGCACGCCGCTGACGCTGGCCTATTGCTGGGCCCACTCCCGGCGCAAGCTGCATGACATCTATCAAAAGGACGGCTCCGAGATCGCCGCCGAAGGCCTGCGCCGCATCGCCCAGATCTACAAGATCGAAGCCACCGTCCGGGGCCGCTCACCCGAGGAGCGCCTCGCCGCCCGCCAAGCGCAATCCGCGCCGCTGATTGCCGACTTCCGCCTTTGGCTGACCCACCAGCGCAGTCGGATCTCCACCAAATCCCGCCTTGGCGAGAAGCTCGGCTATATCCATCGGCACTGGGATGGCCTGCAAATCTTCCTGACCGACGGCCGCGTCGAGATGGACACCAACCCGGTCGAAAACACCATCCGGCCCATAACCCTCAATCGCAAAAACGCACTCTTCGCCGGTCATGATGAGGGCGGCCGAACCTGGGCCCGCATGGCCTCACTCATTGAGACCTGCAAACTGAACGCGGTCGATCCCTACGCCTACCTGCGCGCAACACTGACCGCCATCGCCAACGGCCACCCCGTGTCGCGCATCGACGACCTCATGCCTTGGGCCTTCCAAAAGCCGTCAACCTGAAACACAGACGGGGTTCGCGCACCGCTTACGGTTGAACAGCGCCAGGTCGCGGACATTGGTGGCGATTTCGAGCCGGACCCTGATCGCCCAGACATGCTTTGGCAGCAACGGTCGCTTCTGGCCGACGATGCGGCCCTTGTTCCAGGCCGGACGGCAGGCGCGTATTGCGGGCAAGTTGTCGGTGGTCATGACACATCCTCCGATCCGCCGCGCGCCACCCATCGTCAGCATCTTGCCGACAAGCCAGCCTATCACAGGACGCCTATTCCGAGAACGTGTTCCGGGTCGGCGCCAACGTCATCCAGTCCCGCCCTCCGAATGCCGCGAGGGCGAGATAGATCCGTCCTGCCGCAAGATCCGGCCGGAACACGATCGTCAGGCGGTGCCCGGCGCCACCATGGCGCACCAGCCACCCATCAAGCGCTCCGCCAAGACGGACGCCGGATGCAGGATTGTCTTTGATCGCTTCCAGCATTGCGTCGACCTCGTCCAGCCTTCGCAGAGCAGCGTTGACGTCGCCTTGGGTTACGTTGACGATATGGTCGACGATGCCGATCAGATCCCGTTCGAAAAACGGGTGCCGAACAAAGCGCATCAGATTTTGCGTGCCATCGCCGCCAGATGGGCCCGCGCCCCTGCTGTGACCTTTGAGGCATCCCCAATCGGTTCCCACTGATCGAGCGGCAATGCCAAGCGGCGCACCAGTTCCGCCTCAAGAACCAGCCTTTCGCGCTCTCGCCCTGCCTTGGCCTTTACCAGCTCCCCCGAAACCGCCGCGCTCACGTTGGGATACTCGCCGGCCTCTACCAGCTCTTTTGCAAAGGCAAAGGCTATATCGGTAAAGCTGACGGACTGCTTTTGAACGCTCATCATGGCCCCTCGGTGCTCCAATGGAATACCGCGAGGCGAATGGTTTGGCAAGGGCGGCTTGAGAGCATCATGCCAAAGTGGGCACACCGCACCGCCGAAAGCTCCACTTCCCTCAAATCAGCGGATGGCAATGCTGCGAGACGGATCAATGACCGGTTCGACGAATGCCGCAGCGCGGCGTCGTGACGTCACGAAAGTCAGGAATGGGCCGAGTGCGCGGGCACGGAGGCTGCTGCGCCCCGTCCCGTCGCCGGCGCCGGCCGATCGACGCGAAGAGCCCAATTTCCAAATGCCGCGCTTCGAGTGAATGTCCGCTTCCGTGGACAATGCCACATGGCCGACTTTTGCGCGCCGTTAGGTTCTCCTCGGAAGAGGAAGCCCATTAGATCACTGCCTGAATACCGGAAGTGAGTGAATGCTTCGGAGACGCGCTGCGGATACGAATCCTCAGAATCCGTTTCCATGCATTTCAATTCAGCGATGACATGATCGTCCGGGAAATAGTAATCGGCGTTCAGCGCCATGTCCGGCTGATCCGGAACGAGATCTCGCACCAGCTTGCCATTCCTAAAGGTCGGCACAAACTTGTTAAATTCAGGCTCTATGTCGATGAACGTCGGCCGCCAGACTGCTCCGGTCATTGCTGACTTTGCTCATCGTAGATCCGTTGGAGTTCAGCCGTTCTGGTAGTAACCAAAGTTTCCACCTCGCCATGATAGACCATTGGCCGCATCGACCCGCGGTGATACGCCTCTGCCGCGAACTCCGCCTGTCTCTTCGCGTATTCTTCCCAGGCCGCTTGGGCCACCGGCAGCACTGCCTTCTGCTCATCCGTTATAAATTCGGCAATCTCGATCTGCCGAAGGATCCGGTTCATCTGGACGCGCGCTACTTCCGCCCGATCCGCCGCATCCTCATTGAGTTCGAGCTGAGTCTGATAAGCCACTATCTTCTCCACCTGCGTTTCCACGAACGCGTTCTGCTGACTTCTCAGCACAGCCATGAAATGTTTGGCCTGCTGCCGGTTTCGTGGACACGAAGATAAGATCGTGACCAAGGAAACGGAGATCGGACATGGTAAGACGGAAGTTCACGAAGGAGTTCAAGTTTGAGGCTGTGAAGCTGGTGACGGAGCGTGGCGTTGCGGTGGCGCAGGCAGCCCGGGATCTGGATCTGGCTGAGAGCGTGCTGCGACGTTGGATGCGGGAGGCCGCAGCGGCCCCTGTCACGGCGTTTCCCGGCAATGGCCAGCAGCGTGCCGAGCTGGCAGAGATCGCAGTCCTGAAGAAAGAGGTCGCCAAGCTCAAGGCGGAGCGTGACATCCTAAAAAAAGCCGCGGCATTCTTCGCGAGGGAAGCGACTTGAGGTTCGCCTTCATCACGAAGCACCGCCATATCTGGCCGGTCAGCTGGCTGTGCGAGGTTCTGGAGGTTTCGCGTTCGGGCTTCCATGCATGGCTGAACCGCCCTCTCAGCGACCGAGCGATCCTTGATGCGAAGCTCGTCACGGCCATCGACACGAGTTTCAAGGCCAGCGACCGGACCTATGGCGCCCGCCGTGTCTGGCATGACGTCCTTGAAGAGGGTCTGATCTGCGGCCTTCATCGGATCGAGCGGTTGATGCGCCAGAACGCATTGAAAGCACGCCCAAAACGGCGCAGAAAGCCCCAGGACGACGGCGAGCGCTCGGTGATCGCCGACAACGTCCTTGATCGTGATTTCGAGGCGGATCGCCCGAACCAGAAGTGGCTGGCCGATTTCACCTACATCTGGACCGCCCAGGGCTGGCTCTATGTCGCTGTTGTCCTGGACCTGTTCTCCCGCCGCGTGGTCGGCTGGTCGATGAAGGCCGAGAGGGATGCCACGCTGGTCATGGATGCCCTGATGATGGCCGTCTGGCGCCGCGGCAAGGCGGACGCGCTGCTGCATCACTCGGACCAGGGCTCCCAATACACAAGCGAGCAGTTCCAGCGCCTGCTGGCCGACAACGGCATCACCTGTTCCATGAGCCGGGCCGGGAATGTCTGGGACAATTCGGCCATGGAGAGCTTCTTTTCGTCGCTGAAAATCGAACGGACCAACCGCAAGGTCTATCGGACCCGCGACGAAGCCCGTGCCGACGTGTTTGACTACATCGAGCTCTTCTACAACCCGCGCAGGCGGCACTCGAAGCTCGGCTACATCAGCCCCATGGAATTCGAGGCCCGCGCTATGCTAGCTTAACTTGATGTCCACGAAACCGGCAGCAGGCCACAAACCGAAGTTCTGACAGATAAAGAACGACGTTCTTAGCGCAGGACTAAATCAGCAACCTGCTAGACCTGATCACCCGCTCCCGACACTCCCGCTCAGGGCCTGAAAAGTGCGAGCGCTCTGTTCTTGAAGCGCTTATCCTCGGTCACTTCCTTGCCGAACCATGACGGCGGGAGGAAAGATAGGGCGACTTCTTCCGAGGGGAACTCCACCTCGACCAACATCAATGGCGCAAGATCTCCGGAAAAGACGTCCAGTTCGAATGGCTGCCCGCCTGGCAAGGTTCCGCGATGGCGTGTTTTCTCGACGCGCCGGCCTTTGGTCGCGGGCCAGAGCATGTCGAACTCTGCGGAGCCGATGGTGATCTCTCGCTCGTCGCGGATCAGGCCACCATCCGATTTCAGCGTCAGCGAATGATCGTCGCCCTCGCGCCGCAGCCGGATCTCGACGGAATCCGTGGCTGTGGTCAGGTAGCCCTGCAGGATGGGCCAGGCAGACAACCCCTGCGGCACCGGACCATCGACCAGGAATTTGCGCTCGATCTCTTTCATGCCTTCACCCGTTCCTCGATCTCGTCGAACAGGGCCTGATAGGCCCTGCCGGCCCTGCTGGCCGGGGCGGTTGCAAGGACCGGAGCGCGGGTCAGTCCCATGCGCTCGACCTCGGAGGCAAAGGGAATCGTCGCCCGCGTGAAACGCCCGGGATACGCCGCCGTCATCTCGGCGATCGTCTCGCCATGCAGGCTCTTGATGTTCTGCACCATGGAAAAGAACGCGTGGATCCTGGTCTCGGGCAGGCCGGAAGCTTGGAAGAACTCCAGCAATTGCTCGAAGGTGCGTCGCGACAGCGTGGTCGGGATCACCGGCACGACCACCGCATCCGCCGCCTGGAATACGTTTTCCGACAGCATCGAAATGTTCGGCGGACAGTCCAGCACCACAACGTCATAGTCAGCCTTGACCGCCTTCAGCGCCTTTTTCAGGCGCGACTGGCCGTTCTTCATCCGCGACAGGAACACGTCGAAATCGCGAAAGCTCATATTCGCGGGCAGGATGTCGAGATTGTCGTAGTCGCTGCCGCGGATCGCCTTGGCGAAGCGCTCGTCATCCTCGAAGAACTGCGCATCGACCAGCTTCTTCGAGGGCTTCACGCGGAAATAGAATCCCGATGCGCCTTGGGGATCGAGGTCGCACAGCAAGGTCCGGCGCCCCGATGCGGCAAAGGCATAGGCCAGGTTCACCGCCGTCGCGGTCTTGCCCACGCCGCCCTTGTTGGAATAGCAGGCGATGATCTGCATCAGGAACCCTTTCCTTCGTGGAACAATCTGCGGATGGTTCGCTGCATCCTGTCGCTGTTGAAGCGCGCGAAGGCTGCCACGATCTTCTCGCGCTCTCCGAGCTGTTTCTGATGCAGCACGACGATCAGCGCACCGACGCTCTGGGCGATGTCAAGCTTGTGCGGCGCGTCGCCAAGATCGTCCATAAAAGCCTGCAGCTTGGTCTGCTGCACCGCGTAATCGTTGAACAGGCCCAGCGAGTCCTGAAGATCCTTCAGCGGCTCGAGAACATCCTTGAGATCGCGCCGCGGGAAAACCGGACCGAAGAATTCCATCAAGTAACGCAGCTTCTTGCATTCGATCCGCAGCCTGTGCACCTCGTCATCCGGTGTCTCGGCGGTCATGCCGGCCGCGATGCGGCGGATCCGGCGATATCGCTTCCAGATCAGTTCACAGGCCAGATCGAAGGAGGCGCGGCTGGCATTCTGACCGGCCAGCAGCTTGCGCCGCTTGGCAAACAGCTTGGTCAGGGCCTTGATTTCCTTTTGATAGCCCTTGCTGCGCAGATGGGCGGCCAGCCTGGCATGCTCTGCCGCTCGCCGGTCGCGAAGCCGGGCGAACATCCTGTCCAGCCCGGCATGCATTCGCTCCGGAACGAGATCGCAAAAGCCCTGCTGGGCCAGCAGATAGACGTCGAGATCGCGCAGTGGTCCGGTCGGCGCCATCAGTGCAGAGAAGCGCAACTTCAACTCTGCCGTCTGCTCCAGGTCGTAGACGCCCTTGAACAGGCTCAGTACCGAGCGGATCTTGCGCAGGGCGACCCGATGGTCATGCAGGAATTCGGTATCGAGATCCGCGATGATGCCTTGCTCATTGGCGCGGGCGACAGGCAGATAGCCGTCGATCAGGTCGTTGGCCGCGTCGAAAGCGGTTTCCTCGCGCCCTACCTCGATCCTGGGCTTTGCCACATAGCCGGTGTTGGCGGGATCGATCATCCGGTAAAGATTACCGGCCCCGAGCGGCGTTCCCCCGCAGTCGCGGACATGTGCGACCAGATCGTGCAGGGCCCGGTCATAGCCGCGCAGCCCCTGCGGTGTCACCAGGATCACCGCATTGCCATCGGTCGGCCGCAATTCCAGCAATTCAGCCCGCGCGCGGGTCTTGCCCTCGTCATCGATCAGCGCCAGCCGGCCGGATCGGGCCATGCCCGCGGCAACCGGCAGCAGCGCACGCAGCGGAGACAGGCCGGCCAGCGCGGCCTTGACCGGGCCTTCGGCGAATTCCGCGACAAAGCGGGCCTGGGGCGTGGCGGGCTGGCGCAACGCTTCGCCCGTGGCCGATATCAGCTCCAGCAGGCCGCCGTCTTCCAGAAGCAGGCGCCGCGACATGCGCAGGCTTTGATCGAAACAGTCCCGGATCGCGAAGGGGCGGCTGCCCTCGGTCCATTCCAGCACCGGCTTCAGGTTCTGCACGTCCCGCTCGGCCAGGTCGCCCAGACGCGCTGCGGCGAGATAGTAGATGCCGTCGCCAGTGGTCATGCCTTCGGCTTTCGTGTTTGGTCAAGATAGTCCTCGACCAGCTTTTCGATGATCTTCTGCACGCTCGTCTCGTCTTCGATAGCGCGGATCTTCAGGGCCTTCAGCGTTTTGCCCGAGAGACGCAGAGAGGTGTTCTTCCTGCCCTCGTCCTTGGATTTCTTGGCCATATCGTGGTCCCGCTTTCATGACGTCTTGATGTCATATAATTCTTGACATGACAAACGGATAGCGGACCGGCCCTTCCGTGACAGGTTTCAGCCGGCCTGTGTCGTCCAAACGCGGGTTCCCTTGCGGCGATCATCTTCGGCCCGACCGTTGCTGTCATTCAACCGCGACAAACGACGCGTCATATGAACGCGGACAGACCCGGAGTTAGGTGCGCAAGATGCCGACAGAGATCGAACGGAAATTTCTTCTGGCCAACGAGGACTGGAGAGCGGCGATTTCCCGCTCCACACGGCTTCGGGACGGGATCCTTGCCTTCTACGACGGGCGCAAGATCCGCATTCGCTTCAATGACGAGAAGGCGACGCTGACGGTGAAGGGGCCGCGAAAGGGGCTGGTCCGGGACGAGTTCGAATACGAAATCCCGGCATCCGATGGCCTGGCCTGGCCCTGCTGGAGCGGCATTGCAAGGGTGAGGTGATCGATAAAACCCGGCACCACATTTTCGTCGGTGGGCGGGAATGGGTCGTCGACGAATATCACGGGCTGCTGGAAGGCGTCGTCCTCGCCGAGATCGAATTGCCAAGCGAGGACACCCACTTCGAACTGCCGGCATGGGTTGCGGCGGAGGTGACCGGGGCCGAGAAATACCGCAAGGTCAATTTGGTCAAGGCCCGGAAGAAGAAGCAAGCCGACAGGATGCGCCGGGCCCGGCAACGCGAGACGAAGATGCAGCATCTGGCCGAGCAATCTGCGGACGATCAAGGATGCCCTCGGCTGGACCGGCAAAAGAACGGCCCCCTCCCGCTGTCCGAACATCACGGCATCTGAGGCGAATTGGTTTCGCGGCGGTGAAGCCCAGCCCAGTATAGTCATGACCGGCTTCGCCCGATCATCTTGACGCGAAGGAGGGAAAGATCACGCTCGACCGGCACATCGTGGAAAGCCAGACCGAGGCGAATTCCGGCGCCACGTCTTCGTGAAATGCCCGGCAAGACAAGCCTGTTCTGCCGGGCAACGGGGTCGGGGCCGCCGGTTACGCCTCAGGCCTCGTTCTCGTCAGAGGATTCTTCGTCCTTATCTTCATCATCCTCTTCGTCGTATTCGCCCCATGCCAGCTGGAACTCCAGTTCCTCGCGGCCATCCTCGCGCTCGTGCTCGATCGAGAAGATGGCGTCCGCGGGGATCCGAACAGTTTCGCCTTCGATCTCGATTTCGAAGCTGCCGTTCTGTTCCAGCGAATCCGCCAGACGGCGCAATTCGGCGATGAAGGCGGAAAGGTCGAGGGTCTTCTCGACGTCACGGTCGTCTTTCATCTCATGGCCCTTTCTGGTTGAGAATCAGATACACCCATCAAAGCTGCCAATTGTGGCGCATACGCGTCAGTTCGATGCCGATGCGACGAAACGGCGCAACGCCCTGCGCGCCATCAGTCGGATCGAGGGCCACCGCAATGCTGAAAGGCCCGCGCATCGTCGCGCGGGCCCGATGTGGTTGCCGCCCGTGGGGAAACGGGCGGGTCCGGTCACTCGGCCGGAACCGGGGCCGGGCCGTCCGCTGCCGGCGAGGGCGTCGCGGCCGGGGGCGTTCCCACCGGGGCGGCGGGACGATGCATGATGGCGCTGCGATCGACCGAGGCTCGCTCGGCCCGGATGCGCTCGATCAGGCCTTCGGCCCGCTCGATCGAGCCCAACAGGGCGATCAGCGCACCTTTTTCGCCCGCGCCGACATCGCGGCGTTGCAGGGCCTTCCAGCGCAACTCCTCGACCCCCGGAACGGTGCTGTGGCCGGCGGGCATCCGGGGATGGACGCCGGGGGCGAACAGCACCGTGTTCATCGCCTGATCCAGCCGCTCCAGCCCCAGGCCCAGCACCTCGCAGGCGGCCGCGGAGAAGGGTTCGCGCTTTACCCGCCGCGCGATCTGGTAGAGCGATTCCGACAGCGCCGAGGTAAAGTCCACCTCCTCGATCAGCGATGCCACCAGGTCCAGCTGGTCGCGCGACAGGCCGTCCTGGAACAGCTGCGCCGAGAACGAGCGGATCTCGCGGCTGAGCTGGTCGGTGGCGGCATGGTGTTCGACCGGATCCTTGGGCGCGTTCTTCTTATCGCGCGCGATGTCCAGAAACACCGCCCCGGCCTGCAACTGGCGTTGCGCCTCTTGCTGGACGGCGGGCAGGGCGGCGTTGAAATCAGCGATCAGGCGGCGGTCCAGATAGCGCGGGACCGAGTAATCCTCGACATCCTCGTCCTGGGTCCGGCCGACGCGCGACAGCACGCGGTCGAAGGTGTTCACGAAGGGGAACAGGATCAGCACGTTGAAGATGTTGAAGACGATCGAGAAGACACCGATCACGATCGGAACGCCCGGATAGGTGTCGTGGCCGTCGACCATCACCGGCGCGCCGGGATCGATGCCCCAGAAGCCCAGCGCGGACCTGAGCAGCCAGATCGCCGGGAAGAACAGCAGCAGCACCACCGAGACGCCGATGAAGTTGAAGGCGATATGGGCATAGGCCGCGCGCTTGGCGTTCTTGGACAGGTTCAGCGAGGCCAGCCACGAGGTGATCGTGGTGCCAAGATCCGCGCCCACAGCGAAGGCGACGGCGGTTTCCCAGGACAGGATGCCCGAGGCGCCCAGGCCCATGACGATGCCGATGGTGGCCGAGGAGGAGTGGATCAGCGCCGTGATCAGCGCCGCGATCAGCACGCAGGCGATGACGCCCGTGAAGGTGCTGGCGTCCAGCGACTGGATCAGTTCCAGCACCTCGGGCATCTTGCGCAGCGGCTTCAGGCCGCCGGTCATCAGGTTCAGGCCGTAGAAGATCAGCGAGAACCCCATCGAGGCCAGCGCGATGTTGCGCCATCTGTCCGATTTCGCAAAGCAATAGACGGTCGCGAAGATGCCGCCGAAGAACAGCCCCAACGGCCCCAGCGGCAGCGCGATCAGCCCGTTGCCCAGCGTCGTGCCGATATTGGCGCCCATGATGACCGAGATGGCCGAGCGCAGGCCCAGCACGCCGGCATTGACCAGGCCCACGGTCATCACCGTCATCGCGGTCGAGGACTGGATGATCCCGGTGATGATGGTGCCCGCCATGACGCCCTTGACCGGGGTGCCGGCCATCTTGGCCAGCCATTCGCGCATCTTGTTGACGGACAGCGCCTGAATGCCGCTTGCCATGAATTCGAGGCCGAGCAGGAAGATGCCCAGCCCTCCGATCACCGGAACGATGATTTCCTTGAACAGATCAACTTCCACGTTATCACCTTTGCGTAGGACGCCATGCGCCCGGTCAGGAGTTCTTGTCGGACCCGGCGGCCGACCAATAGCTTTCGACTTCCGTCACGACCTCGTTGGGAAGCGGGACATAGCCAAGCGCATCGGCCTGACGCGGGGCCTGCGCGTAGAAATAGCGAAAGAAGGCCAGCGCCCGGTCCTTCTGCCGGCCATCCTTGCGCATGACGACATAGACGGTCGCGGTCATCGGCCAGCCTTGCATGGCCGAGGCCGCCTCGACCGGCTGGCCCGGCTGGCCCGGCTTCCAGCCCGCCACGGTGGCGGCGGCGCGGATGGTCTGGGGTTTGGGGCTGACCACCTCGCCAGAGCCGTTCACCAGCCTGACGATGGTCAGCCCGGCGCGGCCGGCCTGGCCGCTCTCGGCATAGCCGATGGCGCCGGGCACGGACTTGACGGCCTCGATGATGCCGCGGCTGCCCTTGGCGCCCTCGCCCACAGGCCAGTGCGGCTGCGCGGTCTGTCCGGCGGTCCAGGTGGGCGACTGCGCCAGATAGCCGGTAAAGGTCCAGGTGGTCCCCGACCCGTCGCTGCGATGACGCACGGCGATGGTCTGATCGGGCAGGGCCACGCCGGGATTGAGGGCGGCGATGGCGGGATCGGACCAGGTGGTGATCTCGCCCCGATAGATGGCCGAAAGCAGGTCCGCATTCAGCGTCAGCCCGGCGTCGCCCAGGTCCAGGTTCACCACCGGCGCCGCCGCGCCGAGAATCAGCGGGAACTGAAGCCGCCCTTCGGCCGCCAGATCCTGGGGTGATACCGGCACCTCGGTGACGGCGAAGGTCACTGTCGGATCCTCCAGCCGCATCAGCCCGCCGACCGAGCCGACGGGATCGTAATCCAGCGCGCCGGACCCCCCGACCCAGTCGTTGCTTTCGCCCTCTTGGGCCACGACATCCACCCGATCGGCGACAAGATAGCCTTGATAGGCGGTCGAAACCTTTTGCAGGATCGGATCCACCAGCGTGGACCCCGCCCCGACTAGCCGGCCTTCGACATTGCTTCCCGCGACCGCGAAGATCAGGAACCCGATGCCTAGGACCGCAAGCGCCGATGCGGCGATGCGCCGCCCAAGGCTCCATTTCGGTGTGACGACTTCAACTCCGTCCGATCCCGATGCGAGCATCCGGCGGCCTCCACGATGATTACGCACTTTTCCGTGAATGCCTATCGCCCGAGCACGACCACTTTATGACGAATCGCCCCCCGCGACCGCCTAGGCGGCCGCGCCGGTGCCGACCATGCAATGCGGCATATTCTCGCGGTCATCAGCATTTTACATCGCCCGTGGAAAGGATGGCGCGCGGGCGCAGGTTGCCGACCCGACATACCTGCGCAGAATTCGCCGAAGGAAGCCATGGCCATCATTTCCGCATACCTTTATCGAGAAGGCGTCTGCACGGCCGAGGTATCGCTGGACGAAGCGCCTCCGCCCGCCCGGCCAGGTGATTTCGTTTGGGTCGGGTTGTTCGAGCCGGCCGAGCAGGAATTGCGCGCCCTGCAGGCCAGCTATGGCCTGCATCCGCTGGCGGTCGAGGACGCGCTGAAGGCGCACGAGCAGCCCAAGGTCGAAATCTTCGGCGATCAGCTTTTCGTCGTTGCGCGGACGGCACAGCTCGAGGGTGATCGGATCGCCTACGGGGAAACCGCGATCTTCGTCGGGCACAATCATATCATCACGGTCCGCCACGGTTCGGCCCGCGCCCATACTGAGCTGCGTGCGCAACTGGAATCCGCACCTGGGCTGCTGCGCCACGGCGTCGATTACGTTTTGCACGCGCTTCTGGATTTCATCGTCGATGGTTACGACCCGATCATCGAGGAAATCGAGGAAGAGGTTCTGCTGATGGAGAAGCGGACCATCGATACCTCGCTGACCCGGGACGAGGTCATCCGCCTGTTCTCGCTGCGCCGCCAGACCGTCCGCTTCCAGCGCGTGCTGCGCCCCATGATTGAGGTGGTCAGCCGGCTGGTGCATCTGAGCCTTCCCTATCTTGATCCCGAGGTTAGCCCGTATTTCCGCGACGTTCTGGATCACTTGCGCCGCACCCAGAGCACAGCCGAAAGCCTGCGCGACATCCTGACCTCGGTTTTCGAGGTCAGCAACCTTCTGGAACAGCAAAGACAAGTCACCATCACCCGCCAACTGGCCGCCTGGGCCGCGATTCTCGCCATGCCGACAGCCATCGCAGGCATTTATGGGATGAACTTCGCCAATATGCCTGAACTCGAGACTCGTTTCGGCTATTACGTCGTGCTGATCGTGATTGCCGCGGCCTTTACCTGCGCTTCAAGATCGCCCGATGGCTGTAGGAGGGGCACAGCGCGATTGCGGCCGGCGCTGTCACAAGCCTGTTGTGGCCCGTCGCCTAGATGAGGGCGACTCGGAGGTTCGCGATGTTTTCTCTGGCCAACAAGAAGGTTCTGGTTGTCGGCATCGCCAACCGCGATTCGATCGCCTGGGGCTGTGCCCGCGCCTTCCGCGCCCAGGGGGCGGACCTGGCCGTGACCTGGCTGAACGCCAAGGCCGAGCCCTTCGTCCGGCCCCTGGCCGAGGAACTGGAGGCCCAGATCGCCATGCCGCTCGATGTCGGCCAGCCCGGCCAGACCGAGGCGGTGTTCCAGGTCATTGCCGACCGCTGGGGGCGCCTCGACACGCTGCTGCATTCCATCGCCTTTTCGCCCAAGGCCGACCTGCACGGCCGGGTGGTCGATTGTTCCGCCGAAGGCTTCGGGCTGGCGATGGACATCTCGGTCCATTCCTTCCTGCGCATGATCCGGCTGGCCGAGCCGCTGATGGGCGCGGGCGGCTGCTGCCTGTCGGTGTCCTTCTTCGGTGCCTCGCGCGTGGTCAAGGGCGACAAGACGTTCCTGGAGTTCGAGAAGTGGTGGGGCGGCTTCTTCATGCTGACCGAGCCCGAGATCAAATGGATCGTCGAGCAGCTTTTCATCGGCAACCGCCTGTCCAAGAACGAGGCCCGGATCGAGCCGGGCCGCCCGGTCGATCTGAAGGCGATCCGCGCGCCGATCATCGTCTTCGCCAGCCATGGCGACAACATCACCCCGCCGCAGCAGGCCCTGAACTGGATCGCCGAGACCTATGCCGATGTGCAGGAAATCCGCATTCGCGGCCAGCGTATCGTCTATATGGTCCATGACCAGGTCGGCCATCTGGGCATCTTCGTGTCCTCGCAGATCGCGCGCCGGGAACATGCCGAGGTCGCCTCGCCCCTGGAAACCATCGAGGCGCTGGCGCCCGGCCTTTACGAGATGCGCATCGAGGACGTGACCGAGCGCGACGGCAAGAAGATCTCCACCGTCAGCTTCGCCGAACGCAGCCTGGACGATATCCGCGCGCTGGATGACGGCTTTGCCGACGAACGCCCCTTCGCCGCCGTGGCCCGCGCGTCCGAGGTGCAGGCGCAGGTCTATGACGCGGTGCTGCGCCCCTGGGTCAAGGCCGCCGTCACCCCCACCGGGGCCGAGATCAGCCGCGCCCTGCATCCCAAGCGCGTGGAACGCGCGCTCGCATCGTCGCGCAACCCGGTGATGACCAAGGTCGCCAGGGCGGCGGAAACGGTGCGCGAAAACCGCCGCAAGGCCGCGCCCGACAACCCCTTCCTGGCCGCCGAGCAGCTTTGGGTGGACGGGGTCGAACAGGCGATCGACCTTTACCGCGACACCCGCGACATGGTCTATGAACTGGCCTTCTACAGCATGTGGTCGACGCCCTGGGCGCGGGTTTTCGGCCGCACCCACGAAGCGCGCCGCACGCTGAAGAACAACGACGAATTGCGCGGCCTGCCCGAGGTCGCCTCGGCGCCGTGCAACATCGACCGGGGCGGCTTTGCCGAGGCGGTGATCCGCATGCTGGTCATGCTGGCCGACAACCGCAAGGGCGTGCGCCGCGACCGGCTGGAGCGGTCCTCGCGCGTGCTGACCCAGGACGAGCCGTTCCGTTCGCTGGGGGCCGAACGGCGCGCCCATATCATCCACGAACAGACCCTGATCGCCACCTATGAACCCGAACAGGCGCTGGAGACGCTGCCGCAACTGCTGGCCGACCCGGCCGAGCGCGAACTGGCGCTGAAGGTGGTGCGCTATATCCCCGGCTCGACCGAGGAGATGTCGCCGGAAACCCAGCAACTGCTGCAACGCTTCCATGAAATCCTGGGGCAGCCGCATTTCCTGGGCGACGTGGCCGAGGATCCGCTGCAAGACGTGGCTTTCCCGGCCCCGCCCGCTGCCCTGCCCAAGCCCGAAGCGGCTGCGGAACAGGCGGCAACGGAACAGGCCCCCAGCGAACAGGCCCCGGTCGCCGAGGCCGCCGGCACCACCGCCCGCCGCGCCACCCGCCGTCCGCGCCCGACGGCCGCCCCCCGCGACGGGGCGTGACATGCATCTGGTGAACCGCACCTTCGACGAATTGCAGCCCGGCGACAGCGCCGAGCTGCGCCGGCTGATCACGCCCGACGACCTTTACGTCTTTGCGGCGGCATCGGGGAACTACAACCCGATGCATCTGCCCTCGACCGATCTGGACGGCGACGGACGCCCCGAGGATACCGCGCCGGGCATGTTCGTCGCCTCGCTGATCTCGGCGGTGCTGGGCACGCTTCTGCCCGGGCCCGGCACGCTTTACCGCCGGCAGGAGCTGGATTTCCACGACCGCGCCCATGCCGGCGACGAATTGCTGTGCCGCGTGTCGGTCACCGGCAAGGCCGATGGCGTGGTCAGCCTGGAAACCCGCGTGACGCGGGTCACGGACGGCGCCCTGATCGTCAGCGGTGCGGCCCAGGTCATCGCGCCGACGCAAAAGTTCGACATCGACGACATCGAGGTGCCGGGGCTTGTCGTCCAGCGCCACCGCCATTTCGAGGCGCTGGTCGAACGCGCCCGCGCCCTGCCGCCGCTGCCGGTGGCGGTGGTCTGCCCCGACGACGCCAATTCGCTGGGCGGCGCGGTGCTGGCCGCGCGCGAGGGCATCGTCACCCCCATCCTGATCGGGCGCGCCGACGCGATCCGCGCGGCGGCGCAGGTGACCGGGGCCGACATCTCGGGCTTCGCGTTGATCGACGTGGCGAGCGACCAGGCCGCGGCCGCCACCGCCTGCGCACTGGTCCACGAGGGCCGCGCCAGGGCAGTGATGAAGGGGCACCTGCATACCGACGACCTGCTGAAGCCGATGCTGGACAAGGCCGCCGGCCTGCGCGTCGGCCGCCGCTTCACCCATGTCTTCGTGATGGACGTGCCCGGCCGGCCCGAGCCGGTCATGGTCACCGATGCCGCGATCAATATCGCTCCCGATCTGGTGACCAAGGTGGACATCACCCAGAACGCCATCGACCTGGCCCGCGCCATCGGCATGGAGCCGCGCGTCGGCGTTCTGTCGGCGGTCGAGACGGTGAACCCCGCGATCCAGTCCTCGATCGACGCGGCGCTGCTCTCGAAGATGGCGGAGCGCGGCCAGATCACCGGCGGGCTGGTCGACGGGCCGCTGGCGATGGACAATGCCGTCGATCCCAGCGCCGCGCGCACCAAGGGGCTGAAGGGCGGCGTCGCAGGCCTTGCCAACATCCTGGTCGTGCCCGGCATCGACGCCGGCAACATGCTGGCCAAGCAGCTGGCCTTCATCAGCCATGCCGAGGGCGCCGGGCTGGTCCTTGGCGCGCGGGTGCCGGTGATCCTGAACTCGCGCTCGGACAGCCCGATGTCGCGGTTGGCCTCCTGCGCGGTGGCGGCCCTGCACCACGCCCATGCAGAAGAACGCAAATGAGGGATTCCATGGACCAGAATGCCGGTTTCCTGGCGCTGAACGCGGGGTCGTCCTCGCTCAAGGTGGCGCTGTTCCCGGCCACGGGCGACGAGCCCCTGGTGACCGGACAGGCCGAACGCATCGGCCCCGAGGGCACGATGAAGCTCAGGGATGCCGAGGGCAATGCGCTGCCCCTGGCCGAGGGCGACCTGACCAGCCACGCAGGCGCGCTGGCCGTCGTGATCGCCACGGTCAAGCAGGCCTTTCCCGACCTGACCATGGCCGCCGTCGGCCACCGCGTCGTGCACGGCGGCCTGGACTTTTCGCAACCCGTGCTGGTCGATGAGGACATCCTGCGCAAGCTGTCCGAGCTTGAGCCGTTCGCGCCCCTGCACCAGCCCCACAACATCGCCGGGATCCGCGCCGCCATGGCGGCCTTCCCCGGCGTGCCGCAGGTCGCCTGCTTCGACACCGCATTCCATCGCGGCCAGCCGTTCGTGAACGACACTTTCGCGATCCCGCACCGCTATTACGAGGCGGGCGTGCGCCGCTATGGCTTCCACGGCCTCAGCTATGACTATGTGACGGGCGAACTGGAACGCATCGCGCCGCATCTGATGGCGGGGCGCGTGGTCGTGGCGCATCTGGGCAATGGCGCGTCGATGTGCGCGATCTACAAGGGCAAGTCGGTCGCCTCGTCCATGGGTTTTTCTGCGCTGGACGGGCTGCCGATGGGCACGCGCTGCGGCCAGATCGACCCCGGCGTGCTGCTTTACATGCTGGACCGCGAGGGGATGGACACCGCCCAGATCCGGCAGGTTCTTTACAATGAATCCGGCCTGCTGGGTCTGTCGGGGGGACTGTCGAACGACATGCGCACGCTGGAGGCGGCCGACAACGCCGCCAGCCACCGCGCCATCGACTATTTCGTGTTCCGCGTGCAGCGCGAACTGGGCGCTCTGGCGGCGGTCATGGGCGGGGTCGATGCGCTGGTCTTTTGCGGCGGCATCGGCGAGAACAGCCGCGTCATCCGCCGCCGCGTCTGCGAACGACTGGGTTGGATGGGGATCGAGATCGACCACGGCCGCAACGCCGAGAACGCGACCATCCTGTCGTCCGAGTTCTCTCGCACCACGGTGATGATCGTGAACACGCGCGAGGATCTGGTCATCGCCCGCGCCGCCCGCGCCGCCGCCGGCATCACCGAAGGAACCCGGGCATGAAGGGCGCGCTGAAACCGGATGCCGCCGCCGAAATGATCCCTGATGGCGCCAGCCTGCTGATCGGCGGCTTCATGGCCGTCGGCACGCCCGAACGCCTGATCGATGCGCTGGTCACGCGCGGCGCGCGCGATCTGACCGTGATCGCCAATGACAGCGCCATGCCCGGCAAGGGGATCGGCAAGCTGATCTCGGCCGGGGCGGTCAGCCGTGTCGTCGCCTCGCATATCGGCCTGAACCCGGAAACCCAGGCCAAGATGATCTCGGGCGAGATCGAATGCGAACTGGTCCCGCAAGGCACGCTGGTCGAGCGGATCCGTGCCGGCGGCGTCGGTCTTGGCGGGGTGCTGACCCCGACCGGCATCGGCACCGAGGTCGAGGACGGCAAGCAGCGGATCGAGGTCGAGGGCCGGACCTTTCTGGTCGAACCGCCGATCAAGGCCGATTTCGCCCTGCTGGGTGCCTGGCAGGCCGATTATGTCGGCAATCTCTACTATCTGCTGACCGCCTGGATAAAGCGCGCCACTGCGCCGATCCCGATCTCGGGCAATGCCTGGCTGATCCACCAGACCTGCGCCGCCCTGCCCTTTCAACACCGCTATGCCTCTGGCGTCATCGCCTTTGACGCGGGCGATATCGACATTACCGCCTGGACCGGGGGCGACCTGGCCCTGCGCGGCATGACCGATGCGCTGATGCGCGATTTCGAGGACACGGCCTTTGCCGGCATCCCCGACGAGCATCGCCCCGAGGTGCTGTGGAATGCACATACCGACAAGGGGCGGCTCGAGCTGAACTTTCTCTTCGCCCGCGTGGTGATGGACAGTGAGGGGCGGCTGAAAGCCATCAACCCCAGGCCGCCGGAAAAGGTCGGCATCGCGATCTGGGAGGCGTTTCGTGACAGCTGGAACCATCGGCATGGCTGGGCCGACCCGCTGGCGCCGGAACGCCATCGCCACCTGAAGCTGCCGGGATCGGTGATCAGCAGCCCGGCGCGCGATATCGAGGGCAATCCGGTCTTCGATATCCGCGAGGAACTGGACATGGCCGTCGGCATGGAGATCGAGCGCGGCCGCATTGCCAGCCGCAACGACGTTCTGGCTTGGCTGGAGGCTCAGGGCCACCGGATCAATCGCAAGGGCGAGGATTACATCTCGGTCGAACGCCTGCTGCCTCCCGAACGCGGCGGCCCCCGAAACGCGCCCAACCGCTATGCCAAGGCGATCCGGCTGTGCGGCGATCTGTTCGATCAGCGCTTCACCTCGCCCGCCTGGCTGGACGAATGCGGCTGGAACGATGGCGGCCTGCCGCCGCAACGGCGCGACATGCGCGGCGCAGCAGCGACGCTGGATCGGCTGCGTGCATTGCGGGCGGCGCATCATCGCGAACGGCTCGGCTGGCCGGAGGAAAGGCTGGATCCCGAACCCGAAGCGGAGGACGAGATCGAAGGGCTGACCTGCGCCTGGTCGCCGCCCCCTCTCATGCCGGGTCGCCCGCATGACACCCGGACGAAACCCCGGTCGCCGAGTTTCGACGAGACCCGCCTGCCCGAGGATCTGATCGCAAAGCTGCGCTTCGTCGACTACCGCAAGCGCCGGATCTGGCTGCAGGACGGATCCTCGGTCGAGGATCAGGAGATCCGGCTGAAAGCCCACAGCCGCAGCCATAACACCATTCGCCTGATGATTGCACAGGCGCAACTGAAGCGCTGGTCCGGCATCTCGGTGCGCGGTGACGCGGGGTTTCTGCGCGATGCGACGCGGCTGGCCTTCGCCGCCGGGATCGAGATCGCCGGGCGGGATGACGACTTGGACAGGATCGTGCAGGCGGAGTTGAAGCTGCTGCGTAGGAGGCACGATGCGGCAAAGGACGCGGAAGCCACCGTGGCGCCCCATGCCCGCGACGGCGCAGAGCGCCCGGTGCCTGACGAGGGCGCATCCAAGGTCGATGCCGACCAGCCGCTACCCTGGTTCGAGGAGGAAACGGACTGGGACGACGTTCGCGCGAAATTGGCCCTAACAGGCCGCTGAAATAGTCGGCTCTCGACGTGGTTTGCAGAACATGATTCATCACCGACAAGAAGACGGCGGAGGTGATCATGCGGGGCACGGACGAGACGGGCGGATCGCTGTTCAGCTATGTCGATCTTGAGAACC
>NZ_VKDF01000079.1 GCF_007096355.1 Paracoccus sp. M683 | reverse complement strand
CGGCAATCTCCGAGCCATCGCGGTCGAAGACCTCCTTCAGCTTGCGCCTGGCATGCGCCCAGCAATGGGCCACCCGAATGGGGACGCCGCCTTTGCGCAAGGGTTTGGTCAGCCGGTTGTAGCCAGTGTAGCCATCGACTTGCAGGATACCGTCGAAGCCGGTCAGGAAGGTTTCTGCATGTTCGCCCGCACGGCCGGGAGCATAGAAGTAGACCACGCCGGGCGGATCCTCGCCGCCCCAGGGGCGGTCATCGCGGGCGA
>NZ_VKDF01000078.1 GCF_007096355.1 Paracoccus sp. M683 | reverse complement strand
CGCGTTCGACCAGCGCCGCGTTCGAGGGCGCCAGCCGGTCGCGATCCAGCCGCACGTTATCCTCAAGCCCCGTGCGCGCATGGCCGCCCGAGGAAATCGCCCAGTCATTGATCGTCAGCTGGTGCGATCCGATCCCCGCCGCGCACCAGGGCGCATCCGCGCCGAACAGCCGCTTGACGGTGTGGATATAGAAATCGAACACCTCGCGATCGACCGGCATGGCGTTTTTCACCCCCATGACGAATTGCACATAGGGCCGGT
>NZ_VKDF01000077.1 GCF_007096355.1 Paracoccus sp. M683 | reverse complement strand
CGAGATAGCGTGCTGAAGTCGGGCACCGTCCAGTCGAGACCAACCAGCTGCAACAAGCTCTCGACGAACCCGGTCGTCTGCCGGAGCGCCATGCCGAACAGCACCTTCATCGAGAGGCACGTCTGTATGGAGGCGTCGCTGTAGCTCTGCTGGCGGCCACGCCTGCCAGTTGGTGCGGCCTCCCAGCTCATCTCGGGATCGAACCAGATCGTCAGCGATCCGCGGCGCTTGAGCGCTTCATTGTAGGATGGCCAGTTCCTG
>NZ_VKDF01000076.1 GCF_007096355.1 Paracoccus sp. M683 | reverse complement strand
CCGGCATCACCATTTCCGTGCCTTCCGGCAGCTTCACCGTCCCGGTCACGTCCGTCGTGCGGAAGTAGAACTGCGGACGGTAGTTGGCGAAGAACGGCGTGTGACGGCCACCCTCTTCCTTGGTCAGGATATAGGCTTCGGCTTCAAACGTGGTGTGCGGCGTCACCGATTTCGGCTTCACCAGAACCTGACCACGCTCGACGCCGTCACGGTCGATGCCGCGCAGCAGAACGCCGACGTTGTCGCCAGCCTCCCCGCGAT
>NZ_VKDF01000075.1 GCF_007096355.1 Paracoccus sp. M683 | reverse complement strand
GGTGCGGCCTCCCAGCTCATCTCGGGATCGAACCAGATCGTCAGCGATCCGCGGCGCTTGAGCGCTTCATTGTAGGATGGCCAGTTCCTGGTCTTGTAGGTTGGAGGTGTGGGTCTGCTCATGGATTCCAGCTACCACGCTGGATTCATGAGATGAATCCCAAAAGGGATTTGTGCAACATGTATAACCGCCCCTTGCGCAAGAGGGTATTTGGGATCTTTTTGGCGCGTAGTCGGGTGCTGACATGTATCCGGCCTTTGA
>NZ_VKDF01000074.1 GCF_007096355.1 Paracoccus sp. M683 | reverse complement strand
GTGATGTGGGAGCCTTGGATCGATGGCTTCACTCGCGCTATGGGGCTAAGACCGGATGCTTGGGATCGACTGCTCGCTCAGGCCGACGAAGAGACGCGGACGACGATGATCTTCTTGATGGCGCTTCAGGGAATATACACTGGCCACAGCAAGTTCACGGATGAGGAGATCGACGAAATCGACCTTGAAGCACCCAATCTGATCCCGAACTGCGTTGCGACGATACTCTATCAGTCTCGTCCCGAGCTTTCCCGCATGGAG
>NZ_VKDF01000073.1 GCF_007096355.1 Paracoccus sp. M683 | reverse complement strand
GGCAGACAGCCGCCTATGTCGAAAGCTGGTTGCGGTGCCTCAAGGACGACAAACGGTTCATTTTCAAGGCCGCAACCGAGGCCCAGAAAGCCGCCGACTGGCTGATGCGCACCGCGCCAGCGGACCTCAGCGAACAGGAGGTGGCCGCATGAGCGGCCCCCTTCCCCTCGCCACCCTGACCTGCCGCAAATGCGGCAGCGTTAATCCGATGGCCTATCTCGCCCCGATCATCCTGCCCGGCGATCCAGCAGGCACCTGCAT
>NZ_VKDF01000072.1 GCF_007096355.1 Paracoccus sp. M683 | reverse complement strand
CTGAAGCCAAGCTTGACGAGATCGGCATGCATCTGCTTCAGCGTCCGCCGCTGCTTGCGCGACTTGCCGGCTTCTGTCTTCAGCCAGCCGGCCAGCTTCTCGGCGAAAGGATCAAGCTTGCTCGGCCGGTACGGCGTGGCGAACTTCGGCTCGATCGTGCCCCCCGCCAGGTGCTTGGTAATCGTGTTGCGCGAAAGGCCGGTGCGCCGCGCGATCTCGCGGACCGACAGCTTCTGCCGCAAGTGCATGCGTCGGATGATG
>NZ_VKDF01000071.1 GCF_007096355.1 Paracoccus sp. M683 | reverse complement strand
CGCGGCCCGAAATCGAGAACACGTCCTCGATCGGCAGCAGGAACGGCTGGTCAACGGCGCGCTCGGGCGTCGGGATATAGCTGTCAACGGCCTCGATCAGCGCACGGATCGAGTTCTCGCCGATTTCCGGATCACGGCCTTCCAGCGCCGCCAGAGCCGAGCCCTTGATGATCGGAATGTCATCGCCCGGATAGTCATAGCTGGACAGCAGCTCGCGCACTTCCATCTCGACCAGTTCCAGCAGTTCCTCGTCATCCACCT
>NZ_VKDF01000070.1 GCF_007096355.1 Paracoccus sp. M683 | reverse complement strand
CCTCTCCGGCGCACGGGTCGCCCGGGAGCTCAGTGCCTTGGTCCGGGTCTACGGCAAGCCTGGCTGCATTGTCAGCGACAATGGCACCGAGTTCACCAGTCGGGCCATCCTGAAATGGGCCGACGAGAACGAGGTGCCGTGGCACGACATCGATCCGGGTAAGCCCCAGCAGAATGCGTTCATCGAAAGCTTCAACGGCAGCCTGCGCGACGAGCTGCTGAACGAGGAGCTTTTTGACAGCCTGGACGATGCGCGTCGGAAATTGGCCCTATGGCG
>NZ_VKDF01000007.1 GCF_007096355.1 Paracoccus sp. M683 | reverse complement strand
CAGCCGTCGGCATCCCGGCATCCTGTTCCTTGATCATCCCGATTATCTGCGCCTCGGTGAAACGGCTCTTTCGCATGTGTCTGCTCCTTCAGAGTTGGCGCAGACTCTAAATCACGATGAGGGATTTCGCGGGGGGCAGGTCAGTTGCTGACGCCAGCCGAGGCCTATGATACCTCGGATCAGAACCTGAAAGCCGCCGCCTGACATGAAACCCATGCTATAGCTTAGCTGAATGGAAAACTGGTCCAAATTCCCGGACCACCTCTTATGACTGTGCTCGATGATGGCGCCTCGGGAATTTGCTCTCATCGCCGACACGTCCCTGTCGGGTGCACAGATGGCACGGGAGGCGGCGCTGTTCGTGACCTGCGGCAAGCCCTGGCGCCCAGAAGTATCGCCATCACATAACCTCAAACGCGGTCCTACCATATCGTCAATTTCTTAGAAGTTGCAGAGCGATTGAATAGGATGATGCAGCCATACCTTCAGAAAGCTGGGATTGCAGAAGAAACCTCTGGATCAGTTTTTCAGTTCCCTTTTCGGTTGTGATGACGTCAAAGGACGAGCTGCCGAATACCGTTTCTGCTTTTTCTTTGAATTCAGCGAGTTGCCGATCAATAGGCAGCTTGCCATAGGACGATGAGAAGCCAAAAGCCTGCTCGAATACTCTCCTCAGCGGGGGGTTTCCCATCACCTCAAACCACAATGTGTCTTCGGTAGAGTCGCGGCCTGCCATTTGACTCAACTCGCGTTGAGCATTGAGGGCAAGCCGGAGATTCTGGTCACCTTCGCCGACGCGCCGTTCAAATTCTCGGTCCAGGTAGGCTTGCGTGATCCGGTCAGCAAACCCGTCAGAAGTAACGGTCTGATTGCCCAGATCATATCCAAATGCATTCGCCAACCGAAGATAACGCTTGTCGGCGAGACGGTTAACCAGCGATTTTTCATCTGATTGCGGTGATTCAAGTATCTTTCGGATGAATGCCTTGCTTGCGACATCGGCTTCAAGTCCGAATGCACCCAAGGTCACGCTCAGCAGTCGATAGTCCGAAACCAAGTCGGCAGCTTGACCCGTTTTTGCGATGTTGTCGCGAAAGTACGCCGTCGATCTGGTGACGACAGGATCGGCGGCGACCATTTGCTTTTGTTGCGCCGCCGTCCGTTTCAGAAGATTCCAACCAGCCAGTCCGCCAGCGCCGAAAAGAACTTGGAAGCTCATTGCAGCTTATCCGACAGCATGCGCGCTTCACGCGGCATCAGGTCGCGCAATTTGCGAAGGGCCTGGTAGAAATTGCCCGAGAGCACAGAATCGGTGGCAATCGCCAGCAGCCTTCGGCTGTCGCTGTCCTCGAACACCTGTGACAACTGTTCGATTCCACATAGTAGCTGTCGGGTGCCTTCATCATGTGAAGCATCACCCGAAAGGATAAGTTGGGCTACATAGCAGACGCGGGCGACTGGTGTCTGAACCTCGTCAGGATGAATCGCATCCTTTAACCGCAAGACGTTGGCATTGGGTGTCTTGATCGCGATCTTGGAGCGCTTCTCTCCGTTCTCGATAACCGCCCCGTTGATGAGGATCCTTTCCTTTGGACCCAGTTTGATGACCAGGCCGCTCATGCAGATACCTCGCCGCGCAACCCCTTCATCATTGCCACGTTGATATCAATCAGCGGCTCAACATTTCCCGTGCCGTTGACCACGGTTTGACCGTGACGAAGCGCAAACCCTGCCAGCGAGATAAGCCCGGCTTTCATTTCAGGGGGCAGACTGTTGTCAGGTTGCGCAAGATCGGCCGCAAGGGTCATCCAAAGTTCGTTGTTCTTGTGGATCGCGCTGATGGCGTTGGAGCCGTATCGGTCGTTGCCTGCAGCGCGCAGCAACCTCGTGACCTGCGAAAAGGCCTCATATTCGGCATCGCGTTCGGTTCGAATGCCTGCCGAGCCATACTGGCCGTATTCCTTATGTGGCGTAACTGCGTTCAATGTCGTCGTTCCCGAGTTCTAGGATTGAGGATGTCGTCGTGACGAGGCCCCGAAACGGGGCCTCGTCCCGTGTGTTTACCCGCGGAACAGCGCGAGGATGGACGACGGCGCCTGGTTCGCGATCGACAGCGACTGGATGCCCAACTGCTGTTGGGTCTGCAGCGCCTGAAGGCGGGCAGAAGCCTCTTCCATATTTGCGTCCACAAGCGAACCGACCCCACTGGTCATCAGATCGCTCATCTGGCCCAGGAAATCATTCTGCGTTTCAATACGCTTCTGGGTCGAGCCGAGCGCTGCGGCAGCATCAATGGCTGTCCGCATCAGGCCTTCGATCTGCGTCAAGGCCGACGCTGCCCCGGCATCACTGGTCACGTCGAAAGTCGCCAAAGCCGCCATCCCGCCGCCGGTGGCCGGGGTGCCGCCCGTGGCGGTTTCTGCGGTAACCGAAAGTCCATCGGTTGCATGGTTGTTTTGCAGGCGAATCTCGTCGCCGACCCGAGTTACGCTGTAAGTGGTGATCCCGTTGATCGACAGGTGCTGTTCGATCGCCTGTCCCAGCTGGTTCGCAATATCACCGGTGCTGTCGCCGGCCCCGGCAACGTATTCGAACGTTTGGGCGCCAAGGGTATTCGCCCCAGCGGTATCGTCCAGAGTAATCCGATAGCTGTAGCCAGAGCCGACCGAAGCGATCGACAGGGTCTGCGTGCCACCGGCAGCAAGAGTTGCTGCCGTACCAGCGGCGGTGCCGTCGTTGTCGATGATCGAAGTGTTGGTGACAGCAGTTCCACCAAAAGTCGCAGCCACGCCCGCATTCATCGACATGTCCTGACGGTCCACATTGATTCGCGAGGGCGTCACGGTGCCGCCCGAACGATTGAGCGATGACAGGACGTCATAGGTGGCAGTCGAGGTACCATCCAGCAGGTTAACCCCGTTGAATTGGGCCGTGCTGACGATCGAGGTGATCACATCGCGGAACCCTTCGATATCGGTCTGCAATTTGGCCCGGTCGTCAGCGCCGGCCGTTTGGGCGGTCAGCACCAGCGTCTTGACGTCATCAAGCGCTTCCTGGATTTTTTCGACTGCGCTGCGGGCGGTCGCAACCGTCGCACCGGCCGTATTCAGGTTGGTCGAAATCGCCTTGAAGCCACTGATGTCGGTTTCCATGGTTTTCGAGATAGCCCAGATGGCGGCGTTATCCTTCGCATTGCCGATGGATTTGCCCGTCGAGATCTCGTTTTGGGTTTTCAGCAGGTTCGCATTGATCCCTTTCAGGGTTTGCAGTGCGACAATTGCGCCATTGTTGGTCAGAATGCTGGACATGTTGTCCTCCTTCGATGTGGGTGCTTTACACCCAGGTTTTGAGAAACTGGCCGTTCTGAACCGTCGGGCTTCAAGCCCCGCATATTCTTGATGCGATCACCCTTGTACGGGCAGATGATTTACATTCGGTGAAGTTTGCCTGTCGCTCAAACCCGAAGCATCTGGCATTTTAGTCAAAACCGCCGGGGCTGCGCGGTGGCGGTATCGGAGATCTTTCGCTGCCCGTGGCTGTCATAGGTTTCAAGAGAACGAGCTGACTGGATGATTGCCTGAAGCTGCTCGGCTGCACCGCGTGCACCGTTCAGGGCGGCTTCGGCAAGCTCGCGCAGGTCCTTCAATCTGGTTTCAAGTCGCTGACGACGCGCGGAATCCAGCTCCACGCGCTGGATCAGCGACAACAACTTGTCGACATCGCGCGCGGCATCGCTGATTCGACCGGTCATGATGGAATCGCGCGCGATCTTCAATTGCCGGTCAATTGCCTGATCTGTCATGCGCGGCCGCCTTCGTTTCTGAATAGGCCGAGATCAAGCGAATCTGCCAGGATTGTCGCATATTCCCGTGTCAGAAAGGTCGAGAACTGCTCTTCACCGATCCCACCGCCAAAGGCCTGCGCATTAGGTTTCGGGCCGGCGTATTTCAACATCTCTTCAAGAAACGCCTGTTCCAGCCGGTTATTGATACGGTTGTCATGCTGCGCCGATGGGGGGGCAGCGATCTGATCGGGTATAATCTGCATTTTACCATTTTCGATGATTCACATGAGGATCATCGCAGCACGCGGTAAATATTCGGTAACTTGCTTCGATTATGGTTCACACAATGTTCGAATGGGACATGTTGATGGATCATGATGTGGTAAAACCTGCCCCTGGGGCAGCAGTTGTTGGATATCTGGCGGTAAAGCGGCCTTCCGTTTCGGGGGGCGAATCAGCCTTCTCGGCGGAAATGATGGCCCGTTTCGGGACGCAGACCGATGCCGGTTCCAGCGGGACGAAGTCTGGTGCCGACCCTGCCGATGAGGACTGTCCGCCAAGTCTGGATCAGGTTTCTGATACCGAAAGCGAGGCTGGGCCAGAGGAGGATGACGCGGCAGAGCCTTGCGCGGCGGACGAAGAGGAGCTCGCGATGTGTCCGGTCTCGCAAGGTGTCGATCAACTGATTGATCCACCAGAGGATACCGATCTGACGCTGGACTTGGTTCAGATCGCAGATCCTGCCGGCGGAGCCGACCTTGAAGCGGGGTTGATGCCCATTGTTCGTCAGCCCATCGAGGATGCTGATCCCGATGCGCCCAACCGGCTGATTGGGTCGCTGCAACGAGATGACGAATCCTTCGGGGGTGGCGGCGGGGCGCAGGCCAATCAAAGACCCGCGGGGACCGGGGCCAACGACCGGGGCGGCGAGGGGTGGGAGATCGCTGACGGCCAGACCAGGAACGAGCCGCGCCAGCCCGCAGCTGCCGGGAATCGCTATGGCCTCATGACGCTGCCAGAGGGGCGTTTCGGGTCGTTTGGCGGTTCTGCCGACGTTGCTGCCGGATCGAACGGGGTTTCATTGGGGACCTTGGTCGGACATGGGGTTGTCGGGCCAGCTGCTGATGTGACGGGGACGCTTGATCCGAATCTGCGAAGCCTCGCGGCGATGGGTGACAAAACGGCGCTATTGCGATGGTCGGGGTCACAACGGTCGGCGCCGGCCGAAGGGTTAAGCCCCGGATCGACGCCTGTTGACGGCCTTGAATACGGTCGATTGCCCGATCCGGTGGCGTTTTCAGCTGCGGTGCCACCCTCGTCGCGACACCAGTTGACCGAGGCGATGATCGCCAGTCGTGCGGATTTTGGCATTGTTGATGCAGAGGCGGGGCGACATGCGCCGATTCGTGAAACGGAGACGTTGCTACCAGACGTCAGCATTGCTTCCGGCGGCACCGTATCCTTGCACGGCCGTCTTGTTGGTCATGGCGAGACCGCGATCTGGGGCAGCACCGCCGCCTGGGCGCCGACACGACAGGTCGCCGATGCCGTCCTGCGCATGCGGGGCAACGAGGCCGAGATTGTGCTGTCGCCCGACGAGCTGGGGAAGGTCCGGCTGGTGTTGTCGCGCGGTGATTCGGGGCCGTCGCTGACTGTTTGGGTCGAACGGCCGGAGGTGCTGGAACATTTGCGGCGCAATGCGGATAGCCTGTTGGCGGATCTTCGCGAAAGCGGGCTTGATGGATCTTCGCTGAATTTCCGCGATGACGCGGATCGGCAAGCCCCCGAAGATCGGAAGCCGGGCCGCCTGGCGGATGGTCGCGATGGCGAGCTTTCGGCGCATGTTCCTGGCCCTGCGGACGCGGTGGGAACGGCCGGGGCGGCCAGATTGATCCGATTGGCCGGGTCCAATGTCGACCGGCTGGATATTCGTGTTTAGATAAAGGAGTTCAAGAATGGTCGTTCCGGTTTCGGCAAATACGACGGCGGTAACAGCCGCGACGCGCAGCGGGGCGGCAGATCAGTCCGCCTTTGCGAACGGGGATTTTGAAACATTCCTGAGGATGCTGACGGCGCAGCTGAAGAATCAGGATCCATTGAATCCGATGCAGGGGTCGGACTTCGCAGTGCAGCTGGCCACTTTCTCTGGTGTTGAACAGCAGGCGCAAACCAACACTCTGCTCAGGGATCTGGCGCAGCAGATGAGCGGGGGGCTGGGGCAGTTGGGCAACTGGCTGGGTCAGGAGGTGCGCGTCACCGGGCCAGTCTGGTTCAGTGAACGCCCGCTGACGCTGGATCTTTCACCGGATCCGCGGGCTGACAGTGTTCAGCTTGTCACCATGACCTCAAGCGGCCGCGAATTGATGCGGGAAGAGATCGGTGCCGGCGAAGGCCAGGTTGACTGGTTTGGTCGCGATGCACTGGGCGAGAAATTCCCGGACGGGATGTACAAGTTCAAGATCGAAAGCTGGCAGAACGGCGAGAAGATCGGGGAATCCGACGTCGGCGTATATTCCAAGGTCGTCGAAGCCGAACTGGCCCGTGGCGGCGTCCAACTGGTGCTTGAAGGGGGCGCAACCACCATGACGGATGATGTCGAGGCCGTTCGTCAACCTCCGGCCAATTAAGCGGGGCCGTTTCGTCGCGCAATCAGCCGTTGCGGCGGGACTTTGGGCGGCATGGCGGTGATATCGTCTGGAACGCAGAAGGGGCCACCGAAGGTGGGTTGATTGCATCTGCACCGGTTGCCGTGCGTGGATTGGCGGCCGCGACCGGCCATTTGGGGCCGGCCGCACTGTTGTGTCCTGTTGTGTCAGGCAGTGGTCATCAACGGCTTGCGGTTTTGCAGATGCCGAATTGCCAGCTTCCTGCCCATCCGGCCCGAGACCAGTTTGCGGGCGGCAATGATCTTTTCTGGTCCGGCCTCGCGAGGCTGAGGAAACAGGGCATAGATTTCCTGTCGGGCGGCAGTCGTCAGCCCGCGCATGGCCTCGGGGCCGGGATAGAGGGATTCGCTGGGCGCACCGTTGGAATATATGATCTCGTGCCGGTCAAAGATCAGGTGGAAATAGCTGAACTCGGGCAGGTCGGTGGCGATGTCGATGCCAGAAAGCTGCAACAGCTGTTTCGCCGCCACCAGCACCAAGGCAGTGCCGAACATGCGATCCGCGATCCGCGATCCGACAAGGATTCGATGCTGCGGCGAAACCAGCAGGTCCCGATCGGGAAGGCCGGCCCCAAGAGCGCCGCGAGTGATGCGGATGGGCCTGAGCTGAGGCGCATTTTCCTGCCGGGCGGCATTCAATATCGTCGACAAAACCGGGCGCAGAGGCACGGCCCCGCGATCCACCGTCAGGATCAGATCGCCAGCCTTCAGCGTCTCGACCGGGCGGGGGCCATCGGGGGTCGCGATCATTGTGCCCGTGACGAAGCAAGGCGGATTTACGTCCAGCGAGCCGGGATAGAACGGGTCGAAGTTGCCGATGCCGCCCTGATATCCCTGGCCGCTTGTCGCGATCTCTGTGGCGGTCGGGGGTGAATGGTGATCATGACACCCGAGGTCGACGAGGTGATGCCATTGCCGCTGACGCTGTATGCAGCGGATGGTTCCTGCGGCTGGGGTAAGGTACAAGGTGGTGGTTCCGGCCATCTTGCGATCCCCCTCTAGACGCCCCCTTGGGCGACGGCTGGCAGGATCAACATAATGCCGGGTCTGGCCGGACCGATGCGATCATGTCGAGGGAAATGGAAGAACTATCCAAGTAAACAGGTTTGTTCACCTGGAAGGGCATGGCTCCGCTGTTTCCTGATCAGCGGAAATAGGCCAAACGGATATAATATCCGCAGGACCGGTATTTTTTCCGAATCACGCGATCAGCGGTTCAGCCGATCAAAAGGCCTGCCCCCAGCCCGATGGCCAGAAAAGCTGCCGCGATCCATGCTGTTGGCGTGCGGCGAGGCGCGGGTTTCGCGGCCTCGATCTCATCGCGGTGAATCCGGTTCCACAATGCCTGATCGACCACCTGGGGCAGCAGGGGTGCATAACGGCTGAGCGTTTGCGCAATGCGCCTGGCGTCCTGCGCCATGGCGCGCGGGCCAAGGTTGTCGCGGATATAGTCGCCGACGACCGGCTTGGCCGATTCCCACATGTTCAGCTGCGGGTCCAGCGAACGGGCGACGCCCTCGACCACGACCATGGTGCGTTGCAGCAGGATCAGCTCGGTCCGGGTCTGCATACCAAAGCGTTCCGTCACCTCGAACAGATAGCTGAGCAGGCTGGCCATCGAAATCTGGCTGGCATCGGCACCAAAGATCGGCTCGCCCACGGCGCGCAAGGCGCGGGCAAAGGCGGCTTCGTCGCGGTCACGGGGGACATAGCCCGCCTCGAAATGGACGCGGGCGACGCGGCGATAATCGCGCTGGATAAAGCCCATCAGGATCTCGGCATAGACGCGGCGGGTATATTCGTCGATCTCGCCCATGATACCGAAATCATAGGCGATCAGGTCGCCATTCAGCGCGACCTTGAGATTGCCATGATGCATGTCGGCATGAAAAAAACCGTCGCGCAGCGCGTGTCGCAGGAACAGCTGGATCACCCGGCGACCCAGATCGACCGTGTCGATGCCGGCCGCGACGATGGCGTCGCGATCGCCCAGAGGGATGCCCTCGGCCCAGTCACTTGTCAGCACCCGGCGAGATGACAGGCGCCAGTCGGGCAGGGGAATGCCAAAGCCCGCGTCATCCTTGGTATTCTCGGAAAATTCCGATGCGGATGCCGCTTCCAGCCGCAGATCCAATTCGCCCGAAACAACGGATTCGAAATGGCTGACCACGTCGCGGGGACGCAGGCGGCGGGTCTGGGGCAGCAGACGCTCGACCAGATTTGCGCCGAAATGAAAGGCGTCGATGTCGCGGCGAAAGGCGGCCTCGATGCCGGGGCGCAGGATCTTGACGGCGACTTCCTTGCCACTGTCGCGCAGCCGCGCGCGGTGGACCTGCGCAATCGAGGCGGCGGCGACGGGTTCCGAAAACTCGGTAAAGATGGCTTCGACCGGCTGATGCAACTCGGCCTGGACGATCTGGCGGGCGGTCTCGGTCGGAAAGGGGGGCAGACGGTCCTGCAACATGCGCAACTGGTCGGCCAGTTCGGTGCCGACGACATCGGCGCGGGTCGAAAGGATCTGGCCGAACTTGATATAGGCCGGCCCAAGCGCGGTGATCGCCCGCGTGACCGGCGGCAGGTTCGGGTCGCCCTTGTAGCCGAGCCAGGCAAAGGGCCAGCCCAGCATCCGCGCAGCCATGCGCAGGCGCGGCGGCGCATCGACGGCGTCCAGCGCCACGCCCATGGCGCCCGTGCGTTCGAAGGTGGCGCCGGTTCGGATCAGGCGCCAGATGTTATGAGGGCCGCGCATGTTACAGTTTCCAGCCCGAATGCAGCGCCGCGATGCCCATCGAGAGGTTGCGGTATTTCACCCGCTCGAATCCAGCATCGCGGATCAGGGTGGCGAAACTTTCCTGATCGGGGAAGCGGCGGATCGATTCGACCAGATATTGATAGCTGTCGCGATCCCCCGTTACCGCCTTGCCCATGGCCGGGATGACGTTGAAGGAATAGCGGTCATAGGCCCATTGCAGGCCTTGATTCGGAAGCTGCGAAAATTCCAGCACCATCAGCCGGCCGCCGGGGCGCAGCACGCGAAAGGCCTCGGACAGGGCGTCGGGGATGCGGGTGACGTTGCGGATGCCGAAGCTGATCGTATAGCGGTCAAAGCTGTTGTCAGCGAAGGGCAGCGCCATCGCGTCGCCCGTGACCCAGCCAAGGCGGTCGGCCAGCCGGGCGGCCTCGGCCCGCTTGCGGCCCTCGATCAGCATGGATTCGGTCATGTCGCAGACGACCACATCCGCCAGAGGCGCGCGTTCGAGGAAACGGAAGGCCACGTCGCCCGTGCCGCCCGCCACGTCCAGCAGGCGCTGGCCATTGCGCGGCGCCAGCCAGTCCATCATCGCGGCTTTCCAGATGCGGTGGATGCCCACGCTCATCAGGTCGTTCATCACGTCATAACGCGAGGCGACGCTGGTAAAGACCTCGTGGACCTTGCCGGCCTTCTGGTCTTCGTCCACCGTCTGAAAGCCGAAATGCGTGGTTTTCTTGTCGCTCATGCGCTTGCCGTTATTCATCTGCACCGCCAGATAAAGGCCGCGCGCCGCCAGCACAATGCGACGAAAGGGAACGAATTGCCAGAACTGCCCGAAGTCGAGACCGTCCGCCGTGGCCTGATCCCCCATCTTGAGGGCCGCGTCATCGCCCGCGCCGAGGCGCGCAGGCCCGATCTGCGCTGGCCGCTGCCGGTCGATCTGGTGCAGGTCGTGACCGGCGCGCGGGTCATGGGGCTGCGGCGGCGGTCGAAATATCTGCTGCTGGATCTGGATCGCGGCGGCAGCGTGCTGATGCATCTGGGCATGTCGGGGCGGCTGCTGGTGGAAGGCGCGGGGCTGGCCGGGTTTCAGCGCGATCCGTCGATTCTGCCGCGCCATGACCATGTCGTGCTGACCACCGACCAGGGCACGACGATCACCTTCAACGACGCGCGGCGTTTCGGCATGGTTGACCTGATCCGGGACGGTGATGACCACCCTTTGCTGGCGCATCTGGGGCCGGAACCTTTGGATGCCGCATTTGGACCAGATCTGCTGGCCGCTGCCTTTGCCGCGAAGAAAGCGCCGGTGAAACAGGCGCTGCTGGATCAGCGAATCGTTGCCGGGTTGGGCAATATCTACGTCAGCGAAGCGCTGCATCGCGCCGGGATCGACCCGCGCCGGGCCGCCGGACGCATCGGTGCCGGGCGGCTTGCGGCGCTGGCCGGTCATATCCGCGATGTGCTGACCGAGGCGATCGCCGCCGGCGGATCATCCTTGCGCGACCATCGGCAGGCCACGGGCGAGCTGGGCTATTTCCAGCACAGCTTTCGTGTCTATGACCGCGAGGGCGCCCCCTGCCCGATGCCCGGCTGTGATGGCGTCATCCGGCGGGTGGTGCAGTCGGGGCGGTCCAGCTTTTACTGTCCGATCTGCCAGCGCTAAAGCCAGCCCCAGGACATGAACGGCAAAGTCTGATGCTGGCCTCGGGGCGCGGGGCCTGCTAGGACTCGGCGCGATTGACAGATTCACAAGGGTTCAACCCATGGCATACGAAACCATCATCGTCGAGATCGAGGACGAGGTCGCCTTGATCCGGCTGAACCGCCCGGATTCGATGAACGCGCTGAACAAGCAACTGCTGGACGAGCTGGCTGACGCGCTGACCGAGGCAGACCAGAACGACAAGGTGCGCTGCATCGTGCTGACCGGCAACGAAAAGGCCTTTGCCGCTGGCGCCGACATTCGCGAGATGTCCGAGAAGTCCTTTGTCGATGTCTTTGCCGGCGATCTGTTCACCGGCCCGACCGAGGCCATTTTGCGGGTTCGCAAGCCGATCATCGCGGCTGTCAGCGGCTATGCCCTGGGCGGTGGCTGCGAATTGGCGATGACCTGCGATTTCATCATCGCGGCCGAGAACGCCAAATTCGGCCAGCCCGAGATCAATCTGGGCGTCATCGCCGGAATTGGCGGGACGCAGCGCCTGACCCGATTCGTCGGCAAGTCCAAGGCCATGGACATGAACCTGACCGGCCGCTTCATGGATGCCGCCGAGGCAGAGCGTTCGGGGCTTGTCAGCCGCGTCGTGCCGACCGGAAAGCTGATCAGCGAGGCACTGGCCGTCGCCGGCAAGATCGCCGAGAAATCGCAGATCGCCGTGCGTGCCGCCAAAGAGGCCGTGAACCGGTCCTATGAAACGACCCTGCGTGAAGGCCTGCTGTTCGAACGCCGGCTGTTCCATTCGCTGTTTGCGACCGAGGACCAGAAAGAGGGCATGGCCGCCTTTGTCGAAAAGCGCGAGCCGCAGTTCCGCGACAAATAACGCTTTCCTTTCGGGGGCGCTTGACCTATAGGCGGTCCCCACATGCGCGTGGGCCCGCTTTAGGCAAGAATCATGACCTCTCCCTATGGGATGGGTCAGTGGGTCTTTTGCGCGATCGAAATGCAACAAGACCCACGGAGCCGATAACATGGCCAATACCCTGCAATCCAAGAAACGCGCCCGCCAGGCCGAGCGCGCCACCGCCGTCAACAAGGCGCGCCGTTCGCGTATCCGCACCTTCCTGCGCAAAGTCGAAGAAGCGATCGCCAGCGGCAATGCCGAAGAAGCGGCCCTGGCGCTGAAGGCGGCCCAGCCCGAACTGATGCGTGGCGTCACCAAGGGCGTCTACCACAAGAACACGGCCTCGCGGAAAGTGTCGCGCCTGGCCTCGCGCGTGAAGGCGCTGGCCAAGGCCTGATCGGCTGATTCCTTGTATGGGGCATGGCCCCGGCAACCTCTGGTTGCTGTATTCCCACAGGGCGCGGTGAACTCCGCGCCCTGTGTCGTTAACGCATCGTTAACCTTTTGATTCGCGGCGATTTTCTTTCACGACGAAGTTTTTTTCCTTGCAGGTCAGAGGGCTGGGCAGATTCGTCCGGTGTCAGGTCATGTCAAGCGCAATGATCGGTTGCGTGCTGGCGACGCGCATTGCTAGTTTGCCATCCAGCGATTCACCTCGCGCCTGGGGGTTGTCCCGGAACTGACTGTAGCTGCCGCTGACGGGTCGGGTTCGGGACAGGATGACAGGGATGGAAACGTCCTCGAAAGGAAGCATTGACGGCGGGCTGCCACCTGCCAGCGATTGTCCTTTTGATCGGGTTTTGGCCTGCGACTGCTGTCCGCAGCGTATTACGCTGTGGCTGATGTCGTGTGGCCATACCGTCTTGCCTTGGCGCGCCGGCGAAACGCGGCTGTCACACCGGAAACGGGGGGCGGCCTCGGGACAGGACGAAAAATGACAAGGCGCGGAAAGCATGGACAAGATCTGGGGGCAGGCATGTGGGTATCTGGAACAATCGGTGGGGGCGAATAACTACAATCACTGGATCAAGCCACTGCGGCTGGTCGGTGTGAATGACGGCATCGCCGAATTCGACGCGCCAACGCGGTTCATTTCAAACTGGGTTGACCGCCATTTTGCGCAGGCCATTCTGACCGAGCTTGACCGAACCGGCCACCCGGCCGAGCGTCTGCGTTTCCACATTCGCGCCGAAACTGCCGCGCCGGTTGCTTCGGCTGCGGCTTCGGCCGTAACGACCCCCGCGAACCAGCACAGGCCCCGTGCCCAAGCCCCGCTGCGGGCCGTCGCGGCAGCCGCCCTGCCAGACCGCAACGCTGATCTGGGCGCGCCCCTGGACCCCCGCTTTACCTTTGATAATTTCGTCGTGGGCAAGCCCAACGAACTGGCCCATGCCGCTGCCCGTCGGGTGGCCGAAGGTGGGCCGGTCAGCTTCAATCCGCTGTTTCTTTATGGTGGAGTGGGGCTGGGCAAGACCCACCTGATGCACGCCATCGCGCGCGAGTATATCCAGAACCATCCCGGCGCCCGTGTCATGTATCTGTCGGCCGAACAGTTCATGTATCGCTTCATCCAGGCGCTGAAGGAAAAGACGATCCTTGATTTCAAGGAAATGTTCCGAACCGTCAGCCTGCTGATGGTCGACGATGTGCATTTCATCGCCGGCAAGGATTCGACGCAGGAAGAATTTTTCCATACTTTCAACGCGCTGGTCGATCAGGGCAAGCAGATCATCATCTCGGCAGACCGCGCGCCGGGCGAGATCAAGGGGCTGGAGGAACGCATCAAGTCCCGCCTCAGCTGTGGCCTGCTGGCCGATCTGCACCCCACCACCTATGAATTGCGCCTTGGCATCCTGCAATCCAAGACCGATGCCTTCCGCGTGCAATATCAGGGGCTGGAAATGGCCCCCGGCGTGCTGGAATTTCTGGCCCATCGCATCACCTCGAACGTGCGTGTGCTGGAAGGGGCGCTGCAACGGTTGTTCGCCTTTGCCAGCCTGATCGGGCGCGAAATTACGCTGGACATGACGCAGGAATGTCTGACGGACATCCTGCGGGCCTCGGACCGGCGGGTGTCGATCGAGGAAATTCAGCGCAAGGTGGCCGAACATTACAACATCCGCCTGGCCGACATGATCGGCCCCAAGCGGGTGCGCACCGTGGCCCGGCCGCGCCAGATCGCGATGTATCTGTCCAAGCAGCTGACCAATCGCAGCCTGCCGGAAATCGGGCGCAGGTTTGGCGGGCGCGATCACACCACGATCATGCACGGGGTGAAAAAGATCGAAGAGCTTGCCGCCAGCGACGAGGCGCTTAGCGAGGATCTGGATCTGTTGAAGCGCCTGCTTGAGGCTTGACCGCCCCCTGTTTTCCATTGAAATTCTTGTGACCGCCCGCAAGGGCGGCTAAAAGGCGGGTCCGGGCAAGGGCCACAGGGTGAGGGACGGACATGAAATTCTCGATCGAGCGTGCGGTTCTGGTCAAGGCCGTCAGCCAGGCCCAATCGGTTGTTGAGCGCCGCAATACCATTCCGATCCTTGCCAATGTGCTGATCGAGGCGACACCCGACGGGGCCAGTTTCCGCGCCACCGATCTGGATACCGAGGTGGTGGATCGTGCCCCCGCGCAGGTTGAACGCCCCGGCGCCACCACGGTCAGCGCGCAGCTGCTGAACGAGATTGCCCGCAAGCTGCCTGATGGGGCATTGGTCAATATCACCTCGGATGATGCGGCGGGCCGGCTGACGGTGCAGGCCGGCAAGTCGAATTTCAGCCTTGCGACGCTGCCGCGCGAGGATTTTCCGATCATGGCCACGACGGAATATGCCGCGAATTTCAGCGCTCCGGCCAAAGTGCTGCGGCGGTTGTTCGACAAGTCGAAATTCGCCATCTCGACCGAGGAAACCCGCTATTATCTGAACGGCGTCTATATGCATGTGGCCAAGTCCGAAGATGGCCCGGTGCTGCGCTGCGTGGCGACTGATGGTCACCGGCTGGCCCGGATCGACGCGCCCTTGCCGGAAAGCGCGGCTGACATGCCGGGTGTGATCGTGCCGCGCAAGACCGTGGCCGAATTGCGCAAGCTGCTGGATGATGACGATGCCGCCATCGCCGTTTCCGTCAGCGAGACCAAGGTGCGTTTCGCCACGCCGTCAATCACGCTGACCTCGAAGGTGATCGACGGGACCTTCCCCGACTACAGCCGCGTCATTCCTGCCGGCAACAGCCGCAAGCTGGAAGTGGATGCCAGCGATTTCGCCCGCGCCGTGGACCGGGTTGCAACGGTCAGCAGCGAACGCTCGCGCGCGGTCAAGCTGGCGCTGGAGATCGACAAGCTGATCCTGTCGGTCAACGCCCCGGATGCCGGTGCCGCCGACGAGGAACTGACCGTGGCCTATGCTGACGAGCCGTTGGAAATCGGCTTCAACGCCAAGTATTTGCAGGAAATCGCCAGTCAGGTCGATCGCGATAACGCGGTCTTTCTGTTCAATGGGTCCGGCGATGCGGCGCTGATCCGCGAGGGCGGCGATACCAGCGCGGTCTATGTCGTCATGCCGATGCGGGTGTGACGCTTTCCCGCCTGTCCCTTGCGCAGTTCCGGTCTTGGCGGCATCTGACGCTTGATCTGGATGCGCGGCCGCTTGCCATTTTCGGGGCAAACGGATCAGGCAAGACCAATATCCTTGAAGCCATGTCGATGCTGTCACCGGGCCGGGGCCTGCGCGGTGCGGGTGCGGGCGAACAGGCGCGACAGGGCGTGGATACCGGTTGGCGCGTCCGCGCAACTCTTGGCGAACATCAACTGGAAACCGTGGCCCCGCCGGGGCAGGGGCGGGGCGTCATCATTGACGACAAGCCGGCCCCCCAGACGGCACTTGGCCGGATGCTGCGGATCATCTGGCTGGTGCCTGCCATGGACCGGCTTTGGTCAGACCCGCCCGAGGTGCGGCGGCGGTTTCTGGACCGTGTCACGCTGAGCCTGATCCCCGACCATGCCGAGACGGCTTTGACCTATGACAAGGCGATGCGCGAACGAAACCGGCTGCTGCGCGATCAGGCCAGCGATCCGGGCTGGTATCGCGCGTTGGAGGGGCAGATGGCCGAATCGGGGGCGGCGCTGACCTGCAACCGGCTTGCGGCGATTGCGCGGGTGATGGCCGCGCAGCGCGACGCCGAAACCAGCTTTCCCGCCGCCACGCTGAACCTGCTGCCGGGCGAGGGCTTTGCCGATGATGCCGACCCCGCCAGCATCGCGGATCGGATGGCCCGGATACGACCCCGCGATCTGGCGGCCGGGCGCAGCCTGACGGGTCCTCACCGCGCCGATCTGGGTGCGCATTGGGGGCCGCAGGACATGCCCGCCGCGCTGTCCTCGACCGGCGAGCAAAAGGCGCTGTTGCTGTCGCTGATGCTGGCCAATGCGCGGGCCCTGGCCGATCAGCCTGTCGTCCTGCTGCTGGACGAGGTCGCAGCCCATCTTGACGCCGACCGCCGTGCGGCGCTTTACGACGAAATCGCGGCGCTGCCGGCCCAGACATTGCTGACCGGCACCGGGCCGGAATTGTTTCAGGCATTCGGTTCGCGCGCGCGGCGATTGATGATTGCGAAGACCGGGGGGCAATCCTCGGCAGAGGAGGTTTGATGACCCTGTCCGCCGAGTCACTGTGGCTTTATGCCGGGGCCATGTTCGCGATCTGGCTGACGCCCGGCCCGGTCTGGGTGGCGATCATGGCGCGGGCCTTGTCCTCGGGCTTTGCGGGCGTCTGGCCGCTGGCGCTTGGTGTGGCGGTCGGCGACATCATCTGGCCCCTGGTCGCGATCTTTGGCTTGTCGGTGATCATCGCGCAAAGCGCCGCGCTGATCGGCGCATTGGGTTGGATCGCCGTGGTCGTCTTTATCGGGATGGGCATCCTGCTGATCCGCAGCGCCAGCCAGCCGGTCCAGCGAGACAGCCGCCTGACGCGGCGCGGGGCGTGGGCTGGGTTCACAGCCGGGTTGATGGCGATTGCCGGCAACCCAAAGGCGGCGCTGTTCTATGTCGGTGTGCTGCCCGGATTTGTCGATCCGGCGCGGATCACGGCGGCGGATGTCGCGGCGATCGTGGCCATGTCGACCGCGATTCCCTTCGTGATGAACATGACCATGGGCGTGGCCGTCGCCGCCGCCCGGCAAAGGCTGGCCACGCCCACCGGGTTGCGGCGGATGAACCTGATCTCGGGCGGGCTGCTGATCGCGGTGGGCTGTGTCATCGGGTTGGGGCAGCTGCTGGCCGCCGGTTAAGGCCAGCCAGCTACAGCAGCCACTCGATCGGCAGCAGGTTCAGGACATAGACGGCGATCCGGTTGCCAAAGCCCAGCCCCGGCTCGTGTTCGATCATGACGGTCGAGCCGTCGGGCTGCGGATCGCGCCAGACCATCTTGTCGCCCTCCAGCACCGGCTGAAAGCTGCGCGCGGCCAGCCCGTCGGTCAGCGCGGCGCTGCCGGAATGGGCGATGGCGGCGCTGTCGATCAGAAAGCCCATCTCGCAATTCAGTGCGGCCGAGCGCGGGTCGAAATTGAACGATCCGATAAAGACCCGGCTGTCATCGGCGGTGAAGGTCTTGGCATGCAGGCTGGCCCCGGACGAGCCGAACGGTCCCAACTCGCTTTTGCCCTGGGACAGCCCGGCGATTGGCTTCAGCTCGAACAGGGTGACGCCGGCCTCCAGCAATTCGCGCCGGTATTTGATATAGCCGGCATGAACCATGGGCACGTCGGTGGCCTCCCATGAATTTGTCAGGATGCGGACATTGACGCCGGCGCGGGCCAGGTCAGAGAAATAGCGGGTGCCTTCCTTGCCGGGCACGAAATAGGCGGAAAGCAGGTCCAGATTGGTGCTGACGCCGCCAAGAATGCCGCTGAGCCGGGTGATCATCAGCTGATCGCGGTCGTGGGTGCCCATGCCCTTGATCGGATCATCGGCCACGACCTGCACATCGGTCCATTCCATCGGGGGCGCCTCGCCGGCGACCAGCCTGTCGGCGACGCTTTGTGCGGCGGTGGCAAAGGCTTGCCCTTCTTCGGATGTCTCGGCCGCCGTCACTGCGGCGTCAAAGGCGGCGATGTCGCCTTCGCCGTCGATCACCTGTTCCAGGGCAAGCACCGGCTGGCTGTTCCAATATTGGTCAAAGATCGTTGCGGTATCGGTGACCACTTCGCCCACGCCCAGCACATCCAGATCCAGATAGGCCGGCACGTCGCCCATGGCGAAATACTCGTCGCCGATATTGCGACCGCCGACGATGGCCACAGCCCCATCGACGATAAAGGCCTTGTTGTGCATCCGCCGGTTCATCCGCAGCGGATACAGCAGATAACCGGCCGCCTTGGGGCTGCGCACGGTCGAGGGGTTGAAGATCCGCACGCTGAAATTGGGCATGGCGTTCAGTGCCGCCAGCATCCCATCCATGCCGGCGACGCCATTGTCGTCCAACAGCAGCCGCACGCGAACCCCGCGCGCCGCCGCATCCCGCAACGCATCCAACAACAGCAGCCCCGAGACATCGTCGTGCCAGATGTAGTACATCGCGTCGATCGAGCGTTCTGCCCCTTCCGCCAGCCGCATCCTGCTGTGCAGGGCGTTCTGGCCATCGGGCAGCGGGATCACGCCACTTTGGCCGGCATGGGCCGACAGCGCCTGTTCTGCCTGCGGGCCAAGCGTGGTGGTCGGGTCGAAGGGCATGGCGGCCTCGACCGGGCGCCCCTCGGTCGAGGGGACGGGAAAGATCAGGCGACCCGCAATCCATACCAGCCCGATGACCAGAACCACTGTCGACAGCATCCGTAACCAGCGCATCGCACCCCCCTTTTGATCGTCAATCTGCACCACTGTCGCGCCATTGGCGCAATCTGCGCAAGAGTTCGCGTCATGGCCACCAAATACCATGAAATCCTGTGTCTTTCCCGTGACTTTCCCGTGGCGAATGACTATATCAACCGCAGAAAAACAGGAATATCGCAGGCATGACAGAATCCGCCCAGAAGCCCGCCGAATACGGCGCCGATTCCATCAAGGTTCTCAAGGGGCTAGAGGCCGTGCGCAAGCGGCCTGGAATGTATATCGGCGATACGGATGACGGCTCGGGTCTGCATCACATGGTCTACGAGGTCGTCGATAACGGCATTGACGAGGCGCTTGCCGGTCATGCCGATTTCGTCAAGGTCAAGATCCACGCCGATAACAGCGTTTCCGTGCGCGACAATGGCCGGGGTATTCCGGTCGACATGCACCCGACCGAGGGCGTTTCCGCGGCCGAGGTGATCATGACCCAGCTGCATGCCGGCGGGAAGTTCGACCAGAACAGCTATAAGGTGTCAGGCGGTCTGCATGGCGTTGGCGTCTCGGTTGTGAACGCGCTGTCGGACTGGCTGGAACTGCGCATCTGGCGCAACAACAAGGAATACGTCGCTCGCTTTGAAAAGGGCGAAACGGCTGAACATCTGCGCGTCGTGGGCGATGCGCCGGGCGAAAGCGGGACCGAGGTGCGTTTCCTCGCCTCGAACCGGCAGACCGATCCGAACGGCACGTTCAGCAATCTGGATTATGTCTTCAAGACGCTGGAAAACCGGCTGCGCGAACTGGCCTTCCTGAACAGCGGCGTGAAGATCATCCTGGAAGATGACCGCCCGGCAGAGCCGCTGCATGTCGAACTGTTCTATGAAGGCGGGGTGCGTGAATTCGTGCGCTATCTCGACCGCTCGAAAACTTCGGTCATGCCGGAGCCGATCTTCATAACCGGCGAGCGGAACGGCATCGGCGTCGAAGTGGCGATGTGGTGGAATGACAGTTACCACGAAACCGTGCTGCCCTTTACCAACAACATCCCGCAGCGCGACGGCGGCACCCATCTGGCGGGCTTCCGTGGCGCGCTGACCCGCGTGATCACCAAATACGCGCAGGACAGTGGCATTGCGAAGCGCGAGAAGATTGACTTCACCGGCGACGACGCCCGCGAAGGGCTGACCTGTGTGCTGTCGGTCAAGGTGCCCGATCCGAAATTCTCCAGCCAGACCAAGGACAAGCTGGTCTCGTCCGAGGTGCGGCCGGCGGTCGAAAACCTGGTGGGCGAGAAGCTGACCGAGTGGTTCGAGGAAAATCCCGCCGAGGCGCGCCAGATCATTGGCAAGATTGTCGAGGCCGCGCTGGCCCGCGAAGCCGCGCGCAAGGCGCGCGAGCTGACCCGCCGCAAGACCGCGATGGACGTGGCCAGCCTGCCCGGCAAGCTGGCCGATTGTCAGGAAAAAGACCCGGCGCTGTCGGAACTGTTCATCGTCGAGGGTGACTCGGCCGGTGGTTCGGCCAAGCAGGGCCGTAGCCGCAAGAATCAGGCGGTTCTGCCCCTGCGCGGCAAGATCCTGAACGTCGAACGCGCGCGCTTTGACCGCATGCTGGGCAGCGAACAGATCGGCACGCTGATCACCGCGCTTGGGACCGGCATCGGGCGGGACGAGTTCAACCTGTCGAAGCTGCGCTATCACAAGATCGTCATCATGACCGATGCCGACGTCGACGGCGCGCATATCCGCACCCTGCTGCTGACGTTCTTCTTCCGGCAGATGCCCGAACTGATCGAGGCCGGGCATCTCTATATCGCGCAGCCGCCGCTTTATAAGGTTGGGCGGGGCCGGTCCGAGGTCTATCTGAAGAACGAGGCCGCGCTGGAAGATTACCTGATTGAGCAGGGGGTCGAAGGCGCCAGTCTGCGCCTGGCTGATGGCCAGCAGATCACCGGCAACGATCTGACCCGTGTGGTGGAAGAGGCGCGGATGGCGCGGCGTATCCTGCGCGCCTATCCCACCCATTACCCGCCCCATATCACGGAACAGGCGGCGATTGCCGGCGCGCTGGTGCCAGGGCGTATCGACGCCGATGCGCAAGCTGTGGCAACCGCTGTCGCCGCGCGGCTGGACATGATCGGCGCTGAATATGAACGGGGCTGGTCCGGGCGGCCAACGCAGGACGGTGGCATCCGCCTGTCGCGGATGCTGCGTGGGGTCGAGGAAAACCGTTCCCTTGACGGTCCGATGCTGCGCAGTGGTGAAAGCCGTCGCCTGGGCGAGATGACCAGGTCCCTGCAGGATGTTTATGGCCAGACCGCGCATCTGGTGCGCAAGGATCGCGACGTGCCGATCCACGGGCCGTTGGGACTGTTGCAGGCGATCTTCCTGGAAGGTGAAAAGGGCCTGTCGTTGCAACGATACAAGGGGCTGGGTGAGATGAACCCGAGCCAGCTGTGGGAAACCACGCTGGACCCCGATGCCCGCACGATGTTGCAGGTCCGAATCGAGGATGTGGCCGAGGCCGAGGACCTGTTCACCAAGTTGATGGGCGACGTGGTCGAGCCGCGGCGCGAGTTCATTCAGCAGAATGCGTTGAGCGTGGAAAACCTGGACATCTAAGGGTTGTCCTGAACGTTTTTGTTGTGTCGTTTTTGCCGCGTTCCTGCGGCAAAAACGGCGCTTTTCCCGGTTTTTCCTGGCCCGACGATTGCGCGGTGGACCTGCCGTACCTTAATCTTGCGCAAATGCCCATTTGAAGGAGCAAGTATCATGTTCACGCTGCGCGCCGCTGGTCTGACCGCCGCCACCGCCTTGCTGGCACCCGCTGCTTTTGCCGGTGGCTATGTTGCCCCGGTCGAACCCGCACCGATCGTTGCCCCAGAGGTGCAGACTGCAACCCCTTGGGGCGGCGCTTATGCCGGTCTGGGATTGGGCTATGCCTTTGGCGCTGATGACGTCCTCGGGATCAGTGACCCGAGCGACAGCATCATTGCCTCGCCCGGCTCGGTCGACATCAAGGGCGTGACCTATGGCCTGCATCTGGGCTATCGCTGGCAAACCACCATGGCCGGCCGCCAGATCGTGATCGGGCCGGAACTTTCCTACGAGACCGGCGGTGCCGATGCCTCGCTGGACAACGCCGGTGTGACCGCCTCGACCGAGATGGACAACTTCATTGCGTTGCGTGTGAAAACCGGCGTGCTGAACTCGGCCGGGAATACGCTGTTCTACGGGATTGCCGGTTATGGCCGTGGCGAATTCGACTATGCCGTCAATGGTGCCGGCATGGTCTATGAGGGCACCTATAAGGACAATGCCTGGATCCTGGGCCTGGGCGCCGAGCGCAAGGTTTCGGACCGGATGTCGGTCTTTGGGGAATGGGAATTCCGCGGCTTTGGCAAGACCACGCTGACCGATGCCGGCGGTTACATGACCGAAGCCACGCCCGAGCATCACCATCTTAAGCTGGGCGTGAATTTCAGCTTCTGATCGCGGGATCATTCATTACGGGGCCGGCCACCGCAGGGTGTGCCGGCCTTTTTCATGCGCGGCGAGGCTGACGCAGCGGCACAGGCAAGGCGCGCGCGCCACAGGCCACCGCCAGCCCCTGCGGCACCAGCGCGGCCAGCGCCGGATCATCGGCCAGCAAACCGCCGGTATACGCGCCAAACGCGGGCAGGATCAGGTGATCGCGCCCGATCAGGAAACAGCGCCTGCGCTGCCCGGCCAGTCGAATGCAGGGGTGGAAATGGCCCGAAATATCGGCCCCTTCGCCCGCCTCGTGTCGCAGCGCCGGAATGCCCGGAAATTCCGCCCGCGTTCGCCCCGGCATCCGCGCGCAGACCTGCCCCGGATCGTGATTGCCGGTGATCCAGACCCAATCGCGCCCGCGGGCCAGCCGGTGCATCCGCGCGCAGACCTCATCCGCCAGCGCCCGCCCCGCCGCGTCATCATCGAACCCGTCGCCCAGACTGATCACGGTCGCGGGGTCGGTTGCCGCAATCTCGGCCTCCAGCCGGTCCAGAGTCGCCGCGACCTCATAGGGCGGCAACAGCGCCCCGCCGCGCCGGGCCATGCGCTCGGATTTGCCCAAATGCAGGTCTGCCACGACCAGCCAGCGCCGATCGGACCACCACAGCGCGCCCGAGGGCCGCGCGACCAGCCGTTGCCCGGCAAAGGTGAAGCTGTATCCGCTCATATCTCCAATCCCGCTTCGGCCATCAGCGCCGCCGCCTCGGCCTCGGCCAGCCTTTCGCGCCCCTGTCCGGCGATGGGCACGCGCCCGACCTCCAGCAGCAGGGGCGCGGCAAGGGGGGAAACGCGATCCAGCATGCGGTGGTCGTGACGGGTCAGGCGGTCCAGCATGTCCTCGATCCGGTCGAAATCCACAAGGCCGCGCCGGGCCTCGTCGGCGGTGATGCGCAACAGCAGGTGGCCGGGGTCGTATTTGCGCAAGGTGTCGTACAGGATATCGCTGGAAAAGGTGGCCTGCCTGCCGGATTTTCGCTGGCCGGGCAGGTTGCGCTGGATCAGCCCGGCGATGGTGGCGACATTGCGGAAGGTGCGCTTCATCACCGCATTATTGCCCAGCCAATCGCCGAGGCCCGCGCGCAGCCCCTCGCGATCCAGCAGCGGCGCGGGGTCCGTCACCGGGTCCAGCGACCAGATCAGCAGCGCGTAATCGGTGGAAAGAAAGCCCAGAGGGCCAAGCCCCGCCGCCTCCATCATCCGGGTCATCAGCAGGCCAAGCGTCTGCAAGGCGTTCCGCCCCGCAAAGCCATACAGCGCGAAATGCCACATGCCGTCATGGCGAAAGCTTTCGCTTTGCAACACGCCGGGGCGGGGCAGGGCGCTGACCTGATCTTGCAGTGCCAGCCAGTCGCGGGTGTCAGCCGGCAGGGCGGCGTGATGCGTGGGATCGCCGATCAGCGCCTGAACGCGATGGGAAAGCTGGGTGGATGTCGCCAGCTTCATCCCCGAAAACACCGCGATCTTGGGCTTGCGGGTGGGTTGCCTTGTCACCTCGACCACCATGTCGCGCAGCCCCTCGTATCGCACGGTCTGGCCGCCGATCAGGAAGGTGTCGCCGGGTTCCAGGCTGGCGGCGAATGCCTCTTCGACCTCGCCCAAGGGGGCGCCGCCGCGACCGCGAAAGCGGACCTTCAGCATCTCGGCCTCGACGATGGTGCCGATATTCATCCGCAGGTCGCGCACGGCGCGCGGGTCGCGCAGCCCCCACAGCCCGTCCCGCAAGACCAGCCGCTGCCAGCGGTCATAGGCGCGCAGCGCATAGCCCCCGGTCGCCGCGAAATCCAGACAGGCGTTGAAATCGGTCCGCGTGAGGCCGCGATAGGGACCGGCGCGGCGCACCTCGGCAAACAGCGCATCGGCATCGAAACGCCCGGCGCAGGCGGTCAGCAGGATATGCTGGCACAGCACGTCAAGGGGGCCGGGGCCGCGCGGATCGCCATCCAGATCGCGTTCGCGCACGGCCTGCAACGCGGCGACGCATTCGATCACCTCAAAGCGGTTGGCGGGCACGATCCGCGCGACGCTTGGCGCGTTATAGCGGTGGTTCGCCCGCCCGATCCGCTGCACCAGTCGCTTGACGTTCTTCGGCGCGCCGACCTGAATGACCAGGTCGACAGCGCCCCAGTCAATGCCCAGATCAAGGCTGCCGGTCGCCACAACGGCACGCAGCGCGCCCGCCGCCATCGCCGCCTCGACCCGCTGTCGGGCCTCGCGGGCAAGGCTGCCGTGATGCAACCCGATCGGCAGGTTCTCGTCATTCGCGGCCCAAAGCGCCTGAAAGAACAGTTCCGCCTGCGCGCGGGTGTTTATGAAGATGATCGTCGTGGTGGCGGCGCGAATCTGGGTCAGCACCTCGGGGATGGCATAATGGCCGCCGCCCCCGGCCCAGGGCGCCGGGTGGGCGGTGGGCAGCATGGCGATATCGGGATCGGGGCCGGGATCGGCCAGCAGCACCTGCGCGCCGCCCATGAAATCGGCCAGCCGGGCCGGGTCCTCGACTGTGGCCGAAAGGCCGGTGACGGTCAGGTCAGGCGCAAGGCTGCGCAGCCGCGCCAGCCCCAGCATCAACTGATCCCCGCGCTTCGATTCAGCCAGCGCATGCAATTCATCCAGCACGACCCGCTTGAGCCCGCCAAAGATCGCGGGCGCCTCGGGGTAAGACAGCAGCAGGGCCAGGCTTTCGGGCGTGGTCAGCAGGATATCGGGCGGATCAACGCGCTGCCGGGCGCGTTGCGCCTGCCGCGTGTCGCCGGTGCGATCCTCGATGCGCAGGCTCAGCCCCAGATCGGCGACGGGCCGCGCCAGATTGCGCGCGATATCCGCCGTCAGCGCCTTTAGGGGCGAGACGTAAAGCGTGTGCATCCCCTTATGCCCGCCCCGCGCCAGATCGACCAAAGAGGGCAGGAAACCCGCCAGCGTCTTGCCGCCCCCGGTTGGGGCGATCAGCAGCGTATCGCCCTGCGCCGCCAGCAGCGCGATCTGATGCGGATGCGGCTGCCAGCCCTGACGGGTGAACCAGCCCTGAAATTCGGGCGGCAGGCTCATCCGATCATGGCTTTCAACGTCTCCAGCCGGTCGGCCTCGGCTGCGGGTTTGTCCCAACGGATGCGGCTGATGCGCGGAAAGCGCATGGCTACGCCGGATTTGTGGCGGGATGAGGCGTTGAGGCCCTCGAATGCGACCTCGAGCACCAGTTCGGGCTTCACCGCGCGGACCGGGCCAAAGCGGTCTGTGGTGTTCTGGCGCACAAAACGGTCAAGCTGGCGCAATTCCTCATCAGTAAAGCCGAAATAGGCTTTGCCGACGGTCACCAGATCGGCGCCATCCCACAGGCCAAAGGTGAAATCGCTGTAAAAGCCCGAGCGTTTGCCATGGCCGCGTTGGGCATAAAGCAGCACCGCATCCACCACCATCGGATCACGCTTCCACTTGAACCACGGCCCGCGCGGGCGACCGGCGACATAGGCGCTGTCGCGGCGCTTGATCATCACGCCCTCGATCACCGGGTTGGGCGGGCTGGCGCGCAGGGCGGCCAGATCGTCCCATGTGGTGAAGTCCAGAACCGGCGAGGCGTCGATGCGGTCGCTGCCGAAATCGGCGGCGTCCAGCAGCGCGCGGCGCGCGGACAGGGGCAGATCGCGCAGGTCACGGCCCTGCCAGATCATCAGGTCATAGACGCGCAGCCCTGCCGGATGGCTGGCCAGCATTGCGCGGCTGACGGTCTTGCGGTTCAGGCGTTGCTGCAAATCGTTGAAGCTGGCGATTTCGGCGCCGCGCCGCACCAGCAGTTCGCCGTCAACAGTGCCGTCGAAATTCAACGCCTCGATCAGGTCGGGGAAGGCGGTGGAAATATCCTCTCCGGTGCGGGAATAGAGCCGGCGGATGCCGCCATCATTGATCGCCAGAACGCGGATGCCGTCCCATTTCCATTCGGCGATATGCTCGGTCGGGTCCAGCGCGCGAAGCTGGTCCAGATCTGTGGGCGTGGACAGCATGACCGGGCGGAAAGGCGCCTTCGCGGCGTTTTCAGGTCGCGCGCCGCCCGCGATCCAGTCGAAAAGTGGCTGATAGGGCGGGGTGAGGCCGTGCCAGATTTCCTCGATCTCGGCGACCGGCGGGCCGCCCATATCCGCCAGCGCCATCCGCGCCATGCGGGCGGACAGGCCCACGCGCATATTGCCGGTGGCGAGTTTCAGAAAGGCCAGCCGCTGCGAGGCGCCAAGCCGGTCCAGCAGCGCGGTAATGGCGGCGGGCAGGCCGGATTTGCCGGTGGATTGCAGCAGATCGACGGCTTGGTGCAGGGGGATATCCTCGTCCGCCTCGCTGTCCCAGATCAGGGCGATGGTTTCGGCCAGATCGCCGACGAAATCATAGCTGAGCGTGAAAAGCTGCGCGTCCACACGCTCGGCCACCAGCCCGCGCAAGAGGCTGGGCGTGACCGAACGCAGCTTCAGATCGCCGGTCAGGGCGGCCAGCGCATAGCCGCGATCAGGATCGGGGGTGGAATCGAGGTAATGCCGCAATAGCCGCAGTTTGGCATTGCGGGCGGGGGTGAAGGCCAGACGTTCCAGCAAAGTGGCGAAGGGCTTCATTCCGGCTCGTCCTCGTAGCCGACCAGCCGCAGGGGGCGGGCGGGAAAGCCGTTCAACTCGCACCAGCGCAACAACCCGTCCTCGGTGCCGTGGGTGATCCAGACTTCAGCGGGGAAGAGGTCGCGGATGGTCTGCGTGACCTGCGGCCAGTCGACATGATCGCTGATGACCAGCGGCAATTCGACGCCGTTCTGGCGCGCGCGGGCACGCACCGCCATCCAGCCCGAGGCGAAGCCGATCACCGGGTCGCGGAAACGCTGGACCCATGCGGTCGAAAAGGCCGATTGCGGGGCGATGACCAGTTGCGCAGGCACCTGATCGGCGGTGGCGGGGATCAGCGGGCCAAGGTCGATGCCTTGTTCGATATGGTAATCACAAAGCCGCTGCATGGCGCCGTGGATGGCGATGGGCGCGTCGATCCCTGCGGCGCGGGCCAGCGCGATCACCCGCTGCGCCTTGCCGAGGGAATAGGCGCCGATCAGATGCGGGCGTTCAGGAAATTCGGTCATGCTGGCCAGCAGGCGAGCCATTTCCACCGCCGGGTCGGGGTGTTTGAAGACTGGCAGGCCAAAGGTCGCCTCGGTCACGAAAACATCGCAGGGGACGGGCTCGAACGGGGCGCAGGTCGGGCTGGGGGTGCGGCTGTAATCGCCCGAGACGACGATTTTCGGGCCGTGATCCGGGGTGACCGCAATCTGGGCCGAGCCGAGGATATGACCCGCCGGGTGGAAGCTGACGGTCACGTCACCGATGCGGATCGGGCCATCGGCGGGTTGCACCTGCCCGGCGAAATCCTCGCCATAGCGGATCGCCATGATGTCCAGCGTCTGCTGCGTTGCCAGAACCGAGCCATGACCGGCGCGGGCATGATCGGCATGGCCATGGGTGATCAGCGCGCGGGCGACGGGGCGCGTGGGGTCGATGTGAAAATCGCCGGGCGGGCAATAGAGGCCCTGCGGCGTGGGATGCAGGATCTGATCGGCGCGCATAGAAGGAATATGCGGAACATTTCGTGAAAATCAACGCGGGATTCGTAGAGGGCGGCCCTCGAATATGGTTTCCATCGAGAAAACGCCGGTTACCCGCTCAAGGTCCATATCGGCGATCAGCGCCTTGTAGCAGCGGTCATAGCCGGCCATCGAGACCGTCACCAGCTTGGCCATATAGTCCCATTCGCCGCCGATGCGGTGGAACTCGGTGATTTCGGGGATGGATTCGACGCGGGCGCGGAATTTGCGTGACCAGGCGTCGTCGTGATGGCGGGTGCGGATCATCACGAATACGGTCAGTTGCAGCCCGATGCGGGCGGCGTCGATGGCGGCGCGGCTGCCTTGCAGGATGCCGGTCTCGGTCAGCCGTTGCAGGCGCCGCCAGCAGGCGTTTTGCGACAGCCCGATGCGGTCGGCCAGCGCGCGTTGCGACAGGCTGGCATCCTGCTGCAATGCGGCAAGGATCTTGTGGTCGATTTCGTCGAGAATGGTGGGTTCATCGCTCATTTGATCGGTAGGATATGGATATTTGAGTGAAGAAGAAATCAAATCTTGCTGTTCACCGGGTCATTATCGGCGAAATGACGGAGGGTCGGATGGATTTCTTTCAGCGGTTTCGCGCGGGTCTGGGTGGCATCGAGGCGCTGCATGAGGGCGTGATCGGGCGCGATGCGGTGATCGAGGGGCCGTTCGGGGCGCGGCGGATGATCTATGCCGATTATGTCGCCTCGGGGCGGGCGCTGCGGCAGGTCGAGGCTTTCGTGATGGAGGAGGTGCTGCCCTGGTATGCCAACAGCCATACCGAGGCCAGCCATTGCGGCGGGGTGATGACCCGGCTGCGGCGTGGGGCGCGAGCCGAGATTCTGCGTTGCCTGGGCGGCGGGGCAGATCATGCGGTGGTTTTTACTGGCTCGGGTGCGACGGCGGGGATCAACAGGCTGGTGCATCTGCTTGGCGTCGGGCCGGGGGCGACGGTGCTGATCGGGCCTTACGAGCATCATTCGAACATCCTGCCCTGGCGGGAAAGCGGGGCGCGGGTGGTCGAGATTGCCGAGGCTGCGACGGGCGGGCCGGATCTGGTGGCGCTGCGGGCGGCCCTGGCAGATGCGCGGGGGCCGGTTGTGGGGGCGTTTTCGGCGGCCTCGAACGTGACCGGGACGCTGACCGATGTGGCGGCGGTGACGCGGGTGATGAAGGATGCGGGGGCGAAGGTCATCTGGGACTATGCCGGGGGCGCGCCTTATTTGCCCATTGATATGGGGCTGGGGATGGATGCGGTCGTGACCTCTCCGCATAAGTTCATTGGCGGGCCGGGGGCCTCGGGCGTGATGGTGCTGCGGCGTGATGCGGTGGTGGCGGGGCGGCCGACCCTGCCGGGCGGCGGGACGGTGCGCTTTGTGAATGATGCGGGTCATGATTATGCCCTGTCGATCGAGGCGCGCGAGGAATCGGGGACTCCGAACGTTGTGGGTGATATTCGGGCGGCGCTGGTTTTCGCGTTGAAGGATGCCATCGGGCAGTCGGCGATTGATGCGCGGCATGTGCGCTGGCTGGCCAAGGCGCAGCGGTTGCGCGGCGTGGACGGGCTGCATCTGCTGGGCAATCCCGATGCGCCGCATCTGCCGATCCTGGCCTTTCGCGTCGGTGACGGGCGGGGCGGGTTCATTCATCAGCAATTGGCCACGCGGATACTGTCGGACCTTTACGGTGTGCAGGCGCGGGGCGGTTGTGCCTGCGCCGGCCCCTATGTTCACCGCTTGCTGGGCATCGGGCCGGACGAGTCGGCTCGGCTGCGCGCCGCGATCCTGCGCGGGGACGAGATCGAAAAGCCCGGCTTCGTGCGGCTGAACCTGTGCTGGGCCGCGCCCGAGGCCGAGGTGGATGCGATTCTGGATGCCGTGACCGATCTGGCGGCGAATGCTGCGGGGGTGGTCGCGCGCTATCGCTGCGAAACGGCGACGGCGATCTTTAGCCCTGTGGCTGCGTGACGTCGTCAGGGGCGGGCGCGGTTCTGTGCGATCTGCGGGTGCGCATGTAATCCCTGACCAGTGCCACCCTGTGCGGGCGGAAGCTGTCGCCGGTCAGGCGCATCGCGTCGATGCGGTTGATGTGAAAAATCCGGTGATCCATTCGCAGCCGGCAATGCGCCAGCAGCATCAGGGTGCGCTCGGAATAGGACAGGCCCAGTGGCCAGATCACCCGCCGCGTCGCCGCGCCGTGAAGATCGGTATAGTCGATCTCGATTGCCTGTTCGTTCCAGCAGGCCTCGCGCAGCAAGGGCAGGTCGATCCGGGGCGGGTCGCGGTCGGGCTGCGTGGAAAAGCTGTGCATGATCGCATGCAGGGCCTGGCGTGACTGGCGCTCGGGCAGGGTCGCGATGATGCGGGCCAGTGCCGCCTTGCCGGCATCGGTCAACTCGTCATCCCCGATCCGGCCCAGGGCCTGAACGGCCAGATGCAGCGCCTCGATTTCCAGCTGGCTGAAGCTTTGCGGCGGCAGGGCGGGATCCTCGGTCAGGGAATAGCCCAGGCCTGCCTCGCCGTCGATCAGCGCCCCGCCTGCGCGCAGGGTGGCGATGTCGCGATACAGTTGCCGGGGTGAGACGCCGGTTTCCTGTGCCAGCCGCGCGGCCGTCACCGGGGCGGGCAGCCGACGCAGGCTGTTCATCAGTCGCATCAGCCGATCGGTTCGGGCCATCCTGTCACCTTTTGTCAGCAGCGTCGCGCTAGACCTTGGCCATCAACCAAGAAGGAGACAAGCCATGCTGACCTTTTACCATTCACCGGACAGCCGCTCGACCAGCGTCTATCAGTTGATAGAAGAGATGGGCGTTGCCGATCAGGTGCGGGTGGTTCAGGTGACCATCCCCCGGCAGGATGGCTCGGGCGGTCCCGATGCGGCCAATCCCCATCCTGAAAAGAAGGTGCCCTATCTGACGGATGGCGAGGATTTCGTGCGTGAACGCGGCGCGATCGTTCTGTATCTGACGGATCGTTTCAACAGCCCTCTGGGGCGCGGCGTGGGCGATCCGCAGCGCGGGCGTTATCTGTCCTGGCTGACCTGGTATCAGGGCGTATTCGAGCCGGTGGCGATCCTGTCATGGGCGCAGGTCGATCATCCGGCCATCTGGGCCAGCCTGCGCGATTATGACACCGCGATTCAGCGGCTGGACGAGGTGCTGCGCCAGCAACCCTATCTGCTGGGCGATAGGTTCAGCGCCGCCGATCTGCTTTGCGCGGGGCCGTTTGCCTGGTTTGGCGATCAACTGCCAGCCACTCCGCCGATCAAGGATTGGGTTGCGCGCTGCGTGGATCGCCCGGCCGCCCGGCAGATTGCCCAGCTGGATAAGCAGGCAATGGCGCAACTGGCCTGAGACAGATGATCCGCCGGCCCCGGACAGCCCTGGGGCCGGTGCTTTGCCACTGCGCCATCTTTACAGCCGCGCCGCGCGGCCCTATCTCTCCGCAATGGCCAAGGAACCCGAAAACAAGAACTATAAGGTGATTGCCGAGAACCGTCGGGCGCGTTTCGATTATTTCATCGAAAGCGATCTTGAGGTCGGTATCGTCCTGACCGGGTCCGAGGTGAAATCCCTGCGCACCGGGCAGACGAACATCGCTGAAAGCTATGCCAATGTCGAAAATGGCGAGCTGTGGCTGATCAACGGCTATATCTCGGCTTTGACCAATGCCGGGGTTTTTGGCCATGACGAGCGCCGCCGCCGCAAGCTGCTGGTCAGCAAGCGCGAACTTTCGCGGCTGTGGCAGGCCATCGGGCGCGAGGGCATGACGCTGGTGCCGCTGGTGATCTATTTCAACGATCGCGGCAAGGTAAAGCTGAAGATCGGTGTCGCCAAGGGCAAGAAGGTCGCCGACAAGCGTGAAACCAGCGCCAAGCGTGACTGGGGCCGTCAGAAGCAGCGCCTGCTGAAGCAGGGCTAGGCGGCATGGTTCGAAAGCCGGCGGTCGTTATCGTCACCTTTGGCGCGGATGCCGATGGGGTGGGCGGGGTGCTGCGCCAGCTTGGGCCGATAGCCGGGCCTTTGGTTCTGGTGGATAATACGCCAGATGCGCCGGTGCCCTGTTTCGATGGCGCGATCTGCATCGCCAATGGCAATCGCGGCGGGCTGGCCGGGGCCTATAACCGCGCTTTGGAACAGGTGGCGGACAAGGCCGATCTGGTGGTTTTCGTTGATCAGGACAGCGATGTCTCGGTTCTGGCCGAGATGCTGGCCGATCCCGATGTTCAAGCCCTGCTGGATCGGGATGACGTGGCCGCCGTTGCGCCGATCTATCGTGACCGGGCCACGGGAATGCGCGGGCGGCCGGCGCTGTTGCAGGGGCGTTGGCGTGTCACGCATCTGCCGCGCCAGTTTGACGATCTGCGCCGCACCACGATGGCAATCAATTCGATGACCATCTGGCGGATGGCCGCATTGCGCCAGTTGGGCCCGTTCGACGAGGGGCTGGGGGTCGATCATGTCGATACCGAGATGGCCCTGCGCGCCGCCGACGATGGCCTGTCGATCTGGATCGCCGGGGCGCATGTCTTTGACCATTCCATCGGCCAGCGGCAGGTCTGGCGGGCCTTTGGGCGGACGTTCCAGACCGGTGGCCATTCGCCCGACCGTCGCCGCCAGATCGGCCGCAACACGGCGCTGCTGGCCCGGCGATGGGGCTGGCGCTTTCCGTCATTTGCGGCGCTGGCGCTGGCCCGTCTGGGGTATGAGGCCGCCGGGATCATCGCGGTCGAGGATCGCCGCATGGCCAAGCTGGGGGCGCTGATGCGTGGAATCGCCGCCGGCTTTTTCGTCCGCCGCTGATCAGCCCGGTCCGATCAGCGCCATCGCGATCACAGCCGGCAGGGTCTGGACCAGCGCGATGCGCGGCTTGACCGAAATCGCGCCATAGATGCCGGCCGCCGCCACGCAGGCCAGAAAGAACAGCACCACCCCGTTATTAGGCCGCCAGATGCCCCACAGGATTCCCGCCGCCAGAAAGCCGTTATACAGCCCCTGATTGGCCGCCATCACGCGGGTCAGCGCCGCCATCTCGCGCGTGGTGCCAAAGACGGCGCGGGTGCGGGGATGTTCCCACCGAAACATCTCCATCACCAGGATCCACAGGTGCAGCACTGCGATCAGCAGTGCCAGGCCGATGCCGATCTGGTGCATGTTGCCTCCCTTTGCGCGCCATCCCGAAAGATTAGCCCAAGGGCGCGATCGCGCAAGCCGCCATTGCAGCGGTACCCCGTGACGGTTAAAGCGGTTTCGTGCGAAATATGAGGGGGACCATGCAGGACGATCCGAAAACGCTCGTTTCCACCGGCTGGCTGGCCGATCACCTGAACGATCCCGATCTGCGCATCATCGACGCCAGCAGCCATATGGCCGCCACCGGGCGCGATGCCCTGGCCGAATATCAGGCCGCGCATATCCCCGGCGCCCGGTTCTTTGATGTCGACGACATCGCCGACAAACGCAGCACGCTGCCGCATATGGCCCCGCCGGTGGAGCTGTTCATCAGCCGCATGCGGGCGATGGGCATCGGTGACGGCCATCAGATCGTGGTCTATGACAATTCCGACATCCGCAGCGCCGCACGGGTCTGGTGGACCTTCCGGCTGATGGGCAAGACCGATGTGGCGGTGCTGGATGGCGGTTTCGCCAAATGGCAGGCCGAGGGTCGCCCGGTCGAGGACATGCCGCCGATCATGCGTGATCGCCACATCACGGTGCAGCGTCAGGCCGGGCTGGTGCGCGATGTGACCCAGGTGGCCGCCGCCAGCAAGTTGGGCGATCACGAAATCATCGACGCCCGCGCGGCCGAACGCTTTCGCGGCGAGGCGGCGGAACCGCGCCCTGGCCTGCGCTCGGGCCATATTCCCGGCTCGAAGAACCTGCCCTTTGGCCAGCTTTACAATGCCGATGGCACGATGAAGGACGTGGATGGCCTGCGCGCCGCCTTTGACGCCGCCGGCATCGACCTGACCAGGCCGGCCATCACCACCTGCGGATCAGGCATGACCGCCGCCACGCTGTCGCTGGCGCTGGAACGGATCGGCCACCGCAACCACTCGCTTTATGACGGAAGCTGGACCGAATGGGGCAGCTTCCCCGACCTGAAAATCGCAACCGGAGACGCCTAGGCGATGCTGTCCAACCTGAAACCCCAAGCCCCCGACAAGATCCTGATGCTGATCGAAGAGTTCAAGGCCGATACCCGTCAGGGCAAGATCGACCTGGGCGTGGGCGTCTACAAGAACCCCGAAGGCGTTACCCCGGTCATGCGCGCGGTCAAGGCGGCGGAACAGCGGATCTGGGAAACGCAGGTCACAAAGGCCTATACCGGACTTGCGGGCGAGGCCGATTATCGCAATGCCATGGCGCAAATGGTGCTGGGCGAGCTGCCGGTCGAGCGGCTGGCCAGCGTGGCATCCGTGGGCGGCACCGGCGCGATCCGGCAGGCGCTGGAACTGGCGCGGATGGGCAATCCGGGGCTGACGGTCCATGTCTCGGACCCGACCTGGCCGAACCACCTGTCGATCATGAAGTTCATCGGCCTGCCCTTTGTCGAATACCGCTATTTCGACAATGCCACGCGCGGCGTCGATTTCGAGGGCATGAAGGCCGACATCGCCAAGGCCAAGGCTGGCGATCTGGTGCTGTTGCATGGCTGCTGCCACAATCCGACCGGCGCCAACCTGACCATGGATCAATGGGCCGAGGTCGCGGCGATCCTTGAAAAGTCGGGCGCGATCCCGCTGATCGACCTGGCCTATCAGGGCTTTGGCGACGGGTTGGAACAGGATGCCGCAGCCACACGGCTGCTGGCCAGCCGTCTGCCCGAGGTGCTGATCGCCGCCTCGTGTTCCAAGAATTTCGGCATCTATCGCGAACGCACCGGCATTCTGATGGCGCTTGGCACGGGCACGGCAGATCGCGATCTGTCGCAGGGTGCGATGGCCTTCCTGAACCGGCAGAATTTTTCGTTCCCGCCCGATCACGGCGCGCGCATCGTCTCGACCATTCTGACCGATGATGCGCTGCGCGCCGATTGGGCCGCCGAACTGGAAGAGGTGCGCAATACCATGCTGGGCCTGCGCGCGCAGCTGGCGCAGGAATTGCGCGACCTGTCGGGCAGCGACCGTTTCGACTTTATCGCCGGTCATCGCGGCATGTTCTCGCGGCTTGGCGCAACCCCGGAACAGGTGGCAAGGCTGAAAACGGACGCGGCGATCTATATGGTCGGCGATTCGCGGCTGAACATCGCCGGGCTGAACGCCGATACCGTGCCGGTTCTGGCCCGCGCCATCATCGACGCCGGCATCTGATCCCAACTTGACCCTGCCGCCCTGCGGCGGGGTCAGCCTTTTCGGGTCAGTCGATCCAGCAACCCTTGGGCGCCGGCCCAGACCTCGGCCCAGACCCGCGCGAACCCTTCGGGGCCGCCGTAATAGGGATCGCCCACCGACTGCCCCGCCCGCCCCGGAACGTGATCCAGCATCAGCGAAAGATGCGCGCGCGCATCCGCCGGGGCCATTCGACGCAGGTTTGCCAGATTATCCGCGTCCATCGCCACGATATGATCAAAGCGGTGAAAGTCGGCGGCCTGAACCTGCCGCCCGCGCAACCCCGAGATGTCGACGCCTTTCCGTGCCGCCATCGCCACCGCCCTGCCATCGGGCGGTTCGCCTGCATGCCATGACCCGGTGCCCGCCGAATCGACCGTGACGCCAATCTCACGGGCATTGGCGGCGGCACGACAGGCGCCCTCGGCCATGGGCGAGCGGCAGATATTGCCAAGACAGACAAACAGAACCGAGGGGCGATCGCTCATCAACGGTTCCTTCCGGCGGTGCGGTGCCCGGTTCGACGGTTCGGCTGGGCGATTGATTTGCGCATGCCGGGCAGGCTACGCCTTAAGCATTGGCGGGAAAAGGGTCGTGATGCTGGGACAGATCGGATGGGGCGCGCTGCTGCTGGCGCTGACGACGGTGATTGCCGGCGGATCGGCGCTGTTGATGATGCGCTTTTTCCACAAGCGCGAGGCATGGATGGTGCGCGAACCTTTCGATCTGAAGCTGATCGTCGCGATGATCATCGCCAGCCTTTGGGTGCTTTTCATCATTACCGCCAGCGTGACGGTCTGGGCCACGGCCTTTCGCTGGCTGGGGCTGTTTTCGACCATCGAGGAATCGGTCTATTTCAGCCTGACGGTCTTTACCACGCTGGGGTTCGGCGATGTGCTGCTGCCGCAGGAATGGCGCATTCTGGGGGTCATTGCGGCGGTGAACGGGCTGATCAATGTCGGTGTTCTGACGGCGATCCTGATCGAGACATTGCGCCATATTGGCGAAGGCCAGCGCCAGCGGCGCAACAGGAGGTGACATGAGCAGATTTCAGCGCAGCGATCATATCCGCCAAGGGGCGGCACAGCCGGTCCGCAGATGAAGCCCGGCCCCTTCAACCTGATCACCGATGTCGCGGGCTTTCGCGTCGGCAACGCACAGGATCAGGTGCTGCGCTCGGGCGTGACGGTGCTGACTGCGGACGCCCCTTTTGGGGCGGCGGTGCATGTGATGGGTGGTGCGCCCGGCACGCGCGAAACCGACCTGCTGGCGCCGGACAAGCTGGTTCAGGGGGTGGATGCGCTGGTCCTTTCGGGTGGCAGCGCCTTTGGGCTGGCTGCTTGCGATGGCGTGATGGCGGCGCTGCACGCGGCGGGGCGGGGCTTTGCCATCGGCCCGGTGCGGGTGCCCATCGTGCCGGGTGCGATCGTCTTTGACCTGCTGAACGGCGGCGACAAGGACTGGCAGGACAATCCCTATCCTGCTCTTGGCCGGCAGGCATTCGGCGCCGCCGGCACCGATTTCGCCATCGGCAGCGCCGGGGCAGGGCTGGGCGCGATGACGGCGCGGCTGAAGGGGGGGCTGGGTTCGGCCTCGGCCGTGCTGGAGGCGGGCTATACCATCGGCGCGCTGGTGGTGGTGAATGCCCTTGGTTCGGCCAATGTGGGCGAGGGGCCGCATTTCTGGGCCGCCCCGTGGGAGATGGGGTCCGAATTTGGCGGCCTTGGCCTGCCGCCAACGGGTTTCCCCGCCACTGACGAGCCGCGTCCGGGCAAGCGTCTTGGCGAAGCGACGACCATTGCCATCGTTGCGACAGATGCCGCGCTGGACAAGCCCGCGCTGCAACGGCTGGCTACGGCGGCCCATGATGGCATGGCCCGCGCGCTGGTGCCCAGCCATACACCTTTTGACGGTGATCTGGTTTTTGCGGCCTCGTCCGGGGCGGTTCCGCTGCGAGACCCGGACGCCGATCCGTTCCTGCTTGGCCATGCAGCGGCGGGCGTGCTGGCCCGCGCCATCGCGCGTGGCGTTCATGCGGCACGTCCCGCGCCGGGCGATCTTCAGCCGTGCTGGCAGGCCGTTACGGCCAGGCGTTCGACCATGGGTTCCGATCGGTGAGCAACAAAAAGGCGGTGCGCATGTCGCGCACCGCCAGTCGAGAGCGCCAAGAGGGATAATCTGGCGTTGAAGGTCAATGCGCATCAGGGCGTTTTGGATCCATCACGATGTCTCGATTGGCGATCTGGTCTTGCGCTTGCTTTGTCCCGCCAAAAGCGCAACTTTGCTGGCAAGCCAATGGCAGGGAGACATCAGATGAACAAGCACGCCACCGATCTTAAGACGCAGTTGAAAGATCCATCGCTGCTGGAAACCCGCGCCTATGTTGCCGGCGAATGGGTCAATGCGCAGGACGGCAAGACATTCGCCGTCACCAACCCTGCGCGTGGCGACGTGATTGCCCAGGTCGCCGACCTGTCCCGCGCCGAGGTCACCCGCGCCATTGCCGCCGCTCATGCCGCGATGAAGGACTGGGCCGCCCGCACCGCCAAGGAGCGCGCCAATATCATGCGCAAGTGGTTCGACCTGATGATGGAAAATCAGGATGATCTGGGCCGCATCCTGACCGCCGAACAGGGCAAGCCGCTGGCCGAGGCCAAGGGCGAGATCGCCTATGGCGCCAGTTTCATCGAATGGTTCGGTGAAGAGGCCAAGCGCATCTATGGCGAAACCATTCCCGGCCATCAGCCCGACAAGCGGCTGATGGTGATCCGCCAGCCGATTGGCGTGGCCACCTCGATCACGCCGTGGAACTTCCCCAATGCGATGATCACCCGCAAATGCGGCCCGGCGCTGGCGGCGGGCTGTGGTTTCGTGGCGCGGCCTGCGGCGGAAACGCCCCTTTCGGCGCTGGCGCTGGCGGTTCTGGGCGAACGCGCGGGCCTGCCCAAGGGGATTTTCAGCGTCGTCACCTCTAGCCGGTCATCCGATATCGGCAAAGAGTTCTGCGAGAACCCGCTTGTGCGCAAGCTGACCTTTACCGGGTCGACCGAAGTGGGGCGTATCCTGCTGCGTCAGGCCGCCGATCAGGTGCTGAAATGCAGCATGGAACTGGGGGGCAACGCGCCCTTCATCGTGTTCGATGACGCCGATCTGGATGCGGCGGTGGAAGGCGCGATGGCCTCGAAATTCCGCAACAATGGCCAGACCTGCGTTTGCGCCAATCGCATCTATGTGCAGGCCGGTGTCTATGACGCCTTTGCCGAAAAGCTGGCAGCGGCGGTCGACAAGCTGCGCGTGGGTGACGGCATGGCCGAGGGCGTGACCACCGGCCCCTTGATCAACGAGGACGCCGTCGAGAAGGTCGAGGAACATATCAAGGATGTCGTCGATGGCGGCGGCAAGGTCATTACCGGCGGCAAGCGCAAAGAAGGTTTGTTCTTCGAGCCGACCGTGGTGACGGGCGTCACCGATGCGATGAAGGTCTCGACCGAGGAAACCTTTGGGCCCTTGGCGCCGCTGTTCCGGTTCGAGACCGAGGACGAGGTGATCGAGAAGGCCAACAACACCATCTTCGGGCTGGCCAGTTACTTCTATGCCCGCGACATCGGCCGCATCACCCGCGTGCAAGAGGGGCTGGAATACGGGATCGTCGGTGTGAATACCGGCATCATCTCGACCGAGGTGGCGCCTTTTGGCGGGGTCAAACAGTCGGGCCTGGGCCGCGAGGGCAGCCGGCACGGGATCGAGGACTATCTGGAAATGAAATATATCTGCCTGTCGATCTAGGGCGTCGGCAAAATTCCGCGTGATTTGGCGCAAGGGCGGCTTGCTCAGCAGGCGTTTTTTGGCGATTCCTGTCGCCAAGAACGATAAACTGATGAGGCAGAAGATGGTGGGCAAGGTGTTGGCCGGCGTCCTGGCGCTGGCAATTTCTGCGGGCAGTGCACTGGCCGCGGATACGACGACCACGGTGCAGTTCCCGGCGGGGCACACCGGCACGTCGGTTGCCGGGACGATCAACGGCTATGACAGCGCGTTCCACAAGGTGACGGCGTCGGCCGGGCAGGTGCTGGCGATCTCGATCACGTCGGACAATGCCGGCACCTCTTTCAACGTCTTCGCGCCGGGGGACGTGCCGGGCAATTCGCAGGCGCTGTTCGTTGGCGCGACGCAGGGCGAAAAGACCGAGCTGCCGCTGACTGAAAGCGGCACCTATACGATTCAGACGTATCTGGTGCGCGCCGCGGCACGGCGCAACGAGACCAGCACTTTCACCATGCAGATCGAGGTTCGCGGCACCTCTTCGGTGCCAAGCGCGACCGCTGCTACCGCAAGCCCGGCGGCCGCGGCGACGACGGCGGCCGCGGCGGCCATGACCACGGCTGCCGGAAATCCGCCTTTCTGGCGCGTGGCCGGCATTACCGGGCCCTTGAACATCCGTCAGGACGGCTCGCGCGGGGCGGCGGTGCTGGCGGGCGTGCAGGCCGGCACGGTGCTGCGTAACCAGGGCTGCAAGACCGTCGATGGGCAGGGCTGGTGCCAGGTCCAGACCATCGAGGGCGCAAGCGTCACTGGTTGGGCCGCGCAGCAATATCTGCAACCGCATCAGGTCGCCGCTGCGACCTCGGCTGCGCCGGTGACCTCGGCTGCGCCAGTGGCTGCGCCGGCTGCCAGACTATCCTCGGCCGCCAAGCCCAAGCCCCGGCCCACGCGCACAACCACGACCGCGCCCACGCAGAAACCCGCCACGACCGAGGCCAGCGGCAAGCTGCCCTGCTCGGTCCGTTTGGGGATGCCGACGCGCGACTGCGATTTCCGCGTGACCCGCGAGCCGGGCGGCAATGCGACCGTCACCGTTCTTTGGCCGGACGGCGGCAGCCGCGAGATCCGGTATGAGGCCGGGCGTCCCGTTGTTCAGGCGGGCACCACGACCGAACGGCGTGGTGACCTGACGGTGATCAATATCGGCCAGGAGCGCTATGAAATTCCCGATGCCGTCGTCCTTGGCGGCTAGGGCGTCCAACCGTCGCTTCGGGTAAAATTTCGTGCCTTGGTGGAACGCGATGCCGCCGATGTGCATTCCCTTGATGGAACAGGGGCCGGTCCTGCGGCCCTGATGACTTGCAAGAGGACGGATATGGAAGGTTTTGGCTGGATTCTGTCGATCATCCTGGGCGCTATCGCCGGCTGGATCGCGGAAAAGATCATGGGCGGCGATCATGGGCTGCTGACCAATATCATTCTGGGCATCGTGGGTGCGCTGCTGGGTAACTGGCTGTTCCGGCTGCTGTTTGACGCCACGGCTGGCGGTGCCCTGGGGCAGATCGTGGTTGCGGTCGTCGGTGCCTGTATCCTGATCTGGGCCGGGCGCGCCATTCGCGGTCGCGGCTGAACGGATCGCCGCCAAGGTCATTGGCCCGCCGCGACTGGCTCGCGGCGGGCTTTTATCTGGCAGGTTGTGATGGCCCTGCGGTGCCCAAAGCATCGGGCGGTTGCGATTTCCGGGCTGATCATCGTCGCTTTCCTTCGGGCGTCGCTGGCGTCTGCGCAGGAACCGGGCGGGACCCAGATGATGGCCGAGGCCGAATGGGACTGGCATCCCGGCGACCTGCTCTTTCGCAACGATCTGAACGAGTTGGATGAACTGATCCGGCAGGCCGAAGGCGGGAAATGGGCCTCGATCGGTATCTTGCGGGCATCCAGCGGTGGGCCTCGGGTTGTCCATGCCGATCAGGAACAGGGCGTGACCGAGGTGATGCTGTATGAATTTGTCGATGGGCTGACCGGCAGCGATTATGCCGCCTATCGGTTGGCATCACTGGACCCGAACGCGCCGGGTTTGCAGATGGAAATGGGGCCTCTTGCCAGTTTCAGCCTGCTCGTGGCCTATGATGCGCCGCATGACGACCGGATCATGTTCGGCAATGACGGCTATTACAACGCGGAACCGCCCTTTGTTGCCGCGCTGAATGGTGGGGTCGTTCCGGGAAAGCCAATCCGGCTGGCTGATCTGGGGCGTAACAGCTTGCCTTTGCAGAATGCGCAGTCGCCGGATGAATGCTGGACAGAGATCAGCAAATGGAACGGGCTGGCCGTGGTGACGCCGGGGGTGCTGCTGGGGTCCGATCTGCTGACGCAGGTTTACCCGTAACAAGCGGCTGTCGCCTTAACCCCCAACGCGCGAACTGCCTGAACGGCTGCTCGCCGTCTGCCCGAAGCCGCCACGCTGCGCGACCTGCGCGCGGCTCATCGGCGGTTGGCCCATGGTGGTCGGTGCCTTGGTAAAGGCGCTGCTGGCCATCTTGCCGGTGCCGTTATTGGTGGCCAGACGGGTATCGCCCGATGGTGTTGCAAAGCCGCCATTGGCGGTGCGCGACAGCGGCTGGCTCATCACCCCGCGACCGCCCGACAGGGCAGAACCCAGCAGATAGCCCATCATCAGCGGCATAAAGACCGACCCCATGCCGCCGCCCGATTGCTGCGCCGCCGGATCGCCGCCGCAATTGCCGACGCCGTGCTGTTCCTCGCAAACCGCCAGGCTGTCATAGCGTGGCGCGGTTTCCAGATGGTTCTGCTGCGCCTCGGCAAAGGCGGTCTTGCAGTCCTCGGCGGTGAAGAACAAGCTGCCCTGATCGGCGGCCGCGACGCAGGATGCCTCGTCCGGGAAGGCGCTGGCATCGGTTTCCTGGCTTTTGCAGCCGGCAAGGGTGAAGGCTGCGGCGCCAAGTATGGCGAGCGAGACATTGCGGGAACGTTTGCGCATGGCGGGCCTCCTGATGACGGGTTTTATATAGGGGCAGCGGGCGCCGAATGACAGCCCGAAGGCGGGCAGCCCCTGCGGTCAGTTTTCGGCCAGAACGGTGACGAAGCCCCGATCCTCCAGACATTTGATGAAGCGGGGCTGAATGTCATCCGACCAGCGCCGCAAGGTATCCAGTTCGTCCCGGCTTTTGTTCGGCTTGCCCAGCAGCGGACGAATCTGGGCAAAGCTGTCCTGTTTTGTCGTATAGACCGTGTCGCCGATCTTGAAGCCGGGGCCATAGATCTGCTGGTCGCAGAGGTCATAGGCCGCACGATATTGCGGGTGGTCCTGGTTGACCACGCCAAGCTGCGGATGCGGGATCGGACTTCTGGCGCAGCGTCAGGCCGGCAACCGGCCAGTGCGGCGATGCCCGCAAGGATCAGCAGAAGTCTTGCCGCGCCGGTCATTTCAGCCGCTGATGAAATGCGGCTTGAAGCGCGACAGATCCTGCGTGATCCGCGCCTGATCCTCTCGAACCCCCATGCCAACGCAGGTCTGGCCCACGATCCAGGCGCCGATGATGGGCCGGAAACCGCCCATGACGGGCAGGGCCCGGTATTCCTGCACGATCATCGGCTGGTCGTCATAGCTGTGATCGGGGGCGGTTTCGGTCTCGCGGCCGTTTTCGACGATGCGGACGGATGCCCCCTCGCGCGAGAAGATCGGCTTGATCACATGGCCGCGTGCCAGACGGTCGGCGACGGCGTTGAAGCCCGGCACACGGGACAGGCCGCGCCCGGCCAGCGAGTCGGCCACGTCGTCCAGGAAGAACGCGGGCAGCAGGTTCGGATGACCCGGCGCGATCTGCCACAGGACCGGCAGAATCGCCTTGTTTGAAACCAGCGCTTTCCAGGCCGGCTCGATCAGCCGCAGGCCAGAGCTGGCGACATGGTCGGCGAAGCTGTCGCGGAACAGGTCTTCCCAGGGATACAGCTTGAACAGCGTGCCGATCACCCGGTCCTCGCTGTCTGCGAACTGGCCCTTGTCGGTCAGCCCGATGCTTTCCAGATCGGTATAATGGGCGCCCATCCCGGCCTCGCGCGCGGACCAGGCAAGGGCCTCGACTGTGGCGTAATCCTCGGGCATGTCCTTCATCGCGGCGAAATGGATGTCGGTTTCCGGCGCGGCGATCTGACCCCAACGCTCCACCAGCGCCTCGTGTATGCCGTTGAACTGGTCGGCATCGGGTGGCAGCACGCCCGCCGCCATCTGCTGTTCCAGCCACAGCCACTGAAACGAGGCGCTTTCATACAGCGAGGTCGGCGTGTCGGCGTTGTATTCCAGCAGCACGGCCGGGCCTTCCCCATCATAGGCAAGGTCCATGCGACCATAGAGTTCAGGCTCGCCCGCGCGCCAGCTGTTGGCCACCAGATCCCAATGCGCGCGCGGAATACCCATGCGCGACATCAGCGATTCGTCGGAAACGATCAGGTCGACCGCCTCGCGGCACAGCGCATGCAGATCGGTCGAGGGATCCTCGATCCGGTCCTCGATCTCGGCCAGCGAAAAGGCATAGGCCGAGGTTTCGTCCCAATAGGGCGCGCCATGCATGTCGGCAAAGGTGAAACCCAGCCGTTCGGCCTCTGCCCGCCAGTCGGGGCGTTCGGGAAGGTCGCGCCGTTCCATTAGCGGCGGTCGTTTTCGTCCTCGTCGTCATCCTCGTCGGAATCGGGCAGGTTGAAGAAGCTGTCGGCATCCAGGGCCGGCTCGGGTTTGTCGTCATCATCGCGGGTGAGGGTAAAGTTTTCCAGCCCGGCGATGGCGGTGGGCAGACGCGGTTCCTCGCCCATGACCAGCGAGGTTTCGGTGGACACCAGCTTGCGGCGTTCGTCATCGGTCATCACGCCACCTTCGGCGGCCCGTTTCTTGGCGGCCTTCTGGACGGCGGCATCCAGTTCCGATTGCTTGGCCAGACCCAGGGCGACCGGGTCGATGGGCTGGATATTGGCGATGTTCCAATGGGTCCGTTCGCGGATCGCCTGGATCGTCGGCTTGGTGGTGCCGACCAGCTTGGCGATCTGGGCATCAGCCAGTTCAGGGTGGAACTTGACCAGCCACAGGATCGCAGCCGGGCGGTCCTGACGCTTGGACAGCGGCGTGTAACGCGGGCCGCGGCGCTTTTCCTCGCCATCGGCGGCGGGGTTATGCTTCAGCTTCAGCCGATAGGCGGGGCTTGCCTCGCCCTTCTTGATTTCCTCGGGATCCAGCTGGTTCGAGGCGATCGGATCAAAGCCCTTGACGCCAACGGCCACATCGCCATCGGCGATGCCCTGAACTTCCAGCTCGTGCATCCCGCAGAAATCGCCGATCTGTTTGAAGGTCAGCGTCGTGTTGTCGACCAGCCAAACGGCAGTGGCCTTGGCCATCAGCGGCTTGTTCATGGCGTTCTCCTTTGCATCAATGCCCCGAGACATAGCTGGACTGGCCGGGAAAACGGCTTTTTGGCAAGTGCCATTCCACGTTTTCGGGGGGAATTGTCGGCCTATATAGGCGCTCGTCGCGCCGGGGAAAAGCAGAATCTGCGCAATTCGGCCAGCGGGTGCTGGTCTTTGCCGCCGCGCTTTGCGATGTTCGGGTGGAATGATCTGGCGGGCAGGGGCGGAATGCAGGCGGGCAGGGCGATGATACTGGCGGGGTTGTCCTTGGTGGCGGGACCCGCCGCCGCGCAGCCCGTCGCGGGCGAGTTCGACTATTACGTGCTGGCGCTGTCCTGGTCGCCGGCATGGTGCAGCCAGACCGGCGACGCCCGCAACGCCAGTCAATGCGATCCGGGGCGCGGCATCGACTTTGTCGTCCACGGGCTTTGGCCGCAATATGAACGCGGCTGGCCGCAGGATTGCGGCACCGATGAACGCGACCCTTCGCGCCGGGAAAGTCAGGCAATGGGCGATATCATGGGGTCGGGTGGGCTGGCCTGGTATCAGTGGCAAAAGCACGGGCGCTGTTCGGGCCTGTCGGCGCGCGGCTATTATCAGGCGATCCGCGATGCGGCCGCCGTGGCGCCGGTGCCGGCGGTGTTCGACGACCTGCCGCGCGATGTTCGCGTGCCGCCCGCCGTCATCGAAGAGGCATTCATCGAGGCCAACCCGGCCTTGACGCGCGACGGGATAACCGTCACCTGCAAAGGGCAGGACCTGCAAGAGGTGCGCATCTGCCTGACCCGCGACCTGGAACCGCGCGATTGCGGTCAGGATGTGCGGCGCGATTGCAGCCAGGGTGCGGTCCTGATGGAACAGGTGCGATAGGAGAGCGGCACATGGGCAACAGCGATATCGGATTGATCGGTCTTGGCACGATGGGCCAGGCGCTTGCGCTGAACATTGCCGAAAAGGGTTTTGACATCGCGGTCTGGAACCGGACGACCGCCGTGACCCAGGCCTTTGCGGCGGATGCCGGCGATCTGGCCGCCCGGATCACGCCCACCGAATCGCTGCCCGATCTGGTTGCCGCGCTGAAGACCCCCCGCATGATCCTGCTGATGGTGCCGGCGGGCGATGCGGTGGATCAGCAGATTCAGGCGTTGCTGCCGCTTTTGTCCAAGGATGATCTGATCATCGACGCCGGCAACGCGAATTTCAACGATACGAACCGCCGCATGGCCGAACTGCCGCTGCCGTTTCTTGGCATCGGCGTGTCGGGCGGCGAAGAAGGGGCGCGGCATGGGCCCTCGATCATGGGCGGTGGGCCGCGCGCGAACTGGGACCGCGCAGCCCCGATCCTGACGGCGATTGCCGCCCGCTACAAGGATACGCCCTGCGCCGACTGGATGGGCGAGGCGGGGGCCGGGCATTTCGTCAAGACCGTTCACAATGGCATCGAATATGCCGACATGCAGCTGATCGCCGAGGTCTATGGCATCATGCGCGACGGGCTGGGGATGAGCGCCGATCAGGTCGCCGCCATTTTCGAGCGTTGGAATGACGGCCCGCTGCAATCCTATCTGGTCGAGATCACCGCCAAGGTTGCCGCCGCCCGTGATGGTGTGACCGCCGGTCCGGTGCTGGACGTGATCGTCGATGCCGCGGGCCAGAAGGGCACCGGTCGCTGGACCGCGATCGAGGCGCAGCATCTGGGTGCGCCGATCCCGGTCATCGACGCGGCGGTGACGGCGCGCAATATCTCGGCGCGGCGCGACGAACGTGCCGAGATGCAGGAAATTTTCGGCGCGGGTCCGCAGCGGATCCAGACCGGCGCCCCCGCCATCGAGGTGCTGGAACAGGCGCTGATCTGCGGCAAGATCCTGTGCTATGATCAGGGCTTCGGAATGATCGCGGCCGCCAGCCGACAATTTGGCTGGTCGCTGGACAGTGCCGCCATCGCGCGGGTCTGGCGGGCGGGCTGCATCATACGTTCGGCCATGCTGGACGACATGGCCTCGGCGCTTGGGGCTGTGCCTGATGCCCGGCTGATGGCCGCGCCTTTCTTTGCCGATTGGCTGAAACGGACCGAGGGCGCGCTGCGGCAGGTGGTGTCGCTGGCGGCGTTGAACGGGATCGCCGTGCCGGCGCATTCCGCTGCGCTGGCCTATTTCGACGCGATGCGCACCGCGCGCGGCACGGCCAATATGTTGCAGGGTCAGCGCGACTATTTCGGTCGCCATGGGTTCGAACGGCTGGATGACGGAAAGTCCGGCCAGCACGGTCCCTGGGCCGATCAGGACTAGGTTTTTCCGGCCCTATTTCGCCGCTGCGGTCGCCGGGCCGCGTGCGACCCCAATTCTGGGATGCAGGCGCCCGGCCAGCAGCGACATGGCGCCAAGGCCGACGGCCGTGACCAGAAACACCAGCGGAATCGAATCCGTCAGCGTCAGCACGATAAAGGCAACGCCGGGTGTCAGGATCCCCGACACATCGCGGAACGAGGCGTAGACCGCGCTCATTTCCGTGCGCTCGGCGGGGCGCACGGCGATCAGGAAGGGCAGCGAGCCAAAGGCATCCAGCCCGACCAGAAAGAACGATGCCGCAAGAATGCCGGCCACCGCCGCCAGCGGCCACCATGCCCCAAGCGATGCGAGGGCAAAGCAGATGGCGGCCGAGGCGAAGGCAATCATCACCGCCCGCCTCAGGCTGACCCGCCGCTGCCAGCGCAGCATCAGCGGGGCCAGGAACAGTTGCAGCGATGACAGCGCGAATGCCAGCCCGGCGATGCGATCGCCCAAGCCGGCCTCGACGCAGAAGATCGGCAGATAGACGATGAAGACCCACCAGCCCGAGGATCGCGTGACCGCGAACATCCAGCCCGCGACCAGTCGCGGTTGGCGCAGGAAACGGCCCAGATAGGCCAGCGGGTTGGGATGAGGCCGGCGCGCGCGGGCGATGGCCTTGCCGTTGCCCATGCGCAACCGCCAGAACTGCGTCAGCATCACCAGCGTGGCAAGGCTGGCGATGACAAAGGGCGCAGGCCGCCAATATTGCCACAGGATCACCGCCACCGCCGGGCCAATGGTCCAGGGCAGGGCGGAATAGAACAGCCGCAAGGTCTCGGACCGGCCCAGATCCACGCGCGAGATGTAATCCATCAGATAGGCGTTGATGCATATCTGGTTCGTCACCACGCCGAAACCCATGGCCAACAGCGCCAGCGGCGTCAGCCATGGCCCGCCGGTGACGGCCAGGGACATGGCCAGCAGATACAGGCCCGCGGCCATCGTATACATCCAGCGGCGCGGCATGATCCGGCCAAGTATGGGCACCGCCAGCCCCCAACAGAGCGAGGCGATGCCGACCATGAAATAGGCCCAGCTGACTGCTTCCTTGCTGCCCAGCTGGTGATACATCTCCAGCGGCCAGATCGCGACCAGCATGCCGCGCACACAGGATTCCAGCCCGCCCAGCAGCGCGAAATCGCGGAAGCCGGGCGCGGCGCGGTGCAGCACCGGCTGGACAAGGGCAGAGGTAACACGTTCCGGCATGCCCCGGCCCTAACGCGATGCGGCGGACCTGTCTTGTCGGGTTGCGACCTTTGAACCGTCGCATTTGCGCATTGTGCAAGTTTCTCGCTCTGACCTTCGCGGCAGCCTGTATCGGGGCAGCAGGATCACCCCGAAATCAGGATCACCATTCCGGTCAGGATCACCGCCGCCCAGCCAAGGCGCTGGCGCAGATGACCCTCGCTCAGCAGAAGGCTGCCTGCCAACACGCTTAACAGCACGCTGGTCTCGCGCAGCGGCGCGACATAGGCGACTGGCGTATAGGTCAGCACATGCAGCACCAGAATATAGGCCAGAGGGCTGAGGATCGCGATGGCCAGCACCCCGCCGCGATGTTGCGCCCATTGCAGCCGCATCGCCTGCCGCCGCCGCAAGGCAATCGGCGCAAGCAGCACCACCCGCCCCAGATTAGAGGCGTAATCCAGCAGCAGCGGTGGCACCAGCAGCACCGAGACGGCATAGGCGTCCCATGCGGTATAGCTGCCGATCAGCATCCCTGCGCCCAGGCCAAAGGCCAGCGAGGCCGACACCTGCCGCGCGCCTGACCTGACGCCGCCGGTCAGCATCAGCACGCCCAGCACGATGATAGCGGCGCCGACGGCCATTTGCGGGCTGACGGCCTCGCCCAGCAGCAGGACCGCCAGCAGGGTCGACAGCATCGGGCCGGTGGCCCGCGCCGTGGGATAGACTAGCGACAGATCGCCTTTTCGATAGCCTGCCTGCAACAGCGTGAAATAGCCCAGATGCAACGCAATACTGCCCAGCACGAAGCCAAGTTGCCACAGGCCGAAATCCGGGCGCTGGACGATAGCGATCCACAGCGCCAGCGGCAGATAGATCAGCACCGACAGGACCGAGAACAGCCAGATCAGTTCTGGCCCGCCATTGATCCGCTTGACGAAAAAATTCCAGGTTGCGTGGCAAAAGGCGGCCACAATGACCAGGGCAAAGGCAGAAAGGGACATTCAAGACCTCGATATTGGCGACAGACGTGTTTCATCACGCCCTGTCCATCCCCTCTGGTCTTTTCGTCCTCGGGTGTCTGCCACGCGGCTCATGACGGCGCTTGGACCAGCTTGCTTGGCGCAATGGAACCCTGGCCGCACATGGAAAGGCTGCTGACAGATTGGCCCGAGCGCGGATGAAAGGCAAGCCGGATGGCGGGGTTATCCCCCCGCCACCTGCATCACGATCTTGCCGATATGCTGGCTGCTTTCCATGCGCTTATGCGCCTCTGCCGCCTGTTCAAAGGGAAACTCGCTGTCGATCATCACGCGGACCTTGCCCGATTCAACCAGCGGCCAGACATGGGCGCGCAGTTGATCGGCGATCCGCGCCTTGGCCAGATCGGATTGCGGCCGCAGGGTCGCGCCCGTGACGGTCAGTCGCCGCATCATGATCTGGGCAAAGTTCAGATCGGCCTTCGGACCTTCCAGAAAGGCGATCTGGACCAGCCGCCCGTCATCGGCCAGCGTCTTGATATTGCGCGGGATATAGCTGCCGCCGACCATGTCGATGATCAGATCGGCGCCGCCTTCCTGTTCCATCACGGCGACGAAATCCTGATCGCGATAGTTGATCGCCGTGGCGCCCAGCTTTTCGATCTGGGCGCATTTTTCGGCGCTGCCAGCCGTCGCCCAGACCCGCGCGCCAATCGCCAGCGCAATCTGGATTGCCATCACACCGATCCCCGAGGTGCCGCCATGGATCAGGAAGCGCTCGCCCGCCTTCAGCCCGCCGCGCATGACCATGGTGGACCAGACGGTATAGGCGGTCTCGGGCAGGCAGGCGGCCTCGCGCAGGGTCAGGCCCTTGGGGATTGCCAGCGCATGATCGGCGTTGCAGATGACATATTCGGCGTAACCGCCGCCCGGCAGCAGCGCCGTCACCCGGTCGCCCTTTTTCCAGCGGGTGACGCCGGCGCCCAGTCCCACAACCTCGCCTGAGGCTTCCAGCCCCGGCAGATCGGATGCGCCGGGCGGCGCGCGATAACTGCCTGCGCGTTGCGCCACGTCAGGACGGTTCACCCCGGCCCACGCCACCTTGATCAGAATCTGGTTGTTGCCGGGCACCGGCACCGCGCGGCGGCGGGGCTGCAACACATCGGCAGGGCCGAATTCGGTGATTTCGATTGCGTTCATGTCGTCGGGGATCATTTGTCCTCACTTGTCTTGCCGGGAAGATCGCGGGGGCCGGGCGCGCGCATCCAGCCCGTCGCCAGATCGGTCAGCGCCGCCACGCCGGGGAATTTGCGCGCCTGCGCCTTGAATTTCTCGAAGCTCATGACGTTGTCGATGCGGCGGTCGATGAAGGCGCGTGTCTCGGTCTTGCCCTCTGATTCGTCGCCCAGCCAGAACAGCACCGCCGAGCCATAGACAGCCGACAGCGTCGCCCGCTTCGTATACCAGTTCACGTCGCGCGATGTGTCGCCCAGCCCGTCCCAGATCACATCGGCGGTTTCCCAGACCAGCCGCGCGCCCAGACCCGCGTGCTGGGGCAGCGACAGCACCGTCGCGCCCGCGCGCACCAGTTCCGGCTGCACCAGCGCCAGTCGCTGCCAGATCGCCCCGGCCACCCTTTGGCTGTAGCGTCCTTCGGGTGGCGTCGCCGCCATCCAGTCGCGCAAGGCCGCATCGCCCCGCCGGTGATAGGCCGCCGCCAGACTGGCGCCACCTTGCGGGAAATGCACCCGCACCATCTCGGGCGAGATGCCCAGATCGCGCGCCCCGGCCAGCAGCGCGGTTTCGTTCATGCCGTCGAAGGGCACATGTTCCAACGCCGCATCCAGCAGCTTTTCGCGTTCATGTTCCATCGCATCCTCAACACTTGCTGGACAAAGCGGGGTCCCGCTGATATGGGGGCGCTTCCTGCAATCTTGCAACTCTAACCTAGGAAGGTGGTGACAACCACATGCAGGTCAACGTTCGCGACAACAACGTCGAACAGGCGCTTCGTGCTCTGAAGAAAAAGCTTCAGCGCGAGGGTGTTTTCCGTGAAATGAAGCTTCGGCAGCATTTCGAGAAACCGTCGGTCAAGAAAGCCCGTGAAAAGGCCGAGGCCGTCCGTCGTGCCCGCAAGCTGGCTCGTAAAAAAGCACAGCGCGAAGGCGCACTTTAAGACGCGCGGACCGGAAGGTTCAGAAAGCCCCCGCAGCCGCAAGGCCGCGGGGGTTTTCATTTCGGCGCGTGGGTGAACTGGGCCGGGCGGATCCGCCCAGTTCAGGGCCGGGAAGATTTCTGGCAATTGTTTTCAGCAGTATAATTCCCAAAGCTATGGGCCAGCGCCTTGGCCTTATCTTCCGATTTCAATCGAAAGTTCAAAGGCGGAATTGCAACGATCTCGCCAGTCGGCAGAGTATCCGCAGAAGCCCCGCCGGGGGCAAACGTCATCGTGCTTTGGTAACTCATGGGCGCGGGCAAGCCTCGATCGCCTTGGCAAAACGATAGAAGTCTGGCGCGTCCTTATGCGCCTTCAACTCTGATTTTCCGTCCTCGGCAATAACGGCCTGTGACATGACACGGAATGTCAGACTGGGATCGTCGGTCGCCATCAGGTTGCTTATACATTCGGGATCAGACAGCAACTGCTGGGTCATTTTGCCGCCGGCACCGAGAATCGCAGTGATCTTGTCATGCATCGGATCGTCTGCGGGCTTCCGAATTATTTTCAGGCCGAATGCATCATTTCCCGGAATCAGGCGCACGGTATCAAAGCGGTAGTCCCGCAAATCCGCCTGAAGCACGATCCGCGTCAGCGCAAACATCCCGGCACCCCGATCAAGACGCGGCTATTCCACTTGTCTGCCGCCGGCATCAGCCATCCATCGCCGGATGGCCTGGGGTCGTTTGAACCAACTTGCGTACACACCCGGCACCTGCCCTTATAAAGAGATAGGGTCCGAGGGGGCGGATATGCGGAACGTGACTGTGGCGGCGACGCAGATGGCTTGCGTCGAGGATATGGCGACTAATCTGGCGGCGGCAGAGCAGTTGGTGCGGCAGGCCGCCGGGAAGGGGGCACAGATCATCCTGCTGCCGGAACTGTTTGATGGGCTGTATTTCTGTCAGGACGAACTACCCCGGCATCTTGATCGCGCGCAGCCGGTCGACAGGCATCCGACCGTCGCGCGGTTTCAGGCGCTTGCAAAACAACTTGGGGTGGTGCTGCCGGTTTCCTTCTATGAACTGGCGGGGCAGGCGCGGTTCAACTCGGTCGCGATCATTGATGCTGACGGCACCAATCTGGGCACCTATCGCAAGACCCATATCCCCCACGGCGCCGGCTATCAGGAGAAATACTATTTCTCGCCCGGCGATACCGGTTTCCGGGTCTGGGATACGGCGGTGGGCCGGATCGGTGTGGGTATCTGTTGGGACCAGTGGTTTCCCGAAACCGCGCGCGCGATGGCGTTGATGGGCGCGGAATTGTTGTTCTTTCCCACAGCCATCGGTTCCGAGATCGGCGATCCCGCTTGGGACAGCGCGCCGCATTGGCAACGTGTCCAGCAGGGGCAGGCGGGGGCAAATCTGGTGCCGCTGATCGCCTCGAACCGGATCGGAACCGAGGCCGGGCAGAACGGCACGCAGATGACCTTCTACGGTTCGTCCTTCATCGCCGACGAATTTGGGGCCAAGCTGGCCGAGGCAGACCGCAGCAGCCGCGCCGTGCTGATCCAGCAATTCGATCTGGATCAGGTGGCACAGCATCGCAGTTACTGGGGTGTTTTCCGCGACCGCTGCCCTGACCGCTATGGCCCGCTGATGTCGCTGGACGGGCGCATGGGGGCACAGCGGCAGGTCCGGCCGGGACAGGGGGAAGGCCGATGAATATCCAGACGATCCTGACCAATGGCCGGGTGCTGACCATGGATCCCGACCGCCCTCGGGCCGAAGCCGTGGCCCTGTCCGATGACGGGCGCATCGCCGCCATCGGCTCGCGGCGCGAGATCGAGGCGATGGCCGGCCCCTCGACCCGGCTGATCGACTGTGGCGCAGCGACCGTGCTGCCCGGTTTTGTCGAAAGCCACCTGCATCTGGTGATGGGCGGGGCTGAATTGTCGCATCTGCAAATCACCGGGGTCGAGGGCGAGGCGGCGCTGACCCGCGCGCTGCGGGATTTCGGGGCGGCCCATCCTGACCGGCCGTTGCTGATGGCGCAGGGTGGGCATTACGCCATTCTCGATCATCCGATGACCCGGCACGATCTTGACCGGATCATCGCCGACCGGCCGGTCGCCGTCACCTCGCATGATCATCACACGGTTTGGGCCAATACGGTGGCGCTGCGGGCGGCGGGCATTCTGAACGGCATGGATACCCCCCACGGGCACGAGGTCGTTCTCGGCCCCGACGGGCTGGCCACCGGCGAATTGCGTGAATTCGAGGCCTTTGCCCCGGTTATCGCGCTTGGCGGTGAAACCCGTATCAGTCTGGGCATCGCCACCGGCGGCGAGCCTTCCCCCTGGCCTGATGAGGCAGCACAGGCCATCGACCGGGCCAAGGCGGCCGCCGGATTGGCCCATTGCGCGCGTCACGGCATCACCTCGGTCGTGAATATGGATGGCAACCGCTATACGCTGGAACTGCTGCGTGGCTTGCAGCGGCAGGGCGGGCTGACCGCGCGGGTCAAGGTGCCGTTCCACTTCAAGCCGCATATGGACCTGTCGGAACTGGATCGCGCCGAGGCGATGACCCGCGATTTCGACGATGACTGGCTGTGCTGCAATTTTGTCAAGATGTTCATGGATGGGGTGATAGATTCCGGCACCGCCTTCATGCTGAACGATTATCCGGGCCAGCCGGGGCATCGCTCGGTGCCGCTGTTTCCCGGCCCGCGCTTTGACCAGATCGCGACCGAGATCGACCGGCGCGGCATGCAGATCGCCGTTCATGCCATCGGTGACGGCGCGGTGCGCACCACGATCGACGGCTATCAGGCCGCGCAACGGGCCAATGGCCGGCGCGACAGCCGCCACAGGATCGAACATATCGAGTTGATCGACCGCGCCGATATCGCGCGGCTTGGGGAATTGGGCATCACCGCGTCCATCCAGCCGCCGCATGTGCCCGGCGCGATGGATTTCGGGATGCAGCCGACGATGGACATGATCGGGCGCGGCCGTTGGGGCGATGCCTATCTGTGCCGCAGCCTGGCCGAAACGGGGGCGCATGTGGCCTTTGCCTCGGACTGGCCGGTTACCGACATATCGGTCCTGCGCGGCATCGGCGCGGCGCTGACCCGGCAGCCCTTTCCCGGCACCGCTGATCAACGCCTGCCGCTGGATCAGGTCTTGCGCGCCTATACGGCGGGCGGGGCATGGGCGGCACATCGCGAGCACCTGACCGGCGCCCTGTCACCGGGGCTGGCCGGCGATCTGGTGGTGCTGTCAGGCGATATGGAAACCACGCCTGCCGGTGCTGTCGCCGACATGCAGGTCGCGCTGACCATCTGCGATGGCCGGATCACCCATGGCGGGCAGGACTGATGCGCCGGGACTGATGGGCCGGGCACCGAAATGCCCGGCCCCCTGCGATCATTTCTGAAGCTCGGTCCAGATGGCGGTGTAATATTCCTGCGCCTTGGGCGAGCAGGTGGGCAGGAAGCGGCCGGCGGCGCGGTATTCCTCGGGGATCTTGATTTCGGGGGCGTCCTTCATGTCTTCGGGCATGAACGCCTCGGACCCTGCGATGCCGTTCGCATAGCGCGCATAGGCCGAAATCAGCGCCGCATTCTCGGGCTGAAGGATGAAGTTCAGGAAAGTATAGGCCTGATCGACATTGCGCGCGTCATTCAGCAGCATCACCTGATCCATCCACAGGGGATAGCCCTCTTGCGGATAGCCGAATTTCACATCCGGGTTTTGCAGCCGCACGCGGAACATCGCGCCGTTCCAATAGACGGATGCCGATACGTCATTGGCCGACATCTTTTCGGTCATGCCGTAATCCATCGACTGCCATTTCGGCTTGGCCGCAACCAGTGTATCGCGCACCTTGCGCAGCACCTCGGTATCCTCGGTGCAAGGCTCGCCGCCTTCATACATGATCGCCAGCGACAGCACGTCGTTCATTTCCGGAGTGACGTTGATCTTGCCCTCCAGCTCGGGCGGCGGATCCATGAACAGGGCCGAGGTGTTGATGTCGCCGGAATAGACCTTTGTATTCACCCCGATCCCGGTGGATCCCCATTGCCAGGGCACCGAGTATTTGCGGCCCGGATCATAGGGCACGTCCATCCATTCCGGCGCGATATTGCCGTGATCGGGCAGCCGGGACAGGTCAAGTTCGCTCACCAGCCCCTTTTCGACGAAGATCTGCACATAATTGGCCGAAGGCACCACCAGGTCAAAACCATGTCCCCCGGCCTCGATCTTGGCCAGCGAGGCATCATTTGAATCATAATCGGTGACGGTCACGGTGATGCCCGTCTCGTCCTTGAACTTCTTCAGCAGTTCGGGGCTGGTATAGTCGCCCCAGTTGAACAGCTGCAATTCACCCTCGGCCATGGCGAAACTGGTCGAGGCCAGCAGCACGGCGATTGCGGTCAAACTGTGTTTCATTTTCGTTAGTCTCCCTGTTTTTGGTCGTCTTGGCGGGCCGGCATCAGTCCTTTTTCCGCGTCAGCAGGAAAAATGTCGTCAGCAGAACCAGCGTCAGCAGCAGCAGGACGGAAGAGATCGCGTTGATCTCGGGCGAGACCTGCCGGCGCAGCTGCGCAAGCAGATAGGTTGGCAGCGTATCCTGCCCCGCCGATTTCACGAAAAGCGAAATGACCACGTCATCCAGCGAGGTGACGAAGGCCAGCATCATCCCCGCCGCGATGCCCGGCATCAGCAGCGGCAGGGTGACATGGCGAAACCCCTGCCAGGGCGAGGCGTAAAGATCGGCCGCCGCGGCTTCCAGCGCCATGTCCATGCCCTCCAGCCGGGCGCGGATCGGCAGATAGGCGAAGGGAATGCAAAAGGCGGTATGGGCAAGGATCAGATAGCCCATTCCCTGATAGCCGGTGGCGACTTTCACGGCCGCGAACAGGATCAGCAGCGCCACGGCGGTCACGATTTCGGGCACCATCAGCGGCTGGTTGATCGCCACATAGATAGCCGTCTGCCCGCGAAAGGCACGTTTGCGCGTCGTGGCCAGCGCCGCCATCGTCGCCAGCGCGGTCGAGATCGTGGCCGCCGACGCCGCCAGCATCAGCGAGCGCAAGGTGACCTCTTTCACCTGCTCGTTCTGCCAGGCGGTGACATACCAGCGCCAGGAAAACCCGTCCCAGATCGCGACCGAGCTGCCCGCGTTGAAGGAATAGATCACCAGCATCAGGATCGGCGCGTAAAGCATGACAAAGACGATCACCGCGATGGTGGAAAAACCTGGCAGGCGGGTGACGTCGAAATAGGTCTTTCTAGCCATGGGTGCTGTCCCGATTGGCAAAGCGGACATAGACCAGCAGCGCCGCCGCGACGATGATCAGCAGCACCACCGACAGCGCCGCACCAAGCGGCCAGTTCCGGCCCTGCCCGAATTGCAGCTCGATGAAATTGCCGATCATCATGTTCTTGCCGCCGCCCAGCACGCGCGGCGTGACATAGGCGCCAAGCGCCGGGATAAAGACCAGGATCGACCCGGCGACGATGCCCGGCTTGACGATGGGAAAGATGATCCGCCGCAGCACCGTCAGCCGCGAGGCATAAAGATCATAGCCGGCTTCCAGCAGGCGGGTGTCGAAACGGTCGATCGCCGCGTAAAGCGGCAGCACCATCAGCGGCAGATAGACATAGACCATGCCGATGAACACGGCGGTATCGGTATAGATCAGCTGCAACGGCGCCGAAATCACCCCCAGTTTCAGCAATGCGGTGTTCAGAAAGCCTTCGTTGCGGATGATCTGGTTGATGGCGAAGGTGCGGATCAGCAGGTTGGTCCAGAACGGGATGGTGATCAGGAACAGCCAGAAGGCGCGCATATGCCGGGGTCGGGTGGCGATGAACCACGCCGTCGGAAAACCGACCGCGAAAGCAAGGATCGTGGTCATCAGCGACAGCTTCAGCGAACGCCAGAAGATCGTCAGATGCGCATCGGCCAGTTTCAGCGTGTCGTCAAAGATGTCGCGGGTGAACAGGATGCCGCGCCAGGCATCCAGCGAGAAAACCCATTCGACATTGCCGTATCGTCCGGGGGTAAGGAAGGAATAGACGACCATGATCAGCAAGGGGCCCATGGCGCCCAGAAACAGCACGATCAGCGCCGGCGTGCTGAGAAGCCAGCTGCGGCGCACCTCGTCGGCGCGGCGTTGGCTTTCTGCCTCGCTCATGGCCTAATCCTCCAGCACTTGCACGGCGCCGGCGGGAAAGCTGACGCCAACCCCGGTGCCGGCTTCGGGGCTGGCGGCGCCCTCGGCATCGGTCTGCTGGCGCGAGACGACCTCGGTTCCGTCGGCCAGTCGCAGATGGACATGGCTGTCGGTGCCGAAATAGACCGAATGCGACACCGTCGCAGGCAAGGCGCCAGCGGTGTCGCGGGAAACGATGCGCACATGTTCGGGGCGCACTGCCAGCGTCACCTGACCATCGGCGCGCGATCCGGGCAGGGGCAGGGCCACATCGCCTGGCAGGGTGGCGACACCGCCTTGCATCCGGGCGATCAGGAAATTCGTCTCGCCGATGAAATCCGCGACGAAGCGGTTGGTCGGATGGGCATAAATTTCGCGCGGTGCGCCAATCTGGTTGATCTGCCCGCGCGACATGACGCCGATGCGGTCCGACATGGTCAGCGCCTCTTCCTGGTCATGGGTGACGAAGATGAAGGTGATGCCGGTTTCCGTCTGCAATCGCTTCAGCTCGCTTTGCATTTCCTTGCGCAGCTTCAGGTCCAGCGCGGAAAGCGGCTCGTCCAGCAGCAGCACCTTGGGCCTGGGTGCCAATGCGCGGGCCAGCGCCACGCGCTGTTGCTGCCCGCCCGACAGCTGCGCGGTCTTGCGGGTCGACATCGCCTCTAGCTGCACCAGAGCCAGCATCTCGGCCGTGCGCGCGGCAATGTCGGCTCGCGATTGGCCCAGCATCTTCAGGCCAAAGCCGATATTCTCGGCCACGGTCAGATGCGGAAACAGGGCATAGCTTTGAAAGACCGTATTCACCGGGCGCTTGTTTGGCGGCAGGTTGGTGATGTCCTGCCCGTCCAGCAGGATCTGGCCCGAGGTCGGCGTCTCGAACCCCGCGATCAGCCGCAGCAGCGTGGTCTTGCCACAGCCCGAGGGGCCAAGCAGGGTGAAGAACTCGCCCCGCCGGATCGAAACCGACACATCGTCCAATGCCCTGACGGCGCTGTCACCCTGACCGAACTGCTTGATGGCATGCCGGACCTCGACGGCGGGATCTTCACTCACGGATGCGCCCTTCCCCTGCTGCTGCGGCTGGCTTTGCATTCAGCCGGTCTGGCCCGTCTATCGAGGCGTTTCCCCCGCATCTGGCGCCTGATCGCAGGCATGCCCTTCGCCGGTCAGGGGAATGCATCTTCCGGCAAGTATAGAAAATCGCGGATTTTTCATTCTGTCAACGAAACTTGCCGGCCCGCATAATCGGATGAAGGGTCAGGCTGCGTGCTGGATTTTTCGGGGCAAAGCGGGCAGGACTGACCCTGTGCCGGGCGACGTTTCGGCGGCAGTCGGATGGGGTGCATGGACAAGGACAAGACCATCAGGGCGAATGAGCGCGCGGCGGCGATGCCTGCCGCCGATGATGCGCGGCTGCGCTTTATCGGAGTGATTCGCACGCCCTGGCAGGATCGGGCGCAGTGCCCGCGTCAGGGGGTGCTTGACGGCCCCGAATGCCGGCTGGTGCTGGACCCGGTCTGGCAACCGGCCCTGGAGGGTTTGCAGGATTATGACCTGATCGAGGTGCTGTATTGGCTGGATCGCAGCCGCCGCGATCTGGTGACGCAAAGCCCGCGCGGCGATGGCAAGACGCTTGGGACCTTTGCGCTGCGCTCGCCCGTGCGGCCCAATCCGATTGGCACCTCGGTCGTGCGGCTGGTTGCGATCGAGGCCGCGCAGGTCGTCGTCAGGGGCCTGGACTGTCTGGATGGCACGCCGCTGCTGGACATAAAACCGGACCGCGGCAGCTTTACGCCCAAGGCGCCGCCAAAGCCCGGCGTCAGCTGATGCTGCCGGCCCGCTGTTCGCGCTGCCAGACCTGCGCGCCGGCCAGCACGGCCTGAAACACCGCCCGGCCCAGTTGCTCGCCAAGCGGCGTGTGCAGCCCGGCAAAGCGTGCCTCGCCCAAATCGGCGGCCAGCACGATGCAATCCGTTCCGGTGCCGGTGGCCGGGCCGGCCGGCACTTGGATGCCGGCCTGGATGATTGCCGCCGTGCGGGCCTGGGCGATGATGGTCATGGCCTCGATCATGGCCGCGTCGGTCAGCCCGCTTTCGATCAGAACCGCGATATTGATCGTGCCATAGCCCGCCCTGCCGGCAGAGGGCACGCGGCGCGCGCCGACCCGTTCGGCATTGCCAAGGCCCACCGTGGCGGCGCAGCTGACTGGGCCGGCGGCCGTCGTCATCACCCGATCAAGCTGGCGCGAGGTCAGCATCGCGACGCAATCCGGCTGCCCAATCGCCCGGATCTCGGCTGCCAGCCAGTCATCGACATTCAGATCGGGCGTCAGGTCTGCATCGCGCACCTGTCGCCACAGAATCGTGCTGGCGGTGACAAAGCCCGGTCGGTAGGGCGCAAAGGACAGCACCCGCCGGGGCTGCCCCAGATCGGCAAGCAGCCAGCTTGGCGGCAGGGTGGTCAGCTGCATGGCGTCGCCGCAGGGACGGGCCTCGATCTGCGGGCCATCCGAACGGGCTGGGGCATAGGCATCTGCGAATCCCGGTTCCGATATCGTGGAAATGTCCTAGCCGCCGCGCGCAACCGCCGACAAGCGGCAACTGGCGGGCAGGCGAAAGGCATGTTACTTGACAAAATAACTCGGCAAATCTAGCCAGCCCCTGTCGCGCCAGCATTTGCCAATGTTTTGCGCTATTGTTTAATCCGTGTCGGGCGTGGGCCTGCCGGGCCGATCCATGGACGGAGACCGAAATGACCGATCTCGCACAGGTTTTTGATTCACTGCCGATCGCGCCGCTTTTGCGTGATGGCGGCTGGACGATGTGGCTGATTGCCTTGTTGGCGGTGGCGACGTTGGCTGTGATCCTGTGGCGCGTTGCGGCGCTGTGGCAGATGGGGGCCTGGGGCGGCGCGCATTCCCGGCGGGCGTTGGAGTTGTGGCGCGCCGGCCAGCCGCGCGAGGCCGTGGCCGAGGTCGCCGGACGCCCCTCGATCCGCGCCCGTGTGACCTATGCGGCGATGGCCACGCAACTGGACCCGCGCTTCGATGACGAAGGCGCGCGCGAGGAAACCTTGCGTGTCGCCCGCATGGCCCTGTCGCGCAGCCGCACCGGCCTGCGCGCGCTGGAACTGATCGCGACGATCGCGCCCTTGCTGGGTCTGCTGGGCACGGTTCTGGGGATGATCGCAGCCTTTCAGGTGCTGCAACAATCCGGCAGCCGCGCCGATCCGACCGATCTGGCTGGCGGCATCTGGGAGGCGCTGCTGACCACCGCTGCCGGTATGGCCGTGGCGATCCCTGCCAGCGTCGGCCTCAGCTGGTTCGAATCGGTTGCCGATCGGCTTCAAACCGATCTTGAGGATCTGGCCACCCGCATATTCATCTCGACCAATCAGGTGCCGCCGGCCCGGCAGCTGCGGGCCGCCGAATGACACCCCAAAGCTTTCATCTGGGCGCGCGCCGCCATCCAAGGCGGATGTCGCTGACGCCGATGATCGACGTGGTGTTCCTGTTGCTGATCTTCTTCATGCTGGCTTCGCGCTTTGGCATGGATGCGGTGCTGCCGGTCGTGACCGCCGGTCCCGCCAGTGGCGAGGCCTCGGACTGGCAGGGCGCGCCGCGTCTGGTTGACCTGACGCCCGACGGGCTGGCGCTGAACGGCGTGGCGTTGCCCGATAGCGGGCTGGCGCCGGCCCTGCGGCCGCTGTTGCCCGATGCGGATGCCCCGGTCGTGATCCGGGCGCGTGACGGCGCCGATGTGCAGCGCCTTGTCGACGTGATCGACCTGATCCGGCGCGAAGGCCTGGGCCGCCCGGTGCTGGTCGAATGAGCAGCTTTCGCCTGACACCGCCGCCGCGTCGCGCCAGGGGTGAACCGATCATCCCGATGATCAATGTGGTCTTTCTGCTGCTGATCTTTTTCCTGCTCAGCGCCTCGATCGCGCCCCAGGAACTGTTGCAGGTCGCCCCGCCCGAAGGCAGCGCCGAAACCCCCGAGACCATCACCGCGCCCTTGCTGGTCTCGGCCGATGGCCAGCTGGCCTATGCGGGAACCGAGGGCGAGGCCGTCTGGCCGCTGTTGGCCCTGCGCGATACCGCCGAGGATCTGCCGGTCCGTGCCGATGCGGCCCTGCCGGCCGCGCAGCTGGCCGCGATCATGTCGCGTCTGGCCGCGACCACGACCGCACCTGTTGCGCTGGTCGTTCAGCCCCGCGAGGATGATCAGCCATGACACGTTTTCTTGGCGCGCTGGCCTATCTGCTGCTGTCCGTGACCCTGCTGCTGATCCTGACCGTGCTGCTGAAGCCCGGCCTTGTGCAGGGCGGCCAGCAAAAGCCGGCCGAGGATATGCCGGTCACCCTGGCCTCGGCACAGATGGCTGCGACCGTCGCCGCATGGGAGGCGCCGCCTCAGACCGCCCCCATGCCCGAACAGCCACCCGAGGCGCTGCCCGAACCCGCCAACCTGCCCGAGCCGCCGCAGATCGAGCCGGTTCAGCCCCCCGAACCGGAATTGGCGCAGCCCGACATGCCCGATCCGGTCCCTGCCGAGGTCGCGCCGGCCATGACGCTGCCGCCGATGCGCCCGCAGATGACCCAGCAAATGACGCTGCCGACCGCCCCGCCCGAGATCGTTTCGGCGCTGCTGTTGTCCAGTTCCGACCGCCCGGCTGCCCGCCCGGAACGCCGCGCGCCGCGCGCCGAGACGAAGGCCAAACCCCGCCAGCCGCAGCGCGAGGCCCCGCGCCAACAACAGGCCGCCGCGGCGCCGCGACAGCAGCCCTCCCCCCAACCGCAGCAGCAGGCCGCCCAGCCCCGGTCGGGCGGATCGGGCGGCGGTGGCGGCGGGACCGCCGCAGCGGCCCAGCAGCGGGCGGCGGCCAATGCGCCGCAGCTGACCGCGCAATGGGGCGCGCAGATCCGGTCCTGCATCAGCCGGCGGGCCCGTGCGCCGTCGTCGCTGCGGCAGGGCGGGCAGGTCGCGCTCAGCCTGCGTGTCGGCCGGAATGGTGCGATCCAGGCTGTCGGCATCGCCGGCTCGTCGGGCAATCCGCAACTGGATCAGGCGGTGTTGCAGGCGGCGCAGCGCGTCGGCCGGTGCCCTGCCGCGCCCCGAGGGCTGGAGAATGCCAGCTATTCCTTTACCCTGCCCATCCAGATGACCCTGCGCTGATGGGAAACGCCGTTTCGGCAGCGCGCGGTCGGGTGTTCAAAGCTATTTTGCTGGCCGGCGCAAGGAACTGCTCTGCAATCGTTATTTTTTCGGTATAAGTGGCGAATGACAAAGGCTTTTCACGAATTTTCCACCCTGCCGCGCAGCGATCTGGTCAGCCAGGTCGGTGCGGCATTGACTGATGCCGTATTGTCGGGGCGAATCGAGCCGGGGCAGCGCATCCCTGAATCGGTGATCGCGCGCGAAATGGGCATTTCGCGGGCGCCGGTACGCGAGGCGGCGCGTCAGCTGGAAAGCGCCGGCCTGCTGGTCGCCATTCCCAATCGCGGCTTTTTCGTGCGCGAGATCAATGCGCGGGCGATGGATGATCTGTATGAATTGCGGCTGGCAATCGAATCGGCGGCCATCGTTCGACTTGCATCGCAGGCGGGGGATCGCGGCATGCCCAGGCTGCGCGCCTGTCTGAAGCGGTTGCATGACACGGCCGATGAAGACGCCCCGCAGGCGCAGGTGGCAGCGGCCGATCTGGCCTTTCACCGGGCGATCTGCGAAGCCAGCGGCAATGAGCGGTTGCTGGCTGCCTTTGACCAGATCGCGGCCGAGGTGCAGATGGGGCTGGTTCTGATCGGCTGCATTTATGGCGATGCCGACCGTGTCGCCGAAACCCATCGGCCATTGCTGGATGCAATCGCCGCCGGTGATGTTGAACAGGCGCGCGCCGCCATTGAGGAACATATCGGCACAGCCCGGCGATTGGTCGTCCAGCGGCTGCAACAGCGCGACCTTGGGCCGCCAGGCAAGGCTGTCAGCCGCCGGCAGGCAGGCCGGGCGCGGTGACCGAGCCGGGTTTCCCTTGCTTCTTTTCGGCCGAAACGGACGGCCATGATCCACGCTTTTTCCTGAAGCGCGGGCAGGTCGCCCAAAACGAGGAACGCCCGCAGCGTGCCCATCTGTTGCGGCAGGCGCTGCATCAGGCCGGTCTGACCACTGCCGAGCCGCCCAGGACGGATCGTGCCGCCATGGCGCAGGTTCACAGCGCCCGTTACCTGGATTTCCTGTCTCGGGTCTGGGACGAATGGCAGGCATTCCCCGATCACGGGCCGGAAATCGTGGCCAACCTGCACCCGCAGAAGGACAGGCACCGCTATCCGTCGGGGATCGTGGGGCAGGCAGGATGGCATATGGCGGACACCGCCTGTCCGATCGGGCCGGGCAGCCATCACGCGGCACTGCGGTCGGTGGATTGCGCCATTGCCGCCGCGCAGGCCCTGGCCGAAGGGGCCGGGGCGGCCTATGCGCTGTGCCGGCCGCCGGGGCACCACGCCAATGCCGATACGGCCGGCGGACATTGCCTGCTGAACAACGCGGCCATCGCCGCCCAGCATCTGCGCGGCCATTTTGACCGCGTCGCTATACTGGATATCGACGTTCATCACGGCAATGGCACGCAAGAAATCTTTTACGATCGCGCCGATGTGCTGACCGTATCCATCCATGCCGCGCCGGATGCGTTCTATCCGTTCTATCTGGGTTACGCGGACGAGACGGGCGCAGGCACGGGGGCCGGGTTCAACCTGAACCTGCCCTTGCCCATCGGTTCGGGCGATCAGGTCTGGCTGGGGGCGATCCGGCAGGGGCTGGCCCGGATTGCCGCATTCGCGCCCGACCGGCTGGTCCTGTCCCTTGGCCTGGATGCGCATGAACGCGACCCGTTGCGGGGGCTGGCTGTCACCACCCCGGCATTTACCCAGGCCGCAAGCATGATCCGCAATGCCGGTCTGCCCACCGCCATCATTCAAGAGGGCGGATATCTGTCGGATGACCTGGCGCTGAACATGGCGGCCTTTCTGGACGGCTGGCTTGGCCGCTGATCGCGCCTATTCGGGCATCGGGATCGGGCCGACATCCTTGGGCACCTGATAGCCTTTCTGGACCGCCGGCCGTTCCGCCAGGGCGCGATACCAGCGCAGCACATGGGGAAACTGCCGCAGATCGACCTGATGCCAGTCATGCCGCGCGACCCAGGGGAAGATCGCCATATCGGCGATGGAATAGTCGCCGGCGACGAAATCCTGCCCGTCCAGCTGCCGGTCAAGCACGCCGTAAAGCCGCAGCGCTTCCTTGGCGAAACGGTCCTCGGCCGCGGGGGCAAGGCCCTTGTTGTTCTTGATGAAGAAATGCGCCTGCCCCAGCATTGGACCAAAGCCGCCCATCTGCCACATCAGCCATTGCAGGACATCCGCCCGCGCCTTGGGATCGGTTGGCAGGAACCGCCCCTCGCGTTCAGCAAGATGGATCATGATGGCGCCCGATTCGAACACGGCGAAGCCGCTGTCATGGTCAAAGATCGCCGGGATCTTGTTGTTGGGCGAGATTTTCAGAAAGGCGGGGTCGAACTGCTCATCCTTTCCGATATCGACGGCATGGGCGGTATAGGGCAGGCCCAACTCCTCCAGCAGGATCGAGACCTTGCGGCCGTTCGGCGTGCTCCAGGTATACAGGTCGATCATGGGTTTTCTTTCGGTTCGGGGGCAAGCAGCTTGCCGGGATTCATCAAGTTCTGCGGGTCCAGCGATTGTTTGATGGTGCGAAACAGTGCCATCGCCACCGGGTCCTTGTAACGCGGCAGCTGGTCGCGCTTGGCCAGCCCGATGCCATGTTCGGCCGAGATCGAGCCGCCCATTTCCGCCACCAGGTCATGCACCAGCCGGTTGAAGGCGCCGTAATGCGACAGGAACTCGGCATCCGACATCGCCTCGGGGCGGGTCAGGTTGAAATGGATATTGCCGTCACCGAAATGGCCAAAGGGGCAGGGGCGCACGGTCGGCATGTATTGCAGGCACAGCGCCACGCCCTCGGTGATGAACTCGGCCACGCGGGCCACCGGCACGGCCACGTCATGCTTGATCGAGGCGCCATAATGTTTCTGCATCTCGGACATGCTTTCACGCAGCGACCACAGCGCGGCATTCTGCGCCTCGGACGCGCCGATCACCGCGTCGATGACCAGACCGGCCTCGATTGCCTCGGCGAGGGCGCTTTCCATCCGGGTTTCCAGATCGGCCTGAGGATCGGGCGAGGTCAGCTCGATCAGCACATAGGCGGGGTGCGGCTGGTCCATCGGGTCGCGGGCGCCGGGCAGGTGGGTCAGCACCATCTCGACCCCGAAACGTTCCAGATATTCAAAGGCCGTCAGCCCGTCACCCGCCCGCGCGCGCAGGATGTCAAAGATCGCCAGCGCATCTTCCGGCCCGGTGCAGGCGGCAAAGGCGGTGACGCGGGTGGCGGGTTTGGGAAACAGTTTCAGCACGGCTGCGGTGATGATCCCCAATGTGCCCTCGGCCCCGATGAACAGGTCGCGCAGGTCATAGCCGGTATTGTCCTTGCGCAGCGCGGACAGCGCGTTCAGCACCCGGCCGTCGGGCAGAACCACCTCTAGCCCCAGGGCCAGCTCGCGGGTATTGCCATAGCGCAGAACGGCGGTGCCGCCCGCATTCGTGGACAGGTTGCCGCCGATCTGGCACGAGCCTTCCGACGCAAGTGACAGCGGGAACAGCCGCCCGGCCTGATCCGCGGCCTGCTGGACGGCGGCAAGGGTGCAACCCGCCTGAACGGTGATCGTGGCGTTCAGCGGGTCGACCTTCAGGATTTGGTTCAGCCGGCGCGTGGTGAGGACGACACCGCCCGAAGGCACACCGCCCCCGACCAGCCCGGTATTGCCGCCCTGTGGAAAGATCGGCGTGCCGGATCGGGCGCAGGCGGTGACGCAGGCGGCGACCTCGGCGGTCGAGCCGGGATGGATGACGGCGATGGCATCGCCCGTCCAGCGGCCGCGATCCTCGTGCAGGAAGGGGGCCATCTGGTCCGCATCGGTCCAGACATGCTGATCACCGACAGCCGCCCGCAATGTCTGGATCAGGTCGTCGCTCATCCCCGTTTCTCCGCCTGTTCACGCAGCCTGCTGATCGTGGTGCGGCTGGAAATCTGTTCGGGATCGGTGACCAGTTCGATCACGGCGGGCTTGCCCGACTTGCGGGCGCGGTCCAGCGCGGGGGCAAATTCGTCGGTCCGGGTCACGCGCTCGGCATGGCAGCCCATGCCTTCGGCCATGCGGCAGAAATCCTGATTGACCAGCGTGGTGCCCGAAACCCGGCGGGGATGCTCGCGTTCCTGATGCATGCGGATCGTGCCATAGATGCCGTTGTTGAACAGCAGCACGATGGGCGTGGCGCCATATTGCGCGGCCATGGCCAGTTCAAGCCCGCTCATCTGAAAACCGCCATCGCCGACCATCGCCAGAACCAGCCGGTCGGGATGAACCAGCGCGGCCGCGACAGCCGCCGGCACCGCATAGCCCATCGAGCCGCAGGTCGAGCCGATCTCGCGCCCCGGCCGGCCAAAGCGCAGATAGCGTTGCGCCCAGCCCGTATGGTTGCCCGCATCCAGCGTCACGATCATATCGGCGGGCAACTCGTCGCGAATGGCGCAGAAGGCGCGGCCCATGTCCAACTGCCACTGATTGTCGCCGGGCGGTTCGGTATCGGCGATATATTCGTCGCGCATCACCTGCGCCCAGCCCTGCCAGACATCCTTGCGCCCCAGATCGCGACCGGCCAGCCCGGCCGCAATGCCGGGCATATCCGCAGCAATCCCCAGATCGGGGCCATAGACGCGGCCGATCTCGTTCGCGTCGGGGTGGACATGGATCAGCCGCTGCCGCGATTGCGGCGGGGTCAGCGTGGTATAGCCGCGCGTCGTCATCTCGCCCAGACGGGCGCCAAGCACCAGCAGCAGATCGGCCTCGGCGATGCGGCGGACGATGGTGGGACTGACAGCGGTGCCGAACTCGCCCACATAGGCGGATGAGCGGTTTTCGATCGCGTCCTGACGCCGGAACGATGTGCAGACCGGCAGGCCGTTGGTTTCCGCGAACCGCTGGATGTCCAGCGCGGCCTGCGCCGTCCAGCCCGAACCGCCCAGCATGACCAATGGCCGTTCGGCCCCTGCCAGCAAGTCGGCGATGGCGTCGAAATCGGCGGGCGTGGCCTGCGCCTGGGTCGCGGTATAGGGCTGCGCGTCGGCCACGGTGACGGTTTCGGTCAGCATATCCTCGGGCAGGGCCAGCACCACCGGGCCGGGCCGCCCCGATGTGGCCACACGGAACGCGCGGGCCATGTATTCGGGCACCCGCTCGGCACAGTCGATCTGGGCGGCCCATTTGGCCAGCGGGCCGAACATCTGCCGGTAATCGACTTCCTGGAACGCCTCGCGATCCATCATGTCGCGACCGACCTGACCGATCAGCAGGATCATCGGCGTGCTGTCCTGTTGCGCGATATGCACCCCGATGGATGCATGACAGGCACCGGGGCCGCGCGTGACCATGCAGATGCCGGGCTTGCCGGTCAGCTTGCCATAAGCCTCGGCCATATCCGCCGCGCCGGCCTCGTGCCGGGCGTTATGCAGGGTGAAGCGGTCGCTGACATCGTGGATCGCGTCCAGCACCTCAAGATAGCTTTCGCCGGGCACGCAAAAGGCGCGGTCGGCCCCGTGGATCAGCAATTGATCGACCAGAACCTGGCCGGCCGTGCGGGGTTTCAGGGGGCTTTGGTCGGTCATCGGGCACTCCTCTGCGGATGCCTTGTCATGTCCCAAGCTGGACAGGGTTGTCAATAAAGCTTACAAGTGAATGATCGCCTCTGCGGCGAAAATTATGGCGATGACGGCAGACAGCATGAACGATCCTTTGCTGGCACAACCGATCCGCAAGCGCGAGACGCTGGCCGACCAGATCTATGGCCGCATGCTGGAGCTGATCGCATCGGGTCAGCTGGCCGAAGGTGACAAGCTGCCCTCGGAACACCAGATCGGAGAGCGGTTCAACGTGTCGCGTCCGGTTGTGCGCGAGGCGCTGGCGCGGCTGCGTGATGATGGGATCATTCTGGCGCGGCATGGCGTCGGCAGTTTCGTGCGCCGGCGGCCGCCGCAGGGCCTGATCGACTTTGCAGGCGCTGATGACGTTGCCGGCCTGATGCGCTGCATGGAGGCGCGGCTGGCCATCGAACCCGCGGCCGCCCGTCTTGCCGCGCTGCGTGCAAGCCCCGCCGATCTGAACCGGATCGAGGTCGCGCTGGAGCTGCTGGAGGCCGGAATGCGCCGCCGCCAGCCGCAGCGAGAGGCGGATCTGGATTTCCACATGGCCGTCGCCGAGGCCAGCGGCAACGAGGTTCTTGTGCAGATGCTGGGCACCACGCGCAGCACGATGCTGGCGGCGATCGACGTGGCGCAATCGCTGACCCGTCAGGGCACGGATGAACGCATCGAGGCCGTGATTACCGAACACCGTCAGATCGCCGAGGCGATCCGTGCCCGCGACGGCGACGGGGCGGCGCTGCTGATGGGCTATCATCTGGTGCAGGCCCGCCAGCGGGTAACGGACCAGCGGCGTCGGGTATAGGGGTGCGGGGGCGGCGGCCAGCGCGGCTATTCCTTGTTGTTCAGCAGTTCAAGCTGTTGTTTGGCAAAACGGCAGGGCGCCAGAGTTGAGTCCGATTTTTCGGTTTCACCGCTGAGCACGCAGGCGTAGTCAAGACGGTCGCGGGCGGTTGTCTTGTCGACGGGTCCGCCCTCGCCCAAACGCAGCGCTTGCCCCTCCATCGCACAGCCCCAGGCGTTCTCGGCCGAGCAGGCGATGGCAAAGGTCCGCTTGATGCATGTCAGGGCCGTTTCGCGATCACCCACCGAAATCGGGTCGATCGGGGTTGCGACATTGCGGATGGTCGCACCACGGTTGGTGCAGCCCGATGGATGGCCCAAGGCGCAGCCCAATGCGTGAAACTGCCGCCTTGTAAGATCGAATTCGGGCACTCCGTCAAAGTCGATGATCAAGGCCGTTGCGACGCAGGCCGAGCCGTTGAGGCCGTCGAGACATTGTTCGACGCAACCCGGAAAATCATTCTGACAGCGGGTGATATCCCAATGCTCGGGATCCCCGAACAGCAGATGCAGCCAGCTTTGACGAGTTTTCCAAAGATCGGCGGGGCATTGCAGGGTCAGGCTTTCCACATCCTGCGTCGCGGCCATGCGCTTGGCGGCCATGCGGAAATCCGCTCCGTCGGGGATCTGCGCCAGGGCTGCGGTCGTCAGGCATGGCAGGAAAAACAGCAGAACGGCGAGAACGGGAAATATGGACCGGATCTGCGCAGACCGCTGCCGCGCCGCGTCGTCACCAGAATATCCGGCGCAACACCCGGATCGCAGACATTGTTTTCGTCTATGCATAATCGTCACCAAACAAACATGGCGCTGATCTTGGCAATAAAGCGTGGTCAGCGCCATGTCTGACGGGGTGCGATCGGCCGACATTCGGGCGGTTTCCCGCCGCTAGTTCTCGCCCGTTTTCAGATCGGCCATCTCGACATGGGTATCGCCGGCCAGATCGGCCTCGGCCGTGTGGTCGGGGTCTGGTTCGCGCCGGTTCAGCAGCGCACCCAGAAGGCCAAGCCCCAGCCCCAGCAGGTCGGTCACCAGTCCCGGCTTGATCAGCGTGAAAGCCGCCGCAACCAGCAACAGCCGGACCAGCCACCCCGCCGGGCGGAACAGATAGCCCGCCAGCCCCGCTGACAGGAATGTCACCCCAAGCGAGGCCGTCACCACCGTCAGCGCCACCTTGGGCCATTCACCGATCAGCAGCAGCGAGGGGCCAAAGACGAACATGAAGGGAATGATATAGCCGGTCAGCCCCAGCCTGACCGCCGTGATCGAGGTCGGTACCACACCGCTTCGCCCGATGCCGCAGGCGGCATAGACAGCAATGGCGACGGGCGGCGTGATGGCCGACAGGATCGCGAAGTAAAATACGAACATATGCGCCGCCGGGATTGGCACACCCAGCTTGACCAGCGCCGGCACCAGCAACGCCACCTGGACGATATAGGCTGGCGTCGTCGGCATCCCCATGCCCAGCACGATGCCCGCCATCATCGTCAGGATCAGCGCCGGCAGCAGCATGTCCTGTGCCGCCGCGCGCACCAGCCCGGTAAAGGTCAGCCCCAGACCGGTCTGCGCGATCACCCCGATCACGATCCCCGCCGTCGCACAGGCCAGCGCCACGACGACCGAATTGATGGCACCCGATTCCAGCGCCTCGATCAGCTTGGGAATGCTGAATTCTTTCCGCGTTGTCTTGCGCAGCAGCACCACCGGCACGATCGACAGGATACCCGCCAGCGCCGAAAAGGGCGCAGAATAGCCCGACATCAGAGTGGCGATGATGATCACCAGCGGCAGGAACAGATGCCCTTCGTCGCGCAGAACCTTGCCCACGCGCGGCAGATCAGCCTTGGGCAGGCCCTTCATGCCGCGCTTGCGGGCCTCGAAATGCACCGCGAGAAAGACGGCCAGATAATACAGCAAGGCCGGCAGCAGCGCATAGGCGGCAACGGTCAGATAGCCCACGCCCATGAACTCGGCCATGACAAAGGCCGCGGCGCCCATGATCGGCGGCATGATCTGCCCGCCGGTTGAAGCCACGGCCTCGACCGCGCCGGCGAAATGGGCGGGATAGCCGATCCGCTTCATCAGCGGAATGGTGAAGGTGCCGGTCGTCATCACATTGGCCACCGCCGACCCGGAAACCGATCCGAACAGCCCCGAGGTGACGACGGCGACCTTGGCCGGGCCGCCCGCCGTGTGGCCGGTCAGCGCCAGCGCGAAATCCATGAACAGCTTGCCGATCCCGAACCGCTCGGCCAGTGCGCCGAAGATCACGAACAGCACCACATAGGTGGCCGAAACCTGCGCTGGCACGCCGAACAGCGCATCGGTGGTCATGTATTGATATTCCAGCAGCCGCGTGATGTCGGCCCCGGTGAAAAAGATCTGATAGCCAAGGAAGATCAGTGCCGTTGCCGGCAGGATCGGACCCACGGCGCGGCGGGTGGCCTCCAGCACGGTGACGATCATCGTTGTCGCCATCACCTGATCCATCATCGAAACCGGCCCGACATAGGCCATCCGGGTGTTGAAATATGTCTGGTTCAGCACTGGATAGGCCGCAGCCGACAGTGCGGCGACCATCAGGATCAGGTCCGGGATCCCCGGCGATTTATCCGCCCGCGAGGCCGAGATCGGCAGCGTCAGATAGGCCAGTGCCAGCGCAAAGCCGAAATGGGTGGCACGCAGGGTAAAGGCATTGGGCGGTCCGAACCATGCGATATAAAGGTGAAACAGGCTCATCGTGACGGCAACCAGCGTCACGATCCGCCGCATCCAGATATTATTGGCAAACATGGCCGTCCCCCCGTCTTGCGCCTGTGGAGGGCGGGGCCGTCACCTGGCCCCGCCACCGGACATGATGGCTTAGCCGCCGGATTGTTCGGCATAGAAGGCCTTGGCGCCTTCGTGCAGCGGAACGCCGGTGTCTTCCTGCATGCTTTCCAAGGTGGTGTTGTTCATCGCGGCGCTGATGGCGATCAGGTCGTCGCGGCTTTCCCACATGCGGGTCAGGATGGTCTTGACCACCTCGTTGTCCAGATCGCAGCGGGCGATGACCTGGGTGGCATAGCCAACCGCCAGAACATCCTGATCCTGCCCCGGATAGCTGCCGGCAGGGATGGTCAGGCTGGAATAGCCCGGATTGATATTGGCCTTCATCTGGTCGATGAACGCCTGATCCAGCGGCACCACCGTGATCGGGGTCGAGTTCGCAAGGTCCATCACGGCAGATGCGGGAACCGTGGTGCCCAGGGTGAAATAGTCGGCATTGCCGTCCTGCAACAGCGCCACCCCGTCGGAATAGGATACATAATCAACGCTGCGCATGGCGTCATAATTGGTGCCGGCGGTTTCCAGAACAGCGCGGGTCACCTGCTCGGCCGTGTTGCCGACGGGCTGGGTCACAAGGCGCTTGCCGGCCAGATCGGCGGCGGTCTTGATGCCGCTGGCCTCGGTCGCGACGATATGGAAATATTGCGGATACAGCGTGGCAAGGTTGCAGACATTGTCCGCCTTGCCCTCGAACGGCTCGCGCCCCTCGATCGCATCCACCACTGAGATCGAGTTGCCAAAGCCCAGATCAGCTTGACCGCCCTGCACGCCCTGCACATTGGCGACGCCGCCGCCCGGCAGAACCTGAATGCTGATGCCGTCATCGGACACCATCGACTGCATGGCGCCGCCAAGCGGATACCACGATCCGCCCTGTGGCCCTGTCATCAGCTTCAATTGCTGCGCCTCGGCCGCGCCACCTGCGGCGGTTGCTGCTGCGATAAGGCCGGTTGCGATGAAAGCACGCATATGTTTTCTCCCTGTCATGCGCTTGCAGCACCTTGCGGGTCATGTCCGGCCACCCGTTTGACCGGGCGTGCAGGAAGGCAAGGCGCGATATTCCCCCCGCCGGCATCCGCTGACCGATCAGCCGCGCCGGCAGGGGAAGATCAGCAGATCGGCCCCAACATGTCAACTTTCCTTACAAGATGCTGGCCGATCAGCCCGGAGTCTCGACCTGTCCGCGCAGGCGTTGCCGCGCCGCATGGTCGCCGGCGCCCGCCAGATCGTCCATCTCGGCCTTGATCGTGCGGCTGCCATCGGGTCGAATCAGCGATTTCGTCCGCACCACGCCCGTATCGGTCTGCGCCACCGCCGTATCGCGTGGCAGCAGCATCCGCGCCTCTTCCCGCATGCGCAGACCGATGGTCGTCGTCTCGGTCAGGGCGGCGCGGGCGGCTTGATCCATGGTCTCGCGCCGGCAGATCATTTCGATCCGGGCGACCATGCGGCCCTTTTTGCCAAGCGCGGGGATGTGCAGCACGTCCAGCACGCCGGGCAGGGCGCGCATCCGATCCAGCCCTGTGGCCAGATCCTCGCCAGTCTGGTCGTCGATGTGAAAGCTGATGATGCCGACCACGTCCTGCCCCGCCTCGCTGGCCGGTTGCCACAGGCTGACGCGCAACAGATTGGTGATGCCTTCCATCCGCCGGGTGCCCAGACCGTGACCCACCCGGTCCAACCGCCGCGCCGGCATCGGCAGCGCGGTAGAAGGGGTCAGATGCGCCATGATCGCAGCGCCGGTCGGCGTCACCCGCTCGCCCGCGATACCGTCGTCGATGACGGGCAATCCGCGCATCAGCAACAGCGTGGCGGGCGCAGGCACAGGCATCTGGCCATGTTCCGTCCGCACCCGTCCGCCCCCCATGGGCAGGGGCGCTGTGCTGGTCGAGCCGACCTGAAGCCGTTCAAGGCACAAGGCCGCCAGCAGGATGTCCGCAATGGAATCCCAATCCGAGATTTCATGAAAATGCACCCGGTCCAGCGTGACGCCATGAACCGCCGCCTCTGCCTGACCCAGGCGGCGCAGGATATCCAGCGCGCGGGCAGCGACGCCCTGATCCGGCGCCAGCTCGGCCAGCAATTCGCGATAGTCGCCATAGTGACGGGGCCCGCGCTGCGTATCGGGCAGGATCAGCGCCAGATGGCGGCCGCGCAACCCGTGATCGCTTTGCTCGACGGTTTCGACGCCGACGCCCGGCCCGATCCCTGCGGCAAGCGCCTGTGCCTCGGGAATCAGATCGGGGGCGGCGTCCAGCATGGCGGCGACGAACATGTCGCCCGCGATTCCGCCAAGCGGGTCGAGATGCAGATGCGCCGTTCCGCCGGGAACAGGCGGGTTGTCCGGCATGACGTCATGAACGGACGGGTGGTGGTGATGGGCGTGATCGTGATCGTGATCGTGATGGTCGTGCATTTTCGTCCTCGCCTGCGGCCCGGTGTCAGCCCTGCGGCAGATTTCCCTGTGCGTCGAAAACCGGCATGACCGGATCGCCCAGAATCTGAATCGAGGGGTGGGCCTGCGCCTCGGGCAGCAGACCCTGCGAAACGCGGATCGTTTCCAGATGCAAGGTGTCGGTCAGCCAGACGATGCGCAGCGCCTGCGGATCAAGCGCGTTGCTGGTCTTGATCGCCAGCCGCAGCGCGTCGCGATCGTTGCCGACCACAACCGGAATGCGGGCGCTGGCCAGCACGGTCGAGGTAATGCAATTGGCATAGGTCGCGCCATAGTCGATCTTGTCGACCAGCCTCTGCGTGCAAATATCGGCCAGCCCGACGCCGTTGGCATTGCCTTCGCTTTTCTTCGTCAGGTCCAGCACGGCCAGTTTGCCGACCTGCAATTCGGTCCGCATATGGGCGGTGCTGGCGCGGCCGGTAATGTTGGGGTCCATGCCGGTGCCGGAAAATTCCTTGCCCATGCGTTCCACGATCAGAACATCAAGCGGGTTGAACAGGATGCGCGGCATCCGCTGCCGCGCCATTTGCAGCAGTTCCGGCTCTCGTGTCAGCATCTGGGCGGCGGGCACCAGTTCGATATGGCAGACCCGGTCATAGGCGTTTTCAACGGTGGCCACGCCGAACAGCACTGGTTGGCTGCCCAGGCTGAGCGCGGCCATATCGCGCACGTTCTGGCCCATCAGCCCCATGCCCATCGCATGACAGCTTTCCGCGCCGCGCTGCTTGCCCAGCCCGATGGTGATCATCTTGCACAGGCCGCTTTCCAGCTGGGCGGAAAAGCTTGTATGCGGCTTCACGCGGTTGATCACCACGATGCCATCGGCCTGACGCGCGGTGCGATCCAGAAAGACGGGCAGGCCGTTTGGGAGGGTGCCGATCTGGTCGACCTCCATCGAGGATCGTATGTCGCAGCCGGTGCTTTCGGGGGTGATGCCCAGCCCCGCCAGCAGTTTCACCTGCCCCTCGGCGGTGGCGCCGCCATGGCTGCCCATGGCCGGCACGATGAAAGGAAGCGCGCCCTGTGCCCTGATCGCGTCGATCACGGCACGAACGATCACGGGCAGTTCCGCAACGCCGCGACTGCCAACGCCGACGGCGACCGTCATGCCCGGTCGCAGCCCAAGCGAGGCGCTGTTGCGTTGGAACTCGTCGCGGATGGCGGCAGGAATATCGGCGATGGTGGTGTCGTCGAAAATCTGACGCACCGGCAGCATCGGCGGCAATGCGACCTCGCCTATCAGCTTGCTGATGATGTCCATAAGCACCTCCCCCAGATGACGAGGCCAAACATGGCGCGTTGCCGCAGCATTGTCCAACAGCTGTTTTCGGGGGCCCGAGCGGGCTTCCCCACAGCCCCGCATGAAGGTGATTCCCGTGTGTTCGAGGTGGGCGCGACGACCCGGCGGCTGTTGACCCAAGGTCAGTGGCGCGGCGCCGGGAAGGCGGTGAAAGCAATGCAATCCGGCAAAGTGCCAGATAGTCAGTCGATATGACGGATAATGTCGCGATTTGCCAGCCGTTCTGTCGTCCGGCACTGGCCTTGCGCGAGACGTAAAAATTTAATGAAAGTGGTAACTTATGCGATTGCTGCATAGCAGCATTGCCGTCTTGTCCGTGGATTTCCGGGGCCGAGAATTCTATCTGCTTCGTTATTCCGCAACCGCCCGAAAAGCGGGCAACAACGTTATGCAGGTGACATCATGTCTGCGATTGACATCAACCGTATCGGGACTGCTTCGCGGTCGACGGGCGTTCTGGGCCAGCTGCTTGCGCTGCTGACCGCATGGAACGACGCGCGCGTGACGCGCAACTCGCTGAGCCGTCTGACCGATCGCGAGCTGGACGATATCGGTCTTTGCCGTGGCGATATCGAACGGATTGCACGCGGGTTCTGAACCCCGGCCCTTCCGCGCGATACCGATGTGAGACCCCCGATGCGGTGGCAGCGGGGGTTTTTGCATGTCCGGCGCCTGCTTGCGCCAGCCTTGCGCGGCTAGAACATGGTGTTGTCGTTGGCGGCCTCGGCCGGGACCGGCTGGATCACGTCCCAATGCTCGACGATCTTGCCATCCTCGACGCGAAAGATATCGACAATCGCGTCTGCGGGCTGCTTGTCGCCATTGGTCGATTCGACGTGGATCCAGACCAGATCCCTATCCGCCGCCGACCGCACAATTCGCGCCCTGGCGTCCGGGTTCTCGGCAAAAAACCCGGTGAAATAGTCCACGAACGGCGCCTTGCCATCGGGGACATGGGGGTTGTGCTGGATATAGTCATCGCCGATGACCTCGGCAGCGGCGATGTCATGACCGTTGAAGAAGCGGTCATAGAAACCCGTCACGAGGCCGCGATTGGCCTCTTCACGGGCAAGGTCACGATCCTGTGCGAGCGCGGGGCCGGTGACCAGTGCGCCGCCCAGCAGCGCGGCAATTCACAATGATCCGGTCCCGGAGCCGCGTCAGGTCTTTGATCTGGACGACAAGACCGTTCCCGCGCAAGAAGGCATTTTCCCGTGACCTGATCGCTCTGCACTGACCGCAACGCCAAGGCCGCCATGACTGATCCCTTGCCCTTCGACCCCGCGAATTGCCCCATCCGCAGCGTGCTGGACCGGCTTGGCGATCAATGAGGTGCCGCCTCGGGTGGAATATGCGCTGACCGATCTGGGGCGGTCGATCATGGGCCCGATCCGGGCGCTGACCCAATGGGCCGACAGCCATCACGACGCGGTCCTGGCGGCGCGCCGTGACTATGCCGCGCGCGAGGGTTAGGTTCGCCGCATCGTCAGCGTGACCCATTCGCCAATATCGTCGCGCCGGTCCAGCGCAAAGCCCTGGTCCCGATAGGCGGCGGCCACCTCGTCGGCCTGATCGGTCAGGATGCCCGACAGGATGATCCGGCTGTCCGCCTTGGTATGCTTGGCCATGTCAGGCGCAAGGTCGATCAGCGGCTGCTTCAGGATATTGGCAAAGACCAGATCAAAGGGCGCGGCCTCGTCCAGCAAGGGATGGTCAAAACCGGGCGCAACAAGGCTGACGATCCGCCCGTCCAGGCCGTTGGCGATGATATTGGCCTCGGCCGTGTCGATGGCAACGGGGTCGATGTCGCTGGCCAGAACCGTGACCGGCCAGATCCGCGCGGCGCCCATGGCCAACACCGCCGTGCCACAGCCGATATCGGCGATGCGATGCGGCTGGAACCCGTCATTGGCCAGCCGGTCACAGGCTTCCAGGCAGCCTTTGGTCGTGCCGTGATGGCCGGTGCCAAAGGCCATGGCGGCCTCGATCCACAGTGGTTCGACCCCTTCGGGGATGGTGTCCGCGTCATGGCTGCCATGAACATAGAAGCGCCCGGCGCGCACCGGGGTCAGTTCGCGCTTGACCTTGGCGACCCAGTCCACATCCGGCACTTCCGAGATGACGAAAGGCTCGGCCCCATGGGCGGCGGCCAGCAGCGCCAGCCCGACCTCGTCCGGGCTTTCGGTGAAATAGACGCCGACCTCCCACCGGTCACTGCCATCCTCGATTTCAAACACGCCGGTGCCCATGGGTTCGGGCACCAGCACTTCTTCGCAGGCTTCGGTCAGCGCCTCGGCGCTGGCTTGACCCGCCGTATGTGTCAGAGCGGTCCAGGTCGGCATCACTCGGCCCCCGGATGCGGAATGGCGCAACTGACGCCGGTGCCCTTCATGGCGCAATAGCCGTCCGGGTTCTTGTGCAGATATTGCTGATGATCCTCTTCGGCGGGCCAGAAGGGCAGCTTGTCGACGATTTCCGTGGTGATGCGGCCAAAGCCCTCGACCGCCAGCCGGTTGCCATAGTCGATCTTCGACGCTTCGGCGGCCGTGTGCTGGCTGGGATTCATGGCGACGATCAGGCTGCGATATTGCGTGCCGATATCATTGCCCTGGCGGTTGCCCTGCGTGGGGTCGTGGTTTTCCCAGAACAGCTGCAACAGGTGTTCATAGCTGATGCGGCTGCTGTCATAGACGATCCGCACCACTTCGGCATGGCCGGTATCGCCCTGGCAGACCTGCCGATAGGTCGGGTGATCGACATGGCCGCCGGCAAAGCCCACCTCGGTCATCCAGACGCCCTGCTGCTTCCAGAACAGCCGCTCGATCCCCCAATAGCACCCCATGCCAAATATCGCCTCGTCAAAGCCTGCGGGGACGGGTGCATCCATCGGTCGGTTGAAGATCGCATGATTGCTCATCCGGCATCCTTTCTGTGTTTGGCCACTATTTGAGCCTCAACGCAGGAAATTGCCAGAGGGATGCAATCCGTGGCGCGGCGGGGGCGATCAGCCCCGAGGATGCGCGGCCCGATAGACCGCCAGCAGATGCGCATCATCCACGCCGGTATAGACCTGGGTGGTCGACAGGCTGGCATGGCCCAGCAGTTCCTGAATGGTGCGCAAATCGCCCCCCGCCGCCAGCAGATGCGTGGCAAAGGAATGGCGCAGCGCATGGGGCGTGGCCGTGGGTGGCAGGCCCATCGCCTGACGGGCGCGGCGCATGGTGGTTTCGACGATCCCCGCGCTTAGCCGACCGCCGCGCGCGCCCCGGAATAGCGGCTGATCCGGTTCAAGCGGCCAGGGCGACAGCCGCAGATATGCCGCCACCGCATCCCGCGCCACCGGCAGCATCGGCACCTGCCGTTCGCGCCCGCCCTTTCCGCGAATGGTCAGCGCGTCACGAAACGGCCAGTCGCGGCCGTTCAGCCCCAGTCCCTCGGAAATGCGCAAGCCGCAGCCGTAAAGCAGCGTCAGCACGGCCCCGTCCCGCGCGGCGATCCAGGGCACGGCATGGTCATCGCCTGCCATGTCCAGCACCTTCCGGGCCTGATCGGCGGCCAGCGGACGGGGCAGCGAGCGGCGGTATCTTGGACTGCGGGTGGACAGCGCCGCAGACAGGTCATGCCCCTCGCGATCCGCGATCCAGCGCAGAAAGCTGCGCACCGCGGACTGCCGGCGTGCCAGCGAACGGGGTGACAGGCCGCGTGCGCGTTCAGCGGCGGCAAAGGCACGCATGTCGGTCTGTTTCAGATCGGCCAGCGTGCGGGGCAGGGCGGGCGCGCCGTGATGGCCGCCCAGAAAGCCCAGAAACGCGACCAGATCGTCGCGGTAAGCCTTGATCGTGTGGGGCGATCGGTCGCGGGTGCCTGCCTCGACATCCAGCCAGCGGGCCAGCGCGTCCGACATGGCGGGCGCAAGGGCCAGCGGGCCGCCTGTCGTCATTCGCGAAGCCAGCCCAGCAGCGCCAGCCGGAACGCCTGCCCGAAAAAGCGCAACAGATCGGTGCCATGCGCAGGCGAGAAGCGCCCGGCATCGACGCTGCCGATCAGCAGCAGCGCCGGCGGGTGATCCGGCCCCAGATCCAGCGGGATCAGCGCCTCGGACGCGACATTGATGCCATGGACCGGCAGCGTCACCTCGGCCGCCTTGCGCAGTATGATGTCATCGCCGCGCGGATTGCGCCGACCGCCCGCCAAAAGCCGCGCCACGGCGCCCTTGGGCGCCAGGATGATCTGTTCGGGCAGGCCCGGACGCGGCTCATCGGCCTCGAATACCAGCCGCAGCGTATCCACGCGCAGCAGCGGTGCGACCTCGGCCTGAAGGTTTTCCACGAAACCGGCGGCGTCCTGCGGTTCCAGCAGCGCCAGAACCGCACGGTGAATCACCGCCATGCCCGACTGATTGTCGAACGCGGCCGAGATCACGCTTTCATGCGCGACCTCCAGCCGGTCCAGCCGGGTTTCAAGCGCCTCCATCGCGCGGCCGCGAATGTCGATCACATTGTGACCCACCTCGGCCTCGCGCGCGGCGACCAGCGCCCGCATCAGATCGCGATCCGCCAGCAGGACCGACGGATCGGCCAACAGTTTCTCGCGCGTCATTTCGTCCAGAACTGCACTCATGCCTCTGCCCTCATATGCCGCGCTGAATGCGCGGTCGTTAGCCGATCTTCTGACCGGTCTTTGCCCAATCGGCATTGAACTGCGCCAATCCCTTGTCCGTCAAGGGATGGTTGACCATCGACTTGATTACGCTGGGGGGTGCGGTAATTACGTCAGTCCCGATCTTGCCCACCTCGATGATGTGGTTGACCGAACGGATCGAGGCCGCAAGGATCTGCGTCTCATAGCCGTAATTGTCATAAATCTCGCGGATATCGGCGATCAGGTCCACGCCATCCAGATGGATGTCGTCCAGCCGGCCGATGAAGGGGCTGATGAAGGTCGCGCCGGCCTTGGCGGCCAGAATGGCCTGTGCGGGCGAAAAGCACAGCGTGACATTGACCATGTGCCCGGCATCCGAGAACGCCCGGCAGGCTTTCAGCCCGTCCCAGGTCAGTGGCACCTTGATGGCGATATTGGGCGCGATGGCGGCCAGCTTCTTGCCCTCGCGGATCATGTCATCGGCCTTTTCGGCCACGACCTCGGCGGACACGGGACCATCGACCATGTCGCAGATTTCCTTGGTCACCTCGATGATGTCGCGGCCCGATTTCAGGATCAGCGAGGGGTTGGTGGTGACGCCATCGACCATGCCAAGGTCGTTCAATTCCTTGATGGCGTCCACATCGGCGGTATCGACGAAGAATTTCATGGCAGCGTTCCTCATGCTTGCAGGTTGGCCCGGTGATACCGCAATCGCCACGTGGCGGAAAGGGCGAAGCCGGGCCGGAACTCGGGCTTGATCTTGTGGGCGTGCCACCCCTTTATAGCGCGTCATGACCGCTGCCGTCCCGCCCCTTGATCCGCGTTTCTTTCCCGCCGGCCACCGCATTGCGGTGCTGACTGGCGAACCCGTGGGTGTGCTGGACTATCTGTCACCCGAAGGGGGCGTGGCCACGGGGCAGCTGGTGCTGTGCCCGCTTGGCCCGCGCCGGGTGCTGGGCGTCGTCTGGGGCGAAGGTCTGGGCGGTTTCGACGCCGCCAAGCTGCGCCCGGTCGCGCGCGCCCTGGATGCCGAGCCGTTATCGCCCGATTTCCTCGATTTCCTCGCCCGCGCTGCCGACTACACCCTGACGCCCCTGCCGCTGATGCTGCGCATGGCCACCCGCGCGCCCGATCTGGACCGCCCCCCGGCCGAGCGCCGGATCATCGTGCCCGCAGGCCCCCAGCCCGAGCGGATGACCGAGGCCCGCACCCGCGTCATGCAGGTCTTGGCCGACCACGGTGGCGCCAGTTTCGCGCCCTCGGAATTGGCGCAACTGGCCGGCGTGGGGACATCCGTGGTCAAGGGTCTTGTCACCGTCGGCACCCTGGCCGAGATCGCCGCCCCGCGCGATCTGCCCTATCCGCGCCTTGACCCCGCCTTGCCCGGAAAACCGCTGGCCCCCGACCAGCAGGCGGCAGCCGATGCGCTGCGTCAGGCCATCAAGACAGGCCGCTACGGCACCACCCTGCTGCGCGGCGTCACCGGATCGGGCAAGACCGAGGTTTATCTTGAGGCTGTGGCCGAAACCCTGCGCGCCGGTCGACAGGCGCTGGTCCTTCTGCCGGAAATCGCGCTGTCGGCGGAATTTCTCGACCGGGTCGAGGCGCGGTTTGGCGCCCGTCCCGGCGAATGGCACAGCGGCATTACCCGCACGGAACGCCGCCGCCTGTGGCACATGGCCGGCAAGGGCGAGGTCGGGCTGGTCGTCGGCGCGCGATCGGCGCTGTTTCTGCCCTTCCGCGATCTGGGGCTGATCGTCGTCGACGAAGAACATGACAGCAGCTACAAGCAGGAAGACGTGGTCTATTACAGCGCCCGCGACATGGCGGTGCTGCGGGCATCCTTGTCGGATGCGCAGGTGGTGCTGGCCTCGGCCACCCCCAGCCTTGAGACATGGGTGAACGCCGCGCAGGGAAAATACCAGCGCCTTGACCTGCGATCCCGCTATGGCGAGGCGGAGCTGCCGGATATGGCCACCATCGACCTGCGCGCAGAGGAGATGCGCGGCAGCCAGTGGATCTCGCCCACGCTGACGCGCGCGGTTCAGGCGCGGCTGGCAAAGGGCGAACAGTCGCTGCTGTTTCTGAACCGTCGCGGCTATGCGCCGGTCACGGTCTGCCGCGCCTGCGGCCAGCAGGTCGGCTGCGATCAATGCGACGCGCGGATGGTGGAACACCGCTTTCAGAACCGCCTTGTCTGCCATCAATGTGGCGAGACCAAGCCGATCCCCACGACCTGTCCCGCCTGCGGCGTCGAGGGACGCATGGCCCCGGTCGGTCCCGGCGTGGAACGGCTGGCAGAAGAGGTCGCCACCCGCTTTCCCGATGCGAAGGCGACGGTGCTGTCCTCGGACCTGTTCCATTCCGCCCGCGCGCTGAAAGAGGCCATTGCCGAGATTTCCGATGGCGGCACCGATATCATCATCGGCACCCAGATCGTCGCCAAGGGCCACAACTTTCCGCGCCTGACCCTGGTTGGCGTCATCGACGCTGATCTGGGTTTGCAAGGCGCCGACCTGCGCGCGGCCGAGCGGTCATTCCAACTGATGCGCCAGGTTGCGGGCCGAGCGGGCCGGCAACCCGGCGATGCGCCGGGGCTGGCGCTGCTGCAAACGCACCAGCCGGATCATCCGGTGATCCGTGCGATTCTGTCAGGGCAGGACGAAAATTTCTGGGATGCCGAGGCGATGGGCCGTCAGGCCGCCGGCATGCCGCCTTTCGGCCGTTTGGCCGGGATCATCCTGTCACATCCCGATCTGGGCGTGGTGGCTGATTTCGCGCAGGTCTTGGCCCGGAACGCTGCCCCGATCCGCGCCGCCGGTGCCGATCTGTGGGGCCCCGCTCCCGCGCCGATTGCCCGCATCCGGGGGCGGCACCGGATGCGCATGCTGATCCGCGCCCCGCGTCAGGCGCCGATTCAGCAGGCGATCAGCGCCTGGCTGGCCCCGCACAAACCACCCACCAACCTGCGCCTGTCGGTCGATATCGACCCGCAAAGCTTTTTCTAGTCGGCCCATGGGCCGCAAGGGTCAGTTCCGCAGAACGATGCAGCGCGCGCCCACCTGTTTCAGTCGCACGCAAAAGGCATTGGCCTCGGATCGCGACTGATAGCCGACCTGCGCGGTATAGACCGACCGCCGCCCGCCGGTCATGCGCTTGCGGACATAGCCGATCTGCTTTTCGCCCAGGACCGGGCGCAGAATCCGGTTCAGCCGCGTGACCTGTTGCTGCGCCCCGGCACGGCTGGGATGGCTGGCCAGGATCACACCCCAGGGAAAGGCCGGCGGCTCGACGGTAAATTCGCGCAGGCTGCGGTTGCCGGCCATTTCGACACAGGCCTCGCGGAACTGGTCATTGCCATTCAGCGCCAGTTTCAATTCATCCGCAGCCGGAGGGTTGTCGCGCCAGCGCCAGGCATTGTGACCGGTAATCGCCTCGACATAATCCTGTGTCTCATAGGGCAGGGATGTCTGGTCGTTGATGAAACGGGCGGCCCGGTTCTCGCCGCCATTATAGGCGACAGCGGCCAGGCCGATATTGCCGAACATGTCGGTCAGATAGCGCAGATACCAGGCAGATTTCGCAATCGCCTGTGCCGGATTGAAGGGATCGTCCAGATCGTAAAGCTCGGCCGTGCTGGGGATGAACTGCGCGATCCCAAGCGCGCCAGCCGGGCTGACGGCGCTGGGTTCGAACCGGCTTTCCTTCCACAGCAGACGGGCCAGGAAATTCGGGTCCAGCCGGTTCTGGCCGGCATTACGCTCGATCAGTTTGCAGACATCTGCGACGTAATGTTCCAGCCGCACGCAGTCGCGCCCGTCATCGGTGCAGCGCTGGTCGTCGCGCGGGGTGATCGGAGGATAGCCGGAAATGGCATCGACAGCCGGGCGGGCCAAAGCGGCCGGTGTCGCGGCCAGAACCATCGTGCAGATCAGCAGAAAGCGGCGCATCGAACCCCGAATATCCAAGCATCGCCTGATTAGCATTGCACCGCGCGGATGCAAACGTCCCGTTGGACGGCCGGATCAGCCCTTTTTCTCGGCCTTTTTGGCCTTGTCCTTCTTTTTCACCTTCTCGCCGCCCTCGGCTTGCTTTCCGGCCTTGGCTGCGGCTTTGCGCTCGGCCTTTCTGGCGGCCTTGCGTTCGGCTTTCAGCTTTTCTTTCTCGGCCAGTTTCGCAGCTTTGCGTTCGGCCTTTTCAGCCTGCTTCGCCGCCTGCCGCTCGGCCTTGCGTTCGGCCTTGCGCTGTGCCTGCCTTTCGGCCTTGCGGCTGTCCTTCTCGGCGTCTTTCGCGGCGGATTTCACCGGCTTTGCCTCGCTGTCCAAGGCTGCCGGGGCAGAGACCGGGGCCGCGGCTTCGGCCATCTTGGCGGCCTTGCCCGCGGCATTGGCCACCCGACGCGGGCCGGTGCGGGTGTCGGGCTTGGCGGCAGGCTTCTTGCGCCCGGCGACCCGACGTTGCGCGGGCGGTGCGCCCGCGTCGGCGCGTTTGGCGGCGGCCGGCTTTGCGGCGGCTGGCTTGGCCGCCTTTGGGCGTTGCGCCGAGGCGGGCTTGCGCCCCGAGGGCTTCATGCCACGCTGACGGCGTTCGGCATGGGCGCGGCGCAGGGCGGCTTTCAGGATGTCAGCGCGTGACTTTCCGCCCGTGGCGACCGGGCCGGCGGCGGAATCTGCGCGCGCCATCGCCTCGGCGGCATCCAGCCGTGCGATCAGCGCCATCACCTCGTCATTGGTCAGGCCCGAGATCGCGGGCTTGGCGGCCTGCTGTGTCAGGGCAAGTTCGTCCTTGGTCAGCAGTTCCTGGGCAAGTTTGGCGAAATTGGGCATCGGATCCTCGCGATGCTGGTCAGATGAACGTCAACATTGCCATCATTGCCGCAGATTTCCCTGCGGCGCAATTGATAAGCCCCGACAAAATGCCGGGGCCTGTCAAGGATTTGCGGAAGATTGCCGATCAGCGGACCGGAACCGCGCTTTCGACCGGGGCACCGCTTGCCGCCGTTGCAGTGGCGGCCGCTGCTGCCTGTGCTTCGCGGGCGGGCATGACATAGCCCTCGGGCGTATTGATCATCGGCCCTTCCAGCCGCAGGCTTTCCGCCTCGCTGCGCACACGGACGCGGGCGCCGATCGCCATTTCGTCGAACAGATCCATCACGTCCTGGTTGAACAGGCGGATACAGCCGGCCGAGGTGGCCTTGCCGATCGACGACGGATCCATCGTGCCGTGGATGCGGTAATAGGTGTCGCGTCCGCCGCGATACAGATACAGCGCCCGCGACCCCAGCGGGTTTTCCGGGCCGCCGGCCACGCCGCCGGCGAATTGGGCGTAAAGCTGCGGCTCGGTGCGGACCATGTTCGCGGTCGGGGTCCAGCTGGGCCAGACCTGCTTGCGCTGGACCGTGGCATTGCCGGCAAAGCCCTTGCCTTCGCGGCCGACAGCAATGCCAAAGCGCATTGCCTCGCCACCGCCCAGCACGTGATACAGCACGCGCGCATAGGGATCGACGACCAGCGTGCCGGCGCTTTCGCTGCCGTTATAGGGCACGCGCTGGCGACGGTTGCGTTCGGTCAGATAGGCGGGGCGGACGGCGGGGATGGTATAGGTCGCACCGCCCGGCAGAATGTCGTTACGCGCGGCATAGACCTGCGCTTCGGTCGCGGGGGCCGCGCCTGGTGCCAGCGGAGCCTGTTCCTGCGTCTGGGTCGTTTGCTGTGTCGGGGTTTCAGGGGCGCAGGCGGCAAGACCAAGGGTCAGCGCAGCGACGGTGACTGCGAAACGCATATCATGTTCCTTTGTAACGGCAGGCGGCGCGGGTGGGCCAGCCTGTAGCAGCGGATACCAGGAATCGAACTGCGCAGGCGGCAGAGCCGGCGCGATTCGGGCTGACCATCATCAGCCCCGGCTGGCCACATGCCGTCAAGCCTTCTGCCCCGGAAGGCCGGGAAATATCCTGTCAACTGTTGCCATCGGGCAAGACCGGATCACGTTTGCCGATGCTGCGATCACTTCGCCGTTAGCTGCTGCCCCGCCTGGCCGGCGTTTTGGCCGGCGCAGGTGGATTGCCCCGCGCAGCGCATCCGCCTAGTCTGGCCGGACAAGATCATTCCCCGCCGCCTTGGTATCTGCCTTGCCCAGCCAGCCCTCTGCCCTTGCGCCGTTCCGCCATGCCGATTTCCGGCTGTTATGGACGGCAACGTTGATCTCGAATTTCGGCGGGCTGGTGCAGCAGGTCGGCGCGGCCTGGATGATGACGCAGCTGACCGACAATACCACGCTGATTGCGCTGGTTGCGGCGTCGAACACGCTGCCGATCATGTTGCTGGCGCTGATGTCGGGCGCGCTGGCCGACATGTTCGACCGCAAGACCCTGCTGCTGACGGCGCAGATCCTGATGGCGGTGGTTTCTGCGCTGCTGGCGCTGGCGGCGTGGCAGGACTGGCTGACGCCGTGGTCACTGCTGGCCTTTACCTTCCTGATCGGATCGGGGCAGGCGCTGTACAACCCGCCCTGGCAGGCCAGCATGGGCGATCTGGTCCCGCGCGAGGATCTGCCGGCGGCGGTCACGCTGAACTCGGTCGGTTTCAACCTGATGCGCAGCGTCGGGCCGGCGGCGGGCGGGCTGATCGTCGCGGGCTTTGGCGCTGCGGCGGCATTCGCGGTCAATGCCTTCAGCTATATCCCGTTGCTGGGGGCGCTGTTTCGCTGGAAGCCGCCGGCGCGGCAGGTCACCCATGGACGCGAGCCCTTTGTCGGCGCGGTCGGGGCGGGGCTGCGCTATGTCGCGCTGTCGCCCAACCTGATGCGTGTGATCGGCCGGGCAGCGATGTTCGGCTTTGGTGCGGTGTCGGTGCTTGCCTTGCTGCCCCTGGTCGCCAAGGCCCATCCGATCGGCGGCTCGACCCTGTTCGGGGGCTTGCTGGGATGTTTCGGACTGGGCGCGATCAGCGGGGCGTTGCTGAACCCGCGGATCCGCGCGCGGATGGATAATGAACATGTCATCCGGCTGGCCTTTGCGGGCTTTGCCGGGGCAACGCTGCTTTTGGGACTGACGGATTCAGTCTGGCTGCACGCGCTGGCCATGCTGCCGGCGGGGGCATCGTGGGTGCTGGCGCTGTCACTGTTCAACGTCACCGTGCAATTGTCGACGCCGCGTTGGGTCGTGGCCCGCGCGCTGGCCCTGTATCAGACGGCGACCTTCGGCGGCATGGCGGCGGGATCATGGGTCTGGGGCGTGGTCGCCGGCGCGTATGGCATCGGGACCGCCTTTGTCGCGGCAGGGGGGATCCTGATCCTTGGGCTGATCGTGGGGCTGCGCTTTCAGGCGCCCGAGTTCGGCGGAACCGATCTGGACCCTGCCGGCCGGTTTCGCGAACCTGCGCTGGCGCTGGATCTGCGCGGGCGCTCGGGTCCGATCAAGGTGATGATCGACTATCAGATCGCCCAACGCGACGTGCCCGCCTTCCTGCACCTGATGCAGCAGCGCCGGGTGATCCGGCTGCGTGACGGGGCGCGGGGCTGGCGGTTGCTGCGCGACCTGGAACATCCCGAGATCTGGTCGGAAAGCTATCACATCGCGACCTGGGACGATTATGTCCGCCACAACCTGCGCCGGACAAAGACGGATGCGGAGGTCACCGTCGCCTTGCGCGCCTTGCATCGCGGTGACAGCGACCCCCTGGTCCATCGCATGATCGAGCGTCATACGGTCAGCCCCAGTGACGACGTTCCGCTGGTCGGCAAGATCGAGGTCCCATGATGCGCACGGCAGCGCTGGCGCGCGCGCTTGCCGTTGCCCTGGCGCTGGCAGGTCCGGGCTGGGCCGCGCCATCGGATGCCCCCCCGGCCAGCGTCGAGGCGTTTCTGCATCAGCCCTCGGATGACGGGGCGGCTGCGGTCGCCGCTGAAATCATCGCCTTGTCGGATGCCGGCGACTGGACCCGAATCGCGGCGGTTGATCTGGGCGCCATCGGCGGCCTGCTGGATCGGCTGCCGCAGGATCTGGCGACGGAACTGCTGCTGCTGAGCGCCTATGCCAAGGGCTTTGCGTCCGACCCGGACAACCCTGACGATGCGGATGGGCAGGATGCACTGGTCGCGCTGGCCGACCGCTTTGCCGGGCGGGCGCTGAACCCTGATGCGGCACGGGTGCTGTCGATCAATCTGGGCTATGCCTATCTGCAAACGGGCCAACCGGAAAAGGCCTTTGCGCGGCTGGACAAGGCGCGGGTCCAGTTGGAGGCGGCCGGTCTTGGCGATGAATTGGCCAATCTGTGCGGATTGGCCAGCAACCAGTTTGCACAGGCGTCTTATCTGGAACAGGCCGCCACGCTGTATTCGGTCTGCGATGCCAGTCCGGTGATGCGCGGGGCGCGCCATGCCGGGCGGGGGCAGTTCTGGCACAACTATGCGATGTTCCTGCGCGATGCCGGCGATCTGGACGCCGCGATCACGCGGCACCAATGGGCGCTGAACGATCTGTCCGATGAATACGGCTTTCCCTCGCCGCCGGTCGTCGATGCCTATGACGCGCTGTCGCAAACCCTGCTTCTGATGGGCGAGCTGGGATCGGCGGATACCACGGCGACCATGGCCATCGGCTATTCCGAGCAGTTGGATTTGCAAGAAACCGATGCCCATTGGCGCGTGGTGAACAATGCCGCCTCGATCAAGCGGGCGCTGCGCCTGCCGGCACAGGCGCTGGCGCTGGATGTGCAGGCTTATGAATGGCGGGTTGCCAATCTGGGCGAAGATCACCCGCTGACCTATGCCTCGTGGGTTAACCTTGCGCTGGACCTGGTCGAGCTGGAACGGTGGGACGAGGCACGGCGCGAATTTGCCGCGTTGTTTCAGCTGCGGCAAGCGGGGCAGCCCGTGCCCTATGGCCCCGAGGTGATCGGTTATTACCTTGCCTATATCGACGCCCGGACAAGTTATGCCGATGGCGGGCAGGTCAAGCTGCCGCCGCTGAATCCGCTGCTGGCCGCAGGCGCCCCGATGGAGCTGATCGTGGGTGCCGCGACCGTGGGAACCCAGGCATTGCTGCGCGATGGGTTGACCGATGACGCGATCCGGTTCTCGGGCTGGCTGCGCGATTTTGCCACCGAGAACCTTGGCGCCACCCAGCCCTTCAGCTTCGAGGCGCGGCTGCTGGCGGCACGCGCTTTGGCCGCGCGTTCGCCGGTCGAGGCGTCGGAGGCCTTGGCGGGGCTGGATCAGGACCTGTTCAACTGGGTCAGGCGCCAGTCGTTAAGCGGCAGCTATGATGCGGCCGTTGCGGGGCGCAAGCTGGCCGATGACCTGCTGATCACGATGGCCCGGCACGCAGTCGAGGCGCCCGATTTCACCGCCCATTTCGCCGGCGCGATCCATCGCTGGAAAACGCTGGAGGACGGGTCGGATCAAAGGCTGGACGAGGTGGCGCGCAACGCGCCCGATGCCGCGCTGCGCCAGGCCGCCCGCGCCTATGCGCTGGATGCCGCGCGGTTTCGCGAACGCGTGCGTGCCGAGCCGGTCTCGGATCAGATTGCCGGGCTGGACGCGGCGCTGACCCAGCAACGCGATGCGCTGAACGCCCTGCTTCTGGCCGAGGGCCTGCCGCTGATGCCTGCGCCACTGGATCCGGTCGATGTGACCGATGCGGGTGGGTTAGCGGTGACCGAGGGCGATGTCGTGATCGACATGATCCTGTTGCGTGACTGGCAGGGCCCGGACCGCAGCGGCGATGCCCAGAGAATGCAGCTTTACGCGGCTGTATTCCGGGCGGATGCCCCGGTGCAGCTGCATCTGGTTGCCGATCTGGATTTCGATCGCCGTTCCGCCGATCAGGTCTATGCCGATCTGTGGCGCGATTTCGGGCTTTGGGTTTCGGAACAGGCGGGCGATGCGCGGCGCGTCTTTCTGGCGCCGGACGCGATGTTGTTCCAGATGGATCTGACGGCTGCGCAAGGAGCCGGTGGCGCGCGTCTCGGCGAGAGCCATGACATCTATCTGCTGACCAGCCGCAGCGCCTATGCGCGGGCCGGCATCGCCTCGGACCTGACGGCGGGCGATCGGGTCGTGCTGGCGGGCGGGCTTTATTTCGATGACCGCAACGAGGATTCGCCTGATTACCTGTCCGGTTCGCTGGCCGAAATCGAGGATATCGACCGGCTGGTCAGCAGCGCCGGCACGATCACCACCCGCCTGCAAGGGGCCGAGGCGACCGAGCCTCGCCTTGCCGAAACCGCAGCCGGCGCGCAGTTGATCCACCTGGCGACCCACGGGTTTTTTCGCGATACCGACGATCAGCCGTTCAGCTTGCAGAATGCCGGGATCGTGCTGTCGGCGCCTGCCGCCGACGCCCCGGTCGCGCCGGAAAATGACGGCATCGCCCATGCATCCGAGCTGATGGGCTGGGCCTTGCAGGATGCCGAACTGGTGGTGCTGTCATCCTGCGAATCCGGTGTCGGGCGCGACACGCCGATCGACGCGGTCAGGGGACTGCCGCTGGCGCTTGCACGGGCGGGCGCGCGGCGGTCGCTGGTCACGCTGGAACAGATCCCGGACCGGCAGACGGCGGCAATCATGGAACGGTTCTATGAACACCTGACGGGCGATGATCCGGGCTATGCGGCGGCTTTCAACGCCACCAAGCGCGATATATGGGCCGGTCGGATTTCGGGCGTGGCGACAGATACCGCCTCGGCCTTCGTCTTTTACAACCACTGAGGACTTGGGGCTAGCCGGCAGCCCAGCCTTCCGGTATCCGGGGTGCTGCGGCCACAAGCTGCCGCGTATAGGGATGTTCGGGCGCGTCCAGAACCCGCAGGGTTGGTCCCTGCTCGACGATCCGGCCCTTTTCCATCACCAGGACGCGGCTGGTCACGCCGCGCACCACCGACAGATCATGGCTGATGAACAGATAGGCCAGCCCGTGATCGCGGCGCAGATCTGCCAGCAGGTCCAGCACCTGAGCGCGAACACGGACATCCAGGGCGCTGACAGCCTCGTCCAGGACGATCAGGCGCGGGCGAATGATCAGGGCGCGCGCGATGGCGATGCGCTGGCGCTGGCCGCCGCTGAATTCGTGGATGTATTTCTGCCCGTCATCGGCGGTCAGCCCAACCTGTTCCAGCGCCTGCGCCACGCGGTCGCGCCAATCCGCGGGCCTGCCGGTCAGATGGAACGGCTCGGCGACAAGCCGCTGGACCCGCCAGCGGGGATCGAAACTGCCGAACGGATCCTGAAACACAACCTGCATCCTGGCGCGCAGCGATGCCGGCATGGTCCGCCCGGCCTGAACCTCGGTCCCGTCCAGCAGGATGCGCCCGCCCTGCAACGGATCAAGGCCCAGAATCGCCCGCGTCAAGGTCGATTTGCCACTGCCCGATTCGCCCACCAACCCCACGCTTTCGCCATCGCCGACCGTCAGGCTGACGCCGTCCACCGCGCGCAGGATCGGACGGGGCGCAAAGGCCGAGCGCCGGGGCAGCGCATATTCGCGCATCGCATTCTCGACCCGAAGGATCGGTGTGTCACCGGTCGCGACCGCCACCTGCGCCGGCGCATGGCGCGAGGCCGCGAAAAGCTGGCGCGTATAGGGATGGGTCTGGGCGCGAAACAGCGCCTCGGTCTCGCCCTTCTCGACCACCTCGCCCGATTTCATCACCGCCACATGATCGGCGATGCCAGCCACGACCGCAAGATCATGCGTGATCAGCAACAGCGCCATGTTCTCGTCGCGCACCAGTTCGCGCAGCAGATCCAGTATTCGCGCCTGCGTCGTGACGTCCAACGCGGTGGTGGGCTCATCAGCGATCAGCAGATCGGGGCGCAATGCGATGGCCAGCGCGATGGCGACACGCTGACGTTGGCCGCCCGACAATTCGTGCGGATAAAGCGTGAGCGGGAAGCGCGGCTCGGGCAATCCGACGCGGTCCAGCCGTTTCCGCGCCTGGATCAGCGCCTCATCCCGCGACATATCCCCGTGGACAAGCAGCGTCTCGGCCACCTGATCGCCTATATTCATCAACGGGTTCAGGGCCGTCATCGGTTCTTGGAAAATCATTCCGATGCGTTTGCCGCGAATCCGGCAAAGCCGCTGTTCCGGCAGGTCCATCAGGTTCTGCCCATCCAGCAGCACCTGCCCCGAGGCCATCGCATGATGTGGCAGCAGGCTCATGATCGCCAATGCGGTCATCGACTTGCCGGACCCGGATTCTCCGACCAGTCCGGTGATGGTGCCGGGTGCCAGCCGCAGATCCACATCGCGCAGGATCGGTCGGCCGCCGATGGTCAGAGACAGGGCGCGCGTCTCGATCATCGCATTACCCTTTGCCGGGGATCCAGCGCATCCCGCAATCCGTCGCCCAGCAGATTCAGCCCCAGAACGGTCAGCACGATACACAGGCCGGGGATCAGCGCGACATGGGGCGCGATGGTAACCATCGTCTGCGCTTCGGCCAGCATCCGGCCCCAGCTTGGCGTGGGGGGCTGCGCGCCAAGGCCGACATAGGACAGCCCGGCCTCGGCCAATATGCCCAGGCTGAACTGGATGGTGCCCTGAACGATCAGCAGATTGGCGGTATTGGGCAGGATATGTTCCACGCTGATCCGCGTCGCGCCCTTGCCAGCGACCTCGGCGGCGCGGATATAGTCCAGCGTCCAGATCGGCAATGCGCCACCGCGCGTCACGCGGGCAAAGACGGGGATGTTGAATATCCCGATGGCGATGATGGCGTTGACGGCAGAGGGGCCAAGCACCGCCGTGATCAGGATCGCGATGACAAGGCTGGGGAAGGCAAAGATCAGGTCATTGCCGCGCATGACGACCTCGTCCAGCCAGCCGCCCCGATTGGCGGCAGCGACCAGGCCCAAAGGCACACCCAACCCCATGCCGATACCAACGGCCACCAGCGCCACGGCGATGGATGTGCGTGCGCCAACCATGATCATCGACAGGATGTCGCGACCGAAATGGTCGGTGCCCATCCAATGCGCGGCGCTTGGCGGTTGCAGCTTGTCGGAAATCGCCATCGCCGTCACGTCATAGGGCGTCCAGACAAGCGACAAGGCGGCGGCCAGCAACGCCGCCCCGGCCAGCACAGTGCCCAGGATCAATCCCCATCTCATCTTCTGCGCAACCTCGGGTCCACGGCTGCATAGGCCAGATCGACAAGGAAGGTGACCAGGATCACCGCGAAAACCAGCACCAGCACGGCAGATTGCACCACGATCAGGTCGCGCTGCGTGATGGCCTGAAAGATCATCCGGCCAAGGCCCGGCAGGTAAAAGACATTCTCGATGATGATCGCGCCGGCCAGCAGAAAGGAAAACTGCATGCCCATGATCGTCAGCACCGGGATCAGCGCATTGCGCATCGCATGGCGTCGCAAGGCCTGCCCGCTGGTCAAACCCTTGGCCCGCGCCGTGCGAATATAGTCCTGATCCTGAGACTCGATCAACGCCGAGCGCAGCACGCGCGCCAGAATCGCAGCCTGGGGCAGGGCCAGCGCGATGGCCGGCAACAGCAGCGATTTCAGCGCCGCCAGCGGATCGGCCCAGCCCGCAAAACCTCCAGCCGGCAACCAGCGCAGCCGCACGGCGAATAACAGAACCAGCAACATCGCAAACCAGAAATTCGGCAGGGCGATCCCAAGCTGTGTCACCCCCATCACGGTCGCATCACCTGCCCGTCCGCGGCGAGATGCGGCGTAAATCCCGACCGGAAAGGCAATCGCGGTCGACAGCGCCAGTGCCATCAAGGCCAGGGGCAGCGACACCTGCATCCGGTCCATGATCATCCCCGAGATAGGGGTCTTGTAGGTAAAGCTCTGTCCGAAATCGCCGTGCAGCGCGGCGCCGATCCAACGCGCATATCGAACGGGCAGGGCCAGGTCCAAACCCATCTGCTGTCGCAGCGCGGCCACAGTTTCGGGCTGCGCACCGGTGCCCAGCATGAAACTGGCGGGATCGCCAGGCACCATCTCGACCACCGAAAAGATCAAAACCGAGGCGACCAGAAGGCTGATCGCCAGAACAAGCAGACGGCGGATGACATAACGCAACATCAGCTGACGCTAGACCGGTGGACCCGCAGGCCGCAAGCCGGGGGTTTCACACCCCCGGACCCCCGTGGGATATTTCCAGACCAAAGCAGGACAGAAGAACGCCCTGCCTTTCATGGCAAAGACAGGGCGCCTGCTTCGGTCACGGTCATCGGCGTCCCCGCCTGTTCCGCAGATCAATCCTTAGGCGCTCCAGGTTAACAAAGCGCTAATATCCCTCGCTTTGATCCAAATATCCCGGGGGAGGCCCGCAGGGCCGGGGGCAGCGCCCCCCTGCTGTCAGCTGTCATCGCGCCAGCGGTTGACCAGTGGATAGCGGCGGTCCAGCCAGAAGGCCTTGGTCGAGATGCGGGGGCCGGGTGCCGCCTGATAGCGTTTCCATTCGCTGATATAGAGAAGGCGTTCCACCTTGCGGACGGTCTCGGCATCAAAGCCCTGCGCAACAAGATCCTTGCGAGCCAGATCCTTTTCCACAAGCCCTTCAAGGATGGCGTCGAGCACGTCATAGGGCGGCAGCGAGTCGCTGTCTTTCTGATCGGGGCGCAATTCTGCTGATGGCGGCTTGCTGATGATCTGGGGCGGGATCACCTCGCCTGCCTGACCCATCATCCAGTCGCGGTGATTGGCGTTGCGCCAGCGGCAGGTTTCGAACACCCGCGTCTTGTACAGGTCCTTGATCGGGTTATAGCCGCCCGCCATGTCGCCATAGATCGTGGCGTAACCCACCGCGACCTCGGACTTGTTGCCGGTGGTCAGCAGCATCTCGCCGAATTTGTTGCTGATCGCCATCAGCATCACCCCGCGCAGGCGGGACTGGATGTTTTCCTCGGTAATGTCGGGTTGCGTTCCTTCCAGCAGATGCGCCAGCGCGTCTGACACCGCATCGCGCGCCCCGTCGATTTTCACCGTGTCCAGCCGCACGCCCAGCCTGCCTGCGCAATCGGCGGCATCGTCCAGACTGGCTTGTGACGTATATTCCGATGGCAGCATGACGCAGCGCACGTTTTCGGGGCCGATCGCGTCGGCGGCTATGGTTGCAACCAGTGCCGAATCCACACCGCCCGACATGCCCAGCAGCACCCGCTTGAAGCCGGATTTTCGCAGATATTCGCGCAGGCCCAGCATCATTGCGTGGTAATCCTGTTCCCATTCATCGGGCTGGGTTTCCATGACGCCCGGCTCGGCCTGCCAGCCATCTTCGGTTCGGGTAAAGTCGACATGGACCACGCGTTCCTCGAAGGGCGCAAGCTGCACCACCTTCTTTGCGCCGGGGTTCAGCACGAAGCTGGCGCCGTCGTAAAGCTGATCATCCTGACCGCCGACAAGGTTCAGGTAAACCAGTGGCAGGCCCGTCTCGATGCAGCGGCCGACCATATGGCCCATGCGCAGGTCCAGCTTGTTCCTGTGATAGGGGCTGCCATTGGGGATCAGCAGGATCTCTGCCCCCGTCTCGGCCAGTGTTTCGGCCACGTCGGGATACCAGCTGTCTTCGCAGATGGGCGATCCGATGCGGATCGGGCCGATGCGATAGGGGCCGCTGACCGGGCCGCTGTCGAACAGGCGCAATTCGTCGAAAAGCTGTTTGTATGGCAGGTGATGCTTCAGCACCCGCGCAACAAGCTTGCCGTGCTGAAAGACGTAATAGGCGTTATAACGCTTGTCGCCCTGGATATAGGGGCCGCCGATGCCGATGGCCGGGCCATCCGTCAGCGAAGTGCCCAATTCATGCACCGCCGCCATGGCGTCTTCAACAAAGGCGGGTTTGATCACCAGATCCTGTGTCTGATAGCCGGTAATGAACATTTCGGGCAAAGCCAGCATGTCTGCGCCTGCGGCTTTGGCCTCGGCCCAGGCCTCGCGCGCCTTTTGCGCATTGCCGGCCAGATCGCCGACGGTTGCATTCAACTGGCCCAGTGTCAGGCGGAAACGGTCGGTCATGTCAGCCTCATCAACCTCTCGGCCCCGTGATAGGCGAAGGGCGGGGAAAGGGAAAGTCGGCCTTTGCGCCAGCCGCCCGGCTGCGCTACACCATGGGCCGATCATCAAGAACCTTGGCCAGAATGGAAGGCGGGCGGAATGAAGGCAGGCATGGGCGGGCTGGTGCTGCTGATCGCGTTGGCTGGTGCGGGCGCGGGCACATTCGGCAGCGCGGCGCAGGCGCAGGATGTGGTGACGCGGCAATACGAGGATGGCGCCATATACGAGGGCACTTTCCGCAATGGCCGCCAGCACGGGCGCGGCAGCTATACGTTGCCTTCGGGTTACAAATACGAGGGCGACTGGGTCGATGGCGAGATCATGGGGCAGGGCATCGCGCATTACCCCAACGGTTCGGTCTATGAGGGGCGCTTTGCCAAGGGGTTGCCTGACGGCAAGGGCAAGATCACCTATGCCGATGGTTCGACCTATGAGGGCGACTGGCAGGCCGGTGACATCACCGGCGAGGGCGTTGCCAAATACGCCAATGGCAGCAGCTATACCGGGCAATTCGTGAAGGGGCTGCATCAGGGCAAGGGTGCGCTGAACCAGCCCAATGGCTTTCGCTATGATGGCGATTGGGTCAGCGGTGCCAAGGAAGGGCAGGGTCGCATCACATATCCCGATGGCTCGGTTTATGAGGGCGGCATGCTGGCTGGTCAGCGCGCCGGTCGTGGCAAGCTGACCATGCAGGATGGCACCGTCTATGATGGCATCTGGTCTGCGGGGCAGATGTCGGGCACGGGGCGGCTGACGCAGGAAGGCACCGGTTATGTCTATGAAGGCCAGATGGTCGGCGGCAAGCGCCATGGTCAGGGGATCGAGACCTATGCCAATGGTGATGTCTATGACGGCCAGTTTCAGGACGATCAGCGCCACGGCACCGGCACGTTCAACGGCACCAGCGGCTATGTCTATACCGGCGGTTGGGTTCTTGGCCGGATGCAGGGGCAGGGCACGCTGACCTATGCCGATGGCTCGGTCTATGTCGGGCAGATGGCGGCGGATCTGCCAAACGGCACGGGCAAGATCACCTATGCCGATGGTTCGACCTATGAAGGCGCCTGGAAAGACGGGCTGATCACAGGCGAAGGCAAGGCCAGCTATGCCAATGGTATGGTCTATGAGGGCGGCTTGGTGAATGCCCGCTATGAGGGGCAGGGCCGGATCACCTATCCCAACGGCTATGTCTATACGGGCGCTTGGCAGGACGGCAAACGCCAGGGCGAGGGGCAGGCGACCTATCCCGATGGCACTGTCTATACCGGCGGGTTCGTGGACGGACTTCGCGACGGCAAGGGCCGGCTGACATCGCCGGACGGTTTCACCTATGAGGGTGGCTGGCGCGAGGGCCAGATCGACGGTGAGGGTGTGGCGACTTACGCCAATGGCGACAGCTATACCGGAAATTTCGTTGCTGGAAAGCGGCAGGGACAGGGCGTTCTGCGCTATGCCACCGGGCAGGTGGCGTCAGGCGAATGGCAGGATGACCGGCTGAGGACCGAGAACCCGGCAGCGGATGCCGCGCCGGCCGAGGCAACGGCACCCGTCGCGCCGGTGGACGAGGCGACCGATCAGCAGATGGGCAGCGATCAGGTTCAGGCCGGCGAATAGGGCGCGGTCAGACCCTCTGCCGCGCGCCCGCTTGGCCCCCGATCCGGTGGTTCCGCCAGACCGGCAGCAAGGGGCTGGGATCGCGCCGGATTTTTCTCTATCGTCTTGCCTCGTGCAATTGTTCGGGGCCGTTTCCTTGACCACCATTCCGCCTTTTCCGTCTGGCACCCCCGTGGGTCATACCATCGGGCTTGTCGACCCCGCGCGGCTGGACGCGCTGCGTGCCACGGGGCTGATGGACAGCCTGCCGGAACAGGCATTCGACCGCGTTGTCCGGCTGGCGTCGCAGGTGACGGGCGTGCCGGTGGGGCTGTTCTCGCTGGTCGACGGGCGACGGCAGTTCTTCAAGGCGAAAACCGGGCTGACCGGCGCTGATGCCCGGATCGAGGGCACGCCGCTAAGCAGTTCCTTCTGCCAATATGTCGTGACCTCGGATTCACCACTGGCGGTTGGCGACGCGCGGGCCCATCCGCTGCTGTCAGAAAATGGCGCGGTCGCCGGGTTGGGCGTGATCGCCTATCTGGGCACACCGATCCATGCGCCGGGCGGGCAGGTCATCGGCTCGCTTTGTGCGATCGACACCAGCCCGCGTGACTGGACCGAGGCGCAGCTTGCCGCCCTGCGCGACCTGGCCGCGATCATCGAGACCGAACTGGCCCTGCGCAACAGCATGGCCGAGCGGGCGCTGATCAGCACCGAGCTGAACCACCGGATCAAGAACCTGTTCACCATCGTGTCCAGCATGGTACGCCTCAGCAGCCGGCACCATGAAGATGCGGGCGGCATGGCCGCCGATCTGGAGGCGCGGGTGAATGCGCTGGCCCGCGCGCATCAGCTGATCGTTCCGGGCATGCTGGCCGATCCGGCCGACCGTGGCGGTTCGGGGCTGGAACAGTTGCTAAAGACCTTGCTGGCGCCCTATCTTGCCGATGGCCAGCAGGGTCGGGTCCGGTTTCAGGGGCCGGCTGTCGTGCTTGGCGGGCAGGCGGCAACAAGCCTTGCCCTGGCCTTTCATGAACTGGCCACGAATTCGGCGAAATATGGTGCCCTTGGCAAGGACGAGGCGCGGCTGGACCTGGATTGGCATCATCGTGACGGTCAGTTGCATCTGCACTGGAACGAGCTGAGCGCACCTGCATCAGCGCCGGTATCCTCCAATGGCGCAAGCGGCGGCTTCGGGTCGCAGTTGCTGGAATTGACCATCGAGGGCCAGTTGCGCGGTCGCATCGAAACAAACCCCGCCGCCGCCGGCTTGCGCCACGCCATCACCATCCCGGTCGAGGCGTTGGCGCAATAGGGCTGGCCGATCAGTAAAGGATCATCTGGGTGCAGCGGAACAGCGCGATACGCTTGCCGCTGTCGCGGTGGATCACCTCGGCGTCCCACAACTGGGTGGTGCGGCCACTATGGGCGACGGTGGCGACGGTATCGACGACACCCGTGCGGGCGGTGCCGAGGAAATTCGATTTCAGTTCGATCGTGGTAAAGCTTTTGGCGCCTTCGGGCAGCGACATCAGGCAGCCATAGCCGCAGGCCGTATCGGCAAGCGCAATGACCGAGGCCGCATGCAGAAAGCCGTTTGGCGCCAGCAGATGCGGCAGCACCTGCATATGCCCGGCAATGCGGCCAGGTTCGGCGCTGTCCCATTCGATGCCCAGATGATCGGGCAGCGTGCCCTTTTGCCGGGTGTTCATGGTGTCGATGTCACTCATGTCAGTCCTTTCGCCAAATTGGCCGGCAGGGGCCAGCGCATGATGATGTTGTCTGACCGCAGGTCGGCCAGCCGGGCCTGCCGGCCGCGGCGGCGGCGCGTCTTGTGCAGCGCGTCAAAGGCGACCGGGCGGGGCCATCTGGCGATGGGTTTCGCGCCCGATTCTGACATGGAACGCCACGGCGGCATCCAGATCTTCCAACCCGGCGACGCAAATGGTGATGCGTGGCGATGGTGTCATGTCCCTGGCTGTTTTGGCGGTGGGGTCTCGTCCGTGCCGAAAAGCCCACGCAGGCCGCGCGTGACCAGATTACCGACCTTGGGCCGGGGTTGATGAATGAAGGGCAGGGGGCGGCAGACCTCCATCGCGGCGATGCCGACACGGGCGGTCAGCGCGCCGTTCACCACGCCCTCGCCAAAGCGGCGGCTGACCTTGGCCAGCACGCCGCCACCCGCGACGGTGTGGATCAGGTCATCGCCCGCAGCCACCGCGCCGGTGGCGACCAGATGGGTCATGACCGTGCGGGCCAGCCGCCAGCCGCCGACGGCCCCCGCACGGCCGCCATAGATCTCGGCCATGCGTCGGATCATGCGCAGATTGGCGGCCAGCGCCGCCATGACATCGGCCAGCGCCAGCGGGATCAGCGCCGTGGCGGCGGCGACGGTGCGGGCGGCGGCCTCGATTTCCCGGCGCGCCTGCTGATCCAGCGGCGCCAGCAGGTTGGTTTCCGCCATGGCCAGCAGGGTTTCGGCATCCATCGCCTCGGATTCGCGATCCTTCAGATTCTGGCGGCCCCAGTCCAGTTCCGGCCGTCTGGCATAAAGCGATTGCAGATGCCCTGCGACCTTGCGTGCCGCGATCAGGTCGCCATTGGCAAGCGCCGTCCCTGCCTGCCGGTGGATCGCGTCGATCCGGGCAAACCGCGCCCAGGCCCGGTATTCGCGAAAGGCCACCAGCAGCGCCGCCAGCGTAAAGGCCGCGAACAGTGCTACGCCCAGCCAGCCCAACAGCGGATAGGCGTTCATCAGCCGGTTGATGAAGCCAAGCGCCGAGATCGACAGCAGAAAGGTCAGCAGCGCCGCCGCGCTGTTGATGAAGAACCGGGTCAGCGCGGACGGCCGCCCGCCGACCAGTCGCGTCACCATCTCCATCGTGCGGGGGCGGGGCAGGGTGTCGGGCGGGGCGTCGATGGGCGGGGCATCGGCGGGGCTGGGGGCGCTGTCGCGCGGCTCGGTCCGGGCCTCGGTCTGGCGGTCGGGGCTGGGGCGCGGCCGGGTCTCGGGTTCTTCGTCGCCGGCGAAGGGGCGCGGGTCGGGACGTGCGGGCCGGGCGGGCTGATCCCCCAGTTCGATCAGCACCGGGCCGCGTTTCTTGGATGTGTCGTCGGTCATAGCCGGTCCCCGATCAGAAATTCGGCGGCGCGGTCCAGCCGGATATGCGGAGGGCCGTCACCCGGTCGCGCCGTACCCGCCGCCGGGGCAAAGTTCATGATGGCATAATCCGCGTTCAGCCATTCGGTCGCGCCGTCACGCGCCGGATGCAGCAGCACGGCGGGATCGGCGGGCAACTCGCCAGGATAAAAGGCCGCCTGCCGCCCATCCATCAGCGTGCCACGGACGGCGGGCAGATCCTCGCCATCCTGATGGATCACATCCTCGGTGGTGGTGCGCAGGGCAGCAATCGACATCGCCTCGGTCCGGGCGCCGGAAAAATCGGCGCGGTCGCGGGCCTCGCGCAGCATGGCGGTAAGGATATTGGTCAGGCGCGGGTGCTGGACATGGTTCAGATGGTCGGCCTTCGTGGCGGCGAACAAAATGCGTTCCACCCGGCGCGTGCCCAGAAGCTGCGCCAGCCAGCCCGCACGGCCGGGGCGGAATGCGGTCAGGATATCTGCCATCGCGCGGCGCATATCCTCGACCGCCTGCGGGCCGGCATGGATCGCGCCCAGCACATCGGCCAGCACCACCTGGCGGTCGATCCTGGCGAAATGGTCGCGAAAGAACGGCCGTACCACGCGCGACTTATAGGCATCGAAGCGGCGGCGGAACTCTCGGTACAGCTTGCTGTCGCGCTGGCTATCGGGCAGCGGCGCAAAGGTCAGCGCGGGCGAGCCGGCCATCTCGCCGGGCAGCAGGAACCGCCCCGGCGTGCAATCGGACCAGCCTGCCTCGCGTGCGATGCGCAGATGTTCAGTATAGCTTTGGGCCAGGCGCTGCGCAGTGGGTTCATCGAAGGCGGCATTGGCAGGCAGATCCGCCAGCACGGCCATATAGGCATCCGCGCCGGGGCGGCCCTGCATCCGGTCCAGCGTCTCGGCCGACCATGCGGCAAAATCGCGTTCCATCAGGCGCAGGTCCAGCAGCCATTCACCGGGATAATCAACGATGTCCAGATGCAACGTCTGCATGCCGCGAAGGCCGGCGAACATGCCCTGCGGCTGAACCCGCAGTGACAGGCGCAGCTGACTGACATGGCGGGTGCCATCGGGCCAATGCGGGTCGGGGCCGGTCAGGTCGGCAAGGTGGCGTTCATAGTCAAAGCGCGGGACGGTGTCGTCGGGCTGAGGCTGAAGCCAGGCGGATTTGATGCTGCCATCAGCGGCGGCGCGCAGGGCGTGCATGCGCCCCCGGTCCATCAGATTGGCGACGAGACTGGTGATGAACACCGTCTTGCCCGCGCGCGACAGGCCCGTGACGCCAAGCCGGATCACCGGGTCCGAGAGGCCCAGCCCCTGCATCAGATCACTGCCAATACCCATTCATGCCTCCGCGAAGCAACCAACCTGAACCAAAGGCGGCCCGCGCAGGATAGGTTCCTCCTGCGGGGAATGGTAGGGGCGTCCGGCGGGCCGGGCAGCGGGTCAGTTGACGATCCGGTAGAACCCCCGAAGCGTCACATCGGCAGTTGGCGGGTCGATTGGTTCGCCATTGGCGTCGACGTAATCAGTATGGCCGGGGATGGTGCTGTCAAAGACCTGAAAGGCGATGGTCAGCCCCGTTGCGCCCATCTGGTCATCCGCGTGATCCGGGGGCGTGGGTGTCGCGCTGTCGGTGTTGTCATCGCTGTTGAAGAAAGAAAGCAGGGCCAGTCCGGCGGCTGGAAGACGCAGCGGCGCAAGCGGGTAATTTTCCACAAGGACCTGAAGGTTCCGGGGAGCGGATATCTGAAAGGTTGCGCTGCCTTGAGCATTTGCAAGGCCGTTGCGGAGACACCTGACCGATTGGTCCGACGGGACCATCTGGATTTGCTGCGGGGCCGGTTCCGTTGGCGCCGGCGCTGCGCTATGTCGATGCGATGACGGACACCCTGCCCATTAACGACGCCTTGCCCGCGCTGACCGCCGCGCTGGCCGGTCATGGCCGCGCCGTTCTGGTCGCGCCGCCGGGTGCGGGCAAGACGACGGGCGTGCCTCTGGCGCTGCTGGATCGGGTGCAGGGCAAGATCCTGATGCTGGAGCCGCGCCGGCTGGCCGCACGCGCGGCGGCCGAGCGGCTGGCCGAGGGGTTGGGCGAGGTTCCGGGCGGTCGCGTCGGCTATCGGATCCGGGGCGAGGCTGTCGCGGGCAGCCGGATCGAGGTCGTGACCGAGGGCATTCTGACGCGGATGATTCAGTCCGATCCCTCGCTGGAAGGTGTCGGTTGCGTGATCTTCGACGAGTTTCACGAACGCAGCCTGAATGCCGATCTGGGCCTGGCGCTGGTCTGGGAGGCGCGGGCGGCGTTGCGCGAGGATCTGGCGGTGCTGGTAATGTCCGCCACGCTGGAGGCCGGACCGGTCGCCGCGCTGATGCAGGATGCGCCGGTGATCCGGTCCGAGGGGCGGGCCTTTCCGGTCGAAACCCGCTGGCTGGACCGGCCCTTGCCTGCCGGCGCGCGTCTGGTGGACGAGGCCGCGCGGCTGATCCTGGCCGCCGAGGCCGAAACCCGCGAGACGGGCGGGACGGTGCTGGTCTTTCTGCCGGGCGAGGGCGAGATCAGGCGTGTCATGGGAAAGCTGGGTGGCGCTGGCTGCGAGGTTTTGCCGCTGTATGGGGCGCTGGATGGCAAGGCGCAGCGGTTGGCGCTGTCACCGCCCGGTGATCGGCGGCGGATCGTTCTGGCAACGGCGATTGCGGAAACCTCGCTGACAATCCCCGAGGTGCGGGTGGTTGTCGATGCCGGCCGCGCGCGGCGGGCGCGGTTCGATCCGGGAAGCGGCATGTCGCGACTGGTAACGGAACGGGTCAGCCGGGCCGAGGCCGATCAGCGGCGGGGACGCGCGGGGCGTGTGGCACCGGGAATTTGTTACCGGATGTGGGCGCGGGCGGAAGAGGGGGTCTTGCCCGCCTTTGCCCCGCCCGAGATCGCAGTGGCCGATCTGACCGGTCTGGCGCTTGAGCTGGCTGCCTGGGGGGCAGAGCCGGGTGATCTGGCCTTTCTGACCCCCCCGCCCGAGGCGGCCATGGCCGAGGCGCGGGCCTTGTTGCGCGATCTGAGGGCGCTGGATCAGGCGGGCCGGATCACCGATCACGGGCGCATGCTGGCAAGGTTGCCGCTGCATCCACGGCTGGCGCATATGCTGGCGGTGGCCGGGCCGCGCGCGGCAGATCTTGCGGCGCTGCTGTCGGATCGCGATCCCTTGCGCGGCGCCCCGGTCGATCTGGCGTTGCGGCTGGCGGTGATCCGGGATCCGCGCGGATTTGCGGATCGGTATCCACATGAGGCGAATCCGGGCGCTGTCCATCGCATCCGGGACGAGGCCAAGCGGTTGCGCCGATTGATTGCGTCCCGCGATGGCGGGGGGCTGTCTGCCCCCCGCACCCCCCGAGGATATTTGGATCAAAGCGAGGGTGATGGGCTTTCCGTGGGGGGAATGGCGGCGCTGGCCTATCCCGACCGGGTGGGATTGCGGCGCAAGGGGGATGATCCGCGCTTTGTGCTGTCGGGCGGCAAGGGTGCTGTCATGGCGGCGGATGATCCGCTGGCGGGGCAACGGTTGATCGTGGCGGTCGATCTGGATGGGGATGCCCGCGAGGCGCGTGTGCGGATAGCCGCCGCGCTGACCGAGCGCGAGTTGCGCGACTTGTATGGCGGGCGGATCGAGCAGGTCTCGGTCTGCGAATGGTCGCGGCGCGAGGGCCGGGTTCTGGCCAGGCAGCAGGATCGGCTTGGCGCGCTGGTGCTGGCGGATCGGATCTGGACGGATGCCCCCGAGGATGCGGTGGCTTTGGCGGCATTCGAGGGGCTTCGGCTGGACGGTTTGCCGTGGAAGCCGGCGGCGGCGCGGTTGCGGGCGCGGATCGCGCTGGTCGAGGGGATGCCTGCGGTCGATGATGCCAGCTTGCTGGCCGATCCTGACTGGCTGCTTCCCTGGCTTGGCAAGGCCCGCAATCTGGCCGATCTGCGCGCGCTGGACCTGACCCAGCCCTTGCTGTCGCTGATCGGTTGGGACGGCCAGCAGCGGCTGGATCGAGAGGTTCCGGCGCATTTCGTCACGCCCTTGGGGCGCAAGGTGCCGATCGACTACGACCACGAGACGCCCTCGATCGAGCTGCGCCTGCAAGAGCTGTTCGGCGTCACCCGGCATCCGATGATGGGGCGGCAGCCCTTGCGTATCGCGCTGTTGTCGCCGGGGGGGCGGCCGGTGCAGGTGACGACCGATCTGCCGGGCTTCTGGGCCAGTTCCTATGCCGATGTTCGAAAAGAGATGCGCGGCCGCTATCCGCGCCATCCCTGGCCCGAGGATCCGACCCAGGCCGACCCCACCACCCGCGCCAAGCCGCGAGGCAGCTAAGCCAACTGCGTCGGCCAGGCTGCGTCATTCGCCGGTGATTTTCGCGCGGTAACATTTCGTTGGATTCTCGAAAAACTGGGGCAATGATTGTTGGCGATGGTTCACGGAAGGAACCGCGGCGCGCTTTGGGAGGACGCATGACGGATCGGCAATCGCTTTCGGGCGAGGCGCAATCTGTGCCTGCGCTTCTGGCGCGCAATATGGCCCGCTTCGGCGACCGGCCTGCCTATCGCGAGAAGGAATTCGGCATCTGGCAAAGCTGGAGCTGGGCCCAAACCGCCGATGAGGTGCGGGCGCTGGCATTGGGCTTTCTGGTGCTGGGCCTGAAGCCCGGCGATCATGTCGCCGTCATCGGGCGCAACCGTCCTGCACATTACTGGTCGATGATCGCGGCCCAGATGTGTGGCGCGGTGCCGGTGCCCTTGTATCAGGACGCGGTGGCCGAAGAGATGGCCTATGTCCTTGGCCATTCCGGCGCGCGTTTCGTCATCTGCGGCGATCAGGAACAGGTCGACAAGGTGCTGGAGGTGCAGGGCATGCCCGACGCCCCCCAGACCATCGAGCAGATCATCTATACCGACAAGCGCGGCATGCGGAAATACGACCATTCCCGCATGAACGCGCTGGCCGATGTGCAGGACGAAGGCCGCGCTGCCGCCACCCGTCTTGGCACCGAACTGGATGCCCGTATCGCCGCGCTGGATTACGACAGCACCTGCGTGATGCTGTATACCAGCGGCACGACGGGCAAGCCCAAGGGCGTGGTCCTGTCGAACCGCAATATCATCGAGACCTCGAAGAATACCGCGCAATTCGACCATCTGACCGCGCGGGAAGAGGTGCTTGCCTATCTGCCAATGGCCTGGGTCGGGGATTTCATCTTCTCGGTCGGGCAGGCGATGTGGTCGGGCTTTACCGTCAACTGCCCCGAAGGCGCGCATACGATGATGACCGACATGCGCGAGATCGGGCCGACCTATTTCTTCGCTCCGCCCCGCGTATTCGAGGGCCAGTTGACCAGCGTGATGATCCGCATGGAAGATGCCGGGCGGTTCAAGAAATGGCTGTTCGACCGCTATATGAAGATCGCCCGCCGCGTCGGCCCGGCCATTCTGGATGGCGAACAGGTCGGCTTTGGCGACCGGCTGGCTTACGGGTTTGGCAAGCTGTTCGTCTATGGCCCGCTGAAGAACACACTGGGTTATTCCCGTATTCGGGTGGGCTATACCGCCGGCGAGGCGATCGGCCCAGAGATATTCGATTTCTACCGCGCGCTTGGCATCAACCTGAAGCAGCTTTACGGCCAGACCGAGGCCTCGGTCTTCATCTCCCAGCAGCCTGACGGGCAGGTGCACTCTGACACGGTGGGCGTGCCTTCGCCCGGCGTCGAATTGAAGATCGGCGATACGGGCGAGGTCTTCTATCGCAGCCCCGGCACCTTCGTCGAATATTACAACAACCCCGACAGCACCGCCTCGACCAAGGATTCCGAGGGTTGGGTGGCGACCGGGGACGCCGGGTTCTTCGACGAAAACACCGGCCATCTGCGCATCATCGACCGCGCCAAGGATGTGGGCAAGATGGCCGATGGCAGCATGTTTGCGCCCAAATATGTCGAGAACAAGCTGAAGTTCTATCCCAACATCCTTGAGGCCGTGGTGCTGGGTAATGGCCGCGACTATTGCACCGCGATGATCAATATCGACCTGACTGCGGTCGGCAACTGGGCCGAGCGCAACAATATCGCCTATGCCAGCTATCAGGAACTGGCCGCCCATCCGCAGGTCTATGCGACGATCAAATCCCATGTCGAAGAGGTCAACCGTTCAGTGGCCGAGGACCCGATGCTTTCGGGCTGCCAGATCCACCGCTTTCTTGTCCTGCACAAGGAATTGGACCCCGACGATGGCGAGATGACCCGCACCCGCAAGGTGCGCCGTTCCGTCATCAACGAGAAATTCGCCGATCTGGTGACGGCGCTCTATGACGGGTCCTCCAGCATCTATACCGAGACCGAAGTCACCTATGAGGACGGTCGCAAGGGGCACATCAAGGCCACGTTGCAGATCGAGGACGCGCAGGTCTTTGGCGAGGCGCGGCAGCAGAAGGTGGCGGCGGAATGAACGTTCATGCAAGCGATGGCTACACCACCGCCGATGGCCGCCAGATAGGCCCCGTGGTGATGGACCTCAAGAACATAACCCTGCGTTTTGGCGGCGTCGAGGCGATCAAGAATATCAGCTTCGACATCCGCCAGGGCGAGATCCGGGCGATCATCGGGCCGAACGGCGCGGGAAAGTCCTCGATGCTGAATGTGATCAGCGGTTTCTATGTCCCGCAGGAAGGCGAGGTCTGGTTCAAGGGCTATCGGCGCGGGCCGATGAAGCCCTATGAGGTCGCGCGGCTGGGCATCGCCCGCACCTTCCAGAATATCGCGCTGTTCGATGGCATGTCGGTTCTGGACAACATCATGACCGGACGGCTGAACCGCATGAAGTCAGGTTTTCTCAGTCAGGCGATCTGGTGGGGCGCTGCTGAACGCGAGGAAATCGAGAACCGCGCGCAGGTCGAGAAGATCATCGACTTTCTGGAAATTCAGAACATCCGCAAGACCCCGGTGGGCCGTCTGCCCTATGGACTGAAAAAGAGGGTCGAACTGGCCCGCGCGCTTGCCGCCGAACCGCAGCTGCTGCTGCTGGATGAACCGATGGCCGGCATGAATGTCGAGGAGAAAGAGGATATGAGCCGTTTCATCCTTGATGTGAACGACGAATTCGGCACCACCATCGCCCTGATCGAACATGACATGGGCGTGGTCATGGACCTGTCCGACCGGGTTGTGGTCATGGATTACGGCCGAAAGATCGGTGACGGCACTCCTGACGAGGTCCGCAGCAATCAGGAAGTGATCGACGCCTATCTGGGGGTGGCCCATGATTGACCAACTGATCTTTTCGGCCGAGGTTTTTCTGAACGGGCTGATGACGGGCGTGATGTATGCGCTGGTCGCTCTGGGCTTCGTGCTGATCTACAAGGCCTCGGGCGTGTTCAACTATGCGCAGGGCGTGATGGCGTTGTTTGCCGCGCTGACGCTGGTGGGAATCCAGCAGGGGCAGGTGCCCTTCGTCCATCTGATCAACGCGATCTTCGGCACGCATGTCGAGAATTTCGGCTGGAATGTGCCATCGGTGCTGGCGATCATCCTGACTGCCGGGGTGATGGTGCTGTTGGCCATCCTGATCGAAAAGCTGGTCTTGCAGCATCTGGTCGGGCAGGAACCCATCATTCTGTTCATGGCGACGATCGGCCTGGCCTATTTTCTTGAAGGTTTCGGCGACGTCATGTGGGGCGCCGACATCAAGACACTGGATGTCGGCCTGCCGCAGGGCATCTCGGACACGGTCGAGGCGGTCACGGCCGAGTGGGTCGGCTATGGCTTCTTCATTGACCGGCTGGATATCTGGGCGTCGATCATCGCGGCGATCCTGGTGGCCGCGCTGGTTGCCTTTTCGCAATATACCAAGCAGGGGCGGGCCATGCGGGCCGTGGCCGATGACCATCAGGCGGCGCTGTCCGTTGGCATTTCGCTGCGCTTCATCTGGGTCATGGTCTGGTCCATCGCCGGTTTCGTCGCACTGGTCGCGGGCATCATGTGGGGCACCAAATCAGGGGTGCAGTTCAGCCTGTCCCTGATCGCGCTGAAGGCGCTGCCGGTCTTGATGCTGGGTGGCTTCACCTCGATCCCTGGCGCGATTGTCGGCGGGCTGATCATCGGTGTGGGTGAAAAACTGTTCGAATTCTGGATCGGGCCGCTGGTCGGCGGCGCGACCGAAAACTGGTTTGCCTATGTGCTGGCACTTCTGTTCCTCGTCTTCCGGCCGCAGGGCCTGTTCGGCGAGCGCATCATCGAAAGGGTCTGAGAATGGACAGGGTGGATGCCTCCGGCAGGGATATTTGGATGAAGAAGAAGGGCTTCTTTCTCGTTCAAATACCCATTCGTGCAACGGAACTGACAGGAGCAGCGGATGCTTTATCGTGAGGCGGGCGATTTCAAGACGGGCTATCGCGCGGACGGTCAGACCTTCCCGATCCGGCTGGACCGGTGGGGCTATTACATTCTGTTGGCCGTTGCGGTTCTGGTCGTTCCTTTCCTGATAAACGACTATTGGGCCAATGCCGTCTTCGTACCCTTCCTGATCTATGCAATCGCGGCTTTGGGGCTGAACATCCTGACGGGCTATGCCGGGCAGGTCAGTCTGGGGACAGGCGGATTCATGGCCGTGGGGGCCTATGCGGTCTACAAGCTGATGACGGCCTTTCCCGATATCAGCATCGTCATCCATATCCTGCTGGCCGGCGGTATCACCGCCATCGTGGGCATGCTGTTCGGCCTGCCCAGCCTGCGGATCAAGGGCTTCTATCTGGCGGTGGCCACGCTGGCGGCGCAGTTCTTTCTGGTCTGGCTGTTCAACAAGGTGCCGTGGTTCTACAACTATTCGGCCTCGGGTCAGATCACGGCGCCCACGCGCACGGTGCTGGGGCATGCGGTGACCGGCCCGGCCACCAGCGCGCCGGCGAAATACCTGATCTGCCTGGCCTTCGTCTTGGTCCTGGCCTGGGTTGCACGGAACCTGACGCGTGGCACATCGGGCCGCAAATGGATGGCGATCCGCGATATGGACATCGCAGCCGAAATCATCGGTGTGAACCCGCTGACCGCCAAGCTGTCCGCCTTTGCCGCTTCATCCTTCTTCGTCGGCATCGCCGGCGCCCTGCTGTTCTCGGTCTATCTGGGCGCAGCAGAGGTCGGCGAGGCCTTTGGGATCAACAAGAGCTTCCTTGTCCTGTTCATGATCATCATCGGCGGGCTGGGCAGCATTTTCGGCAGCTTTGCGGGCGCCGCGTTCATGGTGCTGTTGCCGGTTCTGTTGAAAAACCTTCTGGTCGGGCAATTGGGCTGGCCCACCGATCTGGCCGCCCATATCGAATTGATGATCGTGGGGGCGCTGATCGTCCTTTTCCTGATCGTCGAACCGCATGGCCTGGCGCGTCTTTGGGCGCTGACCAAGGAAAAGCTGCGGCTTTGGCCATTCCCGCACTGAATACCGAAAGAACCGGGCAACCGGCATTCAACATCCTGGGAGGAGACCCCGTATGACGAAACTGAGATTTGCAGCCCTTGTTGCCGCCGGCCTGATGGCCGCCGCGCCGGCACTGGCGGATCTGGTCGTGCCGAACCTTTCCTATCGCACCGGCCCTTATGGCGCGAATGGCACGCAATATGCCGACGGCTTCAACGATTACTTCACGCTGCTGAACGAACGCGATGGCGGAATTGGCGGCGAGAAGATCCAGGTGCCGGAATGCGAAACCGCCTATAACACCGAAAAGGGTGTGGAATGCTATGAATCCACCAAGGGTTCGGGCGCGCTGATCTATAACCCGCTGTCGACCGGTATCACCTATCAGCTGATCCCGAAGGTCAGCGTGGACAAGATCCCGCTGTATACGCCCGGTTATGGCCGGACCTCGGCCAAGAACGGCAAGGTGTTCGAATGGGTGTTCAACGCACCGGCGAACTATTGGGACGGCGCTTCGGTCGCGATCAAATATCTGCTGGACGAGAATGGCGGCGATCTGAACGGCAAGAAGATCGCGCTGGTCTATCACAACAGCGCCTTTGGCAAGGAACCGATCCGCACGCTTCAGGATCTGTCGGCCAAGCACGGTTTCACCCTGACAGAAATTCCGGTTGATGCGCCGGGTCAGGAACAGAAAAGCCAGTGGTTGCAGATTCGCCGCGACAAGCCCGACTATGTCATCATGTATGGCTGGGGCGTGATGAACCAGGCCGCCATTCAAGAAGCCGCCAATATCCGCTTCCCGATGGAGAATTTCATCGGCATCTGGTGGTCGGGCTCGGAGGTTGACGTGACCCCGGTCGGCGCCGGCGCCAATGGCTACAAGGCGCTGACCTTTCACGGCGTCGGCATGGATTACCCGGTCTATGACGATCTGAAGACCCATGTGATCGACGCGGGCAAGGCCAGTCAAGACGGTCAGCATGTCGGCTCGGTTCTGTATTCTCGCGGGCTTTACGCGGCGCTGGTGATTTCCGAGGCGATCCGCAAGGCACAGGAAATCGCTGGCACCTCGGCGATCAATGCCTCGCAGTTGCGCGACGGGTTCGAGCAGCTTGACATCACGCCCGAGCGCCTGGCCGAACTGGGCCTTCCCGACTTTGGGCCCGAGATCAAGATGAGCTGCGACAACCACGGCGGCAGCGGCATGGCCCGCATGCAGCAATGGGATGCCGAGGCCGGGCAATGGAACCTGATTACCGAGTTCACCGAACCCGATCAGGAGATCTTGAACCCGCTGATCCTTGAGGACAGCGAGGCCTATGGCGCAGAAGCCGGGATCACCCCGCGCGACTGTTGATCAATACGTCCCGGCGGCGCCATCCGCCGCCGGGGCATTCTCTATCCCGAGGAACAGCCATGTTAGACGCCGAGAACAGCGAAACGCTGCTGGAAGTGAACAATATCGAGGTGATCTATAACCATGTGATCCTCGTTCTGAAGGGCGTCAGCCTGTCGGTGCCCAAAGGCGGGATCACCGCGCTTCTGGGTGGCAACGGCGCTGGCAAGACCACCACGCTGAAGGCAATCTCCAACCTCTTGGCCAGCGAACGCGGCGAGGTGACGAAGGGCAGCATCACCTATCGCGGCGAGCGGATTTCGGACCTGAACCCGGCCGCTTTGGTCAAGAAGGGCGTCATTCAGGTGATGGAGGGGCGCCATTGTTTCGAACATCTGACGGTCGAGGAAAATCTGATGACCGGCGCCTATACCCGCAGCGACGGCGGCGGGGCGGTCAGGCGCGACCTTGAAATGGTCTATGATTACTTCCCGCGCCTGAAAGAGCGGCGCAAGTCGCAGGCGGGCTATACCTCGGGCGGAGAACAGCAGATGGTCGCCATCGGCCGCGCCCTGATGAGCCGCCCCGAGACGATCCTTCTGGATGAACCCAGCATGGGCCTTGCTCCGCAGTTGGTGGAACAGATCTTCGACATCGTGAAGGCCGTGAACGAGGGCGAGGGTGTGACCTTCCTTCTGGCCGAGCAGAACACCAACGTCGCGCTGCGCTTTGCCCATTACGGCTATATTCTGGAAAGTGGGCGGGTCGTGATGGACGGCCCGGCGGCGTCGCTGCGCGAGAACCCCGATGTGAAGGAATTCTACCTTGGCATGTCGGACGAGGGCCGCAAAAGCTTTCGTGACGTGCGCAGTTATCGCCGCCGCAAGCGCTGGTTGGCCTGAACGCCGTCGCATCATTTCACCCTTGAGCCTACAGGATTGCCCATGGCCGGCTATTACGACGATCTGGAAATCCGCGACCCCGAAGAACGCGAGGCCGCGCTGGCCGAAATTCTGCCTGCGGCCATCGCCCGCGCCCGAACGGCGCCTGCCCTGGCCCGGTTGCTGCGCGAGGTGGATCCAGCCGGCGTAACGACACGCGCGGCGCTGTCCAGCCTGCCCGTAATCCGCAAGTCTGAACTGTCCGAGGCACAGAAAAAGACCCCTCCCTTTGGCGGCTTTACCACCCGCCTTGCCGCCGAGTTCGACCATATCTTCCAATCCCCCGGTCCGATCTATGAACCTGGCCGCAAGGCCGGCGACTGGTGGCGGCTTGGCCGTTTTCTGCATGCGGCTGGCGTGGGGCGCGGCGATATCATGCAGAACTGCTTTGCCTATCACCTGACGCCTGCGGGGATGATGTTCGAATCCGGTGCCCGTGCCGTCGATGCGGCCGTATTGCCGGCCGGGACGGGCCAGACCGAAATGCAGGTCCGCGCCGCCGTCGATATCGGCACGACCGTCTATGCCGGCACGCCCGACTTTCTGAACGTGATCCTGGAAAAGGCCGACCAGATGGGTGAACGGCTGTCCCTGCGCCGCGCTGTGGTTGGTGGCGGGGCGCTGTTTCCATCCCTGCGCGCCCTTTACGCGGATCGGGGCATTGCCACGCTGCAATGTTATGCCACGGCCGACCTGGGCAATATCGCCTTTGAAACCGATGCGATGGACGGGATGGTCGTGGATGAGGGCGTAATCGTGGAAATCGTCCGCCCCGGCACGGGGGATCCGGTCCCAGATGGCGAAGTGGGCGAGGTGGTCGTGACCACGCTGAATCCCGACTATCCGCTGATCCGCTTTGCCACCGGCGATCTTTCCGCCGTTCTTCCGGGCATCAGCCCCTGCGGCCGCACCAACATGCGCATCAAGGGCTGGATGGGGCGCGCGGACCAGACCACCAAGATCAAGGGCATGTTCGTCCGCCCCGAACAGGTTGCGGCCCTCGTCGCGCGCCACCCCGAGATCGCCCGCGCCCGCGTCATCGCCGATCGCGACGGTGAGATGGACGTCATGACTGTCCAGCTAGAGGCCGAGGGGGGGGCTGCGGATGATTATGCGGGCTCGGTCTCGGAGACGCTGAAGCTGAAGGGCCAGATCCAGATCGTGCCGCGCGGCAGTCTGCCCAATGACGGCAAGGTCATCGAGGATCGCCGCAGCTATGACTAGGGCGATCGCGGTCTGTAGCCCGAAATAGGATGCATTTGAGCCGTTAACTTGTTCTGCGGGGCCTTTGGGGGAATGCTGCTTTCCGGGTGTTAAGGAACCGGGGGTGGCCATGGCCGCGCAGGACAAATCGCAGCAGGCACGCATCATCGTGCGCCAGGCGCCGGATTCCGGTGCCACGGCGCATCATGGCGGCGCGTGGAAGGTCGCCTATGCCGATTTCGTCACAGCGATGATGGCATTCTTCCTGTTGATGTGGCTGCTGAACGCGACGACTGAGCAGCAGCGCACCGGGCTTGCCGACTATTTCAGTCCCAGTGTGACACGCCAGCCCGGCGCGACGGGTGACGGGGTCGAGGCAGGCGTAAGGCTGGGCGTCGAAGCCACGCTGGCGGATATGGCGCGCGCATCGGAATATGACGCGGTTGCCCGCCAGGTGCAGGATCATCTGAACGGGCTGGGCGCGGAATCGATGCAGATGCAGAATCTGCTGAAGCATGTGGTGACCCGGATGACGGATGAAGGGCTGGTCATCGAACTGACTGACCTGACATCCGAGCCTCTTTTCGTCGATGACAGCGCCCAACCCCGCCCGGTATTGCGCGATCTGGCCGTGATTGTCGGGGGGGCGCTGTCGGGCCTGCGAAATGACATCGCGATTGCCGGTCATGTGCGGTCCTATCCAGAAGCGCTGGTCAATTCGCCCGTCTGGGCCTTGTCCGATTCGCGCGCCCATGCCCTGCGCGAGCTGCTGGAAAAGACGAATCTCGATGCGTCCCGTGTCCAGCGTGTGACGGGCTATGCAGATCGTCGCAACCGCAGCGCCAATCCGATGGCGCCCGAGAACAACCGAATCGAGCTGATTTTATTGAGATAGGCGAAATGGGCATGGCGCGATTAGGCGAATCTTAAAGTCTTTGCGCAATGGTCTGATCCAGAAAGTCATACAAGGATCACTATCCATGTCGATGTCCTCCGCCCTCAATGCCAGTGTTTCAGGACTGGCAGCGAATTCGACCAAGCTTGCAACAATCTCGGACAATATCGCGAATTCGGGCACTTATGGATATAAGCGGGTCGAGACGAGTTTTGATTCAATCGTTCTGAATCAAAGCCGCAATTCCGGGGTCTATTCGGCGGGCGGCGTGCAGGCTGCCTCGCGCCGGATCATCGACCAGGATGGGGCGTTGATCACCACATCCAATGCCATGGATATCGCGATTTCAGGACGTGGCATGTTGCCTGTCACCACGGCGGTCGATCTGGATAACGGTTTCTCGGATCAGCCCATGATTATGACGCGCACCGGCTCGTTCCGCACCGATTCCTCGGGTATACTGCGCACCGATTCCGGTTTGGTCCTGCTGGGGTGGCCGGCACGTTCGGACGGCTCGATTCCGGTGATGACCCGCGATACCACGGTTGGATTGGTGCCGATCCAGATCGAGACCAACCAGAATTCAGGCGATCCGACGACCGAGATTTCCTTGGGCGTCAACCTGCCTGCACAGGATACGGTCGCCGGTGAACCGGGTGATCCGCTCAGCCTTCAGGTCGAATATTTCGACAATCTTGGCGCTTCTGAATCGCTGAATGTCACCTTCACGCCTGATGTTTCGGGTGCGAATGGCAGGTCAAACACCTGGACGCTCGAAATCCGCGATTCAGCGACCGATCCGGCCTTGAACCCGCTGGGCCAGTATCAGATCACTTTCGATGATACCCATGCCTCTGGTGGCAATATCGTCTCGGTCACGACATTGGCCGGCGATCCCTTCGATCCGGCGACTGGCGACATCATGCTGAACCTGGCTGGCGGTCCGCTGGCGCTGGAAATCGGTGTGCCGGGTGGTATCAGCAAGCTAAAGCAGTTGTCGTCCAGTTTCTCGCCGACCAATATCACCAAGAACGGATCGCCAGTGGGCAATCTGACCAGTGTCGAGATTGATGAAAACGGCTTTGTCCGGGCCACCTATGATACCGGCTTCATCAAAACGCTGTATCAGGTTCCACTGGTCGACGTCCCCAACCCGAACGGTCTGATGTCACTGGATTCACAGACCTATATGGTTTCGCCGACCTCGGGTTCGTTCTTCTTGTGGGACGCGGGCGACGGGCCCACGGGGTCGGTGGTCGGCTATGCGCTGGAATCGTCTACGACTGACGTTGCTGCAGAACTGACCGATCTGATCCAGACGCAGCGCGCCTACTCGTCAAACGCCAAGGTCGTCCAGACCGTCGACGAAATGCTGCAAGAGACCACCAGTATCAAGCGCTGATCCAACACTGATCAGCCGCCAGTCCGGGAGATTCGATCATGAGTATGGCGAAAGCCCTTTCGAACGCGGTGTCCGGCCTTACCGCGACCTCACGCGGGACCGAGACGGTCGCGGCAAATATCGCCAACGTCCTGACGCCCGGCTACGCACGGCGCGAGATGTCGTTGTCCGCGCAAACGCTGGGCGGTCAATCAGGAGGCGTCCGCATTGATGGCGTCAGCCGGGTGGTCAATACGGCGCTTCTTGCCGAGGCGCGGCTGTCCTACGCTGCCCGGGGTGGCAGCGAGGATCTGGCAGCCTTTTTCAACAAGGTCGAGGATGCCGTCGGTATTCCCGGCGATGGATCGGCGATCAGCACGGCGCTGACCCAGTTCGAGGCTGCATTGATTTCGGCGTCAGCCCGCCCTGATGAGGATCTGCGCCTGGCCAAGGTTGTCGAGGCTGCCGAGACGCTTGCCAACCGGCTGAACAAGGCATCCGAGATTGTTCAGGGTGCCAGATCGGACGCTGATTTTCAGATTGCAGTCCAGATTGACAGCCTTCAACAGGGGTTGAGTCGCATCGCTGATCTGAACAAGCAGATCGCGGGTCAAAGCTCGGCCGGTCAGGATATTTCGGCGCTGCACGATGAACGCCAGGCCGTCATCGACCAGCTATCAGAGATCGTGCCCTTGCAGATTATCCCGCGGGATGCAGGGCGCGTATCGGTCTTTACTGCCGAGGGCGCGGTGCTGCTTGACGGGTTGGTGCCGACCAAATTGGCTTTCAATGCCGCAGGTCAGTTCACGCCGGATATGCATGTTGGAATGCCGGCGGTTGGCGGTCTGATCTACAACGGTGACGAACTCAGCGGATCGGGTCTGCGCCTGTTTCAGGGCGGTACACTGGCCGCGGCCTTTGCGGTCCGCGATACGCATGCACCGCAGGTCCAGTCAGAACTGGATGCGATGGCTCTGGATCTTTACCAGCGATTTGCGGATCCCGCGGTGGATCCAACTCTTGCGCCGGGTGAGCCAGGTATATTCACTGACGCCGGATTGGCGGCATCGGCCCCGCCAGCGCTGGGCTTGGCCGGAACGATATCTGTCAATGCCGCAGTCCAGCCTGATCGCGGCGGCGATCTGTGGCGAATGCGCAGTGGCATTAACGCCGCCGCGCCGGGGCCAGTTGGGGATGGCAGCCTGCTTGAGCGTTTCTCATCTGCATTGAATACTGTCCAAGAAATCGGGCCACCATCGGCGCTATCGGGCAGGTATGATGCGTCGGGCTTTGCTGCCAAGCTTGAATCACAGGTGGCCAGCCGCAGATTGGCAGCCGAATCCGACGCGACGCTGCACGGAACGCGCGCTGCGAACCTGTCCGAACGGTTGATGGCGGACGGTGTCGACACGGATACCGAGATGCAGCGTCTGTTGCAGTACGAACAGGCCTATGCGGCCAACGCTCGGGTCATCCAGGCGATTGACGAAATGATGAACACCTTGCTGAGGGTTTGATATGGCTATTCATTCGGTAGGCGATCAGGCGCGGGCCTTTGTCCTGCAAAGCCAGTCCGCGCGTCTGCGCAATACGTTGCAGGTGCTGACTGACGAACTGTCCAGCGGTATTGTTGCAGACCGCGCTGGCCGGGTATCGGGAAATACGACGCAGCTGCATCATTTTGAGACGCAGATCGCACTTTTGAACCAATACAAGTCCGCAGGCGCAGAGGCAGCTGCATCAGCTGAAGCAATACAGAATATTCTCGGTGCATTGCAGAAAGATGCAGCGGAATTCAATGCGACCTTGCTGACATCTGATGCGACGAAGGGCGTCGGTCATGTGCCTTTGCGCGTCGCCGAGGCGCAGGGCTTGTTTGAAACTGCGGTGGGGCGCCTGAATTCGTCGATTGCCGGCCTGCACCTGTTTTCGGGTCTGGCAACCGACACCCCGGCATTGATCGAACCGGATCTGATTCTCGACGAGATAAAGACATTGACTGCCGGGATGACGACCGCTGCCGATGTCGAGGCCGCGATCACCGGCTGGTTCGATGCGTCGCCGGGCGGCGGCGGATTTCTGGATTTTGCCTATCGCGGCACGATGGGCGAGCCGCGACTGGCGCAGATCGCAGATGACCGGGTGATCGCCTTTGCAACCAGCGCGGCAACGCCTGCGATAAGAGAGCTTCTTAAATCCTATGCGCTGACCGCAGTTGCTGATTCCGGGGCGATTGCGGCTGACAGCACAGCGCAGCTTCGGTTGATCGAGCGCACCGGCGAAAAGCTGCGATCCAATGACGGTGCCCTACTGGACGAAATGGGTCGCGTAGGCTTGCTTGAATCACTGGCAGATCGTTTCAGCACTGAACATACGAACGCCTTGGCGATTGCCGAAATCGGCCGGGCGAATCTGATTACGGCCGATCCATTCCAAACTGCGACCGCATTGCAAGAGGTTCAGACCCAAATGCAGACCCTGTATACCCTGACCGCGCGTCTGTCGGGGCTGCGGCTGGTGGAGTATCTGCGGTGAGGATCTTTCGTCTTGTGGCTACGGCCCTAGTGTTTCTCGCTTCGGCCGCAACCACAATGGCTGCGCCGGTCAGAATCAAGGACCTGGCGGATTTCGATGGTGTCAGGGGTAACGATCTTGTCGGGTACGGGCTGGTCGTCGGCTTGGACGGCACCGGCGACAGTCTGCGCAACGCCCCGTATACAGAGGACATTCTGGCCGGATTGCTAGAGCGGCTGGGCGTGAATGTTGGCGATCAGGAGTTGCGGTCGAAAAATGTCGCCGCTGTTGTCGTAACGGCTGAACTGCCTCCGTTCGCCCGTTCGGGCAGCAGGATCGACATCAATGTCGCGGCGATTGGCGACGCGAAAAGCTTATTGGGTGGAACATTGGTTCTGACCCCGCTCAAAGCTGCGGATGGCAATGTTTATGCGGTTGCCCAAGGATCCGTTATCGCCGGCGGGGTATCAATCGAGGGCGAATCGGCGCGCCTCGTCCAGGGGGTCCCGACGGCGGGCGCCATTCCAGTTGGCGCGCGCGTGGAACGCGAAGTTGAATTCGAGCTGGGGGGTATTGCGAATATCCGCATTGCCTTGCGCAACCCTGACTTCACAACGGCAGGCCAGATCGAGGCTGCGATTAACCGTGAGCTCAGGCGCAATCTGGCGACAATGCTGGATCCAGGGACTGTGCTGGTCGATTTTCGTGCTTTGGGGGATGTAAATCCCGCGCATGTGCTTGGCCGGATCGAGAATTTGCAGGTCGTGCCCGACAGCCGCGCGCGCGTTGTCATTGATCACAAGTCCGGCACCATCGTCATGGGAGAGCGTGTGCGGATTTCCAGGGTCGCCGTATCGCAGGGAAATCTGACCCTCCGTATTCAGGAAGCGCCGGAAGTCGTCCAGCCAAACCCATTTGCGCAAGGCGAGACGGTGGTCGTCCCCAGAACCTATGCCGAGATGCGTGAAGAGCCTGGTATTGGCTTCGCCGAGGTCAGCGGCGAATCCTCGCTTACCGACGTGATTGCGGGTCTGAATGCCTTGGGCGTGCGACCGAGAGATATGATTGACGTCCTGAAATCAATCCATGCGGCTGGCGCATTGCATGCCGAACTGATCGTCGAATAGTCGATATATGCATATGTTTCAGCCCTGGCAGATATAGGCATCCATCGCAGTGATAAATAGCGGCGCTGTGAGGTTGTCTGCGCTGGCGGCAGCCGGCACCGCGGTCGGCAACCTGGCTCAAGTCCAGGCGATGCGGGTCTTGCTGGTACTTGGTCGGGGCAAAGAGGGGGAATGGAAGATATGGGGAAAACTTGGCAGAGGGTCAGACCGTTTGAAACAATTCCATGCAAGATCCTGCCCACGATTGCCTTCGTTCGGCATCGCGCGCTGACAATTTATCTGGGACCGTCGCAGATCAACTGCGTCAGTCAGGCCGGTTTTGACTGTTGAAGCAAACCGCAGCCCGTCCATCTTACCCAAGCTGATGAAAGCGAGAGTTTTCTTGTATTTGACTTTGCCGTCGATTTTGTGCCGGGCATGATGACCTCTGCTTGTGCGGCGGGATCGTCAGTTCTCGCAAGGTCTGCCACGCGGCATCCGTGCTGCGATTCATCTGGCATGCTCAAGGTTACCACAGCCTATCTCTCGAAGCCCTGTCCGACAGGTTGGGCGGGCACAGGCGCAGCCAATCTCTTCCAACGGGTCGCGTTGCAGCATATCCACTTCTTATGAGCATCATCCCCGATCCCAACAACGATTCGCCTCGCGGTCTTGCCTTTGCCGTTGCAGCTTATCTGCTGTGGGGGTTCCTGCCGCTCTACATGAAAGCCCTGGCGCATGTCGGCCCGCTGGAAATCATCGCCCACAGGGTCGTCTGGTCATTGCCCGTCGCCGCGGTGGTGCTGTTCTGGCAGCGACGTTCGGCGGATGTGCTGACCGCGCTGCGCACGCCTCGCTTGCTGGGGATGGCCGCACTGACGGCAACGCTGATTTCGGTCAACTGGCTGATCTATATCTGGGCCGTCACGAACGATCACGCCATGGAAGCGGCGCTTGGCTATTATATCAACCCGTTGTTCAGTGTTCTTCTGGGGGCGTTGCTGCTGGGCGAGCGGTTGAATCGCCCGCAAAAACTGGCGATTGCGCTGGCTGCTGCTGCGGTCGTCCTGCTGACTGTCGAGGCCGGCCGGCTGCCCGTGGTTGCCCTTGGCCTGACCTTCAGTTGGGGCATCTATGCTTATTGCAAGAAAAGCCTGCCGCTTGGCCCGAACCAGGGCTTTACGCTGGAAGTCCTGTTGCTGATGCCACTCGCCCTTGGCTATGTCATCTGGTTGCAGAGCACCGGGCAAGGGCATTTTGGCGGTGAAGATGTGACCACAACATTGCTGCTGATCGGCTGCGGCCCGGTGACCGCGATTCCGCTGATGTTCTATGCAAATGGGGCCAAGCTGGTCAGGCTATCGACGATCGGCATTCTGCAATATATTGCTCCGACGATGATTTTTGTCACGGCCGTCCTGGTCTTTGGCGAGCCGTTCGAAGGGGCCCGGTTGATTGCTTTCCCGATGATCTGGCTTGCACTGGTGATCTATTCCGTCACATTGATCCGCGAGGCCGGCCAGCGTCGCCGCACACGCCGCGATCTGGCCAGCCAACGCGCCCAGTAGAAAGGGCCTCGTCATGACATTGCCACGGCAGCGCGTGACCCTGATCACACTTGGTGTCGCCGATCTGGCGCGCGCCCGCGCCTTTTATGAGGCCTGGGGCTGGCAGATCCATCCCGGCTCGCAAACGGGCGTGGCCTTCTATCAGATGAACGGTGCGGTTCTGGCGCTTTTCGGTCTTGGCGATCTCGCCGAGGATCAGGGGCGCCCGGATGCGGTGCTTGGCACGGGCGCGATGACCCTCGCGCAAAACTGCGCCGATGATGCTGAAACAGATGCAGTGTTCGACGCCGCCCTTGTCGCTGGTGCCACCCTGCTGAAACGGCCCGAGAAAGTGTTCTGGGGCGGATATTCCGGCTATTTCAGTGATCCCGACGGCCACGTCTGGGAGATTGCAACCAATCCGTTCTGGCCGCTCGGCGAAGATGGCAGTTTGACGCTTCCCGCCGGCTAGCCCCTGCGTTGGTCCCCAAATATCCCGGGGTGAGCCGCTGCAAGCGGCGAGGGGCAGCGCCCCTTTTTTCCAACGCCGATCAAACGATCAGATCGACCAATTCGAACCGGGTTACATCCACAAGCCCCTTGTCCGATATCCGCAATTCCGGGATGACCACCAGCGCCAACAGCGAATGCTGCATATAGGCATTGTTCATCCCGTTGCCGCATTCTGCAATCGCCTCCATCACGGCTTGCGCCTCGGCGGCGACATCGGCCGCCGGGCGATCCGACATCAGCCCGGCAATGGGCAGCGCGACGGTGGCCAGTTCAACACCGTCGCGGAACACGGTGACGCCACCACCAATCCGGCCCAGATGCGCCGAGGCCGCCGCCATGCAATCGCGACAGGTGCCGACGACGATCATGTGATGGCTGTCATGAGCCACGGTCGAGGCCACCGCCATCCGCCCCTGATAGCCGAACCCGCTGACAAAGCCGTTCACCACGCCGCCCGTGCCCCGATGCCGTTCCACCAAGGCAATATGGCAGACCTCGCCCTCGGGCTGGATCAGCCCGTCGCGCACCGGCAGATCGGCGGTCAGAGCCTGAGTCGGTGCCTGGTTTTCAACGACGCCGATGACGCGGACCGCTGCGCTGTTCGCCCCCAAGGGCGCCGGTACGGCGAAATCATTGGCCATCAGCTCTCGACCCAGTTTGACCGAGGCGCGGGTATCGGCCGGCCAGTTGATCAGCGGACAGTCCACCAGCAATTCGCCATCGCGCGCCACGATCTGGCCCTGCGCAATCACCAGCTCGACCGGCAGCCGGTGCAGATCCGAGGTCAGGATCACGTCGGCACGCCGGCCCGGCGTCAGGCTGCCCAATTCCCGCTCCAGCCCGAAATGAGTCGCGGTATTCAGGGTTGCCATCTGGATCGCAACCAGCGGATCACAGCCGCAGTCGATGGCATGGCGGATGACGCGGTTCATGTGGCCTTCGTTGACCAGCGTGCCGGAATGACTGTCATCGGTGCACAGGATGAAACCGCGAGGATCCAGACCTTTTTCGGTGATGGCAGTGATCTGGGCCTGCACGTCATACCAGGCGCTGCCGAGGCGCATCATCGTCGACATGCCCTGACGGGCGCGGGCGATCCCCTGCGCCTCGGTGGTGGTTTCGTGGTCATCGGCGGCGCCGCCTGCGACATAGGCCGCGAAGGGCCGGCCCAGGTCCGGGCTGGCATAATGGCCGCCGACGGTCTTGCCTGCCGCACGGGTCGCGGCCATCTCGGCCAGCATCTGGCGATCGCCGGATGCAACGCCGGGAAAGTTCATCATCTCGCCCAGGCCGATGATGCCGGGCCACGCCATCGCTTCGGCAACCTCGTCCTCGGTGATTTCATGGCCGGTGGTTTCCAGGCCGGGGGCCGAGGGCGCACAACTGGGCATCTGGGTGAACATGCTGATCGGCTGGATCAGCGATTCATCATGCATCAGCCGGACGCCGCGCAGGCCAAGGACATTCGCGATCTCATGGGGGTCGTGAAAGATCGTGGTCGTGCCATGGGGGATCACGGCGGCGGCAAAGCCGGCGGGGGTCAGCATCCCCGATTCCACATGCATATGGCCGTCGCAGAATCCGGGAACCATGAAGCGCCCCTCGGCCTGGACGATCCGGGTCTGGGGGCCGATATTGGCGCTGGCATCAGGCAAGACGCAGGCGATGCGGCCGCAGGCTATGGCAATGTCCTGGCCGTCGACGACCTCGCGCGTATGGACATTGACCCATTTGCCGCCACGAATGACCATATCGGCGGGGGCGCGGCCGGCAGCGACCTCGACCAGACGGGCTTGCGATTGGGTCCAGGGGGTCGGCATTCACGGCTCCTTTGCGTTTGGGTCAGAATGCGGCAGTCTGCGCGCCAAGGAAAGGGTGGCAAAGCGATGGAATGGCAGGCCGAGGGCACGGTGATCGTCCGGCGCGCACATGGCGAAAATGCCGTCATCATCGAGGTGATGACGGCCGAGTTCGGCCGCCATGCCGGTCTGGTTCCGGGCGGCGCGTCGCGCAAGCGGGCGGCCCTGCTGCAACCGGGCAGTCGCCTGTCGCTGCGCTGGCGGGCGCGGCTGGATGACCAGCTTGGCATTTTCACTGCCGAACCGGCCCGCGCACGCCCCGGACTGTTGGCCGAGCCACTGGCACTGGCCGGGTTGAATGCCGTCTGTGCGATGCTGGCCTTTGCCCTGCCCGAGCGTGATGCGCATCCCGGTTTGGCCCTGGCAACCGAATCGCTGCTGGACCGGATGGATCAGGGCGCAGATTGGGCCGAGGACTATCTGCATTGGGAATTGCGGCTGCTGGACGAGATGGGCCTTGGCCTGGACCTGCACGACTGCGCCGTGACCGGCGCGCGCGAGGGGCTGGCTTATGTCAGCCCGCGTTCCGGGCGGGCCGTCAGCCGGCAAGGTGCGGGGGAATGGGCCGACCGGCTGCTGCCTCTGCCAGCGTTGCTGGGCGGGGCGGGAGACAACCGGGGAAACGGCTTGGCCGAGGGCCTGGCCATCACCGGGCATTTTCTGAATGCCCGGCTGGCGCATGATCTGGTCGGCAAGCCGCTGCCTGCGGCGCGGGACCGCCTGATCAGGCGGTTGATCGACGTTCGGCCGGAATAGGTATCAATTCCCGGCAGGGTGATCTGCTTGCGCGATATGGGGCTCGAATGTCAGGGTCGGTCCCTCGCCGGTGATCATCAGTCTGCCATCGGCAAAACCCACGGTCCCGGCTGCCGCCAGCGCATCGAAATAGGCCTGATCGCGGGCCATCAGATCGCCGATACAGGCCCGCCGCGTCACAGCCAGAGGGCCGACCTGCAAGCCAGGCAAAGCGGCGGTCTGTGTCCCGCTGTAGCGATTGCAGAACCCCGCGCCCGAAATCTGGCCATCGGCCAGCATCAGAGTGACGTGAAAGCGTTCCACATCCTCGTCACCCATGCTGATCAACTGATAGTCGCCCAAGGGCGGGACTTCGCCGGCAGGGGCCGCAGGGCCGTCGCATCCGGCCAGAATCGTCAGGCCGATCACCGCCGCGCCCAGTTGTTTCAACCCCGCCATCCTACAGCGGCCGGCCGGGTTCGAACTGCATATAGGTCGGCCCCTTCACCAGCAGCACACCGCCGTTGAAATCGGCACTGGTCGCGCCACGGATCGCGTTGAAGAACCGCTGTTCGGTCGAGGACTGTTTGCACGGGGCCGAGGTGGGAACGAAATTCGTGACCTCGATCGCAGGCAGTTTCGCCGCATTGGTTGCGGTGAAGCTGTTGCAGGGGCCGCTGCCGATGATCTGGGTCTCGGTAAAGCGGATCGCCATGTTCCGTTCGGGCGCGGCATCCTGGCCGATGCCGACCATGTAATAGCTTTCAAGCGGAACGTTGCCGGCCACGGTGGCGGTCGGCGCGGGTTCACAGGCGGCGAGGCCGAAAAGGGCGGTCGCGGCAATGGCGGCGGGGCGGATCATGGCAGTGTCCTCGTCAAGCTTAACTTTTGTGTCAGCGCAACGCCTTATACCAGATTTTCGTTCCCTGCACCTGTCATCGCACAGCCGATTCCCTGCGACGGCCGGGCATCAGCCCAAAAGCCGCCGGGCGATCACCTGTGCCTGAATTTCGGCGGCGCCCTCGAAAATGTTCAGGATCCGGGCATCGCACAGCACACGGCTGATCTGATATTCCAGCGCGAACCCATTACCGCCATGAATTTGCAGGGCATTATCGGCACTGGCCCAGGCAATACGGGCGCCAAGCAGCTTTGCCATGCCGGCTTCCAGATCACAGCGATGGCCGTGATCCTTCTCCCATGCGCTGTAATAGGTCAACTGCCGGGCGATCATGATTTCCACCGCCATAATAGCCAGCTTGTCCGCTACGCGGGGAAAATTGACCAGAGCCTTGCCGAATTGCTTGCGATCCAGCGCGTATTGCAGCCCCAGTTCCAGCGCGTTCTGAGCCACGCCGATGGCCCGCGCGGCGGTCTGGATACGGGCCGATTCGAAGGTCTGCATCAACTGCTTGAAGCCCTGGCCGGGGGTGCCGCCCAGCAGGTTGTCGCCTTTGACCTCGAACCCGTCAAAGCCAAGTTCGTATTCCTTCATGCCGCGATAGCCCAGAACCTCGATCTCGCCGCCGGTCATGCCGGGGGTGGGGAAGGGGTCGACATCGGTGCCGGGGGTCTTTTCGGCGATGAACATCGACAGCCCGCGATAATCGTCGGTCGCAGGGTCGGTGCGCGCCAGAAGCGTCATGATATGGGTGCGGGCGGCATGGGTGATCCAGGTCTTGTTGCCCGTGATCTTCCAGTTGTCGCCGTCCTTCACGGCACGGGTGCGCAAGCTGCCCAGATCGCTGCCGGTATTGGGTTCGGTAAACACGGCCGTGGGGAGGGTTTCGCCGCTGGCCAGTCTGGGCAGCCAATGTTCCTTCTGCTCATCGGTGCCGCCGCCCAGGATCAGCTCGGCCGCGATCTCGCTGCGGGTGCCAAGGCTGCCAACGCCGATATAGCCGCGCGACAATTCCTCACTGACCACGACCATCGCGGCCTTGGACATGCCCAGACCGCCCAGATTTTCCGGAATGGTCAGGCCGAACACGCCCAGTTCGGCCAGTTCGTTGATGATCTCGATCGGGATCAGCTGGTCCTTCAGGTGCCATTCATGGGCGTAAGGAACGACCTTGTCATCGGCCCAACGACGGAACTGGTTGCGGATCATTTCCAGGTCCTCGTCCAACCCGGTGGCGCCGAAGGTGGCGCTGCCGCGATTGTCGGCGATCAACTGGGCCAGACGGGCGCGGGCGGCGGGGGTATTGCCGGCCATCAATGCGCGCGCGGCATCAGAGGGTTGCCAATCGACGCCAAGATCGGAAAGCCGGGCAAATTCGTTCTGGCTCATCAGGATGCCGCCGGCGATCTGCGACAGGTACTCGCCAAAGCCGATTTGCAGGATCAGCCCCTCGATTTCGCCGGTAACGCGGTGTGACCAGGCCGAAAGCTGTTTCAGTGCCTCGACATAGGTGGCCAGCCAGGAAAGCGCATGCGCGGCGTGCTGGTGCTGTTCCAGCAGGTCCGCATCCGGCTTGCCGCCGGGGGCGACCATCCTGCGCAGCGCCTGGGTGGCGCGGGATTGCAGGTCGTCCAGTTCGGGCAGGATCGCGTCGGTTTGCTGGGCCATGTCTTTCATCGAATCGTTCCTTGCGGCGTTGCAGCATTCCTAGGGTGTTTGCAATTGCAGCGCAACTATAATGCGTGAATCGGGTTGGTTTTGACCAAAAATGTCGCACTCGGTTGCGGGTGCGGGGTCTGGATATTTGGATGAAGAAGAAAGGCACTTGCACTGACTGCAACTGAGGCTAGCGTGCGGCCCATGTTCGGGTTGGAAATCTGGCAGTTCTGGGCAGTAGTGGGCATCACGCTGTTTGCGGGCTTTGTGAAGGGCGCCGTCGGCTTTGCAATGCCGATGATCATGATGTCGGCCTTTGGGTCCATGCTGCCGGCGACCACGGCGCTGGCCGCGCTGATCCTGCCAACGCTGGTGACGAACATTCAACAGGCGTTTCGGCAAGGCACGGGCGAGGCATTGGCCTCGGTTCGGCGCTTTCGGCTGCATATCGGCATGGTGGTGCTGTTCATCTGCATCTCGGCCGGTTTTGCGACGCTGATCCCGCAGGGGGTGATGTATTTGCTGCTGGGTGTGCCGATCACCGGCTTCGCGCTGTGGCAGTTGGCCGGACGGTCCTTGATCGTGCCGATCCACCACCGGCGCCGGGCCGAGGCGGTGACCGGCATCATCGGCGGGCTTTATGGCGGGATCTCGGGGATCTGGGGGCCGCCGCTGATCGTCTATCTGCTGTCCATCGGCATCGACAAACGCGAACAGGTTCGCGTGCAGGGCATCGTTTTCCTGGTCGGCGCCGTGGCCCTGCTGGTGGCGCATCTGTTTTCCGGCGTTCTGAATGCGCAGACGCTGCCTTTGTCGCTGATCCTGTGCATTCCGGGGATGATCGGCATGCAGATTGGCTTTGCCTTGCAGGACCGGCTGGATGTGGTGCAGTTTCGGCGCTGGACGCTGATCCTGCTGGTGCTGAGCGGGTTGAACCTTGTGCGTCGCGCCCTTGAACTGTGGAGCTGAGATGACCGACCCCGCCGAATTGACCGCCCGCCTGATCCAATGTCCCTCGGTCACGCCCGAGGAAGGGGGGGCGCTTGTTTTGCTGGGCGATCTGCTGACCGGCGCGGGTTTCGAGGTGGTCAGGGTGGATCGCGGCGGCACGCCCAACCTGTTCGCGCGTTGGGGCGCAAAGGGGGCCAGAAGCTTTGGTTTCAACGGCCATACCGATGTGGTGCCGCCGGGCGATCTGGGGTCATGGACGCATCCGCCCTTCAGCGGGCATGTTGCCGAAGGGGTGATCTGGGGGCGCGGTGCGACCGATATGAAATCGGGCGTGGCGGCGTTTGTGGCGGCGGCCATCGACTTTGTGACCGAGACCCCGCCCGATGGCGCCGTTATCCTGACCGTCACGGGTGACGAGGAGGGGCCGGGCCGCGACGGAACCATCGCCATTCTCGACTGGATGGTCGCCAATGGCGAGCGGATGGATGTCTGCGTCGTGGGCGAGCCATCGAACCCCGAGATCTTTGGCGAGATGATCAAGATCGGCCGGCGCGGGTCGATGACCTTCCATATTACTGCCAAGGGGGTTCAGGGCCATTCCGCCTATCCGCACCGGGCCAGAAATCCGCTGCATGCGCTGACCAGATACCTGAACGACCTGATCGCCACGCCGCTGGATGAGGGGACCGAGCATTTCGATCCGACCGGGTTGCAGATCGTCACCATCGACTGTGGCAACCCTGCCAGCAACGTGATCCCCGAAAAGGCCACGGCGGTGGTGAACATCCGCTTCAACGACGCCCATACCAGCGCCAGCCTGACCGAGGATCTGCGCGCCCGCGCCGCCCGGATCAGCGCCGAAACCGGGGTCGAGATCGGCATGGATATTCACGTCTCGGGCGAAAGCTTTCTGACCCAACCCGGCCCGCTGGTCGATCTGGTGCGTGGGGTGGTGCGCGATGAAACCGGGATTGATCCGGTGCTGTCGACGACCGGCGGCACCTCGGATGCGCGTTTCGTCAAGGATCACTGCCCGGTGGTCGAGTTCGGTCTGGTCGGGCATTTCATGCATCAGGTGGACGAAAGAGTTCCGGCGGCCCAGGTCCATGACCTGAAGCGTGTCTATCAGCGCATGCTGGAGCGCTATTTCGCGTGAGGATCGAGGCGACCCGCGATATCGACACCTGCCGCGCCCTGCGCCGGACCGTGTTCATCGAGGAACAGGGCGTGCCCGAGGCCGAGGAATGGGACGATCTGGATGATCAGGCGATCCATCTTCTTGCCTGGCAGGGCGATCGGCCAGTGGGCACGGCGCGTGTGCTGTTGAAGGGGGAAGTCGGCAAGATCGGCCGCGTCTGTGTGCTGGAACAGGCGCGCGGCACCGGGCTTGGGGCGCAACTGATCGGTGCGGCGATGGATGTGTTGCGTGCGCAGCCGAGCATCGTGCAGGCAAGGCTTGGGGCGCAGGTCCATGCCATCGGCTTTTACGAAAAGCTGGGTTTTCACGTTGTCGGCGATGTCTATGACGACGCCGGCATCCCGCATTGCGATATGGTCCGGTCGTGCTAGTCTGAACTGGTGATGAAACCGCAAACGTGGGTCGAACCGCGTGAAAGAGATTGTCAGCCATACGTCCATGCGCGGTATCGCCGCGTTTGCGGTGATGATGATCCATTTCAAGGGCATCTTGCTGCCCGTGATCGAGATTGATCGCCATACCGCATTCCTTGTCGCCGCCGTCGGCTTTGTCGATCTGTTCTTCATGCTCAGCGGTTTTGTTCTAAGCTATTGTTATCGGAAGCGCTTTCTGGCGAATGGCGTCCGGGCCGAACTGTGGCCTTTTCTCGTCAACAGGCTGGGCCGGATCTATCCGCTGCATCTGCTGACACTGTTGATCATGGCGGCGCTGGCCCGCGATCAGATCGAGATGGCATGGATTCCGGTGCTGGCCGAGAACCTCTTGCTGATCCATGCCTGGGGCCTGCAATCGGTCTTCGTGCTGAATTTCCCAAGCTGGTCGATCAGCGTCGAATGGGCCGCCTATCTGCTGTTCGGCCTGCTGGTGATCCTGTCAGTCGGGCGGCGGTTCGGGGCCGGCTGCATCGTGTTGGTGATCATGTCCTATGGCGCCTATTGGTATCTGACCTCGATGGCGGGGGTGCCGTGGGAAAGGCTAAGCCTGCTGCGCGGGATACCGGCCTTTGCCTTGGGGATCTGGGCATATACGATCTATAAGCGGGCCGATGCCCTGCCCGTTGCCATCATCTCGATCCTCCAGATCCTTGGTGTCGTCGCGGTCATTCTGCTGATGCATCTGAATGCGCCGCTGCTGTTTTTGGTGCCGGCTTTTGCGGTTCTGGTGATCTTTACCGCGACAGATCGCGGGGTTCTGGCCGGTTTTCTGTCATGGCGCGGCTTTCAGTTGCTGGGGTTGCTGTCCTATTCGATCTATATGCTGCATGTGCCTGTCTGGCGGATTTCGGCGGTGTTCTGGGGCAAATTCGTGGGGTCGCCGCCGCTGGAGCCGGTGCCGGCGGTGCTGTTCTTTCTGACCTGTGTTGCCGCGACCCTGGGCAGTGCCTATCTCAGCTATCACCTGTTCGAGGTTCCGATGCGGCGGTTGATCCGCCGCGCGGGGCGCAAACGGGTGGCGGTCTGACCGGATCGACAGGGCCTTTCGGCAATGCCGTTTGCGTCCGGGTCGGCATCATGTGTAATGGCCGCAACCAAAGCCGATACCCGGTCCCGGAGGACGCGTGAGTAAACTACCTGGAAAACAGCAGATCCTCGACTGGGTGGCCGACCACCCCGAGGCAAATTCCAAGCGCGACATCGCCAAGGCCTTTAACATCAAGGGCGCCGAGCGGATCGAACTGAAGCGCCTGCTGAAGGAATTGGAGGCCGAGGGCCATCTGGAACGTCGCCGCCGGCATTATCGCGATGCCGATACGCTGCCGCCAGTGACGGTGGTGCGGCTTGGCTCGCCCGATGCGCAGGGTGATCTTTGGGCGCAGCCGCTGGAATGGCAGGGCGAGGGGCCGGAACCGCGCATTCTGTATGTGCCGCTGGCCAATGATCCGGCGCTTGGGCCTGGCGACCGCTTTCTTGCGCGGCTGATGCCGGTCACGGGCGAGGCCCATCAATATCAGGCACGGCTGATCCGTCGCATCACCATAGCCCCGCAAAAGATCGTGGGGATTTTCCGCAAGGATACCGAGGGCGGTCGGATCGTGCCCATCGACAAGGGCCAGGACAAGGAATGGAAGGTCCGCGCCGATGCAACCCATGGCGCGCAGCCGGGCGAACTGGTCGAGGCCGAACAGATCGGTCCCAAGGGGCGCATGGGCCTGCCGCTGGCTCGGGTCACGGAACGGCTTGGCGATCCCTCCGCGCCGCGTGCCGTCAGCCTGATCGCCATACATCAGCACGGCATCCCCGACGAGTTTCCCGATAATGTGCTGGCCGAGGCCGATGCGGCGAAGCCCGCCACCATGAAGGCCCGCGAGGACCTGCGCCCGCTGCCGCTTGTCACCATCGACCCGGCGGATGCGCGCGACCATGACGATGCCGTTGCCGCCGTGATCGAACCCGATGGCGGCGCGACGATCTGGGTGGCCATCGCCGATGTCGCCCATTACGTCCGCCCCGGCTCGGCTCTGGACCGCGAGGCCTGGAAGCGCGGCAATTCGACCTATTTCCCCGACCGCGTGGTGCCGATGCTGCCCGATGCGCTGTCAGGCGATCTTTGCAGCCTGCATGAGGGCGTAGACCGCCCGGTCCTTGCGCTGAAAATGCGGCTGGATGCGCAGGGCAACAAGACCGGCCATTCCTTTCATCGCGGGATGATGAACAGCCGCGCCAGCCTGGCCTATGAACAGGCGCAGGCGGCGGCGGATGGGAACCCCGACGACCAGACCGCGCCCCTGCTGGACGAGGTGATCAAGCCGCTTTGGCACGCCTATGACCTGCTGAAACAGGCTCGCGCGCGGCGTCAGCCCTTGGATCTGGACCTGCCGGAACGGCGGATCGAGCTGACCGCCGATGGCCGCGTCAAATCGGTGAATTTCCGCGAACGCTTTGACGCGCACAAGCTGATCGAAGAATTCATGGTGCTGGCCAATGTCGCCGCCGCCGAGGAACTGATCCGCCGCCAGCGCCCCTTGCTGTTCCGCGTCCACGAGGAACCGACGCTGGAAAAGATCGACGCTTTGCGCGAGGTGGCGCAGGCCTCGGGCTTTACGCTGGCCAAGGGGCAGGTCTTGCAGACCAGCCATCTGAACAGGCTTCTTGCGCAATCCGAGGGCACGGATTTTGACGAGCTGATCAATATCACCACGCTGCGATCCATGACGCAGGCGTATTATCACCCCGAAAACTTTGGCCATTTCGGGCTGGCGCTGAAAAGCTACGCTCATTTCACCAGCCCGATCCGACGCTATTCCGATCTGGTCGTGCATCGCGCGCTGATCACCGCGCATGGCTGGGGCAACGACGGGCTGTCCGACGGCGAGATCGAACGGCTGGCCGAAACCGCCACCCATATCAGCGAGACCGAACGCCGGTCGATGGCCGCCGAACGCGACACGACCGATCGCTATCTGGCGGCCTTCCTGGCCGAGCGTGTGGGCACCGAGATGCCGGGCCGGATCAGCGGGATCCAGCGTTTTGGCGCCTTTGTGAAGCTGGACGAAACGGGTGCCGACGGGCTACTGCCGATCCGCGAGATCGGCAATGAATATTTCCACTTCGATCCCGATGCGCAAACGCTGATCGGGTCCGAGACGGGCCTTGAAATCGGCCTCGGTCAGCGGGTCACCGTCCGCCTGACCGAGGCAGTGCCGACGACCGGCGGATTGACACTGGAACTGGTCGAGCTTGAGGGGCGGGCCCTGTCCCAGGGGCCCGGTTCCGGCAAGCGTGGCCGGCCCTTGCGGCGCAAGCCGACTCAGGCCCGGCTGGCCGAAGTCAAGCGCGCGGCCAAGCGCAAGCGCAAGCGCCGGTAGATCGGCCTGTTTTCGGCAATCTGTCATCGCTGTGCTGCAATTTGACCGACCCGCCGGCCTTGCGACTGGTCGGCGGTGGTGCCACCCTCTTGCCCGAAGCGAATGACAGGAGGGCGAGATGGCCGATCTGCAAGACAAGCGGAAATTCTATATCAACGGTGCGTGGGTGAACCCCGCCAAGCCGAACGATCTTGAGGTGATTGACCCGACCACCGAAGAACCGGTTGCGCTGATCAGCCTGGGCGATCAGGCCGATACCGATGCCGCCGTCGCCGCTGCCAAGGCAGCCTTCCCGGCATGGGCGGCGACGCCTCCGGCTGCGCGGCTGGCGCTGGTTGAAAAGCTGCTGGCGGTTTATCAGCGCCGGGCACAGGACATGGCGGATGCGATCACGCATGAAATGGGCGCACCGGCCGATATGTCGCTGGATGACCAGACGGCGGCGGGCAGTTTCCACATCCAGACCTTTATCGACAGTTTCCGCGATTTCCAGTTCGTCCGCCCCTTGGGCGAGCACGCGCCGACCAGCATGGTCGCATGGGAGCCGGTGGGCGTCGTAGGGCTGATCACGCCGTGGAACTGGCCGATGAATCAGGTGACGCTGAAGGCGGTTCCTGCGCTGCTGGCCGGCAATACCGTGGTGCTGAAACCGTCCGAGATCGCGCCCCTGTCCTCGGTCGTCTTTACCGAGATGGTCGACGAGGCGGGCTTCCCGGTGGGCGTGTTCAACATGGTCAACGGCGACGGCATGGGCGTCGGCACCCAGCTTTCCGTGCATCCCGATGTGGATATGATCAGCTTCACCGGCTCGACCCGCGCGGGCATCGCCATCACCAAGGCGGCCGCTGACACGGTCAAGAAAGTGGCGCTGGAACTGGGCGGCAAGGGTGCGAACCTGGTCTTTGCAGATGCGGACGAGAAGGCGGTGACGCGCGGCGTGCGGCATGTGTTCTACAACAGTGGCCAGTCCTGCAACGCGCCGACGCGGATGCTGGTCGAGCGGTCTGCCTATGACAAGGCGGTCGAGGTCGCCCGGAAGGTCGCCGAGGAAACCAGCGTCGGTCCCGCCCATCAGGCCGGCGCGCATATCGGCCCGGTGGTCAGCAAGCAGCAATGGGACAAGATCCAGGGCATGATCCAGCAGGGCATCGACGAAGGTGCGCGTCTGGTTGCCGGCGGGCCGGGCCTGCCCGATGGGGTGAATCGCGGCTATTTCGTGCGTCCGACGGTCTTTGCCGATGTGAATAACGATATGGCCGTCGCCCGGCAGGAAATCTTTGGGCCGGTTCTGACGATCATCCCCTTCGACAGCGAGGATGAGGCCGTCGAGATCGCCAATGACACGATCTATGGCCTGACCAACTATGTCCAGACGCAGGACGGCGCGCGGCGCAACCGGCTGGCCCGCCAGCTTCGTTCCGGCATGGTCGAGATGAACGGCGTCAGCCGTGGGCGTGGTTCGGCCTTTGGCGGGGTCAAGGCCTCGGGCCGCGCGCGTGAGGGCGGTCTTTCCGGGCTGGAAGAGTTCATGGACAGCAAGCAGATCAGCGGCTGGGACAACGACGCCTGATCTTGCATCATCTGGCTTCCTGCGGGATCGTCGGTCCCGCAGGAGGTGCAGGTGATGACTCGGCCAATACCAGCGGCAAATATCCGGCTGAAGCGGGCCTATCAGCCCGCGTCGCCCGATGATGGCCGGCGGATTCTGGTCGACCGGCTTTGGCCGCGCGGCGTCAGCAAGCAAAAGGCCGCGTTGGACGACTGGATGCGCGACATCGCACCCAGCACCGAATTGCGCCAGTGGTTCGGCCATGACCCTGACCGATGGGCCGGGTTTCAGGCCCGCTATCGCGACGAGTTGCGGGCCCATGGCGCGGCGCTGGACCATCTGCGCGATCTGGCCCGCGATGGCATCGTCACCCTGATCTTTGGCGCAAGGGACCAGGCCCATAACGAGGCCGTGGTTCTGCGCGATGTGTTGCTGGGGCAAGGAAATGAAGGCTGAACTGACCAAACCGGAAGCAGGGCTGACGGGCGCGGGTGTCCTTTGGATGATCGGCAGCCTGGCATCCTTTATCGGCATGGCGGTCGGATCGCGGGAACTGGCCGATACCATGACCATTCCGCAGATTCTGGTCATGCGGTCGCTTGTCGGGCTGGCCGTGGTGCTGATCCTGGCGCGGCACCTTCTGCCCGAATTGCGCCAGCTGCGCGACATCCGCCTGCATGGTTTGCGTAACCTTGTGCATTTCGGCGCGCAATATTGCTGGACGCTTGGTGTCGCACTGATGCCGCTGGCCGAGGTCTTCGCGCTGGAATTTACCATGCCGATCTGGGTCGCGATCTTTGCCTGGGCCTTTTTGGGTGAGCGGATCGGATTGGCGCGGGTGCTGGCGATTGCGGCCAGTTTCATCGGCGTGCTGATCGTGTTGCGGCCCGGCGCGGGCATTGTCGATCCGGCGGCTTTGTATGTGTTGCTGGCGGCGGCGGGTTATGGCGCATCGGCGGTGTTCGTCAAAAGGCTGACGCGCGGTTCCTCGCCGCAGGTCATTGTCGTCTGGATGGTGCTGATGCAGCTGCCGATGGGGCTGGTGCTGCTGGGCTTGCAGGGTGGCGCAATGATGCCGGTGCCGGCCGATCTGCCCTGGATCCTGCTGGTCGGGATCACGGCGCTGAGTGCGCATTACACCATGGCAAGGGCGCTGCGGGTGATGGATGCCTCGGTCGCCATTCCGATTGATTTCCTGAGGGTGCCGCTGATCGCCCTCATTGGCTGGCTGCTATACGCGGAACCGATCAGCGCGGCGGTGTTCATCGGGGCGGCGGTGATATTCGGCGCCAACCTGCTGGCCATGCGCAGCGAGGCACGCAACAGGCGGGCCGAGATCGCGATGGCGGATGCCGGGGCAGAGGTGGCGGCTGGCGCTGTCGTCGCCGCCGATGCCGAGGCCGGCAAGGATGGCGGCCCGCGTTAGCCGGCAGGCCGTGAAAAGCGGCGCAGCGTCGGTTCGTGGCAGATGACATGGCGGTCATACATATGCACCACCGGCAGCAGGCTGCCGTCACGTCGGCAGATCGCGTCATCGTCGCGCATGGTGATCGAGGCAGCCACCACCTCGGCCCCGGCAAGCGTTGCGACCGGGCCATAATTCGGACAGATGGCGACATCGTCGCCGAACTCGTCCAGCAGAACCATGCGATTGAAGATTGCCTGTTCGATCTTGCCAAAGGGCGAGGCGGCGATGCGATCGGTGAAGCGATGGGTCACCCGCCGCAACGCGCCGATCTCGCCGATCACGGTGCCGATGCAGATCGGCGTTCGATCGCGGATCTGGTCATATTCCTTTTGGCCATAAGCCTCGACATACCAGCGGCTGTTCCAGCTGTCGGGGCTAAAGCCTTCGCCATCCTCGCACAGATTGACCCGCTGCGGATCGACATGGGCAAAGACATCGTCCTGAAAGACCACGTCCTTGGTATCGGCCAGCATGACATGGCTGTAATTGGGAAACAGGTCCAGCACCCTGCGATAGGCGAACCAGCGTGCCAGTTGCGGGTGGTGCCATGTCTCAAGCATGGTCAGATAGCCTTCGTAAAGCTCGGGCGGCTTGCCGATGGCGCTGCGCGACAGCAGGCGCAGGGAATGCAGATAGACCCGGTTCCAGATCTTCGCATATTTCCCGGTCGAGGGGCGATAGTTGTTCGGGGTCGAAATGGCGATCGTCCCGGTCTCGGCCAGCAGCGGTTCGATCCCCGCGGTCGCGTTGGTCAGCAAGCCGATATCGGCCTGTTCCGCCGTCCAGACATCGCGGGCCGAGCGGGTGAAAACTTCCAGCGATTCAACGGTCTGGTTGGTGCCAAAACCCAGGATCAGCTTTTTCAACGGGTTCTCCTTGCCGGGGAATGGATCGGGTCCGGGCCGAACGATCAGTTTAGCCTGCAAGCGGAAGGGGTCAAATGTTTCGGTGCGCCGGGGGCTATTCCACCTCGGCCAGGAAGATATAGCCCGCGCCATAGATCGTCTTGATCAGGCGGGGGTTTTTCGGATCCTCGCCCAGCTTGCCGCGCAGCCGCGAGATGCGCACGTCCATGGCGCGGTCGAAGCTTTCGCCGGCGCTGCCGCCAAGCGCCTCCAGCATCTGATTGCGGGTGATCAGGCGGCGCGGGCTGTCGACGAAGATGCGCAACAGCTCTGCCTCGGCATGGCTGATCGGGGCTTGTGCGCCATCGGGACCGATCAGCATGTAGCTGTCAAAATCGGCGGTCCAGCCGGCAAAGCGGATGCGGTTGCCCTGACGATCGGCGGGGGTGGCGGGCTTGCGCAGCCGGGCGCGGATGCGGGCCACGACCTCGGCCGTTTCAAAGGGCTTGATGATATAGTCATCGGCCCCCAGTTCCAGCCCGGTCACCCGGTCCTGCACCTGTGCGCGGCCGGAAATGATGATGATCGCGGCGCCGGATTCGGTGGCCAGACGATGCACCAGCGCCAGCCCGTCGCGATCGGGCAGGCCAAGGTCGATCAGGCAGGCATCGGGGGTGATGCGGCGCAGCGCGGCCTCGAATTCCGTGGCACGGGCAAAGCTGGCGGTGCGGAAACCCGCATGTTCCAGCGCCCCGGCAAGGATGCGGCGGATTTCGGGCTCGTCGTCCAGAATGGCGATCAGCGGGGCGTCACTCATGCCGCACCTTGTGGCCTGTCGCGCAGGTCGTGGCAACCGACATCGGCAAGGACGGTGGCCAGACGGTTTGGATCGACGGGTTTGGTGATGACCGGCCAGCCGGCATCGGAGCGCAGCGGGTCGCCGGGGGGCAGGGCTGTCATCAGCACCAGCGGCAGGCCGGCGCCGGCAAGATCCAGACCCAGCCCGTCGCCAAGTTGAAGGTCCGAAAGGATCATGGTCAGGCCCGGCAGATCGGTCATGGCGCGGGCCTCGGTCAGGCTTGCGGCCTCGATCACGGCATGGCCGAGGCTGGTCAGCATGGCGCGCACGTCGGTGCGGATCGTATCGTCATCCTCGACCAGCAGCACCATTTGCCGGGTTACGCGCCGCAGCGGCAGGCGCAGGGTGACGCGGGCGCCGGTGCCGGTATTGTCCAGCCGCAATGTGCCGCCGGCCAGCTTGGTCTGGTCATAGACCATCGACAGGCCCAGCCCCGAACCCTGCCCCTGCTTGGTCGAGAAGAACGGCTCGGTCGCGCGGGTCAGCGCCTCGGGCGAGAAACCGGGGCCGCTGTCCTCGACCGCGATCCGCAGCCAGCCGCCAGCCGGCCGGGCGGTGACGGAAATGCGGCCCCAGGCCGGCTCCAGGCTGGCCAGCGCGGCATTGGCATTCAGGATCAGGTTCAGCAGCGAATCCTGCAAGGCGCCGGGGTCCAGCAGCAAGGGGCCGGGGGGCAGGTCGCAATCCAGACGCAGGGTCACCCCCTCGGCCAGCGAGGGGCGGGCCAGTGCCGCGACCTCGTCCAGCAGGGCGGGCAGGTTGACCGGCTGAAATGACAGGTCGCGCGGCAGGCTGATGCTGGCAAGGCGGCTCAGCAAGGTCACCCCGCGCCGGGCGGCGGCCAGCGTCGCCTGCACATCCTCGGCCGCGCTGGCGGGCAGGGACTGTTCCGCCAGCCGCCCTTGCAGGCCAAGGATGATGGTCAGCAGATTGCCGAAATCATGCGCCATCCCCGAGGTCAGCCGCGCCGCAAGGCTGCGTTTGCCGGCATGGCTGATGGCCTCGCGCGCCTCGACCTCGGCGCTGACATCGGTGGACAGGGCATAGACGCCCTGCCCGGTGCGGTCGGGGGTCAGCGCAATGCGGATGCGGCGGCCAGATGGCTGATGGGTGATTTCGAAGACCTGCGGCTCGCCCGTCATCGCGCGGTCCATGAAGGGGCGCAGCTGGGCAAAGGTTTCGGGGCCGAGGGCCTGTTCGACGGTCAGGCCGATGATTGACTGATTGGTCGCGCCGGTAAAGACCATCGGCTGCTGAAGATTGGAAAAGGTATAGCGGTAATCCGCATCGGCATGGGCGATATGGGCGGGGACCATTTCGGTCACCTGCCGAATGCGCGCCTCGCTGCGCATCAGGACGCGCTGCGCCTCTTGCAGGGCGGCGTTGGTGGCGGCCAGTTCGCGATTGGCGGCCGACAGGCGCTCGGCATGGTCCAGCACCTGACCCGACAGTTCCTCGGACCGGGCGCGCAGCAGCGATTCCTGGCGCTTGATGTCGGTGATGTCGGTATAGACGGTGATCCAGCCACCCTGGCCAAGCGGCGCGCCCTCGACCGCGATCCACTGGCCGTCCGGGCGCTGGCGTTCGAAGTAATGCGGCTGGAAGGTGCGGGCCTGTTCGACGCGATAGGCGACGGCGGCATCGGTGTCGTCCTGCGCGCCATATTCGCCGCGCTCGACCAGAAAGCGGATCGTATCCTCGAAACTGGTGCCGGGGCGGGTCAGCGCATCGGGCAGGTCGAACATGGCCTTATACTGGTTATTGGACACGGCCAGCCGCAGATCGGCATCAAAGATCGACAGGGCCTGACCGATAAGGTTCAGCCCCGACCGGGTCAGATCGGCATGCAGCTCGTCAATGGTCATGGCACCGGATTCTGCCCGGATCGCGTCCTTTTGCAAGCGGTGGATACATCGCCCAGCAGGGTGCGGATCCAGCCCGGAAAATGCGGAACGGCGCGCGGATGGGACAGATATTCCGCCAGGGGCATCATCCGCCATTCCTGCCCCTCGTCGCCAAACCGGATCGAGGCCACCTCGGCATGGGTGATCCGACCCGATAACAGCCAGGCAAATCGGCCAGGAAACTGAACCGAGGCAAAGGCCCGCGCCGCCAGACGGTCCGGCGGCAGGACCAGGCCAAATTCCTCGTTCAACTCGCGCAGGCCGCATTGCAGCGGTGTTTCCAGCCCCTCGCGGCCACCGCCGGGCAGATCCCAATGCGCGGGAAAGGGGATATGGGCAAAATCGTCGCGCAGACAGGTCAGCAGCGCGTCATCGCAAGTCAGCAGCAGCTTGGCGCCGGTAAAGGAACCCGCGTCGGCGCTGCTGCCGTCATGGTCAGTCATTGTCGTTGATGTCGCGATCCCAGATGCGGACCTGGCCTTTCTGAACGCCAATCGCGCGGCGCAGGATCAGCCAGATCACCCCCGACAGGATGGCGGTCACGACCAGCGCCACCGGCAAGCCGCCGGTCCAAAGCCCGGCCAGCAGGGCCAGGCCCATGATGGCAACGGCCAGCGCGATGCCCATGAACAGCCAGCCCGGCAGAGCCAGTTCCAGCAGCGCCAGCACCAGCGCCGCGATCAGCCACAGCCAGCCGTTGTCCCACATCATTTGCGTGCCCCGGTCAGCAACCGGAAGGCATCGCCAAAGGCATCCAGCGCCGCGGCCGGCAACAGCACGGTCTGCTTGCCATCGCCGTTGCCCACGGCGGTCAATGCATCCACCTGTTTCATCGCCACCTGATATTGCGCGGCCTCCAGCCCGCCCTTGGCGATGGCCTCGGCGATGGCGGTGGTGGCGAATGCTTCGGCCTCGGCCAGAACGCGCTTGGCCTTGGCCTGCTGTTCGGCGGCGTAAAGGTCACCATCAGCGGCCAGTTCGACGGCCCGGCGCTTGCCCTCGGCCTCGGTCACCTGGGCGCGGCGGGCGCGTTCGGCATTCAATTGCTGTAACATCGCGGAGCGGGTGGCGTCGTCCAGATTGACGTCCAGGATCTCGGCGCGCGTCACCTCGATGCCCCAGTCATCGACGACATTGGCCAGCGAATCGCGGATGCGTTCGATCAGATGGGCGCGGTTGGACTGAACCTGATCCAGTTCCATCGTGCCGATTTCGGACCGCACGATGCCGGCGACGGTGGTGGCGATGGCGGCGTCGACGTCGCGGATGCGGTAGACGGTCTTTTCCGGCTCGATGATGCGATAGAAGACGCTGGTTTCGACCTGCACCAGCACGTTGTCGGCGGTGATGGCATCCTGCCGGTTGGTCGGCAACTGGCGTTCGAGAACCGAGATCTTATGCGCGACCTTGTCGATGAAAGGCGTGATGATATTGATCCCCGGCCCCAGGACCGCGCGCAGCCTGCCAAAGCGTTCGACCACGTATTTCTCGGATTGCGGCACGATGCGGACGGCCGAGCTGATCGCGAAGAAGATGACGATCGCAAGGATGATCAACGCGGCGTTCCGCGTGAAAAGGTCGATAAGTTCCTGGGGCATGTCTGTTCCTTGTTAAATGACAGAATGGTGACTGGAAAAACACTATTCGGCAGCGACCGAGCTGCCGAAGGACCCGCCGCTGTCCAGCGTCGACAGCGCGCGCACCATGCCGGCAACACGGGCGGCAAAGATCCCGAAATCGGGGCGCGGGGTGATTGTGGCCTCGTCCATGTAAAGGCTGCGGTCGATTTCCAGCTGCACCACATGGATATTGCGTTCCGGCCGGCCATAGGTCGAGGCGATATAGGCCCCCGAGAAGGGCGAATTGCGTCGCACCCGCCAGCCCTGATCCTGACAGGCCTGGGCGATGGCATCGGTGACGCGGGCGGATGCCGATTTGCCATGCCGGTTGCCCAGCACGATATCGGGACGCGGCGCCGTCAGATGGTTCAGCGCGTCATGCGGCATCGAATGCATGTCGATCAGGATCGCTTGGCCAAAGCGGTGCCGCGCCTCGTCGATCAGCCCGGCCAGTGCGCGATGATAGGGCTGCCAATAGGCCGCCAGACGGCGTTCGGCCTCGGCCCTGGGCATCGGCTGATCGTGAATGATCCGGCCCTGCGACACGACGCGGGGAATTACCCCCAGCCCGGCCATGGTGCGCTGGTTCTGGGGATTGCGCGGGATGTCGCGAATGATCAGCGGGTCCAACTCGTCCGCGCCACGGTTCAGATCGACCATGGCGCGCGGATAGCGGGCGCTGATCGTGACGGCCCCCGAATCGGGTGCGCCGGCGATCATGCGGTCGACAAAGGCATCCTCGGAGGAACGCAACAGGTTCAGCGACAGCCGGGTCGAGCCAAGAAACCAGTCGGGATAGACGCAGCCGGAATGCGGCGACCCGAAGATCACCCCACTGGCCCAGTGTCTGGGCCGGATCAGCGTATAGGCCGTGCTGTCATCGGTCATCGGGTCGGGATCCGCCTTCTGGTCTTTCCTTGTCATCCTTATAAGGGTTTCCGAATCCGCGCCAATACCACTTGAAACCCCCCGATCACCCCTATATAGGCACACGGACCGACGCGGTTTCGGCCTGTTTTCCCAGTGATGGCAGGCAGAATCAGCAAGGTGGGGCGGTTAGCTCAGCGGTAGAGCACTACGTTGACATCGTAGTGGCCACTGGTTCGATCCCAGTACCGCCCACCATTTTATTCGCGCCCCCGGTTGGCCGGGGGCATTTCGTTTTCAAGGCGCCGTCGCGGCGCCGACTGTAGGAGAAGACCTATGAAGGTTGTCAACTCGCTCCGGTCGCTGAAGAACCGTCACCGCGACTGCCAGGTTGTGCGTCGCAAGGGCCGGATCTACGTGATCAACAAGACCAACCGCCGCTTCAAGGCCCGTCAGGGCTAAGTCGCGGATCGCACCCGAATACGAAACGACCCGCCCTGACCGGCGGGTTTTTTCATGGCCGATAAGGGGGACGGTTTGTGGCAAGGGTCGATCCGGCATATGTGATCCGTCGCCACCGGGCAGATGGGCGGCGGTCCTGGGCAGCCTATTCAGCCTGCGGGGCCTATCGCTATGGCCTGATGCGGCGATGGGGGCCGGTGCTGGGGCCGGTGCTGCTGTATGTCATGCTGAACCCCTCGACCGCGACCGAGGTTCAGAACGACCCCACCATCGAGCGCTGCGAGCGCCGCGCCCGCGCCTTGGGCTTTTCCGGGCTGGGCGTGGTGAACCTGTTCGCCTTTCGCGCCACCCGCCCGGCTGATCTGAAGCGCGCCGCTGATCCTATTGGCCCGCTGAATGACGCTGCGATCCGCACAGCAGCCCGGCGTGCCGACCAGATCTTGTGTGCCTGGGGCGTCCATGGTCAACATCTGTGTCGCGATGCCAGGGTGCGGGCCATACTGCGCGGGCAGGACCGGCCGATGCTGCATCTGGGCCTGACCAATGCCGGCGCGCCCCGTCATCCGCTATATGTCCCCTATGCCCGCCCGTTGCAGCCCTGGGACGATTAACTGTTTATTAATTAAGTCACTTCGCGCCGTGCCGATTCGAGAATATGTTGACTGTGCCGGTGTGTTTGGGCGTTGCCTGAGGTGTTGATATGTTGATGATCGCGGGATTGATGAGCCTGCTGCTTGTCGGTGTTGCAGTAGATATCAGCGCCACAAGCATGGCGTCGGATGACGATGACGATCTGCCCCCCGCTGATGCCGACGATACCGCCGAGGGCGAGGTCCTGGATGACAGCGACCAGGGCGATGACGGTGATCAGGGCGAAGATGTCTCGACCGAGATCCCCGACCCCGAGATCGAGGATGAATCCGACGATCAGGTCTTTGAAGGAACGGATGATTTCGACGCGCTGATGGGCTATGGCGGCAACGACCTGTTGATGGGGCATGGCGGGGCCGACGACCTGCGCGGCGGGCAGGGCGACGATACCTTGCGGGGCGGCGCCGGCGATGACTGGATCCAGGGCGATTCCGATTACGGTCCGGGCGGTGACGACCTGCTGGTCGGTGGTACCGGTCATGACTCGCTGGCGGGGCAGGGTGGCAACGACACTGTGCGCGGCGGCCTGGGCAATGATACGATCCGCGGCGGTGACGGTGACGACCTGCTTTTCGGCGGTGCCGGAAACGACTGGATCGACGGCAATGATGGCGACGACACATTGATTGCCGGGCCGGGCGAGGATGATCTGGCCGGGGGCGCGGGCGATGACCTTCTGATCGGGAATCGTGGCCCCGAAACGGCCTGGCTGCATGGTGGCGATGGCGATGACACGCTGATGCCCGGCGCCGGCGATTTCGCGGAAGGGCAGGCCGGCGCCGATCTGTATCTGCTGAACCCGACCGAGGGCGCGTTGCCGGTCATCGCCGGTTTCGACGGTGCCGAGGACGAATTGCAGGTGCAACTGCCCGATCATCTGGCCGAGGATGCGCGGATTGAACTGGTCTCTGACGAAGATGGCTCGGTGCTGGTTCAGGTGAACGGGCAGTCGGTCGCGCGGCTGATCGGCGCGGTCAATACCGGGCATGTCGAGGTCACGATCAGCCGGACAATTCCCGGCTGAGACGACCAAGCAGCCGCGTCACCCCTTTCCTTTTCGCCCGATTCCCCGTATAGGCCCCCATCCGCCGGTCCGAATCTGGCGGAAAACTCCATGGGCCTTGCTGGACGACATCCCGGCCTGCGCCATAACCCTTTGATCCGAAAAGGAGACCCCGATGTCGATCACGGTTGAAGAAAAGAACAAGGTCATCAGCGAATTCGCCACCAAGCCCGGCGATACCGGCTCGCCCGAAGTGCAGGTTGCAATCCTGACCTCGCGCATTTCCACGCTGACCGAGCATTTCAAGACCCACAAGAAAGACAACCACAGCCGCCGCGGGCTGCTGATGATGGTCGCACAGCGCCGCAAGCTGCTGGACTATCTGAAAGGCAAGGATGAGGGCCGTTATCAGGACCTGATCAAGCGTCTGGGCATCCGCCGCTAAGCTTCCGGTCTTTCCGGTTTGCAACGCCCGTGCCGAAAGGTGCGGGCGTTTTGCTGTCTGCCCCGCAGGGCGTGGCCAGCATGTTGCGTGCATGGCGGCGCTTCGCTACTAGCTGGCAGACGGAGTTGTTGGTGAGGTGTCGGGCCGATGGTTGCACGTCTGCAAGCGGTTGACCGGGGGCCAGATGAGGCCTTTCTGGTTCCGGGGCTGCATCCGGGCGTCACGTTTGTCGGCCAGCCAACCTGGCTGTGGCGCGAAACGCCGCGTAACCCGATCCAAGTCATCAATTGCGCCGAGGACGCGGATGATCAGGCCTTCGTCACGCGCGATCTTGCCCGCACGGTCGAGCAGTTGGGCGAAACCCTGATCGAGTTCAACAGCGTCGCCGCCCTGTTGGCGCAACCGGGTTTCGAGCGCGGGCTTGTCACCGTGGGCGGGCGCTATCTGTTGTCGGGCAGCGCGGGGCTGCGGGCGCGGACGAAATACTATCTTGCCGACAAGTCGCGGCATCGTGACATGGCCAGGTTCCTGTTCGCCGGAACGCGCGAACAGCCGGGTAAGGCACTAAGCTGGACTGCGGATATTCCAGACGGGGTCGATATCTGCCTCGATTGCCGGAATTTCACCAATTACTATCATTTCATGGTCGAGGTGATGACCGCCCTGCACAGCATCCAGAATGTTGCCGCCGGACGTAAGATCAGGATCCACAGTCCCAACCCCAAGGTGACGGCAAATTCTTTCGCGATGCGTCTGATCGCCGAGTATTTTCCCGACATCATGGATTCTGTCGAGATTGTTAATGATATCAATCAGGTGTCCTATGATGCCTGCCTGTTCCCGTTTCTGACGGATCATCTGTATTATCTGCTGGCATCCGACATCTGGGGCCAGACCGATGGGCATGATTTCCTTCAGCCCTTTTTCCAGAAGGATCCGGCCAGCCTGACGGGCTTTAACCAGATGCGGTTTCACAAGATGGATGGCCGTCTTGTCGCGCTGCGCCAGCATATGCTGGCCGTTGCCGGCCCGGATGGGGCGGGGCTTCCGCGCAAGGTGCTGGTCGACCGGAAACCTGACGACCGGGGCGCGCGAACCCCGGATCGCTGGGCGGACATGACGCGCGAACTGATGGCCGCCGGTTTCGAGCGCGTGTTTTTCGAGGAACTGCCACTGAAGCAGCAGGTCCAGTTGGTCAACAACGCCGAGACCGTGGTTGCCGTCCATGGTGCCGGTGTCACCAACATGATGTTCGCGGGCCAGCGCACCCGGTTCATCGAAATCGGCAACCGGGAAACCCTGGGCGGCAGGTTGGCGGCCTTTGCCCAGCTGGCGCAGGCGTCGCGCTGTGATTATCGCCTTGTCGTGGCGGATCAGGCGGCACCCGAATACACCTCGACCGGCAGGAAGCAGCTGTCTCGTATCCGGCTGACAGATCGCTCGATCGCGGCGGTCCTTGCGGCCGCGCTGTCGGACTGATCGGCCTGGCCTGCAGGTTCCGGGCAGGTTCCGGGCCGCAGGTTCAACGCCCTTTCCAACCTTGCCGATTTCCTGTATGGCCGCGCAATCTGTGACGTAGCGCCCGGCCTCTGGGGCGACGCATAAGGATTCAGGGGCGGCGGCAATGGGGCCGCGATTTGAACAGGGGCGGCCGGAGGGCCGGCGCGTCCCGAGAGGAAATCAGATGTTTGATGAAGTGAAGAAATCAATCCAGTGGGGTCAGGAAACGCTGACGCTGGAAACGGGCAAGGTTGCCCGTCAGGCTGATGGCAGCGTCATCGCCACGCTGGGCGAAACCAGCGTCATGGCCAACGTGACCTTCGCCAAAGAGCCCAAGCCCGGTCAGGACTTTTTCCCGCTGACCGTGCATTATCAGGAAAAATACTACGCCGCTGGCAAAGTCCCCGGCGGGTTCTTCAAGCGCGAGGCGCGCCCGACCGAGAAAGAGACGCTGACCGCGCGTCTGATCGACCGTCCCTGCCGCCCGCTGTTCGTCAAGGGCTTCAAGAACGAAGTTCTGGTCATGTGCACCGTGCTGTCGCACGACCTGGTCAACGATCCCGATATCGTGGCGATGATCGCCGCTTCGGCTGCGCTGACCATTTCGGGTGTGCCGTTCATGGGCCCGATCGGTGCGGCGCGTGTTGGTTTTGCCAATGGCGAATATGTCCTCAACCCCGAAGTTTCGGACATGGACCAGCTGCGCAACAACCCCGAACAGCGTCTGGATCTGGTCGTTGCCGGCACCAAGGACGCCGTGATGATGGTCGAATCGGAAGCTTATGAGCTGACCGAGGAAGAAATGCTGGGCGCCGTGAAATTCGGCCACGAGCAGATGCAGCCGGTGATCGACCTGATCATCGACTTCGCCGAGGACGCCGCGAAAGAGCCGTTCGATTATCAGGCTCCCGATTACAGCGTGCTTTATGCCCGCGTGAAATCGCTGGGCGAGGCCGAGATGCGCGCCGCCTATGCGATCAAGGACAAAAGCGATCGCCGCGACGCCATTCAGGTGGTGCGCGAAAAGATCGTCGCCGGTCTGACCGAGGATGAACTGGCCGACGCGAACCTGGGTTCGGCGCTGAAAAAGCTGGAATCGGCCATTCTGCGCGGTGACGTCATTGCTGGCGGTGCCCGCATCGACGGTCGCGACACCACAACCGTTCGCTCCATCGACAGCGAAGTTGGCATCCTGCCGCGCACCCATGGCTCGGCTCTGTTCACTCGTGGCGAGACGCAGGCGCTGGTCGTGACCACGCTGGGCACCGGCGATGACGAACAGATCATCGACGCGCTGCACGGCAATTTCCGGTCGAACTTCCTGCTGCATTACAACTTCCCGCCCTATTCGGTCGGCGAGGTTGGCCGCGTGGGTTCGCCCGGCCGTCGCGAGATCGGCCATGGCAAGCTGGCCTGGCGCGCGCTTCAGGCGGTTCTGCCGGCTGCAACCGACTTCCCTTACACCATCCGCGTCGTTTCCGAGATCACGGAATCGAACGGCTCGTCGTCCATGGCTTCGGTCTGCGGCGGTTCGCTGTCGATGATGGATGCGGGCGTGCCGCTGAAGGCGCCGGTTGCTGGCGTTGCGATGGGTCTGATCCTGGAAGATGACGGCAAATATGCGGTCCTGACCGACATTCTGGGTGACGAAGATCACCTGGGTGACATGGACTTCAAGGTTGCCGGCACCGCCGATGGCATCACCAGCCTGCAAATGGACATCAAGGTTGCGGGCATTACCCCGGCGATCATGGAACAGGCCCTGGCGCAGGCCAAGGATGGCCGTTTGCACATCCTGAACGAGATGGCCCATGCGCTGAGCGAAGGCCGCCGCGAGTTCTCGGCCCATGCCCCGCGCATCGAGACGATGACCATTCCGACCGACAAGATCCGCGAAGTGATCGGCTCGGGCGGCAAGGTCATCCGCGAGATCGTCGAGGTTTCGGGTGCCAAGGTAGACATCAATGATGACGGTGTCATCAAGATCGCCTCGGCCAATGCCGATTCGATCAAGAAGGCCTATGACATGATCTATTCGATCGTGGCAGAGCCGGAAGAAGGCCATGTCTATACCGGCAAGGTCGTGAAGTTGGTCGATTTCGGTGCCTTCGTGAACTTCTTCGGCAAGCGCGACGGTCTGGTCCATGTGTCCCAGATCGCCAACAAGCGCCTGGGTCATCCGTCAGAAGTGCTGAAGGAAGGCCAGGAAGTGAAGGTCAAGCTGCTGGGCTTTGACGATCGTGGCAAGGTTCGTCTTGGCATGAAGATGGTCGACCAGGAAACTGGCGAAGAGATCGACGAGAAGAAGGAAGAGACGGCCGAGTAATCGTGCTGGACCTGTCCAACGGACCGATGTGATAAAGATGGCCTCGGAGAAATCCGGGGCCATTTTTTTGGGGGGTAGGGTGCGATGAAATCCGAGGCGCAGGCGTTCTTGTCGGTTTTCGACCGCATCTATGTGATCAACCTGGCCCATCGCGACGATCGGCGCAGGGAAATGCAGGCCGAGCTGGGGCGCATCGGGCTGGGGCTTGACCATCCTTCCGTCACCGTGTTCCAGGCCAGCTTTCCCCCCGATCCGGGTGCCTTTCCGACGCGCGGTGCGCGGGGATGCTTTGAAAGCCATCTGCGGCTGCATCAGCAGATTCAGCAAGACGGCGTCAGCCGGGCGCTGATCCTAGAGGATGACGCCGATTTCGCGCCCGGTTTTGCCGACCGGCTGGCAGCCATCACCGACGATCTGCATCGGCTGGACTGGGACCAGTTCCTTTCGGTCTCGCCGCAGGTGCCCCAGCCCGGTGATGAAGAGATCGGCGCAGAACTGCTGCGCCTTTCACCGCAGCACCACTTTCCTCTGGCGCATTTCATGGGTGTCAGCGCCCGTTTTTCTGAACTTGCCATTCCCTTCCTCCAGGCGATGCAGGCCCGGTCGGCGGGCGATCCGGCGGGCGGGCCGATGCATGTCGATGGCGCTTATGGCTGGCTGCGTGCGGCGCATCCCGAACTGATGGTGCTGACGACGCGCGCACCATTGGCCGTTCAACGCTCCTCGCGCAGCGATATTGCCGACCTGCCGGTCTGGGATCGCGTGCCGGGTGTGCGGCAACTGGCTGGCTCGTTTCGGCGCTTTCCGCCGCTGGTCGCGCTGATGCGCCGGATCAGAGGCCACTAGTCGGCGGGTTGTCCAGGCAATCATCGCGCGGGATGCCGACCTTCAGCAAGGCTGAAACCGGCGAAGCACAGTGCAGCGCGATGCCGCGCTTTTCGGCGTTCTGGCGCGCCAGTGCAAACCCCCCAAGAATGCGGTCCAGACCGGCGCTTAGCCCCGAGGGCGCCTGGTCCGCGCCCTCGTAAAAGCGCGGTTGGCTGTCATTCGTCAGGTCGATGCCGGCAAGCAAAATCCGGTCCGGTCTGGCGGCCAGCGCGAATTGCAGGCCCGAAAAGGCGACGGTGCCGGTGATGACCACACCAAGATCGGGCCTGATCGAAAAGGCCCCGTCCCGCTGGCGGATGACGACATCGCGCAGCGCCGGATCGGACAGCGCGCGACGCCGGCCGCCGACGGGCTTTTCCAGATTGTCGATCAGCGCCACCTGACGATTCTTCAAAGGTGCGGCGTCGCGTTCTGCCCAGGCCCTGATCGCGGCGGCGGATAACAGCAGCGGAACGTCGCGGGGCAGGGCGGCCAGCATCGCATGGTGGCGAAAAACGAAACGCTCATCCTCGACCGCGACGGCAAGTGGCCGGATGCGGCTGGCAAGGCTGGCCGCGCCATTGCACAGGATGGCGGATCCGGGGCCAAGCCTCTCGATCCGCTGAGCCTTCAGCGACGGGCCAGAGCCGACCACGGCGATCAGCGGCAACTGATCGGGTATGATTGCGGCAGGCGCGGCAAGCTGCAACAACGGCTGGCCGCGCCAGATCACCTGGCCCGAGGGCCGGTCAACGGCCAGGCCGGGCCACAGATCCTGCCGATGCGCAAGGTCCCGCCCCAGCAGTTGAAAGCCGAGGCGGACAAGCTTGCGCGAAACTGGCCGGTCCGAGCGGCCCATGGCCAATGGCTCAGGCCGGGTCCTTGGCAAAGCGCAGATAGGGCAGCTTCTTGTCCAGCTTGCCATATTTCGCCTCGGCCGCAGCATCGTCCAGCGCCAGGGCGACGATCACATCCTGACCGGGCACCCAGTTTGCTGGCGTGGCCAGCGGCACGCCGTCGGTTTTCCGCACCGCATCCAGCGCGCGCAGGATTTCCGCGAAGTTGCGGCCGATCGACATGGGATAGGTCATGGTCAGCCGGACCTTCTTGTCCGGGCCGATGATAAAGACGCTGCGCACGGTGGCTGAATGGGCGGGCGTGCGGCCCTCGGTCGGCAGATAGTATTCGGCGGGCAGCATGTCATAGGCCTTGGCCACGGTCAGATCGCTGTCGTCGATGATCGCGAAATTCGCTGGTGCGCCGGCGAATTGGGCGATGTCATTCTTCCATTTCAGGTGGTCGTCGACGCTGTCGACCGACACCCCGATGACCTTGGTGTTGCGCTTCTCGAACTCGCCCGCCAACTGCGCCACTGCGCCAAATTCGGTGGTGCAGACCGGGGTGAAATCGCGGGGATGGCTGAAGATGATCGCATAGCTGTCACCAAGCCAGTCGTGAAAGTGAATCTCACCCTCGGTCGAATTGGCGGTGAAATCGGGGGCAATGTCGTTGATGCGCAGGGACATGGGAACGTCCTTTCCGTTGATTGCGTCGGCCACAACATAGGCCCCCCGCGCAGGATTGCCAGAGCCAAGCCGATGCATCGCGGCGCTGTTCGCGCGGCCAGTCTAGCCCCGCAGATCGACCAGAACGTCGCGCACCAGTTCGCCGGCCTGATCGGCGGGGGGCAGCGTGTCGTTCAGCAGCAGATACCACATCATCGAAATCACCCGCTGTTCGGCGCGTTCCAGCGTCAGGGCGGGGTTCAACTGGCCGCGTTGATGGGCGCGGCGCATGATATTGTCCAGATGCAGCCAACGTTCGCGCCTTTCGCGCGACAGCGCCGCGCGCATCGTGTCATCGGTCTGGGCCTCGGCGATCAGCAGCCTCAGCATCGGGGCCAGCGCCTCTTGCCCGTCACCGCCATTCCACTGGTGCAGCATCTGGCTGAAATAGGCGGTCAGATCGCTTTCCAGATCGCCGGTATCGGGTTCGGTCAGGCCGGACTTGGCCTGCGAATACAGCGCCAGCAACAGATGCCCCCGGCTTGGCCACCAGCGATAGACCGTGGCCTTGCCCGCGCGCGCAAGCCGGGCCACCCCTTCCATCGTCAGGTTCTGATAACCCTCCTCGGCGATGATCCGGGCGGCGGCGGCCATCACCGAGTCCTCGGTCGCGCGGCGCGGTTTTTCGGGCATCGAATTGCTCCTTGAATAACGGAACGCTCCGTTCTATATCGTCGAAAACGAAACGTATCGTTCCATTGGGTATCTGCCATGTCCGCCTCTGCCGTGCAACCGTCACGCATCCGCTTTGCCTTGCTTGTCTTTGCCTTTGTCTATCCGCTGGTCACGGTCGGGCTGATGATCCTGACGCCACTGACCGAGGGATGGCCGCTGTTTCTGCGGACATTGATCCTTGTTCCCATCATCGTCATTGCGATGGTCTGGCTGATCATTCCGCTGATCCATACCCGCTTGCGCCACCTGCTTTAGGCGGCGGACTTGCCCCTAGACAATGCGGGGGCAGCGGCGCAATCTGCCGCTCATGCGCCTTGAAGCTTGCGAGATCTTCGTTGTCGGCACCCCGCCACCGGGTTGGGGCGGGCGCTATTTCACCCTTGTGCGCCTGACGACCGATACCGGCATTCACGGCTGGGGCGAGGTCTATGCCGCATCCGTGGGCCCCGCCGCCATGCGCGCGGTGATCCAGGATGTCTTTGCCCGCCATATGCAGGGCGAAAACCCCGAACAGATCGAGATGATGTTCCGCCGGGCCTATTCCGCCGGTTTCACGCAGCGGCCGGACCTGACGGTGATGGGTGCCTTTTCGGGGCTGGAGATCGCCTGCTGGGACATCCTGGGCAAGGCGCGCGGGCGTCCTGTGCATGCGCTTCTGGGCGGCAAGGTCAATGACCGGCTGCGCAGCTATTCCTATATCTATCCCGGTCCGGGCGACCGGACGCCGGATTTCTGGGCCGATGCGGATGCCCATGCCAGACAGGCCGCCCGCATGGTCCAGCAGGGGTTCACGGCGCTGAAATTCGACCCCGCCGGCCCCTATACGATCCGGGGCGGGCATCAACCCTCGCTGGCCGACATCGGCCGTTCGGTCGCCATCGCGACGGCGATCCGGCAGGCAGTGGGCGACCGCGCCGATCTGCTGTTCGGCACGCATGGGCAGTTCACACCCTCGGGCGCGATCCGGCTGGCCAGGGCGCTGGAACCGCTGCGCCCGCTGTGGTTCGAGGAACCCGTCCCCCCCGATGACGTGCCCGCCATGGCGCAGGTCGCGCGGGCCACCAGCATTCCGGTGGCGACCGGCGAAAGGCTGACGACCCGGTGGGAATTTGCGCCGATCCTGCGGGCCGGTGCTGCGGGTGTGCTGCAACCCGCCATCGGCCGCGCCGGTGGCATATGGGAGGTGCGCAAGATCGCAGCCGCCGCCGAGATCTATGGCGTGCAGATCGCGCCACATCTGTATTGCGGCCCGGTCGAATGGGCCGCCAGCGTGCAGCTGGGCGCGGTGATCCCGAACCTTCTGATGATCGAGACGATCGGCACAGGCGGCGATTTCCACCGCCAGTTGATCGGCAATGATTCGCTGCGCTGGCAGGACGGGTTCATCCAGGTGCCCGATGCGCCGGGCCTGGGGATCGAGATCGACATGGATGTGATCACGGCCCACCCCTATCGCGGCGATGACCTGCATCTGCAAATGCAGCAGGATCCGCCCGATCCGCGTGGTGGCCAGCCCTTTGGTGGCGGCGCGCCGAGGGATGACGACCAGTGCTAGGGGCCGGTTCTAGGCACGCCCCAGCACCATATCAGCCCCGCGCCACCCCATCAGGATCGCTGCCGCATTGATATTGCCGCCCGGCAGGCTGGGAAAAGCGGACGCATCACAGACCCGCAACCCCTGAACTCCGCGCACATGCAGCGCCGCATCCAGCACCGACCTTGCCGGATCGCCACCCATCCGGGCCGTGCAGCAGGGGTGATAGACGGTGCCGGATCGTGCGCGGACATCATGGATCAGCGCATCGTCATCCTGCACATCGGGGCCGGGGCGCAGTTCCTCGGCGATCAGGGGCCGCATCGCGGGCTGGGCGGCGATATGGCGCAGCATCTTTACCGCCGCCAGCATCTCGGCCACATCTTCTGTTCGCGAAAAGGCATTGGCTGTGATTGCCGGGTGAGAAAAAGGATCGGCCGAGGCCAATTCGATCCGTCCGCGAGACAAAGGCCGGCAATTCGACAGCCCGATGGAAAAGCCTGAAAACGGGTCGGGCGTCAGCACCGGGCGTTCGCCCGCCCGTGGCAGCAGGGTCGAGAAGGCCTGAAAATACAGTTGCATGTTCGGCCTGTCCCGGCCCGGATCCGTGCGGAAGAACCCGCCCGCATGGTTGATCGAGCGGGCCAGAACGCCGCGCCGCAGGGCCAGCCACTCGATCCCGACGCGCAGCTTGCCCCACCACGGCCGCAGCAGGTCGTTCAGGCTGGGGATCGTGGCACGCCATGTATAGTTGATGCCCTGATGATCGCTGAGATGCGCGCCGACATTGGGATTGTCGACCAGCACGGGCAGCCCCATCGCGTGCAGATGCGCCCCCGGTCCGATGCCGGACAGCATCAGCAGTTGCGGCGTGTTGATCGCCCCGCCCGACAGTATCACCTCGCCGGCCACTGCCTGATCCGTCTGGCCCGCGCGGCAATAATCGACACCCACGGCCCGGCCATCGCGGATCAGCACGCGCGTGACCATGGCACCGGTGACCACCTTCAGCCCCCGGTGGCGGCGCAGGGCCGGGCGCAGAAAGGCCCGTGCCGTGCTGTTCCTGCGCCCGCCTGCCACGGTCTGCTGATAGGTGCCGACGCCCGCCATCGTCGCACCGTTGAAATCGGCGTTCTGCGCCAGTCCGGCCTGCCCCGCAGCCGTCAGGAAAGCGCGGGTCAGCGGGTGCAGGCCATCCCGGCAGGCCGCGACATGCAGCGGCCCGCCCGCGCCCCGCCATTCATCCGCACCGGCCTGATTATCCTCCAGCGCGCGGAAGGCCGGCAGCACATCCGACCAGCCCCACCCGGTCGCACCCGCCGTCGCCCAATCGTCGTAATCCCCCGGATGCCCCCGGATCCAGACCATCGCGTTGATGGAGGACGACCCGCCCAGCAGCCGCCCGCGCGGCCAATGATCACGATTGCCCAGCAGCCCCGGATCAGGCTGGGCCGCATAGTTCCAGTTGACCGCCGGATCCATGAACAACTTGCCATAGCCAAGCGGCATCTGCACGAATAGCCGCCGGTCATCGCCCCCGGCCTCTAGCAGCAGCACCCGTCGGCCGGCCTGGGCCAGCCGCGCCGCCAGCACGCAGCCCGACGACCCTGCGCCCACGATGATATGGTCCCAATCCCCCTGCATGACGGTCAGAAATCGGTCGGCGCGCCGCCCTCGGCCTTGCGACGTGCGACGAAATCGGCCAGTTCGTCGCGAATGGCCTCGTCCATCGGGGGCGGGGTGAAATTGTCAATGATCTCGCGGGAAATGCGGTGGGCGCGGGCGATGCTGTCCTCGGCGCCGGCCAGTTCCCAGGCCTCGAAATTGCGCCAGTCGGATGCGATGGGCGAATAGAAGGCCTCGGTATAGCGTTCCTGCGTATGGGCGCAGCCGAAGTAATGGCCGTTCGGCCCGACCTCGGCGATGGCGTCCAGCGCGATATCGTCGGGCGTGGTCTGGGTCAGGACCGGCTCCATATAGCGCTGGATCATCTGCAAGACCTCGCAATCCAGCACGAATTTCTCGGGGCTGGCGATCAGCCCGCCCTCCAGCCAGCCCGCCGCATGATAGACCATATTGGTCCCCGATTGCACGGCGGCCCAAAGGCTGTTGCTGGTTTCCCACATCGCCTGCGCATCGGGAATATTCGCCGTGCAGACGCCCGAGGACCGCAAGGGCAGGTTATAGAACCGCGCCATCTGCCCGCTGATCTGGGTCGCGCGCATATATTCCGGCGTGCCGAAAGCCGGCGCGCCGGATTTCATGTCCACATTGCTGGTGAAGGTGCCAAAGCCCACCGGACAGCCCGGCGCCGCATATTGCAACAGGGCAATCGCCGACAGCCCCTCGGCCAAAGACAGCGCCACCGCACCCGCCAGCGTGACCGGAGCCATCGCGCCGGCCAGCGTGAAGGGCGTCACGATCACCGCCTGCCCGGCACGGGCGCAACGCAGCGCCCCGTCGATCATCGGGAAATCATGCTTCAGCGGGCTGACCGAGTTGATATTCGTATACATATGCGCCCGCGCGCGGAACGCCTCGTCCGTCAGGCCGCCGGCGATGCGGGTCATCTCCATCACGTCCTCGACCCGCTCGCGGCCAAGGGAATAGGCGTGGACGACCTTGTCGGTCAGGGTCAGCTTTTCAAAAAGGCAGTCCAGATGCCGGACCGAGGGGTGGATGTCGATCGGTTCCACCGGATAGCCGCCCGCGATATGGATGCAGTTGAAGAACTGCGTCAGCTTCATGAAATCGCGGAAGGTATCGAAATCGCCAGGCCGCTTGCCGCGCAGCATGTCCCAGCTGTTCGGTGGCGAGCTGACATTGATGAAAACCATATGCTTGCCACCGATGGTCACCTGCCGCTTGGGGTTGCGGGGCGTCATCGTGAAGGGGCCGGGCGCACGGGCCAGCATCTCGGTCACGAAATCCTCGTCCATGCGGACATTCTGGCCCTGGACGATGCAGCCCGCCTGACGGAACAGCGTCAGCGCCTCGTCGTTCAGGAACTCGATGCCGATATCGCGCAGGATCGCCATGACGCCCTGATGAATCGCCTGAACCCCGGCCTGGTCGATGGGCTGGGTCGGGGCATCAAGGTTCAGCGGAATGCGCCAGGGCATCTGTTCCAACGCGCCGGGCTTGCGAGGGGCGCGGCGGCCGCGGCGGGCGTGCATTGGTTCGTTCATGGCGGCCGTCCCGATGATTGCCGCCCGATGATCGCGCCGGGGGCGGGTATCGTGCAATCGGGTATCTGGACAGCACATCTGTTGTGAAAAGTCACAGACTGCGCAGAAAGTCCCCGGTCTCATGCGCGTGAATCCGTGCCGCCCGCACCTGCCCGTCAAAGCCGCGCACCAGGTCGCGGATGGTCTGGCGGGCACGGATCATCAGGTAGATATCGCCCGCAAAGATTGCCGCCCGCTGATAGCCGAACAGGATCTGCGGCAGCAGATAACCGCTGAGCCCGTCATAAAGATACAGCCGAAAGCTGGGATACATCTCGTCGATCAAATCGGCCATATGCCGCAATTGCGCGCGCCGCGTATCCTTGGGCAGGCCATACCACAGGCCCGCCCCGACGGCGAATTCCTGCATCCGCTGAACCGACACGCACATTTCCATGTCGGATTCGGGCTGCCGGGCATGGCCCAGTTGAAAGGCCGTCAGCGCCTTCGCACGTTCCAGCGCACCTGGGCGGTTCGCGGTTTCAAAGGCGATCACATCACCGGTGCGCAGCATCGCAGGCAGGCGTGAAGGCACGGACCGCACCTTTTGCCCCAAGGTTTCCTGATGCCACTGCTGGATCAGCGCCGGATCCGCATGGCCGTCGCTTGGCTGGATTTCCGTGCGGTCCATGGTTTCCGAGGCGATCGACGGATCGGCCGCAAGCCCCAGAAGCCAGTCGGTCGAAACATTGAAACGGGCCGCCAGCGCGACCAGTGTTTCTGCGCGGGGCAGCCGCACCTCTCGCCCGGACAGCAGTTGTGACAGGGCGGATCGGTCGATGCCGATGCGGGCGGCAAAGCCGGATTGCGACAGCCCGCTTTGCGCTTGCAGCTGTTGCAGGCGCTGGCGAAAGGTTTCGGATGTATTGCGCTTGTCCATCGGCAGTCCTGTTATTTTCCGCAGCATAGCGTGACTTTTGAAAACAAATCACGCCTTTTGTGACGATAATCCGCTTGCGGCACCGCCTGCGCCTTCGCACAATTTCCCCATTGAGCAAGGAGACATGATGCGGGTCGAATGGCCTACGGTCGCTTTGACCGTCATCACATACGGGCTGTGGATCGTGGCTGGCGCGGCTTTGTGGCCTGCCTATCCGGTCTTGGCCTTGCTGCTGATGACGATTTGCGCGGCCATGCATTCCTCGCTTGTCCATGAGAACCTGCATGGTCATCCAACGCGCAGCCGCTTGCTGAACGAGGCGCTGGTGGGCGTGAATCTGGGCTTGATCTGGCCCTATCGCCGCTATCGCGAGACGCATCTGAAGCATCACAATGACGCGCGGCTGACCGATCCCTTCGAAGATCCCGAAAGCTATTACAAGGCTGCGTGGCACTATCGCCGGATGCCCGCATGGTTGCGCGGGCTGTTGCACGTGAACAATACGCTGCTGGGGCGGATGGTGCTGGGGCCGTGGCTGGGTGGCGTGGCCTTTCTGCGTGCCGAGGCGCGGGCGATTGCCGCCGATGGTCCCGGCGTGCGGCTGGCATGGGTGCTGAACCTGCTGGGATGCCTGCCGGTGATTGTGGCGCTGGTCTGGTGGGGCATTCCGGTCTGGCTGTATGTGCTTGTCGTGGTCTGGGGCAGCCTTGCGCTGATTTCCATCCGCACCTTTGCCGAGCATCGCTGGCACGAGACCCCGGACGGGCGCACGCTGATCGTCGAACGCTCGCCGCTTTCGCTGCTGTTTCTGAACAACAATCTGCATGTCGTCCATCACAAGCGGCCGGGTGCACCCTGGTATCGGCTGGCGGCGCTGTATCGCGAACATCGCGATGAATGGCTGGCGCTGAATCAGGGCTATGTCTATCGCAACTATTGGGCGCTGTTTCGCGCGCATGCGGTTCATCGGAAGGAACCCGTCGAACATCCCGCCCTTTATCGCCAAGGGCCGCAGCCATGAGCGCGGCCGCCCTGCCGATGTATGACTGGCCCGAAGTGCGCGTGGAAACGCTGGCCTTCTGGCAGGGTATCCGCGCCCGCGTCCCCGGCCTGCCCGAGCTTAGCCACCCGGTCGAGATGGACGACCTGCTTGCCATCTGGCGCGACCGGCGGACGGTGATGACCGAATGCTGCTGGGGCACGGTCGATCTTGGCATGTGCACCGCGCAGCAGATCCTGGCGCAGCGGAGTTATGATGGCGTTCATGGTGGTGAAGGGATCTATTACCGATCCGCGCTGATCATGCGCCAGGGCATTTCCGCGCAGCCGGGTCAGCGTGCGGTGATACCGGATGGCATCCAGCATCTGCCATGGGCCGCGAACCAGCCCGATTCGCGTTCGGGCTGGCTGGGTATTGCCGAGGATGCCGCGCTGTCGGCGGAACGGGTGCTGTGGACCGGTGCACATCGCGCGTCCATCCGCGCCGTGGCCGAGGGGCAGGCCGACATCGCGGCCATCGACTGCCTCAGCTGGCAACTGGCGCAGGCTTATGAACCGGCCGCGCAGGGGCTGGTGGTCGTCGGCTGGACCGCGCCGCGGCCGGGGATTTTCTTCACCACGGGGCTGGACAGCCCGCCCGACCTGGTCGCGGCGCTGCGCGCGGCCCTGCTGGCCATGGGACAATATCCGGCCGAGGAGCCCGCACATGCCTGACCGCCATGACGCCATCATCATCGGTGCCGGCGTCATAGGCAGCGCCATCGCCTTTGAACTGGCCAAGCTGGGCTGGCGCACGTTGAATATCGACAAGGGGCCGGATGCGGGGTCCGGGTCGACCTCGGCCAGCAGCGCGATCATCCGCACCTATTACTCGGTCGAGGCATCCTGCGCGCTGGCCTATGAGGGCTGGCATTACTGGCGCGATTGGGCGGCGCATGTGGCGCTGCCCGAGGGCGTGCCGCTGATCCGCTATAACGAGACCGGCTGTCTGGTCATCAAGGGGCCGGCAAACAAGAATCTGGTCCATGTGAAGCAGATGATGGACCATATCGGTTGCCCCTATGAGGACGTCCCGACAGAGCGGATCGCCGACTATCTGCCCGGCGTCGACGTGCAGGCCTATTACCCGCCCAAGCGCCCCGAGGATGATGGCTTTTGCGAACCAACCGGGGGGCAGATCGCGGGGGCGGTGTTTTTCCCTCAGGGCGGGTTCGTGAACGACCCCAAGCTTGCCGCCGAGAACCTGAAGCAAGCCGCCGAGGCCCACGGCGCAATCTTCCTGTTCCGCGCCGCCGTGGCCGAGGTTCGGCAGGCGGATGGCCGGGTGGCGGGCGTGACGCTGACCGACGGGCGGCAGATCGACGCGCCGGTGGTGATCAATGCCGGCGGGCCGTGGTCCTCGCGGCTGAACGCGATGGCGGGGGTTGTCGAGGGGATGAACATATCCACCCGCGCCAACCGGCAAGAGGTGGCCTATATCCCCGGCCCGCGGAATTTCGATTTCGGCGCCAAGGGCTACGTCTATTCCGATGGCGATACCGAGACCTATGCGCGCCCCGAGGCGCCCGGCGTGATGTGCATCGGCTCGGGCGATCCGCAATGCGATCCGCGCGAATGGGTCGATGATCCTGACAGCTTGTTGCAGGAATTCACCGATCAGTGGACGGTGAACGTGATGCGCGTGGCGCAGCGGTTTCCTGAACTGCCGATCCCCGGTCAGGCCAAGGGGGTCGTCGCGATGTATGATGTCAGCGATGACTGGCTGCCGATCTATGACACATCGGACCTGCCCGGTTTCTATATGGCCTGCGGGACCAGCGGGAACCAGTTCAAGAACGCCCCCGTGGTGGGCAAGATCATGGCGCATATCGTGACCCGCTGTCAGGCGGGCCATGACCATGACGCCGATCCCCTGACGTTCCATCTGGAACGGATCGACCGGGTGATCGACCTTGGCACCTATTCCCGCAAGCGCGTGGTAAACCCCAATTCCAGCTTCTCGGTGATCGGATGAGTGACAGAAACGTTCGCGTGGTGGTGATCGGCGGCGGCGTCGTTGGCTGTTCGGTGCTGTTCCATCTGGCCCGCGCTGGCTGGACCGATGCGCTGCTGATTGAACGCTCGGAACTGACCTCGGGGTCCAGCTGGCACGCGGCGGGGGGCTTTCACACGCTGAATGGTGATCCGAATGTGGCCAAGCTTCAGGCCTATACGGTCGGGCTGTATGACGAGCTTGAGCGGCTGTCGGGTCAGGCCTGCGGGCTGCATCTGACCGGCGGCGTGATGCTGGCAGACAGCCCCGAACGCATGGACTGGCTGCGCCTGACCCATGCACGGGGCCGCGCCATCGGCATGCAGACGGAACTGATCACGCCGTCCGAGGCCAAGGCGATGTTCCCGCTTATGGACGAGACGCAATTCGTTGGCGCGTTGTGGGACCCGGTCGAAGGGCATCTGGACCCCTCGGGCACCACCCATGCCTATGCCAAGGCCGCGCGGGCCCTTGGCGCGCAGATCGAATTGCGCAACCCGGTGAAGGAGTTGACGCAGGACGCGGATGGGACGTGGAACGTGGTGACGCAAAACGGCACCATCCGGGCCGAGCATGTGGTGAATGCGGGCGGTCTGTGGGCGCGTGAGATCGGCCGTATGGTCGGCGTCGAACTGCCCGTGCTGGCGATGGAGCATATGTATCTGCTGACCGAGGACATGCCCGAGGTCATGGAATTCAACGCCAAGACGGGCCGCGAACTGGTCGGTGTGATCGACTTCAAGGGTGAAATCTACACGCGGCAGGAACGCAATGGCATCCTGCTGGGCACCTATGAGAAGGCGGCGAAGCCGTGGTCCCCGGTCATGACGCCCTGGGATTTCGGGCATGAACTGCTGGAGCCTGATCTGGACCGCATCGCGCCTTCGCTGGAAATCGGTTTCCGCCATTTCCCGCCCTACGAACGCGCGGGGATCAAGACCATCATCAACGGGCCGTTCACCTTTGCCCCTGACGGCAACCCCCTGGTCGGGCCGGTGCCGGGGCTGACGAATTTCTGGTCTGCCTGCGCGGTCATGGCGGGCTTTTCGCAGGGTGGCGGCGTGGGGTTGGTGCTGGCCAACTGGATGACCACGGGCGATCCGGGGCATGATGTCTTTGCGATGGACGTGGCGCGTTACGGCGAATGGGCGACGCTTCGATACACCAATGCCAAGGTGCGCGAGAATTACTCGCGCCGGTTTTCCATCCGCTTCCCGAATGAGGAACTGCCCGCCGCGCGGCCTCAGGAAACGACGCCGATCTATGACGTGCTGACCCGCGACAAGCACGCCGTCATGGGCGATAACTGGGGGCTTGAGGCGCCTTTGTGGTTCGCCCCCTCGGCGGAAGAGGCGCGGGATGTGCCGATGTTCCACCGCTCGACCGATTTCGCCCATGTGGGGGCAGAGGTGCGCGCAGTCCGCGAGGGCGTCGGCGTGACCGAGATTTCCAACTTTGCGAAATATGAGGTCTCGGGGCCGGGGGCCGAGGCTTTCCTTGACCGGCTGATGACCAATCACATGCCGAAACTGGGGCGGCTGGTGCTGACGCCGATGCTGAACCCCGAGGGCAAGCTGATCGGCGATTTCACCATCGCCCGCGCCGCGCCCGAACGCTTTCTGATCTGGGGCAGTATCGCGGCCAGCAAATATCACATGCGATGGTTTGAAAGCCATCTGCCCGCCGATGGCTCGGTCAGGCTGCACCGCTTTGGCACCGATCTGGTCGGCCTGTCCATCGCCGGGCCGCGCAGCCGCGATCTGCTGGCGCGGCTGACGGATGAGGATGTGTCGAACGCCGCCTTCCGCTTCATGGATTTCCGGCAGATGGACATTGCCGGTTCGCCCTGTCTGGTGAATCGCATCACCTATACCGGCGATCTGGGCTATGAAATCTGGATGCGGCCCGCGTTTCAGCGCAGGGTTTATCTGGCCATGCATGAGGCTGGCGCAGACCTTGGGCTGGTCGATTTCGGTATGCGCGCGCTGCTGTCGATGCGGCTTGAGAAGAACTTTCCGACATGGTTCGCGGAACTGCGCCCCATCTATGGCCCTTACGAGGCCGGGATGGAGCGATTCGTTAAACTGGAAAAAGATTTCATCGGACGCGATGCGGCGGCGAAGGAGAAGGCCGAGGGCGGCAAGCTGTCCCGCGTCTCTCTGATCATCGAGGCTGATACGGCAGACGTGATGGGCGACGAACCGATCTGGGCGCGGATCGGCAATCCATCCGACGCGATCACGCCGACCCATGATTTCGGCGCCCCGCGTTTCGATGCCGAGGGTCGCGAGGTGCCGCGTCCCGATATTCAGCGCGATGGCGATTGGGCGGTGGCAGGCTGGGTCACCTCGGGCGGATATGCGCATGGCGTGGGGGCCTCGATGGCGCAGGGATATCTGCCCGCCGGGCTGGCGGCCGAGGTGCTGGCGCCCGAATTGCAGGTCGAGATTCTGGGCCGCCGCTATGCTGCCCGCATCGCGCATCGGCCACCATTCGACCCGGCGGGGGATCGCATGCGCGCGTAACGGGCTGGGGGGGCGGTCGCTTTTTTTCTTCGCAGAGTAGGCCCAAATCGTTAGGCTGTGGACAAGAACAGCGCGGTAAGACAGCCGCCATCTCATCAACTGGAGGACATCAAGAATGCCGAAAGACAGCAAGTTTCCCCCGCTGCACCCCAAGGCGTGGATCTATGCGGCCGAGGCGCAGGCCGGCCAGTTAAGCCGGCGCGAATTTCTGACCCGCGCCACGGCTTTGGGCGTCACCGCGACCGCCGCCTATGGGATGATCGGGCTCGCCGCGCCGGTGAAGGCGCAGCCTGCGGGCGAGCCGGTGATGGGCGGCAGCATCAAGATGCAGATGTATATCAAGGCGCAGAAGGACCCGCGCACCTGGGACTGGTCGGAACTGTCGAATGTCTGCCGGGGCTGGCTGGAATATCTGGCCAGCTATGAAAACGACGGTTCGGTTCTGCCCGTCCTGCTGGAAAGCTGGGACGTGAATGACGACGCCACCGAATACACGCTGCATGTCCGGCCCGGCGTGAAGTGGAACAATGGCGATGATCTGACGGCCGAGCATATCCGTCACAATATCGAACGCTGGTGCGATGGCACTGTGGAAGGCAATTCCATGGCGTCGCGGTTTTCCACCATGGTCGATCCGGCGACGAACCAATTGCGCGCCGATGCTGTCGAAGTCGTCGATGACCATACACTGAAGCTGAAGCTTTCCGCCCCAGACATCACGATCATCGTCGGCTGCGCCGATTATCCGGCGGCGGTGGTGCATCCGTCCTTCACTGGCAACGACCCGGTGGCCGAGCCCATCGGTACCGGTCCCTATCGCCCGGTCAGCCACGAGGCCGGCGTGGGCGCGGTGATCGAGCGGAACCCCGACCATGTCTGGTGGAACGAAGGCAAGGGCGCCTGGCTGGACCAGATCGAATTCGTTGATCTGGGCACCGATCCTGCCGCCTGGCTGGCCGCAGCCGAAGGCGGCGAGATCGACCTGGACTATAACACCATCGGCGATTTCATCGACCTGTTCGACGGCATTGGCTGGGTCAAGTCCGAGGCGCTGACGGCGAATACGCTGGCCGTGCGTTTCAACCAGGAACAGGAACCCTTCACCAACCCCGAGGTCCGCAAGGCCGTGCAGTTGGCCGTGGACAACGCGAAGGTTCTGGAACTGGGCTATGACGGGCAGGGCACGGCGGGTGAGAACCACCATGTCTGTCCGCTGCATCCCGAATATGCGCCTCTGCCGCCGCTGGTGGTCGATCCGGCTGCGGCCAAGGCGGCCTATGACGCGGCGGGGGCGCCCGCGATCGAGCTGGTCTCGCTGGACGAGGATTATCAGGCAGCCACCTGCGACGCCATTGCGGCGCAATTGCGCGATGCCGGTTTTACCATCGAACGCAAGATCCTGCCCGGCGCAACTTATTGGAACGACTGGCTGAAATTCCCCTTCAGCGCGACCGAATGGAACATGCGCCCGCTTGGCGTTCAGGTGATGAAGCTGGCCTATTACAGCACCGCCGCCTGGAACGAGGCCGGTTATCGCAACCCGGCCTTTGACGCGCTGATGGATCAGGCCATGGCCACCCCGGACGTCGAGGCGCGCAAGGCGATCATGGCGCAGGCCGAACAGATGATGCGCGATGACAGCGTGGTGATCCTGCCCTATTGGCGCAACACCTATCGCCACGCCAAGCCCAATATCGGCGGCGCGGCGATCCATCCGACCTTCGAGGTGCGTTACCACTATTACTGGGTCGCGCCTGAATAAACCGACCAGCGGTGGCCCCCCGAAAGGGCCGCCATTTTCATGAACGAGGGGGTGCGACCGTGCTCAAGTTCCTGATCCGCCGGTTTGCGATGATCATCGTCTCGGCGCTGGTTTTGACCTTCGTGGTCTTTGCGCTGACCAATCTGCAACCAAATCTGGAAAAGCTGGCCAAGGGTCAGGGCTCGGCCCGGATGTCGGATGCGGATGTGGTCAGCTGGCTGGCAGGGAATGGCTATGACCGGCCGATGCTGACGCGATATGGCGAATGGCTGGGGGTGTTGCCCGGCTGGACCGGGCAGGACAGCAACGGCAATCCGCGCGGGCGCTGCGTCGACCTGGCAACGGACAAGGCCAATGCGCCGCGTTTCTGCGGGGTGTTGCAGGGCGAATGGGGCTGGTCCACGCGCTTCAAGGCGCCGGTGGCGGGGATCATCTCCGACCGGCTGGCGGCGACCGGCAAGCTGATGTTCTGGGTGATGCTGGTCATGGTGCCATCGGCGCTGATCCTTGGCGTGCTGGCCGGCATGCGCGAGGGGTCACGCACCGACCGGGCGCTGTCGACGGCGGCCATCGCTTCGACCTCGACGCCGGAATACGTGATGGGGGTCTTGCTGGTGGCGCTGCTGGCCAGTTCGCAGGTCGGGCTGTCGCCCCTGTTGAAGGAATGGGGGCTGATCAGCACGCCGGTGCTGTTTCAGGGCAATGCCCGATCCGCCATCGAGGATGCGACGTTCTGGAATTTCACCCTGCCGGTGGTGACGGTCGCGCTGTATGGCATGGGCTATATCGCGCGGATGACGCGGGCATCCATGACCGAGGTGATGACCCAGCAATATATCCGCACCGCCCGGCTGAAGGGCGTGCCCTTCCGGCAGGTCGTGGTGAAACACGCGCTGCGCAACGCGCTGATCGCGCCCTTTACCGTGATCATGCTGCAATTCCCCTGGCTTCTGAACGGTGTCGTCATCGTCGAGGTTCTGTTCAGCTATCCCGGTTTCGGCTGGACCCTGGTTGAGGCCGCCGGGAACAATGATATCGAGCTTTTGCTGGCCTGTTCGGTCGTCGCGGTGGTTCTGGTGCTGGTGACGCAGCTGATTTCTGATCTGGGTTACGTCTGGCTGAACCCGCGCATAAGGATCTCGTAGATGGAGGAGATTGGCTGGTTCGCAATCCTCGGACGGATGGCTGTGCAGTTCTGGCCCGCCTGGGCCGGGATGGCGCTGGTCTTTGCGCTGTCGATCCGGTTCAAGCGGCGGTTGGGGCTTTATGGCAAGCTGTTTGATTCCGGCATCGGCATGGTCGGCTTTGCGCTGGTGCTGTTCTGGCTGCTGGTGGCGATCTTCGCGCCGCAGATCGCCACGCATGACCCGCTGGCGCAACTGTCGGGGATGAAGAACGCCGTGCCCGGCACGCCGACCGGACAGGAAACCGGCTATCCCTATTACCTGCTGGGTGGGGATTCACTGGCGCGGGATGTGTTTTCGCGCATGGTAATGGGGGCGCGGGACGTGTTGAAAATCGCGCCCGCCGCCGCGCTGATCGCCTATGCGGTGGGGATCTGTCTGGGGCTGCCGGCGGGCTATATCGGCGGCTGGCGTGATGACCTGCTTTCCTTTCTGGCCAATCTGGTGCTGGCCTTTCCGGTGATCCTGCTGTTCTTCCTGCTGGTCACGCCGGAAATTCGCGCCACCGGCATCCCCAACATCATGGCCGCCCTTCTGTTCGCCATTCCGCTGTTGCTGATCGGGCTGATGATCCAGACCCGGTTCGTCACCCAGCCCGGCAAGAAATGGCGCTGGCTGGGGATTATGGGCGTGCTCGGCCTGTGGGCCTATGCGGGGCTGGTGTTCGACGCCGATCCGTTGGGCGTCTGGCGCATGCCGCCGAACCTGCTGAACGTGTTCATCGCGGTGGTTTTCGTCAACGCGCCCACGGTGTTTCGCATCGTGCGCGGCATCACGATGGACATCCGCAACCGCGATTATGTCGCCGCCGCGCAGACGCGGGGCGAAAGCGGCGCCTATATCATGCTGTGGGAAATTCTGCCCAATGCCCGAGGCCCGCTGATCGTCGATTTCTGCCTGCGCATCGGCTACACGACGATCCTTTTGGGGACGCTTGGCTTCTTTGGCCTGGGCGTTTCGCCCGAAAGCCCGGATTGGGGATCGACCATCAATCAGGGGCGACGGTTGCTGACCGCCTATCCCCATGCCGCGCTGGCGCCCGCATTGGCGCTGATGTCGCTGGTCCTTGGCCTGAACCTGCTGGCCGATGGCTTGCGCGAAGAAAGTCTGAGGGATTGATGCCATGACCGATCAAGCCACCGACGCCGGTAGCCAGACCCCGATCCTTGAAATCGACAAGCTTTCGATCAGCTTCTTCACCCGGCTGCGCGAAATCCCTGCCGTGATGGACTTTTCCTGCACCATCATGCCGGGCGAGGCCGTGGGGCTGGTCGGCGAATCCGGCTGCGGCAAGTCCACCGTCGCGCTTGGGGTGATGCAGGACCTTGGCGTCAACGGGCGCATTGTCGGCGGCAGTATCAAGTTCCGGGGCCGCGACATGACCCAGATGACGCAGGAAGAGCTGCGCCAGATCAGGGGCAGCCAGATCGCCATGATCTATCAGGAACCCATGGCCAGCCTGAACCCCGCCATGCGCATCGGCGACCAACTGGCCGAGGTTCCGATGCTGCATGAAAACATGGACAAGGCCGCGGCGATGGCACTGGCCCGGCAATTGGTGGCCGATGTGCGCCTGCCCGATCCCGACCGCATCCTGCGCAGCTATCCGCACCAATTGTCGGGCGGGCAGCAGCAGCGCATCGTCATTGCGATGGCGCTGATGTCGAAGCCTGCACTGTTGATCCTTGATGAGCCGACCACCGCGCTGGATGTGACGGTCGAGGCGGGGATCGTCGAACTGGTCAAGGACCTGGGGCGGAAATACGGCACCTCGATGCTGTTCATCAGCCACAATCTTGGCCTGATCCTGGAAACCTGCGACCGCATCTGCGTCATGTATTCAGGCGAAGCCGTGGAAACCGGCAGCGTCGAACAGGTCTTTGACCATATGCGCCACCCCTATACGCAGGCGCTGTTCCGATCCATTCCCTTGCCCGGCGCGAACAAGAACAGCCGGCCGCTGGTCGCCATTCCGGGCAATTTTCCCCTGCCGCATGAACGCCCCACGGGCTGCAATTTCGGCCCGCGCTGCGATTATTTCGTCGGTGGGCTCTGTGACCGGGGCGATATTCCGATGATTGCGGTGCCGGGCGAGGCGCGTCATGACAGTCGCTGTCTGCGCTTTGACCAGATCGACTGGACCGCCCCGCCCAAGGCCGCCGTCACCACCGAAAAAACCCCCATCGGCGAGGTGGTGCTGCGGATGGAGGATGTGCGAAAATACTATCACACCAGCGCCGGTCTGTTCGGCGCCGGCGGTGCCGGGCAGGTCGTCAAGGCCAATGAATCGCTGTCCTTCGACGCGCGCGAGGGCGAGACGCTGGCCATTGTCGGTGAATCAGGCTGTGGCAAGTCGACCTTTGCCAAGGTGCTGATGGGGCTGGAAACCGCAACCTCGGGGCAGATCCTGCTGTATGATCAGTCGATCGAGGATACGCCGGTCGAAAAGCGAAAGACCGATACGGTTTCATCCGTGCAGATGGTGTTTCAGAACCCGTTCGACACGCTGAACCCGTCCATGACCGTGGGGCGGCAGATCATCCGCGCGCTGGAAATCTTTGGCGAGGGCAAGACGGATGCCGAGCGGCGCGAACGGATGTTGCAGCTTCTGGACCTTGTGAAGCTGCCGCGCGCCTTTGCCGAACGCATGCCGCGCCAGCTGTCGGGCGGGCAGAAACAGCGGGTCGGCATCGCTCGGGCCTTTGCCGGGGGCGCCAGGATCGTGGTCGCGGACGAGCCGGTCAGCGCGCTGGATGTCAGTGTGCAGGCGGCGGTGACCCAGCTTCTGATGGATATTCAGCGCGAGAATGGCACGACGCTTTTGTTCATAAGCCATGACCTTGGCATCGTGCGCTATCTCAGCGATCGGGTCATGGTCATGTATCTGGGTCATGTGGTCGAACTGGGCGATACCGATCAGGTCTTCAACCCGCCCTATCACCCCTATACCGAGGCGCTGCTATCGGCCGTGCCCATTGCCGACACCCATATCCAGAAGCGCAAGATCGTGCTGGAGGGGGATATTCCATCCGCCGTGAACCCGCCGCCAGGCTGCCCGTTCCAGACCCGGTGCCGGTGGAAATCGCAGGTGCCGGGCAACCTGTGCGAGACCGAGATGCCACCACTGAAGGACCTGCCCGGCGGGCATCGGATCAAGTGCCATCTGTCGGCCAGCCAGCTTGACAGCATGCAGCCGGTCTTTTCGACCGTCACGGCGGCAGAATAGGCGATCAGTCGCCGCGCCGGAACGGCCCCCAATCCGCGATCTCGGCGATTTCAGCGCCGACGGCACTGCGTTCCTGATCCAGATAATCCGCAAGGGCGCGCAGGAAACCCGGATCCTGCACCCAATGCAGCGAATGGATTTCCACCGGCAGATAGCCCCGCGCCAGCTTGTGTTCGCCCTGCGCCCCGGCCTCGACCCGCGCCAGCCCGGTTTCGATCGCGAAGTCGATCGCCTGGTGATAGCACAGCTCGAAATGCAGGAAGGGGTGATCCTCGACACAGCCCCAATAGCGACCGTAAAGCGTATCGGTGCCGATGAAATTCAGCGCCCCGGCGATGGGCCTGCCGTCGCGTTCGGCCAGAACCAGCAGGATGTCGTCGCGCATCGTGTCGTGTATCTGGTCGAAAAAGGCACGTGTCAGATAGGGACGCCCCCATTTGCGGCTGCCGGTATCCTGATAGAAGGCCCAGAAGGCATCCCAATGCTCGGGCTTGATTTCGTCGCCCCTCAGCGCGCGAATGGTCCCGCCAAAGCCCTGCGCCCGCTCGCGTTCCTTGCGGATCGCCTTGCGCTTGCGTGACGAGAGATCGGCCAGAAACGCATCGAAATCGGCATAGTCGCGGTTCACCCAGTGATATTGCTGGGTGGTGCGGGGCAGAAAGCCAGCTTCTGCGCCCAATTCCGCCTCTTCCTCGGTGCAGAAGGTCACATGCACGCCCGACGCCCCGACCCGCTGTGCGATTTGGGCCATGCCCGCCAACAGCGCCTGCTTGACGGCCGGATCGGGCGAAAGCAGGCGCGGGCCGGTTGCGGGCGTGAAGGGCACGGCGCATTGCAGTTTCGGATAGTAGTCGCCGCCGGCGCGCATATACGCCTCGGCCCAGGCATGGTCGAAGATATATTCGCCCTGGCTGTGTGATTTGGCATAAAGCGGCGCAACCCCGATCAGTTCGCCGTTTTGCCGTGCGGCAAGGTGCAGCGGTTGCCAGCCGGTGCCGCGCCCGACCGAGCCCGAGACCTCTAGCGCGTGAAGGAAGCGGTGCGAGGTAAAGGGATGCGGGCCTGCCAGCCGGTCCCAGTCTGCCGCCGGGATCGTGCTGATGTCGGGATGGGTCTCAATGCTGATTGCGTCACTGTTCATGCGGACAGAGATAAGGTGGCTTTCGCGGATTGTCAGGTGGGGGATTACGGAACGTCACTGCGCGGGGCGGTCAGTGGGCTATGTCGAAATGCAGCACTTCCTCGGGCCCGGTTCTGCCAAGTTCCGCCGGGAATTGGCCGGTCCCGATGACGGGTTGCAAAGCCTGTGGCATCATCCGACGGGTGGTGGATCATCGGTATTGTGATGAGTGCGGATTTGCAGGGAAGCTGCCATTGCGGCAGGTTGACATGGGTGTTTGGCGGCCAGCCCGAGGCCGCGACCATCTGCAATTGCACGCTGTGTCGGCTTTACGGCGTGCTGTGGGCCTATGATTTCGAGGGCGAGCGGATCGAGGTGAACCTGCGGCTGGCCGAACCGCAAGAGGTGGCCGAACTGGCTTTACCGCTTTGACGGGGCCGAGACTTTCGACGACATGCCGCTGGATGGCAGTTGCGTTCGGGACAGATGGTTCTGATTTGAAACAGTTCCCGGCTTGACTTTCTGCCCGTCAAGCCCCAGATGGCCATTGTTCGCTGCGCCGCCGCGTGAGGCAGCCGTGCCCCTTTGCCGATATCGGCCTTTTCGGGTGCATCAGCGATCAGATATTCCCGGTTCCCATCACGCAGGGTGCTAAACGCCAAGCCGACCGCCCAGGGCATTCTGCCAGGCGCGTGTGGTTTGGCCGCAACCCGCGCGCAGGTCATGGATGGTCTGCCCATTCGACCATGCCCCCGGCCCATTGGCCGTGATCGGGCTAAAGGATAGATTTTGTTCGACTTTACCACTCTCGGCCTTGCGCCGAACCTGATCCAGGTGCTGAAAACCTCTGGATTTTCCGAACCGACCCCGATCCAGGCGCAGGCGATCCCGCTGGCGCTGGAAGGGCATGACATCCTGGGCCTGGCCCAGACCGGCACCGGCAAGACGCTGGCCTTTGGCCTGCCGCTGATCGACGCGCTGTCCAAGGCGCCCGGTCGGCCGGCGCCCAAGACCGTCAAGGCACTGGTGCTGGCCCCCACGCGCGAACTGGTGAACCAGATCGCCGACAGCCTGCGCCCGCTGACCGCCGGCACCAAGCTGCGCATCAACACCGTCGTTGGTGGCCAGTCGATTGGCCGCCAGATTCAGTTGTTGGCGCAGGGCACCGATATTCTGGTCGCCACGCCGGGCCGGCTGATCGACCTGATCGACCGCCGTGCGGTGGACCTGTCCACCGTCAAGCAACTGGTGCTGGACGAGGCCGATCAGATGCTGGACATGGGCTTTATTCACGCGCTGCGGAAGATCGCGCCGCGCCTTGGCACGCCGCGTCGCACCATGCTGTTTTCGGCCACCATGCCGAGCCAGATGGAAGAACTGTCGCGCGCCTATCTGACTGACCCCAAGCGGGTGCAGGTTTCGCCCCCCGGCAAGGCTGCCGACAAGGTGACGCAATCGGTGCATTTCCTCGACAAGGCGGCCAAGCCGACCAAGCTGCGCGAGATCCTGTCGCGCGATCTGGACGCGCTGACGCTGGTTTTTGCGCGCACCAAGCATGGTGCCGAGAAGCTGATGAAGGGGCTGGTGGCCGATGGCTATAACGCCGCCTCGATCCACGGCAACAAAAGCCAGGGCCAGCGGGACCGGGCGATCAAGGCCTTCCGCGAGGGCTCGGTCAAGGTGCTGGTGGCCACCGATGTGGCGGCGCGCGGGATCGACATTCCGGGTGTGGCTTACGTCATCAACTATGAACTGCCCGATACGCCGGACAATTATGTCCACCGCATCGGCCGCACCGCTCGCGCCGGTCGCGAGGGCGAGGCGATTGCCTTTTGCGCCCCGGACGAGGCCGATCAGCTGCGTCAGATCCAGAAGGTCATGAAGCTGGAGATCCCGGTCGCCAGCGGCAAAAGCCCTCTGGCCGGGCGTCCCGACGCGCAGGCGCCGGGCGGCCGTCACGGCAAGGCACCGAACCATTCGCGCGGGCGCAAGCCGGGTCAAGGCGGTGGTGCCAAGACCGAGCAGTCGGCAGGCGGAAAGCCGCGTCGTTTCGGCCAGCAGCGCCGTCGCCGCGCCTCGGCCCCCGCATGATCGGCGAGCGGCGGCCTAGCGGCCGCCGCTGACATCCAGAATGGCGCCGCTGACATAGCGGGCGGCGTCGCTGACCAGCCAGATGGCGGCGCGGGCTACCTCATCGGCGGTGCCGGGGCGGCCCATCGGAATGTTTCCCGCCATCCGAAAGGCACGGTCGGGAATACCGCTATCGGCCTGCATGTCCGTGTCGATCAGGCCGGGGCGGATGGCGTTCACTCGGATATTTTCGGACCCCAGTTCCCGCGCCAGCCCCAGCGTCAGCGTGTCGATCGCCCCCTTGGTCGCGGCATAATCTACGAACTCGCCCGGAGAACCCAGACGCGCCGAGGCCGATGACATCAACAGGATCGCCGCAGGCGGCTGATCCTTGGGGCGCGGCAGGCGACGCGCCGCCTCTCGGGCGCAATACAGCGAACCCAGCACGTTGACCCGCACCATCCGATCAAGTCGGGCGTCATCCATCTGGGCCAGCTTCATCACCGGCGCGACGATGCCCGCATTGACGATCACCGCATCAAGCCCGCCAAGCGCGGCTTCGGCCGCATCGAACAGCGGCTCGACCTGCGCGGGGTCGGACACATCGGCTTGCAAAGCCACCGATTGCCCGCTCTGCGCGGCAATTGCGGCCACCACCGCATCCGCCGCAGCGCGGTCCTGCCGGTAATTCACCGCCACCGGCCATCCCTGCGCCGCCGCGATCAGCGCCGCCGCCCGCCCGATCCCGCGAGAGGCGCCGGTGATCAGCAAGCGGCGCGGGGCGGTTGCGGCATGATCCATCTGCATCATCCCTCGGCATCCTCTGGCAATGTCAGCCGCATCATCACCAGATCGTGCCAATGTTCCTGTCCGGCCGCATCGCGACGCCAGCGCAGGTGTGGCAACAGCAGATGCCGCCGCTGGAAGCCCAGCTTTTCATAAAAACGGTCCGCCGTCTGGCTGCCAAGGTCGATCTGCCCGACCCCGGCTTGCCGCAGATGGGCAATCATCGCGTGAACCAGCGCCGTGCCGGTCCCCTGCGGCATGCCCGGCCGCACGGCCATCGCCGCCAGCCATGCGCCCGATCCGCCCGCAACCGCATGGACCGAGCCGCAGGCCCCCGCACAAAGCCGCCCCGCGTCATCCAGCAGCCGCAAGGCAAAGGTCGGTGCGATCTTCGGATCACCCTCATCCACCGCCTCGACATACAGCACCAACCCGTCGGATGACAGTTCGCGGGCCAATGCCGCCGTTCCATCCGGCCCCGCCCCCAGATCCAGCATCGCCAGATCATAGCCGGCATAGACCAGCGCCGCCCCGATCCGGTCAGCGAAGGTTGTCAGGATCACAACACGGGCAATGGGCGTTCTGCGGTCCAAGGCGACCGCAGCCACCCGTCGCGCCAGATAGGCTGCGGGATCGTCAAGAAAATCTGACGCCGCAAGATCGGGATGGTCGATCACGACATCCGGGCTGACGCCGAACTCGCGCTCTCGGTCCAGAAACAGGGCGAATACCTCGCCCGCGGCGGTTTCGATCCCGGAATCGCCGCGGGTTGTGTCTGTGATGTGCAGGCTGTGCCCGCTATCGCCCTGGGTCACACCGATGCCTTGTAACCCTCGAACGTGATGTTATCGGCGATTTCGCGTGCCGTGGCTTCTTGTTCGGCCGAGCGGATGGTCCAGCACAGGATCGGCGTGCCCTCGGATTTCAGCGCGTCGACGCGGGGATTGGTCAGATCGCCCTTGTCATGCGAGATGAAGCAGGCGCCGGAAGCGTCGTAATCCGTGATCGCGGCCAGATTGTCGCGGGTTTCCTCGTCCAGCATCGGCCAGTCGTCCTGGGCAAAGGCACAGGTGGTCAGGCCGCAGGGGATCTGCGGTGCCTCGCGGTGGAAGGCCGCGACCATATGCGGATTGAAGGACATGACCGCAACGGGCCCGTCATAGGATTGCAACTGCTCGGCCACATGGCTGTGCAGATCGCCAATCTGGTCGCCAAGCCGGCCGTCCTGATCCTTCAGCTCGATCAGCAGCGGCACCTGGCCATCGACGGCGCGCAGCGCGGCGGCCAGCGTCGGGATGCCATGGTCAGAGTTTTTCAGCCGCATTGCCTCCAACTCGTCGGGGTCGATATCGGCGATATAGCCCTCGTCGCCCACCAGCCGGGTCAGGTCATAATCGTGAAACACCATCGGCACGTTGCCGGCGGCAGGTTGAATGTCGATCTCGATGCCATAGCCGGCCTGAACTGCCGCCTCGATCGCGGCCAGCGAATTTTCCGGGATGGTGGCGTCGTGCAGCCCGCGATGGGCGATGGGAAGGCGCAGGAAAACCGGGGGCAGGGACATCATTCCACCTCGAAGATCGCTTCGATTTCGACGGCCACGCCACGGGGCAGGGCGGGGGCGCTGACGGCGGCGCGGGCATGGCGGCCCTTGTCGCCAAAGACCTCGACCATCAGGTCAGAGCAGCCGTTGATCACCTCGGGCTGGTCGGTGAAGTCGGGGGTGGACTGGACAAAGCCGGTCAGCTTGACCACCCGCACGACCCGATCCAGCGATCCGGTGGCGGCCTTGACCTGTGCAATCAGCGCAAGGCCGCAACGGCGGGCAGCCGCCGCGCCATCGGCCACGGACATGCCATCACCCAGGCGGCCCTTGATCAGCCCGTTTTCATCCTGGCTGATCTGGCCCGAGACGAAGACGGTATTGCCGGTGCGCGCATAGGGCACATAATTCGCCGCAGGTGCGGGTGCGTCGGGCAGGGTGATGCCAAGTTCGGTCAGGCGGGTGTCGATGCTCATGTGATTCCTCCGTGGGTTGGCCGAAGCCTAACCCGGCGGGGATCAGGCGACCAGAGCTTCGGCGCGTTTCAGATCGACGCTGACCAACTGGCTGACACCCTGTTCGACCATCGTGACCCCGAACAGACGATCCATCCGCGACATGGTGACGGCGTGGTGCGTGATGATCAGAAAACGCGTATCGGTGCGCCGCGTCATTGCGTCCAGCAGATCGCAGAAGCGCGATACGTTGGCGTCGTCCAGCGGTGCGTCGACCTCGTCCAGCACGCAGATCGGCGCGGGATTGGCCAGAAACACGGCAAAGATCAGCGCCAGGGCGGTCAGGGTCTGTTCGCCGCCTGACAGCAGGCTGAGGGTGCTGAGTTTCTTGCCCGGTGGCTGGCACATGATTTCCAGACCGGCTTCCAGCGGGTCATCGGATTCGACCAGAACCAGCTTGGCCTCGCCGCCGCCGAACAGCGTGGTGAAAAGCGTGGTGAAATTGCCGTTTACCGTGTCGAAAGCGGCCAGCAGGCGTTCGCGCCCTTCCCGGTTCAGGCTGCCGATACCGGCGCGCAGTTTGCGAATCGCCTCTTCCAGGTCGCCTTTCTCGGCCGCCAGCGTGTCGCGTTCCTGTTCAAGCTCGCGCTTGTCCTCGTCGGCGCGCAGGTTCACTGCGCCAAGCGCATCGCGCTGGCTGCGCAGCCGGGCGATCTGATCCTCAAGCGTGCTGGCCGCCGTATCGGTATCGGCATCGGCGAGGCTGTCCAGCAGCGCCTGTGGCGTGCCTTCGGTTTCCTCATGGATGCGGGCGCGGGCCGCCTGTTCGGTGTCGCGGGCGGCCTCGGCCCTGGCCTCGCGCGCGGCCCGCAATTCGCGCGCCTCGGAAGCGTGGCGTTCGGCATCGCGTTCGCCGTGCGAGGCATCGCGCAAGGCGGCATCCGCCGCCATCAGCGCCTCTCGCGCCTTGGTCACGCGGGCATCGGCCTGCGCCTCGCGCTCGGTCAGGGTGGCGCGTTTTTCGGCAAGGATGGCGGGTTGGGCCTGCGCCGTCGCCAGTTCCTCGGCAGCGGCATCGCGGCGGCTGGTCAACTCGGCGGCGCGGGTGTCGGCCTGATCCAGACGGTGCCGCCAGCCGGATTCCTCTTTGGTGATTTCCTGCAAGCGCTTGATCCGGGCGTTCCCTTCGCGGCGCAACTCGTCCAGCGCGGAACGGCGCGACATGGTGGCGATGCGGGCAGCCTCGACCCCGGTTTTCGCGTTCTCGACTGCCGCCGCCGCCGCCCCGCGATCGGGCAGATCGGCCAGCGCGCGTTCGGCCTGGGTCAGGCGGCCCCGCGCATCGCTGGCGTCAACCTGATGGCGGGCCAGTTCGGCGCGGGCGCTTTCGGCGCGGCTGGTGGCCAGCGACAGGTCGCTTTCGGCGCGTGTGGCGGCGCGGGCCGCATCCGACAGCAGCCGTTCAGCCTCGCGCCGCGCTTCGCGGGTGGCTTTCTCGGCATGGGCGGTCGCGGCCAGTTGCGCCTTGGCAGCCTCATGTGCCTCAACGGCGGCTGCGGCACGGGCGGCTGCGGTCTCGGCCTGAGCGGTGATTTCAGCCAGTTGGTTGACCTTTTGCAGATGCAGCGCCGCCGATGACGAGGCCTCGCCCGCCATCACCCGCATCCCGTCCCACCGGAACAGATCGCCGCCGGGCGTCACCAGCCGTTGCCCCGGCGCAAGCTCGGCCTGCATCGAGGCCGCCATTGCCGCATCGGCCACCAGCCCGACCTGAGACAAGCGCCGCGCCAGCGCATCGGGCCCGTTCACATGAGGCGCCAACGGCTCGGCGCCCTTGGGCAAGGGTTGCGGCGCATCCCAGCCCGGCAGCTTGTGCCAGCCCGAGGCGCCATCGACCGCCAGCCCCGCCCGCAGGTCATCGCCAAGGGCGGCGCCAAAGGCGACCTCGTATCCCTTGACCACCTTGACCCGGTCCAGAATGGCCTTGCCGCCGCTGTCGCCGCGTTCGACCAGCCGCCTGAGGGCCGCCATTTCAGCGGCCAGCGCGCCGGATTCGCCCTCGGCCTCGGCGCGGGCGGCGCGCGCGGCGGATTCCGCCGTCTCAACAGTGGCGCGGGCGGCTTCGGCTTCGGCCAGCGCGGCCTCGGCTTCCTCGGCGCTGTCGCGGGCGGCAATCTGTCCGGCCTCGGCGTCGCGCAGCGCCGCTTCGGCCTCGCGGCCCTTCTCGGCGGCGCGGGCGGCGTTCTGATCTGCCTCGCCCGCCGAGTGTTCGGCGCGGGTCAGCATGTCGCGCAGATCGGCGGCCAGACGTTCCGCCGATTGGTGGCGTGCGGCCAGACGGGCGGATTCGTCGGTCAGTTCGGCCAGCCGCGCCTCGACCTCGCGCAGGGCTTCGGCGGCTTCGTCGGCGGTGTCGGCGGCGCTGTCCAGACGGGCATCATGGCCTTGCCCGGCCTTTTCCAGTTCCTTCTTTTCCCAGACCAGCCGGTCAATCACCTCGACGGCGTCGCGGTTCAGCGCGGCCTCTCGTTCGATGTCGCGGTCAAGCTGGGCGATGCGTGCGGCCAGGGCGCGAATCGCTTCTTCGGCCCGCGCCTCGGCCTCGTCCAGCGCCTCGCGTTCCACGACGATGCGCGACAGGATGGCAGCGGCGACCTGTTCTTCCTCGCGCAGCGGCGGCAATCCCGTCTCGGATTTTTCGCGCAGGGCGGTGGCCGCGCGCGATGCCGCCTCGGCCTCGCCGGCAGCACGGGTCGCCTGGGTCAGCGCCTCGGCAGCGGCCTGGCGGGCGGCATCGGCCTCGGCCCAACGGCGATACAACAGGACGCCTTCGGCCTGGCGCAGGGCGGTGCCGATCTCGCGGTATTTCGCGGCGGCGCGGGCCTGACGGGCCAGCGATGCGGCCTGCGTGGCAAGCTGTTCCAGCGTGTCATCGACGCGCAGCAGGTTGTTTTCGGCCCCGTTCAGCTTCAGCTCGGCCTCGTGGCGGCGCTGGTAAAGCCCGCTGATCCCCGCCGCTTCCTCAAGGATGCGACGGCGGTTCTGCGGCTTGGCGTTGATCAATTCGCTGATCTGGCCCTGACGCACCAGTGCGGGCGAATGCGCGCCGGTCGAGGCATCGGCGAACAGCATCTGCACGTCGCGCGCGCGGACTTCTTTCCCGTTGATCTTGTAGGCCGAGCCGGCATCGCGGGTGATGCGGCGGACGATGTCGATATGGTCGTCCTCGTTAAAGCCGGCAGGCGCCAGCCGGTCGCGGTTGTCGATGGTCAGCGTCACCTCGGCATGGCCACGGGCCGAACGACGCGAGGTGCCGGCGAAGATCACGTCTTCCATCCCCGATCCGCGCATCGCCGTCGGGCGGTTCTCGCCCATGATCCAGCGCAGGGCCTCCAGCAGGTTGGACTTGCCGCAGCCATTGGGGCCGACCACGCCCGTCAGCCCCTCGCGGATCACCAGATCTGTGGGGTCGACGAAGCTTTTGAAACCGTTGAGGCGCAGGCGGTCGAAACGCAAAAGTCACTGTCCCTGAGAATCGCTTGTTATCCTGGGATTGTCGGGCCCACCCGAAGCCAAGTCAATCGAAACCGCAAAATATGGTGTGTGATGCGCGGTTATCCACAAGATGAATGGGGTCGCCACTAGGCAATTTGCCGCTAAGATGCGGGCATGATTGCGGCATTGGCGATAATTCTGGGGTTTCAACTGGTGGGTGAGGTCAGCTCTCGCGCGCTGAGCCTGCCTTTGCCGGGCCCGGTGGTCGGTCTGGTGCTGCTGGTCGGTTGCTGCCTGCTGCGGCCGGCGCTGGCTGACCGGCTGAGGCCGGTGACGCAGGGGCTGCTGGCGCATCTGTCGCTGTTCTTCGTGCCGGCGGGCGTCGGCGTGGTGGCGCATATGGATCTGATCCGCACGCAGGGGCTGGGGCTGGCTGTCGCCATCGGCGGTTCCGCGCTGCTGGCGATTGCGGCGGGGGCGCTGGCCTTTGTCGCGATGGCGCGTCTGGCCGGATCGACCGATCCCGAGGCCGAGCAGACCGATGACTGACCCCGCATTGATCTGGTCCTATCTGGCGCAGGGGCCGCTGATCTGGCTGACGGCGACGCTGGTGGCCTATCTGGCCGGCGATGCGCTGTTTCGGGCGGCGGGGCGCGCCAGTTGGGCCAATCCCGTGATGATCGCCATCGTGGTGCTGGGGCTGCTGCTTTGGGTGACCGGCACGGATTACCAGACCTATTTCGAGGGTGCGCAATTCGTTCATTTCATGCTGGGCCCGGCCACCGTCGCGCTGGCCTTGCCGCTGTATGACAACCTGCCGCGAGTGCGCCGCGCCGCCTGGCCGATGCTGGCCGGGCTGATCGCGGGATCGACGGTGGCTGTCGTCTCGGTCCTGCTGATCGCGCGCGGCTTTGGGATCGGCGGGCCAGTGCTGGCCTCGCTGGCGCCGAAATCCACCACCGCACCCGTGGCCATCGGCATCGCCGAGCGGATCGGAGGCCAGCCCACGCTGACTGCCGCGATGGTGCTGCTGACCGGCATCTTCGGGGCGATCATTGCCACGCCGCTGCTGAATGCGCTGCATATCCGCGACTGGCGCGCGCGTGGCTTTTCGGTGGGCGTGGCGGCCCATGGGATCGGCACCGCGCGGGCCTTTCAGGTGAACCAGACGGCGGGCGCCTTTGCCGGGATCGGGATGGGGCTGAACGCGGTGCTGACGGCGATCATCGCGCCGCTGGCGCTGCGTTTTCTTGGTGGCTAGCCGCATCGGCGGCGAATTTCCGCCGATATGGCGGTGGGATCGAAACGGGATGGTTCAAACCCGCCCCGAAACCCATTGATTCCAGCGCGGTAGAATGGCGGGCGGGCACGGCCCGATTGACGGCCCTTGCTCTGGCCTCGATGCGGAAAGGATGCCATCCTGCCGGCATTTGGTACGATTTCAATTGTCAGAAGGGGCGACCTGATGAACGCACCGTTCAAGCAGGCCGACAGGCTGGGTCGATTGACGACCGTTCTTGGGCCTGATGTGCTGGCGCTGCTGCGCTTTGATGGCTCGGACTATATGAACGAGCTGTTCGAATACCGGGTCGAGGCCTTGTCGCCGCGCGGCGATGTCGATTTCGATCAGCTTGTCGGCACGCATGCCAGTGTCGAGATCGAGGGTCGCGAGGGGCCGCGTGTCTTTGACGGTATCGTCACCAGAACCCGTTGGGCCGGTGTGGGCGAGAACGGCCACCGCTATGATCTGGTGCTGCGGCCCTGGCTGTGGCTGGCGGGGCGGCGAAAGAACCAGAAGATCTATCACAACAAGACGGTCGTGCAGATTCTGGAACAGCTGTTCGCCGAATATGCCAGCCTCGGCGATCCGGCGGTCGAGATCAAGCTGACCGAAAACTATCCGCTGCTGGAATACACGGTGCAGTTCCGCGAAAGCGATCTGGACTTTGCCCGCCGCCAGATGGAGCGGCATGGCATCAGCTTCCACTTCCGCCACAAGGCCGGCAATCACACGCTGGTGCTGACCGATGACGTGATGTCGCATGAAAACATCGGCGGCCGGCCCTATAAAAGCTATGACGGCCATCATCAGTCCGATGGCGAGCATTTCTGGGAATGGTCGCCCGAGCGGAACCTGACCACCGGCGCGATCCGGCTGATCGACTATAACTTCAAGGCGCCTTCCGCCGCGATGGAGGTCGACCGGCTTGGCGACGCGCTGCATGCCATGGGTCAGTTGGAAAGCTATGAATATCCCGGTGACTATCCGGACGAAGAGGCCGGGCGGGTTCTGGCCAAGGTGCGGATGAATCAGGAACGCGGGCAGGACCGCCGCAATCGGGCCAAGGGCGACTGCCTGTCGCTTGGCGCGGGCAAGGTGTTTACCCTGACCGGCGATCCGGCGCCCGGCACCGGCGAGAATTTCCTGTGCCTCAAGGCCGATTACAGTTTCGTCAGCGAGGCCTATGGCTCGGGCGGGGCGGCCAGCGACGGCTACAGCTTTACCGGCAATTATGTGCTGATGCCCGATACTGCGCCGATGACCTCGCCCAAGCGCACGCCGCAGCCGGTGGTCGAAGGGCCGCAGACCGCCGTGGTCGTCGGTGAAGGAGAGATCGACTGCGACGAATTCGGCCGCATTCTGGTGCGGTTCCACTGGGATCTGGAAGGCGCCAAGTCCATGCGCTGCCGGGTGACGCAGAACTGGGCTGGCAACGGTCTGGGCGGCGTCGTCATTCCCCGCATCGGCATGGAGGTCGTGGTCGATTTCATCGACGGCAGCCCCGACAAGCCGATCGTGACCGGCTGCGTGGTCAATGGCAGCAATGGCAATATCTATGGCCTTCCCGCCAGCAAGACCAAAAGCGGCTTCAAGACCAAGACGCATGAAGGCTCGGGCTTCAACGAGTTGAGCTTCGAGGATGCGAACGGGTCGGAAAAGATCTTCATGCACGCCCAGAAGGACATGGAGGAGTATGTCAAGGACAACCAGTCTACCTATGTCGAGGGCGGCAACCGGTCGATCACCGTGCAGACCGGGGATGAGACCAAGAACGTCATCAGCGGCAACCTGACCGAGACGGTGGCCCTGACGCGGGCCTCGCAGGCCAACAAGATCACCGAAATGGCCGTAGCCGGCAAAGGCGGGCCGGGCGTGATCGCCTATGGCGCCGATGACGACATCACCATGACCGCGAAGAAGCTGGTCAAGACCCATTCCGACAAGAACATGGAAATCTCGGCCATCGACAAGATCGAGCAGGGGTCGAAGAAGATCTTCATCACCGGCACGGAAGATATCGTTCTGACGGTCGGCGCGTCACAGATTTCACTGACGACCGAGGGGATCGTGCTGCAACACGGCAGCACCCGCATCACCTTGCAAGAGGGTCTGCTGGACCAGGTCGCGGGCATGATCCATCTGAACAAGGACGCAGCTGACTGATGTATCGACTGAATGAAGGCATGATTGATCTGCCAGGTGATTGGCACGATCGCAGCATCAATGTGGTCTCGTCGAACCTGACGGGCAGTGGCGCGTCTTTCACCATCACCCGCGACGAAATGCCCTGGGGCATGGGTTTCGGCGAATATGTCGACGACCAGGGCAAACAGGCCGCGCAGGCGCTGAAGGATTTCAAGATCCACGACCGCCGCGAATTGAAGGTCAGCGATGCCCCCGCCGTCGAGATGGAATGCAGCTGGGTATCCAAGGCCGGCAAGATGCACCAGATCATCACCACCGTGCAGGGCGAGGGGCAGAAGGTGCTGATCCTGACCGCCTCGGTCGGTGGCGCGATGAGCGAGAACCAGAAGGCGGAAATGCGGCGCATCGTCTCGACCTTGAGGCTTGAACGCGGAAAGGGCTAGCCGGATGAGCGTTTTTGTAAGTGGTGCGACCTGGGGTGCTGGCTCTGCTTCGAATGCCTATAATGGCGCAGGCAACCGGGTTTTTCGGCCGGCCCAGCCAAATGGCGGTGCCGGGGCGCCCAGTGGGGGTTACAGCGATTTTCACCAGCAGGGCATGGATGCGGCGAATGCCCAGGCCGGTCCCAACGGTTTTGAAGAGGGCGTGGATTCCTTCATCGCCGCCTATAATTCCGAGGCGATACAGAACACGCTGACCTATGGGCCGATTGCCGTCGCGGCCGCTGTCGGGGGCACGACGGCGGCGCTGGCTGCGGCCAGTGTTGTGGGCGTCGCGATGATTTCCGGCGCAGCTGGCTACAAGATCGGCGAGTTCATCGCCGCCCCGGTCATGGAATGGATGGGCTTCGAGCGGATCTCGGGCGATGGCGAGATGCCGGCGACGGTTGGCCATCCCATTGCCCATGTCAGTGGCTGGGCAATCGCCGCGATGGTGGCGGGTGCGATCGCCGCCGTCGCCGTCACCATTGCGGTCGGCGCGCTGACCGGCGGCATCGGGCTGATCGCCATCGGCGCAGGGGCGTTGGCCGGGGGCATCGGCTTTGGTTTTGCCTCGGTCGCAGGGCAGTTCGGCACCAACAAGGGCGTCATCCAGCAGGGCTCGCCCAATGTTTTCTTCCGCAACAAGGCCGTGGCGCGGGTCACCGACATCGTCGATTGTTCCGATCATGCCGTGTCCAAGGTGGCCGAGGGAGCCGAGACCGTTTTCGCGAATAACTGGCCCATCGCCCGGATCGGCCACAAGACCACCTGCGACGGCACCATCAATGACGGCGTCCCCGACATCGCCATCGACATCGACACCAGCGCCATTCGCCTGAAGGTCGATGTGGGCTGGAACAGCCGCGCGGCCGAGCTGTTTACCATCGCCGCCGATATCCTGCCTATCGGCGGACAGCGGCCGCGCGACGGCAGCCCGTCGAACAGGTTCGATGGCAATCAGCCCAATGGCAACCGGACCGATTGCCGCGACCCGATCGACGTGGCGACCGGCCAGTTCATCGACCTGCGCAACGAGATCTTCATTCCCGGCACCATCCCTTTGCGGCTGGATCGCTGCCATGCGCAGGCCTCGCATGGCCTGCAAGGCAAGGGTTGGTCGGGCACCTGGGCGCAGCATCTGCGGATGGATGGCCCGGTCATCACCTATCAGAACCCCGAAGGCAGCCTGATCGTCTTTCACGCGCCCGAGGAACAGGTGGTCAGCTATAACCTGCGCTTTCCAGAGCTGGAGCTGCTGGGTCAGCGCGCGGGCGAGCTGTATATCTATAACCGCCCCGAGCAGCTGTTCTATGTTTTCGCCGATGAGGGTGGCCCGACCCGCCGCCTGGCCCGGATCGAGGACCGGAACGGCAACCGCATCAGCCTGCTTTACGGGCCCGACGGGCTGCGCCGGGTCGAGCATTCGGATGGCTTCGCCTTGCAGGTTCACAGCGATGGCGGGCTGATCCGCAGCGCCTCGCTTGATGCGGCGGATGGCGAGGATTGCGTCTTTTCCTGGGCCTATACCCATGACGGCCGCTTGCGCGAGGTGCAGTCCGCGCAGCGGGGGGTGATGCGTTATGACTATGACGATCGCGGCCGGGTCATCGCCTGGCACGACGCCAAGGACACGCATGTCCATTACGAATATGGCACCAATGACCGCATAATTCGGACCTGGACCGACAGCGGCCATATGGCAGGGCAGATCGACTATGATCTTGCCCGCAACCGCACGGTCGTGACGACCGAGGATGGCGATGTTTCCGTTTACGACTGGACCGATGACGGGCGGGTCTGGCGCCAGGTCGACCCCTTGGGAAATGTCTGGCTGACCGAATGGGACGAGGCGCTGCATGTCACGGCGCGGGTCGATCCGCTTGGAAATCGCACACAGTTCACCTTTGACGCCTTTGGCAACATGGTTGCGCTGACCGATCCCGACGGCAATCGGATGCAATGGCATTACAGCCGCGACGGGCTGTTGGCAGCCGCGACCGACGCCGCTGGCAACCGCACCGAGTTTCGCCGCGATGCGAGCGGCAATCTGGTCGGCGCCACCGACGCGCTTGGGCGGGTCACGACCCTGGGACTGGGTGACAAGGGCCAGCTGCTGCGCGCCGACATGCCGGGCGACGTGCAGCACCGCTTTTACTATGATCCGCTGCTGCGTCTGACGCGGGTGCGCGACCCTGACGGCAGCGAGGTGCGCACCGGCTATGACACCGAAGGTCGGATGCGCTGGTTCACCGACGCGGTTGGTGCGACCACCCGCTATGACCTGACACGCGGCGCAGATAACCCGCGCGGTGCGGTGCGTCGGGTCGAAATGCCGAATGGCGCGATCTCAAGCATCACCTGGGATGTCGAGGGTCAGCTTTCCGCGGTCACCGGGCCCACCGGAGATACCCGGCATTTCCGCTTTGGCGCCTTTGACCTGCCGGTCGAGACCGTCGACGCAAGGGGGCATCGCCTGCGGCTGGAACATGACCGCGAATTGCGCCTGTCCGCCGTGGTGAACCAGATGGGCGCGCGCTATGAATTCAGCTATGACCGCGCCGGCGGCGTCATCGGCGAGCGTGACTATTCCGGCATGATCACCCAATATGTTCGCGATGCGGCGGGCCGGGTTATCCGCAAGATCGCGCCGGACGGCACATTGACCCATTACGAGCATTCCCCCGCCGGTCGGTTGCTGACCATGCGGGTTGAGGGGCGGGATGGCGGCGCCTCTGTCACCAGCTTCGGCTATGACGCGCGTGGGCTGATGATCCGGGCGCAGAATGACGATGCGGTGGTGGAATATGATTATGACGCGCTTGGCCGTGTCGTGGCCGAGCGGCTGAACGGGCGGCAGATCACCTCGGAATATTCCGTTGCTGGTCGGCGGATCGCACGTTCAGGCGATGTGCTGCATCTGGCAAGCGGTTGGACCAAGGCGGGACTGCCCACCGATCTGGGGATTGGCGGGCATGCCCCGCTGAGCTTTCGGCACGATCCGCGCGGGTTGGAGATCCTTCGCCAGTCGCCCGCCGGCTTTGCATTGGCGCAGGGCCATACAGTCATGGGCAACCTGGCCGAGCAGATCGCCGGCCCCCTGTCGCGGCTGCCCGAAGAGGCGCATGAGGGCCTGCTGGGCCGTGGTCGCCCGGTCGAGATCGCGACCCGTCTTGGGGCGCAGATGCATCGCAGCTATCAGTGGGATCTGGCGGGCCGCGCGATTGATCTGCATGACCGCACCATGGGCCAGGTCGGTCTTACCTATGATGATCGGGGGCAGGTGACGACGACCCGCCGCGATACGCCCGATGGCAGCTCGGTCCTGTCGGAGTTCGAATACGATCCGGCCAGCAACATCATGCAGGTGATTCAGGCCGGCCACCGAGAAGCCGTGACCAGTCAGGCCGGCCGGGTCCGCAGCCGCGGTAAGGTTCAGTATCGGCACGACGATTGCGGCCGCGTCATCGAAAAGCGCGTCGAGGAACCCGGTTTCCGCCCGCGCGTCTGGCGCATGGTCTGGAACGGTCAGGACCAGATGATCGGTCTGGAAACCCCTGACGGCCAGCGCTGGCATTATCGCTATGACCCGCTTGGCCGACGCATCGCGCGCGAGGCGCAGGGGCGGGGTGGTTTCGCCTATCAATGGGAAGGCGACCAGTTGATCGCCGAGGCTCCGATGACCGCCGATGGCACGGTGGCCTGGGATCGGGCGCGGAACTGGGTTTATGAATCCGGTGACTTCCGCCCGATCGCTCAGCTTCAGGGAGAGGAGCTGCACTATATCGTCACTGACCATCTGGGCACCCCGCGAGAGCTGATTTCAGAAGACGGTGCCTCGGTCCCCTGGCGAGCGGAACTGTCGCTGTGGGGTGATATCGCCGAGTTGCGCCGCAAGGCCGCCAATGACGACGCCCCGCCGCTGGATTGCCCGATCCGGTTTCAGGGCCAGTTCTACGACGCCGAAAGCGGGCTGCATTACAACAGGTACCGCTATTACGACCCCGAGGCGATGCAGTATCTGTCGCCGGATCCTATTGGTCTGGCAGGCGGCGTCAGGCCGCAGGGGTATGTGGGTGACCCGAACGGGTGGGTTGATCCGTTGGGGCTTCAGGATTGCCCACTGGGCGAGACTAACACCAATCCCAGCAGAGGACCTCTCTACGACAATCCGAGTGATGTCGTTACATCGCGGGTGGACGAATTGCGGTCACAAATACCAGAGAACTCGCGCGGGCGTATTACGATGGGCGTCGCCGTAGCAGAGGCCCCGAACGGCAACAGGCAGGTCTTGGTAAGTACCTCTGAGCGCAATGGGTATCTGCGTCCCGGTGTTTCGCTGAACCCCGGAGAGGTTTTGGTTTCCGGGCCGGCGGGTAGTCATGCCGAAGTGGATATAATCAACTACGCCGGCAACAACAGCTTGACGGTTGTTGACATTGGTGCGACGAGGCCGGTTTGTCACGCATGCCAGGGGGCCATTCCCTCGGGTGTCAACGTCTCGACACCGAAGAAGAAGTAGCTGAGAATGAGATTAGGCACACTAAACCAGTCACTTGCTGCGCAATTTTCCGACGCAGCTGACCTTGCGCAGGCACGGCATCAGTTCGAAATTATATTCCGGTTCTGCGCAGGCCGAATTGATCGCCGCTGGTTCCAACGCCTTGGTGACAATGAATTGGCGACAGCCCTGCAGAGCGGGACGGGCTTGCCGGGTCGGGATTTCAGCAAAATTGCCGAAGATCTCGACGGCTCCTACTTCGATGCTGAAGATGCCGGAAATAACGACGACGCACAGTTATATTTTTCTCTGGCAAGGTTGGCATCTGCCATCGCTTTCGCACTATCCGCATCGTCGCCTGCAGGCTATGCCGAAGCCGCATATGAGGCGCTGATGGCGATGCCGAATCCTGACGAGATGGCGCAGGCGGTGCAGGGTCTGCCTGATTGGCCGGTCCGATCCTAAGCGCGTCCAGACGTAGCTGAGTTAGTGGTTTGAGGGTCTAATGAGCGGGCCGTGACCATGCTTTCCTGCTTCCAAGTTCAACACGGCGATGCCGAAAGCTTGCCATATTAAAGCCGTTCCGGCTGTCACGGCGCCGATGCGATGCGATATCTGCCGACGGACCCTGTCCGGTTGGAGGGGTGTCCACAGCCCGTCCGGGTTTGATGCTTGCGATCACGGCTCGCACGCTTTTTGATTAGGCGGCTCAGAAGCAGTTCAATCAGCGCCCTGACCTGATCTTGCCAATGGTCGACGACGGGCATCAAGGCGGGGCCGTGAAATTCGCTCGTGTCATGCCGCGTCGTCGGGATCGCCCGAAGTTTGGCCGGTCGCAGAGCCCCGGCGCCCTGCTGTCCCTCGCCGGGATCGTGTCGGCAAAGGCACAGTCGGCCGATTTCTCTGCGTGACATGTGGTTGTTGATTTCCACCCAGAACTGAGCCGGCATTTCCATCGAGAAGTGAGCCACCTCTGACTATGGATTTCCGGTCATTCAGTGGTCAAGGCGTGATTGTTCTCCTTCTTTTGGCGCGTTGCGGCAGCTGAACTGGCTTT
>NZ_VKDF01000069.1 GCF_007096355.1 Paracoccus sp. M683 | reverse complement strand
AAGCTGGAACACATTCTTTGCCAGATCCAGGCCGATTGTAGTAATCTCCGACATGACCGCCTCCCTAATGGATTGTGACGATCCCACCATGGCACATCGATGCCGTCGGGGGGCGGTTACATCATCAGAGTCCATCGAGACCGGCGGTGATTCATGGCAAATCAAAAATCTCGCATTATCGGCGCCTGATCGGCCACCTGCATTTATCCGATCCGTCGGCTAATATCCCGATCCCAATCGAACGGTTGGTCAATATTGCACAGCGACAGGGTGGCAGATCT
>NZ_VKDF01000068.1 GCF_007096355.1 Paracoccus sp. M683 | reverse complement strand
GGCGTCGCTGTAGCTCTGCTGGCGGCCACGCCTGCCAGTTGGTGCGGCCTCCCAGCTCATCTCGGGATCGAACCAGATCGTCAGCGATCCGCGGCGCTTGAGCGCTTCATTGTAGGATGGCCAGTTCCTGGTCTTGTAGGTTGGAGGTGTGGGTCTGCTCATGGATTCCAACTACCACGCTGGATTCATGAGATGAATCCCAAAAGGGATTTGTGCAACATGTATAACCGCCCCTTGCGCAAGAGGGTATTTGGGATCTTTTTGGCGCGTAGTCGGGTGCTGACATGTATCCGGCCTTTGA
>NZ_VKDF01000067.1 GCF_007096355.1 Paracoccus sp. M683 | reverse complement strand
CTGAGGTCCGCTGGCGCGGTGCGCATCAGCCAGTCGGCGGCTTTCTGGGCCTCGGTTGCGGCCTTGAAAATGAACCGTTTGTCGTCCTTGAGGCACCGCAACCAGCTTTCGACATAGGCGGCTGTCTGCCCGAAATCCGGCGTCACGCCGATCTGGGCGCAGACCATGGCGCTGCCGATTTCGGCAACCAGTTCCTCGAAAGCGCGATCCGTGCGCCCGTTGAACCGGCTGAAACGGTCCAGCCGATGCACAGCACCCGTGGCGTGACAGGCTTCATGGGCCAGGGTGGCGTAATATCCGGCGGCGTCATGAAACGTCGCGACGGGCGGCATGTGGATGA
>NZ_VKDF01000066.1 GCF_007096355.1 Paracoccus sp. M683 | reverse complement strand
AGATGGAGCGCCATGGCATCAGTTTCCACTTCACCCATGCGATGGGCAGCCACAGCCTTGTTCTGACCGATGACCCGCTCAGCCATGAGACGATCGGGGACCGGCCGTTCAAGCGCTATGACGGGCATCATCACTATGAACAGGAACATTTCTGGGACTGGGCGCCGGAACGCAACCTGACCACCGGGGCGATCCGGCTGACGGATTACAACTTCAAGACCCCGACCGCGGCGATGGAGACCGAGCGGATCGGCGATGCCGCCCATGCCCAGGGGCAGATCGAAAGCTTTGACTATCCGGGCGATTATCTGGCGCTGGATCCGGGCAAGCTGGTGGCGGGGCTGAGGA
>NZ_VKDF01000065.1 GCF_007096355.1 Paracoccus sp. M683 | reverse complement strand
ACCCCGACCGCGGCGATGGAGACCGAGCGGATCGGCGATGCCGCCCATGCCCAGGGGCAGATCGAAAGCTTTGACTATCCGGGCGATTATCTGGCGCTGGATCCGGGCAAGCTGGTGGCGGGGCTGAGGACCCGGCAGGAACGGGGGGCTGACCGCCGCAACCGGGCGGTTGGCGATTGCGTGTCGCTTGGCTCGGGGCTGCGGCTTGCCCTGTCGGGGGACAAGGTTCCGGGCAGCGGGGACAGCTATCTGTGCCTGTCGGCCAGCCATCATTTCGTGTCCGAGGCTTACGGCTCGGGCGGTCCGGGCAGCGACGGCTATGCCTTTACGGGCAGCTATGTGCTGATGCCGGACACGGCGCCGATGGTGCCGCCGCGGCG
>NZ_VKDF01000064.1 GCF_007096355.1 Paracoccus sp. M683 | reverse complement strand
GGCGATGTGCTGACCTCGATCGAGAATATCTCGGGTTCGAACCACAATGACGGGCTGTTCGGCGATGCCGGCGACAACGTGCTGTGGGGCGAGAAGGGCAAAGACCGGCTGGACGGGCGCGGCGGCAGCGACACGCTGTTTGGCGGCAATAACGCGGATACCTTTGTCTATTGGCAGAATTACGGCGCGGATCGGATCGCCGATTTCCAGGACGATCTGGATCAGGTGAACCTGCGCGGCCATGGCCTTGCCGATTTTGCAGCACTTCGCGCCCTTGGCACCGAATCCGACGTGAACGGCGATGGTCGCATCGACGCGGTCTTTGATTTCGGCGGCGGCAACACGCTGACGGTTCTGGGCATGACGATCAATGCCCTGGCCGACGACGTGCTGCTGTAA
>NZ_VKDF01000063.1 GCF_007096355.1 Paracoccus sp. M683 | reverse complement strand
GAATACACTGTCCAATATCGCGAATCCGACCTGGATTTCGCCCGCCGACAGATGGAGCGCCATGGCATCAGTTTCCACTTCACCCATGCGATGGGCAGCCACAGCCTTGTTCTGACCGATGACCCGCTCAGCCATGAGACGATCGGGGACCGGCCGTTCAAGCGCTATGACGGGCATCACCACTATGAACAGGAACATTTCTGGGACTGGGCGCCGGAACGCAACCTGACCACCGGGGCGATCCGGCTGACGGATTACAACTTCAAAACCCCGACCGCGGCGATGGAGACCGAGCGGATCGGCGATGCCGCCCATGCCCAGGGGCAGATCGAAAGCTTTGACTATCCGGGCGATTATCTGGCGCTGGATCCGGGCAAGCTGGTGGCGGGGCTGAGGACCCGGCAGG
>NZ_VKDF01000062.1 GCF_007096355.1 Paracoccus sp. M683 | reverse complement strand
GGCGCAAGATCCATCTCGGAATCGATGAGGAAACACTGGAGGTCCGCGCTGTCGAGATCACCGGGAGCCACATCGGTGATGCCCCTGTGCTACCCGACCTGCTCGGTCAGATCCCGGCGGACGAGCGGATCGGCAGCGTCACCGCCGACGGTGCCTACGACACACGTAAATGCCACGACGCCATTGCCGACCGCGGCGCCCATGCCGTCATCCCGCCCCGCAAGAACGCGAAGCCCTGGAAGACGATCACCGCTGGAGCCGTGGCGCGAAACGAGGCCCTGCGCGCGGCGAAATACCTGGGCCGCGCGCTCTGGCGACGATGGAGCGGATACCACCGCCGAAGCCGCGTCGAGACAAAGATGCATTGTGTGAAGTTGCTGGGGCAGCGGCTCATGGCGCGGGACTTC
>NZ_VKDF01000061.1 GCF_007096355.1 Paracoccus sp. M683 | reverse complement strand
TGGAATCCATGAGCAGACCCACACCTCCAACCTACAAGACCAGGAACTGGCCATCCTACAATGAAGCGCTCAAGCGCCGCGGATCGCTGACGATCTGGTTCGATCCCGAGATGAGCTGGGAGGCCGCACCAACTGGCAGGCGTGGCCGCCAGCAGAGCTACAGCGACGCCGCCATACAGACGTGCCTCTCGATGAAGGTGCTGTTCGGCATGGCGCTCCGGCAGACGACCGGGTTCGTCGAGAGCTTGTTGCAGCTGGTTGGTCTCGACTGGACGGTGCCCGACTTCAGCACGCTATCTCGCCGCCAGAAGACCTTGGCCGTAAACATCCCCTACCGCGGCTCCAAGGGGCCACTGCACCTGCTGATCGATAGCACCGGCATCAAGGTCGAGGGGGAAGGCGAGTGGCATGCCCGCAAGCATGGCGGTCCCAAACGGCGCGTCTGGCGCAAGATCCATCTCGGAATCGATGAGGAAACACTGGAGGTCCGCGCTGTCGAGATCACCGGGAGCCACATCGGTGATGCCCCTGTGCTACCCGACCTGCTCGGTCAGATCCCGGCGGACGAGCGGATCGGCAGCGTCAC
>NZ_VKDF01000060.1 GCF_007096355.1 Paracoccus sp. M683 | reverse complement strand
GGATTTCGGGCAGACAGCCGCCTATGTCGAAAGCTGGTTGCGGTGCCTCAAGGACGACAAACGGTTCATTTTCAAGGCCGCAACCGAGGCCCAGAAAGCCGCCGACTGGCTGATGCGCACCGCGCCAGCGGACCTCAGAGAACAGGAGGTGGCCGCATGAGCGGCCCCCTTCCCCTCGCCACCCTGACCTGCCGCAAATGCGGCAGCGTTAATCCGATGGCCTATCTCGCCCCGATCATCCTGCCCGGCGATCCAGCAGGCACCTGCATCTGCATTCCCTGCGCCGACGCACAAGGCTGGCTCGACCGGGACGGCAATCTGAAACCCGGCATCACCCTATAACGGAGAACAGCCATGCACAGCTTTTCCGCCTATTGCCGCCTGAATGTCCCGGTCGGCGCCAGCCACCGGACCGTGATCCGTGCGGCGTCCAGTAAGATCAATCCCCGTGCCCGGTTCGATCCGGATCGGCGTGGCGACCGCCACGAATATTTTCGCGCCATGCTGGATCATCACAACGACGCGCGCGACCTCGCCGCGCGCCATCGTCTGTGAGGACGAAACGATGATCTATGAATTGCGCGATCAACCAGCAGGTC
>NZ_VKDF01000006.1 GCF_007096355.1 Paracoccus sp. M683 | reverse complement strand
GGATGTCCACCCCATAGTCCCTGAGAAACTCCACCGTAGTCGCCATCGCGAAACTCCCGCCCAATCTCCATCAGGCGCGAAATCTCAGGTCACGTGAAAATGCGGAAGGTGGGGCACAGGCGACGCTTACGCAACACCCAACGCAGCGGCAGGATCAGAAACCCCATTGAGATTCCCGATCAGCGTCTGGCAAAGGCCGTGAAAGAGATCACGATCCACGTGTTTTTCGAGGGTAAGAATTAGGCCCTGTTTTCCGGGTTCCGGCAACTGGCGCAGATCGACTTCTATAGCGTTCACGGTGGTGGCGTTCTTTCGGAACTGCTCTGTGTGGTCGCCCTCAAGCTGAACTATGAACAGACACTGTCCCTGCACGTCTTTTCCCCAGCACAGGGTAACGTCTCCCGGGGACGTCACATATCGGACAGTGTAATCACTGTCCGGGGTCTTCATTTCATCCCATGGAGCTTTGCTACTCGTCATAATCTTCCTCTTCGTCGGGTGTATCGAACGACCCGCCCTGCATACGTTCGATCCACACCTGGTTAGCAACAACTTCAACTTCCGTCTGATAATGGCCTGGCGGGAAGCTGAGGCCGAACGCGGGCACACGCGCATTGGCATCCTTCCCGACCGGCCCCAGAACGTGGAGCATCAACAATGGCTTCTTGCGTGCTGAGCGGAAATGGAAGTCCGATGGCTTCTTGTCCTCGCCATCCTCGCAGGCAAGAGCCGCCGCTTCTTCCTTCTGCGGATCGGACAGTCCAAGCTTCTCGTCGCCACGGCTGGCTACGCGATCCTTGCTCACTCGCCACGCATTACCATCAGGACTTGCGCTGTTACGTTCCTGAGTTCCGAGTATGTACTTGTCCGCATCCTCACCATTGGCGGAAACCGATATCAGCAGGACATCACCGGCAGCGTATTTTTCCGAAAGAGCACGAAGGTAATTCAGTGCAGCGGACTTCCGATCTGCAAAGTCGGGGTGGCTGCGGAACTTCGTGAGGAACTCTTCTATCTCCGAAATCTTCGCATCTCTTGCAAGCCAGCCCTTCCCAGTCTCTTCCAATGCGGCACAGCCGAATTTCTTCTTCCAGTATTCAGTAATCAGAGCCTCGTTCTCCTCATTGACCTTATCATCAGTAGGCAAAAGGCTGCTTTCAACAATCTTCCCGCTAAAGTTCTGGTTTACAGTGATTTTCTCGCCGGCTCTCATCTTGTTGGCGGCAGTAATCAGCAGCCTGTCAGGATGAGCCTTTACGTAAAGGCCAAACTGCTTCGGGCTGAGTCTGTCACGTCGCATTCTCTTGATCTGCTGTCGGAGCTCTTCTGAAGCTTCCGCGATGTGCCCATACCAGTTGATTGAATCCGGGGATAAATGGACTCGGCAAACGTCTTCAAAACCTGGTCTGTAACCAAACCAACGCCCCATCTGCATGAGCGTGTCGTACATGCGCGTGTTGCGGTACATGTAGCTCACGGTGAGGCCTTCGATGGTCAGGCCACGCGAGAGGCTCAGTCCGCCAATAGCAATTGCGGTAAGGCTGTTCCCATCACGCTCATACTTCTTGTAGTCGAGTGCTTCATCGGACTTACTGTTCACTACGAAGATGCGAAGATTGTCGAAGACATCGTTCAGAGCGACTTTGATATCGGACCATGTGAACCCGCAATCAGAGAACTCTTTATCAAGGCACGCCTTCAACGAAACCATCACTTCATTCTTTTGCGATACCGAATCCGGCATCGCGTAATTTACTTTCACAGCCTCTCTGACTTTCTTCTCATAAAGACTCACGAAATTGCGCACAGTATTCTGTGTTACTACAAATCGTGAGACGTTGATCATCATTGAGCAGTGTTTGTTAACCTGTCCCCTCAGATTGCGGATGGCTCTTGCAACAATGAACTGATCAATAGCTTCATAGAGGCTGGGCGGGAGCTCCGGGACCGGATCATCCCTCTTGTGAGAGAAGGGAAGGTAGTCTTCACAATCCCTGATCGGTCTCACAATCCTTGCGCTGCTCGTCTCGTCAAGGAAGACTTTGTCAGGCCCGAAATAGGTGTTGGGAGCATCGAGACTGACAATGAAGTCGCGCGGGAACAGTTCCTCATAGGCTTCCTCATCATAGGAATCCGGATTGATGAAGATGTTTGCAAATGGCGTGGCGGTGTAGCCAACGTAACAGGACTTCGCGAAGAGGCCGAGGATCTTCCGAAGCATGGTATTCGTTTTGGTAGGATCTAGTTCGGGCTTATTGGTATTGATCGAGGCGTTGTCGGCCTCATCGTCGATCATAAGCATTGGAACATCGCCAATCACGCCATCCGCCTGCGCGTTCATTTCCTTAAGCCAGAGACGAAGAGCTTTCAGCGTGCTGACGTTCTTCTTGATGACAAGGACAGTCGGCTTGTTCAGATCGTTGATTTTCCATCCGCTCTGGTTGGCTGTCTTTTTGCTGAAGTCATCATTGATGTTTGTGAGCGTGGCAGGATGCGGGTAGTCGCGGTTCAGGCCGACGCCAACTCTCTTGCGGTTTTCCGGATCGCTGGAGCGTCCAACGAAACCTTCGTCAATACGTTCTTGGGTCTGCTTTCTTAGGTTGTTGTGAATGCCTGCGATAACGATAATGAACTTGTATCCGGCGTCAGCAGCTTTGGCGATTACCCCCATGTAGTTTGCAGTCTTACCTGACTGCACGTGTCCAATAACAAGACCGCGACGATCCCACTTACCTTCGCTCGTCGGGTCCTGCAAATGTCCAACAATTTTTGTTCCGACATCACTTAAGGATCGAACAACGGTTGGATGCATCTGTTCCTTTTTCAGATACTCCTCATAGGCATCGGAATAAGTCCACGTGATATCTTCGCGCTTGTAAACCCACTCATCGTCATGGTCAGCTTCGACATCGACGAGGGAAACACCAGCGCCCATGCGTGAGTCCACCGCGATGAGCGCATCGTCGATGACAGTTTCCAGTGGGCCATCATATGCGAATACAGCCGCGAGCTGTTTCGCTCGCTCGCCAACTTCTTCGCGCGTGGGTGTCTCCGGCAACAGCGATAGCGCTGAAATTAGCGCGCTCGTGAAATTTTTCTGACTTTCGACCTTATTGAGATTCATTTTTTTAGCTCTTTCGTAATGTATTCTTCTGCAGCATCTTCGAAACCCACGAAGAACCTTGTTGACCGCATGACTTCTCTGAAGCTCTCGACGTCAACTTCACCATCCCCAAAAAGGCATTCTTTTAAGGCGTTGAGGCGCTCACTGATCTCTTCTTGCGAGGTTTCGTTCTGATGAATGTCGCGTGGATGGGTCGAGAAATCTGAGTAGATCATTTCTACCGGAAGCGATGATGAAATCGCTTCGATGAGCGTCGTAAGGCGGCGAACATTCTCATCACTAAGGTCGGAGCGAAGCGCCTCGATCAATGGATGTTCTTTGTTCAGCGCATATCGGATGCTTCCCTGATCAGCATATCGCTCCCAGACTGGTGCTTTAATCTCATCGAAGAGCTTCTTCCCCCTACCACGATGGACTGTTGTGCTGCGTGTCGAGACCTTATCGATGATCTGGCGCAGCCGGGCTCTGACCGGAGCTGGAGGGCGCGCTCGTGACTTCTTAATGTCGATGGTCCACATCTCATCGAGACTATTGGAGAAGTCGATCTGCACACGGGCCAGCTTTGTGGCTTCACCCTTGGGAATAAGCCGGAACCAGTCGCCCCAGGCCATGAGCCGTCCGCCCCGGTACACGTAAGCGCCCTGGTTCGAGATGAAGTCGCTGCGGTTCTGGTAAAAGTCGAACTCTTTGGCGCTCAGTTTGCTGTGGTGCGGGAGGATGTAGGGCTGCATGTGAACTGCCACACCGTCAATCCGGACCACCTCTTCCGGCAGCATTTGTGTAGCTGAATTCTTCCGGCAGAAGGGATCGAAAGGCTCTATAGGGTGACCATTCAGGGAAAGAGAGAGCTTCTTCCGGCCACTCACTTCGCCACTCAGAAACCGGTGAAACACTAGAGACAGGTGTCTCTCGACAACATCGAGCTTCTCGTTGACGATCTCGTCGCGTTTGGCTCCGGTCTCATCTTCAAACAGTCGATCAAGGTTGCGCCAGACGACTGCCGTTCCCTTGCCGGTGATCATTTCGTGGAATGGAAGTTCTGCGATCTCTTCAGGTTCAAGGATCGCAATCAGCCAGTCATCTCTCCTGTGAACGGTGTCGAGGTTCCATTCCGCTGCGTGAAGCCCGCCACCATCGTTACTGATCACGGTGAGTCTTTCACACTGCGAGAATGAGGCGGTCTTGAGTCCTAGGCCAAAACGACCAAGGTCCTTTGGCGAACGCGTTTCTGAAGGGTTCTTCGAGCCATGACGCAGGGCATCTATGATGCCTGCTTCGTCCATGCCACGGCCATTGTCGATAATGCCAAGCGTCGGGTTCTGCTGGGTCAGATCACAGAAGATATCGACCGAGGTTGCGTCTGCAGAAATGCTGTTGTCAACCAGATCAGCAATCGCGGTTTCGAGCGAATAGCCAAGGTCGCGCATCGATGCCGACAAAGATGAAGCGCTTGGAGGCAGATGATGCTCTCTAGCCATCTCGCCCCCCCTTCAACTGACTGCGCAATCCTTCGACAAGACTGACCGGATCGCTTTCCAACTCACATTCCCAGACGGTGATTACACGCCAGCCGCTCAAGATCAGTTCAGATGTTTTCCGTGCATCACGCGCGACGGTAGCTTCGAACTTCTTGCTCCAGAAATCAGTATTTGATTTTGGCGTCGTCGCCTTCGGGCAACCCTTGTGGCGATGCCAGTAACAGCCGTTCACAAAGATAGCTGTTTTGTGCTTCGGCAGAACAAGGTCCGGTCTTCCGGGAAGCTTTTTGTCATGCAACCGATAGCGAAAACCGGCACGATGCATGTGCGACCGCAGAACAATCTCCGGTCTTGTGTTCTTACCTCGAATGCGGGACATGTTCCAACTTCGATGCAATGCTGATATACGATCCGCCATCATGCAACCTCCCCAGCTCGATCTAGGACATCGGCAATAATCGCAGCGATCTGGCGAGCCAGATAGGGTGGGACAGCATTTCCGACCTGATGGTACTGAGAGGTTCTCGGCCCCTCAAAGCGGTAGTTGTCAGGGAAAGTCTGAAGGCGGGCCGCTTCTCGGACGGTTAAACTACGACACTGCTTTGGGTCGTAGTGAATGAAGTAGTGGCCATCTTTCGAGATGTGTGAAGTGATGGTTGTTGATGGCTGGCCCGGAAGCTGAACGCGAAAACGGTCTGAGAACATCTTCCCTGCTCGACCATCTTCGACATTCGCATGATCTGGGAGCAGGCTACGTGGAAAATCCGACAGTTTCGGGCTCTTCCCGGTCACAGATGCGAATGAGGCGGCGAAGGCATAGCGCCTGAGATCAGAAGGCATATGCGAACGCGACTCATGACTGTCCAAAACTGAGAGTTCGGGATCATAGATGCCGTCTAGCACATCATGTGAAAGACGTGGGCGTGCCGGGTATCTGGTAGAGCTTTTCTCTAGCGCCTTTAGTGGCTGCGAAAGGTCGATCCCCATCAGTTCCATGAGATCGCCTGCATAAGTGTGTCCGTTCAGCTCCCTTCGAACAGCAGCGGGATCAAGCACTTCTATCTCTGCCCGCCATTTCTCATAGCTATCACCGCCTTTTGAAATGCCGCTGCGTATCTTTGGCAGGTTACCGATTGTTTCCTTAAGGGTTGGTGGTTTGTGCGACCTAAGTCTACCGGGCCTCACGTCGATGTCCTTTCTGATACCAACGATAAACATCCTGTGTCGCGCCTGAGGGACACCGTATTCCTCTGCGCGCACGAGAAAGAGTCTCGGATCGACTTCCATCCCAGGCATTTCATCTTCTGAAAGCGAGAACAGTTTGTAGCCCAGACCGTTTGACGTCATTCCGAGTGCATCTTTCGGCGCTATCAGATCGGAAATGATGCGATTGATAACGAGTTCGCCGTTGACACGGGCGGAGAGCAGGCCCTTGACATTCTCCATCACAAAAACCGGCGGCGCATGATCAATGATAATTCGCAGATACTCCTTGTAGAGAAAGTGTCGCGCATCTTTCTCAAATTCGGGGTCGCCCATCATCCGCGATCTGCCGACAAGCGAGTATGCCTGACAGGGAGGTCCGCCCACTAGTGCCCACTTCGTCTGTTTCTGCAGTCGCTCGGCGATTATCTTACGAACACGTTCGTGATTGTCAGGTCCAAGTGCTACTCTGATAGCAGAATAATCTGCGTGTGCTTTTTCCCGACGGTGGAGAGTGTACAGCTCATCAATCGTGATATCACCTCTAAGATATCGATAATAATCTTCCGGTAATTCGTTTTCCTTGAAGGCCTTCAGAAAGTGTCGCAGCAGAAGTGTCTTGTGAGCGAACTCATCTTGTTCGATTGAAACGGCGCTTCGAAAGCAAATATCTGATTTCCCACGCAGAAGCGAAGAAAAACCTTCACCCAAGCCGCCCGGCCCCGCGAAAATGTCAACCACTGGATAAGCCGATTTTCTCGTCATTGCGCCTGCCTCCCACGCTCCTCACCTTCAGGTGACGACGCCTCGACCAAGCGATCATAGTCTTCAACGCTGAGGACTACGACAACGGGTCTGCCGTGTTTTTCAACAGAGACAGGCTCTTGCCTTGCGGTATCGATAAGATATCCGAAGCGGTTCTTAGCGTCTCGGGCTGAGATAGTCTTCATGTCTACTTGATCCAAAATGGCCACTTTAGACATATTGCACAAGGGTGGGGCGGGACGCAATAGGTGTATAATGGCTTGTATGTATAGACAAATTTTCGGCATCCAATCCGCGGAGGGTTGGTCGGGGCTCCAAAGGTTTGACAGCCCTGTGGTCGATGGGATGGGTCTAGGGAAGGGTAGCGCGAAAGCTGCCTTCCGCGGACTCGATGTAGTCGTCTCCATGACATGGTCAGGGGTCTTGGGGGCAGGAACGCCGCCCAAGTCGATGGGTGCAGGGAGAGCGAAGTCTTCCGCGAGTGGGGTTCAGGGGGCGCGATAGCCCCTGATCCGGTCCAGCGTCGAAGGGCTGGTCCATGGTTCGGGTGCAGGGTGGAGAGGGACGTCTCCAAGCCCCTGCGAGTGGTTGATCGGCGATACGATCTGATGGCTCTAGACGGGTTCGATACCCGGGAAGAGCCACAGGCCGGGGGGATGCAACGGGGGCGCGCAGCGGGTCCCCTTGCCAAGATGTGCTGTACTACAGCACACATCTTGCGGTCGTCGCTATCTTCTAAATCGGGAAGAAATTGGGCATGGGGCGGAGGGTCAGCCAAGGGTCACTGGTTCGGCGTGACGCGCAAGATATGCAACGCCTCGTGTGCCATGCGCGGTCAAGGTCGGGAACGATGCGGATCAGTCCTATCTGCCCTTCATGTCGTGCCGTCGCCACGCGTCAAAGCCTGTCACCCATTCCTGCCATTCCACGCCCGTGACCTGGGCGGCTTTCTGTTCCAGTTCCTTACGGCGATGCAGGAACAGGAAATAATCCTCGCCAAAGGGCGACTCGCCGCCGCGCCGCATCTGCCAGAACTTGCGCCATTCGTGGAAGCGTTCGGGATTGCCCACGGTAAACAGGCGCGACCCTCTGGCAAACGTGCCTTGCGCCCGCGTGATTAAATCGGCCTCGACGATCAGCCGCTCTAACGGCTCCATCTGGTCGCGACTCTTGATGTAGCGGGCAACGTCCGGGGCAAGCTGGTCGGCCAGAATATCCGCCTTCCAACGTTGCAGCATGTAAGCGCGGTGCAGTTCCAAACTGTTTTCTATGGCGGCTTCGATGTACTCGGGCTGCATGACAACGTAACGGCGGTGAAACCCTTCCCAGACCTTCGCTGCTTCCTCGATCATTAGCCGGAAATATGGTAGAGGATCGCGGCTCACGGCAGGACACCTAGCCGCCTCATGTCACGGTCGATCTGCTCCGCCACGACCAGCGGCATCCGCAAATGACGGTCAAGAATACGGCGCTTGCGCGGGGTCATTTCGGGGCTGCTATCGCGCAACACGCTGTAAAGGCTGACTTGCTGCGCCAGAGGCTTGGGCGGTTGCTGCCTCCACCATGCAGAAGAATACGGGGCTGGCAGGTTCATGGCGGGTTCCTCGCTCTTGCCTCAACGTAAGCCGAACATGGGCATTGCGTCAGGATTTTTCGCGGATGAAGTCGGAAAGCTTTTCCCGCAGCCTGACAAACTCGGCGGAACCGCATCCGGCGCGGGTGAAAAATGCGCGGATATCAGGACGGATGGAATGGATCGGATGCGGCCCGATATGCAGCATGATGCCTTCCGCCGTCTCATACTGCTCTCTTGGCAGGTAAATATCTATGACCACGCGGTCATTGACGGTGAACTCGAACTTGGTGTCTCCGGTAATGGTGCAGGCATCAGGATCGCGCTCAACCGCGTCGCTGTGCAGGCTGATCAGGTTGGCATAGGCCATAACGGCATATTCTTCGGTGCTGGCATTTCGCATGCCTGTATTGCTGCGCATACCGACACCGAAGAGCGCAGCATTCAGGGCGGTGAAGGCATCATAGTCTGATTTTCCCTTATAAACCGCTTCCAGAAAATACTGGTATTGCAGGCCGTCAAAGGCCGGATCGGCCAATGCAGGGGATGAGCCAAGGCAGGCGATTACCCCAGCGAGTTTTGCAAAGCGCAAATTCATAAGAATATTCTCCTAGAAGCCAAGAAGGATGATCGGGGCGGCAATCAGCGCCAGATGGATCAGGACGCGGCAAAAGCGGCCCGCCGATGAACTCTCCGCGATCTTCAAGAGAACCAGCCCGAGTACTGCGGCGGCGATGGCATAAAGGGCTTCGCCGCTATTGCTATAGATCAGCCATGCCAGCGCCGCATTGCCCCAGAAGGCGAAGGCAGCGAGAGGATTGCCGACTTTCTCGGGAAGGCTGGACTTTGCGGATGATCGTGCCGCCAGTGCCTCCCGCCCCATGCGAGCGATCTTTGCCTGTTCCTGCCGCACGCGCTCTGCCGCGCGGCCCGGCACGTAAATGTGGGACGCTGCCCATTGGCGGTTTATAAAATCGCTGACAGGGCTTTGGGGATTACGGATCGGCATGGCGAGGTCTCTCCATCAGGGGTTGTTGCGAGGGGATTGTCCGAACCAGAGCCGACGCCAGTTGATCGCGCTCCAGACCGTCACGCCGAAGATCACGCCTTGCACGGCCACGCTCCAGAACGGGACCAGGCCGCTATTCCAGCCAGAGGCGAGCGACGGCAAACCTTGCAGCAGGACGCGCAAAGGTCCGCGATATTCGAAGTTGGCGATGACAAGTTCCCATGATCGGAACTCATCGCTTTGCGGCAGGCTGGTCAGGATGCCTTCGGCGGCAAGATCGGCGAACGGCGCGAGCGCGGCCTGCCACAGCCACCAGGTCACGGCGGTGTAGATGACAGTCACAAGGGCGGGAAACAGTAGCGCGCGCATCGGGGATTTCTCAACTTCTATCCAGAAGTTGCCGTATCGCCTGAAGTCGGCTTTCAGCGCTGCATCCGAGGGTTTAGTAACTTATAGTTTAAGCCATATCCAATTGACCGAAAACGGGATTCTCAGGTACGTTAACTTCTGGATAGAAGTTGACATGAGGGCGTTTCAAGCGCCTGATAGACTCATGTCACTGAAAAGACTCCGCAATCCGAACCACCCCAAAGCTGGCTCCAGCACCAAGGTCGAGCCGATCCGTGATCTCGCCAGGATTGCGGCGATCAAGGACAACCTTGCCGCCTCCCCGCGTGATCTGTGCCTGTTCACGCTCGGCATCAACACGGCCTACCGGGCAAACGAACTGCTTTCGATCCGGGTTGGTCAGGTGGCGCATCTAAGGTGCGGCGATCCGCTCGATCTGAAGCAGTCGAAGAACGGGCGCTACCGCATGACCACGCTCAACGGCACGGCGGCGGCTGTCATCCAGCTCTGGCTGTCACATCATCCGAACCCTGTGCCCGACGCGCCGTTCTTCGTCTCGCAGCGCACGCGAAAAGCCCTGACGGTCTCCCCGTTCATCAACATGGTGAAGCGCTGGTGCCATGAGGCGGGGCTAAAGGGAAGCTTCGGCAGTCACACCTTGCGCAAGACGTGGGGCTATCACCAGCTGCGCGGCAACACGAAAACGCCGCCGCACCTCGTCCTGCCGCTGCTCATGGAAGCCTACGGTCACGCCTCGCAGCAACAGACATTGGAGTACCTCTGTATTCAGTCGGATGAAGTTGCTAGTCTCTTCATGCAAGTCGAACTGTAGGTCGAGTTATGGCACAACCTCAAAGTAGCCTCATAGGGGCATCAAAGCCTTCCGTGCTTGCGCTGCTTGGGCAGAGCAACCCACGTCCAGCATTCTACCAGGACCTGGAACGCCAATACTCGGCCTTAGTCAAAAATCTCGGGCGACTGTACGGCGACAAGGAACTTGCCCAGAAAATAGCTGCAGAAATTCCTCAAGCTGATACGCTGCCGAATATCTTCAATTTTTACATCGGCACAAACCATATCATCTATACGTTCATCGAATCCATGAAAGCGGAAAGAAAAGATATCGGCAATATTACCGCTGAATTTCCAGACGCCAAATCAATTGCCGCATATTTAATTAGCGCCGAGAAGATACCTTCGAATAAGGATGCGATCAAGTTCGGGACGCGCTTGTTTCCTTCGCATTCGGTAAAAAAATCTGATCGTGCATGGGTGGTGGAAAATGCCCCTAAAGTAAGTGAATGGCTGATACGTGACGCTCTGGTCTATTACCAGATAGATTACGAGATAGGTGGAGACATTGCTCTTGCTCCAGTCAATTATCTTGACGAACCGCCGCACAAAACGCTAATAAAGTTCTTTAAGGAAGTTTACTGCAGGGATTTGAAAGAAGATTTTGACGAGACACAAAATACGGACGGACAACGGCGTAGAAGATTTGCGCCGAAAGACGGGCATCGTACGTACAAGCAAGTAAAACTTAGCCTTCATGAAGACCTGGTTCCTGTCCTTAACGCTGCCTTGGATGGTGAAAACCGCAACGCATGGATCGAACGTGCCATCGTGGAACGTCTTCAGCGCGAAGGCATCGATTTTGAACTGCCTGAGCAGCCCTCACTCCCGAGTCAGTAGATCACGGATAATTTACAGGTACCTCTAAACATAGCTTGACTTATAGGGGTACCCCTATGATCCTGTCCTTGTCTCTGGCAGCGACAGGAGATCGCACATGTCGAACACCACCACCTACAATGCTGGGCGCGCTTGGGCGCAATTGGGCAAGCAAATGCCCAACCTTAGGAACGTCCCCTATCAGGTCCGTCAAGATTTCAAGTCGGGTTACAACTTCGGTAAGAAATAGGCGCGCCTATGCAAACGCTTCGTCCGATGCACAGCCTGCCATGCCCTGACTGCCGCTTGCGGCGGCTTTTGATTAAACGGCGGCGCTGTCCGTGCGGGATGCCCGTTACGCGGCGCTGACCCGCCCCTGACTTCCATCACAACCTTCCGCCTCTCCCTGCGCTGATTTGCGGAGCCGGGAGAGGTGCGTCCATAGGCCAAGGAGTTCTGCCATGTCCCCGATTCCGCCGCGCTCACCGTTAAGTTCCTCGCTGTCGATGGCGGCATTACTGCTGGCGCTGCTGGGGACGTTCCGGCTGCTGCCAGCCTTCTATGAACTGACCGCCGGATGGGTGATCAATGCCGGACTGAACTACACAGGCAATCGCGAGCATATGGCGACGATCATGCTGGTCTGGAGGGGCGTGCTGGGCCTGCTGCTGTTCAGCGTTCTTCGCGGCGCGCTCAACCTTCTGTTTTCCATCGGGCTGATGCGGCTGGTCGAATGGCTGCTGGCCCAGCGGCGTTAGGAGGCAATCATGTCCTATAATCACAGCAATGAAGAACGCCCCTTCGGCTCGGCCACCTGGGCGGACCCGCGTGAGGCGCAAAAGCTCGGCATGCTGAAACCCAGCCGGACGGCGTCTTATATCGGCCACCTGAATGGCCGTTCCTTACGTCATCACGGCGAAGGCGGCGCTGTGATGATCGCTGGGGCGCGCGCTGGCAAAGGTGCCTGCATCCTCGTGCAGAACCTGATCGACGGCATGATGCCGGACAGAAGTCTGGTCGTGCTGAACACCAAGGGCGATCTTGCCGCCATTACCATGAACCAGACGGGGTGCGGCAAGGCGGTTTATGTCTGGAACCTGGAAGAACGCGGCGGCCTGCCGTGCGATTCCATCAATCCGTTCGAAAGCCTGACGCGCTCCTCCCGAACGCTTGAAGCCGATATCAAAACAATCGTGCAGGGCCTGATCCCCGGCTCGGGCGGCAAGGATGCAGCCTATTTCGAGGGACGGGCGCGGCTGCAATTCGAAGCCTTCCTGCTGGCTCTCGTCGCGCGGGACGGCGGAACCCATCTTACGGCGCTCTATGATGCCACCAGCGCGGCGATGACGGGGGGTGCGGAGTGGAAAATCTTCGCAGATGCCCTGTCCCGGACGGGCAATCCGCTGTGCCTCCGCATTCGGCGCGAGATCGAGCTGTTCCATGAGGATGCCCACGGCGCGATGAAGGACGTGATGGGGGAAGTCGGCAATGCGCTCGCCAGCCTGTCCGACCCGAACCTGCGCCGTGCTGTCTCCCCGCCGTTCTCGCTATCCCTCGCCGATGACCTCTGCGCGGCTGAGAGGTTCGCCAACCTGTTCATTGTCTGCGAGCCGGAACGGATGATGACCCATGCGCCGATCATCAAGGCGCTGCTCTCCGCTTTGTTCGTGATCAAATCAAGAAAGCCGTCCGCGCCGAAGCAGGACTGGATACTGGATGAATGCGCGCTGCTCGGCGGGTTTGATCTGGTGCCGAAACTCTTTTCTTATGGCGCAGGCATCGGCATCAGGCCGTTCGCGGTGTTCCAGTCACCTGCCCAGATGGAAGCGCTTGGGGCTCATGCCAAGACGATTATCCTCTCCAGCGCGCAGGTGCAGCTTTATTTCGGGATACGGGATTTCGAAACGGCCAAATCCATCTCCGACATGATCGGGGCGCAGACGCTGGAGATTGCCGACCCGCTGGTCAATGCCCGCGCGGCAGCCGAACGGCAAAAGCTGATGACCGCCATCCTGAACGGGGCCGACCCCTTCGCAGGCGCTGCGGAGCTGAAAAAACTCACCTATGAAAGCGGGCACAAGCGGCTGATGCGCAGGCAGCTCGTCACCCCCGATGAACTGCTGCATCTCCCGCCTGACAAGCTGATCGTGTTCGCGGACGGGCTGTCAGGACCGCTGCTGGCCTGCCGCACGCCCTACTGGCGGCAAAGATGGACGGCGGGGAAATATCTGCCCGATCCGTATCACCCGCCCTTGGATAGCGTGATCGTGCAGACCCTGTGGGGGCAGCGGCGGCGCAAAGTCATCACGGAATCCGTGTCGGAGCGCTTCGCGCACCTGCCGCAATATCGGCAAGGTTCCTGGTCTTACGTGGAGGGAACGCAACATGAGCGATGAGAAGAAGCCCGACCCTCAAGTCATTGCGCCGTTCAATCCCACGGCGCAGAGCCTGGCGTATGAACAGCGCGGGGAATTGCCTGCCTCGTTCGATACCTCCTTCTACCGCGATGCGGGGATTGCCAAGGAGGAATTTCTCTCTGGGCTGCGGGGACCGGACATTCAGGCGGACAAGCATGCTTCCCGTAATGCCGACCGTGCTGCAGGCGGACGCACGCCCAAGACCCCGATAGCGGGGCTGCCTGATCCTCATCCCAGCTTCGCGCTGCCAAACCGCAAGCTCTATGAAGAGAACTGGTATGCGCAGCTCGAACAGCGCACAGACGGGCGGGCGGTAACCCGCGCGGAAATCGAAGCGGCGCAGACCTCCATGCCGAAAGAGCGCGGTCGAAAACCGCGTATGCGATCCCGCTAATATAATGACTCAAAACATAAATTTCTTGAAGATGGAGGTGTCTATGTGATATGTTCTATTTTTGTTCTTTTGTGCTTCGAGGCATTCCTCAGCGCGAAAGTCAAAAACCAAATCCCGAACCACTGACCAACCGCCATGAAAGGACAATTCCATGGACCACTCAAACACGCCTTCAAACACGCCTGCACAAACCCCTGCCAACACCCCCGTCCAGACGTTTCGTGACGGACGCCTGAAAGCCGTCCTTTGGGAAAACCAGGGCGCGGACGGCCCGTATCATACTGTCACCTTGGCCCGCACCTATGAGGACAAGGAAGGGCGCTTGCAGGACAGCAATTCCTTCACCCGCAGCGAACTTTTGCGGATCGCGGAACTTGCCCGCGAAGCCCATTCCGCGATGCGTGATCTTGGGCGCGAGCGCGGCGAGGAGCGCGAGTCTGTGCCACCTGCGCCGCAGCAGGGCCATCCCCGCAAGGAAGGGCGCTACCGCTGAAGCGAACAACAGAGGCGGACGCTTGGCTGTGTGGGGCCGCGTCCGTCTCTTTTGATGAACAATAACAAACCAAAAAAGGAGCAAGCCATGGAAAATAGAGGAAAGACACAATCGCAAGCACTGGGCGAGCCGCCGCCTGATCTGGGGCAGCGCCTGCTTGCCCGCTACGGGGAAGAGCTGGATGATCCGTCCTTGTCCGAGGCGCAGAAGGCCGAATTCCTGATCGCGCTGTGGCAGATCATGGTCGCCTTCGTGGACCTTGGGTTCAGTGTGCGCGCTGGGGATAAGTTGACGCCGGAAAGTGGTTTCGGCTTCGATGATGTGCTATCATATCTCATTCCCGTAGAGACAGCGCATGAAACAGTTGCATCCGAATTTAATCATAAAAACAAGGAGTAACGTTCATGCCCAAATCCGCAGCAAAACCTGATAACCTTCCCGATACCGCGCTAACACCCCGCGCGGTGATCTATTGCCGTGTGTCCTCTGCCCGCCAGGTTGAGGAAGGTCACGGCCTTGAATCGCAAGCCACGCGCTGCCGCGAATATGCGCAGCGCAAAGGCTACGAGGTCGTCAAAACCTTCCATGAGCGCGGGGTCTCCGGCGGTCAGCTTGATCGTCCGTCCTTCAATGAGCTGATCACCTTCATCAAGGGTCAGAAGAGCGAAGGCATCGTTGTCATCATTGACGATATCAGCCGCTTTGCCCGCGATATCGAAGGGCACTGGACCCTGCGCCGCACGCTGAAGGATATCGGCGGCAAGCTGGAAAGCCCCTCGATCACCTTCGGGGAAGATTCCGACTCCATCCTGATTGAGAACCTGCTGGCCTCGGTCTCCCAGCACCAGCGCCAGAAAAACCGCGAGCAGACCAAAAACCGGATGCGGGCGCGGACTCTGAACGGCTACTGGTGTTTCCCGGCCCCTCCGGGCTTTCGCTATGAACGTGTGATCGGGCGCGGCAAGATGCTGGTGCGCGATGAACCTCTGGCCACGATCATTGCCGAAGCCCTCGAAGGCTTTGCGAGCGGACGCTTCGCTTCCCAAGGCGAGGTCAAACGCTTCCTCGAAAGTGAGCCAGCCTTTGCAGACCGCTTCCCTGACGGCGTCATCCGCTATGAAGAAATTATCCGCCTGATGACCCGCCCGCACTATGCGGGTTACATCGAAGTGCCTGCCTGGGGCATCTCGCTCCGCAAGGGCCAGCATGACGGCCTGATCTCTCTGGAAACCTATGCCCGCATCCAGGAACGGATCAAGGAAGGCGCGCGCGTTGCCGCCCGCGCCGATATCTCGGAAGATTTTCCGCTTCGCGGCTTCGCCCTGTGCGGGGAGTGCGAGCATCCGCTGACCTCCTGCTGGTCCACCAGCAAGACCGGAGCCAAGCATCCTTATTATATGTGCTTCCAGAAAGGGTGCGAGGCCTACCGCAAGTCCATCCGCCGCGATGAGATGGAAGGCGCGTTCTCTGGCCTGCTGGAGTCCATCACGCCGTCACCGATCAAGCTGGCAATCGCAAAAGACATCTTCGCTACCGAATGGGATGCCCGCCAGTCCCGCGCCAAGGAACAGGGCGCGCTCTACAAGGCCAAGATCGCTGATCTTTCCAAGCAGGTGGATACGCTGCTCGTCCGTCTGGTGGAGGCCGAAAACAAAACCGTCATCAAGGCCTATGAAACCAAGATCGCGGCTCTGGAGCAGGACAAGCTCGTTCTGGAGGAAAAGGCCGCTACTTCAGGCCGCCCGAATCCCGCCTTCGCCCAAATGTTCGAACTCGCCATGGCGTTTCCCGCAAGCCTTTGGAAAGTCTGGCAAACGGGGCGCTTCGACCTCCAGCGACTCGTGCTCAGACTGACCTTTTCGGAGCGTCTGGCCTATGACCGGAAAATGGGGTTTCGAACCCCGAAACTATCGTTGTTCTTCAATGCGTTAGAGGGTGATTGCGGGGGTAAATGTAAAATGGCGGAGAGGGTGGGATTCGAACCCACGGAACCCTTGCAGGCTCAACGGTTTTCGAGACCGCCCCGTTCGACCACTCCGGCACCTCTCCGCGCTTCTGGGTGGTGAGGCGGGGATTTAGACGGGCAGGGGTTGAAGCGCAAGGGGGGTTCAGCCAAAAAAACAGGAAGCAACGCGAAAGGTGGATTCGTGATGAGACGGCAATTCAGAATCCTCGGCTTCGCGGGCGCGATGGTCTTGGCGATGCAGATGGTGCCGGGGGCGACACGGCCCGGAATGGCGCAGGCCGGAACCGGTGCGCCGACGGTCCAGACGACCAGGCAGGTGCAGGATGCGCAGCTGTGGCAGACGCTGCGCTTGGCCGAGATGCTGCCGATCATGCGCGACGAGGCTTTGACCCAGGCCGATGAGATGGCCGAGATGCTGTTCGAGAGGGGATCGGATGCCGGCTGGCGTCAGCGGGTCGGCGCGATCCACGACCCTGAACGGCTGGAAGCCATGCTGCGGGTGGCCTTTGACCAGACCTTTGCCGATCTGCCAGACAGTGTTGGCGCCGATACGCTGGCTTTCTTTCGGTCACCGCTTGGCCAGCAGACGATTGCGCTGGAACTGGATGCGCGGCGGGCGATTCTGGATCAGGATACCGAGGATGGCGCGATCGAGGCCTTTTATCAGGCCGAAGCGATTGATTCGCCGCGATTGGCGCGGATCATGCGCCTGATCGACGATGCGGACCTGATCGAGCCGACCATCGCCGCCGCACTGAACGAGGCGCTGGCCTTTTCGACCGGATTTGCCGAGGGCGACGGCTATCGGATCCCGATGTCCGACGACGAATTGCTGGCCGATACCTGGTCGCAGGAACCGGAAATCCGCGCATTGATCGAGGAATGGGTGCCCGCCTATCTGATGCTGGCCTATTCGCCGATGAATGATCAGGATCTGGATCGCTATCTGGAATTTGCCACCTCGGATAGCGGCAAGGTGCTGTGGACCGCGCTTGGCGACGCCTATGAGCAGGTCTATACCCGGACCTCGCGCGAGATGGGTGAGGCCGCGGCGCTGCATATCTCGGGACGGCAATTGTGATGTCAGAGGTCGTGTTGATGGGGCCGCTGGCCCACCCCGCGCTGCGTGAAGCCCTGGGTCTGGCCGGGCAGGGGCGGCAGGTGACGATCGAGGGGCGGCTGACGGGCGGAACCCGCGCCGGTATCGAGCGGCACGGTTGGCCGGTCTTGCAGGCCGGGCAGGGGCAGGTCGTCGGAATCGCCGTGCCGCTGACGGCGGCGCTGTCGCGCTACGCGGCGGTGATGGGGCTTGCGCCGGTGCCATGTCAGGGCCAGCGGATCATGGGCGCATTGGCGCAGGGTCCGGGTGGGGTGCCCTGGAATCCCGACCAGTGGCCGGCGGCGTTGGCTGCCGGGATCGCGGGCGCGGTGCTGACCGCCCCGCCCGATCGCAGCGCGGCCGAAATCGCGCAGCGGTTGCCGATGATCGGGGTCTGGGTCGACAGTCAGTTGCGGGCGGCGGCCACGCCACCTGCGGGCGGGGGCATTGCTGGGCCGAAATCGTCCGATTCCGGCCCGGACTGGCGCTGCGAGGCGCGCGCGGAACCCTATGCACAGTTCTTCTCGGTCGAGGAATGGTCGCTGTCCCACCGGCTGCATGATGGCGGCTGGTCGGCCCCGCTGCGGCGGGCGGGCTTTGTCATGGGCGATGCGGTCGTGGTCCTGCCCTGGGATCCCGTCCGCGACCGGGTGCTGCTGATCGACCAGTTCCGCGTGGCCCCGGCGATGCGCGGCGACACCCAGCCCTGGCTGCTGGAGGCCGTGGCCGGTCGCATCGACACCGGCGAAACGCCCGAGATCGCCGCCCGCCGCGAAGCCATGGAAGAGGCGCGCTTGCCGCTTGGGCAGTTGTTTCCGGCGGTCCACCACTATCCCAGCCCCGGCGCCGTGGGCGAGTTTCTGTATCTTTACGTGGCCGAGGCCGATCTGCCCGATGATGCGGGCGGCGTTCACGGGCTGGACAGCGAGGCCGAGGATATCCGCAGCCATTTGATGCCGCGCGCCGACCTTGCCCGCCTGCTGATGGCAGGGCAGATCAGCAATGGTCCTCTGGCGATGCTGGCATTGTGGCTGGAGCTGCGGGCGGATGACATTAGACGCGAACTATCGCAGGGGTGACCCTTGGCGCGGCGCCGCTCGGGGTTGCCCCCCTGCGCTCGGCGCGTATAGGAATAAGCCATCGCCGCGCGCGAGTTAAGACAGGAAGGATACCGTCATGCGCATCTGCAAGGATCTTGCCGAGGCCATCGGCAACACGCCTCTGATCAGGCTGAACCGGGCCAGCGAGGAAACTGGCTGCGAGATTCTGGGCAAATGCGAATTCATGAATCCGGGCCAGTCGGTCAAGGATCGGGCGGCGCTGTATATCATCCGCGATGCCATCGCCAGGGGCGAGCTGCGCCCCGGCGGCACCATCGTCGAGGGCACGGCCGGCAATACCGGCATCGGGCTGGCGCTGGTGGGGGCCTCGATGGGGTTCAAATCGGTGATCGTCATTCCTGAAACGCAAAGTCAGGAAAAAAAGGATATGCTGCGGCTGGCCGGCGCCACGCTGGTCGAGGTTCCGGCAGCGCCCTACAAGAACCCGAACAACTATGTCCGCTATTCCGGCCGTCTGGCCGAGGCGCTGGCCAAGACCGAACCCAATGGCGCGATCTGGGCCAATCAGTTCGACAATGTCGCCAACCGTCAGGCCCATGTCGAAACGACCGGCCCGGAAATCTGGGACCAGACCGGCGGCAAGGTCGATGGCTTTACCTGCGCGGTGGGTTCCGGCGGGACGCTGGCCGGCGTGGCGATGGCGCTGCAACCCAAGGGCGTCAAGATCGGTCTGGCCGATCCCGAGGGCGCGGCGTTGCACAGTTTCTATACCACCGGCGAATTTGCCAGCCCCGGCGATTCGATCACCGAGGGGATCGGTCAGGGCCGCATTACCGCCAATCTGGACGGCTTCACCCCTGATTTCAGCTGGCGCATCCCCGACAGCGAGGCCTTGCCCATCATCTTCGATCTGGTCAGCCAGGAAGGGCTGTGCCTGGGCGGATCCTCGGGCATCAATTTGGCCGGTGCGATCCGCATGGCGCGCGAAATGGGGCCGGGCCATACCATCGTGACGGTGCTGTGCGATTACGGCAATCGCTATCAGACCAAGCTATTCAACCCCGACTTCCTGCGCGCCAAGGGGTTGCCTGTGCCCGACTGGCTGGTTGCGCCCAAGCCGGACCTGCCCGAAGTCTTCGAAGGCTGACATTCGATGCGAGCGATTTTTCAAGCCGTCATTCTGACGGTCCTGCTGTTTTTGTCCGCGCCCGCGATGGCGCAGAACAACAGCCAGATCAATTATGACACCTGGGACCGGCAGGCCAGCCAGGCCGAGCAGCTGCTGGATGGCGGCAGCGCGACCGAGGCACAGTTGCAGCAGATCCGTCAGCAGGTCATCGACTGGCGGGCGCAGTTCCAGGACGGGCAGAACGCCAATTCGGGCCGCATCGCGACGGTCAAGGATCAGATCGCCGCGCTTGGGGCCGCCCCGGCCGAGGGCGAGACCGAGGATGCCGAAATTGCGGCGCGGCGGGCAACCCTGAACGAGCAGCTGTCAACGCTTCAGGCCCCGCGCCTTGCCGCGGTCGAGGCATTCAGCCGCGCCGATTCCATCGTCAAGGAAATCGACGTCCAGATTGCCGACAGGCAGGCCACCGAACTGGCCCAGCTTTCCCCATCGCCGCTGAACCCGGCCAGCTGGACCGAGGCCGCGACCGAAACCGCCAAGCTGGCCACCGGCATCGCCACCGAAACCTCTGCGCTCAGCACGCGCAGCGGCGGGTGGGAGGATCTGCGCAGCAAGCTGCCCAAGGTGCTGGGCTATCTGGTGCTGGCGGTGGTTCTGCTGACCTATGGCCGCCGCTGGATCGAGACCTTGCCGAACCAGATGTCGGCGCGGGCCTCGGATTATTCGCGTGCGGCGGTGGCGTTTCTGGTGTCGCTTGGCCAGATCGCCATCCCGATGCTGGGCATTTTCCTGGGCATCAGCGCCCTCGCGGCAACCGAGTGGTTCGGAGACTGGACCCGGCCCTTCCTGATCGCGCTGCCCGGTGCCGGTGTCATCCTGTTCGGCGGCCGGTGGCTGGCGCGGCAGCTGTTCCCGCGCAAGGCCGTTGCCTATGACACGCTGGACATTCCCGATGACAAGCGCCGGATCGCCCGTAACAGCACCAATATGCTGGCGGCGGTCTTTGCCGTGCATCATGTCCTGTCATCGGCCCTGTTGCCGCAATCGGGCCTCTACGAGGCAGGGGGCAGCCAGGGCAACCGGGTGCCGATGGAATTTGGTGCCGGTGCCACCTCGGTCTGGCATTTCGTCCTGATCGCGCTGGCCGCGGTGCTGTTGTTCCGCCTGGGCAATGTGCTGCGCCGAATCCGGTCCTGGTCCTCGGCCGATGATACGCGGGTGCGCAACCGGGTGACGACGATCGAGGGCAGCATATCCCGCATCGTCGCCGTGGTAACGGTGGCGCTTGCTGCCTTTGGTCTGATCAACCTCGCCAATGCGCTGATCTGGCCCTGGCTGCTGACGCTGGCGCTGAGCAGCTTCCTGATCCTGATGCAGGATTTCATCGCCGACGTTTTCAACATGCTGAAGCGCGGGGAAAGCGGCGCCCGCGAAGGGCTGGCGCCCTTGCTGATCGGTCTGCTGCTGATCCTGTTGTCGCTGCCCTTGTTCATGGTGATCTGGGGCGCCGACCGCACCGATCTGGCCGAGATGTGGACGACCTTCCAGAAAGGCGCCACCTTTGGCGGCATCAATCTGTCTCCGATGGGCGTGGTTACCTTTATCGTCATCTTCGGCCTTGGCTATGCGATCACCCGCGCGCTTCAGGGCGCGCTGCGCAACTCGGTCCTGCCCAAGACGCGGATTGATCCCGGCGGCCAGAACGCGCTGGTTTCCGGCCTGGGATATGTCGGGATCTTTCTTGCCGGACTGCTGGCCGTCACATCGGCGGGCATTGACCTCAGCTCGCTTGCCATCGTTGCCGGCGCGCTGTCGGTGGGCATCGGTTTCGGGCTTCAGAACATCGTCTCGAACTTCGTATCCGGCATCATCCTGCTGATCGAGCGCCCCATCAGCGTCGGTGACTGGGTCGATGCGGGCGGCCAGCAGGGCATCGTGAAAAGCATCTCGGTGCGCTCGACCTCGGTTGAAACCTTCGACCGGACCGAGGTGATCGTCCCGAACAGCGATCTGGTCAGCCAGCCTGTCACGAACTGGACCCGGTCCAGCCGCAACGGCCGGGTGATCATCCCGATCGGCGTGGCCTATGGCACCGATACCCGCAAGGTCGAACAGATCCTGCGCGAGATCATCGAGGACCAGCCGACGGTGATGATCGACCCGCCACCGGCCGTTCTGTTCCGTTCGCTTGGCGCGGACAGCCTGAATTTCGAGATCCGGGCGATCCTGTCCGATGCCTCGGGCGGAATCGCGGTGACATCAGACGTGTTGCACGAGGTGGTGCGCCGCTTTGCCGAGGCAGGGATCGAGATCCCCTTCGCACAGCGCGACATCTGGCTGCGCAACCCCGAGGCGCTGGCCAAGGCGACGGCGGGCGCGGTGGTGACGGCCGAGCGCAAGGCAGACAAGGCGCCGCAGCTTGAAAAGCCGCGGCGTGAAAAGGATGCGCAGCCTGTGGCGCCAAGTGCGGTCGATCAGACCGATCCGCGCCTGGTCTTTGACGACGGCGCGGATGGTGATGCCGGCGGAGATGGTGACGACTAGCGCGTGATCGCAGGCCGGCTGGCAGGGGGGCGAAGCGCGGCCCCCGTCAGTCAGGCCGCGTCGCGGTCTTCCAGTTGCGATTGGGCGGGCTTGCGGCCGGCTGTGACCAGTTCGTCATCGGACAGCCCATCCTCGGGCAGGCCTTCGCGCGACAGCATGACCGCGACCGGGCGCAGCCAGGGGATGTGGGAACAGACGATCATCAGCGCCACCATGATCGGCACGGCAAGAAACATTCCCGGCACGCCCCAGACCGCACCCCAGAAGGCCAGCGACAGGATGATACCGAAGCTGGACAGCCGCAGCGTCTGGCCCAGCAGCATCGGGTCCAGCACATTGCCGATCAGGAATTGCGTGGCGGTGCAGGCCAGCCCGACCAGCACCGCCGTGCTGATGTCACTGCTGAGAACAAAGGCCAGCAGAAAGGCGATGATCGTCGCCACGATGGAACCGATCGAGGGGATGAAATTCAGCACAAAGGTCAGCATCGCCACCGGCCCCGCCAATTCCAGCTGGGCCACGGTGAAGATCACCCAGACAATGCCGGCGGTCGCGGCGCTGACGGCGGTTTTCACCACCAGATAGCGGTTCACCCGATGCATGATCGAGGCGATGATACCGCGCACCTGCCGGGCCTGTTCGGGGTCGCCCGTCAGCCGTTCGATCTTCAGCGGGAACCAGACCTGTTCGGCAAACATGAAGCCCACGAACAGGATCACCAGGATCGACCCCGACAGCAGCCCCGAGGCCCCCCCCGCCAGCGATCTGATCCAGCCGGTCAGGTCGAAATTGTTCATCGCGACCTGTGCCGTCGCCGTCACGTTCGGACCCAGGCGTTCGGTCAGCGCCAGCAGTGCTGCCTGGGCCTGTTCGGCATAGTTGATGGCGGTAAAGACGACCTGGTTCACCTGCGAGACGATCGTGGTGGATATCCACAGCAAGCCAAGCGCGATGCCCAGCAAGGCCAATGCCGTCGCCAGCCAGTTCGGAACCTTCAGCCGCGAAATGGCGCTGATCGCGTCCGAGGTAAGCGAAAAGATGATGATGGCGATGGCCAGCGAAATCAGGATGAACTGCGCCTGAACCAGCAGAAACAGCAGCAGCGAAAAGGCGATGATTCCCAGAAACCCGGTCTGCAACCTTTCGCGCAATACCGATTCGTTTGAACTGCTCACCTCGCCTCCGTTTCGTTGAGGTTTTCGCCGCCAGACACGGCCGGACCCTATCCGAAACCGGATTGCCTCAACGCGTCAAGTCATCTGGGGGGCAGAAATGCCCCCCAGGGCGATCAATCCTGGTTGTTGGCCCCATCGGCGGCAGTGCTGCCATCGGCCTCGTCATCGGCCTGTTCCTGCTCTTGTTCCGCGATACGGGCCACGGACACGACTTCCTCACCATTGGCGGTATTGAACACCCGCACCCCGCCGGCGCTGCGCGAACGGAAGCTGATCCCATCGACCGGCACCCGGATCGACTGCCCGGTCGAGGTCGCCAGCATGATCTGGTCATCCATTTCCACCGGGAAGCTGGCGATCAGCTTACCGCCGCGCATGGCCTTGTCCATGGCCATGACACCCTGGCCGCCACGTCCGCGCACCGGGTAATCGTGGGAGGAGCTGATCTTGCCCGAGCCTTTGGCGGTGATCGTCAGGATCAGATCCTCGGCCGCCGACATCTGGGCGTAACGTTCCTGGGTGATGCTGCCCTCGGCCACGGCTTCTTCGTCCTCGTCAGCCTCGGCCCCGTCATCCAGCGCACCGGCCACGGCACGGCGCATCTTCAGATAGGCGGCGCGTTCGGCGGGATCAGCCTCGAAATGGCGGATGACCGACATGCTGACAAGGCTGTCATTGGCCCCAAGCCGGATGCCCCGGACGCCGGTGGAATCACGGCCCTTGAAGACGCGAACGGCGGTGGTCGGGAAGCGGATGGCCCGGCCCGAGGCCGTCACCAGCATCACGTCGTCATCCTCGGTCGCCATGCGCGCGCCGATCAGTTCCACCCCTTCGGGCAGCTTCATGGCGATCTTGCCATTGGCGCGGACATTGGCGAAATCCGACAGCGCATTGCGGCGCACATCGCCCTCGGAGGTGGCGAAGATCACCTGATAGCCGTCCCATTCCGCCTCGGGCGCATCGACCGGCATCAGCGCGGCGATGGAAACACCCAACTCGATCGGCAGGATATTGACGATGGCCTTGCCCTTGGCCGTGCGCCCGCCCTGCGGCAGCCGCCATGTCTTCATCCGATAGACCATGCCATCGGTGGTGAAGAACAGCAGTTCGGTATGCGTATTGGCCACGAACAGCGTGGTGACAACGTCGTCTTCCTTGGTGGCCATGCCCGACAGGCCCTTGCCGCCGCGCCGCTGCGCACGGAAATCGGCCAGCGGCGTGCGCTTGATATAGCCACCCGAGGTGATGGTGACGACCATATCCTCGCGCTCGATCAGGTCCTCGTCTTCCATATCGCCAGACCAGTCGGAAATCTCGGTCCGGCGGGGCACGGCGAACAACTCTCGCACTTCGGTCAGCTCGGCCGAGATGATCGCCATGATCCGTTCGCGCGAGGCGAGGATCGCCAGATAATCGCGGATCGCATCGGCAAGCTGCTGCAATTCGTCGGTGACTTCCTGCACGCCCAGTTGCGTCAGGCGTTGCAGGCGCAGGTCCAGAATGGCGCGGGCCTGAATTTCCGACAGGTTATAGGTGCCGTCGTCATTCACCGGATGCAGCGGATCGTCGATCAGCTTCAGATATTCGATGATGTCATGGGCCGGCCAGCGCCGCGACATCAGCTTTTCGCGCGCCTCGGCGGCATCGGCTGAGGACCGGATGGTGGCAACCACCTCGTCCACATTCGACACGGCCACCGCCAGACCACACAGGATATGGCTGCGCTCGCGTGCCTTGCGCAGTTCATATGCGGTGCGGCGGGCCACGACTTCCTCGCGGAAGGCGATGAAATAGGTCAGGAAGTCGCGCAGGGTCAGCTGTTCGGGCCGCCCGCCATTCAGCGCCAGCATATTGGCGCCAAAGCTGGTCTGCATCTGGGTAAAGCGGAACAGTTGATTCAGCACCACCTCGGGCGTGGCATCGCGCTTCAGCTCGATGACGACGCGGATGCCGGTGCGGTCGGATTCGTCCTGAACATTGGCAATGCCCTCGACCCGCTTTTCCTTGGCGAGTTCCGCGATGCGTTCCTGCATCGTGGCCTTGTTCACCTGATAGGGAATCTCGTCGATGACGATGGCAAAGCGATCCTTGCGCAATTCCTCGATATGGGTTTTCGCCCGCACGATCACGCTGCCGCGGCCTTCCAGATAAGCCTTGCGAATGCCCGATCGGCCCAGAATGATCCCGCCGGTGGGGAAGTCGGGGCCGGGGATGATCTCCATCAGCCGTTCGGTGGGAAGGTCGGGATTGTCGATCAGCGCCAGCGTGGCGTCGACGACCTCGCCCAGATTATGCGGCGGGATATTGGTGGCCATGCCGACCGCGATGCCGCCCGCGCCATTGACCAGCATGTTCGGAAAGCGCGCGGGCAGAACCGTGGGTTCGCGGTCCTTGCCGTCATAGTTGTCCTGGAAGTCGACCGTGTCCTTGTCGATATCCATCAGCAGATAGTTTGCGGCCTTGGCCATGCGCACTTCGGTATAGCGCATCGCCGCCGGAGGATCGCCATCCATGGACCCGAAATTGCCCTGCCCATCCAGCAAGGGTAGCGACATCGAAAAATCCTGCGCCATGCGCACCAGGGCGTCATAGATCGCGGCATCGCCATGGGGGTGATACTTACCCATCACGTCGCCAACCGGACGCGCGGACTTGCGATAGGGCTTGTCGAAGGTGTTGCCGGTCTCGTCCATCGCATAAAGGATGCGGCGGTGAACCGGCTTCAGCCCGTCGCGCAGATCGGGGATCGCACGGCTGACGATGACCGACATCGCATAGTCCAGATACGAGGTCTTCATTTCCTCGGAAATGTCGATGACCGGGCCGTCATGGGCCATCACGGCGCGCTCGGGCGCACCGTTTTCATCCCCGGTTTCACCGTTTTCCGGCTGGTCGTCGTCGCGGTTGTCTGCCACTGGTCTGCCTCAAGATTTATTGCCTATGGATATAGCCGCAACAGCATCTGGATGCAATTGCGGCAGGGCAGGCCATGGGGCAAAAAGCGCTGCCCCGCCGATGGTTTGGCGATAAATGATGAAGTGCGGCCGGTCGCGTCAGCCGGCGGCGCGGCTGTGGCGGGCCGACAGACCCCAGATGACCAGCAGCCCGGCCGAACACAGCATGTTCCAGGCCGCCATGGACAACGTGAACAAGCGCCATTGCACCTCGTCGCAACGCACGACCGGCGCGCTTTGCAACTGCGTCATCAGGTCCTGGGTCGACATGGTCGCCAGATTGCCAACCCCGCCCGAACAATGGCTTGGCCCCGGCCACCAGCGATACTCGACGCCCACATGATACAGCGCCAGCCCGACGGCGACGCCTGCCGCCGCCAGCCCCAGCACCGCCAGCCAGCGGCTCCAGCCAAGAAACCAGATCGCCAGTGCGATCAACGCCGCCGCCACATGCGGCCAGCGTTGCAGGATGCACAACTCGCAAGGGGCATAGCCGAGGGATTGAAAGGTAAAGGCCGCAGCCAGCAGTGCGGCCGAGCCAAGTCCGGCAAGAACTGCCAGCATCCGGGGGGAAATATCGTTCATGACCATCGAGTTAGGGCCGGGCGCGGGCGCCCGCAAGTCTCATTCTCGTGAACTCAATGCGGTTTCCAGGTGATGACGCGATAGAGATAGATCACCACCACCGTGATCACCACCAGCTTGGACAGCGGATCGACGTAATCGGCGACGCGGGCATAGTTTTCATGCAGGATCAGCCCGGCAAAGGTCAGCAGCCCGGTCCAGATGGCACTGCCCGCCACCGTATAGGCCAGGAACTTCCACAAGGGCATCCGCGCCAGACCGGCGGGAACCGAGATCAGCGTGCGGATCGCCGGGATCATGCGGCCAAAGAACACCGCCATCGCGCCGTGGCGCTGAAACCAGTCATGCGCGGCGTCGATATCGCCCGGCGACACCGTCAGCCAGCGGCCATAGCGGGCGGCGAAACGCTTCAACCGCTCGGTCCCGAACCACATGCCGACGTAATACCACATCAGCGTGCCAAGGACCGATCCAAGCGTGCCGATCAGCACGGTCAGGGTCAGCGACATCTTGCCACTGCCGACCAGAAAGCCGGCAAGTGGCATGATCACCTCGGACGGAATCGGCGGAAAGACGTTTTCGGCCACCATCAACAGCAGCACGCCCAGATAGCCCCAGCTGTCGATCGTCGTCACTACCCAGTCGAACATCGCGGTTCCTCATGATTTCCGGCTAGGTCGCCGCCAGCGGCGGAACTGTCAACCCCATGGCAGAGTTGCGCAGCCACAGGGTTTGCATAAGATCGCCCGAGACACAGGTTTGCGGCCGGTCCGGTCGAGGAGGTTCAGCAATGGAATGGCGGGGGCGGCGCGGCAGCCGTAACGTAGAGGATCGCCGGCGCATGGGCGCGGGCGGGGCCGGCAGCATCGGCATCGTCGGCATGCTGGTCGTGCTGGCGGTGGGTTACTTCTTCGGGGTCGATATCTCGCCCATGGTCAGCCAGATGGATGGCGGCAGCAGCCAGACCGGCGAGTTGAGCGAGCGCGACCAGCAATATGGCGAGTTCTCCTCGGTCGTGCTGGCCGATACCGAAGAGGTCTGGGGCAGCGTCCTGCCGGAACAGGCGGGGGTTGATTATGTCCTGCCGACGCTGGTTCTGTTCCGTGGCTCGGTGCAGTCGGCCTGTGGCGGTGCTTCGGCGGCGATGGGGCCTTTCTATTGCCCCGGCGACCGCAAGCTGTATCTGGATACGCAATTCTTCGACGTCATGTCGCAACGCATGGGCGCGGGCGGGGATTTCGCCGCCGCCTATGTGATCGCCCACGAGGTCGGCCATCATCTGCAAAACCAGCTGGGCCTTCTGGGCGAGGTGACGCGGATGCGTCAGCAGTCGAACGAACGCACCTCGAACGCGCTGTCTGTGCTGACTGAATTGCAGGCCGATTGCTTTGCCGGCATCTGGGCACGGCAGGCCAGCGAACGCTTCGGCACCATCGAGGAAGGCGATCTGGAAGAGGCGCAGAATGCCGCCCGCGCCGTGGGCGACGATGTGATCCAGGCCAGCGCCGGTCGCACGCCTGTGCCCGACAGCTTCACCCATGGCAGCGCCGAACAGCGGCAGGAATGGCTGTTGCGCGGCTTCCGCTCGGGTCAGCTGGATCAGTGCAATACCTTTGCCGAGGCCGGGCTGTAGGCCCGTATCACAGCCGCGGCATCGGCGGGCGGCGCGGATTGTCCAGCGTCGCCCAATCGGGCCAAAGCCCGAAATGTTCCAGCCCCAGCAGCGTCAGTCCAAGCGCGACGATGGCAAAAACCAGCATCACCATCCGCCGGCTTGGCGGGTTTCGTGCCCAACGCGAGGCACGGATCAGCCAGATCAGGTTGTTCATCGCGTGGCCTTTTTGCTATGCCCGCATCCGATATAGTCACCCAGACGCAAAGTCACGAGACCGCCTTGCCCCAATCCCATGACAGCCGCGTGCTGCCCTATACGGCGCGCCAGATGTATGACCTTGTCGCCGATATCCAGCGCTACCCGGAATTTCTGCCCTGGAACAGCGCCGCCCGCATCCGGTCGCGCAGCCCGCGCGATGACGGCGCCGAGGTGGTCGAGGCCGATCTGGTCATCAGCTTCAAGGTCTTTCGCGAACGTTTCGGCAGCCGGGTGGTGCTGTGGCCCACCGATACCGATGGCCCCTTGCGAATCGATACGGAATATCTGGACGGCCCGTTCAAATACATGCGCAGCGGCTGGACCTTTACCGACCTTCCCGACGGCGGCAGCCGGGTCGATTTCCATGTCGATTTCGAATTCAAGAACGCCATCCTGCAAAAGCTGATCGGCGTGGTCTTTGGCGAGGCCATGTCGCGCATCATCCGCGCCTTCGAGGAACGCGCCCGCAAACTCTATGCCTGATCGCGGTTTCGGGCTATCCTTGCACCATGCTTCGTCGTCGCACCCTTCAGGCCGGTCTGGCCGCCCTTTCCGCGCTGCTGTTGCCGCGGCGACGTGGCGCATCGGCGCAGCAGGGGCCGGTACCTGATTTCACCTTTCCCTCGATCGACGGTGGCACGCTGAACATGGCCGATTGGCGGGGGCGTCCGGTGCTGGTGGTCAATACCGCCTCGCTATGCGGCTTTACCCCGCAGCTTGAGGGGCTTCAGGCACTGCATGAGGAATTGGGGCCCAAGGGGCTGGTGGTTCTGGCCACGCCTTCGGACGACTTTGCGCAGGAACTGGATGATGCGCAGAAGGTCAAGGAATTCTGCACCCTGACCTATGGCATCACCCTGCCGATGACCGACATCATCCATGTCGCGCGGGGCGATCTGCACCCGTTCTATGCCTGGCTGCGCGAGACGCGCGGCTATGCGCCGGCGTGGAATTTCTACAAGGTGCTGCTGGGGCCGGACGGGCAGGTGGTCCAGACCTGGCCCGCCACGGTAAAGCCCGGATCCGACGTGATACGGCAGGCGATCACGCCCTATCTGTCGGCGTGACCCGTGGCGCCCGCATGCAGGGCGCAATCCTCGGCCAGATGATCGCGCAGCGCCGCCTCGGCGGCGGCGGACAGCGGCGTGTCAGCATCGGGAGAGGCGTTCAGCCAGTCCAGATCGACCGTGCGGCCCAACTGATCGGCCAGATAACGCGTCAAATCGCCCATGTTTTCATAGCGATAGACAAGGTCGGCACCAAGCCGGCCATCCTTGTCCGCCAGAAAATCGGCCTGTGTCCCGATCCGTGCATAGGGCGCGCGGTCGCCGGGTTTCATGACCTCGGCCACGAAATCATGGAAGGACAGGCCGCGCGTGCTGGCGGGGCGGCCAACCAGATCATCGCGGTTGCGGTATCTATACCAGCTGCGCAACCGGTCCACCGGGTCACGGACAACGGCAATCACCCGGAACGGTGCCCCATTGTCGTTGAACAGCGGGGCGATGCGGTTCTGGTAGCCCTTCAGTGGCAGATGCTTCAGATGCGGCGGGTTGCGCAGCACCAGATCGGCGTCGTCCGACAGTGCCGCCTCCAGCGCGGTGGTGCCGGTCTTGGGGACCGACAGCAGCACCAGCCGGGGGCGGGCAAAGACCAGCACCGGGTCAGTCCGACAGCGCCGCGCGCAGCGCCTCGGCCCGGTCCGTGCGTTCCCAGCTGAAGGCGGTGCCGCCGGCCAGCGCATAGGGATCACGCCCGAAATGGCCATAGCTGGCGGTGGGGCGATAGATCGGATGCAGCAGGTCCAGATCGCGGATGATGGCAAAGGGGCGCAGGTCGAAAACTTCGCGCACAGCTTTGATAATCTGGTCTACTGGCATGGTTTCAGTGCCAAAAGTGTTCAAACTGATCGAGGTCGGCTGCGCCTCGCCAATGGCATAGCTTACCTGAATTTCACAGCGCCGCGCCAGACCGGCCGCGACGATGTTCTTTGCCACCCAACGCCCCGCATAGGCCGCGCTGCGGTCGACCTTGCTGGGATCCTTGCCCGAAAACGCGCCGCCGCCGTGACGCGCCATGCCGCCATAGCTGTCGACGATGATCTTGCGCCCGGTCAGGCCGCAATCTCCGACGGGGCCGCCGATCACGAACTTGCCGGTCGGGTTGATGAAATATTTGGTGTCGGCCGACAGCCATTCGGCGGGCAGCACGGGTTTGATGATTTCCTCGATCACCGCCTCGCGCAGGTCCTTCAGCGCAATCTCGGGATTGTGCTGCGTGGACAGCACCACGGCATCAATCGCCTCGGGTCGGCCATTGTCGTCATAGCGCAAGGTGACCTGCGACTTCGCGTCCGGACGCAGCCAGTTCAGTGTGCCGTCGCGGCGGACCTGGCTTTGCCGTTCCACCAGCCGATGCGCATAGGTGATCGGCGCCGGCATCAGAACGCTGGTTTCGTCGCTGGCATAGCCGAACATCAGCCCCTGGTCGCCGGCCCCCTGATCTTCGAGGTTCTCGCGGTCAACGCCTTGATTAATCTCGGGTGACTGCTTGCCGATGATATTGATGACCGAACAGGTCGCGCCGTCGAAACCGACCTCGCTGCTGGTATAGCCAATATCGTTGATCACATCGCGCACGATGGATTCCAAATCGACCCAGGCACTTGTGCTGATCTCGCCCGAGATGATCGCCACCCCGGTCTTGACCATGGTTTCGCAGGCGACGCGGGCGCGCGGATCCTCGGCCAGAATGGCGTCGAGGATGGCGTCCGAAATCTGGTCGGCGATCTTGTCGGGATGGCCCTCGGACACGGATTCCGAGGTGAACAGCGAATATTCGGTCATGGGTCAGTACCGGTAATGGTCGGATTTGAAGGGGCCTTCGGGCGTGACGCCGATGTAATCGGCCTGTTCACGCGACAGGGTGGTCAGCTTCACACCGATCTTGTCCAGATGCAGGCGCGCGACCTTTTCGTCCAATGCCTTGGGCAGGATATAGACGCCGGGCTGATAGTCATCGCCTTTGGTCCACAATTCGATCTGGGCCAGCACCTGATTGGTGAAGCTGGCCGACATGACGAAGGACGGATGGCCGGTGGCATTGCCAAGATTCAGCAGACGACCCTGGCTCAGCAGGATGATGCGATTGCCCGAGGGCATCTCGATCATGTCCACCTGGTCCTTGATATTGGTCCATTTGTGGTTGCGCAGGGCGGCCACCTGGATCTCGTTGTCGAAATGGCCGATATTGCCGACGATGGCCATGTCCTTCATCGCGCGCATGTGTTCCAGCCGGATGACGTCCTTGTTGCCGGTGGTGGTGACGAAGATGTCGGCGCTGTCGGCGACGTCTTCCAGGGTCACGACCTCGAACCCGTCCATCGCGGCTTGCAGGGCGCAGATCGGGTCAACCTCGGTCACCTTCACGCGGGCACCGGCGCCGCGCAGGCTGGCGGCGCTGCCTTTGCCCACATCGCCATAACCGCAGACGACGGCGACCTTGCCGGCCATCATAACATCGGTGGCGCGGCGGATGCCGTCGACCAGCGATTCCTTGCAGCCATATTTGTTGTCGAACTTCGACTTGGTGACGCTGTCATTGACGTTGATCGCCGGGAAGGGCAGCAACCCCTTCTTGTGCAGGTCGTAAAGACGATGCACGCCGGTCGTGGTTTCCTCGGATACGCCCTGGATCGCCGCGCGCTGTGCGGTGAACCAGCCGGGGCTGGCCGCAAGCCGTTTGCGGATCTGCGCGAACAGCGCGATTTCCTCGTCGCTGGTGGGCGCGTCGATCAGCCCGGTCTCGCCGGCCTCGACCCGTGCACCCAGCAGGATATACATCGAGGCATCGCCGCCATCGTCCAGGATCAGGTTCGCCATGCCCGGCTGATCTTCATTGGCGGGGAACTGGAAGATCTGGTCGGTATAGGACCAGTATTCCTCAAGCGTTTCGCCCTTGATCGCGAAAACCGGAATACCTGCCGCCGCGATGGCGGCCGCCGCATGATCCTGTGTCGAATAAATGTTGCAGGATGCCCAACGCACCTGCGCGCCCAAGGCCACAAGCGTCTCGATCAGCACGGCGGTCTGCACCGTCATGTGCAGCGATCCGGCGATGCGCGCGCCTTTCAGCGGTTGCGCCGCGCCATATTCGGCCCGCAGAGCCATCAGGCCGGGCATTTCGGTTTCAGCGATATCCAGCTCTTTGCGGCCATAACCGGCCAGGGCGATATCCTTGATGATGTGATCGGTCACGGGGGCGATCCTTCGGTATTCGATGTCAGGCTGCGACATAAGCCAAAGCCGCTGGCGCTGAAAGGGGCAGGAAGAAATGAAAATGCCGGGACGCAGGGTCCCGGCACCTGATTTCGGCAAAAGGCCGGGTCAGCCGTCGAAATTCACCTCTTCGATCAGCTTCAGCGCCTCGGGGCGCAGGGCGCTGATTTCCGACAGCGGCGTGCTGTCGGCGGTGAAATCGCCCCAGCTGGCCACAAGCTCGGACCGCTTGACGTGATCGGAAACCGGGAACTCGTTATTCGTCTCGGCATAGATGGCCTGTGCCTCGTCGCTGACCAGGAAGTCCATGAGTTGCTGCGCGGCTTCCTTGTTCGGCGCCGCGGCGGTCATGGCCACGCCCGAGACGTTCACATGCGTGCCGCCGCCTTCAAAGGTCGGAAAGACGATGCGGACGGATTCGGCCCATTGCTTCTGTTCGTCATCCTTCAGCATCGCACCCATGTAATAGGTGTTGCCCAGGCTGATGTCGCATTCGCCGGCCCAGATCGACTTGACCTGGTCGCGGTCGCCGCCCTCGGGCTTCTTGGCCAGATTGGCCTTCAGGCCTTCCAGCCAGGTTTTGGTGGCCTCGGGGCCGTGATGGGCCAGATAGGCGGCGGTCAGCGCAACGTTGTAATCATTGGTGAAGGAACGGGTGCAGATGCGGCCCTTCCATTTCGGATCGGCCAGATCCTCATAGGTCGTGACGTCGCCATCGGCCACGCGATCCTTGCTGGCATAGACGATACGGGCGCGGGTGGTCAGGCCGAACCACTGGTTGTCAGCATCGCGCAGCCACTCGGGCACGACGGACAGCGCCTCGTCGGTCACGGCCTGCGTCACGCCGGCATCCTTGACCTCGCCCAGACGTGCCACGTCGACGGTCATGACCAGATCGGCCGGCGAACGGTCGCCCTCGGCCTTCAGACGCTCGACCATGCCCTTGTCGACAAAGGCCACGTTCACCGTGATGCCGGTCTGGGCGGTAAAGGCGTCGATCAGCGGTTGCAGCAGTTCCGGCTGGCGGTGCGAATAGACGTTCACTTCCTGGGCCAGGGCGGGCAGGGCGGTCGCGCTTGCCAATGCGGCAAGGATCAGAGTACGCATCGTTGACTCCTTTGGTCAGAATTATGCCCGGATTTCTGGCATCCTAGCGTTTAGGCGTCAATAGTTGACTGAAAAAATTAGTTATCTGGCTGATTGACCGGATGCCGGGCGCGCATTACGTGGCGCGGCATGGCACGCGCACCTTTGTTACAACTGACCGACATTTCGCTGACCTTCGGCGGCAATCCTGTCTTTGACGGGCTGTCCCTGACCATCCAGCCGGGCGACCGGGTGGCACTGGTCGGGCGCAACGGCTCGGGCAAGTCGACCCTGATGAAGGTGATGGCCGGGCTGGTCGAACCTGATCGGGGGGCAGTCGTCACCCCGTCCGGCATCAGCGTCGGCTATATGGAACAGGATCCTGACCTGTCGAGCTTCGCCACGCTAGGCGATTTTGCCCGCGCGGGGCTGGACGAAGGGCAGGGCTACCGCGTCGAGATGGCGGCCGAGGGGCTGAAATTCGACCCTGACCGGCCGGTTGCCACGGCATCGGGCGGCGAACGCCGCCGCGCCGCGCTGGCCCGTCTGCTGGCCGAGGCGCCCGATCTGATGCTGCTGGACGAACCGACCAACCATCTGGACATTCAGGCGATCGGCTGGCTGGAAGAACAGCTTTCCAGCATCAGATCCGCCTTCGTCCTGATCAGCCACGACCGCGCCTTTCTGCGTGCGCTGACCCGTGCGACCCTGTGGATCGACCGGGGCGAGGTGCGCCGGCAGGAAAAAGGCTTCGAGGCGTTCGAGGACTGGCGCGAAACCACTTGGGCGGCCGAGGACGAGGCCCGCCACAAGTTGGACCGTAAAATCAAGGCCGAGGCGCGTTGGGCAGTCGAGGGCATCAGCGCCCGGCGCAAGCGCAATCAGGGCCGGGTGCGCGCACTGGCCGAGCTGCGGGCTGAACGGGCCAGCCAGATCAGGCGGCAGGGCACAGCCGCCATGGCGATGGATGCCGGCCAGCAATCGGGCAAGCGGGTGATCGAGGCCAAGGGGATTTCAAAGGCCTTTGGTGATCGGGTGATCCTGAAACCCTTTGACCTGCGGGTGTTGCGCGGCGACCGGGTGGCCTTCGTCGGCCCCAATGGCGTGGGCAAGACCACGCTGATCAAGATGCTGACCGGCGAGGTCGCGCCCGATCAGGGCGTCGTCACGCATGGCACCAATCTGGACATCGCCGTTTTCGACCAGACGCGCAGCGCGCTGAACCCCGATCAAAGCCTGTGGGACGCGCTGACCGGCGATCCCGATATGCGGGTCTCGGGGCAGTCCGATCAGGTGATGGTGCGCGGTGCGCCCCGTCACGTCGTGGGCTATCTGAAAGATTTCCTGTTCGACGAAGGCCAGGCCCGCGCCCCGATCCGCAGCCTGTCGGGCGGCGAAAAGGCCCGGCTTTTGCTGGCGCGGATCATGGCGCGGCCCTCCAACCTGCTGGTGCTGGATGAGCCGACCAACGATCTGGACGTGGAAACGCTGGATCTGTTGCAGGACATTCTGGGCGATTATGACGGCACCGTGCTGCTGGTCAGCCACGACCGCGATTTCATCGACCGGGTGGCCGATACGACTGTCGCAATGGAAGGCGATGGCCGTGCGGTGATCTATCCGGGTGGCTGGTCGGATTACCGCGCGCAACGCCCCGATGACGCGCCCGAGTTGACCGCGGCCCCGGTGGCTGAACCCGAAAGGGCAAAGCCAATGGACAAGCCCAAACCCGCACGCGAAGGGCTGAGCTTCACCGAAAAGCACCGGCTGGAGGCGCTGCCCGGCATCATCGAGCGACTGGAGGCCGAGATTGCCAAACTGTCAGAATTTCTGGCCGATCCGCAATTGTTCTCGACCGCGCCGGCCAAGTTCCAGAAGGCCAGCGAAGGCCTGGCTGAACGGCAGGGCAAGCTGGCCGAGGCCGAAGAAGAATGGCTGATGCTGGAAGAAAAGGCAGCCGGATAGGCGGGTCAGCCGTTATCCGGCTCGGCCAGCAGTTCCTCCATTAACACGGAAAAAAGCTGCGCCCGGCCATCCACCCCGGCTTTGGCATAGATACGCGCCGATTGCGCCCGCCCGTGCTGTCCGCCCCGGAAAAATCATGTCGGGGCATCGGTCTATTCCGTCTCGTAGGACATTTTGGTGATCATGCCGGTCTCGGGGGAAACATAGACCTCGCCCATTGCGGCATCGGCGGTGAAATAGACCTCGATCTTTTCATCCTCGGCCTCGCCCTTGCGAATCTCGAAGCCAAGGGCTGTCAGGTTGGTTCCCACCTCGTCCAGCGTTTTGCCCAGCACGGCACCGGTCGCCAGACCCTGCGGGCAGGTGGCATCCTGTGCCAAGGCCAGACCGGGGGCGGCAAGGGTGGTGAGAACGGCGATTTGAACAAGCATGCGCATCGTGATGTCCTTTCCTGTATCGGCGCGGCGTCATGCCTACGCCAAGGAAAGGAAAAAGCCTGTCTGCCCGGCAAAGGCGATTGGCCCGAAACCTATATCACGGCCCATAAGCGCGGGCTTACGGGGCAGCCGGAATCGGATCGACCCGATATTCGCCTATTTCCACAAGGCCGCAAGCGCGGCGGCAGGGTCGTCGGCTGTCCATATCTCCGCCCCGAAGGCGATGAAATCGGCAACGGGCGACAGTTCGGCCAGAAGCGCGGCGGTAATGGCGCCCTCGGCCACGACAGGCACCTCGATCATCTCGGACCACCACTGGAACAACTCGACCGGGGCCGGCTCGCCCCGGCCAAGCTGGGTGTCGCCCACCGGGCCAAAGCTGACATAATCCGCCCCCGCCTCGCCCGCCGACATCCCGTCATGACGCGAGGTTCCACAAAACGCCCCCACGATGGCATCGGCGCCCAGTTCCTTCCGTGCGGCCCTGACGCCCCGCGCGCCATCCGTCAGGTGCACCCCGTCCAGCCCGTGCCTTTGCGCCAGCTTTACATGGTCGTCGATCACCACGGCCACATCGCGGGCATGGGCGATCTCGCGCGCAAGATCGGCGATGCGGCCCAACTCGTCCTCGTCGCCGGTGCCGCGGATCCGCAGGCAGGCGGGGGGAAAGCGGTCCATCACCTCGGCCAGCAGGGGTCCAAGCGCCGAGGCCTGTGCGCCGGCCGGGGTGATCAGGTAAAGCTGGGGGGCGTCAGCCATTTCGGGGCTCCTTCGTTTCAACCGGAAATAGCGCAGCTTGCCCGTCGCCGCCAGAGTGGCTATTGCCCGGCCCATGCAAACCGACCGCCAACCCGTCATTATCCTCGTGCGCCCGCAAATGGGCGAGAATATCGGCGCCGCCGCGCGTGCCATGCTGAATTTCGGCCTGACCGAGATGCGGCTGGTCGATCCGCGCGATGGCTGGCCCAATCCGCGCGCCGTGGCCATGGCATCAGGCGCAGCGGGGCGGGTGCTGGATACCGCGCGGGTCTATCCGACGCTGGCCGAGGCGATGGAAGGCGTGGATTACGCCTTCGCGACCACCGCGCGCGGGCGCGAACTGACCAAGCCGGTCTTTACCCCCGCCACCGCGATGGAACAGGCCCGCGCCCATGACGGGCGCACGGCGATCATCTTTGGCCCCGAACGCGCCGGGCTGGAAAACGAAGATGTGGCCCGCGCCAATGCCATTGTCACAGTGCCGGTGAACCCGGATTTTCCATCGCTGAATCTGGCGCAGGCGGTTTTGCTGATGGGCTATGAATGGGGCCGCGATACATTGCCGCCCGAACCCGCACCACAGGGCCGCCGGCCGGCGGGCGAAATCGCCGCCGACCGGATCGAGATCGAGAAGCTGGGCGATCACTATGAGGAAAAATTGCAGGCGGCCGGTTTCTTCTTCCCCGAAACCAAGGCGCCGGCGATGCGGTTGAACCTGCGCAACATGTGGTCGCGGCTGACCCTGACGCGGGGCGATGTCCAGATCCTGCACGGCATGCTGCGCCAATTGACCCGCCGCTAGGCCCGTCCTAGGGTCCGCCCGCGATTCCAAGGAGCCAGCCAATGGCCAAACGTCCCGTATTCGAGGAAATTTCAGATCCCGCCGCAGCCACCCGGCCGGTGGCAACGACCGGTGCGATCGACGCGGCCCCCAAGGGCGCGCGACGGGCGATAAGGGCCTGGCTGGCGGTGCTGTTCCTGCTGGTCGTGGCCATGATCGCGCTTGGGGGCGCGACGCGGCTGACCGGCTCGGGGCTGTCGATCACCGAATGGGCGCCCGTCACCGGCGCGCTGCCGCCGATGGACGAGGCCGCATGGCAGGCGGAATTTGAGGCTTACAAGCAGATCCCGCAATTCACCGAGGTGAACCCGGATATGGATCTGGCCGGGTTCAAGCAGATCTATTGGTGGGAATGGTCGCATCGCCTGCTGGGCCGCGCCGTGGGGCTGATCTGGGCCCTTGGTTTCCTGTTCTTCTGGGCCACCAAGCGCATTCCGACGGGCTGGACGCCGCGCCTGCTGGGGCTGGGCGCGCTTGGCGGGCTGCAAGGCGCAATCGGCTGGTGGATGGTGTCATCCGGGCTGGTCGAGGGTATGACCCGTGTGGCCAGCTATCGGCTGGCGATCCATCTGGGGCTGGCCTTTGCCATTCTGGGCCTGATCGCCTGGTATGCGCTGCTGCTGGGCCGGTCCGAGGCGGAACTGATGCGCGCGCGCCGGGCGGGCGAGGCGAAGCTGTTTTCGATGTCCACCGGGTTGATGCATCTGGCCTTTCTGCAAATCCTGATCGGCGCGCTGGTGGCGGGCATCGACGCAGGCCGGCAATATACCGGCTGGCCCACCATGGGCGGCGAATGGATCCCGACTGAAATCTGGGACGCGACGCTTGGCTGGCGCAATTTCTTTGAAAACCCGGCGCTGGTGCAGTTCATTCACCGCATGACCGGCTATCTTCTGGCGATCTTTGCCGTCGTCGTCTGGCTGCGCGCCCGTCGTTCCCCCCATCCCGTGACACGCGGTGCCTTTACCGCCATGATCACCATGGTTGCGGTTCAGGTGGGTCTGGGGATCATGAACGTGTTGCATGCCTCGCCGCTGGCGCTGGCGCTGGCCCATCAGTTCGGCGCGGTGGCGCTGTTCGCCCTGATCATCCGTGCGCGCTATCACGCGCGCTATCCCTATGAAACCTCTGTCCGGGGGACCATCCGATGAGCGCATTCGACGACCTTCTTGCCTTTCAGCGCCAGACCGAGGCGCTGTCCTCGGTCGCCGAACGCCTTGGCTGGGATCAGGAAACGGTCATGCCGCGCGGCGCGACCGAGCAGCGATCCGAGGAAATGGCCGCGATGGAATCGGTGCTGCATGAACGCCGCACCGATCCGCGCATCGGCGAATGGCTGGAGGCCGCGCAACCCCGGACCGAATCCGAGACCCGAGCGGTCGAATTGATTGCCCGCGATTTCACCCGCCAAAGCCGGATTCCGGCCCGGCTGGCTGCGGAACTGGCGCGGGTGACCTCTTTGGCGCAGGGGATCTGGGCCGAGGCGCGGGCGAATGACGCCCCTGACGAGTTCCTGCCGACGCTGGACAATGTCCTGATGCTGAAACGCGAGGAAGCCGCCGCCCTGGCCGATGGCGGCGATCTGTATGACGCGCTGCTGGACGATTACGAACCGGGCGTCACCGGGGCCGAAGTGGCCGCGCTGTTCGATGCCATGCGCCCGCGTCTGGTGGCGCTGCGCGAGGATGTGCTGGGCGCCGATAACCAGCCGGCAGCCCTGTCCGGGCATTTCCCCCATGACACGCAATTGCGGCTGGCCCGGTCCTGCGCCAGCGCCTTTGGCTATGACTGGTCGCGCGGGCGGATGGATATCGCCGTTCACCCCTTCAGTTCCGGCCGCTGGCAGGACAGCCGCATCACCACCCGCGTGGTCGAGACCGAACCCTTCAACTGCCTCTATTCCACCATCCACGAGGTTGGCCATTCCAGCTATGAACTGGGCATTGACGAGGATTATGCCTTTACGCCGCTTGGGCGTGGTGTCTCGCTTGGGGTGCATGAAAGCCAAAGCCGCATCTATGAAAACCAGATGGGCCGCAGCCGCGCCTTTACCGGCTGGCTGTATTCACGGATGCATGATGCGTTCGACGGGCTGAACATCGCCGATGCCGATGCCTTCTATCGCACCGCGAACCGGGTGACGCCGGGCTATATCCGCACCGAAAGCGACGAGGTGCAGTATAACCTGCACATCATGCTGCGCTTTGATCTGGAACGCGATCTGGTCGCCGGGCGGCTGGACACGGCCGATCTGACCGAGGCCTGGAATGCCCGTTTCCTCAAGGATTTCGGCGTGGCCGTCGACCGGCCGGCCAATGGCGTCTTGCAGGATGTTCACTGGTCGGTGGGGCTGTTCGGCTATTTCCCGACCTATGCCCTTGGCAATGTCTATGCCGGCTGCCTGAATGCGGCCATGCGTCAGGCCGTGCCCGAACTGGGCGATGCGCTGGCGCGCGGCGATGCCGGGCCCGGCGTGGAATGGCTGCGTGAGAATGTCCAGCGTCACGGCGGGCTGATGCCTCCGCGCGAGCTGATCCAGCAAGCCACGGGCGCCGAGGTAGGGCCAGAGCCTTTGCTGGATTATCTGGAAGAGAAATTCGGCCGGATCTACGGGCTTTGATGCGCGAAGCCGTCGGTTTCGGCTGATGCAATCCATGGCTGATCAAGCCCGCACCGGATCCCGTCTGCTGCCCGAATTGACTGGACAGCGGGCGGCGCGTCTTTAGGCTGGGCGGAACGCGGTTTTCTGTAACGGGGAGGAAGTATGGCTACCGAGGGTCTGGGTGCGATCATGGCGCCGGCCGTGGCGCTGCTGGGTGCGACGGTACTTGCGATTCCGCTGTTCCGGCGATTGGGGCTTGGGTCCGTGCTTGGCTATTTCGCCGCTGGCGTGGTCGTCGGCCCGTTCGGGCTGGGTCTGTTCAACGATCCCCAGGCGATGCTGCATTTCGCCGAATTGGGCGTGGTGCTGTTTCTGTTCATCATCGGGCTTGAACTGCGACCGGCCCGGTTATGGGCGATGCGGCAACAGATTTTCGGCGTCGGCCTGTTGCAGGTTCTGACCTGCATCGCGCTGCTGACCGTCACCTGCATGGGCTTTGGCTATACGCTGATCGTGTCCTTTGTCGCATCGTCCGGCTTCGTGCTGTCCTCGACCGCGGTGATCATGTCGATGCTGCGCGAGCAGGGCGAGCTTGCGACGCCCGATGGCCAGAAATCGGTGGCGATCCTGCTGTTTGAAGATCTGATGATCGTGCCGCTGCTGGCCATCATTGCGCTGTTGTCACCGGTCAGCTCGGGCGAGCCGACAAATCTGTGGCTGGATTTCGGCATTGCCATCGGCGCCATCGCCGGGCTGCTGGCGGCAGGCCGCTGGCTGATGGACCCGATGTTCGCGCTGCTGGCCCGTGCCGGATCGCGCGAAGCCATGAGCGCGGGCGCGCTGCTGGTGGTGCTGGGTGCGGCGCTGCTGATGGACAAGGCCGGCCTGTCGACCGCCATGGGCGCGTTTCTTGCCGGGGTGATGCTGTCGGGGTCGAACTATCGCCATCAGATCGAGGCCGATATCGAACCGTTCCGGGGCATCCTGATGGGGCTGTTCTTCCTGTCGGTGGGCATGGCGCTGGAACTGGGCATCGTGGCCAGCCAGTTGGGATTGGTCGTCAGTTCCGTCATCGCGGCGATGCTGGTCAAGGGCCTTGGCGTCTATGCGGTGGCGCGGCTGACCGGCAGCACCTCGCGCGCGGCGATCAGGCGAACCGTGCTGTTCGCGCAGGGCGGTGAATTTGCCTTTGTGCTTTACACTGCGGCGGGCACGGCCAGCATTCTGACCCCGGAAGCCGAGGCGCTGTTCTCGGCCGTGGTGATCCTGTCGATGGCGCTGACGCCGCTGGCGGTGCTGGCGATGAACCGATATCTGCCGGCCGAGGGCGAAACGGTGGATGGCGTCGAAACGCCCGAGAACCTGCATGGCCGCGCCTTGCTGATCGGCTTTGGGCGTTTCGGGCAGGTGGCCAGTCAGGGCTTGTTGGCGCGCGGGGTCGAGGTGTCGATCATCGACACCGATACCGAGATGATCCGCGCTGCCGAGGCACTTGGTTTCAAGGTGTATTACGGTGACGGCTCGCGGCTGGACATCCTGCATGCCTCGGGCGCGGAAGAGGCAGAGCTGATCCTGGTCTGTGTCGACAATCCCGTCTCTGCCAACCTGATCGTCGAACTGGCGAAAAGCCATTTCCCGCAGGCCAAGCTGCTGGTTCGCGCCATCGACCGACGCCATGCCATCGAATTGCGCGGCGCGGGCGTCGATTTCGAGATCCGCGACACCCTGGAATCGGCAATGCAAATGGTCCGGGAATCCATGATCGAGATCGGCCTGGACGACGAAGAGGCAGATGAGGTCCTCAACGACCTGCGCAGCCGCGACAGGCGACGGATGGCGATGCAGGCATCCGGCGGGATGCTGGAGGGGCGCGATCTGCTGCATCACAATATCGCCGACAGCTTCCGGCAGGGTGGCGGCAAGTGATGCCGATCAGGGCAGGCTGCCGATTATTTGATCGTTCGGTCAGTTTCTCTTAACCTTTGACGGGAATTGCGTATTCTGTCCTTGCTCTGTCTGGCCTGGCGCGTGACCCTGGCCCGACAGGCGGACCCGACCCGCAAAGAGAGGACCGAAAGGTGACCGACAAGCACGATCTATTCATGGCACAGGCTTTGGCCGAGGCCGAACAGGGTATGGCCGATGGCGGCCTGCCCATTGGCGCGGTTCTGGTTCGCGATGGGCAGGTGGTGTCGCGCGGCCATAACCAGCGCGTCCAGCAGGGCGATCCGATCGCCCATGGCGAGATGGACTGCCTGCGCAAGGCCGGCCGTCAGCACAGCTATCGCGACACGGTGCTTTATACGACGCTCAGTCCCTGCATGATGTGCACCGGCACCATTCTGCAATTCGGTATCCCCAAGGTCGTGGTCGGCGAGGCCGAGACCTTCGAGGGCAATATCCCCTTCCTGCGCGAACGCGGGGTCGAGGTCGTGCTGCTTGACGACGAAGGGTGCAAGGATGTGATGCGGCGTTTCATGGCGCAGCCGGGCAACCTGGCGCTGTGGCACGAGGACATCGCCGAGGATTGAGACCCGGCCGAAAGGAGCAGCAGCCATGACCCAGCAAGACGCAATTCCAGGCGGCGCAGGCGAGGCCCAGGACTATCCGCTGTCCGAGGTGCCGCCCGGCGCCCGGAAAAGCTTTGGCTCGCTGGTGGTGGTGCTGCTTGGATTCACCTTCTTCACCGCCACGATGTTCGCGGGTGGACAACTGGGCGTTGCCTTTCCCTTCTGGCCCGATCTGGCCGCGATCATCGTGGCGGGCAACCTGCTGCTGGGGCTTTATGTGGCGGTGCTGGGGCTGATCGGTCAGCGGACCGGGCTGAACACGGCGCTGCTCAGCCGGTTCAGCTTTGGCCGGATCGGGGCGCGCCTGCCCGATGCGCTGCTTGGGTTCACGCAGATCGGCTGGTATGGCTGGGGCACCGCGACCATGGCGGTCGTGCTGCTGAGGCTGCTGGGGGTCGATGCTGATGCCAATCCGACGCTGACCTATGGGCTGATGATCGCCTTTGGCATGGCCTTCTGCTGGACCGCCTATATCGGCTATCGCGGGTTGGAACTTCTGTCGCTGATCTCGGTGCCGTTGATGGTGTTGCTGCTGGCGGTCTCGCTGTGGATTGCCCTGGGCGATGCGGGCGGGTTGCAAGGGTTGGCGGCGATCCAGCCGACATCCAGCCTGGGAATCGGCGCGGCCATCACCATCGTTTTTGGCACCTTCGTATCCGGCGGCACGCAGGCGACGAACTGGACCCGCTTTGCCGCAACGCCCGGCCATGCGGTCTGGGGGGCCTTGGTCGCGTTCTTTATCGGCAACGGGCTGATGATCACGACCGGTGCCATCGGTGCGCTGGTCTATCAGCAACCCGATGTCGTCGAGGTTTTGGTGATCCAGGGACTGACCATGCTGGGCATCGTCATGCTGGTCCTGAACCTGTGGACAACGCAGGACAACACCATCTACAATTTCTCGGCCGTGGGCTGCACCGCGCTTGCCACCGACCGCCGGCGGATGGTCACGATCGTTGGTGCGGTGATCGGAACGGTTCTGGCGCTGCTGCGGATCGACCTGCATCTGGTGCCTTTCCTGCTGCTGCTGGGCACCTTCATCCCGCCGATCGGTGGTGTGATCATGGCCGATTATTTCTTCAAGCGCCGGGGGAAATACCCGGCCATCCAGGGGGCCGATCTGCCGGCATTCAATGTTGCGGGGCTGGCCGGCTATGGCGGGGGCTGTCTTGTCGCCTATCTGACGCCGGGCATCCCGCCGTTGAACGGCATCTTCGCCGCGATGGTGATCTATGTGCTGGTCGACAGGGCGTTGCCAAAGCCGGGTTAAGGCCCTGTGCAGGTCCGGGGGCGTCGACAGGGTTATGGCATCGAACGGGCCATCGACAAGGCCCGTCAGGATTCGCGGCGCGGGCCGGGATAGGGCTGGTTGTGTTTGCCGGACGCCAACGGCGGTGCTGACCACAAGCTCGGGCCATGTCGTGACGATATAAGAGCGCAGCAGAAAGCCCGTCCGCTTCGAGTCACCGATCGCGGCGATCCGTTCGGTTATTTCGGAATGTTCCGGTCCAGGCTGCGCCGAAGGTCTGCCAACGGCAAGGGCGCCGGCGAACAGCGACGCGATCCATAGCGGGTCGACCCTGAACAGCCGCAGCGATTCCAGCGGCAGATGATTGGCATCAGGCACAAGCTGCGCGAAGGACAGGGTCTTCAGCGCGATCAGCCGGTCGAACCAGCCCGCCGGAAAGCCGGGGCCGTCGTCGGGCATCGTGTATGGCAGATGCGCCAGCCGGTCGGACATTCCGGCCCGCCGGTAATGCGTCGGCGTTGCTCCACCGGCCCGCGCCTGATTGCCGTCTGTGCCCGCACGCAGAAAGCCGATGCCGACCCTCTGCGCCATCGCCTTCAACCCGGCCGTGATTGCCGGTCGGACATGGAACCGCCAATGGCCAAGGCAGACATATCGGATGTAGGACTTGCCCAAGGCCGAGGCCAGCGTGCCAAGTTTGCCGTCAGGCGCAAAATGCCCCTCCAGCGACAGCAACAGCAATGTTGCGCGGCAGGGTTTGGGCGCCCGGTTGCAGATCAGCACCGCAGGTTCCTGATCATCGGGAGGCTCCGGCGGGGGTGGTTCCAACAGGCCATCAGTATCAAGACCGAAGAACGGATTATCCACGGAATCTTCCGGCGCAACGGCCGGTTTCTTCTCAGGCGCCGTATCGGAATTTGTGTTGGGTGGTGGTGCGCCGTCGGGTTGATTCGTCGATGGATCGTCGTTATCGGGCAGGCCAGCAATGGTCCCATCGCGCATCACGACGGATTGGCGCATCAATGCCGGCCGTTCCGGGACGAGCGTGTCTGCCAGAGCGATCGCGAGGTCGATCACCTGGACCTGCCCGGTTTCAGGGTCGGATTTTTCGGCACTAAGGGCCGGGAAGAATGCGTCGGAATCGGATGAATCACCCACGGTAAGCAGGATTTTCCCATCGCGCTTTGACAGGACCGCGCTGCGCAATGGCCTCTTGCCATCATCGGCCAGACGGACACCCGCCAGATCGTCCTCGTTCAACATGACCAGGGCAAGCCAGGGTGTCGGCAGTTAGCTATCCGGCGGGGTATTCGGACTGGGGATGGGGGAACGTTCCCAGGGCAGGGTTGGCCGTGTCAGGATGACATGGGGCAGCACCATCGAGAAATCGCCGTCAGCGCCATCCGCGGGATAGACGGCGCGGATATCGCCCGGCGAAAGCGCAAAACGCGGGCCGGCAACGGTGAAGTCCCGCTCGGCCTCGAACGCGTCGGGGATGTTCACCGCCTGATCATTGATAGTCGTGGCGCTCATCGTCTGGGTGACCTTCAGGACATAGTCACCGGGCTGAAGGTTGACGGTTCGGCAGTCGTCAAAGACGATTGCTGCGGCGGGGCGGTCATCAGCCATGGGCGGTTTCCGCCTGCCTGGATTCTGGCGCAGGCCTGCCCAGATGAACGACCTCCCAGACAAGCCCGCCGGCCGGCGGCGGCATGGTGGCGCGTTCATGGGTGAATTCATGCTTGATCCAGCGCGGCGTGCTGGTCGCGGATCTCGAAAGAGAAAGACGCCGCCCGATCACGGCCTCATCAAGGGTCCGGTCGCCGTTCAGTGACGGCTCCGAGACAAGGATGGCGTTGTCTTTGAAACTTGGCTTGCTTGCGCCCCAAAGCCAAGCCGGCACACTGCCCCGGATCGCGTCGACCGCAAAATGTCTGGTCACATCTATGTCTTGGCCGTCACGCCGCGGGGCGAGCTTCAGGCTGCTTTCGTATTTACCGGATGGCACACCCAATGGTGGCAGACCATGTGCTTGAGAATGCCCCGCGTCGACAAGGGGCGCAGAAAGGGCGATGTCGATGACCACATCATGCGGATCGACCTGCCAGACCTGATCGCTGGATCCGACCAGCGCGCCCTTGCGGCAGGTCATCGCGATGGGTTGCGCGGGCAGAAATGCCGCGCGGACGCGTTGCCAGTCGATTGCCTTGGCTTGTGCGAGACCGGCACCGAAGCAGACGGCAAAGTCGATGCGGATGCCGATCACCTTCAGGTGGACTTCGGCGTTTCCGGCAAATTCCGGGCCCCAGATATGCATCGAGGCGCTGGCATCCAGTGTATATGTTCGGCTGACGAAGAAATTCACCGTCAATGACACGCTGAGACCAGCCACCCGATCACCGGAGGATCGGGGCCCTGGGCCTCGACCATCTCGTTGTCATTGTCATCCAGCCAACGGAACACAGGCGCGCCGGCTGCGCAAGCCTGGGCGGCAGCGGAACCTGGCCGTCATGGGGCCGATGGTTCTCGCCCATGGTGCCGGCGGCAAGCACCTGCGAGCGGTCGAAATCCAGATCCTGAAAACGGCCAAAGCTGTCCGGCAGCCGCAGGGCGCGCACCGACATTGCCCCCGCACTGATCGGCACGAAGGCGTTCCATGGCAGGACGCCGGTATGTGTTTCTGGTCCGACCGCCTGGCGCATTCGTGCCGCAAAACGCTGGTCGGAATCGAACCCCAACGGATCGTCAATGGGTAACTGAGGGGCCTGATGCCGCATGGCCAGCGCCTCGGAAAATCCGCCGATCGCCTGTGAAAGCACCCTGTATTCGGCCGGATCGTCCGCCTGATACAGCCGGTAATGCGTGGCGATCAGCTCGGCGGCGACAGGGTCGTCGACAAAGGTGCGGCTGAACCAGACAGAAAGCGTGGCGAATGCTTCTGCGTCGCTGCCAAACTCGGGCGGTGGGGTTCCTGCGACTGTCATGGCAGCGGCGTGGCGTGGTTCCAGAATCTGCCGGATCATGGCTTCGATCCGACCGCGCAGTTGCAGCTTTGCATGCGGTGTCAGAATCGAGGCGGCCCGATGGACCTGCGGCTCGGCCTCGATGTCGGCCCAAACGGACCTTGTCGCGCCATTCGCGCCGGGCGCCAGGTCGACGCAATCACTGGGCAGGTGCCAATGTCCGATCAGCGCATTGGTATCGAGTCCCGCATCCGTCCTTGTGGGCGAAATTCCCCGCGCGGGGTAGAAAGCCACCTCCCCTTCAAGGATCAGCGGATTCCACGGCTCTTCATGACAATGGTTGCAGCTGGCGGACCCGTCCATGGCGCAGGCGGGGATCGCCGCGACAAGCTGGTCTAGCGCGAGGTCGATTGACGCGGCCGAGACAGGCTGAACCCGGCAGGCAAGGTTTCCGTCCTCGCCATGACGGGGCGGGACAGTCGCCGCCTCGCCGGTGATCAGCAGAACCGCATCGTTGGCGCGCCAATAACGTAGCCCGGTCGTCGGTTTCAGCTTCAAGCCGGGATATGCGGCCAGCGCCACGGCGATCCTATGCAAATCGCCGTCTCACTGCCCGCATAACCGGGACAGTTGGCTTTCCGGCACGGTGATGTCATCCCGCTTCAGCGCGGCCAGAGGCCCCGCCTCGATCAGGGCGCGCAACGTATCAGGCCTTGGTTCGGGGTCGAACCCTTCACTGCCCGGATAGCTGACGGCGAGATATTTGCACCAATCAGCGAAAAGCTGCATCCGCTCGGCCGAAACCCGAGAGGCGGCGGCCTCTATCTGCCGCTCGCGCGCATTGAGCATCTGAAGATCCGCGAGGATGGGGCCATAGATGTCGGCAGGTGGCGTGCCGTCGGGTGGCGCGTCCTTGTCTGCCACGATGGTCCAGACCCGGCCACCTGCCGAAACCCCGGTGAACCCCTGCCCGTGCCGTTCCTCATGCAGTGCGGGCAGCAGATCGGGGTCGCCTGTCGGCAGGCGGTCGGCCAGCTGAACGGCCTCTGGCAGTTCTTCCATGCGCCTCGCTGGCCAGTGGGTCCTGTTCGGGTCGCGGAAACCAGCCCAGGACGTCATAGATCAACTGTTCCGGCCCTGATCCCGGCTTGGTCGGTGCCTCGGCGTCGTGCATCCCGAAAACGCCACGACAGTTCGGATAAAAGGTGGCGAAATTCGCGTCCCCATAGCCCAGCGCCGTCAGTTCCGGCAGATAGGCCTGGGGCAGGTCGGGCCGCCATGACGTGCGGGGTGTGGTGCGTGGCAGGCGCCCGAATGGCGGGGTTCCGGTCCGTGGATAGCTTGTGCCGTCAGGCCCGGCTTCACCAGGGGTCAGTTGATCGCTTTCGATGATCCACTGGCCGCTAATAGCATTGTCGGCCCGCCGCGTGACCAGCCAGCGGGTCGGCAGGGCCGGGAAGGTCAGCGTGGTTTTCACGATCCGAAGCCGGCTGCCGCCGCGTTGATGATCCTGAACCAGCCCAAGGGCGAGATGGGTTGTTCTGCTCAGATCCGTGATGCGCCATTGTCGCGGCCCCTGGGCGGCAATGACCGGCGAGCGCGCGTCAAATGCGGCCGCAGCTGCGCAAGTCGCGGCGTAACCTCGGACCGGTCAAGTGCTGCTATCTGATGTTCATCCGCCGCCATGCCAGCCACCGGGACGCTGCTTGCGCCCTGATGAAAGCTGTCGGGCAGCGTCCAGTGCAGATGCATCCCGCCCCACAGCACGGTCGCGCGGGGTGCAAAACTTCCTGTGTCGCGCTCGGAAAAGGGCGGGGTGGTCAGCACCTCGGCAAGATAGGGCAGATCACCGTTACTGTCGCCATCGAGGGCCGTCCAGGGCATCCGCGAGAAATCCAGAAAGGGATGCGCCACCGCCATCGGTGTCCCGACCAGCAGGGCATCGACACGCATGGGAACCATCACAACCGGAAAGCCGGACATCGGATTTCATTCTTTCTTTCTTGTTGCAGGGAACCTCATGTCGGATCGGATCCTGACAACTGTTCGGGTGGTGATCGACCAGCACCGGTTTCAGGGCGACAGCCCGCCGTGGTGCGGTCCAGCGATCCGGCCGGCAGGCGAGACAGCCAGCGGCCAAGTTCCCTTGGATCGCAGGGGCAATCGGCCAACCATTCGGCAAGCGGCGCTGTCGTTTGCGCCGCAACAGGCGGGGGGCGATCTTCTGCGGCTTTTTGGAGGGGCAACCGCCGGCTTCGGTCACGGCCAGAAGGAAATCGCGGTAATTGTCGGCAATCCGGTCCCAGCAATCCGCGCCGTTGACGGTAGGCCGCGCATTTTTCAGATCATCTGTGCCGTCGCTTGGCAGGTAATGGGCGATGCCCTTGCGCCCCCCGTTCCAGCGCCCGTCCATCAGCCCGAGGATCGGGATTCGGGCCGAGCTCTGGGGATCCATCATTGCATCGGGCTCGGCCTCCAGGTCGACGCCGGCATCGGCCGAGCAGGCACGATAATTGTCCAGCCCGGTCCATCGCGGCGGTCCCTTTCGCCGTGGATCGCGTCAGGCTTGCCCGACTTCGCCGAATCCGGCGTCGGGGCGTCATCCGCGAACTTGATCGTGGTGCTGTCCATGTATTACCCTGCATCTGGCCGCTGCGGGGGCCGCGACCCCGGCAGTGAGGGCAGCAAGAAGCTGACCCCGGCGTGCTGATGCTTTTCTACCAGCTTGTCCTGTCGTCCTTGCCGGTTCTGTGTTCGTGCTGCTGTCGGGCCGGCTTGTGGCGCATCGGACATCCATCAGCGGACGTGATCTGGTTCTCAGCGTATTCCGGCCCGGCACCCTGTTTGGCGAGATGGCTGCGCTTGAAGATCAGCCACGCTCACTGCGTGTCTATGCCGAGACACATTGCAGGCTGTTATACATGCCGACCGGCGCTTTTCGTGACAGCCTGCTTGCCCAGCCCATCATCGCGCTGAATCTGGCGACCGAACTGTGCCATCGTCTGCGCAACAAGAACGAGCAGATGTTCGGCTTGGTGATGCAGGATGTCGAGGCGAGGCTGCGCCTGTTGTTGCTGCAACTGGCTCGGGAAAGCGGCCAGGTCCGCACGCATGCCCTGCTGCGGCCTGCCCCCACGCAAGAGGCCCTGGCCGCCAGGATCGGCGCCAACCGAGAGGCGGTTTCACGTGCGCTATCCCGGCTGAAGCGCCTCGGGCTGATCGGGACCAGCAGGCGGAACATCGTGATCCGAAATATCGACGCTCTGGCCGCACATGCCGAGATATAGCGGCGCGATGGGCGCCATTGCCGTCGCCAGACAGCCGCCATTATGGCCCTTAATCCGTGGTGTGCTGTCGCAATAGGGTGGAATACCCACTGTAAACGATCGCTTTCTTCGTCGCGGCCCGATGCGTCCTGTTGCGTCCTGCTGCACGGCTAATGGCGGGTAACAATTGGGGGTGCAGAATGCAGCGAATTTCCAAGGAACTTACGGCGCTGGATGTGAAGCGGTTGCAGCATCCGGGCAGGGGCCGGAACACCACATTCAACGTCGGCGGTGTCGCCTGGCTGGTCCTGTAGATCAGTCCCAGCAGATCACTTCCAGCGGCGGGGGCTGGCCTTCGCAGATGCGGTGGACCGTTACCCTGAGGCCAAGTTGGACGCCTTCAAGAACCCGAAGCACCGGCAACAATGGCGCAACACGCTGACCACCTATGGCGCGCCGCAACTCGGCGCGATGCTGGTGCAGGATGTGACTACGCAGGACGCGCTGCGGGTGCTGAAACCAATCTGGCAGGACCGGACTGAAACCGACTCCCGGATTCGCGGTCGCATTGAAAGCGTGCAGGCATCGGCGGCCGTAGCCGGACATCGGACGGGCGACAACCCTGCGCGCCGAGCGGGGAACCTGAAAGAGCTGCTGCCTGCTTTGACCAAGGTGGCCAAGAGCGGCAATCATCCTGCCGTGCAGCTGAACAATGCCCCGCGAACGTAGAGTCTTCTCGGCAAAATGAACGTGACGATCCCGATGAAGAAAAGCCGTTTCGGGGCGACACGGTTTTGCGCCGCATCGCCCCCTGGTCTTAGGCCGCGCAGGCGGTGATGGTCTGGCGTCGTCCGAGCCAGACCAGTGTTAGGCCTGCTGCGGCGGTCATCCCGCCGACGACCGGCACGGCGGCATAGCCGAGATCGGCTGCGATGACCGCCCCACCAAGTGCCGCGCCGATGGCGTTGCCAAGGTTGAAGGCACCGATATTGACCGACGAGGCAAGGCCGGGGGCATCCGCCGCCGCCTGCATCACCCGCATCTGCACCGGGGGCACGATGGCAAAGGCCGCAACGCCCCAGACGAACAGCGTGACCGCCGCGCCGATCTGGCTGCCCAGTGTCAGGGGGGCCACCAGCATGATCACTGCCAAGGCACCAAGGAAGATCGCCGTCGCCCCGTCCAGCGACCAGTCGGCCGTACGTCCACCCAGCCAGTTCCCGAAGGTGAAGCCCATCCCGATCAGCACCAGCCCAAACGTGACGAACCCGTCCGATGCCCCGGCAAGTGTGGTCAGCACGGGCGCGACATAGGTGTAAAGGGCGAACATCGCACTTGCCCCCAACACGGTGGTCAGAAGGGCGATTGCCACATCGGGGCGGGTCAGGACGCGCAGTTCGCGCCGGACCTCGGGGCGCGCGCCGGCATCACCAGCAGGCAGCGCCCACCACAGTGCGGCGATGGTCAAAAGGCCAAGAAGTGCAGTCCCGCCAAATGCTTCGCGCCAACCAATGCTCTGGCCGACCCATGTCGCCAGCGGTACCCCGCCGACATTGGCAATCGTCAGGCCCATGAACATGGTGGCGACCGCGCTGGCCTGCTTTTCCTTCGGCACCAGACTGGCCGCGACGACCGAGCCGAGGCCAAAGAACGCACCGTGGTTCAGGCTGGTGACAACGCGCGAGGCAAGCAGCGTCCAGTAATCCGGCGACAGCGCCGACATCAGGTTCCCCAGCGTAAAGATCGCCATCAGCGCCATCAGCGCCGTGCGCTTGCCAAAGCGGGCAAACAGCAGCGTCATCACCGGCGCGCCGACCATCACCCCGATGGCATAGGCGCTGACAAGCAGCCCGGCCGAGGGGATCGAGGCTCCGACCCCGTCAGCAATGACCGGCAGCATCCCCATCGGAGAAAATTCGGTGACGCCGATACCGAAGGCGCCGACGGCGAGGGCCAGAAGCGGCCAGTTGGAATTGCGCGTTTTCATGATCTTTCCTCATGCGTTCCAGTCGGGGGCAAGGCCCTGTGGGCGGACGATGGGTTCATCCGGCTCGCTCCATAGATTGATGGCAGGACAGATAGGCCCGATATTCCGGCTTGATAATCCGGCCAATCTTCTCATCATCTGTGAACTTGATTCACAGACCAGGGTGAGTAATGGACAACCGAGCGGGTGAAATGCAGGTCTTTCTGCGCGTGGTCGAGACTGGCAGCTTCTCTGAGGCCGCCCGGCAGCTCATGATAACACCCTCTACCGTGTCGAAACTGATCGGGCGCATAGAGACGCGGTTGGGCGTGCGGCTGCTGGAGCGCTCGACAAGGCGGCTGGTGCTGACCGGCGAAGGCGAGATTTACTATGCCCGCAGCCAGAACCTGCTGGCCGAACTGGACGCGATCGAGCATGATCTGAGCCGGGGCGCAGCCAGCATCACGGGCACGGTCCGAGTCTCGGCTTCGGTGGGGCTCGGCATGGTCGCCATCGAGCCGCTGCTGCCGGAATTCTGGCGGGAGTTCCCCAACATCGCGCTGGATCTGTCGATCTCGGACGAGGTGATCGACCTTTACCTCGACCGCACCGATGTGGCGTTCCGGGTGGGAAAGCTGGCGAATTCCGGCATGACCGCGATCCGGCTGGGGTCCGCGCCACGCAAGATCGTCGCCTCGCCCGAATATCTGCGCCGGTGCGGCCTGCCCCAATGCGTCGCCGATCTCGGCCGCCACGCCTGCCTAGGCTTCAACTTCCGCCGCGCTGCCTCGGTCTGGTCGCTGCGCGAGGGCGGGCAGATCGTCGACAGCCGTGTCTCGGGCCCGTTGTCGGCCAACAATGGCGAGACGGTGCGGCGAATGGCACTGGCCGGGATGGGGCTGGCGCGGATGGGCGAGTTCCACATCCGCGGGGATCTCGCCAGCGGCGCGCTGGTCGAGGTCCTGGCCGACGCCACCGCAGGCGAGAGCGAGGATGTCCATGCCGTCTTTCTTGGCAGCGACCACATCCCGCGCCGCGTCCGCGCCTTCCTGGATTTCATGGTGCCCAAGCTAAGGGCGTTTCTGGATGCGGCCCCAAAATGAAACCCCGCTGCATGGCTGGGTTGGCTACCTGTGAGCGGACCTTCTTGCCCGCGCAGCGAATTAGCGCTCTGTCCCGCACACGACCAGTTCACAGTCGACCCGACTTTGCACTTGCAGCGAAAGTCCAGATTGACGGGCCGCACCGCAGCGGCGGCACGGTGAGGTCAATGGCCGTTCTGGGCCGGTAATCCTCCTCATGGTTATACCCGGCGCGCGTCAGTGTTTACGCCTTGCGCACGCTCAGGCCGCTGCGTTCCGCGAATTGCCGATGCCTTCGCCCTTCACGTTAATGCACTCCCTGCTCAGCAAGGAAGCTTTGTCGTTCTGGCACAAGCTGACGCATCAAGTTGCATGCAAGCGTTTTTTGTATGGTGGGTTTGATGGTGGGTATGGATCAAGAAAATTCAAAAAATCATCATAGATCAATGGCAAGTGGCGGACCTGCCGGGAGAATGTTCGAACTCCCTGTTTGAGTTTTTGGAGGACTGGGAAGCGCAGTTGAAGCCGCATGAGGCGGACCTGCCGGGGTTGGAACCATGACCCATCTCCAGCGCCATACAATTGAACATCTGCAGCTTGCCTTCGCACCTGCTGCCCGCAAGCGTGTTCGGCGGACGGTCAAGACACCGCCGCCTTTCTCCCTGCGTCTTAGCACGGAAGAGCGTGACAAGCTGGAGGCTGCCGCCGCAGGCATGCCCCTCGGCTCCTACATCAAAACCAAGTTGTTTGGCGGCGACCTGTCTGCCCGCCGGACGCGGGGTAGCGCTCCCGTCAAAGACCATGCCGCCTTGGCACAGGTTCTGGGAATGCTCGGCAATATGCGTCTGGCCAGTAACCTGAACCAGCTCGCCCGCAGTGCCAATATCGGCACACTGCCGCTCGCGCCGGAAGTGGAAGAAGAACTGGCGCTTGCCTGCGCGGCGGTGATCGCCATGCGCGCCGAGTTGCTGCGGGCGCTCGGGTACGAGGCGGAGAACCGTCCATGATCCTGAAAGGCTCGCAGCGCAGCGGGGCCTTGAAGCTGGCAGCCCATCTCCTGAATGACCGCGACAATGATCATGTCGAGTTGCATGAGCTACGGGGCTTCATGGCGGATGATCTGCACGGCGCGCTGCGGGAATCCGAAGCTATCGCCAAGGGCACGCGCTGCCGTCAGCATCTCTTCTCCCTAAGCTTCAGCCCGCCAGACACCGAACGTGTGAGCGTGGTGCAGTTTGAAGCGGCCATTGCGCGTGCTGAAGAGAGCCTTGGCCTCTCAGGTCATGCGCGGGCGGTCATCTTCCATGAGAAGGAAGGCAGGCGGCACGCCCATGTGGTCTGGTCACGGATCAATGTGAACGAGATGAAGGCGGTTAATCTGTCCTTCTACAAGAAGAAGCTGAACAGGGTCTCCAAGGAGTTGTTCCTCGAACATGGCTGGCGGCTGCCGGAAGGCTATCGGGACAAGACTAGCCGCAATCCCCTGAACTTCACTCTCGCCGAATGGCAGCAAGCCAGACGGGCAAAGGAAGATGCGGGTGATCTGAAGCTGCGCCTGAAGGAATGCTGGTCGGTCTCCGACAACCGCGCCGCGTTCGAACACGCGCTCGAAGATCAGGGCTTCGTTCTGGCGAGAGGGGATCGGCGCGGCTTCGTGGCGGTCGATACCAAAGGTGAGGTCTACTCCCTGACTCGCTGGCTGGGGGTAAATGCGAAAGACCTCTCCGCGCGCATCGGGGACCGCAAAGACCTGCCATCCGCCGACCAGGCTAAAGACCTGATGGCCTGCCGCATGAGCGACAAGCTGCGCAGCTTCCTGCGGGAGGCTGAGGAAGAAGCGGGACGACAGGAGGAAGAGTTTAGCCGCAAGAAGGATGCCCTTAGGAAGAAACAGCGGGCTGCGCGGCAAGCCCTGAAGGACAAACAAGCGGAACGCGCCCAGGTTGAAGCCCTCCAGAGGGCGGCACGGTTTCGCAAGGGCATCGGCGGAGCTTGGGACTGGCTGTCAGGCAGGACCCGCAAGATCAGGAAACAGAATGAGATCAATGCAAATGAAAATATGAAAAGGGATGCGCGAGAAAGAGAAGTTCTTATTTCAAAGCACATTTCACAAACGCAGAAAATGAAACACGAGCTCGCAGAGATATCCAGAGGGAATCACAAATTAGATATCGAAAAAGAAATCCGCAGACTCATCGAGCCTAGAACCACCCCTCATAAACGGCTACGATTCTAGTTTTCAACAAATATGTATTGCCCAGAAACAGTCACCCATAGATTGAGTCTATTAATCAGGATCGAATCGTGAAACAATATTATAACCATAAGAGGTAAAGAATGAGGTATCAAAAACTAGTTCTATCACTGTTCATAGTGGTCGTCTCACTTTTAATAGGAACTGCAGATGTCATTTCTTCAGAGCCAGAATCGGACCCATATACAGACTGGAAACTCGCAAAAAATGAAGCATTGCAAGCGCTCAACTCTGGAAAATGTGAAAAAACGTGGATCATCTTGCTCGATGCTGCGCGTTCAGATATTCCAGAAATTGCTTATGACGCAAGGAGAACTCTATACAACTCAATCATGCCTGATAGCGGTAAGTTCAGAATGATACCACCAGGAATTCTAAAAGATGAGTTTTCCATATTGGAGCACGCGACAATTATCGCTACTCATTCAAACCCCACCCTCATTAAGAACAATAAGACACCGGCGGTTTCACTCCTAAAGGCTAGACTGCCAAAATCGAGATACAGCGATAGATACCTTGAATGCATTTCAACCTCAAAAATGGACAATTGCGCCAATATTCTAGTGCAATCGGAAACTATGCCAAGCTTTGGCGACTATTCCCGAGAGGTTCAAACGCTATGGCATAGCGGACTAAGGAGCTCCTGCGCAAATAATTAAAGAATCACCTTTAAACTCTCAATACAAGGGGAATTAATGCCTATAAGAACAAATACCAAACTGAGTACTGGCGAAAAAAACTTGCTGCGGGATTTCTTCAATGACCCCACAGGCGGATCGGAGTTGATGGATTATGATGAAATCGATGTCTTTGAATACAAATCACCAGTGAACACGAGCGGAAAGAATAACCCCCATATGGTTGGCGGCGACATGTATTTCCCAACTGCGTACGGGCTTTCCGATGATTATACGTTTTCCAACATAGTAACTCAATCCGTATTCGTACACGAAGCTTGGCACATCGCGCAACTGGAACACCCTGGAAGTCAAGAGGCTCTGTCTGAACGAAAAAAGAATTCCGTCGGAGGAAAAGAAAACCGAGACTATACGCCCTTTATCGATGGCACGATCGAGTGGCAAGACCTAGCTGTCGAAGCACAGGCAGAGTTCATGGAAGATTTATATATTCTGGAATCGGTACTGGAAAATGATCTTGATCCTGCTGATTATGCAAACCCACATTTACCGCTTATTGAATCTTTCAGGCTATCGGAAGCTCTGACATATGAGGAGGTCGCCGCCTATCTTCGATACCTATTGAATGAATCTGATTACCTTACCGTTCCTATTAGTGGCGGATCATCAAGAAATAACAATCTGATGTCGGATCAGGACGCAGATGGGACTGGCCTCACTACTGATACGATTTCTGATATCATCACGGCTGCCTTTGCGACCATTGAAACTTTTGCGTCACCACTCGTGTTTGACTTTGGAACATCTGGAATTGACCTGATAGACCTTAATTCTTCCGGATTTGTCTACTGGGACGGGGACTCAGATGGTATTGCCGAGGCAAGCGGATGGATAGGCTCATCTGAAGGGTTTTTGGCAATTGACATCAACAGCAATGGTCAGATTGACAGCAATGATGAACTCTTTGGATCAAACAGCTCGGATGGCTTTTACGATCTGTCATTACTTGACTGCAACAATGACGGCCAGATTGATGATGACGATATTATGTTCGGAGATTTGTTGGTTTGGAGGGACTTGGATACCGATGGCTATACTGATGCGGGAGAACTGAAGTCGCTTTCTGAGGAGTCAATAAAGTCCATTGCGTTAGCAAGTACGAGAACGGATACTATATCCTCTGGAAATTTGATTTTAAGCTCGGGTACCTTTGTGTATGATGATGACAGTGTTGGAATAATTCAGGACATTTGGTTCCAATATAATAACCGAAATACTATTAGTTCTGGGGCTATTCCACTTGATGATCGAGTGCAGTTTCTGCCGGAAATTCGCGGCTACGGTGATATCCATGACCTTTCCGTCGCCATGAGTATAAGTAATGGTGCCGGCGGTTTAATAGAGGATGTTGCCGAACTTTCCTCAGAAAGCCTGGCTGATCTGATGTCTGAGTCAGGATTTATGGGTAGTATGCGTCAAATTATGCACCGCTGGGCGAACGTGGATGGCGTTATTCCAAATAGTCGCGGTTATTACGTTGATGCGCGCGATCTAGAATTTTTAGAAATGTACGTAGGGCGGCCATTCCTTCAGGCAGGTTACTTGTCCGATCCCGGTGTCCAGGCTGGCAAAGCGCTGACAAAGGTTTTCTTCGACGCTGAGGCCGCCTTCACTGCTCGGCTCCTTTTGCAAGCCGATGGAACGGCACTATTTTCAGATACTGTGACTTATGATCTCGCATCTGATACTTTCACAGACCCCGGCACACTCTCTGTCACTGCCCTTGCCGACCTTGAGGATGTAGCTTCCGATGTCAGCAACGATGCCCTGGATGTATGGACCAACGTGCTGTTCTTCGTCACGGGCGTTCGCGGCGGCGATCAAGAACTGACTACCGCAGATATCAACGCTCTTGATACCGCTATTACTAACAGCGATGCCTCCTTAAGCTTTGCCGAAGTGCATGCCAACCTCTACGGCATTGAAGCTGGTAGCCTCGACCTGAACGGGACAGGCAGCGGCGAAACCCTGATCGGCTCGTCCTACGGGGATCAGATCGAAGGCGATGCAGGGGATGACACGCTATACGGCAACGGGGGTGACGACTACATCGCGACCGGGAGCGGCAATGACATCACCTACGGCGGTGCCGGACACGACGAAATCTATAACTACAGCGGCAACGACACCTTCTACGGCGGCACGGGGGCCGACCTGTTCCGCAGCGGGACCGGTAACGACACTTACGTCTTTGAGCAAGGTGACGGGGACGATACGATTGTTGAGTCCTGGGCGACCTCTGCGACTGACAAAATCCAGTTCGGCAGCGGCATCACGATCTCTGATCTGACCTTCACGCGCGTATCCAACGAAGACCTCCTGATCACGATCAGCTCAACGGTCGGCGGCGGCTCAATCCTCGTGGATGGCCATTTCAAGAACTATGCGGAAGATATCGAGCTGATCGTATTTGCCGATACCTCTACCTTCAATCCCGAGAGCATCAACTACACGCTGCACGGTATCGATGTGGCTGAAAGCCTGAACGGCGTCTTCACAGGATCGGATGACGACACGATCTACGGGCACGGCGGCAATGACTGGATATTTGGCTACCAGGGCGCAGACAACCTGTATGGCGGCGACGGGGACGATACGATCTATGCATATGACACGAGCGGTGAGAATTCGGATACCCATGCTCATACCCTTGACGGCGGGGCTGGTAACGACCTGATCAAGGCTGCGGACGGTAATGACACCATCACGGGCGGCACGGGTAATGACAGCCTGTTTGGCTTTAGCGGCAACGATACTTATCTCTTCGCTTATGGTGACGGCAACGACACGATTGCCGATGATGCCGGAACCGACAAGATTGAGCTGGGCGCAGGCATCGTTCAGGGCGATTTGAGCTATTCCGTGGTCGGCGCTGACCTGGTCATCTCAATTGATGGCGGCGCAGGCGGCAGGATCACCATTACCAACCAGTTCTACGGCACGACAAACCGCGTCGAAACCCTCGTTCTTTACGACACGACTGTGATCGACCTGCTGTATGAGGACTTGGGCTGGGTTGGCACCTCGGGCAACGACAACATCTATGGCCGCGACTTTACGACCGGGATTGATACCATCCACGGCCTAGCTGGCAACGACAACATCTACGGCTACCAGGGCGTTGATATCCTCTATGGGGATGACGGCAATGATTACATCGAAGGCGGCTATGGCAACGATGAGCTGTATGGCGGCAGCGGGGTTGATAACTTACGCGGCGGATACGGTGAAGACATCCTCGACGGCGGGGACGGCAATGACGATGTGCGCGGCGGTGAGAACAATGACATACTAAGCGGCGGTCTGGGCGATGATTATATCGACGGCGAAGGCGGCAATGACACGGTTGATTATAGCGGAAGCGCGAGCGCTGTTGTCATCGATCTGAATACCCGCACGGTCACGGGCGAAGGCACGGATACGCTCTACTCCATCGAGATTGCCAAGGGCTCTGCTCACGATGACACGCTGATCGCGGACTACTATTCCGTTGGTCTGGACGGCGGCGACGGCATTGACACGCTTGACCTGATGCAGAGCTACGGCCCCGGTTACTCCTCTACCATCAACCTTGCAGCGGGCACGTCTTCGGGCTACGGCACGACCTTCTGGCTGGCCAATATCGAGAATGTCATTGGACGCTCGGGCAATGACACGATCACGGGCAGCAGCGGTGCCAACAAGCTGGAAGGCCGCGACGGCAATGATACCCTGATCGGCGGCGGTGGTGATGACCTGCTGCTTGGCGGTAATGGCAGCGACACACTCTCAGGCGGCACCGGCGCGGACACCTTCAGATTGCTGAACGGTGAAAGCGGCACAGACACGATTGCTGATTTCAACACAGGCCAAGGCGATGTGCTCGATCTTGCGGACTTGCTCGACCTGTTCGATCCGATGAGCGATGTCATCACGGATTTCGTGGAAATCACTACCAGCGGTTCAAACTCACTGGTGAAAGTGGATGCTGACGGCGGGGCAAATAACTTCGTCCTGAAGGTCACGCTCAACGGCGTGACGGGCCTGACCGATGAGGCCGCCCTTGTGACCTCGGGCAACCTGCTTGTCGCCTAGAACAGGCAAAGCTGCCTGCTCTGCTCGACGTGCCGCTGCCATTCCTTGGACTTAGCGCGCTCATCCAGCCACCACTTGACCTGCTCGATCAATGTGCCTGCGTTGGCCTCAACGGTTCCCACGGGATGATAGTGCGAGAGATAGCCTGTTTCGGTGATCGGCAGCGGCGCGCTCTCCGGCTTGATGCTGCGCACCTCCAGATGTGCCGTCGCGCCGCCGTAAGCTTTGGGCTCGTAGATCAGCTCAATCTCAATGCCCTGCCATGTGAACGTATGGTGTTCCTTGCTCATCTCAGTGGCTCCAGAACACATGGACTTGCTCGAAGCCTGTTTCGATGGTGAACACGTCCCCGATTTCCATGTCCCGCGCCATGCGGTCGTAATCAATGTAGAACCGCAAACGCTCTGGGATGTCGCCTGTCTCTTCGGTCAGCTCTTCCGCAAAGTCGGCCAAAGAGCGGTATTCACCTGCATAGGCATCCTCAATGGCCTTCCGCGCCTCGTCCAGATTACCGAAATGCCCGACCAGCTTGCCGCCGATCTCGCCGTGTTCCTCGATGAACGCCGCCAGCTCTGCCACCTGTTCAATGCCCATGTATTCGGACACCTCCGCTCCCTCGAAGCCCTCATGGTCATGGATTGCCCATTCTTCGGCGTCCTCAATGGGTGAGGCTGCCAGCATCGCGCGGATGTCAGCATAGATGTCGTAAGCCTCGCGGCTTGCAGCGATCCAGCGCCCGTGCAGGATGCCGTTGTTGTACGCTGCCAGACAGGCCACATAAATTCTTATAGTTCCTTGATCTTCTTCCACTTTCTTTTCCTTCCATTGGGTATGGGTTGCTCATGCAACCCTGCCTCGTGGCGAACAGTGGGTGTGCAAGGGGCAAGGAAAATCGGCGAAAGAATCTTGCTTTGTTGGCGGCGGCCTTCAGGGGGAACCGACAAAGCAAGATTCTCTTCGATCTGTTTTGCTTGAACCGCGCCGAGGGCGAAGCCCTAAGCCTTCTTCCTTGCGCAAGGGATGGACGCCCAACGAGCCGGGACAGATTTTTCTTGCCCGGTTCACGACAGCCCTGCCCCGCAAGGGGTGAGCATGACTTTGCAGCAGGATCAGGTTGCCTAGCTGATCGGCCAATCATAAGGAACAAGCGCGCTATCACCGCGCCATTCTTCAACAATAGCGTCCTCAAACCACTGTTCACGCAAATGGGCGTGATCCAGAACAATGAGCTGGAAGGGAAACTCGATTTCTTTACAAGCGTCGAACATTAGCCGGAACAGAGAAAGCACAGCCGTTCGGTCTTCATCGACTTCGATTTCCTCCAGACTGCCGTCCTGAGCATCTGCGGGATAATACGCCTGTGTTGGCTGATCGAGGATCAGAAACGCGGGGACCGGACGCGACCTGCGCCGGAACCACCAGTGCAGCGCAAGATGTGCGAGCACATGATATCCTACCCAATTCTCGCCGCTGCCCATCCGGTTGAGCGGGATCGGGCCGTCTTCGGTATTCGCCACCACGGTCAACTTTTTTATATCTAGGCGAAGTGAGCTGCCTTTGTGCTCCAGATCGAGCCGATTAGAATAATCCGTCATTTTCTGCCCGATTAGGTCGAGGAAAGTATCCATCTTGGATTCAACTTCTTCAGACCGTATTTTGGAGAGCACAGCCTCGATCATAACCTTGATCTGATCGATCTCGCTCTCCTCCGGGCCATCCTCTTCGCTCGGCGAAATCGTCTCCAGAAGATTCGTAAGACGCCCGATGTACCGCGCCCTTGCGATAAGCTGTTCCTGTGCGGCCTTGGCTTCCTCATCAGACGCAATGGCGGCACGAAGTTCCCGCGATGTTTCGCGCAGCTCAGCAGAGAGGCGTTCGATCTCGTTGTCCAGTGAATTGATGTGCCGTTGCAAATGCGGGCTTTCCTTGTGGACTGAAGAGAGCTGTTCATCCACGCCGGCCAGAGACTTTCTAATGTCTTCAACGGCAGCAATTGGCTGGTCATGTTTTGCGCTGCAGATGGGGCAATGCGTCTTGTCTCCTACATCCGTCTTATACATACCAATACTGCTAAGCCGGGCACGCTGCTCGGATACCTCTCTGCCGAATTCACTCTGGGCTGAGACGTAACTCTGGGCGGCCTTGCGATCTTGGTTCAACTCGGAAATCCGCCCCCACAGCGCTGTACGTTCCTGCTCAAGCTGGGCGACGGTCTCCCCGAAATCGGTGTAGATGGCGACTTCATCGATATCTGTGCTGCCAACCTGCGTCAGATAATCGAAGACTGTGTCATCGATCACCTGATAGTCTTGGGGGATGAGAGCGAGCCTCTTGCCCTCATTGACCAGACGGACAACGCGCTCCCTGCTGATCTCGACAGCCTGGAGCTTCTTTGCCTCCTGCGCCTCCAGCAACCGCAGCTTGCGTCGGAGTTCATCCAGTTCGGCCAGATGTCGGAAATGATCCTCATCCACCGCCCCGAGAAAGTACGGCAGGGTATCGCGTAGAGCTAGCATCCTGAACGTATCGTTCATGCGGTTGAAGAGCTGATCCTTGCTGGCAATGATACCTTGCGGCTGAAAGCACATGAAGAGCGCATGGGAGATATTGGCGCTCAAGGGATCGCGTGTGCCGGTGGTCGGGCGATGCTCATTTTCTGCAATGCCCGCGAATTGTGTCATCAGCGTCTTCAGGCTGGAACCCGTGATATTCTTCTCGATCTCCTCCAGGTCCGGATACTCCTCCACACGGCCACGCTGATAGTAGACCTTTGACCCGGTTGAGGTCCCCGGACCCGGATTGTCTCGGGCAACGAACACCTCATCACCGGCGTTTTCAAGGTGGAGGCCGTACCAGGACACGCGGCGTCTGATTTCACCCTCGGCGATGTTATAGCTGCCGCGTCCGAGGCAGTAGTCCACGATATCGATAATAGCCGACTTTCCGGTCTTAGACTTGCCCGTGATGATGTTGAGGCCGGAAGATGTGAACGGAAGAACCCGCTTCTGTCCGTCATGGCTGTATAGAACAATCGCACGGATGAAAAAGCTCATGGGCGTAATCCCCAGGCGGCCAAGATTGATGCCTCAGACCCGGATTTGGCAAACCATCTGGCAAGAAACCGCATGCGCTGCACAATGTCGGTCATCTCTGCAGTGCTTGCCTCCAGCACTGCGGGCGAAAAGTGACCCTTCTTCCCTCCGGCGGCCAGGCCGTGCCCAGACTCAAACCTGAGCGTGTCTTGATGGAGCGTGAACAACAGGGCCTCACGCAGAAATGGTGAAAGACCTCGTAACCGGCGGGGGAGATCGACAAGAACATCCTGATGATCCTGCAGCCACTCATATAGCGCTGTCGCAGTTGTGCCGGGAAGCTTCTGGCGGGTCTGGCGGTGGAGACTTACGCCGGAAGCGAGAAATACAAGCGTCACAGGGCACGGCGTCCTCTTTGCCTTGGAGAATTCCCGCACGAAATCCGTCAGGAGTGAGCCCAGAAAGGCTGGATTGAAGAGAAAGCTCTCTTCACGTGCATGAGCCAACCAATGTTCACGCATCCTCCATCTCCGCGTCCTTCAGAAGGACCTGAAAGTCCGGATGCCAACCGATGCGCAACTGATCGGAGAGGCCATGAAACGATCCGGCTGTGATCCATTTCTCGACAACATTCCGGATGCCAACCGACTCCTGTGACGCCCAGACGTAGAGCGTTTTTCCGAGCTTCAGCTTGTCCGCATCGGATTGCGGCTCTGCAGCGATGCATTCCCCGTCAAACTTGCGTTGCCACGAATCCTCCAGCTTCCTGTCGTAGTCGCCAAGCTCATTCTCAAGGATCAGGTTTTCGCGCGCCCATTTTGAGCGCTGCGCATAAGCGCGGTAGTAGTCGTATACCGCGCTTTCAACATGCCGGTCTGCAAGCTGTATGGCCCGCATCTGTCGCACAAATACCCGTTTCTCATCCCCGTCCGAGTATCCCTTGACCTCCAACGCTTCGGGATCGTCCAGCGGCAATGCATCCTTTTTGAGCGTATGACCGATCTCGTTGGCCTTGGTGATGATATGCTGAACCGGGATGGCTGAGCTTTGCGCGGCGACCAGCTGCTTGCCAACCACATTCAGCCACCACCCTTCCAGATACTGTGCCGCCAAGGCCGTCTTTCCGGGGGCGACCAGAATAAGCTCCGCTTCGATATCGCTTGTGACATCGGTGAGGTTAGGGTGATTGTCGTAGACGACGATTCTGCTGATCAGAAGCCTGGCCTCGTCATCGGTGAGCTTCAGAAACTTCTGTCGCGCCGCCGCGGTAGTCTTGTTGTCCGACTCCTCCGCGGCCTTGCGGAGAAAATCAAACGCCTCCGCCCGGTTTTGTTGAGAGGCTCCCTCCCGGAGGTTTGCCAGCGCTGATCCGTCTGCAGCCGTGGCCGTGGTGATGAGAAAAAAAGACGTCTTTTCGGCCTGAAAGACACCGGCGTTGAAACTATCGGTCCAGATTCCGAGCGTCTTCCAAACATCGACGCTCTTGTTATCTACGGATTTGGCGGTGATATGGTGTTTGGCCTGAATGAGGCATTTTGCAACATCCTCAGTCTCAAAGGCAATATCGTCAAACTTCTCGATGGAAATGACGCTGGCCGGGCTTTTCCTTGCAAGCTCAAGGCCGCGCAGCAGCGCCAATCGGCACTGAAACAGGTATCCCGCGAGTGAACCGCCTGCGCTATACTTTGAGTTTTGATCCATCCTGCCTGCTCACTTGTTTGAGAGACGATAACATACTGGAAAGACAAGTCAAAAACTATTGATTTGCCCGTGGCTTGTTCGACTTCGCATTGCGCCGTGGGACGGGTGGAGGGTGTCGGCCGAGAGAATGACGACTCGCGCGATTGGTGACCGAACGGCTCGAAGGCCATGCTTGGTTCGACGTCGGTGGAGAAGTAAAGTTCTCCAAGCCCTGCGAGCTGGGTTCAGGGGGCGGCGCGTGGCCCCCTGATCGGGTTCAGCGCCGATGCGCTGACGGCATCCAACCTGCGGAAGGTTGGTCGATGGGATGGGTCCAGGGAAGGGCAGCTATGAAGTGCTCCCGTCCTTGGTCTCGATGAAGTCGTCTCCATGACATGGTCTGGGGTCTTGGGGGCAGGAACGCCGCCCAAGTCGATGGGTGCAGGGAGAGCGACGTCTCCCTGCTCGTGATTGAACGGCGACACGTTCTACTGGCTGGGTGACGGGCTCAATGCCCTGAGACCAGCCACGGGCCGGGGGGATGCAACGGGGGCGCGCAGCGGGTCCCCTTGCCAAGATAGTGCTGTACTACAGCACACATCTTGCGGTCGTCGTTAACGTGAAAACCGGGAAGAGATTGGGGACGGAGCGGAAGGTCAGCCAAGGGTCACTGGTTCGGCATGACGCGGGTGGCTGCCCATGGCGCGATAAAGGACGTGATGGGGGAAGTGGGCAATGCGCTTGCCAGCCTGTCCGACCCGAACCTGCGCCGTGCGGTATCGCCGCCGTTCTCGCTGTCCCTCGCCGATGACCTCTGCGCGGCTGAGCGCTTCGCCAACCTGTTCATTGTCTGCGAGCCGGAACGAATGATCACCCATGCGCCGATCATCAAGGCGCTGCTCTCTGCCCTGTTCGTGATCAAGTCGAGAAAGCCGTCTGCCCCGAAGCAGGACTGGATACTGGATGAATGCGCGCTGCTCGGCGGGTTCGATCTTGTGCCCAAGCTATTTAGCTATGGGGCTGGCATCGGCATCAGGCCGTTCGCGGTCTTCCAGTCGCCAGCGCAAATGGAAGCGCTCGGGGCGCATGCCAAGACGATTCTGCTCTCCAGCGCGCAGGTGCAGCTTTATTTCGGGATACGGGATTTCGAGACAGCCAAATCCATCTCTGACATGATCGGCGCGCAGACGCTGGAGATTGCCGACCCGCTGGTCAATGCCCGCGCGGCGGCAGAACGGCAAAAGCTGATGAGCGCCATCCTGAACGGGGCAGACCCGTTCGCAGGCGCTGCGGAACTGAAAAAACTCACCTATGAGAGCGGACATAAGCGCCTGATGCGCAGGCATCTCGTCACGCCGGATGAACTGCTGCATCTCCCGCCTGACAAGCTGATCGTGTTTGCGGATGGTCTGTCAGGCCCGCTGCTGGCCTCGCGCACGCCGTACTGGCGGCAGCGCTTGAGCGCAGGAAAATACCTGCCTGATCCATACCATCCGCCGCTCGATAGCGTGGTGATCCAGACCCTGTGGGGGCAAAGGCGGCGGAAAATCATCACGGAATCCGTACCGGAGCGCTTCGCGCACCTGCCGCAATATCGGCAAGGCTCCTGGTCTTACGTGGAGGGAATGCAACATGAGTGATGAGAAGCAAACACCGAATGCTGGGGCAAAGGTCTATGATCAACCACAGCCCCAACCTCAGCCGCACATTCCGTTCAATCCCACGGCGCAGAGCATGGCTTATGAACAGCGGGGTGAGTTGCCTACCTCGTTCGATACGGCGTTCTACCGCGATGCAGGGCTGGCGAAGGAAGAGTTCCTGTCGGGCCTGCGAGGGCCTGACCTTTTGGCAAGTAGGGATGCGGCCAAGACTGCCGACCGTGCCGTTGGTGGACGCACGCCCAAAACCCCAACCGCTGCTCTCCCCGATCCGCATCCGTCCTTCGCGCTGCCAAACCGCAAGCTCTATGAAGAGAACTGGTTTGCGAAGCTTGAACAGCGCGCAGACGGGCGGGCGGTGACCCGCGCGGAAACAGAGGCCATGCAGGCGTCGAAGACAGCAGAGCGCGGTCGCAAGCCGCGCATGCGCTCCCGCTAATATAATGAAACAGTTCACAAATTTCTTGAAAACGGAGATGCCTATATGATATGTTCTTTCTTTGTTCTTTTGCGCTTCGAGGCAATCCTCAGCCAATCGGACGAATAAACATCCCCGATCATTAACCAGCCACCATGAAAGGAGCTTTCCATGGACCAGACAAACACGCCTGCCCAAACCCCTGCCAATACCCCTGTCCAGACGTTTCGTGACGGACGCCTGAAAGCCGTCCTCTGGGAAAACCAGGGCGCGGACGGCCCGTATCATACCGTCACGCTGGCCCGCACCTATGAGGACAAGGAGGGGCGCTTGCAGGACAGCAATTCGTTCTCGCGCAGCGAACTGCTGCGGATCGCCGAACTTGCGCGTGAAGCCCATTCCGCCATGCGGGACCTTGGGCGCGAGCGCGGGGAAGAGCGCGAAGCACCAGCGCCGCAGCAAGGCAATACCCGCAAAGAAGGTCGCTACCGCTGAGGCGAACAAGAGAGGCGGACGCTTGGCTGTGTGGGGCGTCCGTCTCTTTTGACGAACAATAACAAATCAAAAAAGGAGCAAGCCATGGAAGATAGAGGAAAGACACAATCGCAAGCACTGGGGGAGCCGCCGCCTGATCTGGGTCAGCGTTTGCTTTCGCGCTACGGGCAAGAGCTGGATGATCAGGCTCTGTCGGATGATCAGAAGGCCGAGTTCCTGATTGCCCTGTGGCAGATCATGGTCGCGTTCGTTGACCTTGGCTTCAGCGTGCGGGCTGGGGATAAAATCACCCCGGAAAGTGGCTTCGGCTTCGATGATGTGCTACAGTATCTCATACCCGTAGAGACAGCGCATGAAACAGTTGCATCCGAATTTAATCATAAAAACAAGGAGTAACGCTCATGCCAAAACCTAACGCCAAATCTGACAACCTTCTTGATACCGCGCTAGCGCCCCGCGCCGTCATCTATTGCCGCGTGTCTTCCGCCCGCCAGGTCGAAGAAGGCCATGGCCTTGAAAGTCAAGCCACGCGCTGCCGTGAATATGCGCAGCGCAAAGGATATGAGGTCGTCAAAACCTTCCATGAGCGCGGGGTGTCAGGCGGCAAGGTCGAGCGTCCGTCCTTCAATGAGCTGATCACCTTCATCAAGGGACAGAAGAGTGAAGGGATTATCGTCATCATCGATGATATCAGCCGCTTCGCACGTGACATCGAAGGGCACTGGACCCTGCGGCGCACCCTAAAGGATATCGGCGGCAAGCTGGAAAGCCCCTCGATCACCTTCGGCGAGGATTCCGATTCCATCCTGATCGAGAACCTGCTGGCTTCAGTGTCACAGCACCAGCGCCAGAAAAACCGCGAGCAGACCAAGAACCGCATGCGGGCGCGGACCCTGAACGGCTACTGGTGTTTCCCCGCGCCTCCGGGCTTTCGCTATGAACGTGTGATCGGGCGCGGCAAGATGCTGGTGCGCGACGAACCTCTCGCCACGATCATTGCCGAGGCCCTGGAAGGCTTTGCAACCGGGCGTTTTGCCTCGCAAGGCGAGGTCAAACGTTTCCTCGAAGACGAACCTGCCTTCGCTGACCGCTTTCCTGATGGCGTCATCCGTTATGAAGAAATTATCCGCCTGATGACCCGCCCGCATTATGCAGGGTACATCGAAGTTCCTGCCTGGGGTATCTCGCTCCGCAAGGGCCAGCATGACGGCCTGATCTCTCTGGAGACCTATGCCCGCATCCAGGAGCGGATCAAGGAAGGTGCGCGCGTGGCTGCCCGCGCCGATATCTCGGAAGACTTTCCGCTGCGCGGCTTTGCCCTGTGCGGGGAGTGCGAGCATCCGCTGACCTCTTGCTGGTCCACCAGCAAGACGGGCGCGAAGCATCCTTATTATATGTGCTTCCAGAAAGGGTGCGAGGCTTACCGCAAGTCCATCCGCCGCGATGAGATGGAAGGCGCGTTCGAAGGCCTGCTGGAATCCATCACGCCGTCTCCGATCAAGCTGGCGATTGCCAAGGACATCTTCGCAACCGAGTGGGACGCCCGCCAGGCCCGCGCCAAGGAACAGGGCGCGCTCTACAAGGCGAAGATCGCTGACCTGTCCAAGCAGGTAGATACGTTGCTCGCCCGTCTGGTCGAGGCCGAGAACAAAACCGTTATCAAGGCCTACGAAACCAAGATCGCGGCGCTGGAACAGGACAAGCTCATTCTCGAAGAAAAAGCGGCTACTTCAGGCCGCCCGAATCCCGCCTTCACCCAAATGTTCGAACTCGCAATGGCCTTCCCTGCAAACCTTTGGAAAGTCTGGCAAACAGGGCGCTTCGACCTCCAGCGACTCGTGCTCAGACTGACCTTTGCAGAGCGTTTGGCCTATGACCGGAAAATGGGGTTTCGAACCCCGAAACTCTCGTTGTTCTTCAATGCTTTAGAGGGTGATTGCGGGGGTAACTGTAAAATGGCGGAGGAGGTGGGATTCGAACCCACGGTGGACTTTCACCCACGTCGGTTTTCAAGACCGGTGCATTAAACCACTCTGCCACTCCTCCGGTGTGGGGGGATTAGCCTGTGTCGGCGGCGGTGGCAATGGTCTGCTTGTGCGCTTGCATGCAACGGGAAAAGCTGATGAATGTAGGGGCCGGATCGGACCAGACAAGGCAGATGCATGGATCGCAAGCTTATCCTTGATGTCTCGGCTAATCAGGCCTTCGGCTTTGCCCGGCGCAATCGGCTGCGGCGCTATCCCTCGCCCGAACAGGGCGGCGAGCGGCTGTATCCGCTGGCATGGCCCGTGGCGCGGCCCAGCTTTCAGATTCTGCCGACCGATACAGTCTTTACCATCGGGTCCTGCTTTGCCCGAAACGTCGAGGCCGCGCTGATCGAAAATGGCATGACCGTTCTCAGCCGCGATTTCGATCTGGGTGAGGTCGGGGAAAGCGTTGGCGAGGCCTCGAATTTCTTCAACAAATACTCGATCCACTCGATCTACAACGAATTGAAATGGGCGCTGGAACGCGACAGCTTTCCCGGCGAGGCGATTCTGTACAGTGGCAACACAGATCAGCCGATCTTTGATCCGCAGCTGGGTCAGGCGCGCATTGACTTTCCGATGGAAAAGGTGCTGGCGTTCCGGCACCGCTATCTTGATGCGATGGCGCAGGTGAAGGATGCCGATGTCATTATCATCACGCTGGGTTATGTTGAGACCTGGTATGACCGCGAGCTGGACATCTATCTGAACGTGATCCCACCGGTCGAGATCCTCAGGAAATATCCCGACCGGTTCCAGTTCCGTGTGCTGGGCTATGCCGAGATCCTGGAGATGCTGCATGCGCTTCATGCCTTGTTGCTGAAGCACCGCGAAAAGCCGCTGAAGATGCTGATCACCGTCTCGCCGGTGCCGCTGTTGGCGACCTTTCGGGATATGGATGTGCTGATGGCGAATGCCTATTCCAAATCGGTGCAGCGCGCCGTGTTGGACCAGTTCGTCACCGAGGTCGAACAGGTCGACTATTTCCCGTCCTATGAATTTGTCACCCTGTCCAATCCGACGATTGCCTGGTCGCGGAATGATTATCGCCATGTGAACCCGGATCTGGTGGCACGGATCATGTCCAGCGTGATCGCGACCTATTTTCCGGCCGACGCGCAGCCCAAGCCGCAGGCGGCGGCATCTGGGACCAAGGCGGAAGCCGTCGCCAGCGCACCGGCCGGTGCCGCGCCGGCCGCCGAGGGGCTGACGCCCGCGGCCATCATGTCCACCGCCAAGCTGATGCTGAAGCTGGAAGAATGGGACAAGCTGGCGGCGCTGTTTGTCGATAATGCCGCCGTGGTCGATGGTCATCCCGATCTGTTGCTGCAAAAGGCGGCGATGCATCGCCAGAAACGCCAGACGGCCGAGGAATATGCGGTGCTGGAACAGGTGCATCAGCTGGCGCCCGACCGGCCCTGGCCGCTGGAACGGATGATCCGCCTGTGCCGGCCGCTGCGCCGTCAGGATCATATCGGCGACCTGCTGGCGCGACATGTCGAACGCTTTCCGGCCCGCAGCGAGTTCCGCGACCAGCTGGCCTGATCCGGCGGGGCAGGACGGGGCAGGCGGCGCGCGGCCGGGGTCTAACCGGCCTGCTTGCGTCCCGATTGCAGGTGGCGGCGACGCAACCCTTTGGCCAAACGGGTCATGTCGTGTGCCTCGATGGCGCGGATATAGCGGCGCAGCAGGCGGGTGCGGCCTCGTTCGGCCAGCTTTTCGGCGACTTCGGACAGATAGGCCGGTGTGCGGCGGCAGGGCTGATACAGCGCGGGGAAATCCGCGCGGGAAAAGCTGCCGCCTACGATCTCGCGTACAAGGCGCGACAAGACGCCGCCGGCACGCAGGACCAGCGCGGTCTTGTGTCCGGCCAGCCGCATTTCCAGCCGCTCGGCCCCCGGCGCGGTAAAGCGCTGTGCGTGGCGCAAATCCGGGGCGAAGCAGGGGTCATAGAACAGCCAGGATTGCCCCGCCGCCTCCAGCCCCTGATCGGCCGAGGAGAAGCGCCCGGTCCAATTCGCCTTGCGCCCCGAGCCAAAGCGATTTTCCCAGGGGACCAGTTTCGGATCCAGCGTTTCCTGCGGCGAAAAGGCGATGACGGTGCAGCCCGGCGCCAGGGGTGCGAAGGCACAGGCCGCAAAGGCGCCCATCGAGGTTCCCATGAAGGTGACATGCCGGTATTGCGCGAACAGCCCCTGATCGCGCAGTCGCGTCAGCTCGTCCATCAGCGCGCCACTGCGATACCAGTCGCCGGCATAGCCCATCACCCCCAGATGCGACCACCCCGATTTGCGCACGAATTCATAGCCCCAGGGGTCGCGATCCACCGGGTTGTCGCGCACCGATGACAGGTTGTCGAAGCTGACGATCAGATGATCATCGCTGCGGTGAACATGGGTCAGGGCATATCCGGGGATCGAATGATAGAAACCCCGGCCATGCGGTGAAAGCCGCAGATCGGCCAGCCAGGCAGGGGCCTTGATGACCAGATCGGGGTCGTCCTTGTCGAATTCGGGCCGCTCGTCGGCGTCAAGGAACAACTCGTCATCGTCGCGCCCGGCATTATGCGCCTCGGCCAGCTTGCGCCATTTGCCGCTGTCGACCCGGTGCGAGACCCGGCCCGTGGTTTCCCATTCCAGCAATTCGGCCGGCACATCCTGACCGGTCAGGAACAGATCGACGGCCTCGCGGGCATTGCCTTCCAGCCCGGCCGAGAAATCCGCGATGCGCTGCGACAGATCGGTGACGGCGTCGGTCTGCGCCTGGCGCAGTTGGGGGTGGGATTGCAGCAACTCGGCCATGCCGGTCTCGATGCGCGCGGCCCAGGGCTGCATGGCGTCCTCGTCGATCCGGTTGACGTTGATGCGGCCGTGCTGGGTCAGCAGGTTGCGGAAATCGGCAGGCGTCAGGCCGCGGGCGCGCTGGGCCGGGTTCATCGCCCGGACCAGCCAGCTGGCATTGTCGCGCGTGGCGTAAAAGGCGATTCGGCCATGGCCGAAGCCGGGCTTGTCGGCCAACGCGAACCAGCGGCTGTCGCGGTAATATTCGGTCACGTCCTGACCCGCGCCGTTCACCCAAAGGTGCCTGCCCTCCGCCAGCATCGGGCGGTGCCTGCCAAGCCGCTCGGCGGTGTGCGGGCGCAGCAGGGTCTTGACCCCAAGCGGCGCCACCAGACGGCCCTGCTGGACGGGTGCCGCGCGGGTAAAGCGCCGGGTAACCAGCCGGTCGCTGAAATCGCCATGGCCCGCATTGCCAAAAATCTGCCAGGTCAGGCTGATCAGTCCGGCATCGGGCGGGACAGCCCCCAGCAGGGCGCCAAGCCCGCCGTCGCCTTCTTCGACCAGCAGAAACTCCTCGATCCCCAGGGGCAGCAACCATTCGGTGCCATCCCGACGCGCGCGGGACAGAAGATCGCCCAGACAGGCCGCCAACGCGACGCCGGGGGCAGAATCGGGGGCCGCCACGCCTTCGCGGAACTTGATCAGGCCGGCGCTGGCAAGGGCGCGGCCAAGCTGGCTGGCCTGCTCGGTGATGCCGTCGCCATAGACGGTGATCCTGTCAAAACCGATCAGGCGGTGATGCAGAACCCATTCCAGCAGAAACGGCGCGTCGTCATGGGCGATCGCGGCAAGATGCGAGCCGGGGATGATCTGGGGATGTGACAATATATGGACCGGCAAAACAGTGAACGGATCAAAACGAAACCTGGCGTAATACAAACGCAACGCGGCCAGAATTGGCTGCCGCGCCGCGCAACGTCAAGTTGCGTCGGCCGTTTACCGCCGGATCGTGATCGTATTGGTCGCGCCCGAGATCTGCACCTGCTGAACCCCGGCCAGCACATTCGACGACAGGGTCAGCGCCACGCTGATCGTGTCGGTCTCGGGGCGGGCAGGCATGCGCGCGGCATCGCTGTCAGCAGGCGGCGGCCAGGCGACAAAGCGCAGGCGCAGCACGCCGTCGGGATCCGGCGTCAGCCGGCCCGAGGGGCTGGGCGCCTCGGTGATCAGTTCGGCATCCCAATAGCCCTTGGTGGCACCAAGGCCGGTCACGACCAGCAGCCGCCCCTCGTTCAGCACTTCCCAATGGGCGCCGGTGATGGCCGGGATGCCGGGGCGGGCATCGGTATTGGTCGTGGCATAACCGCCCTCGGGTTCCAGCGAGGTCGGGCCGCGATCCGATCCGAACCACCCCAACGGGTTCCAGCCGCTGTCGCTGTAACGTCCGCCGCAGCCGGCCACAGCCAGCGTCGCGATCAGCAAGGGCACCGTCAGTCGTTTCATGTCACCATCCCCGTTTCTTGCCCGATTGATAGGGGAAAGCCGGCGGCTGTGAAAGCCTCTTTGACCTTGGCCCCCGAGCGCGCTAACCCCAAGGCTGTCGCGAAAGGAATGCACATCATGGCCACCCCCGCCTTTGAAGAGATCGCCGAGACCTTCGATTTCCTCGATGACTGGGAAGATCGCTATCGCCACGTGATCGAGCTTGGGCGCGCCATGCCCGCCATGGACGAGGCGCTTTGCGTGCCCGCCACCAAGGTGGATGGCTGCGCCAGCCAGGTCTGGATCATGCCCCGGATCGAGGCCGGGGTTTTCGATTTTCAGGGTGAAAGCGATGCGATGATCGTGCGCGGGCTGATCGCCATCCTGCATGCGCTGTATTCCGGCGTGCCGGTGGGGCAGGTGGGTCAGATCGACGCCCCGGCCGAGTTGGCACGGCTGGGGCTGGATGAACATCTGTCCTCGCAACGCTCGAACGGGTTGCGGGCGATGGTGGAACGGATCAGGCTGCTGGCCGCCGCCGAACAGTGATCCAGCCGCCGCCCAGCACCCGGCTGCCGCCCGATTCGTAAAAGACGCAGGCCTGACCGGGGCTGACGCCCTCTTCGGGGTCCAGAAGCTCCACCTCGGCCTTGCGACCGCCAAGGGCGCGCAGGATTGCGGGCCGGGGCGGGCGGGTCGAGCGGATGCGGACCTCACAGGCGATCTCGCCCTCGAAGGGCTGATCGCCAAGCCAGTTGACCTCGCCCACAGGGACGATTTTCGTCGCCAGTGCAGATTTCGGGCCGACAACGACATGGCGCGCATCCGGGTCAAGCCGCACGACATATAGCGGATCGCCAAGGCCGCCGATCCCCAGCCCGCGCCGCTGACCGATGGTATAGTGGATCACGCCGCGATGCTGGCCCAGCACATTGCCCGCCTGATCGACGATATCGCCGGGATCGGCCGCGCCGGGGCGCAGCTTCTCGATCACGCTGGCATAGTCGCCATTGGGGACAAAGCAGATATCCTGGCTGTCGGGCTTGTCGGCCACAGCCAGCCCGAACTCGGCCGCAAGTGCCCGTGTCTCGGCCTTGCTTTCCAGATGGCCAAGCGGAAAGCGCAGGAAATCAAGCTGTTCCTGGGTGGTTGAGAACAGAAAATAGCTTTGGTCGCGGGCAGGATCGGCCGCCATATGCAGTTCCGCCTGCGCAGCACCTTCCTTGCGCTGGATATAATGGCCGGTCGCCATGCAGTCGGCGTCCAATTCCCGCGCCGTCTGCAACAGATCGCGGAACTTCACCCGTTCGTTGCAGCGGATGCAGGGCACCGGGGTCGCGCCGGCAAGATAGGCATCGGCAAATTCGTCGATCACCGATTCGCGGAACTTGTTCTCGTAATCCAGAACGTAATGGGGAAAGCCCATGCGTTCCGCCACGCGGCGCGCGTCGTGAATATCCTGCCCGGCACAGCAGGCGCCCTTCTTGGCCAGCGCCGCGCCATGGTCGTAAAGCTGCAAGGTGACGCCCACCACGTCATAGCCCTCGCGCGCCAGTTTCGCCGCCACGACCGAGCTGTCGACACCGCCCGACATCGCCACGACCACACGGGTCTGGCTGGGGGGCTTGGCGAATCCAAGGCTGTTCAATGCGGGTTCTGGCGCCGCGTTCGGCGCGCCGGTGGCGATGGTCATGGCAGGGTCCTGGCCGTGGGGCGGCGGAAATTTCCGTCGAAATATAGGAAAATGCCCCACATTCTCAAGCGGCGCCGGGCAGTTTTCCGCCATGCGCTAACGTCACATTAAGTCGAGCAGGTCATTCTTCGGGTCAAGTTATCCGGGAAATACCGCATGTTCATACGAAAATCCTCTCGCCCGCGCACCATCACCTTGTCTGACGGGTCGATTCTGACGATGGCCGATCTGCCGCCTGTGCCGACAAGATGGGTGGCAAGTCGCAAGGCCACCGTCATCAACGCCGTTCTGGGCGGCCTGTTGACGCGGGAAGAGGCGTTGGAACGCTATGACCTGACGGATGAGGAATTTGACGCCTGGGTGGTCGCGGTGGAACGTTTCGGCAGAAACGCCCTGAAAGTGACCGCATTGCAAAAATACAGACACTCTTAGGTTGAGTTATCGGACAGATTCAAGATAGTAACGCTATATTAACGTTTACGTTGCATACCTACAGTCGACCGAGGCTGAACTGGAACTTATCAAGAATGCGTATCCTACTTGTCGAGGACGAGCCCAGCACCGCACGCGCGATCGAACTGATGCTGACGGCTGCCAATTACAACGTCTTTCTGACCGATATGGGGGAAGAGGGCGTCGATCTGGCCAAGCTTTATGACTATGACCTGATTCTGCTGGACCTGGATCTGCCCGATATGAACGGGATGGAGGTTTTGCGCCACATCCGTCTGTCGCGGATCGACACGCCGATCCTGATCCTGACGGGGTCGGATGACACTGAAAGCAAGCTGCGCGGCTTTGGCTTCGGTGCCGACGACTATATGACAAAGCCCTTTGTGCGCGAAGAACTGGTGGCGCGCATCCAGGCGATCATCCGCCGCTCGAAGGGTCACAGCCAGGCGGTGATCCAGACCGGCGATCTGGTGGTGAACCTTGATTCGCGCTCGGTCGAGGTCAAAGGCAAGCCGGTGAACCTGACGGGCAAGGAATACCAGATCCTCGAACTGCTCAGCCTGCGCAAGGGCACGACGCTGACCAAGGAAATGTTCCTGAACCATCTTTATGGCGGCATGGACGAGCCGGAACTGAAGATCATCGACGTCTTCATCTGCAAATTGCGCAAGAAGCTGTCCGAGGCGCTTGCCGGCGAGAACCATATCGAAACGGTCTGGGGGCGTGGCTATGTGCTGCGCGACCCGGCGCCTGCCGATGAAGAAAAGATGGCTGTCGGCCTGTAATCCCTTGCGGGCGGGGATATGTCCGCGCCCGCTATCCCCGCCAGCCCGGAACCGGTGGGTGACGACTGGAACAGCCGCCGTCCCGGTGGGACCGACCGCCCAAGGCAGCGACCGTCGACCGCACGGCTTCTGGACAATTTCCCCCTCACGCCGCTATCACGGCTGCATCCGGCCTGGCCATTTGCTCCGGTGGTCTTGTGCCGGATGCAAGTGTTTCTGACGGCGGATGTCGAACCGGCTGGCCTGCGAATGACCGGTCGCGATGGATGCGCCGGCGCGGTGCGAAAATGGCGTGGATTGAATGCCGACAGGGTGGGGGCCGGGACGAATGGGCGACAAGAATCGGCAACATGAGGCAGCCATTGCTGCACAGGCTACGGACCCCGCGGCGATGACCCGCGAACAGGCCGCAGCCGAGATCGCAACGCTGGATGCGCAGTTGCGGCAGGCGAACGAGGAATATCACAACCTCGATGCGCCCACGATCAGCGACGCGGATTATGACGCGATGAAACGTCGGCTGGCCTGGCTAGAGGCCGCCTTTCCTGATCTGGCATCATCCGACAGCGCCACCGGGCAGGTCGGTGCGACGCCAGGATCCGGTTTCGGCAAGATCACCCATGCGCGACGGATGATGTCGCTGGAAAACGCCTTTGCCGAAGATGAGGTGACCGATTTCGTCACCCGCATCCGCGGCTTTCTGAACCTGCCCGCCGATGCCCCGCTGGATTTCACCGCCGAGCCGAAGATTGACGGGCTTTCCCTGTCGCTGCGCTATGAGGACGGGCAACTGGTGCAGGCGGCGACGCGCGGCGATGGCGCCGTGGGCGAAAACGTGACCGCCAATGCCCGGACCATCGCCGATATTCCCCAGACCCTGATGGGCGACGCGCCCCGCATCGTCGAGATCCGGGGCGAGGTCTACATGTCGCATGACGACTTCGCCGCGCTGAACGCAGGCGACAGTGGCCGCACCTTCGCCAATCCCCGCAATGCCGCTGCCGGTTCGCTGCGACAGCTGGACCCGGCGATCACCGCCGCGCGGCCGTTGAAGTTCTTTGCCTATAGCTGGGGCGAACTCGGCGCGCCGCTGGCCGATACCCAGATGGGCGCGGTTCGGCGAATGGCCGCGATGGGGTTCAAGACCAACCCGCTGACCCGGCTTTGCCGCGATGCCGCGCAGATGGTGGCCACCTGGCGCGAGATCGAGCAGCAGCGCGCGACGCTTGGCTATGACATCGACGGCGTGGTCTATAAGGTCGACGATCTGGCCTATCAGGACCGTCTGGGGTTCCGCTCGACCACGCCGCGTTGGGCCCTGGCGCATAAGTTTCCCGCCGAAACCGCCTGGACCCGGCTGAACGGCATCGACATCCAGGTCGGTCGCACCGGCGCCTTGTCGCCCGTGGCCCGGCTGGAGCCGGTGACCGTGGGCGGTGTCGTCGTCTCGAACGCGACGCTGCATAACGAGGATTACATCGCCGGCCGCGACAGCACGGGCGCACCGATCCGCGAGGGGCGGGATATTCGCGTTGGCGATTGGGTCAAGGTCTATCGCGCCGGCGACGTGATCCCGAAGATCGCCGATACCGATCTGTCGCGTCGGGCCGCTGACAGCCAGCCCTATGTTTTCCCTGAAATCTGCCCTGAATGCGGCTCGGCCGCGGTGCGCGAGCCGGGGGATTCGGTTCGCCGCTGCACGGGTGGTTTGATTTGCCCGGCGCAGGCCATCGAAAAATTGAAGCATTTCGTCAGCCGCGCCGCCTTTGACATCGAGGGCCTTGGCGCCAAACAGATCGAGATGTTCTTTGCCGATGACCTGCTGCCGATCCGCGAGCCAGCCCAGATTTTCACCCTAGCCCAACGCGACGCTGCGAACCTCGGCAAGCTGAAGAACCGCGACGGATTTGGGGATCGTTCGACACGGAAGCTGTTCGAAGCGATCGAGGAAAAGCGCCGTATCCCATTGGCCCGGCTTATCTTTGCGCTCGGCATTCGCCATGTGGGCGAGGTGGCTGCGACGACGCTTGCACGGCATTTTGGCACCTGGCAGGCGATGATCGCAGCATTGGATGCCGCGGCGCCGGCCGCCGAGCGACATTTGCGGGCCGAGGAAGCCGTGGCGCGGGAACGTGCCGAGGCGGCGGAACAGGGTCGGCGCGCGCGGCTGAAGGAAAGCCGCGATCTGGTCTGGTCGGCCGATCCGCCCGTCCCCGCCCAGGCCCGCGCGGCCTGGGATGATCTGGTCAGCATCGACGGCATTGGCGAGGTGCTGGCGGGGTCGCTGGTGACGGCCTTTGCCCAGCCCAACGAACGGGGCGGAATCAACCGGCTGATGGCGCAGCTTGATCCCCTGCCGGCCGAGGTCGCATCCAGCGACCAGACCGAAATCACTGGAAAGACGCTGGTTTTCACCGGCACGCTGGAAAAGATGACGCGGGCCGAGGCAAAGGCGCGGGCCGAGGCGATGGGCGCCAAGGTCGCGGGCTCTGTCAGTGCCAAGACGGATCTGCTGATCGCCGGGCCGGGCGCCGGGTCCAAGGCGAAGAAGGCCGAGGATCTGGGAATTACCGTCATTGACGAGGATGAATGGCTGCGGATCGCGGGGCGATGACCCCACCGCGCGGACGTCCTCCGGTCCTGTTTCCGCTGTTCGCGGCCGCCGATACGCTGCCGGGCGTCGGTCCCAAGGCACAAAGCGCACTGGCGCAGCTGGGGATAGACCGGCCCCGCGATCTGTTGCTGACCCTGCCCAACAGCGGTGTGCGGCGTCGCCCGGTCGCCCGGCTGGCCGATATCCGCCCGCCCGAGACAGTGACGGTCTCGGTTCTTGTCGGGCGCCATGCACCGCCCACGGGGCGCGGCCGTCCCTGGCGGGTGACATGCAGCGACGGGGCGCAGGATCTGGTGATCGTGTTCTTCCACCCGCGTCGCGACTGGATCGAAAGCCAGCTGCCCACGGGCCAGCGACGCATCGTCAGCGGCAAGGTGGAACTGTTCGATGGCGTGGCGCAGATGGTTCATCCCGACCATATACTGCACGAGGACGCATCATTGCCCTCCGAATTCGAGCCGGTCTATCCGCTTGGCGGCGGACTGACGCAACGCATGATGGCCACTGCCGCCAGTGGGGCGTTGGCACGGGCACCCGACCTGCCGGAATGGATCGACCCCGAGTTGCTGCGGACGCAAGGTTGGCCGGACTGGCACGCCGCGCTGACCCAGGCACATGCGCCACAGTCGCCCGGCGATCTGTCGCCGCTTGCGCCGCCGCGTGTCCGGCTGGCCTATGATGAATTCCTTGCTCATCAGATGACTTTGGCGCTGATCCGACGTGACAACCGGCGCCGCAAGGGTCGCCAGACGCAGGGCGATGGCCGTTTGCAAGGCAAGGTGATCTCGGCGCTGCCATGGCCTCTGACCGGGGCACAATCGCGCGCCGTGACCGAGATTGCCGAGGATATGGCCAGCGACAGGCGCATGAACCGGCTGCTGCAAGGCGATGTGGGCGCGGGCAAGACGCTGGTTGCGATGCTGTCGGCGCTGATCGCGGTCGAGGCTGGCGGTCAGGCCGTGCTGATGGCCCCGACCGAGATTCTGGCCCGGCAGCATGCCCGCGCGCTGGAACCGCTTGCCCGTGCCGCAGGGATTCGGCTGGCAGCATTGACGGGTCGCGACAAGGGCGAGTTGCGCGCGCAGCTGCTGGAGGATTTGCGCATGGGTCGGATCGACATTCTGGTCGGCACCCATGCCGTGTTCCAGAAAGACGTGGAATTTCATGACCTGCGCCTTGCCATCATCGACGAACAGCATCGTTTCGGCGTAGCGCAACGGTTGGAACTGTCGGCCAAGGGCGACATCCCGCCCGATGTTCTGGTGATGACCGCCACGCCGATTCCGCGTTCGCTGGCAATGACGCAATTCGGCGATCTGGATCTGTCGGTTCTGGATGAAAAGCCGCCGGGCCGTCAGCCGATCACCACCGTGATGATCTCGGACCAGCGGCTGAATGCGGTGGTCGAGCGGCTGCGGGCGGCGTTGGATTCCGGCGCGCGGGCCTATTGGGTCTGCCCGCTGGTCGAGGAAAGCGAAGCGGTGGATCTGACCGCCGCCGAGGCAAGGTTTCAGGCGCTGCGCGCTGTTTTCGGTGACGATGTCCGGCTGGTTCACGGCCAGATGCCGCCCGAACAGAGGGATACGGCCATGGCTGATTTCGCCAGCGGCAAGGCGCGGATTCTGGTCGCCACCACGGTGATCGAGGTCGGCGTTGACGTTCCCGAAGCAACCATCATGGTGATCGAGCGGGCCGAGAATTTCGGTCTGGCACAGTTACATCAGCTGCGCGGGCGGGTGGGCCGGGGGCAGGGCGCCTCGACCTGTTTGCTGATGTATCACGCGCCCCTGACCGAGGGCGGGCAGAAACGACTGGAAATCCTGCGCGAGACCGAGGACGGGTTTCGCATCGCCGAGGCGGATCTGGAAATGCGCGGCGCGGGCGACATGATTGGCACGGCGCAATCAGGGCTGCCGCGTTTCCGCATTGCCGATCTGGAACATCAGGCAGGGCTGATGGCGACGGCGCGGCAGGATGCGCGCAATTTTCTGGAACGCGATCCGCAAATGGACAGTCCGCGCGGTCAGGCTATCCGAACGCTGCTGTGGCTGATGGAACAGGACAAGGCCGTTCGGCTGATCGGTGTCGGTTGATCCGTTAAACTTTCCTAAGATGTTCCTAAAAAGTTCTTTACTTTGATTGCGCAACGTGAGAACAAATGAGCAACACAGGAGGATAGCCAGATGACCCGCGAGATATTGAGTGATGTTCTGGGCGTTGCCGCGATTTCGGTGACAACCCTGGTTGTTCTGTGGTTGCCGGCGATTCTGAACGGCTGATCCGGTTTTTGTGTTTTCTGCCCCGCGTTGCTTTTGGCTGGTGCGCTCGCCTGTGCGCCGCCTTCGGTTCCCCTGCACGCGCAACTTGACCGGCCCTGGCAGGGGCCGGTTTTTTCATGGCAATCGGTCCTGGGCTTTCGGGCTGCCGGGTTCAGGCTGCGGCCTGGTCCATTGCGGCTAGCGTGGCATCCCAGGCCAGCATGATCGAGGCATGCCGATTGGGATAGTCGCGGGCCGGCAGCAGGGCTTCCAACTCGGCAAAGGGGGCTTGCGGGGGATGGCCGCCGGCGGTCAGCATCTGGTGCAGGGCGTTGCGGGCTGTCAGGATCTCGTCGCGGCTGCGGCCGGTTACGCCGCTGCCCAGGACCGAGGCCGATGCCTGACCAAGCGCGCAGGCGCGCACCTCTTGGCCGAAATCGGCGATGCGTCCGTCCTTCAGCGTCAGGTCGATGGTTACGGACGAGCCGCATTGCGGGGACCGGCGCATCGCACTGCCCTGCGGTGATTGCAGCCGCCCGGCATGGGGCATTGCGGCCGTCAGCGCCAGAATCCGGCGTGAATAGAGCTGCATCAGGTCGCTGTCTGACATGGAACCCCCGTCGCTTCCGTCCTAGATAGGTAGGCGCAGAACGAAAGGAAAGACGATGTTCGCGCCCGAAAGCCTGAAATATGATGCCAACGGCCTGATCCCCGCCATCGCGCAATCGCCCGAGGGCGAGGTGCTGATGATGGCCTGGATGAATGCCGAGTCACTGCGGCGGACGCTGGAAACCGGCCGGGTGACCTATTGGTCGCGCTCGCGGCAGGATTTCTGGGCAAAGGGTGAAAGCAGCGGCCATGTCCAGCGATTGATGGAATTGCGGGTGGATTGTGATCGCGACACTTTGCTGCTGATCGTCGATCAGACCGGGCCAGCCTGCCACACCAACCGGCGCAGCTGTTTCTATCGCGCGGTGCGGTCCGGGGAAGAGGTCGAGATCATGGCCCCAATGGCAGACGGCTGAACCGGGGTTTCACCCCGGACCCCAGGATATTTTGACACGGCTGATGGACCTAGAGCGCGAGTAGCCGGCGGATGTCGTCAGGGGTCGCGCCGTCCTGACGAAAGGCGCGGATGGCGCGGGCATCGTCGCGTTTGGCGAGGCGTTTCCCAGCGTCGTCGCGGATCAGGCGATGATGGTGGTAAACTGGTGTCCGATACTGAAGTAATTTTTGAATTAATACATGTATGTATGTTGAATCAAAAAGATCTTTCCCTCGTGTGATCAGGTTGATCTGCTGCGCGGCGTCATCCACCACCACCGCGAGGTGATAGGAGGTGCCCATGCCGCGACGGGACAGGATGACGTCACCGATACCGTCAAGAAATTCGTCGCGGGTCAGGGCATGGTCATGGCCAGGCATGATCTCGCGATCGCGAAAGCTGATCCGCTCCAGGCCAAGCGCTTCAAAGGCCCGCGCCACGTCAAGCCGGATCACGTCATCCGGGCCAGCATCGGACATCGGGCGATGGCGACAGGTGCCGGGATAGATCAGCCCGTCCGGGCCTGCGGGCAAGCTGCCCTCTTGCGGGGCTGACAGGGCGGCGCGGATATCGCCGCGGCGGCATCGGCAGGGATAGCTCAGCGGGGCCAGCCGATCCAGCGCTGCGTGATAGGCCGCCATCCGGTCGGATTGGCGCATCACTGGCAGGGGCCAGTCGAGGCCAAGCCAGTGCAGATCCTCGTAGATCGCGGCCTCGAACTCGGGTTTGCAGCGGTCGCGGTCGATATCCTCGATGCGCAGCAGGAATTTTCCGGGTGTGGCCTTGCGTTCGGCCGCGAATGCCGCATAGGCGTGGCCGAGGTGCAAAAGCCCTGTGGGCGAGGGGGCGAAGCGGGTTACTGTGTCGCCAGCCATGCGCGGAAATCGTCCTTGGCGCGCTGCGTATAGGCCGGATAGCGGTCCTTGCGGCCCCTGCGGCCACCGCGCGCCTCGTCCAGCGGCGGGAAGAGGCCGAAATTCACGTTCATCGGCTGAAAGGTTTTAGCCTCGGCGCCGCCGGTGATGTGGCTGACCAGCGCGCCCATCGCGGTGGTATGATGCGGCGGCGGCAGGTCGGCGCCCTTGGCCTGTGCGGCCGCCATCCGACCCGCAAGCAGGCCCATGGCGGCGCTTTCGACATAGCCCTCGACACCCGTGACCTGCCCGGCAAAGCGCAGGTTCGGACGCGTCCGCAGGCGCATCCGGTCATCCAGCAGCGTGGGGGAGTTGAGGAAGGAATTGCGATGGATGCCGCCAAGCCGGGCGAAGCTGGCGTTTTGCAGGCCGGGGATCATCCGGAAAACCTCGGTCTGCGCGCCGTATTTCATCTTGGTCTGAAAGCCGACGATATTATACAGCGTTCCCAATGCATTATCGCGGCGAAGTTGAACGACTGCATAGGCTTTTTCGGCGGGGTTGTGGCTGTTGGTCAGGCCCACGGGCTTCATCGGACCATGGCGCAGGGTTTCGCGGCCGCGTTCGGCCATGACCTCGATAGGCAGGCAGCCGTCGAAATAGCCCGCCGTCTCGCCTTCGCGAAATTCCGTTTTGTCGGCGGCCAGAAGCGCGTCGATGAAAGCCTCGTATTCCGGTTTCGTCATTGGGCAGTTGATATAGGCGCGCTGCTCGGCCAAAGTCTCGCCCTTGTCATAGCGCGACTGTTCCCAGGCAACCGACATGTCGATGGTTTCGGCATGAACGATGGGGGCGATGGCGTCGAAGAAGGCCAGTGCCTCGGTTCCTGTCAGCCCCCGGATCGAGCCCGCCAGCGCGTCCGAGGTCAGCGGGCCGGTGGCCACGATCCAGTTGCCGTTTTCGGGCAGGTCGCGGACCTCGCCCGGCACGATCTGGATCAGCGGATCAGCCTGAAGTGCCGCGGTGACGGAAGCCGAAAAGGCATCGCGGTCGACGGCCAGGGCGCCACCGGCAGGTAGCCGGTGGCGGTCGGCCATGGCCATGATCAGCCCGCCCGCCGCCCGCATTTCCCAATGCAGCTGGCCCACGGCATTCATCTGGTCGTCATCCGAGCGAAAACTGTTCGAGCAGACCATCTCGGCGCAATCGCCGGTCTTGTGGGCAAAGGTCGCGACCTGCGGGCGCATCTCGTGCAGCAGGACGGGCACGCCGGCACGGGCGATCTGCCAGGCGGCTTCGGATCCGGCAAGGCCGGCGCCGATGATGTGAACGGGTTCCATGCGCGTCCTTCCTTGGTCTGCGGCTCAGGTAGCAACGGCGATGCGCTGCCGCAACCCCGCAAGGCTGGTCGGGGGTGCCCAAGGCCTGCTATCAGGTGAGGGTTGCGGCAGGCAGGACAAGATGAACAGCACCAATTTCCCCGGCGCGGTCGAGATCTTTCAGATTGACGGGTTTCGGATCGAGGTTCCGGTCGAAGCCCTGTCGCCCCCGCTGCGCGAGCGTCTGCAATCGGGCCAGTTCGAGGTGTCAGAGCGCGCTTTGCTGACACGGTTCATCCGGCCCGGCGACCGGCTGCTGGACCTTGGGGCCGGGTCCGGGCTGGTAAGCCTGACGGCGGCGCGGATCCTTGGTCCGCAGGCGGTCACGGCGGTCGAGGCCAATCCGCAGATGCACCAGGCCCTGCGTCGTAATTTTCGCCTTAACGGAGCCGATGGCATCCGGCTGATCAAGGGCGCGGTCGTTGGCGCGGATCATCCGGGCGACACGGCCACCATGCATATCAATCCGGGCTTCTGGAGCGGCTCTGTGCATCCCAATCCCCGCCTGCGCAGCCAGCCCACCGAGGTGCCGGTCAGGCGGCTGCGGCAGCTTCTGCGCGGCAGCGGGGCAACGGCGATCATCATGGATATCGAGGGGGCCGAGCGCGAGGTGCTGCGCGACCCGCTGCCGCCGCATCTGCGGCTGGTCGTCGTGGAACTGCATCCGGTCGTCTACGGGCCAGAGGGCATGGACGAGATCACCCGGCTGATGCTGGATCAGGGATTTGATGCGCATCACAACCGCAACTATCGTGGGGTTTCGGCTTTTCTGCGCATGGGTTCGGCGGACAACACCGGGCAATGAAAACGGGCGGCCACGATGGGCCGCCCGTTCAATCCGAAAGCCATCGCAAGCGGTGCGGGGCTTATTCTTCTGCCGTGGCCTCGACGGCTTCCTCGTCCGCGTCGCCCGAATCATCGCTGGAACGCAGCGCCGAGGGGGCGGCGATGTTGGCGATGGCGAAGTTGCGGTCGATGGTAGCCTTGGTGCCGGCGGGCAGGGTCACGTCGTGGATGTGGATGCCGTCGCCGACTTCCAGACCCGACAGATCGACGGTGATGTGATCGGGGATGTCACCCGCGGTCACGACCAGCTCGACCTCGGGACGAACCGTCACCAGCGTGCCGCCCTTGCGCAGGCCGGGGCACTTGTCCTGGTTGATGAATTCGACCGGGATGAACAGGTTCACTTTCGAGGTCCGGCGCAGGCGCATGAAGTCGATATGCGTCGGCAGGTCCTTGACCACGTCCTTCTGCACGCCGCGGCAGATGACGCGAACGTCTTCCTGGCCTTCGACCTTCAGGTTCCACAGCGTGGACATGAAGCGACCGGCGCGCAGCTTGGTCAGAAGCGAGTTGAATTCGAATTGAACGGTAACCGGGTCCTTGTGGTCACCATAGACGATACCGGGCACCTTGCCTTCACGGCGAGCTTGACGGGCGGCCCCCTTGCCTGACCCCGCGCGTGCCTCGGCCACCAGATCAGGGATCTCTTTGGCCATTGCTTTATTCCTTACATTGCGTTTGGCGGCCGTCCTCCAAGGGTGCACGACCGAAGCCGGGCCTATAGCGCGGGTTGGGCCGTTTGGAAAGCGGAAATCTGGCGGTTCAGGGTCGGAACGCAGGCGCTCTGTATCTGCCAAACCGCCACATCGACCTGCCAGAGTGCGAAATCATGCGATTTCGGGCTTGCGGCGTATCCTGTAATCGTTATCAGCCGCTCAGGGCTTGACGGCGCGGCGGCGCCTGATCGGGGGATTCGCAATGAGTTTCGTGGATGATCTGCGCCAGTCGAGGGCGCCGGCGGCAGGGCTTGTCGCCATTGGCCTGTTCTGGGGTGCCTTCGCGGGCTGGCTGCCGGATATCAAGATGCGCGCGGGCGTGTCGGATGCGCAATTCGGTGCGCTGATGATGCTGTCTGCAGTGGGTGGCATGACGGCCATGTCCATCGCCCCGCGCCTGCGCAAGCATTTCGGTCATGGGCTGCTGCCCGCCAGCGGGCTGGCTGTGGCCGTGGTCGCGCTGTTTCCAGCGCTGATCGGGTCGCGATGGGAATTGGGTCTGGTCCTGCTGGTTCTGGGCATGACCATGTCGCTTTGCGACATCCTGGCCAATATCCGCATTTCGGAAATCGAGGCCCGCGTCGGGCATTCGCTGATGAACCTGAACCACGCGCTGTTTTCCTTTGCGCTGGCGCTGTCGGCCGGGATGGTGGGTGTGGCGCGGCAATTGGGGATCAGCCATGGCGTCACCGTCATCATCGTCTCGCTGGCGATCTTCGCGCTGGTGCCGCTGATGCGTCGCCGCCGCCCGCGCACGGCTGACCCCGATAATGACGCCAGCAAATCCAGCATGCCCGCGCCCTGGCTGATCGTGCTGCCGGGTGCCGCGATCCTGTGGCTGTGCTTTCTGGCCGAAAACGGCACCGAAAGCTGGGCGGCCATCCATATCGAGCGCACGCTGGAAGCCGAGGGCGGTCTGGGCGCATTCGGGCCCGCCATGTTCGCCCTGTCGATGGGCTGTGCGCGGTTGGCGGGGCAATGGCTGGCCGTGGTGCTGGGTGAAGTGCGCCTGATCGCGGTTTCGGTGATCTTCGCGACGATCGGGGCGTTGCTTCTGGCCTTTGCGCCCGGTCTTGGGCTGGCACTGATGGGGGCGGCGGCCCTGGGGCTGGGGGTGGCGGTGGTGGTGCCCACCGCCAACAGCCTGATCGGCCGGACCGTGCCCGATACGCAGCGCGCCAGCGCCATCGCACGGGCCTGGATGATCGGCTTTACCGGCTTTTTCATCGGCCCGCCCGTGATGGGTCTGGTCAGCGAGACCATGGGCCTGCGCGTGGCCTTTGGCCTGATCGCGCTGCTGGTGGCGGCGATCCTGCCCTGCCTGTGGCTTCTGGCACGGCGGCTAAGGCCGGCCGGGGCCTGACGGCAGGGCCGGCCGGATCAGCCCTTCGGCCCAGAGCCCGGCCAAAAGCCGGGCAATGTCGCGGGCCAGGCGCCGCCGGGGCTGATCGGGAAAGATCTCGGCCAGAATTTCGGCCATCCCCGCCGCGCTGCCCGGATGTTCCAGCATCATCCAGACAGCCAGCGCGGTGCGGTCCAGGGTCCAGATCGTCGCGCCATCCTTGCGGGCAAGAAACCCTGCCGAGCCGCGCTGATGAAGGATCGTCCCCTCGATCCGCTGCCATGATCGCGCCGGATCGACCGGAATTTCCCGAACCAGCGGTTGCTGGACCAATTGCCGCGCGGGGCCGACAGGCAGGCCCTCGGGCAGCATCCGCTCGCCGCCAAAGGCCCGGCGCAGCAGTGATACCGCATCTTCCAGATCCGAATAGACCAACCGCAGCGCCGGGCCCGCGGCGGCAAGGGTCTGGGCCCGTGCCATGGCCTCGGCGCTGCTGCGATTGACGGCGACGTTCTGCAACAGCATCAGCCGCGTCATGCTGCCCGGATCCAGCCATTCCAGCCGTGCCGGGCCGTCATCGTCACTTCGGTCCAGCGCGATAACCGCGCGCAACGGTGCCATCGCGCCATGTGGCACCTGATTGGGGGGCGCGAGATAGCTGTAATCGGCATCCGCCGGCCCTCGGTATCGGGCGACATGATCGACAAGCCGCGCGCTGGCGCGGGGTGGCAGCGGCAGGCGCAGGCGGGTCGCAAGGCCAAGCGCAATGGCCGTGCCATCGGGGGCGACGGGCAGGATATCGTCGCAGAAGATCGCGATATCGGGTTCGGCCGACAGCCGCGCGATCAGCGTGGACTTGCCGCTGCCCGCCTCGCCCGTCAGGGCGATCAGCCGGCCGCCGATCACCGCGCCCCCGGCATGCAGACCCGACAGATCGGGGCGGCAGGACAGGTAGGATTCGATCAGATCGGCATTGATCGCACAGATCGTGCCAGCCAGGCCCAGCCCCTCTAGCGGCTGATCCAGATGCCTCGACCACAGCGCATAGCTGCCACGCGGCCCTGTCTTGACCAGGGCCAGTTCCGGCATGCTGATCGGGTCGGGGCAGGCCGTTGCCGGCCAGCCACCCTGTGTTGCGGCAAGGCCACCGATCAGCGCCGGGTCGTCGGGGATCAGCACCGGCGCATCGGTGCCCTGCCAGCGCAGCCGCAGCCGCAGCCGGGGGTGCGGCGCACCGCCCGGCACGGCGCCCTGTTCGTCAGTTTGGGGTTTCGCCTGCATCTGACGCCTGCCTGCCTAGCGCGAGGGACGGTTGCGGCGGATCACCCGCCTGCGGCGAACCGGCCGCGACGGCCGCGAGGCATGCGCCCTGCGCCGCACACGGGCGCGGCGACCCCGGCGGGGACGGCTGGGGCGCGAGGCCTTGCTGCGGCCGCGACCCGCCCGGCCGGGGCGGCTGGCCCCGTCGGCATGCGCCGCGTCGATCCCGACGATGACCGGCGCCAGATAGGCAGCGCCCAGCCCAAGGCCCAGATTGCGCAGCAGGCGCCGCCGGGCCAGTTTGATGTCGTCACGATGTTCATCGCTCATGGTCTTGCCTTTCCCTTTGCTCAGCAGCATTCAATCCGCTGCAAAGGGAAGACGGGCGAGCCGGTGAAATATTCCCGACGAGGTTGCCGCCCTGCGCCGCAGGGTCGGGGCGTCAGGCGTAGCTGTCAGAAAAACCCTTCGGTATCAGGACATTATGCCTGCCGATCTTTTTCACATCGCGTTCACCACACAGCGCCATGCTGATGTCCAACTCCTTGTGGATCACCTCCAGCGCCTTGGTGACGCCGGCCTCGCCCATGGCGCCAAGCCCGTGGATGAAGGCCCGCCCGATCCAGGTCGCATGCGCCCCAAGCGCCAGCGCCTTCAGCACGTCCTGACCCGAGCGGATGCCGCTGTCCAGATGGATCTCGATCTTGTCGCCCACGGCCTCGACGATCTCGGGCAGCATGCGGATCGAGGACAGCGCGCCGTCCAGCTGCCGGCCGCCATGGTTCGACACCACGATTGCATCGGCCCCGAAATCGGCGGCGATGCGGGCGTCCTCGGCGTCCAGAATGCCCTTGAGGATCAGCTTGCCACCCCACATGTCGCGGATCTTGGCGACCTTGTCCCAGTCAAGCTGGGGGTCGAACTGTTCGGCGGTCCAACTGGACAGGCTGCCCATGTCACCGACGTTCTTGGCATGGCCGACGATATTGCCGAACTGGCGGCGCTTGGTGCCCAGCATGCCCAGACCCCACCTCCATTTCGTCGCCAGATCAAGCATGACTGGCAGCGTCAGCTTGGGTGGCGCAGACAGCCCATTTTTCAGATCCTTGTGGCGCTGACCGAGAATCTGCAAATCCAATGTCAACACCAGCGCGCTGCAATTCGCTTTCTTGGCGCGTTCGATCATGCCGGCCAGAAAATCCTGATCGCGCATGACATAAAGCTGGAACATGAAGGGTTTCGTGGTGTTTTCCGCCACATCTTCGATCGAACAGATCGACATCGTGGACAGACAGAAAGGCACACCGAATTTCTCGGCCGCCTTTGCCGCCAGAATTTCGCCATCGGCATGCTGCATGCCGGTCATGCCGACCGGGGCCAGGCCGACCGGCATCGAGACGGGCAGCCCCACCATCGTCGACGCCGTCGAGCGGTTCGACATATCGACCGCGACCTTCTGGCGCAGACGGATATCGGCAAAATCCGTCGTGTTCTGGCGGAAGGTCTGTTCGGTATAGCTGCCCGATTCGGCATAGTCATAGAACATCCGGGGCGTGCGGGCCCGGTGCAGGCGCTTGAGGTCCTCGATACAGGTGATGACGGGCATGGGCGACACTCCTCAGCGTGCGGGTTCGGAACATTCTGGCGTTGCGGCGCCAGTTTGGCAGGCATCGGCCGGCGCGGTGGATTCGCTGCGCAGGGCGTCGGCGCGGCGGCGCAGATCGGCGGCCCGCGCGGCAAGGTCGCGGCCATCGGCAGGATCGGCGATCGTACCGGCACGGGCCTGTGTCGCGGCACCCCGGGCCTGAACCGCCTGGCGCAACGGGTCGGCATTGTCGGTGATCGGCCCGGCATGATCGGGCAGCGAGGGTTCCGCCAGAATCTGCTGCGTGGGCAGCAGGCGCGGGTAATCGGCCGCGTCATCGGAGCAACCGGCGGCGGCAAGGCAAACTGTCGTGATCATCAGCGCGCGAAACATGGCATCACATTACGCCGCCCGACAGGGGTTCACAACGGGGCCGCGGCACCGCATTAAGGGGCATGGCACGCACCCAGGGTTCCCGCGCTGAAATCACCGGTCCGCTGATCCGTCAGGCGGCGCTGCGGCTGTTTGCGCGGCACGGATATGCGGCGGTCTCGATGCGCCAGATCGCCCGCGAGGTCGGCGTTCAGGCCGGCGCGCTTTATGCCTATACGCCCGACAAGCAGGCATTGCTGTGCGATCTAATGGAATCGCATATGGCGCGACTTCTGGGCAGCTGGCACGACGATCCGGCAGGTCCGCCGCTGATCCGGTTGGAACGGTTCGTCCGTTTTCACATCGCCGACAGCCTGGATCACAGCGACGCGGTTTTCCTGTCCTATATGGAGCTGCGCAATCTGACCGATGAAAATCATCGTAAAATCAGTTCTATGCGTCGTGAATATGAGAAAATGCTGGAAGTTATCCTGCGTGATGGCCAGCAATCCGGCGATATCCGTGTCGAGGATACCCGCCTTAGTGCGATGGCGCTGATCGGCATGCTGACAGCGGTGACGAACTGGTATCGTGACGGTGGCCGGCTGGACCGCGACAGGATCGGCGATATCTATTGGGGCCTGGCCAGGGGTGCTGTCGGGGCCTGAGCCGCCGTCCGCTCCTATGCCTGGTGACAAGACGAAAAGGAAAGTCAGATGGGTCTTGATATCCTGTGCCTGGGCGAGCCGATGATGGAGTTCAACCAGCAACCCGACGGCAGCTATCGCGCGGGTCATGGTGGCGACACGGCCAATTGCGCGGTCGCAGCCGCAAGGCAGGGTGCGCGGGTCGGGATGCTGACGCAATTGGGCAAGGATGCCTTTGGCGAATCTTTCCTGAACCTGTGGCGGGCCGAGGGGGTCGACATCTCGGCCGTGCGGCAATTGCCCGATGCCCATACCGGGATCTATTTCGTCACCCATGGGCCGGACGGGCATGAATTCAGCTATCTGCGCGCCGGATCGGCGGCCAGCCGGATGGGGCCGGCGGATCTGCCCGACCAGGCTCTGACCTCGGCGCGGATTCTGCATGTGTCGGGGATCAGCCAGGCGATCTCGACCAGCGCGGCCGATGCGGTTTTTGCGGCGATCGAACGGGTCAGGTCGGCAGGTGGCCTGGTGTCCTATGACAGCAATCTGCGGCTGAAACTGTGGCCGCTGGATCGTGCGAGGGCGGTCATTCACGCCGCGATGGCGCAATGCGACATCGCGCTGCCGGGCATGGATGACGCGCAACTGCTGACCGGCCTGACCGATCCCGAAGCGATTGCGGATTTCTATCTGCATCTGGGCGCAAAGGTCGTGGCGCTGACGCTTGGGGCCGATGGCTCGCTGGTGGCCACCCCCGACCGGCGCGAGCGGGTGGCCGGGCGCAAGGTCCGCGCGGTGGATGCGACCGGGGCGGGCGATACCTATGACGGAGCTTTCCTGGCGCGGGTCGCGGCCGGCGACGATCCCTTTGCCGCCGCACGCTATGCCAATGCGGCGGCGGCGCTGGCAACCCAGAACTATGGCGCGATCGAGCCGATGCCCCGGCGCGAGGCGGTCGAGGTCTTTCTGGCCGCCGTCGACTAGGGCCACCGACCAGGGCCGTCGACCAGGGCCACCGACCAGGATCGCCAGTCGGGATCGGGGCCGGGATCAGGCGGCCGTCTGGCACTTGCCCGGCGCTTCAGATGGGCCGATAATCCGCGCCATGAGTCTGCCTCCCGGTTTCCTTGATGAATTGCGCAACCGCGTCCCGATCAGCCGTGTGATCGGGCCTCGGGTCGTGTGGGATCAGCGCAAGTCGAATCAGGCGCGGGGCGACTGGTGGGCGCCTTGCCCGTTTCATCAGGAAAAATCAGCCAGCTTTCATTGTGATGACCAGAAGGGCTTTTATTACTGTTTTGGTTGCCACGCCAAGGGCGACGCCCTGACCTTCCTGCGCGAACTGGACGGGCTGGAATTCATCGAGGCCGTCAAGGTCCTTGCCACCGAGGCCGGGATGCAGATGCCCGAACCCGACCCCCGCGCGCGGCAGCGGCAGGATCGCCGCACGCAACTGCTGGAGGTGACCGAGGCCGCAAATCGCTGGTTTCGCCTGCAATTGAACACCGGCGTGGCGGCCGAGGCGCGCGACTATCTTGCGCGGCGCGGGCTGGATCAGGCGGCGCTGGACCGCTTCGAGATCGGCTTTGCGCCCGACAGCCGCGTCGGGCTGACCGCCGCACTGCGCGAAAAGGGGCTGGACGAGGCGCTGATCCTGGAAGCCGGCATGTCGGCCAAGCCCGACGATGGCCGTCCGGCCTATGACCGGTTCCGCGACCGGATCATCTTTCCCATCCGCGACGCGCGCGACCGCATCATCGGTTTCGGCGGCCGGGCGATGGCGGCGGATGCGCGGGCGAAATACCTCAACAGCCCGGAAACGCCGCTGTTCGACAAGGGGCGCAATCTTTACAATATCGCGCCTGCGCGGGCGGCGGTGGCCAAGGGCGCGACCCTGCTGGTGGCCGAGGGCTATATGGATGTGATCGCATTGGTGCGGGCGGGGTTCGGTGGCGCCGTGGCGCCCCTTGGCACCGCGATCACCGAGGATCAGCTGCGCCTGATGTGGCGGATCAGCCCCGAGCCGGTGATCATGCTGGATGGTGACGCGGCCGGCCAGCGCGCGGCGCTGCGGCTGATTGACCTGGCGCTGCCGATGACCGGGCCGGGGCAGGCGCTGCGCTTTGCCGTTCTGCCGGCCGGGCAGGATCCCGACGATCTGATCGCCGCCGAAGGTGCTGCTGCCATGGCGCAGATTATCGGCGCCGCGCGGCCTCTGGTCGATCTGCTGTGGACGCGCGAAACCGAGGGCCGGGTCTTTGACAGCCCGGAACGCAAGGCTGCGCTGGATCAGGCGCTGCGCAAGGCGATTGCGGTCATTCCCGACGAATCGACGCGCAACCACTATGCCGCCGAGATCCGCGACAAGCGGGCGGATCTGTTCGGGTCCGGGCGCGGAGGCAGGCAGGGGCGCGGTAACGGGCCGGCGGATCGGGGGCAGGGCGGCTGGCAGCCTGGCGGCCGTGGCAAGGGGCGGGCGCCGGTGACGCAGGCCCGGCCACAGACCCGCGCCTTGGCCCTGACGATGCGCGACGGCGGCGATGCGCTGCTGGAAGGTGCCGCGCTGATCATCTGCGCCGCCCATCCGGTGCTGGCACATGACCACGAGGCGCGGCTGGAACGGCTGACGCCCTCTGATCCGGACCGGGCCGCGCTGCTGCATGATCTGATGGCCGGTGGCACAAGCAGCGAGGCCGGTCAACGCGCCCTTGAAAGCCTGAAATCCGATGCCCATCTGGGCCTGATCCCGGCCGTGACCGACCCCGACGACCCGCAAAAAGCCGAAACCATCCTTCTGGGTGTGTTGGAACAATTGGAAGTGCGGCGTGCGGCGCGGCTGGAATTGCCCAGGGCTGAAACCGAAATGACCGGCGATGCCGACGAGGGGCTGACATGGCGCGTGACCCAGATAACCCGTGCCCGTCAGCGCGCCGACAACCCCGAGATGGAGGATCTGTCCGATCTGGGTGAAAATCGCGACGAACTGTCAGCGCAGCTGAACGATTTCGTCTCGGGTGAAATCTGGCGGAAGGGCAGGAAATAGGCCGTTTCACCGATTCGACCGGGTGATTCGCGACCTGCGAATCATTAACCCCTGTGCCCTTTGATTCGGGGGGCGCGGGCCTTATATGTAACCTTTGACCGAACTGATTCGCCCGAGCACGAATCACCGCGCCTCGAGAAGGAGCCCTGGATGGCCGCCAAGGACGACGACGACCAGAAGAACGACAAGGACGACAACGCGCATTCGCTGGACATGAGTCAGGCAGCGGTCAAGAAAATGATCGCCGAGGCGCGAGAACGCGGCTTCATCACCTATGATCAGCTGAACACGGTCCTGCCGCCCGAGCAGGTCAGCTCGGAACAGATCGAGGATGTCATGTCGATGCTGTCCGAGATGGGCATCAACGTGATCGAGGATGAGGACGAGGCCGAGGAGGCCGATAATCAGGGCGGCGACCTGACGACGACCAGCACCACCGGTCGCGAGGTTGCCGTGGCCACGGCGCAGGCCGAAAAGCTGGATCGCACCGATGATCCGGTGCGCATGTATCTGCGCGAGATGGGCAGTGTGGAACTGCTGTCGCGCGAGGGCGAGATCGCCATCGCCAAGCGCATCGAGGCCGGGCGCAACACCATGATCGCGGGTCTTTGCGAAAGCCCGCTGACCTTCAAGGCCATCACCATGTGGCGCCAGGAACTTCTGGACGAGGACATTCTGCTGCGCGACGTGATCGACCTGGAAACGACCTTCGGTCAGTCCATGGGCGACGAGGACGAGGGCGAGGAAGTCGAGCTGGAAGCACAGCCCGCCGCCAGCCAGTCCGAGGACACGCAAGAGGTCGATGCCGACGGCCGCCCGATGCAGTCTGAAGATGATGACGAGGATGACGGCGCCAACCTGTCGCTGGCCGCGATGGAAGCCGCGCTGAAGCCCAAGGTTCTGGAAACCCTGAACATCATCGCCCGCGACTATGAAATGCTGGCCGATATGCAGGATCAGCGCATGTCCTCGACGCTGAACGAGGATGACAGTTTTTCGGTCAAGGACGAAACCGCCTATCAGAAGCTGCGCGGCGAGATCGTGGCGCTGGTGAACGAACTGCACCTGCATAACAACCGGATCGAGGCGCTGGTCGATCAGCTTTACGGCATCAACCGCCGGATCGTCACCATCGACAGCGGCATGGTCCGTCTGGCCGATGCCGCCCGCATCAACCGCCGCGAATTCATCGACGCCTATCGCGGCGCCGAACTGGACCCGACCTGGGTGGACCGTATGGCGGAAAACGCCGGTCGCGGCTGGCAGGCGCTGTTCGAACGCTCGCGCGATCAGGTCGAGACGCTGCGTTCCGACATGGCCATGGTCGGCCAACATGTCGGCGTCGATATCGAGGAATTCCGCCGCATCGTGAACCAGGTTCAGCGCGGCGAGAAAGAGGCACGTCAGGCCAAGAAGGAAATGGTCGAGGCGAACTTGCGCCTGGTGATTTCGATCGCCAAGAAATACACGAACAGGGGCCTGCAATTCCTTGATCTTATTCAGGAAGGCAATATCGGCCTGATGAAGGCCGTCGACAAGTTCGAGTATCGCCGGGGCTATAAGTTCAGCACCTATGCGACCTGGTGGATCCGTCAGGCGATCACCCGAAGCATTGCCGATCAGGCGCGCACGATCCGTATTCCGGTCCATATGATCGAGACGATCAACAAGCTGGTGCGCACCGGCCGCCAGATGCTGCATGAAATCGGCCGCGAGCCGACGCCGGAGGAACTGGCCGAAAAGCTGCAAATGCCGCTGGAAAAGGTTCGCAAGGTGATGAAGATTGCCAAGGAACCGATCAGCCTTGAAACCCCCATCGGGGACGAGGAAGACAGCCAGCTTGGCGATTTCATCGAGGACAAGAACGCGGTCCTGCCGCTGGATTCCGCGATTCAGGAAAACCTGAAGGAAACCACGACCCGCGTTCTGGCCAGCCTGACGCCCCGCGAGGAACGGGTTCTGCGGATGCGTTTCGGCATCGGCATGAACACCGATCACACACTGGAAGAGGTCGGCCAGCAGTTCAGCGTCACCCGCGAACGTATCCGGCAGATCGAGGCGAAGGCCCTGCGCAAGCTGAAGCATCCCTCGCGCAGCCGCAAACTTCGGTCATTCCTTGATCAGTGATCCGCTGGCGGTCCATGGGGCCGATGATGGCGACCTGACCCATTTCCTTTACCGCAGCAATGCGCGCGAGGGGCTGGGTCAGGACGACATCGACAGCATCATCGCCCAGGCACGCATTCGCAATGACCAGAGCGGTCTGACCGGTTGCCTGCATTTCGAAGATGGGCTGTTCTTTCAATGGCTGGAAGGCCCGCGCGCCCCGCTTGACGCGGTCATCCGGCTGATCCGCAGCGATCCGCGCCATTCCGACATCGCCGATCTGTCCTATGGTCCGCTGAAGCGTCGCCATTTCGCTGACTGGCAGATGCGCGTGACGAATCGCGATTCTGGTTCGCTGATGGATTGGGTGGCCTCGAACGAGGTGTCGACCATCGACCGGGGCGCCTATGCCGGCACGGTCTCTGCTTTCCTGGTCGCGATCAGCCGTTAAAAGCCGACGCAACTGCGCTGCTGTCCGGCACTGGCCTGCGCCGGCAGAACGCGGTACAAAAGGGAAACATTGTGCCGATGGAACGAGCAGGTGAGGCAATGCCACAAAGCTTGACAGCGCGCCTTCAGGCGTGGACGGGGGATCTTTCCGCCATGCAGAACGCGCTGGCCCTGGCGATGGTGCTGCTGGCCGTGGTGCTGGTCTTGTATTGGGTGTCGCGGCGGCGGCTGGCATCGGCACAGGCGGATGCGGGCTGGCTGCGCGATCAGAATCGCCAGCATGAGGGCGAACTTGAACGGCGGGCGCAACGGATCGCCGTGCTTGAACCGCAGCTGGCGGCCGAGACGCAGGCGGGGCGCGATCATGCGCTGCGGGCCGGTCAGCTGGACGTTCGGCTGGAAGCGCGCGATGGCAGGCTGGCGGAATTGACCGAGGAACGCGATGGGCTGACCGACGCGCTGCATCAGGCGCGCCAGCAGGCAAGCCGGCTGGAATCCGATCTGGGGAAATTGCGGCTGGCTGCCGAAAAGGATCGCGAGACCGCCGCCCGCGAAATCGCGACGCTGCGCGAATTGCGCGAAGAAATGTCACGAAATTTCAAGCTGATGGCGCAGGAAACCTTGCGTGTTCAGGGTGCCGACATGCAAAAGGTTCAGGGCGAGCAGCTGAATGCGCTGCTGACGCCCTTTCGCGATCAGGTTCATCGCTTTCAGACCGAATTGCAGGCCCGCAACAAGGTTCTGGACGAAGAGGGCGCGCGCCTGCGCGAACAGATCGAGGGGCTGCATCGCCGGTCCGAGGAGATCAGCCGCGAGGCGGTGGAGCTGACCCGTGCGCTGAAGGGCGAAAAGCAGCGTCAGGGTGCCTGGGGCGAGATGATCCTGCAACGCATCCTTGAGGAAAGCGGATTGCAAGAGGGCACGCATTACGATCTGCAATCCAGCTTCCGCGACGAAGGCGGCACGCTGTGGCGGCCCGATGTGGTCGTGCGGATGCCGCGCGGCAAGGTTCTGGTGATCGACAGCAAGGTGTCGCTGAATGCCTATGAGCAATCGGTGAACGCCCCGGAACCTGCCGATCGCGAAGCCGCGCTGAAACGTCATGTCGCCGCCATCCGTGCCCATGTGACCACCCTGTCCGACAAGGGCTATGAGGCGATGGACGATGCATCCGTCGATTACGTGCTGATGTTCATACCCATCGAGGGCGCCTTTTCCGAGGCGCTGCGGGTCGACCCTGATCTGGCCAGTTTCGCGCTGGACCGCCGCGTCGGGCTGGCAACACCGACGACGCTGATGCTGACGCTGCGCACCGTCGAACATATCTGGATGGTCGAACGGCGCGAAACCAATGCGCTGGAAATCGCCCGCCGTGCGGGGGCGATCTATGACAAGGTTGCGGGCTTTGTCGACAGCATGGAATCGGTGGGCAAGTCGCTGGATGCCGCATCCCGTGCCCATGGTCAGGCGATGGACCGGCTGTCACGAGGGCAGGGTAACGTCATCCGTCAGGTGGAAATGCTGCGCGAGCTGGGTGCGCGAACGCAAAAGCGGATCGGTCTGGATCACGATGGAGGCGACAGTGCCGAGACGCTGCCCGCCCCGGATGACGCGGCGGACAGATCACGCGACGCCGCTGAATGAACTCCATCTTCACCATCCGGACCCACGGCCCCGCCTTCCACGATTTCACCCGACAGGTCGCCGACTGGCTGCGTGACATCGGCGCGGGGGACGGTCTGGTGACGCTGATGGTCCGCCACACGTCGGCCAGCCTGCTGATCCAGGAAAATGCCGATCCCGATGTGCAGGTCGATCTGCTGAACTGGCTGAACCGGATCGCCCCGCCGGGTGACCACCCCTCGATGTCCTGGTTGACGCATGTGCTGGAGGGGCCAGATGACATGCCTGCCCATCTGAAAGCGGCGGTGCTGCCGGTCAGCCTTCAGATACCGGTCGCGGGTGGGCGCATGATGTTGGGCATGTGGCAGGGTATCTATCTTGTCGAGCACCGAACAGCGCCGCACAGCCGACAGGTGGCGGCGCTGTTTCAGCGGTCCTGAGCGCCCCTAGTCGTCCAGAACGAAGGTCACCATCATATTGACGCGATAGCTGCTGATCCTGCCGCCATCACAATCGACTGTCTGTTCCTTGACCCATGCACTTTTGACATTGCGCAGGGTGTCATTTGCGCGGGCCAAGCCTTGTCGGATCGCATCCTCGAAGCCTTTGTCCGAGGTGGCAGAAATTTCTGTGACACGGGCGATGGTCATCCTGTGATCCTCCGATTGTTTGGGAAAGCCCAACGCGGCGGGGGCTTTGGGGTTTCACACCGGATGACGAGACATTCAGGCCACAGGTCGATTTCTGCATCTTGTGCCCTGTGGATAACACTACCCAAGCCCTGCGTGCCGGCCTATAGTCCCGGTGGATCGGCACCGGAGGGGACATATCAGGATGCGCTGCCCGTTTTGCGGAAATAGTGACACGCAGGTCAAGGATTCCCGCCCCGCCGAGGATAATGTCGCAATCCGGCGACGTCGGTTGTGCCCGGCCTGCGGTGGGCGCTTTACCACCTATGAACGTGTGCAACTGCGCGATTTGGTCGTGGTCAAGACCAACGGCAAACGCGAGGATTTCGACCGCGACAAGATGGCGCGGTCCATCCGCATCGCCATGCAGAAGCGTCCCGTGGATCCCGAACGGATCGAACAGATGATCAGTGGCATCGTGCGGCGGCTGGAAAGCACGGGCGAGACCGACATCCCCTCGAAGGATATCGGCGCCATCGTGATGGAGACGCTGTCGCGCATCGACAATGTCGCCTATGTGCGTTTCGCCAGTGTCTACAAGAACTTCCAGGACGCCGACGATTTCGACAAATTCGTGTCCGAACTGCGCCCCGGCGCCACCGAAGAGTGAGCGCCACAGGCGACGATCGGCATATGGCCCATGCGCTGCATCTGGCGCGGCGGGGTCTGGGGAATGTCTGGCCCAATCCGGCTGTGGGCTGTGTGCTGATCCGCGATGGCCGCGTCGTCGGCCGGGGCTGGACCCAGCCCGGTGGGCGCCCCCATGCCGAGCGGATGGCGCTGGATCAGGCCGGGGAAACCGCGCGCGGGGCCACAGCCTATGTCACGCTGGAACCCTGCGCCCATCATGGACGCACGCCGCCCTGCGCCGAGGCATTGGTGGCTTCGGGTGTTGCGCGCGTTGTCAGCGCCATGACAGATCCTGATCCGCGCGTGGCCGGGCGCGGCCATGCCATTCTGCGCGCGGCCGGGGTCGAGGTGGTCGAGGGCCTGCGCGAGGCCGAGGCACGGGCCTTGCAGATCGGATTTCTGTCCAGGATCCAGCGCGGGCGCCCGATGCTGACCTTGAAGCTGGCCGAGAGTTTCGACGGCCGGATCGCGACAGCCGGGGGCGAAAGCCAATGGATCACCGGGGCCGGGGCGCGGGCGCATGTGCATGCGCAGCGGCTGACCCATGACGCGGTGATGGTGGGGGGCGCGACCGCCCGCCAAGATCGACCGGGTTTGAACGTGCGTGGTTTTGGCGAGGTGCGCCAGCCGGTGCGGGTGATCGTGTCATCCGCTGCGCTGCCCGACCTGCCGGCCGAGGGTGTTGGCTTTGGACCACTATGGCAGGTCTCGGGCGATCCGGCCGTCATGATGGCCGACCTGGGCCAGCGCGGTTTGACGCGGGTGTTCTGCGAAGGGGGCGGCGTGCTTGCTGCGGCACTGTTGCGGGCGGATCTGGTTGATGAGTTGATCGGTTATACGGCCGGACTGATCCTGGGGGCCGATGCCCGGCCGGCGGTCGCGCAGATGGGTCTGGCGGCGCTGCGCGATGCGCCACGTTTCCGGTTGATCGAAACGCGGCAGATTGGCGATGACCTGTTTCATCGCTGGCATCGGGCTTAGGGGGCTTTGCCCCCGTCCCTGCGGGACTCCCCCAGGATATTTATGGACCAAAGCAGGCCTATCTGCGCCAGAGCCAGCTGTGCCCGGCAAAGGCGCCCTGAAACTTGGCCAGAAGGCGCAGGCTGGGGCCTCCGCGTGGTGTCTCTGGGTCCGAAAGGCGGTGCAAAGCTGTTTCGGGCGGGCAGGGCAGGCCAGTGACCGGATCAGTATAGCGGGGATAGGCGATCAGCACCGCATGGGCCAGCGCCGCAAGGCTGGGCCGGGCCGTCCGGCGTGCTGGCACCGGACCCAGATCACGGGTCAGGCCCCAGCCCGCATAGAAGGGCGCGCCGAGCGTGGTGACGGGGATGTTGCGGATCAGCGCCTCGAAACCGAGGGTTGAGGTCATGGTCCAGACCTCGTCACTTTGTTCGAGCAGGGCGATCGGGTCGGCGCGGCGGGCTATGTGGTTGGCAAGCCGTTCCAGATCGGCATCGGTGATGGTGCCGGGGCGCAAGCCGGCCTCGACATCGGGATGGGGCTTGTAGACGATGCAGGCGGCGGGGTTTTCGGCGCGGACCCGTTCGAGCAGGGCCAGGTTGCTGCGCTCTGCCCCGGCGCCGAGGCGGATCGAGGCGTCATCCTCGACCTGGCCCGGCACCAGGATGATCCGGGCCTTGCCCTTCGGCAGGCGCTCGGTTTCGCCGCTCAGGTTATATTTCGAAAGCCGGGCCTGGCGGATATGCCCGATCAGGGCGGCAGCGCGCGCTTCGCCTGCGGGTGGTGGGCCATGGTCGATCAGCCGTTCCAGCCGGCTTTCGTGGGTCGGGTCGTAATAGATTCCAAGGTCATCGGCGACCAGCGACAGCGCCGGGGTCAGTTCCGCGCCCAACCCACGCGAGCGCAGGAACCCGTCCTCGACGCGGATGGCCTGTGGCACGTCGCCCCCCCGATTTGCCCAGCAAAGCGTGACGCTTGCCGATGGTTTTCGGGTAAAGCGGACGCCTTTTCCGTTGCCGAATGTTCGGGCCATGCCAGCGCGTTTCCACAGCCTGATCCCATAGGCCAGATGTCCGGCATGATCCTGACGCCAGGCGCGGGCTTCCGCCTCGATCTGGTCCAGCGCACCGCTGAAATCGGTCAGCCGATCACGGCAGGGGTCATACCAGACCGGCGCCAACAGGTGACTGGCGGCGAACAGATCGCTGATCTCGGCCTTGCCGCGTGGGGCCGCTGTTTCATCATCGCTAAGCCCCCAGCCCGCGTAGAAGGGGCTGCCGAACAGGCGTGGATGATGGCCGGCCAGCAGCGCCTCGTATCCCAACTGGCTGCTGACGGCATAGACGGCATCGGCATTTTCGACCAGCGCCCATGGCGATACGGGCGCATCGCAAAGCATGTCGCCGGCGCGCAGGTCATCATGGGTGAAATGGCCGGGCCGCAAGCCGGCAGCGGTTTCGGGATGGCTGCGAATAACGATCCGGCGGCCAGGGTTTTCATCCCGTGCGACAGTCAGCATGTGCAGAAAACTTCCGCGATCCGCGCCCATCAGCGAGGCATCACCGCGGGTCTGGTCAATGACCAGAACATATCCCGGTGCTGGCAGGGCAGTCTTTGGCAGGTGGCCGTTATATTTCGAAAGGTTGGCTGCGCGCAGCCGGACCAGCGCTTCGGTTGCGGCATCACGATATGTCCCGGCATCAGCGACAAGCGTGGTGATCAATGAGGGGCGAGACGGATCGAAATGCAGCCCGATCGGATCGACCAGCAGCCCGATCGGACCGCGCCGCCCGATGGGGCCGGGGGTGCGGCCAGGTAGGACCGAGCGCAGAAAGGCATCCTCGACGGTGACAATCCCGGCGTGGCGCCGCGCGGCGATGTGGCGGCCGCGCCAGGCTGTTGGCGACGCGCCCCAGATACCGACCTTGTCACCAGGGCCGGGCAGGCCGGTGGTGACGTTCCAACCGGCCAGCGACAGGATTCGTCGCAGCCTTGGCCGCAGCCAGAAGCCGCCATTATAAACGAAAAGCCGCCGGGCAGGTGGCCCGGCGGCATCTGTGCCGGTTTGCGGCATGGCGCGTTAATTGCCGATGCTGGACAGGCTGTCTGCCGTCGTGGCGCCGCCGGTGATGGCCGACAAGGTCTTTTGCCATTGGACATAAGGCGCCTCGGTCACATAGACCGTATCCCCGTCGCGGATCAGGAAGTCGCGCGCCAGGAACAGCCCGTTCGGACGTGTCAGATCCAGCACATAGGCCATGCGCTGCGTGCCATAGATCGCCTGGCCCAGAACCTGCGATGCGACCGATTCCGGCTCGTCGCGCAGGATGAACACGCCGGTCGGATCGGCCAGGCTGGAGTTTAGGCCGCCGACCATCGCAATCGCCTCGACCGCGTTGATGGTTTCGTTGCCCAGGGGCACGCGGGTCTGCCCGCCCAGTGCGCCAAGCGCCGTAAAGCTGCGCTGATCTTCCTCGACCAGGATGATATCACCGGGCCGTAGCGCAATGTCATTGGCCGGAACCGACCACAGTTCCGGCATGCTGACCTTGCCGGACTCGGATCCGCGCTTGACGGTCACGACGGCGATTTCCGGTTCGATCGAAACGCCACCAGCACGTGCCAGCATGGCCGACAATGTGCGGGTCGGCCGCTCGATCGGATAGACGCCCTGCGCCATGACCTTGCCGATGACCGAGACGGTGGCACCATCGCCGGCCACCCTGGTCACGGTGACCTGCGGATCCGGGGTCTGCGAGGACAGCCGTTCCGTGATCGTCTGGCGCAATTGGTCGGGTGACGAGCCGGCAGCGCGGACAGTGCCGGCATAGGGCACGAAGATGTTGCCCTGGCTGTCGACCTGGATTTGCTGCAACTGGGTCGAACTGGCGCCGAGCGAGGTCAGCAGCCCGTCATCGACGTTTTCCCAGACTGCGATCCCCAGGACGTCGCCCGAGCGGATTTCATCCGCACCGACGGCACTTGCACCGCGAAAGGCCGAGGAAAAGCCATAGGAGGGCGCGAAATTCGCCGTTCTGGTGACGTGATTGTTGACATAGATGACATGCGCATCGCCACCGCGCTCGACCGCGCCGGCGTAAATCTCGTTCTTGTTCGGGCCAGAGCGGGGAAGGCCGCAAGCCGCCAATGCGCAAACCGCGGCCAGCATGGCCAACCGCAGCGCCTTGACGCGGCCAATTCTCGGGACTGTCACCTCGAAATACTCCTGTATCCGGTTCACACCCCTCTTTTACGGGGGCTCTGACGCAGACTAGCCCGTGTGGCCAGCCAATGCCATCAATTTAAGGGGTTACGCGGGTTGATCGGCAAGTTGTTGTCGATGTGCCGCACATCCGTCGGCCAACGCCTGATAGGGGTCCCGATCCGCCAGCATCAGATCGACGACGTGGCGCAGCGCATGGGCGCGCGACCGCGCGGCATAGAAGCCGCCGGGAACCTGGCTGGTATGCAGCAGATAGGACCGGTAATTGCGGTAATCGCGCGGATTGGGGGCCTGCGGGTTCTTCAGGAAGTCGGCCATGTCCTGATCCGAAACCAGTTCGGGCTTGCCGAAAACGGCCGTGCCGAGGGCCTTGACCGGCAGGCCGCGCCACAATGCCTGTTGCGCCGCGGTCGAGTTGACCGTGATCGCCGAACGTGCCTGGGCCAGCAGCATGGCCAGCTTGCCGCCGCGAACATAATGCACCCGCTCGGATATCCCCAGCTCGGCCGCCTTTTCAGTGATGTTGCGGCGGTTTCCGGCGCGGCCATCCTCCAACGGATGTGCCTTGAAGACGATGTGATGATGCTTGGGTGCGTGGCGGGCAAATTCGTCCAGACACAGATCGGTAAATTCGTGCATCCGCTCGAAGGGCGAATGGGCCTGGAAGCTGGAATCATGTTCCAGCTGCATCAGCACCAACGCGTAAGGAAAGCCGCCGCGCCGAATCTGGCGTTCGGCCCACCAGCGCTGGACCGCATGCACCGGGCTTAGCAACAGCCGGCGCAGTTGCAGCCGGAATTCCTGCATCACACCGATCGAGCGATGGCTGCGATAGCCGGGAAAACGGCGGTTCGCCATCAGCACCATGAAGTGATACAGCGCGCCATAGAACTTGTGCTGCCGCATGTCGCCCCAGCTTGCAGGTGGGCGCAGCATCTCGTCATCGACATCCTTCAGCGCCCCGCGCATCTCGGGGATCGAGATGCGCATCAGCGGGGAATGCCCGTTCGAGCCGCCGCGTTCATAGGTCAGCCAATAGGGGCGAAGGTAACCTTCCTCGAACACATGCAGGGTCAGCCCGTGCCGCCAGGCAGCCCGTCGCGCCGCCGCATGGACGGGTCGGACATCGCCATAAAGCACGATGTCGGTCACGTGCCGTTCGGCAATGATACGTTCCAGATGTGCCGGCCAGTCCTCGACCGGGCCGGCATGCCGGATGAAACGCGCCTTGTCCGACCAGAAAAATTCGTCGCCGGCATTGAAGCCGACCCGCCAGACACAAGCGCCAGCTGCACGCAACTGTTTGCCAAGCCTGTTGAAGAAAGGCCCGTGAGGACCCTGAAGCAGCAGGAATACTCTTTGCTGGTCGGGGTCACGCCGCCGAAGCGAGTGCACAAGGTCATAGTGCTTCTGGTACATTTGCCTACAGAGTCAAAGGAATACAACACAAGTTTCGGAGTGCAGGCGGGCAAATTCGCCGATCCGGGTTACGCTGTGAAATTTGCATGTATCCGCAAAAAAATCCAGACGGCAATTTGCCGAACTGTCTAAAATGACAGGTATCGTGCCGAAAATGCCGCGCTTGCAGCAAGGCACGCCACACCCTACTTGATGGGCAACGGATCTGACGGGCGGAGAGGCAGCATGTTCACGGGAATTGTCACGGATATAGGCACGGTTCGCCAGGTCGAGCAGCGCGGCGACATGCGTGCGCGGATCGCCTGTTCCTATGACATGGCGGGGGTCGATATCGGTGCCTCTATCGCCTGCGAGGGGGTCTGTCTGACGGTTATCGCCAAGGGCGAGGACTGGTTCGATGTCGACATTTCGGCCGAAACCATCGGCAAGACGAATATCGGCGCGAATGGCTGGTCGGTGGGTCGCCGCCTGAACCTGGAACGGGCGTTGCGCGTGGGCGACGAATTGGGCGGCCACATCGTCAGCGGGCATGTCGATGGCGTCGCCGTCATCGAAGAAACCCATGACGAGGGCGATTCCGTTCGCTTCAGCTTTTCCGCGCCGCCGGAACTGGCGCGGTTCATCGCCTCGAAAGGGTCGGTTGCGCTGAATGGCACATCGCTGACCGTGAACGAGGTCGAGGGCAACCGTTTCGGCGTCAATATCATCCCCCACACCCAGGAGGTGACGACATGGGGGGATGCCAAGACAGGCGATCCGGTCAATCTTGAGATCGACACCCTCGCCCGTTATGTCGCCCGCCTGGCCGAGGCCGGCTGATGGGGCCGGCTGGCATTGGCCATAATCGTGGCCCCGTGATCGAGGGGGCGACGTGGCGGGCGCAGTGCTGGCGCCGGGCAAGGGCCGAACTGCTGGGCCCCCGCCTGCCGGTCGAGGTGGTGCGGTTGCGGGTGGCGCGGGCAAGGGCCTTGGGGCTGGATTACAAGACCTATGCCGGGGTCCGGGCAACCACCGGGCGCGATCTGGTCGCGTTTCTGTTTTCTTCGAACGGTGTCGGGGTCTTTCGGGACGGACAGGCCATTGCCGGTGATCGGGCCGACCGGATGGCCAAAGTGGCGGCGGCGCGGCATCTGGGCTGCGCGCCGGGGCTGGACGCCGAGAAACTGGGGCGGCGAATCGCGGCTGTCTCCGCCCGCAGCCTGCCGGTTTTTGGCAGCAACTGGGCCGGGATGCGCGATGACATGAAGGGCTGGCTGCGGGCGCAGGGCCTGCCGGGCGATGCCGTGCTGATGATCGGCGAGACGGATCACGAGCGTGAATTGATGGCCGCGGGCGGGCTGGCCGGCTTTGTCACCGGGCATGACTATTTCAGCCCAAGGGTTTGACGCGGCGGCCGCTCTGGCTCTTTGATGCGGCATGGGATAGAGGCTGCACAGCAGCGAAGGGGCGAGGCATGCAATACGAACAACCCGGACCGGTCGAGGCCGACTGGTCAGACGCCATTTCCAGCATCGAGGACATTATCGAGGACGCCCGGAACGGCCGGATGTTCATCCTTGTCGATCACGAGGATCGCGAAAACGAGGGCGATCTGGTGATCCCCGCTCAGATGGCCACGCCCAATGCGATCAATTTCATGGCCACCCATGGGCGCGGGCTGATCTGCCTGGCGCTGCCGCGCGAGCGGATCGACGCGCTTGGGCTGACCCTGATGAGCCCCAAGAATTCCAGCCGCCACGAAACCGCCTTCACCATGTCGATCGAGGCGCGCGAGGGTGTGACGACGGGGATTTCGGCGCATGACCGTGCCCGCACCGTGTCAGTGGCGATCGACCCGACCAAGGGCGCGTCCGACATCGCCACGCCGGGTCATGTTTTCCCGCTGCGCGCCCGTGAAGGCGGCGTGCTGGTGCGGGCCGGCCATACCGAGGCTGCGGTGGATATTTCCCGGCTGGCCGGGCTGAACCCCTCGGGGGTGATCTGCGAAATCATGAACGAGGACGGCACCATGGCCCGGCTGCCCGATCTGGTCGGCTTTGCCCAGAAGCACGGGCTGAAGATCGGCACGATCAGCGATCTGATCGCCTATCGCCGCCGCCATGACAACCTGATCGCGGAACGCGCGCAACGCGCCGTCTGTTCGGTTCATGGTGGCGAATGGATGATGCGTATCTTCGCCGATGAAACCCAGGGCGCGGAACATATCGTGTTGACCAAGGGCGATCTGACGGCGCCGGGGCCGATACTGGTGCGCATGCATGCGCTGGACCCGCTGCATGACGTGCTGGGCATCGGCCGCGAGAGTGCCGGCACCATCGGCACCGCCATGGAAGAAATCGGGAAAGAGGGCAGGGGCGTCGTCGTCCTGATCCGCGACCTGACCAATGTGGTGGTTCAGCCCGGCGATGCCTCGCCCCATACGCTGCGCCAATACGGGCTTGGGGCGCAGATCCTGTCGGCGCTTGGGCTGTCGGAACTGATCCTGCTGACCAATTCGGCGCCGGTAAAGGTCGTGGGACTTGACGCCTATGGTCTTTCGATCCATTCCACCCGACCGATTCCCAAGGATTGAACTGAAATGGCCTCGAACACCGAACATCATCAGCTAGACCTACCGCAATTCGATGCGCCCGTGCGGTTGCTGATCGTGGTCGCACCCTATTACAAGGCGATTGCCGAGGGGCTGATCGCAGGTGCGCGCGCAACGGCCGAGGCCGCGGGTGCCACCGTCGACCTGATCGAGGTTCCGGGGGCGCTGGAAATTCCGTCGGCCATCGGGATTGCCGGGCGGCTGGCCAATTACGACGGCTTCGTCGCTCTGGGCTGCGTGGTGCGCGGTGAGACGACGCATTACGACACGGTCTGTAATGACAGCTCGCGTGGGCTGACCCTGCTGGGGCTGAACGGGCTGTGCATCGGCAACGGCATCCTGACCGTCGAGAACATGGAACAGGCCGAGGTGCGCGCCGATCCCAATGGCCAGAACAAGGGCGGCGGGGCGGCAGCGGCTGCCCTTCACCTGATTGCCCTGACCCGCAAATGGGCCAGCGGGCGCAGCCCCGACGCCGCGCGGCGGGATCATGACGTGATCCGCCTTGCCGGCGAAATGGAAGGGTCGGGCCGGGCATGAGCAATCCACGAGCCGAGGACAAGCGCGCCCGCAGCACGGCCGCGCGCCTTTATGCCGTTCAGGCGCTGTTCCAGATGGAGGCGTCCGGCCAATCCGCCGACCGCGTTCAGCGCGAATTTCAGGACTATCGCATCGGTGTCGAGCACGAGGGCGAGATCAGCCCCGAGGCCGACGAGAACCTGTTCACCCGGATCACCGATGACGCGGTCACCTGGCAGTCGAAGATCGACCAGTCGACCGATCGGGCGCTGGTCGCGAAATGGCCAATCGAGCGGATCGACCCGGTGCTGCGCGCGCTGTTTCGCGCCGCCGGCGCCGAACTGGTGACGCCGTCCACCCCGCCTCGGGTTGTCATCACCGAATATGTGCGGCTGGCGCAGGCCTTTTTCCCCGATGGTCGCGAGCCGAAATTCGTCAATGCCGTGCTGGATCACATGGCCCATTCGCTGCGCCCCGAAGCCTTCAACTGATCGCACGGCCCCGGCTGTCGCCCCAGACCGGCCGATTATATTCGAAAACCTGCCCGAGATTTCGGCCCGACTCACTGTGAAAAGCGTGGGCCGGGCTGTTTCATGGCCGTTTTCGACAGTCGGTGAAGGCCTTTTGCGATTGTGGCCGTGAAACAGCGGCCAGCAGTAGTGTCGATCCTGCAACAGAACGCCTCGGCGCGATCGTTGCGACATTGCCTAAAATTTTCGCAATGCCCCGACGCTCACGAAACTGTTTCAGTCGGATTTGCTGGGGGCGACGGCAGAAGGGCGACTAGCCGACTGACTTCGCTTGGGTAAGTCAACATAGGCCCGGTTCCATCAAGTTTTATTGCATCCTTAAGTTGAGCTTAAACACGCTTATCCCGGAAGTTTCGGTGTTTGATCAATTTTTTGAGAGTGAATGGCGAATTTCTCGCCTCTTAACCGGACCATCCCAAGCGCCTAGGTCAAGTCTCGCAGTGATGCTCTGGCGCCGCAGTGACAGCGCCACGATCAACCCAATGGATATTGTGGAGTGAAAGATGAAAAAGCTTGTTCTTCTGACCAGCGCCACCGCCATCGTCGCGGCCCTGTCGGTCCCCGCCTTCGCGCAGACCGAACTTGCCGCCGGTGCCAACGCGACCGGCGTGGGTGCGGTCGATGACACCATCACCGATATCGAGGATGCGGTGATCGACGATTTCGACCGCAGCCGCGATGCCGACCGCTTTGGCCCGGCAGATCGCCGCCAGGGTCTGTTTGGCTCGATGGCGCTGAGCTATAGCGGCTCGACCGGCAATTCCGAGGCGCAGGATCTGGGGATCGCAGGCCGTGTGTCCTATAATCAGGGCCCGTTCGCGCAATCGGTCGGCCTTGCCATCGAGTTCGGTGAAAACGACAGCGGCGACAAGGACAAGGAAGAGGTCAGCGCCATCTATGATGCGCAATATTACTTCAATGACCGCTTCTATGCCTTCGCCCTGGGCCGGTTCAGCGTTGATGGTCTGGTTGACGGCGTTGCCGACTATGCCGGCGATGACGTTGCCGAGGAGCTGACCGATCTGCGTCGCGACGGCTTCCTGGGCTTTGGTCCGGGCTATCGCATCATCAATACCGATAACACCGCATGGCGTGTGCAGGCAGGTATCGGTGTGCGCTATACCCAGACCGGGCAGCAATATATCGACGATGAATCGGATACGGATACCGGCTATATCGTGTCGTCGCGGCTGTATCACCGCTTCAACGACATGGTGTTCATCACCAATGACACCGACTATCTGACCTCGGACGCCAATGACGTCGCCACCAACCAGTTCGGTGTGAACTTCCGGATGTCCGAGCAGCTGGCCACCAAGGTGAGCTATACCACCGAGTATCAGTCGGATCGCGACATCCGCACCGACAATACGCTGGGTGTCTCGCTGGTCTACGGCTTCTGATCCTCGATCCCTCGGATCACAAGTCTCTCTGCGAAAGGCGGGCCATTGGGTCCGCCTTTCTGCATTGCCGGGCCGCGCGCAGGAAAACGCCGCCCGCGGCGCGAACCGGGGCGGCGTTGTCATGTGGCGGGAACCGCAGCAACCGCGGCAGCGTCAGATTTCCCGAAAGCCTGAACAATCAGGTGGGCGCCGGGTAACCAGGCCAGGGCCAGGACAGAGCCAGCTCCCTCGGAAAATTTATAGGCCAGTGGAAAAAAGGCCGCACGCGCGAAGAGCAGAAGCCCGCCGGCTGGAAAAATAGGCGGGCGTCGCCTGCGTTTCAAGCGGGCAATGGATATTTGAATGAAGAAGAACGGGCTTGTCCGGTGTTTTCGTTTCGTTCATGTTCGAGCGATGGATGAGACGCTTCCCTTGATGGCCGGTCAACGTCTGGCGCGCGGCGTGGCGCGGATGCTGCGCAGTCTGGATCATGCCGTGATCCCGGAATTCGTGCCAACTCGCGGTTTGCGGGTGGACCTGATCAGCCTTGGCCCAAAGGGCGAGATCTGGATCGTCGAATGCAAAAGCTGCCGCGCCGATTTTGCCGGTGACCGCAAATGGCAGGGATATCTTGATTGGTGCGACCGCTATTTCTGGGCTGTCGATCGTGATTTTCCGGCCGAATTGCTGCCAGAGGATACCGGACTGATCCTGGCCGATCCTTACGGGGCCGAGATACAGCGCATGGCACCGGAAACCCGGTTGCCGGCCGCGCGTCGCAGCCGCCTGATCCGTGATTTCGGCCGGGCGGCAGCGATGCGGTTGCATGGGTTGGCCGATCCGGTCGGTCTGGGCGACGGGGCCGTTTAAGGCCAGATGCAATGGCGGCCCCGGTGGTGGACCCGCGCCGGATCAGCGCCGCTGCGGCTTGCCCTTGCCGGGCTTGCCGCCGGCACCGGGGCGGGGCCGGCCCATGCCGCGAACCGCTTCGGCGGCGGCCAGCAGTTCCTCGGCGATTTCGGTCGCCTCGTCGGGATCGAAATCCAGCGGCAGGTCGATGCCATCGGCCTCGATATAGATGCGGACCATGCCCTGATCGGTCGGTCCGATCTGCAAATTGGCGGCGATGTTGCTTTCGCTGTTGATGCCCATGGCGGTCGTCCTTTTTTCAGGTGCCTTCCATAGCGCGGGACAAGATTTCGGGCAAGTCGGGCTTGCATCGGAGGCGGGCGGGGTTTAGAGACCGGCTCTGTGCCGCCTTAGCTCAGTTGGTTAGAGCGCTAGATTGTGGATCTAGAGGTCCCCCGTTCGAGCCGGGGAGGCGGTACCATCCTTTCCCAGCCCAGTTACGCCCATTGCGCCGGAAACCGCGATTGCGGAAAATTATGTCCGGTTCCATGGAACAATGGGCATCGGCCGATTGTTTTCCGACAGAACAGGACAAGCAGCCACAGAAAGGAACTGTGACATGGCAGATCGCAACTATTCCGCCGAGGACGCCAAGCGCGACGTGAAAGCGGCCGCCTCTGAAACCGCGGCAGAACTGCGCGAGGGGGCCCGCAAGGTCGCCGATCAGGCGCGACAGACCCTGGATGACATGGCCCATTCCGAATCGGTCGAACGGGTCAAGGAACGCGGTGCCGAACTGGCCGATGCGGCGCGTGAAACCGGCCGGGAATATGCCGACCGCGCCCGCCACGAGGCGGAACGACTTTACGAAGAGGGCCGCCGCCGCGCCGGCGAAGTGGCCGGACATGCCGAGGAATACTATGACGAGGTGTCGGATTATGTCCGGCGCAAGCCGGCGCAGGCTCTTGGCATCGCTGTGGGGGTTGGTTTTCTGGTCGGCCTGATTCTGGCCCGCCGCTAGGTCCGCGACAGCCGACCAGCCGCTTGTTCCCGCGCCTCGGTCATACAGACCGGGCCACTGATACCGGAGAGCTTTCCGAATGTTCGACTATGCGCGCAATATGCAACTGGCGCTTCAGGATCTGGCACGCCGGTCGGCGCTGAAGATCGGCGCGGGCGTCGTCGTGCTGATCGGCCTTGGCTTCCTGCTGGCCGCCTTGTGGAGCTTTCTTGCCACGGGGCTTGGCTGGGGCGCGGTGAATGCGTCGCTGGCGATCGGCGGGGGCTTTCTGGCGATCGGTGTCGTCCTGCTGCTGGCCGGCGGCAGGGTCGCGCATCCCGCCCCCACCACCGAGGATCTGAAACGCGAGGTCGAGGCGCGGCTGACGCTGGCCGCCGATGCCGCCGCAGACCGTGCGCGCAGCGAGGTGATGCGGGTGGTCGACGGGGCGGCGGACCGGGCCAATGCGCTGCTGGGCCGGGCGGGCGATCAGGCCAGCCGCGTGGTCGGCGAAACCGGCGATGCGATCCGCGATACGGCGCGGATGGCCGGATTGTCGCCCGAGAATATCGCGGCCGCGAAGGAAAGCGCGAAAGACTATACCCGCAAGGCCGGCGCGGCCGCGAACACCAATGCCGGCAGTATGGCCAAGCTGATCGGCGCCTTTGCCATCGGGGTCACGCTGGCCTCGCAGTTGCGAGAAAGGCGGCGATCGCAGGTCGATGACTTCGATGACGATTATTACGCCTGAATGCCGGTCCGGGCACGCCGCCGTTCAATGGGTGACACTGTTTGAAAACAGGTTGACCACAACGACGCCGGCCACGATCAGGCCCAGACCGATCACTGCCGCCAGATCCAGCTTTTGGCCGAACAGGACCAGCCCGATCAGCGAGACCAGCACGATGCCCAGCCCGCTCCAGATGGCATAGGCGATGCCAAGGGGCATGGTGCGCAGCACCAGCGACAGGAAATAGAAGGACGCCGCATAGCTGAGTGCCATGATCAGCGTCGGACCCAGCCGGGTGAACTGCTCGCTGCGTTGCAGGAACGAGGTGCCGATCACCTCTAGCGTGATGGCGGTGAAAAGCGTGGCATAGGTCAGAATGTTCATGGTGCTACCTCTTGTCTCATCGCTGATCTAGTGATCTGCGAAAAGCCTGTCACGCTCACGAGGTCGTGATTGCAGCCCTGGCCTTGAATGCGCGGTGCCGAAGGATTATCCCACTGGCTTGCGCCAAACATCCATGAAGGACCGACCCCGTGAAATTTCTTGATCTGGCCAAGGTCTATATCCGTTCGGGCGGAGGGGGCGCGGGCTGCGTCTCGTTCCGGCGCGAGAAGTTCATCGAATATGGCGGCCCTGATGGCGGCGATGGCGGGCGTGGCGGCGATGTCTGGGCCGAGGCGGTCGAGGGGCTGAACACGCTGATCGACTTTCGCTATCAGCAGCATTTCTTCGCCAAGTCGGGCCAGCACGGCATGGGCAGCCAGATGACCGGCAAATCGGGCGAGACCGTAACGCTGCGCGTGCCCGTCGGCACCGAGATCCTGGAAGAGGACGAGGAAACCGTCATCGCCGACCTGACCGAGCCGGGCCAGCGTGTGCTGCTGGCCAAGGGCGGCAATGGGGGCTGGGGCAACCTGCATTTCAAGACCTCGACCAACCGTTCGCCCCGCAATGCCAATCCGGGGCAAGAGGGCGTCGAGCGCACCATCTGGCTGCGGTTGAAGCTGATCGCCGATGCGGGCCTGATCGGGCTGCCGAATGCCGGCAAGTCGACTTTCCTTGCGGCGACATCGAACGCGCGGCCCAAGATCGCGGATTATCCCTTTACAACGCTGCATCCGAACCTTGGCGTCGTCGGCATCGACGGGCGCGAATTTGTCATGGCCGATATTCCCGGCCTGATCGAGGGCGCCAGCGAAGGCCGCGGCATCGGCGACCGTTTCCTCGGCCATATTGAACGCTGCGCGGTGCTGTTGCACCTGATCGACGGCACCTCGGAAGATGTGGTGGGCGATGCCCAGACCGTGCTGACCGAGCTTGAGAAATATTCGCCACTGCTGGCGAAAAAGCCGCGCGTGACGGCGCTGAACAAGGTCGATGCGCTGGATGACGCGGAAATCGCAGAAAAGCAGGCGGCGCTGGAAGCGGCGCTTGGCGGCAAGGTGCTGTTGCTGTCGGGCCATGCGAAACAGGGCGTGACCGAGGTGTTGCGGGCGCTGTGGGATCAGATCCTGCGGCATCGTGCGGCCGAGGCTCCGGTGCAGGCGGACAGCAAATGGCAGCCCTAGCGTCGTCGCCGGCCCCCTCGCTGGCCAAGGCGCGACGGCTGGTCGTCAAGATCGGCTCGGCACTGCTGGTCGGACCCGAGGGGTTGCGCGGCGACTGGCTGCGCGGCCTTTGCGATGACGTGGCCGATTGGCGTGCGCGTGGCAGCGATGTGGTGCTGGTCTCGTCCGGCTCCATTGCGCTTGGGCGGCGGGTGCTGGGCCTGCCCGCAGGCGCCTTGCCTCTGGAACAGGCGCAGGCGGCCGCTGCCGTGGGGCAGATCCGGCTGGCGCGAGCCTATGAAGAGGCCTTGGCGCCGCATGGCGTGACCACCGCACAGGTGCTGCTGACGCTGGAGGACAGCGCCGACCGCCGCCGCTATCTGAACAGTCGGGCGACGATGCAGACGCTGCTGGGCTTGGGCGTCGTGCCCATCGTCAATGAAAACGACACTGTGGCCACGGATGAGATTCGTTTCGGCGACAATGACCGGCTGGCCGCGCAGATCGCGGTGACGGCGGGGGCGGATCAGCTGCTGCTGCTGTCCGATGTGGACGGGCTTTACACCGCCAATCCCAAAACCGACCCCGCCGCCGTGCATCTGCCGGTGATCGAGCGGCTGACGCCTGAAATCGAGGCGATGGGCGGCGATCCGGTCTCGGGTCTTTCCAAGGGCGGGATGAAGACCAAGCTGATGGCCGCGCGCACCGCTGTTGCGGGTGGCTGTGCGATGGCGATTGCTGAGGGCTCGGTCATCCGACCGCTATCGGCGGTGGCCAATGGTGCCCGCGCAAGCTGGTTCCTGCCCGAGGGCGACCCGCAGGTCGCGCGCAAGCGCTGGATTGCGGGGATGAAGCCGCGCGGCACGGTTATGATAGACGCGGGCGCGGTCAGGGCGCTTCAGAACGGCAAATCGCTGCTGCCCGCCGGTGTCACACAGATTTCCGGCGATTTCGGGCGCGGCGATCCGGTCGCCGTCACCGGCCCTGCGGGTGAGACATTGGCGCACGGCCTGATCCGCTATACCGCCGAGGAATCCCGCCGCATCGCCGGCCATCAAAGCGCCGAAATCGAGCGTATCCTGGGCTATATCGGCCGCGCCGCGCTGATCCATCGCGACGATCTGGCGATCTGACGTTCAGGCGGGGGGATGGGCCTCACGGCTGTCGCCCGGCGCCTGATCGCGGTCGAACATGCCGTAATCGCGGATCACGCTGGCGATGCGCAGGCGGTAATCCGTGAACACGCCGCCCCGCCCCTTTGCCTGCGCCCGGCGATGCGCCATCAGGTTGCGCCAGTGCTGCACAGCAGCCTCGTCCTGAAAGAAGGACAGCGACAGGATCTTGCCCGGCTCGGTCAGGCTTTGAAACCGCTCGACCGAGATGAAGCCCGGCACCTCGGCCAGAAGCGGGCGCAGATCGGCGGCGATGTCCAGATAGTCGCCCTTGCGGCCCTCGGCGGGCCAGACTTCGAAGATGACGGCGATCATTCGGGCGCTCCGTGCGGGGTTGAGGCGAGTTTCAGGAAGGTCCGATCCTCGCGCAGGATGAAGTTTTCGCGCATGGCGAAATCGTAATTCTCGCGGCCAAGCGGATCGGCGGCAAGGCGGGCGCGATAGACCTCATATGCGGCCAGGCTGGGGATGTTGTAGATGCCATAGGCCAGGGTCGAGGATCCCTCATGCGGGGCGTAATAGCCGATCAGGTCGGCGCCGCAGCGCGGAATGGCTTGGCCCCAGTTGCGGGCATAGTCCTGAAATTGCGCCTTTTTCGTAGGGTCGATTTGATAACGGATGATGCAGGTCAGCATGGCGTGCCTTTCGGGTTTCGATGGCACGGCAATAGCGCGGATCGCAGGCCTTATGTTTCGATGCAAGCCAAAGTGTTGGCGTCAGGCGGTGGTCCGCCGCGGCTTGGCCAAGCGGGTGACGCCATGTGCCCGTGTCAGGCGCGGGGCGTCCTTGGCGGGTTCGGGCAGCGACAGGACGGCATCGCGCAGAAGTTCGATCGCCTCTTCGCTGCTGCGGGGCAGGGTGGTGGGGTCGATCGGCGCCCCGATGGTGATGCGATAGGGCTGACTGGCCTTGTTCAGGACTTCGTTGAACAGGGTGACGTCACGCAGGCTGGCATGGATGCGGTCCAGCGCATAGAACAGCGCCGAGTTTCGCGCCCGGATGTGCAACGGGATCACCGGAACCCCGAACTTGCGCGCGATCATCGCCGCGCTGGCCATCCAGGGGCGCTCATGCAGCGTCAGCCAGCGCCGTTTCGCCAGCCGGCCCGAGGGGAAGATCAGCCCGATCCGCCCCGCCGACAGGGCCGCGCGGGTATAGTCCATCGTCGTGCGGGTCTTGGCATGGCTGCGCTTTTCCAGCCGCCATTCGACGGGCGCGATCAGATCCTGGGTCTGGGGCAGGACCCGGATCATGTCGTGATTGGCATAGATGAACAGGTCATCGCGCAGTTGGCTGATCAGCGCATGCAACACGATCCCGTCGGCAATGCCGGTCGGGTGGTTCGAAACGATCAGCGCCGGGCCGGTGGCGGGCAGGTGTTCCATCCCCGCGACCTGCACGTCGCGGACCATCATCGCCTGGATGCGACGCATGATCTCGGCCGTGGGCAGGTCGCGATACTCGGCGGCCAGCCGCAGCGTTTCGGGATAGCGCAGCAGCCGCATCATCACGGCCCGCGCCAGCGCATGATGAGGCAGCCCGGAATAGAACCACGGCGCCCGCTCTTCGATCAGCGGGTCGATCCGGGCCTGCATCTCTTGCCGGGCATCCATCATGGGCAATCCTAGCTGGCGGCTGCGATCATCCGCGAGACCATTTCACTTGTATTCCGCGACAAACCCGGCGTGGCGGCAATGCGTTCCAGCGCGGCTCCGGCTTTTTTGCGCCGGCCGGCATCATAGCGGGTCCAGGTCTCGAAGGCCGAGGACATGCGCGCCGCGATCTGCGGATTGGCGGCATCCATGCGGATCAGCCAGTCGGCGGTGACATCATAGCCGCCGCCATCGCCGGCATGAAAGCCGGCATGATTGGCCGCCAGCCCGCCCAGCAGCGCCCGAAAGCGGTTGGGGTTCTTCCAGTCGAAATCGGGGCGGTCGGCCAGGTGCCGGGTGATTGCCGCCGCCTGATCGGGGCGGCTGGCGGCGGGCTGGATCATGAACCACTTGTCCATCACCAGCCGGTTGGCGCTGAATTCGGACTGGAAACGCGCCAAGGCATCATCGGCCTTGCCGGCCCGGATCAAGGCGGTCAAGGCGGCGAAACGCTCGGTCATGTTGCCGGCCGTATCGAACATCTGCGCCGCGCGGGCGCCATCATCCAGCAGGCTGAGGCGGGCCATGGCAACCGTCCGCAGCGCCCGCCGCGCCGCATCCGTCGCATCGGGGGCATAGGCGCCGGGCACCTTCATCTCGTGATACAGCCGATCCAGCAGGGGTTCATGGGCCTCGGCCACGGCACGGGCCAGATGCCCATGGGCGGCATGGATGGCATCGGGATCGGGCGTCACGCCGGCATCGGCCAGACGCGAGGCGACCTCGTCCTCGGGCGGCAATTGCAGGCACAGGGCGCGAAAGGCCGGGTCGGCCGTATCATCGCCGGCCAGATGGCCGATGGCGTCGATATAAGCCGCGTCGATACTGCCGCCGGTGGCCATGGCTTGCAGCGCGTTCAGCGCCAGTCCGCGCCCCGATTCCCACCGCACGAAGGGATCGGTGTCATGGGCCAGAAGAAAGGCCCGCCCGGCATCGTCCAGATCGCGATCCAGCACCACGGGCGCCGAAAAGCCGCGCAGCACCGATACGGCCGGACGCGCGCCAAGGCCATCGAAGCTGAAGCTTTGGCTGGGTTCGGTCATCTCCAGCACCTCGGTGGGCCGGACCTCGTCGCCATTGGGACCGATCAGGCCCAGAGCGATGGGAATGACACGCGCCGGCTTGTCGGCCTGGCCCGGCGTCGGCGGGGTATGCTGGGTAAAGCGCAGGGTCAACCGGCCGTCCGACCAGTCCTCGTCCATGCGCAAGCGCGGTGTGCCGGCATCCGTATACCAGCGTTTGAACTGGGTCAGGTCGCGATCTGTCGCGTCCTCGAACACCTTCAGCCAGTCCTCGATGGTGGCGGCATGCCCGTCATGGCGCGTGAAATACAGGTCCAGCGCCTTGGCATAGCCGTCATCGCCCACCAGTCGCTTCAGCATGCCGATCACTTCGGCGCCTTTCTCATAGACGGTGGCGGTGTAGAAATTGTTAATTTCCTGATAGTGATCGGGCCGCACCGGATGGGCCAGTGGGCCCTGATCCTCGCGGAACTGGCGGGCACGCAGGGTCTGCACATCCTCGATCCGCTTCACCGGCGCGCTGCGCATGTCCGAGGTGAACTGCTGGTCGCGGAAAACGGTCAGCCCTTCCTTCAGGCAAAGCTGGAACCAGTCGCGGCAGGTGATGCGGTTGCCGGTCCAGTTGTGGAAATATTCATGCGCGATGACGCTTTCGATGCGCTCGTAATCAGCATCGGTCGCGGTTTCGGGGCTGGCCAGGACCAGTTTCGAGTTGAAGATGTTCAGCCCCTTGTTTTCCATGGCCCCCATGTTGAAATCATCGACCGCGACGATATTGAACACATCCAGATCATATTCGCGGCCATAGACATCCTCGTCCCATTTCATCGACTTGATCAGCGATTCCATCGCAAAGCCAGCGCGGTCCTGATCGCCCGGACGCACCCAGACATTCAGCGCCACCTTGCGACCCGACCGGGTGGTGAAGCTGTCGCTGATCGCCACCAGATCGCCGGCGACCAGCGCGAACAGATAGGCCGGCTTGGGCCAGGGGTCATGCCATTCCGCCCGGCCGGGTTCCTGGGCCAGGGGGTTGCCGTTGGACAAAAGCACCGGCTGGTCGCCTTCGACGATGACGCGGAAGGGCGCCATGACATCGGGCCGGTCGGGGTAAAAGGTGATGTGGCGAAAACCCTCGGCCTCGCATTGGGTGCAGAACATCCCGCCGGACAGATACAGCCCCTCGAAGGCCGTATTGGCGCCGGGGTCGATCATCACGCTGGCCTCGAAGGTAAAGCCGCCCGCGGGCAGGGCGCTGTCAGCGATGGTCAGCGTCTCGCCCTCGCGGGTGAACTGATCCGGGGCCAGATCACGGCCGTCAATCGCCAGCCGCAGCAGCTTCAGCCCGGCGCCGCCGTCCAGAACCAGCGGCCCCTCGGCCTGCCGGGTCAGGTCCAATTGGGAATCGACCACGGTGGCATGATCGTCCAGGCGAAAGCGCAGCCGCGTTTCATGCAACCGGAACGGGTAGGGGCGATAGTCGGCAAGATATTGCGTCTGAAAGGCATTTTTCTGCGTCATGACCGCTCTCGTCTGAAAAAGATGTTGCACTTCGGGAACTTGTCCTTGATCGGAGTGTTATTCGGCTAAGTGCCGGGTCGCAAGTCGGGCGGGTTTGCCCTCGGTCGTGCGGCGCAGCTTTGCCGAGCCCCGGCACGACAAACGGGCCGGTATTCAATAGGAAGTGAATGGAGGCCAGTATATGACTTACGATCCGAACGATCCCAAACGCAACGATGCCAGCACACCCGCCGATCGTGATCCGGCCAAAGCCAGCGAAACCTATGTAGAACCTGTCGAGCGTCGCGCCTCGCCTCTGCCACTGATCATCGGTGTGCTGCTGGCTCTGGCGCTGGCCTATTTCGTGTTGCAGCGCTTCATGACCGGTGATGAGGTCGCAACCGAGGGTGACACCGCCGTGACGGTCGAGGAAACCACGACCGAAGCCGAGGCCGCCGTCGAGGAAACCGCGACGGAAACCGAAGCTGCCGTTGAAGAGGCTGCCAGCGACGTAGGCACCGCCGCCGAAGAGGCTGCTGCCGATGTCGAGGCCGCAGCCGAGGACGCCGCCGCCGATGTCGAGGCAGCGGCTGATGCCGCCGCAACCGAGGTCGATGCCGCCGCCGAAGACGCGGGCGCCGATGCCGCCGCCATGGCCGAGGAAGCCGAGGCCGCAGTTGAAGGTGCCGCCGATACCGCCGCTGACACGGCATCTGATGCGGTCGATGCCGCCGGTGACATGGCGTCGGACGCGGCCACGGCCGTTCAGGACGCTGCGTCAGACGCCGTCGATGCGATCGAAGGTGCCGCCAGCGACGCCGCCGAGGCGATCAACGATGCGGTCACCCCTGACGCCCCCGCAGCCGACAGCACGACGACCACGGTGCCGCCGGCGGCTGATACAACCACTGGCGAGACCACGGCCCCAAGCAACTAAGCCTTGGGCCAATGCCGGCTCTGTCCCGGCGAACCAATCAGCCGCGCGGGTGAAATCCTCGCGCGGCTTTTTCGTGGATGCGGCGGGGACGCGGCGGGATGGTGCCGATCGGGCGAATTGGGTGCCGCAATGACGGGGCCGGGTCCGCATAGGTTTCGAAAGAACGGGAACGCACGCTCTTGTGAAAGATTGTTGCGCAATGTTACAGGTGCTGCGACTGCGAACGGACCGGGGGAGACGTCATGAAGATCGGAGCCTTGAAAGAAACACAGGAAGGCGAGGCGCGCGTTGCGGTAACGCCTTCTTCTGCGGCCCATCTGCAAAAGCTGGGCCATGAGGTTTTTGTTCAATCCGGCGCGGGCATCGCCGCCGGCTTTTCGGATGATGCCTATCGCAACGCCGGGGTGACCGTCGAAAAGACCGCCGCCGCGCTGACCAAGGCGGTCGATGTGGTGGCCAAGGTCCGCGCCCCAAGCGAGGCCGAGATCAAGCGGATGCATGACGGCCAGACGCTGATTTCGTTCTTTTACCCGGCGCAGAACCAGCAATTGCTGGAACTGGCGAAAGATCAGGGCGTCACGACCATCGCCATGGACATGGTGCCTCGGATCAGCCGCGCGCAGAAGATGGATGCGCTCAGCTCGATGGCCAATATCGCCGGCTATCGCGCGGTGATCGAGGCCGCGAACAATTTCGGCCGCTTCTTCACTGGGCAGGTGACGGCCGCGGGCAAGGTGCCGCCGGCCAAGGTGCTGGTCGTGGGGGCAGGGGTCGCAGGTCTGGCGGCGATAGGCGCGGCCGTGTCGCTTGGCGCGCAGGTCTATGCCTTTGACGTGCGCCCCGAAGTGGCCGAACAGATCGAGTCGATGGGCGCCGAATTCGTCTATCTGGATTTCGAAGAGACGCAGACCGACGGCGCCGCGACGGGCGGCTATGCCGCGCCCTCCAGCCCGGAATTCCGCGAAAAACAGCTGGAGAAATTCCGCGAGCTGGCCCCGCAGATGGACATCGTCATCACCACGGCGCTGATTCCCGGTCGCGATGCGCCCAAGCTGTGGACCAAGGATATGGTCGAGGCGATGAAGACCGGCAGCGTCATCGTCGATCTGGCCGCCGAGCGTGGCGGCAACTGCGACCTGACCGTGCCCGACCAGCGGATCGTGACCGATAATGGCGTTGTGATCATCGGCTATACCGATTTCCCCTCGCGCATGGGCGCGCAATCGTCCGAGCTTTACGGCAATAACATCCGTCATTTCATGGCCGACCTGACGCCCAAGAAAGACGGCGTGATCGCGCATAACATGGAAGATGACGTGATCAGGGGCGCGACCGTGACCCATGATCACGAAATCACCTATCCGCCACCGCCGCCGAAAATCGCGGCCATCGCGGCGCAGAAACCCAAGGAAAAGAAGAAGGAACTGACCCCCGAAGAACGCCGCGCCGCCGAGGCCGCCGCCTTCAAGGCCGAGACTCGCAGCCAGTTGATGCTGCTGGGCGGGGGCGGCATTCTGCTGCTTCTGGTGGGTCTGGTCGCGCCGGCCAGCTTCATGTCGCATTTCATCGTCTTCGTGCTGGCCTGTTTCGTCGGCTTCCGGGTCATCTGGAACGTCGCCCATTCGCTGCACACGCCGCTGATGGCGATCACCAACGCCATTTCCTCGATCATCATCTTGGGCGCGCTGATGCAGATCGGCTCTGGCTCGTGGCTGGTGGTGATCCTGGCGGCGCTGGCGGTGCTGATGGCGGGCGTCAACATCTTTGGTGGCTTCATGGTCACCCGGCGCATGCTCGCCATGTTCCAGAAATCGTAAGGAGGGGCAGATGGAAATGGGATTCACCACCGCCGCCTATGTCGTCGCGGCCATTCTGTTCATCCTCTCGCTTGGCGGGCTGTCGGGTCAGGAAAGCGCGAAACGGGCCATCTGGTACGGTATCGTCGGCATGGCGCTGGCGGTTGTCGCCACGCTGTTCGGCCCAGGCTCGGGGAACTGGCTTCTGTCGGTCATCATGATCGCCGCTGGCGGCGCCGTGGGCTGGGTCGTGGCCAAGCGCGTGCAGATGACCGAAATGCCGCAACTGGTCGCCGCCATGCACTCGCTGGTCGGTCTGGCTGCGGTATTCGTGGGCCTGAACGCCCAGCTTGAAATGGGTCGTGTCGTGCGGGCCATGGCAAACGGCACGGCCGAGGGCTTTCGCGGTTTTGCCGAGGTTCTGACCCACAAGACCCCGGCCGAGCTGAACATGCTTCAGATCGAGGTCTTTCTGGGCGTTTTCATCGGCGCGGTGACCTTTACCGGCTCGATCGTGGCCTTTGGCAAGCTGGCCGGCCGGATCAGCGGCACGCCGAAGAAACTGCCCGGCGGCCATCTGCTGAACGCCGCCGCCGCTGCCGGCTCGCTGATCCTGGGGCTGCTGTATTGCGCCGATATCGGGCCGGGCATGCTGTGGCTGCTGCTGATCATGCTGCTGGCTTTCTTCATCGGCTGGCACCTGATCATGGGCATCGGCGGCGCCGACATGCCGGTCGTGGTGTCGATGCTGAACAGCTATTCCGGTTGGGCGGCTGCGGCCATCGGCTTTACCCTGTCAAACGACCTGCTGATCGTGACCGGCGCGCTGGTCGGTTCGTCCGGTGCGATCCTCAGCTATATCATGTGCAAGGCGATGAACCGGAATTTCGTTTCGGTTATCCTGGGCGGTTTCGGCGGCGAGACCGGACCTGCCGCCGCCATCGAGGGCGAACAGATCGCCATCGACGCGGATGGCGTGGCCGCCGCGCTGAACGAAGCCGACAGTGTCATCATCGTGCCGGGCTATGGCATGGCGGTGGCGCAGGCGCAGGGCGCGGTGTCGGAACTGACCCGCAAGCTGCGCGCCGCGGGCAAAGAGGTCCGTTTCGCGATCCACCCGGTCGCGGGCCGTCTGCCGGGCCATATGAACGTGCTGCTGGCCGAGGCCAAAGTGCCCTATGACATCGTGCTGGAAATGGACGAGATCAACGAGGATTTCCCCTCGACGGATGTGGTCATCATCATCGGCTCGAACGACATCGTGAACCCGGCCGCGCAAGACGATCCGAACAGCCCCATCGCCGGGATGCCGGTGCTGGAGGTCTGGAAGGCCAAGCAGGTGTTCGTGTCGAAACGCGGTCAGGGCACCGGCTATTCGGGGATCGAGAACCCGCTGTTCTTCAAGGACAACACGCGGATGTTCTATGGCGATGCCAAGGATTCGGTGAACAAGCTCTTGCCGATGATCGACTGATCGACCGGCTCTTTGGGCAAACGACAAGGCGGGCCGCTGCGGCCCGCCTTTTTGGTCTGCGTCGACGTCGTTGACAATGCCTCAGATCAAGGGGCCGAGATTATCCTGCCCATGATCGGCAAGGATACCGCTTCCAGGACAGCAGCCGCGCTGCGCGCCTTTCGGTTTCTTCTTCACCGAAATATCCCCGCCGGAGGCAAAAATCCCGCCCGCTGCCCCAAAAGGCCGACGGGTCAGGTCCGATCAGGGGCGGATCAGGATGGGGGTGCCGTCTTTGACCATGGCATAGACATCCTCGATTTCGTCATCGCTGATGGTGATGCAGCCTGCCGTCCAGTCCCAGTTGCTGCCGACCTTGGCATTGCCCTCGGGTCCGCGACCGTGGATGAAGATGTCGCTGCCGGCGCTGCGGCCGATCGCCGCCGCCTCGGCCACGTCGCGCTGGTCGGGGAATGAGATACCGATGGACAGGTGATATTGGCTGTTCGGGTTGCGGCGGTCGATGAAATAGGCGCCTTCGGGCGTGCGGCCATCACCTTCGAACATCTTGTCGCCGATGGGTTCGTTGCCCAGCCCGATATCATATTCCTTGATCGCGGTATTGCCGCTGATCAGCCACATCTTGCGGTCGCTTTTATCGACCAGGATCTGCGTGACCTGCGGGCCGACATAGGTCTTGAACTTCGAGGGGCCGGCGCAGGCGACCAACAGGAACAAGGTTCCAAGCAAGGCAAGGTTTCTGGCTGACGGTCGCATCTGTGTCCCTCTTGTTTTTCCGGTGCCATTCTGACCGCAGATCGGCGCAGCGGCAATCGCATGGGCGATCACGAAACCACGATCCTGCGACGAACAGGCGGCTTGCGGCGCGGCGGGCCAGCCCGCATGATGCGGCCATGAAACCAGAAGACGATCATCCACTGCGCTATGAGCTTGTGAACGAGCTGCATGCCCGCCCCTCGCCCAGGCTGGGGGCGCCGGCTACGGTCGTCTATGTCGCCTTCAAGGAACCTGACCGGGCGGTTACGCGCGATCACCGGCGCGACGATGATCATCTGACCTCGCTGGTCATGCGCCATGGCGGGCAACGCCCCGATCCGCAGGCGAACCACTATGCCGGACAATTGGGGCGCCATAAGCTGCGGTGGGAACGCCATACCGAGTTTGTCAGCTATACCGCCTATACGCCAGGCCTGCCGCCGCGCCCCTTCGATCCGTCGGCCGGCGCGATCTTTCCCGAGGACTGGCAGGCGGCGGCGCCCGGCAAGCGTGTCGCGGCGGTGATGGTGCAGATCCTGCCCATGCCCGAGGATCCCTCGGACATGCTGACGGTGCTGGAAAGCTGGTTCGTGACAGATGGGCTGGTGGCTGCCTGGGTGCTGGAGCAGTCGGCACTGGTCGCGGGTGATTTCCGCATCGACCCGGCCGGCTGGATGCGCTTTGCGGTCTTTATCCGCGCCGGCGAGACCGAGGGCCGCGTCGGCCGGATCGTCCAGCGCATCCTGGAGTTGGAAACCTATCGCGCGATGTCGATGATGGGGCTGCCTCGCGCGCGTGCCCTGTCATCGCGGCTGAACACCCTTGATCCGCAGCTAAGCGCCATTGTCGAGGGTATGGCCGACGGAACCCGCCCCGCCGACGAGGTCTTGCAGGACCTGCTGACGGTATCGGCGCGGCAGGAGGCCGAGGCGACGCAGCTGCATTTCCGCTTTGGCGCGACCAAGGCCTATGAGGCGATCGTCACCGACCGGGTCGACGTGCTGCGTGAAAGCCGCTTCATGGGGCGCCAGACCCTGACCGAGTTCATGGCCCGGCGCTATCAGCCGGCCATGCGCACGGTGCTGTCGACCGAGGCGCGGCTAAAGACCATGCTGGACCGGGCCGATCGCGCGGGCGAGTTGCTGCGCACCCGCGTCGATGTGCAGCGTTCGGCGCAGAATCAGGTGATTCTGGAACGCATGGATCAGCGTGCGGCGCTGCAATTGCGGTTGCAGCATACGGTCGAGGGCCTGTCGGTCGTAGCCATCAGCTATTATGCGGTGGGACTTATATCCTATGCGCTGGCGCCCCTGGCCGAGGCCGCAGGGATCGGCAAATCAGTGCTGTTGGCGCTGATGACGCCGCTGGCGGTCCTGGTCGTCTGGTGGGGCATGAGGCGCATTCGGGCCCGGCTTGGCCATGGATCCGATGGCTCTGCCGATGATGCGCATATGTGACTTGTGGCCGGGGCGGCTTCGTGTCGATATTGCGCCCGCGAACAGAACCAACAGGACCGATAATGAAGATCCTTCTTGCCCTTTCCGCCCTTGCAGCCCTGTCTGCCTGCGGCGTCCCCCTTGTCCCGCTTATCTGAGGCCATGATGTCGAAATCACTGAAGGTCTATGGTCTAGCGCATTGTTCAACCTGCCAGAAAGCGCAATCTGAACTTGAGAATGCCGGCTGGACAGTGCAGTTCCGCGATGTCCAGAAAGAGCCGCTGGATCAGGCGATGCGGCAGCGTCTGGTGGTCGAATGGGGTGACAAGGTCGTCAACCGGGCCAGCCTGACCTGGCGGGGCATGTCCGATGCGGAACGTGCCGCCGATCCGATAGCGATGATGGGCGAGAAACCAAGCGTCATGAAGCGCCCTGCGATCGAGGCGGGCGACCTGCGGCTTCTGGGATGGACCGCAAATGTCAAACGCGCCCTGGACGTGCCGGTCTAGCGGCACGGCCCGTCGCGCAGCGGGTCAGCCTTTGCGTGTGGCCAGGCTGGCCAGCATCGGCCGGATCGCTGTCAGATCATAGCCCGCCTTGGCCGCGATTTCCAGAATTTCAGCTTCCGGGCGCTTGCCTGCCTGGTTCAGCGCCCACAGCACCGTGCAGCGATTGCCGCTGCGGCAATAGGCGAAATGCGGACCGCGCCCGGTCGTGGCATCGGCAAATCCGGTCAGCAATTCTGGCGTGATCTGTCCCGGTACGAAGGGCAGATAGTAATAGGTCATCCCCGCAGCACGCGCGGCCTCGGCCATGACGGCGCTGTTCTCGTCGGCACCGACCTCGGCATCGGGGCGGTTGTTGATCAGCACCTTGAAACCGGCCTCGGCAAGGGCGGAAACGTCTTGCGGTGTGATCTGGCCCGAAACGGCAAGATCGGGGCTGAGCTGGCGCAGATCCATGGCAATCCTCACTGTGGTCGCCCCGCATTGACGCAAAAGCGCCTGCGAGGTCAAGCGCGATGACAGGGTTCAGGCTGTCACCACCCGCTCGATCAGCGCGGGCAGTTCGTCGAAATGGTCAAAGGCGGTGTGATGGGGCAGCTGCGACACGGGCGTCTTGCGATAACCGCCGGTGAACAGCATCAACGGCACCGGAACGGCGGCTGCGGTTTCGGCATCAACCTCGCTGTCGCCAACATAGATTGCCTGTGGATCTTCCGGCGCGGCGCCAAGCTGTTGCAGCGCTGCGCGCAGCGGGGCAGGGTGGGGTTTGCGCTCGCCCAGGCTGTCGCCGGCGATCACCACGGCGAACAGATCCGTCATGCCGAAATGATCCAGCACCGCGCGGGTCGGCTGCATTGGCTTGTTGGTGCAGATGCCCAGAGGGTGCCCGCGATCCAGCAAGGACGCCAAAGCCTCGGCTACGCCCGGATAGAGGCGCGTCAGGCCGGTGCTGCGGCTGTAGCGGGACATGAAGGACGCCAGAAAATCGCGGTGCCGGGCGGCGGGCAGGCCGGTGGCAGCAACCACGCGCTGCCACAACAGATCGACGCCACCACCGATGAAGCCCCGGATCTCGTCCAGAGTCAGTTGACGCGCGCCTTCATCACGCAGCACCGCATTGACGGCGGCATGGATATCGGGCGCGCTGTCAATCAGCGTGCCGTCCAGATCAAAGACCACGGGGCAGGGTGCATAACAGACGGTCATTTATGTCTTCCACTTGATCGAACAGCCCATGGAGGGAACCTGATCTGCTGGACCCCGGCCGGTTTCAGCGATCTGCAACATCGCCTCGTAAAGATCCCGCCTTGCGTCGGGCGGCCCCGGATTGCGGCCCGACGCATCCAGCCGCCCGCGATACTGCAATTCGCCTTCGGCGTTATAGCCGAAGAAATCCGGCGTGCATTCGGCGCCATAGGCCCGCGCAACCTGCTGGCTTTCGTCATACAGATACGGAAAGGTGAAGCCGTGGCGCCTGGCCTCGGTGGCCATGTTCTCGGGGCTGTCCTGCGGGTATTCGGCTACATCATTGGCCGAGATGGCGACCACCCCGATTCCCGCCGCCTGAAGATCGCGGGCATCACGGGTGATCCGATCCATTACGGCCTGAACATAGGGACAGTGATTGCAGATGAACATCACCAGCGTGCCACGCGGGCCACGAATATCGCCCAGCCCATAGCTAAGCCCATCCACGCCCGGCAGCGAAAAATCAGGGGCAGAGGCACCAAAATCGCAAACCGGCGGGGAAACGGCCATCAGTGATCTCCTGTTCTGGTCTTGCGATCACTAGCCTTTCAATCTGAACCAAGGCAAGCCCGTGGTGTTTGCAGACCTTTTACCGCATATGCCATCATGGCGTCAATGCATTGATTTCATTTATTATTATCAAAATTTTCAGCCATGTTCAACATTGCTTTTCTGATCCGCTTATCGCATGGACAGGCTTCACAGGCTTCACAGGCTTCACAGGCTTCACAGGCTTCACAGGCTTCACAGGCTTCACAGGCTTCACAGGCTTCACAGGCTACACAGGCTGCGCGGCAGGCTTTCACGTCGGCCGGCACGGATAGCCTGGTGGTTTTGCGCCATCGTTTTCCCTTTTGTCAGGATTTCGTCACTCGGTATCCGCGATGAATCATCGTCGCCAATTCCCGGCGCGCTGTCTGGATCGCACAAGACATACACCAATATTGTTCCATAATACGGATTATCAATATATCTGATCCATATGTTGCGCGCCATTCTAGGCCGAACTGATGCCCCCTGCGGCCCGTGCGATCAGCGCGATTCCCTCGGCAATCCGGTCCTCGCTGATCGAGCCATAGCCAAGCCGGAAGAACGGGCAGATTCCGGGTGGTGTTTCAAAGAACACCGCGCCTGGTTCGATCAGCACGCTGTCGGCCCGCAGTCGTCGCGCCAGGTCGCGGCTGTCGACTTCTTCGCGGCTACGCACCCAAACGCTGGAGCCGCCGGCCACAGGCGCGCCCGCAACATACAGGTCGGTCCGTGCTATCGCCGCCTCCAGCGCCTCGCGGCGCTGGCGCAGGGTCTGGCGCAAGCGAACGATATGGGCGTCGTAATGGCCGAGGCCCAGGAAATAAGCCGTGATGCGCTGCAAATGGCTGGGCGGATGGCGCAGCATGATGGATCGCAGCGCACGCGCCTGCGCGATCAGCGGTGCCGGGCCAACCATATAGCCGATGCGCAGACCCGGAAACAGCGATTTGGAGAAGCTGCCCAGATAGATGACTCGTCCTGCGTCATCCAGCGATTTCAGTGCCGGCGCTGGCGGCGCCAGATAGGACATCTCGAAGTCGTAGTCATCCTCGATGATCAGGAAATCCTGGGCCGAGGCGCGCGCGATCAACTCGTGCCGCCGGGCCAGCGGCATGGTCGCGCCGGTCGGGATATGGTGGCTGGGCGTGGCGATGACCAGCCTGGTCTTGTCGGGCAGATCGGCGGGATTCAGCCCCATATCGTCCACCGGCAAAAACGTCGTGGGGCTTTGGGCGCGGCGCAGGGTTTCGGCGAAATCGGGATAGCCGGGATCCTCGGTCACGGCCAGCCGGTCCAGCCGGGCCAACAGCTCGACCGCGAGGAACAGCGCGTTCTGGGCGCCGAGTGTTACCAGAACCTCGTCGGGCCGCGCGGTGATGCCCCGGCGTGGCAGCGTGTTCGAACAGATGTAATCGACCAGCAACGGGTCATCGGCGCCATAGCGATCGGCCGCCAGATCGGCGAAATCGCGGGTGCCAAGCGCGCGGCGGGCGCAATCGCGCCAGGCATTGTGGTCGAACAGATCGGGGTCGGCCTGACCATAGATGAAGGGAAAGCGATAGTCGCGCCAATCCGCCGGCTTGCGGATCACCCGGCGCGGCAAATGGTGATCAGACAGCCAGTTGGGCCAGTCGGGCGGGCGCAGCCCCTGCCCTGCACTCTCTCCCTGCTCGGCCGCGCGCAGCCGCGCATGCGGCACGGTCGCGGCCACGGCGATGCCGGATCGCGGGATGGTTTCCAGATAGCCCTGGCTGATCAATTCCTGATAAACCAGCGTCACCGTCATCCGGGAAATGCCAAGCGTCGCAGCCAGTTGCCGGCTTGACGGCAGCCGCGTTCCGGGCCGCGCGCGGCTTTCCAGAACCGCCCGCACGACAGCCGCAGCCAGTCGCCCCTGCAACGTCGGCGCCTCGGCTTCGCGCAGGAAGATCACCTCGGGCGGAATGCGGTTCTGCATCTGGACCTATCTTTGCTCACATCTGGCCCTATCGTCAAGCGCACCCGCCTGCAACATTCCGTCGCGTGCCGGATCGACCCTAGCCGGCACCACCAAGGGAGGAATTTCAAATGACCTATATGACCAGCCTGCTGGCCGGCACCACATTGGCACTGTCGCTAGCGCTGCCCGTCGCCGCCACCGAATATCGCGTCGCCGTGGGCGATGGCGCCGGTGGCACGCAAGAGGCGCTTGGCAAGGCATTCGCCGCCGCACTGGCCGAAGAATCGGGTGGCGCGATGACCGCCAAACTGTTTCTGAACGGCCAATTGGGCGACGAACAGGATACCGTGACCGCCGCCGCCACCGGCACCCTGGATTTCTCGATCCTCGCGATCAACAACATCACGCCATTTTCGCCCTCGGTCGGCACGCTGACCCTGCCCTATGTGATCCTCAGCCAGGAGGATGCCGATAAGGTCACGCAGGGCGAGATCGGCCAGCAGATGATCGACCAGACCATCGAGGATGCCGGCGTGCGCATCATTGGCTGGGGCTATTCCGGTTTCCGCGTGCTGACCAATTCGAAAAAGCCGGTTGCGACCGTGGCCGATCTGTCGGGCCTGGTGGTGCGCGTACCGAAGAACGAAATCATGATCGAGACCTATAAAAGCTGGGGCATCAACCCGACCCCGATGGCCTGGGGCGAGACCTTTGCCGCCCTTCAGCAGAAGGTCGTGGACGGTCAGGACAACCCCTACATGACCATCAACGCGATGAAATTCGACGAGGTGCAGAAATATGTCACCAATCTGCGCTATATCTTCTCGATCGAGCCGCTGATCGTCAGCGAGGCGCTGTTCGAGGGCCTCAGCGAGGAAGAACAGGCGCAGGTGCTGGCCGCTGGCCAGGCCGCTACCCAGGCTTCGGCCGCGTTCCTGCGCGCCGAAGAGGCGAAGATCCGCGAGGATCTGGTCGCCCGCGGGATGGAGATCACCGACCCCGCCGATGGCGAGCAGGAATTCATCACCCGCGCCACCACAACCGTCTGGCCGAAATTCTATGACCAGATCGGTGGCAAGGAAGTGCTGGATCAGGTTCTGGCCTCGCTGGACCGGCCCACCGCCCAATAGCGCCCTGCCCGCGCCGCCATCCGCCCTTCCCGCCCCTCCCGCAAGAGGCCCGTCATGTCCGCGCTCTGGTCCTTTCTGGACAGGTTCGAAAGTCATGTCTGCCGTGTTCTGTTGGCCGTGTTCGTCACGCTGCTGTTCGTGCAGATCGTCGCCCGCCAGATCTTTGGCGTCTCGATCACCTGGATCGAGGAACTCTCGGTCATCCTGTTCGTCTGGTTCGCCTATTTCGGTGCCTCTTACGCCGCGCGAATGGCGGCGCATAACCGCGTCACCTTTCACCTGAACCTGCTGCCCCGCCCCAAGGCCCGCATCGTCGAGGCCATCGGCGACGCCTTCTGGATCGCCTTCAACGTCGTCTTCATCTGGCAATCCATCGAATTCATCAGCCGGCTGAAGCCCTTCGTGAAGGCGCAGACCCTGGGCTGGGAAATGCGCCATGTCTACCTGGCCCTGCCCATCGCCTTCACGCTGATGACCATCCGCATCCTGCAAGTGAACTACCTCAAGCTGGTGCTTGGCATTGATCCCCGCGACCCAGACCAGATCGAGGTCGACGAGATGCTGGACCTGGCCGAGGCCGAAAAGCGCGCCTTCGAGAAGGGGAACCACTGATGGACAGCCTGCTGATCGAAATACTGTTTGGCACCTTCTTCGGCCTGATGGTCCTGGGTGCGCCGATCACCGTGGCGCTTGGCGTCTCGTCGCTGGCCGCGATGCTGTATCTGGGAGACAACCCGATCAAGATGGTGCAGATGGCCTGGTCCTCGGTGGGGTCCTTCCCGCTGATGGCGCTGCCCGCCTTTATCCTGGCCGGTGCGCTGATGGAGGCCGCAGGCCTGTCGCGCCGCCTGATCGCGGTGGCGGAAAGCCTGGCCGGGCCTTTCACCGGCGGGCTGTCGGCAGCCACCGTCATCGCCTGCCTGTTCTTCGGGGCCATCTCGGGTTCCGGCCCCGCCACCACCGCCGCCGTTGGGATGCTGATGATCCCGGCGATGGTGCGTCAGGGCTATGGTCCGGGCTACGCGGCCTCGGTCACGGCGGCGGCGGGCGGTCTGGGCATCATCATCCCGCCCTCGATCCCGATGGTCATCTTCGGCATCTCGGCGATGGGCCTGCAACCCGATCCCGCCGCCATCGAGGCGCATGGCCAGTTCCAGACCGTCTCGATTTCCAAGCTGTTCATCGCCGGTTTCCTGCCCGGCGTGGTGATGGCGGGCGGGCTGCTGATCATGAATTATATCCGCTGCCGGATGCGCGGGTTTCACGGCTCGGCCGAGCCGCTGTCGCTGCACCGCGTGTTGTCGGCCTGCTATCACGGCTTCTGGGCGCTGATGGCCCCGGTGGTGATCCTGGGCGGCATCTATTCGGGCTATTTCACCCCAACCGAGGCCGCCATCGTCGCCATCTTCTACACCCTGTTCGTCGGCACCGTGATCTATCGCGAGATCGACCTGGGCGAGGTGGTGAAGTCGCTGGACACGACCACCTGGCTGGCGGGCCGCGTCCTGCTGGTGCTGTTCACCGCCACCATCTTTGGCCGCATCCTGGTTGAAAACAACATCCCCGGCGTGATCGCGGGCGGCATCCTGTCGCTGACCGACAACCTCTATGTCATCTGGGCCATGGTCATCTTCATGCTGCTGATCGTCGGCATGTTCATGGAGACGCTGGCCGCCATCATGATCCTCGTGCCGGTGATGCTGCCCGTGGCTTACATGATGGGCATCGACCCGATCCACTTTGGCATCGTGATGATCTGCACGCTGTCGGTGGGCTTCCAGACCCCGCCTCTGGGCGAGAACCTGTTCATCGCCTCGGGCATCTCGGGCGTCTCGATCGAGCGGATCAGCCTGCGCGCCCTGCCCTTCGCGCTGGCCTCTATCACCGCAATCTTCATCATCGCCATCTTCCCCGGCATCACCCTGTGGCTGCCTCGGATGATGGGCTACTGACCGGAAGGAATAGTCCCATGTCCCACCATTTCACCGCCGCCGATCTGAAGGCCACCTTCGACGGCTTCAACCGCCACGACATCGACGCCGTGATGACCCATTTCGCCGATGACTGCGTGTTCTTCACCGTTGCGGGCGACAACGAATACGGCAACCGGATCGAGGGCCGCGCCGCCATCGCCAAGGCTTTCGAAGGCGTCTGGACCGCCATGCCAGACGTGCAATGGGCCGATCACGAACATTTCCTGTCCGCAGACGGCACCCGTGGCGTCAGCCAATGGACCTTCCGCGCCACCAATCCCGACGGCACCCGGACCGAGGTGCAGGGCGTCGACCTGTTCCGCATCAAGGACGGCCAGATCGTCGAGAAACAGGCGATCCGCAAGCAGCGCCCTGCCGTCCCGGCGAAGTGAGGCAGCCATGAACGCGCGCCACAACTCTGCCAGCAAGGGTCGCGGATCGGTCCCCTTCGATCCCCATTACGACCCGATGACCGCCCCCGCGCTTGGGCCGCACAGCGACTATGCCCCGACCTATTGGATCGCCACGGCGGGCCCCGCCCCGCAGGATGACGGCCCCGTCACCGGCGATATGGACGCGGATGTTGCGGTGATCGGCTCGGGCTATACCGGCCTGTCGACGGCGATCCACCTGGCCAAGATGCACGGCATCAAGGCCGTGGTGCTAGAGGCCAACGGCGTCGCCTATGGCTGCTCGACCCGCAATGGCGGGCAGGCGCAGATCAGCTCGGGCCGGCTGAAGCGCAGCCAGTGGATCGACCGTTGGGGTCTGGAGGTGGCGCGCGGCATGCATGCCGAAGTGACCGAGGGGTTCGATCTGTTCCGGGGTCTGATCCGCGACCACGCCATTGATTGCGAGCCTCAGGATGGCGGGCATTACTATATCGCGCACAAGGCCTCGGTGCTGCCGGGACTGGAGGCCGAGACGCGGCTCTTGAATGACACTTTCGGCTATGGCGCCCGGATGCTGAGCCGCGACGAGGTCCATGACACCGTCGCCCGCGACATGGAGGCCCACGGCGCCATGTGGGAACCCGACGGCACCGGCATCCACGCGGCCAAGCTGGCCTTCGGCTATCTGCGCGCGGCCCGCGAATTGGGGGCCAGGGTCCATACCGACAGCCCGGTGCAGCGCTGGACGATGAAGGGCGGCATCCACCACCTGCGCACCCCCGGCGGCACCGTCCGTGCGCGGCGGGTGGCGGTGGCGACGGCGGCTTATGCGCCGCGCAACCTGCATCCGCGGCTGAAGGACCGGCTGATGCCGATCATGTCGAACAGCGTGGTGACGCGGGTGCTGACCGATGACGAACTGGCTGCCGTGGGCATCCAGAAGCTGTCACCCCTGACCGACACCCGCACCCTGCGCCACTACTATCGCCTTCTGCCTGACAACCGGCTGCAAATCGGCTCTCGCGCCGCCATCACCGGGCGCGATGCCGCCAACCCCGCGCATCTGAACGCGCTGCGCGAGGGCATGGCCCGCAAGTTCCCCGCCCTGCGCGGCGTGGAACTGGATTATTCCTGGTGGGGCTGGGTCGATGTCAGCCATGACATGATGCCCCGCATCACCGGCCTGCCCGATCTGCCCGGCGCCTTCTATGCGCTTGGCTATGGCGGCAACGGGGTCATGTATTCGGCCATGGCCGGCCGCCGCATGGCGCAACTGGTCGCGGGCGAGCCTGTCCCCGACCTGCCGATCTTCAATTCCGAACTGCCCCATGAGGGCTGGAAAACGCCGTTCCGGCGGCTTGGCCAATGGGGCCTCTATCACCTCTACCATTACCGCGACGAACGCAAATAAGGAGCGACGCCAATGAAAATGACCACCGAAGAAGCCTTCGTCAAAGTCTTGCAAATGCACGGGATCGAGCATGCCTTTGGCATTATCGGCTCGGCCATGATGCCGGTCTCGGACCTGTTTCCCAAGGCGGGGATCACCTTCTGGGACTGCGCCCATGAAACCAATGCCGGGCTGATGGCCGATGGCTTCACCCGCTCGACCGGAAAGATGTCGATGGCGATCGCCCAGAACGGCCCCGGCGTGACCGGCTTCGTGACCCCGATCAAGACCGCCTACTGGAACCACACGCCCCTGCTGCTGGTCACCCCGCAGGCCGCCAACAAGACCATCGGTCAGGGCGGCTTTCAAGAGATGGAGCAGATGCGCCTCTTCGCCGATAGCGTCTGCTATCAAGAGGAAGTCCGCGACGCATCCCGCATCCCCGAGGTGCTGAACCGCGTGATCATGCAGGCCTGGCGCAACTCGGCGCCGGCGCAGATGAACATCCCGCGCGATATGTGGACGCAGGTGATCGACGTCGACCTGCCCCAGGTCGTCGCATTCGAGCGTCCCGCCGGTGGCGAAACCGCCGTCGCCGATGCCGCCCGCCTGCTTTCCGAGGCGAAATTCCCGGTGATCCTGTCCGGCGCGGGCGTGGTCCTGTCGGGCGCCATCCCCGATCTGGCCGCCCTGGCCGAGCGTCTGGATGCCCCTGTGGCCTCTAACTATCAGCATAATGACAGCTTCCCCGGCTCGCACCCGCTGGCCGTCGGCCCCTTGGGCTATAACGGCAGCAAGGCCGCGATGGAGCTGATCGCCAAGGCCGATGTCGTGCTGGCGCTTGGCACCCGGCTGAACCCCTTCTCGACCCTGCCCGGCTATGGCATCGACTATTGGCCGAAAGAGGCCAAGATCATCCAGGTTGACATCAATGCCGACCGCATCGGGCTGACCAAGAAAGTGACCGTCGGCATTCAGGGCGACGCGGCCAAGGTGGCGCGCGGAATCCTGTCGCAACTGTCCGCGACCGCCGGCGACGAGGGCCGCAAGGAACGCCGCGACCTGATCGCGACCACGAAATCGCGTTGGGCGCAGGAACTCAGCAGCCTCGATCACGAACAGGACGATCCCGGCACCGAATGGAACGCCGAAGCCTGCAGCCGCGATGCCGATCTGATGTCGCCCCGTCAGGCCTGGCGCGCGATCATGCAGGCGGTTCCGGCCGAGGCGATCGTGTCCTCGGACATCGGCAATAACTGCGCCATCGGCAATGCCTATCCCGCCTTCGAAAAGGGCCGGAAATACCTGGCGCCAGGCCTGTTCGGTCCCTGCGGTTATGGCTTCCCGGCGATCCTCGGCGCGAAGATCGGCAACCCGGACACGCCGGTCATCGGCTTTGCGGGCGACGGCGCATTCGGCATCTCGATGAACGAGATGACGGCTTGCGGCCGCGACGACTGGCCGGCGATCACGATGGTGATCTTCCGTAACTACCAATGGGGCGCGGAAAAGCGCAACACGACGCTGTGGTATCACAACAACTTCGTCGGGACCGAGCTTGACCGCGACACCACCTATGCCGGCATCGCCCGCGCCTGCGGCACCCGAGGCGTCGTGGTCCGCAATCAGGACGAGTTGACCCATGCGCTGCACGAGGCGGTCGAATTACAGATGAGCAAGGGCGAGACCACCTTTATCGAGGTCCTGCTGAATCAGGAACTGGGCGAGCCCTTCCGCCGCGATGCGATGAAGCAGCCGGTGATCGTTGCCGGGATCGACAAAGCCGACATGCGGCCTCAAGTTGGCGCTGTCGCCTGATCCTGAACAAACCGGCCCGGCGACGATCTCGCCGGGCCACACTCCCCGCAGGAGCGACCCCATGAACATCCTCGCCGCCCGCCTCCCCACCATCGACAGCCTCAGGCCGCTATTCCCCGGCTTCGCGGTATCCTGCCTTGTGGCGGCCACGGCGCAATTCCTGTCGGAACATTACGGCGCCCCGGCCATGCTGATGGCGCTGCTGCTTGGCCTCGCGCTGAACTTCCTCGCCGAAGAAGGCACCCGCAGCGCAGCCGGGATTGAATTCACCGCCCGCACGGTCCTGCGCCTTGGCGTGGCTCTGCTGGGGGCGCGGATCAGCGTCGAGATGCTGGCGGGCCTCGGTGGCCCGGCCATTGCGCTGGTCATTGGCGGGGTCATCGCCACCATCCTTTTCGCGCTGGTCGTCACCCGCTTTGTCGGGCGAAGCTGGCGCTTTGCGCTGCTGACCGGCGGTTCGGTCGCGATCTGCGGTGCCTCTGCGGCCATGGCCATCGCCGCGATCCTGCCCAAGCACGAGAAATCCGAACGCGATCTGGTCTTCACCGTCCTCTCGGTCACGGTCCTGTCAACCGTCGCCATGGTGCTTTACCCGATGATCGCGAACCTCTTCCAGTTCGACGCCCGCGACAGCGGCATCTTCCTGGGCGGCACCATCCACGACGTCGCACAGGTCGTCGGCGCCGGCTTTTCGATCAGCCCCGAGGCGGGCGAGGCCGCCACCCTGGTCAAGCTGATCCGCGTCTCAATGCTGGCGCCGGTCGTCCTGTGCTTCTCGCTGGTGATCCGCCAGATCGGGCTTGAAGGTCCGGCCACGGGCAACCGCCCACCGCTGCTGCCGGGCTTCGTTCTGGGCTTTCTGGCACTGGCCACGCTGAATTCCATCGGCCTGATCCCCACGATAATCGCCGATTTCGCCGGTGCGCTCAGCCGGTGGGCGCTGCTGATCGCCATCGCCGCCGTCGGCATCAAGACCTCGCTTGGCCGCATGGTCGAGGTCGGCCCCGCCGCGATCGTCCTGCTGATCGCCGAAACCGCCTTCCTCGGCATCTTCATCATCGCCGGTCTGCGCTTTCTGGACTGACCCGCGCCCCCTGCATTGGTCCCGAAATATCCTGGGGTGAGGCCGCAAGGCCGAGGGGCGAAGCCCCTTCACCCTTTCCGACAAAAGGCCCCGCCTCATGAAACCGCTCGACCGCATCCTTGCCACCGCGCGCGCCACGCCGCGCCATATCATTCTGCCCGAGGGCAACGATCCCCGCGTGGCCGAGGCCGCCCGACGCCTGACCGCCGAGGGCTTGGCCCGCGTTACCCTGATGGACGGCCCCGATCTGCCTGGTGTCACCGCCATGGCCCCGGCCGAGGCCCCGGACCTGGCCGAACTGGCCGATCACTGGCACCGGATGCGCGCCACCAAGGGCATGAGTGCCGAACAGGCGCTGGCGGAAATGCGCGATCCGATCCGCCAGGCGGCAATGCGGGTGCGGCTTGGTCAGGCTGATGGCACCGTGGGCGGGGCGGTGGCGACCACCGCCGATACCGTGCGCGCGGCATTGCAGATCATCGGGCGGGCACCGGATGCGGGCATCGTGTCCAGCTTTTTCCTGATGCTCTCCTGCGGGCCCTCTGCTCCGATCAAGGGCGGCATGATCTTTGCCGATTGCGGGCTGGTGATCGACCCGACCGCCGCCGAACTTGCCGCAATCGCGCAATCCGCAGCGCAAAGCTGCCGGCAATTGCTGGCCGAGACGCCGCGAGTGGCGCTTTTGTCCTTTTCGACCGCCGGATCCGCCGATCATCCCAGCCTGTCCAGGATCCGCGAGGCGCTGGCGCTGATCCGCACTTTCGAACCCGACCTGGAGGTCGATGGCGAATTGCAATTCGACGCCGCCCTGGACGAGGCCATCCGCGCAAAAAAGGCACCGGGAAGCCGGCTTTCGGGGCAGCCCAATGTATTCATCTTCCCCGATCTCGCCTCGGGCAATATCGGCTACAAGATCGCGCAGCGTCTGGGCGGGCTGACCGCGATCGGTCCTATCCTGCAAGGGCTCTCGCGGCCCGCCAACGACCTGTCGCGCGGCGCCTCGGTCGAGGATATCGTCGCCGCATGCGCGGTGACTGCGGTGCAGTCGGCCTGAGCGACGGGCTTTCATGCCTCCTCTTGCAGGCCAATGGGGCTTCCCCTACATCTGAAGGCAATTGTGAAAGGACCCGACATGGCAATGGAAGCCCATGATATCGAAGCCCTGATCCGCGCCGCCTTCCCGGATGCGCAGGTCACCATCACCGACCTTGCCGGCGACGGCAATCACTACTCGGCCGAGGTCATCGACGAAAGCTTCCGAGGTCTGAACCGGGTTCAGCAACAGCGTGCCGTATACGCTGCGCTGCAAGGCAAGATGGATGGTCCGGCCGGCGAATTGCACGCCCTGGCGCTGACCACCAAGGCACCCGACTGAAGGATTACCCAGATGAGCGATGTAAAGGCCGATATCCAGAAAACCATCGACGAAAGCGATGTGGTTCTGTTCATGAAGGGCACCAAGGAAATGCCGCAATGCGGATTTTCCAGCCGCGTGGCCGGTGTCCTGAATTACATGGGCGTCGATTTCCGCGATGTCAACGTGCTGGCGGATGAAGGAATTCGTCAGGGAATCAAAGAGTTCTCGGACTGGCCGACGATTCCGCAGCTTTACGTCAAAGGCGAATTCGTTGGCGGTTGCGATATCGTGACCGAGATGACGCTGTCGGGCGAACTGGATCAGCTGTTCGATCAGAAGGGTGTCACCTACTCGAAAGACGCCGCCGAAAAGATCCGCGAAGCCAATGCCTGAATAGTCTCGCTTACAGGGCTGAAATCAGGTATTAAAAGCGAACCGCGGCCTCGGCCGTGGTTTTCTTTTTGACCATCCTCTCGGTTGCCAATAACGTGTGATCGCAAGAACTCAAAAAAACAACCAGGGAGGATTCAATCCATGACCATTCGGACCAGGTTCGCCGGCATCGCAGCCGGGCTGGCATTGGCATCTGCGCCGCTGGCAGCCTCGGCGCAGGACTTCATCAACATCCTGACCGGCGGCACGTCGGGCGTCTATTATCCGGTCGGCGGCGCGTTGTCGCAGATCTATTCGCAGGGTATCGACGGCGCCAAGGTGCAGGTCCAGTCGACCAAGGCCAGTGTCGAGAACCTGAACCTGCTGCAACAGGGCAAAGGCGAGATCGGCATCGCCTTGGGTGATTCCGTCAAACTGGCCGCCGAAGGCGATGCCGATGCCGGCTTCCCTGCCCCGCTGGACAAGCTGCGCGGGATTTCGGCGATGTATCCGAATTATATCCAGATCGTCGCCAGTGCCGACAGCGGCATCAAGACGCTTGAGGATCTGAAGGGCAAGGCGCTGTCCGTCGGCGCACCGAAATCGGGCACCGAACTGAACGCCCGCGCCATTCTGGAAGCCGCCGGGATGAGCTATGACGATCTGGGCAAGGTCGAATATCTGCCCTTCGCGGAATCGGTCGAGCTGATGAAGAACCGCCAGCTGGATGCGACGCTGCAATCGGCGGGTCTGGGCGTGGCCTCGCTGAAAGACCTGTCGACCTCGATCCCGATCACGGTCGTTTCGGTGCCGGCGGATGTGGCTGACAAGCTGGGCGCGCCCTATATCGCGCAGAATATCCCCGCCAATACCTATGACGGCCAGGCCGAGGATGTGCCGACCGTCGCGGTGATCAACTTCCTGGTGACCAGCAGCGATGTCAGTGACGATCTGGCCTATCAGATGACCAAGCTGATGTATGACAACCTTGACACGTTGAAGGCCTCTCATGCCGCAACGGCCGATATGGACGTGCAGAACGCACTGATGGGCATGCCTGTTCCCGTCCATCCGGGGGCGCAGCGCTATTACGACGAGGTCGGCGTCAAGGCCGAGTGATCGCAGCATGATCCGGGCCGGGGACATCCCCGGCCCCTTTCCATTTCTGGACCCAGACATGACCACGCCCCAGCACGCCGCCCCCGCCGGCGACCCCGATCTTGGCCTGCACGATCCGCTTGCCGAAAGCTTTCCCGACGGCATTCAGGGCCGGTTGCTTTATTGGATCGCGGTTGCATTCTCGCTGTATCAGATCGCCATCGCCGCCCATATCGTCAGCCTGTCCAGCCAGATTCAGCGCGCGCTGCATCTGGGGTTCCTGATGCTGCTGTGCTTTCCCCTGCTGGCCGCCCTGCGCAAAAAGGGCGGCGTCTGGTCCGTGATCGCCTGGATCATGGCGGGGCTTGGCGTGGTGGTCGCGGGATATCAATGGGTCGAATATGTGCCCCTGATGCTGCGTTCGGGGGCGTTGAACCAGATGGATGTGGTGATCGGTGTCATCGCGCTGGTCACGACCTTTGCGGCTGCCTGGGTGGTGATGGGCCCTGCCCTGCCCGCCGTGGCCGGGCTGTTCCTGATCTATGCGCTGTTCGGGCAGTATTTCCCTGGCCCGATGGTCACGCGGGGCTATGACTTCTCGCAGGTGATCGAACAGATGGCCTATGGGACCGAGGGCATCTATGGCACGCCCCTTTATGTCAGCGCGACCTATATCTTCCTGTTCATCCTGTTCGGTTCCTTCCTTGAAAAAGCCGGCATGATCAAGCTGTTCACCGATGTCAGCCTTGGGCTGGTCGGGCATCGCATGGGTGGCGCGGCCAAGGTCAGCGTCGTCAGTTCGGGGATGATGGGCACGATTTCGGGTTCGGGGGTGGCCAATGTCGTCACCACCGGCCAGTTCACCATTCCGCTGATGAAAAGCTTCGGCTATCGCCCGGCCTTCGCCGGCGGGGTCGAGGCGACGGCCTCGATGGGAGGGCAGATCATGCCGCCGGTCATGGGGGCCGTTGCCTTCATCATGGCCGAGACATTGGGCGTGGCCTATGTCGAGGTCGTCCGCGCCGCGATCATCCCGGCGATCCTGTATTTCGTGTCGGTTTTCTGGATGGTGCATCTGGAAGCCGGCCGCCGCAATCTGCGCGGTATGTCAAAGGACCAGCTACCCTCGCCGATGGCCGCGCTGCGCGAGGGCTGGTATCTGATCCTGCCGCTGGCGGTTTTGGTCTATCTGCTGTTTTCCGGCTATACGCCACTATTCGCGGGCACCATCGGGTTGGCGCTGACCATGTTCCTGATCCTTGGCGCCTCGGCCGCGCTTGGCCTGCCCGACGGCGTGCTGCGGGTGATTTTCTGGGTCGGTCTGGCGCTGGTGGCCGCCAGTTTCATGGAGTTTGGGGCCAATGCACTTTGGGCCGGGATTGCCGCACTGCTGATCTGGAACGCCATCAGCAAGGGCGGGCGCGAGACGATCCGGCAGGTGATCGACAGTCTGGCCGAGGGCGCCAAGACAGCCCTGCCCGTCGGCGTGGCCTGCGCGCTGGTTGGCGTCATCATCGGCACCATGACCCTGACCGGCGCGGCCAATACTTTCGGCATGTATATCGTCAGCGTGGGTGAAAACAGCCTGCTCTTGTCGCTGATCCTGACCATGCTGACCTGTATCGTGCTGGGCATGGGGATCCCGACGATCCCGAATTACATCATCACCTCGACCATCGCCGCGCCCGCCCTGCTGGATCTGGGCGTGCCGCTGATCGTCAGCCATATGTTCGTGTTCTATTTCGGTATTCTGGCCGATCTGACGCCGCCCGTGGCGCTGGCCTGCTTTGCCGCCGCCCCGATTGCACGCGAAAGCGGGCTGAAGATCAGCTTTGAGGCGGTCAAGGTCGCCGCTGCCGGATTCGTCATCCCCTATATGGCGGTCTATACGCCTGCGCTGATGTTGCAGGATGGCGGGCCGCTGGCGCAGTCCATCGGCTATCTGCCTGCGGTGGTCTATATAGTGGTGAAATGCGTCCTGGCGATCGGGTTGTGGGGCATTGCGGTGATTGGCTGGCTTGGCAAGCGGCTGCCGATCTGGCTGCGGCTGCTGGCCGCGGTGGCGGCCTTTACGCTGGTCGCCGCCCTGCCCGTCACGGATGAGATCGGCTTTGCCCTGACGCTGCTCTTCGCCGGGTTGATCTGGATGCGCCGCGACCGGGCGGCGCCCGCCGCATGAGCGGCTGCCTGCTTGCCGGCGCCCTGACCCTGGCCCTGTCAGGGCCGGGTTTCACTCTGGAATGGACCCATTCGGTCGAACGGACCGGCTGGCGGGAAGCTTGGGCGATCCGCGATGGCGCGCTGGTTCTGACCGAGGCCGCCGTCAAGGGATCGGGCGCCGGCATGGATCCCGGCCCCGGCGCGGTGTTGCGGAATGGGTGGTGGGTCTGGAGGCCGGATCTGCCGCCACAGCCACAGTTGCTGATCGCCGCCAGCGGGGCGACGGGTGGCGGCTGGCGTCTGTGCGATATGACGCCCGCTTTGACGACCGACGCCCGAAACTGCACCGAGCTGGGCGTTGCGGCTGACCAGCCGCAGCGGCTGAGTCCCTGCCCGCCGGGGCGGATCGCAGGCTGAACCGGCGAGAGTTTCGGGCGGATGTCGCAGCACCCCTTAAAATCCCGCTAATGCTGGCTAGATTAGTGGCAGGAGGCCGCCATGATCCATTTCGACAACAGCTATGCCCGCCTGCCCGCCGATTTCTATACCCGAACGCCGCCCACACCGGTCAGCGATGCCCGGTTGCTGGCGCTGAACGCACCGCTGGCGGCCCGTCTGGGGCTGGATACGGATTGGCTGAGCAGCCCTGATGGGCTTGCCATGCTGGCCGGCAATGCCATGCCCGCAGGCGCCGAGCCGATTGCCATGGCCTATGCCGGGCATCAGTTTGGCGGCTTTGTGCCACAGCTGGGCGACGGCCGCGCGGTGCTGCTGGGCGAGGTGGTTGCGCCCGACGGCTTGCGCTTTGACATCCAGCTCAAGGGCTCGGGGCCGACCCCGTTTTCGCGGCGCGGTGACGGCCGGGCGTGGTTGGGACCGGTGCTGCGCGAATATCTGGTCAGCGAGTTCATGGCGGCGATGGGCGTGCCCACGACCCGGTCACTGGCCGCCGTCGCCACAGGCGAGGTGGTGCAACGCGAAACCGGCCTGCCAGGCGCGGTGCTGACCCGCGTGGCCAGCAGCCACATCCGCGTGGGCACCTTCGAATATTTTGCCGTGCGCGGGAATATCGAGGCCTTGCGGGCGCTGGCCGATCACGTGATCGCACGGCACTATCCACATGCCAACGGGCCACTGTCATTGCTGGATGGGGTGATTGCCCGGCAGGCCGAAACCATCGCAGCCTGGATGGCGCTTGGCTTTATCCACGGGGTGATGAATACGGACAACATGGCTGTCTCGGGCGAGACGATCGACTATGGCCCCTGCGCCTTCATGGATGCCTATCACCCGGATGCGGTGTTTTCCTCGATCGACCAGATGGGTCGCTATCGCTGGTCCGAACAGCCGCAGATCGCGGTCTGGAACCTGGCGCAGCTGGCCACCTGCCTGATCCCCCTGATGGGCGAGCGCGAGGCCGCAATCGAGGCCGCCACCAGATCCGTCCATGCCTTCCCCGCGCTTTATCAGGCGGCCTGGCTGCGCCGCTTCGGCGAAAAGCTGGGGATCGACGCACATCCCGAGGACCGCCAGTTGATCGAGCGGCTGCTGACGCTGATGGCGCAGCAAGGGGCGGATTTTACCCGTGTCTTTGCCGGTCTGTCCGATGGCAGCGCGCGGACCGAGTTTGCCGATCCGGCCGGTTTCGATGCCTGGACCCGCGACTGGCAGGCGCGCGAGCCGGATTCAGAGATGATGGCCCATGCCAACCCGCGCCGCATTCCACGCAATCATCGGATCGAACAGGCCATCGCGGCTGGCGTTTCGGGCGATCTGGCGCCGTTCGGGCAATTGCTGGATGCGGTGACGCATCCGCGTGAGGATCGCGGGGAATGGCGTGATCTGGCGCTCGGTCCCTTGCCTGACGAGATCGTTCGCCGCACATTCTGTGGAACCTGACCGTTGCGCCGGGGGCGCTTCGCCCCCCGGACCCCCCGAGGATATTTCGGTGAAGAAGAAAGAGGCAGCGTGAGACTGAGGCTGGCCAGCTATAATCTGCATAAATGTCGTGGAATTGTGGGACCGCATGCGCCCGAGCGGAATCTGGCCGTCATTGCCGCCTTGCAGCCCGACATCATCGCGCTGCAAGAGGTCGATTTCCGTTTCGGGGCGCGACCCGAGGCGCTGCCACGGGCGCTGATCGAGGATATGACGGGGCTGTTGCCCGTCGATATCACCGGGCGAACCAGTGAAAGTTCGCTTGGCTGGCACGGGCAGACAATTCTGATGCGGCCGGATCTGGCCGCGGTCGCGCAACTGCGCCGCCTGCCGCTGCCGGGGCTGGAGCCGCGCGGGGCGCTGGCCTTGCGCCTGCCGGGGCTGACGGTGATCGGCGTGCATCTGGGGCTGGCGCGGTCCTCGCGGCGGTTGCAACTGGCACGGATCGCGGCGCAAGCGGCGCGGATTGGCAGCGGGCCGGTGGCGATGATGGGGGATTTCAATGAATGGCGCGACGATCTGGGACTGGAGCCGCTGACCGGTTATCGTGTCGTGGCGCCGGGTCCGTCCTATCCGGCGCCGATCCCGCAACTGCGCCTGGATCGGATGGCGCTGAGCCGCGGTCTGGCCTTGCATGACATGGGCGTGTTTCGCGAGGCGCCTGCGCGGGATGCATCCGATCATCTGCCGATCTGGGCCGATATCGAGATCGCCTGAAAATTGCGCCTTTCGCCTGTGACGCGGCGTCGCTATTAAGGCGCTAACATTTTCATGAGGAGGCGCCCGTGACCGCAATCATCGACATATTCGCCCGTGAGATTCTGGACAGCCGTGGCAACCCGACCGTTGAGGTCGATGTGACGCTGGAGGATGGCATCATGGGCCGCGCCGCCGTGCCTTCGGGTGCCTCGACCGGGGCGCATGAGGCCGTCGAAAAGCGCGATGGCGACAAGGCGCGCTATATGGGCAAGGGCGTGCTGGAAGCCGTTGCTTCGGTCAATGGCGAGCTGGCCGAGAACCTGATCGGCGAGGATGCAACCGAACAGCTGGCCATCGACCGCCTGATGATCGAGCTGGACGGCACCCCCAACAAGGGACGGTTGGGCGCGAATGCCATTCTGGGCGTGTCATTGGCCGTGGCCAAAGCGGCCGCAACCGCGACGGGGCAGCCGCTGTATCGCTATGTCGGCGGAACGGGCGCGCATGTGCTGCCGGTGCCGATGATGAACATCATCAATGGCGGCGAGCATGCCGACAACCCGATCGACATCCAGGAATTCATGATCATGCCGGTCAGCGCGGAAAATATCCGCGATGCCGTGCGGATGGGTTCGGAAGTGTTCCATACGCTGAAAAAAGAGCTGTCGGCCTCGGGGCTGGCGACGGGCGTAGGCGACGAGGGCGGCTTTGCGCCGAATCTGTCCAGCACCCGCGACGCGCTGGATTTCATCCTGAAGGCGGTCGAAAAGGCCGGCTACAGGCCCGGCGATGACATCATGCTGGCGCTGGACTGTGCCTCGACCGAATATTTCAAGAATGGCAAATATGAACTTGCCGGCGAGGGCAAATCGCTGACCTCGGGCGAGAATGTGGAATATCTGGCCGCACTTTGCGGCGATTATCCGATCCTGTCGATCGAGGATGGCTGCGCCGAAGATGACTGGGATGGCTGGAAGCTGCTGACGGACCGCCTTGGTGGCAGCGTGCAGCTGGTCGGCGACGACCTGTTCGTGACCAACCCGGCGCGGTTGGCCGATGGCATTGCGCGCGGTTGTGGCAACAGCCTGCTGGTCAAGGTGAACCAGATCGGCACGCTGTCGGAAACGCTGGACGCGGTGCGGATGGCGGACCGGGCCGGCTATACCAGCGTGATGTCGCACCGTTCGGGCGAGACCGAGGATGCCACCATCGCCGATCTGGCCGTGGCGACCAATTGCGGGCAGATCAAGACCGGCAGCCTGGCCCGGTCGGATCGGCTGGCGAAATACAACCAGTTGATCCGCATCGAGGAAATGCTGGGTGAAACAGCGGTTTACGCCGGCCGCTCGATCCTGCGCGGCTGATCCCTAGACCACCATATCCTCGCCCTGCGGCGTGTCGTAAAGCCGTCGCAGGGTCCATAGGGCATCGGCCAGCGCCTGATGTGACAGATTGCCCGCCAGCGCGATCCTGACCGCATTCGCAGCAGGTTGCGCCGTCCCTGATACGGCAGCAAATTCATCCGCGGGGCGTACCAGCACGCCCTGCGCGGCTGCGGCCTGCGCGAAACGCGAGGCGCGCCAGCCGGCCGGCAGGGTCAACCAGACAAAGGGCAAGGCCGGCTGCGTGGTCAACCGGTCCGCGGGCAGGATCCTGCGCGCAATCGCCGCCCGCGAGACGAATTCGGTCATGACGGCGCCGGCCAGGCGCTGTGATTGCGGATCGTTAAGCAACCGGGTCACCGTCAGCGTCAGCGGCCGGGACAGACCGAAATAGCTGTGCTGCGCGGCCAGGCGGGCGATTGCGGCGCGGTGGCTGGGGCAGATCAACGCGCCGAAACGCAGCCCGGCCGACAGGATCTTGGACAGGCCCGCGATCTGCCAGACGCGCTCGGGTGCCAGCATCCGCAGGGCGGGTTCCGCATCGGGGGCGCGCAGGCTGCCGGGGCGGTTGGAATAGCTTTCATCCTCGATGATTTGCAAATCATGATGGCGGGCAACCCGGATCAGCGCCTCTCGGCGTTCGGTTGTCATCATCCCCGCCGTCGGATTTTGCGCGGAAGGGGTCAGGAAAACCAGCCGCGCCCCGGAATGGCGCGCGACACGGTCCATATGTTCGGGCAACATGCCCTGAGTGTCCTGCGCGACCGGCGCGATATCGGCCCGCAGCAGCCGGGCGGCATGTCGCAAACCCGGATAGGATAGACCTTCGGCCATGACGCGAGGACGTTCTCCGACCAAGCAGATGGACAGGATCAGCAGGATCGCGCTTTGGCCGCCATGGGTCAGGACCATGTCATCAGGCCCGGCATTGCCGGTTGCTTCCTGACCCAGCCAATCCAGCAGGGCCTGACGGCATGCCAGATCGCCCGCAAGCGGCGGATAGTTCAGCAGATCCGCCCCTGTCTGTTCAGCCGCCTCGTGCATTGCGGTGGCGATGGCGGCCGTTTGACCAAGATCGGGCAGTTGCGGGCTGCGCAGATCGGCGGGGCCTTCATGGCCCGAACCTGCGCTGTCTATCAGGGGTTGAATCAGGCCCGGTGCGGCATCTGGCTGGGTCACGAAACTGCCGCGGCCGACATGGCTGTCGATCGCACCCTCGGCCGCCGCAATCTGATAGGCGCGCGCGACGGTGCCCGGCGTCATGCCCAGACTCCATGCCAGATCACGCATGGCGGGCAGCCGAGTACCGGGCGGCAAGTCACCCGAATGCACGGCCTCGCGGATCGCCGTTGCAAGCGCCCTGAACTTGGGCCCCTCGCGCATGGACAAATCCGGTCGCCATTTTGTATCGGTCACAATTCATCCTCTTCGCCGGCCGCGGAAGCTATTGTATTCTTCAGATAGAGACATTGCGTCAATTGTGCCAAGCAATTTTCATGGTTGCGGCGCGATTGCCGCCACAGCGGATTCTGCCGATTTTCCCCTGGCAGAGCGACTGTCCGGGACCGTGCCGCATGACGGTGCGCGGTCTCGGACTTTTTTCAAACTTGCGACGTCTGCCCCCTCGACAGATCGGTGCCGGGGGCTAAACTCACGCCTGTTAAAAGGTGGGCCAAGACGGGCGGATCGCGCCCTCCCATCTCGACAGGAGGAAGATTTATGAAGAAATCCAATAAACTGGACCGCCGCGCCTTTTTGACGCGCGCATCGGTCGGTGGTGCCGCAGCAGCGGCGACCGCAGGCCTTGCCGCGCCCGCCATCGCGCAAGAATCGCCCACGATCAACTGGCGCCTTGCCTCGTCCTTCCCGAAATCGCTGGATACGATCTATGGCGGCGCCGAAGAGCTGTCGACGCGGCTGAAAGAGGCGACCGACGGCAAGTTCAACATCCAGGTCTTTGCCGCCGGTGAAATCGTTCCCGGCCTTGGCGCAATTGACGCAGCCGGCGACGGCACGGTCGAATCGGCACATTCGGTTGGCTATTACAACTGGGGCAAGGATCCTGCCTTTGCACCGGGCGCCGACCTGCCCTTCATGCTGAGCGCGCGGGCCAAGACCGCCTATCAGTATCAGGGCGGCGGGATCGAACTCTATAACGAATTCCTCGACGGTCACAACCTGATCTCGTTCCCCGGTGGTAATACCGGCGTGCAGATGGGCGGCTGGTATCGTAAGGAAATCAACACTCTGGCCGATATGAAGGGCCTGAAGATGCGGATTTCGGGCCTGGCTGGCCGGGTGCTGGAAAAGCTGGGCGTCGTGCCGCAGCAGATTGCCGGCGGCGACATCTATCCGTCGCTGGAAAAGGGCACGATCGACGCGGCCGAATGGGTTGGCCCCTATGACGATGCCAAGCTGGGCTTCCAGAAGGTTGCGCCATTTTACTACTATCCCGGTTTCTGGGAAGGCGGTCCGACGGTCAGCTTCTTCTTTGCCAAGGACAAGTTTAACGAACTGCCGGCGGCCTATCAGTCGCTGCTGCGGACCTGCAGCCAGGCGGTCGACCAGAACATGTTGGCGAAATACGACATGAAGAACCCGACCGCGCTGAAGGAGCTGTATCAATCGGGTGCCCAGCTGCGCCCGTTCAGCGAGGAAATTCTGACGGCCGCCTTCGATGCCGCGAATGAGGTTTATGCCGAGCTGTCGGCAACGAACGAACCGTTCAAGAAGCAGTACGAGGCGATGCTGCCTTATCGTGACGACTGGTATCTCTATGCCCAGACGGCGGAATATACCTTCGATACCTTCATGATGATCCAGCAGCGCAACGGCAAGTTGGCCCCGGCCGCAGCCGAAGCGCCCGCCCCGGCCAGCAACTAAGCCAGGGTCTCGCAGAACCGAAGGGCCGCTGCGATTGTATCGCGGCGGCCCTTTGCATTGTATCGACGGGTGGCGAGCCGGCAGGCTTGCGGCCCGATCCCGCGTCAAATCAAAAGGGTCGGGAAAACCCGTGACGCATTCCGGAATTTGGGACATGCTCGTCGCGCCTGCCGAGATTTTTCTCGGCAGGCGTTTGTTTTTTCTTAACCTTTTTCAGCGAGCCTTCAGGAGCCGCGCGGGAGAATTGTCTCTCGGCAACGCATTCTCGGCAACGCATTGCAGAAAAACCATCTCGGGATTTCGTTTTCGTCAGAAATGGCCAAGGCATCCATTGGCCCGGTAGCGGTCTTTGCAGGACCGACACCGTGTACAGGCGAGTCAGAGGGATTTGGCTTTCGGCAAGATTTCCGGCCCAACCGAGCTTTCGTTAGCGGCGCGAAAGCCCAAATCTGCCCTTCATGCTTTGGCGTATTTCCCCACCCGGTTGGCGCAACCCGCCAATGATCTGGCAGCAGACAGGAACTAATTGGTCACCATTGCAAATGCGAAGGTGCGACATGAACAGCAAGATCCGACCGACCGCCCTTGTGACCGGAGCCTCGTCCGGCATGGGCAAAAGCATCGCCAAACGGCTGATTTCCTACGGCTATCAGGCCTATGTGGAGGCGCGCGGCCTCGACAAGATGACCGATCTGGCGCAATTGGGCGCAGCCCCGCTGGCCATGGACATCTCGAAGGATGCCGATATCGTGGCGGCGGTAGCTACCATCACCGAACGGTCCGGCGGTGTCGATGTGCTGGTGAACAATGCCGGATACGGGCTTTACGGTCCGGTCGAGGAGATTGCGCTGGACGAGGCCCGCTATCAGTTCGAGGTCAATGTATTTTGCGCCGCCCGCCTGACCCAGATTCTGCTGCCGGCCATGCGCGCGAAGGGCAAGGGCACGACCATCAACATCACCTCGATGGGTGGCAAGGTCTATACAGTGCTGGGCGCTTGGTATCATGCCACCAAACATGCGCTGGAGGGCTGGTCAGACAGCCTGCGGCTTGAGCTGGAACCCTTCGGCATCCGCGTGGTGGTGATCGAGCCGGGGATGATCGAGACCGGATTCGGCGCGGCGGCTTCGCATGGGCTGCGGAAGCGTTCGGCCAAGTGCGCCTATGCAAAGATGGTGGAAAGCGTGGCCGGTTCGATGGATCGCAGCTATGGCCACGGCAAGGGCACCGATCCGCAGGTGATTGCCGATCTGGTGGGTGATGCGGTGAAATCAGCCCGGCCGAAAACCCGCTATGTCGCGGGGAAATATGCCAAGCCGATGATCTGGGTGCGTAAATGGCTGGGCGATCGCGTCTTTGACCGGCTGATAAAGAGCCAGGTGTAAGGAAGCCGCCATGAGCCGAGATACCAGCGACCGACGCCCATTGCCGCATCGAGCTGCGCTGGCTTTTTACCACCGAAGCAGAACCGGATGCCGCCGCCGATGTCACCTTCGCAGCACTTCTTGAACTGGGTCGGCGCGGCACCGGTCGGCATATCAAGCCCTTGCGGGTCGAGATGACGCGCCCCGGCCCGGTATCCAAGGCGCATTCCAGCTATTTCGATGGCCCGATCCGCACGGGCTCGGCCCAGAATGCACTGGTGCTGCGGGCCGTTGATCTTGACTTGCCCTTTGCGGGACATAATCCCGACCTGCTGGCCATTCTGGACCCATCGCTGACGGCCTCGCCTGGCGAAATCGAGGCGCAATCCTCGCTTCCCGAACAGGTCAAGATCCTGATCAAGCGCCGCATCGCCAGCGGCAAGCCGGAGATCGGGGAGGTGGCGCGCGAGCTTGGGATGAGCGACCGCTCGCTGCAACGCCGGCTCGCCGAGCATGGCGCCAGCTATCGCGGTCTGGTGGATGAAGCACGGCGGGAACTGGGGAGACATCTGCTTGCGGACGAACGCAATCACATCGACGAAATCGCCTTCCTGCTGGGATTTCAGGACAAGGGCTCGTTCTACCGCGCGTTTCGTGGCTGGGAAGGCGTCACGCCTGCGGCCTGGCGGAGGATGAACTGAGGGGCCCCCGACTGGGAGCCCCCGATGAAAAATCGTCGAAGCTTTTCCGTGTCCCAAATGCCGGAATGCGTCAGAAATTCCGGCCCTTCGTCAACAGATCAGTTTCCACCCAGGCCCGGCGGCGGGCCGCCCAGGGCCCCACCAAGCCCCCCGCCAGAAGATGGCGCGGCCTGTGCGCCATCCTGGTCGACGGGGTCCGCCGCAGGGGTAACATCCCCGGCCGGCGGTGCATCAGTTGCAGGTGCGTCAGTTGCGGGTGCATCAGGCGCAGGGGCCTCGGTCGCCGGAGGCTGGTTTGCGGGCGCGCCACCGAAATTCGGCGTGCCCCCCAGACCGCCACCAAGGCCGCCGCCCAGTCCGCCGGGTGCCGCGGCATCGCCGCCGCCCGCCGGCGCCCCGAAAGGCGAACCGCCAAGGCCACCCAGGCCCCCGCCCAAGCCGCCACCCGAACCGCCCTGATTGCCAAAGCCGTTGGGGATCTCGATCCGGGTATTGGTGGTGTCGATTGGCGGCCCCTTATAGTGCATGACCATCTGCGGGAAGGCGATCACGACCGCGATCATCACGATCTGGATGAACACGAAGGGCACCGCACCCCAATAGATCTGGCTGGTCTTGACCGGCGCCATTTTCTTGCCTGTCAGGCGGTCGACATATTCATGCTTGGGCGCGACCGATCGCAGATAGAACAGCGCAAAGCCAAAGGGCGGATGCATGAAGCTGGTCTGCATGTTCACCCCAAGGATGACGCCAAACCAGATCAGGTCGATGCCCAGGCTTTCCGCCGCCGGCGCCAGCAGTGGCACGATGATGAAGGCCAGTTCGAAGAAATCGAGGAAGAAGGCCAGCACAAAAACCAGCACCGAGACCGCGATCAGGAAGCCCAGCTCTCCGCCAGGCAGCGAGGTCAGCAGATGCTCGACCCACAGGTGGCCGTTGACGCCATAGAAGGTCAGCGAGAACACCCGCGCACCGATCAGGATGAACATCACGAAAGCCGACAGGCGGGTCGTCGCGGCAAGCGCCTGATTGACCACGTCGAAGGTCAGCCGCCGCTTGGCCGCAGCCAGGATCAATGCGCCGACAGCGCCCATTGCACCGCCTTCGGTCGGGGTGGCAATGCCCAGGAAGATCGTGCCCAGCACCAGGAAGATCAGTGCCAGCGGCGGGATCAGAACGATGATGACCTGCTGCGCCAGACGCGACATCAGCCCCAGCTTCAGCCCCTTGTCCAGCACCGCGACCAGATAGATCGCGATGACCGCGATAGCCCCGGCAAGAATATCGGCATTGGACCCTTGGGTCGGGTGCAGCCACATCCAGGACAGATAGCCGATGCCACAGGCAGCCGCCAGGGCGATCAGCAGCGAGGTGACGCCCGAGCCAAGCGTGCGTGCCTCGGGCGGCAGCGCAGGCAGCGCCTGCGGGCGGATGAAGGACATCACGAAGATATAGCCCATATAGATGCCGGTCAGCACCAGGCCGGGGATCAGCGCGCCCTTGTACATATCGCCCACGGACCGGCCCAGCTGGTCGGCCAGAACGATCAGCACGAGGCTGGGCGGGATGATCTGCGCCAGCGTCCCTGATGCCGCGATCACGCCGGATGCGATGCGCCTGTCATAGCCGTAACGCAGCATGATCGGCAGCGAGATCAGACCCATGGCAATAACCGAGGCGGCAACGACGCCCGTGGTGGCCGCCAGCAGCGCGCCCACAATGATCACCGCATAGGCCAGGCCGCCCCGGATCGGGCCGAACAGTTGGCCGATCGTGTCCAGAAGGTCCTCGGCCATGCCGGATTTTTCCAGCACGATGCCCATGAAGGTGAAGAACGGGACCGCAAGTAAGGTCTCATTCGCGACCACGCCTCCGAAAAAGCGTTCGGGCAAGGCGCGCAGCAGGGGCCAGCTGAGGTTGATCTCGTCCGAGAGGGGCGCCAGCTCGACGCCGATGACAAAGAACAGAAGGCCGTTCGCGGCCAGGGCAAAGGCAACGGGATAGCCGAACAGCAGAAAGATGATCAGCGACACGAACATGATCGGCGCCATGTTCTGCGCGATAAGTTCCATGATCATTTGCGCGTCTCCCCACGGGCATCATCTTCGGCAAAGCCGGTGGCCAGCCGCATTTCCTCGTCGATCGCGGGCGGCACGTGATGGCCGGTATCGGGATGGGGATCAGGGATGATACCGCGCATGACGGCGATCTTCTTGATGATCTCGGATATGCCTTGAATGAACAGCAGCACGAAGCCCGCAAGCAGCAATGCCTTGGCCGGCCACAGGATCAGGCCGCCGGCGTTCATCGACATCTCGCCGCCACGATAGGACCGCATCAGCCAGGGCCAGATCAGCCAGATCGAGACCAGACAGAAGGGCATCAGGAAGAACACATGCCCGATCAGGTCGATCCAATGCTGCGTGCGCCGTTTCCAGTAACCATAAAGAATGTCGATGCGGATATGTTCATTTTCCAGCAGAGTATAAGCCGCCGCCAGCAGGAACGCAGCGCCATACAGATACCATTGCAATTCCAGCCAGGCGTTGGACGAGATGCTGAACACCTTGCGGATCACCGCGTTCACGGCGCTGACAAACACAGCCACCAGGATCAGCCAGGAAACGCTCCGGCCGATCAGCGTATTCATGCGGTCAATGCCGCGTGACAGGGCCAAAAGGCCGCCCATATCGGATTCTCCCCCTGATATGCCGGGCGGTATCCGCCTCGGCGCCTCTGCTGGCCAGTTGGTCCGGCCGCCTTCTTGACTGATGGATATGCGCGATGGCTGTTATCCGGTCAACTGCTATTGGTTGCAGGATACAGCGCAATCGCCATGGCCGACAACGCCGCTGTTTCAGCCAGAATCGCAACGGTTCCCAGAACATCGCCCGTCTGTCCGCCAAGCCGTTGCCGCGCCAGCCGGATCGCCAGCCCGGCCATGACCAGCGCCGCGATCAGCCCGGCCAGCCCCGCCTGCCCCATCGGTGCCAGCACGATCAGCGCGATCGCACCCGCCGCAAGCAGTTGCCCACGCCCGGCTTGCCCGGCAGCACGACCCAGACCGTCCTGACGTGCCGCCGGCAGAACGGCCAGGGTCAGCACCATCAAGGCCCGCCCAAGCGCCGCCGCCGCCACCAGGGCCATCGGCCCCATCGGCCCCAGCCCGGCAATGGCGACCACCCGCAGGATCAGGCAACCAAGCAGTGCCAGCGTGCCATAGCTGCCAATGGCCGGGTCGCGCATGATCCGCAAGCGTTCCTGCCGCGTCTGCCCCCCCATCCCGTCGGTGAAATCGGCCAGACCGTCCTCGTGCAGGCCGCCGGTCAACCAGATCGCCAGCACCACGGACAGCGCGGCCATTAGCAGCGAGGGCCCGGAAAACCACAGTGGCAGGCCGGCGATCAGCCCCACCACCACCCCGGCCAGCGGAAAGGCCCAAAGCGACCGCATCAGCGGCACCTCACGATCCGGCAGCGCGAATCCAAGCGGCAGGCGCGTCAAAAAGACCAACGCAAGCACCAGCTGGTTCCAGAGATCGGCTGGCCGCATTCCGGTTTCTCCCACGTCGCTCCCCCTGCCCCGGTCTCAGCCGATGCCGGCCTCGGCAAAGGTGGCCATGCCGTTATGGCAAGCAATCGCCCCGCGCAGCACCATCAGCGCGACAGCCGCGCCAGAACCCTCGCCAAGGCGCATGTCCAGAGACAGGACCGGCCGCATCCCAAGCGCAGCAACCAGCCGGCGGTGGCCCGGTTCGGCGCTTTCATGGCCGATCAGGCAGTGGGCCAGCGCATCGGGATCATCGCGCGTCAGCACGGCGGCAGCGGCGGTGCAGATGAAGCCGTCCAGAATGACCGGGATCCCCAATTCGCGGGCCCGCCGGACCGCGCCGCAGATCGCCGCCTGCTCGCGCCCACCAAAGGCCGCCAGCGTGCCGGCGGTATCGCGGGTCATATGCCGGGCCAGCCCGTCCGAGACCGCGCGGATCTTGCGCGACAACACATCGCCCTCGGCCCCGGTGCCGGGACCGACCCAATCCTCGGCGCTGCCGCCAAAGGTGGCGGCGGCCAGAGCGGCGGCAACGGTCGAATTGCCGATCCCCATTTCGCCCAGCAGAAGCAGGTCGGCCAGTGGATCGACGGCATCCGCCCCGGCCTGCAACGCCTCGGTCAGCTCGGTCTGCGTCATCGCGGGGCCGGCGGTGAAATCGGCGGTCGGGCGGTCCAGATGCAGCGGCACCACCGACAGCCGGGCCCCGGCCACGGCGCAAAGCTGGTTGATCGCCGCCCCGCCATTGCGGAAATTCTGGACCATCAGCGCGGTCACCTCGGGCGGAAACGGGTTCACCCCTTGCGCGACGATGCCGTGATTTCCGGCAAAGACCACCGCCTGCACCTGGTCCAACTGCGGCTTTTCGCGCCCCTGCCATCCCGCCATGAACACGGCCAGCTGTTCCAGCCGCCCAAGCGATCCGGGCGGCTTGGTCAGGCTGTCTTGCCTTGCGCGGGCGGCCTGTGCCGCCGTTTCGTCAAAGGATTTCATCTGCGTCCCGTCCCGGTTTCAGGCGGAAAGGCTGGCCGCAGACGGCCATCCAGACCTGATCGGCAGCCTCGGCCACGGCCTGATTCATCCAGCCGTGATCATCGCGAAAGGCGCGCGCCAAGGCATTGGCGGGCACGATTCCCGCGCCCAGTTCATTGGTGACCAGCACAACCGGATCGCGCTGCTGACGCAGCGTCAGAACCAGCCCGTCGACATCGGCCTTACCGTCGCAATTGGCCAGCCACAGCGTCAGGCAATCGACCAGCCGCGCCCCCTGCCCGTCGGTCGCCGTCAATGCGCCAGCCAGGTCGCGCGGCGCTTCGACGGTCAGCCAGCCATTCCCCCGACGGGCCTGATGCAGCGCGATTCGGCCCGACATTTCGCCATCGCGCGCCTCGGCCGTGGCGATATAGATCGCTGGCCGGCCATGGCGCAGCAGCAACCGCTCGGCCAGTGCCGATTTGCCCGAACGGGCGGCTCCGGTGACCAGGGTGATGCGCGGGGGCGTTGTCATGGCGGCATTCTGTTTCACAACCCCTGCGCGATGAAAAGCCGTAAATCCGCTTTACGCCACCGTCGTTTCGTCTAGTTTTTCATGCATTCCGGCGCTACCCGCGCCGCATTCCAACATGGAGGACCGTCACATGACGAAATTCTTTGCAACCACTGCGCTAGCGCTGGCTCTGGCTTTGCCAGCAAATGCTGCACAAGTCGCCGTGGGCGACACGCTGGCCGACAACCAAGAGCTGAGCTTCTGGATTCTCGATGCGATCAAGTCGCTGGATCCGCAAAAGAATACCGACAAGACCGGCTCTTACGTTCTGGCACAGCTGTTCGAAGGGCTGATGAACGAGGATGCCAAGGGCGCGATGGTGCCCGGTGCCGCCGAAAGCTATGAGGTCAGCGAGGACGGGCTGACCTATACGTTCAAGCTGCGCGACGCCAAATGGTCGAATGGCGATCCGGTGACGGCGGGTGATTTCGTCTATAGCTGGCAACGCGCAGTGAATCCCGAGACCGCATCGGAATATGCCTGGTTCATGGAACTGATGAACATCGTCAACGCCACCGCCGTGGTGAAGGGCGAGATGACGCCCGACCAGCTGGGTGTCAAAGCTGTCGACGACAAGACGTTCCAGGTCACGCTGTCCACGCCCACCCCCTATTTCATCAAGACGCTCAGCCATACCACCACCTTCCCGGTGAACCAGAAGGTGATCGAGGAGTTGGGCGACAACTGGACCCAGCCCGGCAATCTGGTTGGCAATGGCGCCTATACGCTGCAAAGCCACAACCTTGGCGTAAACGCGGTCGTCGCAAAGAACGACAATTACTGGGACGCCGCCAATACCATCATCACCCAGGTCGATTTCATCACCGTCAACGACCAGAACGTCGCCCTGACGCGATACGAGGCGGGCGAGTTGGACTGGTTCAACCGCCTGCCGGCCGGCCAGTATCCGCGCCTTGCCGAGCAATATCCCGATCAGGCCAGCACCTCGCCCCAGGCCTGTTCCTATGCCTATATCTTCAACCTGTCGGACAAAGGGCCCGAGGCGCTGAAGGATCTGCGCGTGCGGCAGGCGCTGTCGCTGGCCATGGATCGCGACGTGGTTGTCGACCGCATCCTGCAAGGCGGGCAGAAGCCGGCCTATTACTGGACCCATTGGGCCATCGAAGGCTTCGAGGCCCCCGAGATCGCCATGGCCAGCATGACCCAGCCTGAACGGATCGAGCAGGCCAAGGCGCTGCTGGCCGAGGCCGGCTATGGCCCCGACAATCCGTTGGCCATCACCGTGCAATACAACACCAGCGAGGATCACAAGAAGATCGCCGTGGCCGCCCAGCAGTTCTGGCGCGGGATCGGTGTGAATGCCACGCTGAACAATGTCGAATGGAAGGTCCATACCGACCGGCTGCAAAACCAGGATTTCGAGGTCGCCCGCTATGCCTGGTGCGGCGACTATAACGAGGCCTCGACCTTCCTCGACTGGTTCCGCACCGATGGATATAACAGCGGCAAGTGGTCGAATGCCGAATTTGACAAGCTGCTGGCCGATTCCAAGACCTCGGACAATGCGGCTGATCTGTATAAGCAGGCCGAACAGATCCTGGCGGACGAGGTGCCCTTCGTGCCGGTCTATCACTATGCCAATGCCCAGATCGTCAATGCCGACCTGCGCGGCGTTCCCTATGAGAACGTGATGGAAAACTGGTATGCCAAGGACATGTATCGCGTCGCCGAATAACGACCGGTCCTGAACAACACCGGATAGCGGAAGCGGTTTGACCCGCCGCCGCTATCCGGTCATAAGCCCTGACCTAAATCAGATAGGGAGGCGCAGCCAGATGTTCGGATACATCCTGCGACGTCTTGCGGTGGCGATTCCGACACTGCTGTTGTTGATCATTTTCTCGTTTCTGCTGATGCATGCCGCACCTGGCGGTCCCTTTACGGGCGAGCGCGCCCTGCCGCCGCAGGTTCTGGCCAATCTAGAGGCCAAATACGGGCTGGATGATCCGCTGCTGGTGCAGCTGTGGAACTATCTGAAGGACGTGGTGCTGCATTTCGATTTCGGCCCCAGCTTCGTCTATCCCGACCGCAGTGTGAACCAGTTGATCGCCGATGGCTTTCCCGTGACGCTGACCTATGGGCTGCTGTCCTTCGTGCTGGCTGCCCTCGTCGGCATCGCCCTGGGATCGGTTGCCGCGATCCGGCAGAACAGCTGGCTGGACTATCTGGCCGTGGGTATTTCCATCGGCGCGCAGGTCCTGCCGAATTTCGTCATGGCCCCGATCCTGGTGCTGGTCCTGACCCTGTGGATGGGCTGGCTGCCCGGCGGCGGTTGGAGTTTCACCGACCCGAGTTACTGGGTCATGCCCGTGATCGCGCTTGGCACCAGCTATATGGCCTCGGTCGCGCGGATCACCCGGTCCTCGATGCTGGAGGTGCTGGGCAGCAACCATATCCGCACCGCCCGCGCCAAGGGCATGCCGGAAAGCCGGGTCATCATCCGCCACGCGCTGAAACCCGCGCTGCTGCCCGTCATCAGCTATCTGGGGCCGGTTTTCGTGTCGATGATCACCGGATCGGTGGTGATCGACATCTATTTCTCGACCGGCGGCATCGGGCGTGCCTTTGTCGACAGCGCGCTGAACCGTGACTATGCGGTGATGATGGGCGTCACCATCCTGATCGGCGCGCTGACCATTCTTTTCAACCTCGTGGTCGATATCCTCTATGCCTGGATCGACCCCAAGATCCGGTATTGAGCCATGGTGATCGAGCAAGACAAGATGACCTCGCTGGCCAATCGCATGGCCGAACACGAGGTCAAGGGCCGCAGCCCCTGGGCCGATGCCCGCAAGCGGTTCGTGCGCAACAAGGCCGCGATGGCGGGGCTGATCATCCTGATTCTGGTGGGGCTTTTCGCGCTGTTTGGCGATTATCTGGCCGCCTGGTCGAACGAGGAACTGGACTATAACGTCATGGGCCAGGTCCGCGAACTGGGTGCGCCATCCATCGCCTCGGGGCATTATTTCGGCACCGACGACCTGGGCCGCGACCTGTATGCGCGCACCGTTCAGGGCACGCGGATCAGCCTGATGGTCGGTATCGTGGGCGCCGCCATCGCGGTGATCGTGGGCACGCTTTACGGCGCCACGGCCGGCTATGTCGGCGGGCGCTGCGACCAGATCATGATGCGCAGCGTCGATATCCTGATGTCGATCCCCTATATGTTCGTGCTGATCCTGCTGCTGGTGATCTTCGGGCGCAGCATCGGCATGCTGTTTCTGGGCATCGGGCTGATTTCCTGGCTGGATATGAGCCGCATCGTCCGCGGCCAGACCCTGACCCTGAAGAACCGCGAATTCATCGAGGCCGCCCGCGCCACCGGCGTGCCCGGATGGCGCATCGTGCTGCGCCATATCGTGCCGAACCTGCTGGGTGTGGTGGCGGTCTATGCCACGCTGCTGGTGCCGCTGATGATCCTGACCGAAAGCTTCATCAGCTTTCTCGGCCTTGGCGTGCAGGAACCGCTGACCAGCTGGGGCGCGCTGATTTCCGAGGGCGCATCGACGATGAATTACGGCACCTTGTGGCAGCTGGCTTTCCCGCTGTTCTTCTTCTGCATCACGCTGTTCGGCTTCTTCTTCGTGGGCGATGGCCTGCGCGACGCCCTTGACCCGAAGGACCGCTGACATGGGCTTGCTGGAACTGAATGACCTCAGCGTGCGCTTTCAGACCAATGATGGCGAGGTCAGGGCCGTGAACGGCGTCAACCTGACCGTCGCGCCGGGCGAGACATTGGGGATCGTGGGTGAATCGGGCAGCGGCAAGTCGCAGCTGTCATTCGCGGTGATGGGGCTGCTGGCGCGCAACGGGCGGGCCTCGGGCAGTGTCCGCTTTGACGGGCAGGAAATTCTGAATGCCCCGCCAAAGGTGCTGAACAAGATTCGGGCCGAGAAGATCGCGATGATCTTTCAGGATCCGATGACCAGCCTGAACCCCTATATGCGGGTGGCCGATCAGATGGCCGAGGTGCTGACCCTGCACAAGGGCATGTCCAAACGCGAGGCCGTCGCCGAATCCGTGCGCATGCTGGATGCGGTGAAAATCCCCGATGCAAAGGGCCGGGTCCGACTGTATCCGCACGAGTTTTCGGGCGGGATGCGGCAGCGGGTGATGATCGCCATGGCGCTGCTGTGCCGCCCGCAACTGCTGATCGCGGACGAGCCGACGACCGCGCTGGATGTGACCGTTCAGGCGCAGATCATGCAATTGCTGGACGAATTGCAAAGCGAGTTGAACATGGCGATGATCCTGATCACCCATGATCTTGGCGTCGTCGCCGGGTCCTGCGAACGGGTGGCGGTGATGTATGGCGGGCGCATTCGCGAGCTGGCGCCGGTGGGTCCGATCTTTGCCGATCCCAGCCATCCCTATACCCAGGGTCTGCTGGATGCGATCCCGCGCATCGACCATGACAGCGACGAATTGTCGGCCATCCCCGGATCGCCGCCCAATATGAACAACCCGCCCGCCGGTTGCGCGTATGAGCCGCGTTGCCCCTATCGTCTGGCGCGCTGTCTGGATCAGGATCCGCCGCTGGATGATTTCGCCACCGGTCGGGCGCGGGCCTGTTTCGCCGGGATCGAGGATGTGCGCGCGCGGCGCGAAACCGTGATCCTGTCCGAGGTTCTGCCCGAGGCGGCAGGCCGGATCGACCTTGCCGAGGCCGGCACGGCCACGGCAGGCGATTTGACGAAGGCTGCTGCCGAGAACGAGGTGAAGCAATGACGATCAGGCCGCTTCTCGACGTGACTGACCTGCGCGTCACCTTTGCCGTGCGCCGCGATGGCGACATGCCCTGGACGCCGGCGCGGCAACTGCATGCAGTAGGCGGCGTGGATTTCACTTTGAACCCTGGCGAGACGCTTGGCATCGTGGGCGAATCCGGGTCCGGGAAATCGACGCTGGCGCGGGCGCTGATCGGGCTGGTTCAGGCCCAAGGTCGGGCTGAATGGGTTGATGGCGCCGATCTGATCGGCATGACCCCGCGCCAGATGCTGAAATATCGCAGTGACATCCAGATGATCTTTCAGGACCCGGTCGCCAGCCTGAACCCGCGCATGACCGTGGGCCAGATCATCGCAGAGCCTCTGACAACGCATCACCCCGATCTTGGCCGGGCCGAGGTGAAGGCGCGGGTCAAGTCGATGATGGACAAGGTCGGGCTGCTGCCCAACCAGATCAACCGCTATCCGCACGAGTTCAGCGGCGGGCAGGCCCAACGCATCGGCATCGCACGCGCCCTGATCGTCGAGCCCCGGCTGATCATCTGCGATGAACCGGTCTCGGCGCTGGATGTCTCGATTCAGGCACAGGTCATCAACTTGCTGATCCGGCTGCAACGTGATCTGGGGCTGGCGCTGATCTTTATCGCCCATGACCTGTCGGTGGTGAAACATATCAGCGACCGGGTGCTGGTGCTGTATCTGGGCAAGGTGATGGAAATCGCATCCGCGGCGGATCTGTATTCCGCCCCCCAGCACCCCTATACACAGGCCCTGATGTCGGCGGTGCCGATCCCCGACCCGACGGTGGATGCGGCAAAATCGGTGGTGCCGCTGACGGGTGACCTGCCCTCGCCGATGAACCCGCCCTCGGGCTGCGTGTTCCGCACCCGCTGCCCGCGCGCCCAACCCGCCTGCGCCGAACAGGTGCCCGCACTGATGGGGGGCGATCATCAGGTGGCCTGCCATTTTCCCGGCCCCCTGACCGAGGCCGAGATTGCCGGCGCCCGCGCTCGCGCGCAGACGGTTCCGGCCTGACATGCCGCCCGGCGTCACCCCGAACCAGCCTGCCAGCTATGGCGCGCGTTGGGCGGCGCTGAAGAACATACCGGCCTTTCTGCGGATGGTCTGGCGCGCCAGTCCGGGGCTGATGCTGGTGATGATGGCGCTGCGGCTGGTCCGCGCGGTGATGCCGATCTCGATGCTGTGGATCGGCAAGCTGATCATCGACGAGGTCGTCCGCCTGATCGCGCTGGAGGGCCGGCCCGAGGCGCTGGCCGACTGGTGGCAGACGGGGCTGGCCGGCCCGCTTGCCGGGCTGGTTGCGGTCGAGCTGGGCCTTGCGCTGATCAGTGACCTGCTGGGGCGCGGGGTAAGCTATACCAATTCGCTGTTGCAGGAGCGGCTGGTCATTTCACTGTCGATCCGGGTGATGGACCATGCCGCCGAACTGGACCTTGAGGATTTCGAGGACGCGACCTTCCAGGACAAGCTGGACCGGGCGCGGCGGCAGACCGTGGGGAATATTCCGCTGCTGAATCAGGTGATGGGGCTGTTGCAGGATCTGGTCACCGTGGCCAGCTTTGCAGCCGGGCTGATCCTGTATAACCCTTGGCTGGTGGTGCTGCTGCTGATCGCGCTGATCCCGGCATTTCTGGGCGAGACGCATTTCAACGCGCTGACCTATGCGATGAACTATCGGCGCACGGCCGAACGGCGCGAACGCGACTATCTGCGCATGGTCGGCGCCAGCGCGGAATCTGCGAAAGAGGTCAAGATCTTTGCCCTGAACCGGTTCCTGCGCGACCGCTATCTTGATCTGGCGCAGCGCTTCTATGACGAGAACCGGGGCATCCTGCGGCGACAATTGCTGTGGATGGCGGTGCTGACCGCACTTGGCACGCTGTCCTATTACGGCGCCTATCTGTGGATCATCGGCGCGACGCTGACCGCCGTTCTGACGCTTGGCGATCTGACATTCCTGTCGGGCAGCTTTCTGCGCCTGCGCGGATTGCTGGAGGGGGTGCTGAGCAGTTTTTCCAGCATGGCCTCGCAGGCGCTGTATCTGGATGATCTGTTCGACTTCTTCGAGGAACGCCCCGAGATCGCCTCGCCCCCGAACCCTCTGCCCGTTCCCGACCCGGTCCGACAGGGTTTCATCTTTGAGGATGTGGGCTTTCGTTATCCCAATGCCGAAAGATGGGCGGTGCGGAACCTGTCCTTCACGCTGCATGCCGGGGAAACGCTGGCGCTGGTGGGCGAGAACGGCGCGGGCAAGACCACGTTGGTCAAGCTGCTGGCCCGGCTTTACGACCCGGACGAAGGGCGCATCCTGCTGGATGGGCGCGACCTGCGCGATTACGATCTGGACCAGCTGCGCGCGGCCATGGGGGTGATCTTTCAGGATTTCGTCCGCTATTCGATGAGTGCGGGCGACAATATCGCGGTGGGCCGGATCAGCGCCCGCGATGACCAGCCCCGGATCGAGGCGGCCGCCCATCAATCGGGCGCCGATGAGGTGATCGGGCGACTGCCGGCGGGTTATCGGCAGATGGTGGGCAAGCGATTCGCGCGGGGGGTCGATCTGTCGGGGGGCGAATGGCAGAAGCTGGCCATTGCGCGCGCCTATATGCGCGATGCACAGGTGCTGATTCTGGACGAACCCACGGCCGCGCTGGATGCGAGATCCGAGTTCGAGGTGTTCCAGCGGTTCAAGGACCTGTCCGAAGGCAAGACATCGGTGCTGATCTCGCATCGGTTCAGCAGCGTGCGGATGGCCGACCGGATTCTGGTTCTGGAACGCGGTCGGGTCGAGGCCTCGGGCACGCATGAGGAATTGCTGGCCCAAGCGGGGCGGTATCGCGACCTGTTCGAGTTGCAGGCCGCCGGCTACCGCTGAGGGGGCGCTGCCCCCGATCGCCAAGGGGCGATCCCCCCGGAATATTTTCATGAAGAAGAAAGAGGCTGGTACCCGAGGTCGGACTCGAACCGACATGCCTTGCGGCGGCGGATTTTGAATCCGCTGCGTCTACCATTCCGCCACTCGGGCCTCTGCCATCGCCTATGACGGCGGGCGGAAATTTGCAAGGGGTCGAAGAATGGCTCTGGACAGAAGCGGGGGATGAGCGCAGGGATTTGATCATGTATGCCAGCAAGCGGATCATGTCGGGAATTGGTGCCAGGGTGTTGGCCATCCTGCTGGTTCTGTTTGCCGCGCTTCCCACGACAGCTGATCGCCAGTTGGGCCGCGATGGCGGCGCGCCCCTGTTCGAGCGGCTGGCGATTCAGGTCGTCGCCTCGGATCTGCGGCAGGTGCCGCAGGACAGGCAGGCGCGACCCGAGCGGGACCTGCCCGCACCCGTGGCGGATATCGGTTCGGGCGCCAGGCCGGCCCTGCCCCCGCAGCGCCTGCTGGGCTTGGTCCAAGCCGGCCTTTCGCCGATCCCCAGGCTGCAATCGGCACATTTGGGCTGGCAGGCCCGTGCCCCGCCCCTGACCCTCTGATCGTTCCCGCGCCGCATGCGATGCGGCAGGTATTTTCATGCGCGGCCCCGGATGGGTCAGCGCCCGATCAGACTGGATCAACCATGACCGACAAACCCAATACGCCCGATGCGGTGCATCGCTATCAATGTCCTGCCTGTGGGCATCGCATGACCTATGGTCACAAACGTTGCGGCGCCTGCAATGAAGAGGCGCCCGTCTATAACCTGCCGAATTTCTGGCTGGGGCTTTACGCGAGCACGGCAGTGGCGGCCGCCGCTGTCATCTACGCCTTGCTTTGACAAAGCGGCTCGGGCGGGCGTCAGGCGCGCCCGAGCTTTTCCAGCCGCGCGGTGCGCAGGCGGGCGAAATCGTCGCCAGCGTGATAGGACGAGCGTGTCAGGGGCGTGGCCGAAACCATCAGGAAGCCTTTGCCATAGGCCGATTTCTCGTATCCGGCAAATTCCTCGGGCGTGACGAAGCGATCGACGCGGTGATGCTTGGGCGTCGGTTGCAGATACTGGCCGATGGTCATGAAGTCGATATCGGCGGCGCGCATGTCATCCATCACCTGCAAGACGCCCTGACGGTCCTCGCCCAGCCCCACCATGATCCCCGATTTGGTGAACATGGTCGGGTCCAGTTCCTTGACCTTTTGCAGCAGGCGCAGCGAATGGAAATAGCGCGCACCGGGCCGCACGGTCGGGTAAAGGCCCGGAACGGTTTCAAGGTTGTGGTTGAAGACATCGGGCCGGGCCTCGACGACGGTTTCCAGTGCGCCGGGTTTCGTCTTCAGGAAATCCGGGGTCAGCACCTCGATGGTGGACCCCGGACTGCGGTGGCGGATGGCGCGGATGGTCTGGGCGAAATGTTCCGCCCCGCCATCGTCCAGATCGTCGCGGTCGACCGAGGTGATGACGACGTGTTTCAGCCCCAGCTTGGCAACAGCATGGGCGACGCGGCCCGGTTCGAACACGTCCAGCGCATCGGGACGGCCGGTGATGACGTTGCAGAAGGAACAGCCGCGTGTGCAGATCTCGCCCATGATCATCATGGTGGCGTGGCCCTGCGACCAGCATTCGCCGACATTGGGGCAGCCGGCCTCTTCGCAGACGGTCGACAGGCGGTTTTCCCGCAGGATGTCGCGGGTCCGTTTATAGCCCTCGGATGTGGGGGCCTTCACGCGGATCCAGTCCGGTTTCTTCGGCTGCGCCTGATCGGCCTTATGGGCCTTTTCTGGGTGGCGCAGGCGGGGGGGCGACGTCTCGGCCATGAGGCACCTTTCCGGGGTGGTTCAAAGGTTAAATAGTCGGTTTGACGCAAGGGATCAACGGTATCGGCACGCGGAACCGCAAGGCGGATATACCGTTATGGCCGTGGCATGGCAGGATTGCGGGGGACGCATGGCGAGAGGCGACTGGATCGAGGTCGAGGACCGGATGCAAAGCGGCTATGGCTACAGCCTGGACGCCGAAACCGGGGCAATGACGGATCCCGGTTTCGCGCCCTTCTATTCGCCCGCAGAGATGTTGCAGATGGGCGTGTTCGAGGGACGGTATCTGAACGATTGCCGGGCCGAGTTCCCGGAAAGCTGGTTTGCGTCTGCGAAGCTGTCTGCGAGGGCTGATCCCGCGCTGAACTATTTCGGGGTCAAAAGCCGGCAACCGCTGGCGGAATGGCGGCGCAAGGGCTGGATCATCCAGCCCGATCCGCGTGGCTGGTTCCAGTGGTATTGTCGCTATTATCTGGGTCGCCGTCTGCCGGGCGTTGATGACAGGCAGATCAAGCGCTGGCGTGGCTTTGCACGCCATGCCGGGCAGGTGCGCGCCAATTGCGAGCCCGGCAATCCTTTCTGCCGGCCGCGGCAGCGACAGGCCTTGCTGCAATGGTCATATGACTGCCTGATATGATGCGAGGATCGGCGCTGACAAAACTGGCGGGGGGCTGGCCAGCGATTGCCCGGCAAGGATCAGCCTATCAATCGTGATCCCTGGCCATAGGTTTCCTCGTAATGGCGTTCCAGCCGCATCAGCGCCAGACGCAGCACGATCTTGCCCGAGCGCGCCGACCAGCCAAGACGGCGTTCGGTCAGTTCGATCCCTTCCAGGAAACAGCAGACCCGAAGGACGATGTCGCCCATGCCAGGCCCCAGTTCGCGCAGCGCGACCGCCACGCGATTACGCGCCGATTCCGACCCGCCGCGATAACCCGTATCGGCGCGCGAGACGTCAATGCCGGCGGTCATGAACCCGTCCCAGTTCTGCGTCGTGCGCGGACCAAGCTGGGCCAGTTCAAAATCCTCGCGTAGCCTTTCGCCCGCTGCCACCATGCCCGCCGACAGAAACGCCTGACCATTGCCATCGCGCCGCCGCGCCAGAATCAGCAAGGGGCTTTCGGCGATATTGACGCGGGTGCGCCGGCGCTGGCCGCTGTCGGGATCGCGGATCACGCGTTCCGACCAGATCCGGTGCCGGGCGGCATGTTCCGGGCCTTCATCGGGCGCCGCGTCAGGGGTTTCGCCGTCAGATAGCTGGGATATGTCCGTGTCGGCCTGAACCGGGCGCGCATCGCGGAAGGCTTGTGGTCTGGGCAGACCTGCGCCCGACCCCGTCGCCCCTGCCCCGCGCCCCTTGCCGGGGGCCATCTTGCCGCGCAGAACCTCGCGGCCAGTTGGCGAGATGGCGTAGCTGAGCACCCGCCCCTGCCCGACCTGAGCAACCCAGCCATTCAGCGCCATCGCCTCGGCCAGTTCGCGTTCAAGCACGGCGGTGCGGATTCCGTCGCGGGTGACGATCGCCTTTTCCATACCGGGCACCACCGCCATCAATGCACCCGGCTCGGCAAGGCGGCGCAAGGTCTGCGTGGCTTTGGGACCGTCCAGCGATGCGCCGTTGCCCGCCCGCTCTAGCGCCCCATCCACCAGCAGATCGTCGCGACGGGATTCGTATTTGCGAATCCGGCGCAGAATCGTCGAGGCATGGCAGCCGAGATCGCGGGCGATGGCGCGGATTGTTTCTCCCTGCTCGACATGGCGCAAGTAAAGCTGGGCCTCTTCGGGCAGCGCGGCCACAGCGCCATCCTCGGCGGCTGGCCCTTCTGGCGAACGGTGGCCTCCGACTTGGGCTTCGAAGGCGAAGTCACCGGTCAGTATCGTCATATCAGGTCCCTTAGATCCTCGAAGTGGCCGGTGATGGCCACCTCTGGGTTGAATGCTGGTCGCGGAATTGCAGGTGGATACCAGCAGATAGACGCAACATTCACTAACAAATCCTAAAGAAACCTTCTTGCTGCGCGCGCTGCATTAAGCCGTCTGGCAACACCCGTGCTAGTTGAAACAGAGTGACGGCATGACCTGCGACAGGAGACTGCCATGACCGCCATGCCGAATGTAATCGCCTTCCGCCCGCTGCCGGCCAACCCGCCGCTGCGCCGCCCACGCCTGCTGATCCGGGCTGCGCGTGCCGGTCAGTCCGGCTGGCGCCGCGAGCGTGATCTTCCCCGCCTTTTGCGCAGCGAGGGTTGCCCGCGCCCCGGTGCCGTGCTGTCGCGGCTGCGCGCAGAAGAGGCCCGTATGAACGAGGCCCGGCTGGAAGGTGCTGCGGAATACGACCTGCAACGCCATGTCATGCTGATGATCGCCATTCTGGCCGAGATGCGCGCCGCGGTGGCTGAAGCCCCCGTGCCGGTCGAGATGACGGCACGGGCGGTTTCGGCCACGGCGGTCCGCGCCGCCTGCGACGCCGCCGGCGCGCTGGCCCGGATCACTTGCCCCGGAACAACGATCCCAGCACACCCCTGACCAGCGCCTGACCCGATTTCGAGCCAAGCTGGCGGGCCAGGCTTTTGCCGAACACCTCGGCAATGCTGTCGGAACGCGACGACCGGCTTGACGCCTTGCGCGTGCCGGTCGCCGGCTTGATTTGCAGATCGGGATCATAGCGGCGCGCATTCTTGTAATCGCGATCCATGTTCCACAGATCCGCATCATTGCCTTCGGCACCTGCCTGGGCGCTGGCCTTCGCCGCATCTTCGGCGCGCTTTGCCAAAATCTCTTGCGCCGATTCGCGATCGACGACCTTGTCGTATTTCAGGCCCATAGCAGAGGCGGCCATCACGGCCTGCCGTTCCTCTGCCGTGATCGGACCAAGCTGGCTGAAGGGCGGGCGCACCAGGGTGCGTTGCGCAATGCCCGGCACGCCCTTGTTTTCCAGCAGCGAGGTCACCGCCTCGCCCGTGCCGACCTGGATGATCGCCTCGGCGGTGTCGAAATCGGGGTTGGGGCGATAGTTCTCGGCCGCAAGGCGCAACGCCTTCTGGTCCTTGGCGGTGAATGCACGCAAGGCGTGCTGCACGCGATTGCCCAGCTGGCCCAGAATATCCTCGGGAATATCGGCGGGGTTCTGGCTGATGAACCAAACGCTGACCCCTTTCGAGCGGATCAGCCGCGCCACCTGTTCCACCTTGTCGGTCAAGGCCTTGGGCGCGTCATCGAACAACAGATGCGCCTCGTCAAAGAAGAAGGCGGCCTTGGGTTTGTCGGGGTCGCCCACCTCGGGCAGTTGCTCGAACAATTCGCTCAGCAGCCACAGAAGGAAGGTGGAATAAAGCCGCGGGGCGTTCATCAGCCGGTCGGCGGCGAGGATATTGATCATCCCCTTGCCCGAAGCGTCCTGCCGCAGCAGATCGGCCAGTTCCAGCGCAGGCTCGCCAAACAGCTTGTCGCCACCCTCGTTTTCCAGAACCAGCAGGGCCCGCTGGATCGCGCCGATGCTGGCCGAGCTGACATTGCCATATTCCAGCGCGACCTGGGCCGCATTCTCGCCCAGCCAGGTCAGCATGGCGCGCAGGTCCTTCATGTCGGCCAGCGCCAGCCCCTGTTCGTCGGCGATACGGAAGGCAATGTTCAGCACCCCCTCTTGCACATCGCTCAGCCCCAGCAGGCGCGACAGCAGCAGCGGCCCCATCTCGGCCGGGGTGGTGCGGACCGGATGGCCCTGCTGGCCCCAGATGTCCCAGAAGGTGACGGGAAACTGCTGATAGTCGATGGTCAGGCCGATCTGATCGGCGCGTTTCTGGAACGGCTCGTGCAGCTTGCCCTGCGGATTGCCGGGCTTTGCCAGACCGGACAGATCGCCCTTGATGTCGGCCAGAAAGACCGGGACCCCGGCCTTGGACAGGCTTTCGGCAAGGATCTGAAGGGTCACCGTCTTGCCGGTGCCGGTCGCGCCGGCGATCAGCCCGTGGCGGTTGGCATATTTCAGCAGCAGGTTCTGCGGTTGCGCGTAATCGGCGCCGCCGCCACCCACGAAAACTGTGCCTGCATCAAGATCCAGCATCTCGGCCATCTGCCCGTCCTTCGTTCATTCCCTGTCAACTTGCCTGTCTTATGGCAGATTTATCCCCCGCTGGTGAAGCCTGCTCGGGGCAGCAGGCAACCGAACCGGTAACCGATTAGGAACAAGGCGGTTTCGCGGGACCGATTACCATGGCATGCTTGACCTGCGATGCGCGACGCGCGATCGCTTCTGCTTCAGACCTGAAAGCCCCTCGATGCGTGTCGCCTATCTGATCAACCAGTATCCCAAGGTCAGCCACAGCTTCATCCGGCGCGAGATTCTCGCGCTGGAACGGCAGGGCGTTACCGTGCACCGGATGGCGCTGCGAGGTTGGGATGCGGAACTTGTCGATCCCGAGGACCGGGTGGAACAGACCCGCACCGATTACAGCCTGCGAGACGGGCTGCGGCCGCTGGTCGGGTCGGTGTGGCGGCGGCTGCGGCGCAATCCGCGCGGATTGTGGCAAGCCATACGCGCGGCCAGCGCCATGTCTCGCGGTGGCATGCGGCCCTGGCCCTACCACATGGTCTATGTCGCCCATGCCTGCCGGATCATGGATTGGCTGGACGCCGAGCCGGCCCGGCATCTGCACGCCCATTTCGGCACCAACACCGCCGAGATCGCATTGCTGGTCAGGCTGCTGGGCGGCCCCGGCTACAGCTTCACCGTGCACGGCATGGACGAGGCCGACAACGCGCAGGCGCTGCATTTCCCTCGCAAGATTGGTGATGCGGAATTTGCGGTGGCCATCAGCGGCTTTTCCCGCAGCCAGTTGATGCGGCAGGTCGATCCCCAATTGTGGGATCGCATCAAGGTCGTCCATTGCGGGCTGGAGGACGCGGCTTTCGGACTGGCCCCGGCGCCGCTGGCGGGTGCGCCCTTTCTGTGCATCGGGCGGCTAAGCCCCGAAAAAGGCCATCTGATTCTGCTTGAGGCCTTTGCCGCCCTGCGCCGCGAATGCCCCGGCATCCGCCTTGTCCTGGCCGGCGATGGCGAGATGCGGCCGCAGATCGAGGCGCGGATCGCAAGCCTGGATCTGGGCGATGCGGTGCGCATCACTGGCTGGATCTCTGCCCGGCAGGTCCGCGACCAGCTAGAGGCCTGCGCAACCCTGGTTCAGCCCAGTTTCATCGAGGGCCTGCCCGTGGTGATCATGGAGGCGATGGCGGCGGGGCGCCCGGTGATCTCGACCTATGTTGGCGGGATTGCCGAACTGGTCCAGCCGGGACAGACCGGCTGGCTGGTGCCGGCGGGTGATGTCGCCGCGCTGCATGATGCGATGCGGTCCTCGCTGGATCTTTCGGCGGATGCCCGTGATGCCATGGCCAGAAACGCCCTTGCGCGCGTGCGACAACGCCATGATGCCGACACCGAGGCGCGCCGGCTGCGCGATCTTTTCGCGGGCCGGAAGGACGACCGCTGATGGCAGCAAGGATCAGGCAACTGGCACGCGATGCCGTGAAGTCGACCGTTCTGGCCCTTGCCACCGCACCGCCGGTCTATGGCCATTTGCAGCGCCGTGCATGGCGCGACCGGCCCCTGTCCATCCTGTGCTTTCATACCCTCGGCGGGGATGCCGACCTGATGGATGCGTGGACGGTCTTGCCGATCGGCGAATTTCGCAGGCTGGTCGCCGCGCTGCGCGAGGATTACGACATCGTCAGCCTGGATCAGGCGCTGCACGGCCCTGCCGGCACGCGGCCCTCATTGGTGCTGACCTTCGATGATGGCGACATCGGCCTTTATGACCACCTGTTGCCGCTGCTTCGTTCCGAGGAACTGCCGGTGCTGGCCTATATCGCCACTGGTCAGATCGCAGAGGCCACGCCCTATTGGTTCGACCGCATCGTCAATGCTTTGCAGGGACCGGGCGAACGACGCATCGACCTTGCAGCAGATGGGCTGGGGCTCTGGACCATTGGCCCGGAATACGGGCTGTCGCGCTGCACCGTGATCGGTCAGCTTCTCAACAGGCTGAAAACCGTCGCCCCCGACCGGCGCGAGGCACTGGTCGCACAGGTTCTGGAACAGGCGGCCCCGATCACGCCGCCCGCCAGCCCGGTCGGCCCGATGAGCCTGGAACAACTGCGCGAATTTGCCGCCTGCCCCCATGTCACCATCGGCGCGCACAGCCATTGCCATAACCTGCTGGACCAGATCCCGCTGGCCGAGGCCGCCGCCAGCATCGCCCTGTCCCGGCAGTTGCTGCGTGACTGGACCCGGCAGGACGTGGCGCATTTCGCCTATCCCAACAGCAATCACAACGCTGAGCTGCGGGCCGAGGTCGCAAGACAGGGTTTTGCTACGGCCACGGTGCTTGACGATTCGCTGGCGCCTCGCGATCAGGATCCTTTCGCCCTGTCGCGCATCAATATCGGCCGCTACAATCGCCTGGACCGGCTGCGGCTGCGGCTTGTCGGGTATTGAACATGTGCAAGGTGGCGTGATGACTTCTGGACGGGTCCTGCTGACTGGTGGGGCAGGTTTTATTGGTGCGCATGTCTATCTGGCGCTGGTCGATTCCGGGTTCGAGCCGGTCATTCTGGACAATTTCCACAATGCCCGTCGCGATGTCCCCGATCGTCTGACACAGATCACCGGACGCCCGACCCCGGTGATCGAGGCCGATATCCGCGACGAGGCGGCGATGGATCAGGCGATGCGCGGGGCTGGCTTCGACGCGGTGATCCATTTCGCCGCGCTGAAAAGCGTGCCCGACAGTCAAAGCGATCCTCTGGGCTATTATCAGGTGAATGTCGGAGGGCTGATCAATGTCACCCGTGCAATGCAGGCGAACGGGGTTGCGCGGATCGTCTTTTCCTCCAGCGCGGCGGTCTATGGCGAGGCCGAGGCGATGCCGGTCACCGAAGAAAGCGCGGTCCGGCCCCAGAACAACTATGCCCGGACCAAGCTGGTCGGGGAACAGTTCCTTGCCGCGCTGGCCCAGGCCGAACCGCAGCTGGGTCTTGGCATCCTGCGTTATTTCAACCCCGTCGGCGCCCATCCCTCGGGCCTGATCGGCGAGGATCCCAGTCAGCCGGCCGGCAATCTGGTGCCGGTGATCGCGCAGGTGGCGATGGGTCGTCGCGACAGGCTGATGATCTTCGGGGATGACTGGCCCACACCCGACGGCACCGCCATTCGCGACTATATCCATATCGAGGATCTGGCACGGGGCCATGTCTTGTCATTGCAGGCGCTGACCGATGGCGGCGGATCGGGCAGCCATCTGGTCAATCTGGGCACCGGGCGAGGCCATAGCGTGCGCGAGGTAATCGCCTGTTATCAGCAGGTTTCGGGTCAGCCGATTCCCAACCAGGTCGTGCCGCGCCGGGGCGGAGATGCGGCCGTTTCCTACGCCGATACCCGTCTTGCCGATCAGAAACTGGGATTTCGGGCCCGGTACGACCTGGCCGCAATGTGCGGCAGTAACTGGGCGTTCATGCGCGCTAAAGCATAATTTCGCCAACAAACACACGCAACGCGCGAAATAATCACCAAATGTTAATTTCGCTTTGCTATAACGGTCCTGTCGGAACCTTCATCTGATGGTTTCGGCTCTTCCTCCCTGTTGGACTGCCGCGCCCTCGGGCGCGGCTTTTTTTGTGATCGAACATGTCTGATTGACCTGTTGACGGATCATGGCCCTGCGACTAGCGTGCGGTCCAATGATGACCGGCCAGTCCGGCAGGGAGACACGCCTTCAGGCGGAAACGGGGGTCGCGGCCATGCTGCGGCCCCTTTGTCATTCACAGGATATTCGCCACAAACCCACGCGAACATTCGGCTTTTTATTCAATCTGTCCAATTCTTCGGCTTCAACGCAAGGTGACCCAAGCATGTGCAAACCGCGCTGACAAGCGCCGGGACCCGTGCTAAGCCAACTGCGACGTTCTGGATAAGGAATTAGAACCACCATGGCTTACAAGAACTCGTCGGCCCTTTTGGCGGCCATCGTCGTAATGGCGGGCCCGGCCTTTGCGCAGGACAACACGGCGACGCCGCTGCCCGAAGGCACCGAAGCGACAACCGAGCAGGCCGCCGATTCGGCTGCGCCAGCAACCGGCGACGCCGCTGCCACCACCGAAGGCGAGGCTGCCGCCACCACTGACGAGGCCGCTGCGGCCGAACCCGCCGCCGAGACCGCGCCGGCCGATGCCCCGGCCGCGACCGCAGACGCCCCGGCAGCGGCACCTGCCGATGCCCCCGCCGATGCGGCAAATGCCGAGCCTCAGATTGGCGCCTATTACGTTAAATCGACCCATTCCGACTGGACGATCCGCTGCGTCAATGCCGGCGAGGGTGAGCCCGATCCCTGCGAACTGTATCAGCTGCTGAAGGATGGCCAGGGCAATTCGGTTGCCGAAGTGACCATGATCCCGTTGGCTCAGGGCGAGGCGGCGGCCGGTGCCACGATCGTCGCACCGCTGGAAACCGATCTGGTTCGCGGTCTGGGCCTGAAGATCGACAGCGCACAGACGCGCGGCTACCCGTTCAACTTCTGCGCGCCCGTGGGCTGTATCTCGCGGATGGGCTTTGACACTGCCGGGTTGAACGGGCTGAAGCGCGGCAATGCCGCCGTGGTGTCGCTGTTGCCCTTTGGCGCCGATCCCGAAAACCCGGTCGAACTGCCCATGTCGCTGTCCGGCTTCACCGCCGCCTTCAGCGAGTTGGAGGGCATCGTTGACGAGGCGCGCGCGGAACTGGCCGCCCGCGAATCCGCGACCGAGGCACCGGCCGAAGGCGCCGCCACCGAAGAGACTGCCCCGGCCAACTGATCCGCCGGCGCAGAAAACCGAAGGCCGCGTCCCTGATAGGGCGCGGCCTTTGTCATTTTCCCGCTATGCCCCGCAGGTCGTCACCCGCCTGCTGCGTCAGACCCTGCGCAGGGCTATGACGGCATTCAGCCCGCCAAAGGCGAAGGCATTGGACAGAACCGCGTCCACTCGCGCCTCGCGTGCCTCATTGGGCACCACGTCCAACGCGCATTCCGGGTCCGGTTCCTCATAGCCGATGGTCGGCGCGATGACGCCGTCGCGCAGCGCCATGATGCAGGCCAGCAGCTCGACCGCGCCGGTGCCGCCGATCAGGTGGCCATGCATCGACTTGGTCGAGGACATCATCAGCCTGTCGGCGTGATGGCCAAAGGCATGGGCGACTGCCGCGCATTCGGTCTTGTCATTGGCGGCCGTGCCGGTGCCGTGGGCGTTGATATAGCCGATATCCTCGGGGTTCAGCCGGGCATCCTGCATGGCAGCGGTGATCGCGCGTTCGGCCCCCTGCGCGCTTGGCATCACGATGTCCTGCGCGTCCGAGGACATGGCGAAACCCACCACCTCGGCCAGGATGTCGGCGCCGCGCGCGCTGGCATGTTCGTAATCCTCAAAGACAAAGACGCCGGCGCCCTCGCCCTGGACCATGCCGTTCCGGTTGGCACTGAAGGGGCGGCAGGCATCCTTGGACATGACGCGCAGCCCTTCCCAGGCCTTGATTCCGCCAAAGCACAGCATCGCCTCGGATCCGCCGGTCAGCATGACCCGCGCGGCACCCGATCGCACCATCTGGAAGGCCAGCCCCATCGCGTGATTGGAACTGGCGCAGGCCGTAGCCACGGTAAAGGCGGGGCCGCGCAGGCCAAATTCCATGCTGACATGGCTGGCGGCGGCGTTGTTCATCAGCTTTGGCACGACAAAGGGGTGAACGCGGTTCTTCCCCTCTTCATAGACGGCGCGGTAATTTTCGTCCCAGGTGTTCAGCCCGCCCCCCGCCGTGCCAAGCACGACGCCCGAGTTCAGCCCCAGCTTGCCGGCGAAATTCAGCCCAGACTGCGCCACGGCCTGCTTGGCGGCCAGCAGCGTGAACTGGGTGAACTTGTCATAAAGCAGGATCTGCTGGCGGTTGAAATGATCCTCGGCCCGCCAGTTATGCACCTGGGCGCCGATCTGGATCGACAGCCGGTCGACATCACGGAAATCCAGCTGACTGATGCCGCAACGCCCCTGACGAAAGGCCGCAAGGGTTGAGGTCACGTCATGGCCAAGTGCATTGATCGTCCCGGCCCCGGTGATGACGACACGACGAAGACCCGCGGCGGTGGTTGTCTCGCCGGTCTTTTTCCTGTCGCCCTTGGTCTTTTTCGGGCTCATGCCGCCTTTTCCGAGATCAGCCGTTCGACCGCCGCGACGATGCTGCCCATGCTGGAGATGTCGAACGCGGATTTCTCGGGTTCATTGGCGTTGAACGGAACCGAAATATCGAATTCTTCCTCGATGGCAAAGATCGTCTCGACCAGCCCCAGACTGTCGATGCCAAGCTGCTCGGGCGTGGCATCATCGGAAATCTGATCGGGTTCCAGCATGGCCTGTTCGGCGATGATGGCGCGGATGCGGTTTGAAACGTCGGTGTTCATGGCGGCCCCTCTGACTGCTTTCAGCCCTTGTCCAACAGTTTTGTAACGCTTTCCTGAAGCTGCGCCAGTTTTTCGGCCATGCGCGGCAGGCGGCGGGTGGCCTTCTGGATTTCCAGCTGCGTTTCCATCTTCACGGCGGGGTTGCCCAGGACCACGCGGCCGGCCGGAATGCGGGTAAAGATCTTGGTCGCGCCCCCGGCAATCACATCGTCGCCGATCTCGGTATTGTCGGACACGCCGCACTGCCCGCCCAGCACCACCCGGTCGCCGATGCGGCAGCTGCCGGCGATGCCCACCTGCCCGCAAAGCAGCGCATCCTGACCGACGACCACATTGTGCCCGACATGGACCAGGTTATCCAGTTTGGTGCCCGAGCCGATCTGCGTGGCCCTGATCGTGCCCCTGTCGATGGTGCTGTTGGCGCCGACCTCAACATCGTCGCCGATCTCGACCCCGCCAAGCGAGTGGATGCGCGTCCAGTGCTGATCCCGCGCCTGATCGCGATGGCCAAGCGTGCGGCGGATTTCCTCGACGCCGGATTCCTCGGGCGTGACAAAGGAAAACCCGTCGCTGCCGATCACAGCGCCTGGCTGCACGATCAGCCGGTCGCCGGCGGTCACGCCATGGGCGATGCGTGCGCCGGGAAGGATCAGGGCATCGTCCCCGATCACCGTGCCGCGACCGATGCTGACATGTTCAGCGATACGGGCACGCGCACCGACGCGAACGTCGCGACCGATGGTGACGAAGGGGCCGATCGCGGCGCCTTTCCCAATCTCGGCCGTTTCATGAATGATCGCCGTCGGGTGAATGCCGACCGCCAGATCGGGACCGGGATCAAAGGCGCGGGTCAGACCCGCCATGACCAGCCGTGGGCGCGGCGCGAAGATTGCGGCGCTCAGACCGTATTCGGCAGGGTCCATTCCTTGCGCCAGGATCGCCATGTCTCCTCCGCGCAGCGCTGCCGCGTATTTCGGCGCCATGGCCAGGGCGATCTGCCCCTCGCGCGTCGCGCCGGGCTCGGCCGCGCCGCTGACGGGACGCGACAGGTCACCCCAGCTTTCCGCCTGCAAGGCCTGCGCCAGTTCACCGATTGTCATAACCATGATCGCATTCCCCTTTGGGGCGCGATTTAGTCGCTTTGGACGTCCAGTTCCAGCCCGGCCTTGGCCAGAACCTGCCATACCCTTGCGTCGCGGCCATAGATATCCTTGTAGAAACGGATCTGCCCGTCAGGCTCGGCCATGGCGGTGAAATAGACCAGATGCACCGGCAGCGCCGGTTTCAGCTTCAGCCATTGTTCGTTTCCGGTCGCCAGCGCCCGCTGGAACATCGCCCGCGGATCGTCGGTCTGCTGCGACAGCAGTTCATAAGCCAGATCGAAGGGATCGCCGATGCGAATGCAGCCATGCGAATAGGCCCTGGTGGACTGACCGAACAGATGTTTGGTCGGCGTGTCGTGCAGATAGATGTTCCACTGGTTCGGGAAGATGAACTTGACCAGACCAAGGGCGTTGTCGTCGCTGGGTTTCTGCCGCATCCGATAGGGGAAGTTGCTGGCCGTATAGCGGCCAAAGTCGATCCGGTCGCGCGACACCACATTGCCCCGCCCGTCGATCACGTCCAGATGGGCCACGGCATAGCGGTTTCTTTGCAGCCGGGGCAGATATTCCCTGACGGTGATGGAACGCGGCACGTTCCAGCGCGGGTTGACGACGACATATTCCATCTCGTCCGAAAATTCAGGCGTGCGCATGTCGTTATCGGTCTTTCCGACCACGGTGCGCGTCTGGAACACCTGCTGTCCGCCATCATAGATGCGGGCGGTGAATTCCGGGATGTTCACCCAGACATGCCGGGCATTCAGGTCATGCCCATTCATCCAGCGCATCCGCTCCATCGCGACAAGAATGGCACGGGTCTGGCCATCCGGCCCGCCATTCAGCTGGCCGATCGTCTTTGGCCCCGCGACCCCATCAGCAGGCAGTCCGACCGCCTGTTGATAGCGGATCACGGCATCGGCAAGTGCCGCATCATATTCCGAGGGGTCAACCGGCGGCACGGCCTGGAACCCGATGCTGGTCAGCCGCGCGCGAAGATCGGGCACTTGCGGGCTGCGCATCCCGACACGCCACAGCCCTTCGGGCGCAAGCGGCGCATCGACCGGCGCGATCAGCCCCGTGCGGGCCGCAAGCGCCTGACGCAGCGCGTGATAGCGGGGATCGCTCGGCCCCTGTGCCAGCATGAATGCAGACGGATCTGCACTTGCGGCCAGCTCGCGCAGCAGCCGGGCCAAAGGCGGGCGCTGAACGGTGCGGTGGATCTGGTTGTCGGCGCGGGCCGGGTTGATCGCGCCGCTGGTCACATCGCGCAGATATTGGGCCGCGACCTGTGCAAACAGCGCCTCGCCCTGTGCGGTATCGGGGTCGGCGCTGGTCAGCTGGTCCAGCCGATAGCGCGCGGTCGGCAGGCCATGCAGATGGGCTGCGCGAATCGCTGCGATCACTGCATCGCGCCGCGCCTGCCCCTCGATGCCGCCAAAGATCGGTTTCAGCCCGTTCTCGCCATAAAAGGCGGCGACGCCGGGCGTTCCGGCCACCGCGCGGGCCAGTTCCATCTCGGGTCCGGTGAATTCAAGTCGCGGGGCAACCGCCGTCGCCGCGCCCAGACCCTGTGCTGCCGCCCCGGTCAGACCCAGAGGCCCCACTGACGCCGCCAGCCCGACCACCAGCGCATACTTGCCAAATCTTGCCAACATGTTCCAACGCCGCATTCATTGCATCCGATCTGCCATTCGCCCTGCCCCGGGTCCAGCATCGCCGGGGCACAGTGACAATTTCGCCGCGCCGCCGTCACCCGGCAGCAACACCACCCGTATTTCTGTTTCCACATATAGCATATCGGCGGTTTTTCGCCCATAGTTGCAAAATCCCGCCATGCCCGGAACTAAACGGTTCCTGCGGGCAAGCCGTTTTGACATATTGTTAATAAGTTCGGGATAAGCTCGGACGTGCTGTTAAAAAATGCAGCGACAAGAACGAAGCAGGACAGGCGATCTGACATGACCATGAACCTCATCAACCGCCGGGGGATGCTTGGCATCTTTGCGGCGACCACTGTTGCGGCGGCACCGGTGATGGCCAATGCTTTTGGCTTTCTGCGCGGCGCCGGCGACATGCGCCGCATCCGCATGTATTCGGGGCGCACCGGGGAAAGCATCGACACCGTCTATTGGGTCGATGGCAAGTACATCCGCGAGGCGCTGAATGAAATCAACATCTTCATGCGCGACTGGCGCACCGGCGAGGCGATTGGGATCGACCCGCGCGCCGTCGACATTGCCGCAGCCAGCCATCGCATGCTGCAAACCAACGAACCCTATATGATGCTGTCGGGCTATCGCTCGCCCAAGACGAATGCGATGCTGCGCTCGCGTTCGGGCGGGGTGGCGCGCAATTCGCTGCACATGGTGGGCAAGGCGGCTGACCTGCGGATGAAATCGCGCTCGGTCAACCAGATGTATCGGGCGGCCATGGCCTGCAATGCGGGCGGTGTTGGCAAATACAGCCGGTCGAATTTCGTTCATATGGACTGCGGCCCGATCCGCACCTGGGGCGGCTAAGCCCCTCGGCCACGGCGTCCGACGAAGAAAAGCTGCAATATGCCGGCCCAGCCTGTCGGGCCAGCATATTGCAGCGTTTGTATTTCGGGCTGATCCAGACATGATGTGGCGGAATGGCACATCGGCAAATCCGGCGCGGCTGATAAGCTTCGGCATGAAACTCAGCTTGGGACGGAAGGACGTCAGCAACGTGTTGCAAGCCATTTTCCCTGGAAAACCCGCCCCGCATCTGGACCCGATGCGGCATGCGCCAGTCAAGGCCATGGCCGTGGCATCGGGCCGCCCGCCTCATGGCATTGCAGACAAATGGGGGGCGGCCGTTCTTTCGTCCCGGCGCCACATGCCGGCCTTCGCCGCGACAACAGGCTTGCGCGATGCGATGGAAGGGTTCAAATTTCAGAGCGGGTCAATTTCTTGCAGGATCCTCTGATGACCGGCCCCAGTAAAAGACGGCTGGAAACAGCAAAGCGGATTCAGGCCGCTGCCATTCGTCTGGCCGATCGCGACGGCATGTCGAACGTGACGACCGAGGCGATTGCCCGCGAATCCGGCGTCAGTCCCCGGACCTTCTTCAACTATTACCCTTATAAAGAGGCCGCGATTTACGGACCTCCGAAGGACTACCCGCGCGAGGCATCGGATGCTTTCGTGGTGGCAAATGGTCGGCTGATCGACGATCTGTCGAAGTTGATGCAGGCGCATCTGTCGCGCTTCACCGATCAGCGTGATCAGGTCGCGGCGGTCATTCGCCTGGCCGCGACCGATGCCAAGCTTGCGGCCTTGCAACAGACCGCCCTGCTGGAACGGCATTCGGTGATGGAACAGATGCTGCGCCAGCGGTTGACCGATCATGATCCGCGATTTGCCCCGATCCTTGCTGCCGCCATCATCTCGGCCACGCGCCATGCCGTGCTGGACTGGGTCGAGGGGCGGACAGATGATCTGGTCGGCCAGGCCATCGAGAATATCGGCATGATCGAGGCGGCGGGCAATATTCTGATGCGCAAGGGCTGAAGCCAGGTCCTATCCAGCGATGGCACGAAAACCCATGCGACGAAGCTTCCTTTTCCTGATTGGCCTGGCGACCCTGATGCTGATGCCCTTTTCGGCCCCGGCGCAGACCGATGGTGAAACCGCCGCAAATGTGACGTTTTTCCGCATCGCGACCGGCGAGACGACGGCGACCTATTATGCCATCGGCAGCGAGATCGCCGCCGCGATCTCGAACCCGCCGGGTGGAACAGACTGCGGCGATGGCGGGGCTTGCGGCGTGCCGGGGCTGCTGGCTGCCGCGCTGGCGTCAGAGGGTTCGGTTCAGAACATCCGTGCGCTGCGCGATGGCAGGGTGGAATCGGGTCTTGCCCAGGCCGACATCGCCCATAGCGCCCAGACCGGCGGCCCCGGCTGGCATGGCGATGCGCAGGCGGGGCAACTGCGTGCGATCGCGGCGCTTTATCCCGAGGCGATCCATCTGGTCGCCCGCGCCGATTCCGGCATCACCTCGATCGCGGATCTGGCGGGAAAGCGGGTCTCGATCAATCAGCCCGGCTCGGGCACCCGGATCGACGCGCAGCTGGTCCTGCAAGCCGCGGGCCTGCCCGACAACCGCCTGATTCTCAGCGAATTGCCCGTGGATCAGGCCGCCAGGCAATTGCGCGAGGGCGGTCTGGATGCGCTGTTCATGGTCGGTGGCTGGCCGGTCGCGGGATTGACGGCACTGGCGGGCCAGACCGATATCACGCTGGTCCCGATCGAAGGGCCGCTGGCCGACCGTCTGCTGACGCAGCACCCGTTCTTTCGCCGCGAAACCTTGCCCGCAGGCACCTATCCGGGGCAGCACGGTGATGTGCAGACCCTTTCAGTTGCCGCGCTTTGGCTGACCACTGCCGATCAACCCGATCAGCTGATCCATGACATCACCCGCGTGTTGTGGAACGACTATACCCAGCAGCAACTGCTGGAAAGCCATCCGGCGGCCCATGCCATCGCCCGCGAGCGCGCGCTGCAAGGGCTAAGTGTGCCGCTGCATCCGGGGGCGGCGGCCTATTATCGCGGGGCCGGGCTGCTGAAGGGCGCCACACCGCCATGACCCGGACCATCCGGGTCACGAATACGACATTCGGTGCCTAGGGCTTCAACAGGCGGTCGTACAGACCAGCCAGAAAGATGCCGGCCTCGGCATAGGGGTCGTGGCCCTCGCCCAGAACGGCGCGCACCTGCACTTCGAAATCGGCATAATGCTGGGTCAGCGCCCAGATCGAAAAGATCAGGTGATGCGGATCGACCCTGGCCAGCTGGCCCGATTCGATCCAGCCTGCAAAAATGCTGGCGGCCCCATCCACCATCTCGCGCAATTGGCCGCCCAGAATTTCGGTCAGCAGGGGCGCGCCCTGTAGCACCTCATTGGCGAAAAGCCGGCTTTCGCGGGGATAGTCGCGCGACATTTGCAACTTCACCGCGACATAGCGCTGGACCTCGGCCAAAGGCTGCCCCTGCGGGTCGATCTGGCGCAATGGATCCAGCCACATGTCCAGCAACCCGGTCAGCAGGCTGCGATAGATATCGTCCTTGCTGGCGAAGTAATACAGCACATTGGGCTTGGACAGTCCGGCAGCCTCGGCGATCTGGTCGATGGTGGCGCCCCGGAAACCCTGTGCCGAAAAAACGGTCAGGGCAGCTTCCAGGATGACCGAGCGGTTCTTTTGCTGGATCCGGGTGGGGCGGGGTTGCTCATCTTCTTCGCTCATGGCGGGAATTCCCTTACAATCAGGGGGCCGGGTCCGCACGGGCCGGCATGGCGCTTGACTGGCCATGGCCCCGTGCTAGCCTGATCCTGACCTGTTGGTCAATATTTCGCGAGGAAGACCATGGCCCTGGACCGGAAACCTGCCCCCAATGATCTGCGCGCATTCTGGATGCCCTTCACCGCCAACCGGCAGTTCAAATCCGCACCCCGGATGCTGGTCGCGGCCAGGGACATGCACTACACCGCTGCCGACGGCCGGCAGGTGCTGGACGGAACCGCCGGGCTGTGGTGCTGCAATGCCGGCCATTGCCGCCCGCTGATCACCGAAGCCGTTCAGGCCCAGGTGGCGCAGATGGATTATGCCCCCGCCTTCCAGATGGGGCATCCGCTGGCTTTTGAACTGGCCAACCGGATCGTCGACATCGCGCCTGACGGGATCGAGCATGTCTTCTACTGCAATTCCGGCAGCGAGGCGGTTGATACCGCGCTGAAGATCGCGCTGGCCTATCACCGGGCGCGGGGCGACGGTGCCCGGACCCGGCTGATCGGGCGCGAGCGCGGCTATCACGGCGTAGGATTCGGCGGCATTTCGGTCGGCGGCATCGTCAACAACCGCCGCGTTTTTGGCAGCCTGCTGAACGGCGTGGATCACCTGCCCCACACGCATCTGCCGCAGAACGCCTTTACCCGTGGCCAGCCCGAACATGGCGCCAACCTGGCCGATGAGCTGGAGCGGATCGTCGCCCTGCACGGGGCTGATACCATCGCCGCCGTGATCGTCGAGCCGATGGCCGGCTCGACCGGGGTGTTGCTGCCGCCCAAGGGCTATCTGCAACGCCTGCGCGAGATCACCAGAAAGCACGGGATCCTGCTGATCTTTGACGAGGTGATCACGGGTTTTGGCCGCTTGGGCAGCCCTTTCGCCGCGCAGCATTTCGACGTGCTGCCCGACATGATCACCTGCGCCAAGGGCCTGACCAATGGCGTCATTCCCATGGGGGCCGTCCTGACCACGGCCCAGATCCATGATGCCTTCATGCAAGGCCCCGAGCATGTGATCGAGCTGTTCCACGGCTATACCTATTCCGGCAATCCGGTGGCATGCGCCGCCGGAATCGCAACACTGGACACCTATGCTCAGGAAGGTCTGCTGACCCGCGCGGCCCGGCTGGAACGGCACTGGCAAGAGGCGCTGCACGGGTTGCGCGACCTGCCCCATGTGATCGACATCCGCAATATGGGCCTGATCGGCGCGGTCGAGCTGCGCGGCATCGAGGGAGAGCCTGGCAAGCGCGCCTTTGATGTTTTTGTCCGCGCCTTCGAGGCCGGGATCATGATCCGCATCACCGGCGACACCATCGCCATGTCGCCGCCGCTGATCATTTCCGAAGCGCAGATAGACGAGCTGATCGGAACGCTTGCCAAGGTGCTGAAGGAAACCGCGTAGCGTCGCACTGCGCAGACAGGATACGCCAGGCCGACCCCGCATCAAGACGGGCGGCCAGCCAACAGGAGAACGGACATGACCGCCGCCGGCAATATGAAGATCAACCCTGACCGGCTGTGGGACAGCCTGATGGACATGGCCAAAATCGGCCCTGGCGTGGCCGGCGGCAATAACCGCCAGACCCTGACCGATGCCGATGCCGAGGGACGCCGCCTGTTCCAAGCCTGGTGCGAGGATGCCGGCATGACCATGGGTGTGGACCGCATGGGCAACATGTTCATGCGCCACGAGGGCGCCGATCCGACGCTGGACCCGGTTTATATCGGCAGCCATCTGGATACCCAGCCCACGGGCGGAAAATATGATGGCGTCCTGGGCGTGCTTGCCGGGCTGGAGGTCGTGCGATCCATTCGTGACATGGGGTTGCGCACGCGGCGTCCGATCGTTGTGGTGAACTGGACGAACGAGGAAGGCACCCGTTTTGCACCGGCGATGCTGGCAAGTGGCGTCTATGCCGGCATCCATGACGAGGATTACGCGAACAGTCGCGAAGATGCCGAGGGCAAGCGTTTCGGCGACGAGCTGGACCGCATCGGCTGGCGCGGAACCGAGAATGTGGGCGGCCGGCCGATGCATGCGATGTTCGAATATCACATCGAGCAGGGCCCGATTCTGGAGGCAGAAGGCCGCCAGATCGGCGTGGTCACGCATGGCCAGGGCCTGTGGTGGTTGCAGGTGACGCTGACCGGCAAGGATGCCCATACTGGCAGCACGCCAATGAACATGCGGGTGAATGCCGGGCTGGGCATGGCGCGCATCATCGAGGCCGTGCACCGCATCGCCATGGACCACCAGCCCGGCGCCGTGGGCGCTGTCGGTCAGGCCAATGTCTATCCCAATTCGCGCAACGTGATTCCGGGCAAGGCGGTCTTTGCCATCGACTTCCGCAGTCCCGATCTGGGCAAGCTGACCAGCATGCGCACGCGACTGGAGGCCGAAGCCCCGGTCATCGCGGCCGAGCTGGGCCTTGGCATCGAAATCGAGCCGGTCGGCCATTTCGACCCGGTGACCTTTGATCCGGCTTTGGTCGATGTGGTGCGGGGGGCGGCCGAGGAACTGGGTTATTCCCACCTGAACATCGTTTCGGGCGCGGGGCATGATGCCTGCTGGATCAACCGCGTGGCGCCCACGGTGATGATCATGTGCCCCTGCGTGGATGGGCTGAGCCATAACGAGGCCGAGGAGATTTCGCCCGAATGGGCCGCAGCGGGTGCCGATGTGCTGCTGCATTCGGTGCTGGAAGTGGCAGAGATCGTCCGCTGAGGCGGACGACGGGGGGGGGGGGGGGGGGGGGGGGGGGGGGGGGGGGGGGGGGGGGGGGGGGGGGGGCGGGGNNNNACGGCCGGGGGCGCTGCCCCCGGACCCCCGGGATATTTGGATCAAAGCGAGGACAGGACCGATGAGCACAGTCATCAAGAATGGAACCATCGTGACCGCCGATCTGACCTATAAGGCCGATGTGCTGATCGAGGGCGGCAAGATTGTGGCGATTGACGAGGGGCTGAGCGGCGACAAGGTGCTGGACGCGACCGGCTGTTATGTCATGCCGGGCGGGATCGACCCGCATACGCATCTGGAGATGCCCTTCATGGGCACCTATTCCGCCGATGATTTCGAAAGCGGCACCCGTGCGGCGCTGGCGGGCGGCACCACGATGGTGGTGGATTTCGCCCTGCCCTCGCCCGGGCAGGGCCTGCTGGACGCGTTACAGATGTGGGACAACAAGGTCGGGCGCGCGCATTGCGATTTTTCTTATCACATGGCGATCACCTGGTGGGGGCAGCAGGTGTTCGATGAGATGGAGGCGGTGGTCAAGCGTGGCATCACCAGCTTCAAGCATTTCATGGCCTATAAGGGCGCGCTGATGGTGAATGATGACGAATTGTTCGCATCGTTCCGCCGGGTGGGCGATCTGGGTGGGATCGCGCTGGTCCATGCCGAGAATGGCGATGTGGTGGCCGAACTGTCGGCGCGGCTGCTGGCCGAAGGAAATACCGGGCCAGAGGCACATGCCTATTCCCGCCCGGCGCAGGTCGAGGGCGAGGCCACCAACCGCGCCATCATGGTGGCCGATATGGCGGGCGTGCCGCTTTATGTCGTCCATACCAGTTGCGAGGACAGTCACGAGGCGATCAGGCGGGCAAGGGCGCAGGGCAAGCGCGTTTGGGGCGAGCCGCTGATCCAGCATCTGACGCTGGATGAAAGCGAGTATTTCAACAAGGACTGGGACCATGCCGCAAGGCGGGTCATGTCGCCGCCCTTCCGCAACAAGCTGCATCAGGACAGTCTGTGGGCCGGGCTGCAATCGGGGTCTCTGTCGGTGGTGGCGACGGATCATTGCGCCTTTACGACGGCGCAAAAGCGCACCGGGGTTGGCGATTTCACCAAGATCCCGAATGGCACCGGGGGCCTTGAGGACCGGATGCCGATGCTGTGGACGCATGGGGTGAATACCGGGCGGCTGACGCCGAATGAATTCGTCGCCGTCACCTCGACCAATATCGCCAAGATCTTGAACATGTATCCCAGGAAGGGTGCGGTTCTGGTGGGGGCGGATGCCGATCTGGTGGTCTGGGACCCTGAGGCGGCAAAGACGATCAGCGCGGGCAGCCAGCAATCCGCGATTGATTACAATGTGTTCGAAGGCCAAAATGTGAAGGGCCTGCCGCGTTTCACCCTAACGCGCGGTGTGGTGGCCGTGACCGAAGGCCGCGTGGACAGCCGCGAGGGTCATGGCGAGTTCGTGGCGCGCGAGCCGAGGGGAACGGTGAACCGTGCGTTGTCAGCCTGGAAGGAACTGACCGCGCCAAGGCCAGTGCAGCGCTCGGGCATTCCGGCGAGCGGGGTTTGACGGCGATGCCCAATTTCGGATGCGGCTGCGGCGGGAACATGAAGCTTCGTAAGATAGATGAAAAGGACGTCGGGCGACGGGTTACATCCGACAACAAGCGTCGGGCGCGACATGTCTGACAGCGTCATCACCGCCGACGGCATCGACCTGACCTTTCAGACCGCCGATGGCCCCGTCCATGCGCTGAAAGACGTGAACCTGACCATCAATCGCGGCGATTTCGTCAGTTTCATCGGGCCCTCGGGCTGCGGCAAGACCACCTTCCTGCGCACCATCGCGGCGCTTGAAACGCCAACCGGCGGTCGTCTGACCGTCAACGGAATGAGCGCGGATGAGGCGCGGCGCGCGCGGGCTTATGGTTATGTCTTTCAGGCGCCGGGGCTTTATCCGTGGCGAACGATTTCTGGGAATATATCATTACCGCTTGAGATCATGGGGTTTTCCAGATCTGAAAGGGCCGAGCGGATCGCCCGCGTGCTGGACCTGGTCGAACTTGGCGGATTTGGCGGGAAATACCCATGGCAGCTTTCGGGTGGGATGCAGCAACGGGCCAGCATCGCCCGCGCACTGGCCTTTGACGCCGATATCCTGCTGATGGACGAGCCCTTCGGCGCGCTGGATGAAATCGTGCGCGACCGGCTGAACGAGGCGTTGCTGGAACTGTGGAGGAAAACCAGAAAAACCATTGGTTTCGTGACACATTCCATACCAGAAGCGGTGTATCTGTCGAGCCGGATCGTGATCATGTCGCCGCGTCCCGGCCGGATAACCAAGGTGATCGAAAGCACCCTGCCGGCCGAACGCCCATTGGAGATTCGCGACAGCCCGGAATTCATCCGCATCGCCCATGAGGTGCGCGAAGGCCTGCGCGAAGGGCATAGTTATGACTAGCGTTTCACAGTGGGCCGACAGAAGGCGGGGGGCTATCGCATGACCCGTGCCCTGCCCGTCCTGACCGTCATCGCCGCCATCATTCTGGTCTGGTATGTCGCGGCGATCGGCATGAACGCCCCCTGGGCGCGTGATCAGGCGGCGCGGGCGGGCACCACGCTGACCACCGGGCAGTTGATCGCCGATACGCTGTCGCAGGATCGACCGGTTCTGCCCGCGCCGCATCAGGTGGCCGCGGGGCTGTGGGACGGGATCGCCGGGCAGAAGATCACCTCTAAGCGCAGCCTGGTCTATCATGCCTGGGTGACCCTTTCGGCCACCATGGCGGGCTTTGCCATCGGGTCGTTTGCCGGAATCCTGCTGGCGGTGGGCATCACCCATAGCCGGGTGATGGACCAGTCGGTCATGCCCTGGGCCGTGGCAAGCCAGACCGTGCCGATCCTGGCCATTGCGCCGATGGTCATCGTGGTGCTGGCCAGCATGGGCATCACCGGGTTGCTGCCCAAGGCAGTGATTTCCGCCTGGCTCAGTTTCTTTCCGGTCCTGGTCGGCATGGTCAGCGGGCTGCGCACGCCCGAGGCGATGCAACTGGACCTGATGCGCAGCTGGAATGCCTCGCGCGGGCAGACGTTCTGGCGGCTGCGCCTGCCCAGTTCGATGCCCTTTCTGTTTGCCAGCCTCAAGGTCGCCGTGGCGGCGGCGCTGGTGGGCACCATCGTGGGCGAGCTGCCAGCGGGCGCCACATCGGGACTGGGTGCGCGCCTGCTGTCGGGCAGCTATTACGGGCAAACCGTGCAGATCTGGTCGGCGCTGTTCATGGCGGCCTTTCTGGCGGCTACGCTGGTCATGCTTATCGGGTTGATCGAGCGGGTGGTGTTGCAACGCATGGGGCTGGCACGATGACTGCTTTGCCGATCATCGCCGTCTGGCTTGGTGCATTAAGCCTGAATATCTGGCTGGCGCGGTTCGACACGCGGCTGACGCGCCTGCTTGTGGCCATGGTTTTCGGGGTCACGGTGCTGATCCTGTGGGAAATGACCGTACGGATCTATGCGGTGCCCTCGGTGATCCTGCCTCCACCCAGCAGCATCGGCGCCAGCTTTGCCGCGAATACCGGCATCCTGTGGGGCGATTTCGTGCAGACCATCCTGAAGGGCGCGCTGAGCGGCTGGCTGATGGGGGCGTTGGCCGCCATAGCCACGGCCATTGCCATCGACCGCAGCCCGTTCCTGCAACGCGGCCTGCTGCCCATCGGCAATTTCGTTGCCGCCCTGCCCATCGTCGGGATAGCGCCGATCCTGGTCATGTGGTTCGGCTTTGACTGGCAGTCAAAGGCGGCCGTGGTCGTGGTCATGGTGTTCTTTCCGATCCTGGTGAACATGGTCGCCGGGCTGGCCAGCACCGATGCGCTGCAACGCGATCAGATGGCCACATGGAGCGCGGGATACTGGCAATCGCTGCTGAAGATGCGTCTGCCGGCCGCCATGCCTTTTCTGTTCAACGGGCTGAAGATCACCACCACGCTGGCCCTGATCGGGGCCATCGTTGCCGAGTTTTTTGGCAGTCCGACGCGGGGCATGGGGTTTCGGATCTCGACCGCCGTGGGGCAACTGGATCTGCCACTGGTCTGGGCCGAAATTCTTGTGGCCGCAATCGCGGGATCGCTGTTCTATGGAATCGTCGTGCTGACCGAGAAACGGGTGACCTTCTGGCACCCCTCGCAGCGCCGATAAGCCGGGAAACCGGTCTTCAACAGGAGAGGAAGCAATGAAGAAACTGATGATCGGTGCCGCCACCTTCGCCCTGATGGCCGGTGCGGCCCATGCCGCGGATGAGCTGACCTTGCAGCTGAAATGGGTCACCCAGGCCCAGTTCGCCGGCTATTATGTAGCCAAGGACAAGGGTTTCTATGAGGAAGAGAACCTTGACGTGACGATCAAGCCGGGTGGACCGGACATTGCCCCCACGCAGGTGCTGGCCGGTGGCGGTGCAGACGTCACCGTCGAATGGATGCCGGCGGCGCTGGCGGCGCGCGAAAAGGGGCTGCCGCTGGTCAATATCGCCCAGCCCTTCAAAAGCTCTGGCATGATGCTGACCTGCCTGAAGGAAAGCGGCATCACCGACCCCAAGGCAGACTTTCCGGGCAAGACCCTTGGCGTGTGGTTCTTTGGCAATGAATACCCGTTCCTCAGCTGGATGAGCCATCTGGGCATCCCCACCGAGGGCGGCCCGGATGGCGTCACCGTGCTGAAACAGGGTTTCAACGTCGATCCGCTGTTGCAGAAACAGGCCGCCTGTATCTCGACCATGACCTATAATGAATATGGTCAGGTGCTGGATGCCGGCATTGCCGAGGCCGATCTGGTGACCTTCAAATACGAGGATCAAGCCGTCGCCACGCTGGAAGACGGCCTGTATACCTTGCAGGAAAATCTGGATGATCCGGCAATGGTCGACAAGCTGACGCGCTTCGTTCGGGCCAGCATGAAGGGCTGGAAATATGCCGAGGAGAACCCCGAAGAAGCGGCCGAGATCGTGCTGGAAAACGATGAGACCGGCGCCCAGACCATCGAGCACCAGACCCGGATGATGACCGAAGTGGCCAAGCTGACCGCCGGTTCCAACGGCGCGCTGGACGAGGCTGACTATCAGCGCACGGTCGATACGCTGCTGGCTGGCGGCTCGGATCCGGTGATTTCCAAGGCACCCGAGGGCGCATGGACGCATGCGATCTCGGATCAGGCGCTGCAATAGGCGGCGCCCAAGCGGGGGCGTACGCCGCCCCCGCACCCCCTGCGGGATATTTCGGCACGGCTGACAAGGCCTGTCCCGACGGGATTTCCGGACAAGACAGGCCTGCCCTGCCCGGCGAGATATGTTCGCGCCGTATTCCGGCAACGGCAGCCTTTTGCCGATCATCAGACATTCGACGTCCTGATCAGTAACGGATCGCATTCCGTTAACCAATTTTTAACACCGTCCTGTTTAGTTCGTTCTGGTTTTGTCGCCCGGCCCGCCATGGCCTGGCGCAGCGGTAGTGATTCCTCGTTTGATCTTCCTGGGCAGCTTGGACAAGGACACATCGAATGCCTGCATATCATGGAACGAACGGCGACGATTACATCGACGCCCTGACCTATCTTCCGGGTCTGAACCAATACGATCAGTCACATGTTTTCGGCTTTGGCGGCAGTGACTGGCTGGACCTGAATTTTGTTGATGAGCCGTTCGACTTTTCGCACGGGCACCATGCCCGTGGCGATACGGATGGCGTCAGCAATCGCAGTGTGGATACATTCAACTTCAAAAATGTCGACAATATCGCAGATGATCACATCATCGTCGGCCGGATCGAGGATTACGATCATTCACGGGACAGGATCATGGTTGATGGGGTTGCGATTGACCTGTTCAACCTGCCGTCAAACATGCGCATCGTCGCCTTCAACGGTGCCCATAACGATCCGGGCAATGATCCCCAGCAATGGCTGCTGATCGAAACGGCGACGGGTGGCTTCATCTTTTATGCGATGGAGGGCGCGCGCATCGACATGACCTGGGATGGCGGCGCAAATGCCGGCATCCAGGAGGCGCATTTTCTGGAAGAATGGCAGGTGCCGGATTTCTCGCGGCTTCAGACGGTCACGTTTATCGACCAGCAGAACTATATCCCGACGGGCTTTACCCCGGATGGCGGAGTTGCGCTGACCGATGACGACACCGACCCGAACGATGTGATAGCCGTGTTCAGGGGAACCGCCGCCGGCGATCTGATGGCTGCGGGGTTGAACAATGACGTCGTCGAAGCCGGTGCCGGCAACGACCGTGTCTGGGGCGGCAGCGGGCATGACCACATCACCGGCGATGATGGCCATGACACGCTGACCGGTGGCACCGGGAACGATACCTTGCGGGGGGCCATCGGGCAGGATCTGCTGGAAGGGGGCGACGGCGACGACCGGCTGGATGGCTGGGGCGGCCATGACACGTTGCAGGGCGATGCCGGTGCCGACTATCTGGATGGTGGCAATCACGACGACCTGTTGCTGGGCGGTGATGGCAATGACTATCTGGACGGCGGGGACGGCAATGACGAATTGGATGGCGGCCATGGCAATGACCGTCTGCTGACCGGTGCCGGCCAGAATATCGCCAATGGCGGGACCGGGAACGACACCATTCTGGGCGGGGACGACAACGATCTGCTGATCGGTTTGCGCGGTAATGACCAACTCAGCGCCGGTGCCGGCAACGACACCATCGACGGCGGTCTGGACGCGGATACGATCTCGGGTGGCGCCGGGTTCGACCGTATCGACGGCGGGTCTGGCAATGATGTTCTAGGTCATGTTGACAAATGACGGAGCCAGAGGCGGATCGACGTGATGTCAATGAAGCCGAGAAAGCTTTCCGCCGTCTTGTCGTAGCGGGTCGCGACACGCCTGGCGTTCTTGAGCTTGTTGAAGCAGCGTTCGACCAGATTGCGC
>NZ_VKDF01000059.1 GCF_007096355.1 Paracoccus sp. M683 | reverse complement strand
TGATCTCGTCGGCGGTTGCCAGCGACTATACCGGTGCCGAGCATCGCGGTCGCGACGACAGCTGATCCTGACGGACAACTGAACCACAAAACAAAGGCGCGCCAGCAGATGCTGACGCGCCTTTCTTCATGTTCAATGCCCCGCTTTCAGGCGGCGTCACGCAGCCCCAGGATCTGTCGCGCCTGCTGCCAGGTGGCGACGGGCCGGTCGTATTTCGCGCAAAGCTCGACCGCGCGTTCGACCAGCGCCGCGTTCGAGGGCGCNGCCAGATCGCGGGCGAGAAAACCCAAGGCAGCAAAGCCAATCGCGCGGCCTTCATCGCCAGCGAGAACGGCCGTGACGTGATCTCGTCGGCGGTTGCCAGCGACTATACCGGTGCCGAGCATCGCGGTCGCGACGACAGCTGATCCTGACGGACAACTGAACCACAAAACAAAGGCGCGCCAGCAGATGCTGACGCGCCTTTCTTCATCTTCAGTGCCCCGCTTTCAGGCGGCGTCACGCAGCCCCAGGATCTGTCGCGCCTGCTGCCAGGTGGCGACGGGCCGGTCGTATTTCGCGCAAAGCTCGACCGCGCGTTCGACCAGCGCCGCGTTCGAGGGCGCCAGCCGGTCGCGATCCAGCCGCACGTTATCCTCAAGCCCCGTGCGCGCATGGCCGCCCGAGGAAATCGCCCAGTCATTGATCGTCAGCTGGTGCGATCCAATCCCCGCCGCGCACCAGGGCGCATCCGCGCCGAACAGCCGCTTGACGGTGTGGATATAGAAATCGAACACCTCGCGATCGACCGGCATGGCGTTTTTCACCCCCATGACGAATTGCACATAGGGCCGGTCCTTGATCCGCCCATCGGCATGCATCTTCGCCGCCTGGAAGATATGGGACAGGTCAAAGGCCTCGATTTCCGGCTTTACCTCATGGGCGATCATCTCGCCGGCCAGCCAGTCGACCAGATCGGGCGGGTTCTCGTAAACCCGCGTCGGAAAGTTGTTCGACCCGACCGAGAGGCTGGCCATATCCGGCGACAAGGGCAGCATGCCGCCCCGCGCATTGCCCGCCCCGGACCGCCCGCCGGTCGACAGCTGCACGATCATGCCGGGGCAATGGCTTTCGATGCCCGCCTTCAGCGCGGCGAAACGGTCAGGGTCGCTGGTCGGCTGGCCCTGATCGTCGCGGACATGGCAATGGGCGATGGAGGCGCCGGCCTCGAAGGCGGCATGGGTCGATTCGATCTGTTCCGCAACGGTGATCGGGACCGCTGGGTTGTTCGACTTGGTCGGAAGGCTGCCCGTGATGGCAACACAGATAATGCAGGGCGTGGTCAT
>NZ_VKDF01000058.1 GCF_007096355.1 Paracoccus sp. M683 | reverse complement strand
ATGAAGAAAGGCGCGTCAGCATCTGCTGGCGCGCCTTTGTTTTGTGGTTCAGTTGTCCGTCAGGATCAGCTGTCGTCGCGACCGCGATGCTCGGCACCGGTATAGTCGCTGGCAACCGCCGACGAGATCACGTCACGGCCGTTCTCGCTGGCGATGAAGGCCGCGCGATTGGCTTTGCTGCCTTGGGTTTTCTCGCCCGCGATCTGGCCCAGTTCGTTGGTGTTGAACGCAGCGCCATCAACACCCAGGATCGAGGCCTGCATGTCATGGCCGCCATTCACGCCGCCGGTCGTGGCGTTTTTCTGGTCCAGGATATAGGCCGCACGTTCGGCTTTGCGCTGGTCATTCTTTTCCGCGCCGATCAGGGCCAGCTCATTGGTGGTGAAGGCAGCCGAATCCAGGTTCAGGATGGCGGCCTGCATGTCACGGCCCGAATTGGCCTCGGCAGCAGCGACAGGAGCAGCCAGAGCAACAGCAGCGGCAACGGCGGTCAGGATGGATTTGGTGAACATCTCGTTCTCTCCTATAAAGGCGAGCCCCTTTGTTTCCTTGGCCCGCTTCCTTGTTTCATGGAGGGGATATGCGCCTTGACCGTCTGATAAAAAATAGCTGATTACGCACAGCTTCTGTGCGCAGGCGGCCTGTCACGATCCGGGGATGTCGCCTTGAAATTCGGGCCTTGCCTCGGCGGGCGGGTCAGAACAGA
>NZ_VKDF01000057.1 GCF_007096355.1 Paracoccus sp. M683 | reverse complement strand
CAGACCCCGGAACAGGGCGAAGCGGCGGGTGTGTGCCTCCGGTCGGGCTACGCCCTCCCTCCGACACACACCCGCCGCAGAGTCTCATCCTGATTGACGCGGAATCTCATCCTGTTTGTCGCGCCGCAGTGAGTGCCGCGATCAAAGCCTTCAGCGTAGGGATGGCATCGGCAGGCAAGTCACTTTCCGGGTCTTCCACGATCGCGATCAGGCGTGTGGTGTTGGATGCCCCTTGCGGTACGATCTGACCGAACTCGGTCAGATGGCCGCGTAATGCGTTGATCGCCTGCGTGCGCTGCCGGATCAGCAGCTCCCGGACCCGGAAGACCATCGCCGCGCCCTGCGTCTCCTCGCTCTTCACCGGAACAAAGCGCATCGTGGGACGCATCGCCGCCTCGCAGATGGCCTCAGCATCCGCCATGTCGTTCTTCTGGCGCTTCACGAAAGGCTTGACGTAGGCCGGCGGGATCAGCCGCACCTCATGCCCCAGCTTGCCAATTTCCCGGCCCCAAAAATGGGCACCCCCACAGGCTTCCATCGCCACGACGCAAGAGGGCAGCTGGCTGAAAAACTCTAGCACTTGAGCCCGCCGCAACTTCTTGCGCAGAACGGCTCGTCCTACGCCGTCGGCTCCATGCACCTGGAACACATTCTTCGCCAGATCGAGCCCGACCGTGATAATCTCCGACATGACCGCTCCCCTTTGTGGATCGTTGCAGACCCACCCTGGCACATCTGATGCCGTCGGGGGGCGGTCACATCATCAGAGTCGATCGAAGACGCTATCCGTGGCTCGGACCCGGATCATCGCATAGCCGTGCGTCAGGAGCTGTCGCGCCCGCTGGTCGATGAGTTCTTCACCTGGCTGGCAGCCCAAGCCGCACGCGTGTCGCGCAAATCCGACCTCGGCGAGGCCATGGCCTATATGCTGCGCCGCCAGGACGGCTTCCGGCTGTTCCTGGAGGATGGACGCGTCGACATCGACTCCAACCTTGTCGAAAACGCCATCCGCAGCCCGGCCATGAACCGCCGCAACGCGTTCTTCGCTGGTCATGACGAGGGTGGACGCAACTGGGCCCGCTTCGCCAGCCTGATCGGCACCTGCGAGATGAACGACGTCGAACCCTATGCCTATCTGCGGGATCTGTTCACGAAGCTGGCCAATGGCCACCTCGCTCGTGACATCGACGACCTGATGCGCTGGGCCTACGCCCAGCAGACCAGGCCTTCCGCTACGTAGGGACCTCGTCTCGTACTCCCTGACGAGCTACCGAGAGGCCTCGGCTTCGTAACCGTCCGGGCTCACTGCTCTGCCGCAGATAGAGAGTAATCGATAGTGTCCGCTTAGGATAGCGGACACTCTGGGGTTATTGATGGCGGGTCGGACCAAGCGGCTTTGGACGGACGAGGAGAAGC
>NZ_VKDF01000056.1 GCF_007096355.1 Paracoccus sp. M683 | reverse complement strand
CTGAGGTCCGCTGGCGCGGTGCGCATCAGCCAGTCGGCGGCTTTCTGGGCCTCGGTTGCGGCCTTGAAAATGAACCGTTTGTCGTCCTTGAGGCACCGCAACCAGCTTTCGACATAGGCGGCTGTCTGCCCGAAATCCGGCGTCACGCCGATCTGGGCGCAGACCATGGCGCTGCCGATTTCGGCAACCAGTTCCTCGAAAGCGCGATCAGTGCGCCCGTTGAACCGGCTGAAACGGTCCAGCCGATGCACAGCACCCGTGGCGTGACAGGCTTCATGGGCCAGGGTGGCGTAATATCCGGCGGCGTCATGAAACGTCGCGACGGGCGGCATGTGGATGAAATCACCCGCCACATCATAGAAGGCTTCCGGCCGCTCGCTGCTGCGCCGCGCGATCCCGCTCGCCTCAAAGAAGGCGTCAAGTGCCGGATCGGTTTCGGTGCCGAGATCGCGCGGGGCCTCGATGGGCTTGGCCTGAAAGTCTTCGGGCAAGCCGTCGATTTGGTCAGCATTGAAGACGCGATAGGCTTTGGCATAGCCGATGGTCTTTTCTTCGCCGGTCTCGGCATCAGTGCGATCAACGGTGCCATACTTCACGACCGTTGCGGATTTCTCGCCCTTGCGGACCTGCGCGCCTGCCTCCTGCGCCTGACGATAGGTAAACCAATGGGCGCTGCGATAGCCCTGTTCAGCGGCCCGCGCCCAGAGCATCAGGATATTGATACCACGATAAAACTCGCCGGTGCTGCGGCGGGGAAAGGGAATGCCGCCCTGATCGCCGGTCCATGGCTTCCGCCAGACCGGGGTGCCATCCTCGATGCTGGCAATGATCTGGTCTGTGACATGCTGGTAAACATCGAACTGGGCCATCATGCGCCCTCCTGAACGGGGCGCTCCACGGCGCTGACGTCGATGCCGCAATCGTCGCAGGTCGTATCGTCAAAGACGTTGGAGAGTTTCCACTCTTGCGTCTCGACATTCCAGCTGGCGCAGGCGTCGGCCAGAATGTTCTGGCCTCCGCAA
>NZ_VKDF01000055.1 GCF_007096355.1 Paracoccus sp. M683 | reverse complement strand
TTCGAATATCTAAGGGCCACCTTGACCGCGATTGCCAACGGCCACCCTCAAAGCCGCCTCGACGACCTGCTGCCGTGGAACTTCAAGCCGTCAAGCTAAGCTGACCGTGCTGTTCTGCGACCGCTTACGATGGTCCGGTGGTCCTGCTCGACCATGTTATTGAGGAATTTGATCCTTACCATCTCGATGGGGATCGGGCAGCCGAAGCGTCTCAGCATGCGGTTGATGGCGTTGATGCCGGCCGTGTTGGCGCCGCTCTTGTCGATGACGATCTTTCGCGGCAGGCCGTTCACCTCCAGAGCTCTGGCGAAGAACTTCGTCGCTGCGGTCTTGTTGCGTCGCTTCGAGAGCATGAAGTCCAGGGTTTTGCCAAACTTGTCGACGGCACGATAGAGGTAGACCCACTCGCCTTTCACCCGGATGTAGGTTTCGTCCATGCGCCAGGATCGGTCGGACGGACGCTTGCGGCGACGCGCCTGCTCGGCGACCAGAGGCGAGTACTTCGTGACCCAGCGGTTCAAAGTGGCGTGATCCACCCGAACGCCACGTTCAGCCATTATTTCTTCGAGGTCGCGGTACGACACCGAATAGCGGACGTAGAAGAACACCGCGAAAAGGATCACATCTTTCGGGAACTGGGCGCCCTTGAACGAGATCATGGCTGGCTCTCCCTCCCCCCCGTTTCACAGCAAGACGGTCGGATGCAGAGCTGACGCCCGTCAACCGTCAAAGTTTGCGACAGAGCCTCGAACAGCATCTCGTGGGTCTGGAGCGGGTAGGCGCGCAACAGGAAGGCCCGGCTGTGGGACAGCTTGATGTGGGCCATCTGAAGCTTGGTGCGATCGTCGGCCAGATGCCCGTAGTCTTCGCTCCAGTCGAACTGGAACGCTTCGCCCGGTCGAAAGGACAGCGGAACAAAGGTGCCGCGTCCCGTGGTCTGCTGTTCGCGCTGGCGATCTGTCCGCCATTGCCGCGCAAACGCCGCAACCCGACCGTAGG
>NZ_VKDF01000054.1 GCF_007096355.1 Paracoccus sp. M683 | reverse complement strand
GACGCGGCGCGACAATCAGAAACGAAAGAGGAACTTGCCAGCGACAATCAAGATGCTATCGTCGAAGACGCCGCGACATAGAATCTCATCCAGATCGTCGCGCGCGTCTCACCCAGATTGTCGCGCTATAACTCACGCACCTGGAGGCAGAGATCAGGAAGCTCGATGCGGAGATCGCCCGTCGCGCCAAGGAAAATGACGTAGCCCGGCGGCTGATGACGGTGCCGGGCATCGGGCCGCTGATTGCTACGGCCATTGCTGTTCTGGCTCCCCCTCCCGAGACCTTCCGCAAGGCACGCGACTTTGCCGCCTGGCTGGGTCTGGTGCCAAGACAGCATTCGACCGGGGGCAAGCAACGTCTCGGAGCAACGACCAGAATGGGCGAACGATCCCTGCGACGCCTGCTGATCATTGGTGCCAACAGCGTGGTGATCAAACGTAACGTTCACAAGGAAGCGCAGCCCGGAACATGGCTGGGCAGCCTGCTGTTGCGCAAGCCACCGATGCTGGTGCGGGTGGCGTTGGCGAACAAGATGGCGCGGATCGTCTGGGCCCTGATGGCTCGAGGTGGCATCTACCAGTCTCCGACCGCAGCGGCGTAAGCCGCCGCAGATCGCGAGGACGTCGGAGCGGAAGAGGGCAAGGAGCAGTTTGGCGCAACAGTCGTGAGACGGGATCGGGAGAACCAGTGCGCAACAGAGTGCCTATGAGCACGCGGCTTTGATCTGGACCCGACCTTCGAACACCATACGGGCCCTGCGGCATGTGGAACGCCGCATCATGAGGCCGGACACATGTCAGCACCCGATGACGCGCCAAGATCAGCTCCAAAAATCCCTCTTGCGCTTGGGGCGGTTACACATGTTGCACAAATCGGGTGATGGCCGAGGTTCCCCCTTCCCCGGACGGACTTATCCCACAGCTTCCGTGACGGGTATGCCGAGCGCGGTGTATCCGTTCAGGACGGCGATTCGGACCTGGAGTTCAGCGACCTGNAACGGTCGTGAGACAGGATCAGGAAAACCAGTTGTGCAACACGTGCCATCGAGCACGCGGCTTTGATTTGGACCTGATCTGCGAACACCATAGTGGCCCGCGGCATGAGATGGCCGCATCAAAGGCCGGATACATGTCAGCACCCGACTACGCGCCAAAAAGATCCCAAATACCCTCTTGCGCAAGGGGCGGTTATACATGTTGCACAAATCGGGTGATGGCCGAGGTTCCCCCTTCCCCGGACGGACTTATCCCACAGCTTCCGTGACGGGTATGCCGAGCGCGGTGTATCCGTTCAGGACGGCGATTCGGACCTGGAGTTCAGCGACCTGACGGTCGAAGTCCCGCGCCATGAGCCGCTGCCCCAGCAACTTCACACAATGCATCTTTGTCTCGACGCGGCTTCGGCGGTGGTATCCGCTCCATCGTCGCCAGAGCGCGCGGCCCAGGTATTTCGCCGCGCGCAGGGCCTCGTTTCGCGGCGAGCCTTTGTCCGCCATTGGTCCGAGGACAATGGCGAGCGCTCCAGCGGTGATCGTCTTCCAGGGCTTCGCGTTCTTGCGGGGCGGGATGACGGCATGGGCGCCGCGGTCGGCAATGGCGTCGTGGCATTTACGTGTGTCGTAGGCACCGTCGGCAGTGACGCTGCCGATCCGCTCGTCCGCCGGGATCTGACCGAGCAGGTCGGGTAGCACAGGGGCATCACCGATGTGGCTCCCGGTGATCTCGACAGCGCGGACCTCCAGTGTTTCCTCATCGATTCCGAGAT
>NZ_VKDF01000053.1 GCF_007096355.1 Paracoccus sp. M683 | reverse complement strand
CGCCCTTGGCACCGAATCCGACGTGAACGGCGATGGTCGCATCGACGCGGTCTTTGATTTCGGCGGCGGCAACACGCTGACGGTTCTGGGCATGACGATCAATGCCCTGGCCGACGACGTGCTGCTGTAACCGCCGCGACCTTGCGCCGCGCCTGCAAAAGGCGCGGCATCATTTGACAGGCAAGTGACTGCCGCCTTTAAACAGGAGACCCCATGCCAACCATCACCGGAACCGCCGCTGCCGACAGTCTGTTGGGCAGCGAAGGCAATGACCTGATCCTTGGGCTTGACGGCAACGACACACTCTACGGCTTTTATGGCGTCGACCGGCTGGTTGGCGGCGCCGGCGCTGACCGGCTGACGGATGTTCTGGATGGTCTTGACGATCCCGGCGTCGACACCCTGAACGGCGGCGATGGCAATGACACCATCTACAGCTATTCCGGGCAGGATATCATCCTTGGCGGGGCTGGTGATGATTACCTGACGATGCGCGGCTATGGCCAGGTTTTTGGCGGCGCAGGCACGGACAGGATCTATTTCGCAGGCGGTTATGTTTCGGCTGGCGAGGGCAGTGACTATGTTTCTCTCTCGCCCAATGCCTCTGGGCGGGTCGCCACCATGGTGAACCTGGGTGGTGGTTATGATCGCTTGACCTACGATGATCTCGGGGAAAAGGCGATCACGTTCGATATGCGGCCCGGCGCGACGGCAACCAGAGACACGGTGGCAGTCTCGTCAGCCGAATATCTCGTCTATGACGGTAACAGCCAGCACGTCACCATCTTCGACGGTGCCAGGGACACTGAAGTGAGCCTGACGCCCTACGAAGCCTTCGTCCCTGGCTCGGGCGAGTCGCCGCTGGCGACGCTGCGGATGGGTGGCGGCGATGACGAAGTCCTGCTGTACGGCTTTCGGGTCGACGCCCAGTTGGGAAGTGGCGACGACGAGATTGAAATCGAAAACCCGCGCGGCGGTGTGATCGACGGCGGCGAGGGCGAAGATGAACTTGATTATTTCGTCGATGGCAGCCTGATCACGCCCTCTGGTGCGGGGCAGGTTGGCCGGCCGATGATCCTTGACGCGCGGCCGGGGGCGGTGGCCGGCGGCCAGTATAAGCTGGCCCTGAAAGGTATCGAACATGTGGAAATTGATGCCTGGCTCGATGCCCCCAATCAAACTTTTGGCTGGATCCATTATTTTGGCGGCAATGACGCCACCAACCTGGTCCTGCGGGGGGGCAACCTCAAAGCCGTTTTGGGCAGTGCGGCCGATCTCGTCGGCGTGAGCGGCACCAAAAGCACGTTGGATCTTTTTCTGGGGGGCGGTGCTGATACGTTGTCCGGCACGTCGAGTTCTTTGCTCAATGGCACGATCAGGGGTCAGGCCGGCGATGATGTGATCAATCTCTACAATTTCTATGGAACCATCAATGGCGGCCTGGGCAACGACACGATCACGGTCGTTTCCGAACTGCCGTCGCAGTTTGCGGTTCGGGTTAATGGCGGGCTGGGCGATGACACGATCACGGGTTCCCACAATGGGCAGCTTGTGTTCGATGGCGGCGCCGGGCGCGACAGCCTGAGCGGCGGTGACGGCAATGACGCGCTGTTTGGCCGGCAGGGCGCGGATGTGCTGCTGGGCGGCGCCGGCAACGACACCTTGCAGGGTGGCGTCGGTGCGGATCAGCTGCTGGGCGGCACCGGGAAGGACCGGGCGCGTTACGCCGATGCGGCGGCGGCCGTGGTCGTCGATCTGGTCACGCCCGCGAACAACAGGGGCGATGCAGCTGGCGATGTGCTGACCTCGATCGAGAATATCTCGGGTTCGAACCACAATGACGGGCTGTTCG
>NZ_VKDF01000052.1 GCF_007096355.1 Paracoccus sp. M683 | reverse complement strand
GCGTGTGTGTGACTGACGCGGTTTTTCGTCATCATGCGGCCAACAGCCGAGGCAGTCGCGCGAGGTTGTTGGCAGTCATCGTCAGGATGAAGCGGGAACGCACCCGTTCGATGCCCCGATAGACGGTCTGGGCCATGCCACCGACGGTTTTGGCCCAGCCAAATGCCTCTTCGATCCGTTTGCGGTGTTTGATCGACAGGGAGTAACCCTCGTGCCGGGTGGTGCGGCCGTCGATCGCTGAATATCTCGATTTCTGCGCGATATGGGGTGTTATGCAGGCTTTTCGCAGGTCGGCGACGAACTCCGCCGCGTCGAACCCCTTGTCGGCGCCGAGCGTCAACTGTCGGGTCGAGCCGGGTGAATGGCGGTGGATCATGTCCAGTGCGGCACGCCGTTCCGCGTGACCGTCGGCCTGCGTAAGGTCGCCCTGCACGATGAGCCCATTCCGGTTCTCCATCAGCGCATGCCCGATGAAGCACAGCATCGCGCCGGTGCCGGGGGATTTCTTGTAGAGCCGCGCGTCGGGGTCGGTCGTCGAGGCATGGGTGGCATTGGAGCGCTTCTGGCCCCGGAAATCGACTTCGGCATTGCGGTTCTGGCGGGTGGGGCGGGACATCGGGTCGGTCTCGGACGGTGTCGGCTCAGGGTGGTCTTCGGTGGGGCTGTCTGGACCGGGCGGGCCGCCCGGATCGTCGTCAGACGGCGTGTCGGTCGCCTTCGGCTGGAAGCTCTTCATGGAGGCCCAGGCCTTCACCAGTGTGCCATCGACCGAGAAGTGGTCGTCCGACAAGAGCGGCGCGACCTCGCGATGGGCCAGGATCGCTGCCATCACCTTGCGCGACATCCCGGTGGTCAGTAGCCGGTCGCGGTTCTTGGTGAAGACGGTCGGCACCCAGACGGCGTCGTCAATCCCGAGGCCGACGAACCAGCGGAACAAGAGGTTATACTGCATCTGTTCCATCAACTGCCGCTCGGAGCGGACCGAGAACAGGATCTGGATCAGGCTCGCCCGGATCAGCCGTTCCGGCGCAATCGAGGGGCGGCCGAAATCAACATAAAGACGGTCGAAATCCTCATTGAGACTGGCAAGCGCGTCATTCACGACCTGTCGGATCTTACGCAGCGGGTGTCGCTCAGGGATGCGGTTCTCAAGATCGACATAGCTGAACAGCGATCCGCCCGTCTCGTCCGTGCCCCGCATGATCACCTCCGCCGTCTTCTTGTCGGTGATGAATCATGTTCTGCAAACCACGTCGAGAGCCGACTATTTCAGCGGCCTG
>NZ_VKDF01000051.1 GCF_007096355.1 Paracoccus sp. M683 | reverse complement strand
TATTTTGTTGAAAAACTCTCCTTGATTGGTGGGCTGGTCGCTGATTCAATTCCGTTGTCAGGCGGGAGGATCGGCAATGATGGGTCCACGGCAGGAAGCACAAGCGGCACTGTTCTACGCGTTTTCGCTTGAGGATCATGTCCCGCAGGACCATCTGCTGCGGTCGATTGATCGCTTTGTCGATCTGGACAGTATTCGGGCTCACCTGGCGGATTTCTATAGCCATACGGGCCGCCCCTCGGTCGATCCCGAACTTCTGATCCGCATGCTTCTGGTCGGCTATTGCTTCGGCATCCGGTCCGAGCGGCGGCTGTGCGAAGAGGTGCATCTGAACCTCGCCTATCGCTGGTTCTGCCGTTTGGACCTGACCGACCGGGTGCCGGATCACTCGACGTTCTCCAAGAACCGACATGGCCGATTCCGCGAGAGCGAGTTGCTGCGGCATCTGTTTGAAACCACGGTCGCGCGCTGTATCGCGGAGGGGTTGGTGAGCGGGCAACGACTGGCCGTGGACGCCAGCCTGATCGAGGCGGATGCCAATAAGCAGAACTCGACAGCGAAGGAAGATTGGGATGCAACGCTGATAGACCCGTCGGATGCACCCCGCGCCGTGCGCGAATACCTTGACACGTTGGACAAGGCCGCATTTGGTGCCGCCAGCGAGGTCCAGCCGAAATTCACCTCGCATTCCGATCCGGCCAGCCAGTGGACGGCGGCGCGTAAGGGACCGGCATTCTTCAGCTATTCCGACAATTACCTGATCGACACGGATCATGGCGTGATTGTCGATGTCGAGGCGACACGATCAATCCGGCAGGCCGAGGTCGGATCAACCAAAACCATGCTGAAGCGGGTGAGGGACAGGTTCGACCTTCGCCCTGAACGCCTGATCGCCGACACCGCCTATGGCACAGGGCCGATGCTGGGCTGGCTGGTTGACCAAGGCATCGCACCGCACATCCCTGTCTTCGACAAATCCGGCCGCACCGATGGAACATGGACCCGGGCCGACTTTGAATGGGACGCCGCGAACGACCAGTATATCTGCCCGGAAGGACATGCGCTCAAACAGTTCCGCCGCAACTATTCGGACCCGAACCGCGGCCCGACCGGCAAGGGAACCGCCAAATACCGCGCGCTGAAACTGACCTGCCAGGCCTGCCCATCGAAACAGAAGTGCTGCCCGAACGCCGATGCCAGATCGATCACCCGCGAGGAACACGAAGATGCGCGCCAGATCGCCCGGGACATCGCCCAGACCCGCCAATACGAGATCTCGATGAAGCTGCGAAAGAAGGTCGAGATGCTGTTTGCTCACCTCAAGCGCATCCTCGGCCTCGGACGGCTCCGACTGCGAGGACCCTGCGGCGCAAGCGACGAATTCCTCCTCGCCGCCGCGGCCCAGAACCTCCGCAAACTCGCCAAGATCTTTCCTGCACCGCAGCATCCGCGAAAAGCCTGACACCATAAAGGCTTGCAGCCAAACCCACCACGAAAACAAACCACCCAGCACGCCGGGTTTTTCAACAAAATCGG
>NZ_VKDF01000050.1 GCF_007096355.1 Paracoccus sp. M683 | reverse complement strand
GTGGTTGTTGATTTCCACCCAGAACTGAGCCGGCATTTCCATCGAGAAGTGAGCCACCTCTGACTATGGATTTCCGGTCATTCAGTGGTCAAGGCGTGATTGTTCTCCTTCTTTTGGCGCGTTGCGGCAGCTGAACTGGCTTTGAAGCGGAAGCTGTCGTTTCCGGTCTCCAGGCTGTGGCAGCGGTGGGTGAGGCGGTCGAGGAGCGCGGTGGTCATCTTGGCATCGCCGAAGACCGTGGCCCATTCGCTGAAGCTGAGGTTCGTGGTGATGACGACGCTGGTGCGTTCGTAAAGCTTGCTCAGCAGATGGAAGAGCAGCGCCCCGCCCGAGGCGCTGAACGGTAGATAGCCCAGTTCATCCAGGATCACCAGATCGAGGCGGGTCAGGCTTTCGGCAAGTTGCCCGGCTTTCCCCTTGGCTTTTTCCTGTTCGAGGGCATTGACCAGTTCGATGGTGGAGAAGAAGCGGACCTTGCGGCGGTGATGCTCGATGGCCTGGATGCCAAGGGCGGTCGCCACATGGGTCTTGCCGGTGCCCGGTCCGCCGATCAGGACCACGTTCTGTGCTCTGTCCATGAACTCGCAACGATGCAGTTGTCGCACCGTGGCTTCATTGATCTCGCTGGCCGAGAAGTCGAAGCCCGAGAGGTCCTTGTAGGCCGGGAAGCGCGCCGCTTTCATATGGTAGGCGATGGAGCGGACCTCGCGCTCGGCCATCTCGGCTTTCAGCAGTTGGGACAGGATCGGCACGGCCGCTTCGAAAGCCGGCGCAGCCTGTTCGATCAGGTCCGTCACGGCTTGTGCCATGCCATGCATCTTCAGGCTGCGGAGCATGATGACGATGGCGCCACTGGCAGGATCATGACGCATGACGGCCTCCTGCAACGGGGGTGCGCAGGCCGTCATAGCGCTCGACATTGGCCTTGGGCTCGCGATGGAGGACCAGAGCCTGCGGGGTATCGAGCGGCGGCCCGCCAATGACCTTGCCGTCGACCAGCCGGTGCAACAGGTTCAGCACATGGGTCTTGGTTGCCACGCCCTCGGCCAGGGCCAACTTCACCGCGGTCAGCACGGCCTGTTCGTCGTGCTGAAGAACCAAGGCGAGAATGTCGACCATCTCGCGGTCTCCGCCGGGTTTGCGGAGCATCTGCTCCTGCAGTTGCCGGAAGGCAGGCGGGAACTCGGCAAAGGGCGCGCCATTGCGCAAGGCACCGGGCTTGCGCTGAAGAACAGCAAGATAATGCCGCCAGTCGCAGATCGTCCGCGGCGGCACCTGGTGATTGCGCTGGAACACGCGACCATGCTCGCACAGGATGTTGCCCTCGGCCGCCACAACCAGCCGGTCCGGATAGATCCGCAGGCTGACGGGGCGATTGGCAAAGGACGACGGCACGCTGTAGCGATTGCGCTCGAAGCTGATCAGGCAGGTGGGCGAGACGCGCTTGCTCAGCTCGATGAAGCCGTCAAAGGCGGGCGGCAACGGCATCAGTGCGGCCCGCTCCGCAGCCCAGACGTCATGGATCGTGCCGGGCAGCGTGCCGTGCGGGGTCTCCTGCCACACCTCTAGGCAACGCTGCTCCAGCCAGGCATTCATCATGTCAAGATCGGGAAAGCCCGGCAT
>NZ_VKDF01000005.1:269777-479666 GCF_007096355.1 Paracoccus sp. M683 | reverse complement strand
AACACGCCGCTGATTGACGCGGCGCGACAATCAGAAACGAAAGAGGAACTTGCCAGCGACAATCAAGATGCTATCGTCGAAGACGCCGCGACATAGAATCTCATCCAGATCGTCGCGCGCGTCTCACCCAGATTGTCGCGCTATAGCCCAACCGCCACCAGGCCCAGATCGCGAAACAGCCGGCAATCTCGGCCAGCGCCGCCAGCGCATAGACGGCAAGGGTCAAGGGCACGGTCACGTCAGGTCTTGCCCGTGGTCATGGGCGCAATGCGCGTGATCGCCCAGCACCTCGATCACCCGGCAGTCGGATATGGTGCCGCTGGCGCATTGCGCCAGCATCCGCTGCAACTCGGCTTCCAGCGCCTTCAGTCTGGCGATGCGGTTGCGAACGGCCTGCAACTGCGAGCGCGCGATGGCATCGGCGGCGGCGCAGGACTGGTCGGGATGATCCGACAGGCCAAGCAGTTCGCGGATCGCCTCCAGAGGAAAGCCCAGTTCGCGAGCGTGGCGGATGAAAGCCAGCCGGTCCAGGGCCGTGTTCGGATAGAGCCGTTGATTGCCGGCGCTGCGGTCGGGTTCGGGCAACAGGCCGATCTGTTCGTAATAGCGGATGGTCGGGACCTTGACCCGCGCCGCCTGCCCCAGCTTTCCGATGGTCAGCACGAAATACCTCTTGAAGCTATAGCTACTAGAGCAATTAGGTATGGTGGCCAGATGATTCGAACAAGGCCGCAAGGGCGCGGTCAGGGGCAACCATGACGCAGCACGACGACAGCAACGACGGGCATGAAGGCCATGACCACGGCAATGGCGCGGAGGATCACGCCGGCCATAACCATGCGGTCGAGGTGACGGCGGGCAATGAACGCCGGATGCGCTTTGTCTTTCTGATGACCTTTGGCTATGCCATCGTGCAGGCCATCGGCGGGCTTTTGTCGGGGTCGCTGGCGCTGGTCGCGGATGCCGGGCACATGGTTTCGGACGCGGCGGCGCTGCTCTTGGCGCTGATCGCCTATCGCGTGGCCCGCCGCGCGGCCACACCCGAGGTCAGCTATGGTTTCCACCGCGTCCGCGTGCTGGCGGCGCTGGCCAATGGCGCCTCGCTGCTGATCCTGGTCGCGTGGATCACCTATGAGGCGATCCGCCGCTTTCAGGACCCGGTCGAAGTTCTGGCCGGGCCGATGCTGGTCGTCGCGGCGATCGGTCTGCTGGTCAATATCGCCGGCTTCCTGATCCTGCGCGCGGGCCAGCAGAACGATGCCAACCTGCGCGGGGCGATGCTGCATGTGCTTGGCGATCTGCTGGGCTCGGTCGGTGCGATCGGGGCGGCCATCGGGATCATGCTGACGGGCTGGACCGTGCTGGACCCGATCCTGTCGGTGCTGGTGGCGGTGCTGGTGGTGCGCTCGGCCTGGTCGCTGGTGGCGGAATCGATCTTCGTGCTGATGCAGGCCGCCCCGCACGGGATGAACACCAAGGCGGTGATGGACGATCTGGCCAGCCTGCCCGGCGTGGGCGAGGTCGGCCATCTGCATGTCTGGACGCTGACCGACAATCGCGCCGTGGCGACGGTGCATGTCACGCCCACCCCCGGCATCGACACGCTGGCCCTGCCCCGGCAGGTGGCGGCGCGGCTGGCCGACAAGCACAACATCATTCATGCGACGGTCGAGGTGAATGCCCCCGGCGCGATCCCCTCCGAGCCCTGAGTTATGAACGAACAGACAGAAAGGCGCGACGCAATGTCGGAAGCGAAGAAGCTGGAATGGAATGTCAGCGGCATGGATTGCGCGTCCTGCGTGGGCAAGGTGACGCGGGCGGTGGAACGCATGCCCGGCGTCAGCGAGGTCTCGGTGGCGCTGATCTCGGAAAAGCTGACGCTTAGGCTGGTGCCCGACACCACCCCGCCCGAGCGGATCGAGGATGCGGTCAAGGCGCTTGGCTTTGGCATTGCGCCAAAGGGTCAGACCGCGCCGAGGAAGAAAGCCCTCGTGCTGCCCGGCACCCCCGCCGGGACCGATGATCACGATCACGATCACGACCACGATCACGCCGATCACGACCACGACCACGACCATGACCATGACCACGGGGGCCACGACCATTCCGCCCACAGCCATGACGACCCTGCCGATCGTGGCAAAAGCTGGTATCAGACCGGCAAGGGTCGGCTGGTGATCTTTACCGGCGCGCTGCTGGCGGCTGCCTGGGTGGTCAAGCTGCTGCTGCCCGGCGCCGTCGCGTATTGGGCCTTTATCGCCGCCTGTCTCATCGGCGTGGCCCCGGTCGCGCGGCGGGCCTTTGCCGCGCTGCGCATGGGCCAGCCCTTTACCATCGAAAGCCTGATGACCATCGCCGCCACCGGCGCGCTGTTCATCGGTGCGGCGGAAGAGGCCGCGCTGGTCGTGTTCCTGTTCGCCGTGGGCGAGGTGCTGGAAGGCGTCGCCGCCAACAAGGCCCGCGACGGCATCCGCGCGCTGGCAAATCTGGTGCCCAAGACCGCCCTGCTGGTCGAGGGCACCGCCACCCGCGAAGTCGCCGCCGAAACGCTGGAGATCGACCAGATCGTGCTGGCCCGCCCCGGCGACCGCATCCCCGCCGATGGCGAGATCACCGAGGGCACAAGCGGCGTCGATGACAGCCCGGTCACCGGCGAAAGCGTCCCCGTGACCAAGGGGCCGGGCGAGGCCGTCTTTGCCGGTTCCATCAATACCGAGGCCGCGCTGCGCATCCGCGTCACCAAGGCGGCCGAGGACAACACGATTTCCCGCATCATCCGCCTGGTCGAAGAGGCCGAGGAAGCCCGCGCCCCGACCGAGCGTTTCATCGACCGCTTCAGCCGCTGGTACATGCCGCTGATCGTGGCACTGGCGGCGCTGGTGATCGTGGTGCCGCCGCTGGCGATGGGCGCCGACTGGCAGACCTGGATCTATCGCGGGCTGGCGCTTTTGCTGATCGGCTGCCCCTGCGCGCTGGTGATCTCGGTTCCCGCCTCCATCGCCTCGGCTTTGTCCTCGGGTGCCCGGCGGGGCCTGCTGATGAAGGGCGGCGCGGTGATCGAGGCCGCAGCCAACGTCCAGACCGTCGCCTTCGACAAGACCGGCACCCTGACCCATGGCCGCCCCGCGGTGGTCGATGTGGTGGCGCTGAACGGCACGACCGAGGCCGAGGTGATCCGCCTTGCCGCCGCCGTCGAGGCCGGATCCAGCCATCCGCTGGCGCAGGCGATCCTGCGCCGGGCCGAGGGGGTGGAGCTGCCGCAGGCAACAGCCGCGCGCGCGATCACCGGCAAGGGCGTCTCGGCCGAAGTCGAGGGGCGTGCCCTGACCGTCTCCAGCCCGCGCCATGCTGTGGAACAGGGCGCGCTGACGGGCGAGGCCGCCACCCGCGCCACCGCGCTGGAGGATGAGGGCAAGACCGTCGCCGTGCTTTACGCCGAGGGCGGCGCGCTTGGCCTGATCGCGCTGCGCGACGAGCCGCGCGACGACGCGGCGGGCGCGGTTGCTGAACTGCGGGCGATGGGCATCACCCCGACGATCCTGACCGGCGACAACCCCCGCACCGCTGCCGCCATTGCCGAAAGCCTGAACACCGAGTTCCGCGCCGAGATGCTGCCCGAGGACAAGCTGAACACGATCCGCGACATCGCCGCGCATGGCGGCGTGATGATGGTCGGCGACGGCATCAATGACGCGCCCGCGCTGAAGCAGGCCAGCGTCGGGGTCGCCATGGGATCGGGGACCGATGTGGCGCTGGAGACCGCCGATGCGGCGATCCTGCGCGACCGGGTGACGGATATTCCGGCCACGATCCGGCTGGCCCGCGCGACCATGGCCAATATCCGCCAGAACGTGACCATCGCACTGGGGCTGAAGGCGGTGTTTCTGGTGACGACGCTCTTGGGCATCACCGGCCTCTGGATCGCCATTCTGGCCGATACCGGCGCCACCGTTCTGGTCACGCTGAACGCGCTGCGACTGCTGCGCTTCAATCCCGAGAAACAGGGATGACGAGCACCGTGACCACGCGCGGCCAGTCTGCGCTGACTCTGGCCTTTCTGATCGCGCTTGCGGCAACGCTCGGGGCGCTGTTCATCGGCGAGGTTCTGGGCCGGATGCCCTGCACCCTGTGCTGGTATCAGCGCATCGCCATGTTTCCGCTGGTGGTGATCCTGGGCGTGGCGGCACTGCGCGACGACCTGTCGGCGCGGCTGACCGCCGCGCCGCTGGCGCTGGCCGGTGCGGCGCTGGCCGGCTGGCATTCCGGTCTTTATGCCGGGCTTATCCCGCAGGCCATCGCGCCCTGCACGAAAGACGGCCCATCGTGCACCGATGCCGCCGCGCAGACGGTGCTGGGTCTGCCCTTGCCCTATCTGTCGCTTGCGGCCTTTGCCGCCATCCTGATTTGCCTGACCCAGATGAAAGGACCCCGCGCATGAACCGGCGTAACCTGATCCTCGGCGCCTCGGCGCTTGGCCTTGCCGCCTTTGCCGGCGGCACCGTCTATATCAGCCGCCAGCGCGCCGCCGAGGCCGAGGCGCAAGCGGCGCTGGCCGCCGCAGCACCCCCCGCCGACAACCAATTGCTGATCCGCGCCTATTCCCCGACCCTTGGCCCCGCTGACGCCAAGGTCACGCTGGTCGAATTCTTTGACCCGTCCTGCGAGGCCTGCCGCGCCTTCCACCCTTTGTTGAAGGAAATGCGCGACCTGTTCCCCGACGACCTGCGGATCGTCATGCGCTATGCCGCCTTCCACGAGGGGTCCGACGAGGCCGTCCGCATCCTAGAGGCCGCGCGCCGTCAGGACCTGTTCGAGCCGGTCCTGAACGCGCTGCTGGAAAACCAGCCGGCCTGGGCCGTGCACGGTTCGCCGCAGATGCAGATCGCCTGGCAAGTCGCCGGATCGGCCGGAATGGACCTGCAACGCGGGCAGGCGGACCGGCTGAACCCCGAAATGGCGGGCGTTCTGAATCAGGATGCGGCTGATATTCAGGCGCTTGGCGTGAACCAGACCCCGACCTTCTATCTGGACGGGCGACGGCTGGAAAATGTCAGCTTTGAAAGCCTTGCGGCGGATATCCGGGGGGCGGTCCAGGGCTGATCGCGCAAGCGCCGGGCTGGCTCGGGCCCCTGCGGCGGCGGCGGAACAGCACCGGCCTGCGGGCGCGGATGGTTGGCGCAGCCGCCATTCTTCGGGTCGTCGTCGATGCGACATCCTATCTGATGCGCCGGAACGCGACCGTCTGACCGCCTCGCCCGCACACGCTGCTGTGACTTGCAGCTCAGGTGACCAGAGGGTTTAGACGTGCATCACATGGAACAGGGCAACGGATCATGCGGCTAAGGACTTTGCGGATATTCTTGTGGCTCGCCGTCGCCCTTGCGGGGCTGGGCGCGTTTTTCCTGTATCAGCGCCAAGCCGAGCCGGTGACGCAGATCAGCCAAGCCTTCCGCCCCGAATTCACCCTGCCCGATGCGCAGGGCCAGCCGCACAGCAGCGCCGATTTTCGGGGCAAGTATCAGCTGATCTTCTTCGGCTTCACCAATTGCCCCGATGTCTGCCCGACGACCCTGTCCGAGGTGGCGCAGGTGATGGATGACCTGGGCTCCGACGCGGACAAGGTGCAGCCGCTGTTCATCTCGATCGACCCCGAACGCGATCGCAAGCTTGGGCTGGACGCCTTCACCGAAGCCTTCCATCCGGCGATCCTTGGCCTTGCCGGGGATGACGCCGCGACCCGCGCCGCCGCCGACAGCTTTCGCATCTTCTTCGAACGCGAGGACGATGCCGCAGCCCCCGACGGCTATACCATGTCCCACAGCCCCGGCCTTTACCTGATCGGACCCGAGGGCGACTGGCTCAGGCAATATACCTATGGCACCCCCGCCAGCGAAATCCTTGACGATCTGAATACGAGGCTCTGATGCGCAACACGCTCTTTTCTGCCGCGGCCCTTGCGCTGCTGGCCCCCGCCGCCTTTGCCTGCGAGGCCGTGACCCTGGGCGACCTGACCATCGAACACGCCTGGTCGCGCGCCACCATCGGCGCCACGCGCCCGGCTGTGTTCTATGTCGAGATCAGGAATGGCGGTGCCGACGATGCGCTGACCGGGATCGCAACCCCGGCGGCGGCCATGCCGATGCTGCATGAAACCGTCGTCACGGATGGCGTCGCCTCGATGCCCCATGCCATGAGCGTGCCCGTCCCCGCAGGCGAGATCGTCAAACTGGCGCCCGGCGGCTATCACGGGATGCTGATGCAACTGACCGGCGCGCTGAACGAGGGCGACAGCTTCCCCGTCACCCTGACCTTCGAGAAGGCTGGCGAGGTGACCGTCGATGTCGAGGTCGTCCCGATGCGCGCCGAGGGGCCTTCGTGCGAAGGCGGGCACTGATCGGGTCGCTGGCCGGGCTGGCGGCAGGCTCGGTCGGCTATATGCTTGCGGTTGGGGCGTGGCGGTCGCGTGACCAGCGGGCCACCGATGATCCCCGCCCCTTGCCGCTGACGGAAATGGACTGGCGGCTGACGGATCATCGCGGCCGGCCCATCACCCCCGCCGATTGGCAGGGGCGACCGGTGATGGTGTTCTTCGGCTTCACCTTCTGCCCCGACATCTGCCCGACGACGCTGCTGAACATCTCGGACTGGATGGAGGCGCTTGGCGCGGACGCCGACCGCCTGACCGTCGCGCTGGTCACGGTCGACCCCGAACGCGACACGCCCGAGGCCCTGGCCGATTACCTGTCAAATTTCGATCCACGCATCATCGGCCTGACCGGCAGCGCCGAAGACATCGCCCGCATCGCCCAGGATTTCCGCGCCACCTATCGGCAGGTGCCGACCGGCGACGGGGATTACACCATGGATCACACCGCAGGCGTGTTTCTGTTCCGCCCCGATGGCGGTCTGGCCAATATCATAGATTTCCACGAGGACCCGGCCTTTGCCCTGCCCAAGATCCGCCGGATTCTGGGCTGAGATCGGTTGAGACGCCCGAAAGCAGGGTGGCGTTTTGGGCAGGAACAGGTGCAACGGCCTGATCTGGCCCCTTGTCAGCCCGGATGGCCGCCCGTCGGAAGCCTCTGCCCGGACCTGCTGCCCCCCCACCGGCCGCGCCAAATCAACGGCCCTGATCCAATGCCGCCCCGCCCGGTGGTGACCTGTCACGGGCGGGGCAATGACGTCTGGTCAGAAGGACAGACCGTAACCCAGATAGATCCGCCGTCCTGATCGGCGTCGTAATTCCCTTCCTGCCATCCCAGAACCGCGCCCAGTTGCAGCGCGTCGCTGGCGATATAGGTCAGCGCCGCCTCGCCGCCCCAGACCTTTTCCTTCTGTTGGGTGACGGTATTGGTGGCGCTGTCGAAGACGGTGCCCTCATCGGATGTCGACACGAAGGCTGAAAGCGAGCCGCTGACCTTCTGCCCGCTGTAGCGCAGGCCAAGTTCGGCGGTGTTCACGATCTGCGCTTCCGGCTGAAGCGAGGCAAAAGGGACCGTCTGGCCGGGCAGGAACGGGTTGGGGGCCATGGCGCGGCGGGTGAAGCTGCCGACATCGGGGATCGAGACCCCCTGGCTGATACCTGCAAAGACATCCAGTTCCGGGGTTGCATGCCAGACCGCGCCCAGATTGCCGACAACGGCGTCATAGTCGAACGTGCCGCCGGTCACGTTCACGGAAGGCAGCAGGTAAAGGCCGGTCGGCTTCAGTTGAACGGCATCGGGCCGGGTGAAATCATCGCCGGTCAGCGAAAAGCGTTCGGCCCTGACGCCGGCGCTGATGTCGACATTGCCGACCGGCACATCCAGTTGCGCAAAGGCGCCGACACTTTTCTGCGTCATCGGCGCGATCAGGTCGCGCCCGGCAAGATAGGTCTGGGTCACATCGTCATAGCCCATATCGCCCCCCCATCTAACCTGGGCGCCCTGCCGCCAGCGATCCAGCGGGGTGCGGATCGTCAGGCGCGAACCGAGGGTCTTGGTCGACAGCTCGCTTTGCGCATTCGGGTCCTGCATCGGGTTGGTCGGGCTGACCGGATAGTAAAGCGGATTGGCGATGCCGGCCTCGACAAAGGCGGCGCGACGGTCGGTGTCACTGCCGAACAAGGTCAGTTCGGTCTCGCCCAGTGCGGTATCGGTATTGCGCCAGGTCAGGTTGAAGAAACGGCTGATATCCTTCACATCGCGGCCGGTATAGGGCGTGGTGCCGACGCTGACCGGATTGGTCGTATAGTCGGTGAAATACTCGATATCCTGGGTCATCGAATAGGCGCCGATGCGGGCCGTCACCTCGTTGCTGCCCGATGACCAATCCATCGCGATCGCCCCGCCCTGGCGGGTGAAGTTGTCGGCGCCGCCCTGCCCGACCAGCGGGTCCGAGGGGATCTGGTTGCCGTCGCCGTCATAAAGATTGCCCATCGAACTGCGCGACAGTTCCAGCCGCAGGCCAAGGCCGTTCAACCGCCGTACATGGCTGAAGGACAGGTCGGTCTGCTGGCCGTCGCCCGGCGTCTTGGTGACGATATTGATGATGCCGCCTGTGGCGCCGTTCCCGAACCGCGCTATCGAGCCCTTGACCACCTCGACCCGTTCGATGCTGGCGGGGTCGATCATCGCCAGTTCGCGCGAGAAGCCGCGCAGTTCGGACGTGCGGGGCGCGCCGTCGATCAGGATCTGCGGCGAGCGGCCGCGCAGGGTCTGGCTGGCCCCGCCAATGGTGCCGTTCGAGGGCGCAAAACCCGGCACCAATGTGCCAAGCACCCGGTCAAGCGTTTCGCCATTGCGCAGCCGGATGGCCAGATCCTCGGCCTCGATCACCTGGACGCTGCCGGGGATAGAACTTTCGGTGGCGCCCGTGCGGCTGGCCGTCAGGGTGATTTCGTCCAGAACAACGGTATCGTCGGATGTTTCCTGTGCGATGGCGGTGCTGGTCATCAGGATGGCCATGGTCATGCCGGCCATTGGGGCATGGAATCTCATGCGGGATGCTCCTCTGCTCGGCGGGAAGGTGATGGCGGCTGTCTGACGGCCACCGGCAGGCGGCTGATGGCAAGCCATCCGGTGAAAGCGGACAAAATGACCGCAAGGGCGAAAACCGGGCCATAGCCAAGCGCCGAGGCAAGCGTGCCGGCGATCATGCTGCCCAGCATGTGCATCAGCAGGTTAAAGTTGGTCAGCAGGGTGAAATCCGTGCCCGCCTGCGTCAGCGACGAAAAGCGCATGAAGGCCGTGTAAAGGCCGACCATCTCGACATAACGGAAGAATGTGTCCAGCCCGGACAAGGCGACCAGCGGCCATGTGCCGATGCCCATGGTCGCCGCAAGAAAGAAGGCGGCGAATGTCAGCGTCCGCCCGATGATCAGCAGGACGAAGAATGATCGCAGGCCGATACGGTCGATGGCAGCCGCGGCGCCGAACAGCCCGACAAGTGCGGCCGACCCGCGCCCGAGATCAGCCGGATCTGCGACAGCGCAAAGCCCTGATCGACAAGGAAGGGCTGCTCCAGCGCCTTGACCAGCCCCTCGGGCATGCGAAACAGGAAGGCAAAGGTCAGCATGGCGCCGGCCATGGCCAGCGACAGAAAATGGCGAAAGCCGGCGCTGCCATAATCGGCCGGCAGTGGCCGCCGGTTCTGCGCCTCGGGTGTCAGCAGGAATGGCAGTGCGACACCCCCCACAGCGCCGCGATCACCAGCAGCGTCGTCTGCCAGCCCAGAATATCCACCAGCAGCAAGGTGCCCGATCCGCCTATCAGCACGCCAAAGGCCACCGCGCCGGCCTGTATCGCATTTCCGAATGCCTGCTGTTCGGGCGTAAGATGCTCGACCGCCCAGCCATCCGAGGCGATATCCTGCGTCGCGGAACTGAGTGACATGGTCATCAGGATCGGAAAGAACCGCACCGCATCCGTCACCGGATCAAGCGCCGACAGGATGCAGGTGCAAGCAAGGGTGATGACCTGACAGACCAGCACCACGCCCTTTCGCCCGATATGCGGATGCCGTGCCAGCCGGTCGATCACCGGCGCCCATGCGGCTTTCAGCACCCAGGGCGCCAGCAGCGCACCAAGCGCGCCGATCACCGCCAGATCGACGCCCCGCGACCGCAGGATCGCCGGCAGGGCGGCGGCCACCAGATACAGCGGCACTGACTGCGCCAGATAGAGTCCGGTCAAGGAAAGGGTGGTCAGAAAAGGCGGCCGCTTCACATGCTTGATCTTTCACAGTCAAACAGGTTGGAGCTCTGCCTTACCTTTCCTGATTGTATTACTCAGAAATCAGTGCCCTGCAAGTGTTACGGCGCTGATCGGCGCATGGCTGTTGCGATCGTGCATTGTTCGGGCTGCGACGCGACCTGCCGGCCCGGCCAGTCGATCATCGGCTCGGTTCCGCCGCCGGGATGGACGTTAAACAGCGTCTGACCCGTCAGATCATTCAGGATGACCGCGCTGCGCCAGGCCGCCAGACTGATCTGCGGATCGGCAATGCCGTGGCTCCGGCGCCCGTGGTTCATCGCATAGATCGGCGTGTCCTGCGGCCCGTCCCAGATCACGCGATAGCTTTCATTGAGGGTCAGCGCGCCATCCGGCTGATGCTGCATGCGCCCGGCCAGGGGTTGCAGGAAATCGGGAAAGGTCTGGCGATACCCGGTCGCACGGACGATAAGATCGGCCTCGCAATATTCGGGCGTTTCGCTGCCTTCGACGCGGGATTCGATCAGCTGTCGCGCGCCCCGTCTGCGAATGGCGCGCACCTCGCGGCCGGGGCGCAGCAGGACATCCCGACGTCCCTGGCGGCGGTGTTCGTACAGCGCCTGATAGATGGCGTCGGCGGTGGCCTGCGTAATGCCGTCACTGGCATATTTCTGTTCTGCCAGAACCGCGTGCCGGGCCGGCGCGGATTGCTGGCGCCAGGCGGCAACATAGTCGGGGGCAAAGAACTGGTCGATGAAAGCACCGTCTTGCAAGGTCCAATAGCTTGACCGGCGACTGATCCAGATGATCCGCGCGGGCCTGTCCGGCAGGCTCAGCAGATCCAGCACGATCTCGGCCCCGGACTGGCCACCGCCGATGACGACGATGCGCCGCCCGGCAAGCGTGATCTTGCGATCCAGCCAGCGCGAGGCATGCAGCCAATCCGGGCCGGGTTGCGCAAAATCGGGCAGGTTCGGCTGTAGCCCGTTGCCGATCGAGATGGCCCGGCTGTGCCATGTCCGGCCAGAGGCGGCCGCGATGGTAAAGCCCTGCCCGTCATGGCTGACCGATTCGATGTGATCGCCGAATACGGTGCTGTCCAGCCCATGCGCGGCCCAGCCCATGTAATCGGCAAATTCGGCCCGGCTGGCACTGCCCTGCCGGGAAGCCATGAAATCGAAGAAACGCCCGCTTTCGACCAGATAGTTGGTAAAGCTCCACCGGCTGGTTGGCTGAACCGGGGTGACGAGATCCTTCAGAAAGGATGTCTGCATCATCGCACCCCGGATCATCAGCCCCGGATGCCAGGCAAAGCGTGGCCGCCGCTCGACAAAGCGGCAACGCAGACCCGGAACCGCGTCCGCAAGCGCCGCCAGCGACAGGTTGAAAGGGCCGATACCGATGCCCAACAGGTCATATCTGGTCATGGAAATCTCTGGCAGGTCAGCAGGACGATCAGGGCCAGCGCACCGCCCATCAGGAAGGGCGCAGATGCACCAAGCGGCAAGGCAAGCGAGGCGGCGCCAGCACCTGCGCCAAGGCCCGCAAGCTGGGCCGAGCCTTGCCAGGCGGCATTCTGATGCGCCAGGTCCGGTTTCGATTGCATGACCCGCGCCAGATGCCGCGCGATCATCAGGCCCGAGGCCGCCGCCGCGACAGCCGTGGCGCCGACCAGCGGCAATGGCTGCGGCCACAGCACCGGCAACAACAGCGCCATGGCCAAGATCGCAGCGGCCGGGCCGATGCGCGTGCCTTGCGCGGTCAGCAGGCGATGCACGGCCAGCAGCGCAAGATAGCCGGCTGCAAGGCACAGGCCGGCGATAATTGCGGCCTCGGCCGGTGGGCGGCTTTGTGCAAGCAGCGTTCCAAGTCCCAACTGACCCGAGCCGACCGCGCCCTGCACCAGAAAGGGCAAGGCCAGGGCTGACAGCCAGGGCCGGTACAGGCCGAGCCGGGTTTCGAACGGCACGGCCTGCGTCACGCGCGTCAGGCGGAATGCACTGACCGCGGCACCGATTGCCGTGGCGATCATCGGCAATACGATAGACAAACGGATCAAAGGCCCGATCAGCGCCGCCCCCGATGCCCGGCCCAGACCCGGCCTCAGCTGCACCCCCCGCCAATGCGGCGACAGGCCGCGCCGTGGCGACACTGGCGCCTTGCGTTATGGCCAGAATGACCGCCGCCGCCTTTCCCTGAACGCAGCGGATGGCCAGCAGGATCACGAATGCCGCCCCGACCGGCTGCGGCGCCAACAAAAGCCCGACAAGCGCCAGCGATGTCAAAATCAGCAGTGCCAGCGTCAGATACAGCCGCCGTCGTGTCATGAATCCCACAAGCAGCGGTGCCAGCGCGGCAGACACGATCAGCCCGGCGCCGATCGCCAGCCCGATCTGGCCTGGCGGCAGTTCAAGATGCAGCGCCAGCACCGGCAGCATCCCGATCAGCGCGGTCTGCTGAAAGGCATAGCCCGCCGTGACAGCCCAAAGGAAGGCCATCCCCATGAGTGAAGAGTTGCGCGATATTCCTGCGTTCGATGCGTTCCTGAACGCGGCCCTGCGGGAAGGCGCAATTGCCAGTGTTCACGACGATAAATCCGCGTTGCGCATCCCCACCGCAGCCGGCGAACTGGTGGTGCGCGTAACAGGTCGCGCATGCTTTCGCTGGCGCTTCGGTCCCTGCCTTCGCCTGGCTGCAAGACCCTGCTCGGTGGCCGAGGCGCTGCCGCTTCTTTCACAACCTTTCGGTGAAGTCTTTGCCGGCCGGGTGCGCGACAGTCTGGGCGCAACAAGGCGCGCAGGGTGGGCGCCAATTAGGCCAAGGCTGCTGGCAAGCCAGTCCGTGTCCGGCGTTAACCGGCGATTAGTCCCCTGCTGCTAGGGTGCCACGACGGGGCGGAACCGACGACCGCCCTGCACCCGCCGCCGATCACCGAAAGACGAATTGCATGCCCGATCCAGCCATCATCGACGGTGACAACGGCGATAACGGCCTGATCGGCACGCCGGGCGACGATCTGATCCGCGGTTTTGGCGGCAATGACAGCATCTCGGCGCTTGATGGTGACGACAGTGTGCTGGGCGGCGACGGCCATGACACGCTGTACGGCGATGATGGCAATGACACGCTGGATGGCGGCAATGGCCATGACGTCCTGGATGGCGGCGATGGTATCAACCTGCTGATCGGTGGCGCCGGCGATGACATCTATTTCGTCCGCAGCCCCGATGACCTGATCATCGAGACGGCGGGAACGGCCGGTGGCCATGACAAGGCCTATGCGCTGGCCGATTTCTCGCTGCTGACCCATGGCGAGAATGTCGAAGAGCTTTATGCTGTTGCCGCCGGGATGATGTCTTTATTCGGCAATCATCTGGCCAACCGGATCTTCGGCAACAGCGATGCGAACCTGATCCGCGGCCATGGCGGCGACGACAACCTGTTTGGCCTGGGCGGCAATGACACGCTGGACGGCGGCGCGGGTGCCGACACGATGGATGGCGGCGAAGGCAATGACGTCTATTTCGTCGATGATCCGGGCGATCGGATCACCGATGGCAGCGGGCATGACGTCGTCAACAGCCTGATCAGCCTTGACCTGGAAACCCTGGCCGGCCTGATCGAGGAGCTTTGGCTGATCGGGTCGGCGGCGATAGACGCCTGGGGCACCGCCCATGACGACATGATCACCGGCAATTCCGGTGACAACCGGATTTTGGGCCGTGGCGGCAACGACATCATTCGCGGCGGCGCCGGACATGACTGGCTGGAGGGCGGCGATGGCAACGACCTGCTGGAAGGGGGCGATGGCAATGACACGCTGATCGGCGGCGCTGGCAGTGACACCATGACCGGCGGCAGCGGCAATGATGTCTATTATCTCGACGGCCCCGGCGACACCGTCATCGAATTGCCCGGCGGCGGCACGGACGAGGTCAGGATTGATGGGTCAGTCTCGCTGCTGACCGGCTTTGCCAATATCGAAACCCTGGTGCTGCTGGGCACCGGCCATCACGTCGGCAGGGGAAACGCGGCGGCCAACACGCTGCTGGGCAATGCCGGGAACAACCTTCTGGCTGGCAATGGCGGCGATGACCTGATCCTTGGCGCGGCGGGCAATGACACCTTGCAGGGGGGCGATGGCCATGACCGGTTGAATGGCGGCTTTGGCGATGACCTTCTGTCGGGCGGGGCGGGCAATGACAGTTTGCAGGGCGGTGCCGGCGTCGACACAATGGCCGGCGATGCCGGTGATGACGCCATGGTCGGCAATGGCGGCGACGACCACATGTCGGGCGGTGGCGGCAATGACACGGTCTTTGGCAGCATGGGCAACGACTATCTGCTGGGCGGTGAGGGCAATGATCATCTGCGTGGCGGGGCCGACCGCGACACGCTGGATGGCGGCAATGGCAATGACCGGCTGGAAGGGTCCGCCGGCGCCGATCACCTGTATGGCGCGAATGGCGCCGATACGCTGTGGGGCAATGGCCGGGCCGACTATCTCAGTGGCGGAAACGGCGATGACGTTCTGCTGGGTGGTTCCGATGCCGATACCGTGCTGGGCGGGGCCGGCAATGACCTGCTGCTGGGCGGGCTGGGCCGCGACCAGCTGCGAGGGGCCACCGGCAATGACACGCTGACCGGCGGCGGCGGCGCCGATCTGTTCATCTTCGAGCGTGGCGGCGGTCGTGATGTCGTCACCGACTGGCGCAACGGCCGTGACAAGCTGCAATTCCTTGCCAATACCGGCATCGACAGCTTTGCCGAGGTGATGCGTTATACCCGCCAGATCGGCGATGACATCCGCATCGGCCTGCCCGATGGCACGATCATCATCCTGGAGGATGTCCCCATCTCGCAGCTGGATCAGAGCGATTTCATCTTTTGATGCGACAGCCGCTTTATCCGCCGGCCGCCGATGCACCCGGTTCCGCCGCCGCCACGGCGGGCAGCGATTGCATCGCCTGTGCGGCCAGTTCAAAGCTGCGTAGGCGGGCGGCGTGATCATGGATCTGACCCGTCAGAATCACCTCGTCCGGACGATATTGCGCGATCAGTGCGGCCAGTTGGTCACGCACCTCATCACGGTTTCCCACGGCGCTGATGCGCAGGGCCTGATCAACCATCCGGCGCATCTGGGCCGGAATTTCGCCATCCAGATCACGGGTCGGGCGCGGCAGTTTGCCGGGCGTCCCGCTGCGCAGGCGGGCAAAGGCCAGCTGCATGCTGCTGCGCAGGAAATGCGCCTGATCGCTGTCATCGGCGGCAAAGACATTCACCGCCAGCATGAAGCGCGGCCTGGGGTTCTGCGCCGAGGGCTGGAACTGATCGCGATACAGGGCCGAGGCCTCGGCCAGATCGCCGGGGGCGAAATGGCTGGCAAAGGCATAGGGCAGGCCCAGATAGGCGGCCAGCTGCGCGCCGAACAGCGAACTGCCAAGCATCCAGATGGGCACATTCGTCCCCTCGCCCGGCAGCGCGCGCACGGCGGCGCCGGGGCGTTCCGGGCCGAGATAGTTGATCAGCTCGACCACGTCCTGCGGGAAGCTGTCGGCCATGGGATCGCGGCGCAGGGCACGGATCACGGCGCCATCGCCACCGGGCGCGCGGCCCAGCCCCAGGTCGATCCGGTCGGGAAAGGCGGTGGCCAGCGTGCCGAATGCCTCGGCCACGGTCAGCGGTGCGTGGTTGGGCAGCATGATGCCCCCCGCACCAACGCGAATCCGGCTGGTCGCGGCGGCGACAAGCCCGATCAGCACCGCCGTCGCGGCGCTGGCGATGCCGGGCATGTTATGATGCTCGGCCATCCAATAGCGGTGATAACCCCAGCCCTCGGCATGACGCGCAAGGTCCAGCGTGTTGGCAATGGCCTGCGCGGCATCCGTGCCCTCGGGCACGGGCGACAGGTCGAGAACGGAAAAGGGAATGGGCTGTGTCATCCCGCCAAGCTAGGAAGCCCTCGGCGCCAATAAAAGGGGCCGCCGCGAATTGGAGCGACAGCCCCGTCTATCGGCAGGATGCGGCTGCGCGTCAGTCCATCCGCCGCAGATAGGTCCAGGTGGGCACGCGGGCCTGCCGGGCGACCGACCAGCTTTCGGCATCGCCCAGATAGGCGAAACCGCAATTGGTCAGCACGCGGGCCGAGCCGGCATTGTCCTGAAACACCTCGGCAAACAGGGTGCGCGCGCCATGCGGGTTGGCCGCGACCAGCGCCTCGACCGCCTCGGTGGCAAAGCCGGTATTCCAGAAGCCGGCCCCGATCCAGAAGCCCAGCTCGGACTGCTGATCTTCCAGCCGGGTCAACGAGACCACACCCAGCAATTCGGCCAGACGATTGGAGCTGCCGTCGATGGCCCAGACATCCTCGGTCCGCCGGTCGGCCAGCGCGCGTGCGATAAAGCCCTCGGACGCACCGGGCGGCAGGGGATGGGGAATGGCGCGGGTGCCTTCGGCCACGCGCTTGTCGGCGGTGTAATGCGCAATCAGACCAACATCCGACGCCCGCAAAGGCCGCAGCACAAAGCGCTGCGTCTCGATGACAGCCTGGACCGAAGGGGGAACGGCCAGTTCAACCATTGTCACATATCCTCCCGTAACCGCGAAAACCTGCGGCTGAAAATGAAAAGGGGGACCGGCTTTGCCGATCCCCCGATACTGATGTATCTTAATCGGCCGTTATTCGGCTGCCTCGATATTGGCGGGCATGACCGATACGAAGGTGCGCCCCTTGAGGCCCTTCTTGAAGGAAACCGCGCCATCGGTCAGGGCGAACAGGGTGTGATCCTTGCCCATGCCGACATTGGTGCCCGCCCACATTTTCGTGCCGCGCTGGCGCACGATGATGTTGCCGGCAATGGCTTCCTGACCGCCATACAGCTTGACGCCCAGACGACGACCGGCCGAGTCGCGACCGTTGCGGGACGAACCGCCTGCTTTCTTATGTGCCATGACTTTAGTCCTCTTGCACTTTGGCCGGATCGACCGGCCGACTTGTTCCGTTCAGCGGGGCGCGACACCCATCCGGGGCGCCCCATCAGCGATCAGGCTTCGTCCGAAGCGGCGGCGGCCTTCTTGGCGCGGGCCGGCTTCTTGGCTTCGGCCGGCGCGTCGGCGGCAGCAGCCTCGACCTTGGCCGGCTTCTTGGCCTTGGCGGCGGGCTTTTCAGCGGCAGCGGCCACCGTGGCAGCACCAGCCGAGCGGAAGCCGATCGCCTCTTTCACGCCGGTCTTGTCGCCACCCTTTTCCAGCACCTCGGTCACGCGCAGCAGGGTCAGTTGCTGGCGATGGCCGCGGGTCCGCTGCGAGCTGTGCTTGCGGCGGCGCTTGACATAGGTGATGACCTTGTCGCCCTTGATCTGTTCGATCACTTCGGCCTGCACGGCGGCACCAGCCACCAGCGGCGCGCCAAGCGTCGAACCGACCATCAGAATATCGTTGAACTGGATGGTTTCACCAGCGGCGGCGGCCAGCTTTTCCACGCGCAGGACGTCACCCGCCTGCACCTTGTATTGCTTGCCACCGGTTTTCAGAACCGCGAACATGCCTTGTCTTCCTTCGTCTGCCGCATCCTGTGGCCCCTGCGATTGCAGGCGTTCGGGGATATTCCCGCCTTCGGACAGCGCACCCGTTCGATTGGGGTGATGTTGAAAATAACGCACCGGCCAAAGGCAGCAGCCCGGCCGGTCGGCGTGTATATGGCGGATTCGGCGGGCCAAGTCAAGCAAGGCGGATGGACTCGGCCCGGTGCAGATGGCGCGCTATACTTGCCCCGCCCCCCCGCGCGCCGTAAGCCACTGGCGCATGACAGCAACCGGATACCTGATGCAACGCTTTGCCTGCCCTACCTGTGGTCGCCGCGCCTATTTCCACAACCTGACCTGCGCCTGCGGGCATGCCCTGTATTTCGACGCCGCACGCATGGTCATGCGCAACGAGGGCGCCGATTGCGGCAACCGCGCCCCGATCGGCTGCAACTGGATCGGCGAGGCCGGCGGTCTTTGCCGATCCTGCGCCATGTCGCGGGTTGTCCCGGTTCTGAACGTTGGCAACAACATCCAGCTGCTTGGCCGGGCCGAGCGCGCGAAACGCTGGGTTCTGACCAATATTGCCAACTGGCACTGGTTTTCCGACGACGACCCCGGCCCCCGTCCGCGTTTCCTGATGCTGTCCGAGGAAACCGGCGGCCGGGCCGAGCAGATCACCATGGGCCATCTGGCCGGCGAGATCACCATCAACGTGACCGAGGCCGATGCCCTGATCCGCCTGCAACGCCGGCAAGAGCTGGGCGAGCAATATCGCAGCATGGTCGGCCATTTCCGTCACGAACTGGCGCATTTCTTCTTTGACCGACTGGCACCCAAGGCCGGCTTCCTGGCCGCCTTTCGCGACTGTTTCGGGGACGAGCGCGCCGACTACAGCGCCGCGCTGCAACGCTATTACCAGTCCCCGCCCGTCAGTTCGCATGATTTCATCACGCCTTATGCGCGCTCTCATCCGCATGAGGACTGGGCCGAGACAGTGGCGCATCTGCTGCATCTGGTCGATTTCACCGACAGTTTCGTCAGCACCGGCCTGACCATGCCCGGCGTCCCCACGGGCTTCGCCCCCTATGCAGAGACCGACACCGACCGGTTGCTGGACATTGCCACCCGTGTCGCGATCGCCATAAATGACATCAACCGGGCCCTGGACAATGAAGACCTTTATCCTTTCGTGCTGACGCCCCCCATCCGGCGCAAGATCGGCTTTGCTCACGGTTGGATGACGGCGCATCTGTCGCAGCGGGCATAAGGCCGCCACGCCGCAATCCGCCCTTCCCCTTGCCCGCCACAGCGCCTAAAAGGCCGGCAAACCGAACCGGCGGCGCAAAGGGCATCAGCATGCAGGAACCGACGATCACCCCCGACCTGATCGCTGCACACGGGCTGAAGCCCGATGAGTATGACCGCATCCTTCAGATCATCGGGCGCGAGCCGTCATTTACCGAACTGGGCATCTTCAGCGCGATGTGGAACGAGCATTGTTCCTACAAGTCGTCCAAGAAATGGCTGCGCACCCTGCCCACCACCGGCCCGCAGGTCATCTGCGGCCCCGGCGAAAATGCCGGCGTCGTCGATATCGGCGATGGTCAGGCCGTGGTCTTCAAGATGGAAAGCCACAACCACCCCTCGTATATCGAGCCGCATCAGGGCGCGGCCACCGGCGTCGGCGGCATCCTGCGCGACGTGTTCACAATGGGCGCCCGCCCGATTGCCGCGATGGATTCGCTCAGCTTCGGCCGCCCCGAGCACCCGAAAACCCCGCATCTGGTCAAGGGCGTGGTCGAGGGCATCGGCGCCTATGGCAACGCTTTCGGCGTCCCGAATGTCGGCGGCGAGGTGCGCTTTCACCGCAGCTATGACGGCAATTGCCTTGTGAACGCCTTTGCGGCGGGTCTGGCCGATGCCGACAAGATTTTCTACTCGGCGGCGTCCGGCGTCGGCATGCCCGTCGTCTATCTGGGTGCCAAGACCGGCCGCGACGGCGTCGGCGGCGCGACCATGGCCAGCGCCGAGTTTGACGACACGATCGAGGAAAAACGCCCCACCGTTCAGGTCGGCGATCCCTTCACCGAGAAATGCCTGCTGGAAGCCTGCCTTGAACTGATGGCCTCGGGCAGCGTGATTTCCATTCAGGACATGGGCGCGGCTGGCCTGACCTGTTCCGCCGTGGAAATGGGCGACAAGGGCGGTCTTGGCATCCAGCTGGTGCTGGACAAGGTCCCACAGCGCGAAACCAACATGACCGCCTATGAGATGATGCTGTCCGAAAGCCAGGAACGCATGCTGATGGTCCTCAAGCCCGAGAAAGAGGCCGAGGCCCGCGCGATCTTTGAAAAATGGGACCTCGATTTCGCGATCGTCGGCGAAACCATCCCAGAGGACCGCTTTCTGATCCTGCACGGGAATGAGGTGAAAGCCGACCTGCCGCTGTCGAAACTTTCCTCCAGCGCGCCCGAATATGACCGCCCCTGGATCGAGACGCCCGCCGCTGGCGAGACCCCGGCCCTGCCCCCGATCACCCCCATCGCCGCCCTGCGCAAGCTGATCGGCAGCCCGTCCTATGCGCATAAGGGCTGGGTCTGGGAACAATACGACACCCAGGTCGGCGCCGACACGATCCGCCGCCCCGGCATGGGCGCCGGCGTGGTCCGCGTCCACGGCACGAACAAGGCACTGGCCTTCACCAGTGACGTGACCCCGCGCTATGTGAAGGCGAACCCGTTCGAGGGCGGCAAGCAGGCCGTGGCCGAGGCTTACCGCAACCTCTCTGCCGTGGGCGCCCTGCCCTTGGCCACCACCGACAACCTGAATTTCGGCAATCCCGAAAAGCCCGAGATCATGGGTCAGTTCGTAGGCGCCATCAAAGGCATCGGCGAGGCTTGCGCGGCGCTGGATTTCCCCATCGTCTCGGGCAACGTGTCGCTTTACAACGAAACCGACGGCAAGGGCATCATGCCCACCCCGACCATCGGCGGCGTCGGCCTGATCGAGAACCTCGATGACCTGATCGCGGGCCTGCCCGAAGATGGCGACCTCGCCATCGTCATTGGCCGCACCGCCGGTCATCTGGGTCAATCAGCGCTTGCCGCCGAAGCCTTCGGCATCGAGACCGGCGACGCCCCCCATGTCGACCTGAAGGCCGAGCGCGCGCATGGGGAATTCATCCGCGCCAACCGCCAGCACCTGAACGCCGTCACTGACCTCAGCGATGGCGGTCTGGCGCTGGCGGCTTTCGAGATGGCCGAGGGCGCAGGCATCGGCATCCGTCTGGACAGCGCCGACATCGCCCAGCTTTATGGCGAGGATCAGGCCCGCTACCTCGTCGCCTGCGATCCCGCCGGGGCCGAGGCGCTGCTGAAAGCCGCCGCCGCCGCTGGCATCCCCGCCGCGCAGGTCGGAAGCTTTGGTGGCCTTGCCGTGCAAATGGGCGATGACGCGGGCGATCTGGCCGAACTGTCGCAGCTTTACCGCAGCGCCTTCGCCACCGCGATCAAGGGCGACATGCCGGACCACGCGTGACTGGCCAGGCATGACCGTCACCGCCCCCAAAGGATATGCGGCCATCATCACCGCCGCAGGCCGGGGCACCCGCGCTGGCGGCGATGAGCCGAAACAATGGCGGCTTCTCAAGGGGCGCCCGGTGCTGGCCCATACGCTGGACCGTTTCGCGGGCTTCGACCGCATCATCGTCACGGTCCATCCCGACGACATGGGCCAGGCGATCGAACATTTTGCCGGTCGCGCCACCATCATCACCGGCGGCGACACCCGCGCCGCCAGCGTCCGCGCCGCCCTGAACAGCCTCGACGGCAGTGCCATCACCCATGTCCTGATCCATGACGGCGCCCGCCCGCTTGTCGGCGATGCCGTGATCAGCGGCGTCATCGGCGCATTGCAAGCCGGTGCCCCTGCCGCCGCCCCCGCTCTGCCCGTAACCGACGCCCTCTGGCGCGGCGAAGATAACACCGTCACCGGCACCGCCCCGCGCGAGGGCCTTTATCGGGCGCAAACGCCTCAGGGTTTCTCGCTCGCACAAATATCCAGATCCCACCGCGACCACCCGCAGGACGCCGCCGATGATGTGGAACTTGCCCGCAAATCCGGCATCCCCGTCACCATCACGCCGGGCAGCGAGGACAATCTGAAAATCACCTGGCCGGGCGATTTCACCCGCGCCGAACGCATATTGGAGGGCACCATGGACATCCGCATGGGCAATGGCTTCGACGTTCACGCGCTTGGCCCCGGCGATCACGTCTGGCTCTGCGGCATCCAGATCCCCCACACCCACGGCCTCATCGGTCATTCCGATGCCGATGTCGGCATGCACGCCCTGACCGATGCCATCTATGGCGCCTTGGCGATGGGCGATATCGGTCGCCATTTCCCGCCATCCGACCCACAATGGAAAGGCGCCGACAGCGCGATTTTCCTGCGCCATGCCGCCGATCTGGCCCGCGAAAAGGGCTTTGCCTTCGGAAATGCCGATGTGACCCTGATCTGCGAAATGCCCAAGATCGGCCCCCATGCCAGCGCCATGCAGGCCCGGCTGGCGCAGATCATGACGCTTGATCCCGAACGGATCAGCGTCAAGGCCACCACCTCGGAACGGTTGGGCTTCACCGGCCGGGGCGAGGGCATCGCGGCCATCGCCACCTGCACCCTGATGAAAGGCTGAACCATGGAAAGGCTTCTCAGCATCTGGTTCGGCGCCGGCCTGCTGCGCCCCGCGCCCGGCACCTGGGGCTCGGCCGTGGCGATAGCCCTTGGGCTGCTGATCTATCGCATCGGGCATTTCCCGCTGCTGGCCATCGCCACGGTCGCGGTCACGGCCATCGGCTTCTGGGCGGTGGCCCGCCATACCGCCGGAATGGCAGATCCCGACCGCAGCGAGATCGTCATCGACGAGGTCGCCGGGCAATGGCTGGCCCTGTGCTTTCCCGCCGCCGGATTCTGGTTTGCGGGGTTGGGTGCCGACAGCTTTCCCTGGCCGGGCTGGGTCGCAGCCTTTCTGTTCTTCCGGCTGTTCGACATCTGGAAACCCTGGCTGGTCGGTCGCGCCGACCGTCGCGGCGATGCGCCAGGTGTGATGCTGGATGATCTGTGGGCCGGGCTGTTTGCCGGCATCGCCACAATGATCGCCGCCGCGGCCTATCACATCCCGCTGATGCTATGAGCCTCGCCGCGCAGGTCCTCGACGCCGCCCGCCAGCAGGGCGCGATGATCGCCACCGCCGAAAGCTGCACCGGCGGGTTGATCGCCGCCGCGCTGACCGAGGTGCCGGGGTCCTCGGATGTGGTGGATCGTGGCTTTGTCACCTATTCCAATGCCGCCAAGATGCAGATGCTGGGCGTTCTGGCCGAAACGCTGGACCTGTATGGGGCGGTCAGCGAACAGGTCGCCGCCGAAATGGCCGGCGGTGCCTTGCAGCACTCGCAGGCACAATTCGCCGTCTCCGTCACCGGCATCGCCGGGCCCGGCGGCTCGGAGCACAAGCCCGAGGGCAGGGTCTGCTTTGGTCTGGCCGGCGCGCAGGGCTTGCTGGTCGAAACGGTCGAGTTCGGCGCGATCGGCCGGTCGCAGGTGCGCCGCGCGAGCGTCGATCATGCGCTGCGGATGCTGCTGTCGGCGCTGGATCGCCGGCGCTAACCGGCGGTCAGCAGGCTGATGAACGCCTCGACATCCTCGTCGGGCATGTCCCATGCCGTCACCAGCCTGATCGGAACCGGATCCAGCCCCGCCGCCGATTTGTCGGGCCACAGGTGATAGATCGCGCCCGCCGCGCGCGCCCGCGCATGGGCTGCGGCCGGGATTGTGGCAAAGACGGCATTCGACTGCACCGGCTGCAACAGCGTGCCGCCACTGGCCAGAATGCCATCGGCCAGACGCGCGGCCTTGGCATTGGCGGCCCGGCCAAGCTGCGACCACAGCCCGTCGGTCGCCAGCGCCAGCATCTGTGCCGCCAGAAAGCGCTGCTTGGAAAACACATGGCCCGACTGCTTGCGGCGATAATCAAAGCCCTCGGCCAGCGCCGGATCAAAGAACACCACGGCCTCGGCCCCCATGGCGCCGTTCTTGGTGCCGCCGAAACACAGCGCATCAACGCCCGCCCGCCAGGTCAGATCGGCACCCGCGCAGCCCAGCCCGGCCACGGCATTGGCGAAACGCGCCCCGTCCATATGCAGGGGCAACCCGCCCTGATGGGCGACTTCGGCCAGGGCCGCGACCTCATCTGGGGAATAGAGCGTGCCCCATTCGGTCGCATTGGTGATCGAGACCATCGCGTTCAGCCCGCCATTCAGCCCACCGCCCGCACCGCGACGGATCGCATTGGCCAGCGTGTCGGGCTGCATCTTGCCGCCCTCGCCTGGCAAGGTCACCAGCTTGGCCCCTCCCGAAAAGAACTCGGGCGCGCCGCATTCGCTGGTCTCGATATGCGCGTCCTGATGGCAATAGATGCGCCCGTGACCCGGCGACAGTTGCGCGCAGACCAGCGCGTTGGCCGCGGTGCCGGTGGCCACGAAACGGATGATGGCATCAGGGGCGTCCAGCACCTCGCGCAGCGCCGCCTCGGCCCGCGCGGTCACCGGATCGGCACCATAACCCATCACCGCGCCGCCATTTGCATCGGCCAGCGCGGCCAGCACGGCGGGATGCGCGCCCCAGGCATTGTCGGACGCGAAATTCATGCCAGATCCTCGATCACGTAATCCTCCCAATCGTCATCACCGATCTCGACCTCGCTGACGGTGCGGTCGCGCATGCTGATGCCGGCGCGATGCACCGATTCGCGATCGCCCGAGATCAGGTAATGCCAGTCGTAAAGCGGCCGGTCCTCGTGCCGCAACCGATAGGCGCAGGTCGCGGGCAGCCAATAGGCGACATCCTTGATCTTGCGGGCGGTCAGCACCACGCATTCGGGCACGAAATCATGCCGGTTGGGATAGCTGGTGCAGCGGCAGTTCTGGCCATCCAGCAAGCGGCAGGCGACGCGGGTAAAGACGACTTCCGAGGTGTCCTCGTATTCCAGCTTGTTCAGGCAGCATTTCCCGCAACCGTCGCAAAGCGCCTCCCATTCGTCAGAGGTCAGGCGGGCCAGAGGCAATTCCCAGAACCGGTCGCGCATCATTGCCCCGCCAGCAGGGCCCGTGCCTGATCCGCATCGGATTGGATCTGGTCGATCAGCGCCTGAAGCCCGTCGAATTTCTGTTCGTCGCGCAGGAACTCGACCAGCGCGACCGAGATATGCTGCCCGTAAAGATCGCCGGCGAAATCGAACAGGTGCACTTCCAGATTGGGATGGTTCTTGCCGAACATGGGCCGCACGCCAAGGCTGGCAACCCCGCGATAGGGGCCACGGTCAGGGCCGGTCAGCACATCGACCAGCACCGCATAGACCCCAAGGCGCGGCAGATGCAGCCCCTCGACCGACATATTGGCGGTGGGCCAGCCCAGTTCGCGACCTCGCTTTTCGCCATGGATCACCTCGCCCTCGATGCGGTGCCAGTGGCCCAGCATCGTTTCGGCCTCGCGCACGCGGCCATCGCTCAGCGCGCGGCGGATTGCGGTCGAGCTGAAATCCTGGCCGTCGCGCCCGACCAGCGGGGCGATGGTCACGCCAAAGCCCATGGCCCGGCCCAGATCGCACAGCGTCTGCGCATCGCCCGCCCGCCCCTTGCCAAAGCAGAAATCCTGCCCGACCGTCACATGCGCCAGACCCAGCCCGTCACACAGAACTTCGCGCGCGAAGGCCTCGGGCGTCAGCCCGGCCAGAACCGGGCCAAAGGGCAGCTGGAACAGGTGCTGCACGCCAAGGCGCGCCAGCCGGTTGGCCCGCGCCTCGGCATTCATCAGCCGGAAGCCGGGGGCGTCGGGGGCGAAGAACTGGCGGGGATGCGGCTCGAAGGTGATCACCGACAGGGGCGCGTCGGGTCGCGCCTGATGCGCTGTCTCGATCACGGAACGGTGGCCCAGATGCACACCGTCGAAATTGCCCAGGGCGGCGCTGGTGCCCCGCGCGGATGTGGGCAATCCGGTCCAGTTGCGATGGATATGCACGGCGGCGCCCCCTGTCGGGGCCAGGCCCCGTCCTCAGTCGAATTTGCGGCTTGGCGCCAGAACGACCGCCTCGCCTTTCAACACGACCGTATCACCGACGAGGCAGCGGGTTGCAAGCGTCACCCGGCGTTTGGACATGTCGATATCCAGAACCGAGACCTCGGCCCGCACCATGTCACCGGGCCGGACAGGGGCCATGAATTTCAGCGTCTGGCCCAGATAGACCGTGCCATGGCCCGGCAATTGTTCCCCGATGACGGCGCTGATCAGCCCGGCGGTCAGCATGCCATGGGCAATGCGCCCTTCAAAAATGGTGTCCTGTGCATAGGCATCGTCCAGATGCACAGGGTTGTGGTCGGTGGATACCTCGGCAAACAGTTCGATGTCGCGATCCGTGACCTGTTTTTGCAGGTAACGGGTCATGCCGATTTCCAGATCCTCGATGACGATCGTGCCGCGTGGAAGGTTGTCCAACATCCTAAGCCTCTTGCCTCGGTCTCGATGCTGCATAGCAGCATGAAAACCGTCGCGCAAGAAAATATCAGGCTCTATGGCCTAAAGTATAAGAATGTTACGACACCGCGCTTGGCAGGTCAGGAAGACGGTCGCGTCTAGCGCAACCGCCCGATGGCAAAGGTGGGGTCCAGCTGATGCGTGGCCAGCCATTCGCCCATCAGACCGGAATCGGGGTTTTCGACATCGTCACCCATCGCGTCGGCCGCCAGACCGCCGGTCACGAACAGCGAATCCAGCGCCTCTTGCACGGCGCCGCGGATATCGGTGTTGATCCCGTCCCCGATCGCCAGAATCTGCGCATCATCACGCAGTTCCAGCAACCGACGCGCCCGGTCATAGATCGGCGGATAGGGCTTGCCGAAATAAAGCGAGGTGCCGCCGATCTCGTCATAAAGTGCGGCCAGGGCGCCGGCGCAGTAGATCCGGGTCTCTCCCATGTCGACGACGATATCGGGATTGGCGCAAAGCAGCGTCAGCCCACGTTCCCGCGCCAGCATCAGCCGGCCGCGATAATCGTCGGGCACTTCGTTCAGTTCGTCAAAGGGGCCGGTGCAGACGATCCCTTCGGCCTGATCCAGCGGGACGCGGGTGATGGCGGGGGCATCGGCCCATTCGGCGGGAATGTCGGTGAAGAAGCCATCATCCTTTTCGGTGCCGATATGCCAGACCCTGCGGCCCACGGCGCCCGCGAACATCGCATCCTGGGCGCAATCGCCCGAGCTGACGATGATGTCATAGGCATCATGCGGCACACCCATGCGGTCCAGCTGCGCCTTGACATACTGGTTCGGACGCGGGGCATTGGTCATCAGACAGACCTTGCCGCCCCCCTGCCGATAGGCCTGCAATGCCGCAACGGCGGCCGGATAGGGCTGCTTGCCATTGTGCAGACAGCCCCACAGGTCGCAATACAGCGCGTCATAGCCCTGCCCGATTTCGGACAGGGACTGGATGATCCGCGTCATGCCTCAGACCGCCAGCGCGGGGATGATCTGTTTCTTGCGGCTCATGATGCCGGGCAGCAGAACCGTATCGCCGGTGACGGTGGCGTTGAAGCTTTTCTCGGCCACGGTCTTGACGAAATCATTCGGCACCAGCAGCGTCGCCTGTTCGTTCAGAATGTCGACGATGAACAGCAGAACCTCATCGGCGCCATCGGCCTTGGCCACGCCCGGCATGGCAGCCATCAGCGCATCCTTGCGGTCCAGCAGAACCTGCGGTGCGGTGGTTTCCAGAACCGAGACGCGCAACTGCTTGCCGCCCAGTTCGTATTCCTTGCTGTCCATCCGCAGCAGCGCATCCTCGCCAAAGGCCGACACGTCGGATTTCGCGGCGAACATTTCGGCGGCATAGTCGGGAATGCTGATGCCCAGATCGGCAGCCAGCTTCTCGGCCACCGCCTTGTCATGCGCCGTGGTGGTCGGGCTGCGGAATTCCAGCGTGTCCGACAGAATGCAGGTCAGCATCGCCGCCTTGATGGCCTCGGGCGCGCGGGCCAGATCGTCACCGATCAGATCGTGCATGATCGTCGCGGTGCAGGCCAGAGGGCGGACGGTGATGTTGATCGGCGTCCTGGTCTTGATGCCGCCGGCCAGCATGTGATGGTCGATGATTTCCAGCACATCGGCATCGTTGATGGATGCCGGCAGTTCAGCCGGGTTGTTGGTGTCGACGATCACGCATTTCTCGCCAGCGGCGACATCGGCGATGATTTCCGGCTTTTCGATGCCCCAACGTGTCAGCAGCCATGCGGCCTCGGTATTCGGCTCGCCCAGCAGGACGGGCTTGGCGGGGGTCTTGCGAACCTCGTTCAGATACCAGGCCCAGATGATCGGGGAACCGGTGGAATCCGTATCAGGAGCCTTGTGGCCGAAAACCTTGATCATGATGCGCCTCGCAATGGGATGGATAAGTCGCGCGCCTTATAGGCGGGCAACCGATCCTTGTCCACAAAGGGCAGCACGCCCTGGCGCGGCCTGTTGCCCGCTATTGCCCGACGCCGATCCGGGTCATCAGCGTGGTATTGTCCCAGAACAGATATTCCTCATCCATGCTGCCATCGGCATTCCAGCGCCCGATCGTGGCCATCGGCAGATGATAGGCCTTGCCGATCGGCTGGATGGTCGTGCCGTCGGCCAGAACCATCGGCTCGGTAAAGGTGCCGTCCAGATAGCGCATCACCTACGTCCAGCCGCCATCGGCCGTGCCAAAGCGCACGGGATGTTCGGTGATGCGGTTGTCGGGGGCAAAGGTCCACATGAAGGCCAGTTCCTTTCTGTGGTCGGGAATGCCGGTCGTCGTGCGGCCATCAGGGTAATGGACCAGAATGTCCTCGGCATGGCTTTTGTGCAGGTTCTCCCAGTCCTGGCTGGTATAGACGTTGAAATCCAGGTCATCAAAGGTCGCTAGGTTCTGCGCAAGGACCGGCATGGCCGCCAAAACCAATGCGGCAAATGCCGAAGCTGCCATGTGAATACGACTGGTCATCAGATCTTCTCCGTACCAGAAACCCGGCCCGGCGACGGCACTTGCACATCGCGCAAATCAGCCCATGGCTGCATGGCTGGGCGATCACGTCACCACAAGTCAATCGACATTTTCAAGCCGAGCATTAACGGCCCGGTGCGGCTTGCCCACGCCGCAGGCGATGCCTAGACCTGACCCTCGCTCCAGCCCTCTACCTCGGCGATCGAGGCGTCGAGCCAGTCCAGCATCATTGTCTCTCGCCTGCGGGCAAAATCCAGCGTAAGGCCTCCGAAACGGGCCTGTCGCCGCATCATGGGGCTGTCGCCGGGTGGCAGATCAAGCCGCTGATAATAGTCCTGCAATCGCGCATGTTCCGCCCGACGCGCCCGCAAGACCGCCAGAATCTGATCACGACTGATCAGCCTGCCGAAATAGAGCTGCACCAGGAACGAATCCTTTTGCGTCACCAGTGGCTGCGCCACGCCCAGCCATTCGCTCAGCGCAGCCTGCCCCGCCTGGGTGATCCGATAGACGCGGCTGTTGGGTCGCGTCTCGCCCACAACCGTATGGCTTTCGGCAAGGCCCTCGGCCTCAAGCGATTGCAGCGTGCGATAGATCTGCGCCTGATCGGCCGGCCAGAAATGTGCGATCGAGCAGTCGAAGTAGCGCGTTTTCAACGCATAGCCCGACATCGGCTGAAAGGTCAGAAGGCCAAGAATGGCGTGGCGCAGGGACATGGCGCTCCTTTATACTAGACGAATCATATATGTGTTGTCATATATTCGCGAAGAAATTCATCGACAGGACGTATCATGGTTCTTTCGCGTTTTCTCTATCTTTCAGGCATCGTGCTTTGCCTGTCTGGTGCCAGCTATCTGCTGGATACGGCGCTGGACATTCTGGCCCCGCAAGGCAACCCCGGCATCGGCACATTGGTGCCGGTTCTGGGGCTGATGGGGATGCCCGGCCTGTGGCTGTCCCTTGATCGGCGCGAGGATCCCGCTGCACTGGCCGCCTATCTGCTGAGCATGGCGGGACTGGCGGGACTGGCAGCGCTGACCTTTACGGTCAACCGGCTGTTGCCCGATCTGCCGGCTGATCAGCGCGGCATGATCGTCGCCGCATTGGGGCCAGAGTTCACGGCAATCAGCATGACCTTCCTCGCCTCGGCGGTTCTGCTGTGCATCGTTTGCTGGCGCCGGGGTGGCCTGATCCGCCTGGGGGCGATCCTTTATCTGATGGGCGCGATCATCGTCGGGCTGCGGCCTTTCCTGCCGGCGGCACTTACCGCAATCGACGGGCTGATGATCGGCAGTGCCTTGCTGGCCTGGGGCTGGCATCTGCTAATGAGGCCCGCGCAACGATAAACCACGAAAAAGGGCGCCCCAACGGGACGCCCCCTTTCTGTTCCAAACTGGATAAATCAGGCAGCGCGGCTGGTCAGAACCTCGTCCACGCGCTTTTGGGCGGCGCCTTCATCCAGCCCGGCCACGGCGGCCACTTCGCGGGTCAGCCGGTCCAGCGCGGCTTCGTAAAGCTGACGCTCGGAATAGGACTGCTCGCGCTGGTCGTCATTGCGGTGCAGGTCGCGCACGACCTCGGCAATGGACATCAGATCGCCGCTGTTGATCTTCTGCTCGTATTCCTGCGCCCGGCGTGACCACATCGCGCGCTTGACGCGGGCCTTGCCCTTCAGCGTGTCCAGCGCACGGTCGATCTGATCCAGGCTGGCCAGGCTGCGCATACCGATCTCGGTCGCGCGGGCCGTGGGAACACGCAGGGTCATCTTGTCCTTCTCGAAGGAGATGACGAACATCTCCAGCTTCAGCCCGGCAACTTCCTGCTCTTCGATCGAAACGATCTTGCCAACCCCGTGCGCGGGATAGACAACAAAGTCATCGGGACGGAATTCGTTTTTCTTGGATTTCGACATCAGGCTTCCTCATAGGTGGCGCCGGCGGGTTCGCACAGCGCACAAACGACCCTGGGCGGCACAACCGCCTTCAGGATCGCATTGGTCATCAAATCTTCCCCACATCCGGCAGCGAATGCGGGTTTGGCAGTCTATGGCGCATGCCGGACAGGCCCTCTGCCCGCACCGACACGAATGTGACATATATATAGCATAAAAAACGCTTCAAAAAAAGCGGCTTGCGACGATTATCGCACTGGATAACGCCCGTTCAATTCTGCTTTGCTTGCCATGGGCTTAGCACCGGACAAGCAATCCGTTGCGGCATCTGTCAGACCGAATCAGTCGCCCTCGCCCGGCGCTTCCGAGAAATACTTGTCCAGCTTGCCCTCGACACCGTCCATCTCTTCAGCGGTGGGCAATGGATCTTTCTTGCGGGTGATCACAGGCCAGGCTTCCGAATATTTCCGGTTGAACTCGACCCATTTTTCCATGTCCGGCTCGGTATCGGGGCGGATCGCATCGGCCGGGCATTCCGGCTCGCAGACGCCGCAATCAATGCACTCATCAGGGTGAATCACCAATGTGTTCTCGCCCTCATAGAAACAGTCGACCGGACAGACCTCGACGCAATCCGTGTATTTGCACATGATGCAATTATCGGTGACGATATAGGTCATCGGGGCAGCTCCGTTTCTTCCGAGGCGCTAGTTACGCCCGCCCGCGCCATCAATCAAGGCCACGCCCGGCGAAAAGACCGCCATTTCGCCGCATCGCACACACCGCGAACAGCAGTCCACGCGACCGCCCCGCTGACGAACGAACGCCCTGCCCTCGCTTTGATCCAAATATCCCGGGGTGAGGCGCGATACGCGCCGAGGGGCAGCGCCCCTATTCCCCGTCCAATTCCTGATACAAGTCCTGCGCCTCTGATGCCGGCCCGCGCCGCACGCCAAGCGCCACCACACGCAATTCGCGCACCTGACCATGGGCCGAAACCGTGACCTGATCGCCCGGCCGAACCGCGCGACCGGGCTTGCGGGTCGGCTGACCATTGACGCGGACGCCGCCGCCCTCGATCCGGGCGGCAGCAAGGCCGCGCGTCTTGAACAGGCGGGCGTGAACCAGCCATTTGTCCAGACGCAAGACCTCGTCGGTATCGGTCAAACGGGTCTTATTCCCGCGTCTTCAGCGCCGCCAGAACAGCAAAGGGGCTGTCGGGATCGGCCTGCTTCTCGGGGCGGGTGCCATAGGTCTTGGTGCCTTGCGGCTTGCCACCCTTCTTGGGGCCGCCTTTTTTCTTCGGCCCCCGATCGCCACGCTCGCGATCACCACGCTCGCCCTTTGGCGCGCCTTCGCCACGATCCTTGCGGGGCGGACGGGCCTCGTTGCGGTTGTCGTTCCGGGCCGGACGACGCGGTGCACGAGGTTTGGGCGCCCAACGGAAGGTATAGAACACCTCGGTCTCGGGTGCCTCTTCCGTCGCATTTTCCGCATCCGCGGAAGCCTCGGCTTCGGCTTCGGCAGGCTCGGCCGCCTTCTTCGCGGCCTGCTCGGCCTCCCATTTGGCACGGGTCTCGGCAACCAGCACCGATTCCTCTTCGGTCATCGGCGCATCCGAAGCGACCGCTTCGGTGCTCTCGACAGTCGCCGGCGCGGGCTCGGGTGCCTTGACCTTGGCGCGCTCGCCCTTCTCGGCGGCATAACCGAGCCCCTGCATCAGATCGGCGAACTGATCCAGCGTCATACCGGTAATCGACAGCATGTCAGGATTGGCCTCGAACCCCGCCCGCGTATCCTGTGCGCGCACCAGATCGGCCAGCCGTTCCAACATGTCGATGCGGATCGCGCGGTCACCCGCCGGGTGATAGCCCGACAGCGTGTAATACCCGTCCGGCACCTCGGCCAGATGCGGGATCGTGACCAGGCCGGGGGGCGGGCTTTCGGGAAATTCGTCCAAGCCTTCGGCCAGCGACCACAGCACCAGCCGCAGCCGGGTCGGCGCGGGTTTCAGCAGCGCAGTCTGGAAGATGGTGAACTGACCGAAGCGCACGCCATGCTTGCGCAGCGTGCCACGGGCATCCTGATCCAACGCCTTTACGTCGCCGGCCACGCGTTCGCGCGGCAGGACGCCAAAGGATTCGATCAGTTGGAAGGCAAAGCCACGGGCCAGCCCGGTCAGCGTTTCATCCTTTTGCAGCGCCAGAAGCGGCTCGAACAAGGTGGCAACCTTGCGGTCGATGAAATGCTGCAAACGGCGACGGACCTTTTCGACGACATCGGGGCCGGCCTCGTCATCGACAAAGGCTTCGACGCCCGGATGCAGCGCATCGGCACCCTTGACCAGCTTGCCCACGGCAGAGCTGCCCCACATCAGCCCGCCCTGTTCGGTGAAATCCAGTTCGGTATCGGGCGCATTATAGAATCGGTCGGCGCGCAGATGAAATTCCGGGCGCAGCGCCTCGTAGCTGGCGCGGTTCAGCATCTTTGCCTCATCCGCCGTCGCGGTCTGGTCGGGGCGGAACCGGAATCCATCCAGGCGGCCGGCGAACTCGCCCTCGACCGTCACTTCGCCCTTGTCATTCACTTCGGCCACAAGGCTCTCCTTCTGCTTGAGCCGGCGCAGCAGCACGGATGTGCGCCGGTCCACAAATCTTTCGGTCAATGCGACATGCAACGCATCCGACAGCCGATCTTCTACAGCGCGCGTCTCGCCGCGCCAATGGGATTCATCCTGCACCCATCCACGTCGTTGCGCCACATAGGTCCAGGTCCGAATATATGCCAGACGCTTTGAAAGTGCATCAATATCGCCCTTGGGCCGGTCTATACGCTCGATCTGGCGGGCCAGCCAGTCGGCCGGGATCGAACCTTCCTGCAAAAAGCCGAAAATGCGCTGCAACAACCCGACATGTTCAGCAGGCGAGATTCCCCGGAAATCGGGCACGCGGCAGACATCCCACAGCAGCCGGACATCGGCGGGCGCGCCGACCCGGTCGCGAATCTCTGGCAGATCGCGCAGGGATTTCAGCGCCCGCAGATCATCGGCCTCGCGCCCGCGCGACAGCCATTCGCTGTGCGGTGCGGTTTCAAGGCTGGCAACCAGCCGGTCAAGCGTGCCGTATTCGATGGCACCATTGCGCCACATCAGCCGCTGAATCGGCGCGAAACGATGGTTCTCGATGGCGCTGATCAGCCCTTCATCCAGGGGCGCAGCCTCGCCGGTGACGCCAAAGGTGCCGGGCTCGGTGTGCCGCCCCGCCCGGCCTGCGATCTGCCCCATTTCATGCGGAAACAGCGGGCGCATCCGATGGCCATCAAACTTCTCGGTCGCGCTGAAGGCAACATGGCGGATGTCGAGGTTCAGCCCCATGCCGATCGCATCGGTGGCAACCAGATAGTCGACCTCGCCGGCCTGATACATCGCGACCTGGGCATTGCGGGTGCGCGGTGACAGCGCGCCCATCACCACCGCCGCACCACCGCGCTGACGGCGGATCAGTTCGGCGATGGCATAGACGTTATCGACGCTGAAACCGACAATGGCGCTGCGCGCGGGCATGCGGGACAGCTTCTTGGACCCCGCCCAACTGAGCGTGCTGAACCTTTCGCGCCTCTCGAACTGCACGCCGGGCACCAGCGCGGCAATGGCCGGGCGCATGGTATCGCTGCCCAGCAGCAGGGTCTGGTGCAATCCGCGCATATTGAGCAGCCGGTCGGTAAAGACATGGCCGCGTTCAGGATCGGCGCAAAGCTGGATCTCGTCGATGGCCACGAAATCGGCGCCGACCTCGGGCATGGCCTCGGTGGTGGCCACCCAGTATTGGACCCGATCGGGCACGATGCGTTCCTCGCCCGTGACCAGCGCCACGACCGATGGGCCACGCGCCTTGACGATGCGGTCATAGACCTCGCGCGCCAGCAAACGCAGCGGCAGGCCGATTACCCCGGTGCGATGGGCCAGCATGCGGTCGATGGCATAATGGGTCTTGCCGGTATTGGTCGGCCCCAGCACGGCCGTCACTCGCGAAGTCATGGGGTCAGATATCGGTGCCCTGCGTCGCCATTTCCAGACGTGCCTGTCCGTCGATGGCCTCTTGCTGATGGGGATGGATCTTCAGGCTTTCGCGATAGGCCGCAAGCGCCCGGTCGGTATCACCCATTTCCTCTAGCATGCTGCCCAACTGTGTCAGCGCGGCGAAGTGGCGCGGTTCCAGTTCCAGCGCGCGGGCCAGATCGGCGACGGCAGGGCCATAGTCCCCTTTCATCGCATAGGCCACCGCCCGCGCCTGATAGCCGGCCGCGAAATCAGGCGCGTGGTCGGTCAACGCCGTCAGATGGCCGATGGCGGTGATCGCATCGCCCTGATCCAGCGCATCCTCACCACGTTTCAGCAGCAGGTCCATCGCCGCCGATCCCGATTTCGACCATTCCCGCAAAATATCGCTTTCGGCGATGCGCCAGCCCTCGCCCTCGGGCTGCGCCAGATCCGCAAACATCCGATCCAGATCGGCCGCCGCTTGGGCTGACGCAACGCCACCACTTGCGCCAAACGCGAAAATGTTGACGCATGCGGCAAGCAGCACTGCTGCGAAACGAACCATTTTCCTGCCTTCCGCCTGTGTTACCACCAGTGTAGACAGTCAAAGGGTCAGGGGCCAGTCAAAGCCGAACGGAGGCATCAATATGAGCGAAGTCGTGAACAAGGCGGTCGAGAAGCTGAACGAGAAGCTGGGCAGCTTCGATTCGACGGCAAAATTCGTGATCGAGGACGAAGGCGCGATCTTCATCGACGCCGATGGCGCGCGCGCCGGCGATGACGAGGCCGAAGTGACCCTGACCGCCTCGCGCGAGACGTTCGAGGGCATCCTGGATGGCTCGGTCAACCCGACCGCCGCCTTCATGACCGGCAAGCTGAAGATCGACGGCTCGATGCCGTTGGCGATGCAGCTGGGCGCGGCGCTGTCCTGACCCGGATGATCCGGTGACGCCCGCGCCATTCCATCAGCTGCACAATGACCGGCTGCCCGCCGCCGAGGCCTTTTTCACCAAGGCCGATGACGGCGTGCAGTTGCGCCTTGCCTGCTGGCGGACCCATGGCGCGGCGCATGGCAGCGTGCTTCTGTTCCCCGGCCGGACCGAATATGTCGAGAAATACAGCCAGACCGCCGCGCGGCTGAACGCGGTTGGACTGACCGTGCTGGCAATCGACTGGCGCGGCCAGGGACTGTCGGATCGGCTGCAGGATGATCCGCGCCCCGGCCATATCGGCGATTTCAGCGATTATCAGCGTGATGTGGTCGAGATGGTCGTGGCCGCGACTGAACTGGACCTGCCACGCCCCTGGCATCTGCTGGCGCATTCCATGGGTGGCTGTATCGGGCTGGCGGCGTTGCATAACGAATTGCCGGTGCAGACAGCGGCCTTCTCGGCGCCGATGTGGGGGATCAACCTGCGGCAGATGCCGCATGGCGTGGCGCTTGGCATGGCCTATATCGCCGGCCGCCTGGGTCGCGGCGGACATGCCGCCCCCGGCAGCGGCGCAAGCGGCACCTATGTTCTGGACGAGGCTTTCAGCGCCAATCTGCTGACCCATGATGCCGCCGAATGGGCGCGCATGGTCTGCGAGGCCGACGCCTGGCCCGACCTGACCATCGGGGGCGCCAGTTTCGACTGGGTGGCCAAGGCGCTGAATGAATGCACCCGGCTGTCGGGCCTGCCCTCGCCCGACTATCCGGTGATGGTCTCACTTGGCGACGGGGAAAAGGTCGTCTCGTCCTCGGCCATTCGCGACCGGGTCGAGCGCTGGCCGGATGCGCAACTGCTGTCGCTCGCACGCTGCCGTCACGAGGCAATGATGGAAACCACCGAGGTCCGCGAGCAGTTCTTTCAGACCTTGCTGGCCCATATCGGGGCCACCTGACGCCAAGGGGCTGCCCTCGCCGCGCCTTGCAAAACCCGTGCCCCCAAAAGCAATGAAGCCCGGAACCTTGTCCGGGCTTCATCAATTTCAGGCAGAGGATGCCGTTATCCCCGGCCTCAGTTCACGGTGATCCGACCGTCCAGAACCGGCGCGAAATCCGGCCCTTGCCCGGCAATGTATTCAGCCAGGACATCTGCCAGATCAGGGCCGAAATCATAGACGTTCTTGGCGTTTGTCGCAAAAACCTCGAACCCGTCTCCGCCGCCGCGGACATAGTTGTTCGAAACCACGCCATAGGTCGCGGATGGGTCGATCGGCATCCATTCGCCATCCTTCGACACCAGCACGTCGCTGATCCGGCTGCCCGGTTCGGCGGCACTGTTGATCGTGTATTTCAGGCCCGCGACCTGGACAAAGCGACCTCCGCCTTCCTCTAACTGGCTGGCGCCGTTTTCCAGTGCCGCCACCACATCGGCCCCGGTCACCTGGAAGGTGGACAGCGTGTTCTGGAAGGGCAGCACGGTCAGCACCTCGCCCATCGTCACCGGCCCCGCGTCGATCGAGGCCCGCAGCCCGCCGCCATTGGACAGGGCGATGGTGATGCCCTGATCCTTGACCCGCGCCAGCATCGCCTCGGACACGACATTGCCCATCTCGCATTCCTTGGCGCGACAATTGGCGCGGTCCCCGTCAATCGGTGCGGCGATCTCGCCCACCTGCTTGTTCTTCAGCTCTTCGATGGGGGCGCCCAGTTCGGCAATCCGGGTCAGCGTTTCGGGATCAGGGGTGACCGAGGCATCCATCAGGATCGGCTCGCCCTCGACCGCGATGACTTTTCCGGCGTCGTCGAAGGTCAGCTTCAGGTGGCCCAGATATTTCGAATAGGCATAGGCCTGCACCACCGGCACATCGACGCCGTCAGCCCCCGCGACCAGCGTTGGATAGGGCCCGACGGCATTTTCCATCGTGCCAAGAGGGCTGTGGGTATGGCCGCCGACCACGGCATCCAGGCCCGGCACGGCAGCGGCCAGTTCCTGATCGCGGTTATACCCCTCGTGCGTCAGGGCGATGATCTTGTCGACGCCCTGTTCGGTCAGTTCCTGGACATCGGCTTTGATGCTTTCGACATCGTCCAGAAAGATCACGTCATCGCCGGGCGAGGCGATTTCGGGCGTGTCCAGGGTGGTGCCGCCGATCACGCCGATCTTGTGATTGCCGATCTCGATGATGGTGTTGCCGACCAGCCTGTCCTTCAGCGCGGCATCCTGTGAAGCGTCGATATTGGCCGAGATCACCGGAAATTCCGCCGCATCCATGAAGGATGCCAGAACCTCGGGCCCGTCATCAAATTCATGGTTGCCGACGGCCATGGCATCATAGCCGAGTTTGTTCATGAACTCGGCCGTGTCCTTGCCCTTGTAGGTGGTATAGAACAAGCTGCCCTGGAACTGATCGCCGGCATCCAGCAGGATCATCGGCTCGCCCGCATCTTCGAACTGCTTCCGCAACTCGTTGATCTTGGTAACGAATCGTGCGGTGCCGCCAAAGCACTCGCCCTTGCCTTCGGTTTCCGCGTCGCAGGTGCTGTCATAAGCGTTGATTGATTCGACGCGACTGTGGAAATCGTTCGTATGCAGAATGTGCAGAACGGTTTCGGCCTGCGCCGTGCCTGCGGTCAGGGCCGCGGCTGATGCAGCCATTAGAAGCCGGATCCTCATTCGTGATTCCTTTCATTCCCCATTGGTTCGATGCCGACAGATTGGCGCAGCCGCCCGCAGCGGTCAAACCGATCAGACTGCTTTCGAATTCGTCCGTCGGACAGGCTGGCGACCGACGCCCCTTGACCGCGGCAGGACGCTCGCGGCAAATGCGGCCATGCTGATCTACAAGATTTTCCGCCCCTCTGAATGGGCCGAGTTACAACAGCGCGGCACCACCTCCGGCGCACCGGTCGACCGTGACGATGGCTATGTGCATTTCTCGACCGTCAAACAACTGCCCGAGACGTTGGCCAAACATTTCGCGGCCGAAAGCCGGCTGATGCTGCTGGCCTGCGAGGCCGAGACACTGGGCGATGACCTGCTATGGGAAAAGTCGCGCGGCGGACAGGATTTTCCTCATCTTTACAGGCTGCTGAGAATGGATGACGTGCTGTGGGCCCGGCTTGTCGAACTGGGTCCAAACGGCCATGAAATCGGGGATCTGGCATGAGCATCATCGAGCAACTGGGCCTTGCCACTCTGCACCGGATCGACCCTGAACGCGCCCATGATCTGTCGATCCGGGCGCTGGCGCTTGGGTTGGTGCCGCTGCCCGGTGCGGCGGTCACCTCGGACCGGTTGCGGCTGCGGCTGGCAGGGCTGGATCTGCCGAACCCGATCGGCCTGGCTGCCGGATATGACAAGAATGCGCGGGCCGTGGCACCGCTGATGCGGGCGGGCTTTGGCTTTGTCGAACTGGGCGCAGCGACGCCCCGGCCTCAACCAGGCAACCCACGTCCGCGCCTGTTCCGTCTCTCGGTGGATCGCGCGATCATCAATCGCTTTGGCTTCAACAACGAAGGCGCGGAGGCGATCGCGAAGCGGCTTTCCGCCCGCCCGCAAGGCATTCCGGTTGGGCTGAATATAGGCGCGAACAAGGACAGCGCCGATCGCGCCGCGGATTTCGCCGAGGTCGTGCGAATCGCCGGCGCCACGGCCGATTTTCTGACGGTGAATGTCAGCTCGCCCAATACCGAGCGGCTGCGCGATTTGCAGGGTGCCGAGGCGCTTGCGGTGTTGCTGGACGGGGTCATGAAGGCCCGCGATTCGCTTGACGAACGCCCGCCGATCTTCATCAAGATCGCCCCCGATCTTGATGATTCATCCCTGGCCGACATCGCGGCCGTGGCCAGCAATGCAGGGGTCGACGCGATCATTGCAACGAATACGACCCTGTCGCGCGACGGGCTGAATGACCCGCAATTGCACGAAACGGGCGGCCTGTCCGGCGCGCCGCTATTTGACCGGTCGACCAGAATCCTGGCTCGGCTGTATCGGGAAACAAAGGGAAAAGTTCCGCTGATCGGCGTGGGAGGCATCTCTACCACGGATCAGGCTTGGGAAAAACTGCGGGCCGGTGCGACCGCGGTGCAGCTGTATTCGGCACTGATCTATCAGGGGTTTTCGCTGGCCACTCGGATTGCGCGCGAGTTGGACGAACGGCTTGATCGTCACGCCATCACGCTGCCGGAACTGACCGGCAGCGGCATCAGGGATTGGCTTCAAAGATAGTTTTCGATGCCCAGAAGCTGATTCATCGACTGTGATGGCTCGCTGCAACCGGCATCACCGATCACACGGGCCGGCACGCCCGCAACCGTCTTGCAGCGCGGCACATCCTGCAACACGACCGAGCCCGCGGCGATGCGGGAATGATCGCCCACGCCAATATTGCCCAGCACCTTCGCCCCTGCCCCGATCAGCACGCCATCGCCAATCTTTGGGTGGCGGTCGCCATCCTCTTTTCCGGTGCCACCAAGCGTCACGGAATGCAGCATCGACACGTCGTTGCCAACCACGGCCGTCTCGCCGATGACGATGGAATGGGCGTGGTCGATCATCACGCCCGTGCCAATACGCGCGCCGGGGTGAATATCGACGCCAAAGCATTCCGAACTGCGCATCTGCACGAAATAGGCCATGTCCCTGCGTCCCTGCCGCCACAACCAATGCGCGATCCGATAGGCCTCCAAGGCCTGAAAGCCCTTGAAGAACAGAATGGGCTGGATCAGCCGGTGCGTCGCCGGGTCCCGATCATAGACGGCCAGAAGATCGGCCCGCGCCGCATCACCAAGCGAGATGTCATCGGCATAAGCCGCATCCGCGATTTCGCGCAAAAGCTGCTCGCTCATCTCGTCCGAGGCAAGTTTCATAGAGAAACGATAGGCCAGCGCAGCCTCCAGACTGGGATGGTGCAGCAGACCGGCATGGATCAGGGCGCCCAAAAGCGGCTCGGCCTGAACGGCGCGGCGCGCCTCATCGCATATCTGCGTCCAGATCGCCCCCCGCTCGCGCGCAGCGCCAGGTTTCGCGTTGCTTTGCATATTCATGGGATGCCCGCCCGCGTTGTGTCAGACCCTATCTTTATACCAAAGGCGGCATAGGGGAAAGCGCGGGCGGGCAAAAGATCATGATGGCAGCCGCAAAGATAGCCAGTGAGCCGCAATCTTGACGCGCCCGGTTGCGAAATCGCCACCTTCTGCGGTCATCACCAGGTTTTCGGGCTGCCAATAGGTAACCGGCTGCCCCAGCATACCGCGTGCCCAGCTGCCCTCACCCGTCCCAAGGCCTTGACCGAACCGATTTTCGGCGCCGGGCGTGCCCAGTTGCCAGGTGGCAAGACTGCCGGTCAGCGCCTGGCTGACGCGGGCGGTTGCGCCGATAACCATTGCTCCACCGGGGATCTGCACATCCGTTGTAAAGCTGGCACCTGCCGAAACGGTGACTTCCATTTCGGCGATTCCGGCCAGCAGACCGGCGCCCGTCCAACCAAGCGTCAGCGCGCCGGGCGCCCATCGGCTGCCGTCATAGATCGACGCGACCCCTTGGTCCACGACATATGCCCGCATGCCGACCCTCGGCGCTTGAAAGACCCAGCCTCCGTTCGTGCCGATGGCGATCTGCCCTGCCCGCCCCTGCCAGACGCCACTCGCGCCCGCAGCGACACTCCAGCACTGTCCGTCAATCACGGTCTCGGGCGGCTCGGTGTTGCTTGTGCTTTGCAGCACCAGCCCCACCAGCCCGTCCAGACGCATCAATGCCTCATTTACCGTGACATGTTTCTGCGCCTGTGCCGGTTGCAGCAGCGGCATGCCCAGCCTGTTCGTATCATTGACCGCCATTGATTTCCCTCCTGGTAAACGGCCCCGCGCCGAACTGATCCGACAGCTGAGCCACCTCGATGTGGAATGCGCCATCCGCCAAGGCTTGCAGCCAGACGGACTGTGGCACCTGATATTCCGGCCGATCCAGCCGCATTTCGTGGATGACCGAACCCGCCTGCCGCAGCCGCAGCAGGTATTGTTCCCGGTTCTCGCCCAATGGCACATCCGGGCCATCCCACCCATCGCCATCAATTCGCGTGCGCCGCGTCCAACTGACCTGACGCCCTTCACAACGCAAATGGCAGGGCGAATAGGGACGCAGCCCGACGCTGCGGATCGTGATGGCCCCGGACCTGTAGCTGCGATCATCGACCGGCCTTTCCGCCGGTCCGATCCGCCAGAACCGTTCCTGCCCGCGCACCGATGGCGGCAGATCAAGCTGCACGACCGCACGATCCACAAGCACCGCCGCGCTGCCAATCGGCCAGACCGCCGGGATGACCGCATCCGTTCCCGCCTGCCCACGCAAGCGATGGCTAATGTCCCAAAGCCCCGGCTCGACCGGCACCGCGTGAACGAATTGCAGCAGTTCCCACCGGTTCGAACTGCCGTCACCAATGGCCAGCAGGTTGCCGCCATTCAGCAATGCCGGCTGCCCGATCGAGCGCAGCTCGCCCTGATTCAGCCGCAGCCGCAAGGGCGCGCCGCGATCCATCATGCCCGGACGTGCCGCCCTTAGCGGGCTTTCCGTCAGTCCCATAATGGCGGGCCTGCGCATCATCACATCCAGCTCGAAACCGCCAGTCTCGTCGGGCGAAAGGAATGTCGCGACCCGCCCCGGCCAAGGCTTCCCGCTTGCCGCCACATAGGGCGCATGCGGCACTTCGTCGCCACGCATCAGCGGCAGGTCCAGAAACACCGGCCACACTGGCAGATGCGGCCGATAGGCCTTGACCGAGCCGCTGATCTCGGTTGCAAGCGCCGGCACGTAAACGCCCGGCTCGACACGGACGGCATCGACCGTCAGCGCACCCGCCCGCTCGACGCGGTCGATCCTCCACAGATGCTTGTGTCCATTGCTGCCCTGCATCCGCACCACGTCGCCCGCACCAAGATGCGACAGCGAAGGAGGCAGCGCGAAACGGGCTGAATCGCGCGCTATTCGCGATTCAGCCAACCATCTCTCGGCAATGGCCCGCCCTTCGGAGCGGGTGAATGCCATCGGAAACTCGCTGTCCGAAACTGCCATCGGATCGTCACCAGGCAACATCGTCTCGGCCGTGCAGGGCGCAAAGTCCGAGCCGGCCTCGACATGTGTCAAGCGGATGCGCCCTGCCAATTCGGGCTCGGCAGCCCGGCTGGCCTCGAAACCCGCGATGTCATCCGCCAAGGCCAGATGCTCGGGACCCAAATCCGCAACAGGCAAGCCATTGCGCATGACAAAACGCAGGGCGCCGTCTCTTTCAACCGCGTCGAACCCATGCGCCAGCATCAGCGGCTGCAAGGCGGCCCGACCGGTTTCATCGCCGGCCAACACATAGCCGCGCACCGTTCCTGACAAGCCGCTGGTGTCGAATGCCAGGATTCCGGCCCTCCGACAGATATCACCCACGACGCTGGCCAATGGCACGGTTCCGGCCCTACCGTTCAGCCAATGCCCCCTTTCCCAGGCGAGGCCATCGCTCCATAGATCCAGCCGCTGAGGGAAAGCCGGATAGGGCCGTGCGTCCCAACACCAGACATGGGCACGGGATACATCGACCATCCGGCGACCATCCGCCATCGCCGGATTGCTGGCAGGATCGGACCAATAGGCCGCCATCGCCCGGATATAGGCTGTCTGAATCCCGTCATCGCGGCGCGCATTCGAGTAATGCGGCAGCCGGCTCTCCGAACTCATCGCATCGAGGAACTTGTTCGGCTGGTTCGTCCCCTTGTCCAGCGCCGCGCAGCCGATCTCGGTGAACCAGAACGGCTTTGATCCGGGCACCCATTCAGTCGCCTCTTCCGAGCGCACACCTCCGGGCCGGTTGAAATGCGGATTCTGCCACCAGCCTTTCAGATCCTTGTAGCGCCAGACCCAGTCTTCGCCATAGGCACCGTCACGGATGGGCGTCCGCCTTTGCTGATCGCGATCATCGTCATTGGCATAGTACCAATCATATCCTTCGCCACCTGATACGTTCGACAGCAAATAGGCGTGATTGTCGATCCGCTTCCAATATGCATCCAGGTGGTCGCTGCCATCGCGCCAATCGGACATCGGCATGTAATTGTCGATACCGATGAAGTCGATATTCGGATCGGCCCAAAGCGGGTCAAGATGGAACATCGCTTCACCATCGCCGGGATGATGGCCGAAATACTCGGACCAGTCTGCGGCATAGCTCAACTTGACCTCGGGCCCAAGGATCGCGCGCACATCGGCCGCCAGGCGGCGAAGCTGCTCGACCGCCGGATAGCTGCGGCCCGCGCCACGAATCTGCGTCATGGCGACCATTTCGGACCCGATCAGAAAGGCATCGACCCCTCCCGCCAAGGCACACAGATGCGCATAATGCAGAATAAAGCGGCGATAGGACCATTCGGCAGGTCCAGCATAATGGATACTGCCATTGACCACACTGAAATCACTTGCCCTGGCTGCGCCGAAAAATGCGTCGACCTCGGCCCTTGCGGCGGCAGTTCCATCGGTCGTGCCCACGCGCCCTGGGGCTTTCGACGTCGTGATCCTGCCACGCCAGGGCATGACGGGCTGCTCGGGATTGCCATAGGGATCGGGCCGCCCGTTCCCGGCAACCAACTCCATCAGGATAAAGGGATAGAACACAGCCTTGCGCCCGGTCGCCGCGATCGCCTGCAAGGCCTCGATGACCGACTGATCGCACGGGGTTCCACCATAGATCGGCCTCTCGTCGACACGGGTGATCTCGGCTGCGGCCGCCCGCCCGATACCGCCGGCGCGCCATTCCATGTCATAGCCGCCTTCGCCGGCATGCTCGACCTTGGGCTGAACACTGCAGTGACCGATCCGCAGGTCGTCACCGAACCACGACACAACAAGCGACACCGAACCGACATTCGGCAATTCGCGCCGTAGGCTGCGCAGGCTGACGGCGAAATCGGTGCCGCCGGCAGGTGTATTGACGTTGCTGACGCGCTGCTGGAACATTCCGTATTCGCGCATCACCTGCGAGGTGGCCAACGAATACTCCCCTGTGCCCGGAATCATCGCCACGGCCTGCACATCGCCCGCCAAACCGGATCCGTCCTGTGCCGCGCAAGTCACCTCGAAACTCAGTTGAGGCATCCGATTGCCCCAACGTGCCAGGCTCAGGTTTTCCAGCACCACATAGGCGATACCACGGTAGGCCGGCGCATCCTCGCCCTCATGGGCCGCAATGGCGGGATCCGGCAGCTGCGTTTCACTGCCACGATAAACGCGCATGTTCAGGTCTTCGGCCGCGATCTCTTCGCCATCGGCCCAGATACGGCCGACGCCCAACACGCGCCCTTCGGACAGGGCAAGCGCGACCGAAAGTTGATAGCTGATCTCGGTAACCTGTGGCTTGGGGGCGCCCTTGCCAGCACCCTGGCTTTGACGAATCTCCTCCAGCGGCGAGGCCCAGATGACATGCCCAGGCAGCCGCATCTGGCCCCAGAGACGTGGGATAGGCATTCCCTCACCTGCGGTCTGCAAACGCAACCGGTCGATCCGACCCGTCTCGACCGCTTTGGACCCGCCGCCCAGCAGACGCTGATCTATTGCACGGCCGATCGTCGCGCCGATGGCCCGGCCGATGACAGCACCCGACAGGCCAAGAAATGCACCACCAAAGCCCGCGCCGACCGATGCTCCAACGGCGGACAGAACTAATGTTGCCATGAGGGATCTCCGTTAAAATCGTCGCAGGGAAAACGAAAGCGTCGCACGACCCGGGTACGCCAGGGTCCGCACAGCGGGCTCTCAATCACTCCATGGCGATCATAGGCATGCACAAAACTGGGCTGCGGATCGGTCGCTGTCAGAATGCCCAGATGCTTGGCGATCGCGCCATCACGCATGCGAAACAGCAGGACCTGACCTGGCGCGTCTGGCTGATGGTCGGGAACAACGCAAAGGTGGCGTATAGCACCGGCCATCAGCACCTCGTCCCGCCCGGCTTCACCCCAATCTGGCGAATAGGGCGGAACTGGTTCCGGTTCAGCCCCATAAAGCGCCCGCCACACGCCTCGGATCAGTCCCAGGCAATCCGTTCCGGCGCCCTGAACACTGGCCTGATGGACATAGGGCGTCCCAAGCCAGCCCCGCGCGAGGGCAGCGATCCGTTCAGTCATCGCGCCCTCCAATGTTGAACATGTCGCGAATATCGGACGGATCAACGGTAAACTTGATGTCAGGATGACGCGGCGCCTTGTCTGGCGACAAAAGCCAGTCCTCGCTTGGCAGATGCGGAAAGCCCCTGAAATTCAGGAAATTTGCGAATTTTGCACGACAGGTCGCCGCATGCTTGTCGCAACCGGCGGTTACCCGCAACATATCACCCGGTTCAGGGGCTCGACCCAACGACGCCCACAGATCCAGCATCCGGCCACCACCCGGCAGCCGGTGGTCGTTCTTCACCTGTCCGCGCATACCGGTGGCCGGTCCCGACAGAACCTCGACCGTGCCGCGCTCGAACCAGTTATCTGAAAATGCGCCAATCGGTGCGATGATCAGACGTGTCTCGTCCTGAACGACTTCGATCGCAGCCTCGCCACGCACCGAAGGGTGAGCCAAGTCGACGCGACATTGCCCATCACCAAGAACCGCCGAGCAGCGCGGATGATAGCGGCGCCCGCGTGCCTGATTCAGCGTTTCGGACAGCCCTCGCAATTCAGCCCTGAATGCACCGCCAGAGCGTGAGACCTCACCCAGACTGCCGCGGAACAGCAATTTGCGCGCCATTGTGTCAGTCCAGTCAACCTCCCACATCCGCAACTCGGCCCCGTCCCACAATCCTGCCATCAGATCCGTCTCGGTGATGGCATCATCGGTCAACGCCCCTTCGGCCTCGGTATTGTCGACCGACAGCCCCGAGGCCTGCACGATCGCCCTAGCAGTCAGGCCGCTATCTGGGCGAAAGCGGATCTTTTCGAACATCATGCTGCGATCATGGTCGGTAAAGCCCAGAACCAGCCCATCCTTGCGGCTGATGGACCAAGCGCGTGCCAATGTCGTCGTGCTCATACCCTGATCTCCACCACTGGCACCTGAGGCATGTCACCGGCATGGAAAGACGCCATCGACACCGCGATCCGGTCGGTATCGAACCGCACCGGAACATCGAACTCGTATCCTGCGGTAATCTCGGCACCGCTGGCCGGGGCGGTATCGAATGTGATCAGCCCCTTGTGGCGGTCGACCGTATAGCCCAATCCGGGGAACATCTCGACACCACCAACGCCTGCGCGCACCGTATCGCGAACCGGCTTGGTGATTGGCCGCTCGTATCGCGTCGCGCCCGAAACATAAGCCTTGATCAACTGAAAGCGCGTCTGCACCCCATCGCCATGCCCGATCGTCTGATCGTCAAATGCGGGCTCGGCCACGGCGCCGCCGCTTTTGCAATCGGACCAATCCTTCCACCGGAAACCATGTAACTGCCCGGCTCGTGCCTCAAAAAAAGCCAACAATGCCTGTACATCATCCAGGGAACGCAACCCCATCCCCGCATCATAGCGGCGACGCGAATGCGCCCAGGGCGAGTTGCGTTCTTCGTATCCGTTGGCAAGCGTGACGATCTCGGATCGCCGCTCGGGGCCGCCGACCGACCCAAAGGACAGGTTCGTCGGAAACCTTACATCATGAAATGCCATCTGCCCGCCCTCTGATTCAGCCGTTGCGTTCGCCGCGCGCCATCGCGCGACCCAGTTGCGCCGCGATCTGCGACTGACTGCGCCGGAACCCGCCCACATCTGGCGTGGTGATATTCATCGTGACATTGACCGCACGGGCTCCACCGCCAGCAGCCGCAACACCAAGCCGGCCATCCGCACCACGGCGCAGAGGCATGATCGCCTCGGGGCCGGCCTCGCCCATCAAACCGGTCGCACCGCGCATCGGAAAATGCGTGGGCTGGCTGACGACACCGCCCTTGGCAAAAGGCATCACCCGCCCTTGGACGAATGCACCGCCATTCGCAAATGGCATCGCACCCGAGACCATGCCGCCGAGACCTTGCGCCAGACTGCCGGCCAACGCCTGCTCGACCGGCTTCATCGCGATCGAGAAAATGGTGTCCGAAATCGACCGCGCCAGCCCGCGCAGGGCGTCGGAGAGTTTCATCCCGTCGAAAACCAGACCGTCAAAAGCGCGGCGCAGCCCCCGTTCCAGCCCGCCCGACAGCGTGCCGACCTCGCGACTGGTGAACATCATCGACTGCCGCAGCCGCGACAACTCTGCCTCGAATGCGGCCGTCATCGCGCCGGCCTGATCGAAATCTTCGTCCAGCCGGTCAAGCCCGGCCGCGAATCCGTTATTGTCCGCCATCAAACGGTCCTCGCTTCCTGAATAGATGTTGCTCCCGGCGACCTGGCGGTCAGTCGGGATAGCGCGCCGCCATCTCGGCAAGGCGATCGCGCGTCATAGCGGGCGGGCCGGACTCGACGCCCAGCATCAATGCCAGCTCGGCCGGGGTCAGCGCCCAGAACTCGGCCGGGCGAAGGCCAAGCCCACGGATCCCAGCCCGCATCAACCCCGACCAATCCAGCCCGCGCGGCCGGTCATCGCCTGCGTCAGATGGCGCTTTCATGGTTCCAGCCGGAAGGCGCGGGCCAGCAGCTCTGCCGCCGCCCGCGCCGCCCCCATCGGCCCACCCCCGAACTCGACTGACATCAGATCTGCGGCGGTTCCTTGCCACCCCGCACCCCGCAACCCGGCGACAAGAACCGCAAGCACATCGCGCGAGGTGAAGCCACCGCCCTCAAACCGCTCGACGACCGCCAGCAGGCTTTCGCTGCCCAGATCCGCCTCAAGTTCCGCCAGCGCACCAAGGGTCAGCCGCGCCACATGTGGCTGACCATCCAGTGTGATCGCAACCTCGCCGCGCATCGGGTTCACCATCACAGCGGCTCGAAGCTCAGCGCACCGGCCGAGGCCATCGACATCTCATAGGTCGCCTCGCCGTTATAGCTGCCCGCATATTCCAGGCCGGTAATCTGGAACGGCCCCTCGACGACGCCGAAATCGGGGATCACGACCTGAAAACGCGGCACTTCTGCGTCAAAGAACACCTGTCGCGCGCGGCCATCCGTATCGGCATCGCGAAACACGCCCGAACCCGAGATCGAGGCGCTGCGCACCCCCGCGCCGCCCAGAAGCTCGCGCCAGCCGCCCTGGCTTTCCAGACTGGTGACGTCGACCGTCTCGGCGTTGAACGCCAGACGAGAGGCCCGCAGCCCCCCAATCGTCACAAAGGTCCCATCACCTATCATGTCCATCTTGATCAGCAGATCACGCCCGTTCTGCACTGCCATTTTTTCTCTCCTCAGCCCAGATCAATCCGGGCGCGAAAGGTCAGATCGACCCGCCGCGCCGCACCGTTTTCCACCCGCCGCGCCCGTGCGCGCAGGAACCAAAGCCCCGCCATATACCCACGGTCGAGCAGCAACTCGCCTGCCTCCAGCGCATCGCTGACGGCGGCTGCGACCTGCTTCACCGCACCGAAGCCATCGCTTTCATCGCTGCCCGACAGAATCGACACGACGAAATCGTGACGCGATCCGGCAGCCGTCATATCGCCCGCATCCTGCGCATCCTCGGGCCCCAACGAGACATAGATCCCGCTTGGAACCGAGGCAGGCATCGCATCAAAGATCGCGTCACCAACCAGATCAGCCAGCACCGCGTCGGCCCGCAGATGCTGATAGACGGCCGCCTGCAAGGCGACGCTTGCCGCATAACTCATGACAGGTTCTCCTCTCGCGCAAAGCAGACCAGATAGCGGCCATCGGGATCGCGCTCGGCCACCGCGTCGATCCGAAAGACCCGCGCACCCAGCCTCAACCGCTGCTCGGGTCGAGGTCGGCGCGGATCACCATGGGCTGCCGCACGGATCGTGATCCGCCAGGCAACCACACTCTGCGCCCCTGCCTGGCCCCGACGCTCTCGCCCCGACCCTGCCCGCATCTCGGCCCACAGTTTGCCCAAGGGCTGCCAATCGACGCGGTTGCCACCCAACCCATCGCCCTGCCGCTGCGGCGCCTCCAGCAGCAACGGCACATTCAGGACCGGCTCAGCCATCACCGCCGCTCCCGCGCAGAACCACGCCCGGCCAGCGTACGCACGGCCCGCCAGCTTTCGATCAGTGCGCTGACCCCGAAAGGCAGCGCCGATTTGCCGCCGGACAGGCTGCGATCCTCGTAATAGCGGGTGGCCAGGATCAATACCGCCTGCGCAAGATCGGCCGGAACCGAGGCCCAATCGGCACCAAAACCGGCGGTGAAGGTCACCGTCACCGATCCCAGTCGCGGCACATTCGGCAGGATCACCCCGACCGGCAGGATCATCGGACGTTGCAGATCGCCGATCAGCCGCCAGCTTTCAACCGGCAGCTCGGTCACCGTGCCTGCCCCGTCGTCGATTTCGATCCGCTCGACCGCAATCACTGGCGCCAAAGGCAGGGTCTGGCCCAGCCGGTCACGCCAATCGTCCAACTGCATGCGAAAGCGCCGCATCAGCAGCACCTTGCCCGTTCGCGCCTCAATCGTCGCGATTGCCGCCCGCAGAAAACCTGCAAGCGCCGTGTTTTCTGCTTCGTCCTCGGCCTGGCCAAAACCCGAACCCAGCCGCAGATGGTCACGCAACGCGGCGACAGGCAGCGCCTCCGCCGCAGGCGCCGTTTCCTCGATCAGCATCATGTCCCGAACCTTCCCCTGCTGCCGTTCCGTCTGAAAATCATCGCAAAGGCCCCGCCCCGATCGGGCGGAACCGTTGCATGTGGGGGCCGCGCCCGCGCGCCGGTCCTCAGCGCGCGCGGACAATCTTGCCGGTCGGCCCGGCGCGTGTTGCGCAGCCCCCTTCGCCCGATCCCGGATCAGGCGAATTTCATCAACTTCACGGCACGGAAATCGGTGACACCGCCGCCGACGCGCTTGGTGGCATAGAACAGCACATGCGGCTTGGCGCTGAACGGATCACGCAGCACGCGCAGGTCAGGACGCTCGACCACCGTATAGGCGGCGTGGAAATCACCAAAGGCCACCGACAGCGAGTCGATGTCCATATCAGGCATGTCCTCGCTGATCAGCACGGGATAACCCAGCAGCTGCGCCGGCTGGCCGGCCGCGATCGAATCCGTCCACAGGAAGCGCCCGTCCACATCCTTCATCTTGCGCACGACCCCCGCCGTTTTCGAGTTCATCACGAAGCTCGCATTGGCCCGGTATTCGGCACCCAACGCATAAACCAGGTCGATCAGCGCATCCGCCGGGCTGGCCGGGTCGAAACCACCCATGCTGCCGCTTGCGACAAAGCCGATCTGGCCTTCAGCCTCGGAGCCCGTTTCGGCGGTCGGATAGGACAGAATGCCGCGCGGCTTGTCGATGCCGTCACCGTTGATGAATGCACCCGCCTCGGCCCGCGCGAACTTGTCAGCGATGCGTTCGGCCAGCCAGGCCTCGACGTCGAATGCCGCATCATCCAGCAGCCGCTGGCTGGCTTTCGGCATGGCCGACAGTTCGTGCACCGGAATGCTGATCCGCTCGATCCCCGAGGTGCCGGTCTCGGTCGCGTTGGCCTCGGTCGCCCAGCCGGCACTCAGATCGCCCTTGTCGACCAGCACCTCATAGCTGCCGCTTTCGACCGTCACCACATTGGCCAGCTTGCGCAGAGAGGCACCACTGCGCAGCACGTTCTGCACGGTCTCTGCCACCACCGGCGCGGCCAGGAAACCACCATCGCTGGCGACCGTAAGGCCCTTTTCCTCGATCACCAGGCCACGCAGCCCGTCATCATCACCGCGGCGCAGATAGGCATTGAACGCCTTCTGATGCGGCACCTCGACCTCGGCATTGGTCGACAGAGGGCTGCGGCCACGAAGGGCGGTCTTGCGATCGAGCATGGTCATACGTTCGTCCTGTGCTTGAAGTTTTTTCTGAATGTCATCACGGAACAGCTTGAGTTCACTTACGAACCCAAGCATCGCCCCTTTAAGCTCTCCGGGCATGTCTTCCCCGGCCGCGGCTTTCACCTCGGTCATTGATGTCTCCTCATCACGATGATCTGGGCGATGCCGCCCCTTTGCCGAACCGCGCCCCCGCGCGACCCGAACCCTGTCAGGCGCGACACCGCGCCAATCCCTTAGGGTGCGTGCTCGCACGCACCAAACGCTTACTCGGCCCGCAACGCCTCGGTCGCCGCCGCAAAAACAGCCGCCATTTCCAGCAGATCCTCGGCCGCCTTGCGCCCGACCTTGGCCTCGGGCAGCATCGGGAAGGTCACCAGCGATACCTCCCACAGCTCCACCTCGGCCAGCATCCGACGCCCCTTCTGGTCGCGTGTGGCGCGGATGGTGCGATAGCCGATCGACAGCCCGTCAATGGCGCCCGCCTGAATCAGCGCTGCCGCCTCGCGTGCCTGCGCCACCTCGGGCAAAAGCCGCCCCTTGACCCACAGCCCCCGCTCATCCTCACGGATCTCGTCCCAGACACCGATGGGGCGCGTCGGATCGTGCTGCCACAGCATCCGCACCTTGTCGCTCTTGGCCGCCAACTTCTTCAGGCTTGCGGCAAAAGCACCCGGCATCACCGCATCGCCTCCCTGATCGGTCAGCCCGAACAGACTGGCATAGCCCTCGATCACCGATCCTTCGGTCAGCACCGGCGCGCCGCCCGCGAATTTCAACTCCAGCCCCAGATCCATGCCTCAGCCCCCTTTCGGCGCAAATTCCAGAATACCCTGCACGGCCTGCGTCAGGATCACGGCGACCACGCCGTAAACCGTCATCCACAGCCGCTTTTCCAATCCTTCGATCAGCGATTCGATCTTCTCCAACCGCTTTTCGACCGCACCGAATTGCAGCGCCATGATGCGCTCCTGCGCAGCAAACCGCTGGTCGTGCCAACCATAGGCGTCCTTGGTAAAGCGCGCGCCCTCCATGCCCAGATCATCCATCTGCCAACGGCGGCAGGCCCAGCAGCGCCCGCTTCTCCGCATCGGTCAGAAAGCTGGCACCGCCAATCCGCTGCCATTGCTGGTCACGCTCGGCCGCCAGCGCCGGCACACCATCGGGATCGGGCCGCAGATCGACCTCGGTGCCCTGATGCTCGCTCAGCCACCAGGCCACCGAAGCCGCCACCCGCGTCACCAGCGGCAGAACCGTCAACCGATAGAAAGCCCGATGCGCCTCGGCATAGTTGGCATAGGTCGCATCGCCGGGAATCCCCAGCAGCATCGGCGGCACCCCAAAGGCCAGGGCGATCTCTCGTGCGGCGGCCAGCTTGGTCTCATGGAATTCCATGTCGCTCGGGCTGAACCCCATGGGCTTCCAGTCAAGCCCCCCTTCCAGCAACATCGGACGCCCGGCATTCCGCGCGCCCTGATGGTTCGCCTCGATCTCGCAGACCAGCCGGTCGTATTGATCGGGCGACAGGCTGCCATGCCCGTCCACGCCCTTATAGACGATCGCCCCCGAGGGCCGCGCCGCATTGTCCAACAACGCCTTGGACCAGGCCGAGGCGCTGTTATGCACATCCAGCGCCACCGCAGCCGCCTGCATCGGCGACAGCCCGTAATGGTCATCCTGCGGATGAAAGCTCTTGATATGGCAAATCGGATCGGGACTGCCGGTCATGTCGAACCGGTGCTTGCGCCCGCCAACCGCATATTCAAATGCCACCGGCCAACCGTCAGCACCCGGCACAATGTTCATCCGATCCGAGCGCAGAACATGCAGTTCCTCTGGCAACCCATCCGGCCCCAGCCCGACCGCCTCAAGATAGCCGTTCCCCGACAGCAGCAACTGCCCGAACAGCGCCTCGAACAGCTCTGCCCGCCCCTGCCCCGGATTGGGCCGGCGCAACAGATCAACGACCGGATGCGTCTCATAGCGGCGTTCCCGGTCCTGACAGATCAGCGGAACCGCCGCCGCAGCCTCGGCAATCAACCGAACCGAGCGGAACCCGATCGGATTGCCGACAAAGCCGCCCCGCGTCAGCGATCCCGTATCCCGCGCCGACCACGCCACCCGGCCCGAGCCGCTGGCGAATGCCACGACCCGCCCCGTCGCGCTGGCCTTCTTTTCCACCACGGGATCGGCCTTGCCCTCCCGCGAAAACAATCGAAACGCCATCCTTCGCCTCCTGCACTTTCCCACGAAAAAGGGCCGCACCCACCGGCACGGCCCCTCGCTTTGATCCAAATATCCTCTGGGGGTCCGGGGGGCGAAGCGCCCCCGGCTACCCTCACAGCTGCCGCATCTGCGGCCGCCGATACCCCGCCGCCGGCTCGATCATCAGCTCATGCATGGCCCAGACCATCGCATCCAGCCGGTCGGGCGAACCACGCCCCTCGAACCCGCGCACCGTCATCTGGCACAGCTGATCCTCCAGCGCCCCCAGATTGCCGCCGCGCAGATGCTTGATCCGCCCCTGTTCATAAAGCGCGGCCACCGGCTCGGCCCGCAACCCCTTGCCACGCGCCGCCCGCAAACCCCGGAACGGCACCAGAGGGTCCACCTGCCGGATCACGCTTTCCACCAGATCGCCGCCCTGGTTCACCTCGGCCACCAGCCGCTCGGCCCCATGCCGATCCATCGCCGCGATGGCCGCCCGCGCCCAGTCCAAAGGCCCGCCCTTGACCGTCGCATCCTCCAGCACATAGCCGCGCCAATTGCCCGGCTCGCCATCGCTCACAACACCGGCCACCACGATCCCGCATTCATCGCTGGCCTTGCCCCCGGTGACTGCCGGATCAACTGCCACGACAACCCGCGAAAGCTTCGGCGCCACCTCTACCCGGCAGCCTTCCAGCATCGCCGTGGTCCACAGCGCCCCCTCGACATCGTCCAGCAGCACCCCGTCCAGCTCCTGCCGCCCCAGCCGCGTCCCGCCATAGCGTTCCGCCACCTCGGCCAGAAAGCTTTCCGCCAGATAGGCCCGGTTCGCATCCGTTGGCGCATGGGTCGTCACCGTGCTGGCATTTCCCAATATCCGCTTCAGCACCCCGACATTGCGCGGCGTCGTGGTGATCACCTGCTGGGGATGCTCGCCCAACCGCAATGCGAATTGCAGCATGTCCCAGACATCCTCGGCCTTCTTCCACTTGGCCAGTTCATCCACCCAGGCCGCATCGAACTGAGGCCCCCGCAGCGCCTCCGGCTCATGCGCCGAATAGACCGTCGCCGTCGCCCCATTGGCCCAGACCAGCCGCCGCCGCCCGGCCTCCCAGACCGGCCGCCGATCCGGGGGAGAGCAGGCCAAAATGCCGCTTTCCCCCATCACCATCACCTCGCGCGCCTGGTTGAAGGTTTCCCCCACCAGCGCGACACGATGGCATTTCCCCGGTGCGGCGGCGGTCGGCCCCTCGACCATCCGCCGCACCCATTCGGACCCGGCGCGGGTTTTGCCCGCACCGCGCCCGCCCATGATCACCCAGCTTTTCCAGTCGCCTTCTGGCGGCAACTGATGCGGCAAGGCCCAGAACTCGAACAGCCAGGGCAGGCTCAACAGCGCATTCTCGCTAAGCCCGCCCAGAAATTCGTCCACCTCATCCTGCGCGGCGCAGGCAAGCCAGTCTGCGCCCGATCTCATCTCTTGCGGCATCAAGGTCGAGGCACCCTCCTCCGACCCCGCCGGCAATGTCCTTGCGAAGTTTGTCAACCTTCATCCTTTCCTGTTTCAGATGGTCGAGCGCCTCGCGCACGTCCTTGGCCGACTTCACCGCCTTCTTCAGGGCGTCGGCGTCCAGCGCGACCTGGTCACCGGCCTTCATGGCCCGCCAATCGCGTTCCAGATCGGCGACATAGCTCCACAGCAGCGACGAGGCGAAATTCACCTCGTCCAGATCATTGGGCGTCAAAGCCCGCTCGATTGCGGCCCGAACCGCCTTGCGGTCGGTTTCGGGCACGTTTTCGATTGCCGCGAACGGCCCCTCGGGGGTGTCAGCCCCGCCCCACTCCATATCGTTCATTCAGATACTGCCCCGCCTCGTGTTCTGCCCGCACGAGCGAGAAACGAAAAAGCGGCCCAAGGTGTTACCCCGGCCGCTTGCCCACTTCTCCCAGCATGTATACTTTCTACTTTAGGGCGTTCGGTAAGTCAACCAAAAACGCAGCGCACGCTCAAGGCATGCCTATTTAACAATACAAAACAACATTTTAACATGCGCAACAGGGGCGGAACACCATATGCAACAGCACCCCTGTTGCCGCCACAAATCAACCATGACGTGCATCACAGTCGGCGAATCCTTCGCCGTTCAAGCCTGGTTTCCGGCGACCTTTGCGCGGGCTTCAGCAGCCGAGGCAACGGCCTTGCTGGCCTCTTCCTGGACCTGCTGCGCATAAGCCACCATATTGGCGGCATAGGCCTCGGCCCAATCGGCGACTTCCTCGTCCTGCATGTTCTGGGCGCTCTGGCGCATTTCTTCGCCCTTGGCCCGCAGTCGGGCGACATCAGCGTCCCAATCGGCCTTGGCCTTGCTCCACTGCGCTTTCACCTGATCGCTTGCATCGTCGAAGTAACCCTTCACCTGCGCCTGCATTTCCGCGTCGCGCTTCTTCGCGTCATCCAGCCATTTGCTTGCGCTGACCTTCAACTCATCGGTGCGGTCGCTCAGATCATTTTGCCATTGCTCGATCCGTTTTTCAAAATCCTGCGCGCTGCGTGCCAGGCTGGAAATCATGTCCGAAAGCTTCATCGTGTTCCCCTCATCGTTAACGCGGCAGTCCGGCCTGTTTGCCGACCCCTTCTCCAGAACGGAAAACCCCCGCACCGGGTTCCGGGCGGGGGTTAACCTTTGTTGCATTTGGTCAAAAACAGCTTGTGGTGATCAGCCGCCGCCTTGAACCGGTGTTTCCGTCGACTGGCCGCGCTGTGCCTCGATCTCGCGCCAACGGGCGACATTGGCGTTGTGTTCGTCCAATGTGCGGGCAAAGGCATGCCCGCCCGAGCCGTCGGCCACGAAGAAGAAGAAATCGGTGCTGGCAGGGTTCAGCGCCGCCCGGATCGCCGCACGGCCGGGATTGGCGATGGGCGTGGGTGGCAAGCCGTCGATCTGATAGGTGTTATAGGGCGTCGCGCGATCCAGTTCGGACCGGCGCAAGCCGCGATCCAGAATGCCCTGCCCGCCCGTCACGCCGTAAATCACCGTCGGGTCGGTTTGCAGCCGCATTCCGGCCTCAAGCCGGTTGACGAAAACGCTGGCCACGGTTTCCCGCTCGTCCGGGACGCCGGTTTCCTTTTCCACGATCGAGGCCATGATCAGCGCCTCTTCGGGGCTGGCATAGGGCAGACCAAAGGGACGCCCCTCCCATTCAGCGGCAAGGATCGCAGTCTGGCGCCGCGACATCTCGGCCAGCAGCGTGGCACGGTCGGCGCCTGACTCGATCTCGTAGGTATCGGGTGCAAGGCTGCCTTCGGGCGGCACTTCGCCCAGCTCGCCCGCCATGAAGCTGGCCGCTTTCAGCCCTTCGACGATCTGCCAGCTGGTCACGCCCTCGGCCACGGCGACGCGCAGCCGCGCATCGTGCTGTTGCTCGGCCTGGACGATGGCTTCGGGCGCAGCTTCGGTGGCCGGATCGTATTTCACCCGTTCCTCATAGGTACCGGTCGCGGGGTTGATGTCGCGCAGCACCACGCTGTTGGCGCGGACACCGACGCGAAAGATCACCTCGGTCCCGCAGGTCGAAGGCCCTCCGGCCGTGATCGCGGTCGAGATCTGTTCCATGCTGGCGCCGGGCGGCACCAGATAGCTGCCGAATTTCAGCTGCCCCGCACGGCCCTGATAATCAACGCCCGCGCGAAAAAGATAGGCGCTGCTGACCGCCCCCTGCTCGGCCAGCTGGTTGCTGACGGCGTTCAGGCTGGCGCCCTGCGCCACCTGCACGCATTGCGCCGTCTCGCTTGGCCCCGGCCCGGTGAACTGCTGCCGGCCCCAGGCGACGGCGGCGGCGATCGCCACCATCAGCACCAGCGCCAGCGTCAGAAAGTTCGAGGCGATATTGCGCCACATCAGTCGGCCACCTTGCCCAGGATCAGGCTGGCATTCGTGCCGCCAAAGCCAAAGCTGTTGGACAGGGCCACGTCGATCTTGCGCCGCACGGCCGCGTTTGCCGCCAGATCCAGCTTTGGCGTGACCGCAGGGTTATCCAGGTTGATCGTCGGCGGCGCGATCTGGTCACGAATGGCCAGGATGCAGAAGATCGCCTCGATCGCGCCGGCCGCGCCCAGCAGATGCCCTGTCGAAGATTTGGTCGAGGACATCACCACATCCTTGGCATGATCGCCCATCAGGCGTTCAACCGCGCCCAGTTCAATCGTGTCGGCCATGGTGCTGGTGCCATGCGCATTGATATAGTCGATGGCCGCCGGCTCCAGCCCGGCATTCTTCAGCGCATTCTTCATTGCGCGGAAACCGCCATCACCATCCTCGCTTGGTGCGGTGATGTGATAGGCATCGCCCGACAGGCCATAACCCAGCACCTCGGCATAGATCTTGGCCCCGCGCGCCTTGGCGTGTTCATATTCCTCCAGCACGACGCAGCCGGCGCCCTCGCCCATGACAAACCCGTCACGGTCCTGATCATAGGGGCGGCTGGCATGCTGGGGATCATCGGCGCGCTTGGTCGACAGCGCCTTGCAGGCGTTGAACCCGGCAATGCCGATTTCGCTGATCGGCGCCTCGGCCCCGCCCGCGACCATCACATCGGCATCGCCAAGCGCGATCAGCCGCGCCGCATCGCCAATGGCGTGCGCGCCGGTCGAGCAGGCGGTGACGACCGCATGGTTCGGCCCCTTGAAGCCAAAGCGGATGCTGACCTGCCCGCTGACCAGATTGATCAGCGCGCCCGGAATGAAAAAGGGCGAAACCCGCTTTGGCCCGCGTTCCTTGATCAGCACGGCGGTCTCGGCGATGCTGGTCAGCCCGCCAATACCCGACCCGATCATGACGCCGGTGCGTTCGTGATCCTCTTCGGTCTGGGGTTTCCAGCCGCTGTCCTCGACCGCCTGCGTCGCCGCGGCCATGCCGTAAAGGATGAAATCATCAACCTTGCGGCGGTCTTTCGGCTCCATCCAGTCATCGGGATTGAATGTGCCGTCGCTGCCATCGCCAAAAGGGATCTCGCAGGCATATTTCGTCACCACATCCTTGGGGTCGAAACGGGTGATCGTGCCCGCCCCCGATTGGCCGGCCAGCAGCCGTTCCCACGTCGCCTCGACACCCGAGGCCAGCGGCGTGACCATTCCCAGCCCGGTGACAACAACCCTGCGCATATGGCGATCCTTCAAACTGCCCGTCTTTGTCCGACCTGATACACGCGGGGCAGTGGCCGCGCAACGCCGGGCAGGCAAAAGCCCGCCACCAAAGCGCCACCGTTTCGTGAACCAGATCACCGGCAGACCAATAATTCCCTGCGCGAAACCATCCGCATACAGGTCAGGACCATTGACTTAACCTCGACCCCGCGCGACAAAGCCATGGGCAGGATCACTGGGGGGGACAGCGATGATCACCGAAACCATGCTGGCATCGCGCATGTCGCGCATGAAGGCCTCCGAGATCCGCGAGTTGCTGAAGCTGCTGGACCAGCCCGATATCATCTCATTTGCCGGCGGTATCCCCGACCCGGCGCTGTTTCCGGCGCAGGCTTTTCGTGATGCAATGGGACTGGCGCTGGCGGACAATGCGGCTGGCATCTCGCTGCAATATTCGGTCAGCGAAGGCTATGCCCCCCTGCGCGACTGGATCGCCGGGCAGATGGCCGAAATCGGCATCCCCTGCACCCGCGACAATATCCTGATCACATCGGGCTCGCAGCAGGCGCTGGATTATCTGGGCAAGCTGCTGATCTCTCCCGGTGATACCGCGCTGGTCCGCGGGCCCACCTATCTGGGCGCGCTTGGCGCCTTCAATGCCTATCAGCCGCGCTATGACCGGCTGATCCCCGGCGACAACCGCCCCGCCAGCGACTATGCCGAGGCGGCAGGCGATGGCCGGGTAAAATTTGCCTATCTCTCGCCCGATTTTGCCAACCCCACGGGCGAAACCATCGGCGCCGCCGGCCGCGACGCGCTGCTTGATCTGGCCGAGACGCTGGACATCGTCGTCATCGAGGACGCCGCTTATCAGTCGCTGCGCTATGACGGTCAGGCGATCCCGCCGATCCTGGCGCGGGAAATCGCACGCAAGGGCGATATCGACGCCTGCCGCACGGTCTATTGCGGGTCGTTCTCCAAGACCCTTGCGCCGGGGCTGCGGGTGGGCTGGGTCTGTGCCCCGCGCGATGTGATCAGACGCTTGGTGCTGCTGAAACAGGCATCCGACCTGCATTCACCGACGCTGAACCAGATCGCCACCCATATCGTCGCCCGCGACCATTTCGCCGAACATGTTCCCGGCATCCGCAAGGTCTATCGCCGCCGTCGCGACCTGATGCTGGATGCACTTGAACGCGAGATGCCCCAGGGCGTCAGCTGGACCCGACCCGAAGGCGGCATGTTCGTCTGGCTGACCCTGCCTCAGACGATGGACGGCGCCGATCTTCTGGCCCGGTCGTTGCAATCCGAAAAGATCGCCTTTGTTCCGGGCCATGCCTTCTTCGCCGACGGCGGCGGCAGGAACACGATCCGCCTCAGCTTCACCCTGCACGAACAGGCGATGGTCGACGAAGGCATCGCCCGGCTTGGCCGGCTGCTGCGCCAGGCCTAGCCCCCAACGACTGCAAGTTTGGACAGGATCTGGGGCGATCCTCAAATAGAGAGGTCGGCTGCGTGGTAGAATCATGTGGGGCGGCACGGGACATGAACGCACCTACGGCGCCGCAGGTGTTGAATAGGTTTATGACAATCAGGACCGCTATTCGATGTCGGGCATGGGTGGCGATGACGACCTTGAAGACGGCGATGACGTCGATTTCCTCAATGGCGGCAGGGGTCGTGTCGTGACCTGCTGAACGGCAGCGCCGGGAAAGACGGTATGACAGGGGGCGTCGGCGCCGACCGCTTTATCTTCAACGCGCGGGCCGAATCGACGGTTGCGACGGCCAGCCGTGACGTCATCACCTATTGCGACCGAGCGCAGGGCGACAAGATCGTGCTGACCGACGGCGATGGCCAATACCATCCCTCATCATCGACACGGAAATCCACGATAATCAGGCTGCTCAAAGCTGTAAATTGATGTGTAAAACGGACCACATGCAAATCAGCTAAGTGATGGTCGGGGCGAGAGGATTCGAACCTCCGGCCTACGGTACCCAAAACCGTCGCGCTACCAGGCTGCGCTACGCCCCGAACCCGCGCCTTCTAGCGCGCCGGAACGCGCGGGGGAAGGGGCTAGTCGCAGGAAATCGCAGCATTGTCGGCGGGCACGGCCGGATGGGCCATTGCCTGCCCGACCTTGATGCCCAGCCTGTCGGCCTCGCCACCCGCTATTTCCAGCACAAACAGCCGCAGCGGATCGGGATCGCCGACCGCAGCACCGGGAATCGGCGTCTCGTCCAGCGGGCGCGCATTGCGGTGGATATGGCGCACGGTCCCGGTGGCATCCATGAAAATGATGTCCAGCGGGATCAGCGTATTGCGCATCCAGAAACTTGCGGGCTGCGGCGCGTCATAGATGAACAGCATGCCGGTCTTTGCCGGCAGATCGCGCCGGAACATCAGGCCCTGCGCGCGTTCCTGCGGATCGTCGGCCAGTTCAACCGCAATCGCAAGCGGTCCCTGCCCGGTCTGAAAGATTGCCTGCTGCGGATCGCAGCCAAGGGCCTGCGCCCCGCCCGACCCCGCCGATGCGACGGCGACCAGCAGCGTCGCCACACCGATCGCAGCGAAATGTTGCCCGAGCCGCATCCGACAATCGCCGCCGGTCAGCCGACGATGACGCGCGGGGCGGCGTCTGCCTCTTCGCCGGGGGCATCAGGCGACGGATTGGATCCGGGCAGCGCGTCGCTGGTCTTGTGGTGCAGGATCTCATCCCAACTGGCGACCTGCGCCGCCATCAGCCCTCGCGGCCCCTCGACCACGCGCAGCGCCACGGCCTCGCCCACCGTCAGATCCGCCAGGCCAGAGTGACGCAGCACCTCGATATGCAGAAAGACATCGTCGTCGCGCCCGAAGATATTGGCGAAACCAAAGCCCTTGGCCTTGTCGAACCACTTGACCCGCGCCGGCTGCAAGACCAGCGATTGCAGATCCTCGATCACCGATTGCGGCAGATCCGCGATCGGCGGCATGCCGTGGCTGTCGGGCGGAATGATCTCGAACACCTCGACGGCCTGAAGGCCGCGCGCCGTTGTCAGCACCCGCGCCGTCACCTGCGAATTGTCGGCAACAGATCCCTGTCCGAAATTGCGCAAGACATTCGCGTGCAGCAGGATGTCCGGGCCACCCTCGTCATTATAGATGAAGCCATACCCTTTTGCGGGGTCGAACCATTTGATCAGCCCCGTTACAGTTTTTTCGTCAGGGTTGTCCCCGGTCATTACGCGATACTCTTTCTTGTCGCCTGCGCTACTCGATCCCACAAAAATAAGCCTACACACGGCCACCATCAACCGTAGACCGACAAATTGCCGCTGGGTAAAATTAGATGCTTTCCTAACCTTTTCGGCAGGTTGACGGGTAAGGCGAATGCAAAGTGAACCGCTTCGTCAACTTTATGGGGCCAAACGGTCGATCTGCCAAGCATTTTCCGCATCTTTTCGGACCCATTTGAACCTGTCATGCAGCCGGAAGGCACCATCAGCCCAGAACTCGATCTGCACCGGCCGGATGCGATAGCCACCCCAGAACGGCGGGCGGGACGGGTTCAGCCCCTGCTTCAGGCCCTGACGCGCGACCTCGGCCAGCAGCACCTCGCGGCTGGCAATCGGGCGCGATTGCGGCGAGGACCAGGCGCCGATGCGGCTTTGCAACGGGCGGCTTGCGAAATACGAATCGGCCTGCGGCCCATCCTCGCGCGTCACCAACCCGCGCACACGGATCTGTCGGCGCAGCGATTTCCAGTGCAGAACCAGCGCCGCCTTGCCGGCCAGGTCCAGCTGCTGCGCCTTGGCGCTTTCATAATTCGTATAGAAAACAAAGGCGTCAGCCTCGATTTCCTTCAGCAGAACCAGCCGCACATCGGGCAGCCCCTCGGCATCGACCGTCGCCAGGGCCATCGCATTGGCGTCGTTCGGTTCGCTTGCCGTGGCCTCGTCCAACCAGCGCCGCGCGATTGCAAAGGGGTCGTCGCCCGCAAAGATGCCGTCTCGTGATGTCATTGCCCCTCCTCTGGCGCTTGATGCCCACCGGCCTTTGGCCTAATCACATTCCCAAAAGGTTGAAAGCGCGAGGATCATCTCATGTCAAGCGAGCAAAAATCCGGATTGATGGCCGGCAAGCGCGGTCTGATCATGGGGCTGGCCAATGACAAGTCGATCGCCTGGGGCATTGCCCAGGCCGTCGCCGAGCAAGGGGCACAGCTGGCCTTCTCCTATCAGGGCGAAGCTCTGAAAAAGCGGGTCGAGCCGCTGGCCGAGCAGGTCGGATCGTCGCTGGTCCTGTCTTGCGATGTCAGTGATGAAGCCTCGATCGACGCGCTGTTCGGGGCGCTGAAGGATGAATGGGGTGGGCTGGATTTTGTGGTTCACGCCATTGGCTTTTCCGACAAGGACCAGTTGCGCGGCCGCTATGTCGACACGACCCGCGCCAATTTCAACATGACCATGGATATCTCGGTCTTTTCCTTCACCGCCGTGTGCCAGCGCGCCGCCGCGATGATGCCCGCAGGTGGCAGCCTGCTGACCCTGACCTATTACGGCGCCGAACGGGTGATGCCGCATTACAACGTGATGGGCGTGGCCAAGGCCGCGCTGGAGGCGTCGGTGCGTTATCTGGCCGAGGATCTTGGCAAGGACGGTATCCGTGTGAATGCGATTTCTGCCGGGCCGATCAAGACCCTGGCAGCCAGCGGCATCGGCGATTTCCGTTACATCATGAAGTGGAACGAGTTGAACTCGCCTCTGCGCCGGAACGTGACGCAGGCTGATGTGGGCAAGTCGGCGCTGTATCTGCTGTCGGATCTGGGTTCGGGCGTTACGGGCGAAACGCATCACGTCGATGCGGGCTATCACGTCGTCGGCATGAAGGCGGTGGACGCGCCTGATATTGCGACCGTGGTGAAGAAAGACTGAGCGCGATCCCCGCGGCACGGCCGGACGGGTATTTGGACGAGAAAGAAGCCAGATGGTTGTGACGATTGCCCAGTTGGCGGTTTTCGTGGGCACATTGTCGGTGGCGATCCTGTCGCCTGGTCCCGGCGTGATCGCGGTCAGCCAAAGCGCCTTTGCCATGGGGCGCGCCCGCGCCCTGCCCTATGGCTGGGGATTGGCCGTGGGTGCGGCGCTGTGGTGCCTGTTTGCGTTGCTGGGGTTGACGGTGCTGTTTCGCGTCGTGCCCTGGACCTATGTGGCGCTGAAGGTTCTGGGCGGTGCCTATCTGATCTGGATTGCCTGGAAGATGTGGCGCCATGCCGCCGATCCGCTGCCGGACCCCTCGGACAAGCGTTTTGGCAGCGGATTTCTGGGTGGGCTGATTCTGAACCTGTCGAATCCCAAGCCCGCGCTGTTCTATTCCGCCGTGTTGCTGTCGATTTTTCCCGCCGCGCTGTCACTGGCTGACAAGGCCGTCATCTTTGGCACGGCATTGGTGGTCGAGCTGTCGTTTTACACCGCCTTAGCCACGCTGATGGCTTTGCCTTTGCTGCGGCGTCGTTATTATGCGGCGAAATTCTGGATCGACCGGATTGCGGCGGCCTTGATCGGCCTGCTGGGAATTTCGCTGATCCTGCGGCATTGAAGGAGAGAACTGATGGACCGCCTGCCCCATGAGAAGGGTTTTCACGTCAGCTGGGATCAGCTGCATCGCGATGCGCGCGCGCTGGCCTGGCGGCTGGACGGGACCGATTGGCGGGCCGTCGTCGCCGTGACACGGGGCGGGCTGGTGCCGGCGATGATCGTCGCGCGCGAATTGGACATCCGCACCATCGACACGATCTCGATCAAATCCTACAAGGGCGTTGGCACCGGGGCTGGCCAGGGCCAGCTTGAGGTTCTGAAAAAGCCCGATGATGCGCTGATGCGCGATGGCGAGGGCATTCTGGTCGTCGACGATTTGGTCGATTCGGGCCGCACGCTGGAACTGATCCGCGAGATGTATCCCAAGGCGCATTTCGGCACCGTCTATGCCAAACCCAAGGGCAAGCCGATGGTCGAAACCTATGTGACCGAGGTCAGTCAGGATACCTGGATCTTCTTCCCCTGGGACATGGCGCTGCAATATGTGCAGCCCTATCGCGGCGAGGATTGACCGCACGGCATCTGCCGCCCGAGCGTGGCGCGCTGCATTGGCTGTTCGAGGCCGGTCTGGCGCTGAAAGGCTTCTTGGCGGCGCTGGAAAGCCTGACGGGCCTGGCGCTGCTGTTCACCGCCAATGCCACGATCCAGCGCAGCATCGACTGGCTGACCCATAACGAGCTGATCGAGGACCCGACCGACCCGATGGTCGCGCGGGTGTTGCGGCTGACCAGCCGGTTCGATGCCGGCAGCCAGCATTTCTATGCCGTCTATCTGCTGAGCCACGGGTTGGTGAAACTGGTGGTGATTGCCCTGCTGGTGCGGCGCATCGCCGCCGCCTATCCGCTGGCGATCGTGGTTTTTGCGGGGTTTGTCGGCTATCAGATGCACCGTTGGGCCGTCAGCGGATCGCCAGTGATGCTGGCACTGTCGGCCTTCGATCTGCTGGTGATCTGGCTGACCTGGCGGGAATGGCGACGGGGATCGCAGCTTGAATAATCCAATGCCTCACCCTGGGCCTACGATCATTTTCCTTGCCGCAGTCTGAACGGGAAGGATAGTTTCCCCGCAGCAAGTTGTGTGAATGGTGAAATCTTATGAATTTCGTAAATCAGTCAGTTTTCGACGATCCCGACAATTTTCGGCGCGCGCAAGGCGTCGATATCAACCGCAAGACCGCGATCACCGATCCACGGGGGCGCGTGCTGGCCTATGCCCAGACCGGCGGGATCATGATGCCGGCGCGGCACGAGTTGCGACCCGGCACCGAGGTTTTCAGATTCGGCAACAGCGGCGCAGGGGCAGCGAAGGTTGCCGCCGGCAGTTGGTGGATTGATCGCAAAGGGCTGGATCAGATTATCCGGTTCGGCGAGGTCTGGGACCTGTCGGTCGGCATGGCGATGCGGATGCTGTGCCTCGTGCCACCGGAATGGAGCGATGCGACACTGCTTGTCCGTGCCAGAGTCCGCGAACCACTGCTTGCATGGCGTGGGATCGGCAATTCTGTGGTCACCCCAGCCCAGGATGGCGGACCGCATGTCAGGATGCCTCATCAGAACGACATCGCATCCAGGCGGCTGCACCAGCTTTTCATTCCAGGGCTTTTCAACGACGCCTCGGTGCGGTCTGCCCTGCAACTGGAACAATCATACCCGCTGGACAAAGAGGCGGGGGTTCGCGGCTGGCTGTATTTCTAGCCGCTGTCCCCGCGTTATCCGCAGGTTGGGGCCGCCAGCCTAACCATTCCCCCGGACAAACCGCGCCGCATCCTCGGCGGCGCGTTGCAGAGCGCGGCTTTTGTTCACGGTTTCCATGAACTCGGATTCCGGGTCGCTGTCATAGACGACGCCGCCGCCGGCCTGGATGTAAAGCCTGTGGTCCTTGATCACCCCGGTGCGCAGCGCGATGCACATGTCCATCTCGCCATTGGCCGCGAAATAGCCCACGCCGCCCGCATAGACGCCGCGCTTTTCGGGTTCCAACTCGTCGATGATCTCCATCGCTCGGACCTTGGGGGCGCCCGATACCGTGCCGGCGGGCATGCCGGCCAGCAGGGCTGACAGCGCGTCCTCGCCGTCATTCAGCTGGCCCACAACGTTCGAGACGATATGCATGACGTGGCTGTAACGCTCGACGATGAATTGCTCGGTGGGCGTAACGGTCCCGATTTTCGCCACCCGGCCCACATCGTTGCGGCCCAGATCCAGCAGCATCAGATGTTCGGCCAGTTCCTTCTGGTCGCCCAGCAGATCGGCTTCCAGCGCGCGATCCTCGGCCTCGTCGGCGCCGCGCGGGCGCGTGCCGGCGATGGGGCGGACGGTGACTTCCCCGTCACGCAACCGGACCAGAATTTCCGGGCTGGCACCGACGATCTGGAAGCCGCCGAAATTCAGATAGAACATGAAGGGCGAGGGGTTGGTGCGGCGCAGCGACCGATACAGCGCAAAGGGCGGCAGCGGAAAATCCATCGTCCAGCGCTGGCTGGGCACGACCTGGAAGATGTCGCCCGCGCGGATATAGTCCTTGGCCTTCTCGACCGCCGCCAGATAATCCGGCTTGGCGAAATTCGAGACCGGCTCGCCGACCTTGGCATCCTCGCCCAGGGCGCGCGGTTCGGATGGCTGGCGGTCAAGGGATCGCAGCGCCTCCATCACCCGCTCGCCGGCCTGGGCATAGGCCGCACGTGCCGGGATCGAGGGGTCGAACCAGGCCGGCGCACACAGCGTCACCTCGCCCTTGACCCCGTCCAGCACGGCCACGACCGAGGGGCGCAGCAACACCGCATCGGGCAGGCCCATCGGGTCGGGGTTCACATGCGGCAGACGCTCGACCAGACGGATCATGTCATAGCCGAGATAGCCGAACAGACCGGCCGCAGCCGGCGGCACGCCATCGGGCATGTCGATGCGGCTTTCGGCGATCAGCGCGCGCAGGCTGTCCAGCGCGGGGCGATCCTCGGCGGTGAAATCGTCAGAATAGCGCGCCTGACGGTTGATCCGGGCGCGACCATCGCGGCAATCCCAGATCAGGTCGGGCTTCATGCCGATGATGGAATAGCGCCCGCGCACCTCGCCGCCGGTCACGCTTTCCAGCATGAAGCTGTTGGGCGCGGCCTCGGCCAGTTTCAGCATCAGGCTGACGGGCGTGTCCAGATCGGCGGCCAGACGGATCGTGACCAACTGGTTGCGGCCCTCGGCCCAGCCTTTCTCGAAATCCCCGAAATCCGGCAAAAGCTCCATCAGCGCACCATGGTTTCTGCCGCGCTGATGGCCGATTGGTTCACCTGCACGCCACGCTCGGCCTGCACGCCGCGAATGTAATAATCGAACAGGTCGTTTTGCAGCGATTGTTCCAGCCGCTGCGTGACGCTTTCCGCCGCCTCGGTCGCGATCTCCGAGCCCAGATCAGCCTGATGGATACCGTCCAGCGTCACCAGGAAAACCCGCCCCTGTGCGGTGACGGCCTGTGTCGCGCCGGTCTCGGTCATCGAAAAGGCGCTTGTGACAACTTCAGGCGGGACGCCGTCGATCCAGCCATCGCGGGTCAGATCCGCCACCGGGTTGCCGGCGGGCACGACCAGGGCGGCAGTCGGGGCGGCCCCGTCAGCATCGCCATCAGCAGCCGCGTCATCGGCTGCGGTGGCAGCCTGGCCGCCGGCTTCGTCAGCGGGGCCGGCGTCATTGGCCTCATCAGCCGCCGGCGCGGCCAGCGCTGCGGCATCAACCGCCAGATCCTCGGCGCGGGCCATCAGCATGCCGCGGGTTTCCGAGGTCATCCAATCCTCGGCCACCTCGTCGGCGACCTCGTCAAAGGGGCGCAGCGTCGGGGGCACCACCTCGTCCAGTCGCAGCGCGAAAACCCCGCCGTCATCCAGCTGATACAGTTGCGGGAAATCATCCTGGGCCACCGCGCCGGCGCGTTCACGGAAAGCCTGATAGCCGTCGATGCCGGTATGTTCCGGCGCCGCGCTGGCGTCAAAGTCGATCTGGCCCAGCTCCATCTCGGTTTCCTCGGCCACATCCTCCAGCGTCGCGCCCGAGGCCAGCATGTCCTCGAAGTCGCCGGCGCGGTCCTCGACCATGCGCCCGGCACGGTCCAGTGCCGCCTCGCCGCGCAACTCGTCCTGTGCCTGTTCGAACGGGATTTCGACGGGCTCCAGGATCGCGTTCATCGAAAACAGTGCCGGGCCAAGCGTGGTCTGAAACGGGCCGACCACGCCGGGCTGTTCCAGCGCAAAGACGGCCTGCCCGGTTTCGCTGTCCAACTCGGTCTGGCTGACCTCGCCCAGTTCGATATCGTCCAGCGTCAGGCCGCGTTCGGTGACCAGCGCATCAAAGGGCACTTCGCCCGCATCCAGCCGGGCCTTGGCAGCCTCGGCGGTTTGCTGGTCGGGAAAGACCAACCGCCCGACAAGGCGGCGCTCGGGCTGCTGGAACTCGGCTATGCGGCGATCATATTCGGCGCGCAGCGCGGCCTCGTCCAAGTGGACCTCGCCTTCCAGCATCTCGGGCGTCAGCCAGACATAGGTGATGCGGCGCAGTTCCGGCGCGGTAAAGCGGGCCGCGTTGGCCTGATGCCAGGCCTGCAAGGTTTCGTCATTGGGGCGCGCGACCGGCTCGGGCAGTTGATCGGCGGTGATCTCGCGCCAGGTGATGTCGCGGCTTTCCAGCAGCCAGCGCACGGTCTGGTCGACCATGGGGCGGGGCGCGGGGGCGCCCTCGGTCACGGCGCGTTGCAGGATCTGACCGGCTTCGCCGTCGCGGATCTGAGCTTCGAAATCAGCCTCGGTCATGCCCTGGCGGCGCAGCGTCTCGCCATAGGCGACGCGGTCGAACTGGCCGTTCGGGCCACGGAAGGCCTGCGCCTGCATGATGACATCGGCCACGCGCTGATCCCCGACCGACAGGCCGATCCGGCGCGCATCCTCGGACAGCGCAGCCTCGGCGAACAGCTGCGCCTGCACCTGTTGCGGCAGACCGATGGACTGGGCCTGCGCCAGGGTAAAGGCCTGCCCCGCCTGCGCGCTGAAGGCATTCAGCTGATTTTGCAACGAGCGCGCGTAATCTTCTGCCGTCACGGTGGTTTCACCGACCCGGCCCACCTCGGTCTGGCTGCCGCCGAAATTGGTCACGCCGAAGCCACCCAGGCCAAGGACCAGCATCCCCATCAGGATCCAGACGATGGTTGATTTGCCCTTGGTCCGCAGATTTGCCATTACGCGCGTCTCATCTTCTGTCGGTTCATGTTTGTTATCCCGGCGTCTTTAGGCCCCGCATGTCCCGGCGGCAAGGCCCTGTGGACCGCCGCACGCGAACGTCAGCCCGTCCTGTCAGCCCCGGAAATCCCTTAGCCGCCCGGCCAGCACCTCGATCCCCGCCGCATCGACATTGGCGAATGCAATGCGGAAATGGGCCGCCCCCTCGGGGTCTTCGTCGGGCATGAACATCGTGCCCGGCAAGGCCAGCACACCGGCATCGCGCACCATTCGCGGCGCCAGCTCGGCCGACGAGGTCGCGAAGGGATGCCGCAGCCAGGCGAAATAGGCGCCACAGCTGCGCAGCTGCCAACCCGGCATTTGCGACAGCGCGCGGGTGGCGGCGGCGCGGCGGGCCAGGATCTGGGCCCGTTCACCGGCCAGCCAGTCACGCAGGTTCGCCATCCCCCAGACCGCGCCGATCTGCCCCAGTTGCGAGGTTGAAATGGCGACCGTATCCAGGAACTTCTCGGCCTCGACCATCCGCGCTTCGCCGGCAATCATCGCACCGACCCGATGGCCGGTCAGCCGATAGGCCTTGGAAAAGGAATAAAGCTGGATCAGCGTATCATCCGCGCCCGCCCTGCCTGGCAGGTCGTGCGGCGCGCCTTCGCGGGAATCAAAATCGCGATAGGTCTCGTCCAGCACCAGCGCGATGCCATGCCTGCGGCAAAGGTCATAGAAAGCCGCCACCAGCCCGGCCGGATATTCGGCCCCGGTCGGGTTGTTCGGCGTGACCAGCACGATGGCGCGAGTGCGCGGCCCGATCAGCGCCTCGGCCGCCGCCAGATCTGGCAGCATCGCATCATCGCAGACCAGCGGGCGGGTGACGATGCCCATCATGTCCAGCCACATCTTGTGATTGAAATACCAGGGCACGGGCAGGATCACTTCGTCCCCTGTTGCGGCAAGCATGGTCATCGCCGTGCAGAAGGCCTGATTGCACCCTTGGGTGATCGCCACCTGCGCGGGACCGATCGCCGCGCCGTAGCTGGCTGAAAACTCTTGCGCGACCGCCTGCCGCAGATCGGGATTGCCCAGGACCGGGCCGTAAAGATGCGCATCCGCCCGGTTCAGCGCGGCATCCGCGATGGCGCGGCGCAGGCCCTCGGGCGGGGGATCGACCGGCGCTGCCTGGCTGACATTGATCAGCGGGCGGTCGGGCGTGAAGTTGACGCCGTTCAGCCAGCGCCGCGCCTCCATCACCGGAGGGCTGAAGGTGCTGGCAATGGCGGGATTGGTCGGGGCTGTCATGTCAGTTCCGTTCAAGGGCGCCCAGACCTGTCAGGTCGGGCGGGGTCGATAGATCAAGCGAAGAGGCCGCCGGAACGGCCGATCCCGCAGGCAAGGTGTCAGCAGGTGCAGCTTCAATCGGCGCAGGTTCGGGTTGTGGCTCTGGCTCTGGCTCTGGCTCTGGCTCTGGCTCTGGCTCTGGCTCTGGCTCTGGCTCTGGCTCTGGCTCTGGCTCTGGCTCTGGCTCTGAAACTGGGATCGGCCCGGCATCCGGTTCAAGATCCGGCGGCGGCGCAGCTTCGGCCGGCACCGGCGTCGCCAGTTGTGGCGCGGCATCGGGCGCGGCCCCATCTGCAAGGCCGATCGGCCCGGTGGGCAATTCCGGCACCGAAACCGCCTGCATCGCATCCGACAGCGGCACCTCGTCCATCTCGGGGGCGGTCAGCGCCTGCATTTGCGACAGGCTCGCACCGGGCGAGGGCATGGCCAGCGGCTCGGCCGAGGCGACAGGCGAGGGCTCGGCCACGGGGGCTATCACGGCCGGGGCCTCGGTCAGCCCGGCGCCGCCGGCGGGCGCTTGCGGAAAGGCAGGCGTGGGCGGCGCAAGATCAACGCCGCGCGCAAATTCCGAACCAACGGGCAGATTCAGCGCGTCCGCACGCGGCGCCGCATCGCTGCCGGCAGCATCGGCCGCATCATCAGTTGGGCCAGCATCGGTTGGGCCAGCATCGCTGGCTGTCTGCGGCGCGATCCCTGCCGGTTCGACGGCCGGATCCTCTGCCTGGCTCGGGGCGACCGTGGCTGCGTCCTGCGCGGGCACCGCATCGGCCGGTTGATCGGCAGGCTGCGGCGGCACATCGTCGCGCTGCACCGGCACGGCAAGCGACAGCGCCAGCAGCGCCGCCGCGCTTGCCAGCCCGCCATGGATCAGCCCGGTTCCGAATCCCTTTGCCATCCGCCTCGTTTCCCTGCTGGCCGGGCTTGACCCCCCGGCGCGCTTTGGCCCATCTATAGCGGGTCCGATTTCCGGGGGAAACCGCCCCCGACCCAAGCGACAAGGTGCCACGATGTCCACACCCCATATCCTGCTGATCGACAATTACGACAGCTTCACCTGGAACCTCGTGCATTATCTGGGCGAGGCGGGCGCGACCGTCACCGTTCACCGCAACGATGCGATCGCGGTCGAACAGGCGCTGGCCCTGAACCCTGACGGCATCGTGATCTCGCCCGGCCCCTGCGATCCGGCACAGGCGGGCATCTGCCTGGACCTGATCCGCGCGGTGGCCGAGACGCGGGTGCCGCTGCTGGGCGTCTGCCTTGGCCATCAGGCCATCGGCGAGGCATTCGGCGGCCGCATCGTCCGCGCCAACCGCATCCTGCATGGCAAGGTCGATCAGATCCTCCATGACGGCACCGGCGTTTTCGAGGGCCTTCCCTCGCCGCTGAACGCCACCCGCTATCACTCGCTGACGGTCGAACCCGAAAGCCTGCCCAATTCGCTGCGCGTCACGGCGCGGTCCGATGATGACACGATCATGGGCCTGATCCACGAGGCGCTGCCGATAGAGGGCGTGCAGTTCCACCCTGAATCCATCGCATCCGAGCATGGGCACGAGATGATCCGCACCTTCCTGGGCCGCTGCGCCCCCGCGCGCGAGGCCGCATGAGCACCGATGACATCCGCCCCCTGATCGGCCTTGCCGCGAACCGCCCGCTGACCGGCCCCGAGGCCGAGGCGGCCTTTTCGGCGCTGTTCGACGGCGCGGCGACGCCCGCCCAGATCGGCGGGTTGCTGATGGCCTTGCGTGTGCGCGGCGAGACGGTCGATGAAATCGCCGCGGCGGCGCGTGCCATGCGCGCCCGGATGAACCGCATCATCGCGCCTGCGGGTGCCATCGACATCGTCGGCACCGGCGGCGACGGCAAGGGCACGCTGAACATCTCGACCGCGACGGCCTTTGTGGTCGCGGGCGCGGGCGTGCCGGTTGCCAAGCATGGCAACCGCAACCTCAGTTCGAAATCGGGCGCGGCGGATGCGCTGGCGCAGATGGGCATCAATGTCATGGGCGGCCCCAAGGTGGCGCAAATCGCCATCGAGCGCGCCGGCATCTCCTTCATGATGGCCCCCATGCATCACCCGGCCATGCGCCATGTCGGCCCGCCCCGCGCCGAACTGGGCACGCGCACCATCTTCAACCTGCTGGGCCCGCTGACCAATCCGGCCTCGGTCCGGCGGCAATTGACGGGTTCGTTCTCGCGTGACTGGATTCGCCCGATGGCCGAGGTGCTGCACGACCTTGGCTCGGATGCGGCCTGGCTGGTCCATGGCAGCGACGGCACCGATGAGATCAGCATTGCCGGCGAAACCTGGGTCGCGGCCCTGAAAGACGGCGTCATCAGCGAATTCACGATCGCCCCCGAAGATGCAGGCCTGCCCCGCCACCCGTTCGAGGCGATCATCGGCGGCGAGCCGTCGCATAACGCCGCAGCCTTCCGCGCGCTTCTGGATGGCGAGGAAAGCGCCTATCGCGATGCTGTGCTGCTGAACGCCGCCGCCGCGCTGATGATCGCGGACCGTGCCGCCGATCTGCGCGAAGGCGCCCAGATGGCACGCGAGTCCATCGACAGCGGCGCGGCCAAAGCGCGCCTGATCGCCCTGTCCGCAGTCACCGGCCCGCCCGAGGCATAGCTGGCAGATGAAGCCGCAGCCGCGCTGATCGCCGTGGAACTGATGCGTCATTTCCGAGGATAACCCTGATGAGCCCATCCAGCACGGCACAGGTCCAGTCATGACCCCGCCCGCCGCTTGGGCGCATCTGCCCTTTTTCCGTGACAACTGGCCCGCGATCCGCGACCGGCTGGAACAAAGCGGCGACTGGTTGCCCGGCGCGGATCGCCTTTTCGCAGCGCTCGACGCCACCCGGCCCGGACAGACCCGCGTGGTGATCCTGGGCCAGGACCCCTATCCCACACCGGGCCACGCCAATGGCCTTGCCTTCTCGGTCAATCCCGATATCGCGCTGCCCCGCTCGCTGAAAAACATCTTCACCGAACTGCGCGACGATCTTGGCGCGGCGCCGGCCAATGGCGATCTGACCCATTGGGCCGAACAGGGTGTGCTGCTTTTGAACACCTCGCTTTCGGTCCCGCCCGGTCAGGCCGGCGCCCATGCGAAATGGGGCTGGCACCATCTCGCCCGCCAGACCATAGCCGAGACGCAAACCCACGGCCCGCTGGCCTTCCTGCTTTGGGGCAACCATGCGCAGCAAGCGGCCACCGGCCTGCCCCGCCCGCTGGATCTGGTGATCGCCACCGCCCACCCTTCCCCGCTGTCAGCCCGGCGCGGCTTTTTCGGCAGCCGCCCCTTCAGCCGCATCAATACCTGGCTGGCCAGCCAGGACCGCCCGCCGATCAACTGGACCGGCTGATTTCTTCTTCACCCAAATATCCCTGGGGGAGTCGCGGCACGCGACGGGGGCAGCGCCCCCTTTCCAGACCGCCCGCAGAAGGCTAGAACCAAACCATGCATATCCTCGACAAGATCAAGGCCTATAAGCTGGACGAAATCGCCGCCGCCAAGGCGGCGCGTCCGCTGGCCGATATGGACGCCGCCGCCCGTGCTGCCAGCGCCCCGCGTGGCTTTGCCAAAGCCCTGACCGCCAAGGCCGCGACCGGCCCGGCGCTGATCGCCGAAATCAAGAAGGCCAGCCCCTCCAAGGGCCTGATCCGCGCCGATTTCGACCCACCCACGCTGGCCCGCGCCTATCAGGCAGGCGGCGCCGCCTGCCTCTCGGTGCTGACCGACGCGCCCAGTTTTCAGGGCGCCCCCGAATACCTGACCGCCGCGCGCAACGCCTGCGACCTGCCCGTGCTGCGCAAGGATTTTCTTTATGACACTTACCAGGTCGCCGAGGCCCGCGCCTGGGGTGCCGATTGCATCCTGATCATCATGGCCTCGGTCGACGATGCCCTCGCGGCCGATCTGGAAGCCGCCGCCCACCATTGGGGCATGGACGCGCTGATCGAGGTCCATGACGGCCAGGAACTGGACCGCGCCCTGCGTCTGAAGTCCGACCTTATCGGGATAAATAACAGGAATCTCAAGACGTTCGAACTGACCCTTGATGTAACGCGCGAACTTGCACCCCGCATCCCGACCGACCGTGACATCATCTGTGAAAGCGGCCTGTTCACAGCTGACGATCTTGCCCAGATGATGCAGGTCGGTGCCCGCCGCTTCCTCATCGGCGAAAGCCTGATGCGCCAGCCCGACGTGACCGCCGCCACCCGCCAGATCCTTCAGGTCGCGGCATGAGCCTGACACATTTCGACGCCGCCGGTCAGGCCCATATGGTCGATGTCTCGGACAAACCCTCAACCGCGCGCGAGGCCGTGGCCGAGGGCCTTGTCATCATGGCCCCCGAAACCCTTGCGCTGGCCCAGGGCGGCGCAGCCAAGGGCGACGTGATGGGCGTCGCACGGCTGGCCGGAATCATGGGCGCGAAACGCACCGCCGATCTGATCCCCTTGTGTCACCCGCTGCCGATCACCAAGGTCGCGCTGGATCTGGTGCCCGACCCCGCCCTGCCCGGCATCCGCGTCACCGCCACCGTCCGCACCGCTGGCCAGACCGGCGTGGAAATGGAGGCACTGACCGCCGTGACCACCGCCTGCCTGACGGTCTATGACATGCTGAAAGCCGCCGAAAAGGGCATGCGCATCGAGGGCATCCGCCTGCTGCGCAAAACCGGCGGAAAATCAGGCAATTACGAGGCAAACCCATGATTTCTGTCGACGAGGCGTTTGCCAGGGTCATGGCCCTTGCGCCCAGCCCCATCGGCGAAGAGGTCGCCATCGCCGACGCGCTCGGCCGGGCGCTGCTTGGCCCGGCCTCGGCGCGGCTCAGCCAGCCGCCCTTCAATGCCGCAGCGATGGACGGCTATGCCCTGCGCCAGGCAGATCTGGCCAGCCCGCTGCGCGTGATCGGAGAATCCGCCGCTGGCCACCCATGGGACGGGCAGGCCCTGCCCGGCACCGCGATCCGCATCTTCACCGGCGCGCCGGTGCCGGCAGGCTATGACCGCGTCGTCATGCAGGAAAACACGACACGCGACGGCGATGTGGTGACAGTTACCGATGCGTCGGGGGGCGACAATATCCGGCCGCTTGGCAATGACTTCACCGAAGGCGACAGCTTTGATCCACGGCGCCTGCTGACTGCGGCTGATCTTGGCCTGCTGGCCGCCATGAACATCCCCGTCATCACCGCCGCCCGCCGCCCCCGCGTCGCCGTGCTGGCCACCGGGGACGAGTTGCTGCGCCCCGGTCAGACCCCCGGTCCGGGCCAGATCATCTGTTCCAACGACATCGCCATCGCCGCTCTGGCCCGCAACGCCGGCGCCCAGGCCCAGGTGCTGCCCATCGCCCGCGACACCGAAGACAGCCTGCGCGACAGCTTTGCCCGTGCCGCTGACGCCGATCTGGTGGTGACCATCGGCGGCGCCTCGGTCGGCGATCATGATCTGGTCGGCAAGGTGGCCGGCGAATTGGGGATGGACCGCGCCTTCTACAAGATCGCCATGCGGCCAGGAAAACCGCTGATGGCCGGGACGATCGGCAAATCCATTATGATTGGGTTGCCAGGAAATCCAGTTTCATCAATCGTTTGTGCCATATTATTCATGCAACCCATGATCCGGGCGATGCAGGGCCTGCCGGCATATGTGCCGATACGCAGGGCTCGGCTTTCCGGCGATATCGGCCCGGAAGGCCCCCGGCAGCACTATCTGCGTGCGACGCTGGATGATGGCGAGGATCTGCCCCGGATCACCGCCTTCGGGGATCAGGATTCGGCCCGTCTGGCGCTGATGTCCAGCGCCGATGCCCTGCTGATCCGTCCCGCCGGCGATCCCGCGCGCAAAGCGGGGGAAATCGTCAGCTTCATCCCTCTCGATGATTGAACGTTAACCTTTTGTTCACGCCGATCGGCGCAAATTATTGACGTGATTCGCCTTTCAGGTTAGAACATTCATCGAACACCGCCCAGAACGGGCCCTGCGGGGATCAGAGCAGATGTTGACCAAAAAGCAGATCGAGCTGCTGGACTTCATTCAGAAACGCATGGCGCGCGACGGCGTGCCACCTTCCTTCGATGAAATGAAGGATGCGCTGGACCTGCGATCCAAGTCCGGCATTCACCGGCTGGTGACGGCACTGGAAGAACGGGGCTTCATCCGCCGGCTTCCACATCGGGCGCGGGCGCTGGAAATCATCCGCCTGCCCGACAGCATGGGCGGCGCGGCCGCAATTCCCGGCACGGCGGCCGAACCGGCCAGCGGCTTCTCGCCCCGCGTGATCAGCAATGATCGCCCGGCGATGCCGCGCGGTGCGATGGCCGTGGTGGACAGCGCGGCTGTTGAACTGCCGCTGATGGGCCGCATTGCCGCCGGCGTTCCGATCGAGGCGATTTCCGAGGTGTCGCATCACATCTCGGTGCCCGGCACGATGCTGAACGGTCGCGAGAACCACTACGCGCTGGAAGTCCGCGGTGATTCGATGATCGAAGCGGGAATCAACGATGGCGATGTCGTGGTCATCCGCGAACAGACCACTGCCGAGAACGGCGATATCATCGTGGCTCTGGTCGAGGGGCATGAAGCCACGCTGAAACGCTATCGCCGCCGCGGCGCGATGATCGCGCTGGAGGCTGCGAACCCCGCCTATGAAACCCGCATCCTGCCCGAGGAATCGGTGCGTGTGCAGGGCCGGCTGGTCGGGCTGATCCGCAGCTATTGATCCAGGCGGGCGCTGGTGTGCCCGCCACGGCAGGCTGCGACGCCGGCCTGCCGGTGCTTGCGCGTCAGGCGATCCCCTTTCGATGTGATATGCGCGGACCATCCCTGAACAAATGCGTCGCCGATCTGCATCGGGCGACGGCACAGGGGGCACAGGGCATCGGGGCATAGGGGCAGCCGATGTTCAATCCCGGCCACGGTTTTGTCCGTGCTGGCTGACATTCATGCGATTGCCGTCATTTGCGATGCGCTGACACGCCGCGATCATCGCGCCAATTGCCCGGAAAACAGAAGGGCCGGGCATTCGGCCGTGCCCTGAGGGTGGCGTTCCAGTTACCGGCCTCAGTGCCAGTCGAAGAACCCCGTGCCTGCACGTGACAGCAGATCTTCTGCCAGATCGTGTCCCATGGCCGCGCCATCGGCCACGGTGCCGACGCGCTCACCACCAATGGTCTGCGCCCCGTCCGGTGACAGCACTTCGCCACGCAGCCGCAGACGGTCGCCTGTAAGTTCGGCCAGTCCCGCAATCGGCGTCTGGCACGACCCGTCCAGCCGCGCAAGGAAAGCGCGTTCCGCCGCGACTCGCTGCGCGGTTTCGACATCATTGATGCGATGCAGCAGCGTTTCGACGCTTGCGTCGTGCAAACGGCGTTCGACCCCGATCGCCCCTTGCGCGACGGCCGGCAACATCTGCTCTGGCGCGATCGGGCCGCGTGCGACATGCAGCATGTCCAATCGCTGAAGCCCGGCCATCGCCAGAAAAGTCGCGACCGCGACGCCGTCATCCAGCTTCTTCAACCGGGTCTGGACGTTGCCGCGAAACTCGACCAGTTGCAGGTCCGGCCGGCGATGGGCCAGCTGGGCACGCCGCCGCAAGCTGGACGACCCGACCACAGCGCCCAGGGGCAGCTCGTCAATGGATCCGAAATGAGGGCTGACAAAGGCATCGCGCGGATCCTCGCGCGGCAGGAAACAGTCGATCAGCAACCCATCGGGCTGGATCGTCGGCATATCCTTCATCGAATGCACCGCGATGTCGATCGCGCCATCGGCCAGCGCATCCTCGATCTCGCGGGTGAACAGGCCCTTGCCGCCGATCTCTTTCAGCGGGCGGTCGGTGATCCGATCACCCGTCGTCTTGATCACCACGATCTCGAAGGCATCGACGGACAGGCCATGCGCCGCCATCAGCCGGGCGCGCGTCTCATGGGCCTGTGCCAAGGCCAGGGCCGAGCCTCGGGTGCCGATGCGCAGGGGACGGTCGGGGGAAGGATGTTCACTCATATTGCGGGCTTAGTCTTTGCGGCGGTGCTTGACAATGCCCCGCCCGGCCCGCGAAGAGAACCCCGACAGGAGGCCTTATGACCAAGCTGCTGATGCGCGCCCTTGCCGGCGAGACCCTTCCCACCCCCCCCATCTGGATGATGCGTCAGGCCGGGCGCTATCTGCCCGAATACCGCGCCACGCGCGCGCAGGCCGGCGACTTCCTGTCGCTGTGCTATAACCCGGACCTCGCGGCCGAGGTGACGCTGCAACCGATCCGCCGCTTTGGCTTTGATGCGGCGATCCTGTTCGCCGATATTCTGCTGGTGCCGCAGGCTCTTGGGGCGGATCTGTGGTTCGTCACCGGCGAGGGGCCGCGCCTGTCCACGATCACCGACACCGCAGGCGTGGCCGCGCTGCGGCCGGCCGATGACATCCACGAAACGCTGGCGCCAATCTATGAAACGGTCCGAATCCTGTCGCGCGAACTGCCGCCCGAAACTGCGCTGATCGGCTTTGCCGGCGCGCCCTGGACGGTTGCGACCTATATGGTGGCCGGCCGCGGCACGCCCGATCAGGAGCCGGCCCACGCGATGATGCAGGCCGACCGGGCCGCCTTTTCCGCGCTGATCGACCGCATCACCGAGGCGACCATTCTCTATCTGTCCGCGCAGATCGACGCCGGGGCCGAGGTGGTAAAGCTGTTCGACAGCTGGGCGGGCAGTCTGAAGGGGCAGGATTTCGACGATTTCGCACTGGCGCCATCCGCGCGGATCATCGCGGCGCTGAAGGCCCGGCATCCGGGCGTGCCGATCATCGCCTTTCCGCGCCAGGCCGGCGAACGTTACGCGGGTTTCGCGCGGGCAAGCGGGGCCGACTGCGTGGCGCTGGACAATTCGGTCGATGCGGCCTGGGCAGCCGCGCATGTTCAGGTCGATGGCTGTGTCCAGGGCAATATGGACCCGCGGCATATGGTCACGGGCGGCCCTGAACTGGTGGCCGAGGCACAGCGGATCACCCGCGCCTTCCGGGGCGGGCCGCATATCTTCAACCTGGGTCATGGCATCACGCCTGATGCCGATCCCGACAATGTCGCGCGCATGATCGACGCCGTGCGCAGCGCCTGACATGCTGTGGGTGCTGGCCACACTGATCGCCTCGGTCGCGCAGACCGCGCGCAATGCCGCGCAGGCCGGGCTGACGGGACGGATCGGTACGGTCGCGGCGACGGCAGTGCGGTTCATCTTTGGCCTGCCCTTCGCCGCCATCGTGCTGGCCATCGCAGCAGCGCTGACCGCCGTGCCGATGCCGGGCCCGGCAAGCTTTGGCTGGGTGGTGACCGGGGCCGTGGCACAGATGATCGCAACCGGATTCCTGCTGATGACGATGAAGGGGCGTGGCTTTGGCGTGGCCACCGCGCTTAGCAAGACCGAACCCGTAACTCTGGCGCTGATCGGTGCCCTGCTGCTGGCCGAACCTCTGGGCTGGGGGCGGATGGGCGCGATCGCGACGGCCGTGCTGGGTATCCTGCTGGTGTCGGGTGCGAACTGGTCGCGGGGCGGATGGCGCAGCGTGGCCACGGGTATCGCGGCCGGCGCACTGTTCGGGCTGTCTGCCATTGGCTTTCGAGGCGCCATTCTGGCGCTGCCCGAGGGCGGATTTCTCATCCGTGCGCTGACCGTTCTGACCCTGACCCTGACCGTCCAGACCGCCCTTGCCCTTGCCTGGCTGAGCGTGTTCGATCGTCAGGCGCTGCGCGGCATTGCGCGGGAATGGCGCGGATCGCTGGCCGCCGGGGCGCTTGGCGCCTTTGCCTCGCTGTTCTGGTTCAGCGGCTTCGCACTGACCTCGGCCGCGAATGTCCGCACGCTGGCGCTGGTCGAGGTGCCGCTGGCACAGCTGGTATCGGGGCGGCTGTTCCGTCAGGGCGCCTCGGCCCGGCAATGGGTCGGGATGGCGCTGATCGTGGCTGGGGTAGGCTGGTTGTTGGCCGTTGCCGCCGGTCAGTGAAACAGGACCGGCAGCATCGAAACAACCAGCAGCGCCGCCATCGCCCAGTTGAAGATGCGCAGACGGCCCGGTTCAGCCAGAAGCCGCCGCAGTCCCTGCCCCATCGCCGCCCAGAGTGACACCGTCGGCAGGTTCACCAGCGCAAAGACCACGCCGACGCCCAGCGCCCCGCCTGCACCGGCGGCATAGGCCGACAACGCGCCAAGCGCCATCGCCCAGGCTTTCGGGTTCACCCATTGAAACGCTGCCGCCTGAAGAAAGGTCATGGGGCGCGCGCCCTGCGGCCGGTTCACATCGGTTTCGATCCCCGTCGGACGCCCGGCATTGGCGATCTTCCAGGCCAACCACAGCATATAGGCCATGCTGACCCATTTCAGCCCATCCGCCAGGGCCGGCGAGCCTTGGATAACCCGGTCGACGCCCAGACCCAGCACCACCACCATCACCCCGAAGCCAAGCGAAACGCCCAGCATATGCGGCATGGTCCGGCGCAGGCCGAAATTCGCCCCCGATGCCATCAGCATCATGTTGTTCGGCCCCGGCGTGACCGAAGTGACAAAGGCGAAGCCGGCAAGAGCCATCAGGATATCTGCTTGCATGTCACGTGACCCAGATTGATTGACACACAATATTTCGCACATCATCCGGGCAATTTTATTGCTTTCTATGACATTGACTAAGTATATTCACAATTAATGAGCGATCCTGACCATATTTCTGACCATATATTGCGCGTCCTTCAGCAGGACGGTCGCATCTCGAATCTCGATCTGGCGGCAAAGGTCGGGCTGTCGCCCTCGGCCTGCCTGCGCCGGGTCCAGGAACTGGAGCGGCGCGGCGTGATCGCCGGCTATCGCGCGGTGATCAGCGCCGAGGCGCGCGAGGTCGGCTTTGTCGCCTATGTCATGATCGGGCTGTCCCACCATTCAATTGACGCACAGCTGGGCTTTGAGCGTATCTGCCGCACGGCCGCGCAGGTCCGCGAATGCCACAATATCACCGGAACGGTGGAATATCTTCTGCGGGTCGAATGCCGTGACCTGGCGGCCTACAAGCAGTTTCACACCGATGTGCTGGGCGGTTTCGCCCATATCGCAACGATCGCCACCCATGTGGTCATGAGCAGCCCAAAGGACGATCGCGCCTGATCCGCAAAGCCCCCTGCTGAACCTGTTCGGGCGGATCGTCAGCATCGCGCCAACCGTCCCAGGCCAGCCACAGCAGATAGCCACCCCGCCCTAACGCAACGACTGATAAGCCAGCGGCGATGCCGCCACTACCGCATAGCCCGCGCGTCGTCCGTCCGACAGCGACAGGATCGCCAGATAGGCCATATTCGGGCCGGGCGTGATCTCCATCAAAGTGGCCGCCAGCACGAATCCCCACAGAGCCGCCGGATCAAGGGCCCCGATCACAGGGCCAGCCATGGGTCAGAGCCATTTGGCCATGGGTGGCAGGCTCATCAGCACGGCATCGGCATTATGGCCGGTCTCCAGCCCGAATTTCGTACCACGGTCGTAAACCAGGTTATATTCGGCATAAAGGCCGCGATGGACCAGCTGCGCATCCTTGTCGGTCTCGGTCCAGCCCTGCGCCATCCGCGCCTCGGCCAAAGGCAGAAAGGCGGGCAGAAAGGCCTCGCCCACGGCGCGGGTAAAGGCGAAATCGGCGTTCCAATCGCCGGTGTTCAGATCATCGAAGAAGATCCCGCCGACGCCGCGTGCTCTGCCGCGATGCGGGATAAAGAAATACTCGTCCGCCCAGGCCTTGAAGCGATCATAGTAATCCGCACCATGCGGGGCACAGGCGTCGCGCAGGGTGTCGTGAAAATGAGCCGTATCCCCGTCATATTCGATGCAGGGGTTCAGATCGGCGCCACCGCCGAACCACCAGGCATTCGGGGTCCAGAACATGCGCGTGTTCATGTGCACGGCGGGGGCGTGCGGGTTCTGCATATGCGCGACAAGGCTGATCCCGCTGGCCCAGAACCGCGGATCGCCGTCCATGCCAGGCACGCCGCGCGCGGCCATCGCCGCCTGCGCCCGCGCGCCAAGCGTGCCATGCACCTCGGACCAGTTGACGCCGACCTTTTCGAACACCCGGCCACCACGCATGACCGACATGATGCCGCCGCCGCCATCCTCGCCGCGCGCCGTGGGCGTCACCTGAAACCGGCCGGGCGCGGCCGTGCCGGGGCCGCGATCCTCCAGCGCCTCGAAGGCGGCGGTGATCCGGTCGCGCAATGTGCGAAACCAGTTTGCGGCGATCTGGCGCTGTTCATCCATGCGGCAGCCTCATTTGTTGAATTGCCTCTGCGCCGCGCTTGCGGCTAGCATCGCCCGAACACCTAGAGGCCAGCCCGATGACCCGCAACACCGCATTCACCCTTGCTGCCATCCCGCTACTTTTGGCCGCATGCGGCACCCCGCAGGAACGCTGCATCAGACAGCACACCCGCGAATACCGCAATGTCAGCACCCTTCTGGCCGAGGTCGAGGCCAATCTGGCGCGCGGCTATGCCTGGGATGAGCGGATCGTATCGGACACGGTCTGGAGCAGTTGCCGCGATGTCGTCCGCGACAGCGAGGGCAATGCCCGCATCGTCACCACCCCCTGCTGGCGCGACGTGACCACGACCGAACGCTTCCGCGTTCCCATCGACCCGGCGGCCGAGGAACGCAAGCGCAGCAATCTTGCCGCGCGCAAGGCCCAGCTGAGCGATCAGGCGGCCGCCTATGTCAGCGCCTGCAAGGCCGCCTTTCCCGAAGACGAGGCCGCGACCACGCCACCATCAACCCCTGCCCCCTAGGGTCAGTGGCGGCCTATAACATCTTGGTCGAGACCGGGTCGACCAGGCTGCGCCCACCATCGACGGTCAGGATCTGGCCAGTGACGAAGCCTGCGCCGCTGCCGGTCAGATACAGCACGGCCTCGGCCAGTTCGTCGGCGGATGCGATCCGCCCCATGGGCGTGCCGGCGATGACGTGATCACGCAGCTCGGGCCGTTCGCGCAGCGCCAGTTTCAGCTCGTGCGACATGACGCTGCTGAAGGAAACGCCGTTCACCCTGATCCGGTGCGGCGCCAGTGCCAGGGCCAGCCCGCGGGTGGCCTGCTCCAGCGCCGCGCAGGCGATGGAATAGCCCAGCAATTCCGGGATCGGCCGGCTGCCCGCCAGCGTCGAGATATTGACGATCGAGCCGATCTCGTCGCTGTCAACAGAATCGGCTGCTTGCCGGATCATCCGCCGCGCCACCAATTGCGACATGCGCAGGGCGGACATCATGTTCTGGCGCATCATCTCGTCCAGCGTGTCGACATCTGTATCCAGCGGGTCCGAGCCCCGCACCAGCCGATGCGCGTTGACCAGGATATCCACCCGATCAAAGGCGTCCAGCGTTGCCGATATCAGGTTCGCCATGGCCAGCTTTTCACCCATGTCACCGGCAAAGGCCCTGATCGGCCCCTCGCTGTCCAGGTCGCTGCCCAGTTCGGCCTCCAGCAGGGCCTCGTCGCTATCGGCGAACATGACATTGGCGCCGCGCTCGACCAGGCGATGCGCCACGGCCAGCCCGATGCCGCGCCCGGCGCCGGTGACGATGGCGGTCTTTCCCTGCAATGACAGGCTCATTTCTTGCCCCCCTTGCCGGCGCGCCGGGCGCCGGTCGCCTCGATGATCTTGAAGCGGGCATCGCCGCCGATCTCGTCCACACGGGCGAAATGACGCGCCAGAGCGGCCTCGTATGGCAGGTGCCTGTTGGCCACCATCCACAACCGCCCGGCCCCGGTCAGAAGCCGCGCCGCAGTGGCGATGAAGGCCGTGCCCAGCCCCGGATCGGCTGCGCGCCCATCATGGAAAGGTGGGTTCATCACCACCCCGTTCACCGGCTCGGGCAGTGTGAAATCGCGGGCATCGGCCCAGTGAAACTGCGGCCGCGCATCGTTCAGATTGCGCCGGGCGCAGTCCAGCGCGGCATGATCCGCCTCGACCAGATGCAGGGTTTCGACGCCCTCGCGTGCCAGAATCTGCGCCGCCAGCCAGCCCCAGCCCGCACCCAGATCGACCATGCGCGAGGGCAGCCGCGGCGGCAGATGTGCCGCCAGCAGCGCCGAGCCAGGATCGACCCCATCGGCCGAAAACACCCCCGGCAGCGTCACGAAACCGTCCGCGGCCTGATGCGGCGCGGCGGCCCAATCCGCCGGCAGCCAGTCGCCGTCAGGCCGGTCGATGCGGAAAATGCGACCATGGGCCTTGCTGTGCTGTTCAGCCACAGCCGCCCGCCCGCGCAGATCCTTCAGCAGCGAATCCACGCCATCGGTCTTTTGCCCGTCAATCCACAGCGCACCGCCCGCCCGCAGCCGTGCCGAGGCCGCATGGATCAGCGCATGGGCCTCTGCCTTGGCGCGCGGCAGAAAGACCAGTGCCGCATCGAACAGCGGGCCCTCGGGCGGGTCGGTCAGCACCTGCCAGCCCTGCGCGGCCAGCGCGCGGTGATCGGGGAAATGCCCCTGCACCAGCAGGCTGCGCGCAGGATCGAACCCCGCCAGCCCGGTCTGGCCAGATGCGCCCAGGATCAGCAGCTGCCCATCGGGCGGCCCATCGCCAAAGGCCAGTTCAAGTCGCGGATCAAGCAAGGTTTATTCTTTTTCCATGGTGCATTGCAGCGGGTGTTGCTGACGTCGCGCCAGTTCCATCACCTGCGCCACCTTGGTCTCGGCGATCTCGTGCGAAAAGACGCCGACAACGGCGACACCCTTGCGGTGGACGGTCAGCATGATCTCGATCGCCTGCGCATGGGTCATGCCGAACAGCCGTTCCAGAACATGAACGACAAACTCCATAGGCGTAAAATCATCGTTCAGCAACAACACCTTATACAGCGGCGGCCGCTGCGTCTTGGCGCGCGGCTTGACCGCGATATCGGTCTGATCCTTGCCGTTGTTGGGGTCGGACATCCACTGCGTCATATCAGTCTCTGGGTTTTGCTGCTGCGGCTTGGCGCGATCGGGCTAAGTGCCCTAATATAGTCCGAAATGCGGATGATGAAAGTCCCCTGACCCATCCGGCCCCTGGCATGGCGTCGCGCAAGCGAATGAATTTTGATCAAATGTCTGGTTCCCAGCACGAATCTTGCGTGCTATTGTCGGAATATTAACGAAGGGCGTGCGATCAAAAGATGCGCCCATGAGGCAGAAGAGATCGAGACAGTGACCCGTATCACACGATTCGCCCGCCCGTGGGCGCTGATCCTGTTGGCCATTCTGGCCCCCGCAATCGCGACAGCGGCGCCCTTTGCCGCCTATGTGATGGATGCCCGAACAGGCAAACCGATCTATGCGCAGAACGCGGATACGAAGCTGCATCCGGCATCGCTGACCAAGATGATGACGTTGTATCTTGCCTTTGCCGCGATCGAGCGGGGGCAGGTCCGACTGGATTCCAAATTCCTGATCTCGTCCAACGCGGCGGCCGAGCCGCCCTCGAAGCTGGGGCTGCGCGCCGGCCAGAGGATCGAATTGCGCTATCTGATCCGCGCCGCCGCAATCAAATCGGCCAATGACGCCGCCACCGCCATCGGCGAGGGCATCGCCGGGTCCGAGGATGCCTTTGCCGCGCAGATGACCGCCACCGCGCGGGCACTTGGCATGCGCAACACCAATTTCCGCAATGCCAACGGCCTGACCCAGCAGGGCCACTATTCGACCGCCCAGGACATGACCATCCTGGGGCGTCGGCTTTTCTATGATTTCCCGCAATATTACTCGCTGTTCTCGCGCCGGTCGGCCGATGCGGGGATTGCGCAGGTTTCCTCGACCAACAAGCGCTTTCTGGACGAATATCCGGGCGCCGACGGCATCAAGACCGGCTATACCCGTGCCGCAGGCTTCAACCTGACCGCCTCGGCGCAGCGCGGTCGCAAGCGGATCGTGGCTTCGGTCTTTGGCGGGACCTCGACGGCGCAGCGCAATCAGGTGATGGCGCAACTGCTGGATGCCGGATTCGGCAAGGTGCCCTCGAACGTTCGCGAGATCCGCCCCGAGCCGCCGCAATTGCTGGCCCAAAAGGTCGTGCGCAAGGCACAGGTCGAACCGACACCGGCCGCGACCGAGCCGCGCACGCTGACGCTGGCCAGTTCCGCGCCGCCGCAACGAACCCGCCGGGTGGTCAAGGTCGCGCCTGAACCTTCGGCCCCAGTGGCAGTGGCTGCGCCGGGCCAGATCGTAAATGCCCTGCGCGAAGCCGCAACCCCCACCGCTGCACCGGCCAGCGGCGGGCTGACCCTGGCCAGCAGCGCCCGGCCACGCCTGCGCCCCGCCGCCCGCGGCGACGCCGTCGACCAGGCCGTCCGCATGGCTGTGGCCCAGGATGACGAGGCCGCGGCAGCACCTGTGCAAACGGCAAGCCTTGCGGCGCCTGTCCTTGCCGCCTCCAGCCGGCCCGCGCCGGCACCGCGTTCACGCGACATTGCCAGCCAGCCCGCCGACAGCGTTCAGACGGCCAGCGCCGATGCTGCCCCGGCCACGACAGCCGGCAGCGACGATCTTAGCCTGGCGATCTCTCAGGCGCCGAAACGCCGATCCGAAACCGTTATCCTGGCCGCCATGGGCGAGGGCGACATCGCCGATCCCGAAGCGGTCGAGATCGTCTCGCGCGCACCTTCGGGGGGGCGTCAATGGGGCGTCAACCTTGGTCTTTATCGCTCGCAGGCAGAGGCCGACAATTTGCTGCTGCAACTGGCCTTGCAGGGCGGCGCGGCGCTGGAAGGCGGACGTCGCCATGTCGCCAATACCAATCGCGGCTTCGAGGCCACCTTCCAGGGTCTGACCAGGGCCTCGGCCCAGTTGGTCTGCGACCGTGCTGCCGCCCGGCAGGAACCCTGCACGGTGGTCGGCCCCTGATCGTCCCGTCCATCGGACATCCACCCCGAAAGAACGGGCGCGACCGCAGGGCCGCGCCCTTTTTTGATGCGCTGGTTTGATATGCTGGCCGGCATCTGCATATAGATGTCGACCAACGCATTCCCGCGGTTGCATGTCGCGGCCATCGCCCCACCTGGCGGCGGCGGCGGGTGCCCTGACGGCAACTTGTCTGCGCCTCGCCCTGCCCTCTTCACCTTAGACGCCGACGGACGTAACCTGCCCTCGAGATACAGGAGCCAGCCTCATGCTGACAATTCACGGTGTCACCCGTTCCCGCGCCTCGCGCATCATTTGGCTGTGCCATGAAATCGGCCTGCCCTTCCGTCAGGTGCCGGTCATCCAGGCCTATCGCCTGACCGACCCCACCGCACGGGATGCGCCGCTGAACACACGCTCGCCTTCCTTTCTGAAACTCTCACCAGCAGGCGCCATCCCGGTGATCGAGGATGACGGGCTGATGCTGTTCGAATCCATGGCCTGCACGCTGTATCTGGCGCGGCGGCACGGCCAGCCCTTTGGTCCGGGCGATGCCCAGGAAGACGCGCTGATGTCGCAATGGAGCTTTTACGCCTGCACCGCGATCGAGGCCGACGCCCTGACCATTCTGTTCCTGCATGGCGGCAATGCCACCTCGGCCCCCGAACGGGCGGCGATCGAGGCTGCCGCCGAACGCCTGGAACGCCCGCTGGCCGTCGTCGCCGATCATTTGTCAGCCAATGGCCACATGGTCGGCCGTCGTTTTTCGGTGGCAGATATCAACATGGCCGAGGTCATCCGCTATGCCCAAAGCTACGAGCCGCTGATGCGCCAATTTCCCGCGATAACTGACTGGTTGGCCGACTGTCAGGGGCGCCCGGCCTTCCGCAGGATGTGGGAAGCCCGCCTGGCAGAACCGGAATAGACCCGGAATCCCCGCAAGGGGTTGCGCGCGACGGGCCAGCAGACCACAACCACTTGCCCCCGCCGCCCCGCCCATGAGATAATTGGCCAAACCGCGACAAGAAAAACGAGCAGACCGATGGCCGACGACCTTCTTTCCGCAGCCGATGCGACCTCTGACAGCTATTCCGCCTCGTCCATCGAGGTGCTGGAGGGGCTGGAGCCGGTGCGCAAACGCCCCGGCATGTATATCGGCGGCACCGATGAACGTGCGCTGCACCACCTGGTCGCGGAAATCCTGGACAATTCGATGGACGAGGCCGTCGCCGGTCATGCCAGCCGGATCGAAGTCGAGCTGCTGGCCGATTACAGTGTGGTGGTCCGCGACAACGGCCGCGGGATTCCCATCGACCCGCATCCGAAATTCCCCGGAAAATCGGCGCTGGAGGTGATTCTGTGCACGCTGCATGCCGGGGGCAAGTTTTCGGGTGATGCCTATCAGACCTCGGGCGGGTTGCACGGGGTGGGCGCCTCGGTCGTGAATGCGCTTTCCGACAGCATGGTCGTACAGGTCGCGCGCAACAAGGAACTGTTCCAGCAAAGCTTTTCGCGCGGGATCCCCCAGGGCCCGGTCGAAAAGATTGGCGCAGCCCCGAACCGGCGCGGCACCACCGTCACTTTCCATGCCGATGAACAGATCTTCGGCCATCATCGCTTCAAGCCCGCGCGGCTGATCAGGATGGTGAAATCCAAGGCCTATTTGTTCAGCGGCGTCGAGATCCGCTGGAAATCGGAAATCGACGATGGCGAAACCCCGGTCGAGGCGGTGTTCCACTTTCCCGGCGGGCTGGCCGACTATCTTGCGGAAACGCTTTCCGGCACCTCGACCTATGCCGACCGGCCTTTTGCCGGCAGCGTCGATTTCAAGGAAAAATTCAACACTCCCGGCAAAGTCGATTGGGCGATCAACTGGACGCCTTCGCGAGACGGCTTCATCCAGTCCTATTGCAACACCGTCCCCACACCCGAGGGCGGAACGCATGAGGCCGGCTTCTGGTCCGCCGTTCTGAAGGGCATCCGCGCCTATGGCGAGCGGGTCAGCAACAAGAAGGCCGCCCAGATCACCCGCGAAGACCTGCTGACGGGCGGCTGCGCCTTGGTCAGTTGTTTCATCCGTGAACCCGAATTTGTCGGCCAGACCAAGGACCGGCTGGCCACGACCGAGGCGACACGGCTGGTCGAAAACGCCGTGCGCGACCATTTCGACAACTGGCTTGCGGCCGATACGAAATCGGCGGGCTCGATCCTTGATTTCCTTGTCCTGCGTGCCGAGGAACGTCTGCGCCGCAAGCAGGAAAAGGAAACCGCCCGCAAGTCGGCCACGAAAAAGCTGCGCCTGCCCGGCAAGCTGGTGGATTGCAGCGCCACCGTCCGCGACAATACGGAACTGTTCATCGTGGAAGGTGACAGCGCCGGCGGTTCCGCCAAGATGGCCCGCGACCGCACCAATCAGGCGCTGCTGCCCCTGCGCGGCAAGATCCTGAACGTGCTGGGCGCGGCCAGTTCAAAAATGGGCGCGAACCAGGAAATCAACGATCTGTGTCAGGCGCTTGGCGTCGGCATGGGGTCGAAATTCATCGTCGACGATCTGCGCTATGACAAGGTCATCATCATGACCGATGCCGATGTGGACGGCGCGCATATCGCCAGTCTGCTGATGACATTCTTCTTCACCCAGATGCGCCCTTTGATCGACAAGGGGCATCTGTATCTGGCCTGCCCGCCGCTTTATCGGCTGACTCAGGGCGCGCATCGCATCTATGTTGCGGATGACGCCGAGAAAGAGAGGATGCTGGCCAAGGGTCTGGGCGGAAAGGGAAAAATCGACGTGCAGCGGTTCAAGGGCCTGGGCGAGATGGACGCCAAGGACCTGAAGGACACGACGATGAACCCCAAGACGCGCCGGCTGATCCGGGTCAGCATCGACGACGAGGATGGCGGCGAGACCGGCGATCTGGTCGAGCGACTGATGGGCAAGAAGCCGGAACTGCGGTTCGAATATATTCAGGAGAAAGCGCGGTTTGTTGAGGAGCTGGACGTCTAGGCCGGGTCGACTTTCGTTGGATGATTGCGCCGAACGGCTTCGGCGCAATATTTATTTGGCCAATGGCCTAACCGCAGGTCGTTGGCGCGCCCTTGGCGACGATTTCCTGCCAACCCGAGCCAAGTGTTTCGCGTGCAGATAGGGCATTCGCGGATTCAGGTGATTTTTCAGGGATCATCTTCACGACCATTCCCTGCGAGTAGTTCTGTTGAAAACCAGAGAAGAAATCGCCCTGCATACCGCTGCTCATCTGGTCTCCGACAATCACGAACTTGTCGCCGCCTTTTCGAATGACCTCTATCGCAGCACTTTTGAATGCAACATTTCTAGCTCCGGCGGGTCCGCAAGCCGGGGCGGCATGGGTGGCCACCAAAAAGCTATCTTTGGACATAGGTTGAATTTGTGTTTGCGCGCAGGCCGATAATATCAGGCCCACGAGACAGATCGTCAAAATCACTGGCGAACGCATATAATCTCCACATAAATCATCTTCAACTGCGGCCGAACCTGTCGGTTGCACCTCGGAAAATCAACGATTTAGTGTATACAATTATATGCTCTTTATTATCTGCGATGCGGAGGTGCATTGGACCGTCCGAATTTCTGCAAGGGTATTAAAACCGCATCCCCCAACTAAACCCCACCTCATCCGTCCCGAACCCGAAACTCGCCGCGCCAAAGCTGATCCCGATCAGCGCGCCGCTCATCACCTGCGGCACGGTATGCTCGCCGGCATGCACCCTGCTCCAGCCAGTCAGGCCCGCCGCGCCATAAAGCGCCGCGCCAGCCGCCCGGTCATCCTCGACGCATTTCCCCGCCAGATCAGACGCGCCAAAGAACGCCGCCGCCGTATGGCCTGACGGAAACCCCTTCCCCTCACCCGAGGGGCGGCGCGACAGCGGCGAGCCGTCGAAATATTCCTTCAGCCCCCAGACAATCGCCGCCTGCAACACGCCGCGCACCGCGAAATCCTCCAGCCGGTCGTCGCGCTCGGCGCAAACCGCGGCCGCCAGCGGAAGCCCATATTTCATCGCCGTGCCGAATTGCTCGAACGGATCGGCGGCGGCGGGTGTCGCCAGCGCAACGCAGCACAGCCCGGCGCGGATCATATGCCCAGCCCGACGATGCGGTCCATGCGCCCGGCAAGGTCATGGTTATGCGTGGCGATCAGCGCCGAAAGCCCGGTTTCGCGGACCAACCCCATCAGCATGTCAAACACCTTGTCCGAGGTCTCGGGGTCAAGGTTCCCGGTCGGCTCATCCGCCAGCAGCAGCGCCGGCTGGTTGGCCAGCGCGCGGCAGAATGCGACCCGCTGCTGCTCGCCGCCTGACAGCTGCGCGGGGCGGTGGTCGGCGCGGTGCGACAGGCCGACGCGGCCCAGCAGATCGGCGGCCCGCGCCGAGGCCGCACGGGCCGCCACGGCATTCGCCAGTTGCGGCAGCACGATATTCTCGGCTGCGGTAAATTCCGGCAGCAGGTGGTGGAACTGATAGACGAAACCCACATCGACGCGGCGGGCCTCGGTCCGGGCGCGGTCGCCAAGGCCGGTCATGTCGCGCCCATTCAGCGCCACCTGCCCGGTATCGGGCGTGTCCAGAAGTCCCGCGATATGCAGCAGCGTCGATTTCCCCGCACCCGAGGGCGCGACCAGCGCCACCACCTCGCCTCGCGCCACGGTCAGGTCGACGGCGCGCAACACCTCGACCGGGGCCGGGCCGTCCGCGCCATAGGTCTTGGAAACGCCGGAAAGCCGAAGGACCTCATTCATAGCGCAGCGCCTCGACCGGGTTCATGCGCGCGGCACGGCGCGCGGGGAAGATGGTGACGATGAAGGACAAGGCCAGCGACAAGGCCACGGCGCGGAAGATGTCCCAGGCCCTCAGTTCAGCGGGCAAGCGATATATGCCGCGCACCTCGGGCTGCCACGCCCCGCCGCCGGTCAGCGCGTTCAGTCCCGCCATGATATTGTCCACGTTCAGCGCCAGAACCACGCCCAGCAGCACCCCGGCAATGGTCCCGATCACCCCGGTAAACGCGCCGCACAGGAAGAACACCCGCAGCACCGCGCCCTCGGTCAGGCCCATGGTGCGCAGGATGCCGATATCGCGGCCCTTGTTCTTGACCAGCATGATCAGCCCCGAGGTGATGTTCATCGAGGCGATCAGCACCAGCACCGACAGGATGACGAACATCACGTCATCCTCCATATCCAGCGCCGACAGGAACGAACCGGATGCGTCCTTCCAGGTCCAGACCTGCGCCCCCTCGCCCGCAGTCTGAATCAGCGGCAGGGTCCAGGCGCCAACCTTCTCAGGGTCATCGACAAAAACCTCGATCTCATCGGCCACGCCCTCGCGGTTGAAGTAACTCTGCGCCTCGGCCATCGGCATATAGATGCGCGTGCGGTCGATGTCGTAACGCCCGGCGCTGAAGATATAGGTCACGTCATAGGCGCTGACGCGGGGCGTGGTCCCGAAGGCCGTCTTGGCGCCCTCGGGTGCGATCAGCTTGATCTTGTCGCCGATGCCAAGGTTCAACTCCCGCGCAATGCCGCTGCCGATCGCCACGCCCTTGCCGAAATCCGCCAGATCACCGGCGGATGTCGCAGGGTCCACGATGCGCGGCATGGCGGCCAGCGCGGCATCGGTCACGCCAAAGACCTCGGCCACGTTAGAGCGATCTGCGGCGGTGGCCATCACCTGCCCCTTCACCACGGCATTGGCCCGCGTCACACCGGGCAGCGCCGCGATCGTGGCCGCCACACCGTCATAATCCTCGATCACCCCTGCCTGCCGATAAACCTCGCCGGTCAGCTCATTGGTGAAACTGGTGGGCGCCATATAGACGGTGCTATGGGCATTCGCGCCAAGGATCGTATCGACGAACTCGGCCCGAAATCCCGCCCGGACGGCAAGCGTCGCGATCAGCGCCATCACCCCCAGGGCAATGCCGATCAGGCTGATCCAGGTCATCACGCTAACCCCGCCCTCGGCCCTGCGCGCGCGCAGATACCGCCAGGCGATCATGAACTCATATCGTGAAAAAGGCGCGGGGCTGGCCATGAACGATCCTTGCCGGAAATCGCCGCGACCCTGACCGCGCCGCCCCGAAATTTCAAGCCGACAATGGCGTGAGCGTTTCTTTCTCGTCCAAATACCCATATTGCGGCGGCAGCCGTCAGGTGCCACAAGATGTGGCATGGCCAAACCCGTCACCAGTTTCACCTGCACCGAATGCGGCGCTGCCCACAAGAAATGGGCGGGCCGCTGCGAGGCTTGCGGCGCCTGGAACAGCATCGTCGAAGAAGCCCCCCTGTCCCAGGGACCTGGTCGCGGCCTCGGCGCCGCCAAGGGCCGGGCTGTGCCCCTGTCACCCCTGACCACCGCCGAGGCGCCCCCGCCACGCAGCGAAAGCGGTCTGGCCGAACTGGACCGGGTTCTGGGCGGCGGGCTGGTGCCCGGCAGCGCCATTCTGGTCGGCGGCGATCCGGGCATCGGCAAATCCACCCTGCTGCTTCAGGGGGCCGCGGCCTTTGCCCGGCGCGGCCTTCACGCCGTCTATATCAGCGGCGAGGAAGCCGGCGCCCAGATCCGCCTGCGCGCACAGCGCCTTGGGCTGGCGGATGCACCCGTGCGCCTTGGCACGGAAACCAACCTGCGCGACATCCTGACCACGCTGGATGCCGAACGTCCCGACATTGCTGTGATTGATTCGGTCCAGACGCTGTGGTCCGATCAGGTCGAGGCCGCACCGGGCAGCGTGGCACAGGTTCGCGCCGCCGCGCATGAACTGGTCACCTTCGCCAAAAGCCGGGGTGTTTCGGTCGTTCTGGTCGGCCATGTCACCAAGGAGGGTCAGATCGCCGGCCCGCGCGTGGTCGAACACATGGTCGACACCGTGCTGTATTTCGAGGGCGAGCGCGGCCACCAGTTCCGCATCCTGCGCAGCGTCAAGAACCGCTTCGGCCCGGCGGGCGAGATCGGCGTGTTCGAGATGACCGGCGCGGGCCTGGCCGAGGTCGCCAACCCCTCGGCGCTGTTCCTGTCCGAACGCGGCCAGCCGACGCCGGGCAGCGCCGTGTTCGCCGGTATCGAAGGCACCCGCCCCGTGCTGACTGAAATTCAGGCCCTGGTCGCGCCCTCTACCCTTGCCAGTCCGCGCCGCACCGTCGTGGGCCTGGACAGCGGCCGGGTCAGCACCATCCTTGCCGTGCTGGAATCACGCTGCGGCATCCCCTTCGCGGGGCTTGATGTGTTCCTGAACGTTGCCGGCGGCATGCGGGTCAATGAACCCGCCGCCGATCTGGCCATCGCAGGCGCCCTGCTCAGCGCGCGTGAAGACAGCGCATTGCCGGGCGATTGCGTCCTGTTCGGTGAAATCAGCCTGTCGGGGGCACTACGTCCCGTCGCTCAGGCCGAAAATAGGTTGAAAGAGGCGCAAAAACTTGGTTTTTCACAGGCGATTTTACCCGAAGCCCGAAAGGTCGAGGGTTTGGCCGGCATGTCCGTCATGGGCATCACCGACCTGACAGGATTTGTGGGCGAGGTCTTTGGTGCCGGCTGAACCCCGCGAAAAGCAACGCGAAACCGGCACGAGGGCAGGTAAATGGACGGCTTCACAATCATCGACGGCGTCGTCGCCGCGGTCATCATCCTCTCGGCCATATTGGCCTATTCGCGCGGCTTCGTGCGCGAATCGCTGGCCATTCTGGGCTGGATCGGGGCGGCCATCCTGGCCTTCCTCTTCGCCGGAACCATGCGCCCGCTGATCGCGCAAATCCCTTATCTGCGCGATTTCCTGGGCGATAATTGCGAACTCAGCATGATCGCCGGCTTTGCCGTGGTCTTTGCGCTGGCGCTGGTGGTGTTTTCCATCATCACGCCCCTGTTTTCCTCGGTCGTGCAGCGCTCGGCGCTTGGCGGGGTCGATCAGGGCATGGGCTTTCTGTTCGGCGTGGCGCGCGGAGTGCTGCTGGTGGCGGTGGCCTTTATCATCTATGACCGCGTGATCACCAATGAAGGCGTCGAGATGGTCGAAAACTCGCGCTCGGCGCAGGTCTTTGCGCGTCTTGGCGATCAGATGAACGACAGCCTGCCCGAAGACGCGCCCGGCTGGATCGAAAGCCGTTACGAACAGCTTGTCGGCAGCTGCGGTGGCACCGGCGCGCACGTCGATCCGGCCAATACGCCCCCTGCCAGCAACTGATCTTTCGCACAATCTGACAGTCGGATGACAAATTAACGCCCCCGCAGCCACGCGGGGGCGTGACTTTTCGGGGCAGCGCCCCTACATAGCCATCGAAACCGCCAGCAGCACCGGAATTTCGATGACCCAGATGCAACCCTTCCTGGCCCATCCCTTCGATTCCGATCGCCTGCACGAGGAATGCGGCGTATTCGGCGTGATCGGGGTGGCCGACGCAGCCAGCTTTGTCGCCCTGGGCCTGCACGCCCTTCAGCATCGCGGGCAAGAGGCCGGCGGCATCGTCGCCCATGATGCGGAACAGGGCTTCAACAGCGCCCACCGCTTTGGCTATGTCCGCGACAATTTCACCAAGGCCGATGTGATGGCCACCCTGCCCGGCCCGCTGGCCATCGGCCATGTCCGCTATTCCACCGCCGGGTCCAAGGCCAACACCGCGATCCGCGATGTGCAGCCCTTCTTTGGCGAGTTTTCGATGGGCGGCTGTGCCATCGCCCATAACGGCAACATCACCAATGCCGCCGCGCTGCGCCGCGAATTGATCGAGCGCGGCAGCATCTTCCAGTCCTCGTCCGACAGCGAATGCATCATTCACCTGATGGCGCGCTCGATCCAGCGCAACATCCCCGAGCGGATGAAGGACGCATTGCGCCGGGTCGAGGGCGCGTTCAGCGTCATCGCCATGACCCGCACCAAGCTGATCGGCGTGCGCGATCCTTTGGGCGTGCGCCCGCTGGTGCTGGGCAAGATCGGCGATGACGGTTTTGCGCTGGCTTCGGAAACCTGCGCGCTGGACATTATCGGCGCCCAGTTCATCCGCGAAATCGAGCCGGGCGAGATGGTCGTCATCTCTAAGGGCCAGGTCGAATCCAGCCGCCCCTTTGGGCCTTCGACCGGACGGTTCTGCATCTTCGAGCATGTCTATTTCTCGCGCCCGGATTCGATCATCGGCGGCCGTTCGGTCTATGAAACCCGCCGCCAGATTGGCGTGGAACTGGCACGCGAGGCCCCGATCGAGGCTGATCTGGTCTGCCCCGTCCCCGATTCGGGCACGCCTGCGGCCATCGGCTATGCACAGGAATCGGGCATCCCCTATGGCATGGGGATCATCCGCAATCAGTATATGGGTCGCACCTTCATCGAACCGACGGAACAGATCCGCAATATGGGCGTCCGGCTGAAGCTGAACGTGAACCGCAGCCTGATCGCAGGCAAGCGGGTGGTGCTGGTCGATGACAGCGTCGTGCGCGGCACCACCAGCCGCAAGATCAAGGACATGATCCTTGATGCGGGTGCGGCCGAGGTGCATTTCCGCATCGCCTCGCCCCCGACCGCCTGGCCCTGCTTCTATGGCGTCGATACGCCGGATCGCGGCAAGTTGCTGGCAGCCCAGATGACGACCGAGGAAATGCGGGAATGGATCGGCGTCGATTCGCTGGCCTTCGTGTCGCTGGATGGGCTTTATCGCGCCGTGGGCGAGGCCAAGGGCCGCAACAAATCCTGCCCGCAATATTGCGATGCCTGTTTCTCGGGCGACTATCCGGTCGCGCCCTTCGACCAGCTGGAACGCGGCTTCCAGATGAAACAGGGCAGCGAAACCGCCCACGCGGCGGAATAGACCACGCCCGCCTGCCGCTGCGCCCCCTTACCAGTGGGGCGGGCGCTGATCGGCAAGCGGGATGGTGCCGCCGGCATCCATCTCGCGTTCCGCCGCCGCGCGCAGCAGCGCCTCGACCCGACGGGTCAGCAGGGCAATCTCGGTATCCTGCCGGGCCACGACCTCGGACAAGTCGTCCACCACGCGGGTCAGATGGGCAATCGCCTCTTCCAGTGCCTCGCTGCGCTTGTCCATGCCGGTCCCCTCCGGTAAAGCAGCCACGGACCGGCCAAAGGCGACCGACATGGCAAAAGATCAAAAGAAACAGCCCCGTCCGAAGGCGGAAACGCCCAAGGGCTTTCGTGACTATTTCGGCGCAGACGTGACCGAACGCAAGGTGATGCTGGATCGCATCGCCGAGGTTTATCACCGCCACGGCTTCGACCCCTTGGAAACCAGCGCGGTCGAGACGGTCGAGGCCTTGGGGAAATTCCTGCCCGACGTGGACCGCCCCAATGCCGGCGTCTTTGCCTGGCAAGAGGCTGACGTGCCCGGCGGCGGCTCGGGCGACTGGATGGCGCTGCGCTATGACCTGACGGCGCCTTTGGCGCGGGTGGCGGCGCAGTTTCGCAACGACCTGCCGATCCCCTATCGCCGCTATGCGATGGGTCCGGTCTGGCGCAATGAAAAGCCCGGTCCGGGGCGATTCCGGCAGTTTTATCAATGCGATGCCGATACGGTGGGCAGCGCATCCGTTGCCGCCGATGCCGAAATCTGCGCCATGCTGGCCGATGCGCTGGAATCCGTGGGTATCGCGCGCGGCGACTACATCGTGCGGATCAACAATCGCAAGGTGCTGAACGGCGTCTTGGAGGCCGCAGAGGTCCACGCGACCCAAGCCGATGACGTCCTGCGCCAGATCGACAAGTTCGACAAGGTGGGCGAGGCTGGCGTGCTGGCCCTGCTGACCACGGGCCGCAAGGATGACAGCGGCGCGGAAATCGAAGGGGTCGGGCTGACCCCTGCGCAAGCCGCCCCGGTTCTGGCCTTCCTGACCTCCAAGGGTGCCGACAACGCCGCCACGCTGGCCAATCTTGGCGCGGCGGTTGGCGCGTCGGTCATCGGTGCCGAGGGTATCGAGGAACTGGCCCAGATCGCCGCCATGCTGGATGCGATGGGCGTGGGCGCGGATCGCGCGGTGATCGACCCCTCGATCGTGCGCGGCCTCGGCTATTACACCGGCCCGGTTTTCGAGGCCGAGCTGACCTTTGAAATCCTCGATGAAAAGGGCCGCAAGCGCCAATTCGGGTCCGTCGCGGGCGGTGGCCGCTATGACGGTCTGGTCGAGCGTTTCACCGGCCAGAAGGTCCCGGCGACCGGCGTTTCCATCGGCGTCGACCGCCTGCTTGCCGCGCTCCGCGCCAAGGGGCTGGCGGGGGCCGAGGCCACCGGCCCGGTCGTCGTGACCGTGATGGACCGCGACCGCATGGCCGATTATCAGGCGATGGCCGCCGATCTGCGCGCCGCCGGCATTCGCGCCGAGGTCTATCTGGGCAACCCCAAGAATTTCGGCAACCAGTTGAAATACGCCGATAAACGCCAATCTCCCGTGGCCATCATCCAGGGCGCCGACGAGGCCGCGCGCGGCGTGGTGCAGGTCAAGGACCTGATCCTTGGCGCGAAAATCGCAGCCGAGGCCAGCCATGAGGAATGGAAATCCCAGCCCGCCCAGACCGAGGTGCCCCGCGCTGATCTGGTCGCGGAAGTGCGGCGTATCCTCGGATGATCCCCAAGCGCGACAAGCAGGCCATCGGCCAGCGGATGCTGACGGCCTTTCGCGCCGCCGGCGCGGTCGAGGTCGCGCCCGATATCCTGCTGCCGGCCGACACGCTCTTGGACCTTTACGGCGAGGATATCCGCGCCCGCGCCTATCTGACCGACGATCCGCTGCGGGGCGAGGTCGCGCTGCGCCCGGACTTCACCGTGCCGGTGGTGCAGATGCATATGAAAGGCGGGGCCGAGCCCGCGCGCTATTGCTATCTGGGCGAGGTTTTCCGCAAGCAGGACCCCGGCGAGACCCGCCCCGAACACCCGCGCGACAATGAATATCTGCAAGCCGGGTTCGAGCTGTTCAGCCGCGACGCGGACGCCGATGCCGAGGTCTTTGCGCTGTTTCACAACCTGCTGGCCCCCTATGGCACGCAAGCCGTCATCGGCGACATGAGCCTGCTGATGGAGGCCGTCCGCGCCCTGCCCCTGCCCGCCCCGCGCCGCGACGCGCTGCTGCACCATATCTGGCGCCCCCGCCGCTTTGCCGCGCTGCTGGCGCGGTTCTCGGCCCCCGCCATCGCCCGCCATTTTGCGCCCACCGACGCCCCCTTTACCGGGCTGCGCAGCGAGGCCGAGATGCAGGCCCGGCTGGACCGTCTGGCCTCGGACGCCGATGCAGCACCCCTGCCGGGCGAATGGGCTGACCGGCTGACGCGGCTGTTCGCCATCCGCGCGGCTGCCCCCGATGCCATTGCCGATCTGCGCGGCCTCGCCGCCGAAATGCCCGCCATCGGCCCGGCCGTGGATCGCCTTTCGGCCCGGATCGCCGCCATCGCCGCGCGCGGTATTGACCCGCGCGCCCTGATCTTCGAGGCCAGCCACGGTCGGCATACGATGGAATATTACGACGGCTTCACCTTCAGCTTCCTTGCCCGCGATCACGCCGACTGGCCGCCCATCGCCTCGGGCGGGCGCTATGACGCGATGACGGCGATGCTGGGTGCGGGCCGCGCCATCCCGGCGATTGGCGGCATCATCCGCCCCGGCCTGATCGCCGAGTTGGAGTCCGCATGATGCTGAAACTGGCGGTGCCCTCGAAGGGGCGGTTGATGGAACAGACCTTTGACTGGTTCGCGGATCGCGGCGTGCGACTGTCGCGCAGCGGATCCGACCGTGAATATGCCGGTCGGGTCGAGGGCGCAGACAACCTGACGCTGGTGCTGTTGTCGGCGGGCGAGATCCCGCGCGAGTTGGGCGCGGGCCGGATTGATCTGGGCGTCACCGGCACCGACCTGGTGCGCGAAAAGCTGGCGGGCTGGCGGTCGATCGTGACAGAGATCGCGCCGATGGGTTTCGGCCATGCCGACCTGATCCTTGCCGTGCCAGCGGGGTGGCGCGATTGCGAGGGCTTGGACGATTTCGCCGCCATCGCCCGCGATTTCCGCGCCGCCCACGGCTTCCGGCTGCGCATCGCCACGAAATATCACCGGCTGGTGCGGGCCTGGCTGTCCGCCCATGAGGTTGCCGATTACCAGCTGGTCGACAGCCAGGGCGCGACCGAGGGCACCGTGGCCAACCTGACCGCCGAGGCCATCGCCGACATCACCAGTTCGGGCGAAACCCTGCGCGCCAACCACCTGAAGGTGCTGTCCGGCGCGCCGATCCTGCAATCGCAGGCCACCCTGTTTGCCAGCTGCACCGCGCCACAGGCCGAGGTCGCTGCGTTCATCGCACAATTGGGGCTATAGCGCCGCCCGGCATCACCGCACCGCATGAAAAAAGGGGCCGCGAAGGCCCCTTTTTTACAGCTTGGTGGAACGGATCAGCCGACCAGTTCCAGGCCGCTGAAGAAGAAGGCGATCTCTTCCTTGGCGGTTTCCGGCGCGTCCGAACCGTGGACCGAGTTTTCACCGACCGACAGGGCGAATTCCTTGCGGATGGTGCCGGCATCGGCATTGGCCGGGTTGGTGGCGCCCATCACTTCGCGGTTCTTGGCAATGGCATCTTCGCCTTCCAGGACCTGCACGACGACCGGCTCGGATGCCATGAACTCGACCAGCTCGCCATAGAAGGGGCGCTCGGCGTGGACGGCATAGAACTGGCCGGCCTGGGCGGGCGACAGGTGGATGCGCTTTTGCGCGACGATGCGCAGGCCGGCATCCTCGAACTTGGCATTGATCTTGCCGGTCAGGTTGCGGCGGGTAGCATCGGGTTTGATGATGGAAAGCGTGCGTTCGATCGCCATGTCTTTTCGTCCTGTCATATGGGCCGCCATGCGCGTCACCCGTGAAAAATCCGCGTTCGGTTAGCAGGCTTCGGGCGGACGGGCAAGCCGGGCCGGTGCAGGGCACAGCGCAACTGGCCTGACATGCGCCAAAAAACCGTGATATGGCTGATATGGCCGATGCCATCTTGCGATTTGTGGAAAGCCGCCATGACCGACACGCCTTCCTTGCCGCCCACGGATCGACCGCAAGTGCCGCTGGCGACGATCCTGACCGTCTTTGCGCTGATCGCGCTGGTGGGGGCCATATGGATCTGGTCCGGCCTTCTGCTGATGGCCTTCGCCGCGATCCTGATCGCCATCGCATTGCGCGGCGGGGCTCGGCTGCTGACCCGGCTGATCGGCACCGGGCCGCGCATCGGCATCCTGCTGACGGCGCTGATCGCCGCATTGGCGGTGATGCTGGTCGCCGCGACGGTCGGCCCCGCGATCTCGGCCCAGTTCAACCAACTGCTCAACGGCCTTCCCGGCGCCTGGCAGCAGGTGACCGACTGGCTGAACAACAGTGCCGCCGGGCAGTTCATCGAACGCCAGATCGAGGTCCGCCCGAACGGCCCCACGGCTGAACAGGCCAGCCGCGCGGCGCAGCAGTTGCCGGCGATCTTCGGCGTTCTGACCGGCACGATCACATCGGTTTTCGGCGGGCTGGCCAATCTGGTGCTGCTGATCACCATGGCGCTGTTTCTTGCGCTGGATGCGTCGACCTATAGCCGTGGCACCTTGCGGCTGGTGCCGATCCGCCATCGCCCGGCCGCCGCGCGGATCATGAACGAAATGGACGTCGCGCTTGGGCGTTGGATGGCGGGTCAGGCGCTGGACATGATCGCGGTGGCGATCATCACCGGGCTGGGGCTGTGGGCGCTTGGCATGCCGCTGGCGATGGTTCTGGGGCTGATTGCGGGGGTGACCAATATCATCCCCTATATCGGCCCGTTCCTGTCGGGGATTCCGGCGGTCATGTTCGCGCTGACGCAGGGGTTCGACATGGCGGTCTATGTCGCGATCCTGTTCATCGTGATCCAGCAGGTCGAGGGCAATATCCTGCTGCCGATGATCCAGAAATTCGCCACCGACACGCCGCCGGTGCTGACCGTGCTGGCGATCATCGCCTTTGGCACGCTGTTCGGCTTTGCCGGCGTGGTGCTGGCCACGCCGCTTTTGATGGTCGCGATGATCCTGATTCGCCGCATCTATGTCGAGGGCGTGCTGGGCGACGATCTGAACATCCCGTTGGACCAACCACCCGAAACCGGGCTGCAATCGACCTAGGGCCCGCCACCGCAGCACCGCGACCTGTCGCGTCCCTGCACTGGATATGCGAATCCTCAACCAGAAGTGAACCTTGATGGTCGGTTTCGCGTTTCCGTCACAGCACCGAGGTAAGCTTGCATCAAAGCGTAAAGGGCTGGAACAGTCTGATGATGCATCAGGGCCGATACATAACCCGATTCGCCGAATCCGAGGCCGATCTGCACGCCGCGCAGCATCTGCGCTGGCTGTGTTTTCTGGCCCGCAGCCGCCAGGCCGGCGAGGCGGACGAGTCAGGCGAACTGGATCACGACGCCCATGACGCGATCTGCCGCCACGTCCTGATCGAAGAGGCCAGCAGCGGCGCGCTGGTCTGCTGCTATCGCATCCTGCCCCTGTCAGGCGGGGCCGAGATCGCCCGCAGCTATTCGGCCCAATATTACAACCTGTCCTCGCTGGCCCATTACGATGGCAAGCTGGTGGAACTGGGCCGGTTCTGCATTCATCCCGATTGGCGCGATCCCGATATTCTGCGGTTGGCCTGGGCCCGGCTGACCGACTATGTCGAAACCGAGGGCGTGGGCCTGCTGTTCGGCTGTTCCAGCTTTGTCGGGACCGAGCCTGACAGCTATGCCGATGCCTTCGCCATGCTGCGCGAACGACATCTGGCCCCGAAACGCTGGTTGCCTCGGGTCAAGGCGCCACAGGTGTTCCGCTTTGCCCGTGCGCTACGACTGCGCCGACCCGATCCGCGCAAGGCCATGGCGGCGATGCCGCCCCTGCTGCGCAGCTATCTGGCAATGGGGGGATGGGTCAGCGATCACGCTGTGGTGGACCGGCAGCTGAACACGCTGCATGTCTTTACCGGGCTGGAGATCAGCGCCATCCCGCCCGCACGACGCCGGCTGCTGCGCGGCGGCGCCTAAGGCGCAACGGCTGCCGCCGACCCTGAAGCCTATCCGAGATCGGCCCCTTAACCGTCAGAAACCGAAGCTGAAATTCCGAACAATGCCAAGACGGACTGCGGGCTGATCGCGGTCCTGCACGATCGGGCTGTCGGCGGCATCACCCACGATGCGGCCATATTCGACCTCGCCCAGCAGGGCGGTGTTGTCAGACAGCGAATAGCGCGCTTCAAGCTTGGCCGAGACCTTGTTGATCCCGCCACCCAGATCATAGGCAGCATAGCCGCTGGCCGCCGATTCGGCCGCAGTCACACCGAAATAGGTCTGGTTGTATTCGCCATTGCCATAGCCCAGTTCCAGCCCTGACCACAGGCTCAGCCGATCGCTGGCATCGGTGCGATATTTCACCCCGGCCTCGCCGGTAATGCCGTGATGGCCACCAAAGCCCTTGCGCAGGCTGAGATATCCGGTCACCGGACCCGAGCGATAGCTGGCACGACCGCCCAGTTCATAGGCCCGGTCGATCTGGTTCAGACCCGCCAGCGCATCGTCATCGTCCTCGTTGCGTTCACCGACCAGCCCGAAAGACGGCGAGATCGAGAACCCGTCGCCCGGCACGCCTTTTTCCCCGGTCGCGTTAAAGACGGCATTGCGCCACAGCAGCCAGGGGCCGGCCTCGACCTCGTCCGAGCCCGGATAGGTCGGCGAAACCGAAACCCCAAGCCCCGCATCAATCGAAAACACCCGATCCTGCGCATAAGCAGCAACAGGTGCAGCCATCGGGGCGGCAACCAGAAGGGCGGCGGCGATCAGGTTTTTCATGTCAGGACCTCGGGCGCAGGTAGGGTATTTTCGCCTTCTGGTTGCAGATTCGCAAGCGTTCAGGCGACTGGATCAGCCCATATCAACCGCTTTCGGCCAGCTCCAGATTTTCCAGTGCATTCATCCAGATATCTTCGGCCCGTGACATCGCGGCAACGGCCTCGGCGCGTTTGCGGCCCCATTTCTCGGCCTCGGCCGGATTTTGATAGATGGCAGGGTCGGCCAGCTTCTCGTCCAGACGTGCCAGCATTTCGGTCAGCTTGGACACGCGCTCCTCGGCCCGGCGCGCCTCGGCCCGCAGGCCCAGCAATTCGTCGCGCGGCGGCCGCTTGGCTGCGGGTTTCGCGGCAGGCTGGTCAGCGGGCTGATCACGCTCGCTTTTCCGGGCGGGGGCGTCGCCTTGCAGCAGAAAGGCGCGGTAATCGTCCAGATCGCCCTGCCATGGGCTGACCGCACCATCCTTGACCAGCCAAAGCCGGTCGGCGACCAGCCCCAGCAGATGCATGTCATGGCTGACCAGCACCACCGCGCCGGTATAGTCATTCAGCGCCTCGGTCAGGGCCTCGCGGCTTTCGATATCAAGGTGGTTGGTCGGCTCGTCCAGCACCAGAAGATGCGGCGCGTCGATGGTGGCGATCAGCAGGGACAGCCGCGCCTTTTGCCCGCCCGACAATTGCCCGACCCTGGTTTCGGCCTGCGCCTCCATCAGGCCGAAACCGGCCAGCCGCGCGCGCAGCTTCGGCGGCGCCTCGTCGGGCCGCAGCCGGCGGATGTGATCCAGCGGGGTTTCGTCCAGATAAAGCTCGTCCACCTGATGCTGCGCGAAATAGCCAACGCGCAGCTTTCCGGCGCGGGTCACCTTGCCCTCCATCGCGGGCAGGCGTTCGGCCAGCAACTTCGACAGGGTCGACTTGCCCTGCCCGTTTCGGCCCAGAAGGGCGATCCGGTCGTCCTGATCAATCCGCAGGCTAAGCCGCCGCAGCACGGCCCGACCGTCATAGCCGACACAGACCCCTTCCAGCGCGACGATGGGGGGCGACAGTTCCTCGGGCTGGGGAAAGCCGAAGCGGTGGAACTTGGCTTCCTCGGGCGCGGTGATCGGGGTCATCCGTTCCAGCATCTTGATGCGGGACTGGGCCTGCCGCGCCTTGCTGGCCTTGGCGCGGAACCGGTCGACGAAACTTTGCATATGGGCGCGGCGGTCTGCCTGTTTGCGCGCCTCTGCGGCTCGCAGGGCACGGCGTTCGGCACGCAGCTTGGCAAAGCCGTCATAGCCGCCGGTATACAACGTCAGCCGGCGGTCTTCGAGATGCAGGATATGGCCCACCGCACGGTTCAGCAGGTCGCGATCATGGCTGATGATGATGACCGTATAGGGATAGCGCGCCAGATAGCTTTCCAGCCAAAGCGCCCCTTCCAGATCCAGATAGTTGGTCGGTTCGTCCAGCAGCAACAGGTCGGGCTGCGAAAACAGCACGCCGGCCAGTGCGATCCGCATCCGCCAACCGCCGGAAAAATCGCGGGTCGGGCGCGACTGATCCGCAGTCGAGAACCCCAGCCCGTCAAGGATCGAGGCCGCACGCGCCTCGGCCGACCAGGCGTCGATATCGGCCAGCCGGGTCTGAATCTCGGCGATGCGATGGGGGTCGGTGGCGGTTTCGGCCTCGGCCAGCAGGGCGGCACGCTCGCGATCCTCGGCCAGAACCGTTTCCAGAACCGAGATTTCCGTTCCTGGCGCCTCTTGCGCCACGCCGCCGATACGGGCGCGCGGCGGCAAGGTGATGGCGCCGCCATCCAGCGACAGCTCGCCCCGGATCAGCCGGAACAGCGTGGTCTTGCCCGCGCCATTGGGTCCGACCAAGCCGACCTTATGCCCCTCGGGGATGGTCGCTGTGGCATGTTCGAACAGGGGCCGGCCCTGAATGGAATAGGATATGTCGTCGATACGCAGCATGGATGCGGCATGGCGCAAGCCGCGCGGCCCGTCAATGGGTCGTCAGCCGGCTGACGGGTGGCAAACGGTCTCGGGTTCGATTGACTAACATTATGTTATAATATAACGATTCTTGTCCAATCGCTTCACAGGACCATCCCATGACCCGCCCCGACCGCCTGCCCGTCACCGTTCTTTCCGGCTTTCTTGGGGCGGGCAAGACGACATTGCTGAACCATATCCTGAACAATCGCGCCGGCCTGCGCGTGGCGGTCATCGTCAACGACATGTCCGAGGTGAATATCGACGCCGACCTGATCCGCGCCGATGGCGGCATGTCACGAACCGAAGAGGCGCTGGTCGAGATGTCGAACGGCTGCATCTGCTGCACCTTGCGCAAGGATCTGCTGACCGAGGTGCGCCGGCTGGCCGAGGCCGGGCGCTTTGACTATCTGCTGATCGAATCCTCGGGCATATCCGAGCCGCTGCCGGTCGCCACGACCTTTGAATTTGCCGATCAGACGGGGGCCAGCCTGTCGGATCTGGCGCGGCTGGATACGATGGTCACGGTGGTCGATGCGGTCAACCTGCCGCGGGATTTCGCCAGCCATGACGCATTGGCCGACCGGGGCGAGGTCGCCGGGCCGGGTGATGCGCGCCACCTCGTCCAGCTGCTGACCGAACAGATCGAATTTGCCGATGTGGTGGTCCTGAACAAGGTCACCAGCGCCGGTGCGGAACAGGCGGATGCCGCGCGCCGCATCATTCGCAGCCTGAATGCCGATGCCCGCATCATCGAGGCCGATCACGGCCGGGTCCCGCCACATGCGATCCTGGATACGGGATTGTTCGACTTTGACCGCGCGCATGATCATCCGATGTGGGTCAAGGAACTGTACGGCTTTGCCGACCACACCCCCGAGACCGAGGAATACGGCGTCAGCTCATTCACCTACCGCGCCCGCCGCCCGTTCGAGCCGCGCAAGATCCACCAGCTGCTGACCTCGCCGCTGCGTGGCGTGATCCGCGCAAAGGGCCATTTCTGGATCGCCACGCAGCCCGATTGGGTGGCCGAGTTTTCGCTGGCCGGGGCACTGGCCGATGTGCGGCCGCTTGGGCAATGGTGGGCGACGGTTCCGCGCGACCGCTGGCCCGGCGATGAACAGGCCAGGGCCCATATCGCCCAGAACTGGGCCGAGCCATGGGGCGACAGGCGGCAGGAAATCGTCTTCATCGGCTGCGACATGGACGAGGACAGCATTCGTCACCGTCTGGACGCCTGCCTGATCGGTGACGAGGCCGACCCCGACCGCTGGACCGGCCTGCCCGATCCGTTTCCCCGCTGGCGCCGTGGCCAGGCAGCGACCGCCTGAGCCGCACCACAAGGATCAAACCGCCGGATCACCATCCGGCGGCGAAGATCAGCGCCCGCCCCTATTCCTGGGCCCAATCGGGCAGCCTGCGCGCCGGGCGCAACACGCCCGCGCATTCCCCGAACCCGATGCGATAGCCATCGCCCTGGGCCGCACCGCGCAGGATCAGCCTGTCGCCATCCTCAAGAAAGCTGCGGCTTTCGCCCGTGGCCAGCGTCAGGGGCTCTTTCCCGCCCCAGCTCAGTTCCAGCAACGAACCCCGGCTGTCTTTCGTCGGCCCCGAAATCGTGCCCGACCCCAGCAGATCACCCACCCGCATCGCGCAGCCGCTGGTCGTGTGATGGGCCAGTTGCTGCGCGGCCGAGTAATACATCTGGTCGTAATTCGTCCGCGCGATCACCGTTTCGGGCTTGCCTTCGGGGGCCAAGCCCACCTCCAGCGCAATGTCATACAGCATCGGCCCCGGCTCGCGCAGGTAAGGCAGCAGTGGGCGTTCGCGTTCGGGGGTGGATACGCGGAACGGCTCCAACGCGGCGCGGGTCACGATCCAGGGACTGATGGTGGTGGCCGTCGCCTTTGCCTGAAACGGGCCAAGCGGCTGATATTCCCAAGCCTGAATGTCCCGCGCCGACCAGTCATTCAGCAGCACATAGCCAAAGATCATCTGATCGGCCTCGGCCACCGAAACCATCCCGTCCGAGGGCTGCCCGATGATCGCCCCCATCTCCAGCTCCAGATCGAACCGGGCCGAGGGCGCGAAACGCGGCTGCGCCTCGTCCGGCGCCTTCACCTGCCCCCAGGGCCGCACCACATCCGTGCCCGAGACCACGACCGAGGAGGCCCGCCCGTTATAGCCGATGGGGATCGACAGCCAGTTCGGCGGCAGCGCATTCTCGGCGCCCCGGAACATGGTGCCGACATTCACGGCATGGTTCTTGCCGGCATAGAAATCGGTATATTCCGTGACCCGGAACGGCATCAGCATCCGCACAGACGCCAACGGCAGCAAATGCGGCCCCACCGCCGGGCGATGGCCCTCATCCGACAAAAGCTCGGTCAGCCTCGCCCGCAGCCCCGCCCAGACCGAGGGCCCCGCCGCCATGACGTCGTTCCAGGCAGGGTCCGCCAGCAGCACCGGATCCAGCCCGTGATCCACGCGCCCCAGATCCAGGACGAAATCGCCGATGGCCACGCCCATGCGCGCGCCCTGCCCGTCGTCGAAAACCCCGTAAGGCAGATTGTTCAGCGGAAAGTCGGTGTCTGCGCGATTGGCGCTGTCCACCCATGACCGGATCAAGGACATACCGTCCCCTTTCTTCTTCACGAAAATATCCTCGGGGGTCCGGGGGCAGACAGCCCCCGGCTTTGCTTACTTCAAACCGGACGTGCCATCGAACTTCTTCTCGATCCCGTCCCAGCAGGTGACGTAATCATCCTGCAACGGCGCCTCGCGACCGGCAAACTCGGTCAGATGCTGGGGAAAACGGGTCTCGAACATGAAGGACATGGTGTTGTCCAGCTTCTCGGGTTTCAGATCCACCGTCGAGGCCTTTTCGAACGCCTCGCGATCCGGGCCATGGGGCAGCATCATGTTGTGCAGGCTCATGCCGCCGGGGACAAAGCCCTGCGGCTTGGCGTCATACTGGCCATAGATATTGCCCATCAGTTCCGACATGACGTTCTTGTGGTACCAGGGCGGCCGGAAGGTGTTTTCCATCACCATCCAGCGTTCGCGGAACAGCACGAAGTCGATATTCGCGGTCCCCTCGACCCCCGAAGGCGCGGTCAGCACGGTGAAGATCGAGGGATCGGGATGATCGAACAGGATCGCGCCGATCGGACAATAGGTTTTCAGGTCGTATTTCACCGGCGCGTAATTCCCGTGCCAGGCCACCACGTCCAGCGGCGAATGACCGATCTGGCATTCGTGGAACTGGCCGCACCACTTGATCGTCAGGGTCGAGGGCACCTCACGATCCTCGAACGCGGCCACCGGTGTCTTGAAATCGCGGCGGTTGGCCATGCAATTCGCGCCGATGGGGCCACGGCCGGGCAGTTCGAATTTCTGGCCGTAATTCTCGCAGACGAAGCCACGGCACGGCCCTTCCAGCACCTCGACGCGATAGACCAGACCGCGCGGGATCACGGCGATTTCCTGCGGCTCAAGGTCGATGACGCCCAGTTCGGTGCAGAAACGCAACCGCCCTTCCTGCGGCACCACCAGCAATTCGCTGTCGGCCGAATAGAAATAGGCGTCCTGCATGGATTGCGTGACCAGATAGATATGGCTGGCCATGCCGACCTGGATGTTCACATCCCCCGCCGTGGTCATGGTGCGCATCCCCGTCAGCCAGGTCAGCGCCTGATCGGTATGGGGCACCGGGTCCCACCGGTATTGCCCAAGCGAGGTCACGCCCTGCGGGATATGCGGCGCAGTCTTCCAATAGGGCAGATCGACCGGCAGATAGCGCCCCGAATGTTTGACCGAGGGGCGGATGCGATAACACCAGGTCCGTTCGTTCTGATGGCTGGGCGCGGTGAAGGCCGTGCCCGAAAGCTGCTCGCCATAAAGCCCGTAATTCACCCGCTGCGGGCTGTTCATCCCCTGTGGCAGCGCGCCGGGCAGCGCCTCGGTTTCAAAATCATTGCCGAAACCGGGCATGTAACCCTCATGCGTGCCCTGCGTGCCGGACGCCCGGATCATCCCCTGCGGCAGCTCGTGCTTGGTCATCTGATCTCTCCCTTCCCGGCCAGGCGGAATGTTGCATCTCGTCGGGATTATTCGTTGCATCTGCAACGAAGTCAAGAAATTCATTGCAGATGAGATGAATTTGGCGGATTCTGGCGGGGCAGCATCGGCAGGGCAGAGGCGACATGTCAGGCAAATTACCGGATTTCGATCTGTCGGGGTTTCTTCCCTATCGGCTGGCCGTGGCCGCGCAGCATGTCAGCGCCGGGCTGGCCGGGCTGTATCGCAACCGCTTTGGCATCTCGGTCGCCGAATGGCGGGTGCTGGTGCACCTGATGGATTCGGGCGAGGTTTCGGTGCGCGAACTGGGCCAGATGGTCAGCCTTGAGAAATCCAAGGCCAGCCGCGCCGCCACGAGGCTGGCCGAAGCCGGGCTGATCGAAAAGACCGAAAACGAGGCCGACCGCCGGTTGGTCAGCCTTTCGCTGACCGATCAGGGCCGGGCACTGATGGCGGAATTGCTGCCACTGGCGATCGAGTTTCAGAACCAGCTTGAGGCCAGGCTGGCGGGTCACATGGCGGCATTGAACGCCGCGCTGGACCGGCTGATGGAGGAAAAGCCGTGATCGCCCTTTATGATTACTGGCGGTCATCGGCCAGCTATCGCGTGCGCATCGCCCTGGGGCTGGCGGGCTTGGACTGGCACAGCCAGCCGGTCGATCTGGTGGCCGGGCAACAGCGCTCGGACGCGCATTTGCGCCGCAATCCGCAAGGTCTGGTGCCGGTGATCGAAATCGACGGCCTGCGGCTGACGCAATCGCTGGCGATCATCGACTATCTGGACGAAACGCGCGGGCTGAACCTGCTGCCCGGCGCGGCGGCCGATCGCGCCCATATCCGCGCCATCGCCCATGCGGTCGCCGTGGACATTCACCCGATCTGCAATCTGGGCACGGCCCGCCATGCCGTCGCCGCATCGAACGGCGCGATCACGATGCAGGACTGGATGCGCCATTTCATCGCCCCCGGCCTTGCCGCAGTCGAGGCAATGCTGGCCGGTGGCGATCATTGCTGGGGCGATACAGTGACGCTGGCCGATATCTGCCTGATGCCACAGCTGTATAACGCCGACCGTTGGGGTATCGACCTGACCGCCATGCCCAAGATTCGCCGCGTGGCGCAAAGTCTGGAACGGATCCCCGCCTTCGCCGCCGCCCATCCCGACCGGCAAGCGCACTAGGCTGGCTTACCGCATCAGCGGCGCGGGTTGCAGCACCAGAATGGTTGGCTGCGGCGGCAGCGTCGACAGCGACACGGTGACCTCGCTGCCAGAGGCATATTCGACGACGAACTGGCCCGACATGCCGGCAAGGAAATGTTCCAGCCGCGACGGGTTGAACCAATGCATCGGAATCACCAGCGAGCTTTGCAGCCGCTGGACCACCCGCATCATCGTATCCTGCGCCATGGTATAGATGCCATCCACCGGCACCATCAGCACGTCGACACGGCCCAAAGCCGCATATTGCGCATCGCTTGGTTCCTGATGCAGATGGCCCAGATGCGCGATGCACAGGTTGGCCATCTCGAAAACGAAGATCGAATTGCCGTTTTCCTCGACCGTGCCAAAGCTGCGGATGTCGCTGGTGACATTGCGGATCAGCACATCGCCCAGTTCGGTGTGATGGTCGATGCCAATGCCGAACTGGTCCGACCAGCCGCGAAACACATGCGCGATTCCCTCAAGATTATCGGTCCAGTGGCTTGAATGTGCACGGTTCATCGTGACCGCATCGGGCAGAAAATCCGACGGCCCAAGATAGCCGTTGAAATCGGTGACGATATCTACGCCGCCCTCGCTTTGGATCAGAAACATCGAATGCCCGACATAGCTGATCCGGGCCGTGCCTTCCGCAACCGGGTCGGTCCAGGCGGCCTGTTGCAGATATTCGATCCCCGGCGCGGCATCGGCGATGGCGATACAATGGCTGTATCGACGGACTTGCGCATCGGCCGGCACCTGCATGACAGGAAAGGCGATCAGGGCCAATGCCAGGGCGGATCGTGGCAGCATGGGCTTCCCTCTGGCAGGCCCCGACTATAGCCGCTGACGCCCGCTTGCCCAAAAGCCGCAAGGCCTGCGGCGGCTCACTTCCGCGTGAGTTGTGTGACCCCGCCGTTACAAACCCACCAATGCGCGGGCAAATTCCTGCGGATCAAAGGCATCAAGATCGTCGATCTGTTCGCCCACACCAATGGCATGGATCGGCAGACCAAAGCGGTCGGCCAGCGCCACCAGAACACCACCTCGCGCCGTGCCATCCAGCTTGGTCATCACCAGGCCCGACACATCTGCCAGCTTCTGAAAAGTCTCGACCTGCGACAGGGCATTCTGCCCGGTCGTCGCGTCCAGAACCAACAGCGTATTATGCGGCGCAGTTGCATCCTTCTTGCGGATGACGCGGACGATCTTGGCCAGTTCCTCCATCAGGTCGGCGCGGTTCTGCAACCGCCCGGCGGTGTCGATCATCAACAGATCCGCGCCCTCGGCCTCTGCCCGCGTCATGGCGTCAAAGGCAAGGCTGGCGGGGTCGCTTCCCTCGGGCGCGGTCATGACCGGCACACCGGCGCGATTGCCCCAGACCTGCAACTGTTCGACCGCCGCCGCGCGGAAGGTATCGCCCGCCGCGATCACAACATTCTTGCCCGCCGCCTTGAACTGGCTGGCCAGCTTGCCGATGGTCGTGGTCTTGCCCGAGCCGTTGACCCCCACGACCAGAACGACCTGAGGCTTCTTGGGATAGATCGGCAGCGGACGCGCCACCGGCTGCATGATCCGGGCGATCTCGGTGGCCAGCAGTTCCTTTAACTCGGTGGCCGAGACGCGGCGGCCAATGCGCCCCTCGGCGATATTGGCGGTGACGCGCAGGGCGGTTTCCACGCCCATATCAGCCTGGATCAGCATATCCTCAAGCTGTTCCAGCATCTCGTCATCCAGCGCCCGGCGCGGCTCGGCCGTAGCCGGATCGCGGCCGAAGATGCGCCCCATCAGGCCGGGCCTGGCACCGGCGGCGGGCTCGGCCTTAGGCGCGGGCACGGGCGCGGCCTCGGCTGCGGGCAGTGGGCGCGGAACCGGGTCGGGATGAGGCTGCGGCGCGGGCTGAGGGCGCGGCTGCGGCATCGGGTCGGGACCGGGATGCGGCGCCGGCTCGGGCCGGCGTTCAGCTGCGCGTTCGGGCTGGACCGCAGCGGCAGGCTCTGGCGCAACCTCGGCCACGACGTCGGGCGCGATGTCCTCGGAGGCTTCGCCGACGATCTGGTCCAGCCCCTGCCCGATCTTCGAGGAAGATCGCGTCAGCCGATCGCGCAGTTTCGAAAAGAACGACATGTCACGCCCCGTTGCCTCAATATCCTTGGCCGCAACCTAATCGTCGAAGGGCTGAAGGGAAAGCCCGGCTGGCACCTGCCGCAAGCCGCGCCTATCATCGCGCCAGACCGGAGGGATGCAGACAGGATGACCCGGACCTTTTCACAGACGCCGCCCGTAACCGCCTTTGTGGTCTTTGGCGCGCTGCCCGGCCTTCTGCTGGTCGCCGGGGCGCTGATCGGTGGCTGGCCGCTTTGGGCCGGGTTGATCTGGGCGGCCGTGGCCGCGCCGGCGGTCGATGTGGCCCTGTCGCGCGCCTTTCCCGATGCCGATGCGCAGGCGCACTTTCCCGCCGCCGATGCCGGGCTGGTCCTGCTGATCGGGCTGCATTTCGCACTGCTGGCCGTGGCACTGGCGGCATTCGCGGGCGACTGGCTGACCCGGACAGAGCGTGTGGCCCTGTTTCTGGGAGCGGGCATGTATTTCGGCCAGATCACCAATGCCACCGCGCATGAGCTGATCCACCGCCCAAGCCGCACCCTGTTTCGTCTGGGGGCGGCGGCCTATGTCAGCCTGCTGTTTGGCCATCACACCAGCGCGCATCGGCTGGTGCACCACCACCATGTCGCAACCGATGCCGATCCGAACTCGGCGCCGCAGGGCATGGGGTTCTGGCGCTTCTTTCCGCGTGCCTGGATCGGCTCGTTCCGGCAGGGATTGCGGGCCGAACGCGCATTGTCGGCGCGCAAGCCCGGCCGGCTGAACCCCTATCTGGCTTGGGTCGGCGGCGGGCTGGCGATGATCGCGGGCGTCGGGCTGATCCTTGGCGGGCTGGCGCTGGCCGATTATCTGGCCCTTTGCCTTTACGCGCAGATGCAGTTGATGCTGTCGGATTATGTCCAGCATTATGGGCTGCGCCGCCGGACCGGCCCCGATGGCAAGCCCGAGCCGGTCGGGCCGCGCCATTCCTGGGACAGCCCGCATGCGCTGTCATCGCTGACGCTGGTGAACGCGCCACGCCATTCCGACCACCACGCCCATCCGCTGCGCGCCTATCCGGCGCTGCGGCTGGCGCGGGCCGAAGCGCCGCGCCCGATGCTGCCCTATCCCCTGTCGGTAATGGGGGCTATCGCGCTGGTTCCGCCACTGTGGCGGCGGGTGATGGATCGGCGGGTGGCGCGGATGGCCACCAGCGACAAGGCTTGAAGGGCCGCCCTTACCCCTCGCCGCGCATGTCGCGCACCAGTTCCGCCAGATGCACGGTCGACGGGTCATGGCCGGGCGCTGGCTCGCCCTTCAGCAGGGGTTCGACCTTCAGGGCCAGTTCCTTGCCCAGTTCCACGCCCCATTGGTCAAAGCTGTTCAGCCCAAGGATCACGCCTTCGACAAAGACGCGATGTTCATACAGCGCGACGATCTGACCAAGCGTATAGGGGGTCAACTGCCCGATCAGCAATGTGGTCGAGGGGCGGTTGCCCTTGAACACCCGATGCCGCGCCTGCCGTTCCAGTTCAGCCCCTTGCAAGCCCTTGGCCTCCATCAGCCGGCGCGCCTCGTCCAGCGAGCGGCCGCGCATCAGCGCCTCGGACTGGGCCAGGCAGTTGGCGGCCAGAAGGATGTGATGATGGGCAAGGTCCGGCTCATGCCCGCGGGCGGCAAGGATGAACTCGCAGGGGATGACGGCGGTGCCCTGATGGATCAGCTGATAGAAAGCGTGCTGCCCATTCGTGCCCGGCTCGCCCCAGACCACCGGGCCAGAGGCGCGCGGCAGGTCGCTGCCATCCATCGCCACGCCCTTGCCGTTCGATTCCATTTCCAGCTGTTGCAGATAGGCGGGCAGCCGCATCAGCCGGTTGTCATAGGGCAGCACGGCGCGGGTCGGATAGCCGCAGATCTGGTTGTGCCAGATGCCCACCAACGCCAGCAGCACCGGCAGGTTTTCGGCAAAGGGTGCGGCGCGGAAATGTGCATCCATCGCCGCGCCGCCCGCCAGAAAGGCGTCGAAATCATCCGGCCCAACGGCGATCATCAAGGACAGGCCGATCGGCCCCCACATGGAATAGCGCCCACCGACCCAATCCTCGAAACCAAAGACGCGGGCGGTGTCGATGCCAAAGGCCGCCGTGCGGTTCTGGTCGGTGCTGAGCGCCGCGAATTGCGCCGGGGCGTTGCTGACCGAACGCGCCATCCAGTCACGCGCGGTCTTGGCATTGGTCATCGTCTCGATGGTCGTGAAGGTCTTTGACGCCACGATCACCAGCGTCGTCGCCGGATCCAGCCCGGCCAGCACGTCATGAATATCGGCGCCGTCGACATTGCTGACGAAATGGGTGCGCGGCCCGTCATGATAGGGCGCCAACGCCAGCGCCGCCATCTTGGGGCCAAGGTCGGACCCGCCGATGCCGATATTCACCACATCGGTGATCTTGCCGCCCTGCCCCTTGAAGCTGCCATCGCGAACCGCGCGGGCAAAATCAGCCATACGGGCATGGGTCTCGCGCACGGCCGGCATCACATCCTGCCCGTCGACGACAACGCTGCCCTCAAGGTTGCGCAGCGCGGTGTGCAGAACCGCCCGGCCCTCGGTCTCGTTGATCTTGTCGCCCGCAAACATCGCCTCGCGGCGGGTGGCCACATCCGCACCCTCGGCCAGCGCGATCAGCCGGTCGCGGATGGCAGCGTCGATCAGGGTCTTGGAATAGTCGAAAACCAGCCCGTCCGCCTGTGCGGCAAAGCCCGCAGCCCGGCCCGGATCGGCCTGAAACAGGTCGGTGATCCGGGTTTCATCCTGCGCAGCACGCAGGTTGCCCAGCATTTTCCAGTTGTCATTCATGGCCTTGCCCTTCCCGAATCCGATTCAAACTCAAAGGGTTGAGTGCCGTCACTCGGCCCAATGCACGGTGATATTGTCCGTCAGCGCGCGGATCGGCGCCTCGACCGGGTCCAGCTTCTGCGCGCGCTCGAACGCCTCGCGCTTTTCGGGACCGGTGATCAGCAGATGCACATTGATGGCGTTTTTCAGATAGGGCGCCGTCAGGGTGATGCGCGGTTCCTCGGCGCCCTCGGCCCGGATCGCCATGACCGGCGGCGCGTCGGCCGCAAGGGCTGCCGCCAGATGATCGGCACCGGGGAACAGGCTGGCCGTGTGCATGTCATTGCCCATGCCCAAAAGCGCCACGGTGATCGGGAACTGCGGCAGCAGCCGTTCCGACAGCCCCGCCACCGCGTCATCGGGCTGCGCGTCGCCGGTATAGAGGTCGATGTAATTCGCCCCCGCCGCCTTGTCCTTCAACAGATGCCGGCGCAGCAGCCGCGAGTTCGAACGGTTATGTTCGCCGTCAACCCAACGCTCATCGCCCAGAAACACCGTCACCCGATCCCAGTCCAGATCGGTGGCGCTCAGCGATTCAAACACCGGCGCCGGCGTGGTGCCACCGGGCACGCACAGGCTGGCGGCGTCATTCGTGCGCAGGTGCTGGCCCAGTTGGCTGGCGAGCCGGTCGGCCAGCATCAGGGCCAGCATTTCGCGGTCGGGATATTCGACGAACTCGACGCTCATGACCGGATCTCACGCCAGCGGCGGCCGTCGCGATGCATCAGGCCAAGCGCCTCGTCCGGGCCGGATGAGCCGGGATCGTAAGGCTCGGGTCGGGCCTTGCCATCATCCCAGGCCTGGATGATCGGGTCGGTCCAGGCCCAGCTTGCCTCGATTTCATCGCCGCGCATGAACAGGGTCTGGTTGCCGCGGATCACATCCATGATCAGCCGTTCATAAGCGTCTGGCATATCGGCGCCCTCGGGGCCAAGCGCATCGGCAAATGTCATGTCCAGCGGCACCTGAACCAGTCGCATCCCGCCCGGCCCCGGTTCCTTGATCATCACCTTCAGGTTCATCCCCTCATTGGGCTGCAACCGGATCACCAGTTCATTCGCCTTCGGCTCGCCCGATGTATGGGCATCCTCGAAGATCGAATGTGGCGGTTCCTTGAACACCACGGCAATCTCGCTGGTGCGGGCGCGCAACCGTTTGCCGGTGCGCAGATAGAAGGGCGTCCCCTGCCAGCGCCAGTTCGAGATGCGGACCTTCATCGCGACATAGCTTTCGGTGCGCGAATCGGGGTTCTCGGCATGGGTCAGATAGCTGCCCTCGTCGCCATTCGCCTGATACTGGCCGCGCACGATTTCCGTGGCCTCGACGGGTTCCAGCGCGCGGATCACCTTCAGCTTCTCGTCGCGCACGGCATCGGGGTCGAAATGATAGGGCGGCTCCATCGCGATCAGGCACAGAAGCTGCATCATGTGGTTCTGCACCATGTCCCGGATGGCGCCGGAATTGTCATAATAGCTGCCGCGCCCGCCCACGCCCACGGTTTCGGCCACGGTGATCTGGACATGGTCGACATATTGCGCGTTCCAAAGCGGCTCGAACAGGATATTGGCGAAACGCACCGCCATCAGGTTCTGAACGGTTTCCTTGCCCAGATAATGGTCGATCCGATAGATCTGATGTTCGTCGAAATGCTTGCGCAGCGTGGCGTTCAGCGCCCGCGCGCTGGCCAGATCGCGACCAAAGGGTTTCTCGACCACGATCCGGGCGTCGCCATGGGCCATGCCATGCGCGGCCAGCCGCTCGGCCAGGTCGCCAAACAGCGACGGCGCGACCGAGAAATAGAAGGCGTGGATAGCGCCCTTGCGCATCTTGGCCTTCAGTTCCTTCCAGCCCCCCTCGCCCTTGGCGTCGATGGACACATAATGCAGCAGCATCAGAAAACGGTCCAGGTCGGGGCTTTTCTTGTCGACCTTGCCAAATTCCACGATGGCGGCACGCACATCGGCCTGAAAGGCCGCATCATCCTGCGCCGTTCGGGCCGCACCGATGATCTGCGAGGTTTCGGGAATCTGCCCGGCGACAAAACGGCGAAACAGCCCCGGCAGAATCTTGCGCCGCGCCAGATCGCCCGTCGCCCCAAAGATCACAAGGTCGAAATCATCGACCGGAATCACCCGCGAAACCATGCCAGTCTCCTTCACGTCATCGGGCTGCTCTTACCTCATGTTAGCGATAACAACAACCCTTCACCGCCGAAGCGCGCGCCCCAATCTGGGCAGGCGCGCCCGCTTCATCATCGGCGCCAATTCCATCGTCCCGCCAAGCCGTTGCGCCTTGTCATGGGCGGCATTGACGGCAGCGGCAACAGGGTCTGGATCATGCGCCCAAAGCGCGGTCAGAAAAGCATCAGGATGCTCTGCCCGCAAGCCCACAGCCGCAAGCGCCGGGCGCGGAAAGTCGCGCAGATTGGCGGTGATGATCAGATCGGCACCGCCGTTCAGCCCCGCCTCGATCACATGGGCATCGGCGGGGTCCGGCAGATCCAGCCCGGAACTGCGGCGGCCCTGTTCGCTGACAAGCGCAGCCGGAAACCGATCGGTCAGCAGCGCGATCTCGGCCCCGGCAATGGCGGCCACATCCGGGCCCTGCCGGGCGGCAACGTGACGCCATTCATCCAGAATGCGCGGCGACCACAGCGGCAGATACAGTCCCGCCGCCGCGACATCCGCCAGTATTTCCCGCAACACCGTGGGGTAAAGGACATTGGCGTCCAGAACCGCCCGCATCAGCCATCCAGCCGGAAGAACAGCGCCTTCAGATAGCCGGTCTCGGCCAGTTGCGGCAGCGTCGGATGATCCGGCCCCGCCTGCCCGGTATGGATCAGCTGCGCCCGCCGGCCGCCACGCCCGATGCCGCGGGCACTGACATTGCGGAACGCCGTCAGATCGGCGGCATGCGAACAGGAACACAGCCCCAGATAGCCCCCCGGCGCCACCAGCGGCGCGGCCAGCTTTGCCACCCGCTCATAGGCGCGCAGCCCCGCCTCCAATGCCGGTTTCGAGGGCGCAAAGGCCGGCGGATCGCAAACCACCAGATCGAATTGGGCGCCCTGCTCGGCCAGCTGCTCCATCGCCTTGAAGGCATCCGACTGGATCACCGCCAGCTTCTCGCCCGCGCCCATGGCGGCGGCCCCCTGCCCGGCCAGATCCAGCGCTGCGGCGCTGCCATCGACGCAGGTGGCATGGGTCGCGCCAGCGGCCAGCGCCGCCAGCCCGAAACCCCCGACATGGGAAAACACGTCCAGAACCCGCCCACCTTTGGCCAACCGCTGCGCAAAAGCGTGGTTCGGGCGCTGGTCAAAGAACAACCCGGTTTTCTGCCCGCCCATCAGATCAGCCAGATAGATGGCGCCGTTCATCGGCACCTGAACCGGGGCCGCTGGCGCCGTGCCCAGCAGAACCTCCATCCGTTCGTCCAGCCCCTCAAGCCCGCGCGCCCGCCCCTGCCCGTTCAGGATCACCGTGGACAGACCCACGACCTCGGCCAGCACCGTGGCGATTTCACCCGCCATCCGGTCGGCCCATGCCGCATTCGGCTGGATCACCGCCGCATCGCCAAACCGGTCGATAACCAGCCCCGGCAGGCCATCAGCCTCGGCGTGGACCAGCCGATAGAAGGGCGCGTCATACAGCCGCTGCCGCATCGCCAGCGCGCGCGACAACCGCTCCCGCAGCCAGTCGCCATCAATCCGCGCGGCCGGATCGCCATCCATCACCCGCCCGATGATCTTGCTGACCGGGTTCACCGTCACCAGCGCCAGCGCCCGCCGCTCGGCATCTTCCAGCACGGCGAAAGCACCTGCCTCGATCGCGCGGGTCCGTCGGTCTGTCACCACCTCATCGGCAAAAACCCAGGGAAAGCCGTGGCGAATCGCCTGAGGCTTTGACTTCGGACGCAGACGAATGACAGGCAGGTCGGACATGAGATTTCCTTTCCCCGCCGATCTCGCACGACCCGCCGGCGGGAACAAGCACCCCCGGTTTCTTCTTCATCCAAATATCCCTGGGGGAATCGCCGCAAGGCGATGGGGGCAGCGCCCCCTGACCGCCCTCGACCCATTGCACTGTTATCGCTAACAGTGTATACCAGAGGCAACCGCAGCAAAGAGGCCCGCCATGACCCTGAACGCCACGATCGCCCGCGTCACCGACCGCATCCGTGAACGCTCGGCCACCAGCCGCGCCCACTACCTGCAAAAGATCGCCCGCGCCGCCGAGGAAGGGCCGCGCCGTGCGCATCTCAGCTGCGGCAACCAGGCCCATGCCTATGCCGCGATGGATGACAAGGCCGATATGGCCGGCACCCGCATGCCCAATATCGGGATCGTCACGGCCTATAACGACATGCTGTCGGCGCATCAGCCGTTCGAAACCTATCCATCACTGATCCGCCGCGCCGGCAAGGCGGCAGGTGCCACGGTGCAGGTCGCTGGCGGGGTGCCTGCCATGTGCGACGGCGTCACCCAGGGCCGCGCGGGGATGGAGCTGTCGCTGTTTTCGCGTGACGTGATCGCGCTGGCCTCGGGCGTGGCACTGTCGCATGACTGTTTCGATGCGGCCCTTTATCTGGGCGTCTGCGACAAGATCGTGCCGGGTCTGATCATCGCCGCCGCCACCTTTGGCCATATTCCGGCGGTGTTCGTGCCCGCCGGGCCGATGACCTCGGGCCTTCCGAATGACGAGAAATCGAAGGTCCGCCAGCAATTCGCCGCAGGCGAGGTTGGCCGCGATGCGCTGATGGCGGCCGAAATGGCATCCTATCACGGCGCCGGCACCTGCACCTTCTACGGCACCGCCAACACCAACCAGATGCTGATGGAGTTCATGGGCCTGCACCTGCCCGGGTCCAGCTTCGTGAACCCCAACACGCCCCTGCGCGATGCGCTGACCGTCAGCGCGGTCGAACGCGCCGCCGCCATTACCCGATTGGGCAATGACTATCGCCCGGCCGGCGAGGTGCTGGACGAGAAAGCCTTTGTCAACGGGCTGGTCGGGCTGATGGCCACGGGCGGTTCAACCAATCTGGTCATCCACCTGCCCGCCATGGCGCGGGCGGCGGGTGTGCAGCTGGACATCGAGGATTTCCACGACATTTCCGAGGCCGTGCCGCTGATGGCGCGGGTCTATCCCAACGGTCTGGCCGATGTGAACCATTTCCACGCCGCCGGGGGCCTCGGCTATATGATCGGCGAGTTGCTGGATGCGGGCCTGCTGCATCCCGACGTGAAAACCATCGTTGGTGACGGATTGGCGCGTTATACCACCGAACCCAAGCTGGACGGCGACCGCGTGCGTTGGGAAGAAGGCGCGCGCGAGACGCTGAACGACAAGATCCTGCGCCCGGCCAGCGATCCTTTCGCGTTGACCGGGGGCCTCAAGCAGCTTGACGGCAATCTTGGCCGCGGCGTCATCAAGATCAGCGCCGTTGCGGCCGAGCGTCACATCATCGAGGCCAAGGCCCGCGTCTTTTCCGATCAGGAACAGGTGAAAGCCGCCTTCAAGGCTGGTGAGTTCACCGAGGATACCGTCGTCGTCGTCCGCTTTCAGGGACCGCGCGCCAATGGCATGCCGGAACTGCATTCGCTGACGCCGATTCTGGCCGTCTTGCAGGATCGGGGGCTCAAGGTGGCGCTGGTCACCGATGGGCGCATGTCGGGCGCGTCGGGCAAGGTGCCGGCGGCGATCCATATCTCGCCCGAGGCCGCGAATGGCGGCCCCTTGGCGCGGGTGCGCGATGGCGACGTGATCCGGCTGGACGCCACCACCGGCAGCATCGACTGCCTTGCCGAGGATTTCGACAACCGCCGTCCGGTCGTGGCCGATCTCAGCGGCAATACCGAAGGCATGGGCCGAGAGATGTTCGCCATGTTCCGCGCCAATGCCGGGCTGGCGACCGAAGGGGCGGGCTGCGTCAGCTGACGCACCAGGCGTCGCCTTCATATCCGGTGATCACCAGGTCCGGCCATGACGGGGTCGCGGCAGGACCAAAGCATCCTCAGATGGCCAACAGGCGCAGGCGCGGCAGGGAGATCGCCGCCGCCAGCCAGGCCAGCACCCCGCACAGCGCGATGGCCGCAACCATGGTCGCCGCGCTGTTTTGCATGAACGGCCCGGTCAGGGCGATCATGATGCCGCCGGTCAGCATTTGCAGCGTGCCCCCCAGTGACGAGGCAAGACCAGCGATGTCGGGATGGGGATCCAGCGACATCACCATCGCCGTGGGCAGCACCAGCCCCAGGCAGGCATTGGCCAGAAACAGCCCCGCGATCACCACCGGCAGCGCATCCACCCCCAGCCAGACCAGCGCCACCAGCGCCAGCGAGATCCCCGCAAAGCCGGTGATGGCCAGCGAGATCACCCTCTCCATCCCGAAACGCTCGGCCAGGGGGCCGGCGAATTGCGAGGCGGTGAAAAAGCCGATGGCATTGATGGCGAAGGCGATGGAAAAGCCGGTCGGGCTTAGTCCGTATTGGCCGGTATAGACAAAGCTGGCGGTGGACAGGAACACGAAGAAACTGGCCATGCCGAAACCGCCGATCATCGTCAGCCCCATGAAGCGCCGGTCACCCAGCAGCCGGCGCGCGCCGGCCAGCATAGGGGCCAGCTTGACAGGCTGGCGACGCTCAGCCGGCAGGGTCTCGGGCAGCACGAAGATGATCAGGCACAGGCTGATCACGGCGGCCACGGCCAGCACGGCAAATATCTCGCGCCAGCCGCCCCACAGCATGACCATGGCCCCGGTCAGCGGCGCCAGCATCGGCGAGATCGAAATGACGATCATGATCGCCGCCATCATCCGGGCTGCGGCGGGGCCAGTGGCCATGTCGCGGATCACCGCGCGCGGCACCGCCATCAGCGTCGCCGCGCCCAGCCCCTGCCCGGCGCGGGCCAGGATCAGCCAGCCGATATCCGGGGCCAGGGCCGCGCCGATCGTGGCCAGCAGAAAGATCGCCACGCCCAGAACCAGAGGCTTCTTGCGGCCAACGGCATCGGCCATCGGGCCATAGATCATCTGGGCGATGCCAAAGACGATGAAATAGGATGTCAGCGTCAGGGCGGCGCCGGCCTCGGTCGTGCCAAGATCGGCGGCCACCTGCGGCATCGCGGGCAGATACATGTCGATCGCAAAGGGACCAACGGCGGAAAGAAGGCCCAGAACAAGGGCCATGCGGAACAAGGGATCGCGCATCAGGATAACCAGAGATGTAAGATATAGGGAAAGGCAGCGCAGAATCGCGCCAAGGGATCAGACCGCCGCCGAACCTGGCTTTTGCCATGCAGACGATGATTTTGCAACCCGTGCGGCGGCGGCCCGCAATCGTCATGCCTTGATGGCGGCAGATCACGGCGCTATCTGCTGCCGCCATGGCCAAGCTGTATTTCCACTATTCGACCATGAATGCCGGCAAAAGCACGCTGCTGTTGCAGGCATCCTACAACTATCGCGAACGCGGCATGCAGACGCTGCTGCTGACCGCGGCACTGGACAGCCGCGCCGGCACCGGCCGCATCGCCAGCCGGATCGGCATTGCCGATGACGCGCTGACCTTTGACGCCGATACCGACATGTTCGCCTTGATCCAGGCCGAAGGCGCGGGCGCGGCCTGCATCTTTGTCGACGAGGCGCAGTTCCTGACCGCCGATCAGGCCTGGCAACTGGCCCGCGTGGCCGACGACCTGTGCATCCCTGTCATGTGCTATGGGCTGCGCGTCGATTTCCGCGGCCAACTGTTCCCCGGCTCGGCCGCGCTGCTGGCGCTGGCCGATGACCTGCGAGAGGTCCGCACCATCTGCCATTGCGGGCGCAAGGCCACGATGGTCATCCGCCGCGACGCCGATGGCCATGCCATCACCGAGGGCGCCCAGGTGCAGGTCGGCGGCAATGAAACCTATGTCTCGCTGTGCCGCCGCCACTGGCGCGAGGCGGTCGGCGCTTGATCCACGGCGCCAGCCCGTGCATCCTGCCCCAAGGGGGGACGGAATGGACGAAAGGCCAGCCGAGCGCACCGGCTTTGACAGCGCCGAGATGGGGATGCTTGCGCATGTCTATCGGGGCGAGCTTTACCGCTCGACCATCTGGCGCACGCGGCTGGACACGACGACCAACTGGGCGGTGGTCACACTGGGGATCGCGCTGTCGATCACCTTTGCCACGCCCAACGCCTCGCCCTTGCCACTGGTGCTGGTTGGCATCCTGATCGTCTTTTTCCTGATGCTGGAGGCGCGGCGATACCGTTATTTCAACGTCTGGCGCGCCCGCTGCCGCTGGCTGGAACTGAACATGATCGTGCCGCTGCTGGAAGATGGCGACATGCGGCTGAACACCGGCTGGCAAAAGGTGATGGCCGAGGATTACCGCCACCCGTCCTATCACGTCTCGATGTGGGTGGCGGTCGGGCGGCGCATTCGGCGCAACTATATCTGGATCCTGCTGATTCAGGCGCTGGCCTATATCGGCAAGATCATCGTCCACCCCACGCCCATCGCCCATAGCGGGGAATTCTTCGAACGCGCCGCCATCGGCCCCGTGCCCGGCTGGCTGATCCTGCTGCTGGGGTTGATCTATTGCGCCAGCGGCGGTCTGGCCGCGCTGCTCAGCTGGCGCAATGACAATCGCCGCGCCGCCGGTCACAAGCATCAGTCGGGCATGGGCTGACCTGCTGACCGCCTAGCGATACATCCCCTCGCGCAGGGCGACGCCGTGATCGACCCATGCCTTCATCGCGGCCAGCATCTGCGACCAGCCCATGCAATTGCCATAGGCCTGCTGCAACCCCTCGGGCGTCGCCGGCCAGCCGGTTTCGGTGACATGCACCTTGGTGCGATCCCCGACCAGTCCCTCGAAACGGAAGGTGACGCGGTTCATGCCCCGGCCCGAGGGGGCGGGCCAGTCGAACTCGATCAGTTCGGGCGGTTCGGCGCGCAGGACGGTCACGTCGAAGGGACCGGGGAAATCCGCAAATTCCCAGGTGACGATCGCGCCACGATCCATCCGCCCCCTGGCCCCGCCCGTGGTGAAATAGCCGGTCAGCGCGGCGGGGTCGGCCACGGCCTCGAATACCTCGGTCCGGGGGTGGTCCATGATCGCCCAGACCGCAAAGGCCATGTCGGTGTCGGTAATGCTCATCCTGCGGCTGTCCTGCCTGTTTCAATTTCGCGTCGTTTGCGGTTTGGCTGCGTTGCGGCAACCCCGGCCTTCATGTAACCAGTTCCCAAACAGGCAAAGGAAACCCCATGCGCGCGCTTTTGTTCCCTCTCGTCGCGAGCCTTACTTTCGCCCTGCCCGGCCTGACGGCGGCCCAGGGCTTTGACACCAATGCCCGCGCCGCCTGGGTTTATGACGTGGCCACGGGCACGGTGCTGATGGAAAGGAACGCCGATGAGGCGCTGCCACCTGCCTCGATGTCGAAACTGATGACCGTCTATATGCTGTTCGAGGCCGTGCGCGAGGGCCGCGTGCAGATGGATACCCGCCTGCCCGTTTCCACCAAGGCGCGGCAGATGGGCGGCTCGACCATGTTCCTGAACGAACAGGACCGGCCGACCGTCGAGGAGCTTATCAAGGGCATCATCGTGCTGTCCGGCAATGATGCATGCGTTGTCGTGGCCGAGGGGCTGGCCGGCACCGAAGATGCCTTTGCCCGGCAGATGACCGAAAAGGGCCGCGAGCTGGGCCTGACCAATTCGACCTTCGCCAATGCCTCGGGCTGGCCCGATCCGCGCCACCGGATGACGGCGCATGACCTTGGCATCCTGGCGCAGCATCTGGTCGAGGATTTCCCCGAGCTTTATAAATATTTTGCCCTGACCGAATACCCGTTCGACAACCGCGCCCCCTCGAACCGCTTCAACCGCAACCCGCTGCTGAAGCTGGGCATCGGCGCCGACGGGCTGAAGACCGGTCACACCCAGGAAGCCGGCTATGGCCTGACGGGCAGCGCCGTGCAGGGCAGCCGCCGGGTGATCTTTGTGCTGAACGGCCTCGCCAGCGAGGCCGCCCGCGCCGAAGAGGCCGAGCGTATCGTCAGCTGGGCCTTTCGCCAGTTCACCATGAAAACGCTGGTGCCCAAGGGCGAAACCGTGGTCGAGGCACCCGTCTGGCTGGGCGACAAGTCGCGCGTGGCGCTGACCACCAAGGACGGGCTGAACGTGCTGATCCCCGGCGGCGCGGCCGATCGGGTGACGGCCGAGGTGGTCTATAACTCGCCCATTCCCGCGCCGATCAAGGCCGGGCAGCAACTGGGCGAGCTGGTCGTCACCATCCCCGGCACGGGCGAGGCGCGGATGCCGCTTCTGGCCGCCACCGATGTGGCCGAGGCCGGTTTCGTGGGCCGCATCAAGGGCGCCGCTCTGCAACTGGGCGGCCGCGCGATCGAAGCCACGGGGCTTTGATGTTTCTCAGCTTCGAGGGCATCGACGGCAGCGGCAAGTCCACCCAGGCCCGGCTTTTGGCGGACAGCTTGCGCGCCGAGGGCCGCGACGTGGTGCTGACCCGCGAGCCGGGCGGCTCCCCAGGAGCCGAGGAAATCCGCCGCCTTCTGGTCGAGGGCGCGGGCGAACGCTGGTCCCCCGAGACGGAAATCCTGCTGTTCACCGCCGCCCGCCGCGACCATCTGGAACGGGTGATCCGTCCGGCGCTGGCCGCTGGCCGCACCGTCATCACCGACCGTTTTGCCGACAGCACCCGTGTCTACCAGGGTGCGGCGCGGGGCGAGCTGCGGGCGATGGTCGACCGGCTGCATGATCTGTCCATCGCGGTGGAACCCGACCTGACGCTGGTGATCGACATTGACCCCGCGACGGCGCTTTCGCGCGGGCGTGCACGCGGCGGCAACGAGGATCGCTTTGAAAGCCTTGGCCTCGGCTTTCAGCAAAAGCTGGCCCTGGGCTTTCGCGCGCTGGCCAACGAATACCCTGACCGCGTCCGCCTGATCGACGGCTCTGGCGCCCCCGAAACCGTCGCCGCCCGCGTCAGCGCCGCCCTGCCCGCATGAGCGATGCGGACGATATTCCAGAACCCGACCGCGTGCCGGGCGCGCCGCATCCACGCATGGCGCCTCGGGTGGTGGGGCAATCCTCTGCCGTCAACGATTTCATCGCCGCCGCGCGCAGCCAGCGGCTGCATCACGGCTGGCTGATCACCGGCCCGCGCGGCGTTGGCAAGGCCACGCTGGCCTGGGCCATTGCCCGCTGGCTGCTGACCGGGGCGGAAAGTGACGATCTGACCGTGCCGCCTGACGCGCCTCCGGCCCGCCGCATCGCCGCGCTGTCGGAACCGAACGTGATGCTGATCCGCCGCCCCTGGGACGAAAAGGCCAAGCGCCTGCGCGCCGAGATCACCGTGGACGAGATCCGCAGGCTGCTGAGCTTTTTCCACATGAGCGCCGCCGAGGGTGGCCGCCGCATCGCCATCATCGACGCCGCAGACGAGATGAACACGGCCGCCGCCAATGCCCTACTGAAGGTGCTGGAGGAACCGCCGAAAGACGCGCTGATCCTGCTGATCGCGCATCAGCCCGCGCGGCTGCTGCCGACGATCCGCTCGCGCTGCCGGGAACTGCGGCTGACGCCGCTTTCTCCCGAGAATATGGGCCGCGTGCTGCATGAGTTGGGCAGTGATGATGATGCCGAAAAGCTGGCGGCGCTGGCGGGCGGATCGGTGGGCGAGGCGCTGCGGCTGGCGGGTCAGGACGGGCTGAAACGCTATCAGGACCTGATCGACCTGATGGCCACCCTGCCCTCGATGGATCGGCCCAGGGCGCTGAAGCTGGCCGATCAGGCGGCGGGGCGGGCGGGCGCTGACGGCGACCCGTTCGACCTGATGGTGACGCTGATGGACCGGCTGCTGACCCGGCTGGCCCGCGCGGGGCTGATGGGCGCGCCGCTGCCGCAGGCAGCCGAGGGCGAGGGCCGCGTGATGGCCCGGCTGTCGCCCGATGATCACGCCGCGCGGGATTGGGCCGGCGCGCAGGCCACGCTGTCGGCGCGGGCGCGGGCGGGCCGGGCGGTGAACCTTGACCCTGCCGCGCTGGTGATGGATATGCTGACGGAACTGGCGCATCTGCCGCCTGCCCAATCAGCCAAGGCCAACTGACATGACCGATGCGGCCCCCGCCATCGTAGACAGCCACTGTCATCTGGATTTCCCCGATTTCGATGGCCAGCAATCCGAAATCATCGCCCGCGCCCGCGCCGCCGGCGTGACCCGCATGGTCACGATCTGCACCCGCATGCCGAACGTCCCGCGCGTCCGCGAGATGGCCGAAAGCTTTGACGGGCTTTACTACGCCGTCGGCCTGCACCCGATGAGCGTGGCCGACCAGCCGCCCGTGACGGTCGAGGAACTGGTGGGCTATGCCGCGCATCCCAAGATGGTCGGCATTGGCGAGACCGGGCTGGATTACCACTATACCGCCGACAGCAAGGACGCCCAGCAAGTCAGCCTGCGCCTGCATATCGAGGCCGCGCGCCAGACCCGTCTGCCCCTGATCATCCATGCCCGCGACGCAGATGAGGACATGGCCCGCATCCTGACCGAGGAACATCGCGCCGGCGAATATAGCTGCGTGATGCATTGTTTCAGCTCGGGCGCCGGGCTTGCACGGGCGGCGCTGGACCTTGGCTTTTACCTGTCCATGTCGGGCATCGCCGCCTTTCCGAAATCGCAGGAACTGCGCGATATCTTTGCCGCCGCACCTCTGGACCGCATCCTGGTCGAGACCGACAGCCCCTATCTTGCGCCACCGCCCCATCGAGGCAAGCGCAATGAACCCGCCTATGTCGCCAAGACGGCAGCGGTGGGGGCGCAGGTTTACGGGCTGGATTACGCCGAGTTTGCCCGCATCACGACCGAGAATTTCGACCGGCTGTTCTGGAAAGCCGCAGGAGTGGCCGCGTGATCCGCGCGACGATCCTTGGCTGCGGCTCATCGGGCGGCGTGCCGAGGATCGGGAACCGGTGGGGCGATTGCGACCCGGAAAATCCGAAAAACCGCCGCCGCCGCTGTTCGCTGCTGGTGGAACGCGAGGGCGACCATGGCACCACCCGCGTGCTGATCGACACCGGGCCCGACATGGTCTGGCAGTTGCTGGATGCACAGGTCGCGACGGTCGATGCGGTTGTCTATACGCACCCCCATGCCGATCATGTCCATGGCATCGACGACATCCGCCAGCTTGCCTATAACGCCCATCAGCGGGTGCCGGTCTGGGCCGACCAGCCGACCAGCACCGCGCTGATGGGCCGCTTTGGCTATATTTTCGAAACGCCCGAGGGATCAGGCTATCCCCCCGTCGCCGACCTGCACCTGATCGAGGGTGCCTTTGGCATCGACGGCGCCGGCGGGCTGATCGAGTTCCTGCCCTTCCGCGTCCAGCATGGTGAGATCACGGCCCTTGGTTTTCGCATCGGCGGGTTGGTTTATCTGCCCGATGTCTCGTTCATTCCCGAAACCGCCTGGCCGCTGATCGACGGGGCCGAGGTTTTCGTCTGCGACGCGCTGCGCCTGACGCCGCATCCCAGCCACGCCCATCTGGCGCTGACGCTGGACTGGATCAGGCGGTCACGCGCAGCCCGCGCCGTCATCACCAATATGCATATCGACATGGATTATGCCGCCGTCATGGCCAGCACGCCCGATCACGTGATCCCGGCGCATGACGGGCTGGTGGTCGTGGCAGGGCCTGGTGCCCCCACCCCGCAACCGCTGGACGAGGCCGCGATATGAGTGATCTGTTCACGGTCATCCTGCCGGTCTTTCTGGTCATCGGTTTCGGCTATCTGGTGGCCTGGCGCGGCTGGTTCAGCGACACCCATGTCGATGGGCTGATGCGTTTTGCCCAAAGCTTTGCCGTGCCGGTGCTGTTGTTTTCCTCGATCGCCAGGCTGGATCTGGGCGCGGGATTCCGGGCCGATCTGATGATCAGCTTCTATGGCGGGGCGTTCGCCGGCTATCTGGCGGGCTGGGCGGGGGCCAAGTTCATCTTTCGCCGCCCGCCCGCCGATTGCGTCGCCATCGGCTTTGTCTGTCTGTTTTCAAACAGTCTGCTGCTGGGCATTCCGATCACCGAACGCGCCTATGGCAGCGATGCGCTGATCGGCAATTGGGCGATCATCTCGATCCATTCGCCGCTGATCTATACCTTTGGCATCACCATGATGGAATTCACCCTGGCGCGTGGCAGCAATCTGTCGGTCGGCGCCGTGGCCGGACGGGCGCTGACCGGGGTGCTGCGCACGCCGATGGTGCTGGGCATCCTTCTGGGCTTCGTCGTGAATTTCAGCATGCAGGCGGGGCTGGTGCTGCCCGAGGGGTTCTGGGCCGCCGTCGACATGATCGCCCGCGCCGCCCTGCCCGCCGCGCTGTTTGGCCTTGGGGGGGTGCTGTATCGCTATCGCCCCGAAGGCGACATGGCGACCATCGCCATGTGCTGCGCGATCGGCCTGATCCTGCATCCCGCCATCAGCTATGGCCTGGGTCGCGGGCTGGGGCTGGATGTCGAGGGGATGCGCTCGGCTGTGGTCACGGCCTCGATGGCGCCGGGGGTCAATGCCTATCTGTTCGCCAATATCTATGGCGCCGCGCGGCGGGTGGCCGCGTCAGCCGTGCTGATCGGCACGGCGGCATCGGTTCTGACGATCTGGATGTGGCTGCTGCTGCTGCCATAGGGGCTGCCGCCCCCGGCCTCGCCTTTGGCGACGCCTCCCCCGCGGATATTTGGATGAAGAAGAAAGCGCCGGGTCAGCCGAACAGGCCGGCAGCGCCCAGGGCATCGCCGATCTGGCTTTCCTCATATCCGAAATGCGAGCGGATGCTGCGCTCTAGCGGGGCATAGGTCGCCTCGACCGCATCAAAGGCGGATTGGCCGGGATCGCGGGCCAGGGCCTCGGCCGCATTGGCGAGTTCGTGGATCTGATGGTGGATCAGGTCATGTTCGGCGATCAGGCGGTCGATCACCGCTGCGAGACCGGGCGAGGCATTGCGTTGCAGGGCCGGGAACAGCGAATATTCCTCGATATCGTGATGGCCTTGCAGCATGGCGCATTCCTGCCCGCAGATCGTGCCGAAGCGGGCGAGATTCTGCGTCATCGGCAATTCCGCCAGCGCAGGCGCAAGGCTGGCCGGACCGGCCAGCCCCTCGCGGATCGCCTGCATCAGGCGGCCGACGCTGTCCAGATTGCCAAGATGCATCCGGTGGATCGCCGCCAGATACTGACCGCTGGCCTGCTGCTGCGGGGTCAGCCCCGGTATCGGCGGGGCCTTGGGGCGGGCGGTGTCGTCGTCCAGTTCCTCGGGGGTCATTGCCGCCGGATGGTGGCCGTGGCGATGCCCATGGCGATCAATGCGCCGCCGCCGATCCGCGACAGCCAGGCCGTGACCAAAGGCCGGGTGATGCGGCTGCGCAGCCGGTCCGCCAGCAGCGCATAGATCAGCGCGTTCAGCGTGGCCAGGCCCACGAAGGTGGCGACAAGCGTGGCGAATTGCGGGGCCAGCGGGGCCTCGGGTCGGATGAACTGCGGCACGAAGGCGATGAAAAAGGCGATGCTTTTCGGGTTCAGAGCCGTCACCGCCGCCGCATGGCCGAAGATGCGGCCGGCGCCGGTCGGCGCGGTCTGTTGCAGATCCAGCCGCGCAGAGGGCGCGCTGCGGATCAGCTTGATCCCCAGATAGACCAGATAGACCGCACCCGCCCATTTCAGCGCCGTGAACAGCGTGGCCGAGGCCAGGACCAGCGCGCCAAGGCCGGCCAGTGACGCGGTCATCGCGATCAGATCGCCAAAGGCCACGCCGGCCGCCATCGCCAGCGCCACCCGCCGCCCCTGCGTCAGCGCATAGGACAGAACCAGCAGGACGGTCGGGCCGGGGATCAGCAACAGCACCGTCGAAGCGGCAACGAAGCTGAGCCAGAGATGCAGGTCCATAGCAGCGCCCTTCAGTGGGGGGTGACGCCGCGCATCCGCTCGGACCGGCGGCGCAGCAGTTCAACTGTGGTCAACAATGCGATCGAGAATAGCACCAGGATCGTGGCCACCGCAAGGATGGCGGGGCTGATCTGTTCGCGGATGCCGTTCCACATCTGGCGGGGAATGGTCTGCTGGTCGGGACCGGCGATGAAAAGCACGGCCACCACCTCGTCGAACGAGGTGACAAAGGCAAACAGCGCACCCGAGATCACGCCGGGCAGGATCAGCGGCATCGTCACGCGGAAGAAGGTTGTCCGCGGATTCGCGCCAAGTGATGCGGCCGCGCGGTTCAGCGACTGGTCAAAGCCCACAAGCGTGGCCGTCACCGTGATGATGACAAAGGGGATGCCAAGCGTGGCATGTGCCAGGATCACACCGGTATAGGTGCCAGCCAGCCGCCCGCAATTGCTGGGCAGCCCGACCCAGCCCAGCACCGAGCAGGGGTTCGAGTAGAAGAAGAACATCCCCGTCGCGGTGATGATCAATGGCACGATCATGGGCGAGATCAGGATTGCCATGATGGCCCGGCGAAAGGGCATTTCCGGCCGCGACAGGCCAAGCGCGGCCAAGGTCCCCAGGGCCGTTGCAAGGATGGTCGAGAAGAAGCCGATGATCATCGAGTTCTTGGCCGCGTTGATCCATTTCGCATTGTTCCAGGCGTCGGCCCACCAGCCGCCATTGCGCGGCCCGTCGGGCGCCTGCATCCCGAAGGTCAGCAGGCTGTCATACCAGCGCATCGAATAGCCATCCGGGTCAAAGGACCGCATCTTGTCGGTGAAGGTGAAATAGGGCTCTGCGTTGAAGGATAGCGGGATGATCACGATGATCGGCGCGATCAGGAAGATGAAGATCAGCGTGCAGATGACCAGATAGGCCCAGTGCCAGGCCTTCTCCAGCGGGGATGCGTATTTCGGAAGTGCCATCTGCCCTACCCCAGCTTCAGATTGTCGATGCCGACCAGGCGGTCATAGATCCAGTACAGCGCCAGCACCGAGCCCAGCAGCAGCGCCGCCAGTGCCGCCGCCATGGACCAGTTCAGCGTGTCGGTCATGTGCATGGCGATCATGTTGGAAATCAGCTGCCCCGACGACCCGCCGACCAGCGCCGGCGTGATGTAATAGCCCACGGCAAGGATGAACACGAGCAGCGCCCCTGCACCCAGCCCCGGCAGCGTCTGCGGGAAATAGATGCGGCGGAAGGCGGTCCAGCTGGTCGCGCCAAGCGACCGCGCGGCGCGAACATAAGACGGATTGATCGTGCGCATCACCGAATAAAGCGGCAGGATCATGAAGGGCAGCAGGATATGCGTCATGGCGATGATCGTGCCGGTGCGGTTATAGATCATCTGCAACCGGCCATTGGCGTCGATGATCCCCGCCCAGATCAGCAGGTCATTGACCACGCCCTGCTGCTGCAACAACACGATCCAGCTGGTCGTGCGCACCAGAAGCGAGGTCCAGAAGGGCAGCAGGACCAGGATCATCAGCAGGTTCGCGCGGCGCATCGGCAGGGTGGCCAGCAGATGCGCGATGGGAAAGCCCAGAACAAATGTCGCCACGGTGATCAGCAGCGACAGCCCGAAGGTCCGCTGGAACAGCATGACATAGACCTGCTGGTTCTCGGGCGCCATGGTGATATTGCCGTCATCATCCCGCGTCCGGTCCAGCGAGGCGAGGTAGAAATTCGTGGTGACAGGGCTGGATGCCTCGCGCATCACGCTCCACAGGCGGGGATTGCCCCATTTTTCGTCGATTTCCAGCAGCGCTTCGCGATATGGCGGCTCGATCCCGTCGCGGACCTTGCGCCCGGTCGAGGTGAACAGCGACCGCGTGCCCGCCATGTCGTAATTGATCCGCGTGCCGACAACGCCGATTGTCCGCGCCTCGGCCGTTGCCGTCAGGTCGGCGGCCAGCGCCGCCCAGGCCGCGTCATCGGGATCGGTGCCGCGCTCGGTTGCGGCGAACCAGGCTGAAAGCTGCGGCATATTGGCCGAGAAGCCGTCATTGTAGAAGGACCGTTGCAGCATCTGCGCGATCGGCACCACAAAGGTGATCAGGATAAAGGCCAGCAGCGGCAGCACCAGCAGAAAGGCCCGGCGCTTGGCGCGGCGTTGCGACCGGCGCAGCGCGCGGCCAAGCGGCTGGCCGTCGGCTGTGGTCAGCGGGCCATCATTGGCGTCACCCCCTGGGGCGCTGGCGGCGTGCGGGTCAGATGCTTGGGCCATGGTGCCTCGTCCGGGTCAGAACCCGCCGGCCCGATGGGTCGGGCCGGCGGCAGATGTCAAATCAGCTTGCCAGCCAGGCGTTGAACTGCTCGCTCAGTTCGGCATCGTGGTCGGCCCAGAATTCCGGGTCGTCCATGACCGCGCTTGTCATGTGATCGGGATTGGTCGGCATATGCGGCGCCATCTCGGTGGTGCCGTCCTTATAGGTGCCGACCAGCGCGGCCGAGGATTTGCGCGAGGGGCCATAGGCGATGTATTTCGCCTGATCCGCCAGCCGCTGCGTATCGGTGGCGAATTTCAGGTATTCCATCGCGGCTTCCGGATTGGGCGAGCCCTTGGGAATGGCGAACATGTCCAGATCCATGTATTGCCCGTCCCAGATGATCGCAAAAGGCTTGCCCTCGCCGACCATGGCGTCGAAGAAACGCCCGTTATAGCCGGTCGCCATCGTCACCTCGCCATCTGCCAGCAGCTGCACGGGCTGGGCGCCGGCTTCCCACCAGACGACATTGTCCTTGATCGTGTCCAGCTTGGCGAAGGCCTGGGCCACGCCTTCCTCGCTGGCCAGCTTGTCATAGATCTGGTCGGCCGGCACCCCATCGGCGATCAGCGCCAGATACAGCGTGCGCTTGGGGTTCTTGGGCAAGCCGCGCTTGCCGGGGAATTTCTCAAGATCGAAGAAATCGGCGGCAGTGGCGGGCGGGGCATCGGGGAATTTGGTCGTGTCAAAGGCAATGACCGTGCCCCAGAAGATGTTGGCCACCGCGCAATCCTGCAAGGCGCCGTCGATGAAGTCCTCGGCGGCGGGCGTGCCATCGGGCGCGGCGGGCAGATCGGCCGGGTCGATCTCGACCAGCGCGCCTTCGTCGCACAGGCGGATCGCGTCGGATACTTCGATATCGAACACATCGCCGGTGATGTTGCCGGCCTCGACCTGCGCCTTCAGCGGCGTGGCCGGGTTGTCGGCGGCGATCATGTTGACCTTGATGCCGGTCTGTTCGGTGAAGGGCTTGTTATAGGCCTCGACCTGGCTGACCTCATAGGCGCCGCCCCAAGAGACGACGTTAACTTCCCCCTCGGCCAAGGCGGCGCTTGCGATGCCGACCAGCGCGGTGCTTGCAATCAGAACTGATTTCATTTGGATTCCCCTGTTTCAAAATTGTTATTGTAGCTTGTTGTTTTTATTGGCCCGAACCCATGCATGAATTTCAGGCGAAAACGGGCGGACCCAAAGGCCCACCCGCAAAAGGCAGGATCAGCTGGCTAGCCAGCTGTTGAAACGCTCGTTCAGTTCGGCGTCGTGATCGACCCAGAAATCCAGGTTCGAGCCAAGGGCATTGGTCATGTTATCGGCCGAGGTCGGCAGGTTCGGCCCCATCGGAACCTCGGTGCCTTCGATATTGCCGACCAGCGCGGCCGCCGATTTACGCGGCGGACCATAGCTGATGAACTCGGCCGCACGGGCCTGCGGCGCAGGCGAGGTCGAGAAGGTCACGAATTTCAGCGCGTCTTCCAGATTCGGGGCGCCTTTCGGGACAACCCAGCCCTCCATTTCATAGATCTGGCCGTCCCAGATGATCTTGAACGGCTTGCCCTCGGCCTGTGCGGCGTTGAAGATCCGGCCGTTGAAGGCAAAGGCCATGGTCACTTCGCCATCGGCCAGCAGCTGCGGCGGCTGTGCGCCGGCTTCCCACCAGATCACGTCGTTCTTGATGCTATCCAGCTTGGCGAATGCACGGTCCACACCCTCGGGGGTGCCCAGCACCTGATAGACCTCGGCCGCCGGCACACCGTCGGCCATCAGCGCCAGTTCCAGGTTGAACTTTGCGCCCTTGCGCATGGTGCGCTTGCCGGGGAAGGCTGCCAGATCGAAGAAATCGGCCGGCGTGCTGGGTTTGGCATCGGCGAATTTGCTGTCGTCAAAGGCCAGGACCATCGAATAGACATCAGTGCCGACAAAGCAGTCGGTCACGGCGCCCGCGATGAAGTCATCGGCCGCCGCAGTGCCATCCTCGGCCGCGGCCAGGATCGCCGGGTCGATGGTTTCCAGCAGCCCTTCGTCGCACAGCCGAACCGCATCGGCATATTCGACCGAGGCCACATCCACGCTGACATTGCCCGCCTCGACCATGGCCTTGATCGGCGTGGCAGGGTTGTCGGCGTCCTGCATGTTCACCTTGATGCCTGTCTCGGCCTCAAAGGGCTTGGCATAGGCTTCCAGATGGCTGTTGCCATAGGCGCCGCCCCAGCTGAGCAGGTCAACTTCCTGCGCGGCGGCGGGAAGCGCCAGGCCGGCAAGGGCAGTGGTCAGGATAAGTGTCTTTTTCATAAGGGCCTCTTCAGTGGAAAACATGTCGAGCCGGGCGCGCCAGGACGCCCCTGCCCGTCCTAGACCGGGTCCAGCGCCCGCGCGTCCTGCGGGTGCCAGCCGATTTGGATCTTCTGCCCCGGTTTCAGCCGGGTCTGGCCAAGCGTGTTGCGGCATTTCATCACGAAATCCTCGCTGCCCGCGACCTTCATCCGGGTGCGCAGCACGTCGCCCATATAGACGACGTCCATCACCTCGGCCTCGACGGTATGGGCACCGGGCGGCATCAGTTCGGGCTTGAACTCGACCCGCTCGGGGCGGATCGACACGGTGGTGTCCTGCCCCACGCTGCCGACATTGACGGCGGTTGCGTCGATCGCCTCGCCATTGTGCAGCCGAACCAGCGCGTTCTTGCCGTCCAGCTTCTCGATCACGCCGGGCAGCGCGTTATTCTCACCGATAAAGCCGGCGACAAAGCTGTTCTCGGGTTGCTCGTACAGGGCCGAGGGGCTGGCAAGCTGCTGGATCCGGCCATCGTTGAACACGGCGATCCGGTCCGACATGGTCAGCGCCTCGCCCTGGTCATGGGTGACATAAACCACAGTGATTCCAAGGCGTTCGTGCAGCTCTTTGATCTCGAACTGCATATGTTCGCGCAATTGCTTGTCCAGCGCGCCAAGCGGTTCGTCCATCAGCACCAGCTCGGGGTCGAAAACCAGCGCGCGGGCCAGCGCGATCCGCTGTTGCTGCCCGCCTGACAGCTGGGCCGGGCGGCGATTGGCAAAGGCGCCCATCTGCACCATGTCCAGCGCCCGCTCGATCCGGGTTTCGCGCTCGGCCTTGGTCATGCCGCGAACTTCCAGCGGGAAGGACAGGTTTTCACCAACAGTCATATGCGGAAACAGCGCATAGCTTTGAAACACCATGCCGATCCCGCGCTTATGCGGCGGGACATCGTTGATGTTGCGGCCGTTCAGGCGAATCTCGCCATGGGTGGCCTGCTCGAACCCGGCCAGCATCATCAGGCAGGTGGTCTTTCCCGACCCCGACGGGCCAAGCATCGTCAGAAACTCGCCCTTGCCGATCGAAAGGTTCAGATCTTTGACGACCAGCGACTGACCGTCATAGCTTTTCTGAACGTGCTCAAACACGACGAATGCGTCGTCGCCGCCATTATCCAGCAATCCGCGCTCTCCCTGAAATTGGTTTTGGTTAATCGCGCGAAGCAAAGGTTATGCGCGGGGGGGGGCGCATTGCAACTGGCTTTTCCGGCCTTTTGACGCCTGTTTGCGACGCGATCAGGCGGGCTTACCGAATATTAAGGCAAAGCGGCTAGCTTCCGGGCAGAGGCAAAACGTGGAAAGGTGCACATGCTGCAAACAGCCCGAAAGACGGCATTGCGGTCGCTGCTGATTTTGCTGCTGGCGGCCCTTGGCCTGGCGCCCGCCACCGCCGCCCTGCCACCGGCCGAGTCGGTTCAGGCGGCCGAGATCTGCGAATATGCCGCCGCCACCGCCGCGGCCGAGGCCGGCATCCCGGCCGAGATCATGGGCGCCCTGACCCTGACCGAAACCGGCCGGCGGCTGGACGGTGCCGTCCGCCCCTGGGCATGGAGCGTGAATGCCGAGGGCGCCGGATCATGGTTCGACGACCCCGCCAGCGCGCTGGCCTTTGCCGAGGATCGAATCGCCATGGGCCGGCCGAATGTCGATATCGGCTGTTTCCAGATCAACTATCGCTGGCATGGCGAGAATTTCGCCTCGGTGGCGGCCATGTTCGATCCGATGACCAATGCGCGCTATGCCGCCCGATTCGTACGCCAGCTTTACGACGAGACGGGCGACTGGCGCGCGGCGGCAGGGGCATTCCATTCCCGGACCCCGGCCAATGCGAATAAATATCTGGCCCGATTCGATGAATTGCATGCCCTGCTGCGACAACGCGGCCCTTTGGGCCTGACATCCTCGCCCGAGACCTATAACCAGTTCGCCGTAGCCGCCCCCCTGCCCGAGGAACGGGTCCGCCGGGCGCGCGAAAAGCTGACCCTTCTGGGCGCCCCGATCGGGACACCTTTGACGGGCATGGCAGGTTCACTGGCGGTGATCGGCGATTCGCGCGGCTCGCTTCTGGGTGTCCAGGAGGGGCTGGATGCCGTGCAGGGCCAGCCCTCGCTTTGGGCCAGCGCGCTGCTGCCGTGACGGCTCCGCCGCGCTGGCCACCGGTGAATTTACCGCGACGGTTCTGATCGCGGATCGCGATATCAAACTGATCGCCGCATTGGCGGGGCCGGCCATAGATGGCGTTGCGGCATGGCCCGCCACGGCAACACCGATCAGCTACCCCGAAATCAACAACAACTGGACGGCGATGCAGCCCTTGATGCGCTTATTAACAGGCTGCTGAAAAACTCCGGCCTCGACGCCCATCGTGGAACATGATTCATCGCTGCCACGGCATTGATGGAGGTGGCGATGCGTGGATCGGACAAGGTTACGGGATCGCTATTCAGCTACGTCGATCTCGAGGAGCGCATCCCTGCGCGACATCCTCTTCGCAAGATCAGGACCGTCGTGAACGACGCGCTGCGTTCCCTGGATGGCGAGTTCGACCGGCTCTACGCCGGTGAGGGCCGTCCCTCCATCGCACCGGAACGGCTGATCAGGGCCAGCCTGCTTCAGATCCTCTATTCGATCCGATCGGAACGGCAGCTCATGGAGCAGATGGACTACAATCTGCTGTTCCGTTGGTTCGTGGGCCTGGGCATTGACGATACCGTCTGGGTCCCCACCGTGTTCACGAAGAACCGCGACCGGCTTCTCACTACGGACATGTCGCGCAAGATCATGGCTGCCATCCTGGCGCATCGCGAGGTGGCGCCGCTGCTGTCCGATGACCATTTCTCGGTCGATGGGACGCTGGTGAAGGCTTGGGCCTCGATGAAGAGCTTCCAGCCGAAGGATGATGAGATGCCCGACCAGCACGACGATCCCGGCGATCCGTCAGATAGCATCGTCCGCGCCGAACCCTCCAACCAGCCCACCGCCGAGCCCGAACCGATGACCCGCCCCACACACCGAAACCGCAATGCCGAAGTAGACTTCCGTGGTGAACGACGCTCCAACGTCACCCACGCATCGGTGACCGATCTGGAGGCTCGAATGTTCAAGAAGTCGCCCGGCGCCGGGGCCATGCTGTGCTTCATGGGGCATAGCTTGATGGAGAACCGCTCCGGGCTGATCGTCCAGGCCGACCTTACGCAAGCTGACGGTCACGCCGAGCGCCGTGCCGCCATCGACATGCTCCACCGCCACTCACCCGGTTCGACGCGGCGTCTGACATTGGCAGCCGACCGCGGCTACGACAGCGCCGATTTCGTCGCTGAGCTGCGCCAGATGGTGGTGACGCCGCATGTCGCGCAGAAGTCCCGGCATTCCGCCATCGACGGCAGAACCACCCGCCATGCCGGCTATGCCAAATCCCAGCGATGCAGGAAGAAAATCGAAGAGCCTTTCGGCTGGGCCAAAACCGTCGGCGGTATGGTACAGACCATGTATCGCGGCATCGAGCGGGTGCGCGCCCGCTTCACGATGACGATGGCGGCCTGCAATCTGGTGAGGCTGCCGAAGCTGCTCGCCGCATGAGGCGGAGAGCTACCGAAGGGACCATTTGCCCACGACCAAGACACCCACGGCCGCTCCGTCCACGGGAAGCCGTTCCGAGCACGAGCCTTTTTCAGCAGCCTGTGAAATTATAGTCCGTCAATCGGATCGCGCCGGTCGTGATGTTGCGCTCGGGTGTCCAGTCCCAGAAATGTTCCTGTTCGTAATGGTGGTGACCGTCATAGCGCTTGAACGGCCTGTCGCCGATTTCTTCGTGCGACAAGGCGTCGTCAGTCAATATCAGGGTATGGTTGCCGACTTCGTGGACAAAATGGAAGCTGATGCCGTGCCGCTCCATCTGACGACGTGCGAAATCCAGATCCGATTCACGATATTGCACTGTGTACTCAAGAGCGGGATAGTCCTCTAGCAGCATGGTTTTCAGCAGCGGTTCGCCAAGCGCCGCATATGGCTGAAACGGTTCCCGCAAAATCTGAACAACGGTTTTGTTGTGAAATATCCGCTGGTTTCTGCGCAGGCCCGTTAGCCAGAACCACGGGCGTAAAGTCAGGTCATAACGATGGCCGTTCTCACCCACGCCTGCCCAGCTGGCACTGGTGATGATGCCGTCAAAGGGACGCATCCGGTCATGAGCTTAGATCTCAACGGTGGCATGGGTGCCGATCAGCGAATCGAAATCAAGATCGTCACGTGTTGCCAAAGCCTCAACGCGATACTCGAACAGGTCATTCAGACGATCGGTTCCATCGAAGCGCAACAAAGACAGAACATTCGACCCAAGATTGGTCGTCAAACGACCCAATCTCTCGGTTTGGCCAAACCGCATATTCATCCAACAACACCTGAAATCACTACATGATTCGCTATCGCGGATCGGCAGGTTGGATGACACTCAAGCCACACGGACTGTTAGTTTTACCTGTCTAAATCGCCAGGTCGATCAAGGCTGCGGACAAGCAGATCGACGGGCTGCTCGGCAAGCTGGTCAAGTCGCAAAGCCTGACGGCGAGGGAAGCTGTCGCGAAACATCTGCCGACGCGGAAAGCGGCACGGCTTTTGCTGGCCGAAAGACAAGCTGGATCAGGCAAGCCAAAACGTCACTTCAAAGAGATTTTCTAATTCGCGATGATATTTCCGGTAAATAATTGTAATATCTTTACAATCCCTCCGCCCGACCCTAGACGCCTGACGCTCGGACTGGCCTTCACAGACGCCGTTGCCGATAACCGCGAAATCGGGCATCGAACACCATATCTATCTGAAATATTCGGAACATTCGAGCCGACGACTCTGAAATGTAAAATGGTGCGGTCGAGAAGACTCGAACTTCCACGGGAGTTACCCCACAGCGACCTCAACGCTGCGCGTCTACCAATTCCGCCACGACCGCATCCGGGGCAGTGGCCGGGGTGATAGCCAAAACCACGACGCTTGAAAAGGGGAAAATCGGCAACGCCGACCCGCCGAACCGCGCCCCGGCCGAATGGCCGCGGTGCGGGCCGGGGTCGCGCCCCGGCCCGCACCGCCATCGGTCAGATAACGCATGGATCAAGCCGGTCAGCGCCGCCCGGCATCGCCTCAGATCAGCCCGGCATGCGCCAGCGCGGCGTCGATCTGCTTGCGAGCCTCGGACCCGAGGGGCGTCAGCGGCAGGCGCACGCGATCATTGCACAGGCCAAGCCGTGACATGGCGTATTTCACGCCTACCAGCCCCGGCTCGATGAAGATCGCGATATGCAGCGGCATCAGCCGATCCTGAAAGTCCAGCGCCCCGGCATAATCGCCCGCCGCCATAGCATTCTGGAATTCGGCGCACAGCTTGGGCGCCACATTGGCGGTGACGCTGATACAACCCACCCCGCCCTGCGCGTTGAAGCCAAGCGCCGTGCCGTCCTCGCCGGACAGCTGGATGAAATCCTTGCCGCAGGTGATCCGCTGCTGGCTGACGCGCTCCAGCTTGCCGGTAGCGTCCTTGACGCCGACGATCCGAGGCAGTTTCGCCAATTCGCCCATCGTCTCGGGCGACATGTCGATGACCGAGCGGGGCGGGATATTATAGATGATGATCGGCAATTCGCTGGCATCGTGCAGCGCGGTGTAATGCGCGATCAGCCCTACCTGCGTCGGCTTGTTGTAATAGGGCGTCACCACCAGCGCACCCTGCGCCCCGGCCTTCTGGGCGAATTGCACCAGCCCGGTCGCCTCACGCGTGGAATTGGACCCCGCGCCCGCGATCACCGGAATGCGGCCGTCGACCGCCCTGATCACCGTCTCGATCACCAGCCGGTGTTCGTCATGGCTCAGCGTCGGGCTTTCGCCTGTGGTGCCCACCGGCGCAAGACCATGGCTGCCCTGTTCGACATGCCATTCGACCAGCTTTTTCAGCGTCACCAGATCAAGCTCGCCGTCCGGGGTGAACGGCGTGACGAGGGCGGGAATAGACCCTTTGAACATGGCACGGTCCTGTTTCGTGATATTTGAACGCGCGGACACTATATCCGCGATGACGAATTGCCAAGGATGTGAGTTGCACCCGCTGCGATTGCACAGCACAGATGGTGCGGATGCGGTCTCTGGGTCACATATTCCGGGCAGGCGCGCTGGCGCTGATGCTGCCAGCCTTGCCCTCGCGGGCCGAGGATGCCGGCGCGATGGCGCTGGCGCTGTCGGCGGCCGAAACCGGCGATTGGGTCACTGCGCGGGCAGCGGCGGGCCGGTCTGGACCGATGGCCGAGGCACTGATCGGCTGGCAGGCGCTGCAGGCCGGCCATGGCGAGTTCACCGATTACCTGACTTTCCTGCGCGACCATCCTGGCTGGCCGGCGGAAGCCACACTGATCAGCCGTGGCGATGCCCGTCTGCGCCCCGACATGCCGGCGGCGCAGATCCGTGACTGGCTGGGCCAGCGCCTGCCCGACACGCTTGCCGCCGAGACCGCCTTTCTGACGACGCTGGACCTTCAGGCCGCTCAGGCCGAACGCGCGCGGTTCTGGACCCGGACCCCGCTGCAACCAGCCGAGGAAACCGCGTTTCTGGCAACCTATGGCACCGAACTTGCGCCATTGGCCGCGGCCCGTGCCTTTGCCATGCTGGACCAGGGCGAATGGCAGGCGGCCGAAAGGCGGCTGCCCCAGCTGACGGCGCCACAGGCGGCGCTGGCCCGCGCCCGCATCGCCTTGCAGGCCCGGCGCGATGGTGTGGACGACCTGATCAACGCCCTGCCCCCGGCGGACCGCGCCGATCCGGGCCTTGCGATGGATCGCTTCGGCTGGCGGGTGCGGGCCAAACTGCATGATCTGGCGCGCGACCTGATGTTAGAGCGATCGACCGATGCCAAGGCGCTGCGCGACCCCGTGACCTGGGCCCAGATGCGGGTGGATTATGCCCGGCTGGCCATGCGGGGCGGCGACTGGCCGCTTGCGGAACGGCTGGCCGCGAACCACTTTCTGCCGCCGGATAACCGCCATTACGCCGATCTTGAATGGCTTGCGGGCTATGCGGCGCTGCGCAGCGGTGCGGCGGACCGGGCGCTGGCGCATTTCCTGCATCTGGAAACCGTCGTCGGCAGCGCCATCAGCACCGCCCGCGCCGCCTATTGGCAGGGCCGCGCTCATGAGGCCCTTGGCGACCAGAGCGCCGCAACCACCGCCTATCGCGCCGGGGCCGAGCACATCGGCGTTTATTACGGCCAGCTTTCGGCTGAAAAGCTGGGGCTGACCATGCCACCCGAATATGCCGTTCCGGGCCGGGCCGAGACCTCGCTGCCCGACTGGCGCGGCAGCGATCTGCGCCAGGCCGAGCTGTTCAATGCCGGCCTGTGGCTGCTGGCCAGCGGGCGCGGCGATCGGGCCCAGCAGTTCTTCCTGCAACAGGCCGATAACGGCGCCCCGCCCGACGACATCGCCCGCATGGCCCGGCTGATGATCGAGGCGCGGATGCCCTGGCACGCCCTGCGCCTGTCCAAACGCGCCGCCAATGCCGGTGCAATCTATCCCGCCGCGCATTTTCCGTTGACGGGACTGGAACAAACCGATCTGGGCCTGCCGCCCGAACTGGTGCTGTCGATTGCCCGGCAAGAAAGCGAGTTCAACCATACCGTCGCCAGCCATGCCGGCGCGCTTGGGCTGATGCAGGTGATCCCCGAAACCGCCAAGGCCATGGCCCGCAAGATCGACGAGCCCTTCGATCAGGCCCGGATGACCCGCGATGCCGCCTATAACGCCCGGCTCGGCGCGGCCTATCTGTCGGGGCTGCGCGACCGCTTTGGCGCATCGGTCGCGCTGGTCGCCTCGGGCTATAATGCGGGGCCGGGCCGGCCGGCGCGCTGGCTGCGCGATTTCGGCGACCTGCGGCGGGGCGCCGACCATGGCGGCGCGGACCCGGTGGATTGGGTCGAACTGATCCCCTTTGACGAGACCCGCAACTATGTCATGCGCGTAGCCGAGGCGCAGCCGATCTATCGCGCCCGCATCATGGGAAAACCCGCGCCGATCGTGCCCAGCTGGGATCTCAGCGGTGGCGGGCTGATGCCGCCTCCACCCCTGCGGATGACGCTGGCCCTGTCTGCCCGGCCGCCCCTGCGCCCGTTGCGGCTGGCACAGATGCCGCTGAGCCCTGAAATGGCCGCCGCCATCAACGCCATGCCGCTACCCCGCCTGGCAACCGAGACCGAGGCCGAATCCGAAAGCAGCCTCAGCTGGCCGGCGGGCGTGACGCCGGCGACGACCGGCGAGGCGCCGCCTTCTGCCGCTCGCGCCACAAGGTGAACAGGCCGGCGGCAACGACAACGGCCGCACCAACCACCACATTTGGCTTGACCACATCGCCAAAGAAGATGACGCCGATCACGCTGGCCCAGACCAGTTGCGTATAGGCAAAGGGCTGCAAGGCCGATGCCTCGGCCAGTTCATAGGCGCGGATCAGCAGATAGTGCCCGGCCACGGCGGTCAGACACAAAGCCAGCATCCAGACCCAATCGACCGGCGCCAGCCATTCCCATTGCCAGATTCCAACAACGGTGATCGCCACGGCCCCCGAGATCCCGGTCCAGAAAAAACTGACCATCGAGGGATCGTCACGCGAGACATAGCGCGTCGCCAGACCATAAATCGCAAACATCAGCGCCGCGATCAGCGGCAGGATGGCGGCGGGCTGGAACACGGCCTGCCCCGGCTTCAGCACGATCAGAATGCCGCAAAGCCCGATCAGAATTGCGGTCCAACGTCGCCAGCCGACCTTTTCGCCCAGAATCGGCCCCGAAAGCGCGGCCACCAGCAAAGGCGAGGCCGTAAAGATTGCATGGGTCTCGACCAGGCCAAGCCGCACGAAGGCCTCGACCATGACCACCACCTCGGCCACCAGCAGGACGCCACGAAATATCTGCAACCACGGATGTTTCGACCGCACCGCCCGGCGCAGCCCGCCCGGCTGACGGGCGACCAGAACCACGACAAAAAGCGCAAAGAACCAGAATCGCAGCATGACCACCAGAACCGGCGGGTATTCCCCTCCCAGCAGGCGCGACAGCCCGTCCTGAAACGCAAAGATCACGGCGACCGCACACATGATCAGGATCCCCAGCCCGGTCCGGTCCTCGCGCGGCTGACCCACCGGCGGTACCGCCGGCATACGGGCCGCGGGGGCGTTCAGCGGGTTGGGGTTATGATCGGCCGCCATGGGAATCCTTGCAGTCTGTGAAGGTCCCGATGCGCCTTTTGCCAAGGCGGGTCAAGACACCCGCGCCTCGCTTTGATGCAAATATCCTGGGGGGAATCCTCTGCAAGAGGATGGGGGGCAACGCCCCCCATTGCACCGCTCACCGCCTGAACGCGGGCGGCTGCGGTCGTAATCAGTCGCGGGTGCGCACAACCTTTGCAAACGGCTCAAAGATCGCCGCGCTGGCCGCAACGATCCGCCCGGATGCCAGCATATCGTCGCCGTCGCGCAGCCCCTCGGCGAAACCGCCCGCCTCGCGCACCATCAGGATTCCCGCGGCAATATCCCAGGCGCTCAGCTCGCGTTCCCAGAATCCGTCGAAACGGCCCGCTGCGACATAGGCCAGATCCAGCGAGGCAGCCCCCCAGCGGCGCACCCCGGACGTGACCGGCATCAGCCGAGCCAGATCCTTCAGCGTGGCCGGCAAGGTATTGCGGCTGCCAAAGGGGATGCCGGTGGCAAAGATCGACTCGATCATCCGGCTGCGGCCCGAGACCCGCAGCCGCTGATCGTTCATGAAGGCCCCGCCACCTTTTTCAGCGGTGAACAACTCGTCCTTGGCCGGGTCGAAGATGACGGCGGCCACGATCTCGCCCTTGTGTTCCAGCGCAATGCTGATGGCCCAATGCGGCAGGCCGTGCAGGAAATTGGTCGTCCCGTCCAGCGGATCGACGATCCAGCGCCGGGTCGGATCCTCGCCGGCCTCTTCGCCGGTTTCCTCGCCCAGCCAGCCATAATTCGGCCGCGCGCCGCGCAGTTCTTCCTTGATGATCCGTTCCGCCTCGCGGTCGGCACGGGTGACGAAATCGCCCGCACCCTTGACGCTGACCTGCAAATTCTCGACCTCGCGAAAATCCTTCACAAGGGCGCGGCCGGCCTTTCGGGCAGCCTTGATCATCACGTTCATATTGGCGCTTGGCATCGCGATCTCCGGGAATTGCTGCGGGCGTCATAGGCCCACAGACCCGAAAAGCCAAGCGGCCTTGCGCTGCGTCAGCCACGCAACATGCGGACGGGTTCGGTCCGCGCCAGCCGCAGCACATGGGCCATGTAAGGCTGGGCCAGATCATCATCGCGGATGGCAGCATGAAGCCGGCGCAACATCCCCCCCTGCCCCAAAGGCAGCATCGCAAGTTCGGAATTGGCCGCATGCCGGCGCAGAACCCAGTCGGGCATCACCGCCACCCCGCGCCCCGACGCAACCAGCATCAGCGCCACATCGGTCAGTTCGACCTTGCGGTGATGGGCGGGCTCGACCCCGGCGGGGGTCAGGAACTGGCTGAACACATCCAGCCGCGCCCGGTCCATCGGGTAGGAAATCAGCGTCTGATCGGCCAGATCGGCGGGTTCGACATAACCCTTTTCGACCAGGGGGTGACCCGCTGGCAGCACCATCGTGGGCGCGTAATCGAACAGCGGCGCAAAGGTCACGCCCGGCACCTCCTCGGGGTCCGAGGAAATCACCAGATCCACCTGTTCCCGCGCCAGCGCCGGCAACGCCCCAAAGGCCAGACCGACGCGGATATCCACATCCACATCGGGCCAGGCGCGACGAAACTGATCCAGCACAGGCAGCAGCCAGTCGAAACAGGCATGGCATTCCATGGCGATATGCAACCGCCCCACCCGGCCCATCTCGACACCCTTGAACTCGGCCTCGGTAGCGGCGACCATGGGCAGAACCTGCTCGGCCAGGCGCAGCAGGCGCATCCCGGCGGCCGACAGGCGCATGGGCTTGGCGCGGCGGACGAACAGCTCGACCCCGGCCTGATCCTCCAGCGCCTTGATCTGATGGGACAGGGCCGATTGCGTGATGTTCAGCACATCGGCGGCACGCGCCAGCCCGCCCTGTTCATGAACCGCGCGGACAGTGCGCAGGTGACGAAGTTCCAGATGCATCTTGTTGAGCCGTTTTCATGACTATCTTGAGAAACATGAATTTGTCTCACGTCATCGCGCATGGCACAAGGGCTACAAGAAAAGGGAATCATCATGACCGCCGAAACCAGCACCACCGCGCCCAAGATCAGCTTTGAATTCTTCCCCCCGAAAACGCTGGAGGCGTCTTTCGCATTGTGGGAAACGGCTCGGGCGCTGGCACCGATGGATCCCGACTTCGTTTCTGTCACCTATGGCGCGGGCGGCACGACGCGGCAATTGACCCATGAGGCGGTGACGACGATCCAGAAGAATTACGGCGTGAACGTGGCGGCGCACCTGACCTGCGTGGACGCCTCGCGCGCGGAAACCCTGGCCATCGTGCAATCCTACGCCGATGCCGGCGTGCGAGAGATCGTGGCCCTGCGCGGCGATGCGCCCAAGGGTGCCGACCGCTTCACCCCGCATGCCGAGGGCTTCGCGAACTCGATCGAGCTGATCGAGGCCATCGCGGCACGCGGCGACATGACCATCCGCGTCGGCGCCTATCCCGAACCGCATCCCGACAGCACCGGCGGCACCGATGCCGATGTGGCCTGGCTGAAGCGCAAGATCGACGCCGGTGCCACCAGCGCCATCACCCAGTTCTTCTTCGAGGCCGAGACCTTCTTCCGCTTCCGCGACAAATGCGAGAAAGCCGGTATCGACGCGCCGATCATTCCGGGCATCCTTCCGATCCAAAGCTGGGCCGGCGCCAAGCGGTTCGCCGCGATGTGCGGCACCTCGGTTCCGGCGTGGGCCGATGACGCCTTTACCGCCGCCGCCCGCGATGGCGAAGGCCGTGAAACCCTGCTGGCCACCGCCATCTGCACGGAACTGTGCGACAACCTGATCCGTGGCGGCGTGGACCGGCTGCATTTCTATACGCTGAACCGCCCCGGCCTGACCCGCGATGTCTGCGCCGCACTGGGCATCCAGCCGGTGCGCGAGTTGAAGGCCGTCGCCTGACGCCGACGCCTGAACATCAGCGAACCCAACCCAACCCGAGGCAGAGCGGGGCTGCGGGCTGTTCCTGCGACCACGGGCCTGATCAAAGCCGGCCCGCGGGCGCATGCGGTTCGCAGCTAGGCCCGGTTTTCTTCCCCCGGCGATGGCAGGCCGGGAACCACGTCGACCACCGCCTCGGGCGTCGCGCGGCGCAGACGCCGCCGACGCGGCGTCGCAAACTGTTCCAACTGCCCCACCAGCAATGCCGGCCCCGGATAGGGAAGCGCGACCGAGGGGTGCAGGCATTCCGTCGCCTCGCGTCCGGCCGTCCGGGGTGCGCGTGCCAGAAATGCCTTGCCCCACCGGCGCCAGTTTCCGATCGAGGGCGCGGTGGGGTCGGTGACGAAATGACGCCGCCAGCCTTCCGGCAAGGGCAGGCCCACCGCCTCGGCCCGTTCCATCATCCAGACCAGCGGGATATTTGCCAGCGGCCGGGCAAATTCCAGCCCCGACAGCTGCCCGCCGATATCGGCATGGGCGCCCCGGAACCACACCTGTTCAATCCGCCCCGCCGCGCTGGCATTATCCCAAAGCAGCGGAGCAAAGGCCGCCCGCGTCTCGTCCAGCGCCAGGGCCTGAAAGCCGAAATCGACATCCGTGCCGAGATGCGCGTCGTGGAAGCGATGGCGCGGTTCCGACAGCATCCACAGCAGCGGCAAACGGATGCCAAGCGCCATCACCGTATCGAAACAGCCCACCATGCGGATCGGCACGTGATCATGACAGCGCCTGTCGCGGAAGGTCGCCATCACCGGAGTCGCCTTGCCCGACTGGTAATATCGCCAGGCCAGCCGGATATATCTTTCGGTCGCGAAGCGGTCGCGCAGCAGCCCGACCCGGCAGATCATCCCGGCAAGGCTGCGCACACCAAAGGCGCCGCGCGAATAGCCCAGCAGAAAAATCTGATCGCCCGGCGCATAGCCGCTGGCCAACCAGCCATAGGCCTCGCTTATCCGCGCCTCCATCGCGCGGCCCGAGGCAAGTTCGGGGATCGTGCGCCAGCGGTTCCACTGCTGGCCCGCCGCGTAATACAGCCGCAGCCGCCCGCTGCCGGGCGGCAAGCGCCCATAGGCGCCGCGCAGCACCTCGTGGATCCGGGCCATGGAACTGCGACGCCCCTCGGTCAGCGAGGCGAAAGTACCATCCATCATCACCACATGGGTGACAGGGGGGCGCCGAAGGGGCATTGAGGGGGGTGCAGTCGGGCTCATCCCCCCAAGCCTAGCACGAGGACCTTACGAAATCCTTATGCCAAAGACATCACGGTCGCGTGGGTCATGGCGCCAAAGCCGTTGAAACGCGTATTGGTGACCGTCGAATAGGCGCCGGCGCCGTGGAAGATGACATAGTCACCCTCTTCGATTGCAGCGGGCAGCGCCATTTCACCCGGAAGGCGATCGACCGAATCACAGGTCGGGCCAAAGATGACGCGCGGATGCAGATCTTCCTCGCGCGGCAGGCCCTGCGGGGTCAGCACCTGGATGCGGTCGATATTGCCGATGATCGGCAATTCGGTCAGCCCGCCATAGACGCCGTCGTTCAGGAACACATTGCTGCCATCGCGCACCGATTTGACGCGGGTGATCAGCGCATAGGCATCGGCGCACAGGCCCCGGCCCGGCTCGCAGACCAGCTCGGGCAGGCTTTCGCCAAAGACCTCGGCCGCAGTCTCGCCGATCTTGGCAAAGATCGCGGGCAGGTCCGGCTCGACCCCCATGACGCGATGCGAGGGGAAGCCGCCGCCGACATTCAGCCGCACCGCCCGCACGCCGGCCATGTCGCAGATTTCGGCCGCGACACGGATATAGCTTTCCCAGGCCACCGGATCGGTGCATTGCGTGCCCGGATGGAAGGTCAGCGAGGGCGTATAGCCGCGCTTGGCCACCTCGGCCAGCAACTCGGCCGCCAGGTCCGGCGTGGCCCCAAACTTGGACCCGAAATCATAGGCCGCACCCAGCACCGGCAGCTTGAACCGGGGCGAGATCTCGACCGCGCCGCGATCGGTCGCGGTGGGCACGCGGGCGAACAGCTTGTCCAGTTCCGAACGGCTGTCGACCGACCAGGCCCGGATACCGGCGGCAACGGCATGGTCGATTTCCCAGCCTGCGCGGACCGGGTTGTGATAATGGCGCGCGGCCGAGGGCGCCAGCCGGCCGATCAGGTCGATCTCGAAGGGCGAGGCGACGTCGAAACCGCGCACCCCCGCCGCCAGCAGGTTCTGGATCACCACCTCTTCGGGATTGGATTTGACAGCATAGGTCACCAGCCCCGGAAACCCTGCCACGTAACGCCGGGCATTGTCCTGAAGGACCTGCGGCGCAAAGGCCATGACCGGGTGGTCAGGCTTCTGGTGGCGGATGATTTCGGCGGGATTGTCCCACACGGTCTTGCTCTGTCCCATTGGTGGCCTTTCCTTCTGTCTTTCCGCAACCAAGATGGCGCATATAGGTTCCGATTTCACCGATGAATATGGTAGATTCGCGTCACGTTTCAGTTAATCTGCCAGCCTGACTGGCAGATTGAGGGCTTTATGGACGATCTTGACCGCAGCATCATCACCCAACTGTCGCAGGACGCGCGGGTTTCGGTCGCCGTTCTGTCGCGGCGGCTTAAAGTCGCGCGCTCGACCGTGCAAGCCCGGCTGGAAAGGCTGGAAAGCACGGGGGCGATTGCGGGCTATACCGTGCGGTTTGGCGAATCGGCGCGGGCGGCGCGGATCAGGGCCACGGTGCTGCTGGTGATCGAGCCGCGGGCGCTGGCGGCGATTCTGACGCGGCTGAAAACCCTGCCCGAAGTCGAGCGGATCCATACCACCAGCGGCCGCGTCGATCTGGCCTTGCAGGTCGCCGCCGGCTCGACCAGCGCGCTGGATGACGTGCTGGACCGCATCGGCGGGCTAGAGGGCGTGCGTTCGTCCGAAAGCCTGATCCATCTGTCGACCAAGCTGGACCGCGCGATCTGACACCGCAATGGGCGGGACCGGCAATGCCTGTCAGGCACCTGCCGGATGCATCGCCGCCTGCATCAACTGCCGGGTATAGTCGGAACGGGGTGCATCGAACACGGTCTGGGTTTCGCCCTGTTCCACCACCTCGCCCGCGCGCATGACCATGATCTGATGCGACATGGCGCGCACGACGCGCAGGTCATGGCTGATGAACAGGAAGGCCAGCCCGTATTTCTGCTGCAAGCCGCGCAGCAATTCGACGATCTGCACCTGAACGGTCATGTCCAGCGCCGATGTCGGCTCGTCCAGCACCACCACCTTGGGCCGCAGGATCATCGCCCGCGCAATGGCGATGCGCTGCCGCTGACCGCCCGAAAATTCGTGCGGATAGCGGTGCATCATCTCGGGGTTCAGCCCGACCTCGGCCATGATCTCGGCCACCATCTGACGGCGATCGCGGCCCGGCTCGACCCCGTGAACGCCAAGCCCCTCGGCAATGATCTGTTCCACCGTCATCCGGGGCGACAGGCTGCCATAGGGGTCCTGAAACACGATCTGCATGTCGCGGCGCAGCTTGCGCAGGCGCTTGCTGGCCCAGCCCGAAATATCCTGCCCCATGAACACGATCGGGCCATCGCTTTCGATCAGCCGCAGGATGGCCAGCGCCAGCGTGGTCTTGCCCGATCCGCTTTCGCCCACGATGCCAAGCGTTTCGCCAGCGCGCACCGACAGCGTGGCGCCATTCACGGCCTTCACATGGCCGACCACGCGGCGCAGAAACCCGCGTTTGATGGGGAACCACACCTTCAGATCATCGGTCGAGACGACCTCTTCCGCGCCCTCGGGCACCGGCCCGACGGTGCCGGTCGGTTCGGCCGCCAACAGCTTGCGGGTATAGTCGTGCTGGGGATTGGCAAAGATTTCCTCGACCGGGCCTTGCTCGACGATCTCGCCATCCTTCATCACGCAGACCCGGTCGGCAATGCGGCGCACGATGCCAAGATCGTGGCTGATGAACAGCATCGACAGCCCCTCATTCGCCTTCAACTCGGCCAAGAGGTCAAGGATCTGCGCCTGAATCGTCACATCCAGCGCTGTCGTGGGCTCATCGGCGATCAGAAGTTCCGGCCCATTGGCCAGCGCCATGGCTATCATGACCCGCTGGCGCTGTCCGCCCGACAACTGGTGCGGATAATCCGCCAGCCGGGTTTCGGGGTCGCGAATGCCCACCTTAGTCAGCAGGTCGATGATGCGGTCGCGCGCCGGTTTGCCCTTTAGCCCCTGATGCAGGGCCAGCGATTCACCCAATTGCTTTTCCAGCGTATGCAGCGGGTTCAGCGAGGTCATCGGTTCCTGAAAGATGAAACTGATGTCATTACCGCGAATGTCGCGCAGCAGCTTTTCGGGTGCGCCGACCATCTCGCGCCCTTCGTATTTCACCGATCCCTCGACCTGCGCGGCATCGCCAAGAAGCTGCACGGTGGACAGTGCCGTCACCGACTTGCCGGACCCCGATTCCCCCACCAGCGCCACTGTCTCGCCCCGGCCGATCTGAAAGCTGACGCCCTTGACCGCAGGGGTCACGCGGCCCTCGCTGCGAAAGCCGATGCGCAGATCGTTGACGTCAAGAACCGGGGCGTCAAGAACCGGGGCGCTCATTTGAAGGTCTTTCGGGGGTCGAATGCGTCACGGATGCCTTCGAAGATGAAGACCAGCAGCGACAGCATGATGGCAAAGGTGAAAAAGGCGGTAAAGGCCAGCCAGGGCGCCTGAAGGTTCTGCTTGGCCTGCAAGGCCAGTTCCCCAAGCGAGGGCGCAGAGGCCGGCAACCCATAGCCCAGATAGTCCAGCGCCGCCAATCCGCTGATCGTGCCGGTCACGACAAAGGGCAGCATGGTCAGCGTGGCGACCATGGCATTGGGCAGCATGTGGCGGAACATGATCTTGCGATCACTGACCCCAAGCGCGCGGGCGGCGCGAACATATTCCAGGTTGCGCGCCCGCAGGAACTCGGCCCGGACCACACCCACCAGCGCGGGCCAGCCAAAGAGGATCGTCACAAAGACCAGCAGCCAGAAACTGCGCCCCAGAATCGCGAACAGGATGATGATGACGTAAAGCGCGGGCGTGTATTGCCAGATCTCCATCAGCCGCTGAAAGATGATGTCGGTGCGGCCGCCGAAATAGCCCTGCACGGCGCCGGCGGTCACCCCGATGGCGCTGGCAACCACCGTCACGATCAGCGCGAACATGATCGAGGTGCGAAAGCCATAGATCACGCGGGCCAGCACGTCGCGCGCGGTATCGTCGGTGCCCAGCCAGTGATCGGCATCGGGCGCGCTTGGCGCGGTGCCCACGTTATTGATGGTCTTGTAGTGATAGGGCACCACCGGCCAGATCATCCAGCCCTGTTCCGCCGATGGCACATCGCTGGTGCCGTTATCCACAGCCTCGATCAGCCCCTCGGGGTCGTCCCAGCATTCCTCGCGCCCGCCGGTCACGATCAGGCATTGCACCGCCTCGTCGCGATAGATCGCCTCGGTCCCGAAATCGCCGCCAAAGGCGGTTTCGGGATAAAAGCGATAGGCGGGGAAATACAGCTCTCCGCGATAGCTGGCGACGATGGGTTTATCGTTGGCGACCACCTCGGCGAAGATGGCGATCAGGAACAGCACGCTGAAAATCACCAGCGACCAGAAGGCCCGGCCATTGCGGCGGAAATTGCGCCAGCGGCGGCGGTTCAGTTCCGACATTGCCATCAGCCGGCCCTTTTTTCAAAGTCGATGCGCGGATCGACAAAGACATACATCAGGTCGGACAGGATGCCGGTCAGCAGCCCGATCAGGCCAAAGACGTAAAGCGTCGCGAAAATCACCGGATAGTCACGCTGCACGGCGGCCTCGAAACCCAGGCGGCCAAGACCATCCAGCGAGAAGATCGTCTCGATCAGGATCGAGCTGCCGAAGAACACGCCCAGAAACAGCGCCGGAAAGCCCGCGATCACGATCAGCATGGCGTTGCGAAAGACATGGCCGTAAAGCACGCGCCGTTCGGTCAGGCCCTTGGCGCGGGCAGTCATGACATATTGCTTGTTGATCTCGTCCAGAAAGCTGTTCTTGGTCAAAAGCGTCAGCGTGGCAAAGCCAGAGATCGACATGGCCAGCACCGGCAAGGTGATGTGCCACAGATAATCCTTGATCTGGCCCCAGGTGGACAGCGCGTAAAAATTGTCGCTGACCAGCCCGCGCAGGGGGAAGATCTTCCAGTAGGATCCGCCCGCGAACAGCACCATCAAGAGGACAGCGAACAGGAAGGCCGGGATGGCATAGCCCATGATGATGACACCCGAGGTCCAGGTGTCAAAAGGCGTGCCGTCGCGCACCGCCTTGCGGATACCAAGCGGGATCGAGACCAGATAGGCCAAGAGCGTCGTCCATAGCCCAAGCGTGATCGAGACCGGCATCTTTTCCTTGACCAGTTCCATCACGCTGATCGACCGGAACCAGCTGTTGCCGAAATCGAAGGTCAGGTAATTGCCCATCATCGTCAGGAAACGCTGCAAGGGCGGCTTGTCGAAGCCGAATTCCTTTTCCAGTTGGGCGATGAATTCAGGCGGCAAGCCGCGCGCGCCGGAATAGTCGTCCATCGAGGCACCGCCGCCAGCCTCGGCCCCGCCGCCTGCGATGTTGCGAAAGACGTCACCCTCGCCTTGCAGCCGCGCGGCGATCTGTTCGATCGGCCCGCCGGGGACGAATTGGGTCAGCGCGAAATTGATCACCATGATCCCGATCATCGTCGGGATGATCAGCAGCAAACGCCGCAGAATATAGGCACCCATCAGCCCTGCCCTTCGCCCGTATCAGACCTTTGCGGCCCTGTTCGATTTTCACGCCTTGTCGGCAATCCGGCCCCGGAAATCAAGCGAATTGCCCCATCCGACCCAGCCCGGCCTAGCGCAGCGCGCCCTCGGCTTTCAGCCTTGCCTCTTTTTCGGGGTTGAACCACCAGAAATCCATCTCGCCCAGGGCGAAATCGGGCAGCGCCTCGGGGTGTTCATACATGTCGTAATAGGCCAGCCAGTGATCGGCGTTATACCATTGCGGCACGGTCAGGAACATCGCGCGCAGCGAACGGTCCAGCGCGCGGGCCGCCGTTTCCATTTCCTCTTGCGTGTTGGCGTGTTCGACATCCTTCATCAGCTTGTCGATGGCAGGGTTGGTCAGGCCCAGCAGGTTGCTTTCCGAACCGGCAAATTCACTGCCAAAGACCGGCAACATCTCGGCCCCCGGAATCGGCGACTGGCCGATGAAGGCACTGGTCATGTCGAAATCATGTTCGCGCTGACGCGCCTCTAGTTCGGCATTGTCAACCCGCGCGTTGATGGCGTCGATCCCGATGCCGCGCAGGTTTTCAACATACGGATTAAGAATGCGATCCAGTGTTACGGAATCATTCAGAATTTCAACCGTCAGCCTCTGGCCCTCGGCGTTCTCGCGCATGCCGCTGTCATTCATGGTCCAGCCAGCCTCGTCCAGCAGTGCGCCTGCCTGACGCATCGCGCGACGGTCGCGCGGCTGATCGCTGCCCTCGGGCCAGCTATAGGCCGGTTCGGTAAAGACCGCAGGCGGCAGGTCGTCCTTCAGCGGTTCCAGCAGGGCAAGTTCGGCATCCGAGGGCATATCCTGCGCCTCAAGCGGGCTGTTTTCCCAATAGCTGTCAGGCCGCGAATACAGGCCATAGAACATCTTTTCATTGGTCCATTGGAAATTCAGCATCAGCCCGATGGCCTGACGCACGCGCGGATCCTGAAACTTTTCGCGCCGCAGGTTGAACACCCATGCCTGCCCCGAAACGCTGCTGTTGTCGGGCAGGGTTTCCACCTTGACCCAGCCCTTTTCCTGCGCCGGGAAGTTATAGGCCGTCGCCCATTTGATTGAACTGTTTTCGCGCCGGAATGTGTATTCACCCGCGGTGAAAGCCTGAAAGGCCGCGTCGTAATCGGCGAAATATTCGTAACGCATCCGGTCAAAGTTATGCCGTCCGATGTTCAGCGGCAGGTCCTTGCCCCAATAATCGTCGCGCCGCGTCATCTCGGCCCAACGGCCCATGTTCCAGCCGGTCAGCGCATAGGGCGCGGACCCCATCAGCGGCTTGTCCATGGTTTCGTCAAGCCGCAGGCCCCGCGCCTCGAAATCGGCCCGCGACATGATCGGCAGGCCACCGACAAAGCTGACAACCTCGCGCCGGGGATAGTCCGGCGCGAAATAGAACTTGACCGTCTGGTCATCAACCGCCTCGACTTTGGCGATCTGCTGCTGAATCATCAGTTTGGTCCCGGTCGAGCCCTGATCGCGCAATGTTTCGACCGAAAACACCACATCCTGCGCCGTCATCGGGCTGCCATCGGCGAACCGGATCTCGGGGCGCAGGCGGAAGATGACCCAATCCCGGCTTTCGGGATATTCCAACGTCTCGCACAGCAGGCAATAGGACGAGCCGAAATCGCTGGCATCGCGATCCATCAGCGTTTCCAGCATAGAAGCAGAAAACACTGCCGGGCGGCCCTTGAAGGTGAAGGGGTTGAAATTGTCGAAATTCGAGGTGTTGGGCACGGATTCGATGATATAGCCGCCCTTGGGCGCCTGCGGGTTCACATAGGGCAGATGCGGAAAATCCGCCGGCAGTTTCAGATCGCCGATGATCGCATAGCCATGCGAGACGGTGATCTTCTCATCCGTGCCGGCTGTGGTCGCTGCGGGGGGTTGCGTCTGCTCTTGCGCCATCACGGTCGTGATACCAAGCCCGGCGACAAGACCGATAAGCGGAAAGAGTGGGCGCATGTTGACCTCCGTGTCGAATGTTCCGCCACGCTAGGGCAGCGCGGGCAGGACGATCAAGCCGCGTTTTCGTGAATGAAAAAGGGCGCGGCCATCAGCCACGCCCGATTCTTCCGCCAGATGACCGCGCTTACTGGACGGTTTCCAGATAGGCGATCAGGTCGGCACGGTCCTGCGGATCCTTCAGGCCGGCGAAGGACATCTTGGTGCCCTGCACGACGCCCTTGGGGTTGGCCAGAAATTCCTGCAACGCCTCGGGGGTCCAGTCGCCACCATGGGCAACCATGCCATCCGAATAGGCAAACCCGCCGACCGAGGCCACGGCCCGGTTCACGACGCCGTTCAGATGCGGGCCGACGCCATCGCTGCCATCCAGCTTGTGACAGGCCTTGCACTTGCCGAAATCTTTCTCGCCGGCGGCAACATCAGCCTGCGCCATCAGCGCGGCAAAGTCGATCTGCTCTTCCTCGGCGGCGGCCCCGCCCCCGGTGGATTCGGGCACCGGGATGGTATAGGCCTGCGCATGGCCTTCCTCGCCCTCGGCGACCTCGCTTTCACCCGAGCCGACCTGATAGATCGCGCTGGCGGCCCAGTTGGCAAGCATCAGAAACAGAAGCGCCCCGATCAGCGCACCTGCCGCCTTGGTGATGGTCATGGTATCGAACATTGCCTGCCGTCCCCGGTTTGGTAAGCCTTGAATTTGGCCAGTATCTATCCGCTTTCGCTTTCCGGGATCAAGGTATAGTTAGCCCGGACCCGACAGAAACCGGGCGACAAAACGTCGCCCTTTCCCGTGCAGCCGATGGAAACCACCATGACCGACCGTGCCGCAACCAACCGGATCGCCTTTCAGGGCGAGCTTGGCGCCTATAGCCACGAGGCCTGCCGAAACGCCCGCCCCGGCATGGAACCCCTGCCCTGCCGCGCCTTCGAGGACGTCATTCAGGCAGTTCGCAGCGGCCAGGCCGATCTGGCGATGCTGCCGGTCGAGAACTCGACCTATGGCCGGGTGGCCGATATTCACCGGCTGCTGCCGGAATCGGGCCTGCATATCGTGGACGAGGCCTTCGTGCGCGTCCATATCAGCCTGATGGCCCTGCCGGGCGTCGCCATCGAGGACATCAAAAAGGTCCGCGCCCATCTGGTGCTGCTGCCGCAATCGGCGGCCTTTCTGGCGCGCTATGGCATCCGGGGCGAGGCTGCGGCCGACAGCGCCGGCGCCGCCGCCGAACTGGCGCAGGGCGGCGATCCTTCGACCGGGGTGCTGGCCTCGGATCTGGCGGCCGAGATCCACGGGCTGAACATCCTCGCCCGCCATATCGAGGATCATGCCCATAACACCACGCGCTTCCTGATCATGTCGCGCCAGGACGATCCCGCGCGGCGCGCCGAAAAGATGATGACAACCTTCGTCTTTCGCGTCCGCAACATCCCGGCGGCGCTGTACAAGGCCATGGGCGGCTTTGCCACGAATGGCGTCAACATGACCAAGCTGGAAAGCTATATGGCCGATGGCGTTTTCACCGCCACCCAGTTCTATGCCGATATCGAGGGCCATCCCGAGGATCCGAATGTCCGCCGGGCGCTGGACGAACTGTCCTATTTCTCGTCCAGCCTGCATATTCTGGGCGTCTATCCGGCCGATCCCCTGCGCGCCGAACACGAACCCGCGCCAGCCGAAGGGGAATGACCCGCCGGCTGCGGATCAGGCCCGCAATCCCGTCAGCTCTGCCAGCAGCCTGGCCGCGCCTTCGTCAAAACGCTTGTCCAGCTGCGACTTGCCCAGTCTGGCGGTCTGCAACATCAGCCGCGCCCGCATGTTGCGCGGCCGGATGTCGGCCTCAAGGATCAGGCGCGAGCGCAACCGGCTGAGCGCCACGACCGTCAGGTCGATCAGCAGCTCGAACGCCTCGGATTCGCCCTGCATGGCGATCTGTTCAGGCTGGTTGAACCGCACCACCTGAAGCCGCAAGTCGCGCCGCCGGCCCCGCCAGTCGAAACCGATATCCCAGCCCGGCCCCGGCGCGGCCGATGTTCCGATGCGCGTCACCGCCGCGCCACGCCGCAACAGGATGCGTTCCAGCCGGTCGAAATCGGCGATGGACTGGAACAGCTGGTCAGCGGTCAGTTCGGTATCCCGGCGGGTTGAGAATTTCATGAAGGGTCCGCCTGGATGAAAATGATGTCAAAGCAATGGGCAAACAAGGCGCTATGGGTGATAAGTGGTCCCCCCCGAACTTTCAAGCTGACAGTTAAAATTCGCACGGCTTCTGTCGTGATGTAACTGTTGACTGGCTCAATATCCGCAGGATTTACTCAATCAACAGTTGAAATTTGATTCGAATCGGCAGAAATTCGCCTAAGATGGCGTTTGAATGATCAAGGTGGTTCGCAAGAAAGCCACCCTACGAGGCAAGGTTCTGATGTATACTCGCAGGCTCGGGGCACCGTAGATGGCGGACGGCAACGGAGGCATCATGTCCGCGGAAGGCCAGCCTGGCTGGACGACTGAGACGGTTACGCTTGCGTTGCGCATCATGGCGACAACCGACATGCACATGCATGTCCTGCCGTATAACTATCTTGCCGACAAACCCTCTGACCGGATCGGCCTTGCGCGCACCGCCTCGCTGATCCAGCTACGCCGGGCCGAGGTCGCCAATTCGCTGCTGTTCGACAATGGCGATTTTCTTCAGGGCAATCCGATGGGCGACTATATCGCCGAGGTCCGCGGCGTTAACGCGCGCAGCCCGCATCCGGCCATCCTGGCGATGAACGCCCTGGGCTATGATGCCGGCACCCTGGGCAACCACGACTTCACCTTCGGGCTTGGCTTCCTGCGCCGGGTGCTGGGGGCCGCGAATTTTCCGCTGACGCTGGCGAACCTGACGCCGCATGCGGGCCGGCGCCTGCCGCCCTGGGTCATCCTTGACCGCCGGCTGCGCGACAGTCAGGGGCGGCTGCGCAACCTGCGCATCGGGGTGATCGGCTTTGCCCCGCCGCAGACGGTGGACTGGGACCGCGACCTGCGCCACGAACTTGGCAGCGAAGACGTGCTGGCCTCGGCCCGCCGCCTGCTGCCCCAGATCAAGGCGGCCGGCGCCGATCTGATCGTTGCCCTGTCCCATGGCGGCATCGGCCCGATCGCCCCCGAGCGGCGAACCGAAAACGCGTCGACCGCACTGGCCGCCCTGCCGGAAATCGACGTGGTGATCGCCGGGCATACCCATCAGGTCTTTCCCTCGCCCGCCTTCGCCGGGATCGAGGGCGTCGACGCCGAACGCGGCACGCTGATGGGCAAGCCGGCGGTGATGGCGGGCTTTGGCGGATCGCATCTGGGCGTCATCGACCTGCGGCTGGAACGCGACGGCACGAAGGCCTGGCGGGTGGCCGATTTCGCGGTCGAGGCCGAACAGGTGAATGGCAAGCACCGCCCGCTGCGCAAGATCTATTCGCCCACGCTTGGCGCCCATCGCGAGACGCTGCGCCATATCCGGCGTCGCGTCGGCCGGACCGAGGCGCCGCTGAACAGCTATTTCGCGCTGATCGGGCAGGATCCCGGCCTGCGGCTGGTGGCGATGGCGCAGCGCTGGCATGTGCGGCGGATGCTGCGCGGCACGGAATGGGACGGTCTGCCGATCCTGTCGGCCGTGGCACCGTTCCGCGCCGGCGGCCGGGGCGGGCCGGATCACTATACCGATGTGCCGGCCGGCGCGCTGACCCTGCGCAGCCTGTCGGACCTGTATTTTTACCCCAATCGCATCTGCGCGATCGAAACCGATGGCGCACAATTGCGCGGCTGGCTGGAACGCTCGGCCAGTATCTTTTGCCAGATGCAGCCCGGACTGGCCGACCAACCGCTGATCAACCCCGATTTCCCAAGCTATAATTTCGACGTGATCGACGGGCTAACCTGGCAGATCGACCTGACCCGACCAAGCCGATACCACCCGACAGGCCAGTTGCTGGCCCCCGATTCCTCACGCATCCGCAACCTGACCCATCACGACCGCCGGGTGGGTGATGGCGACAGGTTCCTGCTGGCGACAAACTCCTACCGCCTGGCCACCTGCGGCCTGTTCGGTCCTCTGATCGGCCAGAATCGCGTCGTGCTGGATGACGAGACCATGACCCGCGACGTCCTTCGCCGCTATGTCCGCCGCCGCCGCCGGGTCGAACCCACCACCAGCCGGCACTGGAATTTCCTGCCGATCAAGGGCGCCTCGGCCATTTTCGAAACCGGCCCATCGGCCGTCAAGCACCTGACGCGGCTTGCCGAGGCGGGCGATTACCACATGGAATGCGCCGGCGAGACCGATGATGGCTTCATCCGCATCCGTCTGGATCTTTCACGGGGTTGATCCCGACCGCACACTGCCCTATCTAGCGCCCCGAGAGGTTGGCGCGGGCAGGCATCTCGCCAACCCGGTCAGGTCCGGAAGGAAGCAGCCGCAACGAGTCCCGCCTGGGTCGCTGTCCAGCCTCTCACCCCTCCCCATCAGCCGTGTAAAAATATCCTGGGGGGGCGCCGCAGGCGACGGGGGCAAAGCCCCCTTCCTCTCAGCCCAGATCCGCGCCCAGCCTCTGCATCAGCGGCAGGAAATCCGGGAACGAGGTCGCAATCGGGCTGCCATCATCGACACTGACCGGCTGACGGGCCGCCAACCCCAGCACCAGGAAAGACATGGCGATGCGATGATCCAGATGCGTCACCGCCACGGCACCGCCCGGAACCTCGGCCATGCCATGCACGGTCATGCTGTCACGGGTTTCCTCGACCCGCACGCCATTGGCCTCCAGTCCGCGGGCCATCGCGTCAATGCGGTCGCTTTCCTTCACCCGCAATTCGGCCACGCCATTCATCACGGTCCGCCCTTCGGCGAAACTGGCGATGACCGACAGGATCGGAAATTCGTCGATCATGCTGGCGGCGCGGTCGGCCGGCACCTCGACCCCTTTCAGTGGGCCATGGCGCACCACCAGATCGGCGACCGGCTCGCCGCCTTCCTCGCGGATATTCTGAAACCGGATATCCGCGCCCATCTCCAGCAGCGTGACGTAAAGCCCGTCCCGCGTCGGGTTGCGGCTGACGCCCGGCACGCTGATCTCGGACCCCGGCACGATCAGCGCGGCCGCCACCGGGAAGGCCGCGCTTGACGGATCGCGCGGCACTGCGACGGGCTGGCCGCGCAGCTCGGGTCGGCCGGTCAGGGTGATGACATGACCCTCGCTCGTGCGCTCGGTGCGGATCTGCGCGCCAAAGCCTGCCAGCATGCGTTCGGAATGGTCGCGCGTCGGCTCGGCCTCGATCACTACGGTCTCGCCCGGCGCATTCAGGCCCGCCAGCAGGATCGCCGACTTGATCTGCGCACTGGCAACCGGGGTCTTGTAGCGCAGGGGAACCGGATCGGCCGCCCCGGTGATGGTGACGGGCAAACGCCCGCCCTCGCGCGCCACGATCTGCGCGCCGAACTGTGCCAGCGGATCGGTGATGCGCGCCATTGGCCGCTTGGACAGGCTGGCATCGCCGGTGAATGTGGCGCTGATCGGCGTCGTCGCCATCGCCCCCATGATCAGCCGCACGCCGGTGCCCGAATTGCCGCAGTCGATCACGCCCTCGGGCTCGGCAAAACCACCGACGCCAACGCCGTGAACGACCCATTCGCCATCGCCCACCCGCTGCACATCCGCGCCAAAGGCCGCCATCGCCTTTGCGGTATCCAGCACGTCCTGACCTTCCAGCAAGCCGGTGATCCGCGTCTCGCCCACCGACAGCGCGCCAAGGATCAGCGCCCGATGGCTGATCGACTTGTCGCCCGGCACCTGGGCCACCCCGGTCAGCGGACCCGAAGGGCGGGCAGTCATCGGGCGGGGATCGGCGGAATGCGACATGGGGACACCTTTTCGATTGCGCGCCCCTTTTATCGCTACCATCAGGGTGCCGCCACCACCTTCTTGCGGCGGCGGCCGCGCTTTCCTAGAAGCGCCGAAACAGGAGGCCGCGATGGACGAGTTGAACGAATTGCGCGCGCTGGCCGATGCCGAACGGGCCGCGCAGATTGCCAGCTATCACAAGGCCCCACGTGCCTATTTGGGCATCCAAACCCCGCAGATCGACGAACTGGTGCAGAACTGGCGCGCCGCCCTCGACCTGCCGGGCCGCGTCGCGCTGGCCGATGCGCTGTGGCGTAGCGACATTCACGAGGCCCGCGTGGCCGCCGCCAAACTGCTGACACAGGCCCGCATTGCCGATGACGGCCCGGTCTGGGATCTTCTGGCATCCTGGGTGCCTGATTTCGATGCCTGGGCCATTGCCGATCATGCCATGTCAGCCGCTGGCCGCCGTCTGGTTGCGGCACCCGATCGGCTGGATCAGGTCGAAGCCTGGACCCGCGCCGACAGCTTCTGGATCCGCCGAGCGGCGCTGGTCGGCACCCTGCCCTGGGCCAAGATGAACCATCCCAAGCCCGATGACCTGGCGCGCCGCCAGCGTATCCTTGGCTGGGCCGCCAGCATGGCGGATGACCGCGAATGGTTCATCCAGAAGGCCATCGCCTGGTGGCTGCGCGACCTGTCCAAACGCGACGCGCCCCGCGTCCGGGCCTTTCTGGACGAACACGGGGCGCGGATGAAACCTTTCGCCCGGCGCGAGGCCACGCGATTGATCAAGGCCGGCTGATTCAGGACCGGAACACCTCAAGCGAAGGCAAATCGGTCAGCGAAACCCCCAGCAATTGCAAGGCCGGCAACGAGACCTGGCTGCCACCGCTGGCCGGCCCGTCCAGCGGGATCAGATCGACCTTGGCCGATTTGCCATTGGCCGGGTTCACGATACGACCGATGCCACGGCTCTTGACCAGAGGCGTCTTGATCCAGAACCCCGGCTCGGTCGCGTCGCCAAGCGAGGCGATGGTGGTGCCCAGCCTGGTCTCGGCCGCCTGGGCCGGGGCGGCAGCGGCGGCGCGCTGTTCGGTGGTGGTGGTATCCAGTTGCGCCGCCGTGGCGCGCGCGCGCGGGCGCGGCGGCGGGGCCTGGGTGATCGCGGCTGCGGCCTGCACGGCCTCGGGCGGCAGGGGCGCGCCTTCGGCTGTCGTCGCAACACCGTCAGGGCGTTCGGTCGGGGCCTGCTGCATCGCCGCACATCCAGCCAATGCCAGCATCGGCATCAGCAGCAGCGCGGCACGGATAACATTCATCGTCAAAGCTCCCTCGGCAAAAGCGTTGCAGGCAAGGTAAACCCGCCCCGATCACGCGTAAACCGGCGCTTGCGTGATCGGCGAAAGCTTGTGCATCGGGCACCACGAACATAGATATGGGACTATGGAACACGCGCCGCTGATCGACCCTTTTGCCCGCCCGATCACCTATCTTCGGGTTTCGGTCACGGATCGCTGCGACTTCCGCTGTACCTATTGCATGGCCGAGCACATGCAGTTCCTGCCCAAGAAGGAACTGCTGACGCTGGAAGAACTGGATCGGTTGTGTTCGGGCTTTATCAGCCTTGGCGTGCGCAAGCTGCGGATCACAGGCGGGGAACCGCTGGTCCGTCGCGGCATTATGGAGTTCTTCCGTGCCGCCTCGCGCCATCTCGGGCAGGGGCTGGACGAGTTGACCCTGACCACCAATGGCAGCCAGCTCGCCCGTTTTGCCGATGAACTGGCCGATTGCGGCGTCAGGCGCGTCAATGTGTCGCTGGATACCCTGGACGATGCGAAATTCGCCCAGATCACCCGATGGGGCCGGTTGCCGCAGGTCCAGGCCGGGATCGAGGCCGCCAAACGGGCCGGCCTGCGCGTCAAGATCAATGTGGTGGCGCTGAAGGGCTTCAACGAAGCCGAGCTGTTCGATCTGGTCGACTGGTGCGCGGTGAACGATCACGACCTGACCTTCATCGAGGTCATGCCGATGGGCGACATGGGCGAGGAACAGCGGCTGGATCAATACTGGCCCCTCTCCGACCTGCGCGCGCGTCTGGCCCAACGCTTTACCCTGATCGACCTGGCCGAGCGCACGGGCGGCCCTGCACGCTATGTGAAATTGGGCGAAACCGGGCAGAAGATCGGCTTCATCACCCCGCTGACCCATAATTTCTGCGAAAGCTGCAACCGCGTGCGCGTCACCTGCACGGGCGAGCTTTACATGTGCCTGGGCCAGGAAGACCGCGCCGACCTGCGCACGCCGCTGCGCGAAAGCGATGATGACGCAGCCCTGATCGCGGCAATCCGCGCGGCCATCGCCCGCAAGCCCAAGGGCCATGATTTCGACTATTCGCGCCAGACGGTCTCTGGCCAGGTCAGCCGCCACATGAGCCATACCGGCGGCTGAGGGGCCTTGCCCCTCGCCGTCCAGCAGGGCTGGCCGGCTCACCCCAGGATATTTGGATCAAAGCGAGGCCAGGGCGAAAGGTCATCCCGCAGGCGCGGCCGAGGGGCGCAGTGCCTGCGGGATGCCTCGCTCTGAACGGTCATCGGCGTCCCCGCCTGTACCGTGGAACCTGTTTCGCATGATTGGATTAAGACAAGGTTAAGCCGCCTCGCTTTGATCCAAATATCCTGGGGTGAGGCGCGGCACGCGCCGAGGGGCAAGGCCCCTTGGCCCGGTTCGTCACAGGTTCGACGGTGGCAGCATGCCCTGTCCCAGGATGTGATCGGCCGCCTTTTCGCCGGTCATGATCGAGGGCCCGTTCAGATTGCCATTGGTCACGCGCGGAAAGATCGAACTGTCAGCAACGCGCAGGCCCTGAACCCCGATCACCCGCAATTCCGGGTCCACCACCGCATCGGGATCATCCGCCGCGCCCATGCGTGCGGTGCCACAGGGGTGATAGGCCGATTCGGCATGCTGGCGGATGAAATCGTCGATTTCCGCATCGGTCTGGACGCGTGCGCCGGGCTGGATCTCGTCGCCGCGATAGGGGTCGAAGGCGGGTTGGGCAAATATCTGTCGGGTCAGTCGCACGCAGGCGCGGAACTCGGCCCAATCATCGGGATGCGACATATAGTTGAAGCGGATTTCCGGCGGCACCAACGGGTCGCCCGATGCCAGCCGGACAGTGCCGCGCGACTTGGACCGCATCGGGCCGACATGGGCCTGGAACCCATGCCCCTCGGCCGCCGCCTTGCCGTCATATCGCACGGCCAGCGGCAAGAAATGATACTGGATGTCAGGATAGTCGGCCGCATCCGAGGATCGGATGAAACCGCAGCTTTCGAACTGGTTCGACGCCCCCAGCCCGGTATGGCGCAGCAGCCATTGCAGCCCGACCTGCGCCTTGCCGCGATAGTTGAACTTGGAAAACAGGGTGACGGGCTGGGTCGCCCGGTATTGCATATAGACCTCCAGATGGTCCTGCAAATTCGCCCCCACGCCGGGACGGTCGGCGCGCAGCTCGATCCCGTGCAGACGCAGATGATCGGCCGGCCCAACGCCTGACAGCATCAGCAGCTTCGGCGTGTTGATCGAACTGGCCGACAGAATCACCTCTCGTCCGGCCCGGATCACCTCGATCCGGCGGCGCCGGGCGATCTCGACGCCGATGGCGCGGTCGTCCTGAAACACCACCCGACGCGCAAAGCCCGAAATCACCTTCAACCGCCCCGAGCGCATCGCCGGGCGCAGATAGGCATTGGCGGCCGACCAGCGGCGGCCCTTCCAGATGGTCGCCTCCATCGGGCCGAAACCCTCCTGGCTTTGGCCGTTATAGTCGGCGGTCAGGGGATAGCCGGCCTGCTGGCCTGCCTCGATGAAGGCATTGAACAGCGGGTTCTTGCGCGGCCCGCGCGTCACATGCAGCGGGCCGTCGGTGCCGCGATAATCCGAGGGGCCGTTGCCGCCATGCCAGGTCTCCATCCGTTTGAAATAGGGCAGGACATGGGCATAGTCCCAGCCCGATGCCCCGGCTTCGGCCCAATGGTCGAAATCCTTGCGGTGGCCGCGCACGAAGACCATGCCATTGATGCTGGACGACCCGCCCAGCACCTTGCCGCGCGGGGTGGCAAGGCGGCGCCCGCCCAGATGTTCTTCGGGCTGCGAGGAAAACCCCCAGTCATAGCGCGACATGTTCATCGGATAGGACAAGGCACCCGGCATCTGGATGAAGGGGCCGTAATCGGTGCCGCCAAATTCGATCAGCGCGACCGTGTGGCCGGCCTTCACCAGCCGGTAAGCCAGCGCGCATCCCGCCGAACCTGCGCCCACAATGACATAGTCTGCGTCCGCCATCATGCCCTCAGCGCGTCATAGGAAACCATCACATGCTGGCGATAGGCCGGGCGGTCGGTCAGGCGGGCATACCAGTCCTCGACCACCGCGCGCGGCCGGCGCGGCACATCCAGCGTGAACCAGCGGAACAGGTAGTGACCGGCGACAATATCGGCCAGGGTGAAATCCGGGCCGGCCAGCCAGCCATGCGCGGCGATCTGCGGCTGGATCCGGTCAAGGGTTTCTTCCCATCTGGCGATATTGGCCGCCAGCTGCGCCTTGTCGCGCTGCGCCTCGGGCGTGCGGATGCATTGCCAGAAGATCGGATAGGTGAAGTGGCTCGATCCCTCGTGCTTGGCCCATTCGGCCCAGATATCGACCCGCGCCCGCGCCACCGGACCCTCGGGCCAGAAGGCCCCGCCATCGCCATAGCGGCTGGCCAGATAGCGCAGGATCGCACAGCTTTCCCACATCACGAGATCGCCATCGCGCATGGTGGGCACACGGCCATGGGGGTTCATGGCGCGGTATTCGGGCGTATCAAGCCCGCCAAAGCGGTGGCCTGTGTCGATGCGGTTCACCGGCACGCCCAGTTCCGCCGCGCCCCACATGACTGCCTGCACGTTCGAGCTGTCGGCCCGCCCCCAGATGGTGATCGGATCAATAGGGTGCATCGACTGCCCCCATACCGACATAGACCGATTTCAGCTGCGAATAATGTTCGATGGCCGCAGCCGAGTTCTCGCGCCCCAGACCCGACATCTTGACGCCGCCAAAGGGGGCCTCGACCGGGGTCAGGTTATAGGCATTGATCCAGCAGGTGCCAGCTTGCAGCCGCGCCACGACGCGATGGGCGCGGGCCAGATCGCGGGTAAAGACCCCCGCCGCCAGACCGAATTGGGTGGCATTGGCGCGGGCGATGACCTCGTCCTCGGTCTCGAAGCCGAGGGCGGTCAGGACCGGGCCAAAGATTTCCTCGCGCGCAAGGGCCATGTCGTCGGTGGCATCGGCAAAGACCGTGGGCGGCACGAAAGCCCCCTCGCCCGGACCACCCGCGACCAGACGCGCGCCCTCGGCCTGACCGGCGGCGATGGCGGCACGGATGCTGGCGGCCTGACCGGGGCTGATGATCGGGCCGAACTGGGTGTCGGGGTCGCGCGGGTCGCCGATGCGCACGCTGGCCACGCGGGCGGCCAGCCGGTCCAGAAACGCGTCGCGGATGCCCGATTGCAGGAACACCCGAGTGCCATTGGAACAGACCTGCCCCGAAGAGTAGAAATTGGCCATCATCGCCGCGCCAACCGCGTCATCTAGGCTGGCATCATCAAAGACGATCAGCGGTGACTTGCCGCCCAGTTCCAGCGTCACATGCCGCAAGCCTTCGGCCGCGGCGGCATAGACGCGCTGCCCCGTGGGCACCGAGCCGGTCAGCGAGATCTTGGCCACCCGCGCATCGCCGGTCAGCGCCGCGCCCACGGCACCGCGCCCCTGAACCACGTTGAAGATGCCGGCGGGCAGTCCGGCCTCGGTCAGGATCTCGGCCAGTTTCAGGGCGCCAAGCGGGGTTTCCTCGGACGGCTTGAACACCATGGCATTGCCCATGACCAGCGCGGGCGCGGCCTTCCAGCAGGCGATCTGGCTGGGATAGTTCCACGCCCCGATGCCCGCGCAGACGCCAAGCGGTTCGCGGATGGTATAGACCCAATCGCGGCCCAGGGGGATCATCTGGCCGGTCAGCGTGGCCGCCAGCCCGCCGAAATATTCCAGCGCGGCGGCACCCGATTCCCAGTCAGCCACCAGCGTTTCCTGAATGGGTTTGCCGGTATCCAGCGTCTCCAGCATCGACAAATCGGCATTGCGTTCGCGGATGATCGCAGCGGCGCGTTGCAGCACCCTGCCCCGTTCCACCGGCGCCAGCGCAGCCCAGGCAGGCTGGGCACGCTCGGCCGCCGCAACGGCATCGGCAACCTGCGTGGTGCTGGCCTCGTGCAATGTGGCGATCAGGCTGCCGTCAAAGGGGAACAGCACGGGCAGCGATGCGCCCCGCCCTTCGACAAAGGCGCCGTCGATATACAGGCTGGCTGTGGGCTGGGTGATGACGGGCTGGCTCATGTCAGGGTCTCGTTCAGATAGTCGGAAATCATGGCGATGGCGGCGGGGCCCTCGACCGGGCTGCGGCCAAGGGCGGCGCGCAGATACAGCCCGTCGATCAGCGCGGCCAGCGTCTCGGCCACGCGGTCGGGCCGCGCTGTCAGCGGGCGCAGCGCCACCATCAGATTGGAATGCAACCGCCGGTGATAGACCCGCAACAGCCGCGCCGCCTGATCGTTCACCCGCGACAGCGCGTAGAAGTTCAGCCAGGCGCTGATCACCTCTTGCTGGAAATTCAGGTCATCGAAACTGGCGGCGATGATCGCGTCCAGCCGCCCGCGTGGCGTGCCGCCGGGCAGCCTTGCGGCCACCGCATCGCGGTAATTGTTCAGCACATGGCGCATGGCGGCCAGGAACATCTGGTCCTTGGAGCCGAAGTAATGATGCGCCAGCGCCGAGGACATCCCCGCCTCGCGTGCGATCTGCGCAACAGTCACATCCAGCGACCCCGCACGGCCGACGGCTGAAATTGCCGCGTTGATCAACGCGGCTTTTCGGATAGGCTCGGCACCAAGTTTTGGCATGGGTTGCACTCTGGTCGGGATCAGTATCTGCTGCACTTCGCGCCTATCAGGTTTTTAATTGACGGGTCAATCAACAAAACAGGGAGAACAGAATGACAAGATTCCGTATCGTTTCCGCAGCCCTTGCCGCCGCCATGCTGGCCACCCCCGCGCTGGCGCAGGAAAGCGACGACTGCAAATCGGTGGTGTTTTCGGATGTCGGCTGGACGGACATCACCGCGACGACGGCTGTGGCGACGACGATCCTGAACGCGCTTGGCTATGAGACGGAAATCAAGCTGCTATCGGTGCCTGTCACCTATACCGCGCTGTCAACCGATGATGTGGATATCTTCCTTGGCAACTGGATGCCCACGATGGAGGCCGACATCGCCCCCTATCGCGAGGCAGGCACCGTCGACACGGTACGCACCAACCTGACCGGGGCCAAGTATACGCTGGCCACCAACAAGGCCGGCGCCGATCTGGGCATCGACGATTTCACCAAGATCATCGAGCATAAGGACGCGCTGGACGGCAAGATCTATGGCATCGAGCCGGGCAATGACGGCAACCGCCTGCTGCTGGAGATGGTGGCGAATGACACGTTCGGGCTGGGCACCTTCGAGGTGGTGGAATCCAGCGAACAGGGCATGCTGGCGCAGGTCACGCGGGCCGATAGCGCGGGCGAGCCGATCGTGTTCCTTGGCTGGGAGCCCCATCCGATGAACGCCGCGCATGAGCTGACCTATCTGGAAGGCGGCGACGAGGTGTTCGGCCCCAATCTGGGCGGCGCCGAGGTGGCGACAAACACGCGCTCGGGCTATGTTTCGGATTGCCCGAATGTCGGCAAATTCCTGCAAAATCTGGAATTTACGCTGGATATGGAAAATGCCGTCATGGGCGCGATCCTGAATGATGGCGCCGATCCGGCCGATGCTGCGACCGAATGGCTGAAGGCCAATCCCGATGCCGCCGCCCCCTGGCTGGACGGCGTGACCACCTTTGACGGCGGCGATGCCAATGCCGCGCTGACCGCCGCACTGGCGGGCTGAAAATGCGGGCGCGCGTTCCCCCGCACCGGAACGCACGCCCGCAACAGATCGAAAGGCCCGGCACCGCCTGTTGCCATGCCGGGCCGGCAACCCATCGGGACAGAGGGACGCGCTGAATGGAGCAATTGACCAATCTGGTGACCGATCACAAGATCCCGGTCGGCAAGACCGCCAAGGCGGTGTTCGACTGGCTGAACGCCCATGCCGCCTGGCTGTTCGATGCGATCTCGACCGCGCTGGATGCGCTGATCGACGGCATCCTGTGGCTGCTGGAAACCCCCCATCCCTTTGTGCTGATCGCGATCTTCGTGGCGATCACCTGGTTCTTGCAGCGCAACTGGAAAACCTGCCTGCTGACGGCGCTGGCCCTGCTGTTCGTGCTGAACCAGGATTACTGGGAAGAAACCATGCAGTCGCTGACGCTGGTTCTGTCGGCCTGCGTGGTCTGCATGGCCGTGGGCGTGCCCATCGGCATCGCCGTGGCGCACCGGCCGCGGCTTTATGCCTGGGTCAGGCCGGTGCTGGACCTGATGCAAACCCTGCCCACTTTTGTCTATCTGATCCCTGCCATCGTGTTCTTTGGCATCGGCATGGTGCCGGGCCTGATCGCGACGGTGATCTTCGTGCTGCCCGCCCCGATCCGGCTGACCCATCTGGGCATCAGTTCCACCCCCCGCTCGCTGATCGAGGCGGCAACGGCCTTTGGCGCCACCCCCCGGCAGTTGCTGTGGAAGGTGGAACTGCCAAGCGCGCTGCCGCAGATCATGGCGGGGCTGAACCAGACGATCATGCTGTCGCTGTCCATGGTGGTCATCGCGGCGCTGGTGGGGGCCTCGGGTCTTGGGGTGCCGGTGGTGCGGGCGCTGAACAGTGTGAACACCGCGCTTGGCTTTGAATCCGGCTTCATCATCGTGGTCGTCGCGATCATGCTGGACCGGATGCTGCGGATGGAGGGCCGGAAATGACCGATCAGCCGGAAAACGCAGTCGAGTTCGACGATGTCTCGATCGTCTTTGGCGACGATCCCGATGCCGCCCTGCCGCTGATGGATCAGGGCCTGGAACGCGGCGAGATCAAGGCCGAGACGGGGCAGGTTCTGGGCGTGCATGCCTGCAATCTGACGGTGCAGCAGGGCGAGATCCTGGTGCTCATGGGGCTGTCGGGCAGCGGCAAGTCAACGCTGCTGCGGGCGGTGAATGCGCTGAACCATGTCTGCCGCGGCGAGGTCCGGGTGCGCTCGGGTCAGGAAATGGTTTCGGTGACGCGGGCCGGCAAGCGGGCGTTGCGCGACATCCGGCTGCGCGATGTGGCCATGGTGTTCCAGCAATTCGGCCTGCTGCCCTGGCGCACGGTGCGCGAGAATGTCGGCTTGGGCCTGGAACTGGCCGGGCTGCCCGTCGCCGAGCGGGCCGCGCGAGTGGATCAACAGCTTGCCACGGTCGGCCTGTCGGAATGGGCCGACCGCAAGGTGGGTGATCTGTCGGGCGGCATGCAACAGCGCGTCGGCCTTGCCCGCGCCTTTGCCACCGAAGCGCCGATCCTTCTGATGGACGAGCCGTTTTCCGCGCTGGACCCGCTGATCCGCACCCGTTTGCAGGACGAATTGCTGGAATTGCAGGAAAAGACCCGCCGCACCATCATCTTTGTCAGCCACGACCTTGACGAGGCCTTCAAGCTGGGCAACCGCATCGCGCTGATGGAGGGCGGCCGCATCGTCCAGATCGGCACGGCGCGGCAGATCATCGCCAATCCGGTCAATGGCTATGTCGCGGATTTCGTTGCCCATATGAACCCGCTTGGCGTGCTGACCGCCGAGGATGTCACCGAACCGGGCGAGGCCGAGGGTCAGCCGATCCCCCGCGACCTGCCCGTGCGCGAGGTTATGGGCCGGCTGGCGGGCCTTGACGCGCTGCCGGTTCAGGGCGGCGGTCGGGTCACGCGTGAAGGCGTCATGGCGCGGCTGATCGCGCCGCGCGGCTAGGGTCTGACCTGCGCGCCAAAGCTGACGCAAGGGAAGCTGGCGCAGTGGCAGGTCGTGTTCAGGCAGGTGGTTGCGGCCCCCTTTTGGGCAGGCTAACACACCCGAAGGTAAGAAGCCGGAGCCACGCGTTTTGCCCAGCCTGATCGACCTTCGCGGCATGACGCCGGCCCGGCCGAACAAGGAAATCATCCTATGAAAATCGTGATTCTCGGGGGCGACGGCTTCTGCGGCTGGCCCACGGCCCTGCATCTGTCCGCGCGCGACCATGACGTGATCATCGTCGACAACCTGTCGCGCCGAAAGATCGACGTCGAGTTGGAAGTCAGCTCTCTGACGCCGATCCGCCCCTTGGGCGAACGCATCCGTGCCTGGCAGGACATGACCGGCCGCACCATCCGGTTCGAGAATTTCACCGTGGGCGAACATTACCACCGCCTGCTGACGCTGCTGCGCGAGGAAAAGCCCGATGCAGTGATCCATTTCGCCGAACAGCGCGCCGCGCCCTATTCGATGAAATCCAGCTGGCACAAACGCTATACGGTGAACAACAACCTGAACGCCACCAATGACGTTCTGGCCGCCATCGTCGAATCCGGTCAGGACATTCATCTGGTCCATCTGGGCACGATGGGGGTCTATGGCTATGGCACGGCGGGGATGAAGATCCCCGAGGGCTATCTGCCCGTGGTGGTCGAAACCGAGAACGGCCCTCACCGACAAGAGATTCTGTATCCGGCCAATCCGGGCAGCATCTACCACATGACCAAGACGCAGGATCAGCTGTTCTTCTTCTATTACAACAAGAATGACGGCGTCAGGATCACCGACCTGCATCAGGGCATCGTCTGGGGCACCCAGACCCAGGAAACGCGCATGGATGAACGGCTGATCAACCGTTTCGACTATGACGGCGATTATGGCACGGTGCTGAACCGCTTTCTGATGCAGGCCGCCATTGACTATCCGCTGACGGTGCATGGCACCGGCGGGCAGACCCGCGCTTTCATCCATATCCAGGATACCTGCCGCTGTGTCGAACTGGCGCTGCTGAACCCGCCGCAACAGGGCGAGCGGGTGAATATCCTGAACCAGATGACCGAAACCCACCGCGTCCGCGATCTGGCGCAGATGATCGCAGATCAGACCGGGGCCGAGGTGGCCTTTCTGAAAAACCCGCGAAACGAGGCCGACGAGAACGACCTGCATGTCGCCAATGACCGTTTCCTGGGCCTGGGGCTGGAACCGATCAAGCTGGCCGATGGGCTGCTGGCCGAGGTGCAGGAAATCGCCCGCCGCTATGCCGGGCGCTGCGACCGCGACAAGATCCCCTGCGTCTCGCAATGGCGGCAAGGCTGAACCGGGCAAACCCGGTCGCCTGACCCACACAGATCAGCCAAGGAAAAGGCCGCCCCAACCGGGGCGGCCTGTTTCAGTTCCAGCCATTATTGGCCTTGCCGGCCTCAGCCAGCCTTGCTGTGACGGGCGGCCGTGCCGTTCTGGCGGCGGTTGCGCAATTCCTCGGCCACGAGGAAGGCCAGTTCCAGCGACTGACTGGCATTCAGGCGCGGGTCGCAGGCGGTGTGGTAACGGTCCGACAGATCCTCATCCGTCACCGCGCGCACGCCGCCGGTGCATTCGGTCACGTCCTGACCGGTCATCTCGAAATGCACGCCGCCGGGAATGGTGCCCTCGGCCTTGTGGATGTCGAAGAACTCGCGCACCTCGCGCAGGATCGAATCGAAGGCCCGCGTCTTGTAGCCGGTCGAGGATTTGATGACATTGCCGTGCATCGGGTCGCAGGACCAGACGACATTGGCACCCTCTTCCTGCACGGCCTTGATCAGCCGCGGCAGGTGATCGCCCACTTTGCCCGCGCCGAAACGCGCGATAAGGGTCAGCCGGCCGGCCTCGTTTTCCGGGTTCAGCTTGGCCATCAGCACCTTCAGATCCTCGGCCGTGGTCGAGGGGCCGGTCTTCAGACCGACGGGGTTCTGCACGCCGCGCGCAAATTCCACATGCGCCCCGTCCGGCTGCCGCGTGCGGTCGCCGATCCAGATCATGTGGCCCGACCCCGCCACCGGCAGGCCGGTGGTGCTGTCGGTCCGTGCCAGCGCCTCTTCATATTCCAGCAAGAGCGCTTCGTGACTGGTATAGAAATCGACCTTGCCCAGCTCATGCGCGGTTTCCGAGGTCACGCCTGCGGCCTGCATGAAGGCCATGGTGTCGCTGATCCGGTCAGCCACTTCGCGATATTTCGCGGCCTCGGGGCCACCGACGAAATCGGCGATCCAGCTTTGGACGCGGTGCATGTCGGCATAGCCGCCGGTGCTGAAGGCGCGCAGCAGGTTCAGGCTGGCCGCAGCCTGGGTATAGGCCGCCAGCATCCGCTGCGGATCGGGGATACGCGCATCGGGGGTGAAATCGAAGCCGTTGATGATGTCGCCGCGATAGCTGGGCAGTTCGACGCCGTTCACGGTTTCGGTGGGCGCGCTGCGCGGCTTGGCGAATTGCCCGGCCATGCGGCCGACCTTGACCACCGGCAGTTGCGCGCCCCAGGTCAGCACCACCGCCATCTGCAACATCACCTTGAAGGTGTCGCGGATATTGTCGGCGCTGAACTCGGCAAAGCTTTCGGCGCAATCACCGCCCTGCAACAGGAACGCACGGCCGGCGCCGACCTCGGCCAGATGCGCCTTGAGACGCCGCGCCTCGCCCGCGAAAACCAGCGGCGGATATTTCGCCAGCTGCCCCTCGACCGCGTTCAGCGCGGCCTGATCGGTATAGTCAGGCATCTGGACGCGCGGATAAGCACGCCAGCCAGCCTTGTCCCAGCCTTTGGCGGCGGATGCGGCGGTGGTGCGGTTCTCCTGCGTCGTCATGGCGCGTTCTCCTGTCTGAAATGCTGTTGCCCATATATGGGCTGATGCGGCGAAGGAAAAGCCTTGCCTCTTGCGGTGGCGGCATTTCCCTGCCTTATCTGTACCAGCACCCAAGACCGATACCGCCATGACGACGCCCAAACCCCGGCTTTTCACGTTTCTGCTGCTGGACCGTTTCACCCTGCTGCCCTTTTCCTGCGCGATCGAGGCGTTGCGCCTGGCAAACCGTGCGGCGGGGGCAACCTTCTATAACTGGCGGCTGGTCGGCATGGGCGGCGAGGGCGCGCGCTGTTCGAATGGCAGCCAGTTGCGGCTGGATGGCGGGCTGGACGACGCCGGCGCCCCGACAGAACGCCCCGCCCTGCATGGTGACCATGTGGTGATCGTCTGTGGCGGGCTTGACGTGCAGAAGGCCGCCGTCAAACCGGTGCTGAGCTGGCTGCGCCGGCAGGAACGCAGTGGTGCAATCATCGGCGCCGTCTGCACCGGCGCCTGGGTTCTGGCCGAGGCCGGCATGCTGGACGGGCGCCGCGCCACGATCCATTGGGAAAACCATGACGGCTTTGCCGAAGCCTTCCCCGAGGTCGATCTGTATCGCTCGGTCTTTGTCAATGACGGCAGCCGGATCACGGCGGCGGGCGGCACATCGTCCATCGACCTGATTCTGCATCTGATCGCGCAGGATCACGGTGACACGCTGGCCACCCAGATCGCCGACCAGATGCTGCATACCGGCATCCGGTCAGGCCAGGACGACCAGCGGCTGTCGATCCCCACCCGCATCGGCGTGCGCCATCCCCGGCTGGCCGAGGTCATCGCCCGGATGGAGGCGAATCTGGAGGAGCCGATCAGCCCCGCCCGGCTGGCCACCGATGCCGGCATGTCGACCCGCCAGCTGGAACGCCTGTTCCGCCGTTATCTGAACCGCAGCCCCAAGCGGTATTACATGGAAACCCGGCTGGCCCGCGCCCGCAACCTGCTGATGCAGACCCAGATGTCGATGATCGAGGTGGCGCTGGCATCGGGCTTTTCCAGCCCGTCGCATTTCTCGAAATGCTATCGGGCGCGATATGGCAGCACGCCCTATCGCGAACGCGGCACCGGCGGCGCCGTCTGACCCGGACAAACCGCCGCCCGGTCACGAATCTTCCTTTATTAACCTTCAGTTAACCAATTGTGAATAACCCTGTCGCGGGCGCAGGGTCCGCATGGACGGTTTGATACGCGCCCGCGCAGTGCCCCTGGCACGGCAGATCACTTGGGCAGGAAGCAATCTATGACAACCCAGATCCAGGAAATCACCATCCTGACGCTCAGCTATCGGGCGCCGGTGAAAACCTCGGGCGAGCTTGCGAACCGTCACACACCCTTTACCGGCTCGACCGGCGGTCAGCCACTGAACCTGAACGCGGTCGAATTGACGACGATGCAGGTCAGCGACGACGATGCCGCGCTGGACGGCATTCGCGGCAGCATTTCTTACGATGGCGGGTTGGACAACGATCAGGTGCTGGCCGAGGATCTGGTGCTGCAACTGGGCGGCAGCGGCAATTCGGTGACCTATGCGGCCGGCACCAAGGTGGGGTTCGACTTCTCGGGCAAGCTGAATTGCATCGTCGATGGCAAGATCGTCGCCGTCTATGAGGTGGCCTTTCCGCGCAAGGTCGGCGCGGGCACCTTTGGCGACATCATGGGTGACAGTTACACCGTGATGATCATCCCGATTGCAGGCACGGACCGGGATGGCAACCCGCTGGACCCCGTGCCCTTCGACCCGACCAAGACCTACTATTTCGGCGGCACCAAGGCCTATGGCACCTCTGATCACCGCATCGACTATTTCCAGGTCGACTGTTTCGGCACCGGCACGATGATCGACACGCCAACCGGCCCCCGCCCGGTCGAGGCGCTGCGTCCCGGCGACCAGGTGCTGACCCGCGATCATGGCGCGCAGGTGCTGCGCTGGTGCGGCCATGTCCATGTCGATGCCGCGCGGCTGGACCTGCAACCCAATCTGCGACCGATCCGCATCGCCGCCGGCGCGCTTGGACCGGGCCGGCCCGCACGCGATCTGATCCTGTCGCCGCAACACCGGGTCCTTGTCCGCTCGGTCATTGCCGGGCGGATGTTCGGCACCGATGAGATCCTGGTGGCGGTCAAGCATCTGCTGGGCCTGCCGGGGATAGCGGCATTCTGCCCGGCCGATGGCGTCGGCTATCATCACCTGATGTTCGATGCCCATCAGGTGATCCGCTCTGACGGGGCATGGAGCGAGAGCCTGTATCCCGGTCCACAGGCGATGCAGGCGCTTTCGCCCCCGGCCCGGCGCGAGGTGCTGTCGCTGTTTCCCGAACTGGCGGCACGGGGCTATCGCCCGCAACCGGCGCGCCCGCTGATCAATGGCCGCGAGGGGCGCAAGCTGGCCGAACGCCATGGCAAGAACCGCAAGCGCCTGTTCGAGCCCGCGACGGCGAATTGACGGCGCCGGCCGCACGCTCTTGCAACGCCCCGCCGGCGGTCCTAGCCTGCGCCGCATGAACAGCTTTACCATACAGGATGCGCGGTTCCCGGCCGATATCGGGACCGTGCGACATCTGTTTCGCGCCTATGCCGAATGGCTGGGCATCGACCTGGATTTTCAGGGTTTCGAGGCCGAGTTGGCCAGCCTGCCGGGCCGCTATGCCGGACCTGATGGTGCGCTTTTGTTGCTGCACCAGGGCGCGGCCGGGGCTGGCGATGCACAGCCCGCAACCGGCTGTGTCGCCATGCGCAGGCTTGACGGGGAAACCTGCGAGATGAAGCGGCTGTATCTGGACACGACCCTGCGCGGCAGCGGCATGGGCCGGGCCCTGGGTCAGGCGATCATCACCCGCGCGCGCGAGGCGGGTTATCGGCGCATGGTGCTGGACACGCTGGATCACATGGGCGCGGCGCTGCGGCTGTATGAACGGCTGGGGTTCCAGCCGATCGCGCCCTATTACAGCAACCCCCTGCCCGGCGCGGTCTATCTGGGGCTGGATCTTTAGCCGGCACCCTGCGGCAGGCAAGGGGCGGTCAGCCTCCGGCGACGGCGATCACGGCAAGACAATCACCCGACTGGACCAGCCCCGGAAAATGCCGCGCCGCGATCAGGCCGTCGCGATTGGCCGTTACCTCGACCGGGGCGGTCCCGCTGCGGTCATCGGGCCAGATCCGGGCAATGGGCTGATCCCTGACGACCTGTTCGCCCAGATCGGCCAGCGGCTGCAACAATCCGGCCCGGCTGGCGAAGTGGAAACAGTCGTCTGCGGGCATGTCCAGCATTTGGCTGCCGCCTTCCAGCTCGATCCCGCCTTGCAGGATGCCGGCATGGCGCAGCACGTTCATGGCCCCGCGAATGGCGATACGCGCGGAACGCGCCGTGGCCGTGCCGCCACCACCCAGTTCGGTGGTGACAAAGACCTTGCCCTGCGATTCCACCGCCGTGTCGAACATGCCCACGGCGTCGATTTCGCGCATCATCATCGTATAGGGCGCGCCAAAGGCCCTGACGGCGGCGACGCAGGCCGCCTGCTGCGCCGCGTCATCCAGATGATGCGCCGCAGCATAGGGCAGGAAATCCAGCGTCCTGCCGCCCGAATGATAATCCAGCACGAAATCGGACATCGGCACCAGCACGTCATTGACGTAATGGGCGATCTTCTGGCTGGGGGTACCATCGGGTCGGCCGGGAAAGGCGCGGTTCAGATTGACCTGATCAATCGGGCTGACCCGCGTGCCGGCGCGAAAGGCGGGATAGTTCAGATAGGGGATGATGATGATCCGGCCCGAGACCTCGGCCGGCTCGATCTGCCATGCCAGTTGTTGCAGGGCAATCGGGCCTTCATATTCATCACCGTGATTGGCCCCGGTCAACAGCGCGGTCGGCCCCTGCCCGTTCGCGATCACGGTGACCGGAATCATCACATTGCCCCAGGCACTGTCGTTGCGACTGTAGGGCAGGCGCAGAAAGCCATGCGCCTTGCCGGGTGCGTCCAGCGGAATGGTCGGCGTGATGGGATTGCGGCTCATGCCTTGACCAGCATCTTGCGCGGCAAGTCGCAGAACAGTTGCGCCGCGCCCTCGGTGATCAGGATGGATTCCGTGGTCTCGTAACCCCAATCCTCCATCCACAGCCCGGTCATGAAATGGAAGGTCATGCCGGGCTGCAATTCGGTCCGGTCGCCCCGGCGCAGCGACATGGTGCGTTCGCCCCAATCGGGCGGATAGCTGATCCCGATGGGATAGCCCGTGCGATTGTCCTTGGTGATACCGTATCGGTCCAGCACGGTGAAAAAGGCGATGGCGATATCCTGACAGGTATTGCCGGCGCGGGCGGCGGACAGACCGGCCTCCATCCCTTCCAACACGGCCTTTTCGGCCTCGATCATCGCGGCGGGCGGCTTGCCCAGAAAGATCGTGCGCGACAGCGGGCAGTGATAGCGCTGATAGCAGCCGGCGATCTCGAAGAAGGTGCCTTCGCCCGGCTTCATCGGCAGGTCGTCCCAGGTCAGATGCGGCGCGGCGGCATCGGGACCCGACGGCAGAAGCGGCACGATGGCCGGATAGTCGCCGCCCACCCCGGTCGCCGGGTCAAAGCGCAACCCGGCATCATAGATCTCGGCCACGAGGTCGGATTTGCGCATGCCCACCTCGGCCTTGTCGGCGATGCGGCGGTGCATCCGCTGGACGATGCCGGCGGCCTTGCGCATGTAGTCCAGTTCCTTTTCCGATTTCACCGCCCGCTGCCAGTTCACCAGCGCGGTGGCATCGGCAAACCGGGCATCAGGCAGGCCGGTGACAAGCCGTTCATGCGCGCGGGCGGAATACCAGTAATTGTCCATCTCGACCCCGATGGTGCCGCGATGCCAGCCCCGGTCGGTCAACTGCGCGGCCAGATATTCCATCGGGTGACGCGCGGTCGATTGCACATAGTGGTCGGGATAGCCAATGATGCGATCTTCGCCCATCCAGACGGTGCGCAAGGCGCCATTGCCGTCCTGCCCGCGTCCGAACCAGATGGGCGGGCCGTCCGGCCCCACGATGACGCATTGATGGACATAGAAGGACCAGCCGTCATAGCCCGTCAGCCAGGCCATGTTGGACGGATCGCTGACGATCAGCAGATCCAGCCCCTGCCCCGCCATGGCCGCGCGCGTTCGGGACAGGCGGCCTTCGTATTCGGCGGTGGTGAACCGTTCGGGGGTGCGCTGCAATTCGGGCATGGGTGATCCTTATGCAAAGATCGACAGCACATGGCTGGCGATGGCTGTGTCCTGAATGCCGGTGCCGGTCAGGTCGGCGATGGTGATCTGCCGGGCCGAGACCCGGCCGGGATGCCTGCCGGCGACGATGTCGCCCAGTTCGGGGAAAGCCAGCGGCGGGGCGAACAGGCCAGCCGCCAGTGCCGCGCGCAATTCGCCCATCACCTGCGTCTGGCCAAGCCGGTCAGCGACGTAAAGATCGGCGCGGCCCAGACAATCGGGGGCCAACTCGTTCTTGCCGGGCTGATCGCTGCCCATGGCGGTGACATGCTGGCCGGGGCGCAGCCAGTCCGCATGCAGGATCGGGGCGGTGGCGGGGGTGGTGGTCACGATGATATCCGCATCCACGACGGCCGCCCGCGGGTCCGGCTCGGCGCGGGTGGGCAGGCCCTCGGCGCTGATCTGGCCGGCCATGGCCTGTGCCTTGGCCGGATCGCGTGCCCAGATCACCGCGCTTTCCAGCGGCCTGACCAGCCGCAGCGCACGCAGTTGCAGTCTGGCCTGCAAGCCCGCCCCAAGGATCGCGGCGCGCGAGGCATCTGCCCGCGCCAACCAGCGCGCGGCCACACCGCCGGCAGCAGCCGTGCGCAGATCGGTCAGATAGCCATTGTCCAGCAGAACTGCCCGCACCCGGCCCGTTTCCGCCGACAGGACGACCATCATCCCCGAGGTCGAGGGCAGCCCGCGCCCCGGATTGTCAAAGAAACCGGGCGAGATCTTGACCGCAAAGCCCGGCAGGCCCGGCACATAGGCGGTCTTGATATCGACCTCGCCATTCACCTTGGGCAGGTGCATCGACAGCACCGGCGGCATCACCACACCGCCGCCGGACAGGCGGGCGAAAGCCGCCTCGATCACGTCGATCAGCCTGGCGTCCAGATCGAGGCGCTGGCGCAGCTGATCCTCGGTCAGCAGGGTGATGTCGCTCATGCCCCGCCCTCCAGAATGGCAGCATGGGCGGCGGGGTCAATATTGCCACCCGACAAGATCAGCACCAGCGGCCCGCCTGCGCGCAGCCTGCCCGCAAGCGCCGCGCCCGCGCCGACCGCCCCCGCGCCCTCGACCATCTCGCCATCGGCTTGCGCCAGATGGCGGATGCCGGCGGCGATTTCACCCTCGGTCAGCAGGATCAGATCGTCCATCAAGTCGCGCACCATCGGAAAGCTCAGCCGGTTCGTCAGCCCGATGCCGCCGCCCAGACTGTCGGCCAGCGTTTCGACCTCGGCAACCTCAACCGGGTGACCGGCGGCAAGGCTGGCGGCCATGGCCGCGCCGCGTTCCATGCTGATGCCGATGATGCGGATATCAGGGCGCAGCGCCTTGGCCGCAGCCGCCACGCCAGCCAGCAACCCGCCACCGGACAGAGGCACCGCAATCGCACCGGCATCGGGGATCTGGTCCAGGATTTCCAACCCCAACGTCCCCTGCCCGGCGATCACATCGGCATGGTCGAAAGGCGGGATCAGCGCGAAGCCTTCGTCCCGTTGCAATCGCCGCGCCTCGTCGAAGGCCTGATCCTGGCTGGCGCCGATGACGCGCGCCTCGGCCCCCAGTTCGGCAATGGCATCCAGTTTGTTTCGCGGCACAAGCGACGAGACGCAGATGACCGCCGGCAGCCCCCGGTGACGCGCCGCATGGGCCAGCGCCCGACCGTGATTGCCGGTCGAGGCGGTGGTGACACCCGCCACTTTGCCCAGGCGTGCCACCGCATTCGAGGCCCCGCGCAGCTTGAACGCACCGGTCAGCTGCCGATGTTCGCATTTCAGCCAGACCGGCACATCCAGCAAGTCCGACAGGCTGGCCGAGGGTTTCACCGGGGTCCGCCGCACCAGCCCGCCGATCCGGTCCTGTGCGGCGCGGATGTCATCCAACCCTACCATGTGCGCCACCGCATCAGCGCATAAGGCCCGGCGGCGGGAATGCCCGCCTGATCCAGCATCGCCCAGAACAGCGCCAGATTGGCCGAGATGACCGGCTTGGCCAGCATCGCCTCTAGCCGCGGAATGACACGCAATGCGGGCAAGGCGGTGCAGGACATGAACACCGCCTGCGCCTCGGCGTTGTCGGCGGCAAGAGCCGCCTCGATCATCGCCTGATCGCCAAGCCGCGCCATATCGCGATCGTCGGCGAAACCCATCGAGTGACTGGCGACGACCTCGATCCCCATGGCGCCCAGATAGCCGGCCACAGGCAGCGTCGTTTCGGGCAGATAGGGCGTCATCAGCGCGATCCGGGTCACCCCCATGGTCCGCAGCGCCCTGACCGCACCGCTGCCCGGCGTGATGACAGGCGCACGATTGTCGCCGATCAGCCCCGGCAGGTCATCGCCCAGCACCGCCCCGGCCGATGTGCAGGCAAAGCCGATTCCGGCCAGCGGCACATCGGGCACCAGCAGCGCCGCCGCATCGCGCAGGCGCGGGCCGGTGGCGCGCAGGTTTTCGGGCGTCGTCGGGTTGTCAAAGGCGATCCGGGTGGTGTGCAGCGCGCAGCCCTGCGGCAGCAGCCGCGCGCCGTCGCCCTCGACCGTCAGATCGGTGGCCAGCGCGATCAGGCCAAAGCGGGTCACCATGTCGGGCTGTATCGCGGACCCAGCCAACTCAGACCACCATCACCGGGCAATCGGCCAGCCCGGTGACCTTGTGGCTGACGGAACCCAGCAGATAGCCCTCGGTGCTGCCGAGCCCGCGAGAGCCGACAACGATCAGATCGGCACCCTTTTCGGCGGCAAAGGCGACGATCATGCGCGCCGGCGGGCCGGCCTTGATATAGGCGCGAACCCTGGTCACGCCGCCTTTCTGGGCGCGGTTTTTCGCGTGATCGGCGGCGTCGCGGGCGGTGTCGCGCATGGCCTGATCCAGATTGCCACCGGGGTCCAGATTGCCGCGCACCATGGAAATCGAGGCCTCCAGCATCGAGTGGTGGCGATAGACGGTCAGCACCATCAGCGCCGCATCTGTCAGCCGGGCCAGTTGCGTGGCCTTTTCCAGCGCGCGATCGGCCCCGACCGAACCATCATAGGCGACAAGTATCCTGTCAAACATCGCCCGCCCCTATTTCGCAAAGGCCAGATCGCGCAGGAACAGTGCGATCTGCGGGAAAAAGATCAGCGCCACCGACATGCCCAGCAGCATCAGGATGAAAGGCGGCGTCCCGCGCACCACCTCGGCATAGGGGCGTTTGAAAATGGCGATTGCGGTGAAGATATCGCAGCCGAATGGCGGCGTGGCGCTGCCGATGGCCACTTGCAGGGTGATGATCGTGCCCACCAGCACCGGATCAAGCCCCACGGATTTCACCACCGGCGCAAAGATCGGCACCAGGATCAGGATCACCACGATCGGATCCACGAACATGCAGCCGATGAAGAAGGCCACCGAAATGGTGAACAAGACGCCATAAGGCCCCATCTCGTCGATGCCGATCCCGCCAAGAATGGCCTGCGGGATCTGCGCGAAGCTGATGACATAGGAAAAGGCCGCCCCCGCGCCGACAAGGATAAAGACGACGGCGGTGATCAGCCCGGTCGATTTCGCCGTGGCATAAAGCTGCTTCAGGTTCATCTCGCGGAAGATGACCATTTCAAGGATCAGCGCGTAAAGCACGCAGGCCGCCGCGGCCTCGGTCGGCGAGAAGACCCCGCCATAGATGCCGCCGACGATGATCACCGGAAAGCCCAGCGGCCACAGCGCCCGGCGCATCGCGGTTGCGCGTTCGGCCCAGCTTGTGCGCGGCTCGGTCGGGACGTGGTTTCTGACGGCATAGATATAGCTGTAGATCGAGAACAGCAGCAGGATCAGCAGCCCCGGCCCGATGCCTGCGATGAACAGTTCCGAAATCGACGTGCCCGAGACGACGCCATAGATGATCATGCCGATCGAGGGCGGGATCAGAAAGGCGATGTCGGATGCGTTGATGATCAGCGCCAGAACGAAACTGTCGTTATAGCCCGCCTTCAGCATGCGCGGCCTCAGCGGCCCGCCCACCGCCACCACCGTCGCCTGGGTCGAGCCGGAAACCGCCCCGAACAGGGTGCAGGCTGTCGCGGTCGAAACCGCAAGCCCGCCCTTCAGATGCCCGACAAAGGCCATGACCAGGTCGATCAGCCGGTTGGCCGATTGCCCCCGCGTCATCACATCGGCGGCAAAGATGAACATCGGCACCGCGATCAGGCTGGCGGGGCGGATGCCGGCCAGCACCTGCTGGACCATCGTATCCAGCTGTGACAGCCCGCCGAACAGCCCGACAAAGCCGATCAGCGCCCCGGCCAGCAGCGGGATCATCATCGGAAAGCCCAGCAGCAGCAGCACGATCATGACGGCGAAGATGGTGACGGCCATCGGCTAGACCTCTTCCTCATGCCTGTCGTCATAGCCTTCCAGCACGCTGGTCGACAGCCAGACCTCGGGGTCGATGACATTCTTGATCGCGGTCAGCCCGTATTGCAGCCCGGTCAGGAAGAAGCCCAGAGGCACCCAGACGATGATCCACCATTGCGGGATCTGAAGCGCCGGCAGCAGCCGCCCGCGCGAGATCTGCGCCAGCAGATACTGGATCGAATACCAGCACAGCAGGAACATCATCAGCGCCGTGACCGCCGCGATCACCACCATCAGCAGCTTGCGCATCCGAAAGGGCGCGGCGTCGAAGAAGGCCGACATGCGGATATGGCGGCCATGGCGCGCGGCATAGGAAATGCCGGCAAAGGTGATCAGGATGATCAGCGCCTGATTCAGTTCCTCGGAAAAGAATATGCTTTCGCCCAGCAGATAACGCCCGACCACATTGGCGATGGTATTGGCCGCCATCAGCAACACGCCCGTGGCCAGCAGAACGGCCTCGATCCGGGCGATGGCCATATCGACCACCCCCAGAATGCCCGGCAGCCCAGAAACATAGCGGGAATCGTCGATGTCGTCATCGGTGGGCGCGATCCGTGCCGGGGGGGCCTGATCGGGCCGGACAGGCGGTGCGCGATGGTCCTCAGAGGTCATGGCAGCAGTTCCTTGGGCGGTTCCAGGATTGCGAAAAGGGGCGGACCAGCCGCCCCCGATGCCGGCGGCTAGTTGCCGGCCGCGACCTGAAGATCGGCCTTCATCTGGTCCAGAATCGCCTGCGCCTGACCGCCACCGATTTCCAGGAATTTGGCCTCGACGGCCTCGGCCGTGGCGATGAAGGGGGCGCGCTGTTCCTCGGTCAGGGTGGTGATCGTCATCTCGGGCTTGGCCGCCTGGATCTTTTCCAGCGAGTCCTCGGTCAGGCCGGTCTGATAGTCGATGATATAGTCAAAGGCCGCCGTGATCGCGTTCTGGACAACGGCCTTGTCCTCGTCCGGCAGACCATCGAAGAAATCCTTGTTGGCCATGACCGCCGTGGTGAAGTTGTTGTGCCCGGCCCGCGTGATATGGTCGGTCACCTCGTACATCTTGGTCGATTCGATGAAAAAGGCCGGGTTTTCCTGGCCCTGAATGATGCCCGTCTGCAAGGCGCCATAGACCTCGCCCCAGGGCAAGGGCGTCGGCGTCGCGCCAAAGGCGTGATAGCTTTCGACCAGCAGCGGATTGGTCATCACCCGGAACTTGACCTCGTTCAGATCGGCAGGGCTGGTGACCGGGCCGGTCGTGGTCATCATTACCTCGCCTTCGGGGAACATGGTCAGCAATTCCAGCCCCTGATCGGCATAAAGCGGCGGGAACAGTTCATGTATCGCCTTGGAGTTGCGGAAAAAACTGACCAGTTGATCCTGATCGGCCGGCAGCAGATAGGGCACGAAGAAAACCTGCGCCTCGGGGATCAGCGCGCCCGTAAATCCCGGTGACTGGTCGACGAATTGCAAGATGCCCGATTGCGCCTGTTCCATGATATCGGCGCTTTCTCCCAGGGTGCCGAAGGGAAAAAGCTGCACCTCATGGTCGGAATTGGCCTCGACCTCTTCCTTGAATTTCTGGGCGAACCTGCCCTGCACTTCCTCCAGCGCCTCTTCGAAGGCATAGCGCCAGGTATCGGCAGCAGCCCCGCCCGCGCCCAGAATCAGCGCGGCAAGACTGACGGCAGTGATGGTTGTCTTGGTCATGTTACCTCCTGTCAAGGCACCGGCCGGGGCAGCAGAAAACCCGTCGGCACCATTGATTTTCCAAGGGGTCCGAGTCGTTCCGTGCCAGAACCCGCTGACGCCAAGTGTTCCGCAGGGCAGCAATTCAAGTCAATTTTTATATTAAATCATGACAATTTTGAACCTATCGGTTCGAATCCTGCACCGATAGCGCATGGTCAGCCGGCAGCAGCCGGGACAAGGTGATCAGCCCCTGTTCCAGATCCGGCATGGTCGCCCCGCCCAGACTGACGCGCAGCGCCGGCGCGGAATCAAGAATGGCAAAGCCGGCGCCGGGCGCCAGGGCGACATCATGGCGCAGCGCCTCGGCCAGCAGGGCGCGCTCATCGGTGCCCTGGGGCAAGGGCAGCCAGCGATGCAGCCCATGGGGAAAGCCCTGCCCCCGGCCCCCCAGCAGCCTTTGGGCCAGGCGGTTGCGGGCGGCAAGCTCGGTCCGCTGCGCGTCCAGCAGGCGGTCGGCGGTGCCGGTGTCGATCCAGTCGGCGGCGATCTGGGCGATCAGGGGCGTGGCCATCCAGCCGATCGACAGATGCCGGTTCAGCGCCTGCTGGACCAGTGCCTCGGGGATGGCCAGAAAACCCAGCCTCATTCCCGGTGACAGGCTTTTCGACAGGCCGGTGAAATAGAAGCTGCGTTCCGGCGCAAAGCTGGATACGGGCGGCGGGCGACGCGGGGCGACCGGACCCGTGGCGTCGTTTTCAAGGATGGTCAGCCCGACGCGGCTGGCGGCGATGGCCAGGGCCTCGCGCCGGTCGCGATCCATGATCCGGGCGAAAGGCCCCGCCCCCGAGGGCAGCAGGAATACCGCCGTCATCCGCCCGTTCGAGGCCCGCGCCGCTGTCTCCAGCGCTTCGGGCAGCATGCCGCGTTCATCGCCGGGAATACCGCGCAACTGGGCTTGCAGATATTGCGCGGCCGGCTTCAGCGTATGGCAGGTAGAGCTTTCGGTGGCGATGACATCGCCCGGCCGGATCGCCGTCATCAGCGCCACATACATGGCCGGCGTGGTGCCATTGGTCACAAGGATACGCTGCGCCGGCACCACAAGACCGCAGCGCGCCAGCCAGCCGGCCGCCATGCCGCCATAGCGGGCCATGGTCTGACGCGGGCGAAAGGACATCATCGCCGGTTCCGGCAGCCGGTCGGCCAGACGGTGCAGACTATCGCGCCAGGCCTCGGCGATCAGTGGCAGGCGCACCGGCGTCATCATCGACAGGTCGATGGGCTGGCGGCCTGCGGGGGCGCGATACCAGGGCACCTCGACCATCTCGCGGGCGCCCGCCTTGACGAAACTGCCGCGTCCGACCTGACCCGAGATCAGGTCGGCGCGGATCAGTTCTTCATAGGCGCGGCTGACCGTCTGCACCGAAAGGCCCAATTGCCATGCCAGGTCACGATGCGGTGGCAGCTGATCGCCGGGGCGCAGGTTTCCGGCGTCGATGGCGGCGGCAATGCCCTGGGCAAGGCTGCGATAGGCAGGCCGGGTGATGCTGTCTTTCGTCAGGGGCCAGTGCGACATGGCGTCAGCTTCCCCATCTGCGCGGCGCTTGTCCAGATTGACAAACCAGGGATGTCGCGGAAACAAGGCAGGATGAACCAGACACGGCTTGACGAACGTGACATTGCCATCCTTGCGCTGCTGTCCCGCGAGGGGCGCATTGCCAAGACGGAACTGGCCGCCCGCGTGAACCTGTCACCCACGCCCTGCTGGGAACGGATGAAACGGCTGGAACAGGCCGGGCTGATCCGCGGCTATCGTGCCCAGATCGACCTGGCCGCGCTTGGCCCGCATGTGCAGGTATTCGTGACGGTCGAGTTGGAGAACCACAAGGCCGAGAGCTTCCAGATATTCGAGAGGGTCGTGGCGCGGATGGATCAGATCACCGGCTGCTGGGCCATCGGCGGCGGCTATGACTATCTGATGCAGGTCGTCGCGCGGGATGTGGCGGATTTTCAGGATCTGATGGACGGGCTTCTGGAAAGCCGGGCCGGGGTCCGCCGCTATTTCAGCTATATCGTGACCAAGCCGGTCAAGGACCTGCCACCGGCCATCGCGCTGCTTGGCGGTCAGGGCGACTGACCGGCGGCGGGCGGTATTTTCTCGGCCCGGCATGCGGCAATAAGTGAAATCCTCTGCCTGCGGGCCGATCTTCGGTGAAACTGCCTGACCCGACGCGCCCATCCTGTGCCCGACACAGGAGATGCGCGATGCTGGACGATCCGACACTGGGACTGAACGACCCGGCCCTGCTGCCCGGTGCCGGCGATTTCCCCGGCCAGGGCCGGCTGGCCGTGCGCGACCCCGCTAGCGGCGATCTGGTGGCACGGGTGGCCATCAGCGACGGCGTCGGCGCCGGCGCGGCGGTGGATGCGGCCCAGGCTGCCTTTCCCGGCTGGTCGGCCATGCTGCCACAGGATCGCGCGGCCATCCTGCATCGCTGGCACGGGCTGATCCTTGCGGCGAAAGACGATCTGGCCCGCATCATGGTGGCCGAACAGGGCAAGCCGATCAGCGAGGCGCAAGGCGAGATCGACTATGCCGCCAGCTTCGTCCGGTTCTACGCCGAGGAAGCGCTGCGCCCCAACATCGAAAGCGTCACCAGCCACCTGCCCCATGCCGAGATGGAGCTGTGGCGCGAACCCGTCGGCGTGGCCGCGCTGATCACGCCATGGAACTTTCCATCCGCCATGATCACCCGCAAGGCCGCCGCTGCGCTGGCGGCGGGCTGCGCCGTGGTCATCCACCCCTCGGCCGAGACCCCCCTGTCGGCGCTGGCTCTGGCCGAGCTGGCGCGAAGGGCGGGCTTTCCGGCGGGTGTGGTCAACACCGTCATCGGTGACGCGGCAACCATCGCCGGGGCATGGTGCGCGGATGCCCGCGTCCGCGCCCTGTCCTTTACCGGCTCGACCCAGGTGGGGCGGCTGCTTTACCGCCAATCGGCCGATACGGTGAAGCGGCTGGTGATGGAACTGGGCGGCCATGCGCCCTTCATCGTCTTTCAGGGCGCTGATCTGGACCGGGCCGTAACCGAGGCGGTAAAGGCAAAATTCGCCACTTCGGGGCAGGATTGTCTGGGCGCGAACCGCTTTTACATTCACCGGCCCATCTATGATGATTTCTGCGCCCGCTTCGCAGCGGCGGTGGACAAGCTGACCCTTGGCCCCGGCATGTCCGACCCCGATATCGGCCCGCTGATCCATGCCCGCCAGATCGCCAAGCAGCAGGCCCATATCGACGATGCCATCGCCAAGGGCGCGCGGCTGCTGACCGGCGGCGATGTCGATGCCGCGCAGGGTCCGCTGTTCTTTCGCCCGACGGTGCTGGCCGATGTGCCCGACACCGCCGCGATCATGGCCGAGGAAACCTTTGGCCCGGTCGCCGCGATCTCGGCTTTTGACAGCGAGGACGAGGTGATCGCGCGGGCCAATGCGTCCGAATACGGGCTGATCGCCTATGTCCACAGTCTTGATCCGCGCCGCATCTATCGGCTGACCCGCGCGCTGCAATACGGCATGGTTGCAGTGAACCGCACCAAGGTCACGGGCGCGCCGATCCCCTTTGGCGGGATGAAGCAGTCGGGGCTGGGCCGCGAAGGTGCGCGGCAAGGGTTAGAGGCCTTTACCGAGATCAAATATGTCTGCCGTGACTGGGGCTGAAAGGAACCTGAGATGCTGACCAATGACGAACTGGCGAAATGGGACCGCGAGAGTTTTTTCCATCCTTCGACCCATCTGGGCCAATTCGCCCGTGGCGAGGCGCCGCAACGCATCGTGACCGGGGGCGAGGGCGTGTTCATCACCGATCGCGACGGCAACAGGCTGCTGGACGGGTTTGCCGGGCTTTACTGCGTGAATGTGGGCTATGGCAGGCAAGAGATCGCCGAGGCCATCGCCGATCAGGCGCGTGAGCTTGCCTATTACCACGCCTATGCCGGTCACGGATCCGAGGCGAATATCACGCTGGCGAAAATGGTGATGGATCGCGCGCCCGAAGGCATGGCACGGGTCTATTTCGGGCTGGGCGGATCTGACGCGAACGAGACGAACATCAAGCTGGTCTGGTATTACAACAACATCCTTGGCAGGCCCGAGAAGAAAAAGATCATCAGCCGCTGGCGGGGCTATCACGGCTCTGGCCTGATGACGGGATCGCTGACCGGGCTGGAGCTGTTCCACAAGAAGTTCGACCTGCCGCTGGCGCAGGTGATCCATACCGAGGCGCCCTATTATTTCCGCCGCCCGGACCTGGCGATGAGCGAGGCCGATTTCGTCGCCCATTGCGCCGCCCGGCTGGAGGATCTGATCGCCACCGAGGGCGCCCATACCATCGCCGCCTTCATTGGCGAGCCGGTTCTGGGCACGGGAGGGATCGTGCCGCCGCCGGTGGGGTATTGGGATGCGATCCAGAAGGTGCTGGCGCGCCATGACATCCTGCTGATCGCCGATGAGGTGGTGACGGGTTTCGGCCGCCTTGGGACGATGTTCGGGTCTGATCACTATGGCATGAGGCCGGACCTGATCACCTGCGCCAAGGGACTGACCAGCGCCTATGCGCCTTTGTCGGCCACCATTATCGGGCAGCGCATGTGGGATGTGCTGACGCGCGGCACCGACGAGTTTGGCGTGTTGGGCCATGGCTGGACCTATTCCGCCCATCCCATCGGTGCGGCGGCGGGCGTGGCCAATCTGCGGCTGATCGACAGCCTTGGACTGGTCGGGAATGCGGCCCGGACCGGGGCCTATCTGAACGATGCCATGCGCGCGGCCGTAGGCGATCAACCCAATGTCGGCGAGGTGCGCGGCGAAGGGATGCTGTGCGCCGTCGAACTGGTGGCGGATCGCGACGGACGGCGGTTCCTTGATGCGGCCGACGGGATCGGCGCCAAGGTCGTTGCCGCGATGTTGCGGCGCGGGGTGATTGCAAGGGCCATGCCGCAGGGCGACATTATCGGCTTTGCCCCGCCGCTGTGCCTGACCACCGCCGAGGCTGATCAGATCGTGCAGGCGACGCGGGATTCGATCGCCGAGGTGCTGGGCTGAACATCTGCGCCGGGCGAATGCGTCCCGCGATGGCTGGGGGTTTCACACCCCCAGACCCCCGTGGGATATTTGCGGACCAAAGCAGGCCGGGTCAGCCCTGCAATCGGGCCAATGCGTCCTGGGTGTCGATATCGGTCAGCTGGTCACCGGCCTGGATAATCTGGGCATCAGGCAGGTCGCGCAACAGGCGGCCGGCGCCCTGATCGCCGGTCAACCCTTCCAGAAGGGCCAGCCATGATCGGGGAAAACAGGCCGGCGGCATGGCCGGACCATCGCCCTGGCGGCTGGCTGCGGGCAGAGCATCGGTGCAACGCCCCAGCACACGGACCAGCAGGTCGGGCGTCACCAGTGGCATGTCGCCAAGCGTGATCAGCAGGCGATCAGTCAGGCCGGCGGCGGCAAGACCCGCGCGCAGGCTGTCTGATTGTTCACCCTGGGGGATGCGGATCAGCTGAAACCCGGCCAGATGCGGCGCGATCTCGGCTGTGCTGATCACGGCGATGCGCCGGGCCAGCGGCAGCGCGCGCAGGGCTTCTGCCGCATGGGCGATCAGGGGGCGACCGTTCAGTGCCGCCAGAAGCTTGTTCCCGGTGCCGAAACGGCGCGAGGCACCGGCGGCCAGAAGCAGGCCCGTGCCGGTTTCCGCATGGGTGTTGTCGGGCATATCCGTCCCCTGGCTGCGATGGCGATCCCGCGAGGACTTGAACCCCGAACCTGCCGATTAGAAGTCGGCTGCTCTATCCAGTTGAGCTACGGGACCGCATGGCTGCTTATTGCGTGATCCCGAGGACGGACGCAAGCGAGCAGCGGCGCCTAGCGCGCGATGGCGCAGCCCTCGGCGATGGGTTCGTCCTGGCCATCGGGGCCCTTGGTGATCATCGCCTCGTCGCCCTTGACCCAGATCTGATAGCCCGGCGCGGCCAGATCGCTGCGATAACGCGCGCCCGATCCCGAAACCACCAGGTCAAGCACCAGCAGCTTGCCCTCGATCACCGTGGCCGCATAGCCGGTATCGGATTGCGGCGGATTTACGAAGATCACCGGCACATTCACATCGCCCGCGCAATGATAGGTCACAGCCACCTGTTCAGGCGTGGGGCCCTTGGGGACCATGGCGAATGAGGGGGTGGCGGAAAGGGCAAGCAACGCAAGGCCGGGCAGGAAGGAACGCATCGAAACACTCATAGGTTACGGGACATGAACACGCTGTTGGGATCGGGCTGGTAGCTGCCGAAAGGCGGGCATTCGGCAAAACCCGCACCCGCGTAAAGCCTGCGCGCCGAGGCAAAACTGCCCTGTGCGCCGGTTTCCAGCGACAGCCGGGTCAGGCCGGCGGCCTGTGCCTCGGCCAGCATATGCGCCAGCAGGCGGCGCGACAGGCCCCTGCCCCGCGCCTCGGCCAGGACATGCATCGACTTGATCTCGCCATGGCCGGGGGCGATCGTCTTGATGGCGCCCATGGCGACGGGGCCGGTATCGTCGCGCATGACGTAGAAGGCGATCTGGGGCCGGTCCAGATCGCTGCGCGGCATCATATGGATGGATTCGGGCGGCGTATCGGCGTGCATCTCGGCGGTGTGGCGGTCGAAAAGCAGCGCCAGATCGTCAGCCAAAGGGCTGTCGCGCCGGATCGTCAATGCGTCCATGGCGCGCGCCGGTTGGTCGCGAAATTCTCGCCATAGCCGCGGGGCCGAATATTCACGGCGCGGCTGTGGGGATCGACGACGGTGACCTCGATCTTGTTGGCGCGGGCATATTCCTCGGCCTGTTTGCGCGTCTCGAAGCGCAAGCGAACCTGGCTTTGCGTGTCGTCGCTGCTGGTCCAACCCATCAGCGGGTCGATCTCGCGTGCGTCGGCGGGCGGAAATTCCAGCACCCAGCCCTTAGTGCGGGCGACGCCCGATTGCATGGCATTGCGGGCAGGCTGATAGATGCGGGCGCGCATGGTCGCTTCCTTGCAAGAGGTATCGGCACCTTATCGCCAATGGCCGGGGGCGGATCAAGCCCCCGGAACGATCAGATACACCCGGCGTTGCCCCGATGCACAGCCGACCACCCCAGAACCGGAGAGAACCCATGACGACCAAGCCGATCACCCTGTCGCTGGCGCTTGCCCCGCTGGCCCTGGTGGCCTGCACCGCCGCCGAGCCTTTGCCCGAGGACATTCCCGTCATCGAGGCGCCGGTCAACTGCACCGCCACCGATTACGAACAATATGTCGGCCAGACATCGCCGCAGATCAGTATTCCGGCCGGCACCCAGTTCCGCCATTATCGCACCGGCGATCCGCTGACGATGGATCTGAGCCCGAACCGGCTGAACTTCGAATATGACCGCACGGGCAAGCTGATCAAGGTAAGCTGCGGCTGAGGCGGCGCTGCGAAGCGGTGATTTCGCACAGGCCGACGGCGGTGCTATGCTGGCGCCGGACCTAGCGAATTTGGAAGACACCATGCGCCACCCTTTGCCCGCCCTGACCCTTGGCCTGCTGATGCTGGCCGCCTGCGAAACCGCGCCGCCCGCCGTTGTGCCGACCGTTCCCGCCGCAGGTGCGACGGCCGGATGCACCGATGCCTATCAGTCGCTGGTCGGCAGCAATATCGGCGCGGTGACCCTGCCCACCGGGCTAAGCCACCGCATCATCCCGCCCAATACCGCCTATACCGAAGATTTCAGCCCCGACCGCCTGAACATCTTTGTCGATGACAAGGGTTGGATCACGCGCGTCACCTGCGGCTAGAGGTCGCAACGCCCAGCCTTTCGCCATTGGCATCAAGGAAGTCATTGGCAAAGCTGAGCGCAGCCCAGGCCTCATAGGTAAAACGGTCATAGGTGCTGTGATCGGGTTCCATGACGCGGAACATGAAATTCGGGTTGTTCTGAAACTCATAGCGTTCCTCGGCCCCCTTCAGGCGCTGGACCAGTTCCTGCGCCGGAAGATTGCCGATGATCACGAAGAACAGCTGCGGCTTGCCGTGACGCGGCAATTCCCGCGACAGCGCCACCGGAAACAGCTGGTATTCCCCCGGCTCAAGGTTCAGTTCCTGCCGGATTTCCAACTCGATCCCATAGCGCAGCAGGTCATAGCCATATTCGCCCCCGCCAGTGCTGTCAGGCGGCAATTCATAGACACCCGACACGCTGCAATGAATGCGCGCCTGATTGATCGAGCCAAGCCACTGGCTGCGTTCGCGCATCAGCGCCTGCCCGTCGCGCGAAAACAGGATGCCGGCCACGCCAAGCGTGTTGGCCAGGCCCGATTCCGACAGCGGCACCAGCCGGTGATCCAGTGGCGGTTCGAACCCGTTGCGGATGGTCAGGATGCCGGGCGGCAGCGCGCCCGAATTGGTGTCGACCGAAAGGTTGGTGGCGATCTGGTCGAAATACCGGGCCCGTTGCAGGGTCATCACCGCCGCGTCACGATCAAAGGCGCGCAGCCGGGCGCTGTGGTTGTTTTCCCATTCCTGATCCGGGCCGATCCGGCGCAACCGGCCGGTTTTCTTGAAAAACTCGATCATCGCATCGCGATGCGGTTGCAGGGCCACGGGCACGTAATATCGCGTCGGTTCCAGCCGGATGCGCAGTTGGTCGATATCGACCGCGCCCTTCGTCACAATCGGATGCAGGCCCTCGCTGTAAAAGGCGACCGTCTCGGCGTAAAGCAGATGGCCGCGGAACTCGTCCGTGCGGGCATAGCCGCGAAACCAGCGTTCCAGTTGCTTGCGATCCATTGTGTAAAGCGGCGTCGGATCAGCGGGGTCAAGGCCATGGCGGACAACGCCGGGCCGCGTCCACATGTCCGAGGCGACGCGAAAGAAGGAACCGGGAAAAGACAAATCCCCCGCCTCGCCCGATCGTTTCAGGCTGGCGGCGGCATGGTGCATCAGGTTCAGGATCTTGCGCATGCCGCAGTCCTAGCCGATCAGCGCCGCCGTTTCGACCGTTTGTTGCCGCCGCGCTGCCCCGCCCGGCCCGCCGTCGACCGGCCCGAGCCCTTCACCGCATCCTCGGCCGCCGCCTCGATCACCGATTGCCGCGCCAGCGGGTCGTCGGCGATGGCCAGATCGACGGCTTCCAGCCGCTTGACCTCGTCGCGCAGGCGGGCGGCTTCCTCGAATTCCAGGTTCTCGGCGGCCTTGCGCATCGCGGCGCGCATCGCGTCCAGATGGGCCTGAAGGTTCGCGCCCACCATCGGCTTGTCAATCTTGGTTGTGATCCGCGACTGATCAGTATCGCCCTGCCACAGGCCCGCCAGAACATCCTCGACATTCTTGCGCACGGTCTGGGGCGTGATCCCGTGTTCGAGGTTATAGGCATGCTGTTTTGCCCGCCGCCGATCCGTTTCGGCAATGGCGCGCTCCATGCTGCCGGTCATCTTGTCGGCATAAAGGATCACCCGCCCGTCGGCATTCCGCGCCGCCCGGCCAATGGTCTGGATCAGCGAGGTTTCCGACCGCAGGAAGCCTTCCTTATCCGCATCCAAAATCGCCACCAGCCCGCATTCGGGAATATCCAAGCCCTCGCGCAGCAGGTTGATGCCCACCAGCACGTCAAAGGCGCCAAGGCGCAGGTCGCGCAGGATCTCGATCCGCTCGATCGTGTCGATGTCGCTATGCATGTAGCGGACCTTGATCCCCTGTTCATGCATGTATTCGGTCAGGTCCTCGGCCATGCGCTTGGTGAGCGTCGTGACCAGCGTGCGCATCCCCGCCGCCGTCACCTTGCGCACCTCGTCCAGCAGGTCATCGACCTGCATTTCCACCGGGCGGATTTCAACCACCGGGTCCAGAAGGCCCGTGGGACGGATCACCTGTTCGGTGAAAACGCCGCCCGTCTGGTCCATTTCCCATTGCGCGGGGGTGGCGCTGACAAAGACCGACTGAGGCCGCATCGCGTCCCATTCCTCGAATTTCAGCGGGCGGTTATCCATGCAGGACGGCAGGCGGAAGCCATGTTCCGCCAGCGTGAACTTGCGCCGGAAGTCGCCGCGATACATGCCGCCGATCTGAGGCACCGAGACATGGGATTCATCCGCGAAAACAATGGCATTGTCGGGGATGAATTCGAACAGCGTGGGGGGCGGCTCGCCCGGCGCACGGCCCGTCAGATAGCGCGAATAATTCTCGATCCCGTTGCAGACGCCGGTGGCTTCCAGCATCTCCAGATCGAAATTCGTGCGCTGTTCCAGCCGTTGGGCTTCCAGCAGCTTGCCCTCGTCCTGGAACTGCGCCAGCCGGTCGATCAGCTCCTTTCGGATGCCCTTGATCGCCTGCTGCATGGTCGGGCGCGGGGTGACGTAATGGCTGTTCGCATAGATGCGGATCTGCTTGAAATTATCGGTCTTTTGCCCGGTCAGCGGATCAAATTCTGTGATCGCCTCAAGCTCATTTCCGAAGAAATCGAACCGCCATGCCCGATCCTCAAGGTGGGCGGGCCAGACCTCGACCACATCGCCGCGCACGCGGAAACCGCCGCGCTGGAAGGCAGCGTCGAGGCGGCGGTATTGCTGGGCCACCAACTGCCCCAGAAACTCGCGCTGGTCATAGGAATTGCCCACGATCATGTCCTGGGTCATGGCCGAATAGGTCTCGACCGAGCCGATGCCGTAGATGCAGGAAACCGAGGCCACGATGATCACATCGTCGCGTTCCAGCAGCGCGCGGGTGGCCGAATGGCGCATCCGGTCGATGGCCTCGTTGATCTGGGATTCCTTCTCGATATAGGTATCGCTGCGCGCGACATAGGCCTCGGGCTGGTAATAATCGTAATAGCTGACGAAATACTCGACCGCGTTATCGGGGAAGAAGCCCTTGAATTCGCCGTATAATTGCGCGGCCAAGGTCTTGTTCGGGGCAAGGATGATGGCGGGGCGCTGCGTCGCCTCGATCACCTTGGCCATGGTATAGGTCTTGCCGGTCCCGGTCGCCCCCAGCAGCACCTGATCATGTTCGCCATCGGTGACACCCTGCGACAGCTCGGCAATCGCCGTGGGCTGGTCACCCGCGGGCCGAAACTCGCTGGACATGACAAATCGCCGCCCGCCCTCCAGCTTGGGGCGGGACACTTCGGGAAAGCGCGCGACAGGGGCGTTGGTGTTGTTATGGGCCATGCGCCTCAAGGTGGGCGCGCGGGGGCGAAAGTCAAGCCGGGCTGCTGACCGATCGCGTCAGCAGCCCGGTCTGGTTCATCGCCGTTTCAGCCGGTTCGGCTGCAATTCGGCCCAGCCCTGGCCGCCATCCATCTCATCGGCCAGAATTTCCGCCGTCACCGGGCCAAGGGTAAAGCCCTGATGGCCGTGGCCGAAATGCGCCCACAGATTTTCGTGGTCGGGCACGCGGCCCACCACTGGCAGCATATCGGGCATGCAGGGGCGGCGGCCGGTCCAGGGTTCGGCCTCGACCGGCGCGCCGATGTCGAACAGTTCCTTCGCGGCGGCCTCGCCATGTTTCAACTGTGGCGGCGACAGGCGCGGATGCGGGGTCAGCTCGGCGGCGGTGGCGATGCGCAAGCCACGACGCATGGGCGACAGCACCACCGAATTGCCGAAATCGGCGATCGGGTGATTGGGCGGCATCTCCATATGGTAATGCTTGTGATAGCCGCGCTTATAGACCATCGGCACCTTCAGCGCATAGCGCGCCAGCAGCATCGGCGACCATGGCCCAAGCGCGATGACGGCATGTTCGCCCTCGCCCTCGTCGGCGCGCCAGCCCTTGCCAGAGCGATGCAGATCGCCGGCATCGCCGACGATGATCCTGCCGCCACGCTTCTGGAACAGCGCCGCATAGGCCGCCACCAACCCACCGGGATCAGAGCAGTTCCAGCTGTCAGACCAATGAGTTGCACCCTCGACCTGGATCTTGATCGAGGGTTCCAGCGCGGCCAGTTGCCTGCCATCCATCAGCGTCGCCTCGACCCCGAATTCGGTCAGGAAACGATCGGCCACCTTGCGGGCCTTGTCCATCTTGGCCGGCGTCCGGTGCAGTTCGATATAGCCGTCCTTGCGGATGATATTGCCGGCGCCTGCGGCCTCGATCAGGGGTCCGTGGCGTTCGGTCGACTGGCGGATCAGCTTGCCCCAGGTCTGCGAGGCGCGCTTGTGCGCAGCAGGCAGCGAGTTCCTGGCATAGGTCAGCACCGCCTGCGCCTGCGACAGCAGGCCGGGGATGTTCCACTTGACGTCATAGCCGCGACCAAGCGCGATCTGCATCAACGCGCCGGGGGCCAGCGGCATGGCATAGGGTTCGACCGCCTCGGTCTGGATCAGCCCGGCATTGCCATAGCTGGTTTCCCGCCCCGGCGCCGTGCGGTCGATGATCGTGACCTCATGCCCACGCGCCTGCAAGGCCAGTGCCGTGCTGACGCCAACCATTCCCGCGCCGAGAACCAGAATTTCCGCCATTGCCGCCTCCGTGCCGCTTTGCGGCGAGCGATGCAGGATTCGTCGCAATCCGGCAAGAAAAATTGAGCATCCTTCCGTCAGATCAAAAATCTTTGCAAGAATTGATCAGAATAGTCGAATTTACCGGCAGTTTCTTCGAATCCCAGATAGGCGAATCCCGATCCTTGCGATGACAAAGGGGCATCACCCCGCCGCCGGCGGCGAGTGTGATGCCCGGTCACAGAATCAATCAGCATCAATCGGCCGGCACGATGCCGGCCCTGATCAGAACTCGACGCCCCGTTGCGCGACGATCCCCTGGCTTTTGAACGGGTGCTTCACCTCGGTCATCTCGCTGACCAGATCGGCGGCCTCGATCAGGGCGGGGCGGGCATGGCGGCCGGTCAGGATCACATGGGTCATGGGTGGCTTTTCGGCCTGAAGAAAGGCCACGATCCGATCAACATCCAGATAGTCATAGCGGATGGCGATATTGATCTCGTCCAGCAGAACCAGCCGAATATCGGGGTCGCGGATCAGATCCTGCGCCTTGACCCAGGCCGCCTCGGCGGCGGCGATGTCGCGCTGGCGGTCCTGGGTGTCCCAGGTAAAGCCCTCGCCCATGGTGTGAAACTGGCATTCGCGGGCGAAATGCTGCGTCAGGATGCGCTTTTCGCCGGTATCCCAATTGCCCTTGATGAACTGCACCACCGCGCAGGGCATGCCATGGCCGATCGCGCGCATGATCATGCCAAAACCCGAGGATGACTTGCCCTTTCCATTGCCGGTATGGACGATGATCAGCCCCTTTTCGCCGCCCTGCTTGGCCGCCATCATCTTTTTCCGTGCGGTCTGGATCCGCTTCATCTTTTCGGTGTGGCGCTGGTTCTGGTCGATTTCGGTCATGCGATCCTCAAATGCGTTGATCGGAGCAACAGTCGCACAGCACGGATGAAAGCGAAAGCCGCCGGTCAGGCCAGCCGCGCGGGCGAAAGGGTGGGATACGCATCCTGGCCCTCGACCATGTCAGCCAGAATGCCGCCACTGACGGCGGCCAAGGTCAGCCCGTGATGGCCATGGCCGAAATTCGCCCACAGCCCCGGCTGGCCCGGAACTGCGCCGATCACCGGCAGCATATCGGGCATGCAGGGCCGCCGACCGGACCAGATGCCGGGTTCAGCAGGCGAAAGCGGGCCAAGCAACTGGGTCGCCGCCGCCTCGCCCCGGCGCAATTGCGGCGGGTCTGCATCGGGTCGGGCCGCCAGATCGGCGCCGGTGCAGATGCGCAGCCCGGCGCGCATGGGCGCAAGGACGATACCGTTTTCGGCGTCGACCAGCACGTGATCCGGCGCGGCGGTGGCCGTGTAATGGCGGTGATAGCCACGTTTCAGCACCATCGGCACTGACAGGCCAAACCGCGCCAGAACCGCGGGCGACCATGGCCCAAGTGCGATCACCACATGTTCCGCCTGCACGCTTTCGCCATCGGTCAGGCTCAGCCGCCAGCCGCTGCCAGCGCGATCCAGCGCGGCCGCATCACCGCGCAGCAGCTGTCCGCCCCGCCGGACGAACAGATCCGCATAGCGCAGCGTCAGCGCGGCGGGATCGGTCACTGTCCAGCAATCGGCCCAATGCAGCGCGCCGGGCAGATCGGCACGGATCGCCGGTTCCGCCCGGCGCAGCGCCGCCCCGTCCAGCAGTGCCACACCGACGCCGTATTCCGCCCGAAATCGCATTGCCATGGTCTGCACGCCATCCAGCGCCTGAGTGCTGCGATACAGCTCCAGATAGCCCTGACGCCGGATCAGGTCCTCGGCCCCGGCCGCCCTGATCAGCGGCGCATGGGCTGTGCAGGCCTGCGGAATCAGCCGGCGATAGGTGGCGATTGCACGGGTATGGGCCGTGGGCCGGGAATGGCGGGCATAGGCGGCAAGCGCCTTGCCCTGTTCCAGCAGCGCGCGCCAGCACCAGCGGACGTCATTGCTGCGGCCGGCGGCAATGGCCAACAGATCGCGCCGGGCAAGAGGCATGGCGTAAGGCTCGACCGCCTCGGACTGGATGATGCCGGCATTGCCAAAGCTGGTCGCATGCCCCGGCTGATCACGGTCGATCAGGCTGACTGCGTGGCCGCGTTCCTGAAGCGCGAGCCCGGCGCAGACACCGACGATGCCCGCGCCCAGCACAAGGATTTCAGCCATTCTCACCCGTGCGCAGATCGGGATGGACATATTCGCCCAGCTGGTCGCGCAGGGTCAGCTTGCTGATCTTGCCGGTCGCCGTCATCGGCAGTTGCGCGACGTAGACAATGTCGTCGGGCAATTGCCAGCGCGCCAGCGAATGCAGCATCAGCTGATGCAGTTCATCCAGCGTCGGGCGGTCATCGTCGGATTTCGGCACCACCACCAGCAAGGGCCGCTCGTCCCATTTCGGATGCGGCACCGCGATGACGGCGGCCTGCGCCACCTTGGGATGGGCCGCGGCGATGTTTTCCACGTCGATCGAGCTGATCCATTCGCCGCCCGACTTGATCAGATCCTTTGCCCGGTCATGCAATTGCAGATAACCATCGTCCCGGATCGAGGCCACGTCGCCCGTGCCGAACCAGCCCTCGGCGTCCATTGCCTTGGCCGTCGCCGCTTCGTTGTTGTAATAGCCGCTGGTGATGTTGTTGCCGCGCACGTAAAGTTCGCCCTTGGCCTTGCCGTCATGGGGCTGACGCTGGCCGTCATCGCCGACGATCTTGAACTCGACACCAAAGGCCCGGCGACCCTGAGTGGATTTCAGTGCCATGCGTTCATCGAAGGGCGCGCCGTCGATCTGCCAGGGCAAGGCGCCATGGCTGCCGATCGGGCTCATCTCGGTCATCCCCCAGGCGTGGTTCACGGTGACGCCGACCTTTTCATAGGCCTCGATCATCGACCGGGGCGCGGCGCTGCCGCCCACGACCATATGACGAAGCGCAGCGGGTTTGCGGCCGTGCTTTTCAATCGCACCCAGAAGCCCCTGCCAGATGGTCGGCACGCCCCAGGCGCTGGTGACGCCCTCGGTCTCCATCAGGGTCCACAGGCTTTCGCCGTCCAGCGCCGGGCCGGGATGGACCAGATCAGCCCCCATCATCGGCGCCAGATAGGGCAAGCCCCAGGCATTGACGTGAAACAGCGGCACCACGGGCAGGATCCGCGCGTCGCGGCCCATATCGGCGACAAAGCCGCTGACCCCGGTTTGCAGCGCATGCAGCACGCTGGATCGGTGCGTATACAGAACCCCCTTAGGCTCGCCCGTGGTGCCCGAGGTATAGCACAGCGCCGCCGCCGTTTCCTCGTCCAGGTCCGGCCAGTCGCGTTTTGTCGGCTGGCCGTCCAGAAGATCCTCGTAGCACAGCGCATCCAGCGTGGTTTCGGGCATATGCGCGGCATCGGTCATGATGACATAGCGCATGTCGGCCGGAAGCTGGTCGCGCAGCTTTTCCAGCACCGGAACGAAGGTCAGATCAGTGAACAGGATCCGGTCGGCGGCGTGATGGGTGATATAGATCAGCTGCTCGGCCGACAGGCGCGGGTTGATCGTGTGACAGATGGCACCGATGTTCGAGATGGCGAAATACAGCTCCATATGGCGATAGCCGTTCCAGGCCAGGGTCGCGACCCGGTCGCCAAGCACGATGCCCAGCTGTTCCAGCGCGAATGACATCTGCGCCACCCGCGCCTGCATCTGGCGATAGTCGGTGCGGTGAATGTCGCCCTCGACGCGGCGCGAGACAATGGTGGCGTGGTCATGGACCTCGGCTGCGTAATCCAGAAGGCCGCTGATCAGCAGCGGCCGATGCATCATCAGACCCTTCATCGGTGTCCTCCTCCGTCTTGCGGATAGGCCCGGCGCCCTTTCCGCATCCCCCGGCAGTTTGCGAGCCACGGCGGCGCAAATCAAGCGGTTGCGGTTGGCATGATCGGGTCAGGACGCAGCGAAAGAACGGCACTGCCGCGCAAAAAGAAAAAGGGGCGCCGAAGCACCCCTTTTCCCAAAGTCTCAGACCTTGCAGCGATTACTTCGCAGCAGCAGCCGTGGTGGCTTTCTTGACAGCAGCCTGGGCGTCTTTGGTCGCTTTTTCAGCAACTTTCTGCGCGTCGGCAGCGAATTCCTTGCCCGAGGACAGCATCAGGTCGACGGTGTCCATCTGAACTTTTTTCGCAACTTCAGCGAAGGCAGCCATGTGCTCGGCGGCCAGTTCAGCAGCGGCCGAAGCGAAGTCGGTCACGGCTTTGGCGTATTCCGAAGGCTCTTGCTTGGAAGCAGCCAGCTCGCCAACGCGGGCGATGCTGTCTTTGGCCCAACGAGCCGAGATGTCGGTCGAACGCTCGGCAGCTTCCAGAGCAACTTTCGACAGCTTCTCGCCCAGAGCCGACTGCGACTTCACGGCTTCCTGGAACGACGAGGTGTCGACCGGGAAGTTGGCGAACAGGTCCTGGAAGGCTTTGGTGTAATCAGGGGTCTTGGCCATGTCATATCTCCTTTACGGCGGTGTGGTAGATCGGTCTTGCCAGCCTGCAACCACAGCGCGTTATCCGTTTCGTAGTTGCAATATGAATGCTGCGGCGCGGCATTTCAAGAGATTTTTTGCTGCAATGCAGAAAAAACTCTGACAGCCGCGCCGCAGACCGACCAAGCCCCTGATCAGTCGTCGTTTTTCAGACCACCCCGTTCGTGAACATAGACGCCCGGCGCGGGGCCATAGCCCTTTCCGGGGTCGCGCGCCGGCACTTTTTCGCCGGCCCGGCCGGCCAGCCACTCGCCCCAATGCGGCCACCAGCTGCCCTGATTGAACTTGGCTGATTCCTTCCACAAAGCCGAGTCGTGGCTGAAATCCTGCCCGCCGGTGTAATGGCCGTATTTCTTTTTCGACGGCGGATTGACGATCCCGGCGATATGCCCGGATTCGGACAGGATGAACCGCTTGTCAGGGCTGCCCATCAGCGCAACCCCGCGCCAGCAATCCTTCCAGGGCGCGATATGATCCGTCTCGCAGGCGACCGAGCACAATGGCAGCGTCACATCCGACAGCCGCACCATTTCGCCCATCACCTTGAACCCGTCCGTGGCAAAGGCGTTCTTCTGGCACAGCTCGCGCAGATATTCGATCGTCATCCGCGCAGGCAGATTGGTGCTGTCGCCATTCCAGTAAAGCAGATCGAAAGCCGGCGGCGTCTCGCCCATCATATAGCTGCGGATCGCCGGGCCCCAGACCAGATCATTGGCGCGCAGAAAGCTCATCGTGCGCGACATGATCTGCGATTTCAGGATGCCGTCGCGCTGCACCTCTGCCTCGATGCCATCGACGAAATCATCCTGAAGGAAGGTCGTGAACTCTCCCTGATCGGAAAAATCGGTCAGGGTGGTGAAGAAGGTGGCGCTGTTGACGCGCGGATCCCCCTTCTTGGCCATCAGCGCCAGCGTCAGCGACAAGGTCGTGCCGGCGATGCAATAGCCGACGGCATTCAGCTTTTCGGCCTCGGTCAATGTCTGGACGGTCTGCATCGCATCCAGATAGGCGGCAACGTAATGATCCATGCCCACATCGGCATAGCTGGGATCGGGGTTCTTCCAGGACACGATGAACAGCGTGTGCCCCTGATCGACCAGCCAGCGGATCAGGCTGTTCTGCGGCTTCAGGTCGAGGATATAGAACTTGTTGATCCAGGGCGGGAAGATGATCAGCGGCAGTTCATGGACCTGATCGGTCGTCGGCTTGTACTGGATCAGTTCATAAAGCGGCGTGCGGTGAACCACCGTGCCCTCGGCCGTGCCGATATTCTCGCCCACGGTAAAGGCATCGCGATCCGCCAGCGAGACCAGCATCTCGCCGCTGTTCATTTCCACGTCGCGGACCAGGTTTTCCAGCCCCTTGACCAGACTTTCGCCCTCGGTCTCGACGGCCTTTTCCAAAGCGTCTGGATTGGTGGCCAGAAAATTCGTCGGCGCCATCATGTCGATGATCTGGCCGGTCAGCCAGTTCACCCGCCGCCGCGCGGTTTCATCGGGCAGGTCCAGATCGGCGCTGGCCGCCGACATGGCCTGGGCGTTGATCTCATATTGCCGGCGGACATAGCTGAAGAAGGGATGCGACCGCCACAGCGGGTTGGCAAAACGCTTGTCGCCGGGTGCCTCGCCCGTATCCTCGTCGTCGGGCGCCTCGCCACGGGCCAGCGCGGCCTGCGCACGGGCATAGTGTTTCAGCGTCTCACCCCAGAAATTCACCTGCTGCCCGATGATCCGTGAAGGCTGCTCGGTCAGGGTCTTCATCCAGGCGCCGGCTGCTGTCACATACAGGTCCGGGCCGGGCATCTCGACCGCAGGGTTTGGCATCTTGCGATGGGTCAGCGCCTTGACCAGCCGCTGATTCAGCAATTCGATCCGTTCCAGATTTTCCGTCAGCCCCTGCGCCAGCGCCCCCTTGCCCAGATTTGGCATGATCCGCGCAAAGGCGGCCTCGAAGGCGTCGGCGGGATTCGTGGCGAATTGCGCCGACGCGGCCTCTGCCGCAGCGGGCGCCGCCGCCGCCGCGCTGTCGCTTGCGCGGGTCGAGGCAGCCTCGGACACCGTTTTGGCGGATGCCGATGCTGGGGCCGCGACCTTTGCGGGCTGTTTGGCGGCGGTATTGCCGCGTGCGGCCGTCTTTGTGGCTTTTGCAGGCGTTGCGGCCGGCTTCGGGGCCGGCTTCGAAGTTGCGCGCCTGGTCGCTGCGCCGGTCTTTTCTGCGCTGCGGCTGGCGGCGGGGGCCGTGGTCTTTGCGGTGGCCGCCCCGGCTTTGCGACGGGTTGCCGCGGCCGGCTTGGCGGCCGGTTTCGCAGCCTCTGCGGCGGCGATTTTGGCGGGCGAAGGCTTTGCCGCAGCGCGGCGGCCCGCCGGGGCCTCGGCCGGTTTCGCCTTTGCGACCAGAGGTTTTTCGGATGTTGCGCCCTTGCCGCGCTGCCGCGACACTTTAGTATCGGTTTTATCGGCTTTGCTTGCCATGACCGCAACTCCCCCCTAACAAGGTCTTGATCATATGCGCAGAGCGCAGGGGCCGTAAAGCCGGGTTTCAGACGCGAAACCGCCATGAAACCCAGCAAAATCCGCTCTGCGCTGCAGAAAGGACAAAGCGTGGCGACCAAGGGTATCAAGGGCATCGTTTCCTATGACGCGATGGAAACGATTCGAAATACCAACGAATGGATCGGCGCGACAACGCGCGCCTTTGCAAATTATCCGGCCTTTGCGCTGATCCCCAATCCGATGTTTCGGGTAATGACCGCATGGGGCGGCGTGATCGAGCGCAGCTTTTCCCGCATGGTCATGAAACCGGACTGGGAGATTCCGCCCATCGCCGGCGAGGACGGGCAGGACCATATCGTCTATGTCGAACCCGAGCTTCAGCGTCCCTTTGGCGACCTTGTCCGGTTCCGTGTCGCCCGCCGCAACCCCTTGCCGCGCAAGGTGCTGCTGGTCGCCCCCATGTCGGGCCATTACGCGACGCTGCTGCGGTCAACTGTCACCTCTCTACTGCCCGATTGCGACGTATATGTGACGGATTGGCACAATGCCCGCGATATTCCGGTCAGCAAGGGCAAGTTCGACATCGAGGATTACACCGCCTATCTGGTCGAGTTCATCCGCCATCTGGGCCCCGACACCAATGTCATCGCCGTCTGCCAGCCCGCGCCTCTTGCCCTGGCCGCGACCGCGATTCTGGCGGAAGAAGATCCCAAGTCCCAGCCCCGCACCCTGACACTGATCGGTGGCCCGGTCGATCCCGACGCCGCCGCCACCGAGGTGACCGATTTCGGCAACCGCATGACCATGGGCCAGCTGGAACATCTGGCGATCCAGTCGGTCGGCTTCAAATATGCCGGGGCGGGCCGCATGGTCTATCCGGGTCTGGCGCAGCTGAGCTCGTTCATCGCGATGAATGCCGACACCCATGCCAAGGCCTTCATGGACAAGATCCTGGCCGACGCGCGGGGCGAGGGCAGCGAAAGCGACCGCCACAACCGGTTCTATGACGAATATCTGGCGGTCATGGACATGACGGCCGAGTTCTACCTGTCAACGGTCGAACGGATCTTCAAGAATCTGGAAATCGCGCAGAACCGCTTTACGGTGAACGGCAAGACCGTCGATATCGGCAAGATCACCGATGTCGCGGTGATGACGGTCGAGGGCGCGAATGACGATATTTCCGCGCCCGGACAATGTGTCGCCGCACTGGCGCTGTGCACCGGCGTGCCCGACGGGAAGAAATTCCAGCATCTAGAGGCCGATGCCGGCCATTACGGCATCTTCGCAGGCAAAAGCTGGCGCCTGAACATCCGGCCTCTGGTTCTTGATTTCATTGACGAGAACATCGGAATCGGCCAGCGCCGCCGCCGCTCTGGCCCAAGTGCGGTCGATGGCGGCCAGCCTCATCGGGGCAAGAGCGGCCCGGAAAATACCGCCAAGATGGCCGTCTGAAGGGATAACCGGCCTTCGACCGGCAGCGGGGCAGACGCCGGCTTGCCCCGACCGCCGGACATCCCGGCATCCACTCGATCAGGGCAGATCGCGACGGATCCAGTCCGTCAGAATATCCGCGACCTGGGTGGTCATGCCCGGCGACAGCACCTCGCCGGCGATGACATGGCCGGCCGGGTCATCCCCCGGACCCAGCTGCAACCTGTGGCGCGTCACTTCGCCGCCCCAGAGGCCGGCG
>NZ_VKDF01000005.1:0-269769 GCF_007096355.1 Paracoccus sp. M683 | reverse complement strand
CCGCCGCCGGATCGACGATCCGATCCTGATCGGCCCACAGAAACAGCACCGGCTGCCGCGCGGCATCATAATTGCCCAGATGCGCATGTCGCACCAGCGCGGCCATGGGCAAGGTCGCAACCGTCGGATAGCAACTGGTCCAGGCCTGCGCATGCTCGACATTCACCGGCTTGAAGCAGCGGATCTTGCCCGCGATCATTGGCACCCATCGCCGGGCGAAGGGCCAGCCCAGCAGCGGCGCGGCCGGGCTTCGCAGGCCGAAATTCCCCGAGATCAGCACCAGCTTGTCGATCTTGCGCCCAAGAATAGGGTCGCGGGCGGCCTCGGCGGCCAGCGTCGCGCCCGTCGAGTTGCCGATCAGAACCACCCGCCGACCCAATCGCTGCCCGACCGTCAGCGCCTCTGCCGTGTCACGCCACCAGTCGCTTGCCCGCACCTGCCCCAGGGCCGCGCCATCCTCGCCATGTCCGGCCAGCCGCGTGACGAACAGATTTGCCCCAAGCGCCCCCGCCACGATCTCGGGCACCGGCCGCAATTCGCGGGGCGAGGCCGAAAAGCCATGCAGATACACCACCGCCAGATCGGTCTGCTGCCCCGGCGTCCCGGCCCAACCGATATGGGCGGCCAGGTCCGGGCGTATCCCGGCCTCGCGCACCTTCAGCCAGGCATCCAGATCATCGGGCAGTTGCACCCTGACGGGCAGCAGCTGTACCTCTTCGCGCGGCCCAAACAGCCACACGCAGACGGCCAGCACCGCCAGGATGATCGCGACAACCATCACCAGATCACGCATCGCGGGCGCGCCGGGTCAGCCACGCCACAGCACCTCGTCCACGGCGCTGGCGATCATCGCCAGACAATCCGGCGTCGAGAACCGATGATCGGCCCCCTTGACCAGCGCCAACCGCAGATCAGGCCCCTCGGCATGCTCCAGCAGGCGCAGCGCCCAGGCCATCGGCACATCCACATCCGCGGTGCCCTGAAGAAACCGCACCGGAAAGGGCAGCACCAAAGGCCTGCGCAAGACCAGATGATCACGGCCATCCTCGATCAGGCGGCGGGTGATCACATAGGGCTCTTCGCTGTAATCACTGGGCAGTTCGATCCGCCCGTCGCGCATCACCGTCGTCCGTTGTTGATCGGTGAAATCCGCCCAGAACCCGTCCTCGGTGAAATCGGGCGCGGCGGCAATGGTGACCAGCCCGGCGATCCGTTCCGGCATGGCCCCCGCGACCAACAGGCTGATCCAGCCGCCCATGGACGACCCGACCAGCACCTGCGGCCCTTCGGTCAGGTCCCGAATGACGGCCAGGGCATCCGCGAACCAGTCGCCAATTCCGCCCGCCTCGAACGCGCCATCGCTTTGCCCATGCCCGGAATAGTCGAACCGCAGAAAGGCGCGCCCCTGTTCCTGGGCCAGATCGCGCAGATAAAGCGCCTTGGTCCCTTCCATGTCGGATCGGAATCCGCCCAGGAAAACGATCCCCGGCCCCTGACCGGCCAATCGTTCATAGGCGATGCGCCGCCCCTGCCTTGTCGTCAGATGGTCCGTCATGCCCACGCTTTCCTGCCGCCCTGTCCCCGTCGATAGCCCGATTGACTCGGCCCGTCAAAGCCCCCAACCTGACACCGGTCCTTGGTTTCAGATAAATGTCGGCTTATTCATTCATACCCGCCCCCATCAGGCCGCTCTGCCCGGAATGACCCATGAACGTCATGCCCTGATGACCTCGATCAAGAACGAGGGGCCTTATCTGCTGGAATTTGTCGCCCATCACCGCGTGCTTGGCTTTGCGCAGCATCATTTTGCCTCGAATGATTGCACCGATGGCAGCGACCTGCTGCTGGACGCGCTGGCGGCACATGGCGTCGTGACCCATACGCGCAATCCGGTGCAGCCGGGTCAGGCGCCGCAGCCGACGGGCTATGCCCGGATCCGGGCCGCCGGCCATCTGGATGGTGCCGACTGGATCATGGTGATGGATGCCGACGAATTTCTGCAAGTCACCATCGGCCAGGGCCTGATCCAGGACCTGACCCGGCTTGCCGGTCCTGAAACGGATATTGTCACGATCCACAGCCTTGCCTTCGGCACCACCGAGGATATCCGCTGGCATCCCGGCCCGGTCACCCATCAGTTCACCCGCCGCCTGCCCGGCACCCACCGCCGCAACGCCCCGGTCAAAAGCATCAGCCGCACCAACCTGTTCCGCAGCCTGCACAACCATAATCCGGTCGGCTTTACCGGCGGCGATCGCCCGGTCCACGTCCTGCTGGGCAGCGGCGAGCGCATCGAGATCGCGGAAACCGGCCGCCTTGGACGCCACCTGCGCCAGCGCCGCACCGACAAAACCTCGCACCAGATCGCCTTTTACAACCACTACCCGATCAAATCGCTGGAATCCTATTGCCTGCGCCAGCAGCGCGGCGACGGGGCCACGCCCATCGGCGATGTCTCGGGCCGCTATGACCACAATTACTGGCAAAGCTTCGCCACGGCCAAGATCGAGGACCACAGCATCATCGACCGCTATGGTGCGGCCCTGACCGCCGAGATGGCCCGCCTTCTGGCGCTACCCGGCGTGTCCCAGGCCCATGCGCAGGCCGAAAACCTGCATCGCGGGCTGCTTGACGCCATGCTGTGACCGCCGCTTTCTTCTTCATCCAAATATCCTCGGGGGTCCGGGGGTGAAACCCCCGGCGCGGCGGTGGCGACCTGCGGCGGCCTGTTGACTTTGCCGCCAACAGGGCGCAAGACACCCGCCGACATACCCGCAACCGGGCGTTCCGTGGGCGCCAAACCGACGAGGAGGACAAGCATGTCCCAGATTTCCCTGACCTTTCCCGATGGCAATTCGCGCGATTACCCTGCCGGCGTGACGGCGGCCGAGGTTGCCGAAAGCATCGCCCCCAGCCTGGCCAAGCGCGCCATCTCGGCCAATCTTGACGGCCGCCATATCGACCTTGCCTGGCCGATCACCGAAAGCGGCGCGATCGCCATCAACACGATGAAGGACGAGGCCCCGGCGCTGGAACTGATCCGCCATGACTTCGCTCATGTCATGGCCCGCGCCGTTCAGGCGCTGTGGCCCGACACGAAAGTCACCATCGGCCCGGTCCGCGATCACGGCTGGTTCTATGACTTCGACCGCGCCGAGCCTTTCACCCCCGAGGATCTTGGCGCCATCGAGGCCGAGATGAAAAAGATCATCGCCGCCCGTGACCCGGTCCGCACCGAAGTCTGGGACCGCGCCCGCGCCATCGCCCATTACACGGCCGCGAACGAGCCATTCAAACTGGAACTGATCGACCGCATCCCCGATGGTCAGGATCTGCGGATGTATTGGCATGGCGACTGGCAGGATCTGTGCCGTGGCCCGCATCTGCAAAATACGGGGCAATTGCCCGCCGACGCCTTCAAGCTGACGCATCTGGCCGGGGCCTACTGGCTGGGCGATGCCACGCGCCCGATGCTGCAACGCATCTATGGCGTGGCGTTCCGCAACCGCGACGATCTGAAGGCCCATCTGACCATGCTGGAAGAGGCCGCCAAGCGCGACCACCGCAAGCTGGGCCGAGAGATGGAACTGTTCCATTTCCAGGAAGAAGCACCGGGCATGGTTTTCTGGCACCCCAACGGCTGGACCATCTATCGCGAACTGGAATCCTACATGCGCCGCCGCCTGATCGCGGCCGGCTACAAGGAAATCAAGACGCCGCAGGTGGTTGACCGCGTGCTGTGGGAACGATCGGGCCATTGGGAGGCCTATCGCGAGAACATGTTCATCGTCGAGGTGGACGAGGAAGGCGCCAAGGAAAAGCGGGTCAACGCTTTGAAGCCCATGAACTGCCCCTGCCATGTCCAAGTCTATAACCACGGGCTGAAATCCTATCGCGATCTGCCGCTGCGACTGGCCGAATTCGGGTCCTGCCACCGCTATGAAAGCTCGGGCTCGATGCACGGGCTGATGCGGGTTCGCGGCTTTGTCCAGGACGATGCGCATATTTTCTGCACCGAGGACCAGATCGAGGCCGAATGCGCGAAGTTCCTGCAGTTGCTCAGTTCTGTCTATGCCGATCTTGGCTTTGACATTTTCGACATAAAGCTGTCGACCCGCCCCGATGTCCGCGTCGGCGCCGACGAGATCTGGGACAAGGCCGAAAGCGCGCTTGAAAAGGCGATCCTGAATGTCCGCAATGATTTCGAGGTCGATCCGGGCGAAGGCGCGTTTTACGGGCCCAAGCTAGACTTCAAACTGACCGATGCCATCGGGCGCGAATGGCAATGCGGCACCTTCCAGGTCGATTTCAACCTGCCCGACCGGCTGGGCGCTGAATATGTCGGCGAGGATGGTGCCAAGCACCGCCCCGTCATGCTGCACCGCGCGATTCTCGGCAGTTTCGAACGCTTCATTGGCATCCTGATCGAAAACTATGCCGGCAAGTTGCCGCTGTGGCTTGCTCCACGTCAGGTTGTGGTGGCCTCGATCGTCTCGGATGCGGATGATTACGTCCATCAGGTCGTGGCAACCCTGCGCGCCGCCGGACTGCGGGCCGAGGCGGATACGCGCAACGAGAAGATCAATTACAAGGTTCGGGAACATTCCGTTGCGAAAGTTCCGGTAATCCTTGCAATTGGGATGAAAGAGGTCGAGAATCAGTCGGTCTCGATCCGCCGGCTGGACAGTCAGGGCAGCCAGACGCTGTCACTGGAAGAAGCAAAGAATACGCTTGCGACCGAGGCAACGCCGCCTGATCTGCGCTGAAAAGCGCCGATGTCACGTAAACTTCACGCCGCGAAGTGCTTCGCGGCGGGTTTCGTGCTTGCGTTTTATCACGATTCGTTCATTTTGCGCGTGTGAGCAACTTTCTACCCTGACCGCCTCCCTACCAGTGGGCAGCCGGACGACCGAAAGACAGGCTGCACGGCTCGTCATAATGAGTATGGCGGGAAATACTGAAAGGAGAGCACGGTCATGGCTACCGGCACTGTGAAATGGTTCAACGCCACTAAAGGCTACGGCTTCATCGCCCCCGATGATGGCGGCAAGGACGTCTTCGTCCACATCTCGGCGGTAGAGCGCGCCGGCCTGAAAGGTCTGCAGGACAATCAGAAGGTCACTTATGAGCTGCAAGCAGGCCGCGACGGCCGCGCTTCGGCCAGCGACCTTCAGGTGATGTAAGCACATCCCGATTTATGTTGGACTGACGGCCCGTTTGCACGGGCCGTTTTTCTTTGCCAATGTCCCGCTGGCGGCAGCTGTCACGCCGTGGATATTTGGATGAAGAAGAAATGAACCTTGCCGAGCATGTGTTGCGCGCTGGTGCGGCCACCCCGGACAAGCTGGCTTTGTCGGTCATCGGTCCCGCGCGGGCCGAGCGGTGGTCCTATGGCAGGCTGATCGCCGCCGTGCGGGGAACCGCGACGGGGCTGTTGCGGGCCGGATTGCAGCCGGGCGACAGGGTTCTGCTGCGCCTGGGCAATCGGCCCGCCTTTCCGGTGGCCTATCTGGGTGCGATTGCCGCCGGGATCGTGCCCGTGCCCAGTTCGGCCCTGCTGACCACCCGCGAGATCGACAAGCTGGCCGCCGAGATCGACCCGGCCATGGTGATCGCCGGCGATGGCGTGGCCTTGCCTGATCACCCTGCCCCGGTCTTGTCCGAATCCGTGTTGGCCGGTTTTGCCGATCTGCCGCCAGCCGATTTCGCGCAGGGTGATCCCGACCGGCTGGCTTATATCGTCTATACCTCGGGCAGTTCCGGCCAGCCTCGCGCCGTGATGCATGCCCATCGCGCCATTCTGGCCCGGCAGATGATGTTTCAGGGCTGGTATGGGCTCTGCGATCAGGACCGGCTGCTGCATGCCGGCGCCTTTAACTGGACCTTTACCCTTGGCACCGGGCTGATGGATCCCTGGACCCTTGGCGCGACTGCGCTGATCCCGGCCGAGGGCGTCGCAATCGAGCAAATCCCGCTGCTGGCTGCGCGTCATGGCGCCACCATCCTGGCCGCCGCACCCGGCGTGTTCAGGCGCATGCTGCGCGTCGAATGGGCCAATCCGCCCGAATTGCGCCACGCGCTGACCGCCGGCGAGCGACTGGATCCCGGCCTGCGCAAGACATGGCAGGACCGCACCGGCGGCGGCCTGCACGAGGCGATGGGCGCGTCCGAGATCTCGACCTTCATTTCGGGCAGCCCTGACCGCCCGGCACCAGAGGGCACCGCCGGATACCCGCAACCCGGTCGCCGCGTCACAGTTCTGGATGATGCCGGCAGCCCCTTGCCCCAGGGCCAACCCGGTCTGCTTGCCGTTCATCGCAGCGATCCGGGGTTGTTTCTGGGCTATCTCGACCAGCCAGAGGACACTGCCGCGCGTTTTCTGGGCGATTGGTTCATCACTGGCGATCAGGCCATGCAGGCCGAAGATGGCGCCATCACCATGTTGGGCCGCTCGGATGACATCATGAATGCCGGCGGCTTCCGTGTCGCCCCGCCCGAGATCGAGGAATTGCTGTCGACCCACCCCGAAGCCGGTGATCTGGCGGTGGCGGAGCTGGCGGTCGGCCCCGGCAGTTCGATCATCGCTGCCTTCTGGACCGGCACCGCCCCCGAGGCCCAGCTGCGCGCGCTGGCAGAAGCCGGGCTTGCCCGCTATAAGCAGCCGCGCGACTATATCCGCGTCGACGCGCTGCCGCGCACACCGACGGGCAAGATCAACCGCCGCGCGCTGCGGCAGGCATACAGCAAGGTCACCGCATGACGGAAACGGTCAATCTGGACATCTTCGCCGATCCGGTCTGCCCCTGGTGCCTGATTGGCAAGGCAGAGCTTGACCGGGCCCTGGAATCGCGCCCCGATCACCGCTTTCGGCTGGCCTGGCACCCGTTCCGCCTGAATCCGCAATTCCCGCGCGAAGGCATGGATCGCGGCGAATACCTGCGCGCCAAATTCGGCGACCGGGCCGAAAGCGTCATGGCCCCGGTTGCCGAACGCGCGGCCCAGCTGGGCCTGAAGCTGGCCCCGGTCGCACGCCAGCCCGACACGACCGACGCCCACCGGCTGATGCATTGGGCCGGAATCGAGGGCGCCCAGACCCGCGTGATGTCGGGCCTGCTGCGCGCCCATTGGCAGGAAAGTCGCGATATCGGCGATGCCGGGACCCTGACCGAGATCGCGGCCAAAGCCGGTCTTGACCCCCAGATGATCGCCCGCCTGCTGGCCAGCGACGCCGATCTGGACAGCATCGCCGCGCGCGAGATGCATGCCCGCGAACGCGGCATAAACTCGGTCCCGACCTTCATCATTGCTGACCGCCATGCCGTCAGTGGTGCCCAGCCCGCAACGTTGTGGCAGCAGGTGATCGACGAGCTGGCCACGGGCAACGCCGCCGCTGGATAGGGCCGGCCCTGCGGGCAGACTTGCACATTCTGCAAATTGGCACTAGAGGCCGGTGGTTATCCGAAAGGCCAGCGCCATGGACGCACCCCAGACACACCCGACCCATGTGGCGCCGATCAAGCGGCTGCCCTTGCCCGAATTCATCGCGATGCTGGCCTTTCTGTTCGCCACCATCGCCTTTTCCATCGACGCAATGCTGCCGGCCCTGCCCGAGATCGCCTCGGAACTGACGCCCGACAATGTCAACCGCGCCCAGCTGATCCTGACCTCATTCGTGGCGGGCATGGGGCTTGGCACGCTGCTTGCAGGGCCGCTGTCGGATGCGATCGGCCGCAAGCCTGCGATCACCCTGGGCTTTGCCATCTATGCCGTGGCGGCCATCGCGGCCATCTTTGCCAATTCACTGGAACTGCTGCTGGTCGCACGCTTTGTCCAGGGCATCGGCGCCGCGGGTCCGCGCATCGTCGGGCTGGCGCTGGTGCGCGATCTTTATGACGGCCGCGAAATGGCGCGGATCACCAGCTTCGTGATGATGATCTTCATCATCGTGCCGGCGCTGGCCCCCGCGCTTGGCCAGGTCATCATCTGGTTCGCCGGCTGGCACGGCGTCTTTGCCGCCTTCCTGTTCTTCGCCCTGGTCGGCAGCCTGTGGCTGAACCTGCGCCAGGCCGAGACCCTGCCCCCCGAACGCCGCCGTCCGCTCAGCGTCACCTCGCTGCGCAGCGCGGCGGCAGAGGTGCTGTCGAACCGCCAGGTGATGCTGGCGACGATCATCCTGACGCTTGGCTTCGCGCAGATGTTTGCCCTGCTCAGCAGAGCGCAACAACTGTTCAGCGAAACCTATGGCCGCGCCGAGAACTTTCCGATGTGGTTCGCGGCCCTCGCGCTGCTGTCGGGGTCGGGCACGGTTCTGAACGCGGTATTCGTGGTCAAGCTGGGGATGCGCCGCATCGCCAAATGGGCCTATATCATGCAGACCTGCATGTCCTCGCTGATGCTGGTGCTTTTTCTGGGCAACCTGCTGCCCCCAGGGCTGGAGTTTCCCGCCTTCTTCATCTGGGCGGTCAGCGTCTTTTTCATGGCCGGGGTGACCTTCGGCAACCTGAACGCATTGGCGCTGCAACAGATGGGCCATATCGCGGGCATGGCGGCCTCGATCATCGCCGCGGTCTCGACCATCCTTGCCACGGTGATCGCGGCGCCGATCGGCCTGCTTTACGATGGCACGGCGCTGCCGATGATCGTGGCCACGCTGATCTGTTCAGCCCTTGCCTGGTTCCTGATGACCCGATTGAAGGACTAGATCGGCCGCCCGCGAGCCGCGCAGCACCAGGGTCGCATTGGTCATGTCATTGGCCAGATGCGCCTCGGCATCGGCAGCCGTCTGCCCCTGCCAGCGCGCGGTCAGCCGGCGGCGCAGCTCGGCCTCGGGCACATCCAGCATGACAGTCAGGTCATATCGCGCGCCCCGCCAGGGATCCGCATCCAGCAGCAGATAGTTCCCCTCGACCACCACCAGCCGCGTGCCGGCATCAATGACACCCGCCCCGGCAATGGCCAGATCGCGGCCCCGGTCGAAAACCGGAAACACCACCTCGCCCCCGGCCCGCACCCGGTTCATCACCGCCACGAAACCGCTTGCATCAAAGGTCTCGGGCGATCCCTTGCGTGCGCGCAACCCGCGCTGGTCCAGCAACCGGTTGTCCAGATGGAACCCGTCCATCGGCAACAGAACCGCGCCCGGCACCCGCGCCACCAGCGCCTCGGCCAGGGTCGACTTGCCCGATCCCGGCGCCCCGGCCAGCGCCACCACGGCCCGCGGCCCCGGCAATTCGGCCAGCCGCCGCAACAGCGCCTGCCCCTCGCTTTGATCCAAATATCCTGGGGGGAGTCCGAAGGACGGGGGGCAAAGCCCCCCTTCCCCCGCCCCGGTCATGCCGCGACCCCTTCGGGCAGCTTGGCGCCGGTCATGAAGGCGACCGCATCAGACATGCTGTATTCATCCGGCCGAATCACCGCCAAACGCCGCCCCAGACGATGGATATGGATGCGATCGGCCACTTCAAAGACATGGGGCATGTTATGGCTGATCAGGATGATCGGAATCCCGCGCGACCGCACATCCCGGATCAGCTCCAATACCTTGCGGCTTTCCTTGACGCCAAGCGCTGCCGTCGGCTCGTCCAGGATCACAACCTTGGACCCGAAAGCCGCAGCCCGCGCCACAGCCACACCCTGACGCTGGCCACCCGACAGGGTCTCGACCGCCTGGTTGATGTTCTGGATCGTCATCAACCCCAGCTCATTCAGCTTCTCGCGGGCAAAAGCCTCCATCTTGGGGCGGTCCAGCTGGCGGAACCAGCTGCCCATGATGCCGGGTTTGCGCAATTCGCGGCCCATGAACATGTTATCGGCGATGGACAGGGCGGGCGACATGGCCAGCGTCTGATAGACGCATTCGATGCCGTAACCCCGCGCCTCCAGCGGGCTGCCGAACTGCACCTTCCGACCTTCCAGCGTGATCTCGCCCTCGTCGGGCTGCACCGCGCCCGACAGCGCCTTGATCAGGCTTGACTTGCCGGCGCCATTGTCGCCGATCACGGCCAGTATCTCGCCCGGCATCAGGTCGAAATCGCAATGATCCAGGGCTGTGACCTTGCCATAGCGCTTGACCAGGTTGCGGGCGTAAAGGATGGGCTCGCTCATGACGATACCTTTCTGATCCACTGGTCCACGGCGACGGCAAAGATGATCAGCACGCCAATCAGGAAGAAGGTCCATTGCGGGTCGGTCCCGACCAGCCGCAGCCCCATTTCGAACACACCGACGATCAGCGCGCCAAAGAACATCCCGACGATGGAACCCCGCCCGCCGAACAGCGAGATGCCACCGATCACCACAGCAGTGATCGACTGGATATTGCCCAACTGCCCGGTCGAGGCCGTGGGCGACACCGAACCGAACCGCCCGATCATCACCCAACCGGCGATGGCGCAGAACAGCCCCGCCAGCGTATAGACCTGGATCAGGATGCGGTCGGTCTGCACGCCCGCCAGCTGCGCGGCCTCGGCATCATCGCCCACGGCATAGACATGCCGCCCCCAGGCCGTGTTGCGCAGCACATAGGACATGACGGCCACCAAGGCGATCATCAGGAACACGGCGTACAGCACCTTTACCCCGCCCGGCTGGATCGCATAGCCCCAGAATTGCAGCGCAGGCGCCTGTTCGCTGATCTCGCGCGAGCGGATGGTTTCATTCTGCGAAAAGATGAAATTCGAGGCCAGAAAGATCTGCCAGGTGCCCAGTGTCACGATGAAGGGCGGCAGCTTCAGGCGCGAAATCAGAAACCCGTTCAGCGCCCCCATCGCCGCGCCGGCGGCAAGGCCAAGGGCAATCGCGGCCGGTGCCGGAATGCCATAGCGAAAGGTGAACTGCCCCATCAGCACCGAGGAAAACACCGCGATGGCGCCAACTGACAGGTCGATGCCGGCCGTCAGGATCACGATGGTCTGGGCGCAGCCGATGATGCCGACGATGGCGATCTGTTGCAGGATCGTCGACATGGTCGTCGCGCGAAAGAAATTGTCGGACAGGAAAGCAAAGACGATGACCGACGCAATCAGCACGATCATCGGCACGGCCGATGGCGTCTGATGCAGCCAGTGCTGAATCTTCTTCAGCCCACGCTCTTTTTGCTCAAAGCTGGCCACGGTTTCCGAGGCGCCGGTCAGCCCCTCTTCGAAACCGGAAGCCGGTTTGGGTTCAGTCGCCATGTCTCGCCTCCTTCGATCATGACTGTGCTTGTAAAAGGGGCGGCGCGCGGCCGCCCCCTTGCATCATTCGGGGTGCGGGCGGTCAGCCCCAGCACATCTCCAGCCCCTTGGCGGTGTCGATGGATTCAACCCCTTCCGCCGGCTTGTCGGTAATCAGCGTGACGCCGGTATCGGTGAAATCCTTGCCCTCGCTTGCCGCAGGCTTGGTGCCGTCGGCCGCAAAGGCCGCGATCGCCTCGATCCCCATCGAGGCCATCGCCAGCGGGTATTGCTGGCTGGTCGCCCCGATGATGCCGTCCTTGACGTTCTGCACGCCGGGGCAACCACCATCAATCGACACGATCAGCACGTCATTTTCCCGGCCCACGGCCTTCAGCGCCTCATAGGCACCGGCGGCGGCGGGTTCGTTGATCGTGTAGACCAGATTGATGTCGGGATCGGTGGCCAGCAGGGCCTCCATCGCGGTCAGCCCGCCCTCTTCGTTGCCGGCGGTGACCTCATGGCCGACGATGCGCGGGTCTTCCTCGTCGCCCCATTTGTTCGGATCGCCCAGTTCGATGCCAAAGCCCTGAAGAAAGCCCTGATCGCGCAGCACGTCGACCGAGGGCTGGCTGATGGCCAGATCCAGCATGGCGATCTTGGCATTGGCGGCCTCGGCGCCCATGGTCGCGGCGGCCCATTTGCCGATCAGCTCGCCCGCGGCAAAGTTGTCGGTGGCAAAGGTCGCATCGGCGGCGTCGATCGGATCCAGCGGCGTATCAAGCGCGATCACCAGAATGCCGGCATCCCGCGCAGCCGTTACCGAATCGACGATGGCCGCCGTGTCCGAGGCGGTCAGCATGATGCCCTTGGCACCATCGGCAATGCAGGCCTCGATTGCGGCGACCTGCGCCTCGTTATCGCCATCGACCTGGCCGGCATAGGATTTCAGCTCGATCCCCAGTTCCTCGGCCTTGGCGGTCGCGCCTTCCTTCATCTTGACGAAAAACGGGTTGGTGTCGGTCTTGGTGATCAGGCAGGCATTCACCGCGTCCTGCGCCTGTACACCGCCAGCTGCAAATGCCAGCGCGGAAGCCGCCAGCGAAAGGCGCAACATGGTTTTCACGGTCAGGTTCATTGTCATCTTCCTCCTCCGGGATGCGGGAATCGCTGCCCCGCGACACCAGCAAACAAGCACCTGAAAATTCATCTTGTCAATAAATCAATTATGTTGATTTAATAGGCAAGGGAGGAATAGCCATGCCAAACCAGACCGACGGGGGACCAGAAAGAACCAATAATGAAAGGCTTGTCATAGCCTTGCTGCAACATGACGGGCCACGGTCGCGGGCTGAAATCGCCGCTGCGACCGGGCTGTCTGCGCAAAGCGCAACAAATATATCAAGGCAGTTGATTGATTCTGGCCTGCTGACCACCGGCAAGGCGATTCGCGGCCGGGTCGGGCAACCCTCGACGCCGCTGTCCCTGGCACCGGACGGGGCGTTCTTTCTGGGGTTGAAGGTCGGCCGGCGGCTGGCCGAACTGGCGCTGGTCGATTTCACCGGCACGATCCGCGTCCACCGGCAAGAGGTGCATTCTCATCCCGACCCGGATCGGCTGGCTGGTTTTGCCCGTAACGCGATCGCCACGACCATGGCCGCCATGGCGCCCGAACAGGCCGCACGCATCGCCGGTCTGGGCGTTGCCGCGCCGTTTCAGCTGTGGGACTGGGGCGCGGACATGGCCGGTTGGCGCGACCGCGATCTGCGCGCGGAACTGGCCGAGGCGTTGCCTTTTCCCGTCTGGCTGGAAAATGACGGCACCTGCGCCTGCGCTGCGGAACTGATCTTCGGCCGTCGCGACCTGCCCGCCGATTTCCTGTATATCTATGTCGCGCATTTCGCTGGCGGCGGTCTGGTTCTGGACGGGCGCCCCCGCTTTGGCCCGCATCGCAATGCCGGGGCCATCGGCTCGATGCCGGGGCCGATGGGCGGGCAGGTGCTGGATCACGCCTCGGTCTCGGGGCTGGAACGGATGATCGGCCATCCCCTTCCGCCCGACGATGCGGGCTGGAACGTCCCCGCACAGATCGAGCATGACTGGGCCATCCAGGCGGGCGAGGCATTGGCCTGGGCCGCGCTGACAGCCACGGCGCTGACGGATCTGGGGGCCGTGGTAATCGACGGCGCGCTGCCCGCCGCGACCCGCGACCGGCTGGTTCAGGCCACGCAGGCGGCGATGGCGCGCCTGCCCTCGGCCGGGGTGAACCTGCCGCCGGTCATGGCCGGCACGCTTGGCCGCACGGCGCGCACCCTTGGGGCGGCGGCAATGCCCTTGTCGCATGCCTTCCTGCCCGATGGCGCACTGTCCTTGCCTTGACCCGGACAAAGGCTGATAAACAGGGAATGTTTCTTGGTCTTGATCTTGGCACATCCGGCGTAAAGGCGGTTCTGATCGGTGATGATCAGACTGTTCTTGCAACCGGGCATGCCCCGTTGTCGGTCAGTAACCCCCATCCCGGCTGGTCCGAACAGACCCCGGCGGATTGGCTTGCCGCCTGCCGCACCGCCATTGCCGGATTGGGCCGTCGGCTGGACCGCGTCGCCGGGATCGGCCTGTCGGGCCAGATGCACGGCGCCGTCTGCCTCGATGCGGATGATCATGTGCTGCGGCCAGCGATCCTGTGGAACGATGGCCGCGCCCATGCCGAGGCGGCCGTGCTGGACGCCGACCCGCGTTTCCGCGCCATCACCGGCAATATCGTCTTTGCCGGCTTCACCGCGCCGAAACTGGTCTGGATGGCAAAGCACGAACCCGATCTTTTCGCCCAAACCGCCCGCGTCCTGCTGCCCAAGGCCTATCTGCGGCTGTGGCTGACGGGCGGCCATGTCGAGGATATGTCGGACGCATCCGGCACCGCCTGGTTCGACCCTGCCACCCGTGACTGGTCCGACGACTTGCTGACGGCCACCGGCATGAGCCGCGCGCAAATGCCCGCGCTGGTCGAGGGCAGCGCCGTCTCTGGCCGGTTGCGCGCCGATCTGGCGGCGGAACTGGGCCTGCCCGCGGGCATTCCCGTCGCGGGCGGGGCGGGCGACAATGCCGCCACCGCCATCGCCGCCGGGATTGCCGCGCCGGGCATGGGGTTTGTGTCGCTTGGCACATCGGGCGTGATCTTTGCGGCAACGGACCGGTTCTGTCCCGCGCCAGAGACCGCCGTTCACGCCTTTTGTCACGCCTTGCCGGGCCGCTGGCATCAGATGGGCGTGATGCTGTCAGCAGCCTCCAGCCTTGACTGGTGGTCGCGGATCGTGGGGGCGAAACCGGGCGATCTGCTGGCCGGGCTTGGCCCCGTCGCCGCGCCGGGGGCGGTGCGCTTTCTGCCCTATCTCTCGGGCGAGCGGACGCCGCTGAATGACCCGGCCATCCGGGGGCAATTCATCGGGCTGGCCTCGTCCCATGGCCGCGACGACCTGACCCGCGCCGTGCTGGAGGGCGTATCGCTGGCTTTGGCCGAAAACCTGGCCGCGCTGAAGGCGGCCGGCGGTGGCGCGGATGCGCTGATCGCCATGGGCGGCGGTGCGCGGTCCGATCTGTGGCTGTCGATGCTGGCGCAGGCGACCGGCGTGCCGGTTCTGCGGCCTGCCGGCGCGGAAACCGGCGGGGCCTTTGGTGCCGCGCGTCTGGCACTGATGGCCGCGACGGGTGCCGGCGAAGAGGTGCTGACCCAGCCCCCCATCGCCGCCGAATTTTCGCCCGATCCGTCGCTGGCGGGTACCTGGGCCGAGGCGCTGGCCGCGCTGCCGGCGCTTCGCGGTGGAACGGCCCGGACGGCGGGTTGACACCGGGCGAATCCCCTCTATAAGCGCAGCCTTCATTGGTGTTGGTGGCCCCTGCAAGGGGATGCCTGTCAGGCGCAAGCCAGAGGACAACGCCCTTCGATAACGCAAAGAAGGAGATCAGCCGTGACCAAACGCACGTCTGCCAAGTACAAGATCGACCGCCGCATGGGCGAAAACATCTGGGGCCGCGCCAAATCCCCGGTGAACCGCCGCGAATACGGCCCCGGCCAGCACGGCCAGCGCCGCAAGAACAAGCTGTCGGATTTCGGCACCCAGCTGCGCGCCAAGCAGAAGCTGAAGGGCTATTACGGCGACCTGACCGAAAAGCAGTTCCGCCGCATCTATGCCGAGGCCGAGCGCGTCAAGGGTGACACCGGCGAAAACCTGGTCGGCCTGCTGGAGCGCCGCCTGGACGCCGTCGTCTATCGCGCCAAGTTCGTCCCGACCATCTTTGCCGCCCGCCAGTTCGTGAACCACGGCCATGTGACCGTGAACGGCCAGCGCGTGAACATCGCCTCCTACCGCGTCAAGGAAGGCGACGTGATCGCCGTTCGCGACCGTTCCAAGCAGCTGGCCATCGTGCTGGAAGCCGTCGGCCTGGCCGAGCGTGACGTGCCCGATTACGTCGAGGTCGACCACAACAAGATGACCGCCACTTTCGTGCGCACCCCGGCCCTGGGCGATGTTCCCTATGCCGTCGTGATGGAACCGAACCTGGTCGTCGAATATTACGCGAAGAACTGATCCGGTTCTTCCGTCAGGAATATGGAAAGGCCGTCCCTCGGGACGGCCTTTTTCATTTGGGCCTATCCGATCAGCCGCGCCGGGATCAGCCCGCGCAGCGCATTGCCGATCAGCAGATCGCCCGTCGCCAGATCCTCGGGATGCAATAAGGATGCCCGCGCAATTCCTTGATCCAGAAGGGATTGCCGCAGCACGCCGGGCAGCAGCCCACAGGTCAGGGGTGGCGTCAGCAGGGTGCCATCGCGGCGCAGGAACAGGTTCGTAATCGTGCCCTCGCAGACCTCGCCGCGTTCGTTCAGCAGCAGGGCCTCGTCCACGCCATCGGGCAGCGCGGCGCGGGCGGCGTCATAGGTGGCGCGCATCGAGGACTTGATCCGCAACCACGGATCGGCGCTGTCCAGCCGCAGGGCCGAGATCACCACCCGCCATTCCGGCGCGTTCGGCGGCAGCGGTTGGCGGGTCACCGCCACCTGCCCCGTGGCATCGACGGCCAGCCGGTTGCGCATCACCTGACCCGAGGCCTGCGGGATCGCGGCCTCTGCCGCCGCCTCATCCAGCGGAAAGCCAACTGCCAGGCACCCACGCCTCAGCCGCGCCACATGCAGCGGCCACAGGGCGATGCGGCCGTCAGCCTCTTGCCGCATGGTTTCAAAGACGGTCAGGCCCGGCGGGGCAGCGTCGCGAAGGTCGATTTCCACAGCGCCTCTCTCCATTCCGCATCGGGCTGGCTGTCATAGACGATGCCGCCGCCGACGTTCAGGCGCAAGCGCCCCGGCGCGGTCATGACCGGCGTGCGGATCGCCACGTTGAAGCGCATCGGCCCGGCGGGATCGGCCCAGCCAATCGCGCCGCAATAGATGCCGCGCGGGGTATCTTCCAGTTCGGCGATGATCTCCATCGCGCGGATCTTGGGCGCGCCGGTGATCGAGCCGCAGGGAAACAGCGCGGCGATGATGTCGGTCAGGGTCGCGGCCTCGGCCAGACGGCCCCGGACGGTGGAGACCATCTGATGCACGGTCGCATAGGGCTCGATATGGAAAAGCTGCGGGACATGGACGGAACCGGGTGTGCAGACGCGGCTGATATCGTTGCGCAGAAGGTCGACGATCATCAGGTTCTCGGCCCGGTCCTTTTCCGAGGCCAGCAGCGCGGCGGCATTCTGCGCATCCTCGGCGGGCGTGGCGCCGCGCGGGGCGGTGCCCTTCATCGGGCGGGTCTCGATCCAGCCATCGGCGCCCACGGCAAAGAACAGTTCCGGGCTGCGCGACAGGATCGGCGGACCGTCCAGAAGGCACAGCGCGCCCTCGCCCACCGGCTGACGTGCTTCCAAGGCGGCATAGATGGCCTGCGGGCTGCCCTTGGCAGTCAGCGCCATCGGGAAGGTCAGGTTGACCTGATAGGTATCGCCCGCCTCGATATAGTCATGGACGGCCTGAACGGCGGCGTGATGGCGGGCCTTGGGCCAGAGCGGTTCGGGCGGTGACAACCGCACAGCGCGGCCCGAGGGCAAGGGCGGTGCCGGTTGCGGCGCGTCGAAGACGCCCATCAGGATCAGCGGCAGATCGCGATCCGGGGGCATCAGCGACGCCAGACGCGGGGTCAGCGCATAGCCCAGTTCATAGGCGAAATAGCCCGCCAGCCAGTGACCGGCCTGCCGTGCGGCCTCGATGGCGGCGAAGGCCGCGTCGACCTGATCGGCGTGATCTGCGCGGATCAGGTCCAGCGGGTCCGCAAACAGCGTCCCCTGCCCCAAGGGTCCGGTGTCAAAGCGGACCCCGCCGCTCACTTCGCGGCCTTGGCCTTGGCGGCCAGATCGCGGACCAGACCGTAAGCGCCCTTGATGCGTTCCGCGTCGCTGCCCCAATCGCGGCGGATGACGATCTTGTTGCCCTCGACCTTGGCCTGCCCGCGCTGGTCGGTCAGGAATTCGACCAGCCCGCCCGGATTGGGGAACTTGTCGCCGTGGAACTGGATCGTCGCGCCCTTCGGCCCCACGTCCAGCCGCGAGACATTGGCCACCTTCGCCCGCGCCTTGATGCGGATCACGTTCATCAGGGTCGAGACCTCGCGCGGCAGCGGGCCGAACCGGTCGATCAACTCGGCTGCGAAGCCTTCGAGCTCAACCTTGGTGGTCAGTTCCGCCAGACGGCGATAGAGGCCCAACCGCACATCCAGATCGGGGATATAGCTTTCGGGGATCGTCACCGGCACGCCAAGGTTCAGCGTGGGCGCCCATTCATCCTCGGGCGTGCCCTCGATCTCACCCGATTTCAGCTTGGCGATGGTTTCCTCAAGCATGGCTTGGTAAAGTTCAAACCCTACCTCGTTGATATGGCCTGATTGTTCCTCGCCCAGCAGGTTCCCGGCGCCGCGCAGGTCAAGGTCCTGCGAGGCCAGATTGAAGCCCGCGCCAAGGCTGTCGATGGCGCCGAGGAACTTCAGCCGCCGCGTGGCCTGCGGGGTCAGCGGCGCGCGGGGTTTCGTCGTCAGATAGCAATAGGCGCGGGTCTTCGAGCGGCCCACACGGCCCCTGATCTGATAGAGTTGCGCCAGCCCGAACATATCGGCGCGCCAGACCACCATCGTATTCGCCGTCGGGATATCGAGGCCGCTTTCCACGATCGAGGTGGCAACCAGCACGTCATGGCCGCCATCGTAGAAATCGTTCATCCGCTGGTCCAGATCGGTCGCGGCCATTTGGCCATGGGCGACCAGATAGGTGATTTCCGGCACGTTTTCCTTCAGCCAGTCCTCGACCTCGGGCAGGTCGGCGATGCGGGGGACAACGAAGAAGCTTTGCCCGCCGCGATATTTCTCGCGCAGAAGGGCCTCGCGGATCGTCACGCTGTCGAATTCCGAGACATAGGTGCGGATCGCCAGACGGTCGACCGGCGGGGTCGAGATGATCGACAGGTCACGCACCCCGGTCAGCGACAATTGCAGCGTGCGCGGGATCGGCGTGGCGGTCAGGGTCAGGACGTGGACCTCGCTGCGAAGTTCCTTCAGGCGTTCCTTGTGGATGACGCCGAAATGCTGCTCCTCATCGACGATCACCAGCCCGAGACGCTTGAACCGCACCGCCTTGGCCAGCACCGCATGGGTGCCGACGACGATATCGACGGTTCCATCGGCCAGCCCCTCGCGCGTCTTGGCGGCATCCTTGGCGGCGACGAAGCGCGACAGCGGGCGGACGGTGATGGCGGTGCCGCGAAAGCGGTCGGCGAAGGTGCGGAAATGCTGGCGGGCCAGCAAAGTGGTGGGCGCGATGACGGCGACCTGCATCCCCTGCGACGCGGCGATGAAGGCCGCGCGCATGGCGACCTCGGTCTTGCCGAAACCGACATCGCCGACGACAAGCCGATCCATCGGGCGGCCCGCGGCAAGGTCATTCGCCACATCCTCGATGGCCGATTGCTGGTCGTCGGTCTCGCTATAGGGGAAGCGGGCGGCGAAGGCCTCCCAATCGTGGTGATCGGGTTCAAGGATCGGGGCGGGACGCAGCAGGCGTTCGGCGGCGACGCGCATCAGCTTGTCGGCGATCAGCTTGATGCGTTCCTTCAGCCGGGCCTTGCGGGCCTGCCATGCACCGCCGCCCAGCTTGTCGAGCAGGCCTTCCTCGTGGCCGTAACGGCTGAGCAGTTCGATATTCTCGACCGGCAGGTACAGCCGGTCCCCGCCCGCATATTCCAGCGCCACACAATCATGCGGCACGCCGGCGGCCTTGATCGTCTCAAGCCCGGTATAGCGGCCAATGCCATGTTCCACATGCACAACCAGATCGCCCGGCGTCAGGCTGGTGGTGTCGCGCAGGAAATCCTCGGGGCGGCGGCGGCGCTTGGTGCCCCGGATCAGCCTGTCGCCCAGCACGTCCTGTTCGGAAATCACCGCGAGGCCGGGGGCGGAATAGCCCTGCTCCAGCGGCCAGACGGCCAGCCCAAGCGCGCCGGGCTGGTCGGGCAGATCGCGCAGATCGGCGATGGGTTTTGCACTGGTCACGCCCTCATCGGCCATCAGCCCCGACAGGCGTTCACGCGCGCCCTCGGAGAAGCTGGCGAGAACGACGCGGCTGGTTTTCGACAGGTCGCGGATATGGGCGGCCAGCGCAGCGAAAAGGTTCGTGTCCTCGGATTGACGCTCGGGCGCGAAATTGCGGCCGATGCGACCGCCGCCGTCCAGGACGCCGGGGCCGGGCGGGGCGGGCAGCACGCGCAGCTGGATCCTGCGACGCGCCGCCAGCCACGCCTGCCATTGCTCGGGCGTCGGAAACATCTGGTCGGGCGGCACCGGGCGATAGACGGTATCGCTGCGCCCCTTGGCGGCCAGCGCGTCGCGGCGGGCCTGATATTGCTCGGCGATCATGCCGCGACGGGCATCCTCGACCTGCGAAATCTGGTCGTCCAGCATGATCGTGGCGCCGGGCAGATAGTCGAACAGGCTCTCAAGCCGTTCATGGAACCATGGCAGCCAATGTTCGACGCCCGCCTGTTTGCGGCCCGCGCTGACGGATTCATACAGCGGGTCATTGGTGCCGCCGCCATAGGTCGCGCGGTAATTCTGGCGAAAGCGGGTGATGGCGTCATCGTCCAGAATGACCTCGGACATGGGGGCCAGTTCGACGCGCTTCAGCGTCTCGGTCGTGCGTTGGGTCACGGGGTCAAAGCGCCGGGCGCCGTCCAGCACATCGCCGAACAGGTCCAGCCGCACGGGGCCGGATTCGCCGGGCGGGAAGATGTCGATGATACCGCCCCGGATGGCGTAATCGCCGGGCTCGGTCACGGTCGGGGCCTGAACGAAGCCCATACGGACCAGAAAGGCGCGCAGCGCATCCAGATTTACCCGATCACCGACGCGGGCCTGGAAACTGGCATGGGCCAGCAGATCGCGCGCAGGGATGCGTTGCAGGGCGGCGTTCAGCGTGGTCAGCAGGACGAACGGCCCCTTGATCGCGCCTTGCGCAAGCGCGGCCAAGGTGGCCATGCGTGCGGCCTGCACCGCGCCTGCGGGCGAGACGCGGTCATAGGGCGTGGTGTCCCAGGCCGGAAAATCCAGCACGACGGCGCCGGGGGCGTGGAAGGCCAGCGCATCGCGCATGGCGGCCATGCGGCGGTCGTCGCGGGCGATGTGAACCACTGGCGCACCGCGCGACAGTTCGCGGGCGATCAGGGCGGCGTCATGGCCCTCGGGGGCGCCGGAAAGGATGATCTGGTCAGGCATTGGCGTGAGGTAAGCGAAGGGCTGGCAGAGTCAAGCTGGCAGCGGGGGTCACAGCCCGTTTGGGTGCATCAGCTGCCAGATCGTGCCCCAAAGCGCGGTGATCGCCACGGCGAGGATCGACAGCACAAAGGCCAGGCGGCGGTGAAAGACGATCAGCCGCAGCGATTGCCGCGCCGCCTGATCGGGGGGCAACTGGCCGTCATGCGCCTGCGCCAGCACCGGCACCAGCCGCCGCGCCAGACGCAGCCGCAGCAGGAACAGCAGCAGCAGCGGCATCGCCAGAAGGGACGCCGCCTGCGCCAGTTCCAGCCCGTAGCAAAAGCCCAGGACCGCCAGCGAGCTGACCGCGAACCCGGCCAGCGCCAGCAGCGCCACCCCCTCGCGCCGGCCCAACTGCCAGCGCGGCAGGGCCAAGGTCAGCCAGTCCAGCAGCGCCAGCCCCGGCTCGTCCTGTGGCGCGCGGCGGGCGCGGTTGATCACATCCGAGGGCACGCCCAGCACCGCCCGCCCGCTGCCGGCCCAGATCAGGATCAGGACAAACCAGAACCAGACGCTGCCAAAGCTGCGGGCATCCATCAGGTCAAGAAATCCATTGAATTGCGGCAAGCCATGCATCCTTGTTCTGGGCTGCGCGGGACCTTAGAACGTGCGTAACCCCAAGGAAAGGCCCCGCATATGGCAATGCCGATCATCGCCCCCTTCCCCGCCACCCGGCTGCGCCGGATGCGCCGCACCCCTGCCCTGCGCGCGATGGTGAGCGAGGTCGATTTCACGGCCGCCAACCTGATCTGGCCGATTTTCGTGACCGAGGTGGCTGGCGCCGAGGGCGAGATCCCCTCGATGCCCGGCGTCGACAGGCTGACGCTGGACGGGGCGCGACGTGCGGCGGAACGGGCGGCGAGCCTTGGCATCCCGGCGATCTGCGTCTTTCCCCATTCCGACCCCGATCTGAAGGACGAAAGCTGCGCCCGTGCCTGGGACCCCGAAAACATCAGCAACCGGGCCATCCGCGCCATCAAGGAAACCGTGCCCGATCTGGCGGTGATGACCGATATTGCGCTGGATCCTTACAACATCAACGGCCATGACGGCTTTGTGGTCGACGGCCAGATCCTGAACGACGAGACGGTCGAGGCACTGGTAAAAATGGGGCTGGCCCAGGCCGAGGCCGGTGCCGACATCCTTGGTCCAAGCGACATGATGGACGGCCGTATCGGGGCGCTGCGAACTGCGATGGAGGCGGCAGGCCATCAACATGTGGCGATCCTGTCCTATGCGGCGAAATTCGCCAGCGCCTTCTACGGGCCGTTCCGCGATGCGGTGGGGGCCTCGGGGCGGCTGGTGGGCGACAAGAAGACCTATCAGGTCAATCCCGCGAACCGGGAAGAGGCGATCCGCTGCGTGGCCCGCGATCTGGCCGAGGGCGCGGATATGGTCATGGTCAAGCCGGGAATGCCCTATCTGGATATCTGCCGCGAGGTGAAGGACCAGTTCGGCGTGCCGACCTTTGCCTATCAGGTCAGCGGCGAATACGCGATGATCGAGGGCGCCATCCGCAATGGCTGGCTTTCGCGCGATGCAATGGCCGAAAGCCTGCTGGCCTTCCGTCGGGCGGGTTGTGACGGGGTTCTCAGCTATTTCGCGCCGCAAATGGCTGAAATGCTGGCCTGAAGCCGCGATTTGTCATATGGTCGTGATCAACGGGCCGAAAGCGCCCGGCGAACCACAGATCGAGGCGACAATGAGCGATTTCAACATGATGACCCGTCGCGGCCTGCTGCTTGGCGCAGGGGCGACGATGGCCTTGGCCGGCTGCAACAACGCGATCGGCCAGAACGCCGCCGGACGGCTGGATGCGCGGGTCGACGCGACCCATAACTATATGGTCCAGAACTATCCCTCGACCGCCGCCATGGCCCAAAGTGCGGCGGGCATCCTGTATATGCCGCTGATGACCGAGGCCGCGCTTGGCGTGGGCGGCGCTTACGGGCAGGGTGCGCTGCGCATTCAGGGCGCGACGGTCGATTACTATTCGGCAACTCAGGCCAGCGTCGGTTTTCAGGCCGGCGCGCAGCAATATGCCCATGTCCTTGTGTTCCAAAGCCCGCAGGCGCTGGCGGCTTTCCGCACCTCGCCGGGCTGGGTCGCGGGCGCGGATGCCTATTACGCGATCCCGACGGGCGGGCTGGCGGTCGGGGCCGATACGGTGACGGCGCAGCATCCGGTCGTGGCGCTGATCTTTGGACAAAGCGGGCTGATGGCCGGCGCCACCATCGAGGGCACGAAATACAGCCGCATCATCCCCTCGGCGTTGAATGTCGGAAATATCGGCGCGATGGGCTTGTCGCGCGGTGGCGCGGCGCAGCCGACCGGATACTGATCGCCCGACAGACCCGCATTTACGAACGGCCCGACCGCCAGGATCACCCGGCGGCCGGGCCTTTTTTCTTCAGGCACCCTGCCCCGGAATCAGACTGGCCGGATCGACCGTGCCATCCGCCGGCCCCTGTGGCGATGGCGGCCGCCCGCCATCATTGCCCGGCCCACCCCCCGGAGGAGGCCCGCCGCCGGGGCGCTGCCCGGCCTGTGACACCGCGTCACGCGCAACGCCCACGACCAGCGCCGCATCATAGCCGTCGGGCTGCTCGGCGATATGGGCATAGGCACCCGCCCCGGCCTGCGCGGCAATGCCATCGCCCTGGTTGAACGTGTCGCGGGTCGAGCTGCGGCCACCGTAATCGGGCGCGTTGTCATAGATGTATTGGCTAAGCGCATCGGGCAGGAAAATCTGGCCCGTCAGCAGGTTGGTCTGATCCAGAAAGACCTTGAAATGCAGATGCGTGGTGCGCCCGCTATACCAGCCGGGATAGATGGTCTGGAACGCCACCAACCCCTGAGCATCTGCCATCTGGGTGCCGCGCAGGAAGGTCTGACCCGCCGTATCGCTGACCGCGTCGCTGCCCTGACCGGCGAAACCGCTGTAATTCCCCTGCGCGTCACAATGCCAGATATCGACGCGCGCGCCCTCGATCGGGGCGCAGCCGGCATCGACGATCTGCAACCGCATGGTCATCGCCACCCCCACGCGATCCTCGCGGATATCGGCGCGGACAAGTTCGGGGTCGATGTAATAGGGGCCCTCGGTCACTTCGGGCATAAGGCTGCACACATTGGGCGAGATCAGACCGGCAGCCGCCGCCTGCGCCCTCAGCATGCCCGGCCACAGACCGATTCCCAGGGTTGCGGGCGCAGCAGCGGCCAGAACCTTCAACAAATCGCGGCGGTTCGTCATTGTCAGCTTTCCTTCTGATACCTTTACAGTCCGGCAGCGCTAACAGCGGCCACCCAAACCAAAGGTAAACCGAGGCCAAGCCCCCCGCGATTGCAGCTTTCAGCCGGTCATGCCCGCAGCGCCGCCAATTCGCGCGGTTCGGGACTGGCGGCCAACGCCGACGCAGCACCGGAATGCACTGTCCCCCGGCGGCTTGGGGCTGTGGCACCACGCAGCCCGCCGTGATCCACCGCCACGACCAGCGCCGCATCATAGCCGTCGCTGCGCTCGGTCACGCCGGCATAGGCCCCCTCGCCCGCCTCGACCGCGATCCAGTCGTCGGCATTGGTCGTGTCCTGCACGGCCGAGCGGTCATAGGCCGCCGCATTCTCGAACACATATTGGCTAAGCGAGTCGGGAAAGAAGATCTGTCCGGTCAGAACCTCGTCCCGGCCCAGAATGACCTTCAGATGCATGTGGGTGGTGCGGCCCCGATACCAGCCGGGAAAGATCGTCCGAAAGGCGACCTGTCCGTCATCGCCACTGATCTGCGTGCCGCGCAGAAAGGTCTGACCCCGCGTGCCAAGCCGCGCATCGCTGCCCTGATTGGCAAAGCCGCTATAGTTGCCCTGCGCATCGCAATGCCACAGATCGACCCTTGCCCTCTTGATCGCACGGCAATCGGCGGTCACGATCTGTATCCGCATGGTCATCGGCACCCCGCCGCGATCCTCGCGGATGTCGCTGCGCATCAGATGCGGATCCAGATAAAACGGCCCCTCGGTTGTTTCGGGTGCCAGGCGGCAAACATTTGCCGCAATCAGCCCCGCCTGCCTGGCCTGGGCCAGCAGTGTCGACGGCCAAAGGCCGATGCCGGCAGCCGCAGGTGCCGAACCAGCCAACAGACGCAGCAGCTCGCGTCGATTCGTCATATGGCCTCCCCCACAAAGGCGCATCTAACAGAACGCAACCTTTTGGCGATCTGATCCAGTGTTTTTCGCAGTGACGGCGATTTTTCGCCGATACAGCGCCGAACATGCCCTGCACAGCGCGCTGCTGGGTCATGGGGACGCAGACATAATGGCAAAATCCCGCCGGGCGGCGTTCAGCAGGCCGCTTTCCTAAAACTGCGGCAAACTGGCCCTTTTCATCCCAGGATCGCGGCCCCATATTGGGGGGGCAAGATGAAAGAGGACATCATGCCGCTGCCGCATTTCCTGCTGATGATCGCCGCCGTCATTCTGGCGGCCGCATTGACGATCTGGGCGACGTTGTCGGCGGGCGTTCCTTTGGCCGCCTTGGCCCTGATCGCGCTGACGGGGGCGGCGGTGCTGCACCTGTCGATGCGAGACAATGAAGGCTGATCCCACCCCACCTGTCGCTGCCACCCCTGCCGCCCCGCCACGCACGCTGTTGCTGGCATGCGGTGCCTTGGCGCGCGAGTTGATCGCCATTCGCGACGCGAATGGCTGGGCCCACATGGATCTGCATTGCCTGCCAGCCGAGTTGCACCTGCGCCCCGAAAAGATCCCCGACGCCGTCGAGGCCGCTGTCGTCAAACATGGTGCCGGGTATGACCGCATCGTCGTGGTCTATGCCGATTGCGGCACCGGCGGGTTGCTTGCCACGCGCTGCGCCGATCTGGGAATCGAGATGATCCCAGGCCCGCATTGCTATGCCTTTTTCGACGGGATCGAGGCCCATGCCGCCCGTGCCGATGTGGAATTTACCGCCTTCTATCTGACGGATTTTCTGGTCCGGCAGTTCGATGCCTTCGTCTGGCGTGCCATGGGCCTGGATCGCCATCCCGAATTGCGTGACATCTATTTCGCCCATTACGAACAGCTGATCTATCTGGCCCAGACCGACGACCCGGCGTTGAATGCCAGCGCCGAACAGGCGGCGGCGCGGCTGGGCCTGCGTTATCAGCGGCGCAAGACGGGCTATGGCGATCTGCCGGCGATTCTGGCGCAGGCGGGCGCTGGTCGCGGCACGGCCCCGCTGGCCCCCGCAGGGGGGCGCGACATCGCATGATCCGCTGGGCCGAGCCTGCCGACAGCGACGCGCTGGGACGTGTCATGTTCGACGCGATCCATCAGGGCGACAGCCCCTATAGCGCGGCCGAGCGCCTGGCCTGGCTGCCCGCACCCAATTCGGGCCGGGTCTGGGCCGGTCGACTGGCCCGTCAGCGCGTCGCCCTTGCCGAGGTGGACGGCCTGCCCGTCGGCTTCATGACCCTTGGCGATGACGGCAATATCGACCTTGCCTTCCTGCTGCCCGCATATCGCAGCCAGGGGTTGTTCCGGCAATTGCTGGATCAGATCGAGGATGCCGCGCGTGATGCCGGCATCGACCAGCTTTGGACCAATGCCAGCCTGATGGCCGAAGGGCCGTTCAAGGCCTTTGGCTTTGTCACCGACAGGGCCGAACATATCGAACGCGACGGCCAGAGGTTGCAACGCTTTCGCATGCATAAATGGCTGGTCTAGGCGCGCGACCGATACGCCCGGCTCAGCTTTCCAGTTCAGCATCCCAATACAGGAAATCCATCCAGCTTTGATGCAGGTGGTTCGGCGGAAAGCGCCGGCCGACGGCGTGCATTTCCTCGCTTGTCGGGCAGCGCGGTGTGCGGCGCAGGCTCATGCCAGAATGGCGCAGCGACTTGTTGGCCTTTTTCAGATTGCAGGGCGAACAGGCGGCGACCACGTTTTCCCAACTGGTGATCCCGCCGCGCGATCGCGGCACCACATGGTCAAAGGTCAGATCACCCTTGGACCCGCAATACTGGCAGGAAAATTCGTCCCGCAGAAAAAGATTAAAGCGCGTGAAGGCCACGCGCTTTCTGGGTCTTACATAGTCTTTCAGAACGACAACCGAGGGTATGCGGAACGCCTGACGCTGACTTCGGACCAGCTCGTCATACTCGGCCAATATGCTGACCCGATCCAGAAACACCGCCTTTATCGCCTCTTGCCAGGGCCACAGCGACAGCGGGTAATAGGATAGCGGGCGATAATCGGCGTTCAGCACCAGCGCGGGGTGATTGCGCAGACCCGAGGGCTCTCGCACGAACTGGGTTCTGAAATCGCGGTGATTATCAAGCATTGCCACGTTCCCATCCGCCCCTTCAGGCCATGATCGGGGCAAAGCAGATATCCGATAACACAACTATATATCGCGTCTGAAATCTGACAAGCCCCAGTATGTATTGGCACCCAAGGAATAGCCTGCCGCTGTGACAACGGCATGACGCCCGCACCCCGGACTGCCCCCCTGCACGGTATCCTGCGCAATCCGATTGCGGCACGCCAGCCGCCATGGCAATCTGAACCCATGCCTGACCGATCCACTGCCCCGCCCGTGCTTGGCACCTTGGAATCCGCGCTCTATGTCGACGATCTGGACGCGGCAATCGGCTTTTGGCGGGGCATCATGGGTCTGACCTGCTTTCAATTAAGCCCCGGCAGACATGCGTTTTTTCGCGTTTCGGACAGCCCGCGCCCGCAGGTTCTGCTGGTCTTTCGCGCAGAGGCGACCGAACACCCGCCAGCCGCTGACGCGCGCCTGCCCGTGCCGCCGCATGGCGCGCGGGGGCCGGGCCATTATTGTCTGGCGGTCGCACCAGACATGCTGGACGACTGGCGCACGCATCTGCAAACCGCCGGCATCGCAATCGAGGCCGATTTCCGCTGGCCCAACGGCGCGCGATCCATCTATCTGCGCGATCCCGCCGGCAATTCGATCGAACTGGCCGATCCCGCCATCTGGCGGCCCTAGCGGAACTGCTTGGCCAGCTTCAGCCCCTGCCCCTGATAATTCGAGGCGATCCCCGCACCATACAGCCGGTCCGGCAGCGCCGCCATGCGTTCATAGACCAGCCGACCGACCACCTGCCCATGTTCCAGCACGAAGGGCGCCTCATGGCAGCGCACCTCCAGCACGCCGCGCGCGCCAGCCCCCGCCTGACCCACACCGAAACCGGGGTCAAAGAAGCCGGCGTAATGCACCCGAAACTCGCCCACCATAGCCAGATAGGGCGCCATTTCGGCGGCGTATTCGGGCGGGATGGCCACGGCCTCGCGGCTGACAAGGATATAGAAGGCGCCGGGGTCCAGAATCAGCCGGCCCTCATCGGTGCGCAGCTCGTCCCAGAACTCGCGCGCGTCATAGGCACCGATCCGATCCAGATCGACAACGCCACTATGCGGTTTGGCGCGATAACCGACCAGATCGCCCGCCTCGGGGCGCAGATCGACCGAGAAACCCAGGCCCTGATCAATCAGCGCCGGCCCGCCCGTAACCAGCGGCTGATCGGCGTTTAATTCGCTTAGCTGCGCATCAGACAGCACCGCCTGCCCCTGCCGCAGACGCAACTGGTTCAGCCGCATGCCGGGGCGCACCAGCACGCTGAATGATCGCGGGCAGATCTCGGCATAAAGCGGGCCGTCATAACCATCAGGCAGCCGGTCAAATTCGGTCCCGTCATCGGTGACCAGCCGGGTCAGCAGATCCAACCGCCCGGTCGAGGATTTCGCATTGGCCACGGCGGTCAGCCCGGCGGGCAGGCGCAGCCGTTCGATCAGCGGCACCAGATAGACGCAGCCGCGTTCCAGCACCGCGCCATTTGTCAGATCCATCTGATGCATCTGGAAATCAGGCAGCCGATCCTCGACCCGGCGCCCCTTGCCGGCCAGAAAACTGGCGCGCAACCGATAGGCCGTGCTGCCAAGCCGCAAGTCAAGACTGGCGGGCTGGATCTGTTCGGGAATGATCGCCGGTTTGGCCGAGATCGCGCCGGTTTCGATCAACCGCCGCAATTCGCTGTCAGGCAAAACACCATTCATGCTGGTCTCCGCAAATGCGAACGCCCACCCCCGCAAAGGGATGGGCGTTATCGGAATGGTCGGGCCGGAGAGATTCGAACTCTCGGCCTTCCGCCCCCCAGACGGACGCGCTAACCAGGCTGCGCCACGGCCCGACGCCGGCCATATAGAGCGAAGCTTGCGGGCAGCACAAGGGCCGGTTTGCGGAAAATTGACAGTCAGGCGACATGAATGCGGATCAATAGTGATCTGCGATGGCGTCAAGCAGCTGCCGGGCCACGTCGCGCGCAGGATCGGACAGGTCGGCCCCGCCCTGCGATGCCTGCAACGCCGCAGTAACGCCGATCAGCCGCCCCAGCCAGGCTGCCTGAACCGGGTCGACCGCGACAGGCTGCCGGGCAGCAGAGGCGGCCGGGTCGGCAGCAAGCCCGGTATCCGGCCGATCCTCGGGAAACAGCGGCAGCGGGTCGGGCACGCGGGTCGGGACTGGGCGCTTGCGGTTGCGCGACCGCGGTGCGCGATCGGGCTGATCCAGCTCGGACAGGCTGGCAGCGTCCGGCGGCGGGGCGACAGGTTTGGGCGTCATGGCCGCAGTCTCGGTGACGCTTTCGATGCTGGCCCGGCCATCCCCATCGACAGCCCCAGAATCGGCGGCAACGGTTTCCACCGCTTCGCCCAACTTGATCGCACCACGGGCACGGACCGATTCGCCCCGATCCTTGGACAGCATCTTCTTGGCGCCGCGAATGGTCAGCCCCTCATCGCGCAGGATCTCGCAGATGCCGGCGGCCAGACGCACATCGTCGGGCCGGTAATAGCGGCGGCCATCGCCGCGCTTCATCGGCTTCAGCAGGCTGAACTGGGTTTCCCAATAGCGCAGCACATGGGGCGCGACTCCGATCATCTTGGCGACTTCGCCGATGGACCGGAATGCCTCTGCCCCCTTTGCCATGCCTTAGCCGGCCCTACCGCTTGTTGCCGGCCGAGACGCGATCTTTCATCAGATGCGATGGCCGGAATGACAGAACCCGGCGCGGCGTGATTGGCACCTCTTCCCCGGTTTTGGGGTTGCGGCCGATTCGCTCGTTCTTTTCGCGCACGCTGAACGTGCCAAAGGACGAGATCTTGACCTGATGGCCGGCCACCAATGCGTCAGAGATATGCAACAGAACGGTTTCCACCAGTTGCGCCGATTCATGGCGCGACAGGCCGACCTCGCGGAAAACCGCCTCGGCCAGATCCATCCGTGTCAGCGTCTTTTCACTCATACCTGCACCATGTCGATTGCACTCAAGATTGGTCAGTTTCGGTTCCGCTGTCAACAAGCGGGGCGGGGGATTTGTTCCCCCGCCCCATCGTTCTGCGTTGATTTTGCGCGATTTAGTGCCGGTCGTCCCCGGCTTAGCCGGCGCAAGCCTGAATTTTGGCCAGATCCGGCCCGTTCGGGCTGCGACCAAGGTTGTAAGGCGCCGAGGCGTCGCGCCATTGGCTGTAGTCCTGCAAATAGGCGATCATGCTGGCATAGACCTTGGCCGAAAGCGGGTTTTCACAGGCGGCTTCCTCGATCGTCTCGTTGGCGAGCATCTGGATGTTTTCCAGCGTGGCGTCGTCCAGACGGGTGATCTCGGTCCCGGCCTCTTTGAACTCGGCATAGGCTTCGGTGGCGCGCTTTTCGGTGAAGGCCAGCGACCACAGCAGGTTGGCGGAGGCCGCGACCTTCAGCGTTTCCTGGGTTTCCGGCGTCAGCGCATCCCAGCTTGCCTTGTTGATCATCACGCCAAAGACGGATGCCGACTGGTGCCAGCCCGGCGTCGACCAGTATTTCGTCACCTGCTGGAAGCCGCCCGACCAGTCCACGTTGGGCGTCGAGAACTCGGCCCCGTCGATCACGCCACGCTCCAGCGACTGATAGATCTCGCCGCCGGCCATGCTGACCTGATTACCACCCAGCTTTTCCAGCAGCTTGCCCTGCTCATAGCCGGAAAGGCGCAGGCGCAGGCCCTTCAGATCCTCGGTGGTGACGATCGGCTTGTCGACGGTGCGGAAGCCCGATTCGTTATTGGTCACGCCATAGGGCAGATAGACCATGCCGAACTTGCCATAGACCTCGTTATACAGGTCCGCCCCGCCCCATTCCTGGATCCAGTTGATGTAATCCACGGCGTTGAACAGCGCCGAGGTCGTGGCCAAGGGCGAAAACGCGCTGTCACGCCCCGCCCAATAGCCCGGCCAGTCGCCGCCGGCCTGAATGGTGCCCGATTCGACCGCGCCGAACACCTCGCCCGCCGGAACCAGCGAACCGCCGTCGAAGAATTCGATGGTCAGTTGATCATCGGGGATCATGGCGTTGGCCAGTTCCACGAAATGCTTGTCGATCTCGATCAGTTCCAGGCTGGACGGCCAGGTCGAGGTCATGGTCCAGTTTTCGGCCATCGCGGGCGCAGCCGCGACAGTGACGGCGGCCAGCGCGGCCCCGGTCAGATAATGCTTCATTGGTATCCTCCTTGTTGAGTTTTGTCTGGCCCGGCGCGTCAACCCGCCGCACCGTAAAGCTTTGTCGGCAGCCAGCTGACCAGCGACGGGAAGGCGATGATCAGCACGCACATCAGCAGCACCAGCGCGATGAACGGCAAGACCCCCCGGATGATGTCGGCGGTGCGCACCTCGGGCGGGGCGATGGCGCGCATATAGAACAGCGCATATCCGAAGGGCGGCGACAGGAAACTGGTCTGCAACACCACCGCCATCAGGATCACGAACCACAGCGGGTCGATGCCCATTTCCTTGACCAGCGGCAGGAAGATCGGGAAGGACAGCAGCACGATCCCGGTCCAGTCGAGGAACATGCCCAGCACAAAGACCACCAGCAGCATCACCGCCACCAGCGTATAGGGATCGTCGGCCAGCCCCCGGATCAGGTCCTGGCTGGCGCGCAGCCCGCCAGTGATGTTGAACACACCGGTAAAGGCCGTGGCACCGACCACGATGAACAGGATCATTGCACTGGTGCGCCCCGTCTCCAGCAGCGCCGAATAGAAGGTGCGCCATTCGAAACGGCCACGGAAGATCACGATCAGCAAGGCCAGGGCGGCGCCGATGGCACTGGCTTCGGTCGCGGTGGCGACGCCTGCCAGCATGGATCCCAGGATCCCCAGGATCAGCACCAGCGGGGGCACCGCCTCGACGATCAGCATCCGCCACATCGCGCCACGGCTGATCTGTTCTTCATCCTTGACCGGGGGCGCCCATTCCGGCCGCACCCAGGCAATCACCGCCACATAGATCGCGTACATCAGCCCCAGCAGAACGCCGGGTATCATCGCACCGGCAAACAGCTGGCCAACCGACAGGCCCGGCGCATAGGACGCCATCAGGATCAACATGATCGAGGGCGGGATCAGGATGCCAAGGCAACCCGATGCGCCGATCAGCCCCGTCGCCAGCCGCTTGTCATAGCCGTATTGCAGCATCGGCTTCAGCGCCATCATCCCCATCACGGTGATCGAGGCACCGATGATCCCCGTAGTCGCGGCCAGCAGGATCGAGATGAACACCACCGCCAGCCCAAGACCGCCGGTCACGCTGGCCATCAGGTGCCGCAGCGCCTCGAACATGCGGTCGGTGACGCCACTATCGGACAGGAACCGCGCCATCAGCACGAACAGCGGAATGGCGATCAGCACGTAATTGTCCAGCACATCGCCAAAGATGCGGTTGATGACGATGCCCAGCACCATCGGCTTGCCGGCGATAAAGGCGCCTGCAACCGCCGTGCCCCCCAGCACAAAGGCCAGCGGATGGCCCATGAACAGGCCAAGCACCAGCATTCCGGCCATGATCAGGCCGATCGTTTCACCGGACATCAAACGGCTCCATCGGCTCAAGGTGGTCGGCCTTGTTCAGGACCAGCTTCAAAAGCTCGCTGACGCCCTGGGCCAGCAACAGCACGGCCGCGACGAACATTGCCATCTTCAACGGATAGACCGGCAATGACACGGCGCCATAGGTCACCTCGCCCTGGTTCCACGAGGTCATCGCGAATTTCCAGCTTTCACGGGCAAAGATCCAGGCGAAGGGAAAGAAGAAGATCAGATAGCCGGCCGCCTCGACCCAACGCCGGGCGTTGCGGCCCAGTCTCTCGGTCACCAGATCGACCTTGACATGCGACTGATGGCGCAGCGCATAGCCGCCCAGCATGATGAAATAAAATCCGAAAAGCTGCTTGGTGACATCAAATGCCCAACGCGTCGGGTTCCCGAACACATAGCGCATGACGACGTCATAGATGATGATGCCTGCAAAGATGATCGCGACGACCGAAACGATTCGGCCGACGACCTCATTGATGCCGTCGATCAGACGAATGATGGGCAAACTGTCCTCCCTGTCGCGGTCCTGTTCATGCCGCGTTGCAGAGACTGTTCCAAACGCCCGGTATGCTGTCAACTGCTTGACGCAAGGTTTGCGTTAACGGCCCGCCATCCCTATCTGATTGGCAAGGAGGACCGCACATGGCTGGTGGTTGGGCGCCCGAGGGCGCGGTGAACGAACAGATCGAGGCCTCGACCCGCGAGGCAATCGACAGGATGCGGGCGCAGCAACGCCGGGGCGGCAACAGCGCCGAATTTTGCGTTGAATGCGACGATCCCATCCCCGAGGCGCGGCGTCAGGCCGTGCCGGGCGTGCAGCTTTGCGTCGATTGCCAGTCAGGCCGCGACAAGGCCTTTCGCCCCACGGCCGGCATCAACCGACGCGGCAGCAAGGATTCCCAGCTGCGCTGATCCGCCATTTCTTCTTCAGTCAAATATCCTGGGGGGATCGCCGCAGGCGATGGGGGCAAGGCCCCCTGCCCGGCTACCAGCGCAGAACCACGCTGCCCCAGCTCAGCCCGCCGCCGATTGCCTCGGTCACGATCACCTGGCCGGGCTTGAACCGCCCCTGCGAGGCCGCGACCGACAAGGCCAGCGGGATCGAGGCCGCCGAGGTATTGCCGTGATCGGCCACGGTCAGCACGACCTTGTCCATCGGCACGCCCATCTTCTGCGCGGTGGCGGTGATGATCCGCTCATTGGCCTGATGGGGCACCAGCCAGTCGACCTGCTCGGGGCTCAGCCCGGCCTTGTCCAGCGCGGTATGGGCGGTCCTGGCCAGCTTTTCGACGGCATGGCGGAACACCAGATTGCCCTGCATCTTCAGATGGCCGGCCGTGCCGGTGCTACTGACGCCGCCATCCACATAAAGCAGATCGCGATACTGGCCGTCGCTGTTCAGATCGGTGGCCAGAATGCCCCGGTCATTGCTGTCGCCCCGACCCTCGACACCTTCCAGCACAACCGCCCCGGCGCCATCACCAAACAGCACGCAGGTCGAGCGGTCTTCCCAATCCATGATCCGGCTGAAGGTCTCGGCCCCGATCACCAGCACGCGACGGGCCTGACCCGCGCGGATCAGGCCTTCGGCATTGGCCAGCGCGAAAACGAAACCGGCACAGACCGCCTGCACGTCAAAGGCAAAGCCCCGTGTCATGCCCAGCCCCGCCTGCACCATCGTCGCCACGGCCGGAAAGGTCAGGTCAGGGGTCGATGTCGCCAGCACGATCGCGTCGATGTCATCCGCCTGCATCCCGGCATCGTCCAGCGCGGCACGGGCAGCGCGGATGGCCAGATCGCTGGTGGTCTGACCCTCGTCCGCGAAATGGCGCCGCTCGATCCCGGTGCGGGCGCGAATCCATTCGTCGCTGGTCTCGATCTTGTCCTCGAACCAGCTATTCTCGACCACCCGTTCGGGCAGGTAGTGGCCCGTGCCCTTGATGACGGCGCGAAGTGTCACGATGCGGCCTCCTCGCCTCCGGTGCCCGCTTCGGGCGTTTCGGCCACCACGGCCATGCTTTGCGCGACCCGTGCGGCAAGCCGTTCCTGAAAGCCGGATTTGGCCAGCTGGAACGCCAGCTTGATCGCCGCCGAGATCCCGGTCGCATCGGCCGAGCCATGCGATTTCACCACGGTCCCGTTCAGGCCCAGAAACACGCCGCCATTCACCCGGCGCGGGTCGATCCGCTTTTGCAGCCGCTTCAGCGAGGTCATCGCCAGAAGCGCCGCGAATTTCGACATGAAGGAATTGGCAAATGCCTCACGCAGCAGTTCGCCCACCAGCTTGGCCGTGCCCTCGCCGGTCTTCAGCGCGACATTCCCGGTAAACCCATCGGTCACGATCACATCGACACGCCCCGAAGGCAGATCGCCGCCCTCGACAAAGCCGACATAGTCGAAGTCCCCCGCCGCGGTGGCATGGCCGATCAGCTCATGCGCCTCTTTCAGTTCGGGGCGACCCTTGTGCTCCTCGGTGCCAACATTCAGCAGGCCAACACGCGGGCGGGCCACGCCCAGACCGTTGCGCGCATATGACGCGCCCATCATCGCATATTGCAGCAGATCGGCAGCCTCGGCGCGAATATCGGCCCCGGCATCCAGCATGATGTTGAAACCCTGCGGGCTTTTCGAGGGCCACAGGCAGGCGATGGCCGGGCGGTTCACGCCGGGCAGCTTGCGCAGGCGAATCATCGAAAGCGCCATCAGCGCGCCGGTATTGCCGCAGGATACGGCAACCGTCGCCTCGCCCTGGCGCACCGATTCGATCGCCGACCACATCGACGTATCCTCGCCCTTGCGCACGACCTGGCTGGGCTTGTCACCCATCTTCACCACGCCTTCCGCATGGCGAATGTCGCAACGCTCGGCCAGGCCGCGGCGCTTGCTGATCAGGCGCCGCAGCAGCTCTTCGTCGCCATGGACGATGAAACTGATCTCGGGGTTCTTCTCGGCGCTTTCCGCGATACCGGCGATGACAGCCGTGGGGCCACGGTCGCCGCCCATGGCGTCAACCGAAATCACCACGCTGCCCCCGGCTACAGGGGCGCGCGGGCCTGGGCTTTGCGCGTCAGTCGTGACCATGGGTCAGCGGTTCGGCGGCTTACGCCGCGTCGTCGTCCAGGTCGATCTCGTTGGCCTTTGCGACCACTTCACGATCGGCATAATGGCCACAGGACGGGCAGACGTGATGCGGGCGCTTCAACTCGCCGCAATTGGTGCATTCGTTCGGATTGCCCGCAACCAGCGCATCATGGGCGCGGCGCATATTGCGCTTGGAACGGGTAACGCGATTCTGAGGGACAGCCATGTCACAACCTCGGTTTTGTCTGACAGGGCAGGCAAAGCGACCCTGAAGAGTGTCTGAATTCGTGGACGAACCGCGCCAATACGCCATGACGGCCGGGCCTGCAAGGCCATTCCGCAGGATGCGGCTGTCGGCCGGCGGGGCGAGCAGCGCCGTCCGGGATGAAGCGCCGAAGTAAGCCATGCCGCGCGCTCACGCAAGGATAAACTGGCTGTCAGCCGCCGTATTTCCCACTTGCCGGCCGGCAGGCGGGACAGCAAAACTGACCGATGATGACGATGAGCTATGAGATCTTTCTGGCGATGCTGGGTTTCGGGGTGCTGTCGGCGGCGGTCGTGCCGGCGCTTTCCCGGCGCATGGGCTGGCGGCTGCCGCTGTCGGTCCCGATCGCCTGCCTGTTCGGCGGAATCGGTGTGGGACTGCTGTTCGACGCCATTCCCACCATCGACCCGATCCGCCAGGGCCTGCTGGTCCAACGCATTACCGAACTGGCGGTGATCCTGTCGCTGACCGGTGGTGGGCTGAAGCTGGACCGGCGGATCGGCTGGCGCAGCTGGGCCTCGACCTGGCGGCTGCTGGCGTTGACCATGCCGCTTTGCATTCTGGCCCTGGCCGGTCTGGGTTGGACCATGCTGGGCCTGCCGCTGGCCGCAGCCCTGTTGCTGGGCGCGGTGATGGCCCCCACAGATCCTGTCCTTGCCGCATCGGTGCAGGTCGGCCCGCCCGGCGAGGCCCGCGAATCCGAGCCGCGCTTTGCCCTGACATCCGAGGCGGGGCTGAATGACGGGCTGGCCTTTCCCTTTGTCTTTCTGGCCATTGCCGCGACCGCCGACCGCATGGCCGAGACCGGCCGCCCCGGCGACGAGGGCAGTTTCGATCCGCCCGTGTTGTGGGAGTGGCTGGCTGTCGATGTGGTCTGGAAGATCGCGGCGGGGCTGTTCATGGGCTGGCTGATCGGCCGCCTGCTGGGTTGGGCGGTTTTCCGGCTGGCGCCGCGCCGGGGCGTGTCGGATGGGTTTCTGGCGCTTGGGCTGACGCTGTTTGCCTATGGCGTGACCGAGATGGTCCATGGCTATGGCTTCATCGCCGTCTTTATCGCCGCCCTGACCTTCCGCCGGTTCGAGCGTGACCACGCCTTTCATTCCGACCTGCACCATTTCGTCGAGCAGACCGAGATGATCTTTCTGATCGGTGTGGTCTTTGTCACCGGAATCGCCATCGCCCAAGGCATCCTGGCGCCGCTTGGCCCGTCGGGCTGGCTGGTGGCGGCGCTGTTTCTGCTGCTGGTGCGGCCGCTGGCGGGTTGGTTCTCGCTGGCGGGGCTGGGCCTGCCACGGGGCGAGCGCTTTGCCATCGCGGCGCTTGGCATTCGCGGCGTCGGCTCGATGTATTATCTGGCCTATGGGCTGAACCACGCGCCCTACAGCATCGAAACGGGGCGCCTGCTTTGGGCACTGGTGGCGCTGATCGTGGCGATCAGCGTCGTGGCCCATGGCATCGGCGCGCCCCGGTTGATGGCGCGCCTGCCAGCACGGGTCGAATAGCCGCTATTGCGGGCGCTTGGACAGCAGCGCGCCCAGATTGGCAAAGGGTTTCTGGCGATCCCCCTCGTCATCGGCGGAGGGCTGATCCTCGGCTTCCTCGGGCAGTTCGGCACCCTCGGCACGAGGATAAAGCGGCAGTGCCAGCGCCAGCGCCTCGACCATCACCGCGCCCGCGTCGATGAACTGGCCAAGCGGTTCGATCTCGTCATCGGGCATCTCGATTTCTTCGTCCAGCGGTGCCGTGACATGGGGCGAGAAAACCCGGCGCAAATCTTCGTCGATGGGGCTTTCAACGGGGGCCAGCGTCACCACGCAAGGCTGCACCACCCGCGCCGTCAGCCGGCCCGTCAGCACCCAGGCATCGCTGCCCTGCGCCGTGATCTGTGCCTGAAGCCGCAAGGCGGGCAGGTCCAGCAGGTCCAGTTCGGCCGCGATCGCCGCACGCGCGTCGGCGTCGGGTTCCAGCAGCACGGGGTTGGGTGCGCGCGGATTCAGATGCGCGACGCGCAGTCGATGGGCATAGACAGGGGTGGCAGTCATGGCGTTGTCCTTCACATCGCCGGCATGGCCGGACGGTTTGCGCCTTATTCTTGAGCGCAGGGGCCGAGTTTGCTAAGCCGTGTCGGCGGCGTCAACCGAACGACCGGAAAAGAGGGACCAAATTTCATGTCAGCCATCCGGCGTTTTGTGATCGTGGCCGTTCTGGCCGTTGCCGCCTGCTCGCCTGTCTATCGCAATCACGGCTATGTCCCGCCCGAGCTGGATCTGGCCGAGGTCGTCGTCGGCCAAACCACCGTTGATGAACTGCCCACGCTGATCGGCCGGCCCAGTGCGCAAGGACTGCTGACCGGGTCGGGCTGGTATTACGTTGGCTCTCGCTGGCGCCATTACGGCCCCTATGAGCCGCAGGAAATCGACCGCCAGGTCGTCGCCATCACCTTTGCCGCAGACACCGGCACCGTCGCCAATGTCGAGCGCTTTGGCCTGGAACGCGGTCGCATCGTCGTGCTGTCGCGTCGCGTGACCGATTCGGGCGTGACCGAGATCTCGCTGGTTCGGCAGCTGATGGGCAACCTGGGCAATTTCAATCCCGGCCAGATCATCGACTGATCCGGGTCCGGCCGCCGCGCCGGACCGAATCAGATCGTAAAAACCGCTGCCTAACCGGGCAGCGGCCCCGTTTGCCACAGCCGCACCTTCAACCCGCCATGCGCCACGATGGGACCGGGCGGCTGAAACGGCAGCCCGGTGGCCTTGGCCAGACCGCCCTCGCTGGTCACGATACCGATGCGCCAGCCGGCAAAACGGCTGCGAAACACCTCGCCCATGGCGGCGTGCAGGCCGAAAAGCGGCCCCTTGTTGCCGACCCGCGCACCATATGGCGGGTTGATGATCACCAGACCGGGCGGGCCGATGGGGCGTTCAAGATCAGCGATGGGGCTGGTCTGAAAGCGGACATGGTCGGCCACCCCTGCCCGTTCGGCATTCTCACCACTCATGCGGATCGCACCGGCATCGCGGTCGCTGCCAAGGAAGATCAGCCCGGATGGCCGAGGCGTCACCGCGTCCCGCATCGCCTGCCAGGGGGCGGCGGCAAAGCTGGCCAGTTGCTGAAAGGCGAAGGCGCGCGATCTGCCGGGTGCCAGCCCCGTCGCGATCTCGGCCGCCTCGATGACAAAGGTGCCCGAGCCGCACATCGGGTCCAGCACCGGCTGACTGCCATCGAAACCCATCTCGCGCAGGAACATGGCGGCCATGGTTTCGCGCATGGGGGCCTTGGCGACGGCCTGTTTATGGCCGCGCTTATGCAGGGATTCGCCGGTGGTATCGACGCTGATCGTACACAGATCATCCTCGATCCGCACCTTGATGGTGACCGGCGCATCGGCGGCGATGGGGGCGCCCAGTTCCTCGGCGATGGCGCGTTCGATCCGTTGGGTCACGGCGCCTGCGTGATAGATGCGGCTGGCGCGGGTGGTCGCCTCGACCTTCACCGGCACATCGGGGCGCAGTGTATCGGCCCAGGGAAACTTGCGCGCCCGCTTGTCCAGCTGCGCCAGATGCAGCGCGCGGAAACTGCCGATCCGGGCCAGCACCCGCGTTGCCCCGCGCAACCACAGATTTGCGCGCCAGACCTCGGGCCAGCCGCCCTGAACGGTCACGCCGCCCGGCTGGATCACCGGCTGAAAGCCCAACTCGGCCGCCTCGGCCGCCAGCGGGGCTTCCAAGCCCGGCGTGGCCACCAGAAATATCTCGAATGTTTCGCTCATGGCCGGCAGCCATAAAGCGGATCGGGCCGCCAGAACAGGGCCGCGATGCTAACGCCCCAGGCGCCGGGTGATGCGGGCGGCCTGTCGGGCGCGTTTCACCGCCTCGCGCGCAGCCTTGGCCTGCTGGCGGCTTTGCGGCGTGGCTTTGCCCCCAGATCCGCGCCGGGCCATATGGTCAATGCCTTTGTTGATGCCGCGATTGGTGACCATGTTGATCAGCCGGCGCATCATCTGGTTCAGAAAACCGTTCATCCCTGTGCCCTATTCATCCTCGAACAGATCGTCGGCGGGCGATCCGTCGTCGATGTCATCATCATCCTCGCGCATTGCAAGAGGCACCTGAAGCCCGTCGCTTGGCACCCGGCTGTCCAGCAGCCCGGCAGCGCGCAATTCGGACAGTCCAGGCAGATCGCGGGCCGATTCCAGGCCGAAATGATCAAGGAAAGTCTCTGTCACCACGAATGTCGCAGGGCGGCCCGGCGTCATCCGGCGGCGGCCCATGCGCACCCATTCCATCTCGATCAGCTGATCCAGCGTGCCGCGCGACACGGCAACGCCCCTGATCTCCTCGATCTCGGCCCGCGTCACCGGCTGGTGATAGGCGATGATGGCCAGCGTTTCGGTCGCTGCGCGCGACAGGCGGCGTTGTTCGACCGTTTCGGTCTGCATGAGGAAAGACATGTCGGGCGCGGTGCGGAAGGCCCAGGCATCGCCGGTCTTTTCCACCATCACGCCCCGGCCCTGATAGCGCGCGACCAGCTGTCGCACAGCCTCGGCCGGGTCGCAGCCATGGGGCATCCGCGCGGCCAGTTCGCGCACAGACATGGGCTGTGACGAGGCAAATAACAGCGCCTCGACCATGCGTTCCTGCACCTCGATCGGCGGCGGAGGAAACTCTGCCGGGTCGATATCGTCGCCTGTGGGTTCGGGGTTGCCCTCGATCTCGCTCAATTCACTCACTGCACTCACTTAATTCGGCCTGCGCCTTATGGTTATCGGGGAAAATGTCCCGTCCTGCTTCAATTCCAGCTGCCCCTGCCGCGCCAGTTCCAGCGTGGCAGCAAAGGTGGCGGCCGTGGCGGATCGACGGCGCGCCGGGTCGGTTTCCCAGCCATCGGGCAGAAAATCGGCCAGTTCGGTCCAATCGCCGGCAAAGCCGATCAGCTTGCGGACCCGTTCAAGCGCCTGCTCCATGGTGAAAACGCCCTTGCGGTCAAAGGCATAGGGGCGAAACTCATCCTTTGTCTTAAGCCGGGCATAGGCCCGCATCAGGTCGATCAGCCCGGCCTGATATTCGGTCCGGCGTTTGCGAGCCACCGTTTCGGGCGCACCACGCTGAAACCGGCTTTGCCCCAGCCTGTCGCGGCCCATCAACCGGCTTGCGGCCTGACGCATCGCTTGCAACCGTTCAAGCTGAAATGCCAGATGCGCGGCCATATCCTCGGCCGACGGGCCCTCGGCCTCGGGGTCGGGGGGAAGCAGCAGCCGCGATTTAAGGAAGGCCAGCCATGCCGCCATGACCAGATAATCGGCGGCCAGTTCGATGCGCAGCTTGCGGGCCTGTTCGACGAAAGCCAGATATTGCTCGGCCAGTTTCAGAACCGAGATCTTCATCAGATCGACCTTCTGCGTGCGCGACAGCGTCAGCAGCAGATCCAGCGGGCCTTCGAAACCCTCGACATCGACAATCAGCGCCTCTTCCGCGCGGCGGGCGGAAACCGCATCGAAATCGTCATCCGACGCCCCGGCGCCATCGGGCACGGGCTTCAGATAGGGAACATCTTTTCCGGTTCGGGACATGGCAGCCACCGCAAGCAGGACAGGCCGACAGGGTCGGCCCATCCGGGCTGCAAGTCAAGCAATGGCTGATCCAGCCGCCTGCGGCACCAGTTCGCGATATTCGGCCATCAGCGCAGCCTGATCCACCGCATCCGGCGCATGGCGCATCGCCAGCGCGGCATCGGCGCGGCGGGTGGCATCGGTGCCCATCGCGCCGGCTGCGGCAACCACAAGCTCCATCTGGGCGATGGTGGCATTGCAATGCAGCACCAGATCGCAACCGGCCGCGATGGTGGCGGCGGCGCGTTCGGCATGGCTGCCGGGCAGCGCGTTCATGGTGATGTCATCGCTCATCAACAGGCCGCCAAAGCCGATGCGGTCGCGGATGATCCCCACCATCTTGGCCGAGGCCGTTGCCGGCGCATCATCCAGCGCGGCAAAGCGGATATGCGCGGTCATCGCCATGGGCAGATCGGCCAGCGCGCGGAACGGCGCGAAATCGACGGCATCCAGGTCCTGCAAGCTGGCGGTGACGGTCGGCAGATCCTTGTGGCTGTCGGCCACGGCCCGGCCATGGCCCGGCATATGCTTCATCACCGGCAGAACACCCGCCGCCAGCAGCCCGTCGGCCACGGCGCGGCCAAGACGGGCGACGGTGGCGGGATCCTCGCCCAGGCAACGGTTGCGCAGGAAAGGATGCGTATCGGCCTGCGCCACATCCAGCGTCGGCGCGCAATCGCTGTCGATGCCGACCGCGCGCAATTCGGCCCCGATCAGGCGATAGCGCAGCCACATCGCGCGTTCGCCGGCACCGGCCTGATCCAGCGGCGGCACCCATTCGGCCCAATGCGGCGCGCGCATCCGCTGCACCCGCCCGCCTTCCTGGTCGATGGTGATCACCGCATCGCGGCCCACCGCATCACGCAGATCGCCGGTCAGGCGGCGCAGCTGTTCAGGATCGGCGACGTTGCGACCAAAAAGGATGAAGCCCCAAGGATCGGCCGAGCGGAAGAAATCCCGCTCGGCCGATGTCAGTTCAGCCCCGGCGATACCGCCGAGGATGGTTGCGCTGTGGCTCATTGCGCGGTGGCGATGCAGTCGGTGCCGCCAGCTTTCAGCTGGGCGCAGAAGGCCTGCGCATCGGCCCGCGAATCAAAGCCGGCCACGCGCAGCCGCCAGAACGTGCGGCCATTGACCTGATGCTGCTGGATCAGCTGACCCTTGCCCGAGAAAAGCGAGCCGAACTTGCCCGACACCCGGCCCCATTCGCTTTCGGCGATGGCATTGCTGTCAAAGGCACCGATCTGAACCACTTGCGAGCCCGATGCGACCTGAGCCTGCACCGGCCGTTGCGCCTCGGCCTCGGATGCGGCCATTGCGGCCTCGGGGCGGCGGGCGGGCGCATCGGTGGCGGCAGCCGCCTGCACCGGGGCTGCGGCAGGCGCGGCTGCGACAGTGGTATGGCGGGGGCGCGGAACCGGACGGGTCGACACGGCCAGCTTGCCCGCGCCTGCGGTCTGCTGCGCCTGCGTCAGCGCCTCGCGGATCGCCTCGGCCTGGGCAGGGGCGCCAGTTTCATCGGTCACAACGCTGGTCACGGCGCCTTCGGCGGCAGGCGCGTCGGACACGGCGGCGGCAACCTGTTGCTCGGCCAGCGCGGCTTCGGCAAGCGCCTGCTGGCGCTGCTGTTCGGCCAAAGCCTCGGCCTCGGCGGCGGCACGGGCGGCCGCGGCCTCGCTGTCCTGCATGGCGATCACGGCCTCGCCGCCGAAATCCAGCGGGGCCTCGGATGCGGATGCAGGTTCGCGCGCCGTCGCGCCCAACTGGCCCATGGCGACATCGCCATCGTCCAGCCCGGTCGCGGCCGGTGCGATACCGACCTGCTGGACCGCCTGTTCCTGCGCGCCACCCGAAACGGTATTGACGGCAAATCCGGTATGGCCCGTCAGTTCGCCGCCCGGATCATCGGGCGTGGTGCGCGCGTCCCCGGCCACCGCCTTGATGACCGGCACGCCCGAGACATCGCGCATCATCAGCTGCCAGCCCCAGGCCATCAACCCGACCATCAGCGCGACCGAAACCAGCGCGCCCACATAATGCGTCAGGCGGGCGATTCGCACCGACAGGCCGTCGCCACCCGGACTGGCCGCGAATTGCGATTCGTCTGGCCCGTAGCCGTCATCGAATTCGTCCTGATAGGAAAGTTCGCGCCGCTTGTCGCCACGCGAAAATACATGCCCGCCATCGCGGAAATCCATCACTGCCATAGCCTGCCTGTCCGCCGGTTGATCCGGCATTACCATTGACTGCTCTCATCAGCCCGGCGGCGGCACCTGTATTCAGCGCATTTCTTCCACCGGATTCACGCCAAGGATACCCAGACCGGATGAAATGACAACGCCAACCGCCCGAACCAATGCGATTTTTGCGGCGGTTGTGTCCTTATCGCCATCCTGGACAAAGCGCAGCGTGACCTCGTCATTGCCGCGGTTCCACAGCGAATGCAGCGCCGAGGCGATGTCGTAAAGGAAAAACGCCACGCGATGCGGCTCATGCGCGCGGGCGGCATGTTCGACCAGCCGTGGCCATTCTGCAACTTTCCGGGCCAGGTCCAGCTCGGCCTCGTGACCCAGACGGGCCAGATCGGCACGCGCCAGCGCCGCATCCGAGGTATCGACGCCCATTTCCGCCGCCCGCCGCAGGACCGAGTTCACCCGCGCATTGGCATATTGCACATACCAGACCGGGTTGTCCTTGGACTGTTCCAGCACTTTGGCGAAATCGAAATCCAGCGCCGCGTCGTTCTTGCGTGTCAGCATGATGAAGCGGGTCACGTCCGGCCCCGCCTCGTCCACCACATCACGCAGCGTAACGAATGTGCCCGCGCGCTTGGACATCTTGAAGGGCTCGCCGTTCTTGAACAGCTTGACCAGTTGCACCAGCTTGGCGTCCAGCGGCACGCGGCCATTTGACAGCGCCTTGACCACGGCCTGCAAACGCTTGACGTAACCGCCGTGATCGGCGCCCAGCACGTCGATCAGCTGATCAAAGCCACGTTCGACCTTGTCGAAGTGATAGGCGATATCGGGCGCGAAATAGGTCCAGCTTCCATCGGATTTCTGGATCGGCCGGTCCTGATCGTCGCCAAACTCGGTCGAGCGGAACAGCACCTGTTCGCGCGCTTCCCAATCCTCGGGCAGCTTGCCCTTTGGCGGCTCCAGCGTGCCGGTATAGATCAGGCCGGCGGCTTCCAGCCGGGCAATCGCCGCCTCGATCTTGCCGGTGCCATACAGTGCCTTTTCGCTGGAATAGACATCCATGGTGACGCCCAGCATGGCCAGATCCTGCCGGATCATGTCCATCATCGCCTCGGTGGCAAATTCGCGGATTTCAACCAGCCAGTCCTGTTCCGGCTTGTCGATCAGGCTGGTTCCGTATTTCGCCTTCAGCGCCTCACCGACCGGAATCAGGTAATCGCCGGGATACAGCCCCTCGGCGATCTTCGGCTCTAGCCCGTTGGCCTCGCGGTAGCGTTCATAGGCGGACCGGGCCAGCACATCGACCTGCGCCCCGCCATCATTGATGTAATATTCGCGCGTCACGTCGAAGCCCGCGAAATCCAGCAGGCTGGCCAGCGCGTCGCCAAACACCGCGCCGCGCACATGGCCCACATGCATCGGGCCCGTCGGGTTGGCGCTGACAAACTCGACATTCACCTTCTCGCGCGCGCCCGCGTCCGAGCGCCCGAAATCCGCGCCCGATTGCAGGGCCGAGGCCACGACCTGATGCCAGACCGCCGGTGCCAGCCGCAGGTTCAGGAATCCCGGCCCCGCCACCTCGGCGCTGGTAATCCGATCATCGGTCAGCCGCGCGGCCAGTTTTTCGGCAATGTCGCGCGGCTTCATGCCAGCAGGCTTGGCCAGAACCATCGCGGCATTCGTGGCCATGTCGCCATGGGCCGCATCGCGCGGCGGCTCGACCGTGACATTGCCAAAATCAAGGCCCGAAGGCAGCTCGCCCGCCGCCACCATCTGCGTCAACCCATCAAGCACGCGGGCACGGATATCGGAGAAAAGGTTCATCATGCGCTTCCTGAAATCTGACTGCGGGTTAACGCCGCCCACCCCCAAAGGTCAACAGGGGCCGCAATTCGACCTGACCCGGTTATCCCGCCAAGGCGAACGCCAGCGGTTCGCTAGGCCTCGCCGGTGTTCCGCACCAGATCGGGATCGTCCCGCCCATCGCCCGGTGCGCCGCCGCCCTGGCCGCCGCCGGTCTCGGCCTCTTGTGCCTCGCGGGCCGCCTCGGCCTCTTCGCGGGCGATCTGGCGGGCCTTGTCCTTCATCTCGGTCTGGGCCTCGTTTTCCTGGCGGATTTTCTCGGCCACCTCGGGCGGCATCAGCGAGACGATGCGCATCCCGGCCTTTCCGTCCAGCTTTTCGGCATCATCGACAAAGCGCAACTGCCCGTCCTGCACCACCACCAGCGGGATCGCACCTTCACGCGCGGCACGCCAGTCCTGCAAGGTATATTCCTCGGTCAGGCGCGTGGTGCGGAAGATCCAGCCGCCCGCCAGCAGTTCCAGATATTGCGCCAGCGTGCGGTTGCCGGTGATTGGCTGGCCGCCCAACTGGCTGGGCAGGGCATAGCGGGCGCGGTCCTCTTTGTGGCGCGCGACCTGCCAGATGGAATCGCGGCCGAATTCCGGGCCAAGATCGGTCGCCACCAGCGTGTTATAGGCATCATTGTCCGAGGCGGCGAGGATGGCTGAAAAGGCGATGAACTCGACATTATGCTCGGCCGCCTCGCCGAGGATGTCGCCGTCAAAGACCGGCACCCCCGCAGCCCGCGCGGTGCGCAGCCGGTCGCGGTTGGCATCGGTGACCAGCACGTTCACATCGGCATTTTCCAGCGCCTTGGCCAGCCCGGTGGCAAACAGCGATCCGCCCACGATCAGCAGCCCCGGCTTCTCGCCCGAGGTCAGCCCAAGCCGCCGCGCCACCGGCGCCAGGGTGAAGCCGTGCAGCACCACCGTGGCCAGCACCAGCACGAAGGCCAGCGGCGCGATCAGCCCGCCATCCTCGATGCCGATGGCCACCAGCCGCTCGGCAAAGACGCCGGACACGGCGACCAGCACCACACCACGCGGGCCGGTCATGGCGATCAGCAGCTTTTCATTCCATGTCAGGTTGGTCCCGATCAGCGAGATCAGCACCGTCAGCGGACGCGCCACGCCGATGACCAGCACGACAAACAGCCCCGCGCGCCACCAGTTCAACTGGGCCAGGGTCTCGAACTTGACGCTGGCCGCCAGCAGGATGAACACGCCCGAGACCAGCAGGATCGTGGCATGTTCCTTGAAGCGGTGCAGCTCGTGATAGCTGGGCAGATCGGCATTGGCGATGAACAGGCCCATCACCGTCACGGCCAGCAAGCCGCTTTCATGCAGGATCGAATCCGACACGGCAAAGACGGCCAGCACGCTGACGAACAGCAGCGGCACCTTCATGTATTCGGGCACCCAGCCCCGGCGGAAGGCCGAGACGATCATCCAGCCACCCGCAAGCCCGCAGGCAAAGGCAAAGCCGATCCCCAGCCCGAAATGCCCAAGAGCCGAGGAAACCGGCAGATCGCTATAGGCGACCGTCACCAGCCCCACTGCCAGAACCGCCGCCAGCGCGCCGATCGGGTCGTTGACGATCGCCTCCCATTGCAGGATTTGCGCGGGCCTCGTGTGCAGCCTGGCCTGGCGCAGCAACGGCGCGATCACGGTCGGGCCTGTCACGATCATGATGCCGCCAAAGACGATCGAGGATTCCCAGCTGAGCCCGGCGCCATAGGCCAGCGCCAGCGTCGAGAACAGCCAGCCCAAGGGGGCGCCGACATAGACCAGCCGCCTGACTGCCGGGCGCGCATCGGCCAGTTTCTTGAAACTCAGCGTCAGCCCACCCTCGAACAGGATCACCGCAACCGCGAGCGAGATCATCGGCTGCACCAGACTGCCGATATCGCGCGATGGCACGAAAATTCCGGTGACCGGGCCCAGTATCAGCCCCGCCGCCAGCATCAGCACGATGGCGGGCAACCGAAACCGCCAGGCCAGCCATTGCGCGGCGACCCCGGCCACGCCGACCATCGCAAATGCCTCGACGGGGTTCAGCCCGCCCGTTGCCTCTGTCGCCATCTGCTTTCCTGTCCGCCCGTGCCTGTGGTTTCAACCAAACCGCCACGGCATCGGGCGGTTCCGCCGCTGTGACGTAATTTCCCCCTGAAATCCATGCAATATTGACGCATGGCTCAGTTTGGTCTAGGCCAGCGCTGCCCGCATCCGGCGGGCAACAGGCGGGGCGTGTGACATGCGTCCCAGTTTTGCCGACAAGATCCCATGGCGGGATCACGGCATGGAACGCATCGCGCCTAAGGGCGCCTTACATCAAGAAAGCCCCGAATGACCAAATTCTCTGATCTGAAGCTGGACCCCAAGGTCCTGAAAGCCATTGTCGAGGCGGGTTACGAAACCCCCACGCCCATTCAGGCCGGCGCCATCCCGCCCGCGCTGGAAGGCCGCGACGTGCTGGGCATCGCCCAGACCGGCACCGGCAAGACCGCCAGCTTCACCCTGCCGATGATCACCCTTCTGGGCCGTGGCCGCGCCCGCGCCCGGATGCCGCGCAGTCTGGTGTTGTGCCCGACGCGCGAACTTGCCGCCCAGGTGGCCGAGAATTTCGACATCTATGCCAAGCATACCAAGCTGACCAAGGCGCTGCTGATCGGCGGTGTGTCCTTTGCCGAACAGGACAAGCTGATCGACCGTGGCGTCGACGTGCTGATCGCCACGCCGGGCCGCCTGCTCGACCATTTCGAACGCGGCAAGCTTTTGCTGACCGGCGTGCAGATCATGGTCGTGGACGAGGCCGACCGGATGCTGGACATGGGCTTCATCCCCGATATCGAGCGTATTTTCCAGCTGACCCCCTTTACCCGGCAGACGCTGTTCTTCAGCGCCACCATGGCGCCTGAAATCGAGCGTATCACCAACACCTTCCTGCACAGCCCCGAACGCATCGAGGTCGCCCGTCAGGCCACCACCAGCGAGAACATCACGCAGCGGCTGATCGAGATCACGCCTTCGCGCCGGGACCAGACGGCCAAGCACAAGCGTGATCTGTTGCGCGCGCTAATCGACGCCGAAGGCGAAGACCTGAAAAACGCGATCATCTTCTGCAACCGCAAGACGGATGTGGATATCGTCGCCAAATCGCTGAAAAAGCACGGCTATGATGCCGCCCCCATCCATGGCGATCTTGATCAAAGCCAGCGGATGCGCACGCTGGACGATTTCCGCGAGGGCAAGCTGCGCTTTCTCGTGGCCTCGGACGTGGCGGCGCGCGGTCTGGACATCCCGGCCGTCAGCCATGTGATCAACTTTGACCTGCCCAGCCATGCCGAGGATTATGTCCACCGCATCGGCAGGACCGGCCGCGCCGGGCGCAAGGGCACCGCAATCAGCCTGGGGACCCCCTCGGACGAGAAATACCTGACCGCCATCGAACACCTGATCAAAAGCAGCCTGCCCCGTGGCGAGGTTCCTGCCGGCTTTACCCCCGGCGAGGCCCGCGAACCGCGCGAAAACGGCCGGGGTGGCCGTGGTGATCGCCGCGATGGACGCCGCGACCGGGGTGATCGCGGGGAACGGGGCGACCGAGGTGACCGGGGCGGGCGTGACCGCCGCCGCGATCAGCCGCGCGATGGCGGCCGTGACCAGGAAACCGCCGATCAGGTGCAGGAACAGCGCAACAGCGCGCCGGCCCCGGTTGCGGAAAGGCCGCAGCGCGAGGATCGCCGCGATGATGACCGGCGCAGTGATGGCCGCCGCGACCGGAATGATCGCGGTGACCGCAATGACCGCAATGACCGGGGCGGGCGTGATCGTCGCCGTGATGGCGACCGGGGCGAACAGGTGCTGGGCATGGGCAACCACATGCCCGAGTTCCTGACCCAAAGCTTCCGGCCCGAGGACCTGCCGCAGCCTCCGGCGCGGCCCGAGACCGAAACCGAAGCCGAAGCCGACCGTGACATCGAAGCCGATGCCACCGAGGTCGCCGTGGCCGAGGTCAGGACCCAATCCGCCGAAAAGCCCAAGCGCACCCGCAACCGCAAGAAGGCAGCGCCGAAGCCCACCGAGACCACCGATGATGCGCCCATCGTCGACGCCGTTGCCCAGAACGACGCCGCCCCCACGACCGAGCCGGCCCTGCCGCAATCGGAACCGGACGAGGCGCCCAAACCCAAACGGACGCGCAGCCGCAAAAAGGCCGAGCCCGCCACCGAATCGGCGTCGGAACCGGTTGCCGAGACGGCAGTGGCGGCCGAACCTGCCGAGAAACCCAAGCGCACCCGCCGCAAGAAGGCCGAGGCAGAGCCGGCAGCCGAGCCCGCCACAGAGGCCGCTGCCGCTGCCGAGGACAAGCCCAAGCCGCGCCGCACCCGCCGCAAGAAGGCTGACGAAGCGGCGCCGGAAAGCGCCTGATCCGCGCCCATGCGCGACAGCATGTCCCCCCCGATGGTGCAGCCTTCCCCTTCTCGTCGGTGGCCGCATCTGGCCGGCGCGTTGGTCCTTGGGGCCGTGGCGGCAACCGGGCTGGCGCCTCTTGGCCTATGGGGCCTGACGGTGCCGGCGCTGGCGGCGCTGATCTGGCTTCTTGCACGGGCCTCTGATCCGGCGCGGGCCTTCCGACTGACCCTTGCCGCAGGTCTGGGCTGGTTCGGCCTGTCATTAAGCTGGATCGTCGAACCGTTTCTGGTCCAGCCCGAGATTTATGGCTGGATGGCCCCCTTTGCACTGTTGCTGATGGCGCTTGGCGGGGCCTTGTTCTGGGCCGTGCCGGTCTGGCTGGCCTTTCGCATCGGCACCGGCTGGCATGGCCGCAGCATCGGCATCGTCGCCGCGCTGGTCCTGTCGGACTGGCTGCGGGGCTGGATCTTTACCGGCTTTCCCTGGGCGCTGATCGGCCATGTCTGGATCGACAGCCCGGTTGCGCAATTGGCGGCCTGGCTTGGCGCGCCGGGCCTGTCGGCGTTGACCCTGCTGGCGGCGGCGCTGCCGGCGCGGCTGTGGCGCCCAACCGAGGCGCGGGCGGCGGGCTTCGCGCCCGGCGCCCTGATCGCAGCCTTGCTGATCGGCGCCGCATGGGCCGGTGGGCTGGCGCGACTGGCCCAGCCCCTTCCGGCTGATCGCGACATCGCGCTGCGTCTGGTGCAGCCAAATGCCGAACAGCGGCTGAAATGGGATCCCGAATGGGCGCGCGTCTTTTACCAGCGCCTGCTGGACCTGTCCGCGACACCCGGCCCGCGTGATCTGGTGATCTGGCCGGAAACGGCGGTGAATTTCCTGCTGAACGATGCCGCCCCGGTCCTGCCCGACATGGCCCGTGCCGCGGATGCCCCGCTGATCCTCGGCATCCAGCGGGCCGAGGGCGGACGCTATTACAACAGCCTCGTTGCGCTTGACCAGGCCGGTCAGGTCACGGCGCTTTACGACAAGTTCCACCTTGTGCCCTTTGGCGAATATATCCCCTGGGGCAATCAGATGGCGCAGATCGGCATCTCGGCCTTTGCGGCGCAGCAGGGTAACGGCTATTCGCCCGGCCCCGGTCCGCAGGTGCTGACCCTGCCCGGCATTGCCCCTTTCCAGCCGCTGATCTGTTACGAGGCGATCTTTCCCCAGCACCTTCGCGGCCTGGACAGCCGCCCCGGCTGGCTTTTGCAGATCACCAATGACAGCTGGTTCGGCCAGGTCTCGGGCCCCTATCAGCATCTGGCACAGGCGCAACTGCGTGCCCTGCAATCTGGCCTGCCGCTGATCCGCGTGGCCAATACCGGCGTCTCGGCGGTCATCGACGCGCGGGGCCAGCTGCGCCAGACGCTGGGGCTGGGTGAAATGGGCATCATCGACAGCGCCCTGCCCGGCGCGATGCCTGAAACATTCTGGATGCGGTGGGGTGACTGGCCGGTTGTCCTGCTGATGGTGCTGCTGCTGGCGGGCACCGCCTTTGGTAGATGGCGCCCGGCGCAATAGCCCGCGCCCTGCCTCTTGCACCGCGCCCGGCGCCCGCTTAAAGCGCATTCATGACCCAGCATCAGCGCCTTCTTATCATCGACTTCGGCTCTCAGGTGACGCAACTGATCGCGCGCCGCCTGCGCGAGTTGAACGTCTATTGCGAAATCCACCCCTATCAGAACGTCACCGATGCGTTCCTGAAGGATTTCAACCCGCAAGCCATCATCTTCTCGGGCGGTCCCGACAGCGTGACCCGCCCCGGATCGCCGCGTCCCCCGGCCTTGGCCTTTGACATGGGCGTGCCGATCCTGGGCATCTGCTATGGTCAGCAGGTGATGATGCAGGAACTGGGCGGTCTGGTCGAATCCGGCCACGGCACAGCCGAATTCGGCCGCGCCTTCGTGACGCCTTCGGACGCGCAACTGTCCTTGCTGGACGGCTGGTTCGCCGAGGGCCGCGAGCAGGTCTGGATGAGCCACGGCGACCATGTGTCAAAAATCGCCCCCGGCTTTCATGTCTATGGCACCTCGCCCGGCGCGCCCTTCGCGATCACCGCCGATCCCGCGCGCCGCTTCTATGCCGTGCAGTTCCACCCCGAGGTGCACCACACCCCGCGCGGCGCCAAACTGTATGAAAACTTCGTCCGCGAGGCCGGCTTCACCGGCGACTGGACGATGGCCAGCTATCGCGAAGAAGCCATCCGCAAGATCCGCGAGCAGGTCGGCGACAAGAAGGTGATCTGCGGTCTTTCGGGCGGCGTCGACAGTTCCGTCGCGGCCGTGCTGATCCACGAGGCCATCGGCGACAACCTGACCTGCGTCTTCGTCGATCACGGCCTTCTGCGCCTGAACGAGGCCGAAGAGGTCGTCACCATGTTTCGGGACAATTACAACATCCCGCTGATCCATGCCGACGAATCCGACCTGTTCATCGGCGCGCTTGAGGGCGTCAGCGACCCCGAGGTCAAGCGCAAGACCATCGGCAAGCTGTTCATCGACGTCTTCCAGAAATACGCCAATCAGATCGAGGGCGCCGAGTTCCTGGCGCAAGGCACGCTCTATCCCGACGTGATCGAAAGCGTCAGCTTCTCGGGCGGACCATCGGTCACGATCAAGTCGCACCACAACGTGGGCGGCCTGCCCGAAAAGATGGGCCTGAAGCTGGTCGAGCCGCTGCGCGAGCTGTTCAAGGACGAGGTCCGCGCCCTTGGCCGCGAGCTTGGCCTGCCCGCGAAATTCATCGGCCGCCACCCCTTCCCCGGCCCTGGCCTCGCCATCCGCTGCCCCGGAGAGATCACCCGCGAAAAGCTGGAAATCCTGCGCCGCGCCGACGCTGTATTCATCGACCAGATCCGCAAGCACGGGCTTTACGACGAGATATGGCAAGCCTTCGTGGCGATCCTGCCGGTCCGCACGGTCGGCGTGATGGGCGACGGCCGCACCTATGACTTCGCCTGCGCCTTGCGGGCGGTGACGTCTGTTGATGGCATGACGGCAGATTACTATCCCTTCACGCATGAGTTCCTGGGTGAGACCGCCACGCGGATCATCAATGAGGTGAAGGGGATCAACCGGTGTACGTATGATATTACATCGAAGCCGCCGGGGACGATTGAGTGGGAATAAACGGGGCTGCCGGACCTATTTGCGCCGGGGCCAGAATAACGGGGCCAGAGTGTGGGGGTTGTCCCGCGATCCAAATGTGATCGCAGGAAACCTCTGGACGCTGTAATCGTATTTCGGACCAGATCCCGCACCGCTCACCGTGACTTTGGCAAAGCGGGCCCGCGATGGTGATCAGACCCTGCCGCTTGCTTCAGTTGTAGAACGCGCTCCAAGCCCGGAAATAGCCCGCTCCGCCGCCGGTCCAGACGCGGATCTTGCGCCGCCGTTTTTTGCTGCCGACATGCTTCCAGTATTTCACATCGCCATAGCCCAATGTCTGCATCCATGCCGCGGGTGGCAGCGGATATTTGATCGCGGTCCATTTCCACTTCCAATAGGTCCACGACCAATATCGGAATTGATGTTCGGCATAGGCTCCCGTTGGCGCACAGCAGGCAATTCGTGAATGCGAGACATAGCGCTTCTTGTTCCCGCTGCTGCGCGTCAAGTCGGCCCAGGCACCATTGTCGCAATACGCGATTTCCTTGTTTTCGCAGTAACTATCTGCAAAGGGAACCAGCCCGCCCACAAAGCAGGTATGCACATTTCCCGGCTCAACCGCTGTTTGGGGCGGCGCCGGCGTTTCCGTCAGCTGCCGGCCGAAATCGTCCAGCATGTCGACCAGTTCCCGCCCGGCCAGCAGGCGCTCGACCTCGGGATCGTCACTGCGATCATCGAATTCGCTCAACATCAGCGGCACCGGAACCGACTTGTCGGTCAGTTGCAGAAACCGAACCAGCGGAGAGGGCGTGGCCTCATCCGCTACCTCGGGCGAATTGGGCGTGCCGGATTGAAATTGGGTGATTTCGGAATAACCGACTTCGCCCAGTTCCGGTATCGCCTCGAACGACACGACACGGTTTTCGTCCAGTCGAAACTCACCCAAAGAGTAACGTCGCAGGTCCGGAAGATAACCCAGCTTTTCATATGCGCAGCGCGATTCCTCATCCAGCATTGCCAGTCTCGCTGCAGAGGATGCATCAATCGGGCTCCATGTATAGTTGGATTGGTCGGCGCAGCAAAACGCGGGAATTTCCGGCGGTGGATCGCGCAAAGGCGCAACGGCAAGATCAGCCGGTCGACATTCTGCATCAATACCCGCGACGCCCTCTTGCTGGCCGTCGCCACCCTGTTTCTCTTTGTTTCCAACCATTTCTAATTCTCCAAATTCAAAGGAATCGGCGCCAAGACGCATCGTGCATCTTTCCCGAAAATCTGGATCAAGAAAAAGAAATACAAATTCGCGTCAAAAGCGCCATGTGAATATTAATATCATTATTTATTTATAAAATCAATTAATGGCACTTGAATAAAGTTGATCTGACCTGTCATTCGGAAGCAGAAGACATGCCTCCGACCCAGCCAGCATAAGGTGCGTACGCGCACGCACCGCTCCCCATTGCACCCCCAGCCCCACCCGCCTACCCTCCCCCAAACCCACAGGAGGACCCCTCATGATCCGCATCGGCATCGGCGGCTGGAACTTCCCCGAATGGCGCGGCGGCGCCTTTTACCCCGAGGGCCTGCCGCAGAAACGCGAACTCGAATACGCCTCCCGCGCGCTCTCCAGCATCGAAATAAACGCCACCTATTACGGCAGCCAGAAGCCCGAGAGCTTCCAGAAATGGCATGACGAAACCCCCGAGGATTTCGCCTTCGCCGTCAAGGCCAGCCGCTTCGCCACCAACCGCCGCATCCTTGCCGAGGCCGGCGACAGCGTGAGCCGTTTCCTCAATTCCGGCATCACCCGCCTCGGCCCCAAGCTCGGGCCGATCAACTGGCAATTCGCCGAAACCAAGCAATTCGACCCGACCGATTTCGCCGCCTTCCTCGCCCTTCTGCCCGACGAACAGGACGGCCAGCCCCTGCGCCACGCGATCGAGGCCCGCCACGACAGTTTCGCTGATCCCGCCGCCGCCAGCCTCTGCCGCGACCGCAATATCGCGCTGATCCGCAGCGGCGACAGCAAATTCCCCGATATCGACGCTGAAACCGCCGATTTCGCCTATCTCCGGATCATGGGCACGCAGGATATCGTCGGCGGATACGCCCCCGCCGATCTGGACCGATGGGCGACCGAGGCCCGCCGAATGGCCGATGGCCGCGACCTCTATCTCTATGTTATCTCTGGCACCAAGCACCGGAATCCGGCCGCCGCCATGGCCCTGATCGAAAGACTGAGATGAGCTGCACCTGCGAACACCATCATGCCACCACCTGCGACAGCAGCGGCACCCCGATCACGCTTCAGCCCCCGATGGTGGCGCTGACCGGCCGCTTGATCTGCGCCGATGCGGCGCAGATGCTGACGGCCCTGTCGCTCTTGCCAGAACATACCCGCCTCAGCCGGGCCGAGCCGGGCAACCTGCGCTTTGATCCGACCCAAGACGAGAACCCGCTGATCTGGCATTTGTCAGAGCTTTTCACCGACGCCGAGGCTTTCGCCGCCCACCACACCCGCACCAAGGACAGCGAATGGGGCCGGTCATCGACCGCGATCACCCGCGACTTCCAGCGCATTGATGCCCATCCCCTGATCCGTCAGGAAATCCCCAGCGACGGCGACGCCATCGGCGCCCTGAACCGCAGGGCCTTCGGCGGCGATGACGAGGCGAAACTGGTCGATGCCCTGCGCCGCGACGGCGACCTGAACCTGTCACTGGTCGCGCATCACGATGGCACGATCCTTGGCCACATCGCCCTGTCCCCGCTCCTGGCGCCCTTCCCGGCCCTGGCGCTCGCCCCGGTCGCCGTCCACCCGGCGATGCAAAAGCGCGGCCTTGGCAAGGCGCTGATCCGCGCGGCCATCGAGGCCCGCCCCGATCACGCTATCATCCTGCTCGGCGACCCGGCCTATTACAGCCGCATGGGCTTTCAGCCGGTCGACCTGCAATCGCCCTATGCTGGCCCCTTTCTGCAAGGCACAGGCCCCGGCATCCAGCCCGGCGCGCAGATCACCCACGCCCCGGCATTTGCTGCCCTGGGCTAGCCGCCTTCTTCTTCACGAAAATATCCCCGCCGGAGGCACCCGGCGGCGCCATCACTCCGCCGGCACCTCGGGCGCGCGCAACCGCACCCGCTTGATCCGGCGCGGATCGGCATCGACCACCTCGAACTCGGCCCCGGACGGATGGCCGATCACCTCGCCGCGCAGCGGAATGCGGCCGGTCATCATGAAGATCAGCCCGCCAAGCGTGTCGATTTCCTCGTCCTGATCCTCGCTGCCAAGGCGCAGCCCGGTCTCGGCCTCGACCTCGGCCAGGGGCGCGCGGGCCTGGATCAGCCACTGACCCGGCTTTTCGGCCTGCCACAACCCGCCCTCGTCCTCGTCATGCTCGTCCTCGATCTCGCCAATGACCTGTTCGATCAGATCCTCGATCGTGACCAGCCCGTCCACCCCGCCATATTCGTCGATGACCAGCGCCATATGCATCCGCTTCTGCTGCATCTGCTGCAACAGCACCCCGATGGGCATGGATGGCGGCACGTAAAGCAAGGGTCGCAGCATCGGCCGCAAGGTAAAGCGCCCGCCCTTGCCAAACCCGTGTTTCAACGCCAGATCCTTCAGATGGATCAGCCCAAGCGGGCTGTCCAGCGTGCCGCGAAAGACCGGAATGCGGGAAAAACCGTGTTCGCGGAACATGTCGACCAGATCATCCAGCGACACATTGATCGGCGCGGCCACGATCTCGACCTTGGGGATGGCGACGTCATCGACGCGCATGCGCCGCAGATTGACCATGCCCGGCGCCGGATGAGCAGCGGGGCGGCTGTCGTCCTCGTCGTCCTTCAGGGCGGCGGAATCATCCTCGCTGCCGAAGATTTCGCCGAAGAAACGGCCCAGAAAACCGCGCTGGCTAGGCAGATCACGCCCATCCCCCCCTACGCCATCGGCCATTCCGGCCGGTTCATCGCCAAGGGGGGGGCTGCTAGGTCGGGGTTCGGAACTCATTTCACTTTCTCTACATAGGGGTCGGGTATGGCCAGGCCCGACAGGATCGAACGCTCGGCCGCTTCCATGGTTTCGGCATCGGCATCGTTTTCGTGATCATAGCCCGCCAGATGCAGGATCGCATGGACCAGCAGATGCGTCACATGGTCGGCAAAAGGCTTGCCCTGCGCCTCGGCCTCGGCCGTGCATGTCTCGAATGCGATGGCGATATCGCCCAGTTCATCCGTATCGGGCAATTGCGGGCGCGCACCTGGCGCATGGGGCAGGTGCTCGACCGCTGGCCAGCTTAGCACATTGGTGGCGCGGGGCTTGCCGCGAAAATCGGCGTTCAGCCCGGCGATCCGGGCGTCATCGCAGCCCATGACCACGATCTCGGCCGGGGCCATGCCAAGCCAGTTCAGCGTCGCAGCCGCCGCCCGGTCGGCCAGATCCTCAAGCCCGGCGGTTTCCCATCGCTCGTCCTCGATGACGGTGTCGGCGGATGCCGGCGCGGCTGGCTCAGGCATCGGTCCGCCCCCGGCGCGGGATATAGCCGCCGCGCGTGTCAACGGGTTCGCCACGGGCCAGTGCCGCCTCGGCCTCGGCGTCATAGGCCATGATGATGCGCGCCACCAGCGGGTGCCGCACGACATCATTGGCGGTGAAATAGCTGAAGCTGATCCCCTTGATATCCTTCAGGATATTTTCCGCATCGTTCAGACCAGACTGGACCCCGCGCGGCAGGTCGATCTGGGTGCGGTCGCCGGTGATCACCATGCGGCTGCCTTCGCCAAGACGGGTCAGGAACATCTTCATCTGCATACTGGTCGCGTTCTGCGCCTCGTCCAGCACGACAAAGGCGCTGGACAGGGTGCGCCCGCGCATGAAGGCCAGCGGCGCGATCTCGATGCGCTTTTCTTCCATCAGCTTCTGCAATTGCTTGCCGGGAAGGAAATCGTTCAGCGCGTCATAAAGCGGCTGCATATAGGGATCGACCTTTTCCTTCATGTCGCCGGGCAGAAAGCCCAGACGCTCGCCCGCCTCGACGGCCGGGCGCGACAGGATGATGCGGTCGACCTGGCCGCTGATCAGCATGGTGACGCCCACGGCCACCGCCAGATAGGTCTTGCCGGTGCCGGCCGGGCCGATGCCGAAGGCCAGTTCATTTTCGAACAGCGCCCGGACATAGGCTTTTTGCGCGTCGGTCCGGGGTTCAACCGACTTCTTGCGAGTGCGCAGTTCGTAATTGCCGGCGGCGAACATCTCCAGCTGCTCGGTCGGGGTCGTCTCGGGTCCGGTGTCGGCCCCCATGCGCAAGGCGGCCTCGACCTCGGCCATCTCGACGCTGCGGCCCTGCTCCAGCCGGGCATACAGCGCGCGCAAGACCTGTGCGGCCTCGGCCTGTGCCTCGGCCGGGCCGACGACGGCCAGAAGATTGCCACGGCGCAGGATATGGACGCCCAACGCCTCTTCGATCCGGGCAAGGTGGCGGTCATTCGCACCGCACAGGTCGATCAACAGGCGATTGTCGGGAAATTCCAGCAAGGTTTCGCTGGCGGCGGGTGCGACGGGGGGCGTGGGGTTCAGACCCAAAAGCGACTCCTGAAACGGGCTATGGGATCATGGTGACAATCCCGGCGCGATTTCGCAAGGGATCGCCGTGGATTTGAACCGAGATTGTGGCCCCCAGGACAGCACCCTGCGGGATTTTGCCGGGGCTGCCGGGCAAAGCGGCGGCAATGGACCGTCAGCCAGCCGTCCCGCACCCCGATCACGGCTGTTCGGTCAGGCCCAGAAACCCGCGCAGCGGTTCGGCCTCGGCCATGGCCGCGACGGGGCCATCCCAGGCAATGCGGCCATCCTGCAACAGCGCGACCCGGTCGCCGATGGCGCGAACGGACCCCATGTCATGCGTGATGGTGATGGCGGTCGCGCCGGTTTCGGTCACGATGCCCCGGATCAGCTGGTTGATGCGGCGGGCGCGGATCGGGTCCAGCCCGGTCGTCGGCTCGTCAAAGAAGATCACCGCCGGATCATCTGCGATGGCGCGGGCAAGACCGGCTCGCTTGGCCATGCCGCCCGACAGCTCGGCCGGCATCAGATCGGCGGTCTCGGGACCAAGACCGACGCGGGCCAGCTTGTCGATCGCGATGGCGCGGGCCTCGGCATCGGGCAGACGCTGGCGCAGGCGGAAAGCCACGTTCTGCCAGACCGACAGGCTGTCGAACAGCGCGGCGCTTTGGAACAGCATGCCAAAGCGGGCCATGAACGCGCGCCGGCGGGTGGGGGTCAGCGGCTGGTCCTGCCACAGCACCTGCCCGGCATCGGTGCCCACCAGACCAAGGATGCATTTCAGCAGCACCGACTTGCCGGTTCCCGACTGGCCGATGACGCAGAGGCTTTCGCCCTGCCCCACCCTCAGGCTGACGCCGTCCAGCACCCGCTTGGCACCAAAGCTTTTCTGCAAGCCGCGCGTCTCGATCATTGGAAGAACGCCCCGGTCAGAAGGAAATTCGCCGCCAGAATGCCGACCGCCGCCGCGACGACGGCGGATTTCGTGGCGCGCCCCACGCCCTCGGCCCCGCGCCCCGAGCGCATGCCAAACCAGCATCCGCTGACCGCGACGATCAGCCCGAAAGCGGCGCCCTTGATCAGGCCGGACAGCACGTCCCAGCTTTCCAGATAGGCCCAGCTGTTCGACAGATAGGCGGCCGAGGTAAAGCCCAGAGATTGCGTGCCGACCAGCCAGCCGCCCATGATACCGATGACATCGCCCACCCCGACCAGCAGCGGCACCGTCAGCAGCCCCGCCCACAGCCGCGGCGTCACCAGCCAGCGCATCGGATCGGTGGACAGCGTCACCAGCGCGTCGATCTGTTCGGTCACCTTCATCGTGCCGATCTCGGCCGCGATGGAACTGGCCACGCGCGCAGCGACCATCAGCCCGCCCAGCACCGGCCCAAGCTCGCGCACCATGCCGATGGCCACGATGGCCGGCACCACATCGCCGGCCTGAAACCGCGCCCCGCCCGAGTGGATCTGCAAGGCCAGCGCCGCGCCTGTGAACAGCGCCGTCAGCCCCACCACGGGCAGCGACAGCCAGCCGATCTGCAACAGCTGCGTCACGAAGGCGCGCAGATAAAAGGACCGCAGCCCGAACAAGCCCTGCGCCGTGAACAGCGTCACCGCCCCAATGCCCCGCGTCAGCCGCAGGGCCGCGCGCCCGGTCAGCCTGACTGGGTTCACAGATAGGTCCGTTCGTAGCGCCGGCCAAGCGAGGTCAGGATCTCATATCCGATGGTGCCGGCGCGGGCAGCCAGGTCGTCGATCTTCTGCGCCGGGCAGATGATGTCCAGCGCCGCAGGCACCTCGGCCAGGGCGGTCACATCGACGGTGATCAGGTCCATCGACACCCGGCCCACGATCGGGCAGGCCGTGCCTGCCGCATAGAGGCTGGCCCCGCGACCTGACATCGCCCGATGCAGCCCGTCGGCATAGCCCGCCGCGACCGTGGCGATGCGGCGCGGCGATTCCGCCACCCAGGCGGCGCCATAACCCACAAATTCGCCAGGCAGCACATCGCGGGTCTGGATCACAGGCAGCGACAGGCGCAACACCGGCTGCGCGTCGGCAAAGGGCAGCCCGCCATACAGGCCCACCCCCGGCCGGGTCAGGTCGAAATGATAATCCGGCCCCAGCAGGATGCCCCCCGTCGCCGCCAGCGAACGCGGCACGCCGCAGCCATCCGTCATCTGGTGGAAGGCGGTCAGCTGGGCGGCATTCGCCGGATGATCGGGTTCATCCGCGCAGGCCAGATGCGACATGATCAGCACCGGCCCCGCCGCCAGCGCCTCGTCGCGGATGGCGGCCCATTGGGCGGGCTCCATCCCCAGGCGGTTCATGCCGGTATCCAGCTGAATCGCAAAGGGGCGGCCGGGGCGGATCGCCCGGTCGCGGAAAAACTGCTGCGGGCTGTTCAGCACCGGCACCAGACCGGCCAGATCGGCGCCGTCCATATGGCCCGACAGCACGAAAACCTGCGCATCATCGGCCAGATGCGGGCGGATCGCCTGCCCCTCAGCTGCCAACGCGACAAAGAAATCGCGCGCGCCGGCGTCGTATAACGCGGGCGCAACCCGTTCGGCACCAAGGCCATAGGCATTGGCCTTGACCACCGCAGCCGCACGCGCCGCGCCCGAGCGATCCGCAAGCGCCCGCCAATTGGCCTGAATGGCCCCAAGATCAATCTGCAATCCCATGGCTATCGCTTTGCTGAATGATTGGCCCGCCGTCAAGACGCCGCCGATCCTTTGCCCGACCGGCGCCGATGGATCAGTCAGCCGAACATTTCGACATCCTCCAGTTCGCCGCTTAACGTGAATCTGACGAAAAAGCCGTGCCCGGCAAAAAGGCCATCATCATCAAAGGCCAGTGAGAAATGGCTGTGCAGCGATTGTGCATCGGGATAGCCGATACCTTCGAACACGAAACGGGCGGCAAATTCCCGCGCGGTCAGCAATGGCTCATAGTCGTATCGCCAGGCCTCTGCCCAGATCGCATATTTACGCTCGGCCAGTGCATCCCGCGCGGTTGCGACCAGCGCATCCAACTGCTGCAACACAGGCACAAGTCGCGGGACATCCTGTGTGTCAGGCGTCCCGGCCCATTTGTTATGCGAGATGGCCACGTCCTCGCGCCCCTCGCGCCGCCACAGCCAGGCCGAGTTTTCATTCACCAGCATTTCCCCAAAGCCCCTTCAGGAAACCCCGCCCCCACGATCTGCGGCAAGCTTCTGGAACCAGGCTATCGTGGCCGTCGACCGTCACGCAAGTCGGGATCATATTTGCAATTATGCAGTTTGCAGATTCTCTTCGCGATGGGATTTGCAAATATTCCGTATTTCGCTTTTCACGCGCGGCTTATGACCGTATTTTCCCGCAACTTCACCGGGAGGTTCAGCCATGAAAGACATCCTGTCAGAGCTTGAGCGCCGCCGCGATCAGGCCCGGCTTGGCGGCGGACAGCGCCGCATCGACGCCCAGCATGCCCGAGGCAAGCTGACGGCACGCGAACGTGTCGACCTGCTGCTTGACGAAGGCAGCTTTGAAGAATTCGACATGTTCGTCGCCCATCGCAGCACCGATTTCGGGATGCAGGACGACCGGCCCTATGGCGACGGGGTCGTCACCGGATGGGGCACGATCAACGGCCGGATGGTCTATGTCTTTTCGCAGGATTTCACCGTGTTTGGCGGCAGCCTGTCGGAAACCCATGCCCAGAAGATCTGCAAGATCATGGACATGGCGATGCAGAATGGCGCGCCCGTCATCGGCATCAACGATTCCGGCGGCGCGCGGATTCAGGAAGGCGTGGCCAGCCTGGCGGGCTATGCCGAGGTGTTCCAGCGCAACATCATGGCATCCGGCGTGGTGCCGCAGATTTCGCTGATCATGGGGCCTTGCGCGGGCGGCGCGGTCTACAGCCCGGCCATGACCGACTTCATCTTCATGGTGAAGGATACCAGCTATATGTTCGTGACCGGCCCGGATGTGGTCAAGACGGTGACGAACGAGGTGGTCACCGCCGAGCAGCTTGGCGGCGCCTCGACCCATACCAAGAAAAGCTCGGTTGCGGATGGGGCGTTCGAAAACGATGTCGAGGCGCTGTCGGAAATCCGCCGGCTGTTCGACTTCCTGCCGCTGAACAATCGCGAAAAGGCCCCGACCCGGCCCTTCTTTGACGATGTGGCGCGGGTTGAACACAGCCTGGACACGCTGATCCCCGACAATCCGAACACGCCCTATGACATGAAGGAACTGATCGCAAAGGTCGCCGACGAGGGCGATTTCTACGAGATCCAGAAGGATTATGCCGCCAATATCATCACCGGCTTCATCCGCATCGAGGGCCAGACCGTTGGGGTCGTCGCCAACCAGCCGATGGTGCTGGCGGGCTGCCTTGACATTGACAGCAGCCGCAAGGCCGCGCGGTTCGTGCGTTTCTGCGATGCCTTTGAAATCCCGATCCTGACGCTGGTGGATGTGCCGGGCTTCCTGCCGGGCACGGGGCAGGAATACGGCGGCGTCATCAAGCATGGCGCGAAACTGCTGTTCGCCTATGGCGAAGCGACGGTGCCGAAGGTCACGGTGATCACCCGCAAGGCCTATGGCGGGGCCTATGACGTTATGGCCTCGAAGCATCTGCGCGGCGATTTCAACTATGCCTGGCCCACGGCGGAAATCGCGGTGATGGGCGCCAAGGGCGCGGTCGAGATCCTGTATCGCAGCGAATTGGGCGATGCTGAAAAGATCGCAGCCCGGACCAAGGATTACGAGGACCGCTTTGCCAATCCTTTCGTCGCCGCCGAAAAGGGCTTTATCGACGAGGTGATCCAGCCGCATTCCACCCGCCGGCGGGTGGCGCGGGCCTTTGCCAGCCTTCGCGGCAAGAAGCTGGCAAACCCCTGGAAGAAGCACGACAACATTCCACTGTAAGGGGGCTATCATGCTGCTTTTGCACGACTTCGTGATTGATGCAGCGCCGCCACAGGGGGCCGCGCATCTGCCAGACCGCCCCTTGCACCGCTGTAACGGCGGATCGGGCGCGGCTATCATGGGGCGTCCGGTGCATGAAGACACCGGTTCAAACCCGAGCAGCCGGGCCGAAATCGGTCCGCTTTACAGGAGCTTGCAGATATGTCGAAAAAGATCGCCTTCGCGCTGGTGCTGGTTGGTGTCGTGGCCGCATGTGCCCAGCAGCAGCCCGATGTCATGGTTACCGATCCGGTCGTTCCGGTCACCCAGGAACCCGTCTACCAGGGCAAATACGGCGCCAACTAAGGTCGCCACGCGCGGGGGGCTGACCGGTCGCCCGCGCATCCTTCCGCCCCGCCCCGCCCGCCTGGCCGGGGGTGCGCCATGCTGAAACATCGCGGCTTTCCGGGTCGCCTGCCGGGCACCGATTTCCAGTTCACCATTCGCCGCGCCGTCAACAAGAAGGGCGCAACGCCGCTGGTCCGGCGCGAACGCTTTCGCGACCGCAGGGCCCCGGATCGCCGCGCGGACGAGGGTTTTCTGGCCGCGCTGATCGAACATTTCGGCGCCGAAGAGTTTCAACGCGGAAACCTGGATGCGGGTCGCCTGTCCTGGCTGATCGGGCGCGAGGTTGTTGCAGTCGGGCAACTGGACCCGACCGATTACGACCAGCTTCTGCGGGTCGATATGGCTGTGGCCGAGGCCTCTTTTCCGCAATTGTTCAAGCAGGGTGCGGATCAGGACGACTGGCAGGATGACGACTGGGATAACGATGACGAGAGCGATCGCTGATGCGCAAATTGCTGCCTATCCTCGATTCGTCACATGCTTGTCAGTTTGACGCCGCCTCTGCCCGTGCAATATTCAGCCAATATCTACAACCGACCCACAACCGGGTCTCAATTACAGGCAGAGACATATGCAGATTTCAACCTTCTTCCGCCTTTCGGGCGCCGTTCTTGTCGCGGCCACGCTGTCGGCTTGCGCCCAGGGCTACCAGACCGGCCTGTCGCCTGACGCGCAGCGCGCTGCCGGTGGCGCCGTTGCCGGTGCCGTCATCGCCAAGGCCCTGGACGAAGACATCGCTTCGGGCGCCGCACTGGGCGCTGCTGCCGGTGCGCTATGCGACGACGCACGCGTCTGCGCCTCGGGCTACTGATCCACAGAAGCGTGATCGCGGGCAGGCGGAACCGCTCGCCAGCCCGCGTGTTGCGATCCGGTCAAGGCGCGGCGTCCGCCCGTCTTTCGTGATAACTGAAGGATTTCTTCCATGCGTAAATCCGCGACATTTGCGGTCATTGCCGCTCTTGGTTTCGCCGTCGCCGGCTGCACCCAGGGCATCAACCCGACCGATACCGACCGCGCCATCATCGGTGCCGCAGTCGGCGCGACCGCTGCCCATGTCGGCGGCCGTGAGGAAAGCGATTACTACAAGGCCGCAGCCATCGGCGCTGCCGGCGGCGCGCTGTGCGACGACGTTCGCCTGTGCCAGTAACGCAAGCCTGATCCTGCGCGGCCAGCCGGCCATCGCAGCATCCATCTTTGACGCCGTTCCCGCATCTGGCGGGGGCGGCGTTTTTCTTTTCCACCCGCAGGGACAGCCATGTTCAAGAAAATCCTGATCGCCAACCGGGGCGAGATCGCCTGCCGCGTCATCAAGACCGCCCGCAAGATGGGCATCAAGACCGTGGCTGTCTATTCCGATGCCGACCGCAACGCGCTGCATGTGAAGATGGCAGACGAGGCCGTCCATATCGGCCCCTCGCCCGCCAACCAGTCCTATATCGTGATCGACAAGATCATGGAGGCGATCCGCCAGACCGGCGCCGAGGCTGTGCATCCCGGTTACGGCTTCCTGTCGGAAAACATGAAATTCGCCGAGGCGCTGGAGGCCGCAGGCGTCGCCTTCATCGGCCCGCCCTCGCCCGCGATCGAGGCGATGGGTGACAAGATCACCAGTAAGAAGATCGCGCAGGAAGCCGGGGTTTCGACCGTTCCCGGCTATATGGGCCTGATCGCCGATGCCGATGAGGCGGTGAAGATTTCCAATGAAATCGGCTATCCGGTGATGATCAAGGCCAGCGCCGGTGGCGGCGGCAAGGGCATGCGCATCGCCTGGAACGACCAAGAGGCGCGCGAAGGCTTTGAATCCTCGAAGAACGAGGCGGCGAACAGCTTTGGCGACGACCGCATCTTTATCGAGAAATTCGTGACGCAGCCGCGCCATATTGAAATTCAGGTGCTGGCCGACAAGCACGGCAATGCCGTCTATCTGCACGAACGCGAATGCTCGATCCAGCGTCGCAACCAGAAGGTCATCGAAGAGGCGCCCTCGCCCTTCCTGGATGAGGCGACGCGCAAGGCCATGGGCGAACAGGCCGTCGCCTTGGCCAAGGCCGTGGGCTATTCCAGCGCCGGCACGGTGGAATTCATCGTCGACGGGCAGCGGAATTTCTATTTCCTCGAAATGAACACCCGATTGCAGGTGGAACATCCGGTGACCGAACTGATCACCGGCGTCGATCTGGTGGAACAGATGATCCGCGTCGCCGATGGCGAGCGCCTGCCCTTCAAGCAATCCGATCTGAAGATCAACGGTTGGGCGATGGAAAGCCGCCTTTACGCCGAGGATCCCTATCGCAACTTCCTGCCCTCGATTGGCCGGTTGACCCGTTACCGCCCGCCTGCCGAGGTTGCCGCCGGGCCGCTGCTGACGGCCGGCAACTGGGTCAATGACAACGAAGGCGGCGACAGCGCCGTCGCCGTGCGCAACGATACCGGCGTCTATGAGGGCGGCGAGATCAGCATGTTCTATGACCCGATGATTGCGAAACTCTGCACCTGGGCGCCGACGCGCGCCGAGGCCATCGAGGCGATGCGCGTGGCACTGGACGGGTTCGAGGTCGAGGGAATCGGCCATAACCTGCCCTTCCTGTCAGCGGTGATGGATCACCCGCGTTTTGTCTCGGGCGACATCACCACGGCCTTCATCGCCGAGGAATACCCGGACGGATTTACCGGCGTGGAACCGGGCGATGAGGATATCCGCCGCATCGCGGCCGCCGCCGCTGCCATGCATCGCGTGGCCGAGATCCGCCGCACCCGCATCACCGGCACGCTTGGCAATCACGAACGCCGCGTGGGCAAGCATTGGGTGGTGTTTATCGGCGACCACGACCTGCCCGTCTCTATCGAGGCCGACCGCGACGGCTCGACCGTCACCATCGACGGCCATGCCTACCGCGTCGAAAGCGACTGGCGGCCGGGGCAATCGCTGGCGCGGCTGATGGTTGATGGCACGCCACTGGTGCTGAAGGTCGACCGCATCCCCGCCGGTTACCGGCTGCGCACGCGCGGCGCCGACCTCAAGGTCTATATCCGCCGCCCCCATGCCGCCGAAATGGCGCGGCTGATGCCGGTGAAAGAGGCGCCCGACACCTCGAAATTCCTGCTTTGTCCGATGCCGGGCCTGATCGTGAAGATCAACGTTGCCGCAGGCGACGAGGTGCAGGAGGGGCAGGCGCTGGCCACGGTCGAGGCGATGAAGATGGAAAACATCCTGCGCGCCGAAAGAAAGGGCGTTGTCAAGTCGGTCAGCGCCGAGCCGGGCCAAAGCCTGAAGGTCGATGATGTGATCATGGAGTTTGAATAGGTCCGATGGACTGGCAGCTTCTGCTTCTGAACGACCGGGTCATCGCGTCCCTTGTCACCGCGCTTGTCGGCGGTGGCGTGGTCGCGGCCGGGTGGTTCTGGACACATGCGCTGTCACGCCGCCGCGACAAGCTGTTGCGCGTCGAACGCATCAACGACATCCAGCGCGCCCTGCTGGCCGAGATCCGCGCCCATGTCGTCGCGCTGGAAGGCCAGCGCGATGCCGGCGGCTTGCAGACGTTGTCGCAGATCACAGACGATGATTACCTGCCGATCCTTCCCCATGACGCCAATGACCGCATCTTCCGCGCCATCGTGGAAGAGGTTCACATGCTGCCCGAATGGGCCATCGACCCCGTCGTGCGATATTATCGGCTGCTGGCTGTTCGCGCCGCACTGGCGCAGGACATCCGCAGCAATGCCAAGGATTACCCCCGCCGCGCGGCCGATATGTTCCGCGACTATCTGACGCTGAACGAGGAAACGCTGGAAACGGGCCTTGATGCGATGGAGGTGTTGACCGCCAGCCTGAAAGGCGGTGCCTCAGAGGTCGCGGCCATGCTGACGCGACGCCGGCGGGAGGTCGAGGGCGATCTGGTGGCGGATACGCCTAATAGGCGATCTTCGGACCCGAGAGACCTGTGATGGGCGTCAGACCGATGGCACTGGTGATATCATTGGCCCGGCGCCGGCGCACGGGTTTCAGCGGCTGGCGCGCGGCATCGGACATTTCGCGCGTCTCACGCGCGTCGCGCCCTGCACGGGCACGGGCATCCTGGGTGGCAAGCTTGTCATTGCTTGGATTTGCCATGGCCCGATCCTCTGTCACAACGGCGATCATGCCGCCCGTTACCCACAATATAAGCCGCGTCGCGCAATTCCACAACATTTCGCATCAGACACGACTGATCAACGCAACGCCTGCGCGCGGTCTAGGGCAGCACCCCTGCCCGGCCGATTTCCTGCCGGCGCAGCGGAAACTTGTCGATGGCCCGGTTGATTTCCCGCGCGCTCCACGGGATCGGCTTGCGCAGCTTGACCTGCCCGTCCTTGTCCAGCAGCACCAGCGAGAAACCACGCGGATGCAGGGTGCTGCGCCAGCTGCTGGGATTGGCCGGGTCGGTATCGGTGATCACCACCACGTCGCGCTGGATCAGTCCCGCCGGTTCGCGGGTCAGGGCATTCATCTGCTCGGTAAAGGCCGGATCCTGCGGGCTGTCAGCGAACACCACGACCGGCCGCTGCTGCCACATGAACTGCGCCGGATCGGCATCGCCGCCCGCCAGCACGACCAGTTGCGGCGGTTCAGGGGTGGCAGGCTCGGCCACGACCTCGGCTGGCGCGGGCTCGGGCACGGACTCGGGCACGGGCGCGACCTCGGGCGGCGCAGCGGTTTTCCCCGGCCCCATAGCGGCCAGAAGCATCACGAACAGAACGGGTTTCAGATACATCGGCACCTCTTTCCCCTTTGGAATATAGGGCAGACGCGCCGCGACGAAAGGACGGAACGCACATGACCGACACATCAAAGCCTACATTGGCCGACTGGCAGAAGCTGGCTGAAAAGGAATTGCGCGGCAAATCGCCCGACAGCCTGAACTGGGACACGCTGGAAGGCATCACCGTCAAGCCGTTGTATACGGCCGAAGATACCGACGAGCTGGACCATATGAACAGCCTGCCAGGGCTGGCGCCTTTCACCCGAGGCCCTCGCGCAACGATGTATGCCGGCCGCCCCTGGACCATCCGCCAATATGCGGGCTTTTCCACCGCCGAAGAATCCAACGCCTTCTATCGCCGCAACCTTGCTGCCGGGCAGCAGGGCGTTTCGGTGGCCTTCGATCTGGCCACCCATCGCGGCTATGACAGCGACCACCCGCGTGTCGAGGGCGATGTGGGCAAGGCGGGCGTGGCGATCGACAGCGTCGAGGACATGAAGATCCTGTTCGATGGCATCCCGCTGGACAAGGTCAGCGTCAGCATGACCATGAACGGCGCAGTCATCCCGATTCTGGCGAATTTCATCGTCGCGGGCGAGGAACAGGGGCATGATCGCTCGGTCCTGTCGGGCACCATCCAGAACGACATTCTGAAAGAGTTCATGGTGCGGAACACCTATGTCTATCCGCCCGAACCCTCGATGCGGATCATCGCGGATATCATTGAATATACCAGCAATGAGATGCCCAGGTTCAACTCGATCTCGATTTCCGGCTATCACATGCAGGAAGCGGGCGCGAACCTGGTGCAGGAACTGGCCTATACGCTGGCCGACGGGCGCGAATATGTGCGCGCGGCCATCGCGGCGGGCATGGATGTGGATGCCTTTGCCGGGCGGCTTTCGTTCTTCTTCGCCATCGGCATGAATTTCTTCATGGAAATCGCCAAGCTGCGCGCCGCCCGCCTGCTGTGGCACCGGATCATGTCGGAATTTGGCGCGAAAAAGCAAAGCTCGCTGATGCTGCGCACCCATTGCCAGACCTCGGGCGTCAGCTTGCAGGAACAGGACCCCTATAACAACGTCGTCCGCACGGCCTATGAGGCGATGTCGGCAGCCCTTGGCGGCACGCAATCGCTGCACACCAATGCGCTGGACGAGGCCATCGCCCTGCCCACCGATTTCTCGGCCCGGATAGCACGGAACACCCAGCTGATCCTGCAAGAGGAAACCGGCATCACCCATGTCGTCGATCCGCTGGCCGGCAGCTATTACATCGAAAGCCTGACCGCCGAACTGGCCGAAAAGGCCTGGGCCCTGATCGAAGAAGTCGAGGAACTGGGCGGCATGACCAAGGCCGTGGCCTCTGGCATGCCCAAGCTCAGGATCGAGGAAACCGCCGCCCGCCGTCAGGCCATGATCGACCGGGGCACCGAGGTCATCGTCGGCGTCAACAAATACCGCAAGGACCGCGAGGACCCGCTGGATATCCTCGATATCGACAATATGAAGGTCCGCGATTCCCAGATCGCCCGGCTGCAATCCATCCGCGCCAGCCGTGACGAGGCCGCCACCCAGGCGGCGCTGGACGAAGTCACCCGCCGCGCCAAGGACGGCGGCAACCTGCTGGAAGCGGCCGTCGAGGCCGCCCGCGCCCGCGCATCAGTCGGAGAAATCAGCATGGCTATGGAAAAAGTGTTCGGCCGCCACCGCGCCGAGGTCAAGATGCTGGCCGGGGTCTATGGCGCTGCCTACGAGGGCGACGAGGGCTTTGCCGCCATCCAGCGCGATGTCGACAAATTCGCCGAGGAGGAAGGCCGCCGCCCGCGCATGCTGGTGGTGAAGATGGGCCAGGACGGCCATGACCGGGGCGCCAAGGTCATCGCCACCGCATTCGCCGATATCGGGTTCGACGTCGATGTCGGCCCCCTGTTCCAGACCCCGGAAGAAGCCGCGCAGGACGCGGTGGACAATGACGTCCATGTGATCGGCATCAGCAGCCAGGCGGCCGGCCACAAGACCCTTGCGCCCAAGCTGATCGAGGCGCTGAAGGCACAGGGCGCGGGTCAGGTTCTGGTCATCTGCGGCGGCGTCATTCCCCAGCAGGATTACGACTTCCTGAAACAGGCAGGCGTCAAGGCGATCTTCGGCCCCGGCACCAACATCCCCGCCGCCGCCGCCGATATCCTGCGCCTGATTCGCGAAACCCGCGCCGCCTGATCCTGCGTCCCGCGATGGCTGGGGGTTTCACACCCCCAGACCCCCGTGGGATATTTCGGCACGAATGATGGCCTGAGACCTGATTTCACCCGTGCCGAAAATATCCTCGGGGGTGAATTGGCCGAATGGCCAAGAGGGGGCAGACAGCCCCCTTTTTCCCCGCTAGAACCGGACCATGACGATACCACGCGCACCCGACCGCCTGTCCGATGACATGGCCACCGCCATCGGCCATGCCGTATCGGGTTTCGGCTTTCTGGAAGAGGCGCTGAAACGCGCGATCTTTTCGCTGACCCGCAAGGGGCTGGGTCAGGATGTGTCGGAAAAGGCAATGCGGAAATGGCTGCGCCGGATGGAGGATATCGCCGATGACACGCTTGGCACGCTGATCGACAGCTTTGTTGCTGCGATGAAGCAGGCCGAAGTTGCCGACCGGCATATTCTAGCGGATGAGCTGTATCGTATCCGGCCACTGCGCAATCTGCTGTGCCACGCCTCGTGGCGCAAGGGACGCGAACCGGGGTATTGGCACCCGACCTTTATCAACACCAAAGGCGAGCATTACCCTGACGACATGAGCCCCGACGATGTATTGACGATCCATGCCGACACGCTCGGGACTGCGCGCAGGGTGGTCAGCGTCATGCGGGCCACGGGGATCGACGGCGAATGGGCCGGGTGGGACGATGCCAACCTGGACAATACCGAGGCACCAAGGTGAAGAACTGGCCGCTTACACCCGATTACCCGCAATCCTGGGCCTTGGGATTCGCGCTGGCGATCTGGATCACCGGCAGGGTGCTGCCCTTGGGCACGGCCTGGCTGGCGAGCGTCGGCTGGCTGATCGCTCTGGCCGCATTGGTCATCATGATCTGGGCGATGGTCCATTTCCACCGGTCCAAGACCTCGCCCAACCCGTTCGGCCAGCCATCGGCGCTGATTACCGATGGCCCTTTTCGCTGGTCCCGCAACCCGATCTATCTGGCCGATGCTGCGCTGCTGACGGGTCTTTGCCTGGCGTTTCGCGCCCTGCCGGCGCTGGTTCTGATCCCGGTCTTCGTGGCCATCATCAATCGCCGCTTCATCGCCCCCGAGGAAGCCCGGCTGGCAACCGCCTTTCCCGCAGGGTTTGCAGCCTATGCAAACCGGGTGCGGCGCTGGCTGTGACCTGGCCAAAGCGCGTTGCAACGCCGGCCCTGTCGCGCTAACACCCCTGCGTTACGCAACAAGAGGGACATCATGTCAGCGCCCCTTCGCCTTGGCATTGCCGGGCTCGGCACGGTCGGGACCGGCGTGGTCAAGATCGTGCAGAAACATGTCGATCTGCTGGCCGCACGCTCGGGCCGGCCCATTGCCATTACCGCGGTTTCGGCCCGTGACCGGATGAAGAACCGCGACGCGGATCTGTCGGGCTATGCCTGGGAAACCGACGCGATGGCGCTGGCCACGCGCGGGGACGTGGATGTCTATGTCGAGTTGATCGGCGGCGAAAGCGGCATCGCCCGCGACAGCATCGAGGCCGCACTGCGCGCCGGCAAGGACGTGGTCACCGCCAACAAGGCGCTGCTGGCCGTGCATGGGCAGGAACTGGCGGCGCTGGCCGAAAGCCTGGGCCGGGTTATCCGCTTTGAAGCCGCGGTGGCGGGCGGCATCCCGGTCATCAAGACGATGACGGAATCGCTGGCCGGCAATGGCATCAACCGCGTCATGGGCGTGATGAACGGCACCTGCAACTATATCCTGACGCGGATGGAAAGCGCCGGTCTGCCCTATGAAACCGTGTTCGAGGAAGCCCGCCAACTGGGCTATCTGGAGGCCGACCCGACCCTTGATGTGGGCGGTATCGACGCCAGCCACAAGCTTGCCATCCTGTCCTCGATCGCCTTCGGCACCAAGGTCGATTTCAACGGCGTCGAGATCGAGGGGATCGAGCGCGTCAGCATCGACGATATCCGCCGCGCGGCTGACATGGGCTACAAGATCAAGCTTCTGGGGGTGGCGCAGATGACGGCGCGTGGGCTGGAACAGCGCATGTCGCCCTGCCTCGTGCCGGCCGACAGCCCCTTGGGGCAATTGCAGGGCGGCACCAATATGGTCGTGGTCGAGGGCGACAGCGTCGGCCAGATCGTGCTGCGTGGCGCGGGGGCCGGCGAAGGCCCGACCGCCAGCGCCGTCATGTCCGACATCGTCGAGGTCGCCCGCGGCGTGCGCCTGCCGGTCTTTGGCCAGCCGGCGAGCACGCTGCGCGATGCCCAGCCCGCCCGCACTGCCGTTCCCGCCGCCTATTACATGCGGATGGAATTGCAGGACAAACCCGGCGCGCTGGCCAAGGTGGCGGCGGTTCTGGGCGACAGCGGCATCTCGATCGACCGGATGCGCCAATATGGCCATGCCGATGATGACCGCGTCCCGGTGCTGATCGTCACCCACAAGACCACCCCTGATGCCATCGACCATGCGATCGAGGCCCTGCCCCGCACCGGCGTTCTGACCGGCGAACCGGTCGAGCTGCGCATCGAAGAGGTCTAGGCTGGCAGGCTTCGGTCTGCCTCCGCCCTTCTCGGGCCACGCCGGCGGGTGCCGCTTGCCGTGGTGGGCTGGCGGGATATGATCGGGGCCACGCCCAAAGGATCGCCCGCAATGTCGACAATCCTGCCACGCATAGAATGGGCCACTGCCATGGCCCGTCACCGCGATAACCTGCTGGAAGACGAGTTTCAGGCCGAACGAGCCTCGGCCCTGGGTCACGGCGCGCGCCGGATGGAAGCCGCCTTGCAGAGCCTGGACCAGGCTGATCCGGCCGCCCGGCCGCTGGCGCTGGCAGAGGCCCGCCGCCGCGCGTGGGAGTTCATGGTCCAGCGCGAAGCCGCCGGGCTGCGCGACTGGCCTGCCGTCATCCGCCTGTATCGGATCCCGAACGAGGTGCTGCGCGGGATGGGAGCGATGCGCCCGGATCAGCCCGATCACAAGGCGCATCGCGATAGCACAGACTAGCGGTTATCGGCCTGGGCCCTGACCGCCAGCCGGCCCTTGCGCGTGATGCGATATGGCTCGCCGTTCAGCGATCCGATCAGCCTGCGCGAGCGCAACTGGCCGAACAGGTCCAGATCGCAATCGGCCAGCAAGGCGCCATCGCGGGTCATGCACAGGATGCCGGTAATCCTGCGGCTGCGGTCATCTTCACGCAGATGCCGGATACAGCCACCCTGCGCCAGCACGTGCAGCACGCGCTGTTCCCGTTTCGAGATATTCATCTGTCGGTCTTTCGTCTGAATGCAACGCGACCGGCGGCGCGGTTATAGTCGCGGCCGGGGTCGGGATTGCCCTGTCAGGTCACAGGGCCGGTGATTCAGACAAGCTCAGACACAAAGCCTCGGGGTTGGTCCGGCGCGGGCTGCGCCGAAGATGGCGGATGATGTCGCATGAAAAAAGGCGCCGGTCAATCGACGGCGCCTTTACGGTCGGATCATGACCGGCGAACGAAGGGATCAGCCGCCGGCGATGATGCGCACATAATTGCGGGTCTCGCGATAGGGGGGGATGCCGCGATATTTGGCCACCGCACCGGGGCCGGCATTATAAGCCGCCAGCGCCAGCCGCCAGTCGCCAAACTGATTATACATCATCCGCAGATAGCGCGCCCCGCCTTCCAGGTTCTGCACCGGATCACGCGGGTTGACTCCCAGCTTGGCTGCGGTTCCCGGCATCAGCTGCGCCAGCCCCATCGCGCCCTTGTGCGACCGGGCAGACGGGTTCCAGCCCGATTCCTGCTGAACCAGCCTCAGGAACAGGTTTTCAGGAATGCCGTATTTGCGCGCCGCCGCCTGCGCATGGGGCAGATAGGTGGTCCGTTTGCCGCGATAGGCGGGGATATTCGGCGACAGTTCGATCGTGACGACCGACTTGTTGTTCGCACCGGGCTGCAACCGCGCCGATTGCTGATACTGCCCGGCCAGCCGGGAATCCATCAGCCGGGTCTGGCGCGCGAATTGTTCTGCCCGCGATTTCGACGACGATCCGCTAAGCCGCAATCCCTCGGCCTGCGCGGGCCCTGCGACCGGCACGGCGACCATTGCGCCAAGCGCGACCACTGCCGCCGCATGCGCGAGTTTCTGGATTTTCATATGTCCACCGCCCTCAGCTTTTTCGGAAACTATACATGAAGCCCCCGGTTCGGGCCAGCCAGTCCAAAATCACCCCGCCGCCGGCCCCCACCATCGGCAAGAACCCGCCTATCTTTCTTCCTTGCCCGGCACTGCCGGCACGGGTTAGACCTGCGCGACATTCAAGGAATACGAGGCGAACGAGGCAAACATGGCAGGTAGCGTCAACAAGGTCATTCTGATCGGCAATCTGGGCCGTGACCCCGAAATCCGCACCTTCCAGAACGGCGGCAAGGTGGCCAATCTGCGCATTGCGACCTCGGAACAGTGGAAGGACCGCAACACCGGCGAGCGGCGCGAAAAGACCGAATGGCATTCGGTCGCGGTCATGTCCGAAGGGCTGGTCAACGTGGTCGAGCGGTTCCTGAAAAAGGGCAGCAAGGTCTATGTCGAGGGCCAGTTGGAAACCCGCAAATGGCAGGACCAGTCGGGTCAGGAACGCTATACGACCGAGGTTGTGTTGCGCGGCTTCAACGGCACCTTGCAGATGCTGGACGGTCGCGGCGAAGGCGGCGGTGGCATGGGTGGCGGTGGCGGTGGCGGCAGCCGCGGCGGCGGCAGCTATGGCGACCAGGGCGGCTATGGCGACGGCCCCTCGGGCGGTGGCAGCGGTGGCAGCAGCAGCAGTGGCGGCGGCGGCCGGTCGGATTACGACGACGAAATTCCGTTCTAAGGCGCTTATCGCAGCCCCTCAGACCGGCGCCGTGCCCCGGCCGGGGCGCGGCGTCTTTCATTTTGGTGGCCACGGCTGCGCGAATCACATCCGCCTGGTAACGGCCCGGCCACCAGCTGCGGCACGACCGGGTTGCCGAAAATTGCGCGCAACAATCTTTCGCGGCCCGGAAAATATCCGCCCGGACCCGCCAGCTTTCCAAAGGATGCTAGGCTTGCAATATTCGGGAAACGCCGCATTTCTGCCAGCTGAACCGCGCCTGCCCCACAGGCGCCGCGCAGGGAGGCGCGTGCCATGACCTTGAAACTGACCGAATTGCAGCAGCCCGGATATGAACGTCTGGTTCTGGCCGAGGATGCCGATGCAAGGCTGCGGGCGCTGATCTGCATCCATTCGACCGCGCTTGGCCCGGCGGCGGGCGGGTGCCGGATGTGGGCCTATGGCAGCGATGCCGAGGCGATCCGCGACGTCACCCGGCTGGCGCGCGGCATGACCTACAAGAACGCCATGGCCGATCTGGGTCTGGGTGGCGGCAAATCGGTGATCATCGGCGACGCCCGCCGCGACAAGACGCCCGCAATGATGCGCGCCTTTGGCCGTGCCGTGCAGGCGCTGGAGGGGCGCTATTACACTGCCGAGGATGTCGGCATCTCGCCCGAGGACATGGCCTATGCCGCCGAGGAAACGCGCTTTGCCGTGGGTCTGGCGGGCGGCGATCACGGCTCGGGCGATCCCTCTCCCTGGACGGCCGAGGGTGTATTCCGCTGCCTGAAGGTCGGTGCGGCACATGTCTGGGGCAGCGACGATCTGACCGGCAGGCGGGTTCTGGTGCAGGGTCTGGGCCATGTCGGCCTGTCACTGGCCGAAAAGCTGCATGATGCCGGGGCCAGCCTGATCGTCACCGACATCAATCAGGCCGCGCTGGAGGATGCCCGCACCCGCCTTGGCGCCCAGGTCATCGCGCCCGATCAGGTTTTCGCGCAGCAGATGGACATCTTCGCCCCCTGCGCGCTTGGTGCCGTGCTGAACGCCGAAACCGTGCCGCAACTGACAGCACGGCTGGTCTGCGGCGCGGCCAATAACCAGCTGGCCACGCCGGATATGGCACAAGCCTTGCAGGCGCGCGGCATCGCCTATCTGCCCGATTACGTCGTCAATGCCGGCGGCATCATCAGCGTCGCCAGCGAGATTCACCGCCGCGGCGAGGCCTATCGCCGTGGGCGGCTGGACGGTATCGCCGGCCGCGTGGCCGAGATGCTGCGCCGCGCCGATGCCGAAGGCCAAACCACCACCGGGATCGCCGATGCCATGGTCGAACGGATGCTGTCCGAGGCCAAGGCAGCCTGAAAACCGAATACGATCCTGGCACAATCGTGCCGGGGTCGTCACGCTGGCAGGATCAGCGTGCCTCGGCCAGAACCCGTCGCAGCATGTCGACCTGAACGTCGTCACTGACAAAGGCCTCGCCAATGCCGCGAGCCAGGATGAAGCGCAGCTTGCCGTCGACGACCTTCTTGTCCTGCCCCATCAGCGCGATCAACGCATCATCATCGGGCAGATCGCCGGGAATGTCGGACAGGCGCGCTGGCATGCCCATGGCGCGCAGATGCGCCAGGACGCGGCTTGGCGCCTCTTGGCTGCAAAGGCCCATGCGCGCGGACAGGTCAAAGGCCAGCGCGCAGCCGATGGCGACGCCCTCGCCATGCAGCAGCCGGTCGGAATAGCCGGTCGCGGCCTCAAGCGCATGGCCGAAGGTATGGCCAAGGTTCAGCAATGCACGCTCGCCCTGTTCGGTTTCGTCCCGGCTGACGATCCCGGCCTTCATCGCCACCGAATGCGCGACGGCCTGTTGCCGCAGCGCGGGGTCGGCGGCCAGGTCCGGGCCGTGCCGTTCAAGCCATTCAAAGAAACCGGCGTCACCCAGCAGCCCATATTTGGCCACCTCGCCATAGCCGGCGCGGAAATCGCGCGGCGTCAGCGTATCCAGCACGTCGATATCGGCCAGAACCAGCGAGGGCTGATGAAACGCGCCGATCAGGTTCTTGCCCTGCGCGCTGTTGATGCCGGTCTTGCCGCCCACGCTGCTGTCGACCTGCGCCAGCAACGTCGTGGGGATCTGCACGAAACGCACGCCGCGGCGCAGGATGGCCGCTGCGAAACCCGCCAGATCGCCGATCACGCCACCGCCAAGCGCCACCACGACATCGCGCCGCTCGACCCTCTGTTCCAGCAGCCATTCCACCGCCTGCGTCAGATGCGGCCAGCCCTTCGTCGCCTCGCCCGCCGGCAAAGCCAGTGCGGCGCTGTCGATGCCGCTGGCCTGCAAGGCCTTTTGCAGCGGCGCCAGATGCAGCCCCGCCACAGTCTCATCGGTCAGGATCGCCACGCGCGGGCGGTGCAGGACCGGGGCGATCAGCAAGCCCGCCTGCCCGATCAACCCCTGCCCGATCAGCACGTCATAGGCACGCTCGCCCAATGGAACATGCACGGTGGTCATGCGCGGATCGGTCATCTTGCCCCCAGCAGTTCGGGATGTTTTTCGCGGATCGCCTGGGTCAGCCGCGATGCCGTCTGCTCGACCGAATCGCCACCGCGCACGGGAAAGACCAGTTCGGCCGTGGAATAGTGCGGGCGGCGGCTGTCCAGCATGGTGGTCAGCGTGCCCTTGGGATCGGCGGTCTTCAACAGCGGCCGGGTCGAGCGCATCCGCACCCGGTTCCACAGCGTTTCCAGATCGACATCCAGCCAGACCGACAGGCCATTCTGCCGGATCAGGTCGCGATTCTCGGCCCGCAGCCAGGCGCCCCCCCCCGTCGAGATCACCGAAGGCGCGGCTGCCAGAAGCCGGCGCAACACCTCGGATTCGCGGGCGCGAAAGAAGTCCTCGCCATCGCGGGCGAATATCTCGGCGATGGTCATGGCGGCGGCGGATTCGATTTCGCTGTCCGAATCAATGAAACGCGCACCAAGACGGCGGGCAAGTTCCCCGCCAACGGCCGTCTTGCCCGCGCCCATCATGCCGATCAGAACGATATGCCGGTCCATCCCCGCCCCTTCATCGCATCTCCTGCGATCCGATGTCGTTCAATGGCGTGATCTTTCCCGAAAGGCCATATATATTCCACCCGAACCGGCTTGAGACCGGCAAGGAAAGGGCAGTTTAATGCGATTGATCAAGCTTCTCGTGATTCTGGTTCTGGCGGCGGTGATCGCGCTGGTGGGCTATGCCTATCTGGGCGACATGTCCCCCCAGCAGCGCGAGATCAGAAATTCGATCCCCGTCGAGGGGGGCGAGTTGGCCCCGGCGGCCGCCACGCCTGCCGATCAAGCCGAGGCACCCGATGCCGCCGCCTCGATGGAAACGCCCCCCGCATCCGAGGACGCCCCCGAGGACGCAGCCGAAACCGAGGCCACGCCGGCACCGATCACCGAGGAAGACACCAGCGAGGCACCGGGTGACTAGGCTGCGCCTGCCCCACGCGCTGCTGGCGCTTGGCCTTGTGACCGGCCCGCCCTTGCAGGCGGCGGCCCAACAGCCGTTGTCGGCAAGTGACTGGCTGTCCGGCTCGATCCAGTCGCCGCCGCGCGAAAGCTCGGGCTGGCGGCCGGGGGCCGGCGCACCGGCGGATGCCCAACGCCCGACGCCGGGTGCGCCGCCTGTCGCGGAAACCGGGGCGGTCGGCAAGGTTGCCGTCACCCGGCTGGATCGCGCCGATCCCGACCGTGCCGGCACCGTCTCGGCCCGCGCCGCCGGGCTGCCAGCCGATCTGTGGGCCGGCAGCGAGACCGCGCGCCTCGCCGCGCTGATCGGCCAGACGCCCTCGCGCTTGCCGGCGATGAACGCGCTGCTGCGCCGGGTGCTGACCGCGCAACTGACCCCGCCAAAGGGCGCCGAGGCTGGCCAGGGCACCTTGTTTCTGGCCCGCGTCGACCGGCTGCTGGACATGGGCGCCAATACCGAGGCCGCGCGGCTGCTGGCCAGTTCCGGGCAACGCTCGCCCGAAAGCTTTCGGCGGCTGTTCGATGTGGCGCTGCTGGCGGGCGAGGAAGGCCGCGCCTGCGCCGTCATGAACGACACCCCCGGCATCGCCCCCAGCTTTGGTGCGCGGATCTTCTGTCTGGCGCAATCGGGCGACTGGTCTGCCGCAGCCATCACCTTCCATGGCGCTGAAACGCTTGGCCTGATCCCTCAGGACCGGCTGGCGCTGCTGGCGCAGTTCCTTGACGACAGCTATGTCGATGCCGGTCAGGTGCTGGAACCGCCCCAGCCCGTCACTCCGCTGGATTTCCGCATGCACGAGGCCGTGGGCCAGCCCCTGCCAACCGCCGGGCTGCCGCTGGCCTTTGCCCATTCCGACCTGCGCAACAACAGCGGCTGGAAGGCCCAGCTTGAGGCAGCCGAGCGGTTGGCCGGTGCGGGCAACCTGCCAAGGGCGGACCTGATCGCAATCTATACCAGCCAGAAGCCCGCTGCCTCGGGCGGGGTCTGGGAACGGGTCGCGGCGGTCCAGACCTTGCAGGCCGCGCTGGCATCCGATGACACGGCCGCGCAGGCAGCGGCGCTGGAAGCCGCCTTTGACCAGTTCTCGGCCGCCGGCATGTGCAATGTGCTGGCCGTTCTGGTGGCCGCGGACCTGCCGGCCACCCTGCCGGACCGGGCGGGCGAAATCGCTGGCTGGCTGCGCGCCTGGCAAGGGCTGCCGGTCAGCATGCCGGTCACGGCCCCCGCCGATCTGTCCGGGGGCGAACCCGACCCGCTGGCGCAGGGGCCTGATCGGCACGGCGAGGCCTTGCTGATCGCGATGGCGCAGATCGACCGCGGGCTTGATGGCGACATGGCGCAGGCCGCGCGGGGGTTGGCCACCCTGCGCGCCCTGGGCCTGACAGCCGAGGCCGATCTGGCGCAGGCGCAACTGACGCTGACCCCGCTGATGGACGGCACATGACCGGGGACAGGCGCGCGATCTCGGCCTTTCTGGACGCGCAGGCGGCCGAGGCCGGGTCTGCGCAGAACACCTTGCTGGCTTACGGCCGCGACCTGTCGGATTTTGCCGATTGGCTGGCGGGGCACGGCACCGGGCTGGACCGGGTGACCCGCGAAGGAATCGAGGATTATCTGTCCTTCTGCGACGCGCAGGGCCTGTCGCGCGCCACCCGCGCCCGCCGCCTGTCGGCAATCCGCCAGTTTACCCGTTTCGCGCTGGACGAAGGCTGGCGCGAGGATGACCCCGCCATCCGCATCAGCGGCCCCGGCCGCGCCCAACGCCTGCCCAGAACGCTGAGCCAGGCCGAGGTCGGCGCGATTCTGGACGCCGCACCCGGTATCGGCCGCAGCCCGGCCGATCGCGCGCGCAACGCCTGCCTGATCGAGCTGCTTTACGCCACCGGAATGCGCGTCAGCGAACTGGTCGCCCTGCCGGCCGCAGCCTGCCGGGGCAATCCGCAGGTTCTGCTGATCAAGGGCAAGGGTGGGCGCGAACGCATGGTGCCGCTGACCGAAAAGGCACGCGCGGCGCTGGTCGGCTGGCTGGCGATCCGCGACCATGCCGACGCGAAAACCCCGCTTGGCAAGCTGGTCGCCGGCAAGGGCGGGCGCTGGCTGTTCCCGGCCCCCGGTGCTGCCGGGCACATGCCGCGCCAAAGCTTTGGCCGGCTGATCTCGGATATCGCGGCACATGCGGGGCTGGATCCCCGCCGCGTCAGCCCGCATGTGATCCGCCACGCCTTTGCCACGCATCTTCTGGAAGGCGGCGCCGATCTGCGCGCGATCCAGATGCTTCTGGGCCATGCCGATCTGGGCACGACCGAGATCTATACCCATGTGCTTGATCAGCGGATGCGCGATCTGGTGCTGAACCATCACCCGCTGGCCCATCCGGGCGGCGCCCCCAAGACGAGCTGAACAGATGGACGACGCCGCAACTTTCCTTGATGCCGGTTTCTGGATCACCGCCGCCGCGATCGTCGCGCTGCTGATGATGTCGGCCTTCTTTTCGGGCTCGGAAACGGCGCTGACGGCGTCCAGCCGGGCCAAGCTGCGCGCCCGCGCCGACAAGGGCGATGCCGGGGCCGAAGCCGCGCTGAACGTGACCGAGGACAGCGAGCGCCTGATCGGGGCCATCCTTCTGGGCAACAATGTCGTCAACATCCTGTCGGCCAGCCTTGCCACGGCGCTGTTCACGCGCCTTCTGGGCAGCAGCGGCGTCGCGCTGGCGACGCTGGTGATGACGGTTCTGGTGCTGATCTTTTCCGAGGTCCTGCCCAAAACCTATGCCATTTCGGCCCCCGAAAAGGTCGCCACCGCCGTCGCCCGGCCGATCAGCCTGGTCACAACATTGCTGTCTCCCATCGTGGCCGTCGTGCGGCTGATCGTGCGCGGCCTGTTGCGGCTGCTGGGCCTGCGCAGCGACGCCAATTCGCATATGTTCTCGATCCAGGAGGAAATCGCCGGGGCGCTGTCCATCGGCGCCGAATCCGGCACGGTGCAGAAAGAGGATCGCGACCGCCTGCTGGGGGCGCTGGATCTGGGCAACCGCACCAACGAGGAAATCATGCGCCACCGCTCCGAGATCGAAATGATCGACGCGGCCACCCCGCCCGCCGACATCCTGAACGCGGTGCTTGCCAGCCCCCATACCCGCCTGCCCGTCTACAAGGACGAACGCGAGAATGTCGTGGGCGTGGTCCACGCCAAGGAATTGCTGCGCGCGGTCAACCGGGCCGTGCGCGAAAGCGGCGACCCGGCGGCGGTACAGAATTTCGACGTGATGGCGGTGGCGATGAAGCCCTATTTCGTCCCCGAGACCAGCCCGCTGGACGAACAGATGCGCGAGTTTCTGAAACGCCGGACCCATTTTGCGCTGGTCGTGGACGAATATGGCAGCCTGCGTGGGCTGATCACGCTGGAAGACATCCTGGAAGAAATCGTTGGCGAGATATCGGACGAGCTGGATACCGAGGCCGACCCGACCCTGACCCCCAGCCCGGCCGGCGACTATACGGTCGAGGGCGGCATGACCATCCGCGACCTGAACCGCGCGCTGGACTGGACCCTGCCCGATGACGAGGCCAATACCGTCGCCGGCCTGGTCATCCACATGGCACAGTCGATTCCCGAACAGGGCCAGGTGTTTTCCTTCCACGGCTACCGGTTCGAGGTCGTCGCCCGGCGCGACAACCGTATCACCAAGCTGCGCATCCGGCCGCTGGCGGCAAATGCCGGGTCCGAAGCCGGCTGACACAGACAGCCCCCTGCGGCGCGGGCGGGCGCCGATTTCGGCCTGGCTGTGGATTTGCGGTGTTGGGTTCGCCTTGCAACCGCGCCCCGCCCTGCCTATCAGGTCAGCAAAGCGATCAGCCCCAATCAGCCGTGAAGGACCGCCATGGATATCGAAGCCCGCCGCAAGGCCGACCCCGCCCATTGGAACCTTGCCGCCGCCATCCGCGTGCTGGCCATGGATGCCGTTCAGGCCGCAAATTCCGGCCATCCCGGCGCGCCCATGGGTCTGGCGGACGTGGCCACGGTGCTGTTCCAGAAGCACCTGAAATTCGACGCCTCGGCACCCCATTGGTTCGACCGCGACCGTTTCATCCTGTCGGCCGGCCACGGCTCGATGCTGCTTTACGCGCTGCTGCATCTGACCGGCTATGAACAGATGACGATGGAGCAGGTGAAGAACTTCCGCCAGCTTCACGCCATCACCGCCGGCCACCCCGAATACGGCCATGCCGAGGGGATCGAGACGACCACCGGCCCGCTTGGCCAGGGCATCGCCACCTCGGTCGGCTTCGCCATCGCGGAAGAGGCGATGCGCGCAGAATTTGGCGCGGATCTCTGCGATCACCGCACCTGGGTCATCGCCGGCGATGGCTGCCTGATGGAGGGCATCAGCCAGGAAGCCATCGCCCTGGCCGGCAAGCAGGAACTGGGCCGGCTGATCGTCTTGTGGGACAATAACAACATCACCATCGACGGTCGGGTCTCGATTTCGGACAAGACCGACCAGATGGCGCGCTTTGCGGCCTCGGGCTGGCGGGTGCTGGCCTGCGACGGCCAGGATCCCGCCGATATCGACCGCGCCCTGACCGAGGCGAAAAACAGCGACGGTCGCCCCACCTTCGTCGCCTGCAAGACGATCATCGGCTTTGGCGCACCGAACAAGGCCGACAGCCACAAGGTCCACGGCTCGCCGCTTGGCGCCGAGGAAATCGAGGCCGCCCGCATCGCGATCGGCTGGACTGCGCCGCCCTTCGTCATTCCGGGTGACATCGCCGCCGAATGGCGTGCAATCGGTTCCCGCGGCACCGAGGCCCGCGCCGCCTGGAACGCCCGCGTGGACGCGCTGGCCGCCGATGCCCGCAACGAATTTGCCCGCCGCATCAGCGGCGAGGTGAACCCGCATCTGGCCCCCACCGTTGCCGCGCTGAAGGAACAGGCGGTCGCCGCCAAGCCCAAGATCGCCACCCGCAAGGCCAGCGAGAACACGCTGGAAGTGCTGAACCCGGTCATGCCGGAAAACTTTGGCGGCTCGGCCGACCTGACCGGGTCGAACAACACCTACACCAAGGATCTGGGGATCTTCTCGCCCGAGGATCGCAAGGGCCGTTACCTGAACTATGGCATCCGCGAACATGGGATGGCGGCGGCGATGAACGGGATCTGGCTGCATGGCGGCTTCCGCCCCTATGGCGGCACGTTCATGTGCTTTACCGATTACGCCCGTGGCGCGATGCGCCTGTCGGCGCTGATGGGGCTGCCGGTCATCTATGTCATGACCCATGACAGCATCGGTCTGGGCGAGGACGGCCCGACCCACCAGCCGGTCGAACACCTGGCCATCTGCCGCGCCACACCGAACACGCTGACCCTGCGCCCCTGCGATCAGGTCGAAACCGCCGAGGCCTGGGAACTTGCGCTTTCGCAATCGAACCGCCCCTCGATCCTGGCCCTGTCGCGCCAGAACCTGCCGGAACTGCGTCTGGAAAACAGCGCCGAGAACCTGTCGGCCAAGGGCGCCTATGTGCTGCGAGAGGCCAGCGGCGGCAAGCCTGCGGTGGTGCTGATGGCCACCGGGTCCGAGGTCGAGATCGCCGTAGCCGCGCGCGAGGCACTGGAAGCCGATGGCACGCCCACCAGCGTCGTCTCGGTCCCCTCGATGGAGCTGTTCCGCGAACAATCCGCCGCCTATCGCAAGCGCGTCCTGCCCGCCGGCACCGTCCGCATCGCCATCGAGGCAGCCGTCCGCCAGCCCTGGGACTGGCTTTTGCTGGGCGAGCGCGGGCGCGAGGGCAAGTCGGACTTTGTCGGCATGACCGGCTTCGGTGCCTCGGCCCCGGCGCCCGAACTCTACAAGGAATTCGGCATCACCGCTGATGCCGTGGTTGAAAAGGCCAAGGCGCTGCTTTGAGACGCCATTCCGCCTCCGGCGGGGGTATTTGGACGAGCGAGAACGGGCTTCTTTCTCGTCTAAATACCCGTGGGCATTTGCTTTGATGCAGGGCCTGCGCCGGCCGGGCGGCGACCAGTCGGCGGGAATATTGCTGCTGCTGGCGGCCGTTTTCAGCTTCACGCTGATGGATGCGACTGCAAAATACCTGACCCAGCATTATCACCCGTTTCAGGTGGTCTGGGCGCGCTTTGCCGGAAACATGGTGCTGCTTGCGGTGATCTTTCATGTTCGGCTGCCCTCGCTGATGCGGACACGCCAGCCCGGCGCGCAATTCCTGCGCTGTCTGACGCAGATCGGCTCGGTCGTGCTTTTCTTCAGTTCGCTGCAATATATCGGCTTGGCCGAGGCGACGGCGATCATGGACATCAATCCGGTGCTGATCACGCTTGGCGCGGCGCTGTTTCTGGGTGAAAGCATCGGCATCCGTCGGGCGCTTGGCATCGGGGCGGCGCTACTCGGGGCGCTGATCATCATCCGTCCGGGGGTCGGCGTGTTTCAGCCGGCCGCCATCCTGCCGCTGATCGGGGCTTTTACCTATGCTGCCGGCGCCGTGCTGACGCGGGTGGTGCGCGGGGACTCGACTGCCACCTCGTTGCTGTGGTCCACGGTTTTCGGCACGATCATCGCCAGCGCCGTGGTGCCGTTCTTCTGGCAACCGATCGCGATGCAGCATCTGTGGGCCTTCCTGCTGATCGGCCTGCTTGGTGCCGGCAGTCAGGCCATGCTGATCCGCGCCTTCGCCCTGGCCGAGGCCGGTGCGATTGCGCCATTTGGCTATACAGGGCTGATCTGGGCTGGTGTCTGGGGCTGGTTGTTCTTTGATCAGATTCCCGATGGCTGGACCATTCTTGGCGCCGCGATTATCGTTCTGGCCGGTATCTATGTCTGGTCGCGCGAGGCGGCCGCCGCCCGAAAAGCACCATGAGTGACGAAACCGAACCAAAGCCACCCCTGCGCGACCGCCTGGCCAATGCCGCCTTTCTTGCGGTGATGGGTGTGGCCCGGCTGATCCCCTATGAAAGTCGCATTCCGGCGGTGGGCTGGTTCTTCTCGCAGGTGCTTGCCCCCATTGCCGGCTGGCGCCGGCGCATCCGCGACAATCTGGCCCTTGCCCGCCCCGACCTGACCGCCGCCGAGGTCGAGGACCTGGTGCGCGCCGTTCCCGACAATGCCGGTCGCTCGCTGGCCGAGATCTATTCGGGCGAGGCCTTCACCAGCCGCATCCGCGAAAGCAACCCGATGGAGGGGCCCGGCGTCCCCTCGCTGGAAGCCGCCTTCAAATCGGGTCGCCCGGTGATTCTGGCCTGCGCGCATTTCGGCAATTACGACGCAATGCGGGCGGCGCTGGCGGCGCGCGGCTGGCCGGTGGGGGCTTTGTATCGGCCGATGAACAACCAGGCTTTCAACGCCCATTATATCCCCGCCATGCGTGCCATCGCCGAGCCGATCTTTCCCCGTGGCCGCGCCGGGCTGACGGCCATGCTGCGTTTCCTGCGCGGCGGCGGATGGATGGCGCTTGGATTCGACCAATACCAGGGCGACGCGCCCGAGTTGCGGTTCTTTGATCTGCCAACGCGGACCGTGCTGACCCCGGCTGAACTGGCGCTGCGCAATGATGCGCTGATCGTTCATATTGCCGGCATTCGCCAGCCGGACGGCCTGTCCTTCAAGGTCCATGTCGGCGCGCCGCTGGAACATGGCGAACCCGCCCAGATGATGCAGGCCCTGAACGACGATCTGGAACAGCTGGTGCGGCGCCACATGGATCAGTGGTTCTGGATCCACCGCCGCTGGAAATAGCGCACAACGCTTGCGCATTCTTGCGGGGCCAATGCCACTTGGGTCCGGCATGACGGGAACTTACATCTGCGTCAAAGGGTTGGCGGCCCTGATGCCGCCCTGAACCGGAGAATGACCAGATGAAGAAAATCGGATTCCTGTCCTTTGGGCATTGGTCGCCCGAGCGTGGCTCGCAGGTGCGGACGGCTTCGGATGTGCTGACCCAGTCGATCGAGCTTTCTGTTGCAGCCGAGGAACTGGGGCTGGATGGCGCCTATTTCCGCGTCCACCATTTCGCGCGGCAGCTCGCCTCGCCCTTCCCGCTGCTGGCGGCGGTAGGTGCGCGCACCAGCAAGATCGAGATCGGCACCGGCGTGATCGACATGCGCTATGAAAACCCGTTCTACATGGTCGAAGATGCCGGCGCCGCCGATCTGATCTCGGGCGGGCGGTTGCAACTGGGGATCAGCCGTGGCTCGCCCGAACAGGTGATCGACGGCTGGCGGCATTTCGGCTATGCGCCCGCCGAGGGCCAGGATCACGCCGATATGGCCCGCCAGCATGCCGAGATCTTCCTGAACCTGCTGGAGGGCAAGGGTTTCGCCGAACCCAGCCCGCGCCCGATGTTCCCCAACCCGCCCGGCCTGCTGCGGCTGGAGCCGCATTCCGAGGGCTTGCGCAAGCGCATCTGGTGGGGTGCCGCATCTGATGCGACGGCGGAATGGGCCGGGGCGATGGGGATGCATCTGCAAAGCTCGACCCTGAAAACGGATGAGACGGGCGAGCCGTTCCACGTCCAGCAGGCCAAGCAGATCCGCAAGTTCCGCGCAGCCTGGGATCTGGCCGAGCATGAAGGTACGCCGCGCGTCTCGGTAAGCCGCTCGATCTTTGCGCTGATGAACGATCAGGACCGGATGTATTTCGGCCGGGGCGGCAAGGATGACGATCAGATCGGTCTGATCGAGCAGACCCGCCATGTCTTTGGACGTGGCTATGCCGACGAACCCGACCGGCTGATCGCCCAGCTGAAAGAGGATGAGGCGATTGCCGAGGCCGATACGCTGTTGCTGACGGTGCCGAACATGCTGGGCGTGGACTACAACGCCCATGTGATCGAAAGCATCCTGACCCATGTTGCGCCGGAAATGGGCTGGCGCTGACCAACCCCTGAAAAGGGCGCCCCCCGCCACGCTGCCACGCGACGGGGGGCTTGGTGTCAGGCTGCGCCTCTTGCCGGGCGGCTGGCTGCTTCGATAGGGGCGCGGATCCTGGGGGAACCGCGTCCTTTCGCCTGACGGAAAGATGGGGGCCGGGCAGCCGGCCCCGTCAGATCAGCTGCACCCCGAGGTGCCGCCGCAGGTGTTGCACTTCATGCAGGTCCCATTCCGAACCAGCGTGTAATTGCCGCAATCGCCGCAGGGATCGCCTTCATAGCCCTGCATCTTGGCCTTGGCGCGGGCATCCATGCTGGTCACAGTCGCGACCTCGCCGACCGTATAGCTGGCGGCGCTTTCGGCCATGCCGGTGGCAACGGCGGCGCTGGATACCCCGCCTTGCAGCACCATCAGTTCCTGAGGCAGCCGCTTGCGCAGATAACCCGCCGAACTGATCTGTTTCAGCATGGTCAGCGATTTCAGCTCTGCCCCGTCCGTGACGGGCGCGACATTCGGACGACCTTCGCCCTCGCCCTCGCCCAACTCGTCGAAAGACGCGCCCTGCGGCTTCACATGGGCCAGATCGGTGCGGTCGAGATAGCTGACGGCCAGTTCGCGGAACACATAGTCAAGGATCGAGGTCGCGTTCTTGATGCTGTCATTGCCTTGCACCATGCCCGCCGGTTCGAACCGGGTGAAGGTGAAGGCGTCCACGAACTCCTCCAGCGGCACGCCGTATTGCAGGCCCACGGAAACCGCGATGGCGAAGTTGTTCATCATCGCCCGGAAGCCAGCACCTTCCTTGTGCATGTCGATGAAGATCTCGCCCAGGGCGCCATCGTCATATTCGCCAGTCCGCAGATAGACCTTGTGCCCGCCGACGATCGCCTTCTGGGTATAGCCCTTGCGGCGCTGCGGCAGTTTCTCGCGGTGGCTGCGGACCATTTCCTTGACGATGATCTTTTCGACCACCTTCTCGGCGATGACCACGGCCTTTTCCTGGATGCTGCCGGTGGCGAGGACTTCTTCGGCCTCTTCGTCATCCTCGACCAGGGCTGCGGCCAGCGGCTGCGACAGTTTGGACCCGTCGCGATAAAGCGCATTGGCCTTGATCCCCAGGGACCAGGACAGTTCATAGGCCGCCAGCGCATCGGCGATGCTGGCGCTGTTGGGCATGTTGATGGTCTTGGAAATCGCGCCCGAGATGAACGCCTGCGCCGCCGCCATCATGTGAATATGGCTGTCGACCGACAGGTAACGCTTGCCGGTCTTGCCGCAGGGGTTGGCGCAGTCAAAGACCACGTAATGTTCAGGCTTCAGGAAGGGCGCGCCTTCCAGCGTCATCGTGCCGCAGACATGGTCATTGGCGGCGTCGATCTGGGCGCGGGTAAAGCCAAGGTGACGCAGCAGGTCAAAGCCGGGATCATTCAGCTTGGCGGCCGGAATGCCCAAGGTTTCCTTGCAGAACGCCTCGCCCAGGGTCCACTGGTTGAAGACAAAGCGGATGTCGAATGCCGTGGCCAGCGCGGCCTCGACCTTTTCCAGCTCGCGCGGGCCGAAGCCGTGGCCGGTCAGTGCGGTGTGGTTGATGCCGGGCGCGTTGCCAAGGCTGCCATGGCCGACGGCATAGGCCACGATTTCCTCGATCTGCGCACTGCCATAGCCAAGCGTTTCCAGCGCCGCCGGAACCGACTGGTTGATGATCTTGAAGTAACCGCCACCGGCCAGCTTCTTGAACTTGACCAGCGCGAAATCGGGCTCGATCCCGGTGGTGTCGCAATCCATGACCAGACCGATGGTGCCGGTGGGGGCGATGACGGTAGCCTGCGCATTGCGATAGCCGTGCTTTTCGCCCAGTGCCAGCGCCTCGTCCCAGGCCTCGCGGGCCATGGCGACCAGCCGCTTGTCGGCGCAATTCTTGGCATCCAGCGCGACCGGATCGACGTTCACGCCCTCATACCCGCCTTTGCCATGGGCCGCCGCGCGGTGGTTGCGGATGACGCGCAGCATATGGGCGGCGTTGCGGTCGTAACCGGGGAAGGCGCCCAATTCGCCCGCCATCTCGGCGCTGGTGGCATAGGCCACGCCGGTCATGATCGCGGTCAGCGCGCCGCACAGCGCCCGGCCCTGATCACTGTCATAGCCAAGGCCCATATTCATCAGAAGCCCGCCGATATTGGCATAGCCCAGACCAAGCGTGCGATAGTCATAGCTGCGCTGCGCGATTTCCTTCGAAGGGAACTGCGCCATCAGCACGCTGATTTCCAGCGTCACCGTCCACAGCCGCGTGGCATGGACATAGGCATCAGCGTCGAACTGGCCATCGTGATAGAAGGTCAGCAGGTTCATCGAGGCCAGGTTGCAGGCCGTATCATCGAGGAACATGTATTCGCTGCACGGATTGCTGCCGCGAATGGCGCCATCCTCGGGGCAGGTATGCCAGGCGTTGACCGTATCGTGGAACTGGATGCCGGGATCGGCGCAGGCCCATGCGGCATGGCCGATCTGGTCCCACAACTCGCGGGCCGAGACGGTTTTCGCCACCTTGCCGTCGATGCGGCGCAAAAGCTCCCACGGCTTGTCGCCACGAACGGCGTCAAGGAAGGCATCCGTCACCCGGACCGAGTTGTTCGAGTTCTGGCCCGAGACGGTGATATAGGCTTCGCTGTCCCAATCGGTATCATAGGTCGGAAACTCAATCGAATCAAAGCCCTGCCGCGCATATTGCAGAACCCGGTTGATATAGGTTTCCGGGATCATCGCCTTCTTGCCCGCACGGATCGCGCCCTTCAGCGCATCGTTCTTGGCCGGGTCGGTGGCATCCTCGATGCTGCCATCCCATTCGCGGATCGCGGCGAAGATGTCGTTCAGCTTCTGCTCGTGCGCCTTGGAACCGGCGACGAGGCTGGCAACCTTCTGTTCCTCGATGACCTTCCAGTTGATGAAGGCCTCGATATCGGGGTGATCCATGTCGCAGATCACCATCTTGGCGGCGCGGCGCGTGGTGCCGCCCGACTTGATCGCACCCGCAGCGCGGTCGCCGATCTTCAGAAAGCCCATCAGCCCGCTGGATTTGCCGCCACCCGACAGGCTTTCACCCTCGGCCCGCAGGCTGGAGAAGTTGGTGCCGGTGCCCGAACCGTATTTGAACAGCCGCGCCTCGCGGACCCACAGGTCCATGATGCCGCCTTCATTCACCAGATCGTCGCTGACGGACTGGATGAAGCAGGCATGGGGCTGGGGATGTTCATAGGCGCTGTCGGATTTCACCAGCTTGCCGGTCTTGTAATCGACATAGAAATGCCCCTGGCTCGGGCCGTCGATGCCATAGGCCCAATGCAGGCCGGTGTTGAACCATTGCGGGCTGTTCGGCGCAGCCATCTGGCGGGCCAGCATGTGCCGCATTTCGTCGTAATAGGCGCGGGCATCGGATTCGGCGGTGAAATAGCCGCCCTTCCAGCCCCAATAGGCCCAGGCACCGGCCAGACGGTCGAACACCTGCCGCGCGCTGGTTTCGCCACTGTAGCGCTGGCCTTCGGGCAGTTTGGCCAAGGCGTCCTCATCGGGGACCGAACGCCACAAGAAATCCGGCACGCCCTTTTCGCGCACCGGCTTAAGCGCGGCGGGCACGCCGGCCTTGCGGAAATATTTCTGGGCGATCACATCGGATGCGACCTGGCTCCAGCCTTTCGGCACTTCGACATTCTCGTTCTGGAAAACCAGCTTGCCATCGGGGTTGCGAATCTCGCTGACGGTGGTGCGAAACTCGATGTCACCATAGGCGCCGCTGTCTTCCGTGGTGAAACGACGTTCGATCTTCATGCCTGCCCTCTTCTGTCCCTGTGCCCCCCGTTCCGGGGATGCGTGTCACACACTGCGAGTCCAGCCACCGCCCCCGCGAATGCAGGGTCGCTCAGGCACCGATAGCCTGATCCGGTCTCTGATACTGAAGCCGCCGTGCCGCGCCCTTGGTGATCTTGGATCGCCACCAGATATTGTGTGCGCCTTGGCTGCAACACACAAACTGACGTGTCTTGACGCCGCTTTCAACAGATTTTTTACATCTCGTGAGCGGTCTTTTCTGTTGACAAGCCGATGGCCAAGCATCGCCCCCGAATGCTGCACCGCCGCGACTCGAAAGCTTAATGAAGAATTAACAAAGCCTAAAATTTCAATGAATTGGCAGGTTTCGCGCCGGGGATTCACCTTCTTTCCACAGGGTTATCCACCGATTTGCCCCCCCGAAACGGCCCGATAATCCGTGAAGGCAATGTGACAGCCAGACCACGGCGACCCGGCAAAAATTATTCGCCGGCATCGAAGCGACCGCTAGATCTTGATATATTCCCGTTCGGTCACGACCAGATCCAGTGGCTGATCGAAAGGTTCGGCCGGGATGGCCGGCAGTTCCTGCGCCGCAAAGGCCAGACCGATCGCAGTCACCGGCCCCAAGGCGCGCAGCTGCTGCAAGGTCCGGTCGTAATAGCCGCCGCCATATCCGATGCGGTTGCCCGACCGGTCAAACGCGGCCAGCGGCACGATCAGCACCTGCGGGGTCAGCAGCGCCGCATCCTCGGGCGGATGCGAGGTGCCGAAGGGGCCGCCAACCAGCGCCCCGCCATCCCAGGCACGAAAGATCAGTGGAACGGCCTTGCCCGTCACTACCGGCAGGCAGACCGGCCCAGGATGCGCTGCCATCGCGGCGCGGGGATCGGCCTCGGCCCGCATGGGCCAATAGCCTGACAACACCTGCCCGGCGAAAGGCGCAAGCGCGGCGGACAGCTGTGCGTCTATCCCGGCCGGGTCGCCGCCCTGCCCGCGCGCGGCCAGCGCCTGCGCGCGCAAGGCGGCCTTAAGCGCGGCCTGGGTCACAGCAACACCGCCGAGGCCAGCCCCAGAAAGGCGAAAAAGCCGACCACATCGGTCACCGTGGTCACGAATGTCCCCGAGGCCAGCGCCGGGTCGGCCCCCGCCTTTTCCAGCGCCAGCGGCACCAGAATGCCGGCCAGTGCGGCGATGGCCAGGTTCACGATCATGGCGATGCCGATGACCGCCGCCAAAGCAGCGCCGCCGAACCAGAGCCAGGCGACGATTCCCATGACCACGGCGAATGCCAGCCCGTTCAGAAGGCCCACGATCGCCTCGCGCCAGACGACGCGCATGACATTGCCGCCCGACAGGCTTTTCGTGGCCAGCGCGCGCACCGCCACGGTCAGCGTCTGGGTGCCGGCATTGCCGCCCATCGAGGCGACGATGGGCATCAGCACCGCAAGCGCGACAATGGCGCTGATCGTATCCTCGAAGATGGCAATGACCAGCGAGGCAGCAATGGCCGTCGCAAGGTTCACTGCCAGCCAGGGCAGGCGCTGCCGCAGCGTTTCCAACACGCTGTCGGTGATCGCCGATTCCTCGCCCACGCCGGCCAGACGCAGAATGTCCTCTTCATGTTCCTCGTCCAGAACCGACATGGCGTCGTCGATGGTGATCACGCCGACCAGCCGGTCGTCACCGTCCACCACCGGCGCTGAAATCAGGTGATACTGGTTGAAGGCATAGGCCACGTCGCCTTCGTCGGCCGTGGCGTCGATGGTGCGGAAACTGTCCTCGGTGATGTCGGTCAGCCTGACCCTGCGGCCCGATGACAGCAGCCGGCCAAGCGCGACATAGCCGATCGGATGGCGGCGCGGATCGACCAGAACGATGTGATAGAACTGTTCGGGCAGCCATTCCTCGGCCCGCAGAAAGTCGATGGTCTCGCCCACGGTCCAATGCGGTGGTGCGGTCACCACCTCGGATTGCATCAGGCGGCCAGCAGAATATTCGGGATAGGTCAGCGACTGTTCGACCGCGATCCGGTCGGCCTCGTCCAGCGCGGACAGGATCTCTTCGCGCTCGCCCTCGTCCATGTCCTCGACAAGGTCGACGACATCGTCGCTGTCCATCTCTCGGACGGCCTCTGCCAGCACCTCTTTGGGCAGCGCCTCGATCACCTCGTCGCGGATCGCCTCGTCGATCTCGGTCAGGATCTCGCCGTCCATCTCGATCGAGTAAAGCCGCAGGAAGGTGCGCCGCTCGGCCGGGGTCAGGCGTTCGATGATATCGGCGATATCGGCCGCATGCATCGGTTCAAGCAGCTGTTCCAGCCGGGTGCCATCCTCGGCATCCAGCGCCTCGTCGATCTGGCGCAGCAATTCGCGGCGAGGGGTGAAATCCTCGTCCTCGTCATCCTGGGGGGCCGGTTCGGTAATCTGATCGGACATGCGCGCCTCCCTTTGCCTGCGATGACTAGGCGGATTTACGTCAGCCGCGCAACAAATCCAATGCGGCGGCATGAATTTCCGGCGATGCGGCAGCAATGACACGACCGCCAGCCTCGGCCGATCCGCCCTGCCAGTCGGTGACGATGCCCCCCGCCGCCTGCACCACCGCCAGAGGGCCGGCGATGTCATAGGGCTGCAAGCCGGCCTCGATCACCAGGTCGATCTGGCCAAGCGCCAGCAAGGCATAGGCATAGCAGTCCAGACCATAGCGCGTCAGCCGCACCTGCGCCGCCACCCGGCGAAAGGCCGCGCCTTCGTCCGCCGTGCCGACCTCGGGGAAGGTGGTCATCAGCGTCGCCTGGTCCAGCGCCACGCCGCGCCGGACGCGCAAGGCCTGTTCGCCGCGCGGGCCCGTCAGTCGCGACACGCCCAGACCGCCCTCGAACCGTTCGCCGATATAGGGCTGGTCGATGATCCCGTAGATCAGACCAGATGCATCGGCCAGGCCAATCAGGACACCCCAGCTTGTCGCGCCGCTGATGAACGCGCGCGTGCCGTCGATGGGGTCGAGGATCCAGGACAGGCCGCTGCTGCCGGCGCTGTCGCCATATTCTTCGCCGATGATGGCATCGCCGGGCCGCCGCTGCGCCAGAACGGCGCGCATGGCGCGTTCCGCGGCGCGGTCGGCCTCGGTCACCGGGTCGAACCCGATCTGTCGCTTGTTGTCTGACTGCAAGTCACCGGCGCGGAAATAAGGCAGGATCGCGGCGCGGGCCGCATCCGCCATCAGATGCGCGGTGACAATGATGTCGTCGTTGCTGTCTGCCATGCCCCGCTCCGTTCTGGATACGTGGCTGGCTTAATTCATGCGACAGCATCTTGGAAGATGAAGGGCGCTGTTGCCTGCGCCCTAATCATCAGATGTGCCGCGGCGCTTTCAGGCGGCGTCCGACAGGACCCGCGCCAGTTCGAAGATCTGGCGGCGCTGTGCGACCGGCATGGCGTAATACGCACGCACCAGTTGCAGCGCTTCCTTGTCGCCCAGGATATCGCCTTCGATCTCGGCCGTGCCCACGTCTTCGTGCAGCCCGTCAAAGAAGAAGCTGACCGGCACCTCAAGCGCCAGCCCGATATCCCACAGACGCGAAGCCGAAACCCGGTTCATCCCGGTCTCATACTTCTGAATCTGCTGGAATTTGATTCCCACAGCCTCGGCCAGCTGCTGTTGTGTCATACCTATCATCCACCGACGATGACGGATACGCTTGCCGACATGAACATCTACACCGTGCTTCATAAGTCACCTCACTCAATCTATGAGGGCAGTAGCCCAGCCCGGCTCGTTTTTCGACAACGATGATGGCCCTCCCTGCCGTTCCTGACCAAAAAGACAGGTCAGAAGCTGCGCAAACTGCAACTGTTCGCGCGCGGACATCCGCGCACTTGTCCAAATGGACAATATTGGAAAGCGATGATGGAAGACATTCGAATTGCTCAGGTTCCCGAAACCGAATCACTGCCACAGGTGCTGCATGTGCCCGCGCCGGTCGCCACCGAGGGTCAGGTTCTGGTGCGGATGCGGGCAGCGGCGCTGAATTTCGCCGACATCCTGAAAAGCCGGGGCCAGTATCAAGAGGCCGAACCCTTTCCTTTCATACCCGGCCTGGAAGGCGCGGGCGAGGTCATCGCCGCGCCGCCGGGCAGCGGGCTGGCGGCGGGTGACCGCGTCGCCGTGGGGGCGCGGGGCACGATGGCCCAGGTGATCGCCGTGCCGCCGGAGGCCTGCCTGCGTATCCCCGATGTCATGACCTTCGAGGACGCGGCGGGGTTCCAGGTGGCCTATGGCACCAGCCATCTGGCGCTGGTGGGCCGCGGCGGGCTGCGGGCGGGCGAAACGCTGGTCGTCCTGGGCGCCGCGGGCGGGGTCGGCCTGACAGCGGTGCAGATTGGCCGTGCCCTTGGCGCGCGCGTCATCGGCGTGGCCCGTGGGGCCGACCGGCTGCGCGTCGTGGCAGAGGCCGGCGCGGATGAGATGATCGACAGCGATGCCACGCCCGACCTGAAACAGGCGCTGCGCGATCTGGGCGGGGTCGATCTGGTCTATGACCCGGTCGGGGCCGAGCCGGGCCTGGCCGCCTTTGGCGCGCTGAAACGTGGCGGGCGGTTCCTGGTCATCGGCTTTGCGGGTGGCAAGCCGCCGCGCCTGCCGCTGAATCACGCGCTGGTCAAGAACATCGCGATCCACGGCTTTTACTGGGGCGGCTATCGCCTGCTGGATCCGAAGGCCCTGCGCGACAGCCTGACCCAGCTGTTCGACATGTATGCCGCCGGGCAGTTGCGCCCCCATGCCGGAGAGGTTCTGGGTCTGGATCAGATCGCCGAGGGCTATCGCCTGCTGGAAAGCCGCAAGACCACCGGAAAGGTGATCATACGGATCGAATGACGCGAATTTTAGCGGTCAGAGCGGCGTTTCAGGCGGTTGCAGCATTGAAATGTCGACCAACTCTGCCAATATTCCGACATGACTGATTGGGATATGGCCATGCCATGTCCCGCCTTCGCTGAGGGAGATTTCGATGGCAGATTTCAACACGATCCGAACCGGAACGGGCAGTGCGACCCGCTCGGCGGCGATCGACGAAGGCCTGCGGGCCTATATGAGCAAGGTCTACAGCCTGATGGCTATCGGCATGGCGGTGACAGCCGCTTTTGCCTGGGGCGTCAGCTCGTTGGCCGTCGGCCCCGACGGCACCGCAACCCAGCTGGGCTATGCGATTTATGGCTCGCCGCTGAAATGGGTGATCATGTTTGCCCCGCTGCTGGTGGTCTTTGGTTTTGGCGCCGCGCTGAACCGGCTGTCCACCGGGGCCGCGACCATGGTGTTTTACGCCTTCGCCGCGCTGATGGGCCTGTCGATCAGCTCGATTTTCCTGGTCTATACGCCTTATTCGATCGTGCAGACCTTCCTGATCACCGCGATCTCGTTCGCGGGGCTGTCGCTTTACGGTTATACGACCAAGCGCGACCTGTCGGGAATGCGCACCTTCCTGATGATGGGCCTGATCGGCCTGATCGTGGCGATGGTGGTGAACATCTTCCTGCAATCATCGGCGATGCAATTCGCGATCTCGGCGATCGGCGTGCTGCTGTTCGCCGCGCTGACCGCCTATGACACGCAGAACATCAAGAACACCTATCTGGCTCTGGCCAGCTCGAACAGTGATTTCCTGGGCAAGTCGGCCATCATGGGCGCCTTGCAGCTGTATCTGGATTTCCTGAATCTGTTCATGTTCCTGCTGCAATTCATGGGCCAGTCGCGCGAGTGATCGCAGGACCAACTGAACCGAATCGACAAGGCCGGGCCATCAGCCCGGCCTTGTTCATTTGCACCTTTCAGTTCGGCGCAACCTTGCTCAACCATCAGGTAAGGTTAACACATTTTTGCCTATCTTAGATTGTATTTTATTATAACCAATTGATTTTTAATATTTTAAACTTCGCAGTTTGGAAATCGCCGTTGCGGCCCCGTTAACTTTGTCGTTGTTCTGCCCCTAAGGCAGCCGATCGCCGCTCTTTGGTTTCCAGGGACCAGAGGGGCTGTCACCCGGCTTCTCCCGACTGGTTCAGGTGGGTGCCAAATTCAGGGGCACCGGATCGCCAGGCCGATGGGTGGATGACGGGTCCGGTTCATTGGAACGGGGTCATCCCCAATTGGCATTAACGAGTGTATTTTTATCATGAGCAACAATCACGGTTCGAATGAAGGTGACGCCACGCGCTTTGGCGGAGGCGGCCATGGCGGTGGCAACCATGGCGGCGGCGGGCATGGTGGCGGCGGGCACGATGACTGCTGCTGCGGCCCCGATGGGCCGGGCTGCGAGAACATGATCTATATCGGCAAGCTGCCCGAGATGGACGTGAACGAGCGCAGTTGGGAGGCCGAGCGGGCCGTCGGCACGATTGGCGGCCAGACCTATGGCAATGCCGATGATCCGCTGTATCGCGATCTGGAGCAGGTGACGATGAACGACCGCAATGGCGACGGCGTCATCAACCACGACAATACGCGTTATTCCGAAACCATTACCCATTCCGCCTCTGGCGACAGTCAGGATTACAAGGTCGATACCAGCTTTCTGGTGCGCGGAACCGAGGTGACGGTGCTGAATGACGACGGCACCACCTCGACCATTGTGACGACCGTTCGCGTCATGCAGGACGATCAGGGCAACACGTTCATCATGCCCCCGCCCGAGGGCGCCTCGCGCAGCGAGATCGAGGCGATGACCAGCAAGCCCATCATATCGGTCGAATTCCCCGAGAATCCAAAATGCTATGAGCTCTGCGTCAAAAGCGTCTTTACCGACCGCACCTGCTTTCCCTGCTTTGGCCGGGGCACCATGATCGAGACCGAGTTCGGCCCGATGCCCGTCGAGGACCTGCGCGCTGGCATGCGGATCTGGACCCGCGACAACGGGTTGAAGCCACTGTTGTGGATCGGATCGCGCCATCTGGGCGCGCTGCATCTGAAATCCTATCCGAACCTGCACCCGATCCGCATCAGCGCGGGCGCGCTTGGCCAGCACACGCCGGGCCGCGATCTTGTCGTCTCGCCCCAACACCGGATCCTGGTCCGCTCGAAGATCGCGCAACGCATGTTTGGCACCTTCGAGGTTCTCGTCGCGGCCAAGCAATTGCTGCAATTGGACGGCATCGACATCGCGACCGACCTGGAACAGGTCGACTATTTCCACATGCTGTTCGACCGCCACGAGATCGTCGTTTCTGACGGTGCCGAGACCGAATCGCTTTATACCGGCCCCGAGGCGCTGAAAACCGTCGGGCCGGCCGCGCGGGAAGAGATCTTTGCCCTGTTTCCCGATCTGCGCGACCGCAACCCGGTGACTGAACTGCCCCCCGCAGCCCGTCCGTTGCCCTCGGGTCGGATGGCGCGCAAGCTGGCGGTGCGACACAAGCAGCATGGCAAGCAGTTGGCCGGCTAGGTCAAGCCAGACAATCTGGATTACGAAATACAGGGCTGGCCGCGATGCGGCCGGCTTTTCCATTTCAGCCAAGGCGCTGCATTGCCCCTCCGACGGCCAAAACGAAAAACCGCGCCGGAAGGGCGCGGTTCAAGTTCGTCAACGGAAGGGCGCGATCTTACTTGATCTTGCCTTCCTTGTATTCGACATGCTTGCGGACGACCGGATCGTATTTGTTCACGGTCATCTTTTCGGTCATGGTGCGGGCGTTCTTCTTGGTCACATAGAAATGCCCGGTGCCCGCCGTCGAGTTCAGGCGGATCTTGATCGTCGTCGGCTTCGCCATATCATCTGCTCCTGCTGCGGCAGCGCGCGCATGGCGGCCCCGTGGAATTCGATTGAAGCCCGCCTTTTACAGTCAAGACCGGCAGAGTCAACAGCAAAACCCGGCAAAAAACGCAGAACGGGCGGTGCTTAGCCGGCGCGCGCCAGAACCAGGATCTTGGCCAGTCGACCGGCCGAATCCTCGACCGGGCAAAGCGACACGACGCAGGTCACGGCAGGGGCCTGATCACGCGGGCAGGCAATCGCCGGCAGCGATACGGTCTCGCCCTCGGCGGCCTCGGAGACAGCCTGACGCAGCGCCTCGGCCGCCGCATCGGGCCACAAATCCCACAGATAGCGACCGACCAGCCGGTCGGCCGGCGCGCGACGCCCCAGATGCCGCAGCCCGGCAGCGTTGATAAAGGTCACACGACCATCGCGATCCATCAGATAGGCGGCATCGGCAATCTCGCGAAGCAGCGCAAGAGCCAGCGACGCACCAACCAGACGCCCGTGATCGTCATCACCCGCCCGAGACATCCGATGCGCCGGTCCGGCCGCCATCGGTTCGGGCACTAGCGCCATATGGACGTCATCTTTCGCAGCAGCAGTCAGGGTCATCATCGCCTCCCCCAGCCGGGCCGATCAGGCAGCGCCGGACCAAGGCACCATAGCAGGCTTGAAGACGGAAGAACATGAAACTCTTGTTAATCTTGCAGATCAGCGCGCGGATGGCCTGTAAGCCGGATTTTGTCCAGGGGCACGCCCCTTGGATGACCATTCCTCTGGTCCCGCCATTGCTGACGGGATCAAGCTGCCAACCCGGACCTTTCAGGCAAGGCCGCCCTGCCCCGTCGCCGGGGCGCAAGGTCCCTATTCGGCATTGCTCCCGGTGGGGCTTGCCATGCGGGTGCTGTTGCCAGCCCCCCGGTGGGCTCTTACCCCACCGTTTCACCCTTACCCGCGCGAACGCGGGCGGTCTGTTCTCTGTGGCGCTTTCCCTGGGGTTTCCCCCGCCGGGCGTTACCCGGCACCGCTGCCTTGTGGAGTCCGGACTTTCCTCGCAGGCCAAGCGGCCCACGCGGTCATCCGGCCATCCGCGCAACTGGCATATGGCGGGCTTGGGCGGCGCGGTCAATGGGGGCCTTGCCCCCGTCGCGTGCCGCGACTCCCCCAGGATATTTGCATGAAGAAGAAGGCCGCAATCAGGCTTTGGGGCGTTAGGTCAATGTTCCGGCCATACCGCCGCCGTCTTTCGGGTGCCGGATCCCCTCCATCACCGGCAGTTCGGGGACCTCGAAGGGACTATGCCCATCCAGACAGGCGACGTTGATTCCAAGCTGATCTGGACCTGAAACCGCACCGCGCCGCAATGACAGCCGCCCTCGATCACATCCATATCCATCATCCGTGTCTAAATATCCGCGGGGGAGTTCTCGCCCATGGCGAGGACGGGGGCGGCAGCCCCCAGCGCAGCCAGCGACGCCGCCGCATGACGGTCTGCCTCGTCCTCGGGGCCACGCGCCCAGGGACGAAAACGCAGCCGAAACGCGGCAAGTCGCGTCTCGGGCTCAACCTGCGGATAGCCTATGGCGTCGAGGCTGCCGCCGAGAGGCCCCGCCTTGTCGTCCCCCATGTCGTCCGGCCACAGCGCCAGCCCTTCCAGCGCCAGCCGGCGCCAGTCAAAGCGTGGGCCGGGGTCGGATTTGCGGTCAGGCGCCATGTCGGAATGGCCGATGACCGCCTGGGGGCCAAGCCCGTGGCGCAGGGCGATGTCGCGGACGAGCGCCACCACCGCATCCATCTGCTTCATGGGAAAGGGCCGGTCGCCGGGATTGACGATCTCGATCCCGATGCTGCGGGAGTTCACGTCGTCGCGCCCCTGCCACGACCCCCCCCCGGCATGCCAGGCACGGCGATCCTCGGGGACCAGCGGGTCAAGCCGGCCATCCTCGTGGATCAGCCAATGGGCCGAAACCTCGGCCTCGGGATCGCACAACCGCGCGCGGGCCGAGGGGCCGTCGGCCATGCCTGTATAGTGCAACACGATCAGTTCGACGCTCTGGCCACGGCGATCACCATGATTCGGCGAGGGGTTGGTCATTCCGTGCCGCTGCGACGAACCTGGCCATCATCGCCAAGCACATGCCAGTTAGGCCTGATCCAGTGCAGCGTCTCGCCATCGTCGGGATAGCGCACGGTTTCCGCATCGGGATTGGTCCCCGCGCAAAGATAGCGCAGCGGCGCGTCCGAGCGATTCACGATATGATGCGCGTTCGCGGTCGCGGCGGGCCAGATCGCCATGTCGCCGGGCCCGATCTCGGCCGGGCCGTCATCGTCGATGACGGTTGCCACACCGTCAAGCACCATGACGAATTCGTCGCTGCCCGAATGCCAGTGCCGTTTTGCCGACATCTGGCCCGGTTCCAGCGTAACGATATTGATCCCCAGAATCCGCGTCCCGGCCGCATCGCCAAAGCGCTCTTCGACCCGCGGCGCCGAGCCCGCGACCTGCTGCCCCGCGACGCTGCCCTTGCGCAGGATCACAGCTGATTGACGCGATAAGGCGCCGGATCCCAGCCACAGACGAAGCCATCGCCATCGGGATCGACGCCGGCGGGATCCGTGTCGGGGCCACCTGCGGCCAGAAAGGCCGTCTGCGCCCGCGCCGAATCGGGATAGCTGGCGCAGAATCTGGCGGCGGCTTCCGGCGATCCGCCCTGCGGGCGCGGCCAGACCGCCTGGCCGACCGGATGGCGCGAGGCAAAGGCATAGCGAACCAGCACCGGGGTCGAGCCCGGATAAGGACCAGAGCGCACGACCGGCAGCGGCTTTCCATCCTCGGCCGCCGTGTCACGGCGATAATCGGCGGCAACGGTCTGCATCTGGGCCTTGCCCTTGATCTGCTCGGCCGTCGGTGCCTTGGCGGGCAGGGCAATCGGGATGGTCGCGGGCGCGGGCGAGTTGGTCGTCAGCGCCACTTCACGGTCACGCTGATACTGGCCATACGGCGTCTGGCCCATCTGGTAGTTGGGATTCCAGCCCTGATGCTCGTTACAGCCGGCAAGCGCCAGCAACCCAATCACCATCACCTTGCGTATCATTTCGTTCCCGTTCCTGTCCCGTTTGCCCGTGCTGTTTGATCGCAGCCTACCACCAGCGTTCCGGCTTGGCCACAAAACCGGCGGCGCTCTCGACGACCGAGGCGATGTTCAGAAGATCGCCCTCTTCAAAGGGTCGCCCGATCAGTTGCAGCCCCAAAGGCAACCCCTGCCCGTCCTGCCCCACCGGCACCGAAATCCCCGGCAGACCGGCAAGGTTGACCGTCACGGTAAAGACGTCGTTCAGATACATCTCGACCGGGTCGGCATCGGCCATGGACCCAAGCGGGAAGGCCGCCGAAGGCGTGGCCGGCGTCAGGATCGCATCGACGCCAGCGGCATAGGCCTGGTCGAAGTCGCGCTTGATCAGCGCCCGGACCTTGCGCGCACGGTTGTAATAGGCGTCGTAGAAACCCGCCGACAGCACATAGGTGCCGATCATCACCCGGCGCTGCACCTCGGGGCCAAAGCCCTCGGCTCGGGTTTTCTCATACATGTCGGTGATGCCGTCGCCCTGCCCCAACCTGGCCCGCAGCCCGTAACGCACGCCGTCGTATCGGGCGAGGTTCGAGGACGCCTCGGCAGGCGCAATGACATAATACGCAGGCAGCGCGTATTTCGTATGCGGCAGGCTGATATCGACGATCTCGGCGCCCGCATCACGCAGCATCGCGGCACCCTGTTTCCACAGCGCGTCAATCTCGGCCGGCATACCGTCCATGCGGTATTCGCGCGGAATGCCGATCTGCTTGCCGCGAATATCGCCGGTCAGCGCCGCCTCGAAATCGGGCACGGGAATGTCGGCGCTGGTCGAATCCTTGTCATCGACGCTGGCCATGGCCCCCAGCATGATGGCCGCGTCGCGCACGGTCTTGGTCATCGGCCCGGCCTGATCCAGCGAACTGGCAAAGGCGATGGTGCCCCAACGGCTGACCCGGCCATAGGTCGGCTTCAGCCCGACAATGCCGGTGAATGCCGCCGGCTGACGGATCGAACCGCCGGTATCGGTGCCGGTCGCAGCAAGGCACAGATCGGCGGCCACGGCCGAGGACGACCCGCCCGAGGATCCGCCCGGCGTCAGCGCCGCGCCATTCGCGGCCTTCCACGGGTTCACGGCATTGCCATAGGTGCTGGTCTCGTTCGACGAGCCCATGGCGAATTCGTCCATGTTCAGCTTGCCCAGCATGACCGCGCCCGCATCCCACAGGTTCTGTGTCACGGTCGATTCATATTCGGGGCGGAACCCCGACAGGATATTGCTGGCCGCCTGCGAGGCGACGCCCTTGGTGCAGAACAGATCCTTGATCCCCAGTGGAATGCCGGTCATTGCCGCGGCGTCGCCGGCCTTGATCCGCTGGTCTGCGGCACGGGCCATGTCACGCGCGATCTCGGGCGTCTTGTGGACAAAGGCGTTCAGCGCGCCCGCGGCCTCGATCGCGGTCAGACAGGCATCGGTCAGCTCGACCGAGGTGGTTTCGCCCTTGGTCAGCGCATCACGCGCCCCGGCGATGGTCAGTTTGTTCAGATCGCTCATTCCACCACCTTCGGCACGGCGAAAAAGCCCTCGCGGGCGTCAGGGGCATTGGCCAGAATCTTGTCGGCCATCTCGCCCGTCGTCACCACATCCTCGCGGCGCTTCAGGCGCATGGGGGTCACGCCAGTCATCGGCTCGACACCATCGACATCGACCTCGTTCAGCTGCTCCATGAAGTGCAGGATGCCGTTCAGTTCGCGGGCCAGCGCCGGCAGGGCTGCGTCCTCGACCCGGATGCGCGCCAGATGCGCGACCTTGCGGGCCTCATCTTCGGTGATCGACATGGGTTTTCCTTTCGTTGCCCGGCGGTTTACAAGCCCAAGGGCGAGGCTGCAAGAAGCGGCGGCCACCGAACCGGAGATGCCGATGCAAGCCGCCCTGTCGATCCTGCCCGTCATCGCGCTGGTGGCGCTTGGTTACGGCGCGCGGCGCTGGCGGATCATCGCCCCCGCGAACTGGCCGGGGGTTGAACAACTGGGCTTTCGCCTGATGTTCCCGGCGATCCTGTTGACCTCGATCTATCGCTCGGACCTGTCGCTTGGGGGTGTGGGGCCCTATGTTCTGGCCACCTCGCTGGCCTTTTTCGCCATCGGTGCCAGCAGCTTCCTGCTGCGTCGTCCGCTGCGGCTCAGCAATCCGCGACTGACCTCGTTCTTCCAGTCCTCGATGCGGTTCAATTCGCTTCTGGTTCTGGCGGTTGCGTCGCAGGGGCTGGGGCCGGGCGCAGTCAGCGATCTGGCGGTCGCCATGGCGTTCCTGATTCCCACCTTCAACATCAGCGCGATCATCGCCCTGACCGCCTTTCCGCCGGAAAACGCCGATGCGGTGAAACCCACGCGCGCCCAGGCGCTGCGCCGCATCAGCGCCGAGATCATGCGAAACCCGCTGGTCCTAGGCTGCGCTGCCGGGCTGATCCTGAACCTGTCGGGGGTGAGCCTGCCTGCGGCTGTTCTGGCGCCGCTGGACTGGCTGGGCCAGGGGGCGCTGGCGGTCGGCCTGCTGACCGTCGGCGCCGGCATCGAGGTCCGCCGCCTGTGGAAAAGCGACCCAGCCATGTGGACGGCCGTGGCGATGCGCCTGATCGCCTGCCCGGTCCTGTTCCTTCTGCTGGCGCTGGCGATGCAGCTGTCCGCCGGGCAGATCGCCTCGGGGCTGCTGCTGACGGCGGCACCGGGCGCATCGGTCGGCTATATCCTGGCGCGGCAGATGGGCGGCGACGCGGAATTCTATGCAGACAGCTTCACCTGGCAGACGGTGCTGTCGGCGCTGACCCTGCCCTTGTGGCTGATGCTGGCAACCAGTCTGGCCGGCTGAAGGTCAGGAAAGAATTTTTCTGCGCAAGGGGCCGATTTTCCCCCTTGCGCCCCCCGGCGCCCTCGCCTAAACACCGCTCCACGCAGCCGGGCCATGCCCGACAGCGCCAAGGCTGGCCCGTTCGTCTATCGGTTAGGACGTCAGGTTTTCAACCTGAAAAGAGGGGTTCGACTCCCCTACGGGCTGCCACCTTAATCCTAAATCGTTGATTTATCGGCCGAAATTTCGGCAGGCGCTTCGCTGGCTTCTGGCCTTGGGACAGATTGGCCATTTTGCGCCCCTTTCAGGCGCAGGTCAGGTTAGCGAAGCCTGCGGCGCATCGGCTGGCGCTGTCACACCATATCGGTGCGCCGGCTTGGCTTACGTCGCGCGACGCTTTGATGTCGGGCGTCACAGGAAGAGGGCAATCCTGCCCCAGGCCGTTGTCGCCAAGGGATACGCCTCACCCGTTCAGGACCTCGCCCGGAAGCAGAAAAGGTGAGCGTTGCAGCGACTCGACAAGGGTGTCGCCGTGAACGTTCGGCCGTGACGGAGCAACCGACAGCATGACGCAAATCATCACCTTGTCGGTTTCGTTGCTGGCAATGGTCTGCTCGGACACCATAAGTCGTGAACTCAGCAGATCCGGGTTCATTTTTCCCGCGGCATAATGAAAGGCCGGCACAGGCTTTATCGCTGCGGTGCAGGTGCGCCATGCAGCCCAGACCTGTTCGGGTTGGGCGCCAGCGCACCAGGAAGACACCGCCGCGCCAAGCCACGTCCAGCCCGCTGCGGCACACAGGCCCAGCCATCGACCGACCGGAACCGATTCAAGCTGCTGTCGAGGGGCGACCCAGGCGGCCAAGGCGTTCGGTCTGCTGAAAGGGGGCGTTCAAAAGGGCCTCCACGGGAACGGATCAATCGGTGCTACAAATACACCTGAAACTATGGCCGCAACGGGCGTGACGCGGAAAGGCAAATTGATCAATTGAACCGATCGACACCGAATGACGCAGGCCACACCCTGGCCAGTAAACTGATTTTGTTCAGTTTTTTTCGCATATCTGACAGCAATACCAGTTGGCACCACATCCGTTGCGCGCCACCCTGCCCGCCCGGCTTCCGGCGCCGGGTTTTCGCCAGGCGCTTCTCTATTCGGGCGGGGCGTTCCGCAGACGGCCTGCCGCCCAGGCCCCTTTATGCCGTCATTCTTTGTGACGTCGGATCATAGATTGGCCGCAAACTGGCCTGAGCGGCGACCAGTTCGCCGGCGACCTCGATCTGATAGGTCGAGCCCAGCATCTGATCGCCGCTTTCGCCCGGCGCGCAGGGCACATAGCCCAGACCAATCGCGCCACCCAGGCTGTGCCCATAGGCGCCCGAGGTGATCTGGCCGACGATCCTGCCATCGCGCAGGATCGGTTCGTTGTGAAACAACACCGGTTGGGGATCGGTCAGGCGGAATTGCAGCAGGCGGCGCGACAGCCCCGCCTCGTGCTTGCGCAGAACCGCCTCGCGGCCGATGAAATCGCCCTTGCCGGTCTTGACCGCGAAGCCAAGCCCGGCCTCAAGCACATGATCCTCGTCGGTGATGTCATGGCCGAAATGGCGATAGGCCTTTTCGATGCGGCAACTGTCCATCGCATGCAGGCCGCACAGGCGCAGACCCAGATCGGCACCAGCCTCCAGCAGGGTTTCCAGAACATGCGCGGCCTGTTCGGTGCTGACATAAAGCTCCCACCCCAATTCGCCAACATAGGAGATGCGATGCGCGCGGGCGAGGCCGAGGCCGATCTCGATCTCTTGCGCCAGGCCAAAGGGATGGGCGGCATTCGACAGATCATTGGGCGAGACGCGCGCCAGCAGATCGCGCGACAAGGGGCCCATGACCGGGATCACCGCCTCGGCCGCCGAAACGTCGGTGATGGTGGCAAAGGCATCACCCAGATGGCGGCGCAGCCAGGCCAGATCGCGTTGCAGGGTCGCGCCCGGCACGACCAGCAGGAAGGCGGTTTCGGACAGGCGCGTCACCGTCAGGTCAGATTCGATGCCGCCGTCCTCGTTCAGCATCTGGGTATAGGTGATCCGCCCGGCGGCTACGTCCAGATCATTGCCGCAAAGCCCTTGCAAAAAGGCCAGCGCGTCGCGCCCCTCGACCCGGATCTTGCCGAAACTGGTCATGTCCAGCAAACCCACGCCCTCGCGCAGGGCGCGATGCTCGGTCGCGCTGTTGTCGAACCAGTTCTGCCGGCCCCAGCTGTAGCCATAGGCGCGCGTCTGCCCCGCATCGGCGAACCAGTTCGCGCGTTCCCAACCGGCCACCTCGCCAAAGACCGCGCCGCGCGCCTTCAGATGTTCGTGCAGGGGCGAGCGGCGCAGCCCCCGCGCCGTGGCCATCTGGCGATAGGGGAAATGATCCGCGTAAAGCAGCCCAAGCGTTTCGGTCACCCGTTCCCGCAGATAGCGGCGGTTGCGCTGGAAGGGTTGGGCGCGGCGGATATCGACCTCCCACAGGTCAAAGGGCGGGCGGCCCCGGTCCATCCATTGCGCCAGCGCCATGCCCGCCCCGCCGGACGAGACGATGCCGATGGAATTATAGCCCGCCGCGACCCAGTAACCCGCGACCTCGGGCGCCTCGCCCAGGTAATAGCGGTCATCGGGGGTAAAGCTTTCGGGGCCGTTGAAAAAGGTGTGAATGCCGGTTTCGGCCAGCATCGGCATGCGGGCGATGGCCTTTTCAAGGATCGGTTCGAAATGGTCGATATCCTCGGGCAATTGGTCAAAGCAGAAATCCTCGCGGATGCCGTTCATGCCCCAGGGCTTTGCCACCGGCTCGAAGGCACCCAGCAGGATCTTGCCTGCATCTTCCTTGTAATAGGCGCATTCGTCCGGCACCCGCAGCACCGGCAGTTGCGTCAGGCCGGGGATGGACTCGGTCACGATATAGAAATGCTCGCAGGCATGCAGCGGCAGGGTCACACCATTGGCGGCGGCCAGATCCCGGCCCCACATGCCGCCACAATTGACGACCATCGCGGCGACGATATGGCCGCGTTCATCGCCCGCCTGCCAGTCAACGCCGGTCACGCGGCCCCGGTCGGTGGTCACGCGCGTGACCTTGACCCCCTCGACGATCCGCGCCCCGCGCATCCGCGCGCCCTTGGCCAAGGCCAGCGCGATATTGGCTGGGTCGGCCTGCCCGTCCCCCGGCAGATGCACCCCCGACACCACATCCGAGGTTTCCAGATGCTGATACATGGCCTTGATTTCAGCCGGGGCCAGTTCGTTCACCTCGATCCCAAAGGCCCGCGCCATCGAGGCCTGACGCCGCAACTCCTCGTGCCGCGCCGCAGTCAAAGCCACCGTTATTGACCCGCGCTGCGAAAATCCGGTGGCAAGGCCTGTCTCGGCCTCTAGCCGGCGGTAAAGATCGGCGGAATATTTCGCCAGCCGCGTCATGTTCTGGCTGGCGCGCAACTGCCCGATCAGCCCGGCGGCGTGCCAGGTCGTGCCACAGGTCAGCTGACGCCGTTCCAGAAGCACGATGTCGGTCCAGCCCAGTTCGGCAAGGTGATAGGCGACGGAACAGCCGGAAATACCGCCGCCAATGATGACGACGCGGGCGGATTTGGGCAGGTCGGGCATGGGACGGCCTCCTTGAAGCGCAATCCCAGCATCTCAGATCAAAATGAAATATCAATATGCAAATTTCATTTTCATGAAATTCTGGCCATGGGTCGCGTTTTCGGCTAGGTGGGATGCATGGACAGGATCGGTCAGGACATAAGGGCGCTGCGCAAGGCGCGGGGCATGACCATCGCGGATTGCGCGGCGGCGCTGGATCGCTCGATCGGCTGGCTCAGCCAGGTCGAGCGCGGGCTGACTACACCTTCGGTGCATGATCTGGGCCAGATCGCGCGGCTGTTCGATCTGGGCATCAGCTTCTTTTTTCGCTCGGCCAACCGAGATCCGCGCGAACAGGGGCTGATCGTCCGCGCCGCCGACCGCAGCGCCATCGGCTCGGCCGAGACCGGGCTGGCCGAGGAATTGCTGTCCCCCGGCCTGACCGGCAGCTTTGAAATGATCCGGTCCGTCTTTGCCGCCCACGCCCGCAGCCAGGGGCAGCGCGACGCGGTGGGCGTTGAACATGGTGGTATGCTGATCGCCGGCCGACTGATCCTGACCATCGGCACGCGATCCTTCGACCTTGAACCGGGCGACAGCTTTCAGTTCGGCGGCCAGCCCTATGGTTGGGAAAACCCCGGCAGCATCCCGGCCGAGGTTGTCTGGATCATCTCGCCGCCCGTCTACTGAGACAGCCCCGGACGCCGCACCGCCCCCAAGCCACAACCCGACACGATTCGGAAGGTTGCAGGAAAGCCAGATTTCGGCGGCTGGATCCAGATCGGCGCCCGCCGGAACGCGCCGCAGATCAGCCCTTTGGCCACCGCCCAACATCCCAGAAGCCAAGTTCCGCCATCGCCATGAATGGCCATAATTTACATTAAATATAACTTATATCTTTCTGTTTATGAATAATTATTTTTATTCATCATGCGACCTTCAGGCTTCATGACTGCCCGGATTTTAATCACGACCTCATAGACCGTCTTTTTTCCTTGATAAAGACGATCATCTCTGTCGTTATTTAAAGGGTGATCAACAGGAAGGAGACGAAAGATGACTAGCTCAACCACGGCAGCCACAACCGCCACCTTCGAGAATCGGGGGGTGGCCCTGCGATCCCGCCGCGACGCCCTGATGGCGGACCGGTCGCAGGGGCACCCCCCTTTTCGCGGCCGAATGCAGGCCATGCCCGGCACATATTGTGACGAGGATCCAGTGACGATGCTGAACGACGGCCATTCCCGCGCCTGGCGCACCCAGCTTGAACCCCGGCAGGACGTCGCCTTCCGCTAGGCGCGGCGTCACCCGACAAACACATCCAAGCCTTCTGGAGAGATACATGCAAAAGACCATCAATTTGGGCCGCACCGCCCCCGCGCGGGGCAAGCTGCGACACCAATCCCAACAACGCCGCGACGCATTGGCGCCGGCGCGGACAGCCGGGTTTGCCCCCGCGACCGGGCCTGCGTCATGGCTTTCGGGCACAGCCCTGCCGGCGCTGGCCCTGGCACTGATGGCGCTGGCCGGCACGCACGCCCCGGTGCAGGCCCAAGAGCTGCTGAATGTCAGCTATGACCCCACGCGCGAACTGTATCGAGAGGTGAATGCGGCCTTTGCCCAGAAATGGATCGCCGATGGCCATGAGGAACCGCAGATCGAGACCAGCCATGGCGGTTCCGGTTCGCAGGCGCGCTCGGTCATCGACGGGCTGAATGCCCAGGTGGTGACGCTGGCACTGGCCTCGGATATCGACAAGATCGCGGAAAGCGGCAAACTGCCCGAGGATTGGCAGTCGAAACTGCCGCATAATTCCAGCCCCTATACCTCGACCATCGTTTTCCTGGTGCGCGAGGGCAACCCGAAGGGGCTGACCGATTGGGGCGACCTGCTAAATGACGGGGTCGAGGTGATCACGCCCAACCCCAAGACCTCGGGCGGGGCGCGCTGGAACTATCTGGCGGCATGGGCCTGGGCGGAAAAGAACGGGCAGGATCCCAGGCAGTTCGTGGGCGATCTGTATCGCCATGTGCCGGTGCTTGATACCGGCGCGCGCGGCGCCACCACCACCTTTGCCCAACGCGGCATCGGTGACGTGCTGCTGGCCTGGGAGAACGAGGCCTATCTGGCGCTGGAGGAAATCGGCGAGGATCAGTTCGACATCGTCGTGCCCTCGGTCAGCGTGCTGGCCGAACCACCCGTCGCACTGGTCGAGGCCAATATCGCCAATGACGACCAGCGGGCGCTTGCCACGGCCTATCTGGATTTCCTCTACAGCCCCGAGGGACAGGCGCTGGCCTACAAGCACTTCTACCGTGCCTGGGATGACAGCGCCGCCGACCCCGAGGATGTGGCCCGCTTTCCGCAGCTGGATCTGGTCGGCATCGACCATTTCGGCGGCTGGAAGAAGGCCCAGCCCGAACATTTCGGCGATGGTGGCATCTTCGACCAGATCTATACCAACAAAGACACTGCATCAAACTGACGCCGATGCTGTCGAAACCCCTCATCCAGCGCACGGCGATGCCCGGTCTCGGCCTTTCGGCCGGGATCACCCTGACGATGCTGTCCATCGTCGTGCTGCTGCCGATCGGCGCCCTGCTGTTGCAGGGCGCCCAGTTCGGCCTTGCGAATATCTGGGACACGGTCCATCGCGAAAGAGTCTGGGCGGCGCTGTTCCTGTCCTTCCGGCTGGCCTTTCTCGCCGCCCTTTTCAACCTTGTCTTTGGCGTGCTGCTGGCCTGGGTTCTGGTCCGCTATCGCTTTCCCGGCCGGCGCATTCTGGACGCCGCGGTCGACGTGCCCTTTGCCCTGCCCACGGCCGTTGCCGGCATCGCGCTGACCGCGCTTTATGCGCCCAATGGCGCGCTTGGCAGCCTTGCCGCACAGATCGGGTGGAAGATCGCCTATACCCAATGGGGCATCTTCCTGGCACTGGTTTTCGTGGGCCTGCCATTCGTTACCCGCACCGTCCAGCCCGTCATCGAGGAAATCGAGACCGAGGTGGAAGAAGCCAGCGCCACGCTTGGCGCCACGCGGTTTCACACCATCCGGCATGTCATCCTGCCAATGCTGACACCTGCGGCGCTGACCGGCTTTGCGCTGTCGTTGGCGCGGGCGGTGGGGGAATATGGCTCGGTCATCTTCATCGCCGGCAATATCCCGCTGCGAACCGAGATCGCGCCGCTGCTGATCGTCATCCAGCTGGAAGAGTTCAACTATGACGCCGCCGGCGCCATCGGCATCGCCATGCTGGTGATTTCCTTCTCGATGCTGCTGGCGATCAACCTGATCCAGATCTTCACCCGCCGGAGGATCGGCCATGTCTGACGCGACATCCGCGACCATCGCCCGCGCCCCGCAGCCGCGCGCCCGTTTCCGCAATGCGACCGAGGAAACCCCGCTGGCCCGCGCCGTCCTGATCGCGCTGGCCGTGGGCGGGCTGTTGCTGCTGATCTTTGCCCCGCTGGCCGTGGTCTTTGCCGAGGCCCTGGCCGAGGGCTGGGGCGCCGCCGTGGCCAGCCTTGGCAATCGCGATGCGCGCTCGGCCATCCAGCTGACGCTGCTGATCACCGCGCTGGCGGTGCCGCTGAATGCCGCCTTTGGCATCGCCGCCGCCTGGCTGATCACCAAGTTCGACTTTCGCGGCAAGGCCTTTCTGATCACCCTGATCGACCTGCCTTTCAGCGTCAGCCCGGTTGTCGCCGGCCTGTGCATCATCCTGCTGTTCGGGGCCAATTCGCTGATCGGCGGCTGGCTGGTGGCCCATGGCCTGCCCATCGTCTTTGCCATTCCGGGCATCGTGCTGGCCACGGTCTTTGTCACCTTCCCCTTTGTCGCGCGCGAGCTGATCCCGGTGATGATCGAACAGGGTCGGGCCGAGGAAGAGGCCGCGCTGACCCTGGGGGCTTCGGGCTGGCGCATTTTCCTGACCGTCACGCTGCCCAATATCCGGTGGGCGCTGCTTTACGGCACGCTGCTTTGCACGGCCCGCGCCATGGGCGAGTTCGGCGCCGTCGCCGTCGTCTCGGGCAAGATCCGGGGGCAGACCGCGACCATGCCGATCACCATCGAGATGCTGTATAACGAATATCTGTCGGTTGCGGCCTTTTCCATGGCCGCATTGCTGACCGCCTTTGCCCTTCTGACCCTGCTGCTGAAAACCATGCTGGAAATCCGGCATGCCGATCAGCTTGCCGCAACGCGCCGCCATTGAAAGGGACGCCCATGCATATCGACATCGACGAGATAGCCAAGGATTTCGCCACCAGCACCGCGTTGCATCCGGTCTCTCTGGCCATTCCATCGGGGGCACTGGTGGCCTTGCTGGGGCCGTCAGGGTCGGGCAAGACGACGCTGCTGCGCATTCTGGCCGGGCTGGAATTTCCTTCATCCGGGCGGGTGCTGCTGAACGGTCAGGACGCGACGGGCCTGTCGGTTCAGGACCGGCGCGCGGGCTTTGTGTTTCAAAGCTATGCCCTGTTCCGGCATATGACGGTCTTTGACAACATCGCCTATGGGCTGCGCGCCCGCCCACGCGCCAGCCGCCCCCCCAAGGCCGAGATCGACCGCCGCGTCACCCGCCTGCTGGATCTGATCCAGCTGCCACAGATCGCCGCCCGCTATCCCAGCCAGCTGTCAGGCGGACAGCGTCAGCGCGTGGCGCTGGCCCGCGCCCTTGCGATCGAGCCGCGGATGCTGCTGCTGGATGAGCCCTTTGGCGCGCTGGACGCCAAGGTGCGCAAGGAATTGCGTCAGGGTCTGCGCGACATTCACGACGAAACCGGCCTGACCACCGTGTTCGTCACCCATGATCAGGACGAGGCGATGGAACTGGCCGATCTGGTCGTGGTCATGTCGATGGGCCGGGTCGAGCAGATCGGCAGGCCCACCGACATTCGCAGCCGACCCGCCACCGACTTCGTGCGCGATTTCGTCAACAGCTAGGCCGGCGGGGCATCAAGGCAGGGCTTGTCGGGCTGCCCGGCCCAGCTAGCCCAGCCCCGGCCCAGCCCAGCCCCCGGTCAGCCCCGAAAACCCGCAAGCAGAAATTCGGGCAGCTCGACCGCGCGGCGGGTGTTCAGGTCGACCGTCACCATGCTGTATTCGGCATAGGCGACCGGCTGGCCCTGTGGGCTTTCCACCATCAGCGCAATGATGAACGATTTGACGGCGACGCCGATCAGCCGGGCCTTCACCTGCAAGGGCGCGCCCGCCGGGCAGGTGCCAAGCCGCGTGATCCGGGCTTCGACCGCCATCCGGCTGATCCCGGCTTCCGTCAACAGCGCCTGATTCAGCCCAAGCGCGCTGACATGGGCATGCGTGGCAAAGGCCAGGCGGCGGACCACCTCTTCGAACAGCAAGTCACCGCGATGATCGGTTTCAGCCGGGCGGATCGGCCCGGTCTGGCACAGGCTGGTGCCAGGACCATCCGTCCAGACGGCATCTGTGCGCCCGGCCAGCCCGCGCGGCTGCGCCAGTCTCAGGGTCTCGGCCGGTGTGACCGGCAGGCCATGGATCGCCGCGCCGCCGGTATCCAGCGCCGTCGCCGCCAGCCGCCCCTCGCTGATCAGCAGATGCGCCACCGCCCCGGCATAGCTGCCACCACCGATCAGGGTCGAGCGAAGCGCGACCGCCGAGCCGGCAAACAGCTCTCGGTGAAAGCGCAGATAGCGGGTCGGCGGCAGCCGGCCTGGCCTGCCGGACGACAGACCGGGCAGGAAGGGCAAGGTCTCGGCCGCCTGCTGGAAGGCGCGGGCATAGAAGCGGGCGTTCCAGTGGCCGTTGAAATCGCATTCCCAGCTTTCGACCCGGCTGTGCAGGCTGGGGATACCGATGCCGGTTGGGTCAAGCTTCTCGGTCATCGGCGTTCCTTGTCTGAACCGCAGGCATCGCGGATGTCCGCCGGCACCGGCATCGGTGCGATCTGCAAAATCCGTGTGGCCGGCATTCAGCCGGCGTCAGCCGCATTGTCCAGCATTGCGGCCGGCGGGACGAAGAACAGCGTGCCGGTGACAGCCGTGCTGACATCCAGAAGCCGGTCGTAATTCCCTGGCGGATCGCCGGCGAACATGTTGCGCAGCATCCGTTCCGTCACCGAGGGCGTTTTCGCATAGCCGATGAAATAGGTGCCGTATTCCCCCGATCCGGGCCGGCCAAAGGGCATGTTGTCGCGCAGGATTTCCAGCTGCTCGCCGTTCTCGTCCGTGATGACCGTCAGCACGTTATGCGCATAGGGCGCCTTTTCCTCGTCCGCCAGTTCAATATCGTTCAGCTTGCGGCGGCCGATGATGCGTTCCTGCTGTTCCACCGGGATGCCGTTCCATTTCGCCAGATCATGCAGGTATTTCTGCACGATGACATAGCTGCCGCCGGCAAAGGCGGGATCCTCGTCGCCGATGACCGTGGCATCATGGCGGTCCTGCCCGGTCGGGTTCTCGGTCCCGTCCACAAAGCCGATCAGGTCGCGATCGTCGAAATACTTGAAGCCGTGAACCTCGTCCTCGACCGTCACCACCGTGCCGATGCGCGACATGATATGCGTGGCCAGTTCAAAGCACAGATCGGCCCGCATGGCGCGGATGTGAAACAGCAGGTCGCCGGGCGTCGAGACCGCCCGATGCACCCCCTCGATCTGTTGAAAGACGTGCAGATCGCGCGGGCGAGGACCGGGAAACAGCCGATCCCAAGCCTGCGATCCGATGCCGGTGATGCAGGACAGCTGCCCATCGGGAATGCGGAACCCGACGCCGCGCACCAGCGCGCCCATATCCGCCAGCAGCGCCTGGACCTGCGCCACGCTGTCAGCCGCGGGCTTCAGGCTGACCACCAGAAAGATGGCGCTGCGCGTCAACCCGCTTTCGATGGCCTGGCTGTCCGATGATGGCATGGCATATCCCCTTCGCAATGATACCGGCTACCGGATCAGTCTGGAACGGAACCGCCGGCGTCTCAACGATAAATCCCGCAGGGCTCGGCACGATAGCGCCTAAGTTATCGGTTGCGGTGGAACCAGCGGGCGCGGCCACCTGTTTCCCTGCCAGTCAAATCGCCGGAATGGCAACGAAGGAGCAGATATGCGCCGGATCATCAATAACAGCACGGCCATCGTGGCCTGCCTGTCGCTGCTTGCACCGCATGCGGCAATGGCCCAGACCGCCGAGGCCGAGGCACAAACCGAAATGCAGGCCCAGACCGACCCCGTCGGCGAGGCCGCCGAGGCCGCCGCACAGGCCGCCGAATCTGCCGAGGCCGCCGCCGAGGCCGCCGTAGACGCGCTTTGCACGGACGGCGCGGCCCCGCCCTGCCCGCCAGCCGCCGAGGCGGAAGCTGCGCCGGCCGAGGCCGAGGCCGAGGCCGCGCCAGCCGAAGCCGAGGCCCAGCCCCAGGCTGAGCCTGAAGTTGAGGCCGAGGCTGAGGTCAGCGAATCCTCCCCCGCACAACCGGAAGCCGCAGCCGAGGCAGATGCCGAGGCCGCTGCCGAGATGGAAACCACCGCCGAACCTGCGGTCGAAGCCACCCCAGAGCCGGTGATCGAGGAACAGCCCGTCGTCGAGGAACCGCCTGCCCCCGCCGAAGCCGCAGCACCTGCCGAACCGGCAGAGACCGCGGCGACGCCCGAACCGGCAGCGGATGCCTCAGCCGAGGACCAGGCCGATGCCCTGGCCGAAGCTCTGGCTGACGAGGCCGAGGAACAGGCCCCCGAAACGGCCACGACCGAGGCACCGGCTGAAACCCAGCCTGCTGCGGCCGAGACGACCGATGCCGATGCCCTGGCCGAAGCCTTGGCCGCCGAGGAAGCCGCAGCCGGCGAAGCCGAGGCAGAGGCAGAGGCCGCACCGGCAGCCCAGCCCGAAGCCCCCGCCGAGGCTCAGGCGGTTTCCGAAACGCCGGTGACCGACGAGGCGGCGACCGACGCGGCGGCGGCCGGGACTGCCCCCGAACAGGGCGCCGTGGAAACCGAAGCCGCCGCCGAAGCCGCAGCCGCAACCGAGGCATCGGCAGCCGCGTTGAATGATGATGCCGCCGAAACCGCCGATGCCGAGGTGATCGAAGAGGCTGTGACCGAAGAAAACAGCCGCTCCTCCGCCGAGGATTTCGCCACCAGCCTGCAAGAGGCGCTGAACGCCACCAATGGCGACCAGCAGGCCGCAGCGGCCGAGGATGATGACGACGACAAAAGCGATCTGACCAAGGCCGTGTTGCTGGGTCTGGGCGGTTTGGCCGTCGGTGCGATGCTGGCCAATAATCGTCAGGTCGCTCTGTCCAGCCCCGACCGTGTGGTGGTGACCCGCTCGGATGGCAGCCAGCAGGTGATCAAGGACGAGGTCGCGCTTCTGCGTCAGCCCGGCAGCACCGTGTCGACCCAGAATTTCGACGACGGCTCGTCGCGCACCATCGTGACCCGTGCCGATGGCAGCAAGGTCGTGACCATCCGCGACGCTGACCTGCGGGTGCTGCGCCGGACGCTGATTTCGGCCGATGGCACCAGCGTGCAGCTGATCGACGACACCACCGCCCAGCCCGTCGACATCGCCTCGCTGCCAGCCCCGGCTGCTGTCGCGACCAGCGGCGCCGGCCAGTTGAGCGAGGATCAGCTGCGCACCGCACTGCTGACGGAATCGGCCAGCGATCGTCGCTTTACCCTGGCGCAGATCCGCGACATTCCGCAGGTCCGTTCGCTGGTGGCGCCGGTGGATATCAACGCGATCACCTTCGATACCGGCTCGGCCGCGATCAAGCCTGATCAGGCAAAGGATCTGTCGGCCCTTGGCAATGTGATCCGCGATGCCGTCGCCCGGAACCCGCGCGAGATCTTCATGATCGAAGGGCACACCGACACGGTCGGCGACGGGGCGATGAACTTGGCGCTGTCGGATCGCCGCGCGGAATCGGTGGCTCTGGCGCTGACCGAGTATTTCCAGGTTCCGCCGGAAAACATGGTCGTCCAGGGCTATGGCGAGCAGTTTCTGAAGGTCCGCCAGGAAGGCGACATTCGGGAAAACCGCCGCGCCTCGGTCCGCCGGATCACCGAATTGCTGCAACAGGCACAGAACTAGGCTCGGCAAAATACAGGCAGGAACGGGAAAGGGCGGCCATGTGCCGCCCTTTTCCATGGCCGCAAGGGCGCAAGGTGATGTGCGCGGCCTAGCCGCAGATCGGATCAGTCGGACAGGCGGTGTTCCTGAATTGCGACAGCAGCGCGTGCATTTCCTCGGTCTCGCCCGCAGGGCCTTCGGCCATGCACAGATAGTCGCGATGAACCGCCAGTTCGTCCAAGAACGACCTCTGCCAACCTTCGCTGATGGCCAGCATCTGTTCGGCCGAATAAAGCAGGTGATCGACAAAGGCGACATAGGCACCGCCCTGCCCCGAGACCAGCAGCCGGCAGGCATCCTGGGGCTGGGCGAAATCGGGCATGGATGCCGCCAGAGACAGATGCGCGCGGTAAGCCTCGCGCGCGGATTGTTCCCTTTGCACGCGATCCGCTTGATCAAGCTGGACCTTCACGCCGATCAGGGCGGCAAGGGCCACGATGGCCGTCAGGATGGCCGATCCCGCCTGAATCGACTGCGCATGGCGTGCCAGCCAGGTCATGTCGCGGGCATCTGCTGCGTGGCGCAGTGGATGCCGCCACCCATTTCGCCCAGGGGATCGACATTCAGCATCACGATCTGCCGGCCCGGATAGTGCCGCGCCAGCGCATCCCTTGCGATCTGGTCGGTGTCGCGGTCGCCGAACTGTGCCGCGATGACCGCCCCGTTGCAGACATAGTAATTCGCATATGAGGCGACAAAGTCGATATCCTTGACGCGGCGGCGATGCGGTTCGGGGATGACATCCACGCTGAGCCCCGCCGCAACCAGCGCGTCATGGGTATCAAGGGCGGCGACGTGGAAGGAATCCTCCATATCGGGATCGTCGGGCAGATTGATCAGCACGCGCCCCGGCCCGGTGAACCGGGCAAGGCTGTCGATGTGGTAATCGGTGATATCCTCGTCCCAGACACCTTCGGACCAGATCATGCGCTCGGCGCCATAGGCGCGCAGCAGCCGCTGTTCGATCTGGTCGCGCGACATGCCGGGATTGCGGTTGTCGTTTACCCAGCTGCTTTCATGGGCCATCAGCAGGCCGTGGCCGTCCTGCTCGACGCCGCCCGCCTCGCCGCGCACTCCGCTTGGCATCAGCGGCAGGCCAAGGCTTTCGGCCAGCAGCCCCGCGATCCGCGAATCGCGCTGGTTGATCTGCTTTTCGCCCCAGCCGTTGAACTGGATGTGGCTGATCGCCAGCCTGCCCGCATCGTCGATCACGAACAAGGGGCCGGAATCGCGGCACCACAGATCCTCGGTCGGGATGTCCCACAGCTCGACATTACCGGACAGTTTTGCCCGCGCACCGGCATGGTCGGCCTGCGCGGCCAGCATCGTCACCGGCTCGAACGCGACGATGGCGTTGGCGACATCGGCGATGGTCTGCTGGACCATGTCCAGAAAGACCGGGTCGGTATGCACGCGGCGATTGACCGGCCATTGCATGAAGGTCCGCTGATGCGGGGCCTCTTCCGGTGGCACGAGAAAGCCCGCGCCCGTATCTGCGAAGCTTCGTCCCGGCAAGCTCATGGCACCCAAAGCTCCTGCGCCCAACTACATGTTCCGTCTGTTCATAGCGCGGCTCCCTTGGGTTGACGACTGCGATGCAAGCTTACCGAGAGGCCGGGCTGATGGGAACGCCCCCTTATCCCTGATCGCGGCCGATCGCCCGGTCCAGATGGGTATAGCCGCCATCGGCGAACAGCCATTGTCCCGTCGTGTGGCTGGCACGATCCGACAGCAGGAAGGCGCAGGTATCGGCGATCTCCTGCGCGGTGGTCATGCGCTGGCCCAACGGGATGCGCGCCGTGATCGCAGATAGCGCCGCCGCCGGATCGGGCAGCGTCGCCAGCCAGCGTTCGTAAAGCGGCGTCATCACCTCGGCCACGACGATGGCGTTGACGCGGATGCCATCGGGCAGGAACTCGACCGCCCATTCGCGGGTCAGACCCAGCTGCGCCGCCTTGGCCGCGACATAGGCCGAGGTGCCCCCCTGCCCGGTCAGCGCAGTCTTGGACGAGATATTGACGATGGCGCCGCGCGTCGCGCGCAGATCGTCGCGCAGCAGGTGGACCATGGTGTAATAATGCACGAGGTTCTGGTTCAGGCTGGCACGAAAGGCCTCTGGCCCACGGTCCAGCCCCACGCCGTCATTGGCCCCGGCATTGTTGACCAGCCCGTGAATGGCGCCGTGGCGGTCGCGCACGGCCTGCACCGCATCACGACAGGCGGCATCATCGGACAGTTCCACCCTGACGAACCATGCGCCCGTCTGCTCCAGCCAGTCGGAATCGGGCGCCGTGCGGCCAAGGATCACCGGGCGCGCGCCCTCGGCGGCCAGAACCTCGGTGATCGCAGCCCCGATGCCCGAGCCGCCGCCGGTGACGATCACTGTCTTGTCGTTCAGATGCAGGTCCATCGCGGCCCTCGCTTGTTGCTGTCAGTGTCGGGCCAGCTCATCCGCGAAAGCGGAAATCGTCCAGCGTCTGCGGCCGCATCTCGATGGAAAAGCCGGGCATCGAGGGCGGCATATAGGCGGCATTGCGGATCACGCAGGGGTCAAGGAAATGTTCGTGCAGATGGTCGACATATTCGATCACCCGCCGCTCGCGCGTGCCCGCGATGCACAGATAGTCGATCATCGACATATGCTGGACATATTCGCACAGCCCCACCCCCCCGGCATGAGGGCAGACCTTCAGCCCGTATTTCGCCGCCATCAGCATCACCGCCAGCACCTCGTTCAGCCCGCCCATACGGCAGCTGTCGATCTGCACCACGTCGATGGCGCCCTGGGTGATGAACTGCTTGAACATGATGCGGTTCTGGCACATCTCGCCGGTGGCCACCTGCATCGGCGCAATGGCCTGACGGATGGCGCGATGGCCCTGGATGTCGTCGGGACTGGTCGGTTCCTCGATGAACCAGGGCTTTGCAAAGGCCAGATGACCCAGCCAGTCGACCGCCTGACCCACCTCCCACATCTGGTTGGCGTCGATCATCAGGGTGATGTCGGGGCCGACCTCGTCGCGGGCGATGGTCAGGCGGCGGATGTCGTCATCCAGGTCGCGCCCGACCTTCATCTTGATATGGCGAAAGCCCGCATCCACCGCCTCGCGGCACAGCCGACGCAGCTTGGCATCGTCATAGCCCAGCCAGCCCGCGCTGGTCGTATAGCAGGGATAGCCCTCGGCCTTCAGCGTGGCGATCCGCCCGGCCTTGCCGGCGGCCTGCGCAGTCAGGAAATCCAGCGCCCATTCAGGGGTGATGCAATCGGTGAGATTGCGGAAGTCGATGCAGCGCACCAAGTCGTGGGGTGTCATGTCGGCCACCAGCTGCCAGACCGGCTTGCCCGCCGATTTGGCCCACAGATCCCAGGCCGCATTGACCACCGCGCCGGTGGCCAGATGGATCGCGCCCTTGTCCGGCCCGATCCAGCGCAGCTGGCTGTCGCTGGTGACATGCCGCCAGAAGCGTCCCATATCGGCGGCGATCCAGTCCAGATCCAGCCCGACGACCAGATGCCGCAGGGCCTGAATGGCGGCGACGCAGATCTCGTTTCCGCGCCCGATGGTGAAGGTCAGGCCGTGACCCTGATGCGGTCCGTCGGTTTCAAGGATGACATAGGCGGCCGAATAATCGGGATCGGGGTTCATCGCGTCCGAGCCGTCAAGGCTGTCGCTGGTCGGGAAACGCAGGTCAACCGTCCGCAGGTTGGTGATCTTCATGGCTGGGCGACCCTTCGCAATTGCTGGCCGTTGGTGAGGAAGCCGGCGCGCGGGACAGCCCGCGCCGGCCCTTGACTGGCCGGGGGAACGCAAATGCCGCGCCCCCCCGGTCCCGGCTTTCGCCTAGTCGTAGCTTTCGCCTATTCGTAAAGGACAGCAGAGATTTCGGGGCTGTCGATATTGGTGGCGTCATACCAGTAAAAGCCGGTGTCGATATTCGGCTCGACCGTTTCGCCCTTGGATGCGGCGACAGCGGCCTTGACCGTCTCATAACCGATGCCGACCGGGTTCTGGGTGATGGCGCCGGCCATCTGGCCCGCGCGGATCGCGTCGGTCTGGGCCTTGCCGGAATCATAGCCCACGACCACCACCTCGGCCCCGGCCTCGCGCACCCCGTTCAAGACGCCGATGGCGCTGCCTTCATTGGTGCCGAAAATACCCTTGATGTCGGGATTGGCGGTCAGAATGGCCTTGGTGATCTCGGTCGATTTCAGGTGATCGCCGCCGCCATATTCAACCGTCACCACCTCGATATCGGGATGCTGTTCCTTCATCCGGTTCAGAAAGCCGTCGCGCCGGTCAACGCCCGTGCGCGAGGTCTGGTCGTGGGCCACGACCGCGACCTTGCCCGCACCACCGATCAGTTCGGCCAGCTTGTCGGCGGCCAGCGCAGCAGCGGCAAGATTGTCGGTCGCCGCCGTGGCCAGCGGGATATCGCTGTCCACGCCCGAGTCGAACGCGATCACCGGAATCCCCGCATCCTTGGCCTGTTGCAGCAGCGGGATGGCAGCCTGACTGTCCAGCGCGGCAAAGCCGATGGCGGCCGGGTTCTTGGCCAGCGCGGCGGCCAGCATGTCGATCTGCTTGTCGACCTGGCTTTCGTTGTCTGGGCCTTCAAAGGTGACCTCGACGCCCAGTTCCCCGGCCGCCTTGTCGGCGCCCGCCTTTACCGCCTGCCAGAACTGGTGCTGGAAGCCCTTAGAGATCAGCGGCACATAAAGCTTGTCCTGCGCGAAGGCGCCGGTCGTCTGCGCCAGAAGCGAGATCGCGGCAGCCGCGCCAAGCAGGGTTCGTCTGGTGAACATGGTTTCCTCCCTGAGGTTCACTGGAATGGTCGGGTTGGGGTTCGGGGGTGTTGGCCGCCCCTTCTGCTTAGGATGATTTGCGGTGCCGCAACTGGTCGGCATAGACTGCGATGATGATGATGGCCCCGGTCACAACCGTCTGCCATTCGGGCGCGACCGACAGCACCCGCAGACCATTGGTCAGCACCGCCATGATCAGCGCGCCGATCAGCGTGCCCAGAATGGTGCCGCGCCCGCCGGCCAGCGATGTGCCGCCGATGACCACGGCGGCGATCGCCTCCAACTCGTAACCAAGGCCAAGCGCGGGTTGGGCGCTGTTCAGGCGGCTGGCGATCAGCAGCCCGCCGATGCCGACAATGCCGCCCGCCAGCGCATAGATGGCCATCTTCCAGCCATCGGTATTGACGCCTGACAGGCGCACCGCCTCTTCGTTCGAGCCAAGCGCGAAGGTATAGCGCCCCAGCACCGTCCGCGACAGCACCCATGCCGTTGCCCCCGCGACCAGAAACAGGATCAGCACCCCGTTCGGCACCGGAAAGGCCGGAATCAGCGCCCCGATCACCGATCCCTGCGCGATCAGCGTGAAGCCCGGCGTGTCGTTGAAATAGATCGGCTTGGTGCCGGTGACGATCAGTGACAGGCCTTTCAGGATCAGCATCATCCCCAAAGTGGCGATGAAGGGCGGGATTTTCAGCCGCGCCACGAAAAAACCCGAGACCAGCCCGCACAGTGCCCCGGTCGCGATTGCCGCCACGACGCCCAGGATCAGCGGCATCCCGGCCCAGGTCAGGACCACGCCGGTCATCACCGCGCAAAAGGTCATCAGCGTGCCGATGGACAGGTCGATGCCGCCGGTGATGATGATCAGCGTCACCCCCACGGCCAGCACCCCGTTGACCGAGGCCGCCTGCAAGATCGCCATGATGTTCGAGGTCTGGAAGAAATTCGGGCTGGCCAGCGAAAAACCCAGGACCAGAACGATCAGGCTGGCAAATGCCAGCAGCTTCTGCTGCGCGCCGCCGCGTATTGCTGTGGTCTCGCTCATGCCACGTTCTCCCTGGTCATGCTGTTCCTCTGCGTCGCCAGTTCCATGATCTGTTCCTGCGAGGCGCCGCCGGGCAGGATGCCGGTCAGCCGCCCCTCGCACATGACCGCGATGCGATGCGACAGGCGCAGCACCTCGGGCAGTTCGCTGGAAATCACGATGATCGCCTTGCCGCCCGCCGCCAGTTCGGTCAGCAGGCGATAGATCTCGGCCTTGGCGCCGACGTCGATGCCGCGCGTCGGCTCGTCGAAGATCAGGATGTCGCAATCGCGCAGCAGCCATTTGGCGATGACCACCTTCTGCTGATTGCCGCCCGATAGCAGCCGCACCTCTTTCCGGTCGCCCGGCGTGCGGATCTTCAGCGTCGCGATATAGTCGCGCGCGATCTGGCCAAGGCGAGTCTCGTCAAGGCGGCCAAGCCGATCGGCAAAGCGCGGCAAGCTGGCCATGGCGATATTGGCCCGCACATCCATCGGCAGGGCCAGGCCGAAATGCTTGCGATCCTCGGACAGATAGCCGATGCCGGCCGCGACCGCGTCGCGTGGGCTGGCGATGGCTGTCGGCCTGCCATGGACGATCACCTCGCCCGCGTCGCGCGGATCGGCGCCAAAGATCGCGCGGGCCAGTTCCGTCCGCCCCGCCCCCATCAGCCCGGCAAAGCCCAGGATCTCGCCCTGCTTGACCGAAAAGCTGATGTCCTTCAGATCCGGCGCGCGGGCGATGCCGCGCACCTCAAGCGCGGTTTCGGCGGCGGAAAGATCGGGGATCGAGACCGCCTCGTCGCTGAGTTCGCGGCCCACCATCATCGCGATGATGCGGCTGATCGGCGTCTTGGCGGCCTCGACCGTGCCGACATATTCGCCATCGCGCATCACCGTCACCCGATCAGAGATGCGTTTGATCTCGTCCATCTTGTGACTGATATAGATGATGCCCACGCCTTCGGACTTCAGCCGGCGGATGATGGCGAACAGTTCCGCGATCTCGGCATCGTTCAGCGCCGCCGTGGGTTCGTCCATGATCAGCACGCGCGAGCGGTGTGACAGCGCCTTGCCGATTTCTACCATCTGCTGGCGGGCAATGGTCAGATCGCCCACCCGCGCGATCGGGTTCATCGGAATGTTCATGCCGCCAAAGATCGCCGCCGTCAGCGCGTTCAGTTTCGCCTCGTCCAGCCGACCAAGGCTTTTGCGCGGCTCGCGCCCGATCCAGATGTTCTGCGCCACGGTCAGATCGGGCATCAGCGCCAGTTCCTGATGGATCATGCCGATGCCCAGATCCTGCGCCGCCTTCGGCCCCGGCAGCGAGACCTGTGCGCCATTCACAAGGATATGCCCGCCATCTGGCTGATAGACCCCGGACAGGCATTTCATCAGCGTCGACTTGCCGGCGCCATTCTCGCCCATCAGGGCATGCACCTCGCCGGCGCGCAGGTCGAAATCGACGGATTTCAACGCATGGACGCCGGGGAAATGCTTGTCGATCGCCTGCATCCTTATCAGTTCGCTCATGCCGTCACCCCATAGAAGCGCGCCGCATTGCCGCCCATGATTGCCGCACGCTCGGCCCCGGTCAGCCCGGACAGCGCCTGATCGGTCAGCGCCATCCACTCGTCCCAGGAGGCAGCCAGCGTCAGCACGGGCCAGTCGCTGCCCCAGATCAGCCGCTCGGGTCCGAACAGATCCAGCAGATCCGCGATCACGGCGCGCAGCTGGTCGCGATCGGGCAATTCGGTCACCAGCCCTGACAGCTTGCAATGAATGCGACGGTCACTGGCCAGCCGCGCCATCCCCTCGCGCCAGGTGGCAAGGTTGCCGGGCTGCGGCTTGGCGGCATGGTCGATGACGATCGGCAGATCCGGGTTCATGCGCGCAAATCGGATCAGCACCGGCAAATGGCGCGGCGTGATCAGCGCGTCAAAGCGCAGACCCAGATGCGGCAGCAGCGCCAGGACCTCGGGCCGCGGCGCCTCTAGCAGCCAGTCGGTCCGCGCGATGTCCTGCAACATCGGCCGGATACCCTTGAACAGCGGGTCTGATGCGAGCCGCCGCAGGTCATCGGCCGCCGTTTCCGCCGCCAGATCGACCCAGCCAACCACCCCGGCTATCCGCGACGTCTGCCGCCCGAGCGATAGCAGATAATCCGTTTCGGCCAGGCTGGGCGCCGCCTGCACCGCAATCACCGGGCCATCGCCGGGATGCTGGGCGGGGCCGAAATCACGCCGGATCGGCGCCAGCGGGCCGCCCTGCCCGTCCAGCCAGCCGTAATCACCGCGATCAAGCCGCCAGAAATGACAATGTGCGTCGACCAGCCCCATGGTCAGGCCGCCATGCCACGACCGCGCCGGCAGTTTTCGCCTGAAAGCCGCATCAGACCCTCCCCGTCCGTCACGCGCATTCTTATATGAATGAAGTATTCACATATGAACTATTGACGCAACAGATTTCTTCGGCTGCATTGCGCAAAGACAGGGAGGACCACGAGGATGGCCACGGAAAACCCGGTGGATGACGAGGTTCAGGCGGACCGCTATCGCGCGCCGGCGCTGGACAAGGGGCTTGATATTCTTGAGATCCTGGCCCGGCAGGCCCATGGCCTGACCCGCAGCGAGATCGTGCGCGAAATGGGGCGCAGCCCGTCCGAGATCTATCGCATGCTGGAACGGCTGGTGGCACGGGGCTATGTCACCCGGCTGGATGGCGGCGACCGCTATGCGCTGACGATGAAGCTGTTCCTGCTGGCCCATCACTATCCGCCCCTGCGCCGGATGGCGGCCGAGGCGCAGCCGCTGATGCACGCCTTTGCGCTGGAAACGCGGCAATCCTGCCACCTTGTCATGCCCGAGACCGGGACCGGCATCGTGATCGCACAGGCCGGGCCGCAGGCGCATTGGGAATTTCGCGTTCGGATCGGGGCCCAGCTTGACCTGTTCACCACCGGATCGGGCCAGACGCTGCTGGCCTTTCAGCATCCCGACCGCCGCGATGACACCTTGGCGCAATGGGGGATCTCTGGTGCCGACAAGCGGCTGGCCGAAATTTCCGGGCATTTGCAAGCCGTCCGCGATGCCGGCTATCGCGAAGCGCCGTCAGGCCAGCTTGTCGGCGTGGTCGACCTCAGCGTGCCTGTTCTGGGCCCGGATGGCGACGCGTTCGCCGTGCTGACCTGCGCCTATATCCGCCATCTTGACGAGGACGGGCCGGGCCAGCGGGCCGAGGCGCTGGCGAAATTGCTGACGCTTGGGGCGCGGCTTTCCTTTGCGCCTATTGCAGGATGATCCCCTTGCGGATGATGAAATTGCCGTAGGACCGTGGCTCGGCCGTCAGCACCACGGCAAAGGCCCGGCGGGCCTGTTCGTAAAAGGCGAAACGCTCAAGCGAGCCCATGGCTGCCCCCTGGGCCGCGAACAGCGGTGCCGCCTCGGCCACGACGGGCGGCACCGCCTGCGCGTCGCCCACCACCTGCATGGTCAGCACCGGCTGATCCCCAAAGGTATCGACGGGCAGCAACGACAGCACCGCCCGGATCGCCTGCAAGGCGTCGCAATCCATCCGCAGCGCCCGGCCATGCACGGTGTCCCGCGCCACCGAGACCGCCGGGAAATTCGCATCAACCAGCGCGATCTCGTCGCCATGGCCCATCGAAGCGAGAACCATCAGCAGGTCCGGGCTGATGAGCGGGTCAATACCGTGCAGCATGAATTCTCCTTCACGCGGGTTCACGCGGGCCAGCCCCGCATACCCCAAGAATAGGCGAAAATTCGGCCCGTGCCAGCGGCCGACAGCCCCGCCCAGCAGATCGTTGACAGCCCGGCCGCTCTGCCTCATCCATGCCGGTGAAACAGCGGCCGAAAAGGGCAACCGCGGATGCCGGCACCTGATGAGCCACAGCCAGACAAGGCAAGCTTGCCCTATCCCACCCTGGCCGAGTCGGCGCGGGTCTGGGCGCGGGTCGCTGCGCTGTCCTTTGGCGGGCCGGCGGGTCAGATCGCGGTGATGCATCGCATCCTGGTCGAGGAAAAACGCTGGCTGGGCGACGGCCGCTTTCTGCATGCGCTGAATTTCTGCATGCTGCTGCCCGGACCCGAGGCGCAGCAGCTGGCCACCTATATCGGCTGGCTGATGCATGGCGTTCGGGGCGCGGTCATCGCGGGCGGGTTGTTCATCCTGCCAGGCGTGGTCTCGATCATGGCGCTCAGCTGGATCTATGTGATCTGGGGCGATGTGGGCATCGTCGAGGGGCTGTTCTTCGGGCTGAAGGCGGCGGTGCTGGCCATCGTCTTGCAGGCGCTGGTGCGCATCGGCAAGCGGGCCTTGCGGAACCGGGCGATGCAGGCCATTGCGGCGCTGTCTTTCCTGGCCATCTTTGCCTTTGCCGCGCCCTTTCCGTTGATCGTGGCGATGGCGGCGCTGATCGGCTTTCTGGGCGCAAAAGCCGGGTTTACCGCCTTTGCTCCGGGTGGCGGACATGGCGCGATGGGCGACGCGCAGGTCGACGACCGCGATACCCTGCTGGGCGAAGAGATGCGGGACATGCCCGCCACGGCGCGACGCGGGGCGCTTTGGGCCGGGATCGCGGCATTGGCGCTATGGCTGGTGCCGGTCGCGGTTCTGGTGCTGTCGCTTGGGCCGGGCAATGTCTTTGCCGATATTGCCGCCTTCTTTTCCAAGATGGCGGTGGTCACCTTTGGCGGCGCCTATGCGGTGCTGGCCTATGTCGCGCAGGAAGCCGTCGGCACTTATGGCTGGCTGGAACCGGGCGAGATGCTGGACGGGCTGGGCATGGCCGAGACGACACCCGGCCCGCTGATCATGGTCCTGCAATTCGTGGGTTTCATGGGCGCGTGGCGCGAAACCGGCAGCCTTTGGGCCGGCACCGCCGGCGGGCTGCTGGCCACCTGGGTGACCTTTGCGCCCTGCTTTGCCTGGATCTTCCTCGGCGCGCCCTGGATGGAGCGGCTGCGCGCCAACAAGGCGCTGTCATCGGCGCTGACGGCGGTGACGGCGGCGGTTGTTGGCGTGATCCTGAACCTGGCGATGTGGTTTGCCATCCACGTCATCTGGCGCGAGGTCATCCGCTGGCAGGCCGGGCCGCTGTCGTTGGAGCTGCCCGTTCCCGGATCGGTCAACTGGGCGGCGGCGGCGCTGTCGGCACTGGCGATTTTCGCGGTGTTCCGGCTGAAACTGGGCATGATCCCGGTCCTGGCGGGCGCAGGCGCGGCCGGGATCGCGCTGTATCTGCTGGGCCTGACCGGCTGACGGTTCAGTCCAGCGTCCGGCGGAACCGCATCAGCGCCAGCCCGCCAAGGACCAGCGTGAACAGACACAGCGCCATCAGCGGCCCCGCGACATCGGCCAGTGTCGCGCCCTTCAGCATCACCCCCCGGATCAGCCGCAGGAAATGCGTCAGCGGAAAGACCTCGCCCAGGGTCTGCGCCCAACCGGGCATGCCGCGAAACGGGAACATGAAGCCCGACAGCAAAAGCGAGGGCAGGAAGAAAAAGAACGTCAGCTGCATCGCCTGCATCTGCGTCCGCGCCAGGGTCGAGATCAGATAGCCAAGGATCACCATCGACAGCACAAAGACGAAAACCCCCAGGCCCAGCAGCCCGAAACTGCCGATGAAGGGCACCCCGAACAGCAGTTTGGCCGCCGCCAGCACGACGACAACCTGCACCGCACCCACGCACATATAGGGGATGGTCTTGCCCAGCATGATCTCGATGGGCGTGGCGGGCATGGCCAGCAGGTTTTCCATGGTGCCGCGCTCGATTTCCCGTGTCAGCGCCATCGAGGTCATCATCACCAGGATCATCTGAAGGATCACCCCCATCAGGCCGGGGACGATGTTGAACTGGGTGATGCCTTCCGGGTTATAGCGGCGATGGACGATGATCTGCGCCGGCGGCGTCGCGGCATCCTGCCCGGTTTCGCGCGCCAGCGCATCGGCGGCCACCGTCCCAAGCGTCGAAATCGCGCCCGAGGCGACGGCGGGATCGGTTCCGTCGGCCTCGATCAGGATCTGGGCATTGTCGCCGCGTTCGACCCGGCGCCCGAAATCCGAGGGCACCGTGACGACGAAAGACACATCGCCCCGCGCCATCATCCGTTCCGCCTGCCCGGCCGAGGCGGCAGGTTCGACAAATTCGTAATAGCCCGTCAGTTCCAGCGCCGAGACCATGGCGCGGGTGAACCGGTCCTGCGTCGGCGCGACAAGCGCGGCGGGCAGATGCTTGGGGTCGTTGTTGATGGCAAAGCCGAACAGCAGAAGCTGCATCAGCGGCACCCCCAGCATCATGGCAAAGGTGACGCGGTCGCGGCGCATCTGGATCAGTTCCTTGATCAACAGCGCGCGCAGACGGATGGACGAAAACCACGTCATCCCATGTTGTCCTGGCTTTGGTCCATCAGGCGGATGAACACATCCTCCAGGCTGGTTTCGGTGGGATCATAGGTCACGCCATTGGCCCGCAGCGTCGCTTGCAGCGCATCGGCATCGGTGCCGGTGACATGCAGCGTGGTCCCAAAGGGGGCGACCTGTTCGACACCGGGTGCCCCGGCCAGCCGGCGCGCCACCGCACCGGGGCGGTCGGTGGTCACGACATAGGTGACCAGCCCGGCATCGGCGATCACCTGTTCCACCGTTCCACGCGCCACCAGACGGCCATAGGCGATATAGTTGATGCGATGGCAGCGCTCGGCCTCGTCCATGTAATGCGTGCTGACCAGCACGGTCAGGCCGCTGGCCGACAATTCGTGGATCTCGTCCCAGAAATCGCGCCGCGCCTTGGGGTCCACACCCGCCGTCGGTTCATCCAGCATCAGAAGGCGCGGCTTGTGCATGATGCAGGCCGCCAGCGCCAGCCGCTGTTTCCAGCCGCCCGACAACCCGCCCGCCAGTTGCGACCGGCGCGAGGTCAGGCCCAGATCCTCCAGCGTGTCGCGCACGGCCCCGCGTGGCAAACCGTAAAGCCCGGCGACAAAGTTCAGATTTTCCTCGATCGACAGATCCTCGTAGAAGGAAAACCGCTGTGTCATATAGCCGACCTGCAACTTGATTGCGCCCTGCTGGGTCAGAATGTCCTGCCCCAGCACCCGGCCCGTGCCGGCATCAGGCGTCAGCAGCCCGCACATCATGCGGATGCAGGTGGTCTTGCCCGATCCGTTCGGCCCCAGAAAACCGGCGATCTCGCCCGCCTCGACCGACAGCGAGACATCATCGACGACCTTGCGATCACCAAAGGATTTGGTCAGGCCATGGACCTGGATCGCGGTTTCTGTGTTCATGGCGCCAGCGCCACATCAACGATCTGGCCCGGCTTCAGCGCGGTGCCGCCCGGCGCAGGCACGGCCTCGATCAGATAGACCAGCTTTTGCCGGTTTTGCAGCGAATAGATCACCGGAGGCGTAAATTCCGGCGCGTCCGAGACATAGGTAACCCGCGCAGTTGCATCGGCGCAGCCATCGCAATTGACCCGCAGTTCGGTTCCCGGCGCGATGCCTGCAATATCGGCCTCGGGCACGTAAAGCCGCAGCTTGACGGCGCCATCGGGCAGGTAGGACAGGATCGGTGACGTGGGACCGGCCAACTCGCCGGGATGGCGGATCAGGTCATAGATCACGCCCGGGGCCGGCGCGCTCAGCCGGCGCTGTTCCAGCTGCCAGGCAGCATCATCGCGCACGGCGACGGCCTGGGAAACGGCGGCGCTGGCGGCCTCGATCTCGGCCGGGCGGGCGGGAAGGCGGGCGACGGCAAGCTGGGCCTCGGCCTCGGCGACGCGGGCCTGGGCGATCTGGGCGCTGGTCTGGACCTGATCCAGTTGCGCCTGCGCGGTCACGTTGCGGCTGCGCAGGCTTTGCTGGCGGGCGACCTCTTTTTCGGCCTCGTCCGATTGGGCGCGGGCAGAATCCAGCGCGGCTTCCAGCACGTTGATCTCTTCGGGGCGACGGCCCTCTTGCAGGTTGGCCAGCTGATTGCGGGCCTGCGCCAGCGCGGCCTCGGCACGGGCCAGCGCGATTCGGGCATCGCTGGTTTCCATGACGGCCAGTGTCGCGCCCGCTGCCACGCGATCGCCGCGCGCCACCGGCAGAGCCTCGATCCGGGCCGAGACCAGCGGCGCGATCCGCAGATATTCGCCCTCGACATAGCCGGTGGCCAAAGGTGGCGGCGCATCGCAGCCCGCGATCAGCGATGCCAGCAAGGGAACAACGCAAAGAAAGCCTGTCATGGGGCAGCCTCCAGCACGGCGTGAAGATTGGCGACCAGCCGGTCCGCTATGGCGCGCGCCTCGTCCGGGCCATAGCTTTGCCAGCCCATGCGGCGGCAGATCAGCGACTGGCCGATGCGGAAATAGACCGCCTGCCCCAACATCGAGAACACCAGCAGGCGGGTATCCTGGCTGTCCGCATCGCGACCCGTGGCAATCGCAACCAACTGGCACAGCTCTCGGTGCTTGGGCAGAAAGAAATGGCCATAGATCTGGTCGAGAACCGGCCCGTCCTCGGCGAATTCACGCATGATGAAGCCGACGATATCGGCCGCCTCGGGCACCTGTGTCAGAAACTGGACCATCGCGCGCAGCATGGCTTCCAGCCGCTGCCGCGCCTGTTCCGGCGGCATGCCGGGATCGACCGCGTCCGGGCCGGGCAGGCCCGCGACCTTGCCGACGCGGCGCTGCACCTCGGCGCCGCAAGCCAGCCGCAGCCCATCCTTGCCGCCGAAATGATAGGCGATCGAGGCCACATTCGTCCCCGCACGCCCCGCAAGCGCGCGTGTCGAGGTGGCGGCGAAGCCGTCGCGACCAAACAGGTGCAGCCCCGCTGCGATCAGATCGGCCTTGGTGCCGGTTGGTGCAGAATCATCACTCATGTCAGAATTTAATCAAACGATTGATTAAAATTCAAGCCAAAACTGCAACCATAAGCGCGCACAGGCGAGTGCGCCCTGCGGATGACGGCCGGATCGACCGCGAAAACGGAATGGAAAGGCTGCGCCTGCCGATCGCCCTGCCCTAGATGCGGGCCAGCCCGCCGCGCCGGCGGCGGTGATCAAGCTCGGGGCATCGGGCGGTGCTTTCGCGGATGACGATCTCGACCGGCAGGACCGTTTCCAAGGGCACATCACCACCGCCGGATGCCATCAGCTTCAACAAAAGCTGGGCTGCGGTGCGGCCGGCATCATATTTCTGGATTCGAACGGTCGTCAGCCTGGGCCGGATCAGGTCAAGAAAGCACATGTCATTGAACCCGGTGACCGACACGTCCTCGGGGCAGGAAATACCATGCGCCCGCAGCCCCTCGATCGCGCCAAGCGCCAGACGGTCATTCGCCCCCAGGATCGCGGTGAACGGCCGGCCGCCGCGCAGCAGCTGCTGGGCGCAATGGCTGCCCTCGGCCTCGTCGAAACGGCGCGCCTCGGCGATCTGCAACTCGTCCCGGTCCAGACCCAGTTCCGCCGCGACCTTGTGAAACGCCGCCAGACGCAACTGGCCGGTCGACAATTCCTGCGGGCCAGCCAGATGCGCGATCTGGCGATGCCCCAGGTCCATCAGATGTTGCAGCATGCCCCGAATACCGGCCTCTTCGTCGTTGATGATATAGGGAATACGCGAATTCTCGATCCGCCGGTTCAGGGTGATGACCGGCAGACCATCCTCGGCCACATGCGCGATGCAGGGATCGCTGAGCAGCACGGCGGCATGCACGATCCCGTCGACCCCCCTGTCGCGCAACACGTTCAGCAGCCGGTTTTCGCGCTCTGCCTCGCTGTCGGTATTGACGATGATCGTGGCATAGCCCAGCGGCTCCAGCACGCCTTCGATGCCGCGCAGGATCGGAGGGAAGATCACGTTGGTGATGTCGGGGATCATCACGCCCACGGTCATCGTGCGGTTCGTCCGCAACCCCGCCGCAATGCGATTCGGCCGATAGCCCAACTGTTCGGCCGTGGCGCGGATCCTGCTTACCACTTCCGGCGTGATCGTGCTGCTGAGCACCGGATCCAGCGCGCGCGAAACCGTCGATACATGAACACCGACTTCGGCCGCTATGTCCTTCAGAGTCACACGTCTTTTCATACCAGCACCCGAATCCGAAACAATGTCTTTACTATAGCCCGGACGGCCCCATACGCAATCGTTTGCGAAAAGTCATTGACCCAGATCAAACCCCATGTTACCGATTTACGCAATCGTTTGCGGAATGCAGTGTGAAGGTAAGAGGGCGCAATGCATGAAGCGACGAGAAAGGCGCACAATGCCTGGGGAGGACATTCTAGGCTGAACGGTTTCGTCCACTGAATAGTGCTGAAAAAACCGAAGCCTAAGGGCAGGAACCCTGCCCGGAACAGGCTGCCGCTGCGGCAGCCTGACCTGGAGCTGCGTGCTTATTGTAACGGGGAGACTACAATGAGACTTGCGAATTTGCTTGCGACGACCGCGGTGACGGCATCGGTGATGGTCGGAACAGGCGCGGCCTCGGCCCAGACCATCAAGATCGGGGCATCGCTGCCGATTACAGGGGGCCTGTCGGTCAGCGGCGAAAAGCACCGCCGCGGATATGACCTGTGCACCAAGCTGATCAACGAGGCCGGCGGCATCATGGGCCGTCAGGTCGAACTGCTGATTTCCGACAACCGCTCGGATCCGGCCACCGCGATCAACCAATACGAACGCTTCATCAACGTGGACAAGGTCGATGCGGTCTATGGCACCTTTTCCAGCCGGCTGACCTTTCCGGTCGCCAGCATCCTGTCGAAATACAACATGGTCCATCCGATCCCATCGGGCGGTGCGCTGCGCATCTATGAACAGGGCTACAAGAACATCTTCTACTTCCAGGTCAACGCTGCCGAATATGTCGGCAAGGACGTGATCGGGGTGATGAAGGAATCGGTGCCTGCCGATCAGCTGCCCAAGACCGCCGCGATCGTCCATGCCGAAGATTTCTTTGCCAATGCCATCGCCGCCGGCCTGACCGGCGCCAAGGTAATCGACCCGGCCAGCAACAAGGAAATCGCCGATCTGGCGCCCGGCTATCTCAACGAGGCCGGCATCGAGGTGGTGATGACCGAAATCTGGCCCGAGGAAGGCTTCAACGACTGGCTGAACCTGGCCAATTCGGTCAAGCGCTCGGGTGCCGAAATGATCATCGGCCTGACCGCCTCGGCCGAAGAGGCGGTGCAGCTGACCCGCGCCTTCAAGACCGTCGGCGCGACGCCCAAGATGGTCTATCTCAGCCAGGGGGCGCAGAACGAATATATCGACGGCGTCGGCAATGATGCGGCCGAAGGCGTGCTGATCCACACCACCTGGGATGCCGGCGTGAACTTCCAGGGCATGCTGTCGGGCAAGCCCTATAGCAACGCCGATTTCATCGAGGCCTTTACCGCCGAATATGGCGTCGAACCCGATGAGGACAGCGCCATTCCCTTTGCCGTCTGCCAAGGGATCGAACAGGCCATCACCGGCGCCGGCAGCACCGACAATGCCGCGATGGGCGAATGGCTGAAGGCCCGCACCACCGATGACCCGGTCCGCACCGTGCTGGGCGATTTTTCCTGGGACGAAGTCGGCCTGCCCCAGGAAAAGAAACACGTGATGACCCAATGGCAGGGCGGCGAGCTGAAATTCGTCTACCCGACCGACCAGTTCGAGGGCGTCGTTCCGTTCCAGTATCCCAAGAACGGCTTCTGACCGCCCTCGCCATGAAGGCCCGTGCAACGCGGGCCTTCATCCCAAGGGGAACGCTACCGACCCGTATTCATGAATGGAGATCAGGCATATGCTTGACGTCAGGAATCTGTCCAAACACTTTGGCGGTATCAAGGCCGTCGACGGGGCGACGTTCACGGTCGAGAAGGGGTCGATCACGGCCTTGATCGGTCCGAACGGCGCCGGAAAAACCACCGCTTTCAACTGCATCAGCCGCACCGCCGTGCCGACCTCGGGCGAGGTCTGGCTGGACGGGCAGCGCATCGACCAGCTGCGCCCGCACAAGATCACCTGCCGCGGCCTCAGCCGCACCTTCCAGATCTCGCGCAATCTGGGCGACATGACGGTGCTGGAAAACGTCATCGTCCAGTCCCGCGTCGAGGGCCTGCGCGGCCTGTTCCGCCCCGCCTTCACCAGCGAGGAAAAGGACAAGGCCATGGGGATCCTGGATTTCCTGGGCATCACCCGGATCGCGCATGAAGATGGCCACAACCTGTCCTATGGCCAGAAAAAGCTGATGGATCTGGCCGCGCTGCTGATGTCGGATCCCAAGATCATCCTGCTGGACGAACCGGCCGGCGGCGTGAACCCCTCGCTTCTGGAAGAGATCATCGACCATATCCGGGCGCTGAACGAAAAGGGCCTGACGGTCCTGATCGTGGAACACAACATGGACCTGATCATGCGCCTGTCCCACAAGGTCGTGGTCATGGCCCAGGGCAAGGTCATTTGCAGCGGCACCCCCGAAGTGGTGCGCGAGGATCCGCAGGTGCTGGATGCCTATCTGGGCGGCGTTCTGGATCAGGAGGCCGCGTAACATGACCGACCTTCTGCAAGTCACCAACATCACCGCCGGCTATGGCGACGGCCCGGCCATTCTGGATGGCGCCCATCTGACGGTCGAGCCGGGCAAGGTCCATTGCATCATCGGCCCGAACGGCGCCGGCAAGTCCACCCTGCTCAAGGCGATCTGCGGCATGCTGACGATCCGTCAGGGCGATGTCATCTTCAAGGGCGAGCGGCTGAACGGGCTGCGCCCTGATCAGATCCTGCGCAAGGGCATCTGCTTTGTTCCGCAGGAACGCGCGCTATTTCCCAAGATGACCGTCCGCGAAAATCTGCGCATGGGCGGCTTTACCCTGGACGATTCACACGAGCTGGATCGCCGCGTCGGCGAGATCATGGAACGGTTCCCGATCCTGAAGGAACGCGCCGACCAGTTCGCCGGCACCATGTCGGGCGGTCAGCAACAGACCCTGGCCATGGCCCGCACGCTGATCATCAAGCCCGACATCATCATGCTGGACGAGCCCTCACTGGGTCTCGCACCGAAGATTGTGCAAGAGATGTTCGACATCATGAAGATGATCTCGGACGAGGGCGTGACCGTGCTTTTGGTCGAACAGAACGCCCTGATGGGACTGCGAAATTCCGATTTCGGTGTGGTGCTTGATCTTGGCCGCACCCTGTTCGAGGGCCCGGCCCCGGAAGTGCTGGCCGATCCCCGTATCCAGGAACTCTATCTCGGCGGCAAAAAGGCCGCCTGAAGGGAAAACCAATGGCTGAGATTATCCAAATTCTGATCCTCGGGCTGGCGCTTGGCGGCGTCATCGCCCTGATGGGCTCGGGCCTGTCGCTGGTCTTCGGTGTGATGCACATCGTCAACCTCGCCCATCCCGCGCTGATCATCGGCGGCGCCTATATCGCCTTCTGGGGCTTTCGCCTGCTGGGGATCGACCCGATCCTGATGATGATCCCCTCGGCCATGATCATGGCGCTGGTTGGGGTCGTGATCTACAAGCTGATGTTCGAGAAAGAGGCGCGCAGCGCCAAATACTCGGAAATGACGGTGCTGCTGACCTTTGCCCTGGCGATGATCGTCGAGGGCCTGCTGGGCAGCCTGTTCACCAACACCCACCGCGTCACCTCGCCCGATTATGCGACCGAGGCCTTCTTCATCGGCAATGTCTTCATCCCCAAGGGCCAGCTTTACGCAGGTGTTCTGTCGCTGACGCTGATCGCGGGCGTGGCGCTGTTCCTGAAATACTCGCGCCTTGGCTATGCCATCCGCGCCACGACCCAGAACCGCGAAGCCGCCGAGTTGCTGGGCGTCAACGTCAACCGCATCAGCATCATTTCCTTCGCGCTTGGCCTTGGCCTTGCGGGTGCGGCGGGTGCGCTGGTCAGTTTCGTCTTTTCCTTCTTCCCCGCGAAGCACTGGGAATGGATCCCGATGCTGATGTCGGTCGTCGTCCTGGGCGGCATGGGCAGCATTCTGGGCACCGTGATCGGCGCACTGGCGTTGTCGGTGATCGCCGCCTTTGTCGGCACCTGGATCGGCGCGACCTGGTCCACCATGACCTTCTTCCTCGCCCTGTTCGTCATCCTGCTGGTCCGGCCTCAGGGCCTGTTCGGCGATAAACCGGAGATGTCCTGATGGCCACCAACATGAACCAAGCCAGCGTCAGCGCTGTCGTCGAGGCGCGCCGCGCCCATAACCTGAAACTGGCCCGCAAGGCCGACCAGACCCGCGTGTTGTGGTTCCCCGTGGCGATCATGGCCGTGCTGCTGGCCCTGCCGCTGCTGCAATATGCGGGCAATTACAACTATCTGCTGCATCTGGTGCTGTTCACCGCCTCTTATGTGGCGATGGCGTCCAGCTGGAACATCCTGGGTGGCTTTACCGGCTATGTCTCGCTTGGCCACAGCGTGTTCTTTGGCATCGGCGGCTATGTCGCCGGGATGATCCTGACCCGCTATGGCATCAGCACGCTGATCACCGCGCCGCTTGCCGGTCTGATCGCGGCCATCATCGGCTATGGCGTGGGCATGATCACACTGAAGGTGCGCGGCCCCAGCTTCATCATCTCGTCCATCGCGCTGTTGATGATCGCGCGGATCCTGTTCGACAACTGGCAGTTCATCGGCGGCGCCAATGGCCTGACCCTGCCCTCGAACGACCTGTCCGTGCAATGGAGCAAGCTGCCCTATTACTATGCGATGCTGGCCATTGCCGCCATCACCGTCTGGTCCAGCTACAAGATCAAGCACTCGAAATTCGGGCTGGGCCTGCGCGCCATCGCCAAGGACGAGATCAAGGCCGAAAGCGCCGGGATCAACACCCGCTTCTACAAGGTGCTGGCTTTCGCGCTGTCGGCCTTTTTCGTCGGCATGGCGGGCGCGATCTGGGGCGAATACCTGACCTATCTGCGGCCCAATATCTTCCTGCTGATCGGGGTTTCGGCCAACCTGGTGCTGATGTGCATCCTGGGCGGCAAGGGCACGATCGCCGGGCCGATCATCGGCGCCATCCTGATCGTCGCCCTGAACGAGATCTTCGTGGCGCTGTTGGGTGCCTCCGAGGTCAATATCCTGGGCACCGGCGTGGTGATGGTGCTGGCGCTGATGTTCTTCCCGCTTGGGATCATCGGCACGCTGGCCCGCAAGGGCAAGCTGCCCCGCCTGCTGAACTGGGACTGAACGCCATGTCCGCTTTCAGCAAAACGCAAGGCGAGACTGCAAATCTGGGTGCCGGCCAGTCCGGCACCCAGACCCCGCCGCCCGCGATGGATCTGGCGCTGTATAACGCGCCGCAATCCACATGCAGCCAGCGCGTCCGCTTTGTGCTGCATGCCAAGGGGCTTGGCTTTCAGGAACACCGGCTGGACCTGTTCAAGGGCGACCAGCTGCGGCCCGAATACCTGGCGATCAACCCCAATGGCGTGGTGCCAAGCCTTGTCCATGACGGTGCCCCGGTGATCGATTCCGCCGTGATCATGGAATATGTCGAGGACATTCTGCCCTCGCCCTCGCCCCTGCGGCCGACCGATCCGCGCCAGATCGCCCGGATGCGCGCCATGATACGCTTTATCGACGAGGTGCCCACCCCGGCAATCCGCGTGCCATCCTATAATCTGGCCTTCCTGCCGCATTTCCAGTCAATGAGCGACGAAGAATTTCAGGCGCTGTGCGACAGCAAGCCCCTGCGGCGCGAGTTCCTGATGAAAATGGGCCGCACCGGCTTTCCCAAGGAGGAAATGGACGAGGCCCTGTCGCGCCTGCAACGCGGCGTCGACCGCATGGCGGGTTGGCTGGCCGAAAGCGGCGGCCCATGGCTGATGGGTGACCAACTTGGCCTGGCCGACATCGCCATAATGCCGGTGATCGTGCGGATGCAGGATATCGGCCTGTCGCATATGTGGCGCGACGCCCCGCAGATCGCCGACTGGCTAAGCGCGATCCAGGCGAACCCCGCCTATGCCCTGACTTATTACCACGGCTCGCTGCTGACCGAGAAATACCCGCATCTTCAAGCCCGCCTGCGGGCCGGGACTGCGGCCTGAAACCCGGAACACCGGAGGCAATGAACATGAAACACCAAGCCCTGACCCAATCGCTGATCTCGACCGAGGAAGAGGTCACCCCCGTCGTGCTGGCCGCGATGGAACGGACCACCGATCCGCGTCTCAAGGTGCTGATGGCATCCGCCGTGCGCCACCTGCACGGCTTTATCCGCGAGACCCGCCCGACCGAAGAGGAATTCGAGGCCGCGATGCGCTGGATTGCAGCCCTTGGCCACCACACCGACACCTCCAATAACGAGGTGGTTCTGGCCGCCGATGTGCTGGGTGCCTCGACCCTGATCGACCTGATCAACAATAACGGGATGCAGGGCGAAACCCTGTCGGCCCTGCTTGGCCCCTTCTATCGCGGCCAGGCGCCGGCCTGCGCCAATGGCGATTGCATCGCCCGCTCGGACACGCCCGGCTCGACCCTGTATTTCCGCGGCAAGGTCACCGAAACCGATGGCACGCCCATCGCCGGCGCCAAGCTGGATGTATGGCAGGCCTCGCCCGTCGGGCTGTATGAGAACCAGGATACCGGGCAGGAAGATTTCAACCTGCGCGGCGTCCTGCACACCGATGCGGATGGCAGGTTCAACTTCACCTCGGTCAAGCCGGCCGGCTATCCGGTGCCGACCGACGGCCCGGTGGGTGATCTGCTGCGCGCGCAGCTGCGCAACCCGATGCGCCCGGCCCATATCCATTTCATCGTCTCGGCACCGGGTCACAAGACGCTGATCACGCAGATCTTTTCCGACAGCCAAGAGGCCTTGCTGGGCGATGTCGTCTTTGGTGCCAAGCGCCAGATCGTCGGCGATTTCGTCCAGCACGACCAGCCCGACGCCGCCTATCCCGACGCGACCCTGCCCTTCTTCACCTGCGAATACGATTTCAAGCTGGTGCCGGGCGTGTCGACCTATCCGATCCCGCCGATCACCGGCAAGACCAGCTGAGAACACAACATGAGCAATTCCGACATTCTGAAGAACAAGGTCGCGGTGGTCGCGGGCGGCTCGGGCGGGATCGGCCGGGCAACCTGCCAGCTGCTTGCCGAAAACGGGGCAACCGTGGTGGTCGGCTATCGCTCGGGCAAGGACCGGGCCGAGCAGTTGGTCGCCACATTGCCAGGCCAGGGCCATCTGGCGCTGCCGGTCTCGATCGAGGATAGCGCAAGCATCGCGGCCTTTCGTGATGCGGCACTGGCTGCGCTTGGGCGGGTGGATATTCTGGTCAACACCGCCGGAACCACCCAGCCCGTGCCCCATGACGATCTTGAGGCACTGACCGACGACCTGATCGACCGCGTCTTTATCAACAACTGGCGCGGCGTCTTTGCCACGATCCGCGCCTTCGCGCCTTCGCTGAAGGCCAGCGGCGACGGGCTGATCGTCAATGTCTCGTCCATAGCGGGCTTTACGGGCGTCGGCTCGAACGTGGCCTATTGCGGGGCCAAGGCGGGACTGGACATCATGGCCAATTCGCTTGGCCGGGCGCTGGCACCGGAAATTCGGGTGATGAACGTCTCGCCCGGTGTGGTGGATACCGAATTTGTCCCCGGCCGCGGGCAGGAGTTCAAGGACAAGGTCGCCAAATCCACCCCGCTGCGTCGGGTAACCTCGCCGCTGGACGTGGCTCGCGCGATCCTGTCCTGCGCGACGGCGCTGCAATTCTCGACCGGCACCCGGATCGTCGTCGATGGCGGAAGGCACCTGTGATGCAGCCCAAAATCATCATCACCTGCGCCGTGACCGGCAACCAGGCCTCGCGCCAGAACCACCCTGCCCTGCCGGTCACGCCCGAGGAAATCGCCACCGCCTGCCTTGAGGCCGCCGATGCCGGCGCCGCCATTGCCCATATCCATGTGCGCGACCCCGAAACGGGCGAGCCGTCGATGGAACTGGACCTGTATCGCCAGGTGGTCGACCGGATCCGCGCGCGTAATACCGCGCTGATCCTGAACATTACCACCGGCCCCGGCGGGCGCTATCACCCAAGTGACCACGACCCTGCCGTGCCCGGCCCGCGCACCAATCTGCTGCTGCCGGAAAAGCGGGCGGAACATATCGTGGCGCTGCGTCCCGACATCGCGACGCTGGACCTGAACACCATGACCTTTGGCCGCGAGGTGGTGATCAACACCCCCCGCAACGCCCGTATCATGGCCGAGATCATCAACGGCGCCGGCGTAAAGCCGGAAATCGAGGTGTTCGACAGCGGCGATATCAGCCTGGCCCATGACCTGCTGGCCGAGGGCGTGCTGAAATCGCCGCCGATGTTCTCGATCGTCACCGGGATCAAATACGGCTTTCCCGCCACGCCCGACGTGATGGCCACGGCGGCGCGCCTGTTGCCGCGCGATGCCGCCTGGACCGGCTTTGGCGTGGGCCGCATGTCCTTTCCGATGGCGGTGCAATCCTTCCTGCTGGGCGGGCATGTCCGCGTCGGCATGGAGGACAACTCCTACATCTCCAAAGGCGTCCTGACCAAGGGCAATGCCGAACTGGTCGAACGCGGGCGGGATTTGATCGAAAAGCTTGGCGGCCAGATCGCCGGGCCGGAAGAGGCAAGAACCATGTTGGGGCTTGCCGCCTGACGGGGCGGCAGCTGAAGGGAGGGAAACCCATGAATATCAGTTTCGAAGCTAAGACGGCCCCGGCGCTGCGGGTGTCCGAGAAATCGCCCGATCTCGACAATGTCCTGATCGACATCGTCGAGGTCGACCGCCCTCGTCCAGGCCCCGGTCAGGTGCTCGTCGAGATAAAGGCCGCCGGCGTGAACCCCAGTGACGTCAAGGCCTCGCTTGGTCATATGCCGCATGCGGTCTGGCCGCGCATTCCGGGCCGCGATTTCGCCGGGATCGTCCGCGAAGGCCCCGACAGCATGATCGGCATGGAAATCTGGGGCGGTGGCGGCGAGCTGGGCATCACCCAGAACGGCAGCCATGCGCGCTGGATGGTGCTGGATCAGAAGGCCGTGCGCCCCAAGCCCGTCAATCTGACGATGGAAGAGGCCGGCTCGATCGGTGTGCCGTTCATCACCGCTTTCGAGGGCCTGAAAGAGGCCGGCGGCGTCCAGCCCACCGATGTGGTTCTGGTCTGTGGCGGCAATGGCAAGGTCGGTCAGGCGGTGATCCAGCTGGCAACCATGGCCGGGGCCACGGTCTTTGCCGTCGAATACCAGCCACAGCCGCTGATGTGCCATACCAACGGCCCGGTCGAGATGTTCGACAGCAGCAGCCAGGATGTCGCCGCGCTGGTGCGCGAGCGGACCGGCGGGCATGGCGCCGATATCGTCTTCAACACCGTCGGCAGCCCCTATTTCGAGATGGCGAACAAGGCGATGGCAAAGCAGGCCCGGCAGATTTTCATCTCGACCTTCGACCGCGCGGTGCCCTTTGACATCTTCACCTTCTTCCGCGGCCGGCATCGTTATATCGGCGTGGACACGCTGGCATTGTCCTCGGTCGAGGGGGCAAAGATCTTTGACAAGCTGAAGCCGAAATTCGAATCCGGCCTGTTGAAGCCCTTCCCGATCAATCCCGACACCTGCTACGGGTTTCAGGATGCGGCGCAGGCCTATGCGTCGGTCCTGCGCGGCACGCCCGACCGGGTGCTGTTGCAGCCGTGATGCGGGGAACGACATGCAAGTGACCCGATATGCCGAGGCGCAGCCCTATGCTGCGCCCGAGCATTACGACATGCATTGCCTGCGGCTTCAGGGAAAAGAGGCAAGCCAGACGGACAGCATCTGGATCGGCCTCTCTCACCTTTTGCCGGGGGGGCGCACCTCGCTGAAGGATGCGGCGGTGGAAAAGATCTATATCGTCGTGGCCGGCGAGGTGACCGTTGAAACCCCGACCGGAACCGTGACGCTTGGCGTGCTGGACAGCTGCCGCCTTGCGCCCGGCGAGGCGCGCGCGCTGTCCAATCGCACCAATGCGCCGGCCTCGATCCTGCTGGCCATGCCGACCTGATCGCCGGCCGGGACAAACAACAGAAAGTGACGAAGATGAGTGAACAGGAAAACCGGCTGCTCAGCGTGGTGGAACATTGGCTGCCCCGGATCGAGGTCGCGGGCATTCCCTCGGCCACGGCCCGCGCGGTGATCGACCGCGCCGGAACCTGGGACAACTGGCTGTCGGCATGGGCGGCCGAGGGTGAGCACCACGCCCGGATCGCACAGCAGGCACTGGCCGCCGGCCATCGCGTCACGGCGGGCGAGGCTTTCGCCCGCGCAGCACTGTTTCATCATTTCGGTCAGTTCATGGCCTTTGACGATCTGGGCGCCAAGGCCGCAATCGCCGCGCGCAAGGTGGCGCTGTTCCGACAGGCGGCGCCCCTGATGGACCCGCCGGGCGAATTGATCCAGGCGCCGTTCGAATCCGGTGTCCTGCACGCGGTTCTGCGGCTGCCCCTTGGCCCCGGCCCGCATCCGCTGGCCATCATCATCCCCGGCTCTGATTCCACGAAGGAAGAGTTTCCTGCCTTCGAGCGGCATTTCCTTGCCCGCGGCATCGCCACCCTGTCGATGGATGGCCCCGGCCAGGGCGAAGGCCGCGAACATGGCGATCTGCGGCCCGATTTCACCCCTGCCTGTCAGGCGATCATCGCCGCCATCGCGAACCGGCCCGAACTGAACGGCCAGCATGGTCTGGTGGGCATGGCCTTCGGCGGCAATCTGGCGCTGCGGGTGGCCCCCGCAATCGAGGGGCTGGCGGGCGTGATCTCGATCAACGGGTTTTATGACCTGGGCAGTTTCTGGGACGCGCTGCCGCAGGTCTATCGCGACAATATGCGGTTTTCGCTTGGGGCGGATGATACGGCGGGCCGGGCACGCGGGTTCACGCTGGCCGGATCGGCCCCCGTCACCGCGCCGGCGCTGATCCTGCATGGCGGCAAGGACAAGATCTTTCCGCCAGTCGAGGCGCAGAAAAGCGCCGATCACTGTCAGGGCCCTGTCGAGCTGCATGTCTTCCCCGATGGCAACCATGTCTGCAACAACATCCCCTGGCTTTATCGGCCGATGCTGGCCGACTGGCTGGCGGATCGCTTCGCCGGGCAGGTCTGACAATTTCGGAAACGAATCTCCACCGGCCGAAGGTGTTTGGGGGCATCTGCATCCAGGATTCCCCAGCCCACCCATCGGCTGATCCGCAATTGCCCCCTGACAGCAAATATCAATTCAAGGCACTGTTATTGCAGAATTTATCACGACACCGGACGAGAAAAGTCGCATGATTCTGCACCCCGACCGATACGATATGTCCACCGTTAACTGCACGATAATCCACCACAACCAGACAACGCCGCCTGATCCGATGATCCACCCGATGCTACCTCTGATCTTGCAAATGCAACACAGCCGCACCGATGCGGCGGCGAGGAGGAACTGAAGATGATTCACGCAGATGATGGGTCTTTGTCGGAAGAGCAGCGCCTGATGCGCGACAGCTGCCGGTCATATATCGACGACGTGGTGACGCCGTTCATCCGCGCGAACTGGCAGCGTGAATGGGACATGACGCCGGGTGAACGCCTGTCGCCCGAAATCCTGCAAGGTGCCGAACAGATCGGCGTGCGCACCCTTGGCGTGCCCGAGGAGTTTGGCGGCATCGACCTGGACCGCGAAAGCGAGGTCCGCACCTTTGCCCTGATCTCGGAAGAAATCGCGCGGGGTGATTCCGGTCTCAGCGACAAGCTGGTGCAGAACTGGAAGGTCTCGATCCTGCTGCGCGAATTTGCACCCAAGCACTTGCAGGCCAAGTGGTTCCCGCGCCTGCTGGAAGACCCGCAATTCCTGCTGGCCCATTGCCTGACCGAGCCGCGCGGCGCCTCGGATCGCTGGCTGCCCTATAACGTGCCGGAAGCCTCGATGAACACGCGGGCGGTGCTGGACGGCGATCATTGGGTGATCAACGGGCGCAAGCAGTTCATCTCGAACGGCTATGATGCCAGCCTGTATGTCGTCTATGCCAATACCAACCCCAAGGTCGGCATGCTGCAAGGCACGTCCAGCTTCCTGGTGCCGCGCGACACGCCGGGCTTTACCGTCACCAAATGCAACGAGACCATGGGCTGCCGGTTCATGAACAACGGCGAGCTGGTCTTTGAAGATTGCCGCATTCCCGCCGATCACCTGCTGGTCAAGGATCAGGCGATGGGCAGCGCGGGCCAGTATTTCCGCGCCGGCAAGATCATCCAGGCGGCCAAGAACCTGGGCGTCGGCGTGGCCTGCTTTGAACGCACCGCCGATTATGTGCAAAACTACGTCCAGGGCGGGCGGATCCTGATCAAGCATCAGGCCGTCGCGATCCGTCTGGCCGACATGGCCACCCGGATCGAGGCCGTGCGCGCGCTGGTCGAACGCGCCTCGAAGGCGGTGGATGAAAACCATCCCGATGCCGACATCCTGTGCAACATGGCCAAGGTCTATGCCTCGGAAGAGATCATGAAGGTCGCGACGCATGCGCTGGAACTGCATGGCGGCAATGGCGCGATGCTGGAATTCGGCATCGAAAAGCTGTTCCGCGATGCCGCGATCTTCCTGCACATGGATGCGACCGTCGATGTCAGCAACATGAAGATCATCAAGAACATGTTCCCGAAAACCGCCGGCAAATACGCCGGCCCCGAAGAGTAAGCGCATCAGCCGCCGGGCGTGCCCGTCACGCCCGGCCGGATGGGAGGAAAAGGATGAAGATACTCGTAGCCGTGAAGATGGTGACCGATCCCAACGTCAAGGTTCGTGCCCTGACCGATGGAACCGGCCCCGACCTCGCCTCGGTCAAGATGGCGATGAACCCCTTTGACGAAATCGCCGTCGAGGAAGCCGTGCGCCTGAAAGAGGCCGGGCTTGCCACCGAAATTGTCGCCGTATCCATCGGCCCGGCCAAGGCCAGCGACACGCTGCGCACCGCGCTGGCCATGGGTGCCGATCGCGGCATCCTGATCCGCGCCGATCAGGCGGTCGAGCCGCTGGCCGTGGCCAAGCTGCTGCGCGCCGTGGCCGATGAAGAGGCACCCGATCTCGTGCTGACCGGCAAGCAGGCCATCGACGATGACAGCAACCAGACCGGGCAGATGCTGGCCGCGCTGCTGGGCTGGGGCCAGGCGACATTCGCCTCGCGCGTCAAGCTGGGCGATGGCACGCTGGAGGTCACCCGCGAAGTCGATGGCGGCCTGCAAACGATCGGGCTGTCCCTGCCTGCCGTGGTGACGGCCGATCTGCGCCTGAACGAGCCGCGCTATGCCAGCCTGCCCAATATCATGAAGGCCAAGAAAAAGCCGATCGCCGAGAAATCGCCCGCCGATTACGGCGTCAGCCTGGAACCGCGCCTGCGGGTGATCCGGGTCGAGGAACCGCCGACCCGTCAGGCCGGCATCAAGGTCGGCAGCGCCGCGGAACTGGTCCAGCGGCTGCATAACGAAGCAGGAGTATTGTGATGACCACGCTGATTCTTGCGGAACATCAGGACAACCATCTAGACGAAGCGACGGCCAAGGCCGTGACCGCTGCGCGCCGGATCGGCGGCGATGTCCACCTGCTGATCGCGGGCAAGGATTGCCGCCCCGCAGCCGAAGCCGCCGCCCGGATCGAGGGCGTGGCCAAGGTTCTGCTGGCCGATGACGATGGCCTTGCCAACCGGCTGGCCGAACCCGTAGCCGCGCTGATCCTGTCGCTGGCGGGCGGCTATGACGTCTTGGCGGCCCCGGCCACCAGCACGGCCAAGAACATCATGCCGCGCGTTGCCGCGCTGCTGGACGTGATGCAGATCTCGGATGTCATCGCGGTTGGCGAGGACGGGCAGTATCAGCGCCCGATCTATGCCGGCAACATCATCCAGACGGTCGCCTCGGATGATCCCAAGCAGGTGCTGACGATCCGCGCCTCGGCCTTTCCGGCGGCCGGCCAGGGCGGCAGCGCCCCGATCGAGACGGTCGCCCTGCCCGACAGCCCCCGGCTGTCCAGCTTTGTCGGCAACGAGCTGTCCGAATCTGCCCGGCCCGAACTGGGCGGCGCGCGGATCATCGTCTCGGGCGGGCGTGCGCTTGGCTCAGCCGAGAATTTCGACAACGTGCTTGCGCCTTTGGCCGACAGCCTTGGCGCGGCCATCGGGGCCAGCCGGGCGGCGGTCGATGCGGGCTATGTCTCGAACGATCTTCAGGTCGGCCAGACCGGCAAGATCGTCGCGCCCGACCTGTATATCGCCTGCGGCATCTCGGGCGCCATTCAGCACTTGGCGGGGATGAAGGATTCAAAGATCATCGTCGCCATCAACAAGGACCCCGAGGCGCCGATCTTCCAGATCGCCGACTATGGCCTTGTGGCCGATCTGTTCGAGGCGATCCCGGAACTGAAATCCGAGATAGAGGCCAAGGAAAGCGCCTAGATGATCAGGCGGGCGGGCCGGTTTCGCGGCCCACCACCACCTTACCTGCGGGAGGCAAGCGATATGGCAAGACCGGTCACCGAAAAGCGGGCGCAGCCGCAGCGCGGCGGGCTGGGCAGGCAGGATGCGCGCGACACGCCGTTCCGGTCCTATGCGCTGGACCGGGCCGACAGCCCGCGCTTTCACATCCGCCTGGTCCAGAACACGCAGCGGCTTTATCCCGCCCATAAGCATGACTATTTCCAGATCATGTATTTCCTGACCGACGCGCCTGCCCTGCGCATCGGCCTGACCTCGCATCAACCCACGCCCGGCTCGATCTTCTTCATCGCGCCGATGGTGCCCCATCAGATCCGTTTCGATCAGGACACCCGCTGCATGGTGATCTATTTCGACCTGGACCTGTTGCGCCCCAGCCTGACCCGGTCCTATCCCATCGCCGAACTGGTCCGTCTGGCACCAGAGCTGACGCCCTTCGCATGGCAGAACCATGTCGATTTCAGGCTGGATGCCGATTGCGTGGCCCAGATCGACGGCGCGGTCAGCGCGATGATGCAGCAATTCGATTCTCCCCGTATTTGCGCGGCCGAGATCATCCGCGCCGAGCTGCTGCTGATGCTGGGCCGACTGTCCCAGAGGTTCGAGAACGAATTCGCCGAGCTTTCCGCCCAATTGCCGGTGATCGGCCGCGACAGCCTGCATATGCGCCGCATCTCGGAATTCATCGGCGATAATTACACGCGCGGCCCCAGCCTGAACGAGGCCGCCGACGCCGTGCATCTGTCCAAAAGCCGGCTTTGCGCGCTGATCCGGCAATATACCGGCACCACCTTCAACGCCCTGATCCGCGAAATGCGGATGGAGGAAGCCCGCGAAAGGTTGGTGCTGACCAATGAATCCATCGGCCAGATCGCCTATTCCGTCGGCTATCAGGACGAGAAATATTTCCTGAGGGCCTTCAAGACCTCGTCCGGGATGACACCCACCGCCTATCGCAAGAAGCGCGCGGATGAAAAATCCGATGCGGCGCGACAAGGGGCACGACCGGCATGAGCGGCATGGTCAGCTTCACCGTCAACGGCACCCCCGTCACCGCCCCGACCGAGGGCGACGAGGCCCTGCTGTTCCACCTGCGCAACCGCCTTGGGCTGACGGCGGCGCGGTTCGGCTGTGGGCAGGAACAATGCGGCGCCTGCATCGTCCAGATCGACGGCCAGCCCCGCTATGCCTGCGGCACCTCGGTCGCCGCGCTGGAAGGTTGCGCCGTCACCACCCCCGAGGCCCTGTCAGGCGATCCCGTCGGGCAGGCGCTGATCCAGGCTTTCGCCGCCGAAACCGCCGGCCAATGCGGCTATTGCCTGGCTGGCATCCTGATCAGTGCGCATGCGCTGCTGTCGGCCAGCCCGCAGCCGTCACAGGACCAGATCATCGCGGCGCTTGACCGGCACCTGTGCCGCTGTGGCGCAAATGGCGCGATCCTGCGCGCGATCAGGCGGGCCGCCGACACCCTTGCAGAGGCCACAGCATGAACGCAGCCCCCGCCCCCGCCTTGCCCAAAAGCCTGCAAGACAATCCCGCGCTTGGGCAATGGCTGTCGCTGGCCACGCCCGGCCGCGTCGCCATCACGCCCGGCAAGGTCGAGCTGGGTCAGGGCATCGCCACCGCATTGGCCCAGATCGCCGCCGAGGAACTGGACCTGCCGCTGTCGCGGATCGACGCGCAGCCGGTCGACACCGATCTTTCCGCCAATGAGGGCCTGACCGCCGGCAGCCAGTCGGTCGAGATTTCGGGCGCCTCGCTGCGGCTGGCGGCCGCGCAGGCACGCGCTGCTTTGCTGGATGCGGCTGCCGCGCGGCTTGGGGCCGACACGGCCTCGTTGACCTGCGATGACGGCACCATCCTGCGCGAGGGCGCGGCGACGGGGCTGGATTTCTGGGCGCTGGCAGCCGATCTGGACTGGCAGCAACCTGTCACCGGGCAGATCGAACCCAAACCCGTCGCGGCCCTTCGGCTTGTCGGCACCAGCGCCCCGCGCGCCGATCTGATGCCCAAGGCCACGCAGGGCGGCTTTATCCACGACCTGACCCTGCCGGACATGCTGCATGCCCGCGTGATCCGTCAGCCCGTTCGGCTGGCTCGGCTGGCCGAGGTCGATCAGGCATGGCTGGCCCGGCGCCATCCCGGCCTGTCGGTCATCCGCAAGGGCGACTTCCTCGCCTTGACCGGCGATGACGAATACCAGTTGCACAGCGCCCATCTGGAGGCGGAATTCTTCACCCGTTGGGACGATCCGGCCCAGCCCTGGCACCCTACCGCAACCCCGCCTGAAACCGCGATCATGGCCGCCGAACCGCCCGTCAACGCGGCCAATCGCCGCCTGACCGCGCGCTATTCCCGCCAATCCATCGCCCATGGCTCGATCGGGCCATCCTGCGCGCTGGCACAGTGGCTGGATGGGCGGTTGACGGTCTGGACCCATTCTCAGGGGATCTTTCCGCTGCGCGCGGTGATCGCACGAACGCTTGGGCTGGCACCCGCCGATGTGCGGGTCATCCATGCAGATGGCTCGGGCTGCTATGGCCATAACGGGGCCGATGACGCGGCGCTGGACGCGGCCATCGTGGCGATGGAACGGCCCGGCCGTCCGATCCGCCTGCAATGGTCGCGCGAGGACGAGCTGAGCCGCGGCCCGGTCGGCGCCGCCATGTCCGCCACCATCGAGGCCGCGCTGGACGGCGATGATCGCGTGGCCAGCTGGCGCATGTCCGTCACCAGCGCCCCCCATGCGCAGCGGCCGGGCTTTGGCGGCTTTGCCAACCTGACCTCGGCCGAGGCGCTGGACCCAAGCAGCCGCCCCTTGCAGGTCGAGGATCTGCCGCAAGCGGCGGGTGGCGGGGCCTCGCGCAATGCGGTGGCGATCTATGACCTGCCCGGTCAGGATGTGCGGGTGCGGCTGGATGCGGAAAGCCCTGTGCGCACCTCGTCACTCAGGGCGCTTGGGGCGCATCTGAACGTCTATGCCATCGAATCCGCCATGGACGAGTTGGCCGCGCTGGCGGGGGCCGACCCGCTTCGGTTCCGGCTGCGCCACCTGTCCGACCCGCGTTGCCGCGCGGTTCTGGAACAGGCCGCGCAGATGGCCGGCTGGCCCGGCCCGGACGGCGAAGGCGAGGGCCGGTCGATGGGCCTTGGCGTCGCGCGATACAAGAACAAGAGCGCCTGGCTGGCCGCCGTGGCCCAGGTCTCGGTGGATGAGTCGATCCGGGTTGAACGGCTGTGGCTGGCGGTCGATGCCGGGCGGCTGATCAACCCCGAGGGCGCGCGCAGCCAGATCGAGGGCGGCGCCCTGCAATCGCTGAGCTGGACGACCAAGGAAGGCATCGCGCTGGTTGATGGCCGCATCCCGCCGCTGGACTGGGACAGCTATCCGATCCTGCGCTTTTCCGAGTTGCCCCAGATCGAGACCCGCTTCATCATCGACCCTGCCCATCCGCCGCTTGGCGCGGGCGAGGCCGCGCAGGGCCCGGTTGCGGCGGCCATCGGCAATGCCGTCGCACGGGCACTTGGCGCGCGGCTGCGCGACCTGCCGCTGACGCGCGAGCGGATGATGCAGACCCTGCTGGAGGAATGACGCGATGCCCCGCGCCCCCTTCTGGCAAGACGCGGCTGACCGGGCCGCAACAGAAATGATCCAAGGACTTCAAGGACGGAAACAATGCAGATGATCATCGACAACACCCAGCTTTCAGCCTGGATCGGAGAGATGCGGGCACTTTGCACGCCCGAGGCCGTTCACATCTGCGATGGCAGCGACGCCGAGTTCGACCGGATCAGCACGCAAATGGTCGATGCCGGCGCGATGACCCGGCTGAACCCGGAAAAGCGCCCCAATTCCTTCCTCTGCTGGTCCGACCCGGCCGATGTCGCCCGGCTGGAACATCGCACCTTCGTCTGCACAACCGATCGCGACGAGGCCGGCCCGACGAATAACTGGGCCGATCCCACCGAAATGCGTGCCCGCCTGAACGGCCTGTTTCAGGGCTGCATGCGCGGGCGGACGATGTATGTCATCCCCTTCTGCATGGGGCCGATCGGTTCCGAACATGCGATGATCGGGGTGCAGATCACCGACTCGCCCTATGTCGTCATCTCGATGAAGCTGATGGCCTATGTCGGCGGGCGGGTGCTGGAACAGCTGGGCAATGGCGATTTCGTGCGCTGCATGCATTCGGTCGGTGCGCCGCTGGAACCGGGTCAGGCAGATGTGGCCTGGCCCTGCAATGCCGAACACAAATACATCGTCAGCTTCCAGGACGACGGCTCGATCGCGTCTTTCGGCTCGGGCTATGGCGGCAATGCGCTGCTGGGCAAGAAATGCCTGTCGCTGCGCACCGCATCCTATCGCGCCCGCGACGAGGGCTGGCTGGCCGAACATATGCTGATCGTCGGCGTCGAAAGCCCCGAGGGCGACACGACCTATGTTGCCGGCGCCTTCCCCTCGGCCTGCGGCAAGACCAATTTCGCGATGATGCGCACCCCCGAGGGGATGGAGGGCTGGACCGTCAAGACCATCGGCGACGACATCGCCTGGATCCGGCCTGGCCGCGACGGCCGGCTATGGGCGGTGAACCCCGAAGCCGGCTTTTTCGGCGTCGCGCCGGGCACCAATGCCAAGACCAATCCCAATATCATGGCCGCGCTGGAACGTGACGTGATCTTCACCAATTGCGCGCTGACCGAGGATGGCGATGTCTGGTGGGAAGGCCTGACCGATCAGCCGCCAGCGCGCCTGACCGACTGGCAGGGCCGCGACTGGACACCCGATTGCGGCCGCCCCGCCGCGCATCCCAACGCGCGCTTCACCGTCTCGCAGGATCGCGCGCCCAGCATGGACCCGGCACGGACCGAGCTGGACGGCGTGCCGATCTCGGCCTTCATCTTTGGCGGGCGGCTGTCCCATACCTATCCGCTGGTCTTTCAGGCCCGCGACTGGACCGAAGGCGTCTATTGGGCCGCGACCCTGGGATCCGAGGCAACCGCCGCCGCCGAGGGCCAGACCGGCACGCGCCGCGATCCCTTCGCCATGCTGCCCTTCTGCGGCTATCACATGGCAGATTACTGGGGACATTGGCTGGGCTTTGGCGACCGGCTTGCCAACCCGCCGGCGATGTTCCGGGTGAACTGGTTCCGCCGCGACGCTGATGGCCGCTTCATGTGGCCGGGCTTCGGCCAGAACATGCGGGCGCTGAAATGGATCGTGCAGCGGGTCAAGGGGCAGGCCGGCGCGAGGGAAAGCGCCATCGGCCATGTCCCCGGCTTCGAGGATCTGGACTGGACCGGGTTGACCTATGACCAACCGCAATTCCAGGCGCTGATGGAACTGGGCCATGACGGGATGACCCGCGAACTGGCCGAACACCGCGCGTTGTTCGACAGCATGGGTCAGCGGCTGCCGGCGGCCCTGGACCGGGTGTATGGCAGCATGACCCGCAGCATCGACGATGATGCCAATGCCAATGCCGGCGCCGCGCCACGCCAGCCCGCGATGAGCTGAGCCTGCGACAGCCGGGGCAGCACCATTTGCCCCGGCCTTCGCGGCGCGCGCGCGCCCCGATAAAGGGCGCGGGCGGCCTGCGTCACCCTGCCGCCTTGCCGGGCCTGCGCGAAAGGCGCAGATTGCGGTTATGTCGCTTGCCCGCTTTGATATCACCGCCGAACAGATCGACCGCGTGGTCCAGGTGTTCTACGCCGCCATTCGGCGGCATGAAGTGCTGGGCCCGGTCTTTGGCCGCCACGTGACCGACTGGCCCAGCCACGAGGCAAAGATCGCGGGTTTCTGGAAAAAAGCGATCCTGTATCAGCCTGGTTATGACGGCAACCCGATGCAGGTCCATATGGCAACGCCCGATGTGCGGCCCGAACATTTCACCATCTGGCTGGCACTGTTTGATGAAACCCTGCGCCGCACCCTGCCCGTCGACAGCGCGGTCACCTGGTCGGCCCTTGCCCATCGCATCGGGCGCGGGCTGCGCATGGGGGTCGAGGATTTGCGGCTGAAGCCCGCGGGCCCGCCCGTCCTGCGTTAGGCCGGATTACAACCGCAGCATCATCCGCGGCAACATCCGCCCCGGCCAGCTGCCCGATGGAACCATCCCCACCCGAACGGCCCCCGCCCGCAGATAGAATCCCTCGGCATGGGGATCGGCATCACATTCCAGTCGTTCGGCACCCGCTTCACGCGCGCGATCAGCCGCCCATCCCAGCACGTCGCGGCCCGCACCGCAGCCAATGGCCTCGGGCGCCACAAACAGCTTTTCCAGCTCGGCGGCGGGACCATGACCAAGGGTCAGTTGAACCACCGCCAGCAGCCGCCCGCCTTGCGCCAACAGGGCAACACGGCTGCGCGCCAGATCATCGGGTTTCAGGGTCAGTTCATCGCGGCAGGCAGCCATGAAATCGGCATCATAACCCCAATGCGCCTTGGATCTCAGGCACAGATCGCCAAGCTCATCCAGATCGGCCAACACGGCATCACGGATCAGACGCGGCGGCGCCACCATGCGCTAGCCCCGGTTCTGCGGTGGGCGTGCGCGATAGACGGGCAGCTTCCAGCCGCATGACAGGCTTCCGGCCCGCATCACAAAGGTCGCCACGCCACAGGCCAGCAGCGCCGCGCCCCGGCCCAGCCCCAGCCAGACCAGCACCACTGCCACCAGCGCCCCACCGAACGCCGCCGTCAGATAAAGCTCGCCCTGTTTCAGGCCAAGCGGCAGCTCATTGCCGACCACATCGCGCATCAGCCCGCCAAACGTGCCGGTGATGACCCCCATGATGACCACGATGATCGGGTTCACCCCCGCCGCCAGCGCCACGCCAACCCCCGCCGGCACCGCAATGGCCAGCGCAAAGGCATCCAACCACAGCAGCACCCGATAGCGGCTTTCCAGCAGATGCGCCGTCCAGAAAACCACAAAGGCGGCAACCGCAGCCAGCACGATCATCGAGGGGCGCGTGACCCAGAAAACCTCGTCCCGGTTCAGGATCAGATCGCGCAGCGTGCCGCCGCCCACCGCCGTCATCGCCGCCATGAAGATGAAACCCACCAGGTCCAGCTGCTGCCGGCTGGCCACCAGCGCCCCCGTCAGCGCGAATACCAGCACGGATGCATAATCCAGCGCCCAGACCAAAGCCGACAGATTGGCGGCAAGGGTCATTTGAACGGCTCCATCCCAGCCCGCGCCAATTCATCGGCGCGTTCGTTCTCGGCGTGGCCGGCATGGCCCTTGATCCATTCCCACCGCACGTCATGGCGCGCCTGAGCCTCGTCCAGCCGACGCCACAAATCTTCGTTCTTCACCGGCTTTTTCGACGCCGTGCGCCAGCCGTTGCGCTTCCACCCGTGAATCCAGCCGGTCACGCCATTTTTCACATAGGCGCTGTCGGTCGTGATGGTGATGGCGGTCGGCCGGGTCAGCGCCTCCAACGCGGAAATCGCGGCCATCAGCTCCATCCGGTTGTTGGTGGTGTCCGGCTCGCCGCCCTTCAGCTCGCGTTCCTTGACGATGCGCTCGCCATCCTGCGCGCGCATCAGCACGCCCCAGCCACCGGGGCCGGGATTGCCGCTGCAAGCCCCGTCAGTCCAAGCATAAAGATCGGTCACGCCCGCGCCACCGCCAGTTTCAGTCCCAGCAAGGCGAACGAGGCCGCAAAGGCGCGCCGGATCCAGCCCATCGCCCGTTCGGATGCAAGGATCGCGTTGCGCCCGCTGGCCGCCAAAACCGCATAAAGCAGGAAGACGGCAAAGGTCATCAGCGTAAAGGCCAGTCCCAGTTCGACCAGCGCGGCGGTTCCGGCACCTTGCGGCAGGAATTGCGGCAGAAAGGCCATGAAGAACATCGGCAGCTTGGGGTTCAACAGGTTCAGCATGATCCCCCGGCCCACCAACCGCGATGCGGGGGCCGGCACGCCGGGCCGCACATCCAGCCCGCCGGTGCCATGCAGAACGCCCCAGGCCATCCACAGCAGATAGGCCACGCCGGCGAACTTGATCACCTGGAACAGCACCGCACTGGTATGCAGCACAGCGGCCAGGCCGGCCATGGCGACCAGCATATGCAGCACCGTGGCAATGGTGCACCCGACCGACGCCCAAAAGCCCGCGCTTATCCCGCCGCCAAGCGTCGATGACAGGGTATAGACCACACCGACCCCCGGCGCGGCACAAACGATGAAAACCGTCAGCAGATAATCCCAGCTCATTCCAGCAACCCCTTATATCCCGGCAGCGCGGCAACCCGCGCCAGCCATCGCCCAATCGCCGGAAAGCGCGCCATGTCGAAGCCGCCGCGCGTCCCCGCGCTATGGGTATAGCCGTAAAGACAGATATCGGCGAGGCTGATGCCGCTGCCCGCCAGCCAGTCATGGCCGGCCAGCCGCCGCTCCATCACCTCCAACACATTGTGGCCTCGTTCCAGCAGATCGGCCAGCCGCTCGGGCGTGGCGCCGTCTGCCCGGTCGGGATAGTTCAGCAAGGCCTGCCGCACGGCGATCACCGGTTCATGGTTATACTGTTCCCAGAACATCCAGCCCAGCATCTGCGCCCGAACCACGGGTGCGTCGGGGATATAATCTGACCCCTCGCCCAGATACCACAGAATCGCATTCGATTCGACCAGCACATCGCCATCATTCAACGCCAGCGCCGGCACCTTGCCATAGGCCAGCACACCATCGGCCTTGGCCTGCGCCAAAGCGGGCGAGCCATATTCGCAATCGACAACCTCGGCCCGGCGACCAGTCAGCGCCAGAAGCAGCCTGATCTTGTAACTGTTCCCCGAGGAAGGCATCGAATAAAGCCGCATGATCACTCCATCAGCCGTGTGAAAATATCCCGGGGGTCCGGGGGCTGGCCCCCGGTCTTGCCTCAGGCGGGCTCGCGCAACACGCGCGGCACCTTGAATTCGACATTTTCCTGTGCCGTCTCGACATAGTCCAGCACCACCTCGAACCGCGCGCGAAAGGCGTCGATCACCTCGTTGACCAGCACCTCGGGCGCGCTGGCCCCGGCGGTCACCCCAACCGCGCGCGCACCCTGAATCGCGCGCCAGTCGATCTGATCGGCGCGCATCACCAGCTGCGAATAGGCGCAGCCTGCGGCCCGGCCGACCTCGACCAGACGCTTGGAATTGCTGGAATTGGGCGCTCCGATCACAAGCAGAGCGTCGATCTTGGGTGCCACCGCCTTGACGGCGGCCTGCCGATTGGTGGTGGCATAGCAGATGTCTTCCTTGGCCGGCCCGACAATCCCCGGAAACCGCGCCTGCAAGGCGGCCACGATGGCGGCCGTGTCATCGACCGACAGGGTGGTCTGGGTGATAAAGGCCAGCCGCGCCGGATCGCGCGGTGCGATCGCGGCCACATCCTCGACCGTCTCGACCAGAATCACCTCACCCGCCGGCAACTGTCCCATCGTGCCCAGCACCTCGGGATGGCCCTCATGACCGATCATCACCATCTGCAAGCCGGCGGCATGGTGGCGTTCAGCCTCGACATGAACCTTGCTGACCAGCGGGCATGTGGCGTCGACAAAAACCATCTCGCGCCGCCGCGCCTCGGCGGGCACGGCTTTGGGCACGCCATGGGCGGAAAAGATCACCGGCCGGTCATCGGGGCATTCGTCCAGTTCCTCGACGAAAACCGCACCCTTTTCGCGCAGGCTGTCCACGACATATTTGTTATGCACAATCTCGTGACGCACAAAGACCGGCGCGCCCCATTTCTGAATCGCCATCTCGACGATCTTGATGGCCCGGTCCACACCGGCACAAAAGCCGCGCGGCGCGGCCAGATACAGAGTCAACGGGGGCTTCGCATGTTCCATGGACAAGGCCCTAGCGCGGCTTGCGGGGAAAATCCAGTGGACCCGAAACCCGGTTCAGGCGTTGCCCCCGCAACCGGAAGGAGAAACCCCGTGAAACATGCCCTGTGCACCGCCGCCGCCCTGCTTGCCGCCAGCACAGCCCTTGCCGACCCCTGGCCGCAAGAGGCCCCGAATACCAGCTACCAACCCGCCTTCCCCGAACAGACCCGCGCCCCGGCGATGCAAAGCGACATCACGCTGAAGGTCGAGCCGGTGATCGAAGGGCTGGAAAACCCCTGGGCCCTGGCCTTTCTGCCCGACGGATCGGCCCTGATCACGGAACGGCCCGGCCGGCTGAGCCTGTGGAAAGACGGCACCGTCACCCCGGTCACCGGCATCCCCGAGGTCTTTGCCGAAGGTCAGGGCGGGCTGCTGGATGTGGCCGTCTCGCCTGATTTCGCCCGCTCGCGCACGATCTTTCTCAGCTATGCCGAACCGCGCGAGGGCGGCAACGGCACGGCGGTCGCGCGGATGCAACTGGCCGAAGACGGTGCCTCGGTTCAGGATGTCGCGGTGCTGTTTAGCCAGCAGCCCACCTATGACGGCGCGTTGCATTTCGGCGGCCGCATCGTGCCCGATCCGAATGGCGGGCTGTTCATCACCCTGGGCGAACGGTCCGACGTGCCGATCCGCGACAGCGCGCAATCGCTGGACAATCACCTGGGCAAGCTGATCCGCATCAGCCGCCTGCCGGGCACCCCGCTGGAAAACCCATTGGCCGGGCAGGATGGCGCCCTGCCCGAAATCTATGCGCTTGGCCTGCGCAACGTTCAGGCCGCCACGCTGGATGCCGACGGGCAGCTTTGGACGGTCGAGCACGGGCCGCGCGGCGGGGATGAGCTGAACCGCATCGAGCCTGGCAAGAACTATGGCTGGCCGGTGATTTCCTATGGCATCAACTATAATGGCACCCCGGTGAACGAGGGCATCACCAGCCGCGACGGCATGGAACAGCCGGTCTATTACTGGGATCCGGTCATCGCGCCCTCGGGGGCGCTGTTCTATGACGGACCGCTGTTTGCCGACTGGCAGGGCGATCTGCTGATCGGCGCGATGAACCCGCCGGGGCTGGTGCGCCTGACCCTGACAGATGGAAAGGTCACGGGCGAAGAGCGGCTCGATCCCGGCATCGGGCGCATTCGCGACGTGCAGCAGGCCGAGGACGGCTCGATCTGGGTGGTCACGGATGAGGGCGATGGCGGCCTGTATCGGCTGACGCCCGAAGGCTAGGACGGCACGGCGGCCGCGGCGGCGGCGGCGGTTTCCATCACCGCCGCCACGATCGCCTCGGGCGCGTCCTCTTGCATCAGATGGCCGCAACCGGGCACCTCGATCAGCGCCCGGTCCGAGATCAGCCCGGCCAGACGCCGGCCCTGATCAAGCGGCAACCAGGCGTCCTGCTGCCCCCACATCACCTGAACGGGAAAATCGGGCACCCGCAGCAACGGTTCGATCTCGTCCGTCCAGCACCTGTCCATCTGCGCGATCTGGCGATAGAACGCCGCCTGCCCCGGATCGCCCAGCCATGGCGCCATATAGGTGGCCAGTGCTTCGTCACCCAGTCCATTATGGGCAGCACCTTGCAGATAGGCGGCCAGCAGCGCGCGATGGGCATAGTCAGGCAGACCGGCAAAGGCCGGTTCATGGTCGCGGACATGGCGGACAAAGGGCGATCCCCAGGGCGCCAGCGCCACGGCGTCAAAGATGGTCAGCGAGGCAAAGCCCAGCCCGTCCAGCAGATGCGCGCGCAACGCCGTCGCCCCGCCGAAATCATGGGCAAGGACATGCGCCCGATCCAGCGCCCAATGCCGCCACAGCGCGGCCATCACCCGGTTCTGCACCCCAAGCGAGACATCCCCCACCCCCCGGTCCGAGGCGCCATATCCCAGCAGGTCGAAATAATGCACCCGAAAGCGCCGCGCCAGCCAGGGCGCGATGCGCCGCCAGACCTGCGCCGAAAACGGCGTGCCATGAACCAGAACCAGTGGCGGCCCCTCGCCCATCACGCCCCAGGCAACAGCGCGCCGCTGAAAGGAAAAGCTGTGGTCCAATATCAGCGTCATGATTTGCCTATATTGCGATTTAGCAATTTAGCTATATTATAGGCGATATGACGGATCGAACAACCCAATTCCGCGCCTTTTCCAGCGAAGCCCGGCTGACGATCCTGGGGTGGCTGGCCGATCCCCGGTCACGCTTTGGCGGTCAGGAATCGGCCGATCCGGTGGAAACCGGCGTCTGTATCAGCCTGATCGCGCAGGCCATGGGCGTGGCCCAGCCCACGGCCAGCCGTCATGTCGACATGCTGCGCCAGGCGGGTTTTGTCAGCCTGACACGGTCGCGTGGCTGGACCTATGCAAAACGGGACGAGGCCGTCATCGCCGATTTCATGACCTGGCTGGCGCAGCGGGTCGGCCCGCAGCGCCCCGGCCCGACGGCGGAAATCAGATCTGAGTCACCTCGCGAGGCGGACGGCCGATCACCTCGCGCAGGTCGTCAAGTTCGATGAAGTTATCGGCCTGGCGGCGCAGGTCATCGGCGATCATCGGCGGGTGGCTGCGCATCGTGGAAACCACGGTTACCCGCACGCCCATGCGCTGCAAGGCCTCGACCAGCGGGCGAAAATCGCCGTCGCCCGAAAACAGCACGATATGATCCAGCCGCGGCGCAAGCTCCATCGCGTCGACGGTCAGCTCGATATCCATGTTGCCCTTGATCTTCCGACGGCCAAGCGTGTCGGTATATTCCTTGGCAGGCTTCGTCACCAAGGCATAGCCATTATAGTTCAGCCAGTCGATCAATGGCCGAATGGGCGAATATTCCTCGCCCTCAAGCAGCGCCGTATAATAATAGGCGCGCACCAGCTTGCCCCGCCGCTGGAATTCCTGCCTGAGCAGTTTGTAGTCGATATCGAATTCCAGCGACCGGGCCGCTGCATGCAGATTGGCGCCGTCAATGAACAGGGCCAACCTGTCATCCTTGTAAAACATCTGTCATTGCCTTCCGAAATGAAGCCATTCAATTCAGTCCCGATCGGGGCGTGAGGGCACCCTGAACGGGAAATGAGATCAACCGGGGCGGAAGGTGAACGAGATGAAACAGATGATCGACTACCTTGTTGCACTTGGCGGCAACTTGCCCTCAGCCCTTGGCGACCCGACAGCAACGCTGCGGGCCGCGGTGACAATCTTGCACTCTGATCAGGATATTACAATCACCGGGTTAAGTGGTTTTTACACGACGCCAGCCTTTCCGCCGGGTTCGGGGCCGGATTTCATCAACGCGGCCGCCATCGCGCGATCGGCGCTGCCGCCCGCCGAGATGCTGGCGCGGCTGCACGGGATCGAGGCCCAGCTGGGGCGCCGGCGCAAGGGTGCGCGCTGGCAGGCGCGACCGGTCGATCTGGACCTGATCGCGGCGGGCGATCTGGTCCTGCCCGATGCGGCCATCCAGGACCAGTGGCGCGACCTGCCGCCCGACCGTCAGGCGGTGGCCGCACCCGACACTCTGATCCTGCCCCATCCGCGCATGCAGGACCGCGACTTCGTCCTGCGCCCCCTGGCCGAGATCGCACCCGGCTGGCGGCACCCGCGGATCGGGCAAAGCGTCACCGAAATGCTGGCGAAACTGGGCATTGGCGCTTGACATTCGGCCCATCCACCACCAGTTATCCGGTTTCGCAGTGAACGTCCGATTCGCAAAGCAAAGGGGTGTCATATGGCCCGCGTGACCGTCGAAGATTGTGTCGACAAGGTTCCCAACCGTTTCGATCTGGTGATGCTGGCCAGCCATCGCGCGCGCGAGATCGCCTCGGGCAGCGCGCCCACCATCGACCGCGACAATGACAAGAACCCCGTCGTTGCCCTGCGCGAGATCGCCGATGAAACCCAGCCCGTCGACGAGCTGCGCGAACGAATGATCGAATCGACCCAGACCCAGATCGAGGTCGACGAGCCCGAAGAGGACGCGATGGCCCTGCTGCTGGGTGCCGAGGTCGACCGCCCGCGCCCCGTCGACGAGGAAAGCGAAGAGCGCATGCTGCGTATGATGCTGGAAGCCAACGAGCGCGGCTGACGGCAGGAAAAGCGGGGTCTTCGGCAATCTATGATCGACGTCGAAGACCTTATTGCGCTGGTCAAGAATTATAACCCGCGCAGCAATTCCGATCTGATCCGCGACGCCTATGAATATGGCATGCGGATGCATGAGGGCCAGTTCCGCCATTCCGGCGAGTCCTATTTCACCCATCCCGTCGCCGTCGCCGCCATCCTGACCGAGATGCGGCTGGACGATGCCACGATCATCACCGCATTGCTGCATGACACGATCGAGGATACCCGCTCGACCTGGGGTGATATTTCGCGACTGTTCGGCAAGGAAATCGCCGATCTCGTCGATGGCGTCACCAAGCTGACCAACCTGCAACTGTCCGGTGCGCAGTCCAAGCAGGCAGAGAATTTTCGCAAGCTTTTCATGGCCATGTCGCGCGATCTTCGCGTGATACTTGTCAAGCTTGCGGACCGTCTGCACAATATGCGCACGATCAAGTCCATGCGCCCGGAAAAGCAGGTTCAGAAGGCGCGCGAGACGATGGACATCTTCGCCCCGCTGGCCGGCCGCATGGGCATGCAATGGATGCGCGAGGAACTTGAGGATCTGGCCTTCAAGGTCATCAATCCCGAGGCCCGCAATTCCATCATCCGCCGCTTTCTCAGCCTGCAAAAGGAAACCGGCGATGTGATCAGCCAGATCACCGCCGATATCCGCACCGAGTTGGAAAAACAGGAGATCGAGGCCGATGTCTTTGGCCGCGCCAAGCGGCCGTTTTCGATCTGGCGCAAGATGCAGGAAAAGCAGCTGGCCTTTTCGCGGCTGTCCGACATTTACGGCTTTCGCATCATCACCCAGACCGAGATGGACTGTTATCGCGCGCTTGGGGTGATCCATCACCGCTGGCGGGCAGTGCCGGGGCGGTTCAAGGATTACATCAGCCAGCCGAAATCGAACGGCTATCGGTCGATCCACACCACCGTTTCAGGCCGCGACGGCAAGCGGGTCGAGGTGCAGATCCGCACCCGCCAGATGCACGAGGTGGCCGAGGCCGGCGTTGCCGCGCATTGGGCCTATCGCGACGGGGTGCCGACAAAGAACCCGTTTGCGGTCGATCCCGCGCATTGGATCGAAAGCCTGACTGACCGCTTTGGCGAGGAAGACCACGACGAGTTTCTTGAGCATGTGAAGCTTGAGATGTATCAGGATCAGGTCTTTTGCTTCACCCCCAAGGGCGATGTCATCCAGCTGCCGCGCGGGGCGACGCCGATTGATTTTGCCTATGCAATTCATACACGTCTGGGAAATTCCTGCGTCGGCGCCAAGGTTGACGGCATTCGTGTTCCGCTGTGGACGCGGCTGAAGAACGGCCAGTCGGTCGAGATCATCTCGGCCTCGGGGCAGCGTCCGCAGGCGACCTGGCTGGATATCGTGGTGACTGGCCGGGCCAAGGCCGCGATCCGCAAATCGCTGCGCGAGGAAGATCGCGACCGCTTTGTCCGTCTGGGGCGTGAACTGGCGCGTGTGGCCTTTGAACATGTCGGGCGGCGGGTCACCGACAAGGCGCTGCGCACGGCCGCCAAGCAGATGAGCCTGAACGGGGCCGAGGAATTGCTGGCCCGGATCGGCAGCGCCGAGGTGTCCGCCCATGATGTTCTGGCCGCGCTTTATCCCGAACTGGCCGACAAGCACGAAGACATCGACCCCAACCGCCCCATCGCCGGGCTGGAGGCCGACACATCCTTTACCCGCGCCCCCTGCTGCAACCCGCTGCCGGGCGAGCGGATCGTGGGCATCACCTATCGCGGCAAGGGTGTGGTGATCCATGCCATCGACTGCCCCGTCCTGGCCGAGTTCGAGGACAGCCCGCAGCGTTGGGTGGACCTGCATTGGCATGAGGGGCGGCATCCGGCGGCCTATTCGACGGTGCTGTCGCTGACCATCCGCCATGATGCCGGTGTGCTGGGGCGGATTTGCACCTTGATCGGGGTGCAGGGCGCGAATATCTCGGATCTGGAATTCATCGACCGGAAACCGGATTTTTACAGATTGCGGGTAAATGTCGAATTGCGTGACCGGGAACATCTGCACAACCTGCTGACGGCGCTGGAAGCTGAAAGTGACGTGGCGCAGGTTCAGCGGGTGCGCGATCCGGTTCTGAAACCCTAGGCGCGGCAGGCGCGTTGCCTGACCACCTGCCCCGCCAGTTACGACCCCGCAGTTACGACCAGTGAGCCTGTCTTGTTCAAACGCCGCAAACCGCGCAGCTATGGCCAGATCGCCAGCGACATGATCTATCCGCGCGGCGGCTGGCGCCGGGCAAGTACCTATGTCCTGTACCGGCTGCGCCGCCTTCCCGATCAGCCGCACCGCATCGCCCGCGGGGTGGCGGCCGGGATCGGTGTCTCGTTCACGCCGCTGTTCGGGTTCCACTTCGTCTCGGCCGGCGCGATGGCCTGGCTGATCGGCGGCAATGTGCTGGCGGCGCTGCTGGCGACCTTTGCGATCAATCCGGTGACGGTGCCTTTCGTCGCCGTCCTGGCGCTGACCACGGGGCGGCTGATCCTGGGCCAGCATGGCGATCTGGGGCCGCAGATGATTTTTGGCGAATTTGCCCGCGCCAGTGAAGAGTTGTGGAACAACCTGCTTGCCCCCTTTGGCCCGCGCGAGGCGCGTTGGGGGCATCTGGCGGACTTCTTCGATCAGATTTTCCTGCCCTACATGATCGGAGGCGTCATCTGGGGCACGATCTTCGGCGTCATCTGCCATTATCTGACGGTGCCGCTGATCCGCGCCTATCACAAGCGCCGCAGCAAGAAGATGGAAGAACGGATCGCCCGTCTGCGCGAGATACAGGCGCAGCAAGGGGGCGCTGCCCCCCATCCCCTTTCAGGGGATTCCCCCCGAGATATTTGATCACGGCTGATCGGGTCAGTAGCCCTTCTGGCGGTCGACCAGATGCAAGGCGGGCTGGCCCGTCATGACACGGCGCAGGTTCTGGGCGACCAGCGTTGCTGCGGTTTCGGGCCGGGTCTCGGCCGCGATATGGGGGGTGACCGTGATGCCGGGATGCGACCAGAACGGGTGATCGGATGGCAGGGGCTCGGTGCGGAAGACATCCAGCACCGCATGGGCTATATGGCCGCTGTCCAGTGCCGCGATCAGCGCCTGATCGTCGATCAGCGTGCCTCGACCGGGATTGATGATCCAGGCACGCTCAGGCAGCAGAGCCAGGTTTTCAGCGTTCATCAGATTGCGCGTGCCATCGGTGTCGGGCAGCAGCGAGATCAGGATTTCGGCACGGGCAAGCGCCTGTGGCAGCGCGTTGCCCGACAGGATGGGGATGCCGTCGGGGCCGCGGCCCGAGGGGCTGTAGCCGGCGACGTCAAAGCCGATCCCAGCCAGCATCTGCGTGACCGCGCTGCCCAGCACGCCCATGCCAAGGACGGTAATGCGCCGATCGCGGGCCAAGGGCGGCGTATCGCCGTTGCGCCAGATACCGTCCTGAGCATAGCGGTCCATGCCCAGATGCGCGCGCATCGCCCAGCCCGTGCAGAACTCGGCCATGCCTTCGGACAGGCCCGGATCGACCATCCGCGCCAGCGGTTGCGTCAGCGTCTGGTTGATCACGATACGCTCGACCCCGGCCCACAGGCTTTGGACCAGCCGCGCATTGCGATAGGGCGACAGATCCTCGATCTCGCCGCCCGGCGCATAGATGATCGCGTCAAAGCTGGCCGGATCGCCGCTGCGGGTCAGTTCGGCCTCGGGGCAGGCCCTGGCGATGGCCTGCGACCAGTGTGACCACAAGGTATCGGGGGCGGCAAACAGCACTTTCATCGGGTCACCTTGGGCGGTGGACATGGGCCGACTGCACCATGCCGAAGGCCATCAGAAGGATCATCATCGCCGTGCCGCCGTAACTGACCAGCGGCAAAGGCACGCCGACCACCGGCATCAGCCCCATCACCATGCCCATATTGACGGCGAAATACAGAAAGAACGCCCCAGCCACCCCGATTGTCAGCAGGCTGGCAAATCGGTCCCGGTTGGTCAGCGCCGAATACAGGCAGAAGCCGATGATCAGCGCGTAAAGCACCAGCAGCGAAAAGGCGCCGACAAAGCCGAATTCCTCGGCCAGGACGGTAAAGATGAAATCGGTGTGTTTTTCGGGCAGGAAGTTCAGCCGCGACTGCGTGCCCTGCATATAGCCGCGCCCCGACCAGCCGCCCGAGCCAAGCGCGATCTGCGCCTGCGTGATGTTATAGCCGGCCCCCAGAGGATCGGTGGTGGGATCAAGAAACGTGTCGATGCGGCGATACTGATAGTCCTTCAGCAGCTGCCATTCGGTGCCCCGGCTTTCCAGCACCGCAAAGACCAACCCGCCCACGACCGCGATGACAGCGGCAAAATACCACAGCGAGACGCCCGCTGCGAACATAACGATCCCGCCACCGGCGACCAGCATGATCGCGGTTCCCAGGTCGGGCTGGGTCAGCACCAGGAAGGTGGGCAACAGGATCAGCACCGCTGGCACGACAACCCATTGAATGCGAGAGGTTTTTTCGATGTCGAGCCAGTCGTAATAAGCCGCCAGGATCAGAACCAGCGCGAATTTCATCAACTCGGACGGTTGCAGGCGGATCGGCCCGATCTCGATCCAGCGCTGCGCGCCCATGCCGATATCGCCAAAGAACTCGACCGCGACCAGCAGCAGCAGGCAGATAACATAGGAAAAGACCGAAATGCCGCGCCAGAACCAGATCGGCACGAAGGCCAGGGCGATCATCGCGACCATGCCGACGGCGAACCGCTCCATCTGTGGGCGGGCCCATTCATCTGGGTCGCCGCCGGCCACGGAATACAGCATCAGAAAACCGGCCGAGGCCACGGCCGCCAGCAGAAAGACCAGCGGCCAGTTCAGATACAGGATCTTGCGGATGCCTGTGGGGGTCTGTGCGACCTTGTAATCCAGATAAGACATCGCCCGCCCTATGCCCGAGAGCTGCCCGGCGACGGCTTGGCATCGGGGCGATACAGCGTCATTGCGTCATGCCGGGCCTGCATCGCGGCGCGTTCACCGTCGGGGATGGCCGATAGCGGCGGCAACCCGCCTGCCAATGCGAACAGCAGGATGTCGCGGGCGATGGGCGCCGCCACGGCAGAGCCGCCGCCGCCATGTTCCACCACCAATGACACCGCATAACGCGGCTTCTCATAGGGGGCATAGCAGACGAACAGCGCGTGATCGCGCCGGTTCCAGGGCAATTGATCGTTGCGCATGACGCCTCGGGCGCGTTCGGCGGCGGTGATGTTGCGCACCTGGCTGGTGCCGGTCTTGCCGGCCATGTGCCATTCCGGCGTGATGATCCGCGAGCGCATGGCAGTGCCGCGATTGCTGTTCATCACTGCCTCCATCCCGCGCCGGGCCAGCGCCAGATGCGCCTCGGCCAGGCCCAGATCCTCGGCCTCGGCGATGGGTTGGGGAACGCCGTCGATGGCGCGGATCAGACGCGGCTTAACGTTGCGGCCGGTGGCCACCCGCGCGGTCATCACCGCCAGCTGCAAGGGCGAGGCCAGCACATAGCCCTGCCCGATCGACGAGTTCAGGCTGTCGCCGACGCGCCATTCCTGATCATAGCGCGCACGTTTCCACGCGCGATCGGGCGCGATGCCTTCGGCCACCGCCGACATCGGCAGATCGTGGCGCACGCCGATGCCCAGCTTGCGGGCCATCGCGGCGATGCGGTCGATGCCGACGCGCTGTGCCAGTTCGTAATAGAAAACGTCGCAGCTTTGTTCCAGGCTGGCCACCACGCCCACATGGCCATGCCCGCCACGACGCCAGCAGTGGAACTTGCGCGTGCCAAGTTCCAAAAAACCGGAGCAGTAATAGCCGGAACTGCCGTTGATGACGCCCGCATCCAGCCCCGCCAGAAGCGTGACCATCTTGAAGGTCGAGCCGGGCGGATAGACGCCCTGCACCGTCTTGTCGGCCAACGGCCGGTGATCATGTTCCATCAGCGCCCGATATTCGGGACCAGAGATGCCGCGCACGAATTTGTTGGGGTCGAAAACCGGCGAGGATGAGATCGCAAGGATATCGCCGGTCTGCACGTCCATGACCACGGCGGCGGCGCTTTCCTCGCCAAGGCGTTGGGCGGCATAGTTCTGCAATTGCGCGTCGATGGTCAGCTGCACCGTGGCGCCCTGCTGCCCCTCTTGCCGGCCCAGTTCGCGCATCTCGCGGCCGGCGCTGTTGACCTCGACCCGGCGACTGCCTGCCTTGCCACGCAGAACATCTTCCATCTTGGTTTCGATGCCGACCTTGCCCAGCTGAAATTCGGGCAGCATCAGCACCGGATCAGGGTTTTCGATCTTGGACAGGTCATAGTCGGAAACCGGGCCGACATAGCCCATCACATGCGACAGATCGCCGGCGCGGGGATAGATGCGTGACAGCCCCGCCTCGGGCGTGACGCCGGGCAGCGAGGGCGCATTGACGGCGATGGACGAAAACTGTTCCCAGCTGAGCCGGTCTGCCAGGACGATGGGGGTGATGGCGCTGCGCTTGCCGAACTCGGTCAGCAATTCCTCGATCCGCTCGGGCGTCATCGGGATCAGCCGCGACAGGCGGCGCAGCACGGTCGCCACGTCGCCGCCCGCATCTTCGCGGGTCAGTGTAACGCGGTAATTCTGTTCGTTGCCCGCCACGATCAGCCCGTTACGGTCGTGGATCAGCCCGCGCGCCGGCGGGATCAGCCGGATTTTGATCGAGTTGCCATCGCTGAGCAGCCGGTATTCATCGGCATGGTCCAGCTGCATGCTGCGCAGCCGCAGCCCCAGCGTGGCGACAACGGCCAGCTGGATGCCACCCAGCATCAGCCCGCGCCGGCCGATCAGCTTGTAGCTTTCCAGAATTTCCGCAGGTGATTTGCGCATTCGGTCGGACCCCGGCCCCTATCTGTATCTTATCATATCGGCCTCGGCCGGGGTGACCCGACGCAGGCCGATCAGCCAACGCGCGACGCCAACCACCGGCGGATAGGCGGCGATCGTCGCGATATACTGCAAGATCACCTGCCCCAAGGCCGGAACCGGCAGCAGAAACAGAACCTGCACGACCCGATAGCCCAGCATCATCAGCCCGATCAGCAGCGCCACGCGCAGCCATTCAACCATGAAAGGCTGGTCGCGCCAACGGACCTCACGCAGGCGTGCGGCCTCGGACCCGGTCAGCACGAACGCCGCCCACAACCCGATGGGGCGATACAGCATGATGTCTTCCAGCAGGTAAAGCACCCCGATCAGCGGCGCGGGCAGACGGTCGGGCCGGCGCAGCACCCAGGCGAATGTCAGGCAAAGCCCAAGATCAGGGCCGGGCCAGCCGGTAAAGCCGCTGTTCAGCGGCAGGATGCGCAGAAACAGGATGCCCATAAAGCAGGCCGTGAACAGGGCCGAGCTGACAAGCACCTCGCGCGTGGGGGCATCAACCATCCGCCGCGGCCCCGATGGTGCCCAGGGTCGCATCGGCATCGGCCGGGCTGTCGGGCATGACCGGGCCGATGAAGCCGGCATCCCCCGCCGGGATCAGCGCGCCCTCGTCGGCCAGCGCCTCGGCCGGGTGCGAGCGAAGCACGCGCAAAAATTCCAGCCGGTCATAATCGGCGGCCATACGCAGGCGCAGCCGGCCGTCATTGCCCTCGACCACCTGGCCCACCAGCAACCCCGAGGGGAAAACCCCGCCATCGCCCGAGGTCACCACCCGGTCACTGGGGCGGACATTCTCGATCCCTTCAAGGAAATCCAGAACCGGCAGCGGGGTGTTGTCGCCGGTCAGCAACGCCCGCCGCCCCGAGGGCTGAATCGTCACCGGCACGCGCGAGGATGGGTCGGTCAGCAGCACCACCCGGCTGGTCTGGCGCCCGACACCGGAAATCCGTCCTACCAGGCCCAGCCCGTCCATCGTGGCCCAGCCATCGACGATGCCGTCGCGCTGCCCCACATTCAGCAGCACCGACTGGCGAAAGGCGGTGCCGCTATCGGCCATCACCACACCGGATACCGATGTCAGCGCCGGGTCGATGCGGACATTGTTCTGCGACAGCAGCTTTGCATTTTCCTGTTCCAGCTGCACGGCGGCCTCTTTCCAGGCCGACATTTTCTGCAACTCGCGGCGAAGTTCCTGATTCTGCTCGTAAAGACGCGCATAGGACTGAAACCCCGCAATCATCTGAGTGACCTTGGTGACCGGCGCCAGCGCCCATTCGAAGCTGGGAACGAAACGGTCGATCATCTGCGTGCGCATGCGTTCGGCACGCGGGCTGTCAATGCGCCAGAACAGGAACATCGCAATCAACAACAGCGCCAGCAACGCGATCAGCACGCGCCGGACAGGTGTGGCAAAGTCATATCCCTTGCGCGCCATTCAGGGCCTCCGCGCGGGCGTATCAGCTGTCGTAGTCTATCACGTGACGCAGCTGCTTTTCATATTCCAGCGCCTTGCCGGTGCCCAGGGCCACGCAGCTCATCGGCTGGTCGGCAAGGCTGATCGACAGGCCGGTCTGCTCGCGCAGCGCCAGATCCAGCTCGCCCAGCATGGCGCCGCCGCCGGTCAGGATCACGCCGCGATCGACGATATCGGCGGCCAGATCGGGGGGCGTGGCTTCCAGCGCGACCATCACGGCCTCGCAAATGGCCTGAACCGGTTCGGCCAGCGCCTCGGCGACCATGGCCTGACTGATCTCGATTTCCTTGGGGATGCCGTTCAACAGATCGCGACCACGCACCATCAGCGTGGCGCCGCGCCCGTCATCGGGCATGCGGGCGGTGCCGATGCTGGTCTTGATGCGTTCAGCGGTCGAGTCACCGATCAGCAGGTTCTGGTTGCGGCGCAGGTGGTTGATGATCGCCTCGTCCATGCGGTCGCCGCCGATGCGGACGGACCGGGCATAAACCACATCGCCAAGCGACAGAACCGCAACCTCGGTGGTGCCGCCGCCGATATCGACGACCATGCTGCCGGTGGGCTCGGTGATGGGCATGCCAGCACCAATGGCCGCCGCGATGGGTTCCGCGATCAGCCCTGCCTTGCGGGCACCAGCCGACAGAACCGACTGGCGGATCGCGCGCTTTTCAACCGGCGTTGCACCATGGGGCACGCAAACGATGATCTTCGGCTTCGAGAAGGTGGTGCGTTTGAACACCTTCTTGATGAAATGCTTGATCATTTCCTCGGCGCTGTCGAAATCGGCAATGACGCCTTCGCGCATGGGGCGGATGGCCTCGATGCTGCCCGGCGTGCGGCCCAGCATCAGTTTCGCATCCTCGCCCACGGCAAGAACCTGCTTCTTGCCATCCTTGACGTGATAGGCGACGACCGAGGGCTCATTCAGGATGATGCCCTTGCCCTTGACATAGATCAGCGTGTTCGCCGTCCCCAGATCAATCGCGATGTCGGTCGAAAACAGCCCGCCGAATGCCATGCCCGTATCCTTTCGCGCCGGTTGACCCGGCCTCTGCCTCGTTTGCAACGCTCGAAGGCCGGGAATCGACCCCCGGCCCAAGATTGGCCACATATAAAAGGCGATGGCCGCCGGCGAAAGCCCCGTTTCGGGGGACGGAACCGGCATTGGCGGGTTTCACGCGCCGTCACTGGCCCGCCACCCGCCAGGACCGGCCAGATCAGTGCGAATACATGCTGATCTGTTTGGAATCGCCGTCTTTGCCGACCTGTTCGCGCCGCACGATCAGGTGGTTCAGCGCGCCCACATAGGCCTTGACCGAGGCAAGGATCGTATCGGTATCGGCGGACTGGCCGTTGACGATGCGACCGTCTTCCTCCATCCGCACGCTGACAGTGGCCTGGGCATCGGTGCCCTCGGTCACGGCATGAACCTGATACAGCTGCAAACGCGCCTGATGCGGGAAGATCTGCTTCACGGCGTTGAAACAGGCATCGACCGGGCCGTCGCCGGTGGCGTGAACAGTCTTTTCCTCGCCATCCACCACCATGGTCAGATCGGCCGATTGGCCGTCGCTGCCACAGATCACGCGCAGATGCTTGACCTGAAGATGATCCTCGCCGGTATTGGCGCTGCTGTCCTGCATCAGCGCGACCAGATCCTCGTCAAAGACTTCTTTCTTGCGGTCGGCAAGCGACTTGAAGCGGACGAACACGTCCTTCAGCTGGTTGTCACCGACCTCATAGCCCAGATCCTTCAGCTTGGCGCGCAGCGCGGCGCGGCCCGAATGCTTGCCCATGGCGATATTGGCCTCGTTCAGGCCAATGTCGGCGGGCTTCATGATTTCGAATGTCTCGACGTTTTTCAGCACGCCATCCTGATGGATGCCGCTTTCATGCAGAAAGGCGTTCTTGCCCACCACCGCCTTGTTCGGCTGCACCACGAAACCCGACACCGCCGAGACACGACGCGACAGGCCCATGATCTTGGTCGTGTCGATGCGGGTCTTGAAGGGCATGATGTCGTTGCGGACGCGCAGCGCCATCACAACTTCCTCCAGCGCGGTATTGCCGGCGCGTTCGCCCAGCCCGTTGATGGTGCACTCGATCTGACGCGCACCACCCTCGACTGCGGCAAGGCTGTTGGCCGTCGCCATGCCCAGATCATTGTGGCAATGGGTCGAGAAGGTGATGGTATCGGCACCCGGCACCCGTTCCAGCAGCATGCGGATCAGATCGGCGCTTTCGCGGGGCGCGGTGTAACCCACCGTATCGGGGATGTTGATCGTGGAGGCGCCGCATTTGATGGCGATTTCAACGACACGGCACAGATAATCATGTTCGGTCCGCGTGGCATCCATGGGCGACCATTGCACATCGTCGCACAGGTTGCGGGCATGGGTCACGGTCTGCTCGATCCGTTCGGCCATCTGGTCCATGTCCAGATTGGGAATGGCCCGATGCAGCGGCGAGGTGCCGATGAAGGTATGAATGCGCGGCTGGCGGGCATGTTTCACCGCCTCCCAGCAGCGGTCGATATCGGGGAATTGCGCGCGGGCAAGGCCGCAGATGACGCTGTTTCTGGCGTTCTTTGCGATCTCGGACACCGCAGCGAAATCGCCCTCGGACGCGATGGGAAAGCCGGCCTCGATGATGTCCACGCCCATTTCGTCCAGCATGGCCGCGATTTCCAGCTTTTCGGCATGGGACATGGTCGCGCCGGGCGATTGCTCGCCATCGCGCAGGGTGGTGTCGAAGATCTTGACGTAATTCGGATCGGTCATTGCTGTGCTTCCTTGGCTTTCAGCGGGCTGTTCGGGGATGGGCCGGGCGCTTGACCTGCTAGAGCGGCGGCCCGGCAGGACCCGCTCAGCGCAGCGTAAGCAGCAGCAGACCGCGGAGGTGCACGGCCAAAGGCGCGCGGGAATGCGCGTTGGGGGCCGAGGCGATGTGTCGCGTCCGTGTCATGACGCGAACTATGGCCGCAGCGGGCCGGATTGAAAAGCGAAAAATCGCGCCATGCCGCCATAGGCCGGGTGCGAGCCGGCATTCGCCCGGCTGTCACAAACGGTCGGCGATGACGGTCAATGCGGGCCGAACCGAACCAAAGCTGGGCAATTCACTAAGTCGTGTTACAGTAAGATTGTTACGATACATTCACATAAGGCCGGATTCCAACCGGGCGGAGCAACGAAAGAGGGAAAAAATGACCGAGAAAATCGTCGTCGGCTATGACGGCAGCGACAGCGCGAAACGGGCGCTTGGTTTTGCCGCCGAACGGGCAAAGGCCATCAACGCCACGCTGGTCGTGGCGCATGTGCTGGAATGGTCGCCTTACTCTTTTCTGACGCCAACCGAGGTGGAAGAACGCCACAAGCGCCGCACGGAAGAATTGCAGCGCGCGGAACAGGCGCTGCTGGCACCGGCAGTCGCGGCGCTTGATACCGGCGGGCTGACGGTCCAGACCGTGCTGAAATACGGCCATATCGCCGAAACCCTTTGCAAGATCGCCACCGATAACGATGCCGCACAGCTGGTCATCGGTCGTCAGGGTCATTCGAACATGGCCTCGCGCCTGTTCGGATCGGTCGCGGGCACATTGGCGCAAGTGGCGCCCTGCCCCGTCACCATCGTGCCCTGAGCCCAGCAGCAGAAAGGACGACTGACATGACACGGAACGACATTCGAAAGACCACCCTGCCCGCAGTGGCGACTTCTGTGGTTGCGGCGCTGATGATGGCGCGTTCGGCCGGCGCATCGACGCTGGACGAGACGATCAACACGGTATTCGCCAATTCGACCGGCTGGTTCGTCAGCCTGATCTTCTCGAACTTCCCCGGCACAAGCTTTCCCTGGATCGTGGCCTGGCTGGTGGTGGCGGCGACCGTCTTCACCATCTATTTCGGCTTTATCCAGTTCCGCGCCTTTCCCCATTCCATCGCGCTGGTCCGGGGCGATTACTCGGATCCAAATGACGCGGGCGAGGTCAGCCATTTCCAGGCGCTGGCCACGGCGCTGTCGGGCACGGTCGGTCTGGGCAATATCGCGGGCGTCGCCGTTGCCGTCAGCGTGGGCGGGCCGGGTGCGACCTTCTGGATGATCCTCGCCGGCCTTCTGGGCATGGCGTCGAAATTCACCGAATGCACCCTGGGCGTGAAATACCGCAATGAATATGCCGATGGCACCGTCTCGGGCGGGCCGATGTATTACATGACCAAGGGCTTTGCCGAGCGCGGGCTGAAGGGCGGCAAGATCCTGGCCGTGCTGTTCGCCATCTTCTGCATCCTCGGTTCGCTTGGCGGCGGGAACATGTTCCAGTCGAACCAGGCCCATGCGCAGCTGGCCAATGTGTTCGGAGACTATCCGGGCTGGATCACCGGGCTGGTCTTTGCCGGCGTCGTCTTTGCGGTCATCATCGGCGGGCTGAAATCCATCGCCCGCGTGACCGAAAAAGTCGTGCCCTTCATGGGCATCCTTTACTGCGGCACGGCGCTGGTCATCATCCTGATGAATTATGACATGATCGGCACCGCCTTCGGCCAGATCTTCCGTGGCGCATTCACCTGGGATGGCGCCGTCGGCGGGGCCATCGGGGCGCTGATCCAGGGTTTCCGCCGCGCGGCCTTTTCGAACGAGGCCGGCGTTGGCTCGGCAGCCATCGCCCATTCCGCCGTGCGCACCAAGGAACCCATCACCGAGGGCTTTGTCTCGTTGCTGGAACCCTTTATCGACACGGTGGTCATCTGCACCATGACCGCCCTGGTGATCATCATCACCGGCCAGCTGGTCACCGATCCCAATACCGGGATGTTCATCCTGAACGAGGCCGGCACGCAGGTGAAAACCCTCGACGGCAGTTCCGGCGTGGCGCTGACCTCGGCCGCGTTCAGCAGCGCCTTTGGCTGGTTCCGCTATGTCCTGGCCATCGCGGTGATCATGTTCGCCTTCTCGACCATGATCTCGTGGAGCTATTACGGCCTGAAAGCCTGGACCTTCCTGTTCGGCGAGGGGCAGACGAAAGAGATCATCTTCAAGGTCATCTTCTGCATCTTCACCTGGATCGGCGCGGCGGCCAGTCTTGGGCCGGTCATCGACTTTTCGGATGCCGCGATCTTTGCCATGGCGGTGGTCAATATCATCGCGCTGTACCTGCTGATGCCGGTCGTCAAGCGCGAGATGAACAGCTACCTCTCGCGGTTGAAATCGGGCGAGATCCGAAAGTTCGCCTGATCGGGCGGCCCGCCCCGGCCTGACCGGGGCCGCCAACCGATCGACATCCGACCCGGCCGCATCGCCTTGCGGCCGGGTTTTTCCGTTCCGGTTCCGCGCTTTGCGCCGGATCCAGAACCAATTACCCGGCAATGGTATTTCCGCGCGCATTCGGCGGAAAGCTGTGGCAAGGTTGAAATCCGTGAAGTCGTTCAACTGGTGGGGGAGTCAATGGCTGCTGACCGCAAATTCGTCTATGACGACATGCGCATTCCGTTCATCCTGATCGTCATCTGTTTCGCGGCCTGGGGCATTGCCGCGAACATGACCGATCCGCTGGTCAAGGTGTTTTCCAAGATCTTCTCGATGAGCACGCTTCAGGCGTCCTTCGTGCAATTCGCGTATTACGGCGCCTATTTCTGCCTGGCGCTGCCCGCGGCCTTCATCAATCGCCGCTATTCCTACAAGACGGGCGTGCTGGTCGGCCTGGGATGCGCCATCGGTGGGGCCTTCCTGTTCTACCCTGCCGCGCAATCCATGACCTTTGGCTTTTTCCTGCTGGCGCTGTTCACGCTGGCGGGCGGGTTGTCGATCCTTGAGACATCGGCCAACCCATTTATCATCGCCATGGGCCCCGAGGAAAACGCCACCCGGCGGCTGAACTTTGCCCAGGCTTTCAACCCGGTCGGCACGAATATCGGCGTCTTTCTGGCCGCCACGCTGATCCTGCCGCGCCTGAACCCCGCCACGCCCGACCAGCGGGCCGCGATGCCACCCGAAACGCTGCGTGCCATCCAGTCCGAGGAACTGGCGGCCGTGATGACCCCCTATGTCGGATTTGCCTTCGTGCTGCTGGCGATCTGGGCGGCAATCTTCTTTACCCGGATGCCGACCGAACGCGAAGCCAGCGCCAGCGGCCCGCGCGAGGTGCATTTCGGCGCCACTCTGGGTCGGCTGCTGGCCAATCGGCACTATACGTTCGGCGTGGTGGCGCAATTTTTCAACGTGGCGGCGCAAACCTGCGTCTGGACCTTCACCATCCAATACGTGATCGAGGCCATCGGCGGCGACGAGGCCGGTGCTGGCTGGTATCTGCAAGCCAGTCTGCTGGTGTTTCTGGTCTCGCGCTTTGTCATGGTCTGGCTGATGGGCTTTGTCCGGCCTGCGGCGCTGCTGGCGCTGATGGCGCTCAGCGGGACGGCGTTGTGCTTCTATGCCATGGCCAATCCGGGCATGTCAGGGGTCTGGGCCATTGTCATGATCTCGGCCAGCCTGTCGCTGATGTTCCCGACGATCTATGGCATCGCCCTGCACGGGCTTGGCGAAGATACCAAATTCGGCGCGGCGGGTCTGGTCATGGCGATCCTGGGCGGGGCGCTGATGCCGCTGGTTCATGGCGCGGTCATGGATGCGCGCGGCGCGGCGTTTTCCTATATCGTGCCGGCCATCTGCTTTCTGGTGGTCGCAGCCTATGGCGTCTTTGACCTGCGATCCGGGCTGCGCGGGCATGCGCACGCCGCATAACCAGGCTTGCACCGCGCGCAAACCGGGTTTTCGCCCGGAACCCTTGCGTTTCTGCGGTGCAGCATCAATCTTTGACTCACAGCCACAAGGCTGACAGGAGAAGACTGATGCTTGGATATTTCGCAATCTATGGCGGGCGTTTCACCAACCGGCTGCGCGGCAGCCAAACCCGCCGCAGCTGGTGGATGGGCCAGTTGCCCCATGAAATCGCCGCGCTGAACGCGCGCTGACGATGCAGCATCCGCCCGCGCCGACCATTGCGCGGGCCGGTGCAGATCACAACCAGCTTTCGGGGCTAAGCTGCCTTTCGCGTCCGGCCCGTCCCATGCGCGCAAGAACCGGGGGCGAGACAAAGCGGCGCCCCGCCCAGTTCTGGACGGTTTCGCGAAACTCTTGCCGTTCCGTCTGATCCGCAAACAGCCGTGCCGGCCAGGGATGGGCGTCAAGCGGCGACAGCCAGAAGTAAAAGGCACGGTCATCCTCTTCCAGCGCATGAATCCCCTGCCAATTCACGCTCAGCGTCTGACCACCGGCCGAGAAATGCACCCCGTTGCGGTTGACCGTGGCCGAGATCACGCTGTCGATCACGCCCAAACGCCTGAGCCGCCGGCCCAGATGGCCGCGCAGCACCCAGCGCAACGGTCGCAGCAGCAAGGCCCCGGCCAGCACGAACCCCGCCACCGTTGCCGCGCCGAGCAGCAGAAAACGGCCCGTCTGCCCTGCCTGAAAACTCGGGAAATGAAGCCACAAAGCCAGGAACAACCCGATGGCCCCCGCCACCCACAGCGCCGGCGCCGCCGGCAGAAGCTGGGGCGAGCGGAAGGCCACCGACAGGTGATCGTCCAGATTCAGCGCAAATTCCCGGCGAAAATCGCGTTCGCGCGCCGATTGCGCCACCAGCGGCACCCGGCCGGGCTGATGCTCTGGCCCGCTCATGCGCAGGCGATCTGCCGCGATGACGTCACTCTGTCCAATGAACCGCGGTCAGGTCATTGGCCTGGGTCGGCGCGTTTTCCCACAGCCCCTCGATCCGGGCATCGGCCACGCCAGTCTTGGCCAGTTGGAACAGGAAGGCGTTGACTTGGTCGTCTGCGATCATGTCCTGCGCCTGTTTCAGCAGGTCGCTGCGCTCTGCCGGGTCGATGGCGGCCTTCAGCCGGTCCATCAGCGCGACGAATTCGGGCCGGGCATAGTGGAAATAGTAATCGGGCCGGGCATAGATATCTATGTCCATCGGCTCGGTATGGCTGATGATGGTCAGATCGAAATCACCGCCCTTGAACACCGTTTCCAGCCATTGCGCCCATTCCATATTGGTGATTTGCGTCTTGATCCCGACTGCCGCCAGTTGCGCCGCCACGATCTCGCCGCCGCGCCGGGCATAGGGCGGCGGCGGCAGGGCCAGCCGCAGGGTCAGGTCGCTGACGCCGGCCTCGGCCAGCAGCGCCTTTGCCGCCTCTGGGTCATAGGCGGATTTGCCGGTCTCATCCACGTAATCGGGGTGGTGGGGTGCGAAATGGCTGCCGATGGGCGTGCCAAAGCCGAACATCGCGCCGTCGATCAGATCCTGCCGGTTGATCGCATGGGCGATGGCCTGACGCACCCTGACGTCGCTTAGCTGCGGCAGGGCATTGTTCATCGCCAGGATGGTTTCGCCTTCGGTCGTGCCGACGATCACCTTGAAACGCGGATCGGCCTGCAACTGGGCCAGCGTTTCCGGCGCAGGATAGTTCGGAAAGGCATCCACATCGCCAGCCATCATCGCGGCAAAGGCAGCGGTCGGGTCGGCGATGATGCGGAATGTCGCGGTTTTCAGCGCCGGCCTGGCGCCCCAATAGCCGTCAAAGGCGCTCAGCACGATCCGGTCGCCCTGAACCCATTCCGCGAATTGGAAAGGGCCGGTGCCCACGGGTTTGGTGGCCAGATCGGCCGCGCTGGCCGGGTCGACCATGACCGCATCGCCCCAGGCCATCTTGAAGGGGAAATTCCCATCCGGCGCGTTCAGCGTCACACGCACGGTCTGGGGATCGACGGCCTGAACGCTGTCGATGCCCTCGAACAGGACCTTCTGCGCATTCACCGAATCCGCCGCCCGCGCGCGATCCAGCGAAAAGACCACATCCTCGGCGGTGAAATCGGCGCCATCGTGGAACTTCACCCCCGGATTCAGGTGAAAGACATAGACCTTGCCGTCCTGTTCCACATCCCAACTGGCCGCCAGCGCCGGCAGCACGCTGCCATCGGGGCCAAAGCGGGTCAGCCCCTCGAACAGATTGGCGTAAACAACCTCGTCGATGGCGGCCGCAGCGCCGCCGGTCGGGTCAAGGTTTGGCGGCTCCAGCACCATGCCCAAGGTGATCGCATCGGGCGGCGCGGCCAGGGCCATTCCCGTCGTCAGCGCCACGACCGCCGCCGAATTTTCAAGCCGCTTGACGATAGTGCCGAACATGATGCGCCCCCGGTTCCGGTTTTCAGCGATCTTTGGCCGCGCCCGCAGTCTCGTTCAAGCCCTTTCGGGGATCAACTGCTGCACCGCCCCCGCGACCAGCAGCCAGACCGATGTGATCACCAGACCCCAGACCGCCCAGCTTGACGGATGGAAATCCACCGCGATCGCCCACAGGCCGAACAGCATCCAGGCCACGGCCATGGGCAGTGAAATCGCCCGCCAGCGTTCGGTGCGAACCGGGTGGATGAATTTGATATTGGTGAACATCGCCGCGGCCAACGTGATCACGACGAAGGCGATGATGGTCCAATGCGGCTTTATCGCGAACAGAACCAGCACCACCATGTTCCAGCACGCCGGAAAGCCCGCGAATGAATTATCCCTTGTTTTCATGCGCGTATCGGCAAAATATATCACGCTGCCGTAAACGATGACAAAGCTGAGGAACCACCCCGTCCAGCCCGAAAGCAGCCCCGACTTGAACAGCGCAAAGGCGGGAATGAACACATAGGTCAGGTAGTCGATGATGAGATCCATCATCACCCCGTCATAGCTGGGCCAATGGGTCTTGACGTCAAAGCGCCGCGCAAGCGGGCCGTCGATGCCATCGACCACAAAGGCGACCAGCAACCACAGGAACATTTCCGACCAGTCCCCCTCGACCGCGGCAAGAACCGCGAGCATCGAGAAAATGACGCCGGTGGCGGTCAGCAGATGGACGGAAAGGGCCTTGGTGCGTGCGGTCATCCGCGTCTTTTCGCAGGTTGCAGCGGGGCTGGCAACCGATCAGCGCAGGATCGGCGGGCCTTTCGGACGTGCCGGGCGGGTGGCAGGCCTATCCTGCGGGGCCAGATCAAAGCGCAGCGCCGATTCCGGCGGCGGCGCGTCCGAAAAACTGACATCCACGCCGCCCGGCTGCTCGGGCAGGAAGGCCAGCGTCTCGGCCAGGGCCTTGGCGATGGCGGGCTGGTCCTCGGCCGGGGCCCCCGCGACCAGCAGCAGATGGCTGTCGGGTCCTGCGGCACCGCCTGCCACGCCAGCAAGCGCCGCGCCCGAGATCAGCCCGCGCAGATCAGCCAGCCGTTCCGCCAGCGGACCGGCCAGTGCCGCCAGGGTCGCGGCCGCAGGTGCCCGCAGGGCCAGCCGCGCCATTTCGGCCTGCGGCGCGGCATCCAGCGCGTGGCGCAGCCAGCCCAGCAGGTCGGCATCCAGCAGCATCTCGGACGGGTGGCCCGGATTGATCAGCAGCCCCGCCCCCGCATCGGCCATCAGCCCCGCCAGCACGCGACCCGGCATCGCCGCATAGGGCGTCGGCGCGTTCAGAAAATCGGCCAATCGTTCATCGGTATCGCAGGCCAGAGCCACCTGACCGCCCTCCAACGGGAACATGCGCAATTCGATGTCATCACCGACAGGCTCGGCCGTCAGCGCGACGCTTAGCCGGGTATCGGCCAGCCTGGACAGGATCCGCGCCCGCGCCGGCGGCTCGGCCTGGTGAAAAGGCGTGGTGGCAAGATCATCCAGCGCGGTCATGGCAGCGTCCCCTGTGGCGTGGCGCAATCGGGGTAATGCGCAACGAGGCAAAGGGCAAGCCGGTCAGCCGCCCCCCGCCGCGCCACCCGATGCGGCCAGTTCGGCAGCCACCGCGCCCCGCAATTCGGGTAGAAGCTGGTCCTGGAACCAGGGATTGCGCTTCAGCCAGCCGGTATTGCGCCAGCTTGGATGCGGCAGAGGAAAGACCCCCGGCCCATGGGCCCGCCAATCCGCCACCGTTGCGGTCACACCGCCAGCCGCCGCTGCGCCCAGATGCCAGCGATGGGCATGCCCGCCCACCAGCAGCGTCAGCCGCGGCTTCAGCAGCGCCATCACCCGGTCGCGCCAGGTAGCGGCACACAGCGGGGGCGGCGGCAGATCGGCACCCTTGGCGTCATAGCCCGGAAAGCAGAAGGCCATGGGCACGATGGCGACCCGGTCGCGGTCATAGAATGTCGCCTCGTCCACGCCCATCCATTCGCGCAGCCGCTCGCCCGAACGGTCCGTGAAGGGCCGGCCGCTTTCATGCACGCGCAGCCCCGGCGCCTGCCCGACAATCAGCAGCCGGGCCTGCGGCCGGAACCAGACCACCGGGCGCGGCGCATGGGCCGTTCTGGTGGCGGCGAACCTTGTGGCGCATAGCCGGCAGTCCGCGATTTCCTTCACAAGATCATTCATGTCAGCGGGCTATATATTCGATCTTTCGGCAATTTCAGTGCCGCAAAGTAACGATTTCTAAGCAACTGCGGGTCAAAACTGGACAGCGAGGGGGCACAGACCTATGTTCCGGCAAGCTGCCGCCGGGCGATAGGCGTGAACGGCCCCCTTAACGGGATTCAAGGACGGAACGGACACTCTCGCCAATGCTCGAATTTAACAATGTTTCCAAGTCCTTCTGGACAGGCAAGCAGCGCAAGGTGATCCTTGACCGCGCCTCGTTCCGGGTCGAGCTTGGCAATTCGCTTGGCATCCTGGCGCCCAATGGCACGGGCAAGACCACGCTGGTCAACATGATGTGCGGGTTGGAAAAACCGGATGAGGGCGATATCCGCAGCGACTGCCGCATCTCTTTTCCGCTTGGTTTCATGGGCGGGGTGGTGGCCCGGCACTCGGCCAACGAAAATGCCCGCTATATCGCGCGAATCTATGGGCTGGACCCCGACTATGTCGAGGCATTCTGCCGCTGGCTGACCGATATCGGCGAATATTTCGACATGCCGCTTGGCACTTATTCGGCCGGCATGCGCCAGCGTTTCACCTTTTCGCTACTGCTGGCGCTGGAGTTTGACATCTATCTGATCGACGAGGGCATGCCCCAGACCACCGATGCCGAATTCAACCGAAAGGCAGGCTCGGTCCTGCATGACCGGCTGCGCAACGCCACGGTAATCGTCGTGTCGCACCAGCCCAGCACCATCGAAAAATTCTGCCGCTCGGCGGCAATCATGCGTGACGGCAAACTGTATATGTTCGAAACACTTGACGAGGCGAGGCAGTATTATGACTACACCGCCTAAGGCCAGCCGCTTTCACCTGGACCGGATCGGGCCTGCGCGCGACGCCACTCCGCCGACGGATGCAACGCAGGCCGAGGCGCTGTCGGGGCAGACTGGCGCCCCGCCGCCGGGCGATGCCGCGGGGCCGTTCACCCCGACCGGCATTCATGTGACGGTGCGGAAAAAGGGCGACCCCGCCCCGGATCAGACGATTTCGGACCAGTCCGGGGACGATGTCACCGATGACCGCCGGCCTTCGGCCGAATCGTTGATGCAGACCGGCCCGACCGATGATGGCTTTGGCGACCGGCGTTTTCCCACGGCCGGGCCGCCCCCCGCCGGATCAGGCGCAGCCAGGGATGACGACAGTGCCGACGATCAGCCTGCCGTCCTGACCCCGGTTGAAGCGGATGATGATCTGGAAGCGAAGCTGGCGCTGATCCGGGCCGAGAACCTGACAGACCGGCAATTGCGCATCGCCCGCCGCATTGCCGCGCTGCACCAGATCGAGGTGTCATCCGATCACGAGGCCGTTCTGCGCCTGCGTGAACGCGGGATCGACCCCTCGCACCGCACCGCCGTCAGCCGCATTCTCTCGGCCGAAGGCGCGCGGGCGCAGGCGGCCCCGGCGAAGAACGTCCCCTCTGTCCTGCCGCGCGGCAAGGCCAAGCTGCCCGCGGCACCCAGGGCCACGCCGCCCGCCGTGCCGACGCCCCCATCCAAGCCGGCGCTGCCCTCGCGCGAGGAGATGACTGAGGAAAAGCGCGCCGCCGAAATCTATCGGATCCAGCAGGACATCGCGCGCCGCCGCCGCCGCAGGCTGGCCATGGTGTTCGTGCGGCTGGCCTTCTTCGTCTTTCTGCCGACCTTTATCGCCGGCTGGTATTATTTCAACATCGCCACCCCACTTTACGCCACCAAGTCGCAATTCCAGATCCAGCAGGCCAGCCCCGCCGGATCGGGCGAACTGGGCGGGCTGTTCTCGGGCACGCAGATGGCCACCAACCCCGATTCCGTCGCGGTGCAAAGCTACCTGACCTCGCGCGATGCGATGCTGCGGCTGGACCAGGATCTGGGTTTCAAGCGCGCCTTCCAGGACCCCGCGATGGATCCGGTTCAGCGGCTCGCCGCCGATGCCACGAACGAGGCCGCCTATAAGGTTTATCAGAAATCGGTGAAGATCGGCTATGACCCGACCGAGGGGATGATCAACATGGAGGTGATCGCCCCCGACCCGCAGCTTAGCCAGGATTTCTCGCTGGCGCTGATCGACTATGCCGAAGGCCAGGTCGACCAGATGACAGCGCGGCTTCGCGAAGATCAGATGAAGGGCGCGATGGAATCCTATCAGGATGCCGAGACCAAGGTGGTCGAGGCACAGCGCCGGGTGCAGGAATTGCAGCAGGACCTGGGGGTTCTCGACCCGGTTGCCGAGGGTGGCGTGGTCATGCAGCAGATCGCCCAGCTGGAAATTCAGCTGAACACCAAGCAGCTTGAACTGGGCACGCTGATGGCCAATCCGCGCCCGCAGCAAAGCCGCGTCGACACGCTGAACGGCGAGATTGCTCGCATTGAAGAAATGATCGCACAGACCCGCCTGCAACTGACGCAGGGCAACGCGACGCGGGCCTCGCTGGCGTCGATCTCGGGCGAGTTGCGCATCGCCGAGGGCGATCTGGCCACCCGCCAGGAATTGCTGGCCCAATCGGCGGCGCAACTGGAAACCGCGCGGATCGAGGCGAACAAGCAGGTGCGCTATCTGTCGATGTCCGTAGCCCCGATCCCACCCGACGAGGCCACCTATCCCAAGGCGTTCCAGAACACGCTGGTCGCGTTTCTGATCTTTTCGGGGATCTATCTCATGCTGTCGCTGACAGCCTCTATTCTTCGCGAACAGGTGTCATCATGATGAAAACCGTTTCGGTCGGCGACCTGAAGGTCGGCAATAACCAGCCTTTGACCGTCATTGCGGGACCGTGCCAGCTTGAAACGCTGGACCATGCCCTGATGATCGCGGAAACCATGGCCGAAGCCTGTGCCAAAGTCGGCGCCAGCTACGTTTTCAAGGCCAGCTATGACAAGGCAAACCGGACCTCTCTGAAGGGCCAGCGCGGGATCGGCATCGACGAGGGATTGCAGATTCTGGCGACGGTGCGCGACCGGATCGGCAGCCCGGTGCTGACGGATGTGCATGACATCGAACAGGCCCGCGCGGCGGCGCAGGCGGTCGACATCATCCAGATCCCGGCCTTCCTCAGCCGCCAGACCGACCTGTTGCTGGCGGCTGGCGAATCGGGTGCGGTGGTCAATATCAAGAAGGGGCAGTTTCTTGCCCCCTGGGACATGCCCAATGTGGCCGACAAGGTCGCCTCGACCGGCAATGACAGGATTCTGCTGACCGAACGCGGATCCAGCTTTGGCTATAACACGCTGGTCACCGACATGCGTTCGCTTCCGATCATGGCCCGAACCGGCTATCCGATCATCATGGATGCAACGCATTCGGTGCAGCAGCCGGGCGGCCAGGGCGGCAGTTCGGGCGGGCAGCGCGAATTTGCCCCGGTCATGGCGCGCGCGGCCGTTTCCCTCGGCATCGCCGGCGTCTTCATCGAAACCCATCAGGATCCCGACAACGCGCCCTCGGATGGGCCCAACATGGTCCGGCTGGATCAGATGCCGGCCCTTGTCCGTTCGTTGATGGCCTTCGACGCATTGGCCAAGGCCGATCCGCTGCGCCCCTGACCGGCCAACCGCGTCAGGCCAGGCGGCGGCCTTGACCTGGTGCGTCGCCTTGCGGGGCCACGGGGTTTCACCCCTGCCCCGGTGCCGCGTCGTCCCCAGGTCCGGCGCGCCCCAATGCCTGTCCGGCGGCATGGGCCGAGGCCCAGGCCCATTGAAAATTATACCCGCCAAGCCAACCCGTCACATCGACGCATTCGCCAATGAAGAACAGGCCCGGCACGTCACGGGCCTGAAGGCTGCGGGCGTCCAGATCACGGGTATCGACCCCGCCCAACGTCACCTCGGCAGTGCGATAGCCCTCGGAGCCGACGGGTCGCAGATGCCAGCTGTTGATCCGCGCGCCGATCCTGTCCAGCACCGGATTTGGCTGATCGGCCAGCCGGGCATCAGACAGCGCAAGTTCAACGGCGATGGCCTGCGCCAATCGCTCGGGCAGCAGACGCGACAGCGCCGTTGCCACGGCGACGCGCCCCGCCCGGCCGCGCTGTGCCTTCAGTTCGGCGGCAACATCAGTTCCCGGTGCCAGGTTGACGGCCAGCGCCTCGCCCGGCTTCCAGAAGCTTGAGATTTGCAGGATCACCGGCCCCGACAGCCCCCGATGCGTGAACAGCAATGCATCGCGAAACCGGCCGCCGCCATGACCGATTTCGGCCTCGACCGACAGGCCCGCCAGTGGCCGGCACAGATCCAGATCCTGCTGCGCAAAGGTCAGCGGCACCAGCCCCGGCCGCGGCTCGACGATCCGCAGGCCAAAGTCGCGTGCGATATCATAGGCGATCCCGGTGGCACCCATTTTCGGGATCGACCTGCCCCCCGTTGCGACGACCACCTGAGCAGCGTACAGTTGCCCGTCCGATGTGGTGACCGCGAAGCCGCCGCGTCCGTCACGCCTTACACCGGTCACCGCGGTCTGCAAGCGCAGTTCGGCACCCTTCATCCGGTCCAGCAGCATCTGGGTGATCTGCGTGGCCTTTTCGTCGCAGAACAACTGCCCCAGGGTCTTTTCGTGCCAGGCTATGCCAGCCCTGTCGACCATGGCGACAAAATCCCCCGGCGAAAAACCGGCCAGCGCCGAGGCACAGAATCGCGGATTTTCCGATAGGAACCTGTCACGCGCCGTGGCCAGATTGGTAAAGTTGCAGCGCCCACCGCCCGAGATACGAATCTTCTCGCCTGGCCGCGCCGCATGTTCCAGCACCACGGTCCGCAATCCCTGCTGAACCGCCTCGCCCGCGCAGAACAGCCCGGCTGCTCCGCCCCCCAGAATGATCACATCCGCATACGTCATACCGGGCGCATAGCGATCGCCGGAAAGTTGGGCAAGCGCCCGATTTTCGACTTGCAGCCCTCGTCCCGCTTGGATAGACACCGCCCACAGTTGGGGCGTGGCCAAGTGGTAAGGCATCGGTTTTTGGTACCGTGTACCGTAGGTTCGAATCCTACCGCCCCAGCCAAAATCATCGAATGACGAACGAAACCAATGGCTTGATCCGCCACTGATCGGCCTTGCGCGACAGAACCTGCCCGGCGCAGGCCAGACTGCGACACCGCCCGGTCTGAGTCTGCGGTCGAGACGCTTATTCGTCAGATGCCTTTCACATGGCTTCGGCCGCCACCGTCGCGGCAGGTCTAGGCGCCGTGGTAAAGACCGAACGGAACGGGATGAAACGCAGATGGCGCGGCCGCGCCAAAGGCAATGGCCGGGGCGACAGCGATCAGGCCACAGGGTCAGGTTCGATGGCACCGGCGATATTCCGGGCGGGGGCGGATAGTCCTGACGCGAAAGGAAAGCTCAGCGCTTTTTCATCGCCTCAAGCAATGCCGCCCCAAGCCCGCCGGGCGTCTCTGGTTTCCCGCTTTGGGGTGCCTTTCCCTTCGGCTTGTCAGCCGCACGCATCGGCCGTCCTTGACCGGCGGGGGCCTTGCCGTCGGATGCACCGCCATCCTTGCGCATGGTCAGCCCAATGCGTTTGCGCGGAATATCCACCTCGGTCACGCGGACCTGAACGACATCGCCGGCCTTGACCACCTCATGCGGATCCTTGACGAAGCGATCGGCCAGTTGGCTGACATGGACCAGCCCGTCCTGATGCACGCCGATATCGACAAAGGCACCGAAGGCGGCGACATTGGTGACCGTGCCTTCCAACCGCATGCCGGGTTTCAGGTCCTTGATATCTTCGACGCCATCGGAAAACCGCGCTGTCTTGAATTCGGGCCGGGGGTCGCGGCCGGGCTTTTCCAACTCGCGAAAGATGTCGCGCACCGTGGGAAGGCCAAAGGCGCCGGTCACGAAATCCTCGGCGCGCAGGTTCTTCAGCGCCCCCGCCGTGCCAACGATCTGACGGATATCGCGCCCGCAGGCGGCGACGATCCGGCGCGCGACGTCATAGGCCTCGGGGTGGACGGCGGAAGCGTCCAGCGGCTCGGCCCCGTCGCCGATGCGCAGGAAGCCCGCGCATTGTTCGAACGCCTTGGGGCCAAGACCCGCGACCTTCAGCAGCGTCTTGCGCGTCGGGAAAGAACCGTGCTGTTCACGGTAAAGCACGATGGATTCGGCCAGCGACGGGCCAAGCCCCGCGACCTGCGCCAGCAGCGGGGCCGAGGCGGTGTTCAGATCAACGCCAACCGCGTTCACCGCATCCTCGACCACCGCATCCAGCGCGCGGGACAGGCTGCGTTGGTCGACATCATGCTGATATTGCCCAACGCCAATGGATTGCGGGGTGATCTTCACCAGTTCGGCCAGCGGATCCTGCAATCGCCGCGCAATCGACACCGCGCCGCGCAACGAGACATCCAGACCCGGAAACTCTCGTGCCGCCAGTTCCGAGGCGGAATAGACCGAGGCACCGGCCTCGGACACCACCACGCGGTTTGGCGCCTTTACCTGCGGGGGCAGCAGCCGCAACGTGTCACCGACCAGCTTTTCCGTCTCGCGGCTGGCCGTGCCATTGCCGATTGCGACCAGTTCGACGCCATGGCGTGCGATCAGCTGGATCAGCGTCGCCTCGGCCCCGCGCAGATCCATTCTGGGTTGGAACGGATAGATCGTCGCGGTTTCCAGAAGCTTGCCGGTCTTGTCTATCACCGCGCATTTCACCCCGGTGCGGATCCCCGGATCCAGCCCCAAGGTTGCCTTGGCACCAGCCGGCGCCGCCAGAAGCAGATCCTTGAGGTTGCGCGAAAAGACCGTGATGGCGGCTTCATGGGCGCGCTGGCGCAATTCACCCAGCAGGTCGATATAAAGCGTCAGCGAGAATTTGACCCGCCAAGCCCATTCCGCCGCCGCGCGCAGCCAGCGATCGCCAGGCGCATCGCCAGCAGTGCCAAGCGATGCAGCGATCGTGGCGATGGCCTGCGGCACGCCGGTCTCGGCATCGGGCGCGACCTCGATGGTGACGATTTCCTCTTTTGCGGCGCGCAGGATGGCCAGCGCACGATGCGAAGGGATATCGGCCCATTTCTCGCGCTGGTCGAAATAGTCGGCGAATTTTGCGCCGGCTTCCTGCTTGCCGGCGATGACCTTCGAGAGAACGAAAGCCTCGCGCCGCATGAAGTCGCGCAGCTTGCCCAGAAGCTCGGCCTGTTCGGAAAGCTCTTCGGTCAGGATGTCGCGCGCGCCGGTCAGCGCGTCCTTCACCGTTGGCACGGCCTCGGTCAGATAGGTTTCGGCATGGGTTTCGGGCGGGGTCGTGCGGTTTGTCATGATGGCGCGCAACAGCGGCTCAAGACCGTTTTCCCGCGCGATCATGGCCTTCGTGCGCCGCTTGGGCTTGAAGGGCAGATAGATGTCTTCCAGCCCCGCCTTGGTCTCGGCCTGGGCGATCGACCGGGCCAGATCGTCGGTCAGCTTGCCCTGTTCGCGAATGGATTTCAGGATCGTCTCGCGCCGCGCCTCAAGATCGCGCAGATAGACCAGCCGCTCGGCCAGGGTCCGAAGCTGCGTGTCATCCAGCCCGCCGGTGACCTCTTTGCGATAGCGCGCGACGAAAGGCACCGTCGCGCCTTCGTCCAACAGCGCCGCAGCAGCAACCACCTGCGCCGGGCTGGCGGCAATTTCCTGGGCGATGATTCCGGCGATCTGGGCGGCGGTCTGGGTCACGGCGGGCTCTCCATGTAACGGAAGGTCGTGATAGCCACACAGCGCCGAGGCAGCAACAGCGAGTCTTGGTGGCCGATACCCGCAGGCGCAAACCACGCGCCGCGCGTGCGTGGTGTTGTGGTGTTTTTGCCCCGCCCGTGGGACGGGTCGCTGACCGGCATGGCAGGCAGATCGGCAGGCCAGGCCCGCGCATAATTGGCGGATCGCCAATCCAGCCCGCGGCGCAACGCCGCTGCTGTCGCGCGTCAATGGTCTGGCCATCTGATCGGGCGGGCATCAGTGGCCGATCACTGATCGCCCGCCGCTTCGGCCTGCCGATGTCGCCTTTCCAGCCGCCGGCTCAGACCGTCAGCATGGTCTTGATCGCGCGGCGTTCATCCATGGCCAGATAGCCCTCGGCCACCTGCTCGATCGGCAGGATCAGGTCAAAGACCTTGCCGGGCTGGATGCGCCCCTGCAAGACACGGTCCATCAGGTCGGGCAGGAAACGCCGCACCGGGGCCGGTCCGCCCAGCATGCGCTGCTGCTTGAAGAACAGCTGCTGGCCGTCGAAACTGACGCCGTGGGGCACCCCGACATAGCCGATGCTGCCACCCGGCCGGCAGATCCCCATGGCCTGTTCCATGGATTCCCCCATGCCAACGGCCTCGATCACCGATTCCGCGCCAACGCCATCGGTCAGATCCATGATCCGGGCAATGCCCTCTGCCCCGCGCTCGGCCACGATGTCGGTGGCGCCAAATTCGCGGGCCAGCGCCTGACGGCTGGCATGGCGGCTCATCGCGATGATGCGGCCCGCGCCCATCTGGTTGGCGGCCATCACCCCCATCAGCCCGACCGCCCCGTCGCCCACGACGACGACCGTGCCGCCCGGACGCACGCCGGCGGCGACCGCGCCATACCAGCCGGTCCCCAGCACGTCGGACACCGCCAGCATATGCGGGATCATCTCGGCATCGGGCATGTGATCGGTCGCCACCAGCGTGCCATCGGCAAGCGGCACACGGGCAAAGGGGGCCTGGGCGCCCGACATGAACTCGCGCTGTGCGCAGGACGACTGAAAGCCGAACTGGCAATGCGGGCAGGTATTGTCCGACAGGCAGAAGCTGCCAACGACGAACTGGCCGGGACGGATGTTGCGGACCTCGGATCCGACCTCGATCACGACACCGCAGTATTCATGGCCCATATGCATCGGCTCGCCCTGCGCCTGGATACCGCGATAGGGCCACAGGTCCGATCCGCAGATGCAGGTCGCGGAAAGCTGGATGATGGCGTCGGTGGGTTTCAGGATGCCGGGATCCTCGACCCGTTCAAAGCGGATATCGCCGGGGCCGTGCAAAACGGTTGCATACATGGGACATGTCCTTTCGGGTCAATGGATCAATTCGATGCGCAGGGGATAGGTGCCCCGCACCAGCAGAGGCGCGACGGGGCCTTCGATCCGGCCAAGCCGGATCAGGTCGCCGCGATAGCGATAGTCGTCGTGGAAGAAGGCGAGATTGCCCCAGCCCCGGAAATAGCACAGATCGCCCGGCGCTTCGTCATCGTAATCGGCCAGCCCGCCCTCATCCAGCCTGCGCGGCAGATGCGCCAGCTTCTCGTTGGTCGAGAAATCCTCGATGCTCAGATCCAGCGGCAGAAGCGAGGCCAGGTCGCGCGCCGTCGGATTGTCGAACAGGCGATAGGTGAAATCCTGATCGGCAAAGGTGCAACGGATGCGCATTGGCGTTTCCCTGTCTTGGGCAAGCAGCCTGCGGGGTGCGATCACGCCGGTCAGGGCGGTCAGGGCGGTCGTAAGGACCGCCCGGCGATTGATCAGGCCGGTCATCGTGCGGGCCTCAGCAAATGCTGGCCATTGCCGATCAGGGCGATGGCGGCCGCAGCCAGGGCCACGCTGCCAAGGAAGGTCGCGCTGATCGAAATACCGTCCAGCAGCAGCCCGCCGATCACCGCACCCAAGAGGATCGAGACCTGGATCGCGGCAACCATCAGGCTGCCGGCGGCCTCGGCCGCGTCACCCGCGTTCTGCGACATCCAGGTCATCCAGATCACCGACATGGCGGTGTTCATCGCGCCCCAGACCATCAGCAACGCGCCCACGGCAAGAACCGAAATGCCCACCGCCAGCAACAGCAGCGTGGCCCCACCCATGACCAGCGCCGGCAGCATCAGCAGCGGCGCGATACGATTGCCCAGAAACCGCCCCGCCCCCCAGGTGCCGACAAAGCCCGCCAGCCCCAGCAGTAGCAGCAGAACCGACAGCACGGACACATCGACGCCCGTGACCTGTTCCAGAAACGGCCGCAGATAGGTGAACATGGTAAAGGCCGAACCCCAGCTGAGCATCGCGGCCAGCAGGCCACGGGCGAAATAGGGCCGCCGCAAGACCTCGATCAGCGCGCCAAGGTTTTGGCGACCGCGTGCCGGCAGCGAGGGCAGCGCGATGACATGCCAGACCAGATTGGCGGCGACGATCGGGGTCAGCAGCCAGAAAACCTCGCGCCAGCCCAGCATCCCGCCCAGATAGCTGCCCATCGGGGCGGCAAAGGCGGCGGCGATCGCCTGCCCGCCGAACATCAGCGACAGGGCGCGGGGCACATCGCGTTCCGGCACCAACCGCATGATCACCGCAGTGGCCAGCGCCCAGAAGCCCCCCACGCAGATGCCCAGAGCCGCCCGCGCGATCATCAGCACCGTGAAATTCGGCGCCATGGCGACCAGCACCAGCGACGAAAGCAGCAGCGCCGTCAGCGCGACCAGCACCCATTTGCGGTTCAGCCGGCCCGCCACCGTCGTGATCATCACACTGGCCAGCACCGCGAACAGCCCGCTGATGGAAATCGCCTGCCCGGTCTGGCCTTCCGTTGCCCCCAGCCCCTGCGCCATCGGCGTCAGCAGGCTGACCGGCATGAATTCGGACGCGATCAGCACGGCCACGCACAGGGTCATGGACAGAACCGCGCCCCAGGCCGCACCGGGGCTGACCTCGATATTCACATAGGTCGCATCGCTCATCGTCATCTCCTCGGTCAGTCGTCAGGCGACAGAGATACCGGAACTGGCGCGATCAGATTAGACAGGCAAACCGGCATGGACTAATCGACCGGGTCGATTAATATGACCCGACATGCCGGACCGGATCGCCCATGCCCCGCACCGATTTCAACGACCTGATGTGGTTCCGCGTCGTGGCGGAAGAACAGAATTTCACCCGCGCGGCGGCCAGGCTGGGCGTGGCGCAATCGACGCTGAGCCATACGATCAAGCGGCTGGAAACCCGCATGGGCATCCGCCTGCTGACCCGCACGACCCGCAATGTCGCCCCGACCGAGGCCGGCGCCCGCCTGCTGGCGACCGTCGCCCCCAGGCTGACCGAGATCGAGGACCAGATCGCGACACTGATGGAATACCGCGACAAGCCCTCGGGTCAGGTCCGGTTGACGCTGTCGGATCACGCCCTGGAGACGGTGGTCTGGCCGAAACTGCGCCCGGTGCTGGCGGCCTATCCCGATATTCAGGTGGAATTCAGCATCGACAACGGCTTTCGCAACATTGTCGAAGAGGGGTTCGACGCCGGTGTGCGTCTGGGTGAAAGCGTGGAAAAGGACATGATCGCCCTGCGCATCGGTCCCGATTGGCGGTTGGTGGCTGTCGCCTCGCCCGATTATTTCGCGGCCCATGGGCTGCCCCTGCATCCACGGGATCTGCCCCGGCATAATTGCATCACCCTGCGCCAGAACACGCGCGGCGGCATCTATGCGTGGGAGTTCGAGAAGGATGGGCAGGAACTGGTCGTTCGCGTCCAGGGGCAGCTGACCTTCAACAACACCTATGCCATGATCGACGCGGCGCGGGCGGGGCTGGGCATTGCGTTTGTCCCCAACAGCATGGCCGACGCTCTGATCGCATCGGGCGATCTGATCCTGGCGCTGGACGACTGGTCCCCCTTCTTCGACGGCTATTTCCTGTATTACCCCAGCCGTCGGCAGAACCGTCCCGCCTTTCGCGTCATCATCGACGCCCTGCGCCGCACCGAGCGCTAACCTGCCCCAAGGCGGCGCAGCACCACGCGCGACCATCACTGGCAGCGTGATCTAGGCCCGTCCGGCCTGCTGATCCCTGTCCCGGCGCAGCAGATAGATATCCATGATCCAGCCATGCGCCGCACGCGCCGCCGCACGGGTCGCGACGATACGCGGCGCGGCATCGGGCAGCGGACCATGATCCAGCAACTCCTCGGCCATGCCCAGATAGGCGCCCCACCAGATCTGCACGCCTTCAGGCCGCAGCGTCTGAAACGAAGATTCGCCGTCCAGCATGACCACGATGGTATCGGCCGCCTCTGGCCAGCCATGATCGCGCAGCTGCCGGCCCGTGGTGATCTGGACCGGCGCGCCAATCCGGTTCAGCGGAATGGCATGGGCCGCGCACAGCGCCTGGATCGCCGTGATGCCGGGAATGACGCGGGTGGTCAGCGGCAGCTCAAGCCGGCCTGCGATGCGCAGCGTGCTGTCATAAAGCGAGGGGTCGCCCCAGACCAGCAAGGCGACCTTTCCCGACAGCAAGGGCAGTTCGGCCGCGATCCTGTCCTGCCAGATCGCGGCGATCCGGTCATGCCAGCGGTTGACCCGGTGGTGATAGTCGGGATCGCCGGGATCGCGCTGCGGCATGTCGAACAGGGCCACGCGGGTCGAGGCCCCCAGATAACGGTCACAGATTGCGCGGCGCAGGCCCGCCAGATCGTCCTTGTCCGCGCCCTTATGCGGGATCAGGATCAGATCGGCCGCGCGCATTGCCGCGACCGCCTGCAAGGTCAGGTGATCGGGATTTCCGGTCCCGATCCCGATCAGTGTCAGTTCTATCATCTTGCCGGGCTTTACCCGCAGGCTCAGGCAAACAGGCGCTGCGTCACCAGCCCGCTGCTCTGCAAGCCGCCGCGCAGGGCCTTCGCGCCCGCCAGGACGGCCAGATCGACCAGCGGTTCGATCAGGATGACCATCATATAGACGACGCCAAAGCTGAGAATGCCCTGCACCCCGGCCAGCCCCTCGCCATAGATCGCCCAGAAGGCAACCCAAGCAACCACGCCGCCCTGAAACGCCGTCGACAGCGCCAGCGCCTGCAGATAGCTGAGGTCGACATAGGCCGTGCCCGGCGCGATGATCCGCTGTGCCAGCGCCTGCACGGCAAACAGCGGCACCAGCAGCGTGGTGACGTTCATGCCGTATTGCGGCAGATCGAAGGGCGCGAAGAACAGCCCCTGGATCAGCAGGCCAAGCGCCAGCCCAAAGGCCGCAGGCGCCGCGCCAAGGATCAGAAACAGGGTCGAGCCGAGAATGAAATGCACCTCGGACACGCCGACCGGGAAATGCGGCAGGACCTGGAAAAAGATGAAGGTCCCAACCGTGGCCATGGCCGTGCGTGCAACCAGCGACAGTGCCCCGCGCTCGACGAGCGACTGCAACGCCAGTTTCAGCGTCCACACCCCCGCGCCGGCGGCGGTGACATAGCTTAGCGCGATTTTCGCGCCGGTGACGATTCCGGGTTCGATATGCATCATGCTCTCCTTTTGCCGTCATCCCCGACGGCGGTTGGTTATGGTCTGGCGGCCGGTCTCCTGGCTCGCGGGTCAAAGCGTGGCTTCTGCCTTCCCGAACCTTTGGGGTTCAGTGGCCTTGTCGAAGCACGCTCTCCGCTGACAGTCGCGGGGGCGGCTGGGGTTGCGGGCGGATGCCCATCCCCATTCCCGATTAAGCCCAACGCCAAGGCGTTTTGCGGGCACCGATCAGACGGTCATCTAGACGCCATCTGGCGGGCCGGGTCAAGCACCCGCATGATCGCCCGCGCCCCCGACCCGCGCGATCAGGTGAAAGAACGTGCCCGTCACCACGCCGCCGCCCGGCATCATGCGGAAAGACCCGGTCTCGGGCACTTTTGCCCCATTGGCATCGCTTACATCAGCCAAGGGCGCATCGGGCTGGGCCAGGATCGAGGCATAGTGAAACTCGTGCCCGCGCAGCCCCTGCCCCACCCCCAGCCCTGGCATCCGCGCCAGCAATTCGGCCCGGCGATAACCCAGATGCATCCGCCGCTTGTGATAGCTGGTTTCGACCCCAAGCAGCCCGGCCATCCGGTGCCGGATGCCATCCGCATCGACCAGGCCCGCCCCAAGCGCCATATAGCCACCGCATTCGCCATGCACCGGCCGCGTCTCGGCAAAGCGCGCAAGCCCGGTGCGAAACCCTTCGGCGGCGGCGATGCGCCCCGCATGCAGCTCGGGATAGCCGCCAGGCAGCCAGCAGGCATCGGCGCTGTCATCGGGCGCCTGATCGTCCAGCGGCGAAAATGGCAGAATCGTCGCCCCTTGCCGCCGCCATTCAGCGATCAGATGCGGATAGACAAAGCTGAAGGCCGCATCACGCGCCAGGGCGATCCGCTGGCCGGGGGGCGGCACCGGACGATGGGGCGCCGCGTCTGGCAGGGTGCGCGCCGCAGCGGCGGCAATGATCGCGTCCAGATCGCAATGCCCACCGATCAGCCGGGCGGCATCGGCCAGGATGCGCGCCATCTCGGCGGTTTCCTCGGCCTGAACCAATCCCAGATGCCGCTCGGGCAGTTCGACATTGCCTTGCCGGGGCAAGGCGCCCATCACGGCGATGCCGGCCTCGGCCATGCCCTCGCGGATCAGCGCCTCATGCCGGGGCGAGGCGACGCGGTTCAGCACCACCCCCGCAAAGGGCAGGTCGGGGCGCAGCGTCGCGAACCCCCGCGCCACCGCCGCCGCCGATTGCGCCTGACCCGAGACATCCAGCATCAGCACCACCGGCCAGCCCATCATCGTGGCGATTTCCGCGCTTGATCCGATGCCCGCCTCGCCCGGCCTGGCCACCCCGTCGAACAGCCCCATCGAGCCTTCCGCCAGCACCAGATCGGCATCGCCCCCAAGCGCCGCATGGCCCGCGATCTGACCCGCAGGCATCGCCCATGTGTCCAGATTGAACGAGGCCCGCCCCGAGGCTGCCAGATGAAAGGCCGGGTCAATATAATCCGGCCCCGATTTGAACGGCTGCACCTTCAGGCCGCGTTCGCGCAAAGCCGCCAGCAGTCCCAGCATCAAGATAGTCTTGCCGGTGCCCGAAGCGGGGGCAGAAATCATCAGGCCCCGTGTCAATTGGGGAAGAGTCATTCGGGGAACCTCGGGTTGTCGCCAGTCGGGCGATAGCGGCGGTCATAATCGCCCGCATAAAGGCGGCTGTCGTCGAAATCCTCGGCAGCGAGTGCCGGGCCGACAAGGATCAGCGCGGTGCGGTCGATGCCCTGCGCCTCGGTCTGGATCGCCGCGAGGGTCGAGCGGATGACGCGCTGATCCGGCCATGTGGCCCGCCAGACCACGGCGACCGGGCAATCGGCGCCGTAATGCGGGGTCAGGTCAGTGACCACGCGGTCAAGCGCATGGATCGACAGGTGGATGGCCAGCGTCGCGCCGGTCGCGGCGAAGGCCGTCAGCGCCTCGCCCTCGGGCATGGGCGAGGCGCGGCCCGAGGTCCGGGTCAGCACCACCGATTGCGCCACGCCGGGAAGGGTCAGTTCCGTCTGCAACGCCGCAGCGGCAGCGGCGAAAGAGGGCACGCCGGGAACCACGTTGATCGGGATATTCAGCGCGCGCAGGCGGCGAAGCTGCTCGCCCATGGCCGACCAGACTGACAGATCGCCCGAATGCAGCCGCGCCACATCCTGCCCCGCGGCATGGGCGGTGGCGATCTCGGCTATGATCTGGTCAAGGCTCAGCGGCGCGGTGTTCACGATCCGCGCGCCGGGTGGGCAATGGGACAGCAGCGCCTGCGGCACCAGCGACCCGGCGTAAAGGCAGACCGGGCAAGCCGCGATCAGGTCGCGCCCGCGCAGGGTGATCAGATCGGCGGCACCCGGTCCGGCGCCGATGAAATGGACGGTCATGGGGTCTCCTCGCGGATGGCGATGGCGATGGTGGCGCGCCCGCAAGGGCTGGCGATGCGATTGAGGATCAGCCGCGCGCCGGGGCCGCAGGCTGCAAGGGCTGCGGCCTCGGCCACCGATCCGGTGCCGTGCAGCGACTGGATGCGCGGGGATTGCGTGGGCGTGTCGATGCCGGCGATGGCGACGATGCGCAGCGGGCGGTTCAGCGCGGTGATTTCGGCGGCGCGGGGGGCAATGGTGGCGACGGCGTCGACCGGCCCGGCCAAAGCCTCGGCCTGCGCCAGCATTTCGGTCAGCACCGTCACCGGCGCACCCGCGCGGCAACCGATCCCCGCCACCTTCACAGCACCGCCCGCCATTGCGTGATCGGCCGCGCCGGTTGCCAGCAGCGCGAGGGACCAAGGGGCGCTGCCTCGGCGATCTCGATCCGCATCAGGCCGCCACCATGGCGGGCGTGCAGGGAGGCCAGCAGGGCTTCGGTCTCGATGGTGACGGCATTGGCGACCAGCCTCGTGCCTTGCGGCAGGCGGTTGGTCAGCCAGTCGAACAGCGCCGCGCTGGCGCCTCCGCCGATGAAAACCGCATCGGGTTGGGGCAGGCCCTCCAGCACCTCGGGCGCGGGGCCGGGTTGCAGGCGCAGGCGGCCCGACAGGCCGAAGGCCGCGATATTCGCGGCGATGGTCTGCTGACGATCGGGGCGCGGCTCGATGGTGACGGCATGGCCGCCCGCCAGCGCCCATTCGACGGCGATAGAGCCTGAGCCACCGCCGATATCCCAAAGCATTTCCCCCCGGCGCGGGGCCAGAGCGGCCAGAGTGATCGCGCGGATGGGCGATTTGGTGATCTGGCCGTCATGGGTGAAATCGGCTTCTGGCCGCCCTGGAACGGCGGAAAGGCCCGCGCCGCGCGGCAGGTCCGCGCCGTCCAGTGCGACGGCCACAGGGGCCTCGATGCCGGTCAGATCAAAGGCGCTGGCGGTCGTCCAGCGCAGGCGTTCACGCGGGCCGCCCAAAGCCTCCATCACCGCGATGCGCGTGGCTACCATGCCTTGCGCCACCAGCCAATCGGCCAGCTCAGCCGGTGCTGCGCCATCGCGCAGTGTGGCGATGATCCGGCATCCCCGCGCCAGATGCGGGCGCAGCCGGGCAAAGGGCGCGGCATGCAGGCCCAGACAGGTCACATCCTGCAAGCGCCAGCCCAGCCTGCTGGCTGCCAGCGCAGGCACCCCCGGCGCAGGGAAACTACGCCATTCGCCGGGCTGAAGATGCGGCACCAGACTGCCGCCCGCACCGAACCAGAACGGATCGCCCGAGGCCAGCACCGCCACCCGCCGCCCCCGCAGCGCCAGCACCGGCGCCGGATCGAAGGGCACCGGCCATTCCCGCCCGCGCGCGCCGGCCTCGGCCAGCGCCAGATGGCGCGGCCCGCCAAAGATCACCTCGGCCCCGGTCAGCGCATCGCGGCTTGCATCCGACAGGCCCGCAAGGCCATCTTCGCCGATACCGATGATTGTCAGCCAGGGTTCAGCCATGCCTCGCATCCTTCTTCTCGGCGGCACGACCGAGGCCAGCCGCATGGCCAGCCTGCTGGCCGATGCGCGCATGGATGCGGTGTTTTCCTATGCCGGACGCACGGCTGCGCCGGTTTCCCAGCCCCTGCCGACCCGCGTGGGCGGCTTTGGCGGCGCCGAGGGGCTGGCCGATTACCTTCGCGACCAGCGGATCAGCCATGTGATCGACGCCACCCACCCTTTCGCCGCCCAGATCAGCCGCAATGCCATCACCGCCACGCAGGCGGCGGGCGTGCCGCTGCTGGTGCTGGAGCGCCCGGCATGGCAGCCCGAACCCGGCGACAACTGGACCCGCTGCGCCGATATTCCCGCCGCTGCCCGCGCCTTGCCCGAAACGCCTGCCCATGTCTTTCTGGCCATCGGCAAGCAGAACCTTGGCGCCTTTGCCGGCCTGGCGCATCGCTGGCTGCTGCGCCTTGTCGATCCGCCCGAGGGTGCGCTGCCCCTGCCCAATGCCCATGCCATCATCGCCCGAGGCCCCTTCACCGCCGACGCCGATCAGGCCCTGATGAACGCCCATGCCATCACCCATCTGGTCGCCAAGAACGCAGGCGGCGCGGGCGGCGAGGCCAAGCTGATCGCCGCCCGCCGCCTGCGCCTGCCGGTGATCCTGATCGACAGGCCCGCATTGCCCGAACGCATGACGGTCGCCGATCCGCAACAGGCGCTGGACTGGCTGCATCAGACCGCTCCCGCCCGGCGCGGCGTATAGACCCAGTTTCCCACCCGCCGCGTCTGCGAATTGCCGATCAGCACGACGGTGCGCATATCGGCCATCTCGGGGGTGGCTTCGGCCAAAGTGACTGTGCGGATCGCCTCATCAGCGGTCGAGACCGCGCGGGCGAAGATCACCAGCCGCTCGGGGCCGCATTCTTCGCGCAAGATCTGCAACACACGCGCAAAGCCACGGGGGCGGCTGGCCGAGCGCGGGTTATAGAAGGCCATGGCGAAATCGGCGCGGGCGGCAAGGCGCAACCGCTGCTCGATCACCTCGAAGGGCTTGAGGTTATCCGACAGGTTGATGGCGCAGAAATCATGGCCCAAGGGGGCACCGGCACGGGCGGCGGCGGCCAGCATGGCGGTGATGCCGGGCAGGATGCGGATATCGGGATGCTGGCCGGGGCGAGCCTCAAGCGCCTCGAACAGGGCCGAGGCCATGGCAAAAACCCCCGGATCGCCGGATGAGACCACGACCACCCGCCGCCCATCCGCCGCCATGTCCAGCGCAGCATGGGCGCGATCAAGCTCGACCCGGTTATCCGAGGGGTGCAGCACCAGCCCCGGACGCGGCGCGATGCGGGCGACATAGGGGATATAGCCGACGATATCGGTGGCCTCGGACAGGGCCGCGCTGACCTCGGGCGTGACCAAGGTATCAGCGCCCGGCCCAAGACCTGCGACCGTGACCCAGCCTGTCATTCCGCCGCCTCGGACAGCGCGACAGGGCGGCGGCCCTGACCGTGGACCATGACAATGGCGAAATAGGGGCAATCCTCGTCGCCAACCTCGGCCAGCCTTGCGATGCGCTGGCCGGGCATGGTGCCACGCTCGATCAGCCATGCGGCGTCAAGGCGACCAGCCGCAGCCAAAGCCCGGCGAATCTTGGGCAGGTTGCGCCCGGTCTTCATCACCACCAGCGCATCGGCGCCCTGCATGTGGCGGGTCAGATCGTCCTCGGGTAGCGTGCCCATCAGCACGGTCAGCACGTCATCGCCCCAGGTGATCGGCTGGCCCGAGGCGTTCCAGCAGCCCGCCATGCCGGGAATGCCGGGGATCACCTCGACCGCGGCCTGTCCGCGCAGGCGGATATAGAGATGCATGAACGAGCCATAGAAGAACGGGTCGCCCTCGCACAGCACCACCACATCGGTCTGGCGCGCAAGCGTGGCCAGACGCGCGGCCCAATCGTCATAGAAGCGCGCGAGAAGATCGTTATAGGCCGGGCTGTCAAAAGGAATTTCCGTCGTGACCGGGTATTCCATCGGATATTCGGTCACGCCATCGGCCAGCATGCCGCCCACGATCCGCCGCGCCTGCCCCTGACGGCCCGCCTTGCGGAAAAAGGCCACATGCCGCGCGCCCCTTATCGCCCGGTCGGCGCGGACCGAGATCAGGTCGGGATCGCCGGGGCCAAGCCCCGCGCAGATGATCTTGCCCATGTCCTATTCCTTCCGGCTGGCCAGCGCATTGACGGCGGCGACGGTGATGGCTGATCCCCCAAGCCGCCCCTGAACGATCAGCGAGGGAACCGGCGCGGCCATCATCAGCGCATCCTTGGATTCCGCCGCGCCGACGAAACCCACCGGGCAGCCGATGATCGCGGCAGGGCGGGGGCAGGCCGGGTCCTCCAGCATGTTCAGCAGGTGAAACAGCGCGGTCGGGGCATTGCCTATGGCGACCACCGCACCGGCCAGATGCGGGCGCCACAGCTCCAACGCGGCGGCGGATCGGGTATTGCCCATTTCGCGCGCGAGACCCGGAATGCGCGGGTCGTGAAGGGTGCAGATGACGGCGTTATCCGCAGGCAGGCGCGGGCGGGTGATGCCTTCGCTGACCATCCGCGCATCGCAGAGGATCGGGGCGCCGGCCACCAGCGCCGCCCGAGCCGCCGTGGCCATGCCGGGGGTGAAGCGCACGTCACGCTCCAGCCCGACCAGACCGGCTGCATGGATCATGCGCACGACAACGGGTTCCTCGTCGGGGTTGAAACGGGCCAGATCGGCCTCGGCGCGGATGGTGGCGAAGGACTGGCGATAGATCGCGGCGCCGTCCTTTTCGTAATCATAGGGCATTACAGAACCTCTGGCAGGCGGGCGGCGGGCAGGCCGCGAAGCTGGGGAATGTCATGGGCGCGGCCGCCCCGGATCAGGTCGAAACCTTGGGATGTGGCGGTCAGGGTGACGGTCGCCGGATGCGGCCAGCCGCAGCCCTTGGCGCAGCCCGAGACATGCAGGACCGCGCCCTTTGGCACCTGTGCGGCAAGGCTGCGCGCAAGGGGCCGGGTCGCCGCATGGGCCTGCGGGCAGCCGGGCGCGCCAGTGCAGGCGCGCAGGCGCAGGCGCGGATCGGCGGGGTCGAGGATCAGGCCGGGCAGGTCGGGGGCGGCATGCAGCCCCTCGATCAGCAGCATCCGCCATGGCGTCAGGCGGATCGGGCCGAGGGCGGCCAGCGCGGTCAGGGTCGCGGCACCGGCCTGACCGAATTCCAGCGCCACCAGCATACCTTGCGGCACCGGGCCGGGGCCGGGGATCGGCGCGGCGACGGCGGGGGACAGCGAGGCGGGCGGCGTGGTGCCACGGGCGATCAGCGCCGCCATGCGGCCCCGGCCATCGGTGACGCCACGGGACAGGAACCACGCGGCGAGGTCCAGCGCGCAGGCCATATCGGTCAGCGGCTGGCCCGTCGCCATGCCATCGGCGCGCAGCAGCAGGTGGCCATCGGCGGCGCGTTCGATGCGGATATCGGCGGGGGTCTGGGTCAGGACCGGGGCGGGGCCGGTATCGACGGCAAAGCCGAATTTCGCGGGCAGGGTCAGGGTGCTGACGGCAAGGGCGGCTTCCAGCGTGGTGGCAAGCCGGTCGGTTTCGATGTCGGCGAAGGGGGTGACGATGATATTGCGGCGGGTTTCGGTCGCGATGTCAGCGTCGATCAGATCGAGCCGCCGCAGGTCGGTGATCAGCGGCGCATGGGTCGCTGGCGTCACCCCGCGCAATTGCAGATTGGCGCGGCCCGTCAGGTCGATCAGACCGTTGCCATGATGCTCTGCCGCCTGCGCGATCCCTGCCGCCTGCGCCATGCTCAGCCGTCCGCCGCGCGGGCGCACCCGCACCACCCAGCCATCGCCTGACTCCATCGGCTGCAGCGCGCCGGGGCACCATCCCTTGACCACGCTCATGCCTCGCCCCCCAGGCTTGCCGCGATCGAGTTGCGGCGGGTGGACCACAGCCCCGACTCGGCCAGACGGCGGAACAGATCGCGCATGGCGGCCAGGGCGGCGGGGTTCGCGTCAGCCATGAAAGCGACGATCTTGGGGCGGCCAAGCGTGGCATCGTGATAAAGGTCGAACAGATGCGGCGGCACCACCTGCGCCAGATGGGCGAAGGCCGCCAGATGATCCAGCGTCGCCGCGATTTCCGCCGCGCCGCGATAGCCGTGGTTCGCCATGGCATCGGCCCAACGCGGATCAGCGGCGCGGGCGCGCAGGGTGCGGGCGATTTCCTCGGTCAGGGTCCGGGCACGGGGGCGGTCGGGCTGGGTCGCGTCGAGGTGATAAAGCGCGGGCGCCTCGGCCCCGATCCGGGCCATGGCGGCGGCGAAACCGGCCTCATGCGCGGCATAGTCGCCGGCCAGCAGCAGATCGCTTTCGGGCAGGTCTTGGGCATGGACGAAACTGTCGGCGCGGGCCAACCGAGCCTCCAACGCCGCGCGATCCGGCTGCACGGCCCCGTCGCGCCCGATGGCCCAGCCAGAGGCATTCAGCCAGGCCTCGCCCGCCTGCCGCCGCGAGGTCTCGGTAAAGGTCTGGGCGGCGATGCCCATGCCCAGCCCGTATTGCCCCGGCTCGGGTCCGAAAACGCGGGGGCTGCGGGTCACATAGGGGTTGTCGGCGGGGTCTTCCTCGCGCGCGGCAAGGGCCTCGGCCCCGGTCTCGAACAGCTGCGCCAGCACCGGGAATATGTCGCGGAACAGGCCGGAAACGCGCAGGGTCACGTCGATGCGTGGGCGGTTCAGCAGCGGCAGCGGGACCACCTCGACCCCCGAGACGCGGCCCGAGCCGGCATCCCAGATCGGTTTCAGCCCCGCCAGATGCAGGGCCATGGCAAATTCCTCGCCCGCCGTGCGCATGGTGGCGCTGCCCCACAGATCGACGACCAGCCCGCGCGGCCAGTCGCCGTGATCCTGAAGGTGGCGGCGCAGCAGTTCCTCGGCCAGTTTCACGCCTTGGGCATGGGCGGCAGGCGTCGGCACGGCGCGGGGATCGACGCTGAAAAGGTTGCGGCCCGTGGGCAGCACATCGCCGCGCCCCCGCGCCGGTGAACCCGAGGGGCCGGGGGTGACGAACCGCCCGGCCAGTGCCGTCAGCAGGCCCTCGGCCTCCTGCGCCCCGCAGGCACCCGCGCCAAAGACATGCAGCCCCTCGCCGAACTGGCTTTCCTTGATATCGCAGACGAAGCGGTCGATGCGGGTGATCGCCTCGGCGGCTGATGCCTCGCGCGGAATGCCCAGATCAGCCTCGACCCCCGCGCCCTGCGCCTCGTCGCGGATGGCGGCGATCAGGCGGTCGCGGCGGGCGGGATCAAGCCCGTCAGCGGTGGAGTATTCATCCAGCAGGCGTTCCAGATGCGCCATGTTCGTGGGCGTCGCGGCCTGCGTCATCGGCGGCGGCAGGTGGCCAAGCGTCACCGCGCCGATGCGGCGCTTGGCCTGCGCGGCCTCGCCGGGATCGTTGACGATGAAGGGATAGATGACGGGCAAGGCGCCAGTCAGTGCCTGAGGCCAGCAGGTGCCCGACAGCGCCACGGATTTGCCCGGCAGCCATTCCAGCGTGCCATGCGCGCCCATATGGATCAGCGCGTGCAGGCGCTGCGTGCGGAGCCACAGGTAGAAGGCGACATAGGCATGACGCGGCACGCGGGTCAGGTCGTGATAGATATCGGCGCGGTCGGTGTGATGGCTGCGTTCGGGTTGCAGGGCCAGCAACAGATTGCCGCGCCGGATGGCGGCAAAGCGGAAGCTGCCGCCCTTCACGACAGGTTCGGTTTCGGGGGCACCCCATGCGAGGATCAGGTCTTCGCGAAGGCGCGCAGGCAGGGTCTGCAACGCGGCCAGATACTCGGCCAGCGGCCAGTCGATGCGCTCCGTCACCAGCGCGGCGGCGTCGGGACCGGGCGGCACGTCATAGCCCTGATCCGCCAGCATCCGCGCCACCGCATCGCCCGAGGCCGGCGCGTCGAGGCCGACCGCATGGGCCATTTGCCACTCGCGCCCCGGATAGGTCGATAGGACCAGCGCCACCTGACGTTCCGCCGTGGGCGTGGTGGCCAGCCGGTGCCAGGCGGCGACGCGGGCGGTGATGGCAAGGGTGCAGTCGGGATCGGCGCGATGGGCGAAGCGGCTGAATTGCAGGGCCGGATCGCGCGGTTCGGGGGATTTGAAGCTGGCAACCCCGGCGAAGATGCGGCCATCAACCTCGGGCAGAACCACATGCATGGCGAGGTCAGACGGGGACAGCCCACGTTCGGACCCCGCCCATTCGCGGCGGCGATTGGTGGATAGTGCGACCTGAAAGACCGGGCAGCCGTAGCGGTCAAAGGGCGTCTGGCCGATGTCAGAGCGGACCGAGAAGCCGGTGGCATTGACGATGGCGGCGGGGGGCTGGGGCAGCGCGCCCGCCAGCCAATCGGCGAAACCGGCGGCCTTCAGCGAGGGCGCAAATACGCCGCAAGCGGCCATCCCCTGCGCCCGCAGGGCATGGATCAGCGCGTCGACGGGGCCGGTATCGGCGGCGGTCAGATAGCTGCGATAGAAGCTGACCAGCGCCAGCGGGCCGGGCGGCGGGGCGTCGATCACGCCCGCCTCGGGATCATAGAACCCCCAATCCGGCAGCGCGGCCTGCCCCGGAACCGGCGCCGCAGGCAGACCCGTCACCTGCGCCATCAGCGCCAGCGCGGCCTGCGCCGCCACCGCCCCGCCGCTGTCGCAAAGCGCCGCCAGTTCGCGCAAGAGGGCCACCGGCAGGGTGGAAACCTGATCCAGCCGTTCATCGACGCGCCCATCGCCCGGCAATACCGCAAGCGCGATCCCCCTGCGCCGCGCGAGATCCTGAATCGAGGCCAGACCATAGGGCCAATAGGCCTCGCCCCCGATCAGGCGGATCAGGATGGCTTTCGCGCCCGCCAGCGTGGTCTCAAGGTAATTGTCGACCGAGACCGGATGGCGCAGCGCCACCAGATTGCACAGCCGCAGCGTGGGCAGGCCGCCCGCCGCCCGCCGCCAACCCGCCGCGAAAGCGCCAAGGTCGCTGTCGGAAAACGACAGCACCACCAGATCCGCGGGCGTCTGGCCGGGATCATAGGGTGTGTCGGTCTCGTCCAGACCGTGACTTTCGCGGAAGATCAGATGCATCAGGCGGGCACGCTGTCGGTCAGCACGGCGCGGATGGCGCCCGCGTCGATATCGTCATGCTCGGCGATGACCACCAGTTGCGAGATGCGCGGCTGGCTGCCCCATGGCCGGTCATATTGATGCCGCACCCGCGCGCCCACGGCCTGAACCAGCAGGCGCATGGGCTTGCCCGCGACGGCGACATAGCCCTTGACCCGCAGGATGTTCTGTTCGCGGGCCAGCCGCTCGATGGCGGTGACCAGCGTGGCGGGGCTGTCAATCTCGGGCAGGTCGATGACGACGGTGTCGAAATCCTCGTGCTCGTGATCGTCCGCGCCGTCGTGATGGCTGGGGCGGGCGTCCAGATCATCCTCGGCCGCCGCGCCAAGGCCAAGGATCACGCGCGGATCGACCGCGCCTTCGGTCACGGGCAGGATCGGCAGGGGGCGCGGGGCCTCGGCCTCGATCGCGGCGCGGGCGGCGTCCAGCGCGGCCTGGTCGACCAGATCGGCCTTGGTCAGCAGCACCACATCGGCGCAGGCGATCTGATCCTCGAACACCTCGGACAGCGGCGTTTCGTGGTCGAGGCTGTCATCTGCCTCGCGCTGCGCCTGAACGGCGGCCTCGTCCGGGGCGAAACGGCCTGCCGCCACGGCCTCGGCATCGGCCAGCGCGATCACCCCGTCGACGGTGATGCGCGAACGGATCGCGGGCCAGTCGAACGCCTTGAGCAAGGGCTTGGGCAGGGCCAGACCCGAGGTCTCGATCAGGATATGATCGGGTTTGCGGGGCATGGCCATCAGCCGTTCCAGCGTCGGGATGAAGTCATCGGCGACCGTGCAGCAGATGCAGCCGTTCGAGAGTTCGAGGATATTTTCCGCCGGGCAGCTTTCATCGGCGCAGCTTTTCAGGATCTCGCCATCCACGCCCACGGTGCCGAATTCATTGACCAGAACCGCCAGCCGCTTGCCCTGCGGATTGGCCATCAGATGCCGGATCAGCGTGGTTTTCCCCGAGCCCAGAAAGCCGGTGATGACGGTGACGGGGATTTTCGTGAGATCGGTCATGGATCACTCCTGCGGGATGCTGAATGGCGGGATGCGGGCAAGGCTTTGCTTGCGGAAAATGGTGGGGCGCTCGCGCCAGGGAACCAGCCCGTCAGGGGCGGCGGCATAGGCGGCGGCGCCGGTCAGGATGTCGGCGGCATCATCGGGGCCAAGGCGGCCATAGACATAGGACCACTTGCCCGGCGCGGATAAGGCGACGGAACAGCCCTGCGAACAGGCCGACAGGCATTCGACCGGGCGCAGTTCCACACCTTCGGGCAGATCACCGCCCGCCAGCGCGTCATGCAACAGCGCACCCGGACGCGGCTCGGCGGCCTCGCCCGAGACCCCGCGGCAGGTGGTGCAGACATGCAAGATCGCGCGCATCGCGGCCCTTCCCTGATGGCTTTCGGGGTCAGGGGCCAGACGGACAAGAGGGGGCAACGCAGCCGACATCTTGCCTGCCGGTCGCGGATCACCCCGTCCGCCCGTAAACATCATGCGCTGGCAGGTCTCCCGGCTTGCGGATCAAACGGTCGGCCCACCTTCCCGGCATTTGCCAGTGGCATCGGGCGACCTCTCCGGTCACGGTCGCGGGGGCGGCTGCTTCGGGGTCTTTCGGCCCTTTTGCATTCCCTCTTCGCCTGCCATGGGACAGGAACCAGCGCGCCCTCACCTGAGGCAGCCACCCCCCGCTTGTCAAGCGGAAGCGACAGGCGCCGGGGGAATATCGCGCGGGCATTGGCGCAAGGCGCCGTTCCGCCCCCTGCCCTTCCCGCCCCGGCCTTGATCATGGCGGCGTTTGCGACCATCGTGACCGGCAGAAACCGCAGGGACAAGTCTGGGATGAAGGCAACAGGGCAGGACCACCCGCAAGATCGGCTGCGCGCCGTGCTGGCCCGGCATGACCGGCTGGTGCTTGCGGTCAGTGGCGGGGTCGACAGCATGACGCTGGCCCATGCAGCCCATTGCCTGCCGCCAGTGGGCGACGGGGTGACGGTCTGCCATGCCGTCTCGCCCGCCGTCCCGGCCGAGGCCACAGCCCGCGTGCGCGACCACGCCCGGCGTCACGGCTGGCATCTGCTTGTGCTGGAGGCCGGGGAATTCGCCGATCCCGACTATCTGCGCAACCCGGTCAATCGCTGTTATTTCTGCAAGTCCAACCTGTATGACCGGATTGCCGCATCGGTGCCCGGCACCATCGCGTCAGGCGCCAATCTGGACGATCTGGGTGACTATCGGCCCGGCCTTCAGGCCGCCAGCGAGCGCCGCGTTTGCCATCCCTTTGTCGAGGCCGGCATGACCAAGGCCGATATCCGCGCCATGGCCCGCCAGTTCGGGCTGGACGATATTGCCGAACTGCCCGCCCAGCCCTGCCTTGCCAGCCGGATCGAGACCGGGCTGACCGTCACGCCCGAGGATCTGGGCTTTGTCGAACAGGTCGAGCGGGCGCTGACGCAGATGGCGCCCGGAAAAACGCTGCGCTGTCGGGTGGTTGCGCGGGGGATCAGGCTGGAACTGTCCGAGGCGCTGATCGCCGATGCCGCACTTTACCAGCGGCTTGCAACCACGGCCCAACAGCTTTGCGACAATGCCGGCCGGTCGCTGCTGTCGATCGTCCCCTATCGTCGCGGATCGGCCTTCCTGCATGGCTGACCCCTCTGCCCCTGCCCCCGGCCCTGCCGGCCCCCCGGACCCCGCCATTCGCATGGACTGGCAGCGCAGGGCCCGCACCGGCATCCCCGAGGCGGTGTTTTGCGAAGGCAAGACCCCCGACCATATCCGCGCCATCCTGACGCAGGCCCGCGACCGGCAGGCACGACTGTTCCTGACCCGGCTGACCGCCCCCGCCCATGACGCGCTGGCGGGCGATTTCGCGCTGGATTACTGCCCGCTGTCACGCACCGCCGTGTTCGGCGGCTGGCCGCAGGCGGAACTGCGCAGCGATCAGGTCGCGCTGGTATCGGCCGGCACCTCGGATATGCCCGTAGTGGAAGAGGCGCGCCGCGCACTGGCCTTTCACGGCATCGCGGCGCCGGTCTTTGCCGATATCGGCGTGGCCGGCCTGTGGCGGCTGATGGATGCGGCCGAGGAACTGGCGCGGTTCCGCGTCCTGATCGCCGTGGCAGGGATGGAGGGCGCGCTGTTTTCCGCACTGGCCGGGCTGGTGCCGGGGGTGGTGATCGCGGTGCCCTCGCCGGTGGGCTATGGCGTTTCGGCCGGGGGACAGGCGGCACTGACGGCGGCGCTGGCCAGCTGTGCGCCGGGGGTGCTGGCAGTCAATATCGGCAATGGCTTTGGTGCGGCGGCGGCGGCCTGTAAAATCATCGGCTGATATGCGCGGCGGGTCAGCCTGCCCTTGCCCCATTCGCACCCCGGCGGGCGGCCATGCTGTCGCGCAACAGGGCCAGATCATCCTGATCAAGCCGCGCCCGCGCAAAAGGCAGCACAACGGCATTCTCGATCATGACATGCCGCCTGAGCAGCGCCGAGAAACGCTGGATCAGAGCTGCCTCATCGGGACTGGCGGCTCGCTGTGCGGCATGCAGCGACGTGAACATCGCCAGCATGTCGGGGATCATGTCGGACAGGGCCTGATGCTCGGCCTCGACCCTGTCCAGCGTCGGCTCGATCTCGTCCTCGGGCAGACAGCGGGCCAGCAGCAGATCGTGCAGGTCGACATCCTCATCGACGATCAGCAGGGCCAGTTCCCGGTCGAGAAAACCGACCAGCGCCGCCACGACCTGCGGATCGGGACTGTCGCTGGCCGCGACCTGTTCCATCGCGATGCAGACGGCGCGCATGTGGATGTGATCGACCTTGATGAATTCCAGCGGGTCCGCAAGCAGCCGCAGATCTGTCGGGGCCAGATCGTCAAGGGCGGTCCTTTCGTTGGCACGCTGGATTGTCACCTGCTACCTCCTCGTCAGGCAGGCCCCAAATCTGCGCCGTTGATCCGTGCTTCGTCAACCAGTTGCGCAACAAATTGACGCGCAGCCCGCGCCCAGGCCAGCTTCTCGATCGCGTCGGCCAGCCGGTCACGGACCGTTTCATAGGGTAGCACCCTGCCCCTCGCCAGACCGTCCATGCGGATGACATGCCAGCCATGCCGGGTCAGAACCGGCTCGGGGGTGATCTGCCTCTCAGCCAGAGCACGCAAGGCGGATTCGAACTCGGGCACGGTGTCGCCGGGACCAAGCTGCCCAAGCGCCCCCCCCGCCGATTTCGATCCGCAATCGGACGCCGTGGCCGCCAGCCGGGCAAACCCCGCCGGATCGGCCAGCGCCTGGCGCGTCAGATCCAGCGCGCGCGCCTGTGCGGCCGCGCTTGCCGCATCGTCGCGCGGATCGCAGGCGCACAGGATATGCGAAACCTCCCACAGAGGCGGGGCGCGGAACCGGTCGGGATCGCGCGCCCATTCGGCGCGGATCTCGTCCTCGGAGGGGCGCGTGACCGTGACGGCCGCTTCCAGCAGGGCGCGAATCCGCGCCTCGTCATCGGTTTCGTGGCGGCCCGGCGCCAGTTGCGCGGGATCGGCGATGATGCCGCGCCGGTCGGCCTCTTGCAGCAGCAGGGTGCGGATCGCCATGGCATTGGCGGCCTTGCGCCAGGCGATGCCGGGCTTGCCTTTGGGCGCGGGGTGGTGCTGGGTTTCGGCCGCCACCAGCGCCTGCGGGACCGCCTGACCGTTCACCACCAGATCGGGAAACAGCGGATGATGGGCCATCGCGCTATTTCCCCTGCCGGGCCGAGCGGTCGGCCAGCGGTTCCTGCCGACGCGAGCGCACCACCTGATAACCCGGCCGCCACAGATAGCGGATCGGGGCCGAGATCATGTGGACCAGCCGCGTGAACGGAAAGACCAGGATGATCGTCAGCCCCAGAAAGATGTGCAGCTTGAAGATCAGCGCCACATCCGCGACGTAATCCGATGCCGCCGGGTCGAAGGTAAAGATGCCCTGCGCCCAGGCCATGAACCTGACCATTTCCCCGCCATCCAGATGTTGCAGCGAGACAAAGATCGTCAGCAGCCCCAGCACAAGCTGCGCCAGAAGCAGGCCCAGAATGGCGATGTCCCAGAAGCTGGAATTGCGCCGGATGCGCGGGTCGGTCCAGCGGCGATGGAACAGCATCCCCCCGCCGATCAGCGCCATCACACCGGCAATGCCGCCGGCGACGACCGCCAGAATCTGTTTCGCGCCATGGCTGACGCCAAGCATGTCAAAGACCCAGATCGGCGTCAGCAGGCCGACCAGATGGCCGAAGAAGATAACCAGAACGCCAACATGAAACAGCACCGAGCCGATGACCAGTTGCCGCCGCCTCAGCAATTGCGAGGAGGATGATTTCCAGGTGAAGGGATCGCGTTCATAGCGCGCAATGGTCCCCATGATCCCCACGCCAAGCGCGATATAGGGATAGATGCCGAACAGGAAATGGTTCATCTGATGCCTCCCTTCACTCTGCCACCACGCCGCGCGGGGCGGGGCTGATCGGTTGGTCCATGCGCGACAGCATGTCGCGCATCTGCGGGCAGCCGGCATTGGGATCGGGGCCAAAGATGACCTCGCTTTCCTGCCAGACCTCGTCCAGCGCCTGCAAATCGTTGGGATCGGTCTCGGGCTGGTCCAGCAGTTCGGCCACGGCCTGCTTGTCGGCACTGACCCCGGCCAGTTGCAACAGCGCCGCCGGCACCGCCGCATAGGCACTTTCGCGGCGTTCCAGCCGGGTGCGCAGCGCCTCTAGAATGGGCGCGGCATCGGCCAGAATTTCCTGCGCCTCGGCCTTTGGCTGGGTCGACAGAAACTCCAGCAGCACCGGCAGATGGTCGGGCAGTTCGGTTGTCACCGGCTCGAAACCCGCCTCGCGATAGGTTTCCAGCAGCGACACCATCGCCCCGCCCCGGTCCCGGCTTTCGCCATGAACATGTTCGAACAGGTTCAGCGACAAGGTGCGCGAACGGTCGAACAGCATCACGAACCGTTCCTGCAAGTCATAGGGATCGCCCTGGCCAAGTTCCTGAACCAGCGGGCGCAACGCCCGCCGGGTGGCTGCGGTCAGCCGCGTCTCGGCGGCCAGCACGCCGCCGATCTCGGGCATGGCATCCTGCAAGGCTGGCGTGGGATAACACAGCAGCAGAGACAGCGCCTTCAGCGTGCGGTCTTGGGTTTGCAGGGTCATCAGCGCACCTCCTCGGGCATTTTCAGCGGACGTTTCGAGCCGCCGAAAAGCGAGCCCTTGGACATGCCGGTCGAGCAGCCATTGCCATCGGTAAAGCCGCAGCCGCCGCGCAGGTCGTAAGCCTCTTCGACCTGTTCGCGATGGGTGGTCGGGATGACAAAGCGATCCTCGTAATCGGCCAGCGCGAGGATGCGATACATATCCTCGATCACCGCGCCCGACAGGCCCACCCGTTCGGCGATGCCTTCGTCAATCACGCCCTCGACCGTCTTCGACCGCATATAGGCCCGCATGGCCAGCATGCGTTCCAGCGCGGTGGCAATCGGCGCCTCGTCCCCTGCCGTCAGCATATTCGCCAGATAGCGCAGCGGAATGCGCAGATTGCGCACATCGGGCATGGCGCCGTCCATGCCGATGGCACCGGCCTGCGCGGCGTTCTGGATGGGCGACAGCGGCGGGATATACCACACCATCGGCAGCGTCCGGTATTCTGGATGCAGCGGGAATGCCAGCTTCCACTCCATCGCCATCTTCCAGATCGGGCTGTCCTGCGCGGCCTTGATCCAATCCTCGGGCACACCATCGGCACGCGCGGCGGCGATCACCTGCGGGTCGTTCGGGTCCATGAAAACGCCAAGCTGCGCATCATAAAGGTCCATGACCTCGGCCGCATTCGCCGCCTCTTCGATGCGGTCGGCGTCATACAGGATCACCCCGATATAGCGGATGCGCCCGACGCAGGTTTCCGAACAGACCGTCGGGTTACCGCTTTCGATGCGCGGATAGCACAGGGTGCATTTTTCCGATTTGCCGGTCGACCAGTTGTAATAAACCTTTTTATAGGGGCAGCCCGACACGCACATCCGCCAGCCCCGGCATTTTTCCTGGTCTATCAGGACGATGCCGTCCTCTTCGCGCTTATAGATCGCGCCCGAGGGGCAACTGGCGGCACAGGCCGGGTTAAGGCAATGTTCGCACAGACGCGGCAGATACATCATGAAGGTGTTTTCGTATTCACCATAGATCTGCTTTTCGACGCCCTCGAAATTGTAGTCCTGCGACCGCTTGGAAAATTCGCCGCCAAGGATTTCGTCCCAGTTCGGGCCTTTCTCGATCTTCTCGATCCGCTCGCCGCTGATCTTGGAACGCGGGCGGGCGGTCGGAAAGGCCTCCATCTCGGGCGCGGATTTCAGGTGGTCATAGTCGAAATCGAAGGGTTCATAATAATCGTCGATCTCGGGCAGGTCGGGATTTGCAAAGATATTCGCCAGAATCCGCCACTTGCCGCCCTGCCGGGGTTGCAGCTTGCCCGAGCGGGTGCGTTCCCAGCCACCGCGCCAGCGATCCTGATTTTCCCAATCGGTCGGATAGCCGGTGCCGGGCTTGGATTCGACATTGTTGAACCATGCATATTCAACGCCGTCGCGGCTGGTCCAGACGTTCTTGCAGGTCACTGAACAGGTATGGCAGCCGATGCATTTGTCCAGGTTCAGCACCATGCCGATTTGCGCACGTATCTTCATTCCGCTGCCTCCTTCGGGGTCGCTTCGCGATCGAGCCAGTCGACCTTGTTCATTTTCCTGACGACGACGAATTCGTCCCGGTTCGAACCCACGGTGCCGTAATAGTTGAAGCCGTAGGATTGATGGGCATAGCCGCCGATCATATGGGTAGGTTTCAGCACCACGCGGGTCACCGAATTGTGGATGCCGCCGCGCTTGCCGGTCTTTTCGGAACCGGGCGTGTTCACGATCTTTTCCTGCGCGTGATACATGAAGGTCGAGCCCTCTTTGATCCGCTGCGACACCACGGCCCGCGCCGTCAGGGCGCCATTCGCGTTGTAAAGTTCGACCCAGTCATTATCGACGATCCCGGCCTTTTGCGCGTCCCGTTCGGACATCCAGATCACCGGGCCGCCGCGATTCAGCGTCAGCATCAGCAGGTTGTCGGTATAGGTCGAGTGGATGCCCCATTTCTGATGCGGCGTCAGGAAGTTCAGCACCACATGCGGGCGGTCCTTGTCGGTATGAACCGCATCGGTAATGGCCTTCAGGTCCAGTGGCGGGCGATAGGCCACGAAACCCTCGCCAAACACCCGCATCCACAGATGATCCTGATACAGCTGCTGCCGCCCCGTCAGGGTGCGCCACGGGATCAGTTCATGCACGTTGGTATAGCCCGCATTATAGCTGACCTTCTCGCTTTCGATGCCCGACCATGTGGGGGACGAGATGATCTTTCGCGGCTGCGCGGCGATATCGCGAAAGCGGATCTTCTGGTGATGCTCGCCCTCGGCCAGGTGCACGTGATCGCGGCCGGTGAATTTGCCAAGCGCCTGCCAGGCCTTGACCGCGACATCGCCATTGGTTTCAGGCGCCAGCATCAGCACCACCTCGGCCGCGTCGATGGCGCTGTCGATGACAGGGCGCCCCTTGGCCGCGCCATCGCGACGCACACCGTTCAGATCGCCCAGTGCGGCGATTTCCTTTTCGGTGTTCCAGCCTATGCCCTTGCCGCCATTGCCCAGCTTGTCCAGTAACGGCCCAAGCGCGGTAAAACGATCATAGATCGCGCCATAGTCCCGCTGAACCGCGATGAAATTCGGCGCGGTCTTGCCGGGAATCAGATCGCATTCGCCCTTTTTCCAATCCAGCACCTGATCCTGCGCGATCTCGGCCGGGGTGTCGTGCAGGATCGGCAGGGCGACGATATCGGTTTCTTCGCCCAGATAGCCGGGAACGATTTCCTGGAACTTCTTCGCGATGGATTTGAAGATTTCCCAGTCTGATCGGGACTCGTATGCCGGATCAACCGCCGCTTGCAGCGGGTGGATGAACGGATGCATGTCCGAGGTGTTCAGATCGTCCTTTTCATACCAGCTGGCCGTGGGCAGCACGATGTCGGAATAGACGCAGGTGGTCGACATGCGGAAGTCGATGGTGACCAGCAGGTCCAGCTTGCCGCGCGCCCCTTTCTCGTGCCAGCGCGCCTCTTTGGGCAGTTGCCGCCCCTCTTCGCCCAGATCGCGGCCCATCACGCCGTCATCGGTGCCCAGCAGGTGACGCAGGAAATACTCATGCCCCTTGCCCGACGATCCCAACAGGTTGGACCGCCAGACAAACAAGTTGCGCGGCCAGTTGGCCGGGTCGTCCGGGTCTTCGCAGGACATCTGCAAGCCGCCCGATTTCAACTGCTCGGTCACGTATTCGGCCGGCTCTTTCCCGGCCGCCTTGGCAAAGTGGGCAACCTCCAGCGGGTTGGTCTTCAACTGCGGCGCCGAGGGCAGCCAGCCCATCCGTTCAGCCTGAATGTTATAGTCGATCAGCGAAATGTCCCAATCGCCACTGGGCGCAGTGGGCGATACTAGCTCATCCGCCGCGACCGTCTCATAGCGCCACTGATCGGAATGGGCATACCAGGCAGAGGTGGAATTCATGTGCCGTGGCGGGCGGTTCCAGTCCAGCGCGAAAGCCAAGGGCAGCCAGCCCGTCTGCGGGCGCAGCTTTTCCTGACCGACATAATGCGCCCAGCCCCCGCCCGACTGGCCGACGCAACCGCACATCACCAGCATGTTGATGACGCCGCGATAATTCATGTCCATGTGGAACCAGTGGTTCATCGCCGCGCCAATGATGATCATCGAGCGGCCCTGCGTCTTCTCGGCGTTCTGCGCGAACTCGCGGGCGACATGGATGATCTTGTCGGCCGAAACGCCGGTGATCTTTTCGGCCCATGCCGGCGTGCCCGGCACATCCTCGGAATATTCGGATGCAACCCAATCGCCACCCAGCCCACGATCCAGCCCGTAATTGGCGCAGAACAGGTCGAATACCGTGGCCACGGCCACCTCAGCCCCATCCGCCAGCTTGATCCGCCGAACCGGGATATTCCGGGTCAGCACACCCGGCCGGGCATCGCCGGTCGAGAATGCGGGGGTCGCCTGTGCACCGAAATAGGGGAAATCGACGCCCAGAATATCGTCGTGATCTTCCTCCATCACCAGCGTCATTTTCAGCTTGGTTTCGGCATCGGCGGCGCGTTCTTCCAGATTCCATTCGCCCTGCTGGCCCCAACGGAACCCGATAGAGCCGTTGGGCGCGACATAGCCGCCCGAAATCTCGTCAACGGCCACGGTCTTCCAGTCGGGGTTGTTATCCTCGCCCAGGCCGCCATCCAGATCGGATGCGCGCAGGAAACGGCCGGGGATCAGGCGGCCATCCTGTTCGTCCAGCCGCACCAGCATCGGGAAGTCGGAGTATTTGCGGCAGTATTCCTCGAAATAGGGGATCTGCTGGTCCAGATGAAATTCGCGCAGGATGACATGGCCGAACGCCATGGCCAGCGCCGCATCGGTGCCCTGCTTCACGTTCAGCCAGACATCGCCAAACTTGGCGGCCTCGGAATAGTCGGGGCAGATGACGGCGGATTTCGTGCCCTTGTAGCGCACCTCGGTATAGAAATGCGCATCCGGCGTACGGGTCTGTGGCACGTTCGAACCCCAGATCAGCAGATAGCCCGAATTATACCAATCGGCGCTTTCGGGCACATCGGTCTGTTCGCCCCATGTCATCGGCGAGGCCGGCGGCAGATCGCAATACCAGTCATAAAAACTCATGCAGACGCCGCCCAGCAGACTGAGATAGCGAGAGCCAGCAGCATAGGAAATCATCGACATGGCCGGGATCGGTGAAAAGCCGAACACGCGATCGGGGCCATAGGTCTTGGCGGTATAGGCATTGGCCGCCGCCGTGATCTCGGTCGCCTCGTCCCAGGTGGCACGAACGAAACCGCCCTTGCCGCGCGTCTCGACATAGGATGCGCGCAGGATCGGATCGTTCTGGATCGCCGTCCATGCGTCAATCGGCGACATGGTGGCCCGCATCCGCCGCCAGGCCTTCATCAGCCGGCCACGCACCAGCGGGTTCTTCACCCGGTTCGCGGAATACAGATACCAGCTGTAGGATGCGCCGCGCGCGCAGCCGCGCGGTTCGTGATTGGGCAGGTCGGGGCGCGTGCGCGGATAGTCGGTCTGCTGGGTTTCCCATGTCACGATGCCGGATTTGACATAGATCTTCCACGAACATGACCCGGTGCAGTTCACCCCATGGGTCGAGCGCACGATCTTGTCGTGACGCCAGCGGTTGCGGTAGCTGTCCTCCCAGTCACGGTTCTCGCGCGTGACCTGGCCGTAACCGTCCGAGAAGGTCCCCAGTTGTTTTGGCTGAAGAAAGTTCAGCCGGTCCAGCAGATGGCTCATATCGCTATCCTTTTCAGTGTTGATCCGGGATGCGGGCGATCGTCGTGACCGCCCGCACCCATCGCGTCGGTCGTTATCGGGCCGGGCTGGCGGGGCTGGCCGCGCCGGATGCGGCGGATGCGGCGGATGCGGCGAGATTGCCCGCCTTGCCGCGCTCTAATGCGTGCAACAGCCCGCCGGGGCGCGTGTAATAGGCCCAGGTCAGCGCCAGGCAGATCACATAGAAGCCCAGGAAGCCCCACAGCGCGGCCACTGGCCCGCCGGTCCAGGCGATCGAGGTGCCATAGGCCTTGGGGATGAAGAAGGCGCCATAGGCGGCGATCGCCGAGGTAAAGGCGATGATCGCGGCGCTTTCACGCTCGGCCTGGCGGCGGGTTGCGTCAGCATCCAGACCGGGCATCAGCCGCGGCACCTCGCGCCCCATGATCGCGGGGATCATCTGGAAGGTCGAGGCATTGCCAACGCCGGTCAGGAAGAACAGCGCGATGAAACCCGCGAAAAAGGCCAGGAAGCTGCCCGCGCCAAGCGCCGCGATCACCCCGAATGTCGCCACGATCATGGCGCCAAAGGTCCAGAAGGTGACCCGCCCGCCACCAAAGCGGTCGCTGACCCAGCCCGTTCCCGCCCGGCTAAACGCGCCGACAAACGGCCCGATGAACACATATCGCAGCGCGTCGACCTCGGGGAAGGCAAGTTTGGTCAGCAGGGGGAAGCCCGCCGAAAAGCCGATGAAACTGCCGAATGTGCCGGTATAGAGGATGCACATCAGCCAGTTATGCTTGCGGCTGAAGATGATCGCCTGTTCGCGGAAACTGGCCCGCGCGTCGGCGATGTCGTTCATCCCCAGCCAGGCGGCGGCCGTGGCGATCAGGATGAAGGGCACCCAGACGAAACCGGCATTCTGCATCCACAGCTGACCGCCCGCAGTCAGTTCCTGCGGCGCCCCGCCCATGGCGCCGAACACGCCCGCAGTGACGACGATCGGCACCAGGAATTGCATGACCGAGACGCCCAGATTGCCCAGCCCCGCATTCAGCGCCAGCGCATTGCCCTTTTCCGCCTTGGGGAAGAAGAAGGCGATATTGGCCATGGACGAGGCAAAGTTCCCGCCGCCAAACCCGCAAAGAAGCGCCAGAGTCAGAAAGATCAGATAGGGCGTATCGGGGTTCTGCACGGCATAGCCGATCCCCATCGCTGGCAGCAGCAGCGAGGCGGTCGACAGCGTCGTCCACAGCCGCCCGCCAAAGATCGGCACCATGAAGCTGTAGAAGATGCGCAGTGTCGCGCCCGACAGACCCGGCAGCGCCGCCAGCCAGAACAGTTGCCCGGTCGAGAACTGGAACCCGATCACCGGCAATTGCGCCACGACCATCGACCAGACCATCCAGACGGCAAAGGCCAGAAGCAGTGCCGGAATCGAAATCCACAGGTTGCGCCTTGCGATCCTGCGGCCCTTTTCCGCCCAGAATTGCGGATCTTCGGGGCGCCAATCCTCCAGCACGCGCGGCATGGCGGTGCGCGCGGGATCGTGGATCTCTTGCATTTCGGGCAGGGCCGGCAACTGGTCCAAGGCCTCGCCATGCACCTTGCGTTCCATCGCGCGCACCGACAGGTGCATCCAGCCAAGCGCCACCGTGACCAGCACGAACAAAAGCGCGAAACAGGACGTGTAAATCCCCGTCAGGTCCAGCAGCGCGCCGAACGCCATGGGCAGGACAAAGCCGCCCAGGCCCCCGATCATGCCGACCAGACCGCCGACGGCGCCCACGTGATCGGGGTAATAGACCGGGATATGCTTGAACACGGCCGCCTTGCCCAGGCTCATGAAGAAACCCAGTGCGAACAGCAGCGCGACAAAGGGCCACAGCCCCATCGAGGTCGAGAACGAGATCAGCCCGTCCTTGCCCTGAATGATGTAATCCGTCGGCGGATAGGACAGCATGAACAGCAGGATCATCGAAAAGCCGAAGGTCCAGTACATGACCGTCCGCGCGCCGAACTTGTCGCTGAGATGGCCGCCATAGGCGCGGAACAGGCTGGCCGACAGGCTGAAAGAGGCCGCCGCCATGCCTGCTGTTTTCACATCGACGCCATAGACGTCGATCAGGTAATGCGGCAACCACAGCGCCAGCGCCACGAAGGCCCCGAAAACAAAGAAATAATACAGCGAGAAGCGCCAGACCTGAAGGTTCTTCAGCGGCGCGAACTGTTCGGCAAAGGAAGGCGCGCGAATGCCTTTCTGCCGCCGCTCGACCAGTTTCGGATCGTCCTTGGCAAACAGGAAGAAAGCCACACCCATCAGCGCCAGCCCCGCGGCCCAGGCATAGGCGACCCCGTGCCAGCCATAGGCGACCATGACGAAGGGGGCCACGAATTTCGTCACCGCCGCGCCGACATTGCCCGCGCCGAAAATCCCAAGCGCGGTGCCCTGATGGGCGGCATCATACCAGCGCGACACATAGGCCACGCCGATAATGAACGACCCGCCCGCCAACCCGACGCCAAGCGCGGCGATCAGGTATGAAATATAGGTGTCGGCCAGCGTCAGCGCCCAGGTCGCCAGCGCGGTCAGGATCATCTGCGCCGAAAAGACGATGCGACCGCCATAGCGTTCGGTCCAGACGCCCAGAAACAGGCGCGTGACCGAGCCGGTCAGAATCGGCGTGGCGACCAGAAGGCCGAACTGGAATTCGGTCAGGCCCAGTTCGGATTTGATCGCGACGCCGATGATGGAAAAGATCGTCCAGACCGCGAAACAGGCGGTGAAGGCGATGGTGCTCAGCCCGAGCGCCCGGTTCTGATCGGCGCGCGAGGCTGTGGCTGCTGTCTGCATGGCTTTGCCTCCGAGAGCGTTTCAGCGGAACCCGGCCGGATGTCCCCGTCACCGAATGCCCCTGATCATTGCGACCCGGCGGATAACATAATTCGAAAATAATTGTTAGAAATAAATGACTTACAGAAATTTGTCATGCATTCAGATGGGCGGAATCAAACCGATGGGTGACAGCGGAAAAGTCATGCCTTGACATTTATCAAGTGCGGTGTTGACATCCTTTGGACGACATCCAGTGCAGGAATTTCTGACAACATGGCGGAAGCGCAGCTATCGGATGTCCGTGACCTGGATTTGTTCTGCGCCATGGCGGATGAACATTTCGAAACGCTGATGCGCGCCTCTTATGTGCAGACCTTTCCGCCCAGGATCGAGCTGATCCAGGAGGGCGATCTCAGCGATTTTCTGCATATCGTGCTGACCGGCTCGGTCGAACTGTTCTCGACCTGGAACGGGCGCGAGACCAGCATGGCGACGGTGCGGCCCGTATCGACCTTCATTCTTGCCGCGACGGTCCGCAACTCGCCCTATCTGATGTCGGCGCGCACATTGGAAAAAAGCCGGGTCGTGCTGATCCCCAGCCAGGATATTCGCACCGCCTTCGACATGGATCTTGGATTTGCCCGCGCCATCGTCAGCGAATTGGCGCAATGCTATCGCGCCGTCATCAAGAACACCAAGGATCTGAAACTGCGCAGTTCGCTGGAACGGCTGGCCAATTACCTGATCCGCGAACAGCACCGCGCGGGCGGGCGCACGGCCTTTCAGCTGCCCTATGACAAGCGACGGCTGGCCTCGTTTCTGGGGATGACGCCGGAAAACCTGAGCCGCGCGTTCAAAAGCCTTCAAGATTACGGCGTCGAGGTCGATGGCGCGCGCATCACCATCGCCGATCAGCCGCGGATCGAACGCTTTGCCAAGCCTGACCGGCTGATCGACGATTATTCGGTCTAGCCGGGCGGCCCCGCGCCCCGATCAGCCCTTGTCGCCCAAGGCCCTTGCCCGGTCGCGCAGCAGGAATTTCTGGATCTTCCCTGTCGAGGTCTTGGGCAGGTCGTCGAAAACAAAGGTCTTGGGCACCTTGAACCGGGCCATGTGCTGCCGGCAGAAATCGGTCATCCCTTCGGCGGTTAGAACCTGCCCCGCCTTGGGCGTGACAAAGGCACAGGGGGTTTCACCCCAGGTCTCGTCGGGACGAGCGACGACGGCGGCCTCCAGCACACCGGGATGGCGATACAGCACGTCCTCGACCTCGACGGATGAGATGTTCTCGCCGCCCGAGATGATGATGTCCTTGGACCGGTCCTTGATCTCGATATAGCCATCGGGATGCATCACCCCCAGATCGCCCGAGGCGAACCAGCCGCCGCGAAAGGCCTTTTCCGTGGCCGAGGGGTTTTTCAGATAGCCCTTCATGACGACATTGCCGCGCATGAAGATCTCGCCGATGGTCTGGCCGTCATGGGGCACGGGATCCAGCGTTTCGGGATCGGCGACCATCAGCCCTTCCAGCGCGATGTTCGGAACGCCCTGCCGCGCCTTCAGACGCGCGCGGGCATCGGCGTCCAGACTGTCCCATTTCGACTGCCACGGGCTGACCACCGAGGGGCCATAGGTTTCCGTCAGCCCATAGACATGGGTGACGTCGACGCCCATCGCCTCCATATTGGCGATGACAGCGGCGGGGGGCGGGGCGCCGGCGGTCATCACCTTGACCTCGTGGGTGAAGTCCTTCAGCGCCTCGGGTGCGTTGACCAGCATATTCAGAATGATCGGCGCGCCGCAGAAATGGGTCACCTTCTCGTCGCGGATCAGCTGGAATATCGGCTCGGCCCGAACCGCCCGCAGGCAGACGCACAGCCCGGCATTGGCGGCAATGGTCCAGGGAAAGCACCAGCCGTTGCAGTGAAACATCGGCAGCGTCCACAGATAGCGCGAATGCTGCGCCATGTCCCAGGTGACGATATTCGACATCGCGTTCAGCAGCGCGCCTCGATGGTGATAGACCACGCCCTTGGGATCGCCCGTCGTGCCCGAGGTATAGTTCAGACTGATCGCGTCCCATTCGCTGCCGGGCAGCGACCAGACGAAATCCGGGTCGCCCTCGGCCAGCAGGCCGTCCCAGGTCAGGCTGCCGATCGGGCGGCCGCCATCGAAACTGGCATCCTCGATATCGACGATCAGCATGTCGGGGCGATGGGCTATCCCGACGGCGCGTTCGACCAGGTCGGCAAATTCCGGGTCGACCAGCAGCACCTGCGCCTCGGCATGGTTCAGGATGAAGGCGATGGTTTCGGCATCAAGCCTGGTGTTGATGGTGTTCAGAACCGCGCCCGACATGGGCACGCCGAAATGCGCCTCGAACATTTCGGGGATATTGGCGGCGATGATCGACACCGTATCCCCCTTGCCGATGCCGCGCCGGCTCAGCGCGCTGGCAAGACGGCGGGTGCGGGCATAGGTTTCGGCCCAGTTGCGGCGGATATGGCCATAGCTGATGGCGGGCAGGTCGGGATAGATCGCTGCCGTCCGCGCGATGAAGGACAATGGCGACAGCTGCGCGAAATTCGCCGCATTGGCGTCAAGACCAAGCGCATAGATATCAGTGGTATCTGTCATCTGCCTTCCCTTCCCTACCCTGCCCGAATCGGCCGCGAGGCAAGCATAGCAAACGGCGCGGCGCGCGTATTTGCCGGCGGCAGGCCGCCGGCCAGCTTGCACCGGGCTCAGGCGATCAGCACGTTCAGCAGGGCGCTGCGCCGTTCCTGCTGAACCACCTGCAAGGCCTGATCCAGAGCCGCGCGCAGATCACCGGGTTCACGCACCTCGCGCGTGAAGGCGCGGCTGGCCTGGGCCACCTTGCAGAAATCGGGGCTGGGCGTCAGGCCGGTCAGCGGCATGGTATTGGCCCGCGCGGCCGCCCCGCCGGGGTAAAGCCCCGCGACCGACTGGCGCACCGCGCCCCATTCGCCATTGTTCAGCACCATGATCAGCACCGGCAGATCCAGCGCCTCGGCGATCTGGTGGCAGGCCACCGGATTGGCGAACATATAGCTGCCATCTCCCATGGTCGCCACGCACAGCCGCCCCGGATCGGCCAGTTGCGCGCCAAGCGCGGCGGGGAACGCCCAGCCCAACCCGCCGGAATGAGGTTCCTGAAACCACGACCGATGATCGCGGCGGGGCAATGTGCCCAGCATCGCACCCAGTTCCGAAAAGACGGTGCTTGGCGCGTCCTGCGCATCCAGCGCCTCGCCCAGCACGCGGCTGACCATGGCCTTGGTCAGCCGGTCGCCCTGAGGCACGGCAGCCGCCACCAGCGCATCCCGCTGCGCAGCCGAGGCCTGCGCCAGACGTGCCCGGCGCTCGGCGATGGCCGGTTCGTCACGCGGCAGGTCCGACATGGCGCCGATCAGCGCCGGGATGGTCTGGGCGCTTTCGCCTGTGATTGCCAGGTCGGCGCGGAAATTCCTGACCGGAAAGCGGTGGAACAACGGATCGGGTCCGATATGGGCGATCCTCGCATCGGCGCGCGGGCCATGTGCATCCGGCATCCATGGCGCAAGGCAATCCAGCACCACGACCACATCGGCATCCGCCAGCCACGGCCCCGGATCGGCACCGACATGGCAGGGATGATCGGTCGCGATCGGCAGATGGGTGGCCCACCAGGAACAGACAGCGATACCCCAGTCCTGCGCCCAATCGGCAAAGGCTGCAAAGCTGTCCGCATCCCCTGCCCCGCGCTGCGCGATGACCAGAGGCGCGCGCGCTTGCGCCAGCCAGCCCGCCAATTGCGCCAGCGCGGCCGGATCGGGCGCGGCGGCGGCCGGACGCATCAGGGGTGGGGCGTCCAGCCCCGCCTCGGGGATCTGTTCGCACAGCACCTCGCGCGGGATCGACAGATAGACCGGGCCCTTGGGCGTGCTTTCCGCGATGGCCTGGGCGCGGTCCAGCAGCTGTGCGATCTGTTCGGGGAATTTCAGCTCATATTCCCATTTGCAGGCCTCGCGCACCAGCGCCGCCTGATCGCGCATCTCCTGCCCCCAGCCAATCGGCACGGTGCGCGCACCGAAACGGCCCTGTTCGGTCACCGGCGTGCGGCCGGACATCAGGATCATCGGCACATGTTCACAGGCCGCGTTGATCGCACCGATGGCGCCATTGGCCAGCCCCACATTGGTGTGCAGCATCACAGCCTGCGCCCGGCCCGTCATCAGGTAATAGCCATGGGCCATGCCCAACGCCGCTTGTTCATGCGGCATGACCAGCGCCTGAGGCAGATCCAGCCCATCGGCGGCGGCCTGGGCCAACCCCTCGATGATGGGCGGGAAATCGGTGCCGGAATTGGCAAAGACCACATCCACGCCAAGCGCCTTGAGACGCGGGAAGATCGCGCCCCCCGCAGTTACGGTAGGTTCGGTCATGTCGTCTCTCTATCCCCTTAACAGATAGGGCAGCCACAATGTCAGCGCCGGAAAGGCCAGCAACAGCGCCACGCGCAGCAGCTCGGCCAGAAAGAAGGGCGCGACGCCCTTGAAGGTCTCGATCATCGGCACATCCTTGGCCATGGCCGAGATGATGAACACATTCATCCCCACCGGCGGCGTGATCAGCCCAAGTTCCACCACGATCAGCGCCAGAATGCCGAACCAGACCTTCAGATCCTCGGTGCTCATGCCGAAGCCGGCGCCCTCGGCACCCTGATAGATGCCGCCGTTGATCTCCATCAGCATGGGCCAGAAGAAGGGGATGACCAGCAGGATCATCGACAGCGAATCCATCAGACAGCCCAGCAGGATCAGCGCCACCAGCAGCAACACCATGACGGCCATCGGCGCCATGCCGCTTTCCGCGATCCAGGCGGCGGCCTGTTGCGGCAAGCCGATGCGGGACATGAAGATCTTCATCAGTTCCGCGCCCAGCAGGATCAGATAGATCATGCCGCTGGTCCTGGCGGTGGATTTCAGCGCCTCGGTCAGTTCCGCCCGCCCGATCAACCGCCGCACCGTGCCATAGAGCCAGACCAGGAACACCCCGATCGCAGCGGCGGGCGTGGGGTTGAAGAACCCGGCATAGATGCCGCCCAGCACCAGCCCGAAGATCACCATCACCGGCAAAAGGCCCATCGTCGCCGCGATGAACTCGGCCCGGTCGGCAGCACCGCCGGGCGGGCCTGCCTCGGGGCGGATGCGGACATAGATGGCGATGGTGACGATGAACAGGATCACCGCCATGATGCCGGGCAAAAGCGCCGCGGCGAACATGGTGACGATATTGGCCTCGACGATGACGGCATAGACGATCAGCACCACCGAGGGCGGGATCAGGATGCCCAGCACCCCCCCTGCCGCCAGCGATCCCGTCGCCAGCGCGGGCGAATAGCGATAGCGTCGCAATTCCGGCAGCGCCACCTTGCCCATGGTCGAGGCCGTGGCCAGCGACGATCCGCAGACCGAGCCGAAACCGGCGCATCCGGCGATGGCGGCCATGGCCGTGCCCCCGCGCATCCAGCCCAGCCAGGCATTCGCCCCCCTGAACAGCGCCGTGGATAGGCCCGCGACGGTGGCCAATTCGCCCATCAGCACGAACATCGGCACGACCGACAGGTCGTAGATCGAGAATTGCCCATAGGCCAGGGTCTTCAACTGGCTCAGCAGCAGTTGCGGGCCATTGACCAGCGCCACGCCGGCGCCGCCGACAAGGATCATAGCATAGGCGACCGGGATGCGGATGGCGATCAACGCAACCAGAATGACCAGCGCGGTGATGCCCAATGTGATCGGATCGCTGATCATTGGCGGATCTCGCGCAGGGCATCGCTCAGGCTGACAGCGGCGGCCGCGATCAGCAACCCGATCGAGATCAGCGCCGGCACAAAGGCCCACCAGATCGGGATCTGAAGAATGGTGGTGGTATAGTTATAGGCTTTCTGGTCCAGCATGCCCAAACCCATGCGCCACAAAAGGATGGCGGCAAAGCCAAAGGCGATGGCCGAGGCCAGCGCCCGCAGCACCCCAAGAACCGGCCGCGAGGCGCGGGCGGTGAAGATATCGGCGGTGACATTGGCGTCGGTCAGCTGGCAATAGGGCAGAAAGGCGAACACGGCGATGGCCACGCCCATTTCCGTCAGTTCGAAATCGCCGGGCACCGCAAAGCCGAAGATGCCGCCCAGCACCGTTGCCGCATTGACCAGAACCACCGCCAGCAGCAGCAACCCGCCCAACAGCGCCCAGCCTGTCACCAGCCGGGCGATCGCAGCGGAAATTCCGCTGCGGCCCTGTGTTTCCTCGTCGGCAAAGTTCATTGGCCGGTATTCTGGGCGATCAGCCCGCGAGCGGTTTCGACCAGCGTCGCGCCGTCGATACCCTGCCCCGACACATCCGTGATCCAGCGCTGCACCACGGGTTCCAGTGCTGTCTGGAAGGCGGCGGTTTCCTCTTCGGTCAGGGTCACATGGGTGTTGCCGGCATCGGTCGCGACCTTGATGCCGCGTTCGTCGATGTCGCGCCAGATCCGCCCCACCTCGGCAACCCAATCGCGATCCGAGGCATCGCGGAAGGCCTGCTGAATATCGGCGGGCAGCGCATCCCAACGCGCCTTGTTCATCGAGACCTGGAAGGTCGTCGTGCCAAGCCGCGCCTTGTCAAAACCCTCGATCTGGAAATCGGTCTGGTCCTGGACCTTCAGCGCCGGGATGATTTCCCACGGGATCAGCGCGCCGTCGACCACCTTCTTGGACAGGGCCTGCGGCAGGTCGGGCACCGGCATCGACACGGCCTGCGCGCCAAGCGCCTCGATCACCCAGGCACCGGTTCGCGTGGGAATGCGCAGCTTCAGGCCGGCCAGATCGGCGGGGCTGCGCACCTCTTTGTCGACCATCTGCATCGCCTGGCCGGCATGGACATGCAGAAACATCGGCTCGACGCCCTGATATTCGGGGGCAAGATGTTCGTCATACATGTCGAACAGCGCCAGATTGGCCGCCACCGGATCGTTGACATAGACGAAGGGCAGTTCCATCACCTCGGTGCGCGGAAACAGCCCCGGCGTATAGCCGTTGACGGTCCAGATCAGATCGACCACCCCGTCGCGGACCTGGTTGATCAGCTCGGGCGGGCGGCCGCCAAGCGTCATCGAGGGATAGATCTCGATCTTGACCTGCCCGCCCGAGTTTTCCTCGACCGCGCGGGCCCAGGGTTCCAGCATGTCGGTTTGGGCGGGTGCGCCCGCGCCAAGGAAATGGTGCAGCTTGAACACATATTCCTGCGCCCATGCACCGCCGCCGGTCAGCATGGCCAGCGTAGCACCCAGTGCCAGTTTCGTCAGTTTCCCCATCGTCTCCTCCCTTGTCAGATCGGGTAATGCAGATCGCCATCTTGCGTGGTGATCCAGCGAAGTTCGGTAAATTCGTTCACCCCCCAAATGCCGCCGAAACGACCGTAGCCGCTTTCCTTCATGCCACCAAAGGGCATTTGCGCCTCGTCATGAACGGTGGGGCCGTTCACATGGCAGATCCCGCTTTCGATGCGCTTGGCGACGGCCAATGCGCGGCTTTGGTCGTGCCCGAACACGGCGGCGGACAGGCCGAAATCGCTTTCATTCGCGACGCGGACGGCCTCGTCAACGCTGCCCACGCGGATGATCGCGGCGACCGGGCCAAAGCTTTCCTCGGCATAAAGCCGCATCGAGGGGGTCACCCCGTCCAGCGCGGCGGCGTTCAGCAAGGTGCCATCGCCGCCCCCGCCGATCAGCCGCGCGCCCTTGGTCACGGCATCCAGCGTCAGGTCGCGGATGCGGTCGGCGGCGGCGCTGTTCACCAGACTGCCCAGAGGCGCGCGCGCCTCGTCCGGGTTGCCGGCGGGCAGGCTTTCGACCTTGCGGGCAAAGGCCGCCACGAAATCATCGGCGATGGCGTCCATCACGATGATGCGTTCGGTCGACATGCAGATCTGGCCCTGGTTCATGAAGGCCCCGAAACCGGCCGCCGCAACCGCCGCGTCGATATCGGCATCATCCAGCACGATGAAGGGCGCCTTGCCGCCCAGTTCCAGCAGCGCCGGCTTAAGATGCCGGCCGCACAGTTCCGCGATGATCCGGCCCACGCGGGTCGAGCCGGTGAAATTCACCCGGCGCACGGCGGGCTGTGCAACCAGCGTCTCGACCAGTTCGGCCGCATCCTCGGGTGCGTTCGAGATGGCATTCACCACGCCCTTGGGCAGCCCGGCCTCGGCCACGGCTTCCAGGATCAGCGCATGGGTGCGGGGGCACAGTTCCGAGGTTTTCATCACCACCGTATTGCCGCAGGCCAGGGGCGTCGCGATCGAGCGCACGCCCAGAATGACCGGCGCGTTCCAGGGGGCCATGGCCAGCACCACCCCCGCCGGCTGGCGCACCGCATAGGCGGTCGAGCCGGGGCGGTTGGTGGGCAGGATCTCGCCCTTGATCTGGGTGCACAGGCTTGCCGCCTCGATCAGCATTTCGGTGGCCAGCATGACATTGAACCGCGCCCAGGACTCGGTCGCGCCGATCTCGGCCTTCATTGCGGCAACGATGTCATCGCCCCGACCCTCCAGTGCCTCGGCCGCCTTCAGCAGCATGCGGCGACGCTGGCCGGGCGGAACGGCGGCCCAACCCGGAAAGGCAGCGGCGGCGGCATCGACCGCGCGGATCGCATCGGCCTTGCTGGCGGCTGCCGCGCGGGTCGCGACCTGACCTGTGATCGGGTTGGCGCGTTCAAAAACGCGCTCATTCTCGGCGCTTACATGTTCGCCATTGATAAACAGGTTCAGACTTTCCACAGATATTCCTTTCTTTCCACTCACTGCAATGGCGGGGTCGGTGCCAGTTGCTTACGCCCCCGCCGCAACTCCTCCCAGAAATGCCCGCTGCACGGCCGGGTCATTCTGTAACTGCTGCGCCGTGCCCTCGCCCACGACGCGCCCTGCCTCCAGCAGATAGCCGCGTGTGGCCAGCCGCAGCGTGGCGCGCACATTCTGTTCCACGATCACCAGCGTCAGCCCGGTCTCGCGGATCCGGGCCAGCGCGGCGAACACCTCTTTCACCACGATGGGCGCCAGCCCAAGGCTGGGTTCGTCCAGCAGCAGAAGGTCGGGCTTGCTCATCAGCGCGCGGGCGATGGCGACCATCTGCTGCTCGCCCCCCGACATGGTGCCGACGATCTGGCGCGAGCGGTCGGCCAGACGCGGAAACAGGGCCAGAACCTCGGCCCGGCGGCGGTCGGCCCCCTCGCGTGCACGCGCCGGATGGGCGCCAAGCGCAAGGTTGTCGGCCACGTTCATCCGGCTAAAGACTCCGCGCCCCTCGGGGACCAGCGCGATGCCGCGCTCGACCATGGCAAAGGGCGGCACGGGGGCCATGTCGGCGCCCTCGTGCCGGATCGTCCCGCCGATGGCCGGCACAATGCCACCCACCGCCTTCAGCAGCGACGATTTTCCCGCCCCGTTGGCGCCAAGGATCACCACGCATTCGCCGCGCCCGACCCGCATGCTTACCCCGTCCAGCGCCCGGTGCATGCCATAGCTGACGGCGAGATTCTCGATCTCAAGCATCGGCATCCTCTCCCAGATAGGCGGCGATGACATGACGGTCCGCAAGCGCCTCGGAGGTGGGGCCATCCGCGATCAGCCGGCCCGAATTCATCACCACTGATCGCGGGCACAGGGCGCGCACGGCGTCTATGATATGTTCGACCATGATGATGGTCAGCCCGTCGCCCGACAGCTTGCGGATCAGGGCGATGCCGTCTTGCAGCTCGGTCGGGTTCAGCCCGGCCAGCCATTCATCCAGCAGCAACAGGCGCGGTCGGGCTGCCAGCGCTCGGGCCAATTCCAGCCGCTTCTGGTCGATATAGGTCAGATCGCCCGCGCTTTGATCCGCCCGTGCGTCCAGCCCGACGGCCGACAGGCAATCGCGCACCCGCGCCGCCAGCAGATCACCCCACAGCCGGTCCGGCCCATAGGCCGCGGGCACCATCACATTTTCCTTCAGCGTCAGCGAAGGCAGGATGCGCACCAGCTGAAAGGTCCGCGCAACGCCAGCCCGCGCGATCCGGTCCGGCCGCGCGCCGGTCATGTCGTGCCCGCCGATCCGCAGCCCTCCGCCCGAGGGCCGCAACGCCCCCGAGATCAGGTTCAAAAGCGTCGTCTTGCCCGAGCCGTTCGGCCCCAGCAGCCCCAGCACCTCGCCCGGCCGCACCGCCAGCGACACGCCATCGACCGCGACCAGCCCGCCAAAGCGTTTTGTCAGCCCCTGCGTTTCAAGGATCATGCCTTGGTCTCCTTCAGCACGGACGGTCGGCGGATACGTTCCAACGCGGCCAGCACGCCATCGGGCAGCGCATAGACCACGGCCAGGAACATCAGCCCCAGCAGGATCGAGAAATGATCGGGGAACCGTGCCGACAGCCATTCGAACAGCAGAAATAGCGGTACGGCACCGGCGACCGGGCCCCACAGCCGGTTGGCCCCGCCAAGCAGCGCCATGATCACCGTCAGAAAACTGACCGTCGGGTTGAACACGATCGAGGGCTCGACATAGACCCAACGCGGGGCCTGCACGGCGCCGACCAAAGTGATGATCGTGGCCGAGATGACGAACAGCACCAGCTTGGTCCGCGCCACCGGGATGCCGGCATGGGCGGCAACCACCTCGTCATCGCCGATCACCCGCAGCGCCAGCCCCAGCCGTGACCGCCTGATCCACCAGCCCGCGCCCAATGTCAGCACGGCCAGCGCCAGCAGCTGCCAATAAATGTCGCGCGCCGTCAGATCCAGAAAGATATAGCGGCCCAGGGTGCCGGTCACGTTGACCTCGAACCAGGTGATCAGCTGGCGCACCAGCTCGGCCAGGCCGAAGGTGAAGATGACGAAATAGATCCCCGCAAGCCGCAGTGTCGACAGCCCCACGACCAGCGCCATCCCGGCCCCGGTCAGCGCAGCACAGAACAGCACCACCGGATAGGGCAGCACCTCGTTCAGCACGGCCACGACATAGGCACCCACGCCAAAGAAGGCGACCGTCGCCAGCGAGACATAGCGCGTCGGCCCCGAAAACAGCGCCCAGGCACTGGCCAGCACGACATAGCCCATCAGCCCGACCAGCAGCCCGGTGCCATAATCCCCCGCAAACAGCGGCAGCACGGCCAAGAGGGCAAAGGCGATTGCGGAAAAAACATATCCCATGGCCTAGCCCCCCACCCGGCCGAACAGCCCCGTCGGCCGCCACAGCAACACGACCAGAAACAGCGCATAGGTCGCGGCCAGCGTCAGTCCGGGGTCGATGAAAGCGGCGACTAAGACCTCGGCCAGCCCCAGCAGCAGCCCCGCCACCAGCGCGCCCAGCACATTGCCCACACCGCCCATGATGACCACGATCAGGGCCTTCATGGTGAACACCACGCCATCAGCAGCCGAGAAGGTCAGGAACATGGAAACCAGCGCCCCGCCCGCGGCGGCCAGCGCGCCGCCCAGCGCAAATCCCTGTCTGCCCATCCGGTCCACGTCGATGCCGACCAGCCAGGCGCTTTGCGGCGCCAGCGCCACGGCGCGCATCGCCCGGCCCCAATTGCTGCGCATCAGCACCGCATAAAGTCCCAGCCCGATGGCCAGCGAAACCGCCAGCGCAACCAGCCTGTTGGCCGCCACCGTCACCCCCAGCAGCGATACGCCCTGATCGAGATAGCTGTAGGATGTGAAATCGCTGCCAAAGACGATCAGCATGATCCCCTGCAACACGAACAGCAGCCCGAATGTGGCCAGGATGGTGTCGACCTCCAGCCGGCCGGCATCGCCGCGCCGCAACAGCGGGCTCATCATGCCGGCATGGACCAGCCAGCCCAGCGCATAGCCTGCCGGCGTGACCACCAGCAACCCCAGCAGCGGGCCGATGCCCCAGGCCGTGAACAGCCCCGTCACCACAAAGCAGGACAGCAGCATGAACTCGCCATAGGCAAGGTTCAGGATCCGGGCGATGCCGTATTGCAGGGTCAGGCCCATGGCCAACAGCGCATAGGTGCCGCCAAGGATAATCCCCAGCGCAAGTGTCGAAGCAAGCATGTCAGTTCCTCGCAGGCGGGGCGGACGGGCACGCGGCACGCGCCCGGCCCCGGCCTGTTACCATTCGGGCTTGGGGATGACGGGGGCTGTCGCGCCCTGACGCTCGGCCGGGTTGACGGCGACGAATTTGTCGCCCTGCCACTGGCCGACCCACCACAGGTCGCGCAGCTGATTGTCCTGCATCTTCAGATCGCCCACGACGGTCTGAAACGTCCCGGTGGCGATTTCCTGCGCCAGCGCCTGATGATCCAGCCCAACCCGCTGGACCGCCTGTTCCAGCACCTCAAGCGAGGCATAGGTCACGGCGCTGGCCCAGCTGTCGGGCGGGCTGCCCGCGCTGTCGGTATGGCGCTGGAAATAATCCTGAATGGCGGGCGAAGCCGAGTCGACGCCACCGATGGACATCACGCCCCCGGCCTTGCCACCCGCGACCTGTGGGAAATTCGGGAAAGCCCCGCCGACGCCGACGTAAAAGACCTTGGGATTATAACCCATGGTCTGCGCCTGCTTGGTCACGCCGAAGCTGCCCGGCGGATAGGAAAAGGCCACGAAACTGTCGGCGCCCGAGCGTTGAACCTCGTTCATGATCGCCGCGAAGTCCGAGGTGCCCAGTGGATAGGTCTCGTCATAGGCAAGGGTGAAGCCGGCCGCTTCAAAGGCCGGGCGGGCGGCGCTGACCAGGTCGATGCCGAACCCGTCCGCGACCGAGATCATCGCAACCTGATCGTTGATCTGCCCGGCCTCGCGCGCGGCCACAAGCGTCTGGACCAGCGCCTCGGCATAGTCATGCCCGCCGCCCAGCATCCAGAAGGACCGCTTCCACCGGTCGGCAAATTCCGGCGCCTTGTCAGTGACCGAGGTGACCGCCAGATGCGGATAGCCGGCCTTGTCCATCAGCGGCGCAATGGCCAGGTTCGGCCCGGTTCCCCATGGCGGCAGGATCAGATCTACCTTGTCCTGTTCGGCAAGCCGGGCAATGGCGCGGACCAGATCCTCGGTATTCGAGCGGTCGTCATATTCCACCACCTCGATCATCCGGCGGCTGCCATCGGGCATTTCCAGCCCGCCCTGGGCATTCACCTCGGCCACCCACATCTGATAGTTCGGAATGGTGGTGATGCCAGCGCCCGTTGCATTGGGTCCGCTTTTGGCCACGGCATAGCCGATCCGCACCACGTCCTGCGCGGCACCAACTCCCGGCAGGGCCAGGGACAGCGCAATCGTCATCGGCAACGCCCCAAGCAGGGCGCGTCGTGATGTCATCGTCATTTCTATCCTCCGATTGATACCTTGGGCATCATTGTTGGGTGGCCGCACACCTTCCCCCCCCGGTCGGGCACGGCCGCCCTGGAAATAAGGCTAGGCGCTTTCTTAGCTTCATAAAATGCACTTATAATATTAATAATTGGACCAATACGTCGCATTTCGCCATTAGAGACCTCTTGTCAGAGCCGCATCACCCTCGTCCTGCCGCACCCATGCTGATGCCGATTCAGGTGCGCAGCCCCCTGTCCGAGACCACCTATGGGATCGGCGCGCGCCTGGCCTGTCTGGTGGTTCTGGATGCCGGCCGCGGGGATGTGCGGCGTGACGGTGGCAACATGCGGTTCGAGGCGCCGCGCCTGTTCTGGCTGGCACCCGGAGCGGCCGGCGAGCTGCGCCTGTCGCCAGGCAGCCGGGGCGAGATCCTGCTTTTGTCCCAGGGCGCGCTGTCCACCGCCATGCCCGCCAGCGCCTTTGGCGAGGAAATGGCGCTGCTGCTGCGGACCGATCTGTCGGCCACCCTTGGCACTGCCCAGACCGCCACCACCGACCGTATGGCCGAGTTGCGCCGTGAACTGGGCGAGGACGCGCCGGGTGCCGGCATGATGGCCCAGCATCTGATCGCCATGTTGATGATCTGCCTGTGGCGCGCTGCAAAAGAGGGGCGCGCGCGACCCGATGCGGTGCCCGGCGGCCTGGTGCAGGGCTTTATCCGGCTGGCGGGTCTGCATCTGCGCGATCATTGGCAGGTCGGCGATTACGCCGATGCGCTTGGCGTCACCCGCGACCGGCTTGCCGCCGCCGTCCGCCGCGCCACCGGCAAATCGCCGCAAGCCTGGCTGCACGAGGCGCTGCTGCGCGAGGCCGTGCAGCTGCTGACCCATTCCGGCCTGCCGGTGTCACAGGTCGGCTTTCGCCTCGGGTTCACCGACCCGGCCTATTTCAACCGATTTTTCAACAGGATGCAGGGCGAGCCGCCATCACGCTATCGGCGAAGGATGGCACGGCGGGCAGAACCCGCGCCATCCTATGCGGCATGGCCGTGACGGCGGCGACCGGGCGGGCGGGCGGGCGATGCCGCTAGGCCAGCCGGCTGGCACGCAGGTCGCCGGCCTCTTCGACGATGGGATAGGCGACATAGGTGAAATCGGTATTCACCTGCTTCAACGCCCGGACGGTTTCCTGATGCAGGTTCGTCGTCTCGACCGAGGCGCGGTTATTGGCCCGCAGCCGCGCCAGATGTGCATTCTGCAAGTCCTGCTCGGCTGCGCGGGTGCGGTCCTTTTCCTCGATCAGCTGGCGCGCGATTTCGCTGTCGGCGGTCATCAGCACGTTCAGCGCAAGCCGCGCATTGGACAGGACGCGATCATGAAAATCGGTCAATTCGCGCAGCCCGTCGGCTGAAAATACCACGCCCTGCTGATGCATCCGCCGTGCCAGATCGACCAGATTGGCCGAAATCTGGTCGCCGGCATCTTCCAGATGGTTCGCGATCATGGTGATCGCCATGGCGCGGCGCGACTGGTCGGCCGTCAAATCGGCCTCGCTAAGCCGCGAGAGATACAGCTTGATGTCATAATGCATCCGGTCCACCTGCTGCTCGCGCGCGGCGATCCGGTCAGAGATGGCGCCGTCCCAGGTCTGGAACAGGCCCAGCACGGGTTGCAGCATCAGATGGGTTTCCTCGGCCATGCGCAGCAATTCGCGCTGCGCATTGATCAGGGCCTGCGGCGGATTGGACAGCATCTGTTCGTCCAGCGCGCTTGGTCGGTCCTCGGCGCTGCCGCGCCCGGCAGGAAGCAGCGCGTCGGCCAACCGCGCCACGGCAGGGATGAAAGGCAGCGCCAGCAGGGCAACCGTCAGGTTGAAGGCAAGATGCAGGTTGATCGCCTGACGCGCCGCCCCCGCGCCCAGCAAGGCCAGAAGATCGGGCCGGGCCAGCAGCACCAGCAGCAGCGCAACCGCCCCGCCACCGCGCAGTAGCAGGTTCGACAGCATGATCTGCCGCGCCCGCCGCTCGCCACGCATGGTCAGCACAAAGGGGATGGCCGCCCCGCCCAGATTGGCACCCAACACCATCGCCGCCGCCGCATTGTCGGGCAGCAACCCCTGCGCGGCGAAGGTGACGAACATCAGCACCGCCGCGATCGAGGAATGCATCGCATAGGTGATCAGCGCCGCCAGCAGAAAGGCCGAGGCCGGATCGCTGCCCAGCCGCCCCAGCACGGCATCGACCAGCGGGTTGTCGCGCAGCGGCTCGGTCGCCTCGCGGATCAGGGAAAGTGACAGCAGCACCAGCGCAAGGCCGACAAGAATGCGGCCGGCCTGCCGGGGACGGCGGGATTCGGCTTTCAAAAACAGAGTCACGCCCAGAATCAGCAACACCGGCACAAGCCAATGGATCGGCGACAGCAGGATCTGCGCGGCAATGGCCGAGCCCAGATCCGCCCCAAGGATCAGCGCCACCCCGGCAATGATCGACAGCGTGCCGGTGGCTGCGAAACCCGCCGTCAGCATCGCCACCGCGGTCGAGCTTTGCAGCAGCACCGCCGAGCCAGCCCCCGCCGCCACCGCCCGCAACCGCGACCCGGTCGCCCGGCGCAGCAGCCGCCGCAGCGGTGACATGAACGCCCGCTCGACCCCGGTTCGGATCATCCGCACCGAGAAAAGCAGCAGGGCCACCGCCCCGGCCAGATTCACCATGAACAGGATCATGCACCGATATCCGTGATCACAGGGCCGTTGACGGCCCTGCCGCCACAGCAACACCGAAATGTTGTATATGCAACATTTTTTCTTGCCATAATTGGCAATTGCCAACAATCTGAACGGGCTGACCACGACAGTGACGACAACGCCTATGGATGTCGGACCGCATGACGCAACTGGACCAGCTGAAAACCTCTGCCTTGCCGCGGCTGCGCAAGGCCGACCGGCGCAAGCAGATCCTGCTTGATTTGAAGTTGCGGCCGCATCTGCGCATTTCCGAACTGGCCGAACGTTTCGGCGTCTCGACCGAGACGGTGCGCCGCGATGTCGATGCGCTGGCGGGCAAGGGGCTGATCGACCGCGCCCATGGCGGTGCCTCGCGGCCGGTGCCAGGGCCCTATCCTTCGCTGGACGAACGCCAGCGCGACAGGCGGATAGAACGGGAACGGATCGGCCGGCTTGCCGCCGGGCTGGTCCAACCGGGCGAGACGCTGATGGTCGATTCCGGCTCGACCACCTTGCAGATGGCGCGGTTTCTGGCCTTTGCCGGGACGCCCTGCCGGGTGATCACCAATTCGCTGCATATCGCCATGACCCTTGGCAGCAGTGACAGGGCCAGCGTGATCCTGTGTCCGGGCGACTATCTGGCCCGTGAATCCGCCGTGATCGGCGACGAGGCGTTGGAATTTCTGGCCCGCTATCATGTCGATCGCGCCATGATCGGCGCCACGGCGCTGCATATCGGCGGGGTGCTGGAAACGGTGCCCGGCTTTGCCGCGATCAAGCGCAGGATGCTGGCCCAGGCGGCACAGCGCCATCTGCTGATCCATGGCGATAAGTTCGGCGGCTCGGGCTTTCGCAAGACGGCGGATCTGGATCAGTTGCATTCAGTCCTGGTCGACCGCGCGCCCCCCGCCGATCTGGCGCGGGCCTTGCAGGCCGCCGGCACCCGGATCAGCATTGCCGATTGATCCGGGCTGCTGATCGGGATCCTCGGTCATCTGCCGCGCCAGATCGGTCATCCCGTCGCGCAGCAGGGCAAAGCGGTGCATCCGGGTCGCGGCCTGCGCGCGCGCGCTCGGCAAAGGCGCGGGCCGCACAGGCGCAGGCAGGCCATCACCATCCGCCACCTGCCGGATCCCTTCGGCGTGCAGCGCCATCTGCACCAATCCAAGTGCGGTCGTTTCCACCTCGGCCGCGCGGATCAGGGGGCGGCGCGTCAACCCGGCCAGAAAGCGCAGCAGATAGTCGTTGCGCGCCATGCCACCATCGACCGAGACCCGGCGCAAGGGCTGGATCGCCTCGATCGCGCGCAGATTTTCGGCCACCCGCAGCGCGATGCCTTCGATCAGCGCCTGCATCATCTGCTGGCGGCCGGTCTCCAGTGACAACCCGAACCAGGCGCCACGGGTCTGCCGATCCCAATGCGGACAAGCCAGACCCGCCAGCGCCGGCAAAAAGATCAGCCCGCTGTCGATGGCGGCGGGGCCGGCGAAATCGCTGATCTCGGCGAAGTCCTGAAACAAGCCCAGATCGCGCGCCCAATCCACCGCCGCCGCCGCCGTATAGACCGCCCCATCCAGCGCATAGCAGACCGGCTGATCGGGCAATTGCCAGGCCACGGTGGGCAAGGGGCCCGGTTGGATCGGCCGGACCAGCCCATCGGTCAGCGCCTGCACGAAGGCGCCGGTGCCGAAGGTGACCTTGGCATCGCCCGGCTGGCGGCAACCATGGCCGAACAGCGCGGCCTGCTGATCGACGAGACTGGCGACAAGCCGCGCCCCCGAGGGCAGCCATCCCAGATCCCCCGCCGTGGGCGTGATCGCCGGCAGCGCCTGGATGGGCACGCCGAACAGCGCGCAAAGCCGTTCGTCCCAGGCGCCTGTTTCCAGATTCATCAGCGACGTGCGCGAGGCCGTGGCGATGTCCGTCTCGAACCGGTCGGTCAGATGGTCGCGAAAAAAGGCGTCGGTGGTGCCCAGCCGCAATCGTCCCTGCCGCAGCAGGTCGCCCGCCTCGGGGCTGTGCCGCAGGATCCAGCCCAGCTTTGCCGCCGAGAAATAGGCGTCCAGCGGCAGTCCGGCGCGGGCCATTACCTCGGGGCCGGCGCCGGCATCGCGCAGCGTGCGCAGCATCGGCTCGGTCCGCTGGTCCTGCCAGACGATCACCGGGCTGATGGGGCGACCATCACGGGCATCCCAGGCGAGGCAGCTTTCGCCCTGATTGGCCAGCGCGACCAGTTCGACATCGGCGGTGGCGCAATCGGCGACATTGCGCAGCAGTTCTGCGGGGTCATGTTCGACATGGCCGGGCCTGGGCAGGTTCTGGCGGTGGCGGATCTGCCGCAGCAGCCGCAGCCCGGTCCCCTCGGCCCCGCCCAGGAAGGCGCGGGTCGAGGTCGTGCCCTGATCAATCGCCAGAACCTTCACCTGCGTTTCTCCAGTGCCAAGACCAGCGGGCCCTGCCCCAACCCCGGAGGGATTGGCATGGTAACGCGCCTTTCGGGTCGTGCGTCGATGCGCTGGCGGGCAATGACGCGGTCCTGCTGCATCAGGCGCAACTCGCCCACGACCGGGCGGGCGACGCGCAACTGGATATGGTCATGCCGGCCCGGTCCCGCCGGCAGGATCAGCTGCGGCAAGGCATAGCGGATCGCGTCGCCGTCGATCCGCAGCGGCAACGCCCCGGCACGGCCTGGCAGCGCGCCGGCCAGATGGGCGGCGATGGCATCTGCGGCGCGCAGGCCCTCGGCCCAGCAGGCACCGGCGGTTTCGACCGGACGCAGCAGATTGCCGGCGGCGAAAAAGCCCGGTTGATCCAACCGCCCGAAGCTGTCGATCACGGGGCCGGTGGACAGCGGGTCCAGCGCCAGCCCCGCCATGGCCAGCAACCCGGCCTCGGACCGGAAAGCGCCGGTCAGCAGCACCCCGTCGGCGGCGATCTGATGCGCGCCGTCCGGCCCCTCGACGGCAACCGCCTCGACCCGGTCGCGCCCGATGATCCGGGTGATCCGCGTCGTCAGCATCAGCGGCACACCCAACAGGCGCGGCAGCAGGCCGGCGCCGCGACGGGCGACGACGCGCGGTCCCGGCTCGATCATGGCGGCGGGACGGATGCCCGCCTGCCGACAGGTCAGCAGTGCCGAGAAGGAAACCACTTCCGTGCCCAGCACCACCGGGCGCAGAAAGGGCCGCTGGTGGTTCAGGTGAACGATGCCCTGAAGCGCGCCGGTCGTCAGGATGCCGCCGGGCTTTTGCCCGCCGATCATCCGCTGCACCCGGCTGGATTCGCGCGTGCCGGTGGCCAGAAGCACCGCCCGCGCCGACAGCCGGGTGACGCCGCCGGGGCCGGACAGTTCCAGCGCCGGTCCGGGCAGCAGCGCGATGGCGGTGGTGTCGCACAGGATCGTCGCCCCGGCGGCACGCGCACCAGCCGCCAGCCGGGCGGCATAGGCCTGCCCGCCCAGAATCCGGTGAAATTCACGCATGCCAAAGGGCGAGTGGCCGCAATGACGCGGGATGCCGCCGGGCTGCGGCTCGCGTTCGATCACCGCCACCCGGCCGATGCCCTGCGCGGCCAACCGCGTCGCGGCGGCAAGACCCGCCGGCCCGGCGCCGATGATGGCAATGTCAGCCTGCATTGCCATCCTCCCCGCCGCAGAAGGGTTGCGTGAACCGGCCCTCGGTCAGCTGTGCCAGCCGGGCCGAGCAATAAAAACCCTGACAGCGCCCCATCGTCACCCGCGTCCGTCGCTTCAATCCGGCCAAAGAATTGGCCGGCGCAGGGGCATCCAGCGCGGCCAGAATCTCTCGCTGCGTGACCCATTCGCAATGGCAGACGATGCCCTCATTCCCGGCGTCGCGCCAGTCGCGCCGCCCACCCTGCGCCAGCACCGGCATCTGCGGCCAGTGATCGGGCTGCCGCCTGGCCGCGCCCCCCACCAGCCGCGCCACATGGGCCGCGATGCCCAAAGCCGCCGACAACCCGGTCGAGCGGATACCGCCCACCGTAACCAGCCCCTGCCCCCGATCGGCGCGGATGCGATAGCCCTTTTCCTCGGTCGCAGGGCGCAGGCCGGCATAGGCGGCCGCCACCTCTTGCCCGGCCAGCGCGGGCAGAATGGCCTGCCCGGTCTGACGCAGCGCCGCCAGCGTCTCGGGGATCAGCATGGCGGTATCGCGGTCGTCCTGTTCCTCGGCGGTGGGACCGACCAGCAGGTTGCCGAACACCGTGCGGCAGACCACGACGCCCTTGGTCACCTTGCTGGGCACCGGCAGCAGGATATGCCTGGCCAGCGCCGCGGCGGGCTTGTCGAACAGGATGAACTGCCCCTTGCGCGGGCGGATCTGGAACCAGCTTTCCCCCGTCAGCAGCCGTTGGACATGGTCGCCCCACAACCCGGCTGCGTTGACGACCAGCGCCGCCTGAACCTCGCCCACAGTGGTCTGCAACTGCCAGCGATCCGACAGCCGCCGCCCGCCCGTGACCTCGGCCCGGCAGCGCAGCTGCGCGCCATGGGCGATCGCCTGATACAGATAGGCATGGGCTGCCGACCAGGGGTCGATCAGCGCCTCGCCCGGCACCCGGAACCCGGCCCGGACCGAGGGCGCCAGGTTCGGCTCGGCCGCCAGCAGCGCCTCGCGGTCCATCGGCTGAATGTCGGTCACGCCGTTGGCGCGGGCCTGTGCCATCAGCGCGGGCAGCGCGGCCTGTTCTTCATCGGTCCAGGCCAGAACCAGCGCGCCACACCGATCCAGAGGCAGGTTCAGCTGGTCATGTATGTCCAGATACTCGGCATGGCCGGCACGGATGCAATCCAGTTCCAGACTGTCCCCAGGCGCATCAAAACCCGTGTGCAGAATGGCACTGTTGCCCTTGGACGCGCCGTCCAGCACGTCATGGGCACGTTCCAGCAGCAGCACCCGCGCCCCATCGACGGCAAAGCGCCGGGCAATCGCGCAACCGACCACGCCCGCCCCGATCACTGCCACATCGAACCCGGTATCCGTTGCCAATGCCGCCTCCGCCTCTGTGATGGTTGTAGCCGTCAGTTGCCCGAATGGGCAAGCATCTTGCCCATACCGCAAGTTATTTTCGGCAAAATTGCCCCTTGATCAGGGAAATATGTTGACACGGGCGATGCTCGTGGGGTCGCATGGAGGAAAGGAATGGGACAGCGATGAAGCCACGCGACCGACGGCTGCAAATCGAGAGCATCATTCAGGAACAGGGCTCGGCCAGCGTCGAGCAGCTGGCAGAACGGTTCACCGTATCGACCGAGACCATCCGCCGCGATCTGTCGCGACTGGCACAGGCCGGACGGATCATGAAGGTTCATGGCGGGGCGCGCAGCACGCGGTTGCTTGCCGAACCCAGCATGCCGGTGCGCGCGGCGCTGGCCAATGCCGAAAAGACCCGGATCGGCCAGCGGCTTGCCCATGCGATTGAACCGGGCGACACGCTGTTCGTCGATACCGGCTCGACCACGCTTGCGGCCGCGCCGGCGCTGGCGGCGATACCGGGGCTGACGATCATCACGAATTCCTGGCAATTGGCCGACGCCCTGTCGCAGCAGGGGTCGGATGCCGCTATCTATCTGCTGGGCGGGCGCTATGTCGCCGGCAATGCGCAGACCGTGGGGCCGGCGGCCCTGGGACAGGTGGGCGATTTTCAGGCGGATCATTGCGTGCTGACCGTCGCCGCCCTGTCACCCGAGATCGGCGCCATGGATGCCAGCCATGACGAGGCCCAGATTGCCCGCGCGATGGTGGCCAATGCCCGCAACCTGATCATCCTGGCCGACAGCACCAAACTGGGTCGCCGCGCTGCCTTTACCGTCTGCCGGACCGACGAGATCGGTCTGGTCATCACCGATGACCGCGTTGGCGGGGCGGAACGCGCCGGGTTCGGGTCGCGGGGCGTCAAGGTCTGGGTCTGAAAGCAAGGGAAAGAAGGGGACGATGCCGGAAATCATTCGCAGATATGTGCGCGTCGTGGACCGGGTCAGCGATTGGGCCGGCTGGCTTGCGGCCTCGCTGATCTTCGTGATGGGGGCGACGCTGCTGCTGGATGCGGTGACGCGCAATGTCATCAATATCCCCGTTCACTGGGCGATCGAGCTGACCCAGTTCACGCTGGCCGCCTATTATTTCCTGGGCGGCCCCTTCACGCTGAAGCATGACGACCATGTGCGCATGGACCTGCTGTATTCACACCTGTCCGAACGCGGTCGCGCGCGGCTGGACCTGATCACCGTCTGGTGCCTGATCTTCTATCTGGGCGTGATGCTGGCCGGCGGGATCAGCAGCCTGCAATACGCCATCGCCACGGATGAGAGGCGGTTTTCCATGTGGAACCCCTCGGTCATTCCGATCAAGGCGCTGATGGTCTTTTGCCTCGTGCTGATGCTGCTTCAGGCCTTTTCGCTGGTCTTCAAGCACTGGGCCACCCTGAAGGGAGAGCCGATCGCATGAGCTATGAGGCCATAGCCCTTCTGATGTTCGCATCCATGGTGCTTCTGCTGGTCAGTGGCCAGCGGGTCTTTGCCGCCATCGGCTTTGTCGCCGCCGGTGCGGCGCTGCTGCTGTATGGGCAAGGCGCGATAGAGTTGCCGTTTAACCAGGTGTTCAAGCTGTTCAACTGGTACGCCATGCTGACCCTGCCGATGTTCATCTATATGGGTTACGTGCTGTCGGAATCGGGCATCGCGGAAGATCTGTACAAGATGCTTCATGTCTGGTTCGGCCGGCTTCCCGGCGGGCTGGCCATCGGAACCATTCTGCTGATGGTGATCATCTCGGCCATGAACGGGCTGTCGGTCGCCGGCATGGCCATCGGCGCGACCATCGCCCTGCCGGAAATGCTGCGGCGCGGATATGACAAGGTGCTGATCTCGGGCGTGGTGCAGGGCGGCGCGTCGCTTGGCATCCTGATCCCGCCCTCGGTGGTGATGGTGCTTTACGGCATGATCGCACGCCAGCCAGTGTCGAAACTGTGGTTCGCGGGACTGGTGCCCGGCCTGATCATGGCGGCGATGTTCGTGATCTATATCCTTGTCCGAGCACGGATGAACCCGGCGCTGGCCCCGGTCGTCGACGAGGAAGAACTGAACATGCCGCTTTCGGAAAAGCTGGCACTGGCGCGGGCCGGGATCATTCCCTTCCTGATCTTCTTCACCATGACCGGCCTGTTCGTCATGGGCTATACCTCGCTGGTCGAAAGCTCTGCCGTGGGGGCAACGGCGGCAACGCTGGCCGCGCTGTTGAAAGGTCGGGTGACGTGGCAGCTGATCAAGGACACCTCGCTGAAAACGCTCAGCGTCAGTTGCATGTTCCTGTGGCTGATCCTTGCGGCGCTGGCCTTTGGCGCGGTGTTCGACGGGCTGGGTGCCGTGCGGGCAATCGAGAATCTGTTCCTGAACACATGGGATATGGGGCCCTGGCAGGTCATCATCATGATGCAGCTTAGTTTTATCCTGATGGGCATCTTTCTTGATGACACCGCCATGCTGGTCATCGTCGCGCCGCTTTATGTGCCGCTGGTCGGCTCGCTGGATCTGGGCATCGACAACCAGTTGATCTGGTTCGGCGTGCTTTACACCATCACCTGCCAGATCGCCTATATCACCCCGCCCTTCGGCTATAACCTGTTCCTGATGCGATCACTCGCGCCCAAGGAAATCACGCTGGTCGATATCTATCGCTCGATCTGGCCCTTTGCGCTGATGATGGTGCTGACCATCATACTGGTGATGATCTGGCCGGGCCTCGCCATGTGGCTGCCCGAACATATGAGCGTCAGGGGCTGACCCCCCGCAAAACACCCCCCAAAAGACCCCGGCAAGAGGGTCGCAACCCCAACATCGGAGAGAAACGACATGACCAAGAAGCTGATTACCCCATCCGAACGCATCCTGTCCGGCCGGCGCGAGTTTCTGAAGCGCGCGGGTCTTGGCGCGGGGGCGGCCGCAGCCTCGACCCTTGCCGCGCCGGCAGTGCTGGCACAAGGCGCGCCGATCAAATGGCGTTTGCAATCCTATTCCGGCGCCCCGCTTGGCGCCCATGTCATCAAGCCGCAGATCGAGGCATTCAACGCCGCCGCCAATGGCGAGATGGAGATCGAACTGTATTACGCCGACCAGCTTGTTCCCACCGCCGACCTGTTCCGCGCCTTGCAGAACGGCACATTGGACGCGGTGCAATCGGACGAGGCGACGATGGCCTCGCCGGTCGACATCTCGGTCTTTGGCGGGTATTTCCCCTTTGCCACGCGCTACAGCCTGGATGTGCCTGCGCTGTTCAACTACTACGGGCTGAACGAGATCTGGGCCGAGGCTTACGGCGAGGTCGACAACGTCACATGGCTGTCAAGCGGCGCATGGGATCCGCTGCATATCTTCACCGTGGACAAGCCGATCCGCAGTCTGGCGGATATGAAGGGCCTGCGCGTCTTTGGCGTGCCCACGGCGGGCAAGTTCCTGTCGCGTTACGGGCTGATCCCGGTGACGATCCCATGGGACAACGTCGAAGTCGCCATGCAGACGGGCGAATTGGACGGCGTCGCATGGTGCGGATTTACCGAAGCCTATGAGGTGGGCTGGGCCGATGTCTGCAACTATGCGCTGACCAATTCCGTCACCGGCGCGTGGTTCGGCAGCTATTTCGCCAATACGGCAAGCTGGGAAAAGGTGCCGCCGCATTTGCAGCAACTGTTCCGCATCACCATCGACCAGTCCCATTACTACCGCAATGTCTGGTATTGGGGTGGCGAGGCCAAGCTGCGGGTCGAGGGCGAGAAAATGGAACTGACCAGCCTGCCCGAGGAAGAATGGGCACAGGTCACCAAGGATGCCGAGGGCTTCTGGGACGAGGTCGCCGGCTCCAGCGAGCGCGCCGGCCGCGTGGTTCAGGCCTTCAAGGATTACGCCGCGAATATGGAAAAGGCCGGCTATCCCTATCGCTAGGGCGGCCCTGTTTCCGCATTGCGACTGCCGGGCGCGGGTCATCCGCCGCGCCCGGCCTTATCCGAACGGAGGTGAACCATGCCCGCAAACCTGACCCTCGACAGCCTGAAAGCCGCCATCGACGCGGGCGAGATCGACACGGTCGCCGTGGCGCTGATCGACATGCAGGGCCGGCTGATGGGCAAGCGCTTTCACGCGCGGCATTTTCTGGATGCCCATGATGAAACGCATTGCTGCAACTATCTGCTGGCCACGGATTACGAAATGTTCACCGTGCCGGGCTTTGCTTCGGCCAGCTGGGAAAAGGGCTATGGCGATTATGTCATGCGCCCCGATCTGACCACGCTGCGCCGCCTGCCATGGGCGCCCGGCACGGCGCTGTGCATGGCCGATCTGCTGGATCATCACAGCCATCAGCCGGTGCCCCACGCCCCCCGCAACGTGCTGGCCGCTCAGGTCGCCCGCGCCCGCGCCATGGGGCTGGAACCCATGATGGCCACCGAGCTTGAGTTCTTCATGTTCGAGGAAAGCTTCAAGCAACTGTTCGACAGCGGTTATCGCGACCTGACGCCCACCGCGCGCTATAATGTCGATTACGCCCTGACCGAAACCGCGGGCGACGAGGTGGTGATGCGCGCGCTGCGCAACGGGCTTTACGATGCCGGCGTGCCCGTCGAATGTTCCAAGGGCGAGGCTGAACGCGGCCAGCACGAGATCAACGCCCGCTATTCCGACGCGCTGGATGCGGCCGATATGCATGTGCTGATCAAGGCCGCGACGCATGACATTGCGCGGCAGGCAGGGCGGTCAGCCACCTTCATGGCCAAGTATCACCACGACAAGGTCGGCAGTTCATCCCATGTGCATCAGTCGCTTTTCCGCGACGGCGCGAATGCCTTTGTCGATGCGGGCGATCCGCTTGGCATGTCCGCGCTGATGAAATCCTATGTCGCGGGGCAACTGGCCCATGCCAGCGCCATCACCCTGTTCCTTGCGCCGAATATCAACAGCTATAAGCGTTTCGTCACCGGCACGTTCGCCCCCACCCGCGCAGTATGGAGCGTGGACAACAGAACCGCCGGCTTCCGCCTGTGTGGCGAGGGCAGCAAGGCCGTGCGGATCGAATGTCGCATCGGCGGGGCCGATCTGAACCCCTATATGGCCTGCGCCGCGCTGCTGGCCGCCGGGCTGGACGGGATCGACAAGGGAATGACGCTTGATCCGCCCCTGACGGGCGATGCCTATCTGGTCGCCGACGCCCCGCAGGTGCCGCGCACGCTTGGCGATGCGGCGGCGGCGGCGATGGGATCGGACATGCTGCGCGCGGCCTTTGGGCAGGACGTGATGGCCCACTATCACCGCGCCGCGCTTTGGGAGATAGAAGAACAAAACCGCGTGGTAAGCGATTGGGAACTTGCCCGAGGATTCGAACGCGCCTGAGGCGCAGAAATGGAAGCCGCAAGATGACTGCCACGATCAAGCTGATCTCGCCCGTGGATGGCGCGGTCTATGTCGAACGCCCGGTGCTGACCACCGATCAGGCACGCGCCGCCGCCCAACGCGCCCGCGCCGCCCAACCCTCATGGGCCGCGCGCCCGCTGGCCGAACGTGTGGCGCTGGTCATGGCGGGCGTCGAGGCGCTGATTGCCATGAACGACCAGATCGTGCCGGAACTGGCCCGGATGATGGGTCGCCCCGTGCGCTACGGCGGCGAAATGGGCGGCGTGCGCGAACGCGCCGAATATATGGCCGGCATCGCCGCACAGGCTCTGGCCCCGCAGGTGGTCGAGGACAGCGACCGTTTCCGCCGCGAATTGCATCGCGCGCCCGTTGGCGTGGTGTTTGTGATTGCGCCCTGGAATTATCCCTTCCTGACGGCGATCAACGCCGTTGTTCCGGCGCTGATGGCGGGTAATTCGGTGGTGCTGAAACATGCCAGCCAGACCCTGCTGGCGGGCGAGCGGCTGGCTGAGGCCATGCATAAAGGCGGCGTGCCGGAAGACGTGTTCCAGAACCTCGTGCTGGATCACGCGACCACCGAAGCACTGATCCGCGACCGCGCATTCGGTTTCGTGAACTTCACCGGCTCGGTCGGTGGTGGTCAGGCGATCGAACGCGCGGCGGCGGGCGGTTTCACCGGCACCGGGCTGGAACTGGGCGGCAAGGACCCCGGCTATGTCGCCGAGGATGCCGATCTGGATGCTGCCGTGAACGGGCTGATGGATGGGGCGATGTTCAATTCGGGGCAGTGCTGCTGTGGGATTGAACGGATTTATGTGCATGAAAGCCTGTATGACGATTTCATTGCCAAGGCGACGGATTGGGTGCGCGGCCTGAACCTTGGCGATCCGACCCTGGCCGAGACGACCATGGGGCCGATGGCCAATACCCGCTTTGCCCGCATCGTCCGCGATCAGGTGGCCGAGGCCCTGGCCCAAGGCGCCCGCCCGCTGATCGCGCAGGGCGATTTTCCGGCGGATGACGGCGGCGCCTATCTGGCCCCGCAGGTGCTGGTCGATGTGACCCATGACATGCGGGTCATGCGCGAGGAAAGCTTTGGCCCGGTCGTGGGGATCATGAAGGTCACGGGCGATGATCAGGCTGTGGCGCTGATGAATGACAGCGATTACGGGCTGACGGCGTCGATCTGGACAGCCGACCCCGACCGAGCGGCGGATATCGGCAACCGGCTGGATACCGGCACCGTCTTCATGAACCGCTGCGATTATCTGGACCCGGCCTTGTGCTGGACCGGGGTGAAGGATACCGGCCGGGGCGCAAGCCTGTCCGCGCTTGGTTTCCATGCCGTCACCCGCCCCAAATCCTTCCATCTGAAAAAGGTCACGCAATGAGCAGCCCCCGCGCCAACTGGTCCTATCCCACCGCCGTCAAATTCGGCGCCGGCCGCATCAGCGAACTGGCCGATCAGTGCAAGGCCGTGGGCATGAAACGCCCGCTTCTGGTGACCGACCGGGCGCTGGCCAGCCTGCCGATCACCGCGCAGGCACTGGATATTCTGGACGATGCCGGCCTTGGCCGCGCCGTCTTTGCCGAGGTCGACCCCAACCCGAACGAGGGCAATATGCAGGCCGGGCTGGCCGCCTATCGCGCGGGCGGGCATGACGGCGTTGTCTGTTTCGGCGGCGGCTCGGCGCTGGATCTGGGCAAGATGATCGCGCTGATGGTGGATCAGCCGGTCTCGGTCTGGGATCTGGAGGATATCGGCGACTGGTGGACGCGCGCCAATCCCGACACCATCGCCCCGATCATCGCCGTGCCCACGACGGCGGGAACGGGGTCCGAGGTCGGCCGCGCGGGCGTGCTGACCAACAGCCAGACCCATAAGAAAAAGATCATCTTTCACCCGAAACTTCTGCCGGCAGTCACGATCTGTGATCCCGAACTGACCGTCGGCATGCCCCGCGCCATCACCGCCGGCACCGGCATGGATGCATTCGCGCATTGTCTGGAGGCTTACAGCAGCCCGCATTACCACCCGATGAGTCAGGGCATCGCGCTGGAAGGCATGCGGCTGGTGCTGGAAAACCTGCCCCGCGCCTATGCCACGCCCGATGATATCGAGGCCCGCGCCAATATGATGGCGGCCGCCGCCATGGGTGCGGTCGCCTTCCAGAAGGGACTGGGTGCGATTCACAGCCTCAGCCATCCGGTCGGTGCGGTCTATGGCACCCATCACGGCACCACGAATGCCGTGGTCATGCCCATGGTGCTGGATTTCAACCGCCCCGCCATCCGCAACCAGATCACCCGTGCCGCGAATTATCTGGGCATCAAGGGTGGTTTCGCCGGATTCCGTGGGCGCGTGCTGGAACTGCGCGCCGAACTGGGCATTCCCGGCAATCTGGCCGAAATGGGGGTCGAGGAAAGCCGGCTGGACGAGTTGACCGAAATGGCGCTGGAAGACCCGTCCTGCGGCGGCAACCCGGTCAAGATGACGGCAAAGAACACTCGCGCGCTGTTTCAGGCAGCCATGTCCGACGCGGTCTGATCTGCCGGGCCGGCCTATACGGCCGCGCGGATTTCCGCGACCATCGCGTTTTGCGCCGGCGTCGGCTGCCAGTCTATGCGATGGGTCAACCCGATGGGGCGCGGCGTCACACTGCCGGGATAGGGCAGCTCGGCCACAAGGCCGCGCTCGATCTCGCGCATGGCCTGGGCCTTGGACACGCAGGCCAGATGCCGCCCGTCGCCCACCACCTCGCGCATCAGGATGACCGAGCCTGTCTCGGTGATGCTGTCCGGCAACGGCAGGCCGGCATCGGTGAACAGCGCCTCGAACTGGGTCCGCGTCGGCGTGCCGATGCTGGGAACCAGCCAGGGACGCTGGCGCAATTGCGCCAGATCGGCACCCCCGGTCAGAAGCGGATCGGATGGGCCCGCAAGGATCGCCAGCACGTCATCGAACAGCGGCTCCTGCACCACATCGGCCACCGGCATCCGCTGACGCAGCGCGCCGATCAGAAAGTCGATCTCGCCCCGGCGCAGCCGGTCCAGCAGGTCATCGTAGACGCCATCGACGATGCGGATCGCCTGCAAGGGCCGGGTTTCGCGAAACCGGATCAGCGCATGCGGCAGGATATGGGATCGCGACAGTGGCATGGCGCCGATGACGACCTCACCCACCTCGGCCCCCTGCAATTCGGCCAGTTCGGCCACCGCCTGATCAAGCTCGGCAAAGGCCAGCTGTGCAGCCCGCGCCAGTGCCGCCGCCTGCCTTGTAGGCGCGACACCCACGGGGCTGCGCTGAAACAGCGCGCGTCCGACCGATGCCTCGATGGTGGTGATCGCGCGATGCACGGTTGGCTGGGCGATCCCCAGCCGATGCGCGGCCAGCGTGAAGTTCTGCGCCTCGACCGTGGCGATCAGCGCCTGCAATTGCGACCGGGTGGCAGTGATGGTCAGCCGGGGTGCGATGTCGCCAATCGCCGCGTCCAGCATGGCCAGCGCCCGCGCCACGCGACGGCGCAGCACCTGCCCTGCCTCGGTCGGGAACAACCCCTGCTGGGTGCGCAGGAACAGCGGCGCCCCTGCTTCGCATTCCAGCTTGGCAATGGCCTGGGTGACAGCGGGCTGCGAGACGAACCCCGCCGCCGCCGCCTTGGTGACCGAACCGGATTCGGCCACGCCCAGAAACACCCTCAGGTGCCGGAGATTGCCGACGAGCATAGCGCCTCTTCGATCATTACCAGCCGTTCGCGGACATCGCCATCAAGGCCGCGCAGTTCCAGGTCGCCGATGCGCTGCTGCCAATCGGCCGTGGCACCGGCCATGCTGCCATCCAGCCCAAGCGCCGCGACGGTCGCCGTGACCTCGCGCATCTCGGCGGCGCGACGCAGCCCGTGCTGCATCATCCGTTCCAGGTTGTATTCGGCCCGTTCGCGCCAGTCGCTTGGCGGTGCCGAGGCCTGCAAGGAATCCAGCACATCATCCAGCACCCCCGCCCGTTCCGCCGCGATGAAGCACTCGGCCGACAGCGCCTCGATCCCCTTGACCATGACCGAGCGGATCATCTTGACGGCAGAGGCCGAACCGATCTCGGCGCCGCGATAGCGATAATTCATCCCCATCTCGTCAAGGAAGGGCAAGGCCTCGGCCGGCCCGGCGATCAGCAGGGCCGTGCGGTGCAGCCCCGGATGGATCGGGGCCATGATGGCCATGTCGACATAGGTGCCGCCAGCCCCTTCGATGAGGGCGGCGGCCTCGCGCTTGCTGTCGGGGGCGCAGGAATTGCCGTCATACCAGATCGCGCCGGAGGCCAGATGCGGCGCCGCGCTGCGTGCGGCGGCAACCGCCTGATCGGCTGTCACAAGACACAGCACATGGCGCGCCTCGGCCAACGCCTCGGCCGGGGTTTCGGCAATGGCAACGCCGGTCTCGGCACCGGCCTGAAGGATCGCATCCGCCTCGTCGCCATGGATCTTCAGATCATAGGCAATCATCTCTTCCGTAGCCGGCCGTCCCCAACCCGAGGCGACGGCGCTGCCGGCCTCGCCAAATCCGATGAATGCTGTTTCCGCGGCCATATTCCCCTCCATGTTTCGCTGACCAACCTGCGGCAGGCCGCCCCCGGAACCAATAGATTATAGCAAGAACTTATCACATGGGAACGCTTTCTGAATTGTCGTTCCGGGCCTGCCGATGCGATCCATATGGCCAAGACGCCCCCGGCACGCCCACCAAAGGAACACGCCATGTCAGCCCCCACGACCGCCCCCAAGACCGCCTTGGTGATTTCCGCCCATGCCGCCGATTTCGTCTGGCGCTGTGGCGGCGCCATCGCCCTGCATGCCGCCATGGGATATCAGGTCACCGTGGTCTGCCTGTCCTTCGGCGAGCGCGGCGAAAGCGCGAAATTGTGGAAGGATCCCGGCATGACGCTGGACCGGGTGAAATCCGCCCGCCGCGCCGAGGCCGAGGCCGCCGCCGCCGCCCTGGGCGTGCATGACCTGATCGAGTTCGATCTGGGCGATTACCCGCTGCATCTGACCCAGGATGACAAGTTCCGGCTGGTCGATGTGATCCGCAAGGTTCAGCCGCGCTTCATGCTGAGCCACAGCCAATATGACCCCTATAACACCGATCACATGTATACGACGCAAGTGGCGCTGGAATGCCGGATGATCGCGCAGGCCTGGGGGCATAATCCCGGTGAAAAGGTGCTGGGCGCGCCGCAGCTTTACCTGTTCGAGCCGCACCAGACCGAGCAGATGGGCTGGAAGCCCGATACCTTCCTGGACATCACCCCGGTCTGGGACAAGAAGCGCGCCGCCATCGAATGCATGGAAGGCCAGGAACATCTGTGGGACTACTATACCCGCGTCGCCCAGAACCGCGCCAATCACTTCATGCGCAATTCGGGCGGTCAGGGCGGCGGGCGCAAGGCCCAGTTCGCCGAAGGCTTCCAGTCGATCTTTCCGCGCACCGTCGACGAACTGTAACGGCGCTGCGCGTGCCAAGGTCCGCATGTCAGGCGGGCGTCGCCCGCCGCCCCCTTGCGGCTGGCCGGCCGATTTTTGAGGAGGAGAAGATATCAGGAAAGCGATCTTCAACATCGCCGCCGCTGCGGTTCTGGGGCTGGGCGTGACCCTTGCTGCGCCCGTCGCCATGGCGGAAACCCGCGTTATCGTGCTGGGCACCGGCACGCCGGTTCCCAATGGCGACCGCGCCGGTTCCGGGCTGGCGATCATTCATGATGGCGAGGCCTATCTGTTCGATGCCGGCCACGGCATGATGCAGAACGCCATCAAGGCGTGGAAAGATCTCGACGCCGAAGAACTGAACCCCACGAAAATCAAGCAGGTCTTCATCACCCATCTGCACAGCGATCACACGCTGGACTATCCCGAACTGGCATCAACCTATTGGTGGCGGCGCGAAGAGCGGCTGAAGGCCATCGGCCCAAAGGGCCTGCAAGCGATGACCGACGGCTTTTACGAGATGATGCAGGCCGACATCGCGATCCGCACCAGCGGCGTCAACCCGGTCAAGGACCCGAGCATGTATCAGGTCGACGTGACCGAGATCGAACAGGACGGCGTGGTCTTTGACGAGAATGGCGTGACGGTAGAGGCGTTCACCGTCGATCACGGCGAAGTCAAGCCGGCTTATGGGTTCAAGGTCACCACGCCTGACAGAACCATCGTGATCTCGGGCGATACGGCCTATAGTGAAACGCTGATCGAAAAGGCCAAGGGGGTCGATATCCTTGTCCATGAGGTGATCGGCGAAGAAGGTCTGCGCGGGCTGTCCCCCGAATGGCAGGAATATCACCGTTCGGTCCATACGCTGACCAGCGAGTTGGCCGATATCGCCAATCAGGCCCAGCCCGGCACCTTGGTGCTGACCCATATCGCCACCTATGCCGCGCCGCTGGAAACCGCCAAGACCGAAGTCGAGGCGCTGTATGATGGCAAGGTCGTGCTGGCCAGCGATCTGGATGAATTCTGATATGTCGGTTGGGCGCTGCCTTGCGCCCGCCCAGACCGACCAAACGGGGATTTGCGATGCCTGAACCGACCAACCCGTCCTTCGACCTTGCCCATCTGGGCCATGTCGAGATGCTGACGGACCGCTTTGATGAAAGCCTCGATTTCTTCACCCGTGTCTATGGGCTGAAGCTGTCGGGGCAGGACGAAAACAGCGCCTATCTGCGCGCATGGGACGATTACGAATATCACAGCCTGAAGCTGACCCGGTCCGATCGTACCGGCGTCGGCCATATCGGCTATCGCGCCGCTTCCCCCGAGGCGCTTGACCGCCGGGTGAAGGCGATCGAGGCATCGGGTTATAAGACCCATGGCTGGGTCGAGGGCGATCAAGGTCATGGCCGCGCCTTCCGTTTCGAGGATCCCTTTGGTCATGTCTTTGAAATCTATTACGATACCGTCTGGTATGAAGCACAGGACGAGGCCGAGCGCGCGGCACTGAAAAACACCGCCAGCGCCTTTACAGGCGCCCCCCCGCGCCGGCTGGATCACCTGAACCTGCTTGCCGAGGACGTGGCCGAGTTCCGCCGCTTCATGGAGACCTGCCTTGGCAGCCGGGTGACCGAGATGATACAGTTGAACAATGGCCGCATCGGCGGCTGCTGGTTCACCGTCAATAACAAGACCTATGATCTGGCCTGCACCGAGGAACATGGCGGCGGCGCGGGCCGTCTGCATCACGTCACCTATGCCACCGACCAGCGCGAGGACATCCTGCGCGCGGCCGACATCTTCCTGCAAAACGGTGTCCATATCGAGACAGGCCCGCATAAACACGCCGTTCAGGGCACGTTCTTCCTGTATGTCTGGGAACCGGCCGGCAACCGGGTGGAACTGGCCAATGCCGGCGCCCGCCTGATCCTTGCGCCCGACTGGCAGCCCGTGATCTGGACCGAGACCGACCGCAAGAAGGGCCAGGCATGGGGCCTGAAAACCATCGAAACATTCCACACGCACGGCACTCCGCCGGTGCAGAAGAAAGGTTGAGCCATGGCTATTGTCGTCCAGAATATCGACCGTGCCGATCCCGATACGATCCGGGGGCTGGCCGATGCCGGCGTGGCCACCGTTCACGAGGCGCAGGGCCGCATCGGCTGTCTGGCCAGCCATATGCGCCCGATCTATCCCGGCCCGCGCATCGCCGGTTCGGCGGTGACGATCAGCGCGCCCCCCGGCGACAACTGGATGCTGCATGTCGCCATCGAGCAGTTGCAGGACGGCGATGTCCTGGTGCTGGCACCAACCTCGCCCTGTGACAACGGCTATTTCGGCGATCTTCTGGCCACCAGCGCCATGGCGCGGGGCTGTCGGGGGCTGGTGATCGACGCGGGTGTGCGCGATGTGCGCGACCTGACCCAGATGGGCTTTCCGGTCTGGTCCAAGGCCATCAGCGCGCAGGGAACGGTCAAGGAAACCTTGGGTTCGGTCAATGTGCCCATCGTCTGCGCCGGTCAGGCGATCGAGGCGGGCGATGTGATCGTTGCCGATGACGATGGCGTCTGTGTCGTGCGCCGTGCCGATGCCGCGCAGGTTCTGGCCGCCGCCCGCAAGCGCATGGATGCCGAAGAGGCAAAGCGCGCACGGCTGGCCTCGGGCGAGTCGGGACTGGACATTTATGACATGCGCGCCCGGCTTGAGGCCAAGGGGCTGCGCTATGTCTGATGCGGGATAAAGGGGGCGCTCGCGCCCCCTCTTGCCCGTGCCGGGCAATTCACCCCCCGAGGATATTGGGATGAAGAAGAAAGAGGACGAAAATGGCGAAAGCCGGGTCTGTTGATGGCATCCCCTGCCTTTGGATGCGCGGGGGAACCTCGAAGGGGGCATATTTTCTGGCCTCGGATCTGCCCACGGATGAGGTGTCGCGGGATGCGCTGCTGCTGCGGATCATGGGATCGCCCGATCCGCGCCAGATCGACGGGATTGGCGGGGCCGATCCGCTGACGTCGAAGGTGGCGATCCTGTCGCCCTCGACACGGGACGACGCGGATGTGGATTATCTGTTCTTGCAGGTCTTTGTCGATCAGCCGGTGGTCTCTGGCGCGCAGGGTTGCGGAAACATTCTGGCAGGCGTGGGGCCGGTCGCCATCGAACGGGGGTTGGTCGCCGCCGCTGGCGAGGTGACCCCGGTGCGCATCCACATGCTGAATACCGGCGAGGTCGCCGTGGCGACCGTGGCGACGCCCGGCGGGCGCGTCAGCTATCGCGGCGACGCGGCCATTGATGGGGTGCCGGGCACGGCAGCGGCGGTGCCGCTGATGTTTCAGAACATTGCCGGGTCGATGAGCGGCGCCCTGCTGCCGACGGGCCGGGCTGTCGATGTGATCGAGGGGGTCGAGTGCACCCTGATCGACAATGGCATGCCCTGCGTGATCATGCGGGCCGGGGATTTCGGGCTGACCGGGCAGGAAAGCCGCGAGGCATTGGAGGCCGCAACCGGGGTCAAGGCGCGGATCGAGGCGATCCGGCTGATCGCCGGGCCGATGATGAACCTTGGCGATGTCGCGGCGAAATCGGTGCCCAAGATGACGCTGGTATCGGCGCCGCGATCAGGCGGCGCGATCAGCACCCGCAGTTTCATTCCCCACCGCGCCCATGCCTCGATCGGGGTTTTTGCCGCCATCAGCGTGGCAACGGCCTGCACCCTGCCCGGCTCACCCGCAGCAGGGCTGGCGCATCTGCCAGAGGACGGGCGTTTCGCCATCGAGCATCCAAGCGGCGCCGCCGAAGTGCTGATCGAGCGCGGCTCCGACGGCCAGATGCTGCGTGCGGGAACGCTGCGAACCGCGCGCAAGCTGTTCGACGGCAGGGTGTTTGCCGACTGAGGCGATGATGCCGTCTTACGCGCTGGTCCGGTCGAGGAAGGTCGCCATCCGCTGATAAAGTTGATGCAGCACCGCGCCACCCCCGGCACGGGCCAGAAGCGCGGTCATCGGTGCCTCGACCGACAGGTCGATATTTGTGGGCAGCGCCCGCAGAAAGGCCGGCAGGTCGATCTGGCCGTCACCGGGGGCAAGACGCTCGGCGCGGGCTGCGTGCAGCAGGGCTTCGGTCGTATAGGGCGGCTGGCGTGGCGCATCGCAGATATGGGCAAAGGGCAGCCGCTTGGCGGGGATCGCTCGCAGCAAGGCCAGATCCCAGTTCGAGCGGTCGAAATGCAGGCTGTCGACCAGAATGCCCGGTTCCGCGCCGGCCTGTTGCACGACGTTCCAGCAGGTCGCGAGGTCGGGCACGTCGGTCCAGGGAAAGAATTCCAGCACCGGCTGAATGCCACGAGCGCGAGACAGCTCGGTGATCGCGGCCAGCGTTGCGGCAAGCCGCGACAGGTCGCTGTCATAGGGGGCGCAGATCAGGCGCCGCGCGCGCAGGGCCGCGCCGGCATCCAGCAACGGTTCCAGCGTTGCCGGGTTCAGATCGGCGGTAATGCGGACAAATTCGATGTCGCTGACCACAAGTCCCGTGGCTTGCTGCGCCGCTTGCGTCCTGCGCAGCGCGGCGGGATCATCCATCAGCGGATAGCCGGGGCTGTCATCCGTCACCCGCAGCAGACGCAGCCCGACACCGTCGAAGCCGGCGACCGAGGCAGTCTCGATGAAATCCGGGGGCGGCAGGGTAATCGCCGACAGGTGAGCGACAGACAGGTGATGTGGCACGGGGTCAGTATCCTTCTGCTGCGTCGCGACCGGCGATAAAGCCGAAGGTCAGGGCCGGGCCAAGATTGATCCCGCCCGCCGGGTAATGCCCGCCAAAGACGCTGAGACTGTCGGTTCCAGCGGCATAGAGGCCGGGGATCGCCATGCCCGCACTGTCCAGCACGCGTGCGCGGGCATCGGTTGCAATCCCCGCAAAGGTGCCGAAGCTGCCGGGCACGACCGGCACCGCATAGAACGGGCCGCATTCAATCGGCGCCAGGCAGGGGTTCGGCCGCTGTTCCGGGTCGCCCTGAAGGCGCATATAGGCCGTGGTGCCTCGGCCGAAATCGGGATCCTCGCCAGCACTGGCGTGACGGTTGAACCGCTCGATCGTGCGCAGCAGGCCGGTTGGCTCGATCCCGGCGGCCAGCGCCAGCGCAGTCAGCGTGTCGGCGCGCGTCAGATAGCCCGAGCGCACCCACCCCCCAAGCGGCAAGGGCGCCGGCCGCACGATGCCAAGGCCATAGCGGCGGATGAAACGGTGATCGCAGATCAGCCAGGATCGCGCCGGCTGATCCGCCGGCACCGCCGCCAGCAAGTCGCGAACATAGTCGTGATAGCCCAGCCCCTCGTTGCAGAACCGCCGGCCATCGGCCAGCACGCCGATCAGCCCCGGCTTGCCCCTGTCGATGATATGGGGAAAGCCCCCCTCGACGCCGCCCGGCCAGATCACCCGCGAGACCGGGCAGTATGCCGCCGGGGCGTCGGCTTCAACACTGAACGCCGCGCCCACAGAAAGCGCCAGCCGGGCGCCGTCGCCCGTGGCGGTGGGCACGGCCAGCGTCAGGTGTTCGGCGTTGCGGGCCAGCAGCCTGGCGCGCAGGGCCGGGTCATTGGGGAAGCCGCCCGTCGCCAGCACGACGCCCCGGTCCGCCAGGATCGCCCCGTCCGAGGTCTCGATTCCGGTGATCCGCGGGCCATGGCGGATCAGACCGGAAACCGTGACATCAGGGCGCAGATTGACACCCAGATCCAGTGCCGAGCGCAGCAGGCGGGCGATCAATGCGCTGCCATTGCGCAGCTGCATCGCGCGCCCATGGATGGCCAGATCGGCCGCATGGCGCGACACACGGCCCGCGACATGGGCGAAGGACCGGATATTGCGGGTCGCGGTCATGAAGGCCTTCAGGTCCGGGCCGGCCTGGATGGTCAGGCCGCGCAGGGTGGTTTCCGGCAGCGGCTGGCGCAGCAGCGCGATCTGCTTGCCCAGCCTGCGCCCGTCATAGGGCCTGGCGATGACCGATCGCCCGCCAGTGCCCGCAGCGGGTTGGTCGCCATAGGTGTCGGGAATATGCAGCCCGCCATCGAATTGCAGCGCTGTATGGGTTTCGAAGAAATCGACCATCTGCGGCGCCGCATCAAGAAAGGCGTCGACCCGCGCCCCGTCGAACCTGTCGCCCAGCACAGCCTGCAAATACCGGCGCGGGGCGCCTGCATCCTCGGTGATGCCGGCACGGGTCGCGACCGGATTGCCAGGCGCCCAGATCCAACCACCCGACCAGGCCGAGGTGCCCCCCATGACCGGCGCCTTTTCCAGTACCGCCACGCGCAGCCCGTAATGCGCAGCCGTTACCGCCGCCGACAGCCCGGCAGCCCCCGAACCCAGCACGATCAGATCAAAGCTTGCCGCCATCCGGTCCTCCTTGCCGGCACAATCGCGGATCGTGACCTAACGTCAAATATTCATTAGGCATTCAGATTAACCTGATGTTAAATCACCCGAAGGAGAGGGCCGTCATGCGCGAGATTACCCTGCGTCAGGTCGAGGTCATCCGCGCCGTGATGATGCGCGGAACGATCAGCGGCGCGGCCGAGCAGCTGAACGTGTCGGCCCCCGGCATCAGCAGGCTGGTCAAGCATACCGAGGAATCGCTTGGTATCCGCCTGTTCGAACGCCGTGCGGGCCGTTTCATCCCCTCGGTCGAGGCCGGCGCCGTCTTTGACCAGATCAGCAATGTCTACAAGGGCGTCGAAAACCTGCAACAGGCCATTCTGTCGCTGGAAAAGGGCCAGGATGTGCGGCTGGCCTTTGCCTCGGCGCCCTCGGTCGCGCAATTCATCGCGGCCCGCGCCATCCGCAGCATCCGCAAGCGATACCCGGACCTGTTCATCGACCTGAACATCCTGAAGATCGAAGAGACCGTCGACTATCTGTTGCTGGAACGTGGCGAGTTCGTCATCATGAGCTCGCTGATCGGGAATGCCGGGATCGAGAATGTAAAGCTGGCCGAGGCCCGGCTGGTCGCCATCCTGCCCGAGGGGCATCCGTTGGCGACGCGCAAGGTGATCTCGGTTCATGATCTGGCGGATCAGCCGCTGATCGGCGTGGATCTGAATGACCCTTACGGCGCCAAGCTGGCCGCGCCATTCATCGCCGCAGGGATCCAGCCGGTCCATTCCATGCGCGGGCGTTTCGCACAAACCGTGGTCAGCCTGGTGCGGCACGGGCTGGGCGTGGCGTTGATCGACGCCTTTTCGGTGGCCGAGGTCTATATGCCCGGTCTGGTGCGCCGCCCCCTGGCCGAGCCAAGCGGCGTTACCGTCTATGTGGCGCATAAGAAAGGGCGGGCGTTGTCGGGCTTTGCGGAATACGCGATCCAACGGTTTCGCAAGGAACTGGTGGCGACGGCCGAAGGCACCTTTGACCCGGTCACGACGACAGGTGATTAACATGACGTTAATATAACAAAGGTCTTGGTATTTGACGTTATGCGCCCCATTGCGCGATGATAAAACCACAACGGGCGAGGAGCATGGCCCGTCATGACATTGTTCAGGGAGGAAACCATGAAACATCTGATTATCGGCACCGTCTCGGCGCTGGCCTTCACCGCAACCGGCGCACTGGCGCAGGACTATCCCAGCAAGGAAATCGCCGGGATCATCCAATGGGGCGCGGGCGGCTCGACCGATACCGTAATGCGCGCCGTCACCCCCCATGCCGAGGACGTTCTGGGCGGCACGGTCGTCATGCAGAACGTCACCGGCGGCGTCGGCGCCATCGGCCTGAACCAGGTCGCCTCGGCCGCTGCCGATGGATATACCCTGCTGATGGGCGCGGAAAACCCGTTGCTCTACAAGGTCATGGGTCTGGGCCAGAAGGATTACAGCGACTTCGTGCCGATCAACATCCTGGCCCGTGGCACGCCGATCCTGGTGGCCGGCAAGGACGCGCCCTTCGACGATTACGCAGGCATGCTGGCCTATATCAAGGAAAACCCCGGCGAGGTTCGTTTCGGCTCGACCGGGCCGGGCGGCCTGCCGTCGGTCGTGACAGCGATGATCAACGCGGTCGAGGGCGAGCAGGACGTGATCTTCGTGCCCTATGATGGCGATGGCCCGGCGCTGACCGCCTTGCAGGGCGGCGCCATCGACGTGATGCCCGCCGTTCTGGGTGCCGCGATCGAGGGGATCAAGGCCGGCGCGATGAAGCCTCTGCTGGTGTTCGAACCCGAGGCCGTGGCCACCCTGCCCGACACGCCCACCGCGATTTCGGCCAATGAGGGCTACAACCAGTATCTGCCATGGGGCCCGTTCTTCGGCATCTTCGTGCGCACCGACACCCCGGCCGAGGCCGTCGAGAAGCTGACCGCCGCCTATAAGGAAGCCGCCGAGCAGGCGCCCTTCCTGGAACTGATGTCAAATCGCGGCTTCACGCCCCTGAATATCAGCGGCGACGAGGCCCAGGCTTTTCTGGATGACTGGCAGTCCACGACCGCATGGCTGATGCAGGATGCTGGTCTGACGAAAGCCTCGCCCGAGGATTTCGGGATCGCCAAACCCGCCGAATAAGATCTGCCGCGCGGGGCCATGACCGGCCCCGCGCCCGCATACCGGCGCTGGTCCCGTCCACCGCCGTTCCATCCTGAACCTGTGCGACAAGGAGGGTGCCATGTCCCCGACCGATCACGACACAGATGCGATGCAGGACGACGTAACCGATCTTCATGAACATCCCCGCGACACCCGTCGTCCGGGCGAGGCCGGTTTTACCATCCTGCTGCTTCTGGCAAGCCTGTTCCTGCTGTATAGCGCCTATGACATCTCGGGTTTCGAGGCCCTGTCGGCGCCCGGAACCCTGCCCATGGTCACCACGCTGATCATGTGCCTTACCGGGGGGCTGATCGCCCTGCGCACCTGGAAACTGCCGCAGATCGCGGGCCAGACCTTCAGCCGCGAGATCCTGCCCCCCGTGCTGATCGTGATGGCGCTGCTGCTGCTGGGCTATGCGCTGGCGCTGAAACCGCTTGGGTTTCTGCCGACCTCATTTCTGTTCCTGACCCTGTCGATCAAGCTGTTGTGGCGTCAGGGCTGGGGCCGGACGCTGGCCATATCGCTGCTGACGCTGGCCATCATCTATCTCGTCTTCCGCGTCATCTTTTCGGTCCTGATGCCCGCCGGCATCTTCCCCGAGGCCGAGATGCTGCAATTCTTCCGCAATATGCTGGGTGGAGGGGCCTGAGATGGACGCATTCGCAGCCTTTTTCATGGTCTTCACCGACCTCAAGCTTCTGGCACTGGTCGCTGCGGGCACCTTTGCCGGGGTCTATATCGGCGCCATTCCCGGCCTGTCGGTCACCATGGCCGTCTCGATCCTGATTTCCTTCACCTTCTCATGGGATGTGCATCCCGCCATCGCGCTGATGATCGGCATCTTCATGGGCGGGGTCTATGGCGGCTCGCGCACGGCCATCCTGCTGAACATCCCCGGCGCGCCCTCGGCCATTGCCACCGCCATGGACGGCTATCCCATGGCGCAGCGCGGCGAGGCGGGCACCGCCATCGGCATCACCACGGTCATGTCCTTCTTTGGCGGTTTCATCGGCATCATCGTGCTGGCGCTGGCCGCGCCGTCGGTGTCACAATTCGCGCTGAAATTCCAGCCGCGCGACTATATGTTGCTGGCGATCCTGGGCATTCTGCTGGTCGGTTCACTGTCGGGTGAAAGCCTGGTCAAGGGCATCTTCTCGGGCGCCTTCGGCATCCTGATCGGCATGGTGGGCATGGACCCGCTGACCTTTACCGGCCGCTTCACCTATGACCTGCCCTTGATGCAGTCGGGGATTTCCTTCATCGCCGTGATGATCGGCATGTTCGGCGTATCCGAGGCTTTGGCCCAGTTGCACCACCTGGACTCGGCCGCCGTCAAGCAAAAGATCAGCCGTATCGTCCCCAGCTTTGGCACGATCAAGAAATACCTGCCCCTGTCGCTGCAAACCTCGTCCATCGGGGTGATCATCGGCGCGCTGCCGGGCACGGGCGGGGATATCGCCGCGCTGATGGCCTATGACCACGCCAAGCGCGTGACCCGCAAGCCCTCGCGCCCCTTTGGCAAGGGCGCCATCGAGGGGCTGGTCGCGCCCGAGACCGCCAATAACGCGGCCGTGGGCGGGGCCTTCATCCCGATGATGACGCTTGGCATTCCGGGCGATGCGGTCACCGCCATCATGATTGGCGCGCTGTTCATCCACGGGCTGAACCCCGGCCCGATGCTGATGGTGGAACAGCCGGACATGTTCTGGTTCATCGTCGGCGCGCTGGTCGTCGCGAACTTCTTCATGCTGATCTTCGGCCTGACCGGCATCAGGCTGTTCACCAAGATCGTGGAAATGCCGCGCGCCGTGCTGATCCCGATGATCATGCTGCTGTCGGTGGTCGGTGCCTATGCCGTCAACAACTCGATCACCGATGTCTATTGGATGTTGGCCTTTGGTGTGCTGGGATATTTCATGCGCAGCTATGGCTATCCGCTTGGGCCCGTCATTCTGGGCGTGATCCTGTCGCGGCTGCTGGATGACAACTGGCGCCGGGCGATCATTTCCGAACGCGAGGATCTGGGCCGCTTTTTCCATGGCATCCTCACCAGCCCCCTGTCGCTGGCTCTGTTTCTGGCGGTGATTTTCATCTTCTTCAGCCAGACCCCGCTATGGACCCGGCTGAAGGCAAAACTGCTGCGCAACAAGAACCAGGAGGCACAGTAATGTCCGCCCCGACCCTGCATCTGGGCCTGATCGGCGACAATATCGCCAAATCGCGCACGCCCTTGCTGCAAACGCTGGCCGGTCGCCAGAACGGCGTTGCCGTCACCTATGACCGGCTGGTGCCGCAGCAGATGGGGCGCGACTTCGACCAGCTTTTCGCCGATTGCGCGGCGGGCGATTTTCGCGGCATCAACGTCACCTATCCCTATAAGGAACGGGCGGCGAAAAAGGTGCGGATCGACGATCCGCTGGTCGCGGCCATCGCGGCGGTGAATACGGTGATCTTCGGGGCGAGTGGTCCCGAAGGCCACAACACCGACTATTCCGGCTTTGTCGCAGCCTATCACCTTGTGCGCGGCGAGACCCCGCCCGGAGCGGTGCTGATGATCGGAACCGGAGGCGTCGGCCGCGCCGTCGCCTTCGGCCTGATCGCCCTTGGCGCCTCAAGCCTGCGGCTGGTCGACCGCGACATGGCCAAGGCCGAGGCTTTGGCCGAGGACCTGCGCCGCGCCACCCCGGCGATGGTCGTGACGGTGCATCAGAATGCCGAAGAGGCCGCGAGGGGCGTCCAAGGCGTCATCAACTGCACCCCTGTCGGGATGGTCGGATATGAAGGGACGCCGATTGCCGGCGCGGCGCTTGCCGGTACGGAATGGGCCTTTGACGCGGTCTATACGCCCCCCGACACGCAATTCCTGACCGAAGCCGCAGCCCATGGGCTGAAGATCGTATCCGGGTGGGAATTGTTCTTCTTTCAGGGCGTCCATGCCTGGAAACTGTTCTCGGGCCTGCCGCTGGACGCGGATGCCCTGCGCCATCAGCTTCTGACAACGGATGAAGTGGTATGAAAACCTCGATCGCGACGGTCTCGATCTCGGGCACATTCACGGAAAAGCTGGACGCCATCGCGGCGGCCGGCTTTGACGGGATCGAGATCTTCGAGCAGGATTTCATCGCCTCGGACCATGCCCCGCAGGATGTGGGCCGCATGGTCCGCGATGCGGGCCTGGAAATCACCCTGTTCCAGCCCTTCCGCGATTTCGAGGGCCTGCCCGAGCCCCTGCGCGCCCGCGCCTTCGCCCGCGCCGAACGCAAGTTCGAGCTGATGAACCAGCTTGGCACCGATCTGATCCTTGTCTGTTCCTCGGTCCATCCGCAGGCTTTGGGCGGGATCAGCCGCATGGCTGACGACTTTGCCGAACTGGGCGAGTTGGCGCGGAAGCACGGCGTCCGCGTCGGTTTCGAGGCACTTTGCTGGGGCCGCCACATCAACGACCACCGCGACGCGTGGGAGGTCGTGCGCCGCGCCGATCATCCGAATGTCGGGCTGATCCTTGACAGTTTCCACACGCTTGGCCGCGGCATCGACCCGGCCAGCATCCGCAGCATTCCGGGCGACCGCATCTTTTTCGTGCAACTGGCCGACGCACCCGCGATCCCGATGGACCTGCTTTACTGGTCGCGCCATTTCCGCAACATGCCGGGCGAGGGCGATCTGGACGTATCCGGCTTCATGCGCGCCGTCGCCGCCACCGGCTATGACGGGCCGCTGAGCCTGGAAATCTTCAACGACCAGTTCCGCGCGGGCCTGCCCCGGCTGGTCGCGCAGGACGGCCATCGCAGCCTGATCGCCACCATGGACAAGGTCCGGCGCGAGGAACCTGCCCTGCCAGTCGACCTGCCCCCCTTCCCAGCCCCCGAGCAGGTTCAACGGATCGAGTTCATCGAATTCGCCACCTCGGATACCGACGCCCCGGCGCTGGAAAACATGCTGCACGCCCTGGGCTTTTCCCGTGCCGGGCGGCATGTATCCAAGCCCGTAACGCTGTGGCGGCAGGGCGGCGCGAATGTGCTGGTCAATACCGATAGCGAGGGGTTTGCCGGCAGCTCTTACGTTGCGCATGGCACCACGGTTTCGGAAATCGCGCTGATGATGCCCGATGCGCAGGCGGGTTTCGACCGGGCCACGGCGCTGCTGGCGCGGCCCCATCCGCAGGCCAACCCCAAGGGCGAACTCACGATCCCGGCCATTCGCGGGGTCGGCGGCAGCATGATCCGGTTTCTGGACAGCAGTTCCGATCTGGGCCGCATCTGGGACGTGGATTTCACCACCCAGCCCGCCCCGCCGGGCGCCGGCCTGACCGGCATCGACCATATCGCGCAGACCATGGCCTATGACGAAATGCTCAGTTGGTCACTGTTCTACACCTCGATCTTCGAGGCGCAGAAGGCGCCGATGGTCGATGTGGCCGATCCCGCCGGTCTGGTGCGGTCGCAAGCCGTGCAATCTGGGGGCCTGCGCGTCACCCTGAACGGGGCCGAGGCGCGCGGCACCTTGGCCGGGCGCTTTATTGCGGACAGCTTTGGTTCATCGGTCCAGCATGTCGCACTGGCCACCGACGACATCTTTGCCAGCGCCAAGACCATGTCCGAGCGCGGCTTTCCGGTGTTGCAGATCGGCGCGAATTACTATGACGACGTGGCGGCGCGGTTCGGCCTTTCCGCCGATCTGGTCGCCCGGATGCGCCAGGCGAATGTGCTTTATGACGAGGATGACAGGGGCCGGTTCTTCCAGTTCTATTCGGACACCCAGCCCGGTGGCTTCTTCTTCGAGATCATCCAGCGCGAGAACGGCTATCAGGGTTACGGCGCCCCCAACGCCCCCTTCCGCATCGCGGCACAGAAACGCGGTGCCCGCCCCGCTGCCGTGCCCCGTCGCTAGCCATGCGGGGCCGCGTCCTGCGCCAGCTGCATCAGCAGGTCCAGCCCCGGCACCGGCGCCCCCGACTGGCGATAGGTCAGCCCCACGGCGCCCGACAGGAACCGCACCCCGGTCGGCAGCTCGACCAGATCGCCGCGTTCCAGTTCCGCCTCGATCACCCCGCGCGAGATGAACCAGACCGCGTCCGAGGCCGCCAGAATGCCGCGCCCGATGGCCAGCGCGGCGGTCTCGAAGGCGGGGCGCAGACCGATCAGGTTCAACGCGGCCAGATATTCATTCACCGGGCGGCGGATGATCGCGGTTTCAGGCGGCAGCACCACCGGCACCTGCCGCAGCAACTCGCGCGGCGCAAGCCTGGCCAAGGGATGCCCGGCGCGGGCGACCAGAACAACCTCTTCCTCGTAGAGATGCTGGAAGGCCAGACCCGCCGTCTGATCCGCATCCGGCATCCGGCCCACCATCAGGTCGATCTGCCCGTCGCGCAACATGCGGACCAGATAGGTATGCGGCCCGGTCTCGATCTTCAGCAGCAGCTCCGGGGCGATCTCGCGAAGGCGCAGCGCCACGCGCGGGAACAGGCGCGTGGCCGCCGTGGGCAGGATGCCCACCCGGATCACCCCGCCGGTCGCGCCGGGCCGGGTCGCCGCAGCCCCCGCATCCAGCGCCTGCAAGGCCAGATGCACATGGCGGCGAAAGACCGCGCCCTGCGGGGTCAGGATCAGGCGGCGATTTTCGCGGTGAAACAGCGGGGCGCCCAACAGGGCCTCAAGCTCGGCCAGCGTGCGGCTGATCGCGGGCTGGCTGACGCCCTGCGCGCGGGCGACGGCGGACAGGCTGCCTTCATCAGCGATGGCGGCAAAGGCGCGCAGGTGCCGCAATTTGACCCCAGGATGCATAATCATACGGTTATGAAAATCGCCTCATTTTGCATTATTCCTGCCGCTTCATGGCGGATATGTTATGAACAGGAGGATTTCTGATGCAAGACAAATCGCCATCGCGCCATGATGCCGGCATGGCCATCCGCCGCAAGGTTCTGGGCGATGCCCATGTGAACCGGGCCGAGGCCGCCAAGACCGATCTGGACGCGCCCTTCCAGCAGATGATCACCGAAGGGGCCTGGGGCACGGTCTGGGCCAGCGATGCGATCAGCTTGCGCGAGCGGTCCATGCTGACGCTGGCATTGCTGGCCGCGACCGGGAATTTCGAGGAAATCCCGATGCATATCCGCGCCACCGCCCGCACGGGTGCCAGCCGCCGCGACGTGGCCGAGGCGTTCCAGCATGTCGCCATCTATGCTGGCGTGCCGCGCGCCAATCATGCGCTGAAACTGGCGCGACAGACCTATGCCGAAATGGACGCAGCCAAGGTAAATGGGGAGGATGACCAATGACCCAAGGTGAATATTATCAACGTGACCGGCGCCTGCACCCGCCCGCGCTGACCCCCGACTACAAGACCTCGGTGGCGCGCAGCCCGCGCTATTCAATGATCTCGTTGCAGCAATCGGCCAGCGAAATCACCGGCCCCACCTTTGGCCATGGCGATATCGACCCGATCGACAATGACCTGATCCGCAACTATGCCAAATCCGGCGACCCGGTGGGCGAGCGGATCATTCTTCATGGCCGGGTGCTGGATGAAAACGCCCGTCCGGTGCCCAATACGCTGGTCGAGATCTGGCAGGCCAATGCCAGCGGCCGCTATCGCCACAAGAAGGATACCTATCTGGGCGCGCTGGACCCGAATTTCGGCGGCTGCGGGCGCACGATCACCGACGATCAGGGGCGCTATGTGTTCCGCACCATCAAGCCCGGCGCCTATCCCTGGCGTAACTGGGTGAACAACTGGCGTCCGGCACATATCCATGTCTCGGTTTTTGGCCATTCCTTCAGCCAGCGCCTGATCACCCAGCTGTATTTCGAAGGTGACCCGCTGATCCCGATCTGCCCTATCGTGGCCACGATTCCCGATGCGGATGCCATCCAGCAGCTGACCGCCAGGCTGGACATGAACGCGACGGTGCCGCTGGACAGCATCGCCTACAAGTTCGACATCGTGCTGCGCGGGCGGCGTTCGACCTATTTCGAGAACCGGCCGGAGGGGAACTGAGCCATGACACAAAAGCTTGATTATCTTCGTGAAAGCGCCTCGCAGACCGCTGGTCCATATGTCCATATCGGCCTTGCGCCGGGCGCTGCCGGCTTTGACATCTACCGCGAAGAGCTGGGCTGGGATATTGCCGGGCCGAATGCCAAGGGCGAGCGGATCCGGGTCGAGGGGCTGGTGATCGACGGCATTGGCAGCCCGGTCAAGGACGTGCTGATCGAGGTCTGGCAGGCCAATGCCGACGGCCATTACGCCCATCCCGAGGGCGGCGGCCAGGTCGAGGACGGCTTTCGTGGCTGGGGCCGCGTCATCACCGATTTCGACACCGGGAAATGGGGTTTTGACACGGTCAAGCCCGGCGCGGTCATGGGCCGCTATGGTCGCTTGATGGCACCGCATATGAACCTGTGGATCGTCGCGCGCGGCATCAATATCGGGCTGAACACGCGGATGTATTTCAGCGACGAGGCCGAGGCGAACGCGAACGACCCGGTCATCAATCTGGTCGAATGGGAAAAGCGCCGCGCCACGCTGATCGCGAAACGCGAAGATCGCGACGGCACCCCTGTCTATCGCTTCGACATCCGCCTGCAAGGCGATGACGAAACCGTATTCTTTGATATCTGAGGCATCGCAATGACCACGCCCTGCATTATCTGTGTTGCCATCACGGGCAGCCTTCCGACCAAGTCGAACAACCCAGCGGTCCCGATCACCGTTGCGGAACAGATCGAATCGACCCATGCCGCCTTCGAGGCCGGCGCCTCCATCGCCCA
>NZ_VKDF01000049.1 GCF_007096355.1 Paracoccus sp. M683 | reverse complement strand
GATTTGTGCAACATGTATAACCGCCCCTTGCGCAAGAGGGTATTTGGGATCTTTTTGGCGCGTAGTCGGGTGCTGACATGTATCCGGCCTTTGATGCGGCCATCTCATGCCGCGGGCCACTATGGTGTTCGCAGATCAGGTCCAAATCAAAGCCGCGTGCTCGATGGCACGTGTTGCACAACTGGTTTTCCTGATCCTGTCTCACGACCGTTTCGCCAAAGGTCTCCTTGCCCTCTTCCGCTCCGACGTCTCGCGGCTTTTGACGACTTACATCGTCGGTGCCGGAGCCTTGTAAACACCACCGCGGGCCATCAGGGCCCATACGATCCGCGCCATCTTGTTTGCCAGTGCGACCCGCACCAGCATAGTTGGCTTACGGCCGACCATGTCGCTCAGCCATGTTCCGTGCTTTGCGCCAGCATGCACATTCCGTTTGATGATTACGCTGTTGGCGCCGATGATCAGCAAGCGTCGCAGCGATCTCTCACCCATCTTCGTTGTAGCCCCCAGCCGCTGCTTACCACCTGTCGAGTGTTGTCGGGGCACGAGGCCTAACCATGCGGCAAAATCCCGGCCTTTGTGGAAGGTCTCGGCTGCTGGCGCCAGTGTTGCAAAGGCCGTGGCGATCAGTGGCCCGATGCCAGGGATCGTCATCAGCCGCCTGGGATAGTGTCCCACGCCGTGGTGTAGGAGCGCCGACCTTCGGAGAGGTCAGGGCCTGATCAGGTAGCCACGGCGGGCAGCCTGACGGTTGGATTTTCGGTCACGCGGCCAAGCGTTTCAAGCGACATGTAGCGCCTGGCGACCGCCCATTCGTCGTTGGTCTCGAGCATCAGCGCGCCGACGAGGCGGATGATGGCCTCGTCGTTGGGGAAGATGCCGATGACGTCGGCGCGCCGCTTCACCTCGCGGTTCACCCGCTCCAGCGGGTTCGTGCTGGCGATCTGGGTCCAGTGCTCGCGTGGGAAGGACATGTAGGCCAGCACGTCGTCACGGGAGGCATCCATCAGGGCCCCGAGCTTGGGCTGCTTTTCGCGGAGCGCGTCGGCCACGATCTCCCACTGGGCTTCAGCCTCGGCCCGGGTCTCCTGTGCGAAGATCGTCTTCAGCATCGCCGCCACGGCGGTGCGCTGCTTGGCCGGAGCGTGAGCCAGGGCGTTGCGCATCCAGTGAATGCGGCACCTCTGGTGGGTGGCGTTGAAGACCCGACGTGCCGCAGCCCGCAGGCCCTTGTGGTCGTCGGCGATCACCAGCTTCACGCCGCGCAGGCCCCGGTCGGCCAGGGACCGTAGGAACTCGGTCCAGAAGGTCTCGGCTTCGGATGGCCCGGTGGCGACACCCAGAACCTCGCGCTTGCCGTCCTCGTTGACCGCCACCGCAATTATCACCGCCTTGCTGATGATGCGCCCGCCTTCCCGGACCTTGAGGTATGTGGCGTCCAGCCAGAGATAGGGCCACGCGCCCTCCAGAGGCCGGGAGAGGAAGGCGTTCACTCGTTCGTCGATCTCGGCGCAGAGGCGACTGACCTGGCTCTTCGACATGCCGCCCGCGCCCATGGCCTTGACCAGATCGTCGACCGAGCGCGTCGAGACACCATGGACGTAGGCCTCCTGGATGACGGCCACCAAGGCCTTCTCCGCCGTGCGGCGCGGCTCCAGGAAGCTGGGGAAATAGCTGCCCTTGCGCAGCTTGGGGATCTCCAGCGCGATCCGCCCGGCCCGGGTATCCCAGTCGCGGTCACGGTATCCGTTGCGCTGAACCTCCCGCATCGGCGTTCGTGCACCCTTGGCTGCACCCGTCCGGGCCTCGATCTCGGCTTCCATGATCCGTTCGGCCGCAAAGGCCAGCATCTCGCGCACAAGATCGCCGTCGGCCTGCTTCTCAACCAGCTCGATCAGCGCCATTCTCTCTTCGGTCATCGTCGTCTCCGTTGTCGGTTTCAGGTCTCGCAACCCAAACCTTCTCCGAAGATCGGCGATAGCCGCCAGCGTCACCCGCGGCCGCGCGCTGCGCTACGCCGAAGGCTCCGCGCGCGGCCTCCTACACCACCACCCGGGACACTGCCGCCGCCTGGCCAGATCATCTTCTTTGGCACGGCGCGCGATCTCTGCATCAAGCTTTGTGATCTCTGCCTCCAGATGGCGAAGTGAGAGGATCAGAACCTGCAGGGTCGCCATTGCCTCGGAAGGCAGCCCGCAAGTCTGATCCTCNGCCTTTGTGGAAGGTCTCGGCTGCTGGCGCCAGTGTTGCAAAGGCCGTGGCGATCAGTGGCCCGATGCCAGGGATCGTCATCAGCCGCCTGGCCAGATCATCTTCTTTGGCACGGCGCGCGATCTCTGCATCAAGCTTTGTGATCTCTGCCTCCAGATGGCGAAGTGAGAGGATCAGAACCTGCAGGGTCGCCATTGCCTCGGAAGGCAGCCCGCAAGTCTGATCCTCGACGATCCTGATCAGCTTCTGGACGTTGGATGGGCCCTGCGGCACGACCTGACCGAATTCCGTTAGGTGACCACGAAACGCGTTGATGAGCTGGGTGCGCTGACGGATCAGCACTTCGCGGACCCGAAAGACCATGGCTGAGCCCTGGGTCTTTTCGCTCTTCACCGGCACGAAGCGCATCGTCGGCCTTTGGGCCGCTTCGCAAATCGCTTCGGCATCGGCGGCATCATTTTTTTGCCGCTTCACGAAGGGCTTCACATAGGCCGGCGGGATCAGCCGCACGTCATGGCCTAGCTTGCCTATCTCACGCCCCCAGAAATGCGCGCCACCACAAGCTTCCATGGCGACAACACAAGATGGGAGCGTTGAGAAAAAGGCCAGAACCTGATCGCGCCGCAGCTTCTTGCGCAGAACAGCCTTTCCAGATTGATCGGCACCATGAAGCTGGAACACATTCTTTGCCAGATCCAGGCCGATTGTAGTAATCTCCGACATGACCGCCTCCCTAATGGATTGTGACGATCCCACCATGGCACATCGATGCCGTCGGGGGGCGGTTACATCATCAGAG
>NZ_VKDF01000048.1 GCF_007096355.1 Paracoccus sp. M683 | reverse complement strand
GTAAGCGTCGCCTGTGCCCCACCTTCCGCATTTTCACGTGACCTGAGATTTCGCGCCTGATGGAGATTGGGCGGGAGTTTCGCGATGGCGACTACGGTGGAGTTTCTCAGGGACTATGGGGTGGACATCCGGCCGAACGGGCAGCGTCGCTGGCCGGATGAAATCAAGGCGCGGATCGTGGCCGAGAGCCTGAAGCCGGGGGCGACGGTGAACGCGGTCGCGGCGCGGTATGGGCTTCGGGCGAACCATCTGTCGGAATGGCGCGGTTGGGCGCGGGATGGCCGGTTGGTTTTGCCTGCAGACGCGGATGACGGCTTTTGTTTTGCGCCGATCGTGCTGCCTGACCGGGGCCTTTCCGCCCCTGTTCCGGTTCTTTCAGGTCCGTCGGGCAAGTCCGAAGCGCCAGATACTGGAGCCATCGAGATTGCTGTAGGCCAGATGACCATCCGGCTGGATGGCGCCACGCCTGCCGCACGCATTGCCGAGATCATGCTGGCGATCGGATTGCGGTCATGATGTTTCCCTCCAATCGTGTGCGGGTTCTGGTCTCGACACAGCCCGTCGACTTCAGGAAGGGCCATGATGGTTTGGCGGCGCTGGTGTCATCGGTGCTGCGCAAGGATCCGTTTACCGGCACGGTCTTTGTGTTCCGCTCGCGCCGGGCGGACAGGTTGAAGCTCTTGTATTGGGACGGCACGGGTCTGGTGATGGCCTATAAGCGGCTGGAGGATGCGACCTTTACCTGGCCTGCCATCAAGGACGGGGTGATGGCGCTGAACCATGCCCAGTTCGAGGCGCTGTTTTCCGGTCTCGACTGGCGCCGGGTAAAGGCGCTGGAGACCCGTCCACCGGCTGCGGCAGAATGAATCATCAGCTTGATTTTGCGTGTTTTTACTGGAGGTTTGTGATAGATCCAGCCCATGCAGGCTGCCCCCATCCTTGACCTTTCCGCCATTCCTGCCGCGCAACGCGCGGCGGTTTTGGCGTTGATGGATCAGGTGGCAGTGCTGACGGACATCACCCGGCGGCAAGAGCATCTGATCGCCGAACTGAACCATGCCCTGCATGGCAAACGGTCGGAAAAGCTGTCCGAGGACGAGCGGCAGCTGGCCTTCGAAGACTTGTCCATCGCGCTGGCCGAGGTCGAGACCGAGAAAGAAACCCGTTCCGCCAAAGGGGGCGGCGGGGCAACCAGGCCCGCGCCAAAGCGCACCATCGGCAATCTGCCGGCTGCATTGCCGCGCATTGAGGAAATCATCGAGCCTGACAGCCTGATTTGCCCCTGCGGCTGCGGTGTCATGCACAAGATCGGGGAAGATCGCTCGGAGCGCCTGGACATCGTGCCAGCGCAACTGCGCGTCATCGTCACTGTGCGCCCGAAATATGCTTGCCGGACCTGCACAGACGGGGTGACGCAGGCCCCGGCACCCTCGCATCTGATCGCTGGCGGGCTGCCGACCGAGGCCACGCTCGCCCATGTGCTGGTCAGCAAATATGCAGATCATCTGCCATTATACCGGCAAAGCCAGATCCTGGCGCGGGCGGGCCTTGATCTGCACCGCGCGGTGCTGGCCGACTGGGTCGGCAAGGCGGCGTTCCATCTGAAACCGGTGGTGGACCGGTTGGCCGAGCATCTGAAACGATCCGGCAAGCTGTTCATGGACGAAACTACCGCCCCGGTGCTGGACCCGGGGCGCGGGACGACCAAGACCGGATATCTCTGGGCGCTCGCCCGCGATGACCGCCCCTGGGGCGGCGAGGATCCGCCCGGCGTGGTCTACTTCTATGCTCCCGGCCGTGCGGGCGAACATGCAGAAACCTTCCTGACCGGCTTCGACGGTATCCTGCAAGTCGATGGATACACTGGCTACAACCGGCTGACCAAACCCTTGCGCAAAGGCGGCGTCCCCATTCGGGTGGCCCATTGCTGGGCGCATGCCAGGCGCAAGCTGAAGGAGGTCTTCGACCGCGATGGCTCGGAGATTGCCGCCGAGGGCCTGCGTCAGATCGCCGAAATCTATGCCGTCGAGGCCGACATCCGCGGCATCTCGCCCGGCCAACGCCTGTCCGCCCGTCAGGCTCGCACTGTGCCGCTGGTGGCAGCCTTCGGCGAATGGCTTCAGGCACAGCGTCGGAAAATCTCCGCCAAATCCCGGCTGGGCGAAAAGCTGACCTACATCCATAACCAATGGGACGGCTTGCAGACCTTCCTGACCGACGGCCGCGTCGAGATCGACTCCAACAGGGTCGAAAACCTGATCCGACCCATCGCCCTTAATCGCAAGAACGCCCTCTTCGCCGGTCACGACGAAGGCGGTGTCGCATGGGGCCGCATCGCGTCCCTCATCGAGACCTGCAAAATCAACGGCGTCGAGCCCTTCGAATATCTAAGGGCCACCTTGACCGCGATTGCCAACGGCCACCCTCAAAGCCGCCTCGACGACCTGCTGCCGTGGAACTTCAAGCCGTCAAGCTAAGCTGACCGTGCTGTTCTGCGACCGCTTAC
>NZ_VKDF01000047.1 GCF_007096355.1 Paracoccus sp. M683 | reverse complement strand
TCGGCTCACCCACCTTCCAAAAAGAAAAATCGGACCATTTCGGCGCTCGCATCCGGCCCGGCCACATCAGTATAGGAGCCGCGATGATCGCCACCAGACCAGGCATGGCCGAGGCCATTGATGACCCAGACTTCCGACAGGAGTTTCCCATCCGCTGCCATGGTAATCCTGCGTCTGAAAGATCGACCCGCTGCCTTCCCGGATTCATCTGTCACCAAGGTTTGGTAGGGTCCGGATGCGTTCACCTGCTCGATGATCCGTTCGGCATTGATCGGATGCACTGTTTTGTCTTCCATTCCATGAAAAACAATCGTTCTTGGGGCTGAATGCCCGCATTGGACTGCGCTGGTCATGGCTTGCCCCGCCATCGCGGCAAAAGCCGAAGGCACGTCTTTCGCCGCACCGAAGGGTAAACCGGAATGGGCAGCGACTGCGGCGAAAATGTCAGGATAGGTTTGACCCAAGATCACTGCCATCGCGGCCCCCGCCGATAGGCCGGCAACGAATGTCCTCTCCGATGGCACGCCATGGCGCTGCATTGCCTGCCGGGTCAGGCCCGCCAGAATCGCTGGCTCACCGCGGTCTCGCATCTGATCGCCACGGCGGAACCAGTTCCAGCAGGATTGCGCATTTTCTCCACGCGCTTGCTGCGGGTAGATCACGATGAATCCGTCCCGCTCTGCCAGAACATTCATCTTGGTCCCTGTGGCGAAGTCGCAATGCGTTTGCGTGCATCCATGCAGCATCAGCAGGATTCCCGTCGGAGCATCTTTGGCAGATGAAGGAACGTAAATCAGGTATTCACGGCTTCCTTCGGCGCAGCGGAATGTCTCGGTCGTGAAGCTGGCCCCTTCCGGGCAGCTCAGGTCGAAAGGTTCCTCGTTGCTGGCGGTGGACCTCAGGCTGGCCATCAGATCGGCCATTGGCGCGCGGACCTGAGGCGTGGTGGGCCCCTGACCGGGCATGAGCCCATGCCGAGAGAGAGTTTTCGCGACCAGATCCTCGACAGAGGACGGATCGACACTGCCCATCACCTGACGTAGCGCGTCGGCGTTGAAGAATTTCATGATGATGTCCCGTTTGAAGCGTTGGTCAAAGAATGCGGTCGGAAAGGGCTTTGCGAACTTCGGCGCTGGCCTGCAGGACGCCGAGCACTGTGATCGAGCCGATGGTCTGCAGGGCAAGTTCGGGCGTCACGTCCGGGCTGATGCGAGCAAGGCCCACGACTTTGACGTGCAAGACCTCTCCGGCGGTGCGAAGATCCTCGAGGTCCTGACGTGAATAGTCACGCAGACCAAGCTCCATTGTATGCCTCTCGATCGTCTTGGTGACCGTATCAGCATGTGTGTTGAGCTGGCTGCGGATCGCAGTGCGGATGAAATCGCTACGGTTGGAGTAGAATCCTTCCTGCACCAGAAGGTCGATGCGCCCAAGGTCCACATAGCCGAGATTGATCGTGATCTTCTCGCTGTCGGGAACCTTGTCGCGAAGGGCGATGACTTTTGCCATGCGTTTCTCCATCCATATGGATGGTATATGGATGCCATTCTCTCTCATTCAAGAGTGAACAGTTGAAAAACCGTAAGCCTTGCCTGAGCAGTTCGGCCGATGAGCGGGGGGGGCTTTGGCCAGATTTCGCGGCAATTCCTGCCAAGCGGAGCGTGCTTCTGTCGCAGACAGGCGCAAGATCCGTCTGGGATGTCAGGAGATCAGTGTGGGTCCGCCATCTCGCACTCCTCGATCCCACTGCTACGGGCGCTCAGACCTCAATCGGCACGCAGATCTGCCACCCTGTCGCTGTGCAATATTGACCAACCGTTCGATTGGGATCGGGATATTAGCCGACGGATCGGATAAATGCAGGTGGCCGATCAGGCGCCGATAATGCGAGATTTTTGATTTGCCATGA
>NZ_VKDF01000046.1 GCF_007096355.1 Paracoccus sp. M683 | reverse complement strand
CGAGCGGGTGGGGTCCTGTTATGTGACCGTAAACTGCCCCATCATGCCCGCATCCTCGTGTTCGAGGATGTGGCAGTGATACATGAATGGTGTCTCTTCCGAAGCCAGCTTGTCGAACCTCAGCAGGATTTCGGTCGGACCCTGCACACGGACGACATCTTTCCAACCGATCTGCGCCGAGTCGACCGGCCGTCCGTTCTGACTCACGCCTCACGATAATTGTCACACGCCTCAACACCCTCTGCGACCACGTCGAGAAGTGCGTCCACATCGTTCAGAAGGACCGTGATGCGCGGGCTGCTGATACGGTAGCGGATGAAACGCCCATGGCGATCGCTGGCGACAAGCCCGCACTCCAGCAGGCACCTCAGATGGTTGGAGACGTTGGGTTGCGATAGTTTCGTCCGCTCGACGAGCTCGTGAACGGCCAATGGCTCGTTACAAAGTGCACCGAGGATGGCCAGGCGGCTCGGGTCCGCGAAGCCGCGAAACAGCTTCGCCCGTCGCTCGATGGTTGCGCTCTTGCGGTCATCGACGAATTGCGCCATATCACTCCTCGCTGATATGTTGTTCTTTGATTCATCCTAGCAGGAATAGCGCGACCATGGCCAACACCGAAAGTGCCGGATTGACGGCAGATGCCCCGCCCGTCCGTTACCGGGTTTCCGGTATGGACTGCGCCAAGGATGCCGCACAGATCGAGCGGGCGGCACAGTCGGCCGGAGTCGCGCCCGGCGATGTGAAGGTGTCGGCCGCAACTCACATCATGACACTGAATGCCCCCGAAGCGCGCCTGCCGGACATCGAAAAGGCAGTCGCGGTGACAGGCTATGGCTTCGACCGGATCGATGGCGATGAAGACATTCCGCCGAATCCTGCCCATCAGGACCCGGCCTACCGCCGCGCCCTCTGGATCGTCGTGATCCTGAACGTGGGATACGGGGTCCTCGAAATGATCGGCGGTTTCATTTCCGGATCGCAGGCCGTGAAGGCCGATGCGCTCGATTTCATCGGCGATGGCGCGATCACCTTCCTCGGCCTGCTGGCCATCGGCTGGAGCCTCGCTTGGCGGGCACGGTCGGCTCTGATCCAAGGCATCTTCCTCGGGCTCCTCGGTCTTGGCGTCCTCGGCACGACCATCGTCCGGGTCTCCGAACAGACGACGCCGGATGCAGGTCTCATGGGCCTGCTTGGCATGATCGCCCTTGTCGTCAACGCCATCTCCGTTCTGCCACTGCTGCGGTTCCGCAAGGGCGACGCGAACATGCGGGCCGTCTGGCTCTTCTCGCGCAACGACGCCATCGGTAATGCGGCGGTCGTCGTTGCCGCCGGTCTTGTGGCGTGGCTGGGCAGCGCATGGCCAGACCTCATCGTCGCTTTCGGTATCGCCGGGCTGTTCCTGCACTCGTCATGGGCGATCATCCGCGACGCGCGGGCCGATCTGAAGGCGCCGGCATGAATAGCCGCTTTCTGGGCGGGCTTTGCGCGATCGCAGCCTTTGGTCTCGATCACGGCACCAAGGCGCTTGCCCTGAACACACCGGCGCTTGAGCGCGGAGTCGAGGTTCTGCCCTTTCTCAATCTCGTGCGGGTTCTGAACGATGGCGTCAGCTTCGGTATGTTGGGCGGGATCGTGCCATGGTGGGGTCTCATCGCACTTGCTGCCGTAATCGTGGCATGGCTGCTGATCTGGTTGTGGCGCGCGCCGGACAGGCTGACGGCTGCCGCTCTCGGTCTGATCATCGGCGGCGCGCTCGGCAATGTCCTCGACCGGCTGCGTTATCGGGCCGTCCCAGACTTTCTGGATTTCCATTACGGAACATACCACTGGCCGTCCTTCAATCTTGCGGATGTGGCGATTTTCTGCGGTGCAGTCCTGCTGTTCTGGGACAGCTTCCGCTCGGCGCAGAACAAGCCCGAACGTAACCACCGAGAAGAAAACGTTACGGGGAAATAATCGATGTCCAGCATTCCATCCGCAAAGGGCATCGACAGCACGCTTGCCCTGCTGCGCAACCCATATCCGCCCGCTAGGTCGGTGATGATGCTGCAAAGCATCATCGGATAGATAGTGTGAACGTCCACTCCGTCCCGCAAAGCAGACTTCGCCTGCGCGATCTCGCTGCGCTAGGCACGAACGTCCGGTCTAGGGAAGCTGTACCGCAGCGCCAATCAAAGACCGACTGGCAGTTTTGGGCCGGGCGTGCTATGTCGCTCTGCCAGGATGGTCACACGGCCTGCCGCACCGCCGCATGACCGCATCGAGCCCTTATCCGACGGTCGATCAGATGACTTTACGCTCTGCGGCAGTCCCGGCATCCCCAGTGTTAGGGGTTCCGGTTGGCTCAATGAGCAAAAGATGCGCTTCCTTACGGGCGAATGGACAATGTTCGACACCTTTAGGGACCACAAACATCTCTCCTCCTTTCAAAGTGACGGACCCGTCCCTGAGCTGGATGTCGATTTCACCTGAAAGAACAAGGAAGAAGTCATCTGTGTCTGCATGCGAATGCCATCTGAACTCTCCCTCTACCTTCACCACCATGACGTCATGACCGTTGAAGGTTGCGACCGTGCGCGGTGACCATTTTTCATCGAATGTCGCGAGCTTTGCCGCCAAGTTCACCGCCTGAGGCATCGTCTTTCTCCATATCCCTTGCTCTGGCAAGGTATCTCGCCGTGAGCGGCGAATGGCAAGTTCGTCCGCATAGCAGGCGCCAGGGCGGCGCAACAGCATATACGCAAGGAGCCCCTAGTGGTCATTCGACCCGTTAGCGCGCTCTTACTGCGGTATGCTTTTGATCACCTTGCGATCACCGTCCAGCAATATGGCGCCACCTATTTGTTCACCCCCCTTAAGCTGAAGAGCCCCTTCTTTCGGCAGATGGATCAGCCACCGATCGAGGCCGCGTCGCCCGTCAAGAAATAGGCTTCCCTCGCTCGCAATAATCTCGGCCCCGTTTGGCAGGGCTTTGCCTTCGATCAGATTACCGCCAGCCGCGCTGCAGCTTTGGAAGGCCTTCGGTGCGCCGTCAGGATGCGTCTCCAAGACAATCACTTCGCTTGCATCGCAGATCCAGCCGGCTTGCATGCTGATCCCCACCCCCGTCAGGCGAAGGTTCTGCGGCGTATAGCCCGCCGTCTGATAAGCATCATCGGTGTGAATGCTCAGATAGCGCTCCGCAAGAAGGGCATTGACCCCACCAACAGATATCGAATGTGGAAATTCGGCACGTTGAAAAGATCCGAGTTCACGCGCCACCGCCAAATTCAACTTGGTGCCAAGGGGCATATCTATGCCGCCAAGTCTCTGCCGTCTGTCCAAAACCGGATGGTAATCCGCCTGTTGCTGGGCGACATGGGCCTTAAGCTCTCTGTTCAGGTCGTAAACCGACCAGGTCGAGTAGAAGGCACTCCCCCCAAGGAGAAAAAAGATTGGCCCACGCCAAGTCCTCAGCCGCCATTCGGCCCTCTCCCCAAAAGCAAGTCGCAACGCCCACGCCACCCAGATCAGCGTGGCCGCAAGATAGGCCAAGCGAATGAGGAGGAACTCATAGGATGGCAGGCCAATCGGGATCACATTCAGTGCCTCGCTCTCAGTATACCCGCCTTCCTATCATCATTCTGCGCGAGCCGCACACAGGAACGTCCACTTCGTCCGCATAGCAGACTTTGCCTGCGCGATCTCGCTGCGCCAGGCACGAACGTCCGGTCTGGGGAAGCTGCACCGCAGCGCCAGTCAGAGACCGACTGGCAGCTTTGGGCCGTGAGAGACTTGGGCGATCGGTCAGTTCCGACCGCAACATTGCTTGTATTTGCGGCCCGACCCACAGGAGCATGGGGCGTTCCGCCCGGGCCGGGGACCGGCGTTGAACGGCATCTCGGAACGATTTGCGGGCTCCATGCGGGAAAGCTCGGGACGAGACTGATAGAGTATCGTCGCAACGCAGTTCGGGATCAGATTGGGTGCTTC
>NZ_VKDF01000045.1 GCF_007096355.1 Paracoccus sp. M683 | reverse complement strand
CTAGGTCATGTTGACAAATGACGGAGCCAGAGGCGGATCGACGTGATGTCAATGAAGCCGAGAAAGCTTTCCGCCGTCTTGTCGTAGCGGGTCGCGACACGCCTGGCGTTCTTGAGCTTGTTGAAGCAGCGTTCGACCAGATTGCGCAGGCGATACAGCGAACGATCGACACCAATCCGTTTTTTGCGGGACTTGCGCATCGGTATCACGGGCAGGACGTTGCGCGCCTCCATGCCGTCTCTGATCTTGTCTGCATCGTAGCCGCGATCTGCGAGCAGCACGCTCGGGCGGGGCAGATTATCCACCATCACCAGATCGAAGCCGAGATAGTCCGACGTCTGGCCCGGCGTGATCTCTGTTCTCATAGGTAGCCCGTGCGCGTTGACCAGAAGGTGGATCTTGGTCGTAAAGCCACCTCGAGAACGGCCGAAACCTTGTCGCGGAGTCCCCCTTTAGCGCCCGCTGCCTGATGGTGGGCACGGATCACGGTGCTGTCGATCATTTGCAGGGCGCTTGGCACGGCTCCGCTCTGGTTCAGGGCATCCATGATTTCCTCCCACAGGCCTGCCAGCGTCCAGCGCCGGAACTGCCGATAGACGCTTGACCATTTGCCGAACTCGGCAGGTAGGTCCCGCCATGGCGCACCGGTGCGTGCGATCCAGAATATGCCATCAAGAACGAGGCGGTGGTTGGTGGGCTTGCGCCCGTTCGGGGCGCGGACGGCGAAGATGAAGCGCTCAAAGAACGCCCACTCCTCGTCCGACATAAGGTCTCGTGCCAAGCTGGTCTCCATCGCAGATGCCAGCTTGAATCATGCCCCAAGCCCAAGGGGAATCCCTTTTGTCAACACGACCTAACTCCGCCGCCTCAGGTCGCGGAGCTCAGGTTCACACGTTGCATCAGCGCCTCGGCGCTTTCCTTTCGCTCGGAATAGCGGTCAACCAGGTAATCTTTGCGATCGCGGGTCAGCAGGGTGAACTTGATCAACTCCTCCATCACGTCCACGATGCGGTCGTAAAGAGGCGACGGGCGCATCCGACCCGCCTCGTCAAATTCCTGAAACGCCTTCGGCACCGAGGATTGATTGGGGATGGTCAACAGCCGCATCCAGCGGCCAAGGATGCGCATCTGATTGACCGCATTGAAGCTTTGCGAGCCGCCCGAGACCTGCATCACGGCCAGCCTTTTGGCCTGCGTCGGACGGACAGCGCCGTCGGACAGCGGAATCCAGTCGATCTGCGTCTTCATCAACCCGCTCATGGCGCCGTGTCGTTCGGGGCTGGACCAGACCATGCCTTCACACCAGGTCACCATCTGGCGCAACTCGGCCACCTTGGGATGGCTGGCATCGACGCCGTCATCCACCAGCGGCAGGCCCGACGGATTGAAGAACCGCACCTCGGCGCCAAGTCGGGTCAGGATGCGCCCGGCCTCCTCGGCCGACAGGCGCGAGAAGCTGCGCGCCCGCAGCGAGCCATAAAGGATCAGTATCCGTGGCGGATGGGTGGTCGTGGCCGGGGCCAGCAGCCGGTCCCGGTCGATGCCGGGGAACAGGTCGTCGGTGATATTGGGCGTCTCAGACAAGGCGATGTCCCTCGCGGTCGATGATCACGTCGCCGTCCTCGTTGGTCAGCCCGCAATCAGCGGGATCACGATGTAAAGGATGACCGACAGGATCAGCGTTTCCCACGGCACCGAAATATCGGTGACGCCCAGCAGGAAGGCGACGATCGGCGCGAAGGCCACCACCATGATCAGGTCGTTGACCGAGACCTGCACCAGCGTGAAGTTCGGGTCGCCGCGGGTGAGCTGCGACCAGACGAAGACCATCGCCGTGCAGGGCGCCGCACCCAGCAGGATCAGACCGCCGATGTACTGGTCGGCCTCGGTCGGTGTGGTCAGGCCTGCATAGAGATGCTTGAAGAACAGCACCGCCAGCAGGGCCATGGTAAAGGGCTTGATCAGCCAGTTGATGGTCAGCGTGACGACCAGCCCTTTCGATGTCTGGCCGACATTCTTCAACGCCGAGAAATCTATGGCGATCATCATCGGATAGACCATCGCCCAGATCAGCACGGCCACCGCCAGGTTGACCGACGCGAATTGCAGGTCGGCCAGCACCCCGAACAGGCCCGGCAGCATCGTTCCCAAGGCAATACCGGCAACGATGCAGAGAAAGACCCAGAGGGTCAGCCATCGCTCGAACAGGCTCATGCCGAAGCTCCCTCGTCGGTCAGGCAGAAGGCGCCGCCCGGTGGCGGGGTCAGGGTCGCAATGAAGCCGGCGAGCGGGCCAAGCGTCTGCGGGTTCAGCGCATAGCAGGTGCGCGGGCCGTCGATCTCGCCGGTGATGACGCCAGCCGCCTTGAGGATGCGCAGATGTTCCGAGACGGTGGACTGGGCCAAGCCTACCTTATCCACGATGGTGCCACCGATGCAGCCCGGCCTGGCCAGCAACAGCCGCAGTATGCGGATCCGGGCAGGGTGCGCCAAAGCCTTGGCCAGCGTGGCCAATGTGTCTTCATCTTTCTGCATCGCCTCAAACTCATCTCAATATCGTTAATCGTCGATTAACGATATCTTCGAGCATATGCAACCTCGATTTCGCCATGCTAGGTATGGCATGGGCGACCAATACGTTCAGGGGGTTGAGAGAGGAATGCTCGTCTCTCGCAGAATGATGATAATGGGTGCGGTCACTTTGGCGGCACCTTGCGTGAATGCGCAGACCAAGGCCACCTTCCGCTTTGCCCTGACCCCGGTTTTTCTGGACAACGATGCCGAGGTGATCGCTGCCCTGCAATCGGCGCTGGCCGTCGCGATGGGCCAGGACATCGAACTTGTCCAGCGCCGCACCTATCAGGAAATCAGTGGCGCCTTGCTGGACGGCTCGGTCGATGCCGCCTGGACCTGCGGTTATCCCTATCTGCAGCACAGCGCCGAGCTTAGCTTGCTGGGCGCACCGGTCTGGAACGGGAAGCCGCTTTATCAATCCTATCTGATCGCCGGCGTCGATGACGACGCGACCGATCTGGACGGGCTGAAAGGCGGCACGCATGCCTTTTCCGATCCCGACAGCAATTCTGGATATCTGGTCACGGCGTCCAACCTCGCGCGTCTTGGTGAAACGCCCGAGCGGTTCTTCTCACGTTCGATCTTTACCTTCGGGCACCGCAATGTCGTGCGCGCGGTGGCGGGCGGGCTGACCCGATCCGGCAGCGTCGACGGCTATGTCTGGGAAGCCCTGAGCGCGGTCGAGCCCAACCTGACCGGGCGCACGAAAGTCGTCGCTAAATCGGAATGGCTGGGCTTTCCGCCTTTCGTCGCCCGGTCTGACCGCTTGCAAGAACCGGCGGTCACCGCCTGCGCATCGGCGCTGCTGGCACTGGATCAGACCGAAAAAGGCCGCGCCGCGCTGAGGTTGCTGCAC
>NZ_VKDF01000044.1 GCF_007096355.1 Paracoccus sp. M683 | reverse complement strand
TATAGCGCGACAATCTGGGTGAGACGCGCGCGACGATCTGGATGAGATTCTATGTCGCGGCGTCTTCGACGATAGCATCTTGATTGTCGCTGGCAAGTTCCTCTTTCGTTTCTGATTGTCGCGCCGCGTCAATCAGCGGCGTGTTGTTGATGGTGGCGAATGAGGCCGGCCTTCCGCGCTGCCGTTTGGCCTCGAGGGCGGCACGCCGTCGGTAGCTTTCGACGTTCATCTCGAAGATGGTTGCGTGGTGAACCAGCCTGTCGACGGCGGCCAGCGTCATGGCGGGGTCCGGGAAGACCTTGTTCCATTCTCCGAAGGGCTGGTTGGCGGTGATCATGATGGATCGCCGCTCGTAGCGCGCCGAGATGAGTTCGAAGAGCACGCTGGTTTCGGCTTGGTCCTTGGTGACATAGGCGAGATCGTCGAGGATCAGCAGGTCGAACTTGTCGAGTTTCGTGATGGCGGTCTCGAGCTGTAATTCGCGACGGGCGACCTGCAGCTTCTGCACGAGATCAGTCGTTCTGGTGAACATGACCCGCCAGCCGTTCTCGATCAGCGCCAGGCCGATGGCCGCCGCAAGGTGGCTCTTGCCGCCGCCGGGCGGACCGAACATCAGGACATTGGCTCCCTTGGCGAGCCAGCTGTCTCCCGCCGCCATGGCCATGACCTGCGCTTTCGAGATCATCGGGACGGCCTCGAAGTCGAAGCTGTCGATGGTTTTTCCGGGCGGCAGATGGGCTTCGGCCAGATGTCTTGCCGTCCTGCGATGGACACGTTCGGCCAGTTCGTGTTCGGCGATCGCGGAGAGGAAGCGCGCGGCGGGCCAGCCTTCCTTGTCCGCCTGCCGCGCGAACTCGGGCCAGAGGGTCTTGATGGTGGGTAACCTCAACTCGTTCAGCATGATGCCGAGGCGGGCTTCATCGATGCTATGATCGTTCTTCATGCGAGCTCTCCCGTCATGGCTGGAGCTGCGACAAGAGCCTCATAGCTTCCCAAGGAGACCTGTTGCACCGAGACGACCGGCAATTGAGCCGGGTCCGGGGCGAACTTTGCCCGCAACGCAACAAGGTCAGGGAGGCCGCCGGCCTTGAGCACCCGGGCCAGCTCACCGGCCAATTCGCTTTCGCAGCCGCGATCATGGGCGAGCGCAAGCAGTTCGACCGTGACCTTGCAGGCCTGCCGGTCAGACAGGTGCTCGCAGAGCGCTTCAAAGGCCCGCCGATATTCCTGCCGGGGAAAGAGCTTGTCGCGATAGACCAACCCCAGCAGCGCCATGGGCTTCTTGCGCAGGGAATGGATGACATGGTGGTAGTTCACAACCTGGTCATGCTTGCCGTTGGCCTGCGCGCGGCCGCGGGGCAGCGTCAGCAGCTGTGTGCCGCCGATGAAGACCTCGAGGCGGTCATCGAAGAGGCGCACACGCAGCCTGTGGCCGATCAGGCGGGAGGGGACGGTGTAGAACACCTTGCGCAGGGTGAAGCCGCCGGTCGAGGAGACGGTGACGATCACCTCCTCGAAGTCGGTGCTGCGGCGCGCGGGAAGTCCCTGCAAATGGGGACGTTCCGCCGCAATGCGTTTGCCATGGGCCGCGTTCCGGCGACTGGTGATCTCGTCGATGAAGGCCCGGTAGCCGCCAAGATCGGCAAAGTCGCAACTGCCGCGCATCAAGAGCGCGTCCCGGATCGCGCTCTTGAGATGGCCGTGGGCGCTTTCGATCGAACCGTTCTCATGCGCCACTCCCTTGTTGTTGCGGGTCGGCTTCATCCGGTAATGGGCGCAGAGCGCCTCATAGCGTGTCGTAAGGTCAGTCCGCGCATCGCTGTCGAGATTGCGGAAGGCCGCCGACAGGCTGTCGCTGCGATGATAATGCGGCGCAGCCCCCACCGACCACAACGCATTCTGAAGCCCCTCCGCCAGGGCGACGAAGCTCTCCCCGCCGAGGATGACATGGGCATGCTCGAACCCCGACCATGGCAGCCGGAAGTGGTAGAGCAGATGATCCAGAGCCTGGCCCGCAATGGTCACGCCGATCGGTCCCATGTCCGTAAAATCCGACAGGCCGAGCCGACCGGGCTCGTGAACCTGCCGGAAGATCACCTCCTGATCTTCCCCATGTTCAGCCCGCCAGGCGCGGATCCGGCGCTCCAGCGTCCGGCGAATGCCCGGGGACAGTTCAGGGTGGCGGCGCAACATCTCCTCGTAAACAGCCACCGGACGGATGCCCGGCGCAGATTGCAACAAGGGGACAACCTCGGCATCGAAGATGCGCTCCAGCGGGTCTGGCCGCCGCCGTTCCCGAGACTGCGTCTTCTGCGACGGCAATTGCGGATCCTGCACGATACGATAGCCCGTCGCCCGGCTCATCCCGGCCTTGGCCGCAGCGGTTCCGATGGGGTGGTCTTGTCTCAACTTCATGAAAAGTCTCATCTGATGATCGGTTACATGGCGCCCCGGCACAAAGGTGGGTCTCCCTTCCTGGAAACCACCAGTGTAGCGGGCCGACCGCGATCACAGACCCCGGAACAGGGCGAAGCGGCGGGTGTGTGCCTCCGGTCGGGCTACGCCCTCCCTCCGACACACACCCGCCGCAGAGTCTCATCCTGATTGACGCGGAATCTCATCCTGTTTGTCGCGCCGCA
>NZ_VKDF01000043.1 GCF_007096355.1 Paracoccus sp. M683 | reverse complement strand
GTAACCGTCCGGTGAAGCTGCCTACGTTTTCTTTGGCTTCCATTTCTTTGCGAGCTTGAAGACTTCGGAGCGGAGTTCGTCGGCGTCGGGGACATGCGGATCGAATGGCCCGCCCGCCCATTCTGTTAGGTCTTCGTGTTCGGGGTGGGCTTTATCGCCGATTGCCTTGAGGAAGTGTTCGTATCCCGGGAGGCCGCCGACGTCCTCGGGCGGGCATCGTCCCGTGATGTCGACCAGTCGGGGATAGAGGTTTCCGGGTGTGGGATCACCGATTGTGTTGACCTCAATCGCATGGGCCCAGTCATCTCCAAAATCGTAGACGTAGCGGATCGGGGCTGCTCCGGCAGCGTCGATGAGGTCAGCAAGTTTGGCCTTTGCGACTGACAGCGCGTCGTTGCCGAAGGCGGGATCGGGCAAGGTCCAGCGGACCGTGCCTGCCATAAACTCGTAGAGATGAGCGTTCTCCCACCCCATGGATGCCTGGATAACGAGATGAAGCCGATCGAGGCGGATGTCGGTGGGCACCTCGAGGATCCGCGAGACGACGGGCTCGATGCCTTCGAGAGTGATCTTCAGACGCGTGATGGTCATGCCGGGACAGTGTCCTTCTATTTGTCGGTCCGCCAATGCCACGGCAGCAGATCGTCGATGCGGGTGATTTTGTGGTCGGGGATACAGGCCAGTGTATCAGCCAGCCAGGCCTGCGGATCAACGCCGTTCAGTTTGGCGGTTTCGATCAGGGTGTATGCGATTGCGGCGGCGCGGCCGCCGGTCAGCGATCCGACGAAAAGATAGTTCTTTCTGCCGATGGCGATGGATCGCATCGCCCTTTCGGCCGTGTTGTTGTCCAGTTCCAGAATGCCGTGATCGAGATAGGGGCGGAGCCGTCTTATGCGGGTCAGGGCGTATCGGATGGCCACGGCCAAAGGCGATTTGCCCGAGATGGATGGCAACTGGGCGTGCAGCCATGCTTCGAGGTGGTTAAAGATTGGCTTCGCCTTCACCTGTCGGATCTGGACGCGGCTGTCCGGCGGCGATCCCCGCGCTTCCTTCTCGATGGCGTAGAGCTGCGCGATGCGCGTGATGGCTTCGCCGGCGATGGCAGACCCTTGGGCCCTGTGGATGTCGACGAACTTGCGCCGCACGTGTGCCATGCAGGCGACCTCGCGGATGCCGCCGGTCCGGTAAAGATCTTCGAAACCGGCGTAGCCGTCGGCATGCATCCAGCCGTGATATCCTGACAGATGATCTTTCGGGTGCTGCCCTTTCCGGTCGGGTGAGAAGCGATACCAGCTGGCGGGCGGTGTATCGCCACCCCAAGATCGTTCGTCTCGACCGTAGGCCCACAGCCGCGCCGTGGCTGTCTTGCCGGCCCCCGGTGCCAGCATGTTCACCGGAGTGTCGTCCGCGAAGATCGCCTGTCCGGCCAGAACATGTCGGCCGATCGCATCTGCCAGCGGTTCCAGCAGCGCCGTCGACTTGCCTACCCAGTCTGCCAAGGTCGAGCGGTCCAGATCCAGGCCATCACGCTCAAAGATCTGGCTTTGCCGGTATAGCGGCAGGTGATCGGCGTACTTGTTGACCAGCACATGCGCTAGAAGGCCGGGTCCAGGGCGGCCACGCTCGATGGGCCGCGACGGTAAAGCTGCCTGTGTGAACGCCTCGCAGCCGGAACAGGCGAAGCGCGGTCGCACAATCCGGTTCACGATGAACCGACCCGGCACATACTCTAATTCTTCGGTTATATCTTCGCCCAAGCGGCGCAGGGTTCCGCCACAATGGGCGCAGTCGTCATCGCCGGTCGTCAGCTCGATCTCCTGGCGTGGAATATGGTCCGGGATAGGCCGACGCTTCGGTTTGTCCTTCGGGTCTTCATCGGGAAGGCGCAACTTTGCGGTCATCTTCGCAACGGCGATCTCACTGGCTTCAAGGGCCAGCTGAAGCTGATCGATCGTCTCGGACGAGGGGCCGAACCTGTGGCTGCGGTGACCGGCCAGCTGGTGGCGCAGCTTCTCGATCAACATTGCCTGCGACTTCACCTCGGCCAGCAGAAGGGCCGTGAAGCGGCGCAGTTCATCGGGATCTTCCGGCAAAGATTTGGCAAAATCCAGCATGCCTCAGCATAGCAAAACAAGGCCATCGCGGGAATCCCGGATAAACCGCGCGGGGTCATTTACCCTGCTTTGAGCGGCTTCCAGCTGCGTTGCGGCAGACGCCAGTCGATCCCCTCCAGCAGCATCGCCAATTGCGCCGCCGTCAGGGCGATCTTGCCCTCCTTCGCCGATGGCCAAACGAACCGGCCCCTTTCCAGACGCTTTGAGAACAGGCATGCGCCTTGACCATCCCACCAGATGATCTTGATCAGATCGCCACGCCGCCCCCGGAAGACGAACATGTGGCCCGCAAATGGGTCCTGCTTCAGCGTCTGCTCGGCTTGGGCCGCCAGTGTCGTGAACCCGCGTCGCATATCAGTGACACCAGCGGCCAGCCAGACACGCGTATTGACCGGAACCGGGATCATCCTGACAGGCCCCGGATCAGCAACGCCAAGGCCGCCGGATCGTAGGCACCGATGATGCGCAGCCGATGGCCGCCAGCAATATCGATCTCAATCGTCCCTGCCGCCGACGTCGGCATAGGATCAGCGACCGGAACAACGTTATCGATCCGTGGCTGATCGATGATCTCCACTGGTAAGAAACAGGAGATGTCCGCCAGGCCCGCATCGACCGTCTGCTCAGCGTCTGGCGCATACCGTGGGTCACGGAGCCACTTGAATACCATGTTCGCGTTCATTGCATAGCGCCGTGCGACTTGCGCCACCGAAACACCAGCTGCCGTCGTCTGAAAACAGATCGAACGCTTCTCCTCGTCCGTCCAAAGCCGCTTGGTCCGACCCGCCATCAATAACCCCAGAGTGTCCGCTATCCTAAGCGGACACTATCGATTACTCTCTATCTGCGGCAGAGCAGTGAGCCCGGACGGTTACGA
>NZ_VKDF01000042.1 GCF_007096355.1 Paracoccus sp. M683 | reverse complement strand
AAGATCGACATAGCTGAACAGCGATCCGCCCGTCTCGTCCGTGCCCCGCATGATCACCTCCGCCGTCTTCTTGTCGGTGATGAATCATGTTCTGCAAACCACGTCGAGAGCCGACTATTTCAGCGGCCTGCTAAAGTGCCTCATGCAATGGCTGGACCTGACCGCGCCATCTGCGGATAAATAGTCCGGTCGCCGAAGACCGGGCAGCGCGAAGCTGCCGCCGATGCCAAAATCAATCAGGACCGATCATGCGCACTCGTCTTGCTGCCCTTCTCGCCCTCATGATCGCCACCGGGTGCACGGTCGGGTCCGGCGCCGTGGTCAAGGGGGCCGGGCCGGACGACCTGCTGAAACTGCGCGAAGGCCCGGGCCTCAATCACAAGATCATCATCGGCCTGCCCGACGGCACGCGGCTTGTCCGCCAGAACTGCGTGACGAACAACGGCAAGCTCTGGTGCAAGGTCGCGCTCGCCGACAGGCCCGGTGTCTCGGGTTATGTCTCAGCGGAATATCTCGCGCTGAGGTGAAAATGGCGCCCGCCACTGCCGCACGCGCACGATTATATCGCGCCGCCCGTCCGCGCCGCAGCGGCATCACTCCACCTCGATCAGTTCGTCATCGTCGAGCGGTCGTTGCAGGTGACGGGCCTCGGACCAGTCGGCGCTCAACCAGGTCTGGATATCCGCAGCCGAGGTCAGGATCACCGGCATGGCCTTGGGATGGATGCGCCCGACCACGCTGTTCGGTGCGCAGGTCAGGAAGGCAAAGAGTTGGTGATCGCCGGGCCGGGGCGTCCTCGCCGAGCCCCGGGTGCCCTGCCAGCCCGTCCAGATCCCGGCAAAGAAGAACAGCGGCCGCGTCCGGTCCAGCGCGAACCAGTGCAAGGGCTTGCGCCCGGTCACCGGGTCGGGCCGCTGGCCGTATTCCGAGAAGGCCGTCGCCGGCACCACGCAGCGATGCGCGACGCCAAGCCAGCGCCGCCAATGCGGGCTGGCGGTGTTGCGGATGTTCGTCACGCCGCTGTCCGGCGCATCCGGCGCCTTCAGGAATTGCGGTGGCGTCGGCATCCCCCAGGTGAGCCGCGCCAGTTCGCGACCGCTGCCGGTGTTGCGCAGCACCGGCGCCGGGCGGTCCGGATAGATATCCAGCGAGGGTTCAAGATTGCCGACACTGTCGGACATCGCCCCGGCAATGTCGCGGATCGCCTGCTGGTTCGTGGTCAGATTATACAGGTTGCACATCGGCTTGCCTCCTCCGGCCACGGCATGCCTGTCGATATGGGCCCGAATGGCGCCGATCACAAATCCCCCGGTGGCGATTGACTCACGGCTTAAACCGGAACAAATGGGGAACACAATGCCTTGAGTCCCACCCCGACAGGAGCCCGACACTGCCATGTCCGCGCCTCGTTCCGATCCGGCTCTCGTGGCGCTGCGGCAGCGGATCGCGGCGATCGAGGGCGATCACGCCCCGCCTTTGGCGGCGCTGCCCTTCGGCCTCTCTGAGCTTGACCGCCGCCTGCCCAAAGGCGGGCTGGCGCTTGGCTGCCTGCACGAGGTGGCGGGCGGCGGCAATGGCGCCACCGATGGCGCGGCGGCGGCCTGTTTTGCCGCTGGGATCGCCGCGCGCTTGCCCGGGCAGGTGCTCTGGTGCGTGACGCAGGCCGATCTGTTCGCGCCGGGGCTGGAACAGGCCGGCCTGCCGCCAGGCCGGGTGATTCATGTCGAGGCGGGCGACGATATAGGCGATGGCGGCTGCCTTGCCGCCGGCCTCGGAGCCGACGAAGAGGTAATTTTTCCTGCCGAGTGCTATGGCGCGCATGCCGCGTTCGGCGACGTTGTTGTCCAGTTCCAGCATGCCGTTGTCGAGATAGGGTCGCAGGCGCTCCATGCGGGTCAGGGCGTATCGGATCGCGGCTGCCAGTGGGGATTTTCCCGATATTCTGGTCAGTTGCATGGCCAGCCAGACTTCAAGCTCATCGAAGACCGGGGCGGCGTGGGTCCTGCGCAGTGCGGCCCTTTGGTCTGGTGGCGATCCTCGCGCCTCCTTCTCGACGGCGTAGAGTTGGGCAATCCGGGCGATGGCTTCTTCGGCGACGGCTGAGCCCTGCGACCGATAGATATCGACGAACTTGCGCCGGATATGCGCCATGCAGGCGACTTCGCGGACCGCCCCGGATCGATACAGTTCCTCGAAGCCGGCATAGCCATCGGCATGCATCCAGCCTCGGTATCGGGCCAGATGGTCTTTGGGATGCTGCCCTTTGCGGTCGCCGGAGAACCGATACCAAGCAGCCGGTGGCGTATCACTGCCCCATGGGCGCTCGTCGCGCGCATAGGTCCAGATCCGTGCCGTCCGGGTCTTGCCTGTGCCGGGCGCCAGCATGCGAACCGGGGTATCGTCAGCAAATATTGCCTCGCCTGCCAGCACATGGCGACCGATGGCATCTGCCAGCGGCTCCAGCAGGGCCGTGGTCTTGCCGACCCAGTCGGCCAGCGTGGACCGGTCGAGGTCCAGCCCTTCACGGTCGAAGATCTGGCTTTGGCGATACAATGGCAGATGATCGGCATATTTGCTGACCAGCACATGGGCCAGCAGTCCCGGCCCCGGGCGGCCACGTTCTATCGGGCGCGAGGGCAGCGGCGATTGCATGAAGCGTTCGCAGCATGCGCAGGCAAAGCGCGGGCGCACGATGCGGTTCACGATGAAGCGACCGGGGACGTATTCCAGCTCCTCGGTCACGTCCTCGCCGATCTGGCGCAGATGCCCACCGCAATCCGCACAGGCATCGCTGCCCGGAGACAGCTCGACCTCCACCCGGGGAATGTGATCCGGAATCGGCTTGCGCTTCGGCTTGGACTTGTCCTCGATATCCGGCAGCTTCATCCGCGCCACCATCGCGGCGGCTGCAATCTCGCTGGTTTCCAAGGCAAGCTGCAACTGTTCGATGCTCTCGGACGAGGCACCAAACCGATGCGCCCGATGCCCGGCAAGCTGGTGCCGCAGCTTTTCGATCAGCACTGCCTGTGCCTTCACCTCGTCCAGAAGCCGCGCCGTAAAGCTGCGCAGTTCCTCGGGGTCGTCGGGAATGGTCATGGGCTCGTCCAGCATGGAAAAAGCTTACCCTGCTGATGTCTTTCAGGGAATCCCGCCAGTTTCGGATCGGCGGATTACCCCGCCCTTAGCGGCTGCCAACTGCGTTGCGGCGTCCGCCAGTCGATCCCTTCCAGCAACATGGCAAGCTGTGCTGGTGTCAGCGCCACCTTGCCCTCCTTCGCCGATGGCCAGACGAACCGGCCCCGCTCCAGCCGCTTGGTGAACATGCACGCCCCTTGCCCGTCCCACCAGATCACCTTGACCAGATCGCCTCGACGGCCACGGAACACGAAGAGGTGTCCCGAGAACGGATCCTGCTGAAGCACCGCCTCGGCCTGCGCCGCCAAGGATGGGAACCCCTTCCGCATATCGGTCACACCCGCCGCCAGCCAGACCCGCGTATTGGCCGGAACCGGGATCACACCGACAGGCCCCGGATCAGCCGAGCCAGCGCATCGGGATCATAGCTGCCGCTGATCCGTAGCCGGTGACCGCCTGCAAGCTCGATCTCGATGTGGTTGGTTGCAGCGGTTACGATCTCTGGCGCCTTCGCCTCCGCGACGATCTCCACCGGCAGAAAGCGCGCCTCGTCCGACGGCGATGGAACCAAAGCAGGGTCCGGGGCAAAGCGGGGATCGCGCAGCCACTTGAAGGTAAGCGTCGCCTGTGCCCCACCTTCCGCATTTTCACGTGACCTGAGATTTCGCGCCTGATGGAGATTGGGCGGGAGTTTCGCGATGGCGACTACGGTGGAGTTTCTCAGGGACTATGGGGTGGACATC
>NZ_VKDF01000041.1 GCF_007096355.1 Paracoccus sp. M683 | reverse complement strand
GGTCGCCAGGCGCTACATGTCGCTTGAAACGCTTGGCCGCGTGACCGAAAATCCAACCGTCAGGCTGCCCGCCGTGGCTACCTGATCAGGCCCTGACCTCTCCGAAGGTCGGCGCTCCTACACCACGGCGTGGGACACTATCTTGCAGAACTGTCCTCTCCGCAGGATTCACCAAGCGAATTCTGTATGTTAACATCTCGGTATGACGAAGCCCGCACCAGCCCGCTACCGGACGAAGAACTGGAGATCATATAACGAGGCGCTGAAGCGGCGTGGCTCGCTACTTGTCTGGCTGGACCGGGACATGGTTTGGCTTGCCCCCAGGGCTGGACGTCCGGGGCGTCCGCCGGTGTTCAGCGATGCCGCGGTGCAATTCTGTCTCATGGTAAAGGTCCTGTTTGGTCTTCCACTTCGGCAAACGACAGGGATGGTTGCCAGCATCTTGAAGCTGGCTGATCTCGACTGGCCGGTGCCAGACTTCTCAACCCTGAGCCGCAGACAGGGGAAGATCACGGTCCAGATCACAAACCGCCGCGGCCCAGGACCCCTGAACCTGCTGGTCGACAGCACAGGGATCAAGTTTCTCGGCGATGGTGAATGGCTGGCGCGCAAGCATGGCACGCATCGTCGCCGCCAGTATCGCAAAGTCCATTTGGCTATGGATACGGCTACCGGCGATATTCGGGCGGTGGAGTTTACCTCGAGCCGCGAAGGTGACAGCCCGGTTCTGCCTGAGCTTCTGGACCAGATCCCGCCAGATGAGGACATCGGGACCGTGACGGGCGACGGTGCCTTCGACACACGGCGCTGCCACACCGCAATTCTGGATCGTGGCGGCACGGCGATCATACCCATCCGCAGAAACGGTCGCCTGTGGAAGGAGGACTGTCCAGCCGCCAGAGCACGTAACGATATCCTGCGCGCGACCAAGCGCTTCGGCCGGTCCACTTGGAAGCAATGGGCGGGCTATCATCTCCGAAGCCGGATCGAGGCGAAGATGCGGTGCCTCAAATCCTTCGGCGAGCGCATCGCCTCACGCGATCCCGATCGTCAGACCGCCGAAATCCACATCCGCATCGCACTGATGAACCGCTTCAATGCCCTCGGCACTGCCGAGATTGAGCGCGTAACTTAAACCCGTTCGGGAAAGGGGGAATTCCGAACCCGCGCGGAATTCTGCAACAACGCCCATTTCTTCTGCAAGCAGTGTTTTACTTGTTCAATTGTACTTAACTTCAGCACATCACCCGCAGGCGACATGACTAGGTAATGGGGTTGCCCCCAGTTGATTTCGATCAACTAGATATCTTTCTTAAAATGCGGAAGGGAAATGCAAGTTGCACCTCCACCTTCCTTTGGGAAAGCGGGTCCAGCGTCTGGCCGATCCCACCTTCTGCATTTGAGGCGGACGTTTAAGCCAGCGCGAGATTTGTGGCAGAATCGCGACCATTGCGATCGGTCTCGAGATCAAACGATACCGCTTGACCATCATCGAGACTGCGGATGTTGGCGCGCTCCAACGCAGAGATATGAACGAAAACGTCTCGCTGACCACTCTCGGGCGCAATAAAGCCGAAGCCTTTGGTTGGGTTGAACCATTTCACGGTGCCGTTGGCCATCGTGATATTCCTTTTATGGTTTCCGCCCGCGAAATGCGGCGGCTTGGCAGAGCTGACGATCGAAAGCTGAGCCGAAAGGAACAGGTCGAAAAACATAAGATGCTTGTTCATCATATCGATGTCAGGCCGACATTGATACAGAATAATATTATTTATCCAACCAAAGGCAGCTTAACTATTGTAATATCTGATAAATATTCTTCGACCGCATCATCGGACGGTAAGATAAGCTGGGTTGGTGGCCTCTCCAGCGGCATTCCCCGTTCGAGTCTCGGCACCAGGCTGGCGCCGAGGCTCATGAATGGGGGAGAGGCCAAATTCTCGGTAGCATCCTCATCGGGTGGGATGCCCGCAAGGCGACGATTTCTCTTGCAGCGACGCAGAGTGAGTGGGGTGGCGAGGTTCGACATTGGGGCGCGATCGCCCATCGCGCCGTCCATGTTCGTAAGCTGGTAGAGAAACTGGGCGCTGGCGGCATTGTACTTCACTTCTGCAATGAAACGGATCCCCTACGGCTATGTCCTGTATCGCCAGCTGGTGGCGCTCGAGCGGGACTGCATCGTGGTGGCGCCCTCGGTCATGCCGGCGAAGACAGGCGATTGGGTGAAGTGCGAGCTTCGAGATGCCGTGATTTTGGCAAAGTTACCTCGCGCCGGGGAACTGGTAACGGTGTGGGTTCCGGACACGGCGCTTGAGGCAGTGCGCGATCTGATTCGGGCTCGGTAACGGCTGTGCGGGTGGCCGGTAGGGTGCGACAGCTTCTTCAGGGTTTCTATGCTGCCCAAAACCGGATCTATCCCCGCAAGAAACGGCTGGACCGGGGCCTGTCGGCGCTGGCCCGCGCTGGAGCGGTTCACGCATCCGGCGCAACAAACTGTCCTGCAGAATTGCATTGATGCGGTCGCCGATTCCGACGCGCGGGTCACGCCTTCGGCACACTGGCAGAAAGCATACTTCGGGCGTACGGTTTATGATGATCCGCAGTTGCGCGGGGACGATCTCCAACCGCTCGGTCCGGTCTTTGCCGATGCGGTGCATCTCGGCACAGCCAGCACAGCTGCACGCTGGCTTGCAGTGACGACGGACCGGTCAATGGACGGGACTGCGGACATGTCAGGACCATGGTTCCGGGCGGAGGGGTGACCCTGCCCTGCGCGTGGGTCAGAGGCGGGCTGCGCCCTCGCTGCGTGCGTCGAGCGGATGGGAACTCGCGCACGCTTCGCCACGTTGAGGAGGGGCCTGCAGCGAGAGACATCAAACTGAAAGGACTCCGGAATGAAGACCCTTAATGACGCCTTTGAGCATACGCTCCAAGATATCTACTGGGCAGAGAATGCCTTAACCAAAGCGCTTCCAAAGGTATCGAAATCGGTGAACAATGCCGAGCTCAAGGCGGCTATTGATGAACATCTCAAGGAAACAAAGGGTCATGTGAAGACCCTTGAAGCTGTGTTCAAATCGTTGGGGCAAGAGGCTCGCGGAGAGAAGTGCGACGCGATGGATGGCCTGTTGAAGGAGGCCGACGGAATTATTTCGGAAGCATCAGGCCATGCCTTGGATGTTGCTTTGATCGGCGCGGCTCAAGCGGTGGAGCACTACGAAATTGCACGCTACGGCACGCTACGCGAGTGGGCCAAGACGCTCGGACATGACGAAGCGCATACTTTGTTGTCGTCGATTTTGGACGAGGAAAAGGCTGCAAACTCCAAACTGACGGCCCTCGCGGTCACTGCAATCAATGAAGCTGGATCCAAAAAGAAGTGATCGCATGCAAACCCACAGCGCCCGCGACGATCTCTCGTCCGGGCGCAACTCCCGCGCATAAATTAGCTCAGGTTTTCCCACCGCAAAGCAATAACACGCGCGCGCGATGTGATTGCCAGCATCTAACTTGTCCGTTTAGTCAGCCCAGATGAAATCGCCAAGACACGTTGGAAAATACCCCGACCGCGAGCGTGACCTGCAAGCGGCGCTGGAGGACGGGTTCACCGCGCTCATAGTGTTGGCCGAGAAAGCGGGATGGCCGCCGCTCGAAGCCTATCAGGCCGTGATCGCTCTGGCCGAAGCGCATGCCTGCGCGGATATGAGCGATGAGGTGATGCAAACATTCTTTCGTGGAACAACAGCTCGTTGAACGAATGTTAGGTATTTCTCTTAGGTAAACCGGTGTGCGGTACCCATATAGGTATAATCTAGGGCGTATCCCGCCGTGGACACATGGAGGGTCCCTCGTGAACCCCAAAGACCAAGCCAATAACATCAATGATCCGAAAAGCCCGAAACTCGGCGACGAGGCCACTCGGGAAGGTCAGCCGTCTGATCAGAAGCAAGATCAGCCGCAAAAGGGTGACGCACCCAAGGATCAGGGCAAGCAGGATCAGCGACGCTGATCGACTGAATTTTCGGTGAAATTGTGCGGACAAGGCCTTTCTTAATGGGGGAGGCCGGCACCGCCATTTGTTAGTAGCCGGAAGGCGAAGCGGCAGGTCTCATACCCTGCCGTTTTGTCGTTTTGACGGCCGCGCGATGGGTGATCCCTTCCGGCCCGTGGTTCAGGTGTGGACAGGTGCAGTGACGCTTTCTTGACCATCTTACCTTCCGGGTGACAGCACTCCTTTAGCGGCCAGAAATAAAACGACGCTGAAACAACGCCTTAGACTTAACGCAGTCTGTCAGGAGTCCTTGACCCCGCCTTGATCGCTCGCTCTCGCATCACTTCGAGATCATCAAGACCGGTGGTGACTCATGGCAAATCAAAAATCTCGCATTATCGGCGCCTGATCGGCCACCTGCATTTATCCGATCCGTCGGCTAATATCCCGATCCCAATCGAACGGTTGGTCAATATTGCACAGCGACAGGGTGGCAGATCTGCGTGCCGATTG
>NZ_VKDF01000040.1 GCF_007096355.1 Paracoccus sp. M683 | reverse complement strand
GCTGCTTCAACAAGCTCAAGAACGCCAGGCGTGTCGCGACCCGCTACGACAAGACGGCGGAAAGCTTTCTCGGCTTCATTGACATCACGTCGATCCGCCTCTGGCTCCGTCATTTGTCAACATGACCTAGTCCGTTGGTTAAAGCGTCTTTCCGCCCAGCTTTCGCGTTATTTTCGGCCAAGTTCTACCTTAAAGTTGCTAATGATTTTGGCGTTCAAAGGCTTGCAGCGGGTCGGGCGGAAGATGATGCCGGAGCAAAGGCGGCGTCATGGCGGACCTGCCGCGCAAGGCGGGATCGAGTTGTTGCTCGACTAAGGACGTCGCATCCGTTGGCATCAAGATACAGTAGACGCTCGCCCTTTCCGGGTTGAGGAAATCGCCGTCAGGTTCCCGAGAAAAAGACGGGCCATGCATCACGTCAGCCGTGCCGCGCCAGCACCTTCATCGGGGCGTCATCGGTGGCCCGGTTCTGCCGGACGTCGCTGGCGATCCTGCCCTTTTCGAAGGTGATCACGCGCTCGGATGCGCGGATGGTTTCGGGGCGGTGGGCGACCACGATCCGTGTCGGGGCCAGTCGGGACAGGGCCGCGTTGACCGCGGCTTCGCGGGTGACGTCCAGATGGCTGGTCGCCTCGTCCAACAGCAACAGACCGGGCTTGCGATAGAATGCCCGCGCCAGCAGAACGCGCTGTTTCTGCCCGCCCGACAGCGACGTGCCCATATCCCCGATCAGGGTGCCATAGGACATCGGCATTGCAGCAATATCCTTATGGATGGCGGCCAGCCGCGCGCATTCCTCGATTCGTGCGGGATCGGCATTGGCGGCGAAAAACGAAATATTGTCGGCAATCGAGCCTGCAAACAGCGCATCATCCTGCATCACGACGCCCATCATTGCGCGCAGGCGGTCGGGGCCCAGCCGGGAAACGGGTTCTCCGTTCACCAGAACCTCGCCCGACGTCGGCTCAAGCAGACCGGCAATGATTTTCAGCAGCGTGGTCTTGCCGCAACCCGACGGCCCTGCAAGCGAAACCCACTCACCCGCCGGAACGTGGAAGCTGACGCCGTTCAGCACCAGCGGGTCGTTCGGGCTGTATCGAAACGACACGTCGCGCAGTTCGATGGAGATCGGCGCGGTCGGTGCCTCGGTCACCGGCTGGGCCAGCGGCTCGGGCGTTGTTAGGGCTATATCTGCCAGACGTTCGGCATGCAGGCCCAGCATACGCAGTTCGACGACCGAGTCGATCAGGGCGCTAACCCGCGAAAGAAACATCTGCTTATAGGCCAGAAACGCGATCAGAAGGCCCACCGAAAAGGTGTTCGCCAGAATCATGCGCGCCGCGATCCAGACGATTACGATAGTCAGCACGCCCATCAGAACCATATTCGCGGTTCTGAAAAACAGGTTCAGTCGTTGGGTGACAATCTGGCGGTTCACGGTTTCCACCAGCAGGTTCATCCAGCGCGTTCGCCGGTCGAACTGCCCGCCCATCAGCTTGATCGTTTTCATCCCGCGAAGGCTTTCCAGAAAGTGGCTGTCGCGACGCGCGGCCCAGATGATCGCCTCGGACGCGGCACGGCGCAGTGGCGCATAGAAGGTCCAGCGAAGCAGCGCATAGATCAGCGCGCCCACCACCGCGATCAGGGCAAGCGTCGGCGCAAGGACGAACATCAGGGTCAACGTCAGGACGCAGATCAGCCCGTCCAGAATGGCCACGACCAAATCCTCGGTCAGGGTTTGCAGAATCGTGTCCTGCGATTCAAAACGCGACACGACATCACCGACATGGCGGCTTTCGAAATAGCTTGCGGGCAGGCGCAGCAGATGCGTGAACAGGTTGCTGCGGGCCTGAACTTTCAGGCTGGCGCCCATCGTGATCATCATCCAGCCGCGCAGGGCGCTGACCGAGGCCTGCACGATCAGCAGCAAGCAGAACGCCACGGCCAGCGTCGTCAGCAGGCTGCGATCCGCCGATACGACGGCGTGGTCTATGGTCAACGACAGAAACAGCGGCGCCAGCAGCGCCAGCAATTCGATCCCGATCGCAAGCAAGAACAGATAGCCCAAAGAGCGTTTGAGCCCGACAATGTGACCGACCAGCGCCCGCATCCTGATCTGTGGCGGCGCTTTCGACGGCTCGAAACCGTTGGTGGGCGTCAGTTCCAGCGCGACACCGGTAAAGTGGCGCGATGCCTCGGTCATGGTCAGGCGGCGCAGGCCCTCGGCTGGATCATGGATGGTGATCGCGTTGCGGCTGACGGATTTCAGCACGACGAAATGATTGAGATCCCAGTGCAGGATGCAGGGCAGTTGCAGTTGTTTCAGTTCGTCCATTTCCAGCCGCAACGGGCGCGAGGCCATGCCGATATGTTCGGCCACCCCGATCACGTCCTTCAGGGTCGCCCCTTTCAGCGAAAAGCCGAACTTGCGGCGCAATTCGGCCGCATCGGTGGCGCGGCCGTGCCATGCTGCGATCATCGTAAGACTGGCAAGTCCGCATTCCGCCGCTTCGGTCTGCAGGATCATCGGCAGGCGTCGTCCCCAGCCGAATTGAAGGTCGGTTACAGCGGTCATGCCTTTTCTCCTCCGTGAAGGGAATAAAGCGGATCAAGCAGCCACTGCCAAAGCCGCCGGGTTTCAATCTGAATATCGGCCTCTAGCGTCATGCCGGCCTGCAAGGCGGCCGACCGGCCATAGGTTTCGGCAAAGTCCTGATCCAGATCGACGGTGATGCGATAGACAGGCTCGCCCGAGCGAACCAGATCGGCCAAAGAGCCCGAGGAAGCCGCGCCCAGTTCGCCGGCATTGATCGTTGCCCGCGAAACGCTGCTGACTGTGCCTTCATAGCGCCCGAATTTCTGATGCGGGAATGCGTCATACCGCACCAGCACGCGCTGGCCGGGCTGCACAAAGCCGATGTCGCGGCTAGGACCGTAAAGGCGCGCCTGCATCCGGGCACCGCTTGGGATCAGCGTCATCAGCGGGGCGGACGATCCGACCCCGTCGCCGGTTGCCGCGCGCAGGGCTGTCACGGTGCCGTCCATCGGTGCCAGCACGACCGCCTCTCGACCGGCCTCGGCTTCGGCAAGATCCTGTTCGATCTGCGCGATCTGCCGGTCGATTTCGGCCAGCTGGACCTGAAGCCGCAGCGGATGCTCGGCCATCTCGGATTCCAGCTCGACCCGGCTGCGATTGACCGCAGCGCGGGCGCGTTCAAGTTCGTTCAGGGACTGGGCTTGGGCGAATGCCGCATCCTCGGCGCGCAGCAGATCATCCTCGGTCGACAGCTTCTGCGCGCGCAGATCGCGCTGACGGTCCGTGACCTCCTCGGCCCGGGCAACCCGCCGGCGCTGCAACGCAAATTCCGCGTCCAGCCCTTCGATCTCGTCACGCAGCACGTCCAGCCGGGCATGCTGTGTTTCCTGCTGACGTGCGAACAGCGCGCGATGGCTTTCGCGTTCACTGTTCAGACTGTCGCGGCGGGCCTGCAAGGCGCGCAGCACTTCTTGCTGGGTGGCAAAGGCACCACTTTGTCGTTCGCTTGAGACGACGGCCAGCGGCTCGCCGCTTTTGACTTCCTGACCCTCTTGCACGGAAACGCGGGCCAGCACCCCGGTCTGCGGCGCCACGACCTGCAACAGCCCGCTTTCGGGGGCAAGCCAACCTGCCAGCCGCACCTTGCGGGTATATTCGCCCCACGCGATCAGCGCGATCAGCCCCCCGGCCAGCAAGGCAACGACCACGACAGCCACCGTATAGGGCAGGCGCGGCAACAGCAGCACCGATCCCAACCAGCGATCCTGCTGTTCGGTCATGGCCTCGGGGCGAAAAAGGGGGCTATCCTTCATCTCAGACCTCTTCGACGCTCAGTTCGCGGATCTGGAAGCTGACCTCGATCATGCGGCGGTGCTTTTTCACCGGCAGAACGATGCTGGTCTGCGGATCGAAGAAATCCTTCAGCAACGGCGGACGAGCCGCCCGGAAATAGAAGGCGGGATCATCGGCCACGGTGCTGCTTGCCACCAGTTCAAGCTCATCCCGGCGGGTGACGGTCTGGATGATGGCCGGGACATGGGTATAGCCCGCCATCAGCAGCGCGGCGGCACGGTGATAACCGTTATGCAGGACCATCCGATCTTCCCAGCGAACCACGCTAAGAAAGTTCGAGCCAAGACCGACGAACAGTCCCACGGCCCCTGAAACCGGGCCAAAGCTGGAATGCCCGCTTATCTGGCCCGGCGACAGCAGCGCGGCTTCGTGAAACCGCATGTCGCTGGAATCCGACATGAAGGCGAAACGATCCTCGGCGATGCGGCGGATCTCGACCGGGGCATCACGGCGCTGCACCGGCTGGCAGAAGGCGAACAGGTCGGCACCCTGTGGTTGGCTGGACAACTGCGCGGCCAGATTCCTGACAAAGGGCAGCGTGACGTGGCGCTGACTGGCCACGATCCTGTCCAGCTGGATCAGTGCGATTTCGGTGGGAACGCGGTCGAATGTTTCGCGGTAATAGTCTTGCTGCGCCAGCGCATCGGCGGCGGGCTGCATGGCGGCGGGAAGGTCGAGGATCTCGGCTTCATCCGCCAGACCGGCCTCTTTCCGTTCCAGCTTGGCATAGTGATCATTCGCGGTGCGCCACAGATCGACGATGAGGTGACGCGGAATGGTCTCACCCCCCGCAACATGGTCGCGCACAAAATCAACGTAATCGGAAAGGCTGGGCTGACCCAGCAACCACAGCTGTTCCTGAATGCGGCTGGCATCGGTCGCGGGCGTGTCGAGGCGGCGGATTTGCATGGGACTGACCGGAATCAAAATGTGGACATGATACGGTTCCGGAGCCTTCGCCCCGGAACCGAACGGCGATCAGCTGCTGCTGCCACCACGGTTACGACGACGGCGCGGCGCCCGGCCACGACGGTTGCTGTTGCTGTTGCTGTTCGAACCGTTGCAACGACGCCGACGGTTTTTCGCCCGACGACGACCATTGCCACCAGCACCGTAGACTTGCTCCAGCTCGAGTTCTTCAAGGATACGCATTGTCTTGCTCCTATTGGTTGCTCAGAGAGCCTTTGTCGGTCTCTGCAACCCGATGACGCAGCAGCAGTCGGTTTTATTCCCAAGAGGGGCGAAAAAAACTTTCCGCGGGTTGGCGCAAATGCGGATGATGCTGGCTGAAGATGACCCGGATCTCGCAGAAGCGGACCTGCAATCGCTGCCGGAAAACGGCAGACATGGATTGCGCGAATACAAAATTCTTAGGTCATGTTGACAAATGACGGAGCCAGAGGCGGATCGACGTGATGTCAATGAAGCCGAGAAAGCTTTCCGCCGTCTTGTCGTAGCGGGTCGCGACACGCCTGGCGTTCTTGAGCTTGTTGAAGCAGCG
>NZ_VKDF01000004.1 GCF_007096355.1 Paracoccus sp. M683 | reverse complement strand
GGTGGCATGGCCCAGACCGTCTATCGGGGCATCGAACGGGTGCGTTCCCGCTTCATCCTGACGATGACTGCCAACAACCTCGCGCGACTGCCTCGGCTGTTGGCCGCATGATGACGAAAAACCGCGTCAGTCACACACACGCATTTCAGAACAAAAAGCGCGCGGCCGGGCAGCAAAGCCGGCAACCAAGGGAAACCATTCCAGCCCCTCGACTAATTCAGCAGCCTGTTAGGGCGCTCAGGAACCCGGTCCCACCGAAGCCCGGAGCCCGAGCTCGATCAGTTGCCGGATGGCTTCATTTTCTGATGCAATCCGGTTCTCGAAACGGAAATCATTGATCCGTTGCGCCTGATCTTCTGTCAGGTTCACAAGCTTTTTCACGGGGAATATGGTCTGTTTTGACATAAGCCATCGATTAAACGATATGCTGAATATTGACAACCGGTGTCATAGAGCATATGTTGAATATGCGGACCGAAGAAGTGCTACCAACACTTCTGTCGGCCCTAATCAGGTCAACCTTGTAGGAGATCGACCATGACTGTTTACCAATCTATTCATTCTGCTGGCGTTCTGGAAGCCTATGTTCCAGGTTTCACGCATAGCGCGGTGACGCGGCGCTTTGGCGTGATGCAGCGGGCGCTTGGGGCGTGGATCGAGGCCGAGCGGGATCTGGAGCATTCCGGCAGCTGGGATCCGGCCTGCGATCACTGGCTGCGCGATGCCGAGGCCGCGCGGGCGGCAGTCGGGGCGGCGCTGGATGCGCTGTGTGACACGCCCGCCGAACGGCTTGAGGATCGGCCGCTGTTGCGGATTGCGCGTCTGACCCGGGCGCTGGTGCTCAGCGAGGATGCCGGGGAATTCGCGCAGCTTTACGCGCGTGTCGCGACGCCCGGGGCGCTGCTGCGCTGCCCGGGCCGGCATCCGCTGGCGCTGCGGGTGAACCTGATGCTGGCCGAGGCGCGGCGCGCGCTGGCGCAGCTCGCCGCCCTGCCCGACCATGCGCTGGTGGTCGACGGCAATTGCGTCGAGATTATGCCCGAGGATGTTCCGGCCGCCGATGCTGCTATGGCGATGGCTTCCGACGCGTATCCGCAGGTCATGCAGGCCGCGCCCGGCGTGTAGCACCCGACCTTCGACGGCCTGAACCCGCGCGGCCCGGAGAAGAGTTCGGCCCGCCGGGTTCTGGTCTGCACAGCAATGACGCGGCGGATTCTTCGCGCACTGCCTTGATGCGCACCGCGCCGCCACACTGCCACCCTTCCCAGGTTCCCCGCCGTGGGCTGCACCTCGCCGCAGCCCTGCGCCTTCCACGCATCCCGCCTCACGGGAGGATCCCTCATGCCTTCGACACACCAAACGCCCGTTTTTCCCGGCCCGATCCATACACATTGGCAGGCAACCGCCGCCGCCAAGGGCTTTGACCTCATCGCCCGCATCCGCGACCGCCATCACCTGCAGCTGCGCTGCCGGACCTGCGGTGGCGGCGTCACGGCCAAGCTGTTCACGCTGATGCGCCACCAGCCGCTCTGCCCGAACTGCCTGGCCGCCCGACGCAGCGCAGTAGCCACAGCGGCGGGGGTCACCTTCCTCAGCCCCGATCCGGATCGGCGCGGCTATGGCCGTTTCCGCGCGCCCTGCGACCATGTTCTGGCGCGCCAGTTCGAGCTGATCGAACGGGTCGCCAAGGGCCAGACCGGGCTGCGCTGCGAGACCTGCCACGCAGAGCGTGAGGCCAGCGAGGCGCGGCGCTTTGGCTGGGAACGGCTCGGGCACTGTCCTTCGGGGCGACCGAACTACCGGCTCTATCGCCATCACTGCGGCCATGTGCAGCGCATCGCGCAGGCCAATATGCTCTGGGGCCAATGCGATTGCGCCGGCTGCGGCCGGGGCTGGAATGCGAAGCCAAGCTTCCTTTATCTCTTCCGCATCTGTCTGCCCGCGACGACGGATCGTTCCGCCCGGCACTATCTCAAGCTGGGCTACAGCGCCCATCCGGTCAAGCGCCACCGCCATCAACTCGGTCTGGCCAAAGATGCGCAGGTCGAGGTGCTGCGGGTGCTGGCGATGGCCTCGGGCCATCTGGCCTGCGGGGCGGAACAGGCCGCGCATCGTCGTCTGACCAGCGCCCATCCCAAGGCCGTGGTGCCCGCCCCCGAACTCGCAGGCGCGATGAATGTGGTGCGTGAGATCTATCGCCCGGGCCTGCTGCCGATGATCGAGGCCGAACTCGACCGTATCGCGGCAGAGGCAGACGCACAGTCAGGCTGAGAAGAGCCGACGACCAGCCTGCTGTCTCTCGCATCACGACCCGAACGGCGGCGCCAGCGGCTACGGCCTCCACGGCACCAGCCCGCCCGTTCTCGATCCCGTCCGTCTCCGCGCCACTGACAGCGCCCCAACCATTATCCGCATCGCCCGTTTGCAGCGCGGACCATCCTCTCATGTCCCGGAACCGCCCATGACCCAGCATCAGCCCGTCCCGCAATCCGCCCCGAAGAAAGCCTCCAAACCCGCCCAACCCGGCTGGAGCTATCTCGCCCATAAGCTCCTGCAACGCCTGCAGGATCACGAGGATTCACCGGAATCCGATGCGGATGCCACCGACGATAACCCGGCCCGCATGGCAAACCCCACGCCGCCCATGCTGACCAGCCGGACGCTGCTGACGGGCCTGCGCCTTGCCGCCAGCTTCGGCAATCAGGCCGCCGTCAATGCCGCGATCACGCCGAACGCCATCACGCTGCTGCGCGGCGTCCCGCCCGAAGACTGGCCCGCGCTGCAATACATCCTGCCCTGCATTGTGCCCGCAATCTGGCAGATCCGCGAGCAAAAGCCTTTGGACAGCTTTCCGACCCGGCGCCTGCCGCCGCGCTGCCTGCGCCTGATCCCCATCGGCAGCGGGGATCGCCCTGCCGATCTGACGCGGCTGCTGATGATCGGGTTCGACAGCGCCGCACCTTTGCTGATCGTGCTGGCGGGCGGCGCCCTGCCCGAGCCCCGACTGCAGGACCGCATGCAGATCATCGACTTCGCCCCCGTCGACGCGGAGGTCCTGCAGGCGCTGCTGGCCCGCACCCATCCGGCGGGTAAATCCCGCGACATCGCCGCGCTGCATATCGCCATGAACCGCTTTCACCCCGGCATGGCGGACCTGCTGATCGCGCTCCGCGGCGCCACGGTAGCCGAGGTCGCCCGCAATCTGTCCGCCCTGCGCGCGGCCGAGAATCTGGCCCAGCATGACCAGCCCAACCTCGACGCCATCACCGGCGACAGCCCGGCGCTGAGCGCCGCCCGCGCCATGGTCGCCGATCTGCAGCTCTGGCGCGCGGGCGAACTCGGTTGGAACGAGCTGTCCCGGACCGCGCTGTTTTACGGCCCACCCGGAACCGGCAAAAGCTGGCTCGCGCAGGCCATGGCACGATCTGCGGGCTTTGCTGCCGTCCCGGCCAGTTTCGGCGAATGGCAGGCCGCGGGCCATCTGGGCGACATGCTCAAGGCCATGCGCGAGAGTTTTGCCGAGGCCCGCCGCCGCGCTCCCGCGATGCTGATCCTCGATGAACTCGACGCCGTCGGCACCCGCACGGATCGCGGTCCGCATCAGAACTACCGCGTCATGGTGGTGAATGCCTTCCTCGCGCTGATGGACGGGATCGCGCGCGATGAGGGCGTGGTCGTGGTCGCGACCTGCAATCACCCCGAGCTGATCGATCCGGCCGTGCTGCGCCCGGGCCGGTTCGATCTGCGCCTGGCCGTGCCCCTGCCCGATGCGGCAGCGCTGTCCGGCGTGCTGCGCCGACATCTGACCCTGCCCGAGCCCGAGATTCGCGCGCTGGCGCAACAGGCCGTCGGCCATAGCATGGCCGATCTCGACGCCGCGCTGCGCGACCTGCGCGGAGTGGCCCGCCGCGCCGGGCGCCAGATCACACCCGAGGATCTGCGCGCGGCCTTTGGCGCCGATGAAGACCCCGCAATCACGCAGCGCATCGCCATCCACGAATGCGGCCACGCGCTGGTGACGGCGGCGCTTGGCCATGGCCAGATCCAGCACATCGCGCTGGACCGCACCGGCGGCCAGACCCGCATCCGCCGCGCCCCGCGCGCCGGCCTGATCGCGGATCACAGCGATCTGCTGGCCGAACTCATGGCCGGCCGCGCCGCCGAACGGCTAGTCTTCGGCGAGGTCACCTCGGGCGCCGGCGGCCCCGACGACTCCGATCTGGCACTGGCGACCCGCGTCGCGCTGGCCATCGAGACCCGCTTCGGCCTTGGCGCCGAGGGCCCGCTCTGGCTCGGCGAGACTGCCGACTGGCTGCACGACAAGGCCATGCGCCAGCGCCTGCGTGCCCGCATCGAAGCCGCCGAGGCGCAGGCGTTGCAGATCCTCGCCCCGCATCGCGCCCTGCTCGAGGACATGGCCCAAGCCCTCGCCACCCGCCGCGAACTCTCCGGCAACGACGCCGCCAAATGGCTCGAGCAGGTCAGGACGAGTGAGGGCATGCCCGCAGCACCCGAGCCGGAAAGCGCGCCATCATCACCCGACGCTCCTCCGCCTCCGGCCTGCCGAACAGGCTGAGAAGCGCCAAACGCGACAACCAGCCCGGACCGATCAAAGCACCAAAACACTTCTGTTCTTCCACATCATCCTAACCCGCAACCGCGAGGTGCCCCATGTCCAAAACCCGGCCCCAAACCCCGCGCAAGATCTTCACCACCGCCCTCGCCGACTGGCAGCGCGCATGGACAACCCACGCCGATCACGACCGCCGCGCCGCCAGCGCCGGATTCGCCACCGCAACCGGCCAAGCCCACCTCACCGCCATGTCCGCCATCAGCACCCGCATCATGACCATCGAGAGCCACATCGCCCTGATCCCGGCAAACAACCGCGCCGAGCTGCAGATCAAGATCACAATCCTCTCCCTCGATGGCCAGATCAGGCCTGAGTTCCAAAGCAGTATTCTGGAAGACGCCATGCGGATGATCAGGGGAGCGGAAGTGTGACGGCGATCACCATTTCGACGCATCCGGCCCCTCTCAGCCAACAGGAAGCACCGTCAGGGGAGGATACGGCACAGCTCCCGGATCATCCCGGCAATCGACGCCAGTTCCTGCGCCGGTGACTGACACCGATCACAATTGACCTCGATTGGCAGGGCTTTCATATCACGAGAACATTCACCGCAGCAGGCCGCGTTCTTGGCAACTGCGTCCCGGCCACGCAGACTGGGGATCATCATGATCGGGGCATCCGTATTGTCGCCCCCGCATTCTGCCCATATGGTCACCGCAGCCCTTTCAGAACAGCGATTTTCCATGACCCTTCCGCTTGATTCCCTTCTTGAAAGCTACCGCGAAGCGGCCGGAAACGAGCGTGACAAGGGCACCTATTACGAACGCCTTTGCGCAGCCTTCCTGCTGCACGACCCCGTTCAGGCACAGCGCTATGACGAGGTCCAGACCTGGGCTGACTGGGCTGCGGATCACGGCTGGAATGGCAAGGATGTCGGCATTGATCTTGTCGCCAGACTGCGAGGACATGCTGGTTTTGCCGCCATCCAGTGCAAATTCTACGCCCCGCGCCACAAGATCGCCAAAGCAGATATTGATTCCTTCCTTGCCGCATCCTCCCGGCCGCCTTTCACCGACCGGATCGTCATGGATTCGACCGAAGGCGAATGGTCGGTCAATGCCGAGGACATGCTGATCGGACAGACCATCCCGGTGCGTCGGATCGGCCTGTCCGAGATGCGGGCCTCTCCGGTCCAATGGGACAGCTTCGCCGCCCGACACGACATCGTTCTGGAACCTAGAAAAGATCTGCGACCGCATCAGCGCGAGGCACTTGACGCTGTTCGCGCCGGGCTGACCCTCCATGACCGCGGCAAGCTGATCATGGCTTGTGGGACGGGCAAGACCTTTACCGCATTGAAGATCGCCGAGGATCTGGTCGGTGCCGATGGCCGGATCCTGTTCCTTGTCCCCTCGCTGGCCTTGATGGCGCAGACAGTCCGCGAATGGAGTCATGACAGCACGACAGCGTTGCGATCTTTTGCCGTCTGCTCGGACACGCAGGTCGGCAAGCGACGGGTTGCCCGGGATGATGTCGCCGAAATCAGCACACTGGATCTGGCCTTTCCCGCCACCACCGATGCAGGCGTTCTGGCAGCGGGCGTTGCCGATGCCGCACCCGGCGTAATGACCGTGGTTTTCGCCACCTATCAGTCGATCCAGACCGTATCGGATGCGCAGAACGTGCATGGCATGGGCCGGTTCGATCTGATCATCTGCGACGAGGCCCACCGCACCACCGGCGCCGCGCTGGACGGGCAGGAAGAAAGCAATTTCATCCGCATCCACCGCGATGAGGTCATCGGCGGCGACAAGCGGCTGTATATGACCGCCACCCCCCGCATCTATGGCGATGGCGCCAAATCGCGGGCCAGCGACATTGGCGTGACACTGCGTTCGATGGACAATGAGGACGATTTTGGTCCGACCCTGTTCTATCGCGGCTTTGGCTGGGCCGTGCAAAATGAGCTGCTGACCGATTACAAGGTCATCGTTCTGGCCATGGACGAAGGATTGGTGGCAAAATCCGTGCAAAGCCGGATTGAGGACCCGACCTCGGGGCTGATCCTTGACGACGCGACCCGCATCCTTGGCTGCTACAAGGCGCTGACCAAAACGGACATCCGCGACGACCTGGGTGCCGACGCCCAGCCCATGCGCCGCGCGCTGGCATTTTGCCGCGACATCCGGTCATCCATGCTGGTGCAAGAAGAATTTTCTGCGGTTTCGGACGCTTATAATGAATATTTAACCTTGCAACATCAAGAAGATAGCTGTAGAATATCAGAATATCAGAATATCAGAATATCAGAATATCAGAATATCAGAATTCGCCACTTCGGGTTGAGGCCCGGCATGTCGATGGCACCTTCAACGCCAAGACACGCGGCGAATTGCTGGACTGGCTCAAGGCCGAAGCTTCCGATCAGACCTGCCGCATCCTGACCAACGCCCGCTGCCTGTCCGAAGGCGTGGACGTGCCCGCGCTGGATGCGATCATGTTCCTGCATCCGCGCAAATCCCAGATCGACGTTGTGCAGTCGGTCGGCCGGGTCATGCGCCGCGCGCCGGGCAAACGGATGGGCTATGTCATCCTGCCCGTGGGTATTCCGGCCGGTAAATCCCCGGAAGAGGCGCTGAACGACAACGACAAGTATCGGGTCGTCTGGCAGATTCTGAACGCGCTGCGCGCCCATGACGAACGCTTCGACGCGACCATCAATCAGATGGCTTTGGGTCAGGATGTCTCCGACCGGATCCAGATCATCAGCGATCAGGAACTGGCCTCGGTCACCGCGACGGTCGAAACCCTGCCCGCCCGCCCCGCAGCCGCCCGCGCCGACATCGCAGGTGCAGCCCGTGATGGCGATGCGGTCATCGAGGACGACCGCCAGCCCGACCTTCCCGGTCTGATCCTGGATGATTTCAGCCGCGCCATCATGGCGAAAATCGTCAGAAAATGCGGCGACCGCGAATACTGGGACCGCTGGGCCGCCAGCCTGCGCGACATCGCCATGGCCCATATCACCCGGCTGGAGGCGATCCTGTCAACGCCCGGCCCGGCACGCGCGGAATTCGACCGCTTCCTTGCCGAAATTCGCGATGACCTGAACGGCGGTATTTCTGAATCCGAGGCCATCGAGATGCTGGCCCAGCACATCATCACGCGGCCCGTCTTTGACGCCCTTTTCGAGGGCCACAGCTTCACGACCGAAAACCCGGTATCCCGCGCCATTCAGGGTGTGCTGGATGTGCTGGAAAGCGCGCATCTGGAAAAGGAAAGCCGCGACCTTGACGAATTCTATCACTCGGTCCGGCTGAAGGCGCAGGGCATCACCAATCCTGCCGCCAAGCAGGACCTGATCCGCCAGCTCTACGACAACTTCTTCGGCGTGGCCTTCAAGGGCACCCGTGATAAGCTGGGCATCGTTTACACCCCTGTCGAGATCGTCGATTTCATTATCCGTTCCGTCAATGATGTGCTGGAGGATGAGTTCGGCCAGACCCTCGGCTCCAAAGGCGTCCATATTATCGACCCCTTCACCGGCACGGGCACCTTCATAACGCGCCTGCTGCAATCGGGCCTGATCCAGCCCGACCAGCTGGAACACAAGTTCCGCTATGAGCTGCACGCCAATGAGATCGTGTTGCTGGCCTATTACATTGCCGCGATCAACATCGAGTCCGTCTATGAAGGGCTCTCGGGAAGTTACGCGCCTTTCAACGGCATCCTGCTGACCGACACTTTTGCTATGTCCGAGGGCAAGGACGACCTGGCCCTCGTCATGCCCGACAACTCGGAACGCCGCCGCCGCCAGCAGGACCTCGACATCCGCGTCATCATGGGCAACCCGCCCTATGCGGTCTCGCACCATATCAACTATCCGCATCTTGATGGCAGGATCGGCGAAACCTTCGCCGACCGCTCCACCGCCACCAACAAGAACGCGCTTTACGACAGCTATATCCGTGCGATCCGTTGGGGCGCTGACCGTCTGGGTGACAGTGGCGTGCTGGCCTATGTGACCAATGGCGGGTGGATCGACGCCAATACCGGCGATGGCATGCGCAAGTCGCTGGTCGAGGAGTTTTCCGCGATCTACGTCTTCCACCTACGCGGCAACCAGCGCACCAGCGGCGAGACATCTCGACGCGAAGGCGGCAAGATTTTCGGCGCAGGCAGCCGCGCGCCTATCGTGGTTACGCTTTTCGTCAAGAACCCCAATGCGGCAAAACAGGGACAAGTCTTCTACCACGACATTGGCGATTACCTGAGCCGCGAAGACAAGCTGAAGATCATCGCGGGCTTCCGCTCGATCCGGGGCATCACCGCAAAAGACGGCTGGCAAGAGGTGGTGCCCGATGCCCATGGCGACTGGCTGAAACAGCGCGATGACTCGGTGGCGGGCTATATCAGCATTGGCGACAAGAAGGACAAGGACGCCAAGGTTCTGTTCGAGAATTATTCGGCGGGCCTAAAAACACAGCGCGATGCCTGGTGCTTCAATTCCTCGAAAACCCGGCTGGAACGGCAAATCCAGCACACGGTTGATTACTATAACACCAAGCTTTCCGATTTCGCAGCAGTCAAAGCCACCACAGCAGCCAAAGAGTTCATCCGAGACGCGCCACGCGACATTTCATGGTCTGATGGATTGAAAAACCACCTTGCCCGTCTAAAGCCTCTGGCTTTCGAGGAGGGTCAGATCGTGACCGCGACTTACCGGCCATTTTTCCGTCAGCATCTCTATTTCAGCCGCCGCCTGAATGAGAGGATGTATCAGATCCCGGCGATCTTCCCGGAAGCTGGGCTTGAGAATAAGGTGATTGCCTTGTCCGGCACGGGCGGACGCGCGGGTCTTTCCGTGCTCCTGCTCAACGATATCCCCAGCTTGCATGTGGCAGCCATGGATGGGTCGCAATGCTTCCCGCTGACCCTTTATGACCGCGTTGATACCGATGCGAGCGATGACCTCTTTTCGGTGGTCGAGGACGACAAACCCGCCTACCGCACCCGGCACGGCATCACCGATGCGGGGCTGAAGCATTTCCAGGTGGCCTATCCGGGTGAGGCGATCAGCAGGGATGACATCTTCTACTACACCTATGGCCTCTTGCATTCCGAGGATTACCGCCGCCGCTTTGCCGACAACCTGACCAAGGAACTGCCCCGCATCCCCTGCGTGAAGAAGCCCGCCGATTTCTGGGCCTTCGTCCAGGCCGGTCGCGCCCTCGGCGATCTGCATGTCGGTTATGAAACCGTCGAGCCCTACCCCGTGACCATCAAACAGGGCGACCTGTCACTGGCCAGCATCGACGACCCGAAGCAGTTCTTCCGGATCGAGAAAATGGCCTTCGGTAAGGGCAAGGACCGCTCGGTCATCCACTACAACGCCAATATCACTCTGATCGACGTGCCTCTTGCCGCCTATGACTATGTGGTCAACGGCAAACCCGCCATCGACTGGGTGATGGAACGCCAGGCCATCCGTCAGGACAAGGACAGCGGCATCATCAACGATGCCAACGACTATGCCAATGAAACCGTCGGCGATCCGCGCTATCCCTTCGACCTCCTACGCCGGGTGATCACCGTCAGTCTCGAAACGATAAAGATTGTCCGCGCCCTGCCCCCGCTGGAAATCTGAGGTCCTGCAATACCTGCTGGAGGCTTCTTGCCAGGCGCAAGGCCTGCCAGAAACCGCACAGACCTCACGGAAATAGCTCATGAGCCATATTATAAACTTATAGCCAATTGGCTATGCAGCGCCCGGCATGACGAAGCAATCGCGCTGTCACGACATAGGCCTGGTAAAGAGGAGGCCCCGTCAGGACTGGTTCCAAGCGTGCCTACGCGCGCCATCATTGCGCAATGACTGGCTTCCTTTCGTTCCGCGGCCATGAGCCCGGTTTCCAGTGGGCACTGATTTACTTCTGCATCGGCCGGCGCGATGTTTCCGTTCTGGTGGCCCTGGCGCAGGAGGTAAATCAGATCAGAAATCGCTGTCCTTGAAACCGGGAAGGCCGTTTTCGTGGCGGTAGCGCTCGACTTCATCGACAACAGCTTCGTCCGATTCCTTTCCCGATTCTGGATAGAAAAGTAGGTCAGTGCCGCTTGGGTGTTCAGCCAAATCTTCGAATTTCCTGTTCCAGCGGCTATTTTCAGCCTCCGTATTTCCAGGCGCCATTCCAAGAAATACAACAAAATCCAAAAACTCTTGCTTGGTAAGCTCAGAGATTGATTTTGTCTTCATGTAGTCGATCAACTCCGGTATCCCTTCATATCCTCACGTGTTTTTTCTATATGCGATTTTGGTGGCATAATCTGAAGGTTATCAGCACCATACAGTTCGCCGTTATTCCATAGTGGATTTATGTGATCTAACTCCCATCGATCACGTTTACCAACCCGAACCGATTTGGGTGTCGATGGTGCAAAACCCTTCTTGATTGCTTCCTGACTGCGCCTGTCAAACTGCCCCATCAACTCCGGCTCCTGCGCGACCGCCTTCCAGAACGCCCGCCGATAGGCATCGAAACTGCCAAACCGGCGGCCTTCCAGCCTCTCTGCCACGGACGCAGGGATTGGCATGGCGCCAGTGCGGATCCCTGCATTCAACCAGTCTGCCCCGACCTGCTGGCCCGCACCAGAGGCGACGCCCGGCTCGTTACGGGCCCGGGCCAAGATCTGGGCATATTCTTCCTCGGTGATCGGCGTCGAGATCACATTTCCGACCGGATCGGACTCGGGCGCATGGCCGGTATGGGCGGGCAGGCCGTCGTTCAGCACCGGATCGGCCAGGATGAACGCGTCGCGCTGTTCAGCGGTAAAGCCGGGCAGTTCGGCCAGGCGGCGCTCTTCCTCGGTCAGCTCGGGGAAAACCTCGGTCCAGCCCTGCGCCCAGCCGTCTGCGGTCAGGCGCAGGCGGCCATCCCGATAAGCCAGCGTTCGTTGCTCAACGAAGGTTCAGATCACCGCTCGCTCCGAAGCGCAGAGAATTTTCGCCATCGGCCGCTATCGTCAACAAACGATATTCACGAAAAATAGCTCATAAGGGATATTTAAATCATATCGCGCATGGGCTATATACATCCGCATGGACAGTTTGCCCCCAACCAGCATCCGCAGCTTGCGGCAGGCAGGTGCCGCTCTGCGCGCGCGCCGCAAGGCCTGCAACCTCACGCAAAACCAACTCGCCAAGGCGACAGGCACGGCCCAATCGACGATTTCCGACATCGAGACCGGTGTCGTCTCGGTGAGCCTTGATGTCTATCTGCGGTTGCTCGAGCCCCTCGGCGGCGAGTTGTGCATGACCACCCGCGCAGCACAAGCGGATACGCCCGGGCATGGCACGTAGGCAGCGCGTCCGGCAAGGCGCAAGGCAGGCCAGGACCGGCGTCTGGCATGGGCAGATCCTCGTCGGCACGCTGGTCAAGGCTGCGGATGGCGGGATCGGCTTCAGCTATTCCCCGGCGTGGCTGGCGAGCGAAGATGCCTTTCCGGTCGCCAGCGTCCTGCCTTTGGTGCAGGGCGCACAACGGGGGGATCTGGTGCTTGCCGCCTTCGACAACCTCTTGCCAGATGCCGAGGGCGAATTGCGCGCCAAGATCGCCGAGCGGGTCGCGGCGCCAGACAAGGACGTGTTTTCGCTGCTGTCGGTGCTGGGACGAGACTGCGTGGGTGCGCTGCAGTTTCTGCCGCAAGGCGAGATGCCCGAAGCGCAGGACATGGCCTATCGTGTGATCAGCGCAGCCGAGATGGCAGCCGATCTGCGGGGGCTGGCCATGGCCCCTCTGGCGCAAGGGCCGGACGACGATTTCAGGATCTCGATTGCCGGCGCGCAGGAAAAGACCGCTTACCTCAGGATCGGCGACCGCTGGGCAAAGCCGCGCGGGATCACGCCCACCAGTCACATCTTCAAGACACCGATGGGTGTTCTGCCGGGGCCGGACCAGATCGACCTGAGCGACAGCGTTGAAAACGAACTGTTTTGCATGACCCTTGCCCAAGAGATTGGCCTGCCTGCGGCCTCGGTCGAACGGATCACCCTGCCCGGCATCAGCGCGCTGGCGGTCGAACGCTTTGACCGGCGCTGGAATGGTGCGGTGCTGACGCGTCTGCCGCAAGAGGATCTTTGTCAGGCGCTCGGTTTTGCCTCGACACAGAAATATCAGCGCTCGGGTGGTCCGAGCATTCGGCAGATCATGGAACTGCTGCGCGAATCCGACGAGCCGATCCTTGATCGTGAGGCATTTCTGCGCGCGCAGATGTTCTTTTATCTGATCGGAGCCTCTGATGGGCATGCCAAGAACTTCAGCCTGCATCTTGGTCGCCGAGGGCGTTTCCGCCTGGCACCGCTATATGATGTCCTGAGCATTGCCCCTGTCGTGCAGGCGGGGCGGCTGCAGCGCAAGCGCTATCGCATGGCGATGTCCGTGGATGGTCATTACCGCATCGACGATATCGTCCCGCGCCATTTCGAGAAGGAAGCGCGCGCCAGCGGTCTGCCTAAGGGTCGTGCGTTGGCTCTGCTTGCGGAATTAGTGGATCGCCTCGGCCCTGCCCTCGCCCGTGCGCGCGAGGCGGTGCAGGATCAGGTGCCGGATTTTGTGATGGACGCGATTTCGCAAGATGCCATGGCACGTGCCGAGACGATCAAGGTCTTGCTGGCTGCAGATCCCGGATAAACGGGGTCCGATCATATCACGTGACAGCAGTTCTCAGGCGCCATCCCGCGAACAGGCCTTGAAAGTCCAAACCAGGTGCTGCATGTTTATGGTGACAAGACCTTTTGAGCTGATTTCGCAAGAGGCTCTTATTCATCGATAAATCAGTGTGTTAGCTGCACCTTCACTCCGGCCCCTACCGCCGGAGCCAATAATCTTCAAAGCCCTGAAATTGTTGGCTAATCTGCGTGAAGAGTCGCAGACTATCCGACATGGCACGATTCCTGTCCCTCCGCTTGGCACAAACGCTGGCCAGGAGTCGCAGACTTGCGTTTCACAACCTTATCGCAACCGCACCTCGAATACCGCCCGACCGGGTTCCATTGGCGGCGTCGCTGGCCCCAGGCCCTACGGGCCTGGGGTGGCGTGCCCTCTCCTAAAAAATGTCACTCCTCTTTTCGCTTCGGTCGCATGTCCTCCGCGATGCGAAGGTCCTCGCCGTGAAGCTTATGCTTCTCAGCGACATCGCCTTCGCCGGAATGACGGAGAGAACGATGGCGATCGCGCCCGACATCATGGTGAGGCTCCTCGTGGAGCTCTGCCGCTTCCTGACCGAAGCGGCCGACGTCGCGCGCGAAATCGCCCCGATGCGCCCCCCCGCGGTTGCGGCCTTCGATCTCGCTTGCGCCAATGCGGCCTTGGCGCCGACTTCTGCCACAACGCCCATATGCTCCACCTCATGAGATCGTACAAAAGCTAATATAGTATTGTGACTAATTTAGTTGAGGGGTCCGAAAGTACCGATATGAAGATCTATTATGCCCATTCCGGGACACGCGAAGATCGCGCTGACTGGCAAATTTTGTGTAATCATCTGGAAGCTTGTGCTGCTCTGGCGGGCGACCGGGGCAGATCTCTTGGTCTTAAAAATGCGGCTCGTATCGCAGGACTATTTCATGATTTCGGGAAATACGATCCAGCCTTTGACCGCATACTGTGCGGTGAAAACGTTCGGGTCGATCACTCGACCGCCGGAGCCGAGTGGTTACTGCGTGAAGCGTCGCCGGCCCTGCGGCCTGTCGCCGAGGCTTTGGCCTATGCCATTCTTGGCCATCATGCGGGCTTGCCGGATCGGCGCGGTTCGGAGAGCAGCCTCGATCGCCGGATCGAGGACTTCAAGGACAGGATCGATCCGGCGATCAGCAATGCGGCCACGGCCGACCTATTGCCAGCCGGGGCCGAACTGAAGTCGCTGATTAGGCTCGCCACCGGGGCGTTCGATCTCTCTGTCGCGATCAGACTGTTGTTTTCCTGTCTGGTCGATGCGGATTTTCGCGACACCGAGGCGTTTTATGCGCAGCTTGAAAAACGCGAACCGGACCGGAATTGGCCTTCGCTGTCAGAATGCCTGCCGGAGTGGATCAGGCGTTTCGATGCGCATATGGCCGGATTTTCAGCAGACAGCGATCTGAACCGGTTGCGGGCCGCGATTCTGGCCCATATTCGCAAGCGCGCCGCATTGAAACCGGGGCTGTTCACACTGACCGTGCCGACGGGCGGGGGCAAGACGCTGGCATCATTGGGCTTCGCGCTGGATCATGCGGCGCGATATGGGCATCGGCGGATCATCTATGCGATCCCCTACACCTCGATCATTGACCAGACGGCGGCGATTTTCCGTAATCTGTTTGGCGATGCGGTGCTGGAACATCACGCATCCATCGAGATTGAAAAGCCGGATGAGCAGGGCCGCGACAAGATGCGGCTGGCGATGGAGGATTGGGCCGCGCCCCTGGTCGTCACGACCAATGTGCAACTGTTCGAAAGCCTGTTCGCCGCACGGCCCTCGCGCTGCCGCAAGCTGCAGAATATCGCCGGGTCGGTAATTGTGCTGGACGAGGCGCAATGTCTGCCGCGCAAGCTGCTGATCCCGACGCTGCGGATGATCGAGGTCCTCAGCGCGCATTACGGCTGTTCGGTCGTGCTGTGCACCGCGACCCAGCCCGCCTTTGACAGCCGTCAGTTGAAGCAGGGCGGCTTGCCGCTGGAGGGGCGCGAACTGGCGCCCGATCCGGAGGGGTTGGCGCAGCGGTTGCGTCGCGCGAAGGTCGTTCGCGGCGGGCAGATGGATGATACCGCACTGATCGGCGCATTGTCTGCCACGCCGCAAGGCTTCGTCATCGTGAACAGCCGGGCACATGCGCTGGAATTGTTCAAGGCTGGCCAGGCCGCCGGGACCGAAGGGCTGATCCACTTGACCACCCGCCAATATCCCGCCCATCGCCGCGCCATTCTGGAGAATATTCGCCATCGCCTCGCGACGGGGGCCCAGTGCCGTCTGATTGCGACCAGCCTGATCGAGGCTGGGGTCGATCTGGATTTCCCTGTTGGCTGGCGCGCCGAGGCGGGGCTGGATTCCTGTGTGCAGGCTGCGGGGCGAGTGAACCGCAACGGTCTGCGTGATCCCGAGGCCAGCACCCTGACGATCTTTTCACCTGAGGGTCAGGGGGCCCCTGCCGAGGTCCGCGCGCTTGCCGATGCCATGGCGAGGACCGCCAGCCGACACGCTAACCTGCTGTCGCCCGAGGCAATTCGCGACTGGTTCGAAGATGTTTACTGGACCGTGGGTCCCGACCGGTTGGGCAAGCCCATGGCCGACCGCTTTGTCCTTGCGCAAGGTGGCACGGATTTTCCCTTCCGCACGACCGCCGCCGACTATCGGATGATTGACAGCCCGATGGTGCCGGTGATCGTTCCGGGCGATGACAAAGCGGCGGCGGCAGTGGGCCGTCTGGCTATTGCTGATGTCCCCTCAAGCCTCATCGCCCGCGATTTGCAGCCATATACCATCCAGATCCCGGTCAAGTCGCGTGCGAAGCTGGTCGAAAATGGCCATGCGAGTTACCATCATCCCAACCCGCGCGGGGATCAGTTCTGCGTGCTCGATAATCCGTCATTATATCATGAAGATAGCGGTCTGTGGTGGGAGGATGCCGATTATCTTGCCGGGGAATCCTCGCTGATTTGACTGAAAATCGCGCCCTATACGGTGTATAGGGCGCGATACTTTGGCTTTCACTACATGCTTTACACGAGAGTGTTTCTATCCACGGGCTGTTGAGGTGCGACGCCCGACCACTATGGGGGTTCGAGATCCAGCTCAAGAGCGATGCAAAACGAGCCGATCCGCAAACGAAGGGCATATGATTTACGTCTGATATTAGGCCGTCTCTTCATATCCCTTCTCCATTCCCGGGAGGTGTCCGCTCTTTACACTAGAGTGAAGTTAAGCTAGCAGATACGTTGAGAGATGTCAACGATCGCCTGCCGACTCTGATCGACTACCTTGCCTTGTGGGTGTTGCCGGGTAATCTGGCCCGGAAATCTGGAGTATTCATGTCATTTGGTATTCGCTTGCATGTCTGGGGCAGGAATGCGCTGTTCACCCGCCCCGAAATGAAGGTTGAGCGGGTTTCTTATGATGTGATGACGCCTTCGGCCGCGCGCGGAATTCTTGAGGCGATCCACTGGAAGCCTGCAATCCGTTGGGTGATCGACCGCATCCATGTGCTGGAGCCGATCCGCTTTCAGTCGATCCGCCGCAACGAGGTGGGCCACAAGGCGCCTGCGGGGACAATCAAGCGGGCGATGAAACGCGGCGATCTTGAGGGGGTGCAATTGCTTGTCGATGAGGATCGGCAACAGCGGGCTTCGACGGTGCTGGTCGCGCCGGCCTATGTTATCGAGGCCCATTTCCGCATGACGTCGAAGGCCGGGCCGGATGACAGCGACGGCAAGCATCTTGATATCTTCAATCGCCGGGCCGCGCGCGGTCAGTGCTTCGCTCAACCCTGCCTTGGCACGCGGGAATTTGCCGCACATTTCGCGCTGGTTCCGCCCGATTCGCCAATGCCCGCCCGTGATCAAAAGGCACAGACCGCTGATCTTGGCTTTGGCGCGCCGCGCGATCTGGGGTTCATGCTGTGGGATATTGACCACGCGGCGCCGGGGCGTCCCTCGATGTTCTTCCGCGCCAGCCTGCGCGACGGCGTGATGGACGTGCCGCCTCCGGGATCAGAGGAGATCCGGGGATGAGCCTGCTCGCCTCGCTGGTCCGCGCCTACGATCGGCTGAGTGACGCGCCCCCGTTCGGCTTTTCGGTCGAGAAGATCGGTTTCTGTGTGGTGCTGCGCCCTGATGGCGGGGTCGAACATGTCATCGACCTGCGCGCGGATGACAAGAAGCGCAGTCCGAGGATGATGATTGTGCCGCAGGCTGTAAAGCGCACCGTCAGCGTTGCGCCGAACTTCCTGTGGGACAAATCGGCCTATGTTCTGGGCGTGACGGCGGGTGTGGGCAAGCGCACCGCCGATGAACATGCGGCGTTTCGCGCGCGCCATGCCGAATGGTTACAGGGCACGGATGATGCGGGCCTGTCGGCTTTGGCGCAGTTTCTGGAGTCGTGGACGCCTGATGCGTTTCAACCGCCGATCTGGTCCGAGGGTTTGCCTGACCAGAACATCGTCTTTGCGCTGAGCGACGAGTATCGTGACGGCTTTCTGCATGACCGGCCTGCCGCCCGTGAATTGTGGAGCAGGATCAATGCGGAAGGCGCTTCGCAGGCGCAGATCTGCCTTGTGACTGGCAAGTCGGCGCCGGTCGCGCGGCTGCATCCGTCGATCAAGGGCGTTTGGGGCGCCCAATCGTCGGGGGCAAGTCTGGTGTCCTTCAATCTGGATGCCTTTACATCTTACGGTCACGATCAGGGCGACAACGCGCCCGTCTCGGAAGCGGCGACCTTTGCCTATACGACAGTGCTGAACCGTTATCTGGAAAAGGACAGCGGGCATCGGGTCCAGATCGGCGACGCCTCGACTGTGTTCTGGGCGGATAGCGATGATGCGAAGGCTGCCGAGGAGGCCGAGTCCTTCTTTGCGGCGTTCATTGACCCGGCGGCCGAGGACCGGCTTGCGACCTCTGACATTCGCGCGCGTCTGGACGCGATCCGGCAGGGACAGCGGTTGTCGCAGATCGCCCCGAACCTGGCCGACGGCGTCCGCTTTCATGTTCTGGGCCTCGCGCCAAATGCCGCGCGGCTGTCGGTTCGGTTTTACTGGCAGGATGATTTCGGCCAATTGACCGCGAATTATCAGCGATTCCTGTCCGACACCGCCATCGAACCACCCCCGCGCGATGGCTGGCCGCCCCTGTGGCGGTATCTGCTGGAACTGGCCTCGCAGGCTAAGCGCGAGAATGTGCCGCCGCTGGTCGCGGGCGAATGGCTGCGCGCAATACTGGCCGGCACCCCTTATCCGCTGACCCTGCTTTCAACGGCGCTTATGCGCCTGCGCGCCGATGGTCAGATCAATGCCCTGCGCGTCGCGATCCTGAAATCCGTCCTGATCCGCAATTTCAAACTGGAGGTTCCCGTGGCGCTCGACCCCGCCAATACCGACAGGGGCTATGTTCTTGGCCGCCTGTTCGCCGTCTATGAAGAGGTGCAACGTGCCGCGCTTGGCGGGATCAACGCCACCATCAAGGATAAATTCTATGGTGCGGCTTCGGCCTCGCCGCAGAAAGTTTTTCGCACGCTGGATGCAGGCTCGGCCAACCATTTTGCCAAACTGCGCAAGCAAAGCCCGGGACGCGCTGTCAATCTGGAGAAACTGCTGACCTCGATCACCGACCTGATGGAACCCGCTGCCGACCCGATTCCGGCCGCACTCGGGGCCGCCGAGCAGGCGCTGTTCGGGCTTGGCTATTACCATCAGCGCGCCGATTTCTTTCGCAAGCAGGACAAGACCAAAGATTCCGAGGATGCAGCATGACCACGCTTTCCCAACGCCATGATTTCGCGCTGATTTTCGACGTAACCAATGGCAATCCGAACGGCGATCCCGATGCCGGAAACCTGCCGCGTCTGGACCCCGAAACCAATCACGGGCTGGTCAGCGATGTCAGCCTGAAGCGCAAGATCAGGAACTACGTTGAGCTGGCGCGCGAGGGCGAGGCCGGGCATCATATCTATGTGCAGGAAGGCGCGATCCTGAATGAAAAACATCGTCAGGCCTATGTCGCCTTGCGCCCCGATGATGCGAAGGCAGCGAAGGACGCCAAGCTGAACCCCATGGATGATGCCGAGGCGCGGGCCCTGCGCGATTTCATGTGTGCGAATTTCTTCGATGTGCGGACCTTTGGCGCGGTCATGTCCACCGGCATCAATTGCGGGCAGGTCAAAGGCCCGGTGCAGATGACCTTCGCAAGCTCGGTCGAGCCGATCATGCCGGTTGAAGTCTCGATCACGCGCATGGCTGCAACGAACGAGGCCGAGCAGAAGAAGCGCGCCGAGGGTGATGAGGGCGACGTGCGCACCGACAACCGCACCATGGGCCGCAAGCATATCGTGCCTTATGGACTCTACGTCGCGCATGGCTTTATCTCGGCCAAGTTCGCCGAAAGAACCGGCTTTTCCGAGGCCGATCTGGATCTGCTGTTCGAAGCGCTGAAGAACATGTTCGAGCATGACCGCTCGGCCGCGCGGGGTGAGATGACGGCGCGCCGGCTGATCGTGTTTCGGCACGCAAATGCGCTTGGCAACGCCCCCGCCCATGCGCTGTTCGACCGGATCAGCATCGGCCGAAATGTCGATGGCGATTTCCGCCAGATCGACGACCGGGGCCTTGGCAACCTGCCCCCCGCGCGCAAATTCGGGGATTACATCGTGCGGATCGACGACGCGGGGCTGCCCGAGGGGGTCGAAATCCTCGATCTGCTGTGACTGGCGGTGGCGCAGGCGAGTCGATTCCGATCTCGGCCTTGCAGCACGCGGTCTATTGCCTGCGGCAGGCGGCGCTGATCCATCTGGAGCGGGTCTGGGCCGAAAACCGCTTTACCGCCGAAGGTGACGTGCTGCATGCCGTTGCCGACAAGGGCGGCAGCCGCAAGGCGCGCGGGATGCGCCGGGTTCTGTCGCTGCCGCTCGTGTCCGCGCGGCTGAACCTGACCGGCGTCGCCGATCTGGTCGAGTTCGCGCCGGGCCCGGATGGTGAGACCGTCTTTCCTATCGAATACAAGCGCGGCAAGCCCAAGTTGCACCGCGCCGATGAGGTCCAGCTCTGCGCGCAAGCCCTGTGTCTGGAAGAGATGACTGGCCAGCCCGTCAGGCAGGGGGCGTTGTTCTATGCCCAGACCAAACGGCGTCTGACAGTGCCCTTCGACGCCGATCTGCGCGCTTTGACAGAAAGCACGGTGGCCGAATTGGCCCTCGTGCTGGGTAGCGGCGTGACACCTGCGCCCACGCCGCATCGCAGTCGCTGCCGCGCCTGTTCGCTGGCCGAACTGTGTCGCCCGGATATGGTCGGCCGTCCGGTTCGTGCCTGGCGCGACCGGATGCTGGACAGGGCGCTGTCATGAAAAAGCTGCTGAACACGGTTTATGTCACCACCGACGGCACGGCACTTAAGAAGGACGGCGAGAACCTCGTGGCCGAGGTGGAGGGCGCCGAAAAGGCCCGCGTGCCGCTGCACATGCTGGCCTCGGTCATGGCCTTCGGGCCGATCCTGATTTCGCCGGCGCTGATCGGCATATGCGCCGAGCGCGGGATCACCATTACCCTGCTTGATCGCGTCGGCCGCTTTCAGGCGCGGATCGAGGGACCGGTTTCGGGCAATGTGTTGTTGCGGCGGGCACAGTATCGGCTGGCCGATGATGCGACAGAAATTGTCCGCAGCATCGTCCTGGGCAAGATTGCCAATCAGCGCGCCGTGATCCGCCGCAGCCTGCGCGACTATGAAAGCGATATGACCCCGGCCGCCGGCGATGCGCTGAAGGCCGCGGCCGATCGCATGGCGATGATCCTTCGCCGGGTGCAGCACGCCGATAGCAGCGTCGATCTGCTGCGTGGCTCGGAGGGCGAGGCCGCGCTGCAGTATTTCTCCGTGTTCGACCATCTGATCCGGTCACCCGACACAGAATTGCGCTGGTCCGGCCGCTCGCGCCGCCCGCCGCTGGACCCGATGAATGCCCTGTTGTCCTTTCTCTACACCCTGCTGACCCATGACTGTCGCTCCGCCTGCGAGGCGGTTGGTCTGGACCCTGCCGTCGGCTTCCTGCATCGCGACCGCCCCGGACGGCCAAGCCTCGCGCTCGATCTGATGGAGGAGTTGCGCGCGCCTCTGGCCGACCGCCTTGCCCTGTCGCTGGTCAATCGCCGGCAGTTGCGCGCCGCGGATTTCCGGCAGATGGATGGTGGCGCGGTGCTGTTGACCGACGAGGCACGGCGCACCGTCCTGACGGCCTGGCAAGAGCGAAAGAAACAGGAACGCCAGCACCCGTTCCTGCAGGAAAAGGCGCCCTTCGGACTGGTGCCTTATCTTCAGGCGCAGATACTGGCGCGGCATCTGCGCGGCGATATCGACGCCTATCCGCCCTGGTTCTGGAGCTGACATGCTGGTCCTTGTCACCTATGACGTGAACACGCAGGACGCCGCAGGTCGCAAGCGCCTGCGCCATATTGCGAGGGCCTGCAAGGATTTCGGGCAGCGCGTTCAGTTCTCGGTTTTCGAGATCGAGGTCGACCCGTCGCAATGGACCCGCCTCAAGGCGCGACTGGAGGCCATTATCCTTCCCGAGCTGGACAGCCTGCGCTATTACTACCTTGGCGCAAACTGGACCCGCCGCGTCGAGCATGTCGGCGCCAAACCCGCGACCGACCTGAATGGCCCCCTGATCATCTGAACCGCGCTCTCTGCGAACCCCAAGCGTGCCGCATTTCCCCGCAAGGTTCGCAACGCGCCAGCTGTTTGAAATCGCTGTGCTTCCGATAACTTCCCAGGCGAACAGACAGCTGCGCTGGTATATTCCTCCCATGTTCGCAACGACACAACTGTTTCCCGCCTCGAAACAAAGGGTTAGAACAACCCATGTCGCCCCCCTCGCGGGGGCGTGGATCGAAACAGCTTATCCTCGACGATGCCGAAAGCGCGATCATGTCGCCCCCCTCGCGGGGGCGTGGATCGAAACATCGCTATTCGGCGGCCATCGTCAACGAATTCGGCGTCGCCCCCCTCGCGGGGGCGTGGATCGAAACATTCCACGACCTCCATCAGCCGATAGCCCGACCATCGTCGCCCCCCTCGCGGGGGCGTGGATCGAAACATCTACCGCGCCCTCAAGGCCCGGCAGGGCGCCCGTCGCCCCCCTCGCGGGGGCGTGGATCGAAACAACGACATGCACAAATCCGAAGGTTTGCGGGCTGAGTCGCCCCCCTCGCGGGGGCGTGGATCGAAACTTGCCATCCACGGTCGCGCCGCCGTCCAGCACCAGTCGCCCCCCTCGCGGGGGCGTGGATCGAAACGCGCCCCGTCTCTGGAAAGCGCGGCACGGCCATCGTCGCCCCCCTCGCGGGGGCGTGGATCGAAACCTTGGCAATGTTCTCGCGCAGGATCGGCAGAAGCGTCGCCCCCCTCGCGGGGGCGTGGATCGAAACATGGCTGTCCCTCCCGATGTGCCCGGTGCGCCCGGTCGCCCCCCTCGCGGGGGCGTGGATCGAAACGTTCCACGGGTCCACGATGATCAGCTTGCAACCATGTCGCCCCCCTCGCGGGGGCGTGGATCGAAACATGGTTGTCCCACCCGATGTGCCCGGTGCGCCCGAGTCGCCCCCCTCGCGGGGGCGTGGATCGAAACACCAAACCACCACGGCTGAACGATCTGCGGCTTGGTCGCCCCCCTCGCGGGGGCGTGGATCGAAACCAGATTGTGCTGCGCCTCATCAAAGCGGCGATGCAGTCGCCCCCCTCGCGGGGGCGTGGATCGAAACCGTGCGTCAGGTGATCCGCGCTGTTCTCGCCCTTGTCGCCCCCCTCGCGGGGGCGTGGATCGAAACGCAGGTTGTCCCACACCGGGGCCGGCCGGAAAGGTCGTCGCCCCCCTCGCGGGGGCGTGGATCGAAACCGGCCAACCCATCAGCCATTCGACAAACAGCGGTCGCCCCCCTCGCGGGGGCGTGGATCGAAACTGCGCATAGCGAATGCCCTGCTGAGTGGCGACGAGTCGCCCCCCCTCGCGGGGGCGTGGATCGAAACCGCCAGGAAACCATCTGGTCACGGCGCTTTAGCCGTCGCCCCCCTCGCGGGGGCGTGGATCGAAACCGCTGGCCGAGGCGTCCGAGCGTTACCGGGTCGAGTCGCCCCCCTCGCGGGGGCGTGGATCGAAACATCCTGCACCTTGCCGCGCTGGCGCGCAACGCGGGTCTTCGCCATGACGCAGGCTGCTGAACAGGTCATGCAGCACCAGAACCTCAAAAGACAGCCGGTGCTCTCAGTGGCCGCCTACGGCCCGGATCGCCCCGTTGCGTCGAACGAGACACCCGAGGGCCGGGCCACAAATCGCCGGATCGACCTGCGTTTCATCATGGTCACCCGAGCACATCTACGATCATCTGGCTCGCCATCCCGGAATCGACATCCTGGCGACCGAAGAGGTCGCCGCCATGATTCCCGGTATCTCCAGCAGCGGCTTCAGCAACGTCGCGCTCGAAGGGGAGGTGCGTAAAGCCTTTGGCCTACTCCCGGGCGACAAGCTGCCGGAAGAGCTACTGGAAGCAGTCGGTGCCTCCACACTTGTCGCTGCGGCCTTCGCAGCAGGAAAAGCTGTCCGCGCCGGCCATGTCGATCCTCGCGCCCTCAGAGCCGCGATGGGCGACCTCGGCGTCGGTGTGACGACAGCGCTTGCACTCGACGCACTCCTTGGCGGAGCGTAGAGCGGGGATCATCCGTGCTCCACGCCGGTGTTCTTCTCGCACTTGCCAGATGGCACAGGTTACGGCACAAAGGTTGTCTCACTGCGAATTCGGACTGGGGTCGCTCCGGAAAAGTGTCGCAATTTCAGTGCGTTGAGCGATCGGATCCGGACCCTACCGCCGGAGCCAATAGTCCCTGATATCATTGGAGAAATTGGCGCGACACAAATTCCGCCAACAAACCACACACAGACATCCGAAGGTTGGGAAGGCTGTTTGGCTGACTGCGTGATCTTCGCGCGTATCGTAGCTATGCTTCACCATCGAAGATTCACGAAAATTATGCGAAAACAGATGCTTGACGCGCTTCGGAAGCGGCGCGCGCCGGTCGGGCTGAAACTCCACCTACGGCACCGGCACCTTCACAAGCTATTGTGTGGGCACAAGGAAGGCCAACCCACCTTCGGCCAGTTCCGGCAAGTCGGGTATGGCGTAGCGTTCGGCCTGTGTCGGTAGGTCTTCACCGACGTATACCACGTTTTGCCAATGCAACAGGATTTCCGCGCCCGTTCGGGCATAGTTGGTTTTCCTGACCGTTCATTGCCGCGCGTCGGGGTTGGGTTCGTAGCCGTCATTGCCGACGACCCGCGACAGGTAAAGACGCGACCGAACGCTGCTGTTTCATGCGGTCTAACCGCCAGACCCGCCACCGCTTGCTATGCCTGCGACGGACGGGCGCGAAAGCAAAAGCACGGCGCATTCATGCCGTCGTTGAAGTTGCAGTATTCACGCGCCGACAGTTCAGCCAGCAAACCGCACGCAGCCGTGTTTGCGAGGTTACATTCTGCGACCCATCGGCGGTAGCTTGTGCCACTTTCCGGCGGCTTGCGGGATTGCCGCCGAGCGTCAAGACGCCAAACCGACCGCCCGTTTGGAACCGACATCTTGCCGTCAGCGATGCGCCAGATAATCCGCTGAAACATAGCCCGTGACACCAGGCCTGTCTGTCAGCGCAACCCTGCACCAGACCTTGCCGTTATTGGTCATGCAATTCTGCCGGGTCAGGCGCGTACCGTCGGGCAGGCCGATTATGATTTTATGTTCAAGGCCGGGCCCTTCGCGAAGCTTCAGCAGATCGTCCGGGCCTGCGCCCCTGACCACAACACCGGAACCGACCGCGCACCCGGCGGCAACCATGACTGCGAAAAGAACGGCAAAATGAGTTCGCATTATCCAACCTGACTTGTTTTACCATCACTACGACAGCATCAGGCCAAATGACAGCAGGCATTGCCGCCGCCCGGACGCGGTCAGGATTGCGCAATGGCCCGCAGCTTTTCGACCAATGCGCCATCAAGCCGGATCCCGTCTTGCCGTGCATTGTTCAGCGACCGCATTTCCCTTTCGCCCGGCAACATCACCGGCATTTCAGCGTTCACGGGCGGCGTTTCGTGCAGGATCGACGCGAAATCCGTCATGCGATCGGCAAGCCTGGTCGCCGGCATCAGCTTTCTGGTGTCGATCAGGATGAAGGAATGGCCAAGATCCTGCGCTGAACCGGGGGCATCGACCCAGCTTTTCACATGGGTCAGATAGGCCGCATTTGCCAGAACCCCCGCAAGCAGATCCACGCAAAGCGACAGCCCGTAACCCTTGTAGCCGCCCAGAGGCAGAAGAAAGCCCCGCAGTGCCGCCGCCGGATCGGTTGTCGGCAAACCCTGGGAATCGGTCGCCCAACCCTCGGGTATCTGCTGTCCGGCGGCGGCGGCATTGCGGATCCTGGCGCGCGCGGCGACCGACATCGCCATGTCAAGGATCACCGGATCGCCACCGGGCGCCGGGAAGCCAAAGCCCAGGGGGTTATTGCCAAGCCGGGCCTGCTTGCCGCCGGTCGGTGCAATGGTCGTCGTTGCATTTGAACAGATGAAAGAGGCAAACCCCTGCTCCGCCGCCAGCCATGCATAAGGCGCCACCGGCCCAAAATGGTTCGAGCCATGAACCAGAACGCAGGCGATGCCGGTCGTTTCCGCCATGGCCATCGCGCTGTTCAGCGCCTTCATGCCAACCGCAGGACCAAGGCCGTTATCGCCATCCAGAACGGCAAGTGCCGGGGCCATCTCGGTCATATCAAATTGTGCTTTGGCGTTTATTCCGCCAATCTTCAACCGCTCGCCATAGGACAAGACGCGGCCTACGCCATGGGTATGAACGCCCATCATGTCGGCAAGCGTCAGGACCTTGGCCGCGTCACCTGCCTGCTGGTTCTCGACCCCAAGGCGAACCAGCGCGGCAGATGCCAAATTCTGCAATTCGACACCATAAATAATCGTATATTCAGCCGTTTCCATTGATCCACCTTTTGCATTTGCATGGGCACGGATCAGTCGGCAGCAACCAGCAACCACCGATCCGCGAACGAATAGATCAGAGCACTGACGATCAGCCCCATTCTCAAGCGAAGCCTATAGCATCACCAGCATCGAAATCAATTCACATTAGCTTTTTTAATTTTAAAAATGCAATTATTGATCAGCCCGTGCGCGCTGCCATGCTGATGCCATCCATCAGCCCTCTGATTCTTCGGGCCAAGCGGAATCTGGACAAGATTGCACCACGGACAAGGTAGAAAACCTGCCGAATCGGGGCCGAGATGCGCATTTCAGTCGCGGATTGCCCGCTGCTCTTTTACGGTGGAAATGACCGATCTGCGGGCTGCGCACAGCAAGGGGACGCGATGAACACCAGAAAAGCCGGCCGGCAGGGCCGCGGCAAGTCCGACCTGAAATCCAAACTTGCCGCTCAGATCGCGAATCACATCCAGGAAAGGCCGCTTTCGGCCGGCACGCATATGTCGGCCCAGATTCTTGCCGATCAGATGGGCACGTCACGCTCGCCCATTCATGCGGCCTTTCTGATCCTGGCCGAAATGGGCGTGCTGCGCCACGAAACCAATCGCGGCTTTTTCGTGACCGAGGCCGCACATGAGGCCCGGCTGTCGGAACAGTTGCCGTCCCGTGATCATCTGTCGGATGCCTATTTCGCGGTGGCCGATCAGCTGCTTGATGGCGACCTGCCAAGCACCATGTCCGAGGTGGCCTTTCGCGACCGGTTTGGTCTGACCCAGGTCGAGGCGCGGTCGCTTCTCAGCCAGATACAAAAGGAAGGCTGGATCGAGCGGCGGCCGGGATATGGCTGGGAATTTAACGAGATGCTGCGCACCCCCGACGCGCTGGCGCAAACCTATCGCATGCGTCAGGCACTGGAACCGGCCGCCCTGCTGGAACCCGGATTCAGCATCAGTGCCGAGACGCTGGACCGGCTGGCCGCGACCGAGCGGGACTTTCTCAACGGAGAAATCGAGACCGCCTCGGCGGAAAAGCTGTATCAGCGTGGTGTGACGTTCCACGAGACGCTGATGCAAGCCAGCGGCAACCGCTATATGCTGGATGCGCTGCGGCGGGTGAACCAGATCCGGCGGCTGATCGTCTATCGCTCGATGGTCGACCGGAAACGCTATTACAAGCAATCCCAGGAACATCTGGAAATCATTCAGCTGGTTCGCCGTGGCGCGATGAACGAGGCCGCCGTGTTCATGCGCCATCATCTCAGCAACGTCATGCTGAACCATGAAGAGATCGCGCCCCTGCTGCACGGCGCCGGTAACGGCTAGACCATTCTGATCCGGGCCGCCGGCCGGACAGGTCGGCGGCCCGGACCCTGTCAGTCGGCGTCAGACGCGCCCGCAGACATGCCGTTCATCCGGCGCCGCACCATGGCACCCAACAGCAGCGGCGCAAGAAAGCCTGCCAGCGCAATCACCCACAGCACGATCGCCAGGGGGCTGCCGACAAGAACCGACCAGTCACCGTCCGAGATCGTCAGGGCGCGGCGCAAGTTCACCTCCATCTGGTTGCCCAGAAGAATCCCAAGGATAACCGGCACCAGCGGCACCGACAGCTTGCGCAAGACCCAGCCCAGGGCCCCGAATGCCACCATCATCAGCATGTCATAGGTCGAATTGGTGATGCTGTAGATGCCGACGAAGGCGATCATCGCGACGACCGGCATCAATATCCGCGTCGGGATCATCAGCAGGCGGGTGAACATGCCGACCATCGGAATATTCAGCGCCAGAAGCATGAAATTCGCGATGAACAGTGCCGCAACCAGCCCCCAGACGATATCCGGGTTCTTGGCGAACAGCATCGGCCCCGGCGTGATGTTCAACGACAGCAGCACGGCCAGCAGAACCGCCGTCGTCCCCGATCCCGGCACGCCCAGGGACAGCATCGGCACCAGCGCCCCGCCCGCAGCCGCGTTGTTGCCTGCCTCGGGCGCGACCACGCCGCGCGGGTCCCCCTTGCCAAAGGTCCGACCCTGCGGGTCAACCAGCTTCTTCTCGACCGAATAGGCAAGGAATGAACCAAGCGAGGCCCCAGCGCCGGGCAGCACGCCCGCCAGAAACCCGATGGCGGTCGACCGGCCAAGCGTGGGCACACAACGCCTGACCGTTGCCAGATCAGGCACCAGCCGCCCCACCTTGACGCCCCCCGCCCCGACCTGACCGGGCGTGCCGTGATGCTCGATGAAATGGAACACCTCGCTCAGGGCGAACAGCCCGACGATGGCGATCAGGAAGTCGATGCCATCGAACAGATGAACCTCGCCAAAGGTGAACCGCTCGACCCCTGTCTGGGTGTCGATCCCGACCATGGCAAGACCCAGCCCGATACAGGCGGCAAAGACGGACTTGGCCTGATTGCCGGCCGAGATGCCCCCCAATGTCGCAAAGGCCATCGTATACAGAACGAAATATTCGGCCGGCCCGAACAGCAGCGCGATGCCGACAAGCTGCGGGGCCAGGATGACCAGGCCGCAGGTCGCGAAAAACGAACCGACAAAGGAGGCGAGGCCGGACAGGGCCAGCGCCTCGCCCGCGCGGCCGGCCCTGGTCATCGGATAGCCGTCAAGGCAGGTCATCATCGCCGGCTCGTCGCCGGGAATATTCAGCAGGATGGAACTGATCCGCCCGCCATACATCGCCCCGTAATACACCGAGGTCAGAAGGATCAGCGACGGAATGGCCGCCAGCCCCAGCGAAAAGGAAATCGGGATCAGGATCGCCACGCCATTTGACGGCCCCAGGCCGGGCAAGGCACCGATCAGCGTTCCCAGAAAGGCCCCCAGCAGGGCCAGCAACAGGTTTTGCAGCGTCAGCGCCGTCGCAAAGCCGTCGATCAGAAGCAGGGTCGTGTCCATCATGCGGCGCCCTCAAAAGCCGAACGGGCCGGTCGCCAGCGACAGCCCAAGCGCAAGATGAAAGACCGCATAGATGCCCAGTGCGGTGCATATGCCCGTCAGAACCGACATCAGCGGCGCGGTCCCCAGACGCCAGGTCAGATAAGCCGAGGCCAGCGCGGTCGCGATGATGAAGCCCAGTTCCGGCAACAGGCTGGCATAAAGGACCATGACCAGCAGCGCCGCCCCGATATCGACCAGACGCGACACCCCCGGCCATTGAGGCGCCATATCAGGCCGGACGATCATCACGATCGCTGCCAGCCCCATGGCGATGGCGATGATGATGGGAAATGTGGCGGGGCCGATCATATCGGCCATGAAACTTTCAGGGATCAGCAATGCCGCCCAGATATACAGGCCCGACAGGATCAACCCGACGAACCCCATGATGCGATCGCTCATGGCGTGGTCTCCTTGAAGATGCGATGTCCCGGCACCGGCCGGGACAGGTCGGGATGCGGCTGACCCTAGTTCATCAGCCCAAGTTCGCGGGACAGGGCCTGCGTTTCCTCGATATCGCTGGCCACCAGTGCATCGGCATCGGCGTCAAACAGCGACAGCGGCTCGATCCCGGCACTGACCAGAAGATCCCTGAACTCGTCCGAGGCCGTCATCCGCCGCACCGTATCCAGCCAGAACCCATAGGCCTCGTCCGACATGTTCCGGGGCACATAAAGCCCGCGCCAGTTCAGGCCTGTAACGTCATAGCCCTGTTCCTTTGCCGTCGGGAACTGGTCGAACGCCGCCAGCCGTTCGGGCGACAGCACCGCAATGATGCGCACATCACCGGATTCGACAAATCCCATGATCTCGGAAAAATCGCTGGATATCGCCTGCACCGAGCCTGCCAGCAGCTGTGTGATCGCCTCTCCGCCACCAGAGAAGGCGACGTATTTCATTTGCCGCAGATCCTCGATCCCGGCCACCTTGGCCAGCTTGAGGATCTTCAGGTGATCGTTGCCGCCCACCGACGATCCGCCCGAAAATGCGATGCTGCGGGGATCATCCTTCAGGCTGGCCACCAGATCGTCCAGCGTCCGAATGTCCGAGTTCGCGGCAACGGCGATGGCACCATATTCAGCGCCGAACGCGGCCAGCCAGCGCACGTCCTGCATGGTATTGCCGGGATAGGCCCCCTGGGCCAGCCGCATGGACACGCTTTTCGAAGCCGCCACGATCAGGTTGTCATCATCCGCGCGTTCATTGGCCACATGGGCATAGGCCACCCCGCCACCGCCGCCGGTCATGTTCACGACCTGGATCCGCTCCTTGACCAGTCCCAGATCGAACATGACCTTGGCCGTCGTCCGGCAGACGAAATCCCAGCCACCTCCAGGTGCGGCGCCGGCGATGCATTCGGGTTTCTTCGGCGCGAACTGCTGCGCCGAAACCGGCATGGCAAGCATGGACGCGACGGTCAGGCAGCTTAGCCCAAGAACGAAATTGCGCATGGTTTCCTCCCCTTGATCGGCGGTCGAATCGCCGTTTCTTACAAAGGGATTTGTTGCACATTGATATTTATAAATGCAATGTCAGAATTGATCTAATACGCATAAAAATGCAATTCGGCGCCCCTTGCCCCGCAAGACGCATCAGTAAGCCACCGATCTGCATGCAACTCGATCGCCATAAATTGGCGCCCCGCTCGCCCGCCAGGCCCGCCGCACCCATAAGGATTCGCGGAATGGCAGCGGATCGCATTGTTGCATTATAAAATCTGAAAACGCACAGAAACGTGCCAACCCTGCTGGTGCGCCAGGATGCTCAGACCGAGGCGACCTGCGGCAGGAACCAAGGCCCCTTCTCGGGAACGCGCCCGACGGCCAGCCTGCATCCATAGGCATGTGACAGCCGGTCATCGGTCAGCACATCCACGGGTGCGCCCTCGCCCAGCACCTGCCCTTGCCGCAACAGCAGGACGTGATCGGCAAACATCGCCGTCAGGTTCAGGTCATGCATGACCGCCACCACGCCCCCGCCCCGGCGCGCATAATCGGCAGCCAGTCGCATCACCGTCAGCTGATGGGCGATATCCAGGCTGCTGACCGGTTCGTCCAGCAGCAACCAACGGGGGCCGGCGGCCGTCACCGGCTGCCAGACCTGAGCCAGCGCCCGCGCCAGCTGCACGCGCTGCTGCTCGCCGCCCGAAAGTTCCTGATACAGCCGCCCGGCATGGGCGGGCAGGCCTACGGCCGACAGCGCCTTGCGGATCAGCAGATCGCGCGCCGGTTCGGGACCGGGATGCGTCGTCAGGCCGATGCGGATGATCTCGGAGGCGGTGAAGGGAAAGCTCAGCGTGGCCTGCTGCGGCAGAACCGCGCGCCGGGCAGCCAGTTCATGTGCTTGCAGCGTGGTGATGTCGTCGCCATTCAGGCTGACCCGGCCCTCGGCGGGGGCGATCTCGCCGGTCAGGGCGCGCAGCAGCGTGGTCTTGCCCGACCCGTTCGGTCCAATGATCGCGGTCAGCCGTCCCGCCGAGGCTGTCAGGTCCACCCCGCGCAGGATCGGCGACCGGCCAAGGCTGACCGTCATGTTTCTCGCCATCAGGCTCACAGCGCCAGCGCCCTGCGGTTCGACAGCAGCACCCACAGGAAGAACGGCCCGCCGATGATTGCGGTGACGATACCAATGGGCAACTCGGCAGGGGCGACAACGCTGCGGCTGATCATATCGGCCGCCAGCAGGACCGAGGCCCCCAGCAGCCCCGCATTCACCAGCAACCAGCGGTGATCCGGGCCTGCGATCAACCGCAACAGATGCGGCACCACGATGCCCACAAAGCCGATCCCGCCCGAGATCGCGACGGCCGCCCCGGTGGCAGCCGCCGTCACCACGATCGAGGCAAACTTGATCCGCTGCACCCGCAGACCAACATGGGCGGCGGCGGCCTCGCCCAATGCCAGGCCATTCAACCCCCGCGCCAGCCGGGGCGCCACGATCAACGCCAGCGCAATGATCGGCCCTGCCACCGCCAGCTTGGACCAGCTGGACCCGGCCAGCGATCCCAGTGACCAGAATGTCAGGCTGCGCAATTGCTGATCATCGGCGCGATAGATGATCAGCCCCGACGCCGCGCCGATCATTGCCGCCAGCGCGATCCCCGCCAGAAGCATGGTCGCGATCGAGGTCTGCCCCCGCCGCGTCGCAATGGCATAAAGCGTCAGCATGGCGACCCAACTGCCGGCAAAGGCGGCCAGTGACACCAGATGCCAGCCGATCACCGCCGTCACCGCAGCCGGCAACATGCCGCCCAGCACAATGGCCGATATGGCCCCAAGCGAGGCCCCCGCGCTGACGCCCAGCAACCCCGGATCGGCCAGCGGGTTCCGAAACAGCCCCTGCATGATCGCCCCCGACACGGCAAGCGCGGCCCCAACCAGAACGCCCGTCAGCATGCGGGGCAGCCTTATGTCGACCAGCACGACCCTGTCAGTCACCGCAATCTGCCGCCCCGACAGCCAATCCGCCAGAACGGCGGGGGCCGAAATCCCCGATGCCCCATGGCCAAGAGACAGCAGGCACAGGCCCGTCATCAGGGCCAGCAGCCAGACGGCAAGCCGCCGACCCAGATGGCGCCGGTCGCCTGCGATCCGGCCGATGGGCGCATCAACGGCAACCATCAGGGTTCACCATAGACGGCATCGTGCAGATCCAGCCCTGCCTTGCCGGTGCGCGGACCAAAGCCCAGCAGATACAGCCCGTCCATCGTGATGACCTTGCCGGCCTTTCCCGCCGGCGTGGTCGCAATGGCGGGCATGGCCAGCAATTCGGCGGCCTTTGCATCCATATCGTCGCCGGCATCGCCGCGCGTCATCGTCAGGATGATGTCTGGCGCTGCCGCCGTGATCGCCTCATCCGTCAGGGGCTTGTAGCCATCGACATCGCCAATCGCGTTCTCGGCACCGGCCATGCGGATGATCGCGTCAGCTTCGGTTCCCTTGCCCGAGGCGGTGATCCGCCCATCGGTCACGAACAGCACGAACAGGATTTTCTTCTTTGTCGGCCCGGCCTGCGCGGCAAGCGTTGCCAACTGATCCAGATCGGCGCGCAGCGCGGCAATCGGCGCTGCGGCCGCCTCGGGCACGCCAAGCGTATCGGCCACGGCCTGAACCTTGCCGATCAGCCCATCGGCATCCGTGCCACCGGCAATGGTCTCGAATGGAACGCCGGCCTCTTGCAGCACGGCGATGGCTTCGGGCGGACCGGCCCCCTCTTCCGACAGGATCAGGTCCGGCCCCACCGACAGAACGCCTTCCGGCGAGAGGGCGCGCATATAGCCGACATCGGGCAAAGCCTGCGCCTCGGCCGGGTAGCTGGAGGTGGTGTCGCGCGCGATCAGCCGATCCTGCTGCCCAAGCGCATAGATGATTTCGGTGATCGAGCCGCCGATGGCCAGAACACGCGCCGCCTGGGGATGCGGTTCGGCACCGACCGGCAGCGTCGGCAGCAGCGCCGCTACCGCCGCAGCCCAAACAACAGCGCCGCGGATCATGCCGCACCCAGACCAGGCAGATCGGCGGTCATGGTCGCCCAGGCCTTTGGATTGCCGCCCTTTTCCTCCCGCATGCCGAAGCATTGGAAGATCAGATTGCCCATCCCGTCAAAGGCCTCGACGGATATCGCCGGCCCCCGTCTGGTCGGCTTGTCGACCAGCCAGACCTCGGCAATGTGGTCGGCCCGCAGATGCAGGTTGAACCTGTCATCCAGAACGTTCAGCCAGGGGCCCATCGGCTTCAGGCTGCGGATCGGCCCGGAATGGATCTCGATGCAGCCGGCATTGCCGATGAACAGCATCACCTGATGCCCCTCTGCCAGCAGCCATTCCAGCAGGATCGGCACCGTCCCGACCGCCAGTTGCCGCGCCAGCGGTTCGCCGGCCACGCGATAGGCGCCCAGGCGGTTCATCTTCAGCCGCCGCACCAGCGTGTTGAACTGATGCGTATCGGTCATCTGCACCCATTCCTTGCGCAGCATCTCGGCCCGGTCCTCGGCGATGCGGGCGCCCTCGGGTTCGGCCCTTGGCTGAAATGTTGACAACCCCTGCTGATCGGAAAGCGCCAGATCGCGCCGCAGCGCATCCCAGGCCGCCAGATCGGAAGCCTCGCGCAGATGCACCTTGTGGATCGCATCGCCGGCCGCATCGAACACCTGAACGGACCGGCGAACACCCTTTTCGCCCGCTGTTTCCACGGCATAGGCATGAACCCAGTGACGCGGAAACATGCGCAGGTCAATCTCGCGGTCCAGCGTCATCGCGGCATGTTCGCCATCGTGAAAATCGTTATAGGTGCCGATCTTCTCGATCACGCAGGATGCGTTGCGGGTCAGCGCCATCACCTCGCCCAGTTCCGTGATCGCCGGGATCAGCCGGCCGGGCGCAGGGTCGATCCTGACCACGCCCAACCCCAGATCCGCCTCGACCAGCGCGGCCTCGGACAGGCCCAGCTGGGCGGCCAAATCATAGGGGCGCACCGTCGCCTCGCGCTTCAGTTCGCGCAGCCGTGCCGGCGTCAAATCATTCATCACATGCCTCCGTTCTGGGAAAACGACTGGCTGCTTTCACTGGCTCGTCAGTTACTTGACTTTTTTAGTATGAAATATTACCCGGCACAAGATGCCAGCCTCGGGCCAGCGCAAATGTGACATGCGCGATACGAGGTTCCGCCAATGCCCAACAAACTGCCGCTGCTTTCCCTTCTGCTTGGAACGACGATCATTGCCTGCCCGGCGCTGGCACAGGACCAGGCCGAACAGCCAACCTATGCGCTGGATACGATCGTCCTGCGCGCCGGCGTCGAGAAGGTGGCCTCATCCGTGCCGCAATCGGTCAGCGTGGTCGACGAAACCGCGCTGGAGGAGATCGCGCCGGGCAGCATCGGCGATGTGATGGCCACGGTGCCGGGGGTTGCGGGGGTGGGATCGTCCAGCTTCTTCGGGCAGGGCTTCAACATCCGCGGCTTTGGATCGTCAGGTTCCGCCGCGCATGAATCGGGGATCGTGCAATTGATCGACGGCGAAGAGAAATACTTCGAAAGCTACCGTCAGGGTGCGCTTTTCGTGGAACCCGACTTTCTGAAGCGCGTCGAGGTGCTGCGCGGTCCGGGCGCATCGACACTGTATGGATCGGGCGCACTTGGCGGGGTGATCGCGATGGAAACCATCGACGCCAGCGACCTGATCGCGCCGGGCAAGACCAGCGGCGGGCGGGTCAAGCTGGGCTATGCCTCGAACCCCGATACGGTGCTGGGCAGCGTGGCTTGGGGCTGGCGCCCGACCGATGATTTCGAGGCGGTGGCGGCCTTTGCCTATCGCAAGCTGGGCGAAAGCGAGGACAGCGACGGCAATACCATCGTGCGATCCAATTCCGATGCGCCGAACCTGTTGCTGAAGGCGCGCAAGACCCTTGGCGATCACTATGTCGAACTGTCCTATCAGCATCTGGAAGCCGAGGGCGACGATCAGGATTTCAACCAGCTGGAGGGCGCGCAGATCGGCCTGTTCGGCCCGACATTTCCGGGCTGGGGCGTGGGCGACATCCTGACCCGAGATCAGGTCGCGCGGCTTGAATGGGGCTGGGACCCCGCCGACAACCGCTATATCGACGCCAAGGTAACGCTGTCCTACACCAATACGATCAAGGATGTGCAACAGGGCAGCAACCCGGCCGAGCCGATCATGCCGACGCTTCTGGGCCGGCGGGACTATGCGCTGTGGCGGCTGAAGGCCGAGAACGTCGCCGACCTGTCCGGCGCCGGCTACAGCCATTTCCTGACCGTGGGGGCCGAGACCTTCAAGCAGGACCGCTCCAGCACGATGATCTCGTCATCCCACCCCGAAGGGTATACCCGTTCAGCCGCGATCTATGCCTGGTCGGAACTGGAATGGGGCCGCTTCACCGTCAATTCCGGGCTGCGCTATGAAAAGCAGCGGACCGAGCCGAAGGGCAGCGTCACCACCACGGATGAGCGCGTCGACGCGGAATCGGTCGAGCCGCAGATTTCCGTCATGTATCGGCTGACCGACAGCTGGTCGGCCTTTGGATCGCTGGCTTTCGTCAATCGCATGCCGACGGTGGACGAATTGTATGACGGCTTTGCCGGTGGCGCGGCCTCGCCCGATCTTGACGATGAGCAGGGCAAGAATATCGAGATTGGCGTCAGCTACCGGGCCAATGACGTCTTCCGCGCCGGTGACGAAGCGGCGATGAAGCTGACACTGTTCCGCAACCATATCTCGGACATGATCGTGCGCTCGAACCTGCCGGCGCCCTCGCCATCCTTCGTCAATATCGACCGCGCCTATCTGCGGGGCGGCGAGTTGGAGGCCAGCTATCTGACCGGCCCCTGGCAGTTCGGCGCAGCGGTTTCGGTCGTGAACGGCGAGGATCAGGACGGCACGACCCTGGACACGCTGCCCAATAACCGGCTTCAGCTGTCGGCAAGCTGGCAGGCCAGCGACGAATGGAAACTGGGCGCGCGCAGCCTGCTGGCCGACGGGCGCGACAAGCCCGATGGCAGCCATCGCGGCGGCTTCGGCGTCCATGACATCTATGCCATCTGGACCCCGCAGCAGGGGGCCTTGCAGGGCTTGCAGGTGTATATGGGCGTCGACAACGTCACCAATCGCGACTACACGCCCGCGACCTATCTGACGGGGCCTGCACCGGGGCGGAACGTCAAGCTGACGCTCAGCCGGCAGTTCTAGGCCCAGGCCGCCAGTCCCTGCCCGCACCGACCCGCAAGGCCCGGCTGATCATTCGGCCGGGCCTAAGCGTTTGCGGGCGGCGTCAATGAGAAATCGGCCGAATAGTTTTCCTGCATGAAGGTCAGGAAATTGTCCCGGAACTGCCGCGTATGGGCATGGGCCAGCCGGTCGGCGCGGTCGACATCACGGGCACGGATCGCCACTAGCATGTCCTGATGCTCGTCGGTCAGCAGATAGCTGTCCTGGCTGCGTTCGATGAAATCGAAATGCAGATGCAGCATTCGCCGGCCCTGATTCAGCAGCTTGTCATAAAAGGCCGTCAGATAGGGATTCCGCCCGGCCTCGGCGATGGCCATGTGGAACAGCTTGTTGGCCTCGGACATGCGCAGGTGATCGCCCCCCTGCACGGCGCGTTCGAACTCGGCCTGACGGGCAGCCATGGCGGCCAGATCGGCCTCGCTGCGCAATTCCGCCGCCAGCCGGGTGTTCATCCGCTGCACCACATCCAGCGCCTCGACATATTTCGGGAAATTCACCACGTCGATCGGCGCCACGATGGTCGAGCGATTGGACAGCGTCACCACCAGATCATCGCCCGCCAGCCGGATCAGCGCCTCGCGCACCGGGGAACGCGACATGCCGAATCGCTCGGCCAGGCTGGTCTCGTCCAGCAGCGCACCGGGTTCCTGGACCAGCGACAGGATCTCGTCATGCAGCGTCGTATAGACATAGCGCCAGCCAGTGCCCTTGGCGTGCCGCAGTTCAGATTCCTCGGACAATTGCCTGCTCCTGCTCGCAAAAACTGATCCCCCCAGATAGGCAAAGATCCCCCGACTTGTCGACACAAAGTTTTTATTGACGTGTCGTCATTGTGTCGGCATGTTAATTGTCATGTTGACACAGTGTCGCCAGGACCCGGTGTCAGGATGACAGATCACAACTGGGGGGTTGATCTACCAATGTCGAAATTTGTGAAATCGCTGGCCGCCATGGTCATTGCCACGGGTCTTTCCGCCGGTCTTGCCGCCGCGCAGGACAAGGGAAGCTATTGGCAGGATGTTCAGGGCAATGGTGTGCTGCGCTGTGGCGCGGCGGTGGCCCCGCCCTATGTCATGCGCGATCCGGCGACCGGCGAATACAGCGGCTTTTTTGCCGATCTGTGCCGCGAATTTGCCGCCACGCTGGAGGTGAAGCCCGAATTCGTGGACACAACCTGGGATAATATCGTCGCCGGGCTTCAGGCTGGAAAATGGGACATGTCGCTGGCCTTGAACCGCACGCCGGTGCGGGCGATGGCGGTGAACTTTTCGGTGCCGGCGATGGAATACCAGGTCTCGCTGGCCTATAACAAGGACAACCCCAAGATCCCGGCCGATCCGAAATCGGTGGCAGATGTCGATATCGCTGGCGTGACCCTGACCGTCATGTCTGGCACAGCGCATGACAAGGCGCTGTCCGCCGTGATCAAGAACGCCACGATCCTGCGCCTGCCCAGCAATGACGAAACCCGGCTGGCCGTCGTGTCCCGCCGCGCCGACATTCTGGTCGACGCATCCGACACGAACATGCTGTTCACCCAGTCAAACCCCGATTGGGCGGTGTCCTTCAACCCTGAACCCGCGCTGGCCAGGCAGGGGGTGGCCTTTGGCCTGCCGCACGGATTGTCGGCGGCCGATGTCGAGGTCGTCGACATCTTTCTTGAGGAACGCGTGGCAACCGGCGCCATCGACCTGATGATCCAGAAAGCGGTCGATACCGTGCTGGCCCAGGGCGGCAACTGACCACGCCCCTGCCCCAACCAAACTGCAAGGACTGACGGATCGCCGCATACCGGCGGCGATCCGGCCGGCATCCCCTATCCCGGAGATCGGACATGACAGCACCCATCGCGTCGGCACCGCTTCTGTGCATCCGCGACCTGCACAAAAGCTATGGCGAGCATATCAAGGTTCTTCAGGGCCTGAACATCGAGATGAAACCGGGCGAGCGCGTCGTCGTCATCGGCCCCTCGGGCGGGGGCAAGTCGACGCTGCTGCGCGTGGTCATGGGGCTGGAGCAGATCCAGGCCGGCAGCGTCAGCCTGGGCGGCAAACCCTATATCGACGCCAGGGGGCGCAAGACTGTCATCGACACCGAATTGCGCAGGAAGATCGGGATGGTGTTCCAGCATTACACCCTGTTCCCACATCTCAGCATCATGGAAAATCTGGTCCTCGCGCCCCGCAAGGTGAACGCTGAAAGCCGCGCCTCGGCCACCGAACGGGGACGCAAGATCCTTGACCGCTTTGGCCTTGCCGCCAAGGCCGATGCCTATCCCAGCCAGCTGTCGGGCGGTCAGAAACAGCGCGTGGCCATCGCCCGCGCGCTGATGCTGGACCCGCAGCTGATGCTGTTTGACGAGGTGACATCCGCCCTTGACCCCGAACTGGTGGCCGAGGTCGAGGCCGTGATCCTGCAACTGGCCGAACAGGGCATGCCGATGATGATGGTCACGCATGACATGTGGTTTGCCCGCAACGTCGCCAGCCGGGTGATCTTCTGCGCCGGCGGCGTGGTGGTCGAGGACGGCCCACCCGAACAGGTGCTGGGCCACCCGCGCGAGGAACGCACGCGCGAATTCATCAACCGCGTCTTTCACATCAAGACCTGAGGCGCGGCATGGATTACATTCTTGATCTGGGCGCCGTCACCCGCAACATGGACCAGCTGTGGCAGGGCCTCGGCGTCACGCTGCTGCTCACGCTGGCGGCCAATGCCATTGGCATCGTGGCGGGGTTCGGCCTGGCGCTGCTGGTGCTGAACCGGCTGGCCATCATCCGCATCCCGGCGATGCTGTTCGTCGAGTTCTTCCGCTGCACCCCGGCGCTGATCCAGATCGTCTGGTTCTTTTATTGCGTGCCGATGCTGTTCAACGTCTTTCTCGACCCGATCACCATGGGCATCCTTGCGCTTGGCCTGAACCTGACCGCCTTCAATGCCGAGGCCTACCGCGCCGCGATCCAGGGCGTGCCGCGCGAACATCTGGATGCGGGGATCGCGCTTGGTCTGTCGCCGGCACAGCGCATCCTGAACATCGTGCTGCCGCAGGCCTTGCGCAATTCGGTGCCGGTCCTGCTGACCAATGGCATCGGCATCTTCCAGCAAAGCGCGCTGGTCGCCATCGTCGGCGTCGCCGACCTGATGTATCAGGGCAAGACCCTGGCCACCGAAACCTATCGCCCGATCGAGACCTTCACGGTCGTCGCCCTGATCTATCTCGCCATCTCGTTCCCCGTCAGCCAGTTCGTCGGCTGGCTGGAACGCCGGCGCGGCTATGCGGTGAGGTAAGCCACCATGACCATGACGCTAGATTTCGCGATCCTACCGCGCTTTGCCGATGCGCTGGCGCTTGGGCTGTGGACCACGCTGAAACTGACGGCGCTGTGCATCATCCTGGGGGTCGGCCTCGGCTTCCTGATCGGCCTGGCGCGATCGTCGCGCAGCGCCCTGATCCGCGCCATCGCCGGCACCTTCGTCGAGTTTTTCCGCGGCACCCCGGTCCTGATCCAGCTGTTCTGGATCTTCTTCTGCCTGCCCCTGATCCTTGGGGTCGAGCTGTCGAACTTCGTCTCGGCCACCATCGCGCTGACCCTTTACATGGGCGCGATCAGCTCGGAAACCTTCCGGTCCTCGCTGAAGGCCGTGGGGGCCGAGCAGATGGATGCCTGCATTGCCCTTGGCCTGCCGCGCCGGGCGCAGATCCTGAACGTGATCCTGCCGCAGGCGGTTCTGCGCGCCATCCCGACGCTGCTGTCGAACTGCATCAGCCTGTTCAAGGAAAGCGCGCTGGTATCGGCCGTCGGCATGGCCGATCTGATGTTCATCGGCCAGAACATTTCCAACAACACCGCCCGCCCGGTCGAGGTGCTGACAGCCGTGGCGCTGATCTATTTCACCATCGCCTTCCCCCTGACCCGCGCCGTCACGCTGATCGAAAAGCGGATGCTGCGCAAGCTGGCCGCCTGAGGCCACCCGTTCAACGAAAGGAACCTGTCATGAAACTCTCTGGCGTCATGCCCGCCCTCGTCACGCCCTTCGATGCAGCAGGCAAGATCGACTTTGCCGCCTTCACGGCGCATCTGACCAATCTGCGCGCCGCTGGCGTCACGGGCTGGGTGCCCTGCGGATCCTCGGGTGAATACAACTTCATGTCCGATGACGAACGCGATCAGGTGCTGCAATTCGTCCGCGACTTCGCACAACCGGGCGAGCTGCTGATCGCCGGCACCAATGCGCCTTCGACCGCCGGTGTCATCGCCAATACACTGCGCGCCAAGGCCATGGGCTATCACGCGGCACTGCTGGCCACGCCCTTCTATACCAAACCCACACAGGCCGAGCTGATCGCCCATTTCCGCGCCGTCCTGGACGCCACCGACATGCCCATCATCCTTTACAGCTATCCCGACAAGGACGGGGTCGAACTGGGATGGGAGGTGCTGGATGCGCTGGCCGACGATCCACGCATTATCGGCATCAAGGAAAGCTCGGGTTCGCTGCAACGCGCCATCGGCATCGCCACGCGCTATGCGGGGCGCATCCAGCTGGTCTCGGGTTCGGACGATATCGCGCTGGATTTCATGATATGGGGCGCCGATTCCTGGATCTGCGGGCCGGCCAATTGCATGGCGCGCGCGGTCTGCGATCTGGACCGGACCTTCCGCACCGGCGATCTGGCCAAGGCCAAGGCGCAGATGGCCACGCTGTATACGGCGATGAACATTCTGGAATCGGGCAAATTCGTGCAAAAACTGAAATATGGCTGCGAGGTTCAGGGCACGCCGGTCGGTGACTGCCGCGCCCCGCTTGGGCCGCTGACCCAGGCCGAAAAGGCCGAGTTCCGCGCCGCCATGGAACCGATCCTGAACTGGTAGGCCTTCGCGGCCCGGAGAACCGACATGACCACCGTGATCATCGGCGCAGGCATCATCGGCACCGCCATCGCCCATGACCTGCAAAGGCGCGGCCGGCAGGTGACGCTGCTGGACCGCGCCGGCATCGGGCGTGGCGCATCCTATGGCAACATGGCCTCGATCGCGGTGACCGAATTCATGCCAGCCTCGCGCCCCTCGGTCTGGCGGCAAATTCCGGGCTGGATGCTGGACCCCGAAGGCCCGGTTCGCATCCGCCCCGGCTATATGCCCCGGCTGATCCCCTGGTTCGCCCGCTTCGTCGCCGCCTCGCGCCCCTCGCGCCTGCGCAGGCTGGAGGAACAGGGCGCCGCCCTGTGCCAGCGCGCGCTTGGCGATTGGCAGGCGCTGCTGGCGGAAACCGGGCTTCAGGACCAGATGACCGAGGAAGGCTGCCTGTCGCTTTACACCGACAAGGCAGAGTTTCACGCCGACCGCGAGCATATCGAAATCCTCGAACGTTTCGGCTTTCCCCATCAGCGCCTGACAGGGGCCGAGGCGCGCGATCTGGAACCGGAACTGTCCGACCGCATCGGGCTGGCCGTGCTGTTTGCGCAGAACCGGTCGCTGCGCGATCCCTATCGCCTGGTGACCGGCCTCGCGGATCGTTTTGCGGGCCTGGGCGGGCAGATCATCGCGGGCGAGGTCACGGGGTTCGCGCGCGGCGAGCGGATCACGGCGGTCAGGCTGTCCGATGGCCGCAGCATCCCCGCCGATCAGGTGGTGATCTGTGCCGGCGCGTATAGTGGGCGGCTGTCGAAACTGCTGGGCGAACCGATGCCCCTGGAAACGGAACGCGGCTATCACACGCAGATCATGGCGCCGGGCATCTCGATGCGCCATTCGATCATCTGGCCTGCCCGCGCCTTCATGGTCACACCCACCGCAGGCGGCATCCGCGTCGGCGGCACTGTCGAGATGGCGGGCTGGACGCCGCGCCCGACTATCGCCGCAGCAAGATCACGGTAAGGCGTGCGCAGACCGCGCTGCCAAACCTGCGCTGCGAGGATTTCACCGAATGGATGGGCCACCGTCCGGCCCTGCCCGATACGGTGCCGGTCATTTCGGCCTCGGGCCGCGTGCCGGGGGTGTTCTACGCCACCGGGCACGGTCATCTGGGCGTCACCCATGCCGCCACCACCGCGCGGCTGATGGGCGATCTGATCACTGGCGCGCCGCCCGCGCTGGACCTGCGCCCCTATAGCATCACCCGCTTCTGAAAGGACATTCCATGACCGACACGACGCTGCTGCAAGCCGGTGATCGCACCGTCCCGCCGACGGCCGACATGGTCGCCCTGAAAACCGGCCTGTTCATCGACGGCACCTATGGCCCGGCCGTCTCGGGGCTCTGCTTCGAGGTCATCGACCCGGCAAACCGCCAGCCTTTCGCGCAGGTCGCCCGCGGCGGCGCGGCAGACATTGACCGTGCCGTTGCTGCCGCCCGCCGCGCCTTTGACGATGGACCATGGCCGCGCATGACGGGTGCCGAACGCGGCGCGGTGCTGCGCCGGATGGGCGATCTGATCGCCGCGCGCCGCGACGAGTTGGCGCGGATCGAGGTGCGCGACAACGGCAAACCCCTGCCCGAGGCCAATTGGGATATCGACGACACGGCCGGGGTCTTTCACTTCTATGCCGATCTGGCCGAGGGGCTGGACGGCGCTGAACAGCCGATCCCCCTGGCCATGCCGAGCTTTACCGCCAAGGCCGTGCGCGAACCCATTGGCGTGGCGGGCGCCATCATCCCGTGGAACTTCCCCATGCTGATGGCAGCCTGGAAGGTCGCGCCCGCGCTGGCTGCCGGTTGCACCATGGTGCTGAAGCCGTCCGAGCTGACGCCGCTGACCGCGCTGGAACTGGGGGCTATCGCGGCCCAGGCCGGGCTGCCGGCGGGGGTCCTGAACATCGTCAGCGGCTTTGGCCCCGAGGCCGGCCAGCCCCTGACCGAACATCCGGGCGTGGACAAGCTGGCCTTCACCGGCTCGGTCCCGACCGGGGCGCGGATCATGGCCACGGCCGCGCGCGACATCAAGGCCGTCAGCCTGGAACTGGGGGGCAAATCGCCGCTGGTCGTCTTTGCCGATACGCCGCTGGATCAGGCCGTCGAATGGATCATGTTCGGCATCTTCTGGAACCAGGGCGAGGTCTGTTCGGCCACCTCGCGGGTGTTGGTGGAACAGTCGATCTATGAACCGCTGATGGCGCGACTGGCCGACGAGGCACGCAAGATCACCATCGGCAATGGCATGACCGATGGCGTGCTGCTTGGCCCGCTGGTCAGCGCCGAGCAGCAGCAAAAGGTACTGGCCGCCATCGAACGCGGCAAGACCGAGGCGCGGCTGGTCTGTGGCGGCGGCGTGCCCGAGGGGCTGGAGGACGGCTGTTTCGTCCAGCCCACCATCTTCGCCGACATGGCCGAGGATGCCTGGATCTGGCGCGAGGAACTCTTTGGCCCGGTGGTCTGCGTCAAGCCCTTCGCCACCGAGGCCGAGGCGATCCGCCTGGCCAATGACAGCCGCTTTGGCCTGGCCGCCGCCGTCATGTCCGCCGACGCCGCGCGCTGCGATCGCGTGGCGGCCGCCTTTCGCGCCGGCATCGTCTGGATCAATTGCAGCCAGCCCACCTTCACCGAGGCGCCCTGGGGCGGCTACAAGCAATCGGGGATCGGTCGCGAACTGGGCCGGTGGGGTCTGGATAACTATCTGGAAACCAAGCAGATCACCCGGCGCACCGCCACCGAGCCATGGGGGTGGTATCTGAAATGAACTTCACCGACAGTCTCGATATCCTGCTGGTCCATTGCCAGGGCGAAAGCGGCAATGTGCTGATCGGTGGTGCGCCCGAAATTCCGGGCGCGACCATGCTGGAGAAGATGAATCACCTGAACGAGGTCGATCCCTCGCTGCGGCTGTTCTTGACGCGCGAGCCACGCGCGCAGGTGGTCCACACGACCAACCTGCTGGTCCCGCCGACGCGGCCCGATGCGGATGCGGGGTTCATCGTGCTGCAACCGGATCGCGCCCATCCGATGTCGGGATCGAACTGTATCTGCGTGGTGACAGCGCTGCTGGAAAGCGGTCGCGTGCCGATGGTGGAACCGGAAACCGTGGTGCGGCTGGATACGGCGGCGGGGCTGATCGTCGCGCGGGCGCGTTGCGAAAACGGGCGCTGCCTGTCGGTCAGTCTGGACAATGTGCCGGCCTTCGTGGCCCGGCTTGACGCGCTGGTCCAGACACCTGACTGGGGCTCGATCAGGGCCGACATCGCCTTTGGCGGGGTGTTTTACGCCCAGATTGATGTCGATCAGATCGGCCTCGGCATCGTGCCACAACAGGCCCGCGCCCTGGCCGAGGCCGGTATGCGGATCAAGGCGCTGCTGGCCGAACAGATCGCCGTTCAGCACCCCCAGATCGCCAGCCTCAACGACATCGCCTATGTGATGTTTCGCGACTATCGCCCCGATGGCTCGGTCAACACCTGCACCACGCTGAAGCCGGGCCGCGTCGACCGCTCGCCCTGTGGCACCGGCTCGTCGGCCAATCTGGCGGTGCTGCATGCGCGCGGGCAGGTCAGGACCGGCGACAAGCGCCTGTCCCACAGCATCATCGGCGGCACGTTCACCGCCGAAATGCTGGGCGAAACCACCGTGGGCGATCACCCCGCCGTGCTGCCACGCATTACCGGGCAGGGCTATGTCTTTGGCCGCCAGCACCTGCGGCTGGATCCGGGTGACCCCTTTGCGCAGGGCTTTGCCATGTCGGACACCTGGGGTCCGCAGGTGGATCAGCTGTGATGCTGGCCGGGCAGACCATCCTTGTCACCGGCGCAACCGGGGCCATCGGTCAGGCGATCTGCCGCGCGCTGGCGGGAGACGGCGCCCGCGTCGTCATCCACTATGGCCGCAATCGGGACGCGGCTCAGGCGCTGCTGGCCGCGGTCGACGGAAACGGCTGGTGCATTGCCGCCGACCTGTCGGATCGCACCGGGCCGCAGATGCCGTGGGAACAGGCGGTGGCTGCTGCGGGTCATCTGACGGGGCTGGTCAACAATGCGGGCATCCGCCCGGAAATCGGTGTCGACGCGCCGATGACCGATTGGCAGCGGGTCTGGGAACGCGAGATGCGGGTGAATTTCCTCGCTGCCGTCGATCTGTCGAAACTGGCCATCGGGCATTTCCGCAAGGCCGGCGGCGGGCGTATCGTCAATATGGCCAGCCGGGCCGGACAGCGGGGCTATGGCTCGGACGCCATGGCCTATGGCGCCTCGAAAGCGGCGCTGATCAACCTGACCAAATCCATCGCCCAAAGCCACGGGCATGAAGGCATCACCTCGGTCGCGCTGGCGCCGGGCTGGGTGCGCACCGAAATGGCCGAGGCCTTTGTCGCCCAACATGGCGAGGCCGCAGCCCTGGCGGACATCCCCATCGCCCGCATGGCCACGCCCGAGGAAATCGCCGAAATCACCGCCTTTGCCTTCCGTCCCTCGCAAGCCTCGCTGAATGGCGCGGTGCTGGACGTGAACGGCGGCAGCTATCTGAGGTAGACCCATGCATTTGCCCCCGCATCTTCCCCGGCGCTTCATCGACCGAACCGTCGTTGTCGCCGGCGCGGCAGGCGGTATCGGCGCCGCCATTTGCAGCCGTTTCGCCGCCGAGGGCGCGCGGGTCGTCACCACTGATGTGAATGCCAAGGGCGCAGCCGAAACCGTGGCCCGCATTCTGGCGGATGGCGGCAAGGCCCGTGCGCTGGCCAGCGACATCGCCGCGCCAGAAGGATGCGCCGCGATCATCGGCGACGTCATCGCGACCGAGGGCCGCATCGACGTGCTATGCAACAATGCCGGCATCAACCGGCGCGGCGATCTGCTGTCGCTGACGCCCGAGGACTGGCGCCTGTCCTTTGCCGTCAATCTGGATGCGATGTTCCATCTGTGCCGTGCCGCCCTGCCCCATATGATTGCGGCGGGCGGCGGGGCCATCGTCAACACCGCCTCGCAATGGGGGCTGCATCCCGCACCGGGCCATATCGCCTATTATGTGACCCAGGCGGCGGTTGCCAGCTTTACCCAGAACCTCGCCCGCGACCATGCCAGCCAGCAGATCCGCGTGAATGCCGTCTGCCCTGGCGAGATACACACGCCGATGCTGGAGGCGGGCGTGAAACGCGCCGGGCGCAGCATCGCCGATCTGGACCGGCTGGTCCCGCTTGGCCGCATCGGCCGCCCGGGCGAGGTGGCCGCCCTGGTGGCTTTCCTCGCCTCGGAGGAAGCCGCCTTCATCTGCGGTTCTCTGGTTGAAATCACTGGTGCGCGGGCCGTAGCCTAAGCCAAACCCGACATCTTGCAGGAGGCAAGCATGACCCTTGATCTGACACAGAACGACATCTCGGCCGTGGTCGCCGCCGACCGCAACCATGTCTGGCACCATCTCAGCCAGCACAAGCCCTATGAAACCATGGACCCCCGCGTCTTTGTCGAGGGCAAGGGCATGCGCCTGTGGGACGCGACGGGCAAGGAATATCTGGACGGCGTCTCGGGCGGGGTCTGGACGGTCAATGTGGGCTATGGCCGCGAAAGCATCGCCAATGCGGTGCGTGATCAGCTGATCAAGCTGAACTATTACGCCGGTGCGGCGGGCACTGTTCCCGGCGCGGTATTCGCACAGCAGCTGATCGACAAGATGCCGGGGCTGAGCCGGGTCTATTATTCGAACTCGGGGTCCGAGGCGAATGAAAAGGTCTACAAGATGGTCCGCCAGATCGCCGCACGCCAGCATGGCGGACGCAAATGGAAGATCCTCTATCGCGACCGCGACTATCACGGCACCACCATCGGAACGCTGGCGACCTCGGGGCAGGATCAGCGGGCGATGCAATACGGCCCCTATCCCGATGGCTTTGTCCGGGTGCCGCATTGCCTGGAATACCGCGCGCAATGGGATGTGGCGAATTACGGCGAACGCGCTGCCGACGCCATCGAAGAGGTGATCTTGCGCGAAGGCCCCGACACCATCGGCGCGCTGGTGCTGGAACCGGTCACGGCGGGCGGCGGCGTCATCACGCCCCCCGATGGCTATTGGCCGCGCGTGCAGGAAATCTGCCGCAAATACGATATCCTTCTGCATATCGACGAGGTGGTTTGCGGCCTGGGCCGCACCGGCACCTGGTTCGGCTATCAGAATTATGGCATCCAGCCCGATTTCGTGACCATGGCCAAGGGCGTCGCCTCGGGCTATGCCGCGATTTCCTGCACCGTTACGACCGAGCGCGTCTTCGAGATGTTCAAGGATGATGCCGCCGACCCGATGGGCTATTTCCGCGACATCTCGACCTTTGGCGGCTGCACCGCCGGCCCGGTCGCGGCGATCGAGAACATGCGCATCATCGAGGATGAGGGGTTGTTGGAAAACACCCTGGCCATGGGCAACCGGCTGATGGACAACCTGACCACGCTGATGGACCGGCATGCAGTGGTGGGCGATGTGCGTGGCCGGGGCCTGTTCTGCGGCGCCGAACTGGTCGCCGATCGCAAGACCAAGGAACCGGCGGACGAGAAGAAGGTTCAGGCGGTGGTCGCAGATTGCCTGTCGCAGGGCGTGATCATCGGCGCGACCAACCGTTCGCTGCCGGGGCTGAACAACACGCTGTGCCTGTCGCCTGCGCTGATCGCACGGCCCGATGACATCGACCGCATCACCACGGCGATCGACGGGGCGCTGACACGGGTATTCGGCTAGGATCGCGCGCGCCCGCTGGCGGGCGACTTTGCATCGGGCCTTGGCGCCGGCCAAAGAGGCGGCGCCAAGGCCCAAAGGTCATCGCGGCGGGCAGCCCCGCAAGGCCCCCGCGCTAGCTTTCAAACCGGGGCGCCTGGTCTGGCCAGGTCACGGCGCGGCGATACAGGTGCCAGGTCGCGTGGCCCAGAATGGGCAGCACCACGATCAGCCCGGAAAAGAACGGGATCATTCCCAGCACCAGCAGCACAGCAACGACCAGCCCCCATACCATCGTCGCGCCGGGATTGCGCCGCGCAACCGCAAGCGAGGTCGCCAGCGCCACCGGCACGCCCACCGGCCGGTCGATCAGCATCGGAAAGGACACCAGGCTGATGCACAGCACCACGGCGGCAAAGACAAAGCCGACACCAACCCCGACAAGGATCATGGCCCAGCCTGCGCCGGTGGTCAGCGTGGCGTTCAGAAAGGCCATGATGCCATCATAGGTCTGCGGGCCCATCGTGGCCGCCCAGATCGCATGTGCGACAACCAGCCACAGCACGAAGATCGCCGCCAGCAGGCAGGCCAGCAACAGCACCGGCCCAAGCACCCGCCCCGTCAGCGTGCTGAACACCGCGCCCCAATCCGTTTCCAGACCCTGTTCGCGCCGCCGGCTCATCACGTAAAGTCCGACGGCAGCAACCGGCCCGACCAACGGAAAGCCCGCCACCAGCGGAAACAGCAGATGCACCTGCCCGACATTGAACGCCCATACCGCAAGGGCGAAACCGATCACCGGATAAAGCACCATCGCCGTGATCACATCCGAGCGCAGGGCGGCGAAATCCTCGCCCCCCTTGCGCAGCGCCGCGCGGATATCGGCCAGGCCGATCCGGTTGACGCCGGGCATGGTCATTTCATGGCTGACGACCCCGTCAACGGCCGCGCCAACGCCCCGGCCTGCGCCGGCAAGCTTCTGCACGCTCCAACTCAACGGGTTTCCAATGGTCTCTCGGGACATGACTGCATCCTCCCTTTCTGGAGGGCCCGGAGCAAGGCGAGGCATCAGCCGGAGATCCCGGCCCCCACCCGCAGACATGCCGGGCCGAACCGTCCTCTGCCCATATTTTAGCAGATATGGCGGGCGGTTGCACTCTCGGAATGGATGGCCGCGCGAGCCGTTCCAGAACATGAGCCCGTCCCTCATCATCAACCGCCCCGGCCATGCGCCGGCGGGTCTCGCATCTATCGACATCTTTGAAACCAGGGGCAGAACAGCCGGTCGACGGGGCTGGAAAGGTCAGTGAGTATCAATCTGCACAGCCGGCCGGGACAAGCCCGTCATCGCGCCCCGTCCGACGAAGCGGCGGGTGATCTGATTATCCATGCAGATGAATTCACATGCCATAAATCGCGCCTCTTGTTTCCACAAGGCGCCCATATCTCTGGCGTCGAGAGGGCGAAATCGCCTTTCGACATCAAAGGAGACACCGACATGGCCAATGAAACCGAAGCCAGAAACAAGGAAAGTCTGCGCGTCTTGCCGCAAGACGCGATGCCCAACGGGCGCTTCGACGTGATCGAACAACTCGTTACCAAAGACGCCGTCACCCGCCGCGCGGGCCTTGCGAACCTGTTCGTTGCCCGTGGCGCCTCGATCCCGGAAAAGGGCAACTTCCTGCAATGGGTAAGGGCCGGCTGGAAACCCCTTCTGGCGGCATTGAGCGATCAGAAGATGACGGTCGAGGAACTGGTCGGTGACGGCGACACCGTGATGATGCGGTTTCGGATGAACGTGCTGCATTCCGGCGAGTTCGTCGGCATGCCCGCGACGGGCCAGCGCATCGAATGGGAAGAAATCGCGGTGGCGCGTTTCAATGCGGATGGCAGGATCGCCGATCTGTGGTTCATGTGCGAGGAACTGAAGATGGCGCAGGCGCTTGGGCTTGAACTGACCGCGCAATAAGCTGCCTGCGGCTGGCACCCCGATCCTCCGGGGCACCGGACATCTAGGTCGTCTGGAACTGCTGCTGTGCCAGCCAGTCCAGAAAAGCCCGCAGCCGGCCGTTCTGCCGCCGGCTTGGCGGATAGATGGCGTGCATGGTCAGGGCGGGTCTGGTCCAGTCCGGCAGAACCGCCACAAGCTCGCCCCGGTCCAGACAAGGCTGCAAGAAGGCTCGACGACTCTGCCCGATACCCATGCCCGCCCGCATCATCGTGATCATGCTTTCGCCGTCATTGGTCTGATAGGGCCCGGCCTCGGTCTCGACCCTTTCGCCGTCTCTCTCGAAGATCAACGGCTGCGCCCGTTCCGAGGTGGCCGAGAAATAGCCGATGCTCGCATGGCCGTCCCGGCAAGATCGGATGGCTGCTGCGGCATCCCGTGCCGTTCCAGATAGGCCGGCGCGGCACAGGTGACATAGGGAAATTCTGCAAGACGGCGGGCAATCATCGACGGGTCCGTCGGGGGCCTCCGCGGATCGCGCAATGGACCCCTTCCCCGATCATGTTGGCGGTCCTGTCATTGACCCCAAGCGCGATCTGGATATCTGGATAATCGGCGGCAAATCCGGGCAGCATCGGTATCAGCAGACGATCAGCGAATGATCGCGGGGCTTCGATGCGCAGCCGGCCAGCCGGTTTCAGGCCGGATCCCCTGATTGCCCGGTCCGCATCGTCCAAATCGGCAAGAATGCCGGCGATCCGGTCATGATAGGCCAGGCCCTCGGCCGTGACCCCGATCTTGCGCGTCGTCCGCTCGACAAGCCTGACCCCCAGATATCGCTCAAGATCGGCGATCAGCTTGCTGGCCGTCGAACGGGCTATGCACAACTGATCCGCTGTCCGGGTAAAGGACGCGGTCTCGACCAGTCTGACAAAGGTTCGCATCGCCAAAAGCTGATTCATGATGGCCCCATCGTCCATGTTCGTGGAAACCATGACCCCAGGCGAAACCTTTGGCCACACCATCGGTCACCCGGACCGGGCACGGACCGACCACCCAACCCCACCCGTATCTAGCCAAGGTTCACGGCAAAGAAATCAGCCAGCCTGGCGGCCACGGCAGGCACATATTCCGGCTTGCGATGCAGGTCGATATGGCTGGCCCCGTCGATATTGGGCCGCATGCCCGGCCCGGCGGAACGCGAGGCGAAAGAGGCCACGATTTCCGCATAATGCACGGGATAATGCACGGCCATCACCTGCGAGAGCGGCGACACGACAAAGGGGCCAATGGCGGCGGCGGGCGTCAAAGACAGGCGGATATCGCCACAGCCGGGCAGTGCTGCCAGCCCCTCCAGCCGCTCGGCCGTGGTCGCCGCCTGCGGCTTTTCCAGCCAAAGCCACCTGACGACGCTGCCGCGCAAGCAAACCGGGCTGACGCCCTCGGTCTGGGGCAAGACGTTTCGGCAGTAACAGCCATCAGGGGCTGCCAGGGGGAATCCATGGCAGCTGTCCCGGTTAAGCCAACCTGCCCCATCCGTCGACATCCACCCCGACCGGCGCTGCGCAACCCAAGGTTGCTATGGACAGCCTTTCCCGGCTGAGTCACCGTTCCGTTACGCAATGCACGCAGAAAGCACTTCGCCAACAACCGGGAGAATCGCGATGAAACACCTCATGGGTCACAAGGGCTTCCACAAGGCCGGGGGCGTCATATCCGTCGGTCCAATGATCCTTGGAAACAACCGGTCCAATGACCTGTCGGGCGGGGCGGGGCACGACATCATCATCGGCCTGGGCGGCGATGACTGGCTGACGGGCGGTGCCGGGAACGATCTGCTGATCGGTGGGCGCGGCGCGGATACGGCGATCTATCTGGGTGGCATTGACGACTACGGCATCACCCGGATCGGCAATTCGGCAAATGTGGTGGTAAGATCCATGGCCACGGATGAGGGCACCGACTGGCTTCGCGGTGTCGAGGCGATCCATTTCAGCGCCGATGACTATACGCTGCATCTGGACGGCAGGAACAACGCGGTTCTTGCCGCCGACGATCAGGCCACAGCGGCCGAGAACGGCATGACCGTGATTTCCGCCGCCGATCTGCTGGCCAATGACCGCGAATTTGACGGCGATGCGATGACGGTCACGGCCGTCTCGGATGCGGCCTCTGGCGCGGTGGTGTCACTGGTCGACGGTCAGATCAGTTACGACCCCGGCAGCCTGTTCGATCATCTGGCCGAGGGCCAGACGGCCACCGATACATTCACCTATACAGTCGATGACGGCAAAGGCGGCACCGATACGGCAACCGTCACCGTGACGATCACCGGCAGCAACGATGCGCCGGTCCTGACCGCAACCACCAGCATCGAGATGGCCGAGAACGGCACCACCGTCGCCGCCGGTCTGGTGGCAAGTGATGTTGATGGCAGCACCCTGACCTATGCCATTGCGGGCGGCGCCGATGCCGCGCTGTTCCAGATCGACGCCGAAACCGGCGAGCTAAGCTTTGTCACCGCGCCGGATCATGAAAACCCGACCGATGCCGGCGGCGACAATGTCTATGACGTGACCGTCAGCGTCACCGATGATCAGGGCGCCAGCGACAGCGCCGACATCGCGGTAACCGTCACCGACCTTGACGAGGCCCCGCCGCTGGAGGCGCGGATCAACGAGTTCCACTATGACAATGCGGGCACTGACACGGGCGAGTTCATCGAGATCCGCGTGACTGCCGGCGGCGACGCATCCGGCCTGTCGGTCCAGCTGTATAACGGCAATAACGGTGCCACCTACGGCACGCTGTCCATTGCCGATGCGACCATGACCAGCGATGGCGAGTTTGATTATTACGTCTGGGATCTACCCGCGAACGGCTTGCAGAACGGCGCACCCGACGGCATGGCGCTGATCAATGGCGCAGAGGTGGTCGAGTTCCTCAGCTATGAGGGCGAAATGACCGCCACAGGTGGCGCGGCGGCCGGCATGACCTCGACCGATATCGGCGTATCCGAGGGCGGCAGCGACCCTGCCGGCCTGTCCTTGCAGCGCGGCGAAGAAGGCGGTTGGGCTGCCCCCGCCACCGAAACCAAGGGCGCGGCAAATTCCGATGATGGCGGCGGCGGCGAGGCCATGCCGGCGCTGATTTCGGCCATTCAGGGATCAACGGATGTCTCGACCCTGATCGGGCAGCGGGTCGAGGTGACGGCGGTGGTCGTCCATATCGCCGCCAATGGCTTCTATATCCAGGAAGAGGATGCCGATGCCGACCTGGACGCGCTGACATCCGAGGGGATCTTTGTCTATACCGGCGGCGGCACGGCCGTCGCGCTTGGCGATCTGGTGCAGCTTGACGGCACGGTCGATGAATATTTCGGCATGACCCAGCTGACCGGCATTTCCGAGGTGGTGACCGTCTCGACCGGCAATGAGATGCCGACGGCCGCCGTGGTCACACTGTCACCCGAAGGCTTCAATTACGAGGCTGTCGAGGGGATGCGCGTCGCCGTGGTCAGCGGCACCAGCGACCCGCTGACCGTTATCGAGAATTTCAACCTCGACCGCTATGGCGAGATCGTCATCAGCGCCGGCGCCCAATACCAGCCGACACAGCTTTACGACGCCCAGACCCAGGCCGACGAGGTTGCGGCACTGGCCCAGGACAACGCCAATAACCGCCTGATCATCGAGGATGGGATCAGCGCCCAGAACCCAGACGGCTTCCAGTTCATCCCCAATGGCAGCGATGGTGATAACGGCAATGGCTATGTCGATGCCGGCGACACCTTCGGCAATGACGGCGCGACGCTGCGCCTTGGGGCGCAGTTCAACGGCCCGGTCGAAGGGGTGATGACCTATCAGTTCGGCGATTATGCCCTGATCCCGACCGAACAGCTGCCCATCGACGAGACGACGAACAGCGGCGCGCGGCAGGACAGCCCCGATGATGTCGGCGGCGAATTGCAGGTCGCCTCGATCAACGTGCTGAACTATTTCACCACGCTGTCGGGTGGCACCGGGCCGGATGGCACCCTTGATCCACGTGGCGCCACGACCCAGGCCGATCTGCTGCGCCAGACCGAAAAGCTGGTCGCGACGATGACCGGCACCGGCGCCGAGGTCTTTGCCTTGCAGGAAATCGAGAATGGAGGCTTCGGCGAGGGTTCGGCCATCGATGCGCTGGTCGATGCGTTGAATGCCGAGGCGCAGGTGACGGGATCGGGCGCGGTCTATGCCTTTGTCGATCCAACCGGCAATGGCGGCTTTGTCGGCGATGACGCGATCATGACCGGCATCATCTATGACAGCGCGCAAGTGACGCTGATCCATACCGAATATGTCGTCTTTGACGAACCATCGGCCGAGGCCACCTATCAATTGGCCAAGGTGCTGGACGATGCCCTGCCCCAGGGCACCTATCTTGAGGACTATCAGCGCAACCGCCCCTCGGTCGCGGCCACCTTCGAGGATGCGGATGGCAACCAGTTCACGGTCGTGTCGTCGCATTTCAAATCAAAGGGCGACAGCGGCCTTGCCGCACTGGCCGATGCGGCCCAGGCTTATCTGGATTCCAATGGCGAGGCGGCGGGCTTTACGCAGGCCGATATCGACGCGCTGCGGGCCGATCCGAATTTCGATCAGGGCGATGGCCAGGCATACTGGAACGGCGTCCGCACTGACGCCGCCGGCGAATTGGCCGACTGGCTTGGGACCAGCTATGGCGGTGGCGGGATCACCGACTATATCCTGCTGGGCGACATGAATGCCTATGCCCAGGAGGACCCGGTGCAATTGCTGCGTGATCGGGGGCTGACGGATCTGATCGACCAGTTCATCGGGCAGGATCAGGCCTATAGCTATGTCTTCGACGGTCAGCGCGGCACGCTGGATCAGGGGCTTGCCTCGGCCGGTCTGGCCGACAATGTCACCGGCGCGACCGAGTGGCATGTCAATGCCGACGAACCCGATCTGCTGGGCTATAACTCAACATTCACCGATGCCGGCTTCTATAATCCCGGCCCCTATGCATCTTCGGACCATGACCCGCTGATCGTGGGGCTGACACTGGGCGATGATCAGATGGTGTGACGCGGACCCTATCAGCGGGCCGGCGGCGGTCCCTCGGATCGCCGCCCGCCTTGCACACCAGTCGCGCAAACCGCGCAAGCCGCAAGGGCACAGACCACGGGCAGTGGGGATCGCATGGCGTCGGTGATCCGACGCGGACCGAGGAACCGCCCGGCAGACCGATTATCCCAACCGATAATTCGGGCTTTCCCGCGTGATCTGCACGTCATGGACATGGCTTTCCTTCAGCCCCGCGCCGGTGATGCGGACGAACTGGCAGCCGCCGCGCATCCGATCGACCGTGGCATTGCCGGTATAGCCCATCGCCGCGCGCAACCCGCCCACAAGCTGATGGATCACCGCCGAGGCCGGACCCTTATAGGGCACCTGGCCCTCGATCCCTTCGGGAACCAGTTTGTCGGATGCCGCGTCCTTCTGGAAATAGCGGTCGGCCGAGCCGCGTGCCATGGCGCCAAGCGAGCCCATGCCGCGATAGCTTTTGAAGCTGCGGCCCTGATACAGAATCACCTCGCCGGGGGACTCGTCCGTGCCGGCGATGGCGCTGCCAACCATGGCGCAGGACGCGCCCGCGGCGATGGCCTTGGCGAAATCGCCCGAGAACTTGATGCCCCCATCCGCGATGACCGGCGTATCGCCCGCGGCAGATGCCGCATCCATGATCGCCGTCAGCTGCGGCACACCCACGCCCGCCACGATCCGCGTCGTGCAGATCGAGCCGGGGCCGATGCCCACCTTGACCGCATCCGCGCCCGCGTCGATCAGCGCGCGCGTGGCCTCGGCGGTGGCCACGTTGCCCGCGACCACCTGCACCTCGTTGGAAAAATTCTTGACCCGCTGAACCGCCATGGCGACCGAATCCGAATGACCATGTGCCGTGTCGATCACCACCATGTCCACGCCGGCCTCGATCAGTGCCTGGCTGCGTTCAAATCCCTCATTGCCAACGGTCGAGGCCGCAGCCACCCGCAGCCGCCCCAGATCATCCTTGCAGGCCAGCGGGTTCAGCACCGACATCTCGGTATCCTTCAAGGTCAGAAGGCCGGTCAGCTTGCCCTGCCCGTCGGTGATCAGCAGTTTCTCGATCCGGCGGGCTTTCATCAGGCCGATGGCCTCGGCCCGGTCGGCGGGCTCGACCAGCATGGCCAGGTTTTCGGATGACATCATCACCTTGACCGGCGTGCGGTCATCACTGGCGAAACGCATGTCGCGATTGGTCACGATACCGACGACGCGCCCTTGTTCGTCCACAACCGGGAAACCGGTGACATTGAACCGCGCCTGCAATGCCTTGGCATCGGCAAGGGTCTGGTTCGCGGTCAGCGTGATCGGGTTATACACGATGCCGCTTTCGAACCGCTTGACCCGGCGGACCTCGTCGGCCTGCTGTTCGGTGGTCAGGTTGCGGTGGATCACACCAATGCCGCCAGCCTGGGCCATGGCAATGGCCATGCGGCTTTCGGTCACGGTATCCATGGCGCTGGACAGAAGCGGTATATTCATGCGGATCGACCGCGTCGCCCGCGTGGTCACATCCGCCGTCGAGGGCATCACCCCCGAAGCTGCGGGAACCAGAAGAACATCATCGAAGGTCAGGGCCTCACGAATCTGCATGGGAGGGACTCCTTAGCATGGGATCGTTTGGCAGTTTCCCCTTTCACGCGCCGGCAGGATTGTCCAGAGCGGTCGGACAAATTCCGTGCGCCCGGACTGCGGAACCCTGCCGCCAGTCCTTCCGTTGCGCGCGATCCGCCATCGCGGCGGGGATCGCCACGTCCTTTCCACAGCCCGCAAAAGAATCGCCGATCAGACCCGTGGCCGGCCCCGCCTTGGCCCGTGGGGGACGGCATTCAGGTTAACAAATCCCTAACAAATGCTGATCCGTTGCGCCAATGTCACGCTGCCGCAAGGTCACCCGGACAAAACGCAGCGTCATGGCCCGGCCATCGTTGATTCGTGGCGCAGTCACGCTACCGTGACTCCAGATGGTCCGTGGACCGTGAGGGAGGGAATATACATGAAATTCGCAATTGCAGGCGCCGCAGCGCTGTTGATGGGTTCCACGGCCGCAATGGCTGGCGGGATCGAGCGCGCACCCCATTCACTGGGCGCATTGTTCGAGCCGGGCGAAAACTTCGTCGAATTGTCTTTCGGCCATGTCTCGCCGGACGTGACCGGCCGGGACGAGGCCCTTTTTGGCGGCTCGTCCATCGGCAATGTCGCCGATAACTACAACTTCTTCGGCCTGGCCTATAAGCGCCAGTTCAACGAGAACCTGTCGGCCGCGCTGATCATCGAACAGCCTTTTGGCGCCGACATCCTGTATCCGACGCCCGACGGGGCCGGCAATGGTTCGATCGCGCTTGGCGGTACTGCGGCGACGGTCGATTCCACCACCTTCACCGCGCTTGTGCGGTATCGCATGGATAACAATTTCGGCTTCCATGGCGGCCTGCGTGGCAGCCGTGCCGATGGCAGCGTGACGCTGCGCGGTTGCGCCTACAGCCCCGATCCGTCCTGCACCGGCGGCGTCAATGGCTATAACGTCGATCTCGATACCGATACGGCCGTGGGCTGGACCGCCGGCGTCAGCTGGGAAAAGCCGGAAATCGCGGCCCGTGTCTCGCTGACCTACAACTCGCCCATCGAGCACGAGTTCAAGACGACCGAAACCATCGCCGGCTTCCCGATCGACCCGGCCGGCACCTCGACCACCAAGGTCAAGACCCCGCGCAGCTGGAACCTGGAGTTTCAGACCGGCGTGGCCGCCGACACGCTGGTCTTTGGTTCGATCCGTTGGGTGAACTGGTCGGAATTCCGCGTCGATCCGCGCGTGTTCACCACCGCGACCGGCGGCGGGCTGGTGGAACTGGAAGACACCACCACCTATACCCTTGGCGTGGGCCGCAAATTCACCGAGAAATGGTCCGGCTCGGCCTCGTTCACCTTCGAGAAGTCGGGTGATGATCTGGTGTCGCCGCTGGCACCGACCAATGGCAAGAAGGGCATCACCCTGGCCGCGATCTATACCCAGGACAACATCAAGGTCACGACCGGCATCAACTATACGAAGCTGGGCGATGCCAGCCCCGAAACGGGCACGCCTGACACGGCCCGCGCCCAGATGGAAGACAATGACGTGCTGGGCATCGGCGTCCGGGTCGGCTTTACCTTCTGATCGCGACCAATCACGCACAATCCTGGTTCTGGCCCCGCCCTTGCAGGCGGGGCCTTTTCCTTTGCGGCCCGCGCCATTACCTATGCGCCTGCAAGACCCCGAACCGACCGATCCGACAAGAGGCCGATGATGATCTATGCCAGCGCACAGCAATGGCGCGACGCGACACAGCGGCGGGTGGTGCTGTTCGGCATGTCCGGGCTGGGCAAGACCTTTCTGTCGACCATGCTGCGCGACCAGGGGAACTGGTTCCACTACTCGGTCGATTATCGCATCGGCACCCGTTACATGGGCGAATACATCTCGGATAATTTCAAGCGCGAGGCGATGAAGGTGCCGTTCCTGCGGGAACTCTTGCTGTCCGACAGCGTCTGCATTTCCTCGAATATCACCTTTGAAAACCTGACGCCCCTGTCCACCTATCTGGGCAAGCCCGGCAGCCCCAGCCGTGGCGGGCTGCCCTTTGACGAATATTGCCTGCGCCAGAACCAGCACCGCGAAGCCGAGATCGCCGCGCTGCTGGATACGCCCCGCTTTGTCCGCCGGGCGGGCCAGATCTATGGCATCGGCGATTTCGTCTGCGATTCCGGCGGCTCGATCTGCGAGGTCGTGGACCCCGAAAACCCCGACGATCCGGTTCTGTCGGCGCTGGAACGCGACCTGCTGCTGGTCTGGATCAAGGGCAGCGATGCCCATACGGCGGAACTGGTGCGCCGCTTTGATCGGGCACCCAAGCCGATGTATTACCAGCCCGAGTTTCTGGACCGTGCCTGGATCAGCTATCGCGCCGAAAAGGGGCTGACCGAGGACGAGGTGAACCCTAACGATTTCATCCGCTGGACCTATGCCCGCGCGCTGGCCCACCGTCAGCCGCGCTATCAGGCCATGGCCCGGCGCGGTGTCACCATCACCGCGGAAGAGGTGGCGCTGGTGCGCAGCCCCACCGATTTCACCGACCTTATCGCAACCGCCATCGACCGAAAGGCAGACTGATGCCCATCACCCTGCAACCCGACCTGCCCGCCTTCCGCATCCTGTCGGATGAGGGCGTCATGGTCATGTCGCCGGGCCGGGCCGCCACCCAGGACATCCGCCCGATCCGCATTGGGCTGCTGAACCTGATGCCCAAGAAGATCCAGACCGAGAACCAGTTCGCCCGGCTGATCGGCGCCACGCCCTTGCAGATCGACTTTCAGCTGATCCGCATGTCTGATCACGAAAGCCGCAACACCGCCGCCGACCACATGGAAAGCTTCTATCGCAGCTTCCGCGAGGTCGAGGCCTCGGGCGAGAAATTCGACGGGCTGGTCATCACGGGCGCGCCCATCGAACATCTGCCCTTCGAGGACGTGACCTATTGGGACGAATTGCAGCGGGTCTTTCAGTGGACCCAGACGCATGTGCATTCGACCCTGGGCGTCTGCTGGGGCGGCATGGCGATGGCCTGGCATTTTCACGGGCTGGAAAAGCACCTGCTGGACGACAAGGCCTTTGGTTGCTTCCGCCATCACAACATGGCCCCGGCCAGCCCCTATCTGCGCGGTTTTTCCGATGACGTGCTGGTTCCGGTCAGCCGCTGGACCGAGGTGCGCCAGGATGAAATCGACGCCCGCCCCGCCCTGAACACGCTGCTGGCCAGCGAGGATGTCGGCCCCTGCCTGGTCGAGGATCCGTCGCATCGGGCGGTCTATATCTTCAACCATCTCGAATATGACAGCACGACGCTGAAGGACGAATATGACCGCGATGTCGAGGCGGGAAAGGCCATCAACGTGCCCTTGAACTATTACCCCGACGACGATCCCTCGCGCGCTCCCTCGAACCGGTGGCGCAGCCATGCACATCTGCTTTATGGCAACTGGATCAACGAGATCTACCAGACCACCTGGTATGACATGTCCAAGATCGGCAGCTGATAGCGGGCTTGCCGGAAAGGCGGCAGCGCCGCATAATCCGCCTGTTCAAGGTCGAGGTTCAACATGTCGAAGAAACCGGATATCCCCTTTGTCGGCGATATAACGGCCTATCTGAAAAAGGGCGCGCCCGCGACGATCCGCAAGCTGATCGAAACGGCGGGCAAGGATGACATTCTTGACCCCGGCCATCCCTATCCCGACGAAATGCCGGGCAAGGAATATGACGCGCGGATGAAGCAGTTGCAGCTGCAACTGGTCAGGATGATGCATGACGTCATCGACACCGGCAAACGGCTGGTCGTGTTGTTCGAGGGGCGCGATGCCGCCGGCAAGGGCGGCACAATCGAACGGGTGCGCGAAAACCTGAACCCGCGTTCCGCATATATCATCGCCCTGCCCAAGCCGACCGAGCGCGAGGCGGGTCAGTGGTATTTCCAGCGCTATGTCGACAACCTGCCCGCTGCGGGCGAGATCGCGCTGTTCGACCGCAGCTGGTATAACCGCGGCGTGGTCGAAAAGGTCTTTGGCTTTGCCGCCGAAAAGCAGCGCGAACAGTTCTTTCGCCAATTGCCCGATTTCGAACGCATGCTGGTCGATGACGGCGTCATCCTGGTCAAGCTGTGGCTGAATGTCGGCCGGGCCGAACAGCTGCGCCGGTTTCTGGCGCGCGAGAAAGACCCGCTGAAGCAATGGAAGCTCAGCTGGATCGACGTCGAGGGGCTGGCCAAATGGGACGACTATACCGACGCCATCCGCGAAACGCTGTCGCTGTCGCATTCGCCGATCGCGCCCTGGACGGTCATACGGTCTGACGACAAGCGCCGGGCGCGGATCGCCGCGATCCAGACGATCCTGAACGCCGTCCCCTACAAGGGCAAGGATCAGGACGCCATCGGTCGCGTCGATCCCAAGATCGCCGGTGGCCCCGAGATGCTGCTGACGTGATCCGCGCGACCCTGCTTCGCCTGACCCTGACCCTGGCGCTGATGCTGATGCTGGTTCTGGGCCTGCCCGCCACGGCGCAGGATCTGCCCGACTGGCAGGCCACCAGCATCAACGATTTCGCCGGGCTGCTGTCCAATGACGATACCCGCGTCATCGACCAGGCGCTGATCGCCCTGCACCGCGAAACCGGGGCGCAGGGCACCGTCGTCACCCTGACCGACCGGGCGCGCCATGGCGGGACCGATGGGCTGGAACCCTTTGCGACGCGGCTCTTCAACGATTGGGGCGTGGGCGAGGCGGACCGCAATGACGGCTTCATGCTGTTGGTCCTGCGCGACGACCGCGAGGTTCGGATCGAACTGGGCGCGGGCTATCCCCGCATCGCGAATGTCGCGGCGCAGGCCATCATCGACCGGACGATCCTGCCCCGGTTTCGCGCCGGAGAGATGTCGGCCGGCATCCGCGACGGCACGCTGGCCATCATCGACGGCATCGCCCGCCCCCATGCCGCCGGGCAGGGATATGAAGGGCCCTCGGCGCGGCGCGACCTGCTTGATTGGCTGGTGCCGATCGGGGTCTTTGGCCTGTTCGGCTTCGTCGCGATTGGCATGGCCCGGAATATCTGGCGCCGGTTCAGGCTGGGGCGCATGCCCTGCCCCCGCTGCGGCGGCAGCGGGCTGATCCAGGAATCCGAAATCATCCGGCCGTCGGATGACAAAGGCCGTGCCTCTGAGGTCATCTGGACGCGCTGTCCGCGCTGCGACTGGACCAGCCCACGCAGCGAACCCCGCAGCATCCGCAGCAGCAGCCGTTCCGGCCGGGGCGGCGGTTTCGGCGGGGGGCGTTCATCTGGCGGGGGCGCATCAGGGCGCTGGTAGCCGGGCGCCGCATCTGCAAGAACGGCCTCAACAGAAAAAAGGGGAGGATCAGCCATGGAACTGAAAAACAGCCGTGCCATCGTGACGGGCGGCGCATCGGGTCTGGGTCTGGCCACGGCCAGCCATTTCCGCAATCAGGGCGCGCAGGTGATGGTGCTGGATCGCGACGCCGCCGGGGCCGATGCGGCCCGCGCGATCGGCGCCGGTTTCGCGCAGACCGACGTGACCGACGAGGCCAGCGTTCAGGCCGCCATCGACGCGGCCGTCGCGGCCATGGGCGGCATCGACATCTGCGTCAACTGCGCGGGCATCGCCACCGGGGAAAAGACCGTGGGCCGCGACGGGCCGCATGCGCTGGACACGTTTCGCCGCACCATCGAGATCAACCTGATCGGCAGCTTCAACGTGCTGCGTCTGGCCGCCGCGCAGATGGCCGGCAATTCCGGCGCGGAAAAGGGCGTCATCGTCAACACCGCCAGCATCGCCGCCTTTGACGGGCAAAAGGGCCAGGCCGCCTATGCCGCATCCAAGGCGGGGATCGCCGGCATGACGCTGCCCATCGCCCGCGATCTGGCCGGTCAGGGTATCCGCGTCTGCGCCATCGCTCCGGGGATTTTCGGCACGCCCATGCTGCGCGGTCTGCCCCAAGAGGTGCAGGACGCGCTGGCGGCCGAGGTGACCTATCCCAAACGCCTGGGCGACCCCGAGGAATTTGCCCGCCTTGCCGGATTCATCGTCGAAAACGGCTATCTGAACGGCGAGGTGATCCGGCTGGACGGTGCGTTAAGAATGCGCTGATCGCTTGCGTGCGAGGCCGGGCCGCAATAGCGTTTCCCCACCAACAGGAGGTTACGCCCTATGCGTCTTTTCACGACTACGGCCGCCATCGCGCTGGCCGCCCCGGCCTTTGCCGCCGACCCCGAGCTGACCGTCTTTGACTGGGCCGGCTTCGAGGTCCCGGCGATTTTTCAGGGATATATCGACCAGCATGGTGACAGCCCGACCTTTGCCTTTTATGGCGACGATGACGAAGCCTTTCAGAAGCTCGCATCCGGTTTCAAGGCAGATATCGCCCATCCGTGCAGCCAGATGGTGTCGAAATACCGCGATGCCGGTCTGATCGAGCCCTGGGATACCTCGCGCATCCCCGAATTTGAAAATATCGACAAGCGGTTCCTGGAATCAGAGACCTTCGTGGATGATCAGGGCGTTTGGTATATCCCTTCTGATTGGGGTGTGACCGCCATCGCCTATTCGACCGACAAGGTGACGGACGAGGATGTCTCGACCCTTCAGGTGTTTACCGATCCGAAATTCCAGGGCCGCACGTCCCTGCCCGACAGTTCGGATGATGTCTGGGCGCTGGCCTATCTGGCCACCGGCGTAACCGACTGGACCGATGTGACCGACGAACAATTCGCCGCCGCTGCCGAATGGCTGCGCGCCGCGCATCAGAACGTCGCTGCCTATTGGGCCGACCCGGCCGAAATGAGCCAGCTGATGGGATCGGGCGCGGTGGATGTCGCCTGGTCGTGGAACGATGGCGTCGTCTATCTGCGCAATGACGGCTATCCGGTCGGCTTCCAGCGCGAGGCGACCGAGGGCTCGTCCAGCTGGTTCTGCGGTTTTATCAACCTGAAGGACGGTCCGGGGTCGGAAGACAAGGTCTATGACTTTATCAATGCCTGGCTTGCGCCCGGCTCGGCCCAGGGGCTGCTGGACAATATCGGCTATGGCCTCAGCAACACCAAGGGCATGGACCTGATCAGCGAAGAGGCCCGCGTCGAGGCCGGAATCGGCCCGATCAGCGCCCCCATTCTGGCGCAGACCCCCAATGATCCGGCTCAGCGCGAAAAGCAGCTGGCCGAGTTCGAAAAGATCAAGGCCGGCTTCTGACGACCCGAACCGATCCGCGCATTAGCGGATCAGCCGCATTGGAAACGGGGGCCCCATGGCCCCCGTTTTTGACTGTCGACCCTGCCGCCACAGCGACCAAATACATTGCTGCAACCACAGGATTTAACCTTTCTATATCCGGCAGAACGATGTTAAGATTCGTTAATGCAGCTGATCGGCGGTCGTTTTTTGCGTCGAAAAGCCACAAAAAGGCAAACTGCGCCAAGGCATCAGGAACGGCATCCGATAGTAAGGAGTATGTGCGGGAACCATCGAGGCCGATCAGATCGGGAACAACATGACAGCGCCCTCGCCTGGTAAATGGGATAGCGTCGTCAGTCGTAGATCACGCGATTCAGGCGTTTTTTGATTTTAGTTTTTTCGGTTCCGCCACAATCATGCTCGGGGTCACCCTATGTCTGTGGCGGCGGCCAGTTGCGGGTCTTGCCAAGACTGCCCTGTGGTCTTTTGGGGGGGCCAAGAATGACCCCATGGCGAAAGGCGTCTGACGCCATTGGCAAGATCCGCACTGGTCGAACTGAAACCCGGTCCTGTTTCACAACTGCCGCCCGCCACACGCGGCGCTCTGCCCCGCAGGCCGACCGCATGACCCTTGCCCCCCCTGTTTCCGCGACCTATATTGGACCTGTTCGGGGCAACCCGGACTATGGACATAAACGCGCTCGTAATAAGCGGATCGGACCCGGGGGCGGTACCCGGCGGCTCCACCAATCACCCTCGTTGGGGGAACATGGGGCCGAAACAGGATCGACGAACGTCTAAAGGGGTTTTGCTTTGTCTCGGTGAGCTACCACCGATATCGGTGCAAATTGTACAGTTGCCAACGACAACCGTGCTCCGGTCGCTCTGGCTGCGTAAGCAGTTCGAGTAACCGAAAACTAAGCCCTTGCGCCTAGCAGCGTAAGGCGGGGTTCGCAGGCACCTGGCAACAGAAGCCTGCACTTTTCCCGTTTTTCGCCCGTATTCCGATGACCGCTTTCCGCGCCATCGGCAGGACCATTCCGGTCCTGGCCATCACGCCATTCGCCCCCTTTTCTTCGCCGGCCATATCCCTATGCTGATCGCAGCGAGCGAAAGGATAGCGAAGAATGACGCGGAGCCGGATCGACTATGGCAACATGATGCACCGCGCCATGCAGGGGCTGATCGCCGATGTCCTGCGCGAGGTGCGCGATCAGGGCCTGCCGGGCGATCATCATTTCTTCATCACCTTCGACACCCGCGACGAGGGCGTCGAGATGGCCGAATGGCTGCGCGACCGCTATCCCGAGGAAATGACCATCGTTATTCAGCATTGGTTCGACAATCTGACGGTGAACGATGATGATTTCACCATTACGCTGAATTTTGGCAACTCGCCCGAGCCACTGCGCATCCCCTTCGATTCGCTGCGCACCTTTGTCGACCCCTCGGTCGAGTTCGGCCTGCGTTTTGAAACGCAGGACTATGACGACGAGGATGAAGACCAGGACGAGGACGCCGATCAGGACGAGATGTCCGATGACGAGCCGCCATCAGACACCCCAAAGGGCGGTGGCGAGGTCGTCAGCCTGGACAAGTGGCGCAAGTAGCGTCAGCCGGTTTTCCTTGGGTGACTGGACCACGAATGTCGCTGTTTCATGGCCTCTCGGCCTTTCCGATCACGCCGGCAGATGCCGATGGCCGCGTTGATGCCGCCGCATTGGGCCGGGTGCTGGCGCCGCTTGCCGATGCCCAGGTCGACTCGGTCGGGCTGTTGGGCAGCACCGGCAGCTATGCCTATCTGACCCGCGCCGAACGTCAGCGCATTCTTGATCTGGCGGTGGAAAGTCTTGCCGGGCGGGTGCCGCTGATCGTGGGTGTCGGCGCAATGCGCACGGATGATGCGGTGGCGCTGGCCGAACATGCACAGGGCGCGGGCGCCGATGGGCTGCTGCTTGCGCCGGTCAGCTATACGCCGCTGACCGATGACGAGGCGTTTCAGCATTTCGCCGCCGTCGCCGGTGCCTCCAGCCTGCCGCTGTGTATCTATAACAACCCGTCGACCACGCATTTCACCTTTTCCCTGCCGCTGCTGGCGCGCCTGGCGCAACTGCCGACCGTGGCCGCCGTCAAGATGCCGCTGCCGGCGGATGGCGATTATCACGGCGAGATCGCCCGGCTGCGTGCCGCCCTGCCCCAAGGCTTTGCCGTCGGATACAGCGGCGATTGGGGTGCGCTGCCCTCGCTGCTGGCGGGGGCTGATTGTTTTTTCAGCGTCGCAGGTGGCACGCTGCCCGGTCCCTTCCTGGCACTGGTCCGCGCCGCCATGGCCGGCGAGGCCGAGGCAGCCACCCGGATCGACGCGAAATTCGCCCCGCTCTGGGCGCTGTTCCGCGAATATGGCAGCATCCGGGTCGTTCATGCCGCTGCCCGGCTGATGGGGCTGGCCGACAGCGATCCGCAGCTGCCGGTTCTGCCGCTGTCACCGGACCAGACCGCCCGTGTCGCTGCCGCGCTGGCCACGCTTAACGATTGCTGACCGGCACCGCGCCCGCCAGGTCCGCATACCATCGCATACCGATTGCGAATCCCTGCCCCGGCGGCTAAAACGCCCGCAAATCGTGATGGAGGCGCTGCCATGACCAAGACCCGCACCGAGACCGACAGCTTTGGCCCGCTAGAGGTCGATGCCAGCAAATACTGGGGCGCGCAGACGCAGCGTTCGATCTTGAATTTCCCGATTGGCTGGGAACGCCAGCCGGTCGCCATCATCCGCGCGCTTGGCGCGATCAAGCTGGCCGCCGCGCGGATCAACAACCGCGAAGGGCTGTTGGGTGACGACATCGCCGCCGCGATGGAACAGGCCGCGACCGAGGTGTTTCAGGGCAAGTTCGACGACAATTTCCCGCTGGTCGTCTGGCAGACGGGGTCGGGCACGCAGTCGAACATGAACGCGAACGAGGTGATTTCGAACCGCGCGATCGAGATTCTGGGCGGCACCCTTGGCAGCAAGAAGCCGGTGCATCCGAATGACCATGTAAATATGGGGCAGTCCTCGAACGACACCTTCCCGACCGCCATGCATGTGGCCATCGGCATGATGGCACGCGATGTGCTGCTGCCGGGCCTGGACAAGCTGGCCACCGCGCTGGAGGCCAAGCGCGACGAGTTCAAGGACATCATCAAGATCGGCCGCACCCATACGCAGGATGCCACGCCCCTGACGCTTGGCCAGGAATTTTCCGGCTATGCCCATCAGGTCCGCATGGGGATCGAGCGGGTCAAGCTGGCCCTGCCGCAGATCTATGAACTGGCACAGGGCGGCACGGCGGTCGGCACCGGGCTGAACACCAAGAAGGGCTGGGACACGGCGATTGCGGCGGAAATCGCCAAGATCACCGACCTGCCCTTTGTCACCGCGCCGAACAAGTTCGAGGCGCTGGCGGCCCATGACGCCATGGTGTTTTTCTCGGGCGCGCTGAAAACCATCGCCGCCAGCCTGTTCAAGATCGCCAATGACCTGCGTTTGCTGGGTTCCGGCCCGCGCTCGGGTCTGGGCGAGCTGATCCTGCCGGAAAATGAACCGGGCAGCTCGATCATGCCGGGCAAGGTCAACCCGACCCAGGCCGAGGCGCTGACCATGGTTTGCGCGCATGTCATGGGCAATGACGCGGCGGTGACGATTGCCGGGTCGCAGGGGCATTTCGAACTGAACGTCTATAACCCGATGATGTCCTATAACGTGCTGCAATCCATGCAGTTGCTGGGCGATGCGGCGGGATCCTTTACCGACAATATGGTCGTGGGCACGCAGGCCAATACGGCGCGCATTGACAAGCTGATGAAAGAATCGCTGATGCTGGTGACGGCTCTGGCGCCGACCATCGGCTATGACAACGCCACCAAGGTCGCCAAGACCGCGCACAAGAACGGCACCACCCTGCGCGAGGAAGCCATCGCATTGGGCTTTGTCGACGGCGAGACCTTTGACCGCGTCGTGCGCCCGGAACTGATGGTCGGTCCCGAGGACTGATCGCCACATCCGAAAACGAACGGGGGATGCGTCACCACAGTGGCGCATCCCCTTTTTCAGTTCCGGCTCAGATCACTTGCGCAGCAGCTCTGCCAGCAGGCGGTTGGTTTCCTGAGTGTTGCGGAAGATGCCGAAGAACAGATACATCAATCCGCCCATCAGGATGGCATAAAGCCCGCCAAAGACGATCAGGGCCAGCCCGCGCCAGAACCCGCCCGGCATACCCGAGAACATCGACCCGATACCGGAAATGATGACCCCCAGGATCATCAGGATAACAAAGACCGTGATCAGGCGCTCTGCCCAGTCGATAAAGAAATCACGCATGAAATATCCCCTTGAGGTTGAGATGGCGCACGAAACGATGCGCTGTGACAATGCTGTGCAGTCTATGCAATTCTTACAATATAAAACCCATGTTGCAGCCGCCCGATGCCGGCTATGGTGCAGGAATGACCCAGATCACCAACCTCAATCGCTTTCGCAAGCAAAAGGCCCGCGATCAGGCCCGCCAGACCGGCGATGCCAATGCGGCGAAGTTTGGTCGCAGCAAGGCAGAAACGGCATCGCAGAAAGACGATCAGGACCGCGCCGCGCGGCATCTGGATGGTCACAAGCGTGACGATTGATCTGCCCCCGATGCAGGTGCCGGCCAAACGCTCGGTCACCATTGACGGTCACCGCACCAGCGTGTCGCTGGAGGATGCGTTCTGGAGGGCGCTTGGCCAGATCGCCTGCGCACGCGGCGACAAGCGCGCTGCCCTGATCGCCGCCATCGACCATGCCCGCCCGCCCGAGGTCGGCTTGGCCACTGCGCTGCGCCTGTTCGTCCTGCATGAAATCCGCGCCGGGAAGGATACCGGACAGCTTGGCCCGGCGCCGGACAAGGCCTAGGCTGGGCCAGCATCACAGCCCGAAGGTCAGCCATGCCCCGATCCGAACCCCGACATCGCGACGCCTATCCGGTTTTCGAAACCATCCAGACCCGTTGGAACGACAATGATCAATACGGGCATATCTATAACGCCACCTATTACGAGCTGTTCGACAGCGCGATGAACATCTGGATGATGGCGCGCGGCATGCTGGACCCGGCTGGTCCCGACCCGATCGCCGTGGTGGTCGAAAATGGCTGCACCTTTTTTCGCCAGGTCTCGTTTCCCGACACGATCCATATCGGGATGAGGCTGGCGCATCTGGGGAACAGCTCGCTGGAAATTGAAATGGGCATGTTCCGGGGCGAGGATCAGATCGAAAGCGCTCAGGCGCGTTTCGTTCTGGTCAGCGTCGATCCGCAAAACCGCCGGCCCACCCCCTTTCCCGATCATCAGCGCCAGGCGCTTGCAACGCTAAGGCCCTGTTAATTTTGATCAAAGATCCGGCCTCCCGTCAGCTTGACCGGCATTCCCCGCGCGCCTAACCTTCCCCTCGGGCAGGAGGAAACATGGACAGAACAAGTGCGGCGGTCAGCCTGGAACGCGAGGGCGAGATCGCCCTGATCCGCATCGACAACCCACCGGTCAACGCCGCCAGCCATGCGCTGCGCGCCGGGCTGGTCGCGGCCATTCAGGCCATCCAGACCGATCCGGGCATTCGCGCCGCAGGCCTTTATTGCGCTGGCCGCACCTTTGTTGCGGGCGCCGACATCCGCGAATTTGGCCAGCCGCCCCAGCCGCCCAGCCTGCCCGAGGTCTGCAATCTGATCGAGGCCTGCCAGATCCCGATCATCGCCGCGATCCACGGCACCGCCCTTGGTGGCGGCTGCGAAATTGCCTTGGCGGCCCATGCCCGGATCGGCATTCATGATGCCAGGATGGGCCTGCCCGAGGTCACCTTGGGCATCATGCCCGGCGCCGGCGGCACGCAGCGGGCGCCGCGGCTGATCGGCATGGCCGCAACGCTGGATCTGGCCCTGTCCGGCAAACCCGTTGCGGCGCAAAAGGCGCTGGCGCTTGGCCTTCTGGACGAGATCAGCGAAGCCGACACGCCGCGCGCCGTGGCGCTGGACGGGGCGCGGCGCGCGGCCTCGGGCCGGCTGGCGACGCGGCGAACCGGCGACCTGACGGTTCTGACCGACCAGACCGCGCTGGACGCCGCGCGGCGCCGGGTCACGGGCGCGGGCATGGCCCATCTGAACGCCCCCCGCCGCATCGTCGAAGCCGTCGCCGCCAGTCCCCTGCCCCTGACGCAGGGCCTGACGGAAGAACGCCGCCTTTATCTGGAATGCCAGAACGATCCGCAGCGCGCGGCGCTGGTTCACGCCTTTTTCGCGGAACGTGTCGTGGCGAAGTTTCCCGAACAACAGGCCAAAGCCCGGCCCCTTCGCCGGATCGGGGTGATCGGCGGCGGCACCATGGGCAGCGGCATCGCCACCGCCTGCCTGCTGGCCGGGTTTCAGGTCACGCTGGTCGAACAGACCGATCAGGCATTGGACCGCGGGCTTTCAACCGTCAGCGCCAATCTGGACGGCGCGCTGAAACGCGGCAAGCTGCGCCCGCAGGACGAACGCGAAACCCGCGCCGCCCTGACCGGCGCCACTGATCTGAACGCTCTCGCCGCAGCCGATCTGATCGTCGAGGCCGTCTTTGAACAGATCGAGATCAAGCGCGAGCTGTTCGCCCGGCTGGACCAGATTGCAGCGCCGGGTACGGTTCTGGCGACGAATACCTCTTATCTTGACGTGAACCAGATCGCGGCGGCGACATCGCGACCGCAGGACGTGATCGGCCTGCATTTCTTTTCGCCGGCCCATGTGATGCGGCTTCTGGAAATCGTTGTGGCCGACCGAACCGCGCCCGATGTCGTATCGACCGGCTTTGCACTGGCCAAAAGGCTGGGCAAGATCGGCGTGCGAGCCGGAGTTTGCGACGGGTTCATCGGCAATCGCATCATGTCGGCCTATCGCCGCGCGGCCGACAACCTGGTGCTGGACGGGGCCGCCCCCGAACAGGTGGACCATGCCATCCGCGATTTCGGCATGGCCATGGGCCCTTTCGAGATGGGCGACCTGGCCGGTCTGGATATTGGCTGGCAGAACCGCCGCCGGCTGGATCCGATCCGTCCGGCGGATGAACGCTATTCCACGCTGGCCGACCGGATGTATGACCTGGGCTGGCTGGGCCGCAAGACCGGGCGCGGCTATTACGACCACAGCGGCGAACACCCGGTGCCCAATCCCGACCTGTCCCCGCTGATCCGCGATGCGCGCGCCGCAGATGGCCGGCCGCTGCGCGAGCTGACCGACCAGCAGATCCGCGACCGCTATCTGACCGCGATGATCGCCGAGGGCGTCCGCGTCTTGCAGGACGGCATCGCCCGGCGGCCGGTCGACATAGATGCGGTCTTTCTGTTCGGCTACGGTTTTCCGCGCCATCTCGGCGGGCCGATGTGCCATGCCGACACCATCGGCGCAGCCGAACTGACCCGCCGGATCACCGAATACGCCGCCGAGGATCCGCAATTCTGGCGCATCCCGCCCCTGCTGGCCCGTCTGGCGGCCGAGGGCGGACGTCTTGCCGATCTGAACGACAAAGGCTGACCGATGGACCTGAATTTCACCCCCGAAGAACTGGCCTTTCGCGACGAGGTTCGCGCCTTTCTGCGCGAGAGCCTGCCCCTCGACATCAGCGATGCCGTCCGCAGGGGCGGCGAGTTGGGCGCCGATATTCTGTCGCGTTTTCATGCGCTGCTGAACGGGCGCGGCTGGCTGGGCTATGTCTGGCCGCGCGACCATGGCGGCACCGGCTGGAACGCGATCCAGCGCCATATCTTCGAAGAGGAAATGGCCGCCGCCGACTGCCCGCGCATCCTGCCTTTCGGCGTCAACATGCTGGGGCCCGTGCTGATCAAATTCGGGTCCGAGGCACAGAAATCCCATTACCTGCCGCGCATTCTGGACGGCACCGACTGGTGGTGTCAGGGCTATTCCGAACCGGGCGCGGGCTCGGATCTGGCCAGCCTGCGCACGCGCGCGGTTCGTGATGGCGACGATTGGGTGCTGAACGGGCAGAAAACCTGGACCACGCTTGGCCAATACGCCAACCGGATCTTCGTTCTGGCCCGCACCCGCGCTGATGGCAAGCCGCAGGAAGGCATCAGCTTCTTTCTGGTCGATCTGGACAATCCGGGCATCGAGATGCGCCCGATCCGCCTTCTGGAAGGCGGGCATGAGGTGAACGAGGTGTTCTTCACCGATGCCCGCATCCCCGCCGACGCGCTGGTGGGCGAGGAAAATCAGGGCTGGACCATCGCCAAATACCTGCTGACCCATGAGCGCACCAATATCGCCGGGGTCGGCCGCAGCTATCGCGCGCTGGCGCAGTTGAAGGATCTGGCGCGGCAGACGATGCGCGATGGTCGCCCGCTGATCGACGATCCGCTTTTCGCGGCGCGCCTGGCCGAGGTCGAGATTGATCTTGAGGCGATGAATATCCTGAACCTGCGCATGCTGGACCAGGCGCAAAAGCGCGGCCAGCCGGGGGCCGAGACCTCGATGCTGAAAATCAAGGGCAGCGTGATCCGCCAGGAAATCAGCGATCTGGCCCGCCGCGTGCTTGGCCCCGCAGCCGCGCCCTTCCCCGGATCGGCGCCGGACAACCTGGCGCTGCTGCCCGAGGATGCGGTAAATAACGCCGCCGATTATTTCAACATGCGCAAGATGTCGATATATGGTGGGTCGAACGAGATTCAGCGCAATATCCTGACCAAAGCCGTGCTGAGGTTATAGATGGATTTCGAACTTTCCGAAGATCGCCGCATGCTGAGGGAAAGCCTGAGCCGCTGGCTGGCCGACCGCTATCCCCCGGATCACCGGCTGAAGGTGGCCTATGATGCGCCCTTCCATGACCCTGCCCTGTGGTCCGAACTGGCCGATCTGGGCGTGCTGCTGGCGATGGCGACCGAGGATGCGGGCGGCTTTGGCGGGTCTGGCTTCGATATTTCCGTCATATTCGAGGCCCTTGGCGCGGCGCTGTGCCCCGAACCTGTTCTGGGCGCGCTGCTGGTTTCACGCCTGCTGGCCGCAGCCGGTCAGGATCAGTCGGGCCTGCTGGATGGATCTGTCCGGTGGGCGCTGGCCGTGGGCGAACCTGATGCGCCCTGGTCGCTGGATCGTATCGCCACGCAGGCGCGGGGCGGCCGGCTGACCGGGCGCAAGGCCTTGGTCTATGGCGGCAATGACGCGGATCGTTTTCTGGTGGTGGCGCGCGATGGCGATCGGCTGTCGGTGCATGAGATCGCCGCCAGCGATGCCGAGGTCGTGGGTTTTGGCACCATCGACGGCGGCGGCGCGGCGGATGTGATCCTGTCTGACACGCCCGCCCGGCTGGTTCTGGATGACGCCGGCAAGGCGATTCAGTCCGCGCTGGATGCCGGACGGCTGGCGCTTTGCGCCGAGGCCGTGGGCGTGATGGATGCCAGCTTCGCCGCTCTGCTGGACTATCTGCGCCAGCGCAAGCAGTTCGGTCGCGCCATCGGCGAGTTTCAGGCGCTGCAACATCGCGCCGCCGATCTGGCGGTGGAAATCGAACAGGCGCGGTCCATCACCTTGCTGGCGGCCTCGCGTCTGGATGGCGAAGGCGCGGCGCGCATGGTCAGCATGGCCAAGAACCTGATTGGCCGGGTCGGTCGTCAGGTGGCCGAGGAATGCACCCAGATGACCGGCGGCATCGGCGTCACCTGGGACTATCACCCCGCGCATCTGACCAAGCGGCTGGTGATGATCGACCATCAGCTTGGCGATACCGACTGGCATCTGCAACAGGTGATGGCAGGGATACGGGCTTAGGCCGCGGCCTTCATCGCCTCATAGGCGGCGATGGCGCGGGTCAGATCCGGGGCGATGTCAGCGGGTGGGCGAAAGCCAATCGACTTGGCCTGCGCCGATGACATCAGTTTCGCCATCATCCCCTCGGGCTTGGTCCGGTCATGCGTAAATTCGCCCCGCCAGCCCGCCAGGTCGGCAATCATCTGGTAATAGTCATCGACCGAATGATCCTGCCCGGCCCCGACATTCAGCAGCGAAGGCAGCGCCTGAAGGTCCGGCAGCCGCGTCAGGATAAAGCGCGACAGGTGGTCAACGTCCAGAAATTCGCGCCGCGCCTGACCGCTGCCCCAGATTTCCACCCGGTCGAGCCCGGCATCGCGCGCGTCGATGACCTTGGTGATCACGGCCGCGATCAGATGCGAGGCCGCGCTGCCGAAATGATCGCCCGTGCCGAACAGGTTGCAGGGGATCAGCGTGCGATAGGCCCGCCCCGGAACCTGCCGGCTGATATAGTCGCAAAGCCGCGCGCCAGTGATCTTGGACAGGGCATAGCCCTCATTCGTGGGTTCCAGCGGGGCGGCCAGCACATCGCCCTCGACCAGCGGCTGACGGTAATCGCGCGGATACATGCAAGACGACCCAAGGAACACCAGCCGCCCTACCCCCGCCCGATGCGCGCCCATGATGACGGCATCGTTCATCGCAAGGTTTTCCGACAGGAAGCCCACCGGATCGGCGATATTGGCCTGAATGCCGCCCACCCGCGCGGCGGCATGGATCACCGCATCGACGGGATTGGCGGCGAACCAATCCGCCACCGCCGCCGCATCGGTCAGCGGCAATTCCCCGCGTCCAGGGGCCAGCAATTCCAGATCAGGCGCGACCTCGTGCGCCAGCCGCCGCAACGACTGGCCCAGCATTCCCGACCCGCCGGTCAGAAGAACGCGCATCAGTCGCCCGCCCCCATCAGTCGCCGGTCTGCCGGGCGTAAACGTCTTCGTAACGGATGATGTCATCCTCGCCCAGATAGACGCCGGTTTGCACCTCGATCAGCACCATCGGCACCTTGCCGGGATTCTCCATCCGGTGAACGGCGCCGAGGGGCACATAGATCGACTGGTTCTCGGTCACCAGCGTCACCGCATTGTCGACCGTCACCTTGGCGGTGCCGCTGACCACGATCCAATGTTCCGAGCGATGCACATGGCTTTGCAGCGACAAGGCCGCGCCGGGCTTGACCACGATGCGCTTGACCTGAAAGCGGTCGTCGATGGCCAGCGTCTCGAACCAGCCCCAGGGGCGGTGATCGCGGGGGAACAGTTCCGCCTGCTTGCGGCCCTGCGCCTTCAGCGAGGACACCGCCTGTTTCACGTCCTGCGCCCGGTCCATCGGCGCCACCAGCACCGCATCCGAGGTCGCCACCACCATCATGTCGGTCAGCCCGATGCCCACGACCTGCATATCGGCACTGTCCGAGCGCAGCAGCACATTGTCGCAGTCGATGGCAGTGGCATGGCCATCCGTGACCGCGCCGCGATCCGCCGGGGCGCCGTCCTGCATTTCGCGCCAGACGGCATCCCAACCGCCCAGATCGGACCAATGGCCCGAAAAGGCCACCACCGACAGGTTCGTGGCCTTTTCCAGCACCGCATAGTCGATGGATTCGTCGCGCAAGCCCTGCCACGGACCCCGCGCCAGCCTGAGAAAACCCAGATCGGTCATCGCGCCGTCTACGGCGGCCTGAACCGGCTCGACATAATCCGCCGCATGGGCGGCAAAGGCGTCGATCATGGTCTGCGCCGCGAAAAGGAAGATCCCGGCGTTCCACAGATACCCACCCTCGGCCAACATCTCGGTGGCCCGCGCGGCATCGGGCTTTTCAACGAAACGCTTCAGCGGCAGCGGGCCGTCGCCCGTGCCATCGACCTGAAGATAGCCATAGCCGGTTTCGGGGCGGGTCGGCGTGATGCCGAAGGTCACGATCCGGCCCGCGCGGGCGGCAACCGCGCCCGCCTGCACCGCCCGGTCAAAGCCCGCACTGTCAGGGATGACGTGATCCGAGGGCGCGACCAGCAGCAATGCCTGCGGATCGTCCGCCGCCACGCGCAACGCGGCGGCCAGGATCGCAGGGGCGGTGTTGCGGCCCGCAGGCTCGATCACGATGGCGGCGGGGGCGATGCCGATCTGGTCCAGCTGCTCGGCCACGATAAAGCGGAAATCGGCATTGGTCATCACCACCGGCGCGCCGTAACCCGGACCTGACAGCCGCCTTGCGCTGGCCTGAAACAGCGATTCCGGCCCGATCAGCGGCGCGAATTGCTTGGGGAACGCCTTGCGCGAGGCCGGCCACAGCCGCGTGCCGCTGCCCCCTGCCATCAGAACCGGCGTGATCAGGCTCATTCCACTACCCCATAGGCGCGCCGCGCCAAGCGTTCGGTTTCCAGCAGCCGCACATCTTCGGCCACCATCTCGGCTACCAGCGTGGCAAAGGGCGTGGTCGCCGTCCAGCCCAATTTTTCCCGCGCCTTGGTCGGGTTGCCCAGCAACTGCTCGACCTCGGTGGGGCGGAAATAGACGGGGTCAATGCCGACAAGGCAGTGATTGGTGCCGGCCTGAAAGCCCTGTTCATCGACGCCCTCACCACGCCATTCGATCGCGATCCCGACCTCGGCAAAAGCCAGCTCGCAAAATTCGCGGACGGAGTGCATATCGCCAGTGGCCAGCACAAAATCCTCGGGCACATCATGCTGAAGGATGCGCCACATGCCCTCGACATAGTCGCGCGCATGGCCCCAATCGCGCTGCGCGTCCAGATTGCCCAGATACAGCCGCTCTTGCAGGCCCAGCTTGATGGCAGCGACGGCGCGGGTGATCTTGCGGGTCACGAAGGTCTCGCCCCGGATCGGGCTTTCATGGTTGAAGAGGATGCCGTTGCAGGCAAACATCCCATAACCCTCGCGGTAATTCACCGTGATCCAATAGGCGTAAAGCTTGGCCGCCGCATAGGGCGAGCGCGGATAGAAGGGCGTCGTCTCGCTTTGCGGGACTTCCTGCACCTTGCCGTAAAGTTCCGAGGTCGAGGCCTGATAGAAGCGCACGCGATCGGTCATGTTCAGCAGCCGGATGGCTTCCAGCAGGCGCAGCGTGCCGGTGCCGTCGGCATTGGCGGTATATTCCGGCATCTCGAAACTGACCTTGACATGGCTTTGCGCGGCCAGGTTATAGATCTCGTCGGGCTGAACCTCGGCCACGGTGCGGATCAGCGCCGTTGAATCGGTCATGTCGCCGTAATGCAGGTGGAAATTGCTGCCGGAATGTTCGTCGATCTGCAAATGGTCGATGCGGCCGGTGTTGAAGCTGGACGAGCGGCGCTTGACGCCGTGAACCTCGTATCCCTTGGACAGCAGAAGCTCGGCCAGATAGGCGCCATCCTGGCCGGTGATGCCGGTGATCAGGGCACGTTTGGTCATGGTTTGCGTCCTTTCAGAAACGGTCGGCGACGGTCTGGACGACCTCGCGCAGTCGCGCGATCTGGGGCGCGATCGGGTAATGGTGATTGCCGACGAACAGCCCGTCGCGGTCGATCTTTTCAGCCGCGATGATGGGCGAGCCGGTGCTGTGGTCAAGCTTCTCGATCACTGGGTTGTTCAGGAAATTCCCGGTGACGATGGGGCGGCATTCGATTTCGGCGGCTTGCAGGGCGGCGACCAGATCGCTGCGGCGGCCCGCCAGCCGCCCCTTCAGCACCATCGCAAAGCCAAACCACGAGGATTCCCCGGTTTCCTGCTGGATATCGAGGAAATCGAGATCGGCAAATTCGCGCTGGAAGATCTTGCCATTCTCGCGCCGGGCGGCGACGAAGCCGGGCAGTTTTGCCAGCTGAGGACGGCCCAATGCGCCCTCCATCTCTAGCGGGCGCAGGTTATAGCCGGGCAACACGAAACGGAACTGCGCCACGAAGGGATCGGGATCGACCGGCAGATGGGTGTCGGCGGGCAGGCCACGGGTCCAGCCATGGGCGCGCATCGACAGCATCGTGTCGTAAAGCTTGCGGTCATCGGTGATGACCATGCCGCCTTCCATGGTGCAGATGTGATGCGAGAAAAAGCTGCTGAAGGTGCCGAAAAAGCCAAACGCGCCGGCCATTTCGCCGTTCAGGCTGGCGCCCATGGATTCGCAATTATCCTCGATCAGCAGGATGCCGGCATCCTTGCAGATGGCGCGCAGCCGGTCGGCCTGCACCGGATTGCCCAGCAGGTTGACCGCAAAGACGGCGCGGGTGCGCGGCGTGATGGCGGCGGCCACCAGATCGGGGTCGATGTTCAGCGTGGCCTGGTCGATATCGACAAAGCGCAGGCGCATCCCGGTCTGGGTGATCGGGAAATAGGTGGTGGACCAGCTGACCGCCGGCACGATGATTTCGTCCCCCTGCTTCCAGCCGAGGTCCGGGTGCCAAAAGGCCGAGGCCACGGCCAGCAGGTTCGCGGTCGAGCCGGACGAGGCCATGACCCCGTAGCGTTTGCCGAAATGATCGGCAAAGGCCTGCTCATAGGCGCGAACCTCGTCGCCCATGGTGAAACGGCCGGATTTGATGACCCGGTCCAACGCCGCATATTCGGCGTCGTCCCAGGTCGTGCTGGCAAGTGGATAGAACAAGGGGGCACCCGGTAAATGACGTGACCTTCCGGGCATAGACCAAACCCGCGCCCACGCCAAGCCGGCGTGCATTATCCAAGTATCACCAACAGTTTAAGAAACTGTTTCGTTCGCCTTCCCCTTCATCGGGCGGCCGGCCACATAGGTTTGCGCAATCGACCGGTCATCCCCCATGATCTGAAGGATGAACAGTTCCTGCGCCAGCGTCTCGGCGCGTTCCATGCGCAGGGCCATTGCCGGCGTGGCGCGGCTGTCCAGCACCACCAGATCGGCATCGCTGCCGCGTGCCAGGGTGCCGATCTGGTCCACCATGCCAAGCGCGATGGCATTGCCTCGCGTGATCCAGTGGAACCCGGCGAAGGGGGTCAGCTTCTGCCCGTCAAGTTGCAGGATCTTGTAACCTTCGTTCAGCGTTTGCAGCATGGAATAGCTGGTGCCGCCGCCGACATCGGTGGCAATGCCGCTGACAACGCCCGAGGCGCGCAATCCAGCCTCGTCAAACAGGCCCGAGCCGAGGAACAGGTTCGAGGTCGGGCAGAAGATGGCGCGGCTGCCGGTTTCCGCCATGCGGGCGATTTCGCGCGGCTCAAGGTGGACGCAATGGCCCAGCAGCAGGTTTTCGCTGAGCAGCCCGTATTTCTCATAGATATCCAGATAGTCGCGGGCGCTTGGATAAAGCTGTTTCGCCAGCGCGATCTCGTCGCGGTTTTCCGACATATGGGTTTGAACATGACAATCGGGATGTTCCGCCACCAGCGTGCCCGCCGCATGCATCTGTTCGGGCGTCGAGGTGATGGCGAAACGGGGCGAGATGGCGTAACGCTGTCGCCCGCGCCCGTGCCATTTCTCCAGCAGGCGCTTGCTGTCATCATAGCCTTGCTGCGCCGTGTCCAGAACGGCCGGCAGGGCGTTGCGATCCATCATCACCTTGCCGGCGATCATCGCCATGTTGCGCGCCTCTGCCGCCGAAAACAGCGCCTCGGCGCTTTCGGGGTGGACGGAACAGAAGGCGGTCGCGGTGGTGGTGCCATGCGCGGCCAGCAGGTCGAGGAACCGCCCCGCCATCGCCTGCGCATGGGCCGGGTCGGCAAAGCGCGCTTCCTCGGGGAAGGTATAGGTGTTCAGCCAGTCCAGCAGCTGTGCGCCCCAGCTGGCGATCACCTGCACCTGCGGGAAATGGATGTGCGGGTCGATGAAGCCGGGCAGGATCAGGTTCGGGCGGTGGTCGATTTCCGCGAGGCCCGGTTCGCGCAAATCGGTGTAGTCACCGACGGCCCGGATGATGCCATCCTCGATCAGGATGGCGCCGTCTTCCAGATAGCGGTGGTTGTCATCGGTCACGGCCGGGTCGGCGTGAAAATCGAGGACGCGGCCCCGGATCAGCTGTCGCATGGGTATTTTTCCGAGAAAGAAGCCGTCAGTTCGACAAGAAGTTCTGCGGCGGTAAAGGCGGCGATAACGGCGGGGCGCTTGTCGCCCGTGTCATTGACGCCGATGGGGCACACAAGGCGGTCAGGATCGACGTTTTGGATGCGGGCGAAGCGGTGGAATTGCGCGCGTTTCGTGGCGCTGCCGATCATGCCGACATAGGCCAGATCGGTGCGGGTCAGGGCCTCGGCCGCCAGCAGGAAGTCCAGCGCGTGGTCATGGGTCAGGACCACGATGGCGCTGCCCGGAATGGCTGCGCGAATCTCGGCCTCGGGCAGTGGCGTCAGGCGGATCGTGGTGCCGACAGCGGCCTTGGCCAGTTCCGCAGCGCGGCTGTCGATCAGGATGGGGGTCAGCGGCAGGGGTTGCAGCGCCAGCGCAAGGGCGCGGCCGACATGGCCGGCACCGAAGATCAGCACCTGAGGGTGGGTTTCCGCGCGCGGCCCACCCCGGTCGAGTTGCAGGATGACGCGGCCACCGCAGCATTGGCCGATCTCGGGGCCGAGGGGGATGTCCATCCGGGCCTCGGCTTCGTTCTTGGCCAGCATCTGCCGGGCGCGGTCGATGGCCATATATTCCAGCTGCCCGCCGCCGATGGTGCCGGTGACCGAGGCGGGGCCGACGAACATCTCGGCCCCCGCCTCGCGCGGGGTGGAACCGCGCGCCGATATGACCCGGACGCGGATCATCCGCGCAGCCGTTCCACGGCCATCAGAACGCGCTCGGGCGTGGCGGGGGCGTCAAGCCGGGCCGGTTCGCGGTAATCGTTCATGGATGCCACGGCCATGTTGATCGCCTCGAATACGCAGATGCCCAGCATGAAGGGCGGCTCGCCCACGGCTTTGGATCGCTTGATGCTGCGCTCGGCGTTTTCGGACCAGTCGGCGAGGTTCACGTTGAAGATGCGCGGGCGGTCGCTGGCCAGCGGGATCTTGTAGGTGGATGGCGCATGGGTCTTTAGCTCGCCCTTTTCGTTCCACCAGAGTTCCTCGCAGGTCAGCCAGCCGGTGCCTTGGACAAAGGCCCCCTCGACCTGGCCCTTGTCGATAATCGGGTTCAGCGAACGGCCCACATCATGCAGCACATCGGCGCGGTCTATCACATATTCGCCGGTCAGCGTATCGACCGAGACCTCGGCCACCGCCGCGCCATAGGCGAAGTAATAGAAGGGCCGACCGCGCCCCGTGGCGCGATCCCAGTGGATTTCCGGCGTTTTGTAGAACCCCGCCGCCGACAGGTGGATGCGGGCCATATAGGCGGCCTTGATCACCTCGTCGAAGGGGATGGCCGTGTCGCCCGCCATGATATGGCCGGGGACAAAGCGCACGCGGTCGCGCGGCGCCTGCCAGCGTTCAGCGACGAAATCAATCAGCCGATCCTTGATCTGATCCGCCGCGTTCAGCGCCGCCATGCCGTTCAGGTCAGTGCCCGAGGATGCTGCCGTGGCCGAGGTATTCGGCACCTTTTCCGTCGTGGTCTTGGTGATCTTGATCCGGCTGAGGTCGCATTGGAAGGCCTCGGCCACGACCTGGGCCACCTTGGTGTTCAGCCCCTGCCCCATCTCGGTGCCGCCATGGTTCAGCGCGATCGAGCCGTCGCTGTAGATATGGATCAGCGCGCCGGCCTGATTGTACCAGGTGGCGGTGAAGCTGATACCGAACTTCACCGGCGTCAGGGCGATGCCCTTGCGGATGGTTCCGCCCTTGGCGTTCCAGTCCAGCACCGCCTGACGCCGCGCGGCATAATCGCTGCTGGCGGTCAGGTCCTCGAAGATGCGTGGCAGGATCTGGTCGGTGACCTCTTGATGATAGGGGGTCAACTGGCCGTTCTGATAGAGGTTCAACTGCCTGATTTCCAAGGGATCGCGGCCAAGGGCATAGGCGATTTCCTCGATGATGCGTTCGGCCACGATCACACCCTGCGGGCCGCCAAAGCCGCGGAAGGCGGTATTGCTGACGGTATTGGTGCGCATCGGATGGCTGCTGACGCGGACATCAGGGTAGTAATAGGCGTTATCGGCATGAAACAGCGCGCGATCCGTCACCGGGCCCGACAGGTCCGCCGAGAAGCCGCAGCGGGCATACCAATCGCCCTGGACGGCGAGAATGCGGCCCTCATCGTCAAAGCCCACCTCGTAATCGACGACGAAATCATGGCGTTTTCCGGTGGCCGACATGTCGTCATCGCGGTCGGGGCGGATTTTCACCGCGCGGTGCCATTTCTTCGCGGCAACGGCGGCGATGCAGGCGAACAGGTTCATCTGCGTTTCCTTGCCGCCGAAGCCTCCGCCCATGCGGCGGACGTTCACGACAACGGAATGCGAGGGCACGCCCAGCACATGCGCGACCATGTGCTGCACCTCGGACGGGTGCTGGGTCGAAACGTTGATGATCACGTCCTCATCCTCGCCCGGCACGGCCATGGCGATCTGGCCTTCCAGATAGAAGTGATCCTGCCCGCCGATGCCCATGCGGCCCTTGATCCGGTGCGGCGCATTGGCCATGCCCCTATCGGCATCCCCGCGGCGCAGGGTCAGGGGATCGGTGACATAGCCCATATCGGCCAATTTGGCCGCCATCGGGTCCAGCGCATGGGGCAGCGCATCATAGGTGATCTTGGCCAAAGCCGCCGCACGACGGGCCTGATCGCGGGTTTCGGCCACGACGGCAAAGATGGGCTGTCCCCAGAACTTGACCTCTGCGTCCGCGAGGATCGGATCGTCGTGATGGCCTGCGGGCGAGACATCGTTGACGCCCGGCAGGTCGGCGGCGGTCAGCACGTCGATCACCCCCGGCGCGGCGCGCACGGCGTCCAGATCCATCGCCACAATCCTGCCATGGGCGCATTTCGACAGGCCCAGATAGGCGTGGATCAGCCCGAACGGCTCGCTCAGGTCGTCGGTATATTCGGCGCGGCCGGTGACATGCTTGATGGCGCTGTCATGGGCGGTGTCCATATGCGCCAGGCCCTTGATGGTGATTTCGTCCTTCATGGTCATTCCCCCACCGCATAGTTCAGCCGCACCGGCAGCGCGAGTTCGGATTGCTCCAGCCAGAAGCGCCGGATCAGGTTCGCCGCCACCGTGCTGCGGTAATCGGCACTGGCGCGCATATCGGTCAGCGGCGTGAAGTCGGCGCGCACGGCCCGCGCCGCCGCATCGAATGCTGCCTGCCCCCAGGGCTGGCCAATCAGCGCCGCCTCGGCACCGGCGGCGCGTTTCGGCGTGCCCGCCATGCCGCCAAAGGCGATACGGGCATTCGCGATCCGGCCCCCGTCGACGGTCACGCAAATCCCCACCGCGACCGAGGAAATGTCGCTGTCCCGCCGTTTGCTGATCTTGTAGCCCGCGATCTTGGCGCCCCTGTTCAGCGGGATGATGACGCTTTCGACGAACTCGCCGGGCGCGCGATCCTGCTTTCCATAGTCGATGAAATAATCCTGCAAGGCGACCTCGCGCCGCACGTCGCCCCGGCGCAGCACGATCCGCCCGCCAAGCGCGATCAGCAAGGGCGGCGTGTCGCCGATGGGCGAGCCATTGGCGATGTTCCCGCCCACGGTGCCCATGTTGCGCACCTGCCAACCGGCGATCCGCTGCCAGTAATCCAGCGCCTCGGCCAGGTGCTGGGCGATCAGCGGCTCGGCCTCGGAATAGGTCACACCTGCGCCTATTTTCAGTTCGGTGTCAAACACTTCCACGCCCTTCATCAGATGACCGATGAAGATTGTCGGGCTGATATTGCGCAGGAATTTCGTAACCCAAAGGCCAACATCGGTCGCACCCGCCACCAGCGTCGGTTTTTCGTGTTCCAGAAGCAGTGCGGCCAGATCGTCCGTGTCCGCCGGGATGATCGCACGGTTCGCACCGCGTGCGACCTCGACCCGGCCCGCCGGGATCGCCCGCAGCTTGGCCATCACGCCCTCGCGTTCAACCGCCAGCGCATCCATCGCCTGCCCGCCCGCCGCCTGCGCGGCCAGCGCGGCCTTGATGATCGGCGCATAGCCGGTGCAGCGGCAGAGATTGCCTTGCAGCGCCACCTCGATGGCCATGGCATCGGCCTGCGGGTTGCTCATCCACAGACCATAAAGCGCCATGACAAAGCCCGGCGTGCAGAAACCGCATTGGCTGCCGTGATGCTCGACCATCGCCTGCTGCACCGGATGCAAGCCGCCATCCGGCCCGCGCAGATGTTCCACCGTCACGATATGACAGCCGTGGCAGGACGCCAGAAAGCGGATGCAGGCATTCACCGGCTCATAGACCAGACCCGAGGGCGTCAGCCGCCCGGCCAGCACCGTGCAGGCGCCGCAATCGCCCTCGGCGCAGCCTTCCTTGGTGCCGGTCATGCGCCGGTCGATGCGCAGAAAATCCAGCAGCGTGTCCGAGCCGCCGGCCTCGGTCAGCGTGATTTCCCGGTCATTCAGCAGAAAGCGCAATTCGCCCGTCATCTCGTCCTCTCACCCGTTCATGAATTTCAGCCTAGGCCGGAAATTCCCGTTGCGAAATCATCCGAGACGTTGAAGACTTTACACGATCCATTGAAAACGGCCAATCGTCATGTCCTATCTCGAAAGCCTTCGGGTCTTTGTCCGCGTCATCGAGCTTGGCTCGATCACCTCTGGCGGGCGCGATCTGCGGCTGTCGCCCGCTGTTGCCTCGAACCGGATCAAGGATCTGGAAAACCGCTTTGGCGTCAGGCTGTTGAACCGCACCACCCGCAAGCTGACCCCCACGGAAATCGGTCGGGTCTTTTATGAAAACGCCCGCCGCGTGATCGAGACGCTGGACGAGGCCGAGGCCGTGATCGGCAGTTTTTCGGGCACGCCGCAGGGGGTGATCCGGCTGACCGCGCCCTTGGGGCTGGGGCGACGGCTGATCGCACCGCTGATCCCGGTCTTTTGCCGCGACAATCCCGGTGTCGACGTGCAGCTGCGGCTGTCGGATCGCACGGTCAATATCGTCGAGGACGGGATCGACCTGGCGTTTTTTCTGGGCGAACCGCAGGATTCGGCGCTGAAATGGCGCAAGGTGGCCGATTGCCCGCGCCTGCTGGTCGCCTCGCCCGGTTATCTGGAACAGGCCGGCACGCCGCAGGAACCCGACGACCTGAAGAACCACAATTGCCTGCTGCTGCGATACCCGCGCAGCCCGGAATATTTCTGGACCCTGCAAACCGATGAAGGGCCACGCAAGATGATGGTTTCGGGCCGGTTCGACACCGATGACGGCGATGTGCTGACCACATGGGCGCTGGCCGGCGAGGGCATTGCCAACCGCCCCGGATACGAGGTGGCACATCACATCAAGGATGGGCGGTTGGTCGAGGTTCTGGCCGAAAACCGTCCGCTGGCCGCGCAATTCGGATGCCTGACGCCGCATCGTCGGTTGCAGGATCCCAAGGTGCGGATGTTCGCGGATTATGCCGCCAGAGAGTTGAAAAAGGCATTCTGATGGCCGGACATGATCATCATCATCATCACGGCGCAGACCCCGCCCCTCATGCCGAACACCAAGGTCGCCCCGCGCCAGACCCCGCCCAGGTCAACCGGCTGGCGGTGGCCGCGACGCTGCATTGCCTGACCGGCTGTGGCATCGGCGAGGTTCTGGGCATGGTCATCGGCACAGGCCTTGGCTGGGGCAATCTGCAAACGATGGGGCTGGCGATCGTGCTGGCCTTTATCTTCGGCTACGCCCTGACCATGGTGCCACTGTTGCGATCGGGGATGACCATGGGGCAGGCGCTGCGGATCGGGCTGGCCGCCGACACCGCCTCGATCACGGTGATGGAGATCGTGGACAACCTGATCATCCTCGCCGTTCCCGGCGCGATGGATGCGCATCTGGACAGCCCGCTATTCTGGGGCACGCTGGCGGTGGCGCTGATCATCGCGGCCTTTGCCGCCTATCCGGTCAATCGCTGGCTGATCGCACGGGGGCGCGGGCATGCGCTGGCCCATCAACATCACGGCCACTAGGATACCCGACGGCCGCCCCTACCCTGCCGGCGCGCGTTCGACCAGCAGCTTGTCGATGCGCCGGCCGTCCAGATCGACCACCTCGATCCGCCATCCGTCGATCACGATGCGATGGCCCACCTGCGGCAACACCCCGGCCCGGTCCAGCACCAGCCCGGCCACGGTGTCATAGTCACTGGACCGACCCAGATCCATCCCTAGGCGGGCCGCAAATTCATCCGCCGGCATCCAGCCCGCAACCAGAAAAGAGCCGTCCTCGCGTTCGACCATCTTGGGCTCGTCGCCATCGGTTTCGTCAAAGCCGCCGGCAATCGCGCCAAGGATATCCATGGCCGTGATTACCCCCTGAAACTGGCCATATTCGTCATAGACCAGCAGCATATGGCCCGGCGCCTGTTTCAGCCGGTCGATCACCTCCATGGCGGGCAGCGCCTCGGGGATGACGGGGGCAGGCGTGGCCAGATCGCGCAGGTCAAAGCCGCGTCCCGAGGGCAGATTCAGCACATCGCGGCTGTGCAGGACGCCGATGATCTCGTCCGGGGCGCCGTCCCGGACCGGCAGGCGCGACCGGCCCGAGCGACGGAACCGGGCCAGAACCTCGGCCCGGCTTTCGTCTGCCTTCGCGATTTCCAGTTCCGGGGTGGCGGTCATCAGACCGCGCGCCGTGCGGTCAGCGATGCGCATGACACCCTCGATCATCCGGGTCTCTCCGCGCTCGATCACGCCGGCGCCCTCGGCCTCGGCGATGATGGTGCGGATTTCCTCGTCGCTGACGCTGCTGTCACGCCGGCCCGACTGGCCCAGGATCGCCAGCACCACCCGCCCGGACCGGTCCAGCAGCCAGACCAGCGGCGCAGCGATGCGTGACAGCAGCACCATCGCAGGGGCCACGCGGGCGGCAATGGCATCAGCATTGGCAAGCGCGATCTGCTTGGGCACCAACTCGCCCACGATCAGCGACAGATAGGTGATGGCCACCACCACGATGCCCACGCCCAAAGGCTCGGCCAGACTGGCGCGCAGACCAGCATCCGCCAGGAACTGTCCCATCCGCAACCCAAGCGTCGCCCCCGAAAACGCGCCCGACAGCACGCCGACAAGGGTGATCCCGATCTGCACGGTCGACAGGAAGCGCCCCGGCTCCTCGGCCAGCCGCATGGCTGTGGCGGCGCCCCGGTCGCCCCGGCCGGCGCGCAGCCGCAGCCGCGCCGGGCGCGCCGAGACGACCGCCAGTTCGGACATGGCAAGGACGCCGTTCAGCAGTATCAGGCAAAGAAGAATGGCAATTTCAAAAGCCACGGCAGCCCCATCGAGAAAACAGCATTGTCAGGTCAGGCGAATGCCTGGACGATCAGCATGATCGCAGTCTTGACCATCGCATAGGCCACCGCCCCCGACAGCAGCAACGAGGCGATCCCGGCCAGCACCCCGAAAATCGTCCACAGCCCGTCGCGTTCCAGAACGCCAAGGGCGATCAGGCAGATCGCGAACGAAGGCAGCATATTGGCCAGCGGGATCGGCAGCGTCACCACCACGGCAAGAACCAGTGCAAAGGCCCCCAGAACATGTTCTGCCGTGGGGCCGACGACCCAGCCAAGACGCGGCCGCAACAGCCGTTCAACCCGCGTCAGAAATGGCAGCGCGCGCTGCACCATGGCGCGGAAGGCCGGCATGGACACGCCCTGCTGGCCGATCAGCCTGGGCAGCCAGGGAATGCGGCCCAGCATCATCTGCCCGGTCAGATACAGAAGCGGCAGCCCCAAGACGGCGGACAGGCCAGGCGGGGCGGGAAAGACATTGGGAAAGGCGAACAGAAAGATCAGCGCGGCGCGGGCGCGTCCCTCGATCAGGTGCATCAGGTCGTCGATGGTGATGTCGCTGCGCCGATCATCCTGCGCAATGGCGGCCAGAATTTGCGACAGGCGCTTGCGCGGCAATTTGCTGCCGCGCCTGCTTCGCGGGACATCATCCCCCGCCGAGGGATCACTTTCGGTCGATCCGGCGTCGACTGCATCGGTGGAAAGGCCGGGCCTTGCGCCCGCATCGTCCATCATCTGTTTTTCCGCATTTGCGACCGGCCAAAACTAGGGCCGATCGCCGCGCCGATCCAGAGCTGTTTTCAGCCCCCACGGCTTCGTGTCAGTTGGCCGCCAGCGCAGTCCCCCGCGCCGCGCGATACCAGCGGATGATGGCATCGCGTTCCTCGGGCTCCATGAAGCTGACATTGGCGGGGGGCATGGCATCGGTCACCCCGGCTTGCAGATAGATCTCGCGCGCGGCGCGGGCGATGTCGCCGGGCGTTTCCAGGAACAGGCCCTTGGGGGCATGGTAAATCCCCTCATAGAACGGTTCGCGCGAATGGCACATCGAACAGCGCCCAGTGACATAGCCGCTGACCTCGTCAAAACCTTCGGCCTGGGCAAAGCGGGCCTCCAGCGGGGTCAGGGCGCGGGCCTCGGCGGTTTCCAGCGGTTCCTGGCGCAAGCCAAGCGAGGACAGGAACATGATCATGATGAACAGGATCGCCGTCACCAGCCAGGTCCACCACAGCTCGCCCTTGCGGGCATGCATGGTGTTGAAGAAATGCCGGATCGTCACGCCCATCAGAAAGACCAGCGCCGCGATCAGCCAGTTATATTCGCTGGCGAAGGCAAGCGGGTAATGGTTCGACAGCATCAAGAAGATGACCGGCAGCGTCAGATAGTTGTTATGGGTCGACCGCAGCTTGGCGATCTTGCCGTATTTCGGATCGGCCGGACGCCCTGCCTTCAGGTCGTTCACCACGATGCGCTGGTTCGGCATGATGATGAAGAACACATTGGCCGTCATGATCGTGGCGGTGAATGCCCCCAGATGAAGCAGCGCCGCGCGGCCCGAAAACACCTGATCATAGCCCCAGCCCATCACCACCAGCGCCACGAACAGCAGCAGCATCAGCACGGTCGGCTGCTCGCCCAGCTTGGATTTGCACAGCGTGTCATAGATCAGCCAGCCGATCGCCAGCGACCCGGCCGAGATCAGAATCGCCTGAAACTGCGACAATTCCATCTTCGAGGGGTCGATCAGGAACAGCTCGGCCCCCGCCCAATAGGTGACCATCAGCAGCGCCGCACCGCTAAGCCAGGTCGAATAGCTTTCCCATTTGAACCAGGTCAGATGTTCCGGCATCCGTTCCGGCGCGACCAGATATTTGTTGATGTGGTAAAAGCCGCCGCCATGGACCTGCCATTCCTCGCCATGCGCGCCCTTGGGCAGGCCGGGCGCCTTTTGCAGCCCAAGATCCAGCGCGATGAAATAGAACGAGCTGCCGATCCAGGCCACGGCGGTGATGACATGAACCCAGCGGATCGCGAAGGCCATCCATTCCCAGATGATCGTGATGTCAGGAATCATGGATCAGCTTCCCCGATAGGTCGAATAGCCGAAGGGCGAGATCAGCAGCGGAACGTGATAGTGATCGTCCTGCGACATGCCAAAGCGGATCGGGATCACATCCAGAAAGCGCGGGCTTTCGGGCGCCACGCCGGTGGCGTCCATCCAGGCGCCGGCATGAAATTCCAGCTCATAGCTGCCGGTGGTGAAATCGGCCTCGGGCAGGATCTGGCTGTCGGTGCGGCCATCGGCATTCGTCACCAGCCGGGCCAGTTCCGTGCGACCGCCGTTTTCCAGCCGATACAGCACGATTTCCATCCCTTGTGCGGGGGTGCCCCGCGCGGTGTCCAGAACATGTGTGGTCAGATATCCGGGCATCCACTCCTCCGCCAGATTATTGCGCTTTCATTGATAACCGAAATCCCCGCGCGCGCGAGACGGCCCTTCGGCAAGGCAGTCTATAATTTTCGTTGAGAATGGGATTGCAGCAATGGCGGGCAGAGTGCCAGGTAGCACAACCGCATCCTGGCATTGACGTTGGACCGCGAACGCCGCGACGCGCCGCGATTTCCTGCTGCTGCCGGTTTCCGAAAGCTTGCCTCGCCCCCCGACCGGCAGCTACGTCATCATGACACCCCTGACGCCAATAGCCATTCCGATGCAGCTTCGCCCCGCCAGTGACGATGAACGCGACCAGATCGCACGAATCTGGCATTCCAGCGCCAGCCTGCCGGATGTCGGCCCCCCGGTCATGCCGTCATATGATCAGCTGCGCGCCCGCGTCGATGAAGAACTGGCAGGGGGATGGGTTGTAACGGTTGCGGTCGATCAGGGCGAGATCGTCGGCTTTATCGCCATGAAGCCCGACGATCGCAATCTTGCCGAGTTGTTCGTCTCCCCGCGGCAGCTGGGCAATGGCGTGGGAAAACGCCTGCTGGATCACGCCAAGACCGTCATGAGGGACGGGTTCACGCTGTTCACGACCTCCAGGAATGCCAGGGCGCGTCACTTTTATGAACGCGAAGGGCTTGTGGTCGAGCGGCAGGGTTTGCACCCCCGATCAGGCCATTCTGTCACGCATTTCCGCTGGACCCAGGGCCAGGGGCCTGAAACCGCCTGACGGTTCTGGTTTGCCGATGTGAAAATTGCCGATGTGAAAAAGGGCGGCCCCGCGGGACCGCCCTTCTTGCTTGTCATGGCTTGCGGCCTAGTGATCGGCCAGCTTGCCGGCCGCCGCCAGTTCTTCCTCGTCGACCGAGGGCGCACCGTTATAGAACCAGTTCAGGAATACCGCGCTGATCGCCGCCAGCAGGATGCCCGAATGGATCAGCGGGTGGATCCCATGAGGCAGCCACTGCTTGAAATTCGGCGCCACCAGCGGGATCATCGCCATGCCGATGGAAATTGCCACCACGAACATATTGTTGCGGTTGCCGGCGAAATCGACGCGGGACAGGATGCGCACCCCGGTTGCGGCAACCATGCCGAACATCACCAGCCCGGCCCCGCCCAGAACGGTCGTTGGCAGGCTTTCGACCAGCGCGCCCATTTTCGGGATCAGCCCCAGAACGATCATGATGATGCCCCCCGCCACGCAGACAAAGCGCGAGCGGATGCCCGTCACGCCGACAAGCCCGACATTCTGGCTGAACGAGGTATAGGGGAAGGTGTTGAAAATCCCGCCCAGCATCGTTCCCAGGCCATCGGCACGCAGGCCGGCGGCCAGCGATTGCTGGGTGATCTGACGTTTGCACATCTCGCCCAGGGCCAGGAACATCCCGGTGGATTCGATCATCACGACGATCATCACCAGCACCATGGTCAGCACCATGATCGGATCGAATGTCGGCATCCCGAAATGCAGGGGCTTGATCAGCGCGAACCAGCTTGCCTCGCCAACCTTGTCGAAATTCATCATCCCCAGCATCGCCGCGACGATCCCGCCGACGACGATCCCGACCAGGACCGAGATATTGGCCAGAAACCCGGTGGCAAGACGCGAAACCGCAAGGATCGTGCCCAGCACCAGCACCGCGATCAGGATATTGCTGCCGCTGGCATAGACCGGGTTCGGCATGCTGGCGGCCAGCTTGACCCCCTCGGGCACGCCACCTGCCGCAATGGCACCGTCCAGCCAGGCCTGCTGTGCGGGATCGACCAGCATCGGTGCGGTCGGGCCGACCTGAAGGCCGAAGATCCAGTTGATGCCGATGGGCATCAGGCTGATGCCGATGGCAAGGATGACAGTGCCCGTCACCACCGGCGGAAAAAAGCGCAGCATCCGGCTGATCGCCGGCGCCAGCAGGATGGCGATCAGCCCTGCCGCGATGATTGCGCCGAACAGGGCGCGGGCGCCCTCCTGTCCCGGCGTCTGCCCGGCAATTGCCACCATCGGGCCGACAGCGGCGAAAGTCACGCCCATCATCACCGGCAGCTTGATGCCGAAATATTGCGTCATCCCAAGGCTTTGGATCAGCGTCGCCACGCCGCAGACGAACAGGTCGGCGGAAATCAGGAACGCCACCTCTTCGGGCGACAATTGCAGTGCCCGGCCCACGATCAGCGGCACGGCGATCGCACCGGCATACATGACCAGCACATGCTGGAAGCCCAGGGTTATCAATTTGCCCGTGGGCAGCCGTTCATCCACCGGATGAACCGCTGCCCCCGCGGGCTGGTATGTGGTATCAGACATTGCGGACCTCCCTTTCCACCGATGTCACGGGGATTCTATCAGATTTCGACCTTTTGGGCCTTTCCTTCGCGGCGCGCCAGATCAACCGCAGCGGCAGCGACCGCAAGGTCCTGCAACCCGACGCCTGTGCCGTCGAAAATCGTGATCTCTGCATTCCCGCGCCCTTCGTGATCGCCGGTGATGACCCGGCCTATCGCGGTGATGTCGCTGTCGGAAATGCTTTTTGCGCCAAAGGCATGCTGAAATTCGCCAATGCTGACGGATTGGGCAATCTCGTCAGTGAACAGGCGGGCGCGGGCAACCAGCGCCGGGTCAAGTTCCTGCTTGCCCTTCGTGTCGGTGCCCATGGCCGCGATATGGGTCGGGCCCTTGACATGGCCATCCAGCAGCAGCGGCGAAAAGGCCGAGGTGATCGAGATGATCACATCAGCTTCCGCGCCAAGCCGGTCCAGCTCGACCGCCTCGAAAGGCAGGCCCAGTTCAGCCGCCGTCCCGGCCAGCCGTTCCAGCATCTCGGGATGCGGGTTCCAGCCCAGAACACGGGTGAAACGGCCGCTGGCCGCCGCCGCACGCAGCTGGAACTGCGCTTGATGGCCGGCGCCGACCATGCCCAGCACCTGCGCCCCCTCGGGAGCCAGATACTTGATCGAGATCGCGCTGGCCGCCGCCGTGCGCAGCGCCGTCAGCAGGTTCCCCCCCACGGCCGCGGCGACCCGCCCGGTATCGGCGTCGAACAGAAACACCGTCGACTGATGGTTGATCAGCCCATGCTTCTGGTTATGCGGCCAATAGCCGCCGGCCTTCAGCCCCAGATTCAGCCCGCCCCGATCAAACCCGCCCTTGAAGCCATACAGCGCCTCCTCATGCCCGATGGCCTCGCGGATGACCGGAAAATTATAGGCCTGATCCCTGGCCATCGAGGCAAAGACCGCCTCGACCGCCTGAAACGCTGCCTCGGGCGTCATCAGCCCGGCGATTTCACTTTCAGGGACGACCCACATCAATAGGCCTTCCCGCGCGCGCTGACCGGCCACAGGGTTTCGACCTTGCCGTTCCTCACGCCGACATACCAGTCATGAACATTGCAGGTCGGGTCACAATGGCCCGGCACCAGCCGCAGCTTGTCATTCACTTTCAGCGCGCCGTTCGGATCCTCGATCACGCCATGTTCATCGCTGCATTTGATGTATTTCACATCATCGCGGCCATGGATCACCGGCAGCCCGCTATCGACAGATTGCGCCTTCAGACCGGCATCGCAGATCGCCTTGTCGGCCTTGGCATGGCTCATCACGCTGGTCAGGATGAACAGCGAGTTTTCCCATTCGCCCCGGTCGATGCGCTGGCCATTCTGGTCCAGGATGCGGCCATAATCGGCATCCATGAAGGCATAGGAACCGCACTGAAGCTCGTTATAAACGCCCGAGCCGCTTTCGAAATAATAGCTGCCGGTGCCGCCACCCGAGACCAGTTCCGGGGTGATCCCCACGGCCTTCAGCGCCGCAACGGCCTCTTTCACCTGGGCAATCGCCAGATCCAGCTTGGCCTGGCGATCGGCATAGTTGTCCATGTGCTGCATCGCGCCCTGATAGGCCTGAATGCCGACGAATTTCAGGTTCGGCGCGGCCTCGACCGCCTGCGCGATATCGACCACCGCCTGCGCGGTCGTGACCCCGCAACGCCCCGCGCCGCAGTCGATTTCGACGAAAACGCCCAGATCAGAGCCGTGCTTTTGCGCAGCAGCCGACAGGTCGGCCACATTCGCCAGATCATCGACGCAGACGATGATGTTCGCACCATATTTCGGCAACCGCGCCAGACGGTCGATCTTGGCCGCGTCGCGAACCTGGTTGCTGACCAGAATGTCCTTGATGCCGCCACGGGCAAAGACCTCGGCCTCGCTGACCTTCTGGCAGCAGACGCCCACGGCACCACCCAGACGTTCCTGAAGCTTCTGCACGTCGACCGATTTGTGCATCTTGCCATGGCTGCGATGGCGCATGCCGTGCGAGGCCGCGTAATCGCCCATTTTCTTGATGTTACGCTCCAGCGCATCCAGATCGAGGATCAGACAGGGCGTCTGGATATCCTTCTCGTCCATGCCCGGCAGGGCCGGCACGTCATAGCCGACTTCCAGCCCTTCGAAATTGACGGGTGCGTTCATCGGTTCTCTCCTCAGATCCAGGGCAGCTTGTCGAGATCGACATTGCCGCCGGTGATGATGATGCCGACGCGCTTGCCGGCGAAAAACTGGGGGTTCTTCAGGATGCAGGCCAAGGGGACCGAGCTTGACGGCTCGGCCACCACGCGCAGGTGCTTCCAGATCAGCTTCATCGCATCGACGATCTCGGTTTCGGATGCGGTGAATATCTCGGTCACGTTGTTCGACACGAAATGCCAGGTCAGGTCCTTCAGCGGCACCAGAAGGCCATCGGCGATGGATTTCGGCGCGTCATCGGCGATGATGTGGCCGGCCTTGAAGCTGCGATAGGCGTCGTCCGCCGTTTCCGGTTCCGCCGCGATCACCTGCACCTCGGGCGCAAGGGTCGACAGCGTCAGGCAGGTGCCCGAGATCATCCCGCCGCCGCCAATCGGCGCCACGACCATATCCAGACCGTCCACCTGCTCGACCAGTTCCTTGGCGCAGGTGCCCTGCCCCGCAATCACGCGCGGGTCGTTATAGGGATGGACGAAATCGCCCCCCGTCGCGGCCTGCACCTTGGCAAAAGTTTCCTCGCGCGAGGTGGTCGAGGGCTCGCATTCGGTGATCACGCCGCCATAGCGGCGCACGGTGTCCTTCTTGGCCTGCGGCGCGGTGCGCGGCATGACGACGTTGCAGGGGATGCCCCGCAGCATCGCCGCATAGGACAGGCAGGATGCATGGTTACCCGAGGAATGCGTGGCCACGCCTTTCGCGGCCTGCGCCACGTCCAGACCAAAGACCGCGTTGCTGGCGCCGCGGACCTTGAAGGCCCCCGGCTCCTGAAAATTCTCGCATTTGAAGAACAGCTGCGCGCCGCTGAGATCGTTCAGGTAATCCGAAGCGCGAACCGGCGTCAGGCGGATATGCGGCTTGATGCGCTCGTGCGCGGCCAGCATGTCGTCATAGCTTGGGATAGACATGGGTGCGTCCTTCATCAGGCAGCGGCCTTCTGGGCGGTGGCGGCGCTTTGGCGGTAATGTTCCTGCGCGGCTGCGACGCCGCTGCCCAGTTTCACCGGCAGGCCCAGATCGGCCATGACCATTTCCGCCGTGGCAATGCCCGACAGCGCCATAACGTCAGTCAGGCTGCCCAGATGGCCGATGCGGAAAACCTTGCCCGCGACATCGCCCAGACCCGTGCCGAAGGCCACGCCATAGGCATTCAGCGCGTGGCTGACGATCTTGTTGGCGTCAAAACCCTCGGGCGTGCGGATGGCGCTAACGCTGTCCGAGTAGAGTTCCGGCCGCTTGGCGCAAAGCTGCATCCCCCAGGCGGCGACGGCCTGACGCACGCCCTCGGCGATGCGGTGGTGGCGGGCAAAGACATTCTCCAACCCCTCGTCCAGCAGCATGTCGCAGGCCATGTTCAGCCCGTTCAGCAGCCCGACCGGCGGGGTATAGGGGAAACCATTGGCGGCATAGCCCTTGGCCATGTCGCGAATGTCAAAGAAGGTGCGCGGAAGGCGCGCGGTCTCGACCGCAGCCAGCGCCTTGGGCGAGAAGCCGATAATGGCCAGACCGGGCGGCAGCATGAATCCCTTCTGGCTGCCGGTGACGGCGATATCGACGCCCCATTCATCCATGCGGAAATCATAGCAGCCAATCGAGCTGACCCCGTCGACCAGCAGCAGCGCCGGGTGGCCGGCCGCATCCAGCGCGCGGCGTACGGCGGCGATGTCGCTGCGGACGCCGGTGGCGGTCTCGTTATGGGTGGCCAGCACGGCCTTGATCTCGTGGCCCTTGTCGGCGGTCAGGATTTCTTCGAACTTGTCCGCCGGGACGCCCTCGCCCCATTCCTGCGTCACAACCGTCATGTCCAACCCGTGCCGCTGGCACATGTCGATCCAGCGATGGCTGAACATGCCGTTGCGAGTGGCCAGAACCTTGTCGCCCGCTGTCAGGGTATTGGTGATGGCGGTTTCCCAGCCACCCGTGCCGGTCGAGGGGAACACAAAGACCGACCCTTGGGTGGTCTTCAGCACCTTTTTCACGCCGTCCAGCGCGGGGTGCAGGATGCGGCCAAAGATCGGGCTGCGGTGGTCGATCGTGGGCATGTCCACGGCCTTGCGCAGCACCTCGGGGATATTGGTCGGGCCGGGAATGAAAACGGGATTCTGCGTGCTCATGGCGATCCTCCTTCGCGTTGAAAACAGGATAGGACGACGCAGCACAGGGTTGCAATTTTTCTGAAAAAGCTTTTCGACAGCCGGAAAATGATCCATTATCCAATATATTACAACATGTTACCGTTTTCCACTTGCCGCCCCCCATTTTCCCCATAATTTTGAGGCTGTTTCGCCGGAACGGAAGATGATGTCCCAAGCAACACGAAAACGCGGCCGCCCCAAGGGCGCGGCACAGGCCCCCGCAACCGTTCAGGCGCTGGATCGCGCGCTGGACATGCTGGATCTGCTGGCCAGGTCCAACGGCCTGACCCTGTCCGAGATCGCCGAGGCGATGGACCAGTCGCCCTCGACCGTGCATCGGCTGCTGACGACGCTGGCCGGGCGCGGCATGGCCGAAAGCGACATGGCCACGCAGGCCTGGCATATCGGGCCGGCGACCTTCCGGCTTGGCTCGGCCTTCATGCGGCGATCGGGCATCGTGGAGCGCGCCCGACCGATTCTGCGCGCGCTGATGGAAGATACCGGCGAGACGGCCAATCTGGGCATCCTGAACGGCGATGCCGTGCTGTTCGTCAGCCAGGTCGAGACGCAGGAAACCATCCGCGCCTATTTTCCGCCCGGCACTCGATCGCCTCTGCATGCCAGCGGCATCGGCAAGGCGCTGCTGGCCTTTGGCCGGCCTGCGGCCCTGCGCGCCCTGCTGGACGGGCCAGCCTTGCAGGGCTTTACCGACAGGACGCTGGTGACGCCCGATGCCCTGCGCGAGGATCTGAACCGCATCCGCCATCGCGGCTTTTCGGTGGATGACGAGGAACGCAGCCGTGGGATGCGCTGCGTGGCGGCGCCGGTCTTTGACCTGACGGGCGAGGCCGTGGCCGGCATCAGCGTCAGCGGCCCCGCCCATCGCGTCGGCGCCGAGCATATCAAGACCCTCGGCGCGGCCGTCATGGCGGCAGCCGCCGATCTGACGCAGGCATTGGGCGGCGAGCCGCCGGCCTGACGGCAAGGGGCGCTTATTCCGGCTGATTCAGGCTTTGACGCGCCAGTGCCGAAATCAGGTCTGTGCGGGTGACGATACCGACGATCCGCGCGCCATCCAGCACAGGGACGGCATCGGTGCTGCCCTCGGCCATCATCGGCAGCAGCGCCGCAACCGGCGTTTCCGGGGTGGCATGGGGGCCATTGGTCGCCATGATGTCGCGTGCCTGAACCGGGGTATCGCGGCGCAGCAACCGGTCCAGCGCGGTTCCAAAGCCGCGTTGCAGGCCAAAGGCGTCGCGATGGGCGCGGCGGATCAGGTGCAACTGAAAGATCACCCCAAGGAAGCGGTCATTGCCCTCGACCACGGGCAGCGAGGTAAAGCCGTGTTGCCGGAACTGGTCGGCCACCTGCCCCAGCCCCGCCTCGGGACCAACGGTGACCAGATCGCGCGACATGATGTCGGCGGCGACCAGCGGCCCGGTGCGGTGGCTTGCGGCCTGGATCTCGGCGGCGGCGATCAATCGGGCCAGATCCTCGACCCCAAGGTTCAGCGACTGGCGATACTGGGTCAGAATGCCGGTCAGTTCTGCCTCGCTGAGGCCAAGTCGTTCCGGCGGAGGCGCGTCGCTGGTGCCATGGGTGTTCGGCTCGTCGAACTGGCGCTGCGGATAGCGCCGCCCGGTCAGCCGGGCATAGACCACCGACACCGCCACCAGCAGCAGCGTGCCCACAGCCACCGGCGACAGCGCGAACCAGAAGCCCAACCGCTCGATCGCATCGGGGGCAAGCGCCGCCGTCATCGCCACCGCCCCCCCCGGCGGGTGCAGCGCGCGCAAGAGGATCATCACCGTGATCGCCAGCCCGACCGCAAGCGCCACCCGCAGCCCCGGCTCGTCGACCAGCGCGCAGATCGCGACGGCCACCACGGCCGAAACCGTGTTGCCGACAACCGCAGACCAGGGTTGCGCCAGGGGGCTGCTGGGCACCGCAAAGACCAGCACGGCCGTCGCCCCGAAGGGTGCGATCAGATACAGCCCCAGTTGCAGATCGACCGCAGGTGACAGCAGCGTCAGCCCGGCCACGGCCAAGCCGATCAGGGCGCCCAGCCCGGCGCGGATGGCCTCGGCCGGGTTCACCGGAGGAATGGCAGGGCCGAAGGCCCGCAGCGCCCGTTTGGCAGGCAGGATCATGGGCGCGCGCCCTTTGCATCGTCAGTTTCGCTGTTTGCCGCTTACGACGCAGGCAGCCGGGCTGGCAAGAGCCGCCGCCCGACAGCCAAAGACGCAATGGCCCGCCGGCTTGCAAACCGACGGGCCATCATCGCGGGATGACGCGCGGATTGCGCCTCAGCCTTCGGGGAAGAAGGCGAATTTCAGCACGAACAGCCCGGCCACCAGCCAGGTCGCCGGATGCACCTCGCGGGCACGGCCGGTCAGCAGCTTCAGCAACGCATAGCTGACGAAACCGAAGGCCAGACCGTTGGCGATGGAATAGGTGAAGGGCATGGTGATCGCGGTCAGCACGGCCGGCGCGCTTTCGGTCACGTCCTTGAAGTCGATCTCGGTCAGTTCGCGCATCATCAGCCCTGCAACATACAGCAGCGCCGGCGCCGTGGCATAGACCGGAACAGACCCGGCAAGCGGCGCAAAGAACATCGCCAGCAGAAACAGCCCCGCAACGATCAGCGCCGTCAGCCCGGTGCGCCCGCCCGCCGCCACGCCCGAGGCGCTTTCGACATAGGCCGTGGTGGATGAGGTGCCCAGCACCGAACCCGCAAGGATCGCCGTCGAATCCGCCATCAGCGCGCGGCTGAGGCCCTTGTTCTGATGCGCCGGCCCCTCGGTCAGCAGGCCCGCGCGCTTGGCCACGCCGATCAGCGTGCCGGTGGCGTCGAACACCTCGACCAGGACCATGACCAGCACGACATGGAAGATGCCAAAGCTCAGCGCGCCCATGACGTCCAGTTGCAGGAAGGTCGGCGCGATCGAGGGCGGGGCCGACATGATGCCGCCGAACTCGGTCACGCCCAGCAGGATCGAGGCGAAGGTGATGATCAGGATGCCGATCAGGATTGCACCCTTGACCTTCAACGCGTCAAGCGAGGCGATGATGAAGAACCCGGCGATGGTCAGCAATGTGCCGGTCGCGGTCAGATCGCCAAGCGTCACGAAGGTCGCCGGGCTGGCCACGATCAGACCCGAGGATTTCATGGCAATAATCGCAAGGAACAGCCCGATACCGGCTGCAATGGCACTGCGCATCGAGGCCGGGATGCCCGCGATCAGCCAGCGCCGGATGCCCGTGACCGACAGGAACAGGAAGATCAGGCCCGAGATGAACACCGCGCCAAGCGCCTGTTGCCAGCTGAACCCCATGGCGCCAACCACGGTAAAGGCGAAAAAGGCGTTCAGCCCCATGCCGGGCGCCATGCCGATCGGCCAGTTCGCCCAAAGCCCCATGATCGCGGACCCAAGCGCCGCCGCCAGGCAGGTCGCCACGAACACCGCATCCCGGTCCATTCCCGTGGTCGACAGGATGTCAGGGTTGACGAAGATGATATAGGCCATGGTCAGGAACGTCGTCACCCCGGCGATCACCTCGGTCCTGACGCTGGTGCCATGATCGGCCAGCTTGAAGAATCTTTCCACGTTTCTCTCTCCCTCCCGGCCCTGAAATGGCCGATGTCCTGAGATCAGGATACGGGTGGCATGCCGGGCTGAACAACGCGGCGCGCACCGGAAGTCTTTCAATGCTGCATTGAAACCGAAGGGGTGATTAGGTCGATTTTCGGGCGGACAGGACCAAGTCGACCGCCACCGCGACTGCCTTATCAATAGCCAGATCGCTGGTATCAAGCAAGATCGCGTCTGCGGCCGGTTTCAGCGGCGCGGCCTCGCGCTGGCTGTCGCGGGCATCGCGTTCCCGCAGCTGGGCCAGCATTTCGGCGGGATCGGCGCCCAGTTCCGCCGCCCGGCGGGCCGCCCGCACCTGATCCGAGGCGGTGACGAACAGCTTCAGCTGGGCATCAGGGCAGATAACCGTGCCGATATCGCGCCCGTCCAGCACCGCGCCCGGTTCACGCCGGGCGAAATCGCGCTGAAACGCGACCAGTGCCGCGCGCACCTCGGGGATGGCGGCGACCTTGCTGGCGGCCTGCCCGGCCTCGGCGCTGCGCAGGTCGTCGCGGGCCATGTCCTCGGGCGTCAGGCTGCGTGCGGCGGCAATCGGATCGCCGCCCTTTGCCCCGGTGGCGCGATACAGCAGCCCGGTATCCAGATGGTGAAAGCCAAAGCGGGCGGCCAGGGCCCGTGCAATGGTGCCCTTGCCCGAAGCGGCAGGTCCGTCGATGGCGATGGTAAAGGGCATGGCAGTCCTGTCGGGTTTGATCGGCGCGTTTGATCGCGCGGGTTGATCGGGGGTGGGGGCGCGAAAGCCCCCTTTTGCCTGCTGGCGCGGCGAAGGTCCAGCGCCCTGGCGGGGGGATGGTCGCCATGCCCGAACCGTTGCATCGGCGCAAAGCCGCGCAGATTTCGCAGCACAACTCTTGCATGAAGGGGCGGCCAGTGATTTAGCGTCGCAGATTACCTGTATTCGGGGCGCGAAACGCATGAACCGCCGAGATTTCCTGACCTCAGCGACCGCCATTTCCAGCATGGTCGCGCTGGCCCGTCCCGCATCCGCCCAGGACGGGCAGTCCGCGGATGCACCCGCCAATGCGCAGACCGATGCGCCGGCGCCGGCCGCCCCCGCGCCCTTTGGTTTCGACCATCTCGTGCAGCTTGCCCAGGACGCCGCCGGCCAGCCCTACGAGGCCCCGGCCTCGACCCTGACGGGCAGCTTCGCGGATCTGAACTATGACCAGTATCGCGGCATCCGCTTCCGCCGCGACCGCGACCCCTGGGTCGGTCATCCCGAATTTGCGCTGGACCTGCTGCCGCCGGGGCTGATCTTTCACGAACCCGTCGCGCTGCATCTGGTCGAGGACGGGCTGGCCCGCCCCCTGCCCTTCGATGCCCGCATGTTCGAGTTCGAACCGAACCTGTTCCCCGACGGTGTCGATTACGAGACGATCGGCGATATGGGCTGGTCGGGCTTTCGCGTGCGCACGCCGCTGAACCGGCCCGATGTGATGGACGAGGTCGCCGTCTTTCAGGGCGCCAGCTATTTCCGCGCCGTCGCGCGTGGCACGCAATACGGTTTGTCGGCGCGCGGGCTGGCCATCGGCACCGGCAGCCAGAAGGGCGAAGAGTTTCCGATCTTCCGCAGCTTCTGGATCGTGCGCCCCGAACCGAATGACCGGGCCATCACCGTCTATGCCCATCTGGACAGCCGTTCCATCTCGGCCGCGTTCGAATTTATCATCGAGCCGGGCGCCGAGACGGTGTTCCGCACCCGCACGGCCATGTTCCCCCGCGCCGAGATCACCGAGATCGGCATCGCGCCGCTGACCTCGATGTATTGGTTCGGCCCGGCCGACCGGGCCCAGATCGACGACTATCGCCCCGCCGTCCATGACAGCGACGGATTGCAGATGTTGACCGGCGCCGATCAGCGGATCTGGCGGGTGCTGTCGGCCCATGACCGCTTGCAGATCTCGGCCTTTCAGGACCGTGATCCCGGCGGCTTTGGCCTGGTGCAGCGGGCGCGCAACTTTGCCGAATATCAGGATTCCGAGGCACGCTATGACCTGCGCCCCTCGGCCTGGATCGAACCGAACGGGGTCTGGGGCCAGGGTGCCGTCACGCTGGTGGAAATCCCGGTCGAGAACGAGTTCAACGACAATATCGTCAGCTTCTGGCGCCCGACCGAGCCGCTGCAACCCGGTCAGCGCCACGATTTCGCCTATGACCTGGTGTTTTCCGATCTGCCGCCTGACAATGCGCCCTTGGCGCGGGTGATGGCCACGCGGTCGGGCAAGTCGATCAACGACCCCAATGCGCGCACCTATGTGGTCGACTACTCGCTGGACCTGTTCACTACCGGCGATCCCCAGCCCGAGGTTCGCGCCACCACCGGCGAGGTCCGCAATGTGCACTGGTTGCGCCTGCCCTATCAAAACCGGCTGCGGCTGGCCTTTGAATTTCTGCCCGATGGTGATCAGTTGGCCGACATCTCTGCCCGGCTGAACGGCCCCGATGGCGCGCTGTCCGAGACCTGGATCATGCGCTGGACGCAGGACTGACCGCGATGACCGCGCGCCTGGCACCCGATAGCGCCGCCGTGCCGCCGCTGGCGCCTCTGCCCATGCCGGTGCAGGATCTGCGTCGCCTGCCACAGGGCGGGCCGGGGCCGCGCCGTATGGGCGGCTGGCAGGTCGGCGCGGCGCGGATCGTGGCCTTTGGCGGTGGAGCGCTGATCGGCGTGGTCGGCGGGTTGCAGATGCGGCTGGTCTTTGGCGATCACACGACATTCCTGCAAGCCTGCCTGCTGACGCTGTTCACCATCACCTTCACCTGGGTCGGCTTTTCCTTCACCTCGATGCTGTCGGGGATCTTTGCGCGGCCGCTGACCACGCCCTCGGGCGCCAATACCGCGCGCATCGCCGTGGTCATGCCGGTCTATCACGAAGACCCGGCTGAAACCGCCGGCCGGCTGGTGGCGCTGGCGCGCGACCTGTATCGCGTGGGTCTGGGCGATCGCAGCGAGATTTTCGTGCTGTCAGACAGCCGCCGTCCCGAATCGCATCTGGCCGAGACCATGGCCATCAGCCGCCTGCGCGACCTGTCGCCGGTCCCGGTCTGGTATCGCCGCCGGACCGACAATACCGGGCGCAAGGCGGGAAACGTGGCCCAGTTCCTGCGCAACTGGGGCGGGCGCTATGATCAGATGCTGGTGCTGGACGCCGACAGTCTGGTCGGCGCCGAGACCATCGCCATCATGTCCGCCCGCATGACCGCCGACCCGAAGCTGGGGCTGATCCAGACCATGCCCATGCTGCTGGGCGGCCAGACGATCTTTGCCCGGCTGACCCAGTTCGCCGGCCGCATCTATGGCCCCGCCATCGCCCGCGGCGTCGCCGCATGGTCGGGCGATGACGGCAATTTCTGGGGCCATAACGCGCTGATCCGGGTTCAGGCCTTTGCCGAATCCTGCGGCCTGCCCGAACTGCCCGGCCGCCCGCCCTTTGGCGGCCATATCCTCAGCCATGACTTTGTCGAGGCCGCGCTGATGCGCCGCGCCGGGTGGAAGGTGCGGCTGGATCACGACCTGCGGCAAAGCTATGAGGGCTCGCCCCCTTCGCTGGTCGACAATGCCGTGCGCGAAAGGCGGTGGGCGCAGGGTAATCTGCAACATCTGAAGGTGATCTGGGCGCGGGGGCTGTCGCTGGTCAGCCGGGCGCATTTCACCATTGGCATCATGGGCTTTCTGATGTCGCCCATATGGCTGGGCATGATCCTGGTCGGGCTGGCCCTGTCGGCCAATGTGCTGCTGTCGCGGCCGGAATATTTCCCCAATTCCTATCAGCTGTTCCCCAACTGGCCGGTCTTTGATCCCCAGCGGATGCTGTGGCTGTTCGCCTGCGCCATGGGTTTCCTGCTGCTGCCGAAATTCATCGCCATCGCCCGCGCCTGCCTGCGCCCGCTTGCCGCCGAATCGGGCGGGCCGCTGCGGCTGATCATCTCGGCCCTGTTCGAGATCCTGCTGTCGGCCCTGATCGCGCCGGTGCAGATGCTGATCCAGACCCGGCAGATCTTTGACATCCTGCGCGGCCGCGACAGCGGATGGGAGGCGCAGGTCCGCGCCGGGACCATGCCGCCCTGGCATGTGGTGCTGGCCCATCACTGGATGCATATGGTCCTGGGCCTGACCACATTGGTGGTGCTGGCCTTCATGTCGCCGGGGCAATTGATCTGGCTGTCGCCGATCCTGGCCGGGCTGATCCTGTCGCCTGCCATCAGCCGCTGGTCGGCCAGCCCGGTCTTTGGCCGCATTGCCCGGATGCGCGGCCTGCTGGCCACGCCCGAGGAACTGTCGACCCCGCCGCTGATCTCGGCCGCGAATTTCCAGACCGCGCGGATCAAGCCCGAGACGGCCGATGCGCTGAGCCGCCTTGGCAGCGACGGGGCGCTGATGTCGCGCCATCTGGCCCTGCTGCCCGAGCCCAATCCCCAACGCCCCGCAGCCGAGCGCCTGCACGAAATTTCGGCCGCCGCCAAGATCGCTGCGGCGCAAAACCGCAACGAAGCGCTGACATTTTTGTCAGTATCGGAACTTGACGCCCTTATCGGTTCTTCTGTTCTGTTGAAACAATGGGCGGCGCTGTCACCATGAACCGGATCAATTGGCTGGATATGCTGCGCGGCTATGCGCTGGTCTGCATCATGCTGGATCATATGCCGGTATCGGTGCTCAGCAAGGCCACGCTGACGAATTTCGCGCTGTTCGATGCGGCCGAGCTGTTCGTTCTGCTGTCGGGCTTTCTGGTCGGGCTGGTCTGGACGCAGGTGGCGCGGCGCGATGGCGTGCGGGTGGCGCAGAAGCGGTTTCTGTGGCGGTCCTTCCAGGTCTGGCGGGCGATGGTGCTGGGCGCGGTCATCATGGCGCTGCTGTCGGCGCTGCTGCTGCATCTGGGGCTGCGGCACACGGCCATCTGGAACGAATATGCCAATATGGTGACCGAGGCGCCCGCCGTCTTTGCCGCCGCCGTTGGCGTCATGTGGATGCAGCCCAACCTGCTGGACGTGCTGGCGCTGTATGTCGTGCTGATCGCGACCGTGCCGCTGACCATGCCGGTGCTGTCACGCTGGCCGGTGCTGTTCGCGCTGGCCTCGGCCCTGCTGTGGACCGTGGCCGAGCCGCTGAACGCGATGCTGCCCAATCAGCGTCGCGAAGGCGGCTTCCTTTTCAACCCCTTCGGCTGGCAGGTTCTGTTCTTTGCCGGCGCGGCGATCGGGATGTTCCGCCAGCAGATCAGCCAGCGCCTTGCGCCCTATGCCCGCTGGATCACCGTGGCCAGCGTGATCGTGCTGGCCTATGGCCTGGCCTATGACATGCTGGCCCGGTTCGGCGCCCCCGCAAAACCCCTGCGCGACGCCATGGGCGGTCTGCTGGGCCCGATCGACAAATGGTCGCTGGATGAGGCGCGCTTCATCTCGATCATGGCGGCAAGCTGGCTGGCGGCAACGGTGCTGTCACAACCGCTGGAACGGCTGGCCGACACCACCGGCGGCCGGGCGCTGGCGCTGATCGGGCGCGGCGGGCTGTGGTCCTTTGCGGTCTGCGTCTGGCTTTCGGTTCTGGGCGATGCCGCACAAATGCTGATCCCGAACGAGGCAGCGGCAATGCGCTTCTTCGTCGATGTCGTGGTCATCCTGGCATTGTGGGCAGCTGCAGCCCTGTGGATGAACCGCGAAAGCTGGATCATCCACCTGACACGCCGGCAACGCGCCAGCTAGGCACCGCCAACCGGCCCGATCTGCCACCGCGCCCGGACCATCATCGACCCGGCTTGCCCATGCAGGCCGGGTCAATTCGTCATACCCGACCGATTTCCTTCAAATTCGACTTTTCCGCCCCGCACATTCGTGCATATCATACATAAATGGATGCGATACCTGGCCGAATAGAACTCGATATCGACTTGCTGCTGATCCCAGGCAATGCCGACGGGGTCTGGGACCAGTTCGTCACTATCATGGGCAGGCTGGGCTATCCCCATCTTTGCTATCGGCCGCGCGCGATTGCTGCCAGCCCGCAAGAGGCGCCGACCGCGGACGCCGAATGCCGGTCGAATTTTCCGGCGGTGGTGCTGGACCGGCTGCGCGGCAGGCCGGCATTGCTGGACGCCTCGCCCTGGGGCAATTGGGCCAGAGGCCAACGCGGTGCCTTGCCGTTTTCCTGGATCCAGACCGCCGAGGCCGCGCCCTATCTGACGCCGGATGGCATGGGGTTTGGGCAGTTGCTGGCCCAGCATGGGCTATTGGCGGGCCATGTCGTCAGCCTGCTGGGCGTGTCCTCGCGGATGACCGGCACGGTGGCCCTGTCGACCGGGCCGGGAACCGATCAGCGTCATGCCGATGCACTGTGGCGGCAGATGGGCACAGACATCACCAGACTGTGCGACATCATGCATCTTCGCATCGGCGCCCTGCCCCAGATGACAGGGCGCAGCGTCCTGACCCCCCGTCAGCGCGAGGTTGTCGAATGGGCGGCCTGTGGCAAAACGGTCGCCGAAATCGCAGCAATTCTTGGGGTAGAGTCCACGACGGTCGAAAAGCACCTGCGCTTGGCGCGCGAGGCGCTTGGCGCGCGCACGACGGCACAGGCGATTCTGCATGCGCATCAGCGCAACCAGATCTTCGTGACGCCGATGGGAAAAAGCGCAACCGGGTAAGGTTTGCCGCAGTTTTCAAGCAGACGCCGTTCCTGCACTATTCCCCTGTTCCGTGAGTGGTGGCGTGTTCAGACGCGCCAGGAACCGCCCGACTGGCGCGATTTTTTCCGCCTGGGCGATCCGGTGAAACCGGGGAAAGACCCGCCGTGAACGCGATTTCGATCGCGGCGGGTCCGACCGGCCCGCGCAGCGTCACATGACGACAGCCCGAATGAAAAACGCCGGCCCTCGGGACCGGCGCTTTCCAGAACATCCGAAAGGATCAGGGGATCAGTTGCCGCCCAGGGTCTTGGCGACCTCGGCTGCGAAATCCTCTTCCTTCTTCTCGATGCCGTCGCCAACCATCACGCGGGCATAGCCGGTGATCTCGACGCCGGCCTCTTTCGCGGCCTGCTCGACGGTCAGGTCGGGATTGATCACGAAGGCCTGACCCAGCAGCGTGTTCTCGGCCACGAATTTCTTCATCCGGCCGGGAATGATGTTGTTCTGGATGACGGCCTCGGGCTTCGGCTTGGCCGAGCTGGCGTTTTCTTCCAGCGCCTTGGCAGTCTGCACCTGCAATTCACGCTCCAGCGCGGCCGGGTCCATGGTGGCTTCCGACAGCGAGACCGGGTTGGTCGCGGCGATGTGCATGGCGAACTGCTTGCCGATGGCCTGGGCCTTGTCGGCGGGGCCGTTCAGCGCGACCAGCACGCCGATCTTGCCCATGCCCTCGGTTGCGGCGTTATGCACATAGGACACGACGGTGTCGCCTTCCAGAACGTGCATCCGGCGCAGGGTCATGTTCTCGCCGATGCGGGCGATGGCGTCGGTCAGCACTTCCGAGACGGGCTTGCCGTTCAGATGCGTGGCGCGCAGCACTTCGACATCGGTAGCGGTTTCCAGCGCAACTTCCGTGATATCGCGGACGAGCTGCTGGAAATCGGCGTTCTTGGCGACGAAATCGGTTTCCGAGTTGATCTCGATGGCAACACCCTTGCCACCCGAGACCTGCACGCCAACCAGCCCTTCGGCGGCGACGCGGTCGGCTTTCTTCGCGGCTTTCGCCAGGCCCTTGGTGCGCAGCCAGTCAACGGCGGCTTCCATGTCGCCATCGGTCTCGGTCAGCGCCTTCTTGGCGTCCATCATGCCTGCGCCGGTCGATTCGCGCAGCTCTTTCACCATCGCAGCGGTGATAGCCATTCTTCATCTCCTTCGGATCAATGCGTCAGGCGGGGCATATCCCCGCCTGATGTCATTTCGGTAAATCTGGCCACGCCCGGCGCGGCCCTGCCGGTTGCCCGGAAAGATCAGGCGTCGGCGTCAGCCTGCGCGTCGGCGGCGACGGCGGCTTCGTCTTCGTCCAGATCCTCGGCCGGCACATCGGCCAGCGCACCCAGGTCGACACCTGCGGCGCCCATCTGGGCCGACATGCCATCCAGAGCAGCGCGGCTGGCCAGATCGGTATACAGCGCGATGGCGCGGGCCGCGTCGTCATTGCCGGGGATGATGTAGTCCACACCATCGGGCGAGCAGTTGGTATCGACCACGGCAACGACCGGAATGCCCAGTTTCTTGGCTTCCAGAATGGCCAGATCTTCCTTGTTCACGTCGATGACGAACAGCAGGTCCGGCAGACCGCCCATTTCGCGGATCCCGCCAAGCGAGGCCTGCAATTTGGCCTGCTCGCGTTCCATCCCAAGGCGTTCTTTCTTGGTCAGGCCTTCGGCGCCCGATTCCATCGTTTCGTCGATGGCCTTCAGGCGGTTGATCGACTGGCTGACCGTTTTCCAGTTGGTCAGCGTGCCGCCCAGCCAGCGATGGTTCATGTAGAACTGGGCCGATTTCTCGGCGGCTTCGGCGACGGCCTTCTGGGCCTGACGCTTGGTGCCGACGAACAGCACGCGGCCGCCCTTGGCGACGGTGTCGCGAACGACCTGCAAGGCCTGGTCCAGCATCGGAACGGTCTGCGTCAGGTCGAGAATGTGAATGCCGTTACGCTCGCCATAGATATATTGACCCATGCGGGGGTTCCACCGCTGAGTCTGGTGACCGTAGTGAACGCCAGCTTCCAAAAGCTGACGCATGGTGAAATCGGGAAGCGCCATTCCATGTTCCTTTCCGGTTTGCGCCTTGGCAGAGGTTCTCAGGGCATGCGCCCCAACCGGTGGACCTTTTGCGGATTTCTCCCGCAAGGGCCCGCCCCTGCCTGTGAAGTGCGCTGCACATAGTCCGGGTGCAGCGCGGATGCAAGCCCTTTATGGGCTGATCGGATGGGGGACGCACATGCGCCACCCCAAGCCGGTTTCACATGAAGCTGTCGGCTTCCGCCGCCTTCTTGCGGGCCACATATTCGGCCAGTTCCTCGGCCTTGGCCGGGTCCAGATCAGGAGCCTGATATTCGCCCAGCATCTTCTTGACCTTGACGTTGGCCAGCATCGCCGTATCGCGGGCACCCTCTTCGTCCCAGGTCTCGAACGGTTTGTAGTCGAACACGCCGGTGCGCCAGAAGGCTTCCTTGAAATTGGCCTGGGTATGGGCGCTGCCCAGATAATGCCCGCCCGGACCGACCTCGCGGATCGCATCCATGGCCTGACCGTTTTCCGACATGTCCACACCCGCCGCCAGACGGTGCAGAATGCCCAGCTGATCGGCATCCATCACGTATTTCTCATAGCTGCTGACCAGCCCGCCTTCCAGCCAGCCACAGGCATGCAGCATGAAGTTCACGCCCGCCATCAGGCCGATATTCAGCGTATTCGCGGTTTCATATGCCGCCTGCGCATCGGGCAGCTTGGACCCGCAGAACGACCCGGCGCTGCGATAGGGCAGCCCCATCCGCCGCGCCAATTGCCCCGCGCCAAGCGTGATCTGCGCCGCCTCGGGCGTGCCAAAGGTGGGTGCGCCGCTGTTCATGTCGATGCTGGTCACGAAGGCGCCAAAAATCACCGGCGCGCCCTTGCGGACCAACTGGCTATAGGCCACGCCCGCCATCACCTCGGCCAGAACCTGCGTCAGCGTGCCGGCCACGCTGACCGGCGCCATGGCACCGCCAACGATGAAGGGGCTGATGATCGAGGCCTGACCGGCACGGGCGTATTCCTCTAGCGCGCCCATCATCACCCCGTCAAAGGTCAGCGGGCTGTTGATGTTGATCAGGCTGGTCATGACCGTGTTCTGATCAACGAAATCCGATCCGAACAGGATCCGCGACATCTCGACCGAATCCGCCGCCCGTTCGGGCAGCGTGACCGAGCCCATATAGGGCTTGTCCGAAAGGGTCATATGGGCGTGCAGCATGTCCAGGTGGCGCTTGTTCACCGCCACATCGGTCGGCTCGCAGACGGTGCCGCCGCTGTGATGGACCCATTTCGACATCTGGCCCAGCTTCACGAAATTGCGGAAATCGGCGATGGTGGCATAACGCCTGCCGCCATCCTGATCGCGGACGAAGGGCGGGCCATAGACCGGGGCCAGAACCAGGTTCCTGCCGCCGATTTCCACGTTCCGCTCGGGGTTGCGGGCGTGCTGCGTGAACTGGCCGGGTGCGGTCTTGCACAATTGCCGCGCAAGGCCGCGCGGGATGCGGACCCGCTCGCCATCGACATCGGCACCGGCTTCCTTCCACAGGCGCAGCGCCTCGGGGTTGTCGACGAAATTGACGCCGATTTCCTGCAAGACCGTGTCGGCATTGGCCTCGATGATCTCGATGGCCTCGTCGTTCAGGATCTCCAGATTTGGGATGTTGCGGGTGATAAAGCGCGAAAATTCGGTCCGCGTTGCGGTGCGCTCGGCCCGGCGGGCCGCCCCGCCTCCGCCCCGGCGGCTGCCGGCGCGTGCGCTTTGTTCCGTTGCATCATTCATCGCCCGGTCTCCTTCTGGTCTTGGCATCCTGTTAGGTCCAGCCTCGATCGGGCAGCCGCGCATTTGCGTCAGAAACTGGTCTCAAAACGACATGGCGCTGCAATGACCGACACATCCGGTCACGCAACCGCGCCTGTTGCGATTCCGCCAAGCGCCATGTTAGCGTTCACATATTACCTTTCACACCCTTGCATCGCCGGTACAGCGGATGCAGTTTGCCGCTGGACCCCATGCGAAAGGTGCTGCCATGACCCCGCAAGAGCAATCGCAGAAATCCCGCGCCCTGTGCGAGATCGCCCCGGTCATCCCGGTGATCGTCATCAAGGACGCGGCCAAGGCCGCTGATCTGGCCGGTGCGCTGGTCGCTGGCGGCACCCCGGTGCTGGAAATCACGCTGCGCACCTCTGCTGCGCTGGACGCCATCCGCGCCATGAGCAGCGTGAAGGGCGGCCATGTCGGTGCCGGCACCGTGCTGACCCCCGATGATGCCAGGCGCGCCAAGGATGCCGGCGCGACCTTCGCCGTCTCGCCCGGCCTGACCGACCGGCTGATCCAGGCGTGCAGCGATCTGGATCTGCCATTGCTGCCGGGCTGCGCCACCGCGTCCGAGGTGATGGCGGCGATGGATGCCGGTTACGACATGCTGAAGTTCTTCCCCGCCGAAGCCATTGGCGGGGCACCGGCGCTGAAATCGCTGGCCGGGCCCCTGCCCCGCGCCAGCTTCTGCCCCACGGGCGGCGTCTCGCCCGCCAATGCGCCGACCTATCTGGGCCTGCCCAATGTCGTCTGCGTCGGCGGCAGCTGGATCGTCACCGATGCCGATGTCGAGGCAGGAAACTGGGCCGCGATCGAGGCAAGGTCGCGTGATGCCGCCAGCCTGACGCGAAGCTGAGCGGATGGATCGCGCCCGCCGGAATGTCGCCGTCCTTGTCGCCGCGCAAGCCGTTCTGGGCGCGCAGTTGCCGGTCAATTTCATCATCGGCGGGCTGGCCGGGCAGATGCTGGCCCCCAACCCCTGCATTGCCACGCTGCCGATCTCGATGATCATTCTGGGGTCGGCACTGGCGGCGCGGCCCTTGTCGGGCTTCATGCAGCGACATGGCCGGCGCGCGGGCTTTCTGCTGGCCGTCCTTGCCGCCGCATTGGGCGCGACGATCCAGGCGGCGGGGCTGTGGGTCGGTTCGTTCTGGCTGTTCATGTCCGGCGCGCTGCTGACCGGGGTTTACATGTCGGCGCAGGGGTTCTTTCGCTTTGCCGCTACCGATACGGCGACACCCGATTTCGCCCCTCGGGCGATCAGCTGGGTCATGGCCGGGGGCCTGATCGCCGCCATAACCGGGCCGGCGCTGGTGCGCTGGACCAATGACATCACGGCAGTGCCCTTCCTGGCGACCTATGCCGCCGTGATCGGGCTGAACCTGCTGGGGCCGATCCTGTTTGCCTTTCTGGACATCCCGCGTCCCACGGCACCCGATGCCGGCGCCCCGCAGGGTCGGCCCCTGTCCGAGATCCTGCGCACGCCCACGATCATCGTGGCGATGATCTGCGCCATGGTGTCCTATGCGCTGATGAATCTGGTGATGACCTCGACCCCGCTGGCCGTGGTCGGCTGCGGTTTCACCCCGTCCAATGCCGCCGATATTGTCAGCGCGCATGTGCTGGCCATGTATGCGCCATCCTTCTTTACCGGCCCACTGATCAATCGTTTCGGGCCGGAACGGATCGTGGGCATCGGCCTTGCGATCCTTGCGGTTGCGGGTGGCGTGGCTTTGTCGGGCGTCGAGCTTGGCCATTTCTTCGCCACGCTGATCCTTTTGGGACTGGGCTGGAACTTTGGTTATATCGGCGCCACGGCCATGCTGACCCGCGCCCATAGCCCCGCCGAGCGCGGCCGGGTGCAGGGGTTCAACGACTTTTTCGTCTTTGGCGGGGTGTTTCTGGCCTCGTTGTCATCGGGCGGGTTGATGAACTGTCTGGGCGGGTCGGCGCAGGCCGGGTGGAATGCGGTGAACCTGGCGATGGCGCCGTTCTTGGTGCTGGCCGCCTGTTCGCTGATCTGGCTGGCAATGCGCAATCGGCGGGCGTGACCGCGAGGGGATGTCTGCGGGGGCTGTCTGCCCCCACACCCCCGAGGATATTTGCATGAAGAAGAAAGATCAGAGCAGCGAGCCCTGTTCGGGCTCGTCGAGTGCCTTGCGTGGTTTCGGGGCATTGTCCGGGCGCGCCGTGACGCGGCCATCGGCGAACTGGATGTCGAAACGCGGCGTCTGCGCAGCGGCTTCGGCCGAGGTGATCAGGCCCTTGGGGCCGTGGATCACGGCGAAGCCACGTTTCAGCGTTTCGGTATAGCCAAGCGTCAGACGGGTGCGGTCGAGGCGGGCCAGCGCCTCGCGCCGGGTGGCGATGGCGCGTTGCGGGGCGATGGTCAGGCGACGGGTCAGCGCCGCCAGCCGTTCGGTCTGGGTGGTGATGGCGCGGCGGGTGCTGGCGGTGATGCGGGCCAGCGAGGCATCGAGCCGTTCGCCCATCTGCACGATACGGTCGCCGCGCCGTTCCAGCCGGCGGGTGGCGGCGGTGGTCAACCGGGTTTCCAGCCGGTCGAGGCCATGGCGCTTCGCGCCCATGAAGGCGCGCAGCGTGGCGGCCGGCATGGGGCGCGATTGCAGTTGCTGGCGGCGGTGGCGGACAAGACCGCGCAGCGCCGGTTCCAGCCGGCCGGACCAGATGTCGAGGCGTTGACGCGCCGGTTCCGTCAGGGCCGAGGGTCGGCCAAGCGCGCGGGCCAGGTCTCGCAGGCGCTGACGCGGTCGGTCGATGCGCTGTCTGCTGGCGCGGGCCATGCGAGCGCCGGCTTCGGCCAGGCGCGCCGCCAGATCGGCGCGCACCGGCACCGCCATTTCTGCGGCGGCGGTCGGCGTCGGTGCGCGTTGATCCGCAGCAAAGTCGATCAGCGTGGTGTCGGTTTCATGTCCGACCGCCGAGACCAGCGGGATGGTGCTTTCAGCGGCAGCGCGAACAACGATTTCCTCGTTGAAGCCCCAGAGATCCTCAAGGCTGCCGCCACCGCGCGCCACGATCAGAAGATCGGGGCGCGGGATCGGGCCGCCTTCCGGCAGGGCGTTGAAGCCACGGATGGCGTTGGCCACCTGTGATGCCGAGGCTTCGCCCTGCACCGCGACGGGCCAGATCAGCACATGGGTCGGAAAACGGTCGCGCAGCCGGTGCAGGATGTCGCGGATCACCGCGCCCGAGGGCGAAGTGACGACGCCGATCACCCGCGGCAGGAAAGGCAGCGGTCGTTTGCGATCCGCGTCAAACAGCCCCTCGGCCGCCAGCGCCTTGCGCCGCTTTTCCAGCATGGCCATCAGCGCGCCGGCGCCCGCAGGCTCGATCTGGTCGACGATCATCTGGTATTTCGACTGGCCGGGGAAGGTGGTCAGCCGACCGGTGGCGATCACCTCCATCCCTTCTTCGGGGCGTTGGGTCAGCCGCGCGGCCTGGCCCTTCCAGGTGACGGCTGCCAGCACGGAACGGTCATCCTTCAGGTCGAAATACAGGTGGCCCGAACCGGGACGCGAGACGCGGCCGATCTCGCCGCGCACGCGGACACGGCCGAACTGGTCCTCGATGCTGCGTTTGACCGCGCCCGAGATCTCGGAAACCGTGAATTCATGGGCATTGCTGCCCGGTTCGTCTTCCAGCAGGTCCATGCGGCTTGTTCCCCTTCGCGCGCCAGACTAGAACGCCGCGAGACGATGCGAAAGGGCGGCAGATGAATATCCTGATCCTCGGTGGCGGCGGGCGTGAACATGCGCTGGCCTGGGCGGTGCGGCAGAACCCGAAATGCGACCGGCTGATCGTGGCACCGGGGAATGCCGGGATCGCCGCCATCGCGGAATGCGCCGCCATTGATCCGCTGTCGCGCGCCGAGGTGCTGGAGCTGGCACAGGAAAATGCCGTTGATCTGGTGATCGTCGGCCCCGAGGCGCCCTTGGCCGCCGGTGTATCGGACGCGCTGCGGGATGCCGGCTTTCTGGTCTTTGGCCCAAGCCAGGCCGCCGCGCAGTTGGAGGCCAGCAAGACATTCACCAAAGAGGTCTGTGATGCCTGCGGGGCGCCGACCGCTGCCTGGGCGCGCTTTACCGAGGCAGGGCCGGCACGGGATTATGTGACCGCACAGGGCGCGCCGATCGTGGTCAAGGCCGATGGTCTGGCCGCCGGCAAGGGCGTGACCGTGGCCGAGACCGTGCAACAGGCGCATCAGGCCATCGACCAGATTTTCAGTGGCGAGTTCGGCGATACCTCGGTGGTGATCGAAGAGTTCATGGCCGGCGAAGAGGCCAGTTTCTTCGTGCTGTGCGACGGCAGCGATTGCCTGCCCATCGGCACCGCGCAGGACCACAAGCGCGTGGGCGATGGCGATACCGGGCCGAATACCGGCGGCATGGGTGCATACAGCCCCGCCCCGGTGATGGACGAGACGATTCAGGCGCAGGTAATGGACCGGATCGTGCAGCCCAGCATGGCCGAGATGGCGCGGCGCGGCACGCCCTTTCAGGGGGTGCTGTTCGTCGGGTTGATGATCGCGGACGGGCAGGCGCGGCTGGTGGAATACAATGTGCGCTTTGGCGACCCGGAATGTCAGGTCTTGATGATGCGGCTTGGCGCGCAGGCGATGGACCTGATCCATGCCTGTGCCGAAGGGCGGCTGAAGGACATGACCGTCAACTGGGCCGATGATCATGCGCTGACCGTGGTGCTTGCCGCCAGGGGTTATCCTGATGACTATCAAAAAGGCAGCCAGATCAACGGGTTGGATAACCTTCCCGAGGACAGTTTCAACATGGTCTTTCATGCCGGAACCGTCGAGAAGGACGGCAAAATTCTTGCCAATGGCGGGCGGGTTCTGGCGGCCACGGGACGCGGCGCGACACTGCCCGAGGCGCATCAGCGCGCCTATGCGCTGGCCGATGCGATCGACTGGCCCGAAGGCTTTTGCCGGCGGGATATCGGCTGGCGGGCTTTGCCCAAGGCCTGACCTAGCCCATTTCCGACAGCGCATGCAGGATGCGGGCGGCCTCGCGATTGGCCCGCCGGGCCTGCAATGTCCAACCGAACAAGCGGCGCGGCAGCGTCACGGCAAGGTCAAAGGGCGCGACCAAGGCGCCTGATGCCAGGTGCGGGGCGACCAGCGCGCGATGCGCCATCAGCACGCCCGCACCGTTCAAAGCCTCGGTCACGGCCAGCGAGTAAAGCGAAAAAACCGGCCCGCGCGGGGCAAAGCCGCCGCCGGGCATCGCGCGGTCGGACCAGCGCGCCCAATCCTCGGCCCAGGCCGTGTCGGTCAGGCAGTTCACGGCACGCAGATCCTCGGGTCGGGACAGCTGCCGGGCAAGGTCAGGGGTGCAGACCGGCAGGATCTCGTCGCTGGCCAGCGCCACGGAACCCGGTGGGGCGGTATCGGCGTAGAACAGGCACAGATCGAAGGGCACCCGCTTCAGGTTCGGGGGGACCTCCATCGCGGTGACGGACAGGTCCAGGTCAGGCAGCGCCGCACGCAGGGCCGGCAGGCGCGGCCCCAGCCACAGCTGCGCCACAGCCGGCAGGGCGGCGACATGGGCGCGGCGGGGGGCGGCGTCGCGCCTCAGGTCACGCACGGCAAGACCCAAGGCGTCGAAGGCCGCGACAAATCCGGGCAGCGCCCGCTGACCCAGTGCCGTCAACCGCACCCCACGCGCGTGGCGCTGGAACAGCGGGGCGCCCAGTTCATCCTCCAGCGCCTTGATCTGGGCCGTCACCGCGCCGGAGGTGACGCGCAATTCCTCGGCAGCGGGCGCAAAGCCGCCAAGCCGGGCTGCGGCCTCGAAGGCGCGAAGCGCGTTCAGCGAGGGAAGGCGCGGGAATGGGGGGTGGACAGACACTGGAAGCCTCAGATTTTCTGACCCTAGTATTCCTGAATTCTGATTTGCCGAAAAGCCCCTGACCGCCGATCATGGGCCATCAGCAAAGAGGATTTGCCATGACCGCCCATCAGACCCGCCCCTGGCTGCCCGACGCGGCGGCGGCGCGCATCGACACCATCGCCCCCGTGCGCGAACAGGCCTCGGCCCAGGTCGCCGCCCGGATCGAGGCATTGGCCGAAACAAATCGCGATATTCACGAACGTCGCGCCTTCAACCTGAACCCGGCCACCAATGTGATGAACCCGCGGGCCGAGGCGCTGCTGGCCAGCGGTCTGGGGTCGCGCCCCTCGCTTGGCTATCCGGGCGACAAATACGAAATGGGCCTGCAAGCCATCGAGGAAATCGAGGTGATCGCCGCCGATCTGGCGGCCCAGGTCTTTGGCGCGAAACATGCCGAGATCCGCGTGGGGTCGGGGGCGTTGGCGAACCTTTATGCCTTTATGGCGACGACGAAGCCGGGCGATGCGATCATCGCGCCGCCGCCCTCCGTCGGCGGGCATGTGACCCATCATGCGGCCGGCTGCGCCGGGCTTTACGGGCTGGTCACCCATGCCGCGCCGGTCGATGCGGATGGCTATACCGTCGATCTTGAGGCGCTGCGGGCGCTGGCCCATCAGGTGCGCCCCAGGCTGATCACCATCGGCATGAGCCTGAACCTGTTCCCCCACCCCGTCCGCGAGATCAGGGCCATCGCCGATGAGGTCGGCGCGCTGGTCCTGTTCGACGCCGCCCATCAATGCGGGATGATCGCAGGTAGGGTCTTTGCCGATCCGCTGGCCGAGGGCGCACATCTGATGACGATGAGCACATATAAAAGCCTCGGCGGGCCGGCCGGCGGGCTGATCGTCACCAATGACGACGCGCTGGCCGAACGGCTGGAGGCCATCGCCTTTCCCGGTCTGACCGCGAATTTCGACGTGGCGAAATCGGCGGCGCTGGCCGTGGGCCTGCTGGACTGGCGCGATCACGGCGCGGCTTACGCGCAGGCCATGGCCGACACCGCGCTGGCGCTGGCCGAGGGGCTGGAAGCGCGCGGCCTGCCGGTGTTTCGGACGCGCAGAGGCATCACTGCCTCGCATCAGTTCGCGGTTCGGGCGGCGAATTTCGGCGGTGGTCAGGCGGCCTCGCGGCATCTGGAACGGGCGGGCTTTCTGGCCTGCGGGATCGGGCTGCCCATTGCGCCCGTGGCGGGTGATGTGAACGGGTTGCGGATCGGCACGCCGGAACTGGTGCGTTGGGGGATGACGGTGACCGATATGGACCGGCTGGCCGATCTGATCGCCCGTGCCCTGACCAGCGCCGCGCCCGAAGGGCTGGCCCCCGAGGTTGCCGCCTGGCGGCGCAGCTTTGACCGGCTGCATTACATCAACGGATGACTGACAAGCGTCTGCCCGGCAATCGGGCAGGCTGCGGCCGCATGTCGCAAGACACCCTTTTGCCCCAGCGTCGCGATTGACAGCAGGGACCCGAAACCGGGATTCTTGCCCCGCGCCACACTGTCGGCGGCGTGGAAAGGCAGGGACGGTCCCGTGCGAATTCTGAGGCCACAGGCGCATGACGATGCGCGCCCCCTGCGCGGGCTGGGGTTGCTGACCCGGCATCCGGGGCAATTGCGGCTGCGCGGTCTGGGCCGGCGCGATGCCGCCCAACTGGCCGCGCATCTGCTGCGGCTGCCGCCCGAGGATCGCCGCGCGCGTTTTCACGGCGGCATGAACGATTTCGCGGTAAACGGCTATGTCAACCGGATCGACTGGCCGCATGTCTATATCTTCGGTGCCTTCGTTGCGGGCGATCTGCGCGCCGTGGCCGAACTGGTGCCGCTATCGGGCGAAACCGCAGGCGAGGTCGCAGTCTCGGTCGAGCCGCAATATCAGCATGCAGGACTGGGAAAGCTGCTGGTTCTGGCCACCATGCTGGCCGCCCGGCGCATCGGGCTGGCCCGGATCGTGCTGGCCTATCTGTCGCGCAACACGGCCATGCAGGCACTGGCGCGCGATATGGGCGCAAGGACAATGACGCGCGGCCCGGTGATCGAGGCGACCATCACCCTGCCCGGACCGACCACGGCGAAAGCCTAATCCGCCTCTCGCGCAAAATGGCCATCACGCAGGAATGCGACGATCTGCGTCAGCACCGCCGGATTGTTCATCATGAAGGTATGGGTAACCGGCAGCACGATGTGATCGGTCATCCCCGCAACACCCGAGGCGCCGACCCCAACCTTGCCGTCATCGGGACCGGGGATCAGCGCCGAAGCCAGCGGATTGGCGGTCGCATCACCGGCGATGACGCCCAATGGAAAATCCACCGGCCCAAGGGCCAGTGGCAGCGAATCGGCGCCGGTTCCCAATTGCGCGCCCGCCGGACCGTTCAGCAGGCCATAGCCGGGAATGTCGCGCAGCCAGTCAACCAGCGGCGAGCCCTGATTTGGCGGCGCCAGCATCACCACCCGGCCCAGATTGGCGGGCCGGTGATCGCGCAGCCACAGCCGGACCAGAATGCCGCCCATGGAATGCGTGACGATATGGGCGGTCTGGCCTTCCGGGCATCGGGCCAGCCCCTGCCCGACCTCGGCCGCCAGATCCTGAACGGGCGCGCTGGTCGAGGCATAGCCGTGATTGACGATCTGATATCCCTGCCGCGACAGCGCCAGTTCCGGCACCAGCATCGACGGGCTGTGCCGCGCCAGCCCATGCAGCAACAGCACACAATCCGCCGCCGCCGCCGGCAGCGGCGCGGCCAGCAGGCCCAGCATGGCCCCCAGCCAGATTGCTGCCCTAGTGATCGGAATAAAGCCCTTCATAGATCGGGCCAAGGGTGTCGGTTTCGAACAGCGAGCTGACCGAGGTGCCGTTCCAGATGTTCAGAATCGCTTGGGCAAACATCGGCGCGGTCGGCACGATGCGAATATTGGGCGCGCTGCGAACCGCTTCGGTCGGCTGGATCGAATCGGTGATGACCAGCGATTTCATCACCGATTTCGCCACACGCTCGACCGCCGGGCCGGACAGCACGCCATGGGTGATATAGGCGTGAACCTCGGTCGCGCCATTATCCATCAGAACCTGCGCGGCCTTGACCAGCGTGCCCGCCGTATCGCAGATGTCGTCAACGATGATGCAGGCCTTGCCCGCCACATCGCCGATGATGGTCATTTCCGCCACTTCGCCGGCCTTCTCGCGGCGCTTGTCCACGATCGACAAGGGCGCACCGATCCGGGTGGCCAGTTCGCGCGCACGCGCCACGCCGCCGACATCGGGCGAGACCACCATCAGATTGTCCATCCGGCCCTTGAAATTATGCTGGATATCCAGCGCAAAAACCGGCGCGGCGTAAAGGTTATCAACCGGAATGTCGAAAAAGCCCTGAATCTGGGCGGCGTGAAGATCCATCGTCAGCACCCGGTCCACGCCCGCCTCGGTCAGCATATTGGCGACCAGCTTGGCGGTGATGGGCGTGCGGGCCTTGGCGCGGCGATCCTGCCGCGCATAGCCGAAATAGGGAATGACGGCGGTGATCCGGGCGGCCGAACTGCGCTTCAGCGCGTCGGTCATGATCAGCAGCTCCATCAGGTTGTCATTGGCCGGGTTCGAGGTCGGCTGGATGATATACATATCCTCGCCGCGGACGTTCTCGAACACTTCGACAAAGATTTCCTGATCGTTGAAGCGTTCCACCCGCGCATCGCACAGGCCCACATTCATCCCGCGATGCATCGACATGCGCCGGGCGATCGCTGTGGCCAGAGGCGGGTTGGCATTGCCGGAAATCAGCTTCGGTTCGGTCATGGCGGGCATCAGCAAGGGCCTTTTTTCGGGATTCGCGCGATTGCGAAGCCCTTAACACCCGGATAGCCTGCCCGCAAACCAAACGGAGCGGATCATGCCCCATATCGACTATTACCTCGGGACCATCAGCCCCTGGTGCTATCTCGCCGGCGACCGGTTGGAGCGGATCGCCGAGAAACACGGCGCCACGATCACCTACAAGCCCGTCGATCTGATGCAGCTGTTCGACCGCACGGGCGGCACCAAACCCGCCGACCGCCATCCCTCGCGCATGGAAATGCGGGGGCAGGAACTAACCCGCTGGTCGGCGCATCTTGACCTGCCCTTCAATCTGAAGCCGGCGCATTGGCCGGTGAACATGGCGCCCTCGTCCTATGCCGTGATTGCCGCGCAGGCCGCGGGCGGCGATGTCGGCGCGCTGGTGCAGGGCTTTCTGCGCGCGGTCTGGGCCGAGGAACGCGACATCAGCGATGATCAGGTGATCCGCGATGTGCTGGCAGCCGCCGGTTTCGATCCGGCACTGGCCGACAAGGGGCTGTTCGTCGGCGCGGAAACCTATGGCCGCAATCTGGAACAGGCGGTCGAGGCCGGGGCCTTTGGCGCGCCCTTCTATGTCGTGCGCGAGACTGATCAGCGGTTCTGGGGACAGGATCGACTGGATTTTCTGGATCGGCATCTGGCCAGCCTGTGACGGATCAATCAGTCGAGGGCCGGGCAGTGGCAGGCCATATCCATGAACGGCACTGGTCGGGCGATCCCGATCGGCCGGCGCTGGCCTTGCATTGCATGATGGGCAGCGGTCGCTATTGGGGACCGATCGCCAGGGATCTGGACGGGCGCATCGACCTGCGCGGCTTTGACATGCCGGGTCACGGGCGCAGCGATGACTGGGCCCCACAGCCGGGCGATTCCGATCTGCATACCGCCGTCACCCGCATCGCCGCTTCCATGATCGACCGCCCGCTGGACCTGATCGGCCATAGCTTCGGTGCCACCGTCGCCCTGCGCATCGCCGTGGCCGCGCCCGAGGCGATCCGCACCCTGACCCTGATCGAGCCGGTGCTTTTCGCCGCCGCCCCCATCCCCGAGGAAACCCAGCTGGGCGACCTGCTGCGCGGATTGGTGGCACAGGGCCAGACCGAACAGGCCGCCCGCGCCTTTCTGTCGATCTGGGGCGATCAGCCCTTTGACGCGCTGCCCGCCCCGATCCGACAGCAGATGACACGGCAGATCGAGCTTGTGGCCGGAACCCACGACACCTTGTTGCAGGATGGCGCGAATATCCTGCGCGAGGGCGGGCTGGAGGCGGTGGATGCGCCAGTGATGCTGATCTCGGGCGCGAAATCGCCGCCGGTCATCGCCGCAATCGCCGAGGCCCTGGCCGCCCGCTTGCCCGATGTCGGCCGCGCCACTGTGCCCGATGCGGGCCATATGCTGCCGATCACCCACCCGGCGCAGGTTGCCGGGCTGATCGGCATAAATCTGGATCGGGGCTAGGGCAGCGCAGCGGCGGCTCGGCTGTGCCTAGATGTCGACGAAATCGTCGTTATGCCGGACCGGCCCGATGGCCAGCCATTCGGCACGCACCCGCGCCACCTTGGTATCGCCCCAGGTCCGAAACACGATCCGAAAGCCTTCGGCCGTGACTTCCTCGGCAGAAATATCGGCGCGCGCGTTCTGCGAGGCGCCCATATCCCACATGTTCATGCTGACATGCACGACCGGCTCGGCCAGGAATGGCTCGTCAAAGCGGACGGTATAGCTGGCCAGCCTGGGCCCCTCGCCCGTCCACATCTCGCCATTGCTTTCAAAGGCAGAAAACACAAGGGTCGCGCCCTTGCATATCCCGACCGCCATTCCGCTGATCTTTTTCATCCCAAAACACGAATATTTCAGCACCCCCAGGACGGATTTTATGTCTTGCGGGCAAAGCATGTCCACCGCCTTTTCCGCCATCTATCCCAAAATACAGGGAAAATATGAAAATAGTCTTGCTTTGATAATATCCTCTACCACCGATCGGATATTCCAGATCCTGCCAAAGCTTATTTCCAGCCACAGGGCACGGTTCACTTCATCAGATTGGCGTTCTCGATCAGGCGGCGATGCTTGTGGGCCTGGGTCTGGACATCCTCGAACCGTTCGATCCCCTTGGCGACCAGAGCCGGGACCAGACGCAGAAAGGCCCGCGCGGTGGCCTCGGTGTCGCCCATCGCGGTGTGGCGCCGTTCGGGTGGAATGACGATCTGCAATCTTTCGCAGATCGCATCCAGTGTATGCGGCACCGATTGCCCCCAAAGCATGACCGACAGCAGCACCGTATCAAGGATCTGATTGTCGAAATGCGCGCCGGTCTCGGGCGCGGCGCGGCGCAGGAAAGCCATGTCGAAGGGCGCATTATGGGCGATCAGCGTGGCGTCCTCGGTGAAATGGCGAAAGGCCGTCAGCGCCGCCGCCGTGCCGGGCGCATCAGTGACCATGGCGTCAGTGATGCCGTGGATCTGGGTCGATCCGGGCGGAATCGGGCGGCCGGGATTGACCAGAGTGTCAAAACGCTCGCCCGTCAGCCGGCCGCCGGCGATCCGCAGCCCGGCGATCTGCACGATGCGATCGCTGGACGGGTCCAGCCCGGTGGTTTCGGTATCAAAGACCACGCAGGTCAGGTCGGTCAGCCGCGATGATGCCGCCGCCCGGCCCGCCAGTGCGAAATCATAGGTCAGCCCGCTGTCCAAGCCCGCCGCCTCGGCCGCACGCGGCAGCGGCAGAACCAGCCGGGCCGCGCCGTCCCTGCCCGGCTCGGCCCAGATGCCTGTGCCATGGCCGGCCAGAACATCGGCGCCGGAAAGCTCGGGCTGGTCGGGATCGGGGGCATGCGCCAGCCAGCTTTCCAGCAGATCCATGGGCAGGACATCGCCCTGCCAGGTCAGGATCAGCCGCAATTCGGCCGGGTCGTCGCTGCCCTCGATCACCACCCGCGGATGCTGTCCTAACTGGCGCAGCCGTGTATCCAGCAGACGCAGCAGCGCATTCACCGGCCCGGCCTCTGCCTGCATGCGGATGCGCGGCAAGCTGGCGATGCTGCCATCGTCGTCGCCATCCGGCGCCGCATCTGGCGCAAGCTTCAACCCGGTCAGCAGTTCGCTCAGCAGCGCCTGCGCGGCAGGAAGGGCCTGGGCGCTGGCCTCGGACAGGGCGCGGGTGGCAGTGGCAAGGCCATGGCCCTCGGCGCGGATCGCCTGCGCCAATGCCGGCGGGATGGGGCCGTCCAGCGCCTCTAGCATGGGCACCAGCGTAGCGGCGTGGCGGCGCAGGGATTCGATGGCAGCACGAGGCTGCGGACTGTCGGCGGGCCGATCGCGCAGGATCAGCAGGGTGCCATGTTCCACCAGCCGCATCCGCCCCGAAAGCCGTGCCCCGCCACTGGTCAGCGCGGTCAGGTCGGTCGCCTCGACCCCGCCGCCCGCCAGTCTCGCCCGCGCCGCATCCAGCGCGCCGGCGCGCAGCTGGCGATCCAGCGGCCGGTCAAGACCCAGGCCCGGCAACATGCGCGCGGCGGCGGCGTTGTAAAACACCACCCGCCCGCGATCATCGCTGATCACCGCACCGGCACCGAAATCGGACAGGATGGATTCCAGCGTCGCCTTTTCCCGCGCCTGTTCGGCCGCGTGGTCCTGCACCGCCTCGGCCAGCGCCTCGGCCGACCGCGCCCGCGCCTCGGCCGCATCCCGCGCAGCCGGGCCAAGATCGGCCAGATAGCGCGCCTGGCCCAGATCCGGCGATTGCCCGGTGCGCAGCCCCCCGGCCAATGTCTCGATCGGCCGTGCGACGTTGCGATCAAACAGGAACCAGACCCCGACAATCGCCAGCAAGGCACCAAGCCCCGCGACGAACCCTGCCAGGATCATGGGTGAAAAGGCGCGCTCGATGGTCACGCCGGCCTCGGCCAGGCGCGCGGCCTCGACCCACAGGGCGAAGGCAATCACTGACAGAACAGCGGCGGCCAGCCCCGCGAATACCAGCAGGACCCGCAGCCGGAGGGAAAGCTGCGTCAGCACGGTGCCTGCAACAGCCGCGCCATTTCAGCGCGCAGTTCCGACAGCTCGAACGGCTTGGCGATGAAGCCGTCGGCCCCAAGCGCCAGCCCCTTGCGTCGCTCCACCACCGATCCGCGCGCCGTCATCAGCAGCACCCGCGTATCCGACAGGGCCGGATCGGCCCGCATCTCCTGCACGATCTGATAGCCGGACACTTCGGGCAGCATGACATCCAGCAAAACCAGATCGGGCCGCGCTGCCCGAATTGCGGCCACCGCCCCTGCGCCGGTCGCCATGCGCGAATGGTCATGACCATCGCGCGACAACAGATAGTCCAGCGCCAATGCGATATTGTCCTCGTCCTCGATCACCATGATACGCGCCATCATCCCCCTCCTTCACAAACGAACGCATAGGCAGGATCGTCGGGGGCCGCGGCCTGCCAGTCGCCGCGGCCGGGCCGGATGCGCCGGTTCGAGCAGTCAAATTCCTGCCCCACCACCAGCATCGGGCCGCGCCGCTCGACCAGGGTGATCTGCGCCTGCGCCATGTCGCCCTCGCCTTCGCCTTCGCGGATGCTGGCAGGATCCAGCGCGGCAAAGCGCGTGGTGATCGGGAACAGATAGGTCCAGGGCGCCCAGGGCTGGCTTTCGGTGCCGGTCAGCAGGATCTGCGCGCCTTCGGGCAGCCGATCGGTCGCGCGGCCATACCAGGCATAGTCGTTCCAGATCGAATAGGTCACCATGGCCAGCCCGATCCCCGCCGGCAGCAGCCAGCGCGGCAGCACCAGCCCGGCCTTGCGCGCCGCGTGCATGGCCGCATAAAGCAGCGCCGCAGCGCCAATGCCGACGGCGATCACCCCGAGCAATTCGATTCCGATACCGCTCATCCCAGCATTCCCTTTCCCTGGCCGATGGCCGATTGCATCCCGCGCACCACGACAAAGGCATCGCGCAGATGGCTGCGCTCGAAATCGGGCAGATCCGAGGGCGACAGATAATTGTCGGGCACCCGGCCCGAGCGGATCAGATGCGCCTGATTTTCCAGCCGCAGCGTCTGGATCAGGTCATAGGCGGCGATCAGATCGCGCGCACCGCTGCCCGAGATGACGCCATTGTCCTCGGCCTCCAGCAGGCGGGCGCGGGTGTTCACCGCCGTCACCCGCCCCTGCAAGGCATAGACGCGGGCCAGATCGGCCACGGGCACCACGCCGTTATGCTTCATGTCGATATGGTGGCGATGCTCGCCCGAGCGGATGGTGGCGAAACCGCCGATCATCCCAAGCGGTGGCCGGTGTTTCAACGAGTTCGAGATCATATGCGCCACAAAGATCGAGTTCTTCGAGGCCATGTCCAGCGTCTCGGCCTGCAAGCCCTGCAACAGCGCGTCATCGCCGCCGATGGCACGCAGGTCGAACATCACCGAGGCCAGCATCTGCGCCTCGGGGCTGGGCCGTTCGATCCAGCCGCGGAAATAGCTGCGCCACACCGGGACGGGCTGCCGCCAGCGCGGGTTGGTCGCCATCATGTCGCCGGGGCAATAGACAAAGCCCGCCGTGTTCAACCCGTCGCTGACGAAGCGGGCCAATGCCTTGAACCAGGGATCGGCCGGATTGGCGCCCTCTTCCAGGATCAGGCAATTGTCCTGATCGCTGATGCCGGTCTGTTCCTGCCGGCCCTGGCTGCCGCAGGCCGCCCACAGCCAGCGCGCCGGCGCGGGGCCCAGCTGCGCCTCGGCCAGGATCAGCAGGCGTCGGGTCACGGCATCGGTGATGTCGGTGATCATGCGGGTGATCACCTCGTGGCGCTGATGCGCGGCCACCAGACTGACCAGCAGTTCCGGCACGCGAGCGGTGATGCGGGCCATGTCCTCGGCAGTTTCGGCATCGACCAGATCGCGGATCAGCACCGAGGCGCTGATCGCCTGCACGCGGGTCAGGTCGGTCTGGCTGATCATGCCGACGAAACGGCCCCGATCCACCACCGGCAAATGCCCCACGCGGCGTTCCAGCATCACGTTCAGCACGTCATAGCCCAAAGCCTGCGGCGGCAGCGTATAGGGATCGGCCGTCATCACCTGACTGACCGGCTGTCCATGATCCAACCCCGCCGCGACGACGCGATTGGACATGTCGCGAATGGTAACCAGGCCCAGCAGCCGGTCGCCCTGGGTCACGCCGATGCTGCTGACGCGGGCGTCGCGCATGATCCGCGCGGCCTCGGCCACAGAGGTTTCGGGCGGGCAGGAAATCGGCTTGCGCGTCAGCAGGTCGGATACCTTCAGCGTCGCGATCTCGGCGCCACGCGGCCGCGCGGCACGCCCCCGGTCGAAGAACCGGGCAACAGCGCGGTTCTGCGCGATCAGACCCAGCAGCGTTTCACGCGGCAGCATCCACAGGGTCGCGTCCTCGGTCACCCGCGCCGTCGTCACCGCCGATCCGCCACGCAGCAGGCCGCGTTCGCCAAAGCTGTTGCGCGGCCCCAGTTCCGATACCGAATCCCCGTTGCGATCTGTCACCGCGATCCGGCCCTGTTCGATCAGCCAGATGCCGGGCAGCGGATCGCCATATTCATAGACGACCTCGCCGGCCGGCACCTGCCTGCGGCTGAAGAAGTCGGCGACCTGCGCCAACTCGTCCCGCGACAGGCTGTCATAGGGATGGACAGAAGCGATGAAGTCGATGACGTCCGACATGTTGCCCGGATCCCGAATAAGGAAACCGCGCCCCCCTTTGCCGGGGGGCGCGGCATTGTCATCAGATCAGTGGTCGATCGCACCGCCCGCACCGCGCGGAACGCGGATGGATTCGACCAGCTCGATCACCTCGACCGGCGGCTCCTCGGTCGCGTTCGAGACGACATAGGCCACGGCGAAGTTGATCAGCGCGCCGATGGTCCCGAACGAGGCCGGCGAAATGCCGAACAGCCAGTTCGCGGCGGTATCTTCCAGCATGTTGGTGCCCGAGATGAAGAACCAGCCCTTGTAGGTGAAGATATAGATCAGCGTCGACAGGATGCCCGCCAGCATGCCCCAGATCGCGCCCTGCTTGTTGATGCGCTTGCTGAAGATGCCCATCATCAGAACCGGGAAGATCGAGCTGGCGGCAAGACCAAAGGCCAGCGCCACGGTCTGCGCCGCAAACCCTGGCGGGTTCAGGCCCAGGATCGTCGCCACAAGGATCGACACCGCCATCGAGACGCGGGCCGCGAACAGCTCGCCCTTTTCGCTGATGCCGGGGTTGATTGCGCCCTTGATCAGGTCGTGCGACACCGCCCCCGAGATGGCCAGCAACAGGCCCGCCGCCGTGGACAGCGCAGCCGCAAGACCACCCGCCGCGACGACCGCGATGACCCAGCCCGGCAGGTTGGCGATTTCCGGGTTGGCCAGCACCATGATGTCATTGTTCACGGTGGTCAGTTCGTTCCCTTGCAGGTTCTGCGCGGTGATCTGTTCCGCGATCGGTGCGCCTTCGGCACCGGCCTCGTTGTAATACTGGATCAGACCGTCGCCGTTCTTGTCCTCCCAGCCCAAGAGGCCGGTGGTCTGCCAGTTCCGCATCCATTGCAGTTCGGGCGCGTTTTCGATCTGTTCCAGCGAGACGGCAGGTTCCGAGAAGGTCGAGCCGGCCTCGGTTCCGGTCACGGCACCCGGCCACATCGTCGCGGTCAGGTTGAAGCGCGCCATCGAACCCACGGCAGGCGCAACGGTGTAGAGCAGCGCGATAAAGACCAGCGCCCAACCGGCCGAGGCCCGCGCATCCGACACTTTCGGCACGGTGAAGAAGCGGATGATGACATGGGGCAGACCCGCCGTGCCGATCATCAGCGCCAGGGTGAACAGAACCATGTCCAGCGTGGATTTGTGGTGGCCGGTATAGTTGGCAAAGCCCAGATCGGTGACGACCTGATCCAGCTTGGCCAGGAACTTGGCGCCCGATGCGTCATGGGTGCCAAACAGCCCGGTCTGCGGCAGAACATGGCCGGTCAGCTGCATCGCGATGAACATCGCCGGGATCGTATAGGCGATGATCAGCACGACATATTGGGCCACCTGCGTATAGGTGATGCCCTTCATCCCGCCCAGAACCGCATAGCAGAACACCAGCGCCGCACCGATCCACAGCCCGGTCGAGTTCGACACTTCCAGATAGCGCGAGAAGGTCACGCCCACGCCGGTCATCTGGCCAATCACATAGGTGATCGAGATGACCAGAAGGCAGATCACGCCGATGATCCGCGCGGTCTGCGAATAGAAGCGGTCGCCGATGAATTCCGGAACGGTGAACTTGCCGAATTTGCGCAGATAGGGCGCCAGCAGCAGCGCCAGCAGCACATAGCCGCCGGTCCAGCCCATCAGGTAGGTCGAGTTGTCATAGCCGGTAAAGGCGATCAGGCCGGCCATCGAAATGAAAGACGCGGCCGACATCCAATCGGCCGCGGTCGCCATGCCGTTCATGACCGGGCTGACACCCCGGTTCGCGGCATAGAACTCGGACGTCGATCCGGCGCGGGTATAAATGGCGATACCGATATACAGCGCGAAGCTGAGACCGATGACGATAAGGTTTAGCGTAAACTGATCCATCTTCGCCCCCTACTCGTCGACGCCATGTTCGCGGTCCAGGCGGTTCATCCGCGCCGCGTACCAGAAGATCAGCACGATAAAGACCAGGATCGAGCCTTGCTGGGCGAACCAGAAGCCCAGATCCGTGCCGCCGACCTTGATGCCCGATACCAGCGGCCGCAGGATGATCCCGAAGCCATAGGACACCAGCGCCCAGATGGCGAGGCAGATCCAGATGATCCGTAGATTGGCCTGCCAATAGGCATTTGATGATTGTCTGTCACTCATGTCCTAGGTTCCTCCCTGTTCAGACATGTCCCTCGCTCCGCCCTTGCATTTGTTTCGCGTCCCGGTTCCCGGCGGATGGGCCGGGACGCGATGGCCGGGGCGCGGGTCAGCCCCGGTTCATGCGATTTGCGATCAACTCGTCGACCACCTCTGGCTCGGCCAGGGTCGAGGTGTCGCCCAAGGCGCCAAAGTCATTTTCGGCAATCTTGCGCAGGATGCGGCGCATGATCTTGCCGGACCGCGTCTTGGGCATACCCGGCGCCCATTGGATCAGGTCTGGCTTGGCGATGGGCCCGATTTCCGTGCGGACCCATTTTTCCAGCTCGGCGCGCAGTTCCTCGGTCGGCTCGACACCGTTCATCAGCGTGACATAGGCATAGATGCCCTGCCCCTTGACCGGATGCGGATAGCCCACGACGGCAGCCTCGGCGACCATTTCATGCGCAACCAGCGCGCTTTCGACCTCGGCCGTGCCCATGCGGTGCCCCGAAACGTTGATCACGTCATCGACGCGGCCGGTGATCCAGTAATAGCCGTCCTCGTCCCGGCGGCAGCCGTCGCCGGTGAAGTAATAGCCGGGATATTGCTGAAAATAGGTCTCCATGAAGCGCTGATGATCGCCCCAGACGGTGCGCATCTGGCCGGGCCAGCTGTCGGCGATGCACAAGACCCCCTCGGCGGGGTTGCCGGTGACGACCTTGGCGCTTTCGGCCTCCAGCACCTCGGGCTTGACGCCAAAGAAGGGCACGGTGGCCGAACCGGCCTTGGTCTCGATGGCGCCCGGCAGGGGTGTAATCAGATGACCGCCGGTTTCGGTCTGCCACCAGGTGTCGACGATCGGGCAGCGCCCCTTGCCGACATGTTCGTTATACCAGTTCCAGGCCTCGGGGTTGATCGGCTCGCCCACGGTGCCCAGCAGGCGCAGGCTGGACAGGTCGTGCTTGTCGACAAATTCCGGTCCCTTGCCCATCAGCGCCCGGATTGCGGTGGGCGCAGTATAGAACTGGTTGACCTTGTGCTTGGCGCAGACTTCCCAGAAGCGGCCGGCATCGGGCCAGGTCGGCACGCCCTCGAACATCAGCGTGGTCGCGCCATTGGCCAGCGGCCCATAGACGATATAGCTGTGGCCCGTGACCCAGCCCACATCGGCCGTGCACCAGTAGATGTCGCCTTCCTGATAGTCGAAGGTGTATTGATGCGTCATCGCGGCAAAGACCAGATAGCCGCCGGTCGTATGGACTACGCCCTTGGGCTTGCCGGTCGAACCGCTGGTGTAAAGGATGAACAGCGGATCCTCGGCATTCATCGCCTCGGGCGCGCATTGATCGCTGGCATCGGCCATCAGTGCCTTCAGGTCGATGTCGCGGCCCTCGGTCCAGGTGGTCTGGCCGCCCGTATGCTTGACCACCAGGCACTTCACCCTGTCACTGCAATGCAAAAGCGCCGCATCGGCATTGGATTTCAGCCCGGTCTTGCGCCCGCCACGGGGCGCCTCGTCTGCGGTGATCACGATATTGGCGCCCGAATCGTTGATCCGGTTGGCCAATGCATCGGGACTGAACCCGGCGAAAACGATGGAATGGATCGCACCGATCCGGGTGCAGGCCAGCATGGCATAGGCCGCCTCGGGGATCATCGGCAGATACAGCACCACCCGGTCGCCGCGCTTGACGCCCAGATCGCGCAGCACATTGGCCATCTTGTTCACCTGCCGCGACAATTCGCGATAGGTGATGTGCTGAGCCGGATCGGCGGGATTATCGGGTTCGAAGATGATGGCGGTCTGATCGCCCCGCGTCGCCAGATGCCGGTCGATGCAATTGGCCGAGACGTTCAGCTGCCCGTCCTCGAACCATTTGATGCTGACATTGCCAAAGGTGAAATCAGTGTCCTTCACCCTGGTATAGGGCCTGATCCAGTCCAGCCGCTTGCCCTCGCGACCCCAGAACCCGCTCGGGTCGTCAATCGATTCGGCGTAAAGCCGGCGATAATCCTCCGGCCCGGCATGGGCATTCTCAAATCCTGCCGGAATAGCATGCTTTTCAATGGCTTCCGCACTCATGACATCCCCCTCCTCATGGTCTGCGCGCCGGATCCGATCCCCCGCCGGCTGGCCCGGCGGACGAACCCGGATCACGGGTTTCGAAGAATGTTAATCACAAACCACCCATTCGCGTAAATCATTTTTTTATAAGGAAAGTTTTGTAAATTTATTCACCAAGATTAGAAGATAATTGTAAATCATTCACAAGAATGAGAGCAGTACTTTGGTCCAGATACCGAAACGCCGCCGCAGTCAGACTGCGGCGGCGCGGGCCGGCGGACCGGCAGCAGGGACTGACCGGAACCTGTCAGTCGGGGTTATCCATACGCAATTGCAGCGACACCCGCCCCTTGACGGCGGTTCCCCAGTTCAGCCGGACCTGCCGCTTGGTTGCGCCAAGCGAGGTCTGAAGCCAGGGCATCTCATAGACCTGCGCCCCGCTATCCTGGGTCAGCGCCGCGGTCAGGACCACCGATTGCACCACCTTTGCCCAGCCCAGGAAGGGCAGCCCCTCGATGGCCGGCAAGGTCCAGCTGCGGCTGGCCGTGTTCTGGGTGTGGGTGACGGTCACCGGGTTTTCAACATAGGTCTTTACCCCGATCAGGCTGTTACCGGAAAAGCGGATATTCCGCATCCGGGTATAGTCCAGATCCGCGTGGGTGGTGTCGACCCGCTCGATCCGGTCGACCTTTGTATAAAGCGATTTGAACACATTGCCCGACACGTTCATCCCGTGAACGAACTGACCCGATCCGAAAGGCTTGATCACCAGCCAGGAAAACCAGGCGACGGTCTTGTCGCACAGGAAGGTGTTGTTCGAAATGGTCAGCCCGCCAAAGCTGTGGCCACCACCGACAAAGGCCGGGTCGACCGAATGTTCGTTGGTCCACTCGATCGAGGCATTGTCGACATAGTTGCCGCTGATGGTGATCATCGGGTTCACCTGGGTCAGCACCAGCCCGGCCGTGCGCAGCCCGTCCTCGGAAGCATCGCCCTGGAACCAGTGATTGCCGGTGATGATATGGCCGCCGCCATAGGTCACCATGAAATGCGCGAACCGGACAAAGCGGTTGTGGCGGATCTTGGCATCGTTGGCGTTCACATTGATCGCGATCGACTTGCGCTCATGGGCCAGCAGCGCGGTTTCGCTGGACCTGAAATCACACTGATCGACCAGCAGCCCCTGACATCCGCGCCCGATCGAGGTGATCCCGCGATCCTTGGGCGCCTCGAACATGCAGTCGCGGAACGAGAACAGCCCCCCTGTGCCCGGCAACATGACCGCGCTGCCGATGCTGTCGCAGTTGAAGACGATGCCGGAAAAACCGAACCGCTGAATCTGATTCACATCCGAGAAATCCAGCGCATAGCGATAGCGGTGGAAGGTATAGCTGCGCGTTCCAGACCCGCCATGAAGCGGCGCAGACAGGGTCAGCGTCCGCTGCGCCACATCGCGCCCGCTGACATAGACCTCGCGGCCGACGCCATTGCCCTCGATGCGGCTGCCGACCTCGATGGCGGCGACGTTGATGACATTGCTCAGCGTCTGGGAATCCGCGGTGTCATAGGTAGCCTGGCTGGTCACGATGCGGGTATTCCAGGCAGGGCCCTCGACCAGACGGATCTCGCCATTGATGATGTTGCGGCGGTTGAAAAAGTTCTGCACCCCCGGCGCGACTTCGCTGACGACGACCGGTTCGGTCAGGTCGACCCGTCGACCGCGCAGGTCCAGCGAGACATGGTCCGTAAAACCAAGCAGGGCCTGGATGGCCTTCTTCAGCCCCAATGTCTCATCCGCGAAAGCATCGGCATAGGTCGGAAAATCAAAGCTTTGCAGAAAGGAAATGCGGGCATCGGTTGGCGCGGTCAAGCGACCGACAAAGCGGATCGGCGCGTTGATCGACAGCGTGCTTCCGATGCGGAACACGCCTTCCGGCACCAGGATTTCGCGCCCCTGGCTGGCACTATCGGCGGCCAGAAACGCCGCCCGATCATCGGCAACGCCATTGCCGACGGCACCGAAATCACGCACATCGACCCAGTCGATCAGCTCGGGCAGGAAGGCCGAGGTGACATCCTCGATGCGGATGGATTCGATGCGCACCGCGCCGCCGTTCGAGCCGGTCAGATCCAGCCCGAAATGGCCATAGACCGGCTGTGCCCCCCAACTAAGATCGACGCCGTTGCGGGCACCCACGCCGACGATGGCGCTGACCTCGATGATCTGGCCATAGCCGGGCAGCGCCACTGCCTGCCCGGTTTCCGGCAGGCCGTCCACATGATTGCGCTGCCCGTCGCCTGCCCAACCGGCAATGCGCACACTGGGCCGCGCACCAGCCATCGCCTTCAGCCGGGCCGAGATGCGCAGATAGACGCCGGGGATCATCGGCGTCTCGCCCTTGAAGCGGATGCGTGTGGTGGTACTGGTCTTGATGATTTCCAGGCAGGTGCCGAAATCCTGATCGGCCGGCACGATCGCCGCGTTCGACGCACTCGCCCATGTCGCGCTGCCCGGCGTGCCGTCCCCGCTGGACCAGACTGAAAGCCCCGCCCGAAAAGCCGGAGGCATCAGTTGCAGCCCGTCCGTGATCGCAATATTCATCAACCATCTCCCGAATTCATGCCCGCCGGTGGCAGGCCGCATGACCGGGTAAAGAAATAGTTGAGAAAGTGTTAACGCCCGGTAACCCCTGCGCGCGCCGCAACATGGCGACGCGCAACAGGTGATGGCGGCAGGATCAGGCTTCGGTCTTGGCGATCAGCTCGCCCGCCAGCGCCCGCTCGATCAGGGTGCGGGTTTCGTCAATGCCATAAAGCGCGATGAAACCACCGAAACGCGGCCCCTGATCGGCACCCAGCAGCACCTGATAAAGCGCGCCGAACCAATCCCGCAACGGCTCGAACCCGTGATCCTTGCCGACGGCAAAGACCATGGATTGCAGCGCCTCGGGGTCCGCGGGCTGAGCCCATGCGGCCAGCCGGCCGGCCAGATCCTCGATGGCGCGACGCTCGATCTCGGTCGGCGCGCGGAACACCCGCTCGGGTGCGACGAAATCGTTGAAATAGCGCACGGCAAAGCCCGCCGCCTGATCCAGACCGGGATGCGTCTCGGGGCTGGCCTCGGGGGCATAGCGGCGGATAAAGCCCCACAGCCCATCCTTGTCCTTGGCCCCGGCCACCGAGGCGAGGTTCAGCAGCATCTGGAACGGCACCACCATATCCGAGGCCGGCACGTCGCCGCCATGAATGTGCCAGACCGGGTTCGCGGCCTGCTGATCGGGCGTCTGGTCGGGATAGGCGCGCAGCTGCTGGTGATATTCATCCACCGCCTTGGGGATGACATCGAAATACATCCGCTTGGCCGTCTTGGGCTTCTGATACATGAAGTAGGACAGGCTTTCGGTCGCAGCATAGGTCAGCCATTCGTCGATGGAAAGCCCGTTACCCTTTGATTTGCTGATCTTTTGCCCGTGCTGATCCAGGAACAGCTCATAGGTGAAATGTTCAGGCTTGCGCCCGCCCAGGATCTCGCAAATGCCGTCATAGATCGGCGTATTGGTGCTGTGATCCTTGCCATACATCTCGAAATCGACATCCAGCGCGGCCCAACGCGCACCGAAATCGGGCTTCCATTGCAGCTTCACATTGCCGCCGGTGACGGGCAGCGTGGTTTCCACGCCCTCCTCGTCGTCATAGGTGATGGTGCCGTTCTTGGCGTCCACATGCTTGATCGGCACATAAAGGACCCGGCCCGTCTTGGGGCTGATCGGCAGGAAGCAGCTATAGGTCTGCTGACGTTCCTCGCGCAGGGATGCCAGCATCACCTCCATGATCGCGTCATAGCGTTCGGCGGCCAGCAGCAGCGTGTCGTCGAACTGGCCGCTGCGATAGAACTCGGTCGCGCTGACGAATTCATACTGGAAGCCAAAGGTATCCAGGAACCGGCGCAGCATGGCGTTGTTATGGTCGCCAAAGCTGGGGAATTCACCGAACGGATCGGGCACCGTGGTCAGCGGCTCTTGCAAATGCTGCTTCAGCATATCCGTGTTCGGCACGTTTTCCGGCACCTTGCGCATCCCGTCCAGATCGTCCGAGAAGCAGATCAGCCGGGTCGGAATGTCGCTGATCACCTCAAAGGCGCGGCGGATCATCGTCGTCCGCGCCACCTCGCCAAAGGTGCCGATATGGGGCAGGCCCGAGGGGCCATAGCCTGTCTCGAACAGCACATACCCCTTTTCCGGCGGCGCCTTTTCATAGCGTTTCAACACCCGGCGCGCCTCTTCAAAGGGCCAGGCCTTGGAGGTCATTGCGGCATCGCGCAGGGTGGTCATGGGAAATCTCCGTCAGATCAGGTGCGGCGGGCTTATTGAAACCCCGGCGGATCGTCAATAATTTGCCCTCAAAGAACGGAGATTTCCATGACGACCGACCTGCCCTCTTTCTCGCCCTGCGATGCGCTGGTTGCCGTTATGGTCGCCACCTCTGCCTCGGATGAAACCATGCGCACATCCGAACTGGTCGCCATTCAACGGATGGTCGATCACATGCCGATCTTCGCCGAATACGATACCGACCGCATTCGCCCGGTCAGCCAGACCGTGATCAGCCTGTTCGAGGAAGAGGACGGGCTGGACGCACTGTTTGGTCTGGTGCGCGAGGCGCTGCCCGAACGGCTGTATGAAACCGCCTATGCCATGGCCTGCGATGTCGGCGCCGCCGATGGCCGGCTGTATGAAGGCGAGATCGCCATGCTGGCCGAAATCCGGCACGAGTTGAACATCTCGCGCCTGCATGCGGCGGCTATTGAACTGTCAGCGCAGGTTCGACACCGCCAGCTATAGCCGCGGGTGCGCGGCCAGGGGCAACCCAACCTTCGATAAGCTGTCTTTGCAACGATTTTGCGCGCCTGGTCCAGGTCGAGACGCCGGCGGGCAGTTCCTGCCCCTCGGTCTGCGCGCGACGTGGCAGATCGGCGCAGAGGATCGCAAAGGCAATATCCTTGCCCTCCGGCCCCGCCGCATAGCCCGCCAGATTCGAGACAAAGTTCAGCGTCCCGGTCTTGGCCTCGACCCGCGCCCGCTGGCCCGGCTGGCGCCCCAGATCATTGACCAGTGGGGCGTCCTTCATCAGCTCGCGCAGCCCGCTGCGCCCGCCATAACCGGCCATCAACATCGCCAGCCCGCGCGCGGTCACGCGGCTTTCGGCCGACAGGCCCGAGTGATCGGCAAAACGGACTTCGCCCTCGATCCCGGCAGCCTGCCACCACTCCTGCATCGCCACTGCCGAACCCGCCACCGTCGCCGCCCCGCTGGCCCGCAGCCCGGCAACCTCGGCCGTCAGATTGGTGGAATAGCGCATCATCCCCAACAGTATCTGGCGCAGCGGCGGGCTGTCGATCGCGGCAATCTCGGCGCCTTCGGGCAGGGTGTCGATCACCTCGGGCGTGGGCAGAACCAGACCCTTGGCCCGGCACAGCGTCTGGAAAACATCGCCGGCGTACAATTCGGGTCGGCGCACCGGCAACCAGCGGCTGCCCTGCCGCCCCATGGCCGCGCGCGAGATCACCCAGTTTTCTTTCCGCTCATCGGTGGAATAGGTGAAAAGCTGCGACTGCGCGCCCGCACGGGCCGTAATGGTATAGGCGCGCGGGGAATGCGCATCCGCCCGTGCCTCCAGCGACAGCTGATACTCGCCCGCCTTTTGCCGCCAGCCCAGATGGACCCTGTTGAAATTCAGGATCATCCCCGAAATCGCCGGATTATAGGACAGATGCACGGCCTGCCCCGGCTCTAACTCGTCGATGCGGGGCAAGGCCCCACCCCAGACGGCAAAGCGCGCCGGGCTTTTCTGGCCGCTGGCTGCCGTTGCCTCGGCCAGGCGCGCCAGATCATCGGTCGTCAGCACCGGATCCCCCCCGCCGGCAAGGATCAGCAGATCGCCCGACCGGATCACCCGCGTTCGAAAACGGAAATCGCCCCCCAGGCGGTCCAGCGCATAAAGCGCCGTTACCGCCTTCAACGTGCTGGCCGGCGGCAGCGGCAGATCGGCATTGCCTGTCTCGACCAGCCGGCCCGTGGCCATGTCCGCCGCCGCATATCCAACCACGCCCCGCAGATCCGAACCGGCAATCATCGCCTCGGTCGAGGGGACCGGGCGCCGGGGCGGCCGCGCGGGCAGGCCTTGCCCGGCCAGATCCTGTGCCAGCGCACCTGCGCCACGCAATCCAAGCAGGCCGGCTGACGCCGCCAGAAACTTCCGCCTGTTCAAAGCCTGCATCACGGCATGCCTCCGTCGTCTTGTATTGCTGGCGTTATAGCCCTTGGCCAGAAGGCGAAAAGCCGCAATCGCCGGATGGACCGCGCGCTGTCGCAGATATGATCAGCCTTCTCTCATTCCCCCAAGGCGTCAGCCTCGGACGGCCTGGCGGGCGGCCTTGGCCCGCAGCGCCGTCGATGACAGGTTCGACATGGGCACATTGATCATCACCCAGGCCGGCGGCTGCGCCAGCGCCAGTTCACGTGCCCGATATTCTGGCAACCGGCTGGACCACAGGATACGCGCCGCGACCGAGTTTCTTGCCGCAAGCCGCGCGCCAGGCCGGGCCAAGACGCCGATCGGCACGCGCATCGCAATCTCGCGCCAACGATCCCACTGATTGAACTGCGCCATATTGTCGGCGCCCATCAGCCAGACAAAGCGCACCAGCGGATACTGCCGCTGCAAGGCGGCAATGGTATCGGCGGTCATCCGCGTCTCAAGCACCGCTTCGATACCCGTTACCACAACGCGCGGATCCTGCATCAAGGTGCTGCCGGCGGCGATGCGGTCGGCCAAAGGTGCCGGCCCGTGCGCCTTCAGCGGGTTGCCAGGGCTGACCAGCCACCAGACGCGGTCAAGCTCGAACCGGCGCAAAGCCTCTTCTGTGATGTTGACATGCCCCTCATGCGGCGGATCAAAGGACCCGCCCAGCAACCCGATCCGCATACCGGGCTCGGCCCTGGGGAAATGATGTCTCATGACCGCCCTTTAGCCGCTATAGCCGGATGTTCCAAGCGGGGCATCTGCCGGCCCGCGGCCCCAAACCGTACCGCCAATCAACTGAAATCCGGACAGACCGCCGATGACACCCACGGCTGATCCTGCGCGGGCAGCGCAACCTTCGACCAGCCCCGGAACCCCGCCCTTGCCCGCGACATGGCGGCGACCGCGCTGGAACGGCAGCCTAAGTATCCCGCGCGCTTCCGCTGCCAGCGTCACTCTGATGCAAGCTCGCCCGCGCACGCCCGCCATTTTTCGAACGGTACAGCGCCGCATCCGCATCGGCCAGCATCTGTTCGGCCTGAGGGGTCTCGTACAAGGATGACATGGTGATGCCGATACTGGCCGAAATGCCGCATTCGGCATTATCCACGATGATGGGCCGTTCGATTTCGGCAATGATCCGTTCCGACAACCGCTCCAGCGCGGGGGCGCTGGTCATACCCGGCAGGATCAGCACGAATTCATCCCCCCCGACCCGTGCGACCGTGTCATTGTTGCGGGTTTCACTGCTGAGAACCCGCGCGACACGGCACAAAACCTGATCGCCAGCGGCGTGACCATGCTGATCATTCACCTCTTTGAAACGATCAAGATCCAAATGGGCCAAGGCAAAGCCGGCAGCCCCCGCCCCGGCAGCCCCACCCACCGGCGGATTGCCTGAATTGGCTGCTCGCAGCGCCATCGCCAGCGCCAATTCCAGCCCGCGCCGATTGTAAAGACCGGTCAGCGGATCGGAAAACGCCTGGGTTTCGGCAACTTCGCGCGCCTCTTCCAGGCGCAGGTTGAAGCGGGACAATTCGCCCATGACAGCCCGGTTCGCCTCGTGCAGGAACAGCAACTCGATCGCCAGTTCGGCGGGGGCAAAATCGCTGTCCTTCAACTCCAACTCGCGAACGGCATCGGCCAGCCCGATGCCGAAACCAAGGTTCAGCAGCAGCCGGCCCGAACCCAGGGCGACAGCGTGACCGCGCAGGGTCAGATGGGGCGGCTCGATCATTCGCAGGAATACCCGCTCGGCGGATTGTGCCGCCTGCAACAAGGTCTGGTGCTCATCCTCCTGCGCGACGGGGCGGGTAAGGACAAAGGCATCGGACATTCGCACCGCCCCGGTCCGCAATATCTTGCGCAATGTCGGCCCGGCCGAGTCAATTCCACCATCGGGTGCCACGATCAGATGCATCGGCAACAACGCGTTCAACATCGCGGGCGTCACCGAAACACTGTCGATCTGCGCCATCTCAACGGAATCGGACAGTCGGTTCAGGCGCGTGCCGGACCTGTTCACTGCACCCCTCCGCCGACTCGCTCCAATCCGCCACCCAGTTCGAATCCCCGCCCCTCGCTGAACGCCTCGTGCGAGATCTTGACCACCACCGCATTGCCATCGACCGCGATAAGCCCAAGTGCGCCATAGTCATCGGCCATGCTGCGGATGACGCCGGCGATGACGCTGCGCCATTCGCGGAAGCAATCGGGCATGACCACGCTAACCTCATCATCGGCCGGGGAATCGACCCTGATCTTCGGCATGCCCAGATCAGGGATCACCATATGTGCGCGTCCTTGCAGTTCGTCCAATGTATGCAGGAAATCTATGAAATCGCTTCCAGAAAAGCGCAGCAGCCGACGGACCGGTTCGAACCGTGCCAACCAGGCACCCAGATCTTCAAGCAGTTCCGATTCCGGCTTGTCCAGACGCAAGGCCGCATGATTGATCAGCGCATAGCTGACCGTGTCGGGATAGTGCCGCACAGTTTGAAAACCACGGGCGTCGATGCCGGAAGCATCGGCAATGTCTGCCCAGAACGCATCACCATAGGTGTCGCGCAAGAAACCTTCGATCGAACGATTGATCAGACCGTGCATCTTTCCCTCACCGGAACTGACCTTATCCCAGAAATATTAACAAATCGAAAAGAAGGGCGAGACCTGCCAAAATCGTCAGGCCTCGTCACGACCCGACGGGCGATTGACCTTAATCCTCATACGCACCAGGCCGTCCACCATGGGTCAGCAGATCGCGCGCATGCAGCACAGATTCTGGCCGAACCCCCTGACTGGCCGCGAAAGCAAGAACACGCTGATCGTCCTGAAGGATGAAATCCAGCAGGAATATGCCGAAATCCGGTCCCTCGGCAGCCTTGCGCAGATCACCGACCTGCAACCCCGAGACCGCCAGCATGGCCGCCGTCATTTCGCCATCCGCGGCGATGAAACTCAGCGCATCGGCGGCAATCGCCTGCGCCCTGGATTCCGTCAGCATATCTCTGTCCCGATCCCTACGGCCACGGTTACCTGATGATTTCGCGCATGGCGCAAAATTGCAATCATATCAGTAATTTTTGACGTTTTTTTCCAGACGCATTCATGCCTTCCAGTCAGAAATTCACGCCGGTTTGAAGATGAATCCGCTTTCCGTGAGCCCGTGGAAACCCTTTGTTAAACATTCTTTGCGATTGTCTGACGAAAGCAGAGCAAGCAGGAAACGACCCCCAAAATGACCGGACGCATCCTTATCGCAGACGGGTTGGCCACCAACAGAATCACGTTGAAGGTCAGACTTTCCGCCGCTTGCTACGACGTGCTGACGGCGACTTCGCCCCAGCAGGTCCTGGTTCTAGCCGCACAGCAGCAGCCCGATCTTGTCATCCTTGGTTCTTCGCTTTGCGGCGAGGATCCCGTGGCGCTGTGCCGAATGCTGGCCCAAAATCCTGCAACAGCGCAGATCCCGCTGTTGCTGCAATGCGAATCGAACCGCCTGATCGACGCGCTTGGCGCAGGGGCCGCCGCAGTGCTGGAACCCAGGGTCGACGAACATCTGTTGCTGGCCCGGATTCGCGGCCTGTTGCGGCAGAATGACATGCTGGCCTCGGTGGTTGGCATGGCCGAGGCGCCGGCCACCTTTGACGGCCCGATTCGCGGCGATGTCACGCTGGTTGCCGATACGCCGGGCCGGGCGCTTGGCTGGAAGCACCTTCTGTCGCAACATCTTCCCTGCCGTTTTACGGTGAACGACGCCGAACAGGCGCTGGCAGCCGTCGCACGCGAAAACGCGGCAGAGCTTTACGTCATCGCCACCGATCTCGAACATCCGGGTGAGGGGTTGCGCCTGCTGGCCGAACTCCGCTCGCGCAATGCGTCCCGTGATTCATCCTTCATCATCGCGGTGCCCGAGGGGCGCTCGGATCTTGTCACCATCGCCCTGGATCTGGGGGCGGGCGAAACCATTCCGGTATCCCTGCAATCTGAAACCATGGTCGAGGCGACGGCAATGTTGATCAAGGCGCAGATCCGGCGCAAACGACTGGCCGACCGCCGCCGCGCCGAGGCCGAGCGGCACCGTCTGTGGGCGATGACCGATCCGCTGACCGGCCTTTACAACCGGCGCTATGCCCTGCCGCGGCTGACCGCCATCGCGCAGGACGCGCAGGATCAGGGGCGAGCGTTTTCGGTTCTGGCGATGGATCTGGACCGGTTCAAGCTGATCAACGACCATTTTGGCCATGCTGCGGGCGACGCCGTCCTTGTCGAGGTCGCAACGCGGATCGGAAGGGCCGTCGCAGATCGTGGCATGACCGCCCGCGTCGGCGGCGAGGAATTTGTCGCGGTGCTGCCAATGACCGACGCGGATCAGGCGGCGCAGCTTGCCGAAATCGTCCGGCAAGAGGTCATGAGCCGGCCGATCGCCCTGCCAATGCGGGTCGGGGGCGGAGAATTGGCTGTCACGCTGTCCATCGGCATTGCCTCGGGCGGGGTGACCGGTCAGCGAATCGACCCGGCGCGCCTGGCCGAGGATGCGCTGGATCGCGCCGACCACGCCATGCTGGCTGCGAAATCACTGGGCCGGAACAGGGTGATGCGGGCCCCGGCGGTGCAGGCGGCCTAGACCCGCAGCAGGCATGAAAGGCCGATGGCCACACGCCCCGGTCCGCCGGCGGAAAGCCCGGTAAGGGCGGTAAGGACGGTTCTGGAAACGGCTTTGTTTGCTGGCGGATTGTCAGGTTCATCTTGGCATCGGAACCAGTCCGCCAAAGGCAGCCTGTCTCGGCCCTTGCCGGAACCTGACCGGCATCATGCGACAGGCACTGATCCGTCAGATCGCGGGCGGCATGTTCTGCGGCCAGCCCGTCGCCCGGTCCCAGGCCTGCCCCATGGCCAGAACCAGTGCATCCGCGCCGACAGGCCCGGCCAGCTGCATTCCCATGGGCAGCCCGGCCGCGCCAAAGCCAACCGGAACCGAAAGGCAGGGCAGGCCGGCAAGGCTGACCGGCACCACGACTTCCATCCAACGATGATAGGTGTCCAGCGCCCTGCCCCCGGCGGTAACGGGCCGGCGCAAGGTCTTGTCAAAGGGCCAGACCTGCGCCGAGGGAAGCGCGATCAGGTCTACCTGTCCGAACAGCCCTGCAAGCCGCCGATACCAGGCCGAGCGCTGTTCGCTGGCGGCATAAAGCCGGTCGGTGGTCACCTGGCGGCCGGTTTCGATTTCCCAGATCGCCTCGGGGCTAAGTTGCGCCCGTCGGGTCGGGTCGTCATAAAGCCGCCGCTTGGCGCCGGCATTCAGCACGGAACGGATCGTGACCCAGGCGTCCCAAAGCCGGTCGGCTGGAAAGGGCGCGGGCAGATCGACAATCTCTGCGCCCAGATCCTGCATTTGGTCCAGCGCGGCGCGGCAGATCTGCTGAATACCCGGCTCGCAGGGATAGGCGCCGCCCCAATCACCCAGCCAACCGATCCGCAACCCCTTCACCGGGCGGTCCAGCATGTCGGCAAAGGGCTGGTTCGGGCGGTCGAACGGCATGTCCGGGTTCGGGCCGGCGATGGTCTGCAACAGGCGGGCCAGATCCTCGACATTGCGCGCCATGGGGCCTGATGTCGCCATCGTCGCCATGAAACCGTCGCCCAGGGCCTCTCCCGGAACCAGACCCCAGCTTGGACGAAAGCCATAGACATTGCAGAATGCCGCCGGGTTGCGCAGGCTGCCCATCATATCCGAGCCGTCGCAGACCCATTGCATCCGCGCCGCAAGCGCCGCCGCAGCCCCGCCCGAGGACCCGCCTGCCGACAGCGCGGGATCATAGGGATTACCGGTGACCCCGAAGACCGGATTGAAACTATGTGAGCCAAGCCCCCATTCCGGCGTGTTGGTCTTGCCGACAAAGATCGCCCCGGCCGCCCGCATCCGCGCGGGCACCAGATCGTCCTGCTCGGCCACGAAATCCGCGAACAGGGGCGAACCCCAGGTCGTGCGCAGACCGGCGACCTGCGCCAGATCCTTGACCGCGATGGGGATGCCGTGCAGCCAGCCCCGGCGCGGGGCGCTTTCTGCGGCGCGTGCCTCGGCCAACAGTTCCTCGCGCGGGCGCAGGCTGACGATCGCGTTCAGCGCGGGGTTCGCCGCCTCGATCCGGTCGAGACAGGCGGTCATCACCTCGACGGGCGAAATATCCCGCGCCTCGATCAGCGTGGACAGGCGGGTTGCGGTCAGCTGGGTCAGGTCGGTCATGTTTGCCAGACTAACCGGCGCCGGAACCGGTGCAAGGGCTATACCGCCCCTGCCCCCTGCACGTTCTCAACGTACCACCATGACCGACACCGGCGAGTGGCGCACCACCGCATTGGCATGGCTGCTGATCAGCATCGAGCGCAGCTCGTCCGGCTTGTGGCTGCCCATGACGATCAGGTCAACGCCCAGTTTCTTGGCGCTTTTCAGAATCGTCTCGGCCACATGGCCATGACCCACATGGGTCTGTACCTTGACGCCTTTCAGCTGCTCATGGGCAAATTCGTTCAGGCTGGCCTTCATCTTTTCCAGCACCTTCTTTTCATAGCCCTTGGGCAGGAAGGTCGCGACCATCGAGCTGCCGAAATCCTGCACGATGCCAAGCAGATGGATGGTTCCGCCCTCACCCGCCTGCCGGATTGCGGCAGGCAGGGCCTTTTGCCAGCTGGCCTTCTGGTTCAGGTCGATGGGCAGCAGGACGTTCTCATGCATGGCTCAGCCCTTTCTGTTCGCGGCCGCTTGGCGCAGCACCGCCCGGCCCGATGCGCCGGCGCTGTGACCAGACCACCAATGCCAGCAGCAGCGCGACGGGAATATACAGCCAGTATTTCGACGGCGCCGAGACGGGCGAGCGGACATTCAGAATCTCCTGGTCCCAATCCAGCCCGGCCTTTTGGGCTGCGCTGTCAAAGGCCACATCGTCGATATAGACCTTGTCGCCCTCGGTCCGCAGCGCCGTGATGCCGGTATTGGTCAGCCGCTCGACCCCATCGACGCCTTCGGGGACGACAAGCAGCGCGCCGAACTCGACCGGATCGCCGACGGCGTTCAGGCCGGCCAAGCGCAATTGCAGCTCGCCACCCACGGGTGCCTCGGCCATGGCCTGTTCCAGCTGTGTTGGCGCCAGTTCTTCATAGGGCGGATAGATCATGTCCATCCAGAAACCCGGTCGGAAGATCGAAAAGGCGATCAGCAGCAGCAGCGCCGATTCCCATATCCTGCTGCGGGTCAGGAACCAGCCCTGCGTGGCTGCGGCGAACAGCAGCATCGCAAGGGTCGCTGTGATAAAGACAAAGATGCCATGTATCCAGTCGACATTGATCAGCAGCAGATCCGTGTTGAAGATGAACAGGAAAGGCAGCGCCGCCGTCCGCAGGCTGTAGAAGAAGGCCACGATCCCGGTGCGGATCGGATCGCCCCCGGACACAGCCGCAGCCGCGAACGAGGCCAGCCCGACCGGCGGCGTCACATCGGCCATGATCCCGAAATAGAACACGAACAGATGCACCGCGATCAGCGGCACGAACAGCCCGTTCTGCTGGCCAAGCGTGACGATCACCGGGGCCAGCAGCGCCGAGACGACGATATAGTTCGCCGTGGTCGGCAGCCCCATGCCCAGGATCAGCGACAGGATCGCGGTCAGGAACAGGATGGCCAGCAGATTGCCGCCCGACAGAACCTCGACCACATCGGCCAGGGCCGAGCCAACCCCGGTCTGGCTGACGGCGCCGACGATGATGCCGGCCGTCGCCGTGGCGATGCCGATGCCGATCATATTGCGCGCACCCGAGATCAGGCCGTCGATCAGATCGCCCACACCGTCGCGGAAGGCCTCGCTTGTGCTGGCACTGCCGCTGCCTGCCGCGCCGCGCAGCATCAGCATGATCGGCCGTTGGGTCAGCAGGATGAAGATCATGAAGGCCGTTGCCCAGAAGGCCGACAGACCCGGCGACAGGCGGTCGACCATCAGCGCCCAGACCAGCACCACGACCGGCAGGATGAAATGCAGCCCCGAGCGCACCGTCGGCCCCGGCAGCGGCAATGCCGTCACCGGCGCGTTGGGATCGTCCAGTGCCAGCGGCTCCTCGCGCGAGGCGATCCAAAGCAGCCCGACATAAACCACCGTCAGCAGCGCAAAGACAACCCAGATCGCGGCGCTGCCAAAGGCCGGCCGGATCCAGCCCATCAGGTAATAGGTCAGCAGCGACAGCCCGCAGATGCCCGCGATGATAAAGGCGGTCATCATCAGCCGGCGCAGCAGCGGCGGCGGTTCATAGGCGCGGGGCAGGCCCTGCATATTGGCCTTCATCGCCTCAAGATGGACGATATAGACCAGCGCGATATAGCTGATCGTCGCCGGCAGGAAGGCGTGCTTGACCACATCGAAATAGGGGATGCCCACATATTCGACCATCAGAAAGGCCGCGGCCCCCATGACCGGCGGCATGATCTGGCCGTTGACCGATGACGCGACCTCGACCGCGCCGGCCTTTTCGGAACTGAAGCCCACCCGCTTCATCAGCGGGATGGTGAAGGTGCCGGTGGTCACCACATTGGCGATCGAAGAGCCCGAGATCAGCCCGGTCATGGCGCTGCTGACAACGGCCGCCTTGGCCGGCCCGCCGCGCATATGGCCCATCAGGCTGAACGCCACCTGAATGAAGTAGTTGCCGGCGCCGGCCTTGTCCAACAGCGCGCCGAACAGCACGAACAGAAAGACGAAACTGGTCGACACGCCAAGCGCGATGCCAAAGACACCCTCGGTCGTGATCCACTGATGGTTCACCACCTCGGACAGGGTATTGCCCTTGTGCGAGATGATGCCGGGCATCATCGGGCCAAGGAAGGTGTAGGCCAGAAAGATCGTGGCCACGATCATCAGCGCCGGACCAAGGCTGCGGCGCGTCGCCTCAAGCAGCAGCATCAGCCCGATGACGGCGACAACGAAATCCTGAAGGATCGGCGCACCGATACGCGTGCTGATCGAGCTGTAGAACAGGAAGATATACAACGAGGACAGCGATGCGATGATTGCCAGCGCCCATTCCCAGGGCGGCACCCAGCTTTTCGGGCTGCCCAGCAGGATCGCGGCGATCAGCGCCAGCGCGATGATCGGGATCCACCAGCTGGGTATTCCCGGCTTCATCCCATACATGAACAGAACGGCCAGCAGCACCGGAACCGCGATGCCCAGGCCCAGTTGGAAGGGCGAGCGTTCCGCCGGATAGGCCATGAAGGCCAGGAACAGGGCGAACGCCAGGTGGATCGAGCGTGTCTCGGTGCTGTCCAGAACGCCGAAACCGAACATGAATGGCAGGGGCGAGGCGATCCACAGCTGAAACAGCGACCAGCACAGCGCGGTGATCAGGATCAGCTTGCCGACCCAGCCCGCAGGCGTTCGTGCACCGGTGTCAGAGGATGCGACAAGATCGTCCAGTTCGGATTGGGAAAGCCCGCCCGCGCCGGATGCCTCCATCTCGACTGCGGTGGCCTCGAACTGGTCATTGTCGCGCTTTGGGCTGTTATTGTTCTGATCGCTCATCTGTCCCCCCCGCTGTTGGAACCGGGAAATGAAAGGGCGGCCCCCTTAGGGACCGCCCGCGAAGATGCCGAATTACTGGATCCAGCCCTGTTCGCGATAGTATTTCTCGGCGCCCGGATGCAGCGGCGCGCTGTTGCCCTCGCCCACCATCGACTCGGGGGTCAGATTGGCGAATGCGGGGTGCAGGCCCTTGAAGCGGTCAAAATTGTCGAACACCGCCTTGACGACCTCATAGACCATGTCCTCGGGCACATCGGCCGAGGTCACGAAGGTCGCCTTGACGCCGAAGGTATTGGTATCGGCATCACTTCCGGCATACATCCCACTAGGAATGACGGCCTTGGCGTAATAGGGGTTTTCCTCGACCAGCGCATCAATCTCGGGGCCTTCGACCGGCACCAGATTGGCCTCGACCGTCGAGGTGGCTTCCTGGATCGAGCCGTTGGGATGACCGACGGTATAAATGATCGCGTCAACAGTGTTGTCGCCCAGGGCGGCGGCCTGCTCGGCCGGCTTCAACTGCGAGGCCAGGGCGAAATCACCCATGGTCCAGCCCTTCGCGCCCAGAACGACCTCCATCGTGGCCAGCTGGCCCGAACCGGGGTTACCGACATTCACGCGCTTGCCCTTCAGATCGTCGAAGGTCGCGATGTTCGCATCCTTGCGCGCCACCACGGTGAACGGCTCGGGATGGACCGAGAAGACCGCGCGCAGGTTCTCGAATTTCTTGTCGCCCTCGAATTCGGGCGAGCTGCCGTTATAGGCGTGATACTGGATGTCGGACTGAGCGACGCCCATGGTCATGTCACCCGCCTTGATGGCGTTGACATTGGCGACCGAACCGCCGGTCGATGGCGCCGTGCATTTGATGCCGGTCGTCGCGGTGTCACGGTTCACGAGGCGGCAGATCGACTGACCGACAACGTAATACACGCCCGTCTGACCGCCGGTGCCGATGGTCATGAAGCGTTCTTCCTGGGCCGAGGCCGCCGTCGCACCAAGCGCAAAGGCCGCAGTCAGAAGAACTGGTTTAAAGATCGTCATAAGCTTCTCCCACTTCTGTCGTTTATATCCCGCTGGTTCACATGCGGGTTGCCACCCACGGTAACGCAGTCGCCGAGTTTGGCAATCAGTAACAATGCCTATCAGCAATCTACGCGCCAATTCAACACACTGCATCGCGTATCTAATCTGTTTGCCGATTCGCGGCGCTGAAAAGTGGCGCGGGACGATCAGCCCAGAACCGCGCCAATCGCGCGTTCCAGCCGATCGACCAGCATGCCCATTTCGGCATCCGAAATGATGAAGGGCGGCGCCAGCAGAATGTGATCACCCTGCCTGCCGTCGATGGTTCCCGCCATCGGATAGCAGATCAGGCCCTCGGCAAAGGCCGCCGCCTTGATCTTGCCCGCCACGCCGCGCGACGGATCGAAGGGTGCCTTGCTGTCCCGATCCGCGACCAGCTCGATCCCCCGGAACAGGCCGCGCCCACGGATATCGCCCACATGGGGATGCTGCCCGAACCGGGCCTGCAAGGCGGCCTGCAAAGCCTCTCCCTTTGCCTGCACCTGCGGCAGCAACCCGCGATCCAGAATGGCACTGACAACCGCCAGCCCCGCCGCCGTGGCCACAGGATGCCCGATATAGGTGTGTCCATGCTGGAAAAACCCGCTGCCCGCCGCGATGGTGTCATAGATCGCCTTGCTGCAAAGCATCGCACCTATTGGTTGATATCCGGCCCCCAATCCCTTGGCGATGCACAAAATATCCGGGTCGACGCCGTCCTGCTCGCAGGCAAACAGCGTGCCTGTGCGCCCCATGCCGCACATCACTTCGTCCAGGATCAGCAGAATGCCGTATTCATCGCAAATCTCGCGGATCCGGCGAAAATATCCCGGCGCAGGGGGCAGCGCGCCGGCGGTCGCACCCACCACCGGCTCGGCCATGAAGGCCATGACGGTTTCGGGGCCGACCCGCTCGATCTCGTCGCGCAGGGCATTGGCGGCGCGCAGCCCGTATTCCTCGGGGCTTTCGCCATCGCGCCGGTCGCGATAGTCATAGCAGGGCGCGATATGGCTGACATCCAGCAGCAGCGGGCCGAATTGCTGGCGGCGCCATTCATTGCCGCCCGCCGACAGCGCGCCGATGGTATTGCCATGATAGCTTTGCCGCCGCGCGATCAGGCGGGCGCGCTGTGGCTGGCCCTTTTCGACCCAATATTGCCGCGCCAGCTTGATCGCGGCCTCGGTCGCCTCGGACCCGCCACTGACGAAATAGACCCGGTCCAGATCGCCCGGCGCATGGGCGATCAGCAGATCGGCCAGCGCCTCGGCCGGTTCGCTGGTCAGAAAACCGGTATGGGCAAAGGCCAGCTTGTCCAGCTGATCCTTGATCGCCTGGGTGATCTGCGGATCGCCATGGCCAAGGCAGGACACCGCAGCCCCGCCCGAGCCGTCAAGATAGCGCTTGCCATTGCTGTCGAACAGCCAGACGCCCTCGCCGCCGATGGCGGTGGGCAGATGGGCCTTGCTGTGGCGGGGAAAGACATGGGACATGGCTGGCTCTGACTGATAGGTTCGGGCCGAAAGGATGCGACGATGGCTGAAAAATTCCAACCCCTGACCGACGCGGACTGGCCCGAAGACCTGGCCGATCTGGCGGGCGGCTTTGCCACCCGGCTGAACGTCTATCGCGTGATGGCCCATCACCCTGCCCTGCTGCGGGCCTGGGCGCCGCTGCGGCAGCATGTGGTGCTTGACCGCGCGCTCAGCGATCAGCAAAGCGAGGTGGTCATCCTGCGCACCGGCCATAATCTGCGCGCGCCCTATGAATGGGGCCATCACGTCGCGCGCGGCCGGGCGGTCGGGATGGATGACGCGCGGATCGCCTCGCTTGCCGGCCCGCTGGAGGGCATCGAGGACGACGACCGCATCCTTGCACGCGCCGTGGACGAGTTGATGGATCAGGCGCGGCTGCTGCCCTCGACGCGGGCGGAACTGCTGGCTGCGGTTGGGGCCGGCGGGATGTTCGATCTGATGGCAACGGTGGGTTTCTATTCGGTGCTGGGCTTCATCGTGAACAGCACCGAGACCCCGTTGGATGCCGATATCGCGGCAGGCCTTGCCGCGCAGCCATTAAAGCACGGGTGCAGCTAGGCCAGCACCACGACAGGGCGACCGCGCAGATCCTCGACGATGATGTCGGATTCGAACAGCGCGCTCAGCCCTTCGCTGGTCATCACATCGCTGCGCGGCGCGTTGCCGACCAGGCGCCCGTCCTTCAGGCTGATGACCCAATCGGCATAGCGCGCGGCCATGGCCAGATCGTGCAGCACGACGATGATGCCACGGGCGTCCGGGCCGGGACGCGACAGGCCGTGCAGGCGGTCCATGATGTCGCGGGCATATTTCGGGTCCAGCGCGGCAAGCGGCTCGTCCAGCAGCATCCAGGGGGTCGATTGGGCATGGGCCATGGCGACAAAGGCGCGCTGACGCTGGCCGCCCGACAGCGTATCCACCCGCCGCCCCGCCAGCCCGGCCAGGTCAAAGGCATCCATCGACTGCGCCACGATCTCGCGATCGGCACGGGTTGGACGCCCCCGGTGATGCGGCCAGCGGCCAAAGGCCACCAGCTCGGCCACGGTCAGCCGCGGCAGGGCCGGCGTGCTTTGGGTCAGCAGCGCCACCATGCGGGCCCGGTCGGCGGGCCTGGCCTTGGCGATGTCGGCATTGCCCACCTGCACCGCGCCCTGATCGGGCGCCGTCAACCCGGCAAGGCAATGCAGCAGGCTGGATTTTCCCGCCCCGTTCGGCCCGATCACAGCGGTCAGCCCTGTGGCCGGGATATTCGCGTCGATTCCGTGCAGGATCGGCTGGCCGTCGCGATGCAGATGCAGATCGGTGATGCGGATCATATCGGCCGCCTTTTCAGAACCAGAGCAAGAAAGACAAGGCCGCCCAGAAATTCAACAATGACGGCCAGGGTCGATTGCAGGCCCAACAGTCGCTCGAACACGAACTGGCCCGCGACAAGGATCAGCGCGCCTGTCAGCGCCGCCACCGGGATCAGCAGCGCGTGGCGCCAGTTGGGCAGCATGGCACCGCCAAGACTGGCCGCCAGCAGGCCCAGAAAGGTGATCGGCCCGGCCAGCGCGGTCGAAATGGCGACCAGCGAGGCGACCAGCGCCAGCGCCAGCAGTACCAGGCGATCATGGTCGACGCCAAGCGCGCGCGCATGGGTGCGGCCCAGTGCCGCCACGTCCAGAACCGGCGCCAACCGCAGGCAGAACACCAGCGCCACCGCGAAAAGCGGCGCGGCAATGGCCAGTTGCACCGGATCAATCGCGTTGAAACTGGCCACGCTGCTGGCCTGGGCGATGGCAAATTCCGACGGATCCAGGATTCGCTGCATGAACCCGGTCAGCCCGCGCAGCAGGATGCCCAGAATCACCCCCGTCAGCACCAGCCGCGTCATGTCCGCCGCACCGGCCCGCAGCACTGCGCCGAACAGGATCATCGCCGCGCCCGCCAGGCATCCGGCCTCGATCAGGAATTTCGGCAGGGCCGGCAGGGCGGTATAGCCGATGCCGCCAAGCGTCAGGATCAGCGTCGTCTGGATCAGCACGAACATCGCGTCGACGCCGACGATGCCGGGCGTCAGCAGCCGGTTGCCCACGATGGTCTGGAACACCACCGTCGCCGCCCCGACCGAGGCCCCGACCAGCGCCAGCGCCGCCAGCCGCGTGCCGCGCAGCGACAGGATGAAGCCATAGGGCTGGCGCAGCCCCCAGGCCAGATACAGGGCAGAGGCCAGCAGCAGGGCCAGCAGCAACCAGATCGCTCTGCGATTAGCCATGGCTACCTGCCGTATTCGTGACTGCGGCAGCTTTCGCAGGCTTTTCCAGCCGTGGTCTGGCGTAAAGCAGCCACAGGAAAATTCCCGCGCCGATCACCGCAAAGATGGTGCCGGCCGGGATCTCATAGGGCCAACGGATCACCCGGCCGATCAGGTCCGACGCCAGAACCGCCATCGCCCCTGACAGCGCGATCACCGGCAGATTGGCGCGCAGATTGTCGCCCCGCCAGCGCGAGACGATATTGGGCACCACCAGCCCGACAAAGGGCAGCATCCCGACCGTCACCACCACCACCGCGACCGTCGCGGCGACAATTCCCAGCCCCAGCAGCAGCGTCTGCCGCAGGTTCAGCCCAAGACTGCGGGCGCGGTCCTCGCCCAGCCCCAGCAATGTGATCCGGTCCGCGCCCAGAAACAGCAGCCCCACCATCACCGCAATCAGCCACAGCAATTCATACCTGCCGCGCAGCACGCCCGAGAACTCGCCCGCCTGCCACGTGCCCAGATATTGCATCAGATCCGTGTTCCAGGCGAACCAGGTCACGCCCGCACCCAGAATGCCGGCATAGATCAACCCGACCAGCGGCAGCAGCATCGGGTCGCGCCGGGGCACCTGACGGGCCAGGATCATGAAGCCCGCGGTGCCGATCAGTGCCGCGATCGTTGCCGCGATCATCTTGGTCATCAGCGCGGCGCCCGGTGCCAGCAGCGTCACCGCCAGCAACCCCGCCATCGCCGATTCCGGCGTGCCTGTCAGGCTTGGCTCGACCAGCCGGTTCTGCACCGCAAGCTGAACCACCGCACCCGCCAGCGCCAGCCCGGCCCCCGCCAGAAGGGCGGCGGCGGTGCGCGGGATGCGGCTGACAATCAGCAGAAAGGCCGCACCATTGTCGTTCGTTCCAAGATCGGCCGCGCCGATTGCAAGGCTGGCGACGATCAGCCCGATCAGGCCGACCGCCGTGGCTATGCGAAACATGTCAGCTTTTTGCGCCCGAGAAGGCCTGATCCAGCTGATCCAGCGTCAGCATCAGCGCCTGGTAGCCGCCCCCCGCCAGATACATCGCCGCAGGGTCCAGATAGACGATCTGTCCCTTCTGGCCGGCCGTGGTCCCCGCGATCAGCGGATTGTCCAGCGTCGCCGCACCGGCCTCGCCGCCCTGCCCGACCGCAGCGCCCCGGTCGATGACAAGGATCCAGTCGGGATTGGCCTCGGCCACGAACTCGAAGGACACGGCCTCGCCATGGCTTTCGACCTCCAGCCCCGGATAGGCCTCTGGCAGGGCCAGCACCTGATGCAGCCAGCCGAAACGCGAACTGGCGCCATAGGCCGCGATCTTGCCGCCATTGGTCATCAGGATCAGCGCATCACCCTTGCCCTGCGCCGCATCGCTGGCGGCGACGATGGCGTCGTCAAGCTGGACGTTCAGGGCATCGGCCTGCTCGACCCGGTCGAAAAGCGCGCCATAGGCGCTGATCCGGGCCTTTGCATCGGGGATCATTTGCGCGCCGTCGATCGTCATGTCCAGCGTCGGCGCCAGTTTCGACAGTTGCGGCACCTGCGATTGCGACCGCCCACCGGCGATGATCAGATCCGGCGCCATGGCGGCAAGCGCTTCGTAATCAGGCTCGAACAGCGTTCCCACCGTCGGCAGACCGTCCAGCGCGCCCGCCAGATAGGCCGGCGGCGTGAAATCCGGGCGTGCCGCCAGCGCCACATCCAGCGCGCTCAGCGTGTCGATTGCCGCGAAATCCAGGGCCACCGTCGCGCCGGGCCGGGCCTCGGCCTCAACCTCGCCGGTCGCCGTCTGGATCGTCACTGTCTCGGCATGCAATGCAGCCGGCAACATCACGGCCAATGCGCAAATTATAGCCTTCATCCTGTGCTTCCTCTTTCAGAACAATCCCGGTCGGTTGTTGACAGGCGACGGGTCGCGGTGCCAATCAGATTCTGACGACTAAAAAACTCAGGATTAAGACAGATGCAAGACCAGTTCGAAAGTATCGGCCGTTTCGAGACCCCGAATGCACAGAAATACCTTGTCCAGCTGTGCAAGCATTTCGCCCACAAGATCCCGGCCGAGGTCGAGGGCGATCAGGGCCACATCACCTTTGCGATGGGCACCGCGCGGCTTTCCGCCACGGACGCCTCGCTTGACGTCGTGGTCACTGGCGCCGACGACCAAGCCGTCAACCGGTTGCAGCAGGTCATCGAGGACCATCTGAAACGCTTTGCCTTCCGCGAGGCCGAAACCAGCATGATCTGGGCGCCCGCAACCGCAGCGCAGGCGTAAGGCATGACGTCGCGCGCATGACTGTGCCAGGGCGGCCTGATAGTCAACTAAATAACTCAACAATACATCGAAAACACGAACACTGTGCCGGCGCCGCTGATCAAACATTCCTCGAATCATTCAAGAAATTCATTATATTTACATGTTTTTGAATAATTTTATTGCAACGGATGGAATTGTCTTGACCACCAGAGACAGCCGATCTGGCGCATATCAGTCACAGTTCATCCGGCCCTCAAAAAATCCTGAGTAAATTACTTGAGAATCGAAAACGCTGCGGCAATGCAGCGGAATACTGATCACTTCGAAGGTAAGACAATGCGCATTTCCGCCTCTTCCACCCTTGCCGGTGTCTCGCTTCTGGCCCTCAGCACCGCGCTTCACGCCCAGGATACGACGATCTCGCAGAACCCGGGAACCATCGTTCTGCCGGCGATCACGCTGGTTGCCGATGGGCAGGAAAACGTCGAGGCGACCGGGGGCGTCGTCGTCTCGGAAGAGGATATCGAGCTGCTGCAACCCGCCAACGTGTCGGAACTGTTCGCCCGCGATTCCTCGATCAGCGTGTCGGCTGGCGGCGGTCAGGCAAAGCGCATCCACGTGTTTGGCCTGGAACAGTCCAGCCTTGCCGTGTCCATCGACGGGGTGCCGCAGTTCAAGGATAACTGGCATCACAGCGGATCAAACGTCATTGACCCCGCCTTCCTGAAGCGGGTCGAGGTCGAGGCCGGTGCCGCCGCCGCCGATGCGGGTTTTGCCGCAGGCGCAGGTGCCGTCCGCTATGAGACCGTGGGCGCGCGCGATCTGCTGCGCGATGGCAAAACCCAGGGCGGCCGGCTTGGCCTGTCCTATGGATCGAACGGGCGCGGCCTGTCGGCCAGCGTTGCCGGCTATGGCGTGTACGAAGGCTTTGACTGGTTCGTCATGCTGCACAGCGCCACGGGCGACAATTACGAGAACGGCTCGGGCTATGAGGTCGTGGGCAGCGAGCCGGCCACCAAAGGCGCGCTGGTCAAGGCCGGCTATGAATTCGAGGGCCACCGCATCGAGGTGTCCTATGAACACAACAAGGACGATGCCGACCGCGTGACGCGGATGAACATGGACCAGAGCCTGACCAAAGAGGTCTTTCCGCTGAAGGTGACGCGCGACACGCTGACGCTGAAATATACCGAGGTCACGCCCACCGCGCTGTGGGATCCCGAGGCGCTGTTCTATGTCAGCCGCAACGAATACTGGCGCCCCAACTTCATCGTCGGCGGCTTTGGCGGCGATATGGAAATGGAGGCGCAGACCGTCGGTGGCGTGCTGAAAAACCGGTTCCAGGCCGGCCCCGGCACGATCACCGCAGGCGTCGACTTTGCCAACAGCGATTACCGCATCGACAATTACGGTGACACCGATTTCCCCGTCCACACCATCGAGACCACGCAGGTCGGCGCCTTTGTTCAGGGCCGGTTCGAATTTGCCAATGGCATCGACCTGTCCACCGGCATGCGGCTGGATCACCACCGCTTCACCGACTGGAACGGCGAACGCAAAACCGATTCCGGTGCCAGCGCCAATGCGACGATTTCCTACGAGGTCGCACCGGGCTATGAACTGTTCGCAGGTGCCTCGCATACCTGGATGGGCTATGACGTGGGCGAATACGGCTATCTGCATGCCCGCGACAGCAGCCTGACCACGGCCGAGGATTTCAAACCCGCGACCGCGCGCAATTACAAGCTGGGCGTCAACGTCACCCAGGACAACTGGACCGGCAACCTGACACTGTTTGACACCACGCTCAGCAATCTGGCCAATGCCTATTACCCGGCGCTGGACAACGCGGAAGAGTTCCGCAGCCGTGGCTTTACCATTCAGGGCAATTACAGCTGGGGCAGCGGCCGCATCGGCGCCAGCTTCACCAAGGCCAAGGTCACGGCCGATGGCGAACTGGCCCTGCCGACGGGTGGTGATGTCATGCCGATCGGCGAGGTCGCCTCGATCTATTTCGATCAGGACATCCCGCAATACGACCTGCGCGTCGGCGCCACGCTGGAAATGGCCACCCGGCTGGAAGGCGACTATATCACCGACGCCAATCTGGGCGAACATCCCGGCTATGGCGTCGTCAATGCCTATGCCGAATGGCGGCCGCAAAGCTATGACAATGTCGTGCTGCGTCTTGGCGTCGACAATTTGCTGGACAAGACCTATTATGAACGCACCAGCTATGTCCGCAACTTCGACCGCGATACCTATCCGGTTTATGCGCCGGGCCGCACCGTGACCGTCGGGCTGAACCTGGACTTCTGATGAACTGACTTTTGGCCAGTGCTGATCCCTCTGGCCTCTCGGCCCGCCCCGTCCCAGACGGGGCGGGCTTCGTTTTTTCCGGCCCCGCCATGTCTGCGACAGCAGGCCGCATGTCGCGGCGCAAGGCGGCCATTGCCCGACACCGGCTTGCCGGAAATTCACAGCCCAGACAGCCTGGATCACTGTCACTCATGAAAGGTAGGGACTTTTATGAGTGCGAATATCCATCTTCTTAGACCGCGCGACCAGCTTGACTATTATGACTAGCGCTCGGTTCTTCTGCCCGTCGCCATCTCGCCGCTAGAGGGTTGGACTCTTGCCATGGCCGGGCCGCAGCCGATCTTGCGGCCGGCCTTTCGGGTCAGGGACGCGATATAGGCCTGTTTTGGCGTGAAGAAGATCGGCGGCTTTTCTGCTGTGCCACGAAGCTCGATCCAGGTCGGAGAGCACCTGGATTTCTTCCTTGTCGAGCATGTGGCACCTGACATCCTGGTTCTTACCGAACGGGATCGGCATCTTGATGTCATGACCTGCATTTCTACCCTGGGCAACAGCGTGACGATCACCTCATCCGTCGTGACGCATAATGCGTTCGGCCGGGCCTATATGGTGCCGGTCGGTCCCGCCCACAGGTTGATCGTCAACCGAATGCTGCGCCGGATCAGGCGACGGCTGCAAAAGGCGGCGGGCCACCGGCGGCAGGCCCGCGCTGCAAACGGCGACGGGTCGTCGCGCTGTCGCGCCTGCCCGAAGGCTTGCGCTTACCCGCACATGTCCGATTTTTCCGGCAAGGCGGCTAGAACGCATTCCGTTCGTGATAGGTGCGCAAGAAGGACTGGATCCGCAAATCCTGCGGCTGGTGCAGGATCCTGTCTGGTGCGTCGACGGCGACCAGTTCGCCTGCCTCCATGAAGGCTACCTGATCGGCGACATGGGCGGCAAAGCCCATCTCATGCGTGACGACAACCATGGTCATGCCCTCGCCGGCCAGTGTTTTCATGACGGTCAGCACCTCGCCCACCAGTTCCGGGTCCAGCGCGCTGGTGGGTTCGTCAAACAGCATCAGCCGGGGCTCCATCGCGATGGCGCGGGCGATGGCGACACGCTGTTGCTGGCCGCCCGACAGGCGCGCGGGGTGGTTGGCCATCTTGTCACCCAAGCCCACTTTGCGCAGCGCATCGGCCGCCCGCGCCGAGGCGTCGGCCTTGGGCAACCCGCGCACGCGGATCAGCCCTTCGGCCACGTTTTCCTGCGCGGTCATATGCGGCCACAGGTTGAACTGCTGAAAGACCATGCCGATCCCGCGCCGCATCTCGCGCAGTTTCCGGCCCGAGCTTTTCTTGCCCGGTGCGTCATAGCCGATCAGCTGCCCGTCGATGCGGATCTCTCCGCTGTCATATTCCTCAAGGAAATTGATGCAGCGCAGCAGCGTTGACTTGCCCGAGCCGGACGGCCCGATCAGGCAGGTCACCTTGCCCGGCGGAATGGTCAGGTCGATATTCTTCAGCGCCTGAAACGGCCCGTAGAACTTGTTGACCTTGCGGATGTCGACGGCGGATGCCTGATCCATTCTCAGACCCTTTCGATCAGGTGGCGGGTGATGCGCGCCTCTAGCCGGCGGCCGACGCGCGAAATCGTCTCGACCAGCCCCCAGAAGAACAGTGCCAGCACCAGGTTGGCTTCGAGATAGCGGAAGGTTTCGGTCGACATGCGGCTGACCTGATACATCAGTTCAGGGACGGTGATGATCGACAGGATTACCGTTTCCTTGGTCAGGATGATCGAGAAATTGACCAGCGCCGGCAGGGCCGAGACCAGCCCCAAGGGCAGCAATATGCGCCGGATGATATTGGTTTCTGACATGCCGATGGCGCGCGCGGCCTCTAGCTGCCCCACCGGCACGGCGTTGAAGCCCGAGCGGAAGATTTCCGCGAAATAGGGGCTGCCATAGATGGTCAGGCCCAACAGACCCGCAGGCAGTGCGTCCAGCCGCAGCCCGACCAGCGGGCCGCCGTAATAAAGGACGAACAGTTGCACCAGAAAGGGGGTGCCCCGGATCACCTCGATATAGACCTGCAACAGCCAGCGCAGCGGACGCGGCCCGTAACGCTGCATCAGCGCGATGATCAGGCCCAGGCCCATGGCCAGAACCGTGCCCATGAGCCAACAGAAGATGGTGACGCCAAAGCCGCGCAGCAGCATCGGGCCATATTGCTGAAAGACGCTCCATTCCATCAGACGGCCGCCCTGTGTTCCAGCCAGCGGCCTATACCCGCAAGGCAGAGGTTGATGGCAAGGTAAATACAGGCGGCGGCCAGATAGACCTCTAGCGGGCGGAAGGTGGTGGCGGCCTGCGCCTGACTGGCGCGCGTGACCTCCATGATGCCGACGACCGAGACGAGGGACGAGGCTTTGACCAAGAGGATCAGTTCATTGACAAGCGCGGGCAGCGACATGACCACGGCCTGAGGCAGCACGATGCGAGTCCAGATCGTGGTGGGGGCTATGCCGATGGCGGCGGCGGCCTCGGTCTGGCCGGGGGGCAGCGCGCCGATGGCGCCGCGCCAGATCTCGGCGATATAGGCGCTGGCGCAGATGCCGACAGTGATGACGGCGGCGGCCAATGCGGGAACGTTGATACCCACGACCGGCAGCAGATAGAACATCAGCAGAAGTTGCACCAGCAGCGGCACCCCGCGCAGGAAGCTGACCCAGATCGCCGCGAACCGGCGCAGGGCGCGCGATTTCGACAGCGCGGCGGCGCAGATCAGCGCGCCGATCACCAGCCCAAGCGCGATGCCAAGGCCCGAAACCAGCAGCGTGTACCGCGCGGCCATGGCCAAGGGGCCAAAGGCGTCAAGAAAAGTCTGGATGGAAAACATGCGGACCCCGTCAGGAAGATGCGGGCGGGGCCTTCACCCCGCCCGCAACCGGATCATTCAGTGGGGACTTCGCGCGGCAGATCGGTCGCCGTTCCCAGCCATTTTTCCTGAATGGCGGCCATGCGGCCATCGTCATGCATCTTCAGGATCGCGGCATTCACGGCCTCGACCAGCGAGGCCGAATCCTCGTCCTTCTGCATGGCCCATGCGAAATATTTCGGCTCGCCAAAGGTTGCCGGATCGGTCAGGGCAAAGGTCTCGGCCCGGTTCTTCACCAGATAGGCGAGGTTGGGCGAGGAACCCGCCACCGCGTCCAGACGACCGGCGGCCAGATCGGCATAGGCTTCATCCGTGGTGCCGTATTCCTTGATGGTGATGCCGCCGATGCTGGCGCCATAAGCTTCAAGCTGCTTGAACTGGGCGGTGCCCTGCTGGACGCCGACGGTCTTGCCGGCGATATCCTCGGGCTTCATCACCGCCTCGCTGGCGGCGGCGCGGACAAGGCCCACGGTGGCGTCAGCGATGGGCAGGCCAAAGGCGTAACGCTCGATCCGTTCGGGGGTGACGGTCACGGGGGCGATGATGATGTCGAACTTGCCGACCTCCAGCCCCGGCAGCTCGGCCGGCCAGGGAATGTCCTGATAGACCGGCTCGACGCCCAATTCCTTGGCGACCTCGTCAAACAGGTCCTTGGTGATGCCCTCATAGGTGCCGTTGGTCAGCATGTCGAAGGGGGCGTAATGCATGTCGGTCGCGGTGACGATCTTGCCTGCGGCCTTGATGTCGGCAAGCTGGTCGGCAAGGACCGGCGTGGCAAGGCCCAGAATGGTCATGCCCAGAAGCGCGCCTTTCAGCGTGGTGGTCAGTTTCATCTTCTTCTCCTCGTTGGTCATTATACCGGCGTTACAGGATGCCGGGCAGGTTCAACTGGTTCTCGCGGGCGCAATCGAGGGCGATCTGATAGCCCGCATCGGCATGGCGCATGACGCCAGTGGCCGGGTCGTTCCACAAGACGCGGGCGATCCGCCGATCGGCATCTTCGGTTCCGTCACAGCAGATGACCATACCCGAATGCTGCGAAAAGCCCATGCCTACGCCGCCGCCGTGATGCAAGCTGACCCAAGTGGCACCTGACGCCGTATTCAGCAGCGCGTTCAGCAGCGGCCAGTCGCTGACCGCGTCGCTGCCATCGGCCATGGCCTCGGTCTCGCGGTTGGGGCTGGCGACGGAACCGCTGTCCAGATGGTCGCGGCCAATGACGATGGGGGCGGAAAGCTCGCCATTGCGCACCATTTCATTGAAGGCCAGACCCAGCTTGTGACGCAGGCCCAGACCCACCCAGCAGATGCGCGCAGGCAGGCCCTGAAAGCTGATGCGATCGCGCGCCATGTCCAGCCAGTTGTGCAGATGCGGATCGTCGATCAGCTCTTTCACCTTGGCATCGGTCTTGTAGATATCTTCCGGGTCGCCTGACAAAGCCGCCCAACGGAAGGGCCCGACACCCCGGCAGAACAGCGGGCGGATATAGGCGGGCACGAAACCGGGGAAGGCAAAGGCGTTTTCAAGCCCCTCTTCCAGCGCGACCTGACGGATATTGTTGCCGTAATCCAGCGTCGGCACACCCGCATTCCAGAAATCGACCATGGCGGCGACATGGTCCTTCATGCTGGCGCGGGCTGCGGCCTCGACCGCCTTGGGCTCGCTTTCCTGCTTGGCGCGCCATTCGGCCACGGTCCAGCCGATCGGCAGATATCCGTGGATCGGGTCATGGGCGCTGGTCTGGTCGGTGACGATATCGGGACGCGGACCGCCCGCCTTCATCCGGCGCACGAGTTCGGGAAAGACCTCGGCGGCATTGCCGATCAGGGCTACGGATTTCGCCTCTCCCGCCTTGGTCCAGCGCTCGATCAGCGCCAGCGCCTCGTCCAGATCATGCGTCTTTTCATCGACATAGCGGGTGCGCAGGCGGAAATCGGCGCTGGCCTCGTTGCATTCGACGGCCAGACAGCAGGCTCCGGCCATGACGGCAGCCAGGGGCTGCGCGCCACCCATGCCGCCAAGCCCGCCGGTCAGGATCCATTTGCCTTTCAGGCTGCCGCCATAATGCTGCCGCCCGGCTTCGACAAAGGTTTCATAGGTGCCCTGAACGATGCCCTGGCTGCCGATATAGATCCACGATCCGGCGGTCATCTGGCCATACATGGCCAGCCCCTTCTTATCCAATTCGTTGAAATGGTCCCAGGTCGCCCAATGCGGCACCAGGTTCGAGTTCGCGATCAGCACGCGCGGCGCGTCCTTATGGGTCTTGAACACGCCAACCGGCTTGCCCGATTGCACCAGAAGGGTCTCGTCTTCCTCCAGATCGGTCAGGCTTTTGACGATCAGGTCGTAATCCTTCCAGGTCCGCGCCGCCCGGCCGATGCCGCCATAGACCACCAGTTCATGCGGGTTCTCGGCCACGTCGGGATGCAGGTTGTTCATCAGCATCCGCATCGGCGCCTCGGTCAGCCAGCTTTTGGCCGTCAGCTTGTTGCCGGTGGCGGGATAGACGTCGCGGGTGTTCAGGCGGGGATTGTTCATCGGGATCAAACCTTCAGTTCGGCGGACAACGCCGCGAGATCGTTCAGGATGCGGGCCAGCGTAACGCGCAATTCGCGCGCCTTGGCCTCGTCATAGGCGAAAGGCGGGGTCTCGGTGGTCAGATGGCTGGATTGCGCCAGTTCCATCTGGATCACATGGACGCCCTGCCCCGGCTGGCCGTAATGCCGCGTGGTCCAGCCGCCCTTGAAGCGGCCATTCAGCACATGGCTTCGGCCCGAGGCGGCACAGGCATCAAAGGTGGCGGCCTCGATGCGCGGATCGCAGGAGGCGCCGGAATTGGTGCCGATGTTGAAATCGGGCAGGATGCCGTCAAAGAGGAACGGAATATGGCTGCGGATCGAGTGGCAATCATACAGGATCGCCACCCCATGCCGCGCCCTGACCCGGTCGATCTGCGCCTGAAGCGCCGCGTGATAGGGCGCGTAGAAGCGTGCCTTGCGCTCGGCAATGTCATCCGCGTCGGGTTCGGTGATCCAGATCGGCTGACCATCGAAATCGGTCACGGGCACCAACCCGGTGGTGTTCTGGCCGGGATAGAGGCTGGCATCGTCCAGCCCCCGGTTCGCGTCGATGACATAGCGGTGGAACGTCGCCCTGACCGTCGTAGCGCCGGGCAGCAGCCCGTCATAAAGCCGGTGGATATGCCAATCCGTATCGGCCAGCACCTGCCCGCGCGGGTTCAGCCGGGCCATGATTTCATCGGGCAGAAAGGTGCCGGTATGGGGCAGGCCCAGAATAACGGGGCTGTCGCCTTCGTGGATTTCAACCGGGCTCATGCGTGGATTTCCTGAAGCAGATCGGCGGGAACGGCGCCGGTCAGCACATCCTCGCGCACCAGCCGCGCGGCCTCGGCCAGATCGGGGGCGAGGTAACGGTCCTGCACCACCGGCGGGATCGTCTGACGCAGCTTTGTCAGCGCGGCCTGCAAGGGGGGCGAGGTCAGCAGCGGCGCGCGGAACTCGATCCCGGCACCGGCGCACATCGCCTCGATCCCGATGATCTGGGCAAGGTTCGCGTTCATCCGCAGCAAGCGCCGCGCGCCATGGGCGGCCATGCTGACATGGTCCTCCTGATTGGCGCTGGTGGGGGTGGAATCGGTCGAACAAGGATTGGCCAGATGCTTGTTTTCGCTCATCAAAGCCGCGCTGGTGACCTCGGCGATCATCAGCCCGCTATTCAGCCCCGGTTCGGGCGTCAGGAAGGGCGGCAGGTCGTGGCTCAGCGTCGGATCGACCATCAGCGCGATGCGGCGCTGCGAGATGGCGCCGATCTCGGCAATCGCCAAGGCGATCTGGTCGGCGGCGAAGGCCACCGGCTCGGCATGGAAATTCCCGCCCGAGACAATGCCGCCCTCGCCCGTCAGCACCAGCGGGTTGTCGGTGGCGGCGTTCGATTCAATCTCCAGCGTCCGCGCGGCCTGCCACAACAGGTCGATGCAGGCCCCCGTCACCTGCGGCTGGCAGCGGATGCAATAAGGGTCCTGCACGCGGCTGTCGCCCTCGCGATGGCTGTCGCGTATGGCGCTGCCCTCCATCAGCCCGCGAATGGCGCGGGCGGCGGTGATCTGGCCGCGATGGCCGCGCAACTGGTGGATCTCGTCGAAGAAAGGCGCGGTCGACCCCATGATCGCATCGGTGGACATCGACGACACGACCAGCGCAGCACGGGCCGAAGCAAAGGCCTGCCACAGCCCCACCAGCGCAAAGGCGGTGGAAACCTGCGTGCCGTTGATCAGCGCCAGCCCCTCTTTCGCGGCCAGCACAACGGGCGAAAGCCCGGCAGCGGTCAGCGCCTGAGCGGCGGGCATCTCGACGCCCTCAAAGGTCGCGCGACCCTCGCCCAGCATCGCCGCCGCCATATGCGCCAAGGGCGCCAGATCGCCCGAGGCCCCGACCGAGCCCTGCGAGGGGATCACTGGCAGAACGCCGCGCGCCAGCATCGATTCAATCAGCGCGATCACCTCGGGGCGGATGCCCGAGGCGCCACGGCCAAGTGACAGCAGTTTCAGCACCATGATCAGGCGGACGGTTTCGGGCTCCACCGGCTCGCCCACGCCGCAGCAATGGGACAGGATCAGGTTGCGTTGCAGCGTCGCTGTGTCCTTGGACGCGATCTTGATCGAGGCCAGTTTGCCGAAGCCGGTATTGACGCCATAGACCGGTTGATCGCCATTGGCGGCGGCCTCGATCCGGGCGGCGGAGGCGGCGATGCCGGGGCGGGCGCTGTCGGCCAGGCGCACGGGGCGGCCTGTCCGCCAGACGGTTTCAAGCTGCGCCAGCGTGGTGTCGCCGGGGGTAAGGATCAGTTCAGACAAATTCGCCTCCGACGATGCGGGCATGAAGGGGGTTGAAGCCGATGCGATAGGAAAGCTCGGCCAGTTCATTGATGTTCCAGATGGCCAGATCGGCGCGCTGACCCACGGCCAGCGTGCCGCGATCGGCCAGCCCAAGCGCGCGGGCGGCATGGGTGGTTACGCCCGCCAGACATTCGGCGGGCGTCATGCGAAACAGCGTCGCCCCCATGTTCATGGTCAGCAGGATCGAGGTCAGCGGCGAGGTGCCGGGGTTGCAATCTGTCGCCAGCGCCATCGGCACGCCGGCATCGCGCAGGCCCTGGATCGGGGGCAGCTTAGTCTCGCGCAGCGTATAGAAGGCGCCGGGCAGCATCACCGCAACCGTGCCCGATGCCGCCATCGCGTCGATGCCATCCTGACCCAACCATTCCAGATGATCGGCCGAGATCGCGCCATGCTGCGCCGCCATCGCCGCCCCGCCCAGATCCGACAGTTGCTCGGCATGCAGCTTGACCGGCAGGCCCAAAGTCGCGGCGTGGTCGAACACCATCGCCATCTCGTCGCGCGAAAAGGCGATGCCCTCGCAAAAGCCGTCAACTGCGTCGATCAGATCCTCGGCATGGCCCTGATCCATCCCGGCAATGACCACATCGCGCAGGTATCCGGCGCGGTCCCCTTCATATTCAGGCGGCAGCGCATGGGCGGCCAGCCAGGTGGTCTTGACCGTCACATCGCGCCGCGCCTCGATCAGGCGGGCGACGCGCAGCATCTTCAGTTCCGATGCAATATCAAGACCATAGCCAGATTTGATCTCGATCGTCGTGACACCCTCGGCCAGCAGAGCATCAACGCGGGTCAGCGCATTGGCCAGCAGCCGCGATTCGTCCGCCTCGCGCGTGGCCCGCACGCTGGAAACGATGCCGCCCCCTGCCCGCGAAATCTCTTCATAGCTGGCGCCTTCCAGCCGCATCTCGAATTCGCGGGCGCGGTCGCCGCCGAAAACGATATGGGTGTGGCAGTCGATCAGGCCCGGCGTGACCACGCGCCCCTCAAGATCCAGTTCATCGGCATGGGCGTATTGTGCCGGCACGGACCCGTCACCGATCCAGGCGATGCTGTCACCGTCCAGCACCATGCCTATGGGCGCGCTCAGGCTGAATTGCCCGGTCGCCGCGTCGAATATCGCCAGTCTGGCATTGCTGAGAAGATGCATCGCCCTTCGCTTTCTATGTCTAGACTTATTGAAGTCTTATGTATAAACTTATTCCCAGTCAACCAGCTTGTGCAGATCGAGGAACCGGATGAGCATTCTTTGGGCGGAACGGGCATTGCTGCCCGAAGGATGGGCGGATCATGTGCGGGTCGAGATCGCTGCCGATGGCCGCATCGCCAGTGCCACCCCCAACGCCACGCCCAAGGGCAGGCGCGTCCAGATGTTGCTGCCCGCCATGGCCAACGTGCATTCCCATGCCTTCCAGCGCGCCATGGCCGGCCTTTCCGAGGCACGCGGCCCCCATCCGCGCGACACGTTCTGGACCTGGCGGCAGATCATGTATCGCTTTCTCGACCATCTGACGCCCGACGACGTTCAGGCCATCGCAGCACTGGTTCAGATGGAGATGCTGGAGGCAGGCTTCGCCACCAATGTCGAATTCCACTACCTGCACCACCGGCCCGACGGCGCGGCCTATGCCAATCTGGCCGAGATGTCTGAACGCATCGCGGCGGCGGCCTCGCAGACCGGGATCGGGCTGACGCTGCTGCCGGTGCATTACCAGTTTGGCGGCGTCGACCGGCGCCCGCTTGGCCCCGGCCAGGTGCGGTTCGGCACCGATCCCGACAGCTTTGTCGGGCTGCTGGATGCCGCCGAGGCCACGTTGCGCGCCCTGCCCGCTGACGCCGCCATCGGCGTCGCGCCCCATTCCCTGCGCGCCGTCAGCCCCGAGGGTCTGGCGCTGTGCACCACCCTGCGCCCCGACCGCCCGCTGCATATGCACCTGGCCGAGCAGATCCCCGAGATCGAGGAAATCAGCGCCGCCTATGGCCGCCGTCCGGTCGAATGGCTGCTGGACAACCACGCCCCCGATGCGCGCTGGACGCTGATCCACCTGACCCATATGACCGAGGATGAAACCCGCCGCCTTGCCACCACCGGCGCTGTGGCGGGCCTGTGCCCGCTGACCGAATCGAGCCTTGGCGACGGCATTTTCAACGGCACCATCTGGCGCGATGCCGGCGGCGCGCTCGGCTTCGGCTCGGACAGCAATATCCGCATCTCGCTGATCGAGGAGCTGCGCACCCTGGAATACAGCCAGCGCCTGCGCGACACCGCCCGCGCCATTCTGGCGACGCCGGAACGCTCGACCGGGCGGGTGCTTTACGAGGCAGGTCTGCAAGGCGGTGCCGCGGCGGCGGGGCGCGATACCGGGGCGATCCGCGCAGGCCTCTGGGCCGATCTCAGCGCCGTCTCGCTGGCCAATCCGGTCATGGCCGGGCGCAAGGGCGATGAACTGTTGGACAGCCTGATCTTTGCCGGCGGTGACGGGCTTGTGCGCGATGTCTGGGCCGCCGGGCGCCATGTCGTCCAAGGTGGCCGCCACGTCGCGCGCGATGCCATTACGGCGGCCTACCTGACCTGCATCACCACACTTCAGGCGCGGATATGACCGTCCCGCCCGCCAGCCAGCCGCCCAAGGCGCAACTGATCGCAACCGAGGTCCGCCGCCGGATCATGGACCGCGAATGGCGGCAGGGCGACCGCATCCCGGACGAGGCCGATCTGGCCGTCGAGTTCGGCGTGGCGCGGGCCACGGTCAACAAGGCGCTGCAAATGCTGGCGGATGAAGGGCTGCTGGACCGCAAGCGCCGCGCCGGCACGCATGTGACCATCAACCCGGTCCGCAAGACGACATTTTCCATCCCCATCGTCAGGGAACAGGTCGAGGCCGCCGGCATGACCTATAGCCACCGGCTGATCGCCCGGCGCGACGGCCCGATCCCGCCGCAGATCGCGCTGCGCATGGGCCTGCCGCCGGGACAGGTGCTGATCCACCTGCGCGCCGTGCATTACGGCGATGGCAAGCCGTTCCAGTTCGAGGATCGCTGGATCAACCGCACCACCGTGCCGCAGGTCGAGGGTGCCGATTTCCATCACCTGAACGCGAATGAATGGCTGGTGCGTAATGCCCCCTATCTGCGTGCCGACGTGGATTTTTCGGCCGCCAATGCCGATGCCCGCGACGCGCGGATGCTTCAGGTGCGGCGCGGGCAGGCATTGCTGATCCTGCATCGCACCAGCTGGAACGATCAGGGGCCGATCACCTCGGTCAGGCTGGCATGTCATCCGGGATTCGTGATCAGCGCCGCCAATTAGGCAGGCTGATTCCCGCGCAGGTCATCGACCGGTGGCCGAAGCCATGGCACTCGGTTACCCGCAACCGGGCAAAGACAGCCATGCGACGCATCATCGTCAATACGTTCCTGACCATGGACGGGGTCATGCAGGCACCGGGCGGGCAGAACGAGGACCGCTCGGGCGAGTTTGGTTTTGGCGGCTGACTGCCACCTCTTTTCGACAAGACCGTCAGTGCCTTCATGGCCGAGGTCTTTGCCGGACCGTTCGATCTGCTTCTGAGACGGCGGACCTATGACATCTTCCCCGCACATTGACCCCGTGTTGCCGCCAATCCGCCATCGGGGATGGACGAGGCCGAGATCGCCATGGCCCGGACATTCGACACCGTGACCAAATATGTGGCCACGCACCGGCCGCAGGATCTGGGCTGGCGCGGCAGCGAATGGCTGGGCCGCGACACGGTAGAGGGCCTTGCGAAGATCAAGGCTGGGATGGTCCTGACCTGATCGTTCCGGGCAGCAGCGACTTTATCCAGACGCTGCTGACCTATGACCTGTTCGATCAGTTCAAGCTGGTCATCTGCCCGGTTGTTCTGGGCAAGGGCAACCGCCTGTTCGGTTCCGGCACGATCCCCACAACGCTGACGATACGCCAGTCGTCCCGTTCGGCAAAAGGCGTCACCTGCCTTGTGCTCGACAGTTCCGGCGGGGTCAGAGTCGGGGATTTCTCGCCGCCCGCATAAGCCCGATGGCACCTGATCCGCGGACGATGACGGATCGGTGCCAAGCCATCACCTTCAGCCAGCACCGGCGTAGCCAGCTTGATTTCGCGCTGGATGCCGGGGTGTCGCAGCGGCATCTGTCCCTTCTGGAAACCGCGCGGGCACGGCCAGGCCCTCGACGCGCCGCCGCGGGAACGCAACCTGATGCTGGTCGCCGCCGGTTCCGCGCCAGCATCCTGGCCGGGGCTGGCGGGCCGACCGGATCGCCGCTCAGGCGACCTTGGTGCTGCGCTGATCGCGGCTGCACGCGATTGCCGCCTGTTCATCCAGCCAATCGGCCAGTTCGGGCCACAGCACCGCCATCTGGCGGCTGCGGAAAAAACCCATATGGCCGACCGGCCCCAGCCCCCGCGCGACGGGATCAACCTGCCGGCGCCGGATCTGCGCGCCGGGCAGAAATTCCAGCAAGCGCCCGATGGCTTCCGGCGTGGCCCAGGGGTCATCGTCAAAGCCGCAGGCCAGGACCGGGATGCGAACGCGGGCAAACCGCGCCTCGGCCTGCAACGAGGCATCATCGAAGAAATAGCGCGGCATCGCCATCCAGCTGGACCATTCGCGCATGGCGCAGGTTGGCATATCCTCGCCCACCCCCAGCAGCCGGGCCGGAAAATAGCCGGCGATGGCGCTGGCAATCGGGGCCACCAGCCGCGACATCGCACGGATCCGCCAACGCTCGATCCGGCTTGGCACCAGCCGGTCCGCACCAAGATGCGAGGCGATCAGCGCCGCCGCACTGACCCTGTCATCGCCGCCATTCAGCCCGACCGCATGACCGCCAAGACTGTGCCCGACGATCAGGATCGGCAGATCGGGAAAGCGTTCTGCCAGCCAGTCCAGCACCAGCCGGGCATCGGTCAGCGCCCAGTCCCGCATGCCCAGATCGCGCAGCGCCGGGTCGCGCGCATCAGGGCCGACCCCCCGATAATTATAGGTCGCGACCAGAAAATCCCGCTGCGCAAGATAGCTGGCAAAGGGCCAATACATCCGCTCGGTGATCGCCGTTGCCGGCTGGATCACCACAATCGCCTTGCGCTTCGACCGCCGCCCAAACAGCGTCAGCGGAATCCGCCCGCCAGTCGCAACCGAAATCACACATCTTTCCATCCGCGCCATCCGAGATCGCTTCACAGGTCATTTCGTATGCGAATTATTTACTTTGCATACGAAATGACGTCAAGCGAGAAGGGATAGGCAACGGTCCCTCCGCCCCAGTTTCAGGCTGAACGCAGCGGATGGGCGACGCCCTCCCAGATCGCGCCGACGGGGCCGAGATCGGCCCCCAGCAACAGCAGGTCCGCCCGGCGACCGGGGGCAATGGCACCATATTCGCCCGCCGCCCCGACCACAGCCGCCGGGACCGAACTGGCCATGGCCAGCGCACGCTCGACCGGGATTCCGACCTGTTCGACCAGCACCTGCACGGCGCGAGGCAGGGTCAGATCGGCGCCGGCCAGCGTGCCATCGGGCAGGACCAGCCGTCCCCCCTCGCGCCGGATCCTGCGGCCATGCAGCTGGATTTCCTGCTGATCGGTCCCGGCCAGCGCCATGCAGTCCGAGACAAGAAAGACACCCTGCCCCCGTGCCGCCAGCGACAGCCGCATCGTTGCGGGATGCACATGGAACCCATCGGCGATCAGCCCGACCGCACAATCCGAGGCCAGCGCCGCACCCGCAAGGCCCGGTGTACGATGGCCGATCTGGCTCATGGCGTTGAACAGATGGGTCACGCAACGCGCCCCGGCCCGCATCGCCGCAATCGCCTGTTCATAGCTGCAATCGCTATGCCCCAGACTGACAACCGCACCCGCCTGTGACAGCGCGGCGATCTGCTCGGGCTGCGCGGCCTCGGGTGCCAGCGTCACCATCAGCGCGGGCAAGGCACGGGCAGCGACGCAAAGCCGGTCCAGATCCTCGGGGCCCATCGGCCGGATCAGCGCCGGATCATGGGCGCCCTGCCGGCGCGGGTCCAGATGCGGCCCCTCGATATGCAGCCCCATGAAGCCGGGGAAGCCGCGACGCGCCGCCTCGACCCCGGCTGCCAGGACCGAGGCCGTCACCTCGGGCGTGTCAGTGATCAGCGTGGGCAGGCACCCGGCGCTGCCCAGGCTGCGATGGGTGGCGCAGATCCGGGCCAGCGCAGCAGCGTCGGTCCCTGCACCGACGGCAAGACCGCCCCCGCCATTGACCTGAAGATCGACAAAACCCGGCGTGATCACACCCTCATGCCGCTGTGCGCCCGCCGGCGCGCTGGCTGCCGGGATCAGCGCCTCGATCCGCCCGTCGCGGATCACCACGCCTGTCTCGGGCCACAGGCGCGCGCCATCAAAGACCGCGCGGCCAACCAGAACGCCCTGCGTCATCACACCGTCTCCGTCACCTTGCGCAGATGCGGCGGCGTGTCGGGATCAAAGCCGCGCCGCCGGGCAAGCGCCTCGATACAGTGGTAGAAGCTGGCGATGATCAGCAGCGGATCGACCAGAGGATGCAGCGCCGGGGCGGATGACAGCCGCACCGCGCCAGCCACATCAGCCCCGGTCACGAACACATCCGCCCCCTGCGCCGCCAGCCGCTCGGCGGTTGCCGACAGCTGTGGCAAGGCGGCATCCTCGACCCCAAGGGCCAGCACCGGGAAATGCGCCTGCACAATCGCCGCAGGTCCGTGCAACACCTCGGCCGCGCTGTAGGATTCTGCATGCAAACCACTGGTTTCCTTCAGTTTAAGCGCCGCCTCATTGGCCATGGCCAGGGCCGGACCGCGCCCCAGCACAAAAACCGAGTTCGCCCGCGCCAGCCGCGCCATCAGCGGTTCCCAATCCTGTTCCAAGGCAATGGAAAGCGCGTCGGGCATGGCCGCCAACGCGTTGCGCAGGGCCTGATCCTCTTGCCATTCGGCCAGCATCGCCAACCCGGCCAGCGCCGATGTCAGGAAGGTTTTCGTCGCGGCCACGCTTTTCTCTTCGCCCGCGCCAAGGGGCAGCCGATGGGCCGCCGCCTGTGCCATGGGGCTGTCCTCGAAATTGGTGATCGCCACGGTTTCGGCGCCACCCGCCCGCGCGCCCACCATTGCCTCGACAATATCCGGGCTGCGCCCCGATTGCGAAATTCCGATGCAGGCCGCGCCGTCAAGCCGCAGCAGACGCCGATAGATCGACGAAACCGACGGCCCGATCGAGGCAACGGGCAGGCCGGCATTGATCTCGATCGCGTATTTCAGAAAGGTTGCGGCATGATCCGAGGATCCGCGCGCCAGCGTCACCACCAGGTCGATGCGCCGGGCGCGGAAGGCGCGGCCGATCTCGGACAGGGCGGGGCCGGACTCGGCCAGGAACCGGCCGGCGACGGCGGGAATTTCGGCGATCTCTCGCGCCATGTGGCTTTCGTTCATGTCGTGGTCCTTCCTTCGGGCTCCGCCCATTTCAGTTCAACGGCGAAATCATAGGCATCGCCGCGATAGATCGAGCGCGTCAGTTCCACCGCCTTGCCCGATGGCAGATGCGCCACCCGCACGATACGCAGCACCGCCGCGCCTTCGGGTATCTGCAACAGCGCCGCATCCGCACGCGAGACATTGGCGGCCGAGATGCGCTGCACTGCCCGCACCGGGCGCTTGCCCCGCGCCGCCAGCACGTCATAGAGCGAGGCCTCGACCGATTCCGGGTCAGGCAGCAGCGAGGCCGGGATCGAGGCCCGCTCGATCGCCAGCGGCACCCCTTCGACGCTGCGCACCCGTTCCAGCCGCGACACCCGCTCATCCGCGCCCAAAGCCAGCGCCATGGTTTCGTCCGGCGAGGGCGTCTCGACCCGGCGCAGGATCCACCGGCTTTCCGCGGACTGGCCGCGCCGGGCCATATCCTCGGTGAACGAGGTCAGCATCGACAGCGCCTGTTCCATCCGCCCGACCGGCGCCGACACAAAGGTGCCAGAGCCGCGGCGCTGGACCAGATAGCCGGCCCGAACCAGTTCATCTATCGCGCGACGCACGGTGACGCGCGACACCCCGCTGCGCGCGGCCAGTTCGCGTTCAGGCAGGATCGTGTCCCCAGGCTTCAGCCGGCCGCCGCCAATCGCATCGGCGATATGACGGTAAAGGCGCAGATACAGCGGCCCGACCCCGTCCGAATCGAAATCCGCCCATTCGTCGAGCCCCTCGCCTGCCGGCCGATTTTCCATCCCCACCCCACTGTCACTGCAAGATCGCAGGCCGAAATCGACCCCTGGACACAAAGATACCAAATCAATTCCAATATTGGAAGGCGCATCAGTTGCAATCAGGATTTATCCCGAATTTGTCCATTTTTCAATCGGCGCTTTACTATTGGTTCTTTTTTGGTATTGTCTAACCAAGGGAGACAGCACGAATGCCAGAATCAACCGAAACGCTGCATGCACAGGCGGTCGGCCTGCACCGCCTGCCGGGCCAGCAGGCGCTGTCGCGGCTGATCGAGGCGCAGATTGCCTCGATGGGGGCGCTGCGCCCGGCCCTGCCGCAGATCGAGGCGGCCGCGGAACGCTGTGCCGCCGCGCTGACGGCGGGCGGCAGGCTGGGCTTTGCCGGCGCCGGCTCGTCCGGGCTGATGGCGCTGGCCGAACGGATGGAAATGGGGGCGACCTTCGGCATTTCGCCAGACCGCACCGCGCTGTGTTATGCCGGCGGGGCCGAAGCGCTGTGGCAGATGCGCGGCGGGGCCGAGGATGATACGGCGCTGGCCATAACAGACCTTGAGGCGGCAGACCTGGCGGCGGGCGATGCGCTGATCGCCGTTTCGGCCTCGGGCAGCACCCCCTATACCGTCGCGATTGCGGATACGGCGCGGGACCGGGGCATCGCCGTGATCGGCATCGCCAATGTCGCAGGATCGCCGCTGCTCGACCGGTCGGACCACCCCGTCTTGCTGGAAACCGGCGCCGAAGTTCTTGCCGGCTCGACCCGGATGGCGGCGGCAACCGCGCAGAAGGTCGCGCTGAACGCAATTTCGGTTCTGATCGGCATTCGGCTTGGCCATGTCCATGATGGCCATATGGTCAATCTGGTGGCCGAGAATGCGAAACTGATGCGCCGCGCCGCCGGCATTGTCGCGACCATCGCCGGGACGGGCGCCGACGCGGCAAGCGCCGCACTGACGGCCGCGGATGGCGAGGTCAAGACCGCGATCCTGGTCGCGCGCGGCCTGACGCCACCCGATGCGCGGCGGGCCATTCTGAAGAATGGCGGGCATCTTGAAGGGCTGCTTGACGAGAACAACAACCGGACCAGCAGGTCCAGCAGAGGAGGAAGACCATGAAGAACACCGCATCACTGGGCATTTTGGCCTGGGCGGCGCTTTCAGGCGCGACCATGGCGCAGGATGTCACGCTGACCATCGAAAGCTGGCGCAATGATGACCTGACGCTGTGGCAGGACACGATCATCCCCGCCTTCGAGGCCGCCAATCCCGGCATCAAGATCCAGTTCACCCCATCCGCCCCGGCGGAATATAACGCGGTGCTGAATTCGAAACTGGATGCAGGCAGCGCGGGCGACCTGATCACCTGCCGCCCCTTCGATGCATCGCTGGCACTGTTCCAGGGCGGCAAACTGGCCGATCTGACCGATCTTGAGGCGATGGCGAATTTCTCGGACGTGGCGAAATCCGCCTGGCAGACCGATGACGGTGCCGCCACCTTCTGCGTGCCGATGGCGTCGGTGATCCACGGCTTCCTCTACAACAAGGATGCCTTCGCCGAACTGGGGCTGGAGGTCCCGGTTACCGAGGATCAGTTCTTTGCCGTTCTGGACAAGATCAAGGAAGACGGCACCTATATCCCGATGGCGATGGGCACCAATGACCAATGGGAAGCCGCGACCATGGGCTATCAGAATATCGGCCCGACCTACTGGAAGGGCGAGGAAGGCCGCCTGGCACTGATCAAGGGCGAACAGAAGCTGACCGATCCGCAATGGACGGAACCCTATGCCACCCTGGCGAAATGGGCGCCCTATCTGGGCGACGGCTACGAGGCGCAGACCTATCCCGACAGCCAGAACCTGTTCACCCTTGGCCGCGCCGCGATCTATCCGACCGGCAGCTGGGAAATCAGCGGCTTCAACACCCTGGCCGAGTTCGAGATGGGCGTATTCGCCCCGCCGGTCAAAGCAGAGGGTGACACCTGCTATATCTCGGACCATACCGACATCGCCATCGGCCTGAACGCCGCCTCGCCCAATGCCGAGGCCGGCCGGACCTTCCTGAACTGGGTCGGCTCGGAAGAGTTCGCGACGCTTTATGCCAATGCCCTGCCCGGCTTCTTCTCGCTGTCCAGTTTCGACGTCCCGATGGAAGATCCGGTGGCGCAGGAATTTGTCAGCTGGCGCGGCAAATGCGAATCGACCATCCGCTCGACCTATCAGATCCTGTCGCGCGGCACGCCCAACCTGGAAAACGAGACCTGGGGCGCATCGGTCGCCGCGATCAAGGGCAGCGAGACGCCCGAGGCGATCGGCCAGCGCCTGCAAACCGGGCTGGACAGCTGGTACAAGCCGCAGCCGTAACCGGCGGTCACGATCCTGGGCGGCGCAGCCCGCCCAGGCTTCCGACAGGAGAGCAAGATGACCAAGCCACGCATCCGATGGCATATCGGCCTGTTTCTGGCACCCGCCGTCGCCGTCTATACGGCAGTGATGATCTTTCCGCTGTTCAACACCCTGCGTCTGGCGCTGTTCAGCCGGGTCGATCAGGAACGGGTTTTCGTCGGGCTGGACAACTTCCGCACGCTGTTCCTTGACCCGCTGTGGTCGGATCAGTTCTGGAACGCCCTGGGCAATAACTTCTGGTTCTTCCTGGTTCACATGCTGGTGCAGAACCCGATCGGCATCGCGCTGGCGGCGATCCTCAGCCATCCACGGCTGCGCTTTGCGGCGCTGTATCGTTCGGCTATCTTCATTCCGACGATCCTCAGCTTCGTCATCGTCGGCTTTGCCTGGAAGCTGATCCTGTCGCCCATCTGGGGCATCGCGCCCGGCATGCTGGACGCGGTCGGGCTGAAATCGCTGTTCCAACCCTGGCTGGGTAAGGAAGAATATGCCCTGACCACGCTGGCGCTGATCTCGGTCTGGCAATTCGTGGGCATCCCGATGATGCTGATCTATGCGGCGCTGCTGTCCATCCCCGAAGAGGTGATCGAGGCCGGCGAGATCGACGGCGTCACCGGCATGGCCGCTTTCTGGAAGATCAAGCTGCCCTTGATCCTGCCTTCGATCGGGATCATCTCGATCCTGACCTTCGTTGGCAATTTCAATGCCTTCGATCTGATCTATGCATCGCAGGGCGCCTTGGCGGGGCCGAATTTCTCGACCGATATTCTGGGCACCTTCATGTATCGCACCTTCTTCGGCTTCCAGCTGCAACTGGGCGATCCGCATATGGGCTCGGCCATTGCCAGCGCGATGTTCGCGGTCATTCTGCTGGGGGTCTGCGTCTATCTGTTCGGCATTCAGACCCGCATCCGGCGCTATCAGCTTTGAAAGGGGCCGCCATGAACATCGCCCGCCACAGCCGGCTGAACACCCTTGCGATGCACGGGGCGCTGATCGTCTATACCCTGATCGCGCTGTTTCCGGTCTTTGTCATCCTGATCAACAGCTTCAAGTCCCGCCGCGCCATCTTCCGCGAGCCGTTGGCCCTGCCCGACGCCGAAAGCTTTTCGATGATCGGCTATCAGACGGTGATGAAGCAGGGCGATTTCCTGCTGTATTTCCAGAACTCGCTGATCGTCACGGTCGTGTCGCTGTTCTTCGTGCTGCTGTTTGGCGCCATGGCCGCCTTTGCGCTTTCGGAATACCGCTTCCGGGGCAATACGCTGATGGGGTTGTATCTGGCGCTTGGGATCATGATCCCGATCCGCATCGGAACAGTCGCGATCCTCGACATGATGGTCGCCACGGGGCTGGTCAACACGCTATGGGCGCTGATCCTTGTCTATACCGCGCAGGGTCTGCCGCTAGCGGTGTTCATCCTGACCGAGTTCATGCGCCAGGTGTCCGACGATCTGAAGAATGCCGGGCGCATCGACGGGCTGAGCGAGTTCACCATCTTCTTCCGGCTGGTCCTGCCGCTGGTCCGGCCGGCCATGGCGACGGTGGCCGTGTTCAACATGATCCCGATCTGGAACGACCTTTGGTTCCCGCTGATTCTGGCCCCGGCCGAGGCGACCAAGACGCTGACCCTGGGCAGCCAGGTCTTTATCGGCCAGTTCGTCACCGACTGGAACGCGGTCCTGTCGGCGCTGTCACTGGCGATCCTGCCGGTGCTGGTCCTTTACGTCATCTTCTCGCGGCAACTGATCCGCGGCATCACGTCGGGGGCGGTGAAATGACCAGGGTTCTGATCGTGGGCCTGGGAAATATGGGCATCTCGCATGCGCTGGCCCATCACAAATCGCCCCATTCCGACATCGTCGGGCTGGTCAACCGCTCGGCCGTGGATCTGCCGGATGCGTTGCGGGCCTATGATCTGTTCACCAGTTTCGAGGACGGGATGCAGACCCGCCCCGATCTGGTCGTCATCGCCACCTATAGCGACAGCCATGCCGATCTGGCGATCCGGGCGATGCGGGCCGGCGCGCATGTCTTTGTCGAAAAGCCGCTGGCCTCGAACTTGCAGGATGCACAGCGGGTCATTACCACGGCCGAGGAAACGGGGCGCAAGCTGATGGTCGGCTATATCCTGCGCCATCATCCGTCCTGGCAGCGCCTGATCGCCGAGGCCCGCGCCCTGGGGGGCCCCTATGTCTTTCGCATGAACCTGAACCAGCAAAGCACCGGGGCGGAATGGAAAACGCATAAATCGCTGATGCGCTCGACCAGTCCGCTGGTGGATTGCGGGGTCCATTATGTCGACGTGATGTGCCAGATCACCGATGCGGCGCCGATCCGCGTGAATGGCATCGGCCTGCGCCTCAGCGACGAGATCGCCCCCGACATGTATAATTACGGCCAGCTTCAGGTCAGCTTTCAGGATGGCAGCATCGGCTGGTATGAGGCAGGCTGGGGGCCGATGATGTCGGAAACCGCGCATTTCGTGAAGGATGTCGTCTCGCCCAATGGCGCCGTTTCGATCACCGATCAGGGGCCCGGTGGCTCGGCCGAGGTCGAGGGCCACACCCGCGTCGGCGGGCTGCTGGTGCACCGCCCCGGCAATGACCGCCTGATCGACCTGCCGGACGAGCCTGATCACCAGGCGCTGTGCGATGCCGAACAGGCTGCCATTCTGGATGCGATCCGAGACGATGCCGACCTGAACCGCCATATGCGCGACGCGCTGCAATCGCTGCGCATCTGCCTTGCCGCGGATGACAGCATCCGCAACCGCCGCGCGATTGATCTTTAGGAGTTGCCGATGACCGCCCTGACCCTGACCCAGATCTGCAAATCCTTCGGACCGGTCGATGTGCTGAAGAATATCGACCTTAGCGTCGAAGAAGGCGAGTTCGTCGTCTTTGTCGGCCCCTCGGGCTGCGGCAAATCCACGCTGCTGCGGGTGATCGCCGGGCTGGAGGACGCGACCTCTGGCGAGGTGCGCATCGGCGGCCAGCGGGTCAACACCACCCCGCCGGCCAAACGGGGCATCGCCATGGTGTTTCAATCCTATGCGCTTTATCCGCACCTGACCGTGCGCGGGAACATGGCGCTGGCGCTGAAACAGGAAGGCCAGTCGCGCGCCACCATCGACGCCCGCATCGCCGAGGCCAGCCGGATGTTGAACCTTGAACCCTATCTGGACCGGCGCCCGTCGGAACTGTCAGGCGGCCAGCGCCAGCGTGTCGCCATTGGCCGCGCCATCGTGCGCCAGCCGCAGCTGTTCCTGTTCGACGAGCCGCTGTCAAATCTGGATGCGGCGCTGCGCATCAATACACGGCTGGAAATCGCCAATCTGCACCGGACGCTGAAGGGGGCGATGATCTATGTCACCCATGACCAGACCGAGGCGATGACGCTGGCCGACAAGATCGTGGTGCTGCGCGATGGCCGGGTCGAACAGGTCGGCAGCCCGATGGATCTGTATAACAATCCCGCCAACCGCTTTGTCGCGGGTTTCCTGGGCGCGCCGGCGATGAATTTCATCGACGCCGCCACCGTTGGCGGCCCTGCGGGGCACAGTCTGGGTATCCGCCCCGAACATCTGCACATCGGCGCAGACGGCCCGCTTTCGGGCCAGGTCACACATGTCGAGCGCCTTGGCGGCGACACCAATGTCTTTGTCGAGGCCGGCACCGACCAGCCGCTGACCATCCGTCTGTTCGGCCAGCATGACATCGCCATCGGCAGCAGCATCGGGTTGGGCTATGACCCCCGGCAAGCGCTGCTGTTCGACGCCGAGGGCCAGCGCCGCCCGCACTAACGGGGCAGTCGGCCAATCGGGCAGTCGGACAGTCGCGGGCCGGGGTTATTTCCCCAGCACCTGCTTCATGAACCCCAGTGCCGCCGACAGGCCATCGGGCGAAATCCCGTGGCCCGTGCCCTTCATGACATGGCCATAAACCTCGAATCCGGCGGCGTTCAGCGCATCGGCGGCCAGCCCCATATCGGCAAAGGGCACCATCGGGTCCTGATCGCCATGCATCAGCAGAACGGGCGGCTTCACGCGCAGCTCGGCCGCCAGCAGCTCGGGTGCCAGCAGCCGTCCTGAACAGCCGATGATGCCGGCAACGGCGCTGTCGCGGCGCGGCAGCACATGCAGCGCCATCATGGTCCCCTGCGAAAAGCCGAACACGACCATGCGATCCGGCGCAACGCCCTCATCCGCCAGCACCTTGTCGAGGAAAGCGTTGATATCGTCGATCGACAGCGCCATCGAGGATTTCGCCTGCGCCTCGGTCGAGCCGTCCAGCCAGGGGATCGGAAACCACTGATAGCCCATCGGATTGTTCAGGCAGCGTTCGGGCGCATCGGGGGCATAGAAGGCCGTGCCGGGCAGATGCGGCGCCAGCGGATCGGCCAGACCCAGCAGATCCGTGCCGTCGGCGCCATAGCCATGCAGAAAGACCACGACCGCATCGGCCTTTTGCGGGCCGCGCCGCTGCGATTTCAATTCCCGAACCATTGCCCCTCCGGCCTGTCTAGCGGACGCCCTCGCGCCCCTTTGCCTGCCGGTAATAGGCCCACAGCCCCCGCGCCGCAACCGCACGCCAGGGCCGCCAGGCTTCGGCCAGCTCGGTCAACCGGGCGGGATTGGGGCGATCCGGCAGGTCGTAAAGCAGCCGCGCGGCCTCTTGCAGGGCCAGATCGCCGGCGGCAAAGGCATCGGCGCGGCCAAGGGCGAATTTCAGATAGATCTCGGCGGTCCAGCGACCGATGCCCGGCAGGGCGACCAGCGCCGCGATCACCTGATCGTCGGGCAGGTCGCGCAAGCCGTCCCAATCGACAGCTGCTTCGGCGATGCCGCGCAGATAGCGGATCTTGGGGCGCGACAAACCGCTGGCGCGCAACGCCTCGTCATCGGCAGCGGCAATGGCTTCTGCCCCTGTCAGCCCCGCATCCGCCATCCGTGCCGAGATCGCCGCAGCCGCATGAACCGAGATCTGCTGCGAGACAACGGCATCGCAGATCGCCGTGAAACCGTCATCCCGCCGGCGCAGGGGCAACGGCCCCAGATCCGGCAGCACACGCGCCCAGACAGGACAGAGGCTGGCCAGAAAGGCCGCCCCCTCGGCCAGATCATCCGCGGTCTCGATCAGCCTCATTCGGCAAAGCGACCTGCGCGGCCACCACGGCGGCGCGGCTGGTCAGCGGATGGCTGCCGCGCCCCTTCGACCAGGATTTGCAGCATTGGATGCGCCGATTCGCCGGCAGTCGCCACCTTGGGCGCATATTGATCCAGCAGCAGCCGCGCGGCATCGGCGGGCTGCACGCCGACGGGCAGCGACAGCGCCCAATCGACAAAGATCGAGCGGCATTCATCCGGCGTGATGCCAGGAATGCGAAGGCTTTCGTAGATCAGCCGCTTGGGGTCGGCGCCGTCAAGCGTCAGTGTCGTGTCAGTCATCACCACCCGCTTCCTGTTTCAGCCGGGTCTCCCATGCCGTCGAGATATGCCTTCGCAGCGCCTTGTCAGCCCGCAAGGCATCGCCATCGCCGATGGCATCGACGATTTCCTGATGTTCGTCCAGGGCCACCGCGCCCCGCCCCTCGGCCGACAGCGAGGTCCGCGCCATCAGCGCCATGCTGCGATGCACCAGGTCAAGCTGCTGCACCAGATAGCGGTTATGCGAGGCCAGATGAATCTGGTGATGAAACCGGCGGTTGGTGCGCGCCAGCACGCGCGGGTTGTCCAGGTTCTTGCGATCCTCGGCGACCATCTGGCCCATCACGCGCACCTCTTCGGGGGTGGCGTGGCGGGCGGCCAGCCGGGCGGCCAGCGCCTCCAGCTCGGCGCGCACGGTGTAAAGCTCGGCCAGTTGGTTGTGATCCAGCGTGGCCACGATCAGGCTGCGCCCGTCGCGGGACAGCATGGCCTGCGTTTCCAGCCGTTGCAGCGCCTCGCGGATGGGCGTGCGCGACACGCCGAATCGCTCGGCCAGTTCGGATTCGACCAGGCGATCGCCCGGCATGTAGATGCCGGCATCTATGGCCGACAGGATCATCGAGTAAGCGTCCTTCATATGCGCAGTTTCGCCGCAGCGACCGGAATTGCAAGCGCCCGTCGCGCGGGCTATGGCATGGTCATGGATTTCACCGATGTCGATGTCTGGATCTTCGATCTGGACAATACGCTTTACGATCCCTCGGCCGCGCTGTTTTCGCAGATCGAACGGCGGATGACGGATTATGTCTCGCGCCAGCTTGCCGTGACGCCGGCAGAGGCCAACCGCCTGCGCGACGATTACTGGCGGCGCTATGGCACCACGCTGGCCGGGCTGATGGCCGAGCACGGGATCGACCCGGCGCCCTATCTGGCCGATGTGCATGATATCGACTTTTCGGTTCTGCGCCCCGATCCGGCGCTGGCGCAGGCCATCCGCGCCCTGCCCGGCCGCAAGATCGTGCATACCAATGCCGATGCGCTTTACGCCAGCCGCGTGCTGGACCACCGGCAATTGCCGGTATTCGAGGCGATCTATGGCATCGAAGAAGTGGGCTTCCACCCCAAACCCGATGCCCGCGCCTATGACAGCGTGATCAAGGCCCATGCCATCGACCCGACCCGCGCCGCCTTTTTCGAGGATGACCCCCGCAATCTGGCGGTGCCGCATGATCTGGGCATGCGCACGGTGCTGGTCGGGCGTGGGCGCCATGGCCCGGACGAGCTGGCCGAGGATCATGACCACGGCCCTCATGTCCATCACCGCACCGATGATCTGACGGCGTTTCTGCGGGAACTGACATGACGGACACGGCCCATGATGTCGACATCCTGATCTCGGGCGGCGGCCCGGCGGGGCTGATCGCTGCGGCGGGTTTCGGCGCCGCAGGCCGCCGCGTGCTGTGCGTCGATCCGACCCCGCCCGTCACCGAGGAAGCAGGCGCAGGCGCAGATCTGCGCAGCACCGCCTTTCTGGGACCGTCGGCCGATTTCCTGAACCGGATCGGGCTGTGGCCGATGCTGGCGCCGCATGCCGCGCCGCTGGCCGTCATGCGCATCGTCGATGCCGGCGGCGCGCAGCCCGTGGCGCGACTGGTGCGCGATTTCGACGCCAGCGATCTGGGCGATGGCCCCTTTGGCTGGAACCTGCCCAACTGGCTGATCCGGCGCGAGGTGATGGCGCGACTGGCTGCCTTGCCCAATGTCGAGTTTCGCGCCGGCATTGGCACCGCCGGGCTGATCGCCCGCGACGATGCCGCCTTTGTCCGGCTAAGCGATGGCCAGCAGATACGCGCCCGGCTGGTCGTTGCCGCCGATGGCCGCGCCAGCCCCGTGCGCCACGCGCTTGGCATCGGCGTGCGCACCTTCCGCTATGGCCAGAAGGCACTGGCCTTTGCGGTGACGCACGAACTGCCGCATGAAAACGTCTCGACTGAGGTGCATCGCAGCGGCGGCCCCTTCACGCTGGTGCCCCTGCCGGACCGCGAGGGGCAACCCTGTTCCGCCGTGGTCTGGATGGATCGCAGTGCCGAGATTGCCCGGCTGGCCGCCCTGCCCCCCGCCGATTTCAGACACGCGCTGAACGACCGTTCCGCCGGCATTCTGGGGCATCTGACCCCGGTGACGCGGCTGACCACCTGGCCGATCATCAGCCAGATCGCCGACCGGTTCAGCGGCCCGCGCACCGCCCTTGTGGCCGAGGCCGCTCATGTCGTCCCGCCCATCGGCGCGCAGGGGTTGAACATGAGCCTTGCCGATCTGTCAGCCCTGATCGACCTGTCCGCCGACGACCCCGGCAATCGCGATGCGCTGACCGCATATGACCGCGCGCGCCGGCCCGAAGCGATGACCCGGCTGCTGGGCATCGACGCGCTGAACCGCGCCAGCATGGCCGAGGCCCGCCCGCTGCGCGACCTGCGCGCCGCAGGGCTGGGCGTGCTGCACGGCATGGCACCGCTGCGCCGCCTGCTGATGCGCAAGGGCATGGGCGGGCGCTAGTCCAGACCAAAAGGCCGCAGGAAACGCGCCCTCACGTCGATGATACAACGCTGCCGCGATGACAGCGCAACCTCATGCGGGGCAAAATCCGATTCGACGCGATCCAGCAGCGCCACGACCTGCGCCAGCAAGGCGCGGTCATCTGGCGACAGCGCCTGAGGATCGCCCGAGGTCATCGCCTCGATGAACATGACGCCGGCCTGCTTCAGAAAGATCGTCTCGGGCTGGCCGTCACGGGTGCAGACGCCATAGAAGCCCTGAAGGAAATAGTCCCAGGTCGCCTCGTCGCGCGCCGCATCGAAGGCAGCGGGCACCTGTGGCGCGGCACGCGTCAGACGTTGCCACAGATCGCCCGACAGAAACGCATCGCGCGCAGCGCCATAACGGACCTGAAAATGCCGGCGGGCACCGATCTCCTTCGTGATCCCCAGCAGCTGTATCTGACGCAGCCAATGCTGGTGATCCCTCAGGTGAAAGCGGTAGGTCCGAGGTTCCGAATGCGTCGCGACAAAGGATTGCGCCTGCCAATTGGCCTCGACCTGGTAAGAAGCATCCGGGCACAGTCGCCTGGCGATGTGAGTGTGCAGTTCAGGCACCGACATCCCCGCATGGGCGGCAAAGACGGGCTCGTCATGGAAATTGGCATATAGATAGGTCATCAGCATGACCCCTGCCTAGCATCTGCGGGCCGGATGTTGCTTCGATGTCGGTCGAACCATCAGCGCGGCCGCGATTTTTCCCCCTGGGTGATCAACCGGGCGGAATTATGGCCGGTCACAAAGCTCCACAGCCAGCTCAGTGCGACGGCCAGGCGCGACCTGGTGCCGATCAGGAAATAGATATGGGCGATGCCCCAGGCCCACCAGGCTGGCCAGCCCCTCAGCCGCAGCCTGCCATATTCGATCACCGCCGCATTGCGCCCGATGGTCGCCAGATTGCCCATCGAACGATAACGGAAGGACGCAAGCGCCGCCTTGCCCTGCAACCGCGCCTTGATCACCCGCGCAACATATTTGCCCTGTTGCTTGGCCGCAGGCGCCACGCCCGGCACCATCTGGCCTTCGCTGACCACATGGGCCGTATCGCCCAGAACGAAAATATCGGGATGGCCGGGCGCCGTCAGATCGGGGCCGACCATTGCACGGCCCGCGCGATCTGCCGCGACCCCCAGCCATTCGGCGGCGGGCGAGGCCTGCACCCCGGCGGCCCAGATCACCGTGCGTGCAGGGATGGTCTTGCCGTCCAGAACGATGCCCTCGGCGGTGATTTCGGTAACGGGCTTGCCGGTCAGCACCTGAACCCGGCCCTTTTCCAGCGCCTTGGCGGCATAGTCCGACAGCGGCTGGCTGAAACTGGGCAGGATACGCGGCCCGGCCTCGATCAGCAGGATGCGGGCCTTATTGGTGTCGATGCGGCGAAATTCGGGCGGCAGGATGCGATGGGCCAGTTCGGCCAGAATGCCGACCAACTCTACCCCCGTCGGACCGGCGCCGATGACGGCAAAGGTCAGATAGGCCTCGCGGGTGGCGGGGTCGCCGGTCAGTTCGGCACGTTCAAAGGCCAGCAGCATCCGACGACGGATGGTCGTCGCATCCTCCAGCGTTTTCAGGCCGGGCGCGTGATCGGCCCATTCATCATGCCCGAAATAGGCGTGCCGCGCCCCGGTGGCGATGATCAGAACATCATAGGGCACCCGCGCGCCGTCTTGCAGCAGAACCTCGTGCGCGTCGGCATCAATTCCGGTGACACGCGACAGAACCGTGGTCACATCCTTGCGGTCGCGGAACAGGCGGCGGATCGGCCAGGCAATTTCCGAGGTCGCCAATAGCGTGGTGGCAACCTGATATAGCAGCGGCTGGAACAGGTGGTGATTGCGCTGATCAATCAGTGTGATCCGGCAACCGGCGCCCCGCAGGTCCTTGACCAGTTGAATCCCGTCGAACACGGCACCGATAACAACGACCCTCTGATTGCTGGCTGGCTGACTATCCATCATGCATCTCCTTGCGCCAATGTTTGGGCGGGACGAGATCAGTTCAACACCAGCCGGACATTGCCCCGACGGCACTGCAACGAAAAACGGCCCCGCATCGCTGCGAGGCCGTTTCGGATTTTGTCATCTGCCTGTCAGACCGGATCAATGCGCGTGGCGGCGATCCCAGTCCGACTGCTTCGGCAGCTGCTCGAACGTGTGTTCCGGCGGCGGCGAAGGCAGGGTCCATTCCAGCGTGTCGGCATATTCGTTCCAGTAGTTGTTCTGGGTCACGCGCTTTCCGTAGAACAGCGTGTAGAAAACGATGCCGATGAAGAACAGGAACGAGCTGAACGAGATATAGGCACCGATCGAGCTGATGTTGTTCCAATACGCAAACTCGACCGGATAGTCGATATAGCGGCGCGGCATGCCCTGGCGGCCCAGGAAGTGCTGCGGGAAGAAGATCAGGTTCGAACCGATGAACATCATCCAGAAGTGAATCTTGCCGGCCCATTCGGGATATTGCCGGCCAGACATCTTGCCGATCCAGAAATAGACCCCGGCAAAGATCGCGAAGACCGCGCCAAGCGACATCACATAGTGGAAGTGCGCCACGACGTAATAGGTGTCGTGATAGACCCGGTCCAGCGGCGCCTGCGACAGCACCACGCCGGTCACGCCGCCGACGGTGAACAGGAACAGGAAGCCAAAGGCCCAAAGCATCGGGGTCTTGAACTCGACCGAGCCGCCCCACATCGTCGCGATCCAGCTGAACACCTTGATGCCGGTGGGCACTGCGATGGTCATCGTGGCCAGCATGAAATAGCTTTGCTGGGTCAGCGACATGCCCACGGTATACATGTGGTGCGCCCAGACAACGAAGCCCAGAACACCGATCGCGGCCATGGCCAGCACCATCGGCAGATAGCCGAAGATGGGCTTTTTCGAGAAGGTCGCGATGACATGGCTGATGATGCCAAAGCCCGGCAGGATGATGATGTACACTTCCGGGTGGCCAAAGAACCACAGGATATGCTGATACAGGATCGGATCGCCGCCACCCGAGGGATCAAAGAAGGTGGTGCCGAAATTGCGGTCCATCAGCAGCATGGTGATCGCGCCGGCCAGAACGGGCAGCGACAGAAGGATCAGCCAGGCGGTGATAAAGACCGACCAGGCGAACAGCGGCACCTTGAACAGGGTCATCCCCGGCGCGCGCATGTTCAGGAAGGTGGTGATGATGTTGATCGCACCCAGGATCGACGAGGCACCCGAGACGTGGACGGCGAAGATCGCCAGATCCATCGAATAGCCGCCCTCGGTCGTCGACAGCGGCGGATACAGCACCCAGCCCACGCCAGAGCCCATCTGCTGGTTGCCGCCCGGCGCCAGAAGCGAGGCCACGCCAAGGCAGACACCGACGACATACATCCAGTAGCTGAGGTTGTTCAACCGCGGGAAGCTCATGTCCGGGGCGCCGATCTGCAACGGCATGAAATAGTTGCCGAAGCCGCCGAACAGCGCCGGAATGACGACGAAGAACATCATCAGGACGCCGTGATAGGTGATCATGACGTTCCACAGATGGCCGTTGGGCGTGCAGGGCTCGGCCGCGTTCGCGATGAAGCGCGCGCCTTCCATGCACATGTACTGGACGCCGGGATGCTGCAACTCCATCCGCATATAGACGGTGAAGCTGACCGAAATCAGACCCACCAGACCGGCGGTGAACAGATACAGGATGCCGATGTCCTTGTGATTGGTGGACATGAACCAGCGGGTAAAGAACCCGCGTGTGTCGTGATGGTCGTCGTGGCCATGAGCGGCTGCGTCTGCCATGCGCGATCTCCCTCGTAAGTCGTGCGACCGGCCTTGCGGCCGGCAATATTGGGCGCCTTTGTAGACGACGCCACGAAACCCGGCAATGCGTCCTTTGCCCTAAAACGCAACGCCCCCACCAAAATATCACATTTGGCGGGGGCGATGGCAGATCTGTCAGCGACCCTTTGTCGCAGGCTGGCCACGCCGCACCAACGGTGCGCCCCTGCCGATTCGCCTCGGTGACCTATTCAGCCGGCGCGTCGGGCGAGACCGAGGCCAGATAGGCGGCCACGTCCTCTTGCCCCTTGTTCAGCTTGAAGGTCATCTTGGTCTTGGCTGCGGCATCGCCGGTCTTTGCCTCCAGCCAGTCATTCGGATTGGTGATATAGGCCACCAGATCTTCCTGGGTCCAGACCAGGTCCGGGTTCATTTCGGCGGCCTCAAGGATCCCCGCGCCATAGCTATAGCCTTCCTGCGAGGCGATCTTGCGGCCGACGACATTCCACAGGTTCGGGCCGACGCCACCACCCTTGACGATGTCGGTGCCCTCGGCGTCCTGGATCATGTGGCAGGCCTTGCACTTGCGGAATTCTTTCTCGCCATTTGCGACATCCTGCGCAAAGGCGGGGGTCGCGACGGCAAAGGCGGCCGCGATGCTGATGATGATTGGCTTCATTGCATCTCCTCGAACTGCAAACTGGCTTTTCCCCTTATAGGCCCGCAGAAACGGCAGTGCCAATGCTTTCATGGTCGAATACGGCGACCACCGCCCGGTGGCGAACTCACCTCACGGCTGGCATGTCAGAATTTCATCCGATTACCGGGTGCGATGTCGTGTAACAGGCACCGTTGCGACACGCCCGGCCAAATCATGCGCCAGGCCGGGCAGCCGTCGGGCACCAGAGACTGAGGAGACGGCACCAATCGCATTGAGGCTCGGGGGGGGGGGGCCGAAAGGCGCTGCCGACGACGCAAGCGCATGTCCAATGCGTTGGCGCCGTCTCTGACTGCAAGGTGCCCATAGGGAAAGGTGCGACCCGACCAGCCGGCCCCGGCCGACGATCGTGGCAAACGCGTTGAAAAAGCACACGAAATGCGCAATAATCGGTTGATGCTTCCCCCCCAGGATCGCAGGGGTCGCTTCATGGTTCCATGAGTGTTCTACAGGTATTCGGCGCGAAACTGCGCCGGTTGACAGCGCTACGCGGCCCCCAAACCGTCGTGGCCGGGCAGTTGGGCATTGGTCGGATCCAATTCCAGCGCTACCTGCGTTCAGAATCTTTTCCAAAGCCGAATGTGCTGCGGCGCATCTGCATTTTCTTCGGTGTCGATGCCCGTATCCTGACCGATCCCCTGACCGATGATCAGTTACATATGATCAGGCAGGCTGGAGCATTGCCGGCGCGGCGTCATCTTCCGACAAGGGAATGCAGGAAGCGGTGCGCTATGCCTGTCCCGATCAGGACTATTTTCAACCCGGCAGCGAATTGCCCGACGGGATTTATCAACGCTGGCGCGGCTCAGCCGAAGGCGCGGTCAAATCCCCGGCGCAGCGCCAGATCCAGATCGCCCATCCCGACCGGCAGGCCCAGATCGACAAGGCTGGTTACGCCATGACCGCTGATGCCGCAGGGCACGATACCGCCGTAATGGCTGAGGTCCGGTTCGACATTGATGGCGATGCCATGGAAGCTGACCCATTTGCGCAGCTTGACCCCGATGGCCGCGATCTTGTCCTCGCGCGGGGTGCCATCGAACAGGGCGGGCTTGTCGGGCCGGGCGATCCAGACGCCCACCCTGCCCTCGCGAATCTCGCCCTTCAGACCGAACTCGGCCAGCGCCGCGATCACCCAGTCTTCCAGCTTCTGCACAAAGGCACGCACGTCGCGCCCGCGCCGGTTCAGATCCAGCATGACATAGACGACCCGCTGCCCCGGCCCGTGATAGGTATATTGCCCGCCCCGCCCTACCGCATGAACCGGAAAGCGCGCCTGAAGCAGGTCTTCAGGCTTGGCACTGGTGCCCGCAGTGTAAAGCGGCGGATGCTCAACCAGCCAGACCAACTCGTCCGCCTCGCCCGAATGGATCGCTGCGACGCGCGCCTCCATGAAGGTCAGAGCCTCGTCATAATCGGTAAGTCCGGGGGCGGTGATCCAGTCGGTCATGGGGGTGATGTGGCATTGGGCGCGGCGGCGCGCAAGGTGGGAGTTGGGGCTGGGTGCAGCGGAGGGCCAGCGGCCTGCCGTGGATGGCCGCTGAGGCGCTGCGTGGGCGTGCTTTATGGTGCCAGGTGCATCTGAGGGCTGCTCGGCATCGGTGGCACCAAAGCGGCCAGCCGCCCGGACGGCAGGCCACTCGATACAGGGCGACGTAGAACGACTCTCGTGCTATGACGAAGCTTCCGAATATAGGACGACCACGGATGCCGACTCCACCACGGCAGAATCGGCACCGGTGCAGTCTGGCGCAACTGGAAATCAATGGAAGGTTGATATTGATGGAAGCGCCCTTGATGATCGCAAGGACGTTTATCTTCGGGTCACCAGCGATGAAGCGGATGCAACGGGATACGGCAACACAAGTTATGCCACACTCTTCGTCCGTTGCATGAAGAACTCGACCAACGCCTTCATTTCCTTCGACAGCTATACTTCAGATAGCCGGTCGGTGAAATATCGTTTGGACGACGAACCGATCCGAACGATATGGATGGAGCCGGTGAATGGTGGGGATGGCATAGGCATCTGGTCTGGGGCACGCGCAATACCTTTCATCAAAGATCTGCTGGACAGGCAAAAATTGGCGGTTGCGTACGAGTCTTACAGCAATGCCAACTTGGAGTTCACCTTCGACGTTTCAGGATTGCGCGCGAAGATTGGTCCGCTGACTGAAAGTTGCGAGTGGAACTCCTGATCGTTCTTGGAACTGATTACTCGTTTGATGCCGCAGGGTAAATTAGCTACTCGGCGCCCCTCAGACCTGCCCCTATATCCGTGACCAAGGTTTCCCAAAAAGAAAGAAAACGGGGGACCCGAAGGCCCCCCGTAAATCATCGCGGTGACACGGATCAGTTCCGCGCCTTATCCACCATCTTGCCCTTGGAAATCCAGGGCATCATCTCGCGCAGCTTGGCGCCGACCTGCTCGATCTGGTGCTCGTCATTGATGCGACGGGTCGCCTTGAAGCTGGGCTGACCAACAGCGTTTTCCTGCATGAAGTCGCGCACGAACTTGCCGGTCTGGATGTCGCGCAGAACCGCCTTCATCCGGGCCTTCGTCTCGTCGTAAGGCAGGATGCGCGGGCCGGAGACATATTCACCATATTCAGCGGTGTTCGAGATCGAATAGTTCATGTTGGCGATGCCGCCTTCATAGATCAGGTCGACGATCAGCTTCACCTCGTGCAGGCATTCGAAATAGGCCATTTCCGGCTCATAGCCGGCCTCGACCAGGGTTTCAAAGCCCATGCGGATCAACTCGACCAGACCGCCGCACAGAACGGCCTGCTCACCGAACAGGTCGGTCTCGCATTCCTCGCGGAAGTTCGTCTCGATGATGCCCGAGCGGCCGCCGCCGATGGCCGAACAATAGGACAGACCCAGATCCATCGCCTTGCCCGACGCATCCTGATGCACCGCCACAAGGCAGGGCACGCCGCCACCCTTGACATATTCGCCGCGCACGGTGTGGCCGGGGCCCTTGGGGGCCATCATGATCACGTCGACGCCGGGCTTGGGCTCGATCAGGCCGAAATGCACGTTCAACCCGTGGGCGAAGGCAATCGCCGCGCCTTCGCGCAGGTTGTCATGGACGTATTTCTTGTAGGTCTCGGCCTGCAATTCATCCGGCATGGTGAACATGATCAGGTCGGCCCATTTGGCGGCCTCGGCGATCTCCATCACCTTCAGGCCTTCGCCTTCGGCTTTCGCGGCCGAGGGGCTGCCCGGACGCAGCGCGACGACGACATTCTTGGCACCCGAATCGCGCAGGTTCAGCGCATGGGCATGGCCTTGGCTGCCATAGCCCAGAATGGCGACTTTCTTGTCCTTGATCAGGTTCACATCGCAATCGCGATCGTAATAGACACGCATCTCGTGGTCCTTTGCTATTCGATGAAGGGGTTCTAGCCGCCAGTCGCAATGCTGTCCTGTTCAATCGTCACGGTTTCTGGCAGAATATCGAAAAGATCATGCTGACAAGAAACATAGACCGAAAAAATCATGCCGGACCCCACGGATCGCCGAATCCTGCGCCAGCTTCTTGCCGACCCAGAGGCCCCCGCTGCCGAACTGGCGGCCCGTGCGGGCGTCACCCCGGCAAGCCTGTGGCGGCGGCTGGAAAAGCTGCGCGCAAGTGGCGTGCTGAAAGCCATCGAACAGCGCATCGACTGGCGCGCCCTTGGATGGGAGGTAGAGGTCAGTCTGCGCTTCACGCTGGACAAGACCGAACCGCGCGCCTTTGACGAATTCCTCGCCGCCGCGCGCCGCGTGCCCGAGGTAACCGAGATCCAGACCTTTCTGGGCAGCGTCGACCTGCGCCTGTCGGTCATCGCGCGGGACATGGCGCATTGGCAAAGCGTCTATCGCGAGCGCATCCTGACCCTGCCCCATGTTGCCGACAGCGACGCGCTGATGCTGGTCTCGACAATCAAGGACAGCACAGAGGTGTCGCTGTGACCCAGATCGACGAGACCGATCAGGCGATACTGCGCCATCTGGCCCGCGACGCGACGCTAAGCGCCGCCGCAATCGGGCGCAGCCTTGGCATTGCCCAACCCGCCATCTGGCGCCGCATCCGGCGGCTGACGGATGCGGGCGTGCTGGCGGGGCGGCGGGTGGTGCTGGACAATGCCGCGCTTGGCTTTGGCGTGACCGTATTTCTTGGCATCCGTCTTGCCACCAAGGGCCGCACCAGTCTGGAAGATTTCGAGCGCGCCGTGACCGCCATCCCCGAGGTTCAGGTGGTCCAGCATGTGCTGGGCCAGTTCGATTACCGCCTGCGCATCACCGCCCGCGACATATCCGATTTCGAACGCATCCTGCGCCGGCGGATCATGACGCTGCCCGGCGTGGGCCAGGTCGAGGCCAATGTCATGCTGTCCGAAGAACGAAGGCCTGGCCCGCTTGGTCAGGACAAGGCAGGCTGACCAAAACCTAACCGTTGCCTAAAGTCGCGCGGAACGGCAGAAATCGCCTATGCCCTATGACTGGCGAAATCACGACGATGGATCGGCCCAGCTTGTGCTGTGGCCCTTTCGGTCATTGCCGCGCAAGGGTTTCGTCTGGTTCATCGGCATCACCGCCACGCTGTTGCTGATGCCACTGATCGCAGTGCTGGGCAGCGCGGTGATGTGGGGCATCCTGCCTTTCATGGCGCTGGTGATCTGGGGCATCTGGCACGCGCTTCAGCGCAGCTATCGCAGCGGCGAAACGCGCGAGGTCCTGCGGATGGATCGCAACATGCTGGCGCTGACCCGCAGCGATCCGGGCAAGCCCGACCGGCATTGGAACACCAACCCCTATTGGGTCCGCCCAGTCCTGCGCAAAGGCCCGGTCGAGGATTATCTGACCCTGACCGATGGTGCGCGCGAGGTCGAGCTTGGCGCCTTCCTGACCCCCGAGGAACGCCGCATGCTGCATGACCAGCTGCTGCGGCGGCTGGCCGACCTGCGCTAGACAAGCGTAAAGCCACCCGCCACAGGCGCGATACCGATACCCTTGGCGAAACCCAAATCCGTTGACAGGGAAAGGACGCTCTTTCATAACCTTGGAATGAACCCGAACCTGTCCTTTCTCATGACCTATTACCTCGCCACATCCAGGCGCGGTGCATGAATTTGACCATTGTGCCGCCGTATGGCGGCGCAGATTTCGGCTCCTACGGCGAAAAAAGGAGCCTGACATGCAACAAGACACATTTCCGCTGACCACCGATTTCGGAACGATCCGATGCGCCCGGCCTGCGGATTCAGCGCGGATCGTCCAGATGATCGGGCAATTGGCCCTTCATCACGGCGATTCCCCGACACTGACGGTTGCGGATCTTCAACGGGATCTTTTCGCCGAAACGCCATGGATCCATGTCCTCGTCGCCGAAACCCAAGACAGGCTGATCGGCTATGCGGCGATGTGCGGATTGATCCAGCTTCACTTCGGTCTGCGCGGCATGGACCTGCACCATCTGTTCACCGATCGGGCGCATCGTGGCGGCGGTGTGGGTCGCAGCCTTGTCGATGCCTGCAAGATCAAGGCGGCCGCCCTGTCATGCCGCTATCTGACCGTCGGAACCCATCCCGACAATCACCGGGCGCAGGCCTTCTACGAATCACTGGGATTTATGCGAAGAGATGCCCACCCACCGCGATTCTCGATCCGGCTCGACCCAGAGTTCCCGGCGACGGCATGAAAAAGCGGCGCCCGGTTATCGCCGGGCGCCGCCTGTCACTGTCACATGTGATCCGCCGCCCCGATCAGGCCAGCAGCTTTTCCTTGACCAGCGGGCCGACCGCGCCGAAATCCATCTGCCCGGCATGCCGGCTGCGCAACTCGGCCATCACGCGGCCCATGTCGCGCACCGAATCCGCCCCCAGATCCTGAATCGCCTTCTGCACCGCCGCCGCCGATTCCTCGGTAGACAGCTGTTTGGGCAGAAACTCCTGGATCACGCGGATCTCGTTATGTTCCTTTTCGGCCAGTTCCATCCGGCAACCCTCTTCATAGGCGCGAGCGGATTCCTGGCGCTGCTTGACCATCTTGGACAGGATGGCGATCAGATCGGCCTCGGTCAGAACGGCCTCGTCGCCCGAGCCGGTGCGCGCGGCGATCTCGCGGTCCTTGATGGCCGCACCGATCAGTCGCAACGTCGACAGACGCTCGGAATCGCGGGCCTTCATCGCCTCTTTCGTCTCGGCCTGAAGTCGGACACGCAAATCCATGATCTTATCCTTGTTGATGCCCCGCCTGACTGGCGGAAAGACAGGCATTTAGTGAATCCGGCGCCGCAAATCAAGTTTCGCCCGCTTGACCCCAAGGCCAGCCCCCCCTATTGACGGGCGGATTTCAAGACAGGGGTGCCGCGATGGCCGACAAACCAACAGCCTGCCTGGCGCTTGCCGATGGCACCGTCTTTTATGGCCAGGGCTTCGGCGCGACCGGCGAAGTGGTCGCCGAACTGGTCTTCAACACCGCCATGACCGGCTATCAAGAGATCATGACCGATCCCTCTTATGCCAGCCAGATCGTCACCTTCACCTTCCCCCATATCGGCAATACCGGCGTCACCCCCGAGGATGACGAGGCCGCCGACCCGGTCGCCAATGGCATCGTGGTGAAATGGGACCCGACCGAGCCCTCGAACTGGCGCGCGACCAGCGATCTGGTCGACTGGATGGAACGCCGTGGCCGCATCGGCATCGGCGGCGTCGATACCCGGCGGCTGACCCGTGCGATCCGGTTGCAAGGGGCGCCGCATGTGGTGCTGGCCCATGATCCGGACGGTAATTTCGACCTGGCCCGGCTGGTGGCGCGGGCGCGCGACTGGCAGGGGCTGGTCGGGCTGGACCTGGCCAAGGGCGTCAGCTGCACGCAAAGCTATCGGTGGGATCAGGGGCTGTGGGCCTGGGGCAAGGGCTTTGACGACACGCCGCCCCCGCCGCCCGGTGGCAAGCCCTTCCGCGTCGTGGCGCTGGATTACGGCGCGAAACGCAACATCCTGCGCTCGCTGGCCTCGACCGGGGCCGAGGTGACGGTGCTGCCTGCCACGGCGACGGCAGATGAGGTGCTGGCCCATGACCCCGAGGGCGTGTTCCTGTCGAATGGCCCCGGCGATCCGGCGGCGACTGGCGAATATGCCGTGCCGATGATCCAGGCTTTGCTGGCGCGCGACCTGCCCATCTTTGGCATCTGCCTGGGTCATCAGATGCTGGCGCTGGCGCTTGGCGCAAAGACCATCAAGATGAACCACGGCCATCACGGCGCCAACCACCCGGTCAAGGATATCGAGACCGGCAAGGTCGAGATCACCTCGATGAACCACGGTTTCGCGGTGGACAGTCAGACCCTGCCCGCAGGCGTCAAGGAAACGCATGTCAGCCTGTTCGATGGCAGCAATTGCGGGCTGCGGGTCGAGGACAAGCCGATCTTTTCGGTGCAATACCACCCCGAGGCCGCACCCGGCCCGCAGGACAGTTTCTACCTGTTCGAACGCTTTGCCGAGGCGATGTCGCAGCGGCGGAAACGTTAAATTCCTGTCTTAACAGGTTTTTAACACCTGGCATGCAAGCAATGGGCGAAGCACGGGGATTCGCTCATGTCGCAACCAGTTTCCATTCCGTCCGATATGCCGGCCTCGGGGCCGGCCCAGCAGCGGCTGCCTGACAATGTCCTGCCGCTGCCGGGCATGGGACAGGCGCCTGCGGCGGATGCTGCTGGACAAGCCCCGGCACCCAATGCGATGCCGGTCCGCAATCTGCGTCCGCTTGGCCAGATCCTGCTGGAAGACGGGGCGATCACGGCAGATCTGCTGCTGAAGGCCAGTATCCTGCGCAAGCGCCAGGATGTCCGTCTGGGCGAGATTTTGCTGGCTCATGGCTGGGTCGACGAGGATGCGCTGACCCGCGCTTTGTCCCGCCAATGGCGCGCCAACACCGTCGACCTGCGGCAAACGCCGCCTGATCCGCGCCTGATCGACCTTGCCGGCGCGGAATTTTGCCTGACCAACGCCATCGTGCCCTGGCGCAGTGCCGGCGGCCTGACCTGGATCGCCACCGCGCGACCCGAGAATTTCGCCGAACTGGCGGCGCGGCTGCCAGCGACGTTCGGCCATGTGCGGATGCTGCTCTGCTCCGAGGTTCAGGCGCAAGAGGCGATTCTGGCGACCCGGCGCACCAGCCTGATTCGCGCGGCCGAACTGCGCGTGCCGGCGCGGGAAAGCTGCCGCGAACGCAGCGAGACGCGCTCGACCCTGCTGGCCATTACCGTTATCGGGCTGCTGGTTGCCGGGCTGACATTCACGCCGTTGCTGACTTTTTCGATCCTCGCGGGCTGGGCGGTCCTGACGCTGATCACCGCCATGGCGCTGAAATTCCTGTGCTTCCGGGCCGCCCTGCACGAAACGCGCGAGCAGGCGCGGGAACAGGCCGAACTGACCGCCCGGCGCACGACGCCACCCGAGATGACAGATCCGCTGCCGGTGATATCGGTGATGGTGCCACTGTTTGCGGAAAGCGACATTGCCGACAAGCTGGTGGGGCGCCTGGCGCGGCTGACCTATCCGCGCGAACTGACGGATATCCTGCTGGTGGTCGAGGAAACCGATCAGGTCACCCGCGCGGCGCTGGTCGGCGCTGGTCTGCCGCGCTGGATCCGGGTGGTGACGGTTCCCGACGGCCCGATCCGCACCAAGCCGCGGGCGCTGAACTATGCGCTGAACTTCTGCCGGGGCCGGATTGTCGGGGTCTGGGATGCCGAGGACCGGCCCGAACCGGACCAACTGCACAAGGTCGCGCGGCGCTTTCATTTCGCGCCTGATGAAGTGGCCTGCTTGCAGGGCCGGCTGGATTTCTACAATCCCCGCACCAATTGGCTGGCCCGCTGCTTCACCGTCGAATATGCCACATGGTTCCGCGCCGTTCTGCCCGGCGTCGCCCGCATGGGGCTGGTCGTGCCCCTGGGCGGCACCACCTTGTTCTTCCGTCGTGACGCGCTGGAACATGTCGGGGCCTGGGATGCCTGGAACGTGACCGAGGATGCCGATCTGGGCGTGCGCCTTGCCCGCCGGGGTTACCGGACCGAAATCATCGACACCATCACCGATGAAGAGGCGAATTGCCGCACGCTGCCCTGGATCAAGCAGCGATCGCGCTGGCTGAAAGGCTATGCCATGACATGGGGGGTGCATATGCGCGACCCGATCCGGCTTTGGGCCGAGCTGGGGCCGAAGCGTTTTATCGGCTTTCAGGTGCAGTTCCTGGGCACTTTGTCCCAATATCTGCTGGCGCCGATTCTGATCAGCTTCTGGCTGATCACCCTTGGCCTGCCGCATCCACTTTATGCGCCGCTGTCGCAGCTGTGGTCAGGCCATGCCTTCACCGTACTGGTCGTTCTGTTTGTCGGCGCAGAGCTGCTGAATATCGTCATGGGCCTGTGGGCGGTTCGTTCCGACAAGCATCGCCACCTTCGATTTTGGGTTCCCACATTGCATTTCTACCATCCGCTTGGCTGCCTGGCCGGCTGGAAGGCAATCTATGAGGTCGTGGTCAAGCCTTTCTACTGGGACAAGACCGCGCATGGCCTGTTCGACGCAACCCAGACTGCGGCAGGCACAGAAAAGGCTGCGCCCACCGCCGAGATAACGACCGGCCTGCCAGCCCCGACCCCGGCGGCATTGCTGCCAGGCAGCGTGCAGATCCCTCTGCTTGGGCAATTGGGCGAGCGTCGTTCTGGCCCCGAGGCGACGCAATCCGCCCCCATCGACGGGTCGCCACCAGCAACCGGCGCCACGGTTGACGACGCTGCCGAGCCGGATGCCGAAACCCACGTCCTCGACGCGCGGACGAACCCCACCCCTCAGCCTGCCCTGCCGTTGCACCTGAATGTCTCCTTCATTCGCAAACGCCGCGAGGCCAGCTAACCGGGACTACTGGTGGCTGTCACGGCCACAGCACCGGCAACAACGCCGATGGGCCATCGCACAGGGGCGGTCAGTCCGCCGTCAGTCAGCCGTCAGTCCGCGTCAGTCAGCCGTCTCTGATGCGCCAATCAGGGCATTGATGATCTGTTCGGCCTCGGCACTGCGTTCCGCAAGCTGGCTCGACAGTTGATCCAGGGTGGCGCATCCCGTTTCGCGCAACAACAACTCTTGCCCGCCCTCGCCGATTTCCGACATGTCCAACGATCTGTCGGTCAACAATCGTCCCGCGGCGTGAAGCCGCCACAGGAAGCGATGCGCCGAGAGAAGCCGGTCGGCCTGAGCCGGCGGGATCAGCCCTGCGCGCTTTCCAGCGCGGATCTGGGCGGCCGCCCCTCGTGCCGCATCACCCGCACGCAGCGCGAAGGACTGGGCCAGCAGCTCGATATCCTGAATCCGGCCGGGACCGATCTTGGCCTCCCATTGGCCATCGGGGGCCTTGGCCCGAAAGATCCGGTCGCGCATATCGGCCAGATCGGTCATCACCCCAGGTTGACCACCGCGATCCCGCAAAATCCGATGGCGCAGCCCTTCGACTTCGTCGGCCAGTGCGGCGCCCTCGGACCCGGATGCCGCCACCGGGCGCGCGCGGGTAAGGGCAAGGTGTTCCCAGGTCCAGGCCTCGGTCAGCTGATAATTTTCAAAGCTTTGCAGCGAGGTCGCCACCGGCCCTTGCCGCCCCGAGGGACGCAGCCGCATATCGACCTCGTACAGCCGGCCCTCTGCCGTGGGGGCCGAGACGGCGGTGATCATCGCCTGTGTCAGCCGTGCGTAATAGGCGCGGGTGGCCAGCGGTCGCGGCCCGTCCGACTGTTCGACCCCGGCCGCATCATAGATGACGATCAGGTCAAGGTCCGATCCGGTGTTCAGCTGTCGCGCGCCAAGCGATCCCATGCCCAGCACCACCGCACCGCGACCAGGCGGCGGGCCGTGGCGCCGCGAAAACTCATCTGCGGTCACCGGAAAAAGCGCGGCGATCGCGGCATCGGCCAGATCGGCATATTGGACCGCCGCCTCATCGGCGTCGATCAGCCCGCGCAGCAGATGTACCCCGATGCGGAAATGCCATTCATGCGCCCATCGCCGGGCCGCATCCAGCGCCTGTTCATAGCCGCCGCCCGGCGCGTCCAGCGCGGCGCGCAATATGCCGGCCAAGCCATCGCGCAGCCCCTCGGCACGCGGCCATGGCGCGAAGAAGCTGCCGGCAAGCACCGCATCCAGCACCGCCGGATGCCGGGTCAGATAGGTCGCAAGCCCCGGCGCCGTGCCGCAGATGTCGACGATCAGCTCGATCAGTTGTGGATTGGCCTCGAACAGCGAGAACAGCTGCACCCCGGCAGGCAGGCCCGCCAGAAAGCCGTCGAACCGGGCAAGCGCCTCGTCGGGATGGGCAGCGCGGGCCATGCGTGACAGGATCTCGGGCTGCACCCGGCGAAAGATCGCCCGCGCCCGGTCAGTGCGCAGGGCGGGATAGTCCAGCCATCGCGCGATGATCTTCTGCGCCTCTTCCGACAGGTCGGGCAGTTCGCCCGCCTCGCCAGGCGCAAAGAAGGATTCTGTCAGCTCATGCACCCGTTCCAGCCGCGCTTTCAGCCGGGCAGACCAGGCCGGCAGGTCGGCATCGCCCATCATCTGCGCAATCACCGTCAGCCCTTCGCCATCCTTGGGCAGGGTGTGGGTCTGGGCGTCGTTGACCATCTGGATGCGATGTTCGATGTCGCGATGCTGGCGGTAGTGGTCGGTCAGCTCCATTGCGACCTCGGGCGGGATCCAGCCCTTTGCGGCCAGCGCGGCCAGCCCGCCGACGGTGTCGCGCACCCGCAGATCGGGGTCGCGACCACCGGCGATCAATTGCCGGGTCTGGGTGAAAAACTCGATCTCGCGGATACCGCCGCGCCCCAGCTTCATGTTGTGGCCCGGCACCTCAAGCCGACCACCCAGCCCCTTGTGGTCGCGGATGCGCAGCCGCATGTCATGGGCATCCTGGATGGCCGCGAAATCCAGATGCTTGCGCCAGACAAAGGGCCGCAGCTCGTCCAGAAAACGTTGCCCCGCAGCCAGATCGCCGGCACAGGGCCGCGCCTTGATATAGGCGGCGCGTTCCCAGGTGCGGCCCTCGGCCTCGTAATAGGCCAGTGCCGCCGAGCCGGAAATGCAGACCGGCGTGACCGAGGCATCGGGGCGCAGCCGTAAGTCGGTGCGAAAGACATAGCCGTGTTCGGTATTGTCCGACAGCGTCGCCGCAGCCTTGCGGGTGGCGCGGATCAGGGCGGCACGGGCCTCGTGTTGGTCATCGGCGGCATAGGCATCGTCATCGTAAAGAACGATCAGGTCGATATCCGAGGAATAATTCAGTTCGCGCGCACCGCCCTTGCCCATGGCCAGCGCAAAGATGCCGCCCGCCTCGGCCCTGGCGCCGTCGCGCATCTGCGGCAGCTTGCCGCGTGCCATCTCGGCTGCGACATGGACGCGCAAGGCAAGGTCGCTGGCGCGGTCGGCCAAGTCCGACAGCGCGCCTGTCACCTGTTCCAGCCGCCAGACCCCGCCCAGATCGGCCAGCGCCGTATAAAGCGCAACCCGCCGCTTGGCCCGGCGCAACGCCACGCCCAGATCCTCGGCGCCCAGTTCCTCGAAACCGGCGGTCTCGGCGGTTACCACGTCGGGCCCGTCCAGCGCGCCGGCCAGCCATTCGGCCTCGTGCTGGATCAGGCCGGCAAGAAAGGGGCTGCATCCCGCCGCGCCCGAGGCCAGGTCGACGACAGCGCCGGGCAGGCCGGACAGCAATTGGCGCACGGAATCGGCGCGCGCCGAATCATGGGCAATGGGCAGGCGGGTGATCGAAGCAGCAAAATCCATGTCCGCAAGACTAGCCATCGCCCCAATCGCGTCAACGCCGTGCGGTTAACTGCGACAATGCTTGGCGCATCGCAGAAAGGTTGCTAGGGTTTCTTGCATGGCGTGAATCTGAGGGAAGCCGGGCGGACTCTGGCAGGGTGCATGACGAATAATCATCTCTTGTTTCATGCGGCGGGCTGCTGATGCGCCATACCCTGCCGCATGCGCCGCAGTTTTATGTGACGGCACCGCAACCCTGCCCCTATCTGCATGGCCGCGCGGAACGCAAACTGTTCACCGCCCTGCATGGCGAAAACGCGGCCGAGCTGAACAACGCCTTGTCACGCCAGGGTTTCCGCCGGTCGCAGAACGTGCTGTATCGGCCCAGCTGCGAAAGCTGCACCGCCTGCATGTCGGCACGCATCCGCGTGGCCGATTTCCGGCCCTCGCGCACGCAGCGCAAGCTGATGCGGCGCAATGCCCTGCTGCGGCGCCTGTCCACAAGTGCCTGGGCGACCGAGGAACAGTATGAACTGTTCCGCGCCTATCTGGATCAGCGCCATGCCGATGGCGGCATGGCCGATATGGATATCTTCGAATTCGCCGCGATGATCGAGGAAACCCCGGTGAAAAGCCGGGTGATGGAATATCGCGGTCCCGTTGGCGATGGCCAGCCTGGGCAGGCCGATGGCAGCGATCACCTTGCCGCCGTTTGCCTGACTGATGTGCTGGATGACGGGCTTAGCCTTGTCTACAGTTTCTACGACCCGGCCATGGCGGATGCCAGCCTTGGCAGCCATATCATCCTTGACCATATCGAACTGGCCCGCACATCGGGCCTGCCCTATGTCTATCTTGGCTATTGGGTGCCGGGCAGCCGCAAGATGGATTACAAGGCCCGGTTTTCCGCGCTGGAGATCTATAAGGGCGGGGTCTGGCAGAATATCGGCGACCCCGACAGCCACAATAACGAAACCCATCCCCTGTCCGTCGACCCCATTGTCGAACAGGTCGCGCGGATCGCACTGCCACAGTCGGAACGATAGTTGCGGACAGGCGCCGATGGGCGAAATATAGTTACAAAAAATCGTGCTCGCGCGTCATTTTCTCCAGCACGGGGCATTGACCCTGCCCGCCCTCACCAATAGTTTGCGGCAGCGCGGCGAAAATCCGCGCCTTATTTTTCACTATGGGAGTTACGGACATGTCCCGAGTCATGACGGGTGCGAAAATGGTGGTTGAAGCTCTGCGCGATCAGGGCGTCGACACTGTATTCGGCTATCCGGGCGGGGCCGTATTGCCCATCTATGACGAGCTGTTTCAGCAAAACGACATCACGCATGTGCTGGTCCGCCATGAACAGGGCGCCGTGCATATGGCCGAGGGCTATGCGCGGTCGACCGGCAAGCCGGGGGTGGTTCTGGTGACCTCGGGGCCGGGGGCGACGAATGCCGTCACCGGGCTGACGGACGCGCTGCTGGATTCGATTCCGCTGGTGGTCATCTCGGGCCAGGTGCCGACCTTCCTGATCGGGACCGATGGCTTCCAGGAGGCCGATACGGTCGGCATCACCCGCCCCTGCACCAAGCATAACTGGCTGGTGCGCGATACCGCGCAGCTGAGCCAGACGATTCACAAGGGGTTCCATGTCGCCACTTCGGGTCGCCCCGGTCCGGTGCTGATCGACATCCCCAAGGATGTGCAATTCGCCGAGGCCGAATATGTCGGCCCCAAGCAGATCGAGCCGGCGACCTATCAGCCGGTCCGCAAGGGCGACATCAACATCATCACCCAACTGGTCGAGCTGATGGAAAAGGCCGAGCGGCCGATCATCTATACCGGCGGCGGTGTGATCAACTCTGGCACCGGCGCCAGCCAGTTGCTGCGCGAACTTGTCGATGGCACGGGCTTCCCGGTCACCTCTACACTGATGGGACTGGGCGCCTATCCGGCCAGCGGCCGGAACTGGCTGGGCATGTTGGGCATGCATGGTCTGTACGAGGCCAATCTGGCGATGCATGGCTGCGATCTGATGATCAATATGGGCGCACGTTTCGACGACCGGATCACCGGGCGCGTTGCCGATTTCAGCCCCGGCTCGATCAAGGCGCATGTCGATATCGACCCCTCCAGCATCAACAAGGTGATCCATGTCGATCTGCCGATCGTCGGCGATGTCGGACATGTGCTGGAAGACATGCTGAAGGTCTGGAAGTCGCGCGGCCGCAAGGTCAACAGCGCGGCACTGGGCAAGTGGTGGGAAAAGATCGAGGGCTGGAGGTCGAAGAACTGCCTGGCCTATCGGGGCAGCGATACGATCATCAAGCCGCAGCACGCGCTGGAACGGCTGGAGGCGCTGACCAAGGGCCGCGACCGTTACATCACCACCGAAGTGGGCCAGCATCAGATGTGGGCCGCGCAATATCTGCATTTCGATCAGCCGAACCGCTGGATGACCTCGGGCGGGCTGGGCACGATGGGCTATGGCCTGCCGGCCAGCATCGGCGTGCAGATGGCCCATCCCGACGCGCTGGTGATCAACGTGGCGGGCGATGCCAGCTGGTTGATGAACATGCAGGAAATGGGTACGGCCGTGCAGTTCCGCCTGCCGGTCAAGCAGTTCATCCTGAACAATGAACGGCTTGGCATGGTGCGGCAGTGGCAGCAATTGCTGCATGGCGAGCGTTACAGCCAAAGCTGGTCGGACAGCCTGCCCGATTTCGTCAAGCTGGCCGAGGCCTTTGGCTGCGCCGGTGCTGTGGTGCGCGATCCCGCGGATCTGGATGCGGCGATCCAGCAGATGCTGGATTATGACGGGCCGTTCATTCTGGATGTGTTGGTCGAGAAGCATGAAAACTGTTTCCCGATGATCCCGTCGGGCAAGCCGCATAACGAAATGCTGCTGGGCGAGGCCGATACGGACGGGGCGATCCAGTCCGGCGGCGCGGTTCTGGTTTGAGAGTTGGGAAGCGGGGGCCTTGCCCCCGCACCCCCAGGATATTTCTGCACAGATGATAGGGGCAGAGCGATGAATGCATTGAACATCCAGAAGGGCGCGACCAGCCATTCGGCCTATGACCTGCGCGATCCTCATTCGCAGGTCGAGGAAAGCCACACGCTGGCCGTGCTGGTCGAGAACGAGCCGGGCGTCCTTGCCCGCGTGATCGGGCTGTTTGCCGGCCGCGGTTATAACATCGACAGCCTGACCGTGGCCGAGGTCGACCATACCGGGCACCGGTCACGGATCACCGTGGTCACGCGCGGCACGCCCGCCGTGATCGAACAGATCAAGGCGCAATTGGGCCGCATCGTGCCGGTGCATGAAGTTCATGACCTGACGGTCGAAGGCCCCTCGGTCGAGCGTGAACTGGGCCTTTTCAAGGTGTCAGGCAAGGGTGACAAGCGCGTCGAGGCCTTGCGGATTGCCGAGATCTTTCGCGCAAATGTCGTGGATTCGACTTTGGAAAGCTTTGTCTTCGAGATGACGGGAACGCCGGCCAAGCTGGATGCCTTTGCCGAGTTGATGCAGCCTTTGGGGTTGATCGACCTGGCGCGGACAGGCGTGGCGGCACTGGCACGCGGCGTCTGATTGGAACTTGTAACGGATGGGATCAGGCAGCCGCGCGCGTGTCGTGCGCTGCCAGCCCCTGCGCTTGTCTGCAATGAAGTCGGCCAGTGTGGATCGGTCAGTGTGGATCGGTCAGCGGCAAGCTGCCAGTCTGTGCCGGTGGCTTTGGCGGGTTTCGCTGGCGTCGCCCTGATGGTCATCGCCGATCCGCTCGCCATTTGATGTCACCAGCCGCAACGGAGGCTCCTCTGCCACGGCGGCGCGCTGTTTCAGCATCAGCGGCAGATCGACGCAATGTTCGCTGTTCAGCATCGAGACCGCACGGGCGTGGCGCAGATCACCAACCGTTTCGCATTCCAGTTCCAGCAGGTCGCCGGCGGCAGGCCAATCCGCGCCCTGAGCAAGATGCTGCGAACCGTGCAGATAGGCCAGCGCGCCCTGATCTTCACACCAGATAACGGCCTTTTGCCGTTCCGCGCTACTCCACACCACCACGCCGATCATCCGGCACTCCTATACTGGACCAGGACATGCGATGGATGCAGCGCCTGGTCATATCAAGCCTGCACAAATCATATGGACCAAAATGTATGGAAGAAAGCAGAATCTGCCCCGAGAATTACAGTTTCGTCGCGGAATCGGCCAACTGAGGCAAGAATGACGCCTGATTCAGGGTAACGAAGTCAACGCGGCGGCGGGACTTTGGTTCCCAGGTTAATTCGCGGACGTGGCAGCGCCGATCACCCGAAAGCCTGAACGCGGCAGTCACGCGCCGTCCCTAGCGCACGCGACCGCTGGTATAGTCATCGACCGCACGTTCGACCTGCGCGATGCGCGCCGCGCGCGACGGATGAGACCCCAGGATACGATCACCCGGATCCGGGATCCGCTCGAAGAAGCGGGCGCCATTGCGCGGATCATAGCCGGCATTCAACGTGATGATCGCACCCAGGTAGTCCGATTGCAGTTCCCATTCCTTCGAGAAGCTGCGGGTCGAAATCGAGGCACCGATCTGCTGGGCTGTGCGGATCACCGCGCCATCGCCGGTATAGGCACCAAGGATGCTGCCCAGAACCGCGCCGGCCGTTGCTGCGCGGCTTTTCTGGTCGAGATGGCCCAGAATGTGATGGCTGGCCTCGTGGCCGACAACAAAGGCCAGTTCGTCCGCATTGCGCGCTGCGGCGATCAGCGACAGGGTGAAACCGATGATCGGCCGCCCCGTCGCATCGACGGTCTGGAAGGCGTTGGGTTCCAGGCCCGCGCGATCGTCGACGACGAACTGGAAGTCGCAGTTGATGGGTTGGGTGCGACGCTGAAGGCATTCACGCTCGACTGCGGGTTCCATCTTGCGCATGACCGCGACAAAGGACCGCGCAGCTTCGGTCGCCGAAGCGCCGCGATCGGGCGACGGTGCCGCAACGACCGGCTTGCCAGCATCACCCGCAGGCACCGTGGTGACACCCGCATCTGGCAAGGGCGCACAAGAGGCCACCCCCAATGCCGCGCCCAGCAACGCGCATGTTAGTTTCTCGATCCGCATCGCTCTGCCCTCGTGCGTATTCCGACCAGCCGTCTCGGCGGCTTTTCGCTTACTCTAACCGCTGTGGCGGGGCAGGCAAAGCCCCCGGTTGCATCGAATTTCCCCAGTTCACGCAATTGTCGGCCCCGGTTGCGCCGGCGCCCTGAACCGGGTCAGATGCGGGCAAGGGCCAGACCACCCCCCGCGCCAAAGGAAAGGAGCGCCGCGATGTTCACCATCGAGCATGATTTCGACGCCACCGTCATCACCCTGATCGACGAGGCCGATGCCGGCACGCGGCCTTTGAACGAGGACGTCGTCATCCTTGGATTCGACGACCGCGTCGTGGTCGAGCAGATGAACCCCGAAGGAACCGAGGTTGTTCGCATCACCTTCACCATCGAGCAGTTGGAAGAATTGCGGGTTGCGCTGGACCTGCCGGAAGGGAATTACCGGCTGAGCCGCTGATCGGGCCGGCGCTTGACATGTGCACAGGAATGCACATATTGGCGATATGAGTGATATCAACGCCCCTGCCCCTGACTGCTGCCCGATCCGCGCCGAAGCCGCGCGGCGGCTGTCGGACATATTCGACGCGGATTTCTTTCGCGCCCTTTGCGAGCCGGTTCGATTGCAGCTGATCGTCAATCTGGTTCGCATGGGCCGGTCTGACGTGACCGGGTTGGCCGCCGTGATGCCTCAGGATCGCTCGGTCATTTCGCGGCATCTGAAGATGCTTGAACGCGCCGGCATCGCCAGCAGCGAACAACAGGGCCGCCATGTCTTCTACCAGGTCGACGGCCATGCAACGGTCAGCCATTTCGAAGCGATCCTGACCGAATTGCGGGGCATGGTCGCGCTGGAGGAAGCCGAGGCAAATAGCTGACCCCCTTTTTTACCTAAATACATGCACAAGGACGCAAACATGCACATGAAAGCCAAATCCCCCGCCCTTCTTGCCTTGCTTGCCGCCGCGCTTCTGGCGGCCTGTACGCCCATCGCCTCGGACCAGCAGCTGGATGGTCAGGCCTATCTGGTTCAGCCCGACGACTCTCCGCGCCTGGGTTTCAACGGCTTTACACCGGCGAATTTCTAGCGCCGTTCAGTCCAGGCGAAACTGCTTGTCGCGCGAGGCCTGCCCACGAACCAGGCTAAGCCGCGATTTCGCGATACCAAGCGCCTTGGCCAGCAGTTTCTGCACCTCGGCATTGGCTTTCCCGCCCTCGGGCGCGGCGGTGACCAGCACACGGATCGCCGCGCCATCGACAAGCACGGCATTGCGCCCCGCACGCGGCGTTACCCTGACTGCGATCACGGTTCCTGGCACGGCAAGATGGCTGAGCTCGCTCATGCATGCCATTGAACCTTGAAGGATCGGCGCCGCAACCCCTGTTCAACAGCGGCAACCACCCTTACATCTGCCGCGACTGATCAGGAGACGCGCATGGAATTTCGCAACGACCCCGCGCTGGAGTTTCTGGCCTCGCGCCGGTCGCACCCGCCCAGATTGCTGCGCCAGCCCGCGCCCAACCGCGACCAGATTACCCAGATGCTGACACTGGCCGCCCGCGCGCCAGATCATGGCAAGCTGGAACCATGGCGTTTTCTGGTGATGGAACGTGCCGCGCTGGACCATCTGGCCCCGATTCTTCGGCAAGAGGTTCTGGCGGCGGGGCAGGACGACGCGGCCGCCGAAAAGGCGGTTTCCGCCCTGGCATCGCCGGTTGTCGTGGCGGTGATCTCGGCCCCGGTCGACAGTGACAAGGTGCCGGAATGGGAACAGTTCCTGTCGGCTGGTGCCGTCTGTCTGGGGCTGGTCAATGCGGCGCTGGCATCGGGGTGGGGCGCGGCCTGGCTGACCGGGTTCGCGGCAATGAACCAGGGCTTTGCCCAGGCACATCTGGGGCTGGCAAAGGGTGAACGCATCGCCGGGCTGGTCCATATCGGCACACGCGGCGAGGTTCCCCCCGAACGCCCGCGCCCCGACATTGCCGCCAAGACCACCTATCTGGGCGACCCGGCCTGATGATGGGCTGGCGCGCGCTTGCCCTGGGCTGGGGTGATCTGTTCCGGCCCCGCATCCTGATGCTGCTGCTGGCCGGCATCGCACTGACCCTGCTGCTGTTCCTGGCGCTTCAGGCGGGGGTTTTTGCGCTGATCCGCCTGTTCACGCCGGGCAGCCTGACCCTGCCCTGGGTCGGCTGGACCATAGACATCGGAAACACGCTGTCCTGGGGATCGCTGGCATTGTTTCCGCTGATGGGATTTTTCCTGATGGCCCCGGTTGCCGCGGCCTTCGCCGGGCTATTCGCCGAACGCGTATCCCAGCAAGTCGAGACCATCCATTACCCGAATAATATCGGGCAATCATCTGATTTCATGGATGGATTGCTAGAGGCCATGGCAATTGCCGCGGCCGTGGTCGGGATTGCACTGCTGTCGCTGATCGCGACGCCCATCCTTGGGCCCTTTGCGCCACTTCTGTTTTTTGGCCTGAACGGCTGGCTGCTGGGCCGGGAGTTCTTCCAGATGGCCGCAGGCCGGCACCTGCACCGCCCGCAGGCGCGGCAACTACGCCACGAAAACGGGTTTCAGATCACCATGACCGGCGTGGTCATCGCGGTCTTGCTGACGGTTCCGGTGCTGAACATCATCGTGCCGGTTCTGGCGGCGGCGGTGTTCACGCACCTGTTCCATCTCATCCGCCAGACATCCCGCCCCATGCCTCCAGATCCTCGCGGGTGATCACGCCGCCAAGGATGATATAGGCGCAGATGGCCCACAACACGCCGGCGATCAGCGTCGCCCACAGCGCCTTGCGCCCCAGCCTTGGATTGGCTGGCGCGCCGGCATGGGTGCCCGGCACGATCCTGCCCTCGTCGGCCTGACTGCGCTGGCCGATCGGCAACAGAACGAACAGCACCAGAAACCACAAGACCGCATAAAGCACGATTCCGCCGGTCAGGTTCATCAGACCTGCTCCAACTCGATCAGGGTGCCGTTGAAATCCTTTGGATGCAGGAACAGCACGGGCTTGCCATGGGCGCCGATCTTGGGTTCGCCGGTGCCCAGCACGCGCGCGCCCTCGGCCTTCAACCGGTCGCGAGCGGTGATGATGTCATCGACCTCGAAGCACAGATGATGAATTCCGCCCGAGGGGTTCTTGTCCAGAAACCCCTGAATCGGGCTGTTCTCGCCCAGAGGATACAGCAGCTCGATCTTGGTATTGGGCAGTTCGATGAACACCACCGTCACGCCGTGATCGGGTTCGTCCTGGGGCGCGCCAACCTTGGCGCCCAGTGTGTTTTCGTATTGCGCGGCCGCCGCCTTCAGGTCGGGAACGGCGATGGCGACGTGGTTCAGGCGTCCGATCATGGTGACCTCCGGGTTTGGGCAGGTTCTAGGACGGGCAGGCCGGGATGGAAAGGGCCACAAGGTCGCAGTTAACCGGATGTTAGCGATTCGGGCCTTATCTGGTCTTGTCTGAGGAATCGGAACGGAGTCGAGGCGATGCTGACAGAAGTCGGGAATGGAACCGCGGTGATGGGCATGCAGCTATGGGCTGCCAGCCTGCCCAACAGGCCCTTGAACGGGCTGACCGTTCTGGTGGTCGAGGATTCGCGTTTTGCAAGCGAGGCCGTGCGCCTGCTGTGCCTGCGATCGGGCGCAAGGATCAGACGCGCCGATTGCCTGAAATCGGCGGCGCGGCATTTGCAGACCTATCGCCCCTCGGTGGTGATCGTCGATCTGGGCCTGCCCGATGGCGACGGGGCCGAGTTGATCGCCCGGATCGCCGCGACCCAGCCCCGCGTGCCGGTCATTCTGGGCATGTCGGGCGATCCCGACAATGAAACGCCGGCGATGGATGCGGGCGCCGATGGTTTTCTGGCCAAACCGGTGGAAAGCCTGGCGGCTTTTCAGCAGACCATTTTGGGCCACCTGCCCCCAGAAGCCCGGACCGGCGGGCTGCGCCTGCTGCCCGATGACGTGATCGCGCCTGATGCATCCGCCCTGCGCGACGATCTGGCCCATATCGCCGAGGTCATGTCGGCGGCCGAGGACACCACAGCGATCGAGTATATCGCCGGCTTCCTTGCCGGTCTGGGCCGGTCGTCGCATGACCGCGCGCTAGAGGATGCAGCCAATGCACTGGCGCGTGACCATGCCGACGGCCGGGCGCTGGCCTCGGATCTGACGCGGATCAGCGGCCTGGTACACGAGCGGCTGGCAGCCGCCGGCGGGCTGTAACAGCCGCAAGATAAACAGCGCGCGGGTCAGGCCGCGCCCCTCAGCCATCTTTGCGCCCCGGCAAGGCGGCGGCGGTCATCTGGCTAAGGCTTTGGCGCTGCTGGCCGTCAGCATCGAAATTCTGCGGCGCCAGCCAGTTCTGATAAACCTTGTCAAGCGCCGGCCATTCGCTGTCGATGATTGAGAACCAGGCCGTATCGCGGTTGCGGCCCTTGGTGATCATGTGCTGGCGAAAGACGCCCTCGAAGGTAAAGCCAAGCCGCAGGGCCGCGCGGCGCGATGGGGTGTTCAGGGCGTTGCATTTCCATTCGACGCGGCGATACCCGGCCTGAAACGCCCAGGCAATCATCAGCATCAGGGCCTCGCTGGCGGCGGCGCTGCGCTGCAAGGGCGGTGACAGCTGGATATGCCCGATCTCGATCACGCCATTTTCCGGGTCGATCCGCAGATACGAGGCAATGCCACGAATGGCATCGGCGGTCAGATCGCGGATCGCATAGAACAGCGGATCGGCCGATTGCGCCATCTTGGCCTGCCACGCACGATACGGCTCGACCTCGGCAAAGGGGCCATAGCCCAGATAGTCCCAGACCTCATCGCCGCCCTGATTCGCCTGAAACAGATCCTCGGCATGCCGGGCCGCATCAAGCCGTTCCAGCCGGACGAACCTGCCGTCGATTTCACCGGGTCCCGGCGCGGGCGGGGGGACAAAGGCGACAAGGGCATCGCCCAGGGGGCGCGATCCGGCGGTCATGGCAGAGGATCCTTTGCTACGGTGGCTCAGGCCAGCATCCCCGGATCATCGCCCATGTCCAGCCCCGGAAAGATCGTCGTTTCCAGGCTGTCGCGCCCGGTGCCGAACATCCCGCGCATGGCCCATGCGGCATAGGCCCGCACGTCGCGCGTGGGCATCAGGTCGCGTCCGGCATACAGATCCCCCTCGCCCAGCCCCGGCCAATCGCCGATGATCCGCCCGCCCCGGATCGCGCCGCCCGCCATCAGCATGGCGCCGCCGGTGCCATGATCGGTCCCCCCCGAGCCATTCTGCCGCGCGGTGCGGCCAAATTCGGTCATCGCCAGAACCGTCGTCTTGGCCCAGTTCGGCCCCAGCCCCTCGCGCAGGGTAAGGATTGCTTGCGCCAGCCGGTCCAGCGCCTTGCCGATGATCAAGGGCTGATTGGCATGGCTGTCCCAGCCCGCGATCGAGAAGCTGGCGATGCGGGTGTCGGCATTCAGCCGGCTGGCGGCAAAGCGTGCCAGCCCCGCGGCATCTGCGGCGCTGCGATCGCCCATCGCCTCGGTCGCGATCTCGGTGGCTTCGGCGGCCGCTTCGCGGAACATGGCATCGTCGTGATAGACATGATCCAGCAACAACTGCGCCTGCGCCGACAAGCGCAGCTGCGCATCGGGCGCCCAACTGCGCGCCGGCGCCTTGCCGGTCAGGATCAGCATCTCCTCGGCGCCCACCGAATAGGCCGTCTGCGATGTGACACCCGGCATGTCCTGCAACAGCCGGTTCAGCCAGCCGCCCTGTTGCAGGCGGATCGGCAGGTCGTTTCCGGTCCCGGCCTCCAGCAGATCCTGCCCGTCGAAATGGCTGCGCTTGTCGCGATAGGGGGTCGAGACGGCGGGTACGAAGCCCAGTTGACCCGCCTGCCACAGCGGAAACAGCGGCGCCAGCGCCGGATGCAGCGCAAAGAACCCGTCCAGATCCAGCGCGCCATGATCCGGCCCCACCGACAGCGTCGGCCGCAGTGCCGCCAGATCGCGGTCGCCATAGGGTTGCAGCACATCCAACCCGTCCATCGCCCCGCGCAGGATGATGACCACCAGCCGGTTCTCGCCGGGCGCCGAGGCAAAGCTGATCGTGTTCAGCAAAGGATGCGCAGCGGCCGAACAGCCGATCAGCGCAGTGGATTTCAGAAACAACCGGCGGCTTAACATCATGCGCCCCTATCGTCTGTTGAATTCATTCGATGCCAGCACGATCGCCACCCCTTCCAGCACCGATTCCGCCTTGGGCACTGCCCAGGTCAGCGCCTCGCCCGCCGTATCGCCAAGCGCCACAGCCAGAAAACCGCGCGGATCGGGCAAGGGATCGGCCAGCCGCGCCGGCATTTTCAGCGCCCATTCGATCCGTGCGGCCAGCCCCTGCGGCGTGATCCAGTCCGAGGCCGGTTCGGGCCAGCCATCCGGGCCGGTGGGCCGGTTCCAGGGCTGCCCCATCCGGGCCATGGCGCGGTGCATGTCGTTGCGGATTCTTTTCGGCTCGATCGCCAGGATCTGCTGGCCGGTCACGCCAAGCGCGCGCATCGCGGCAACCAGATAGTCAAAGGGCTGCCGCACCTTTTGCCGGAAGGTCGCGGCCAGTTCCTGATGCCCGATCAGCGCGGCATAGACGCTTGGCAGATCGCCCCGCGTCTCGCGCCACACCGCCGTCAGATCGTCGATCACAGCCTTGCGCGGCTGATCCGCCAGAAAATGTTGCGCCAGCTTGAAGGACAGATGCCGCGCCGTTGCCGGATAGCGCGCCAGATCAGTCAGGGCGGCGTGAATATCCTCGATCCGCGCCGGCCCGTCGCCGCCATAGCTGCGGCCCAGAACCACCTCGGCCCCCGGCTCGGCCTGGTTGCCGTTGAACACGCCCTCGTGCCTGCGGCGAAAGGTGAGGCCGGTCATCAGCTCGGCCAGTTGGCGCACATCGGTCTGGTCGTAATCGGCATTGACGCCCAGGGTGTGCAATTCGATCGTCTCGCGCGCCAGGTTCTCGTTCAGGCCCAGCTGACGCTGCGGATTGTTGCGCGCAACCCGCGACCCCGGCCCGACAGAGGTATCCTGATTCAGATAGCGCAGCATCATCGGATGGGTGTTGGCGGCGATCAGCATATCCTCGAACCGGCCGTTCAGATGCGGACGGATCGCCTCATCGACAAAGGCCATGGCCATCATCTGCGCCCCGCTGCCATCGGCGCGAACGGTGAAATGATCGGCCCAGAACTGCACTAGCCTTTCGCCGAACCCCGCCGGGGCGTCCAGCGCACGGGCCATCCGGCGGCGCAGGTCAACCATCGGCAAAAAGCTGAGTTCAGTCGTATATGCGCGATGCCGTTCCGTCGCGGCGGCCCCGCCTTCGGCGCGTGCCTTGGTCAGCCCGGCCAGCTTTTCGGCGCTTTCCCTGACCTGTTGCAGCGTCACCGCATCATCCGTCGTCAGCGACAGGGCGACGCTACCCAGCACCTCGGCCGCCGATTGCGGGGGTGCCATCAAGGGCGACAGGCCATAGCCCAGGCGGATTGCCGCGAGTTCCGGGAAAGACACCGACATGCAGCACCATCAACTACCAAAAACGCCGGGGAACTGGCCCCCGGCGTCTTTATGACATGGCCCCAAGGGTGAAGTCAGATCACTCTTTCGGCAGAACCCGCAGGCGCAATTCGCGCAGCTGTTCGTTGGTGGGTTCGGACGGCGCGCCCATCATCAGATCCTCGGCCCGCTGGTTCATCGGGAACATGATGACCTCGCGGATGTTCTGCTCATCGGCCAGCAGCATCACGATGCGGTCGATCCCGGCAGCGCAGCCCCCGTGCGGCGGCGCGCCATAGCGGAAGGCCTTGACCATGCCGCCAAAGCGCTTTTCGACCTCAGATGCCGGATAGCCGGCAAGTTCAAAGGCCTTGAACATGATTTCCGGCTTGTGGTTGCGGATCGCACCCGAGATCAGTTCATAGCCGTTGCAGGCCAGATCGTATTGATAGCCCTTGACCGCCAGCGGATCGCCGTTCAGCGCATCCAGGCCCCCCTGGGGCATGCTGAACGGGTTGTGGCTGAAGTCGATCTTGCCCTCATCGGTCTTCTCATACATCGGGAAATCGACGATCCAGGCGAATTTGAACTGGTTCTCGTCTGTCAGCCCAAGCTCGCGGCCGATCTCGTTGCGGGCGCGGCCGGCGACGGCTTCGAACTGCTCGGGCTTGCCGCCCAGGAAGAAGGCCGCGTCGCCCTCACCCAGACCAAGTTGCCGGCGGATCGCTTCCGTCCTCACTGCGCCGATGTTTTTAGCAATTGGACCAGCTGCCTCGAACTCCCCGAAATAGGCGTCAATCAGAAAGTTCGCACTTTTTAGATCACCATCTTTTAGCAATTTCGTGATTAGGACCAGCGCGTCATTTTCGCTCGCTTCGAGGTTTGCCTCAAGCATCTCGAGTCCTTGATCTAGGGGTATTTCCTTTCCGCCGCGAAAAATCGCCTTTGGCACAACGCCATCTAAGTATCTTTCTATCCTTGTTGCCTCGGGCTGACGCTTTCGCCAGAAGATATAGCCCATGCCCGGTAGGCCCTCGCGCTGCGCGAAGGCGTTCATGCGGTCGGCGAATTTGCGGCTGCCGCCAGTGGGCGCTGGAATGGCGCGGACCTCGGTGCCGTCCTGTTCCAGCAGTTTCGCGAAGATGCCGAAACCGCCACCACGGAAATGGTCGCTGACCACCTGCATCTCGATCGGGTTGCGCAGGTCGGGCTTGTCGCTGCCATATTTCAGCATCGACTCTGCATAGGGGATGCGCGGCCAGTTGGCATCGACCGGACGACCGCCGCCGAATTCCTCGAACAGACCCTGGATGACCGGCTGGATGGTCGAGAACACATCCTCTTGCTCGACAAAGGACATTTCCACGTCAAGCTGGTAGAAATCGGTGGGGCTGCGATCAGCGCGCGGATCCTCGTCGCGGAAACAGGGCGCGATCTGGAAATAGCGGTCGAAACCGGCAACCATGATCAGCTGCTTGAACTGCTGCGGGGCCTGCGGCAGGGCATAGAACTTGCCCGGATGCAGGCGCGAGGGCACCAGAAAGTCGCGCGCGCCCTCGGGGCTGGAGGCGGTGATGATCGGGGTCTGGAATTCGGTAAAGCCGCTGTCCCACATGCGGTTGCGCAAGCTGCGGATCACCTTGGAGCGCAGCATGATGTTATTGTGCAGCGACTCGCGCCGCAGGTCGAGGAAGCGGTAAGCCAGCCGGGTTTCCTCGGGGTAATCCAGATCGCCGAAGACCGGCAGCGGCAATTCATCGGCGGGGCCAAGCACCTCAAGATCGGTGGCATAGACCTCGATCTCGCCGGTGGGCAGCTTGGGGTTGATCAGTGATGCATCGCGCAGCTTCACCCGGCCGTCGATACGGATCACGGTTTCGGCGCGCAGCTTTTCCATCGCCTTGAAAGCGGGGCTGTCGCTGTCGGCCAGCACCTGCGTCATGCCGTAATGGTCGCGCAGATCGACGAACAGCACGCCCCCGTGGTCGCGGACCCGGTGGACCCAGCCCGACAGGCGGACGGTTTCCCCGGCATTGGCGGCGGTCAGATCGGCGCAGGTATGGCTGCGATAGGCGTGCATGGCGGACCTCTTTCGTTCAGCCCCCGCATGAACAGCGGGACGGGGGCGAAGTCAACCTGTCAGAAGGGTCGCACCACGTTGCCGGACCAGAAATAATAGCCCATGCCCACGGCAAACAGCGCATTGCCCGCCAACCCGTGCAACAGCAGGGCCGAGGGAAAGCCGTCGCGGCGATAGGCAAGCGCAAAGACCACCCCGCCCACAAAGGTCAGGACGCTGACGACAACGCTCCAATACATCAGATGCGCGAAGCTGAAGATGGCGGCATTGACGATCAGGGCCGTGCGTTCATCGGGGAACAGACTGCCGAAACGGTGAAAGAACAGCGGCCGGAAGATCAGTTCCTGTGGCAGCGCCGACAGCAGCGGATACAGCACCCAGATCACCAACAGAAAACGCAGGCGCGGGCCGGTCAGGTTCAGGATATAGTCGGGCTGGGTGGCCTGCATGATCAGCCAGCCCACCAGCGCCACCCCAAGGGTAAAGACCGCCGCAAAGCCCCATCGGATGCGGCGCCAGCCCCGAAACAGCGAATGCCAGTCAAAGCCCCCGGTGCAATACAGCAGGATCAACCCTGCCACGGTAAAGGCGAACAGCGCCGGAAACAGCATCCGCGGCGGCAGGCACAGCGCGATGGCCAGCGGCGCCCCGATATAGAGCGCCGCAAATTCGACCCACAGCCAGCGCCGTGGCCTTACCGAGACAGACGTGTCTGCAACCATCGCGCCCAATCCGCCTTTGTGCCCGCAAATGCGTTCAGATCCACATCGCCGCGAATCCCCGGAACGATGCCGGTGCCGGTATATTGCCAGAAGCTCCAGCGTTGACCGGGATAGCGTGCGCGGGGGTGATCGGCAACCGAGCGCAGCCAGAATTCAGCCTGCATCGTGCCCAGCTGGTTGTCGCGATAGAAGTCGACCGTCGTATAGATGATCGGCCGCTGACCGTAATACTGGCCCACGATCTGCATGAAGATCTCGGCCTCGCGCTTGACCTCGGCGGCGGGGGGCCGGCGCGGGCAGGTGCGCGAATTGGTCCATTCCAGGTCGATCACCGGCGGCAGCGCGCCCCGTTCGCGCGGAACGTTGCGGATGAACCAGCGGGCCTGCTCTGCCCCGGTGCGGCAGAAATAGAAATAGTGATAGGCCCCGCGCGGGATGCGGGCCGCGCCGGCCTCGCGCCAGTAACGAAGGAAATTCGGATCGCTGTGATCGCCACCCTCGGTCGCCTTGATGAAGGCAAAGCTGATGCCGGCGCCGCGCACCTGGTCCCAGTTGATGTCGCCCTGCCAGCGCGAGATGTCGATGCCATGGACCTGATGTCCATAGGGATGCCCGCTGCGCCACAGATGCGGATCGCTATCGCCCAGCTGCGGCGTATTGCCGCCCACATAGACGGCCCCGCCCCCGCCACGCGGCGGTGTGCGGCCACAGCTGACGACCATCGTCACCAGCATCATGGCCATGATCAGTTTCGCGATAAACTTCATCCCTGCCCCAAAAATCTGACTGCTCGGTTATTTTGAGTTCGTTATCGCAAAAGCGTGAGGGAAAGTCACCGTGCCGCGTTGGTCACGAGTGCGTCAGTTTGGAATCACGCTGGACTCTAAGTGCCGCAGGTCTGACCCGTCAGCAACGTATACGAAAAGCTTCCATCAGCGTTCCGGTCAGAACGATATTTCTTTGAAAAGTCAGGTCCTTCCGTCCAGATTCTGAAATAGGCCTGCGCGGTAGACATATCCGTTCTTTCAACGATCGCCTCATAAATCTGGCTCTCGCTTGCACTGCAAGCATTGGTCTCCAGGATCCAATCTACAACGGCGGGCAGATTCATTGGATCGGGTTCAGCCGTCTGAGCGAATACGGGCGATGCAGAGATGATGATGGCGGCGGCCAGATGGTATTTTGGCAGCATGTCGACAACCCTTCACAGATGATCGACTGAAGCGAGCATACCACAACATCGCCAGCTGAAAAGGCGCCTTTAGTTCCGGTCCGGCACCAGCTTGCCGGGGTTGAGGATGTTGTTGGGGTCCAGCGCCGCCTTGATCACGCCCATCACCGCCCAGGCTTCGCCATGCTGCTCGGCCATCAGCCCGCGCTTGCCGATGCCCACACCATGTTCGCCGCTGATCGTCCCGCCCACGGCCAGCGCGCGTTCCGCCATGCGCCGGGCCAGCGCCTTGGCGCGTTTCAGTTCCTCTTCATTGCCCGGCTCGACCAGCAGGGCGGAATGGAAATTGCCGTCCCCCACATGGCCAAGGATCGGCCCGACCATGCCATCGGCGGCAATATCGGCATGGGCGGCGGCAACAGCGCCGGGCAGCTCCGACATGGGCACGCAGATATCGGTGACCACCGCCGTGCTGCCCGGCCGCACCGACAGTTGCGCCGGGAAGGCCTGATGGCGCATCTTCCACAGGGCATTTCGATCCTCGGCCGTGGCGGCCCATTCGAAACCCTCGCCGCCGAAATCGTTGACCAGTTCGCCAAAGCGTTGGGCATCGCTGGCGACCGATTCCTCGCTGCCGTGGAATTCGATCATCAGATGCGGCTTTTCGGTCATGTTACGCCCGGCGTAACCGTTGAAGGCACGGACCGAGACCTCGTCGATGAACTCGATCCGGGCCATGGGAATGCCCGACTGGATCGTCGCGGTGACGCATTCGACCGCGCCGTCCAGGGTCGGAAAGGCGCAGATGGCGGCCGCGATCTTTTCAGGCTGGCCATGCAGGCGCAGCGTCAGCTCGGTGATGATCCCCAGCGTGCCCTCGGACCCGACGATCAGCGCCGTCAGGTCATAGCCGGCGCTGCTTTTGGCCGCCCGCGTGCCGGTGCGGATGATACGGCCGTCCGCCAGAACCACCTCTAGCGCCAGAACGTTGTCGCGCATGGTGCCATAGCGCACCGCCGTGGTGCCGCTGGCCCGCGTCGCGGCCATGCCGCCAAGGCTGGCATTGGCGCCGGGATCGACCGGAAAGAACAGCCCCGTGGCCCGCAATTCGGTGTTCAGCTCTTCCCGCGTCAGGCCGGGCTGGATGGTGGCCTGCATATCGCCTGCCCTGACCTCCAGCACCTTGTTCATCCGGCTCATGTCCAGTGTCAGCCCACCCTGAACCGCCAGCGCATGCCCTTCCAGCGAGGTGCCCGTGCCCCAACCGATCACCGGCACCCGATGCGCATTGCACAGCCGCAGGATGGCCGAGACCTCGGCCGTGGTTTCGGGCCATGCCACCGCATCGGGCGGCGGCGCCTGATGATAGCTTTCGGACGCGCCGTGATGATCACGGTCGGCCTGGCCAAGCGACAGGCGCTGGTCCAGCAGGGATGACAGTTCGGACAGCAGGGATTCGGGGATAGCCATGGCACAACCTCTGATAGGTGGATAACAGCTTATCCGGCCCGGCGGGGCTGGGAAAGCACCCAACCCGCTGACATAATTCCGCCACACAAGCGTCATCGGGGCGTCATCTGCGGGAACTAGCTTCCGGTCAGGCTCGTTTCAGGCCGGTGAGGCAAAGGATTGGTCGGAAATGACATCTGAACGCATTAGCCAGTTCTCGCATCCGACCGAACGGCGCAGCGGCTATCGCATCGCGCCGGGGTTGCGAGCCGAGTTGCCGGCAAGGGCCGAACGGGCCTTTGTCACCCTGGTCACCAATGCCGATTACCTGCCCGGCGCCGAGGCGCTGGTCAGATCGCTGCGCCTGTCGGGAACGGGTGCCGATATCGCCGTGATGCACCGCCATCTGCCGGCCGAGGGTCTGGCCAGGCTGCGCGCCCTTGGCGCCCGCCTGATCGAGGCCGATCTGCTGCCGACCAGCCAGGGGTTCGACATGACCCATGCCCGCGATGCGCTGCATGCCCGTGCGGCCTTTACCCGCGGCACCAAGCCCGATTTCCACACGCCACTGGACAATTTCGTCAAGCTTCGACTGTGGCAGCTTGACTATGCGCGCTGCGTCTTTATCGACGCCGATGCGATCGTGCTGCGCCCCATCGACAAGCTGTTCGACTTTCCCGAATTTTGCGCCGCCCCCAATGTCTATGAGGGGCTGGACGGCTTTCACCGCATGAACTCGGGCGTGTTCACCGCCCGCCCCGACCCGGAAACCTTTCGCCGCATGCTGGCACGGCTGGACCGGCCCGGCATGTTCTGGCCCCGCACCGACCAGACATTCCTGCAAGATTATTTCCCCGATTGGTATGGGCTGCCGATCCAGTACAACCTGCTGCAATATGTCTGGATCAACATGCCGCAGCTGTGGAACTGGGACGATATTCACGTGCTGCATTATCAATATGAAAAGCCTTGGGACGACCACGCCAAGGCCCAGGAACTCGGCCCCCTGATCGAGCTGTGGCGCCAGATCGCCGCCGGCGGCCCAGTGCCCGATCTGGCCAGTCAGCGCCGCCCCGCCGCGTGAACCGCCGCACGACATTTCCGCCGGCACGATGAAAATCGCACTGACCGGCGCCACCGGCATTCTTGGCAGTTTCATCGCCGAGACGATCACACGGTCCGGGCACAAGTTGAACCGGCTGCCGGGCTATCGGCTTGGCGACAGCCCGGATCTTGCGGGCCATGATGCGCTGATCCATGCCGCCTTTGCCCATGTCCCCGGGCGCTATCGCGGGGGCGAGGGCGATGATCCGCAGGGCTTTCGCCAGTTGAACGTGAACGGCACGGCAAAGCTGTTCCGGGCGGCCGCGGATGCCGGTGTCGGGCGCGTGGTGTTCCTGTCATCGCGCGCGGTGCATGATGGCCACCCGCCGGCCATGCGTCTGGCCGACGACCTGCCGGCCAACCCGACAACGCTTTACGGCCAGGTCAAGGCCGAAGCCGAGGCCACGCTGGCCGCCCTGCCCCTTGCCGGAACTTCGCTGCGCGCAACGGGTGTCTATGGGCCGGGCCGGGCGCATAAGTGGCGCGGGCTGTTTGCCGATTACCTTGCCGGCCGCCCCATCCCCCCACGCGTCGCGACCGAAGTGCATGTGGCCGACCTGTCGGCCGCCGTGATGCTGGCCCTGCGGCCCGATGCGCCTGCCACGCTGAATGTCAGCGACCTGGTCCTTGACCGTCGTGATCTGCTGGCTGAACTGGCCCGGCTGACTGGCAGCAGCCACCCCCTGCCCATGCGTGCCGATGCCACCACGCTGCGCGTTCCCGATTGCGCCCGGCTGCTGGCGCTTGGCTGGCGGCCCGGCGGGATGGCGCGGCTGCAAGCCAGCCTGCCAAGCATGCTGGACCCGAACGGCGATTTGTGATTCGCTGGTGCCATCAAGGGGATGGCGGCATGATCTTTGAAAGGCTGGGCTGGATCGGCAAGGGGTGGCGCTATGCCAAGGGGCGTTGCGCCCATGCGATGCAGGTGATGCGCGATCGCGGCCCCACCAATATCCAGTTCTGGCTGCTGGCGCTGCTGATCGGGATCGGCGCGGGCTTTGCCGCACTTGGTTTTCGCCTGGGGATCAGCGCGCTGCAACGCGCCATCTATGGCGCCGATGATCTGACCCTGGCCAGCGCCGGCGCGCATCTGCCCTGGTATTGGGTGCTGGTCGTGCCGATCATCGGCGGCTTTGTCGTCGGCGTGATCCTTGACCGTTTCACCCCTGACGGGCGCTGCCGCGCGGTGTCGGACGTGATCGAGGGCGCCGCGCTGGATGGCGGACGGGTCGAGGTGAAAGAGGGGCTGGCCTCGGCCGCCGCCTCGCTGATCACGCTTGGCACCGGGGGCAGTTCCGGGCGCGAGGGGCCGGTGGTGCATCTGGCCGGTGTCATCTCGACCATGGTGGCCAACCGAATCAAGGCCAGCCCGATGACGGGCCGCGACCTGTTGGGATGCGCGGTGGCAGGCGCGGTCGCGGCCAGCTTCAACGCCCCCATCGCCGGCGCGCTGTTCGCGCACGAGGTCGTGCTGCGCCATTTTGCCTTGCATGCCTTTGCCCCCATCGCCATTGCGGCAGTCGCCGGCACCGTCATCAACCGGCTGGAATTTGGCAATGTCACCGAATTCGACCTGCCCACCGGCAGCGATCTGGCTTTCTATATCGAGCTGCCGGCATTCATGCTGCTGGGCCTGCTTTGCGCGCTGGTCGCCGCCGCGCTGATGAAGGCGGTGTTCAGCGCCGATGATTTCGCCGCGCATGTCATGGGGCGGACCGGCTGGCCGCGCTGGCTGCGGCCCACCATCGCCGGCGCGGTTCTGGGACTGATCGCCATCCCCTTCCCCCATATCATCGGCGTCGGCTATGAAACCACATCGGCCGCGCTGACCGGCCGTATCGGCCTGGTCGAGGCGATGACCTTTGCCGCCGTCAAGGCCGCGGCCGTCGCCATCACCCTTGGCGGGCGCATGGGCGGCGGGATCTTTTCGCCCTCGCTGGTCATGGGCGCGCTGACCGGGCTGGCCTTCGGCATCGTCGCCACGAATTTCCTGCCCGATCTGTCTGGCGCGGAAACGCTGTATGCGCTGGCGGGCATGGGCGCAGTGGCGGCGGCGGTGCTGGGGGCGCCGATCTCGACCGCGCTGATCGTGTTCGAGATGACCGGCGACTGGCAGACCGGGATCGCGGTGATGACGGCGGTGTCGCTGTCCTCGGCCCTGGCCTCGCGGCTGGTGCATCGGTCCTTCTTCCTGACCCAGCTTGAAAATCGCGGCGTCCGCATCGCCGAGGGGCCACAGGTCTGGCTGCCTCAGAAGATGCGCATCAGCACCATCCTGCGTCCCCTGGACGCGGATAACAGCCCGCCCGTGGACCTGATCCGCAATATCGTCGCCTCGGGGCGGGCGCTGACCGAAGGGATGCGGCTGTTTCAGGCGCTGGCCGAGTTCGAACGAACCGGCGCCGCCTTCCTGCCGGTGATCCGCCCGCCAAAGGAAGCTCAGCCCGGAACCGATCCGGCCGAGCTGCCCGAGCCAGAGATCGTCGGCGTCATCTACCATGTCGATGCGTTGCGGGCGCTGAACCAGGCCCTGACCGAGGCAGCGGCCGAAGAACACAGCTAGGCACCGCCCGGCGCAGACCGGCAATGGAAAACCCCGGCCATTGCGGGCCGGGGTCAGTTCACTGTCCTGTTCTGTCTTTTCTGACGGCTCAGTTCAGCCGACGCGCCACTTCGTCGATGGCGTCGTCGATACCGGCAGAGCGCTGGCCCGATGCGACCTGCTTGCCCAGAATTTCCGAAGCGGCAGCCACGGCGGCCTGAACGGCGCGGTCGCGCACGGCACGCACCGCATCGCTTTCTGCGCCGGCGATCTGGTCCTCGGCGGCCTTCAGCCGGCGGGCGATCGACAGTTTCAGATCCTCGCGCGCCTTGGCGGCTTGGCCTTCGGCTTCGCGCTTGGCATTGGCCACGATCTCATCCGCCTGGGTTTTCACCTCGCGCTGGCGCCGCTCATAGCTGGCATAGATCTCCTGCGCCTCTTCGCGCAGGCGACGGGCCTCGTCCAGATCGGCACGGATGCCTTCGGCCCGCTTGTCCAGCATGCCGCCGATGATCGAGGGGATCTTGAAATAGATCAGGATGCCGACGAAAACCAGAAAGGCGATGGTGACGATGAAATCGGTGTTCCGCAGCGAAAAGAACGAACCCGAAGCGGCAAAAGCCGGGCTGGCCGACAAAGCCAGCGCGAATGCGGTCAGTTTCTTCATTGCTGAACCCCTTTCAGCCGGCTGTCGACGGCCCCGTCGATCTGCCCCTGGTCGGCATTGCCACCAAAGACGCGCACCAGCTCGGCCGTGACATCGCGTGCCACCGACTGAGAATCGGCCAGCGCCGATGCACGGATCTCGCCAATGCGCTTTTCCGATTCCACCGTGCGGGCGGCAATCTCGGCATCGGCATCGGCAATCGCGGCATCCAGCTGTTTCTGGATCTCGGCGCGGTTGGCGGCGACGATCTTCTGCGCCTCGCTGCGGGCCTCGGCCAGTGCCGCGTCATAGGCGGCCTCGGCATCCTTGGCCTTCTGCTTGAATTCCTCGGCCGCCATCAGATCGCCGGTGATCGCGCCCTGGCGATCCGACAGAACGGCGGCAATGCGCGGCAGCGCCACGCGCGACAGCACCCAGTACAGGACCAGCATCGTGACCACGAGCCAGAAGATCTGGTTCGGGAAGGTGCTGAAATCCAGCTGCGGCATGCCCGCACCCGAGGCGGCTTCCGCCCCATGCGCAGCTGCGTCGACAGCTTGCCCGGCGGCCTCGGCCCCGTGCTCGGCGACTTCCTCGCTATGTTCGACCGCAGTTGTGGCGGCCTCTTGCAACAGGCTGAACATGTCCTATCCCCTTGGCCTTTCAGGTCACGAAGGGGTGGTTGCGCATCCGCGCCCCCACCCCGCCGCAAGGATGGGGCTGGATCAGACCGCGAACATCAGCAGAAGCGCGACGAGGAACGCGAAGATCCCCAGAGCTTCCGCGAAGGCGATGCCGATGAACAGCGTCGCGGTCTGGCCAGCGGCGGCCGACGGGTTGCGCAGCGCGCCCGACAGGAAGTTGCCGGCGACGTGGCCCACACCGATGGCAGCAGCGCCCGAACCGATAGCGGCCAGACCGGCACCGATGTATTGACCCAGTTCTGCGATATTCCCTTCCATGAGTGTCTCTCCTTGCGGTTGGAATGGTGAATTGGTTGAAATCCCGGCTGCGGGCGGGCCTTAGTGGCCCGGATGCAGCGCGTCCTTCAGATAGACGCAGGTCAGGATGGTAAAGACATAGGCCTGGATAAAGGCGACCAGCACCTCAAGCCCATACATGGCGACCACGGCAGCGATCGACAGCGGCGAAACCAGCGCGATGGCGGCGAAACCGGCGAAAACCTTGATCACGGCGTGACCGGCCATCAGGTTGCCGGCAAGTCGGATCGAGTGGCTGACGGGGCGCACGAAATAGCTGATCACCTCGATGATGGCCAGGATCGGGCGCAGCGCCAGCGGCGCCGAAGTGACCCAGAACAGCCCCAGAAAATGGGTGCCGTTCTTGACGAAACCGATCACGGTCACGCTGATGAATACGGCCAGCGCCAGAACGCCGGTCACGGCGATATGCGAGGTGACGGTAAAGGCCTTGGGCAGCAGACCCAGCATGTTGGCAAACGCGATGAACAGGAACAGGCACATGATATACGGGAAGTATTTCAGCCCGTCCTTGCCGGTCACGTCCTCGACCATCTTGTGAACCATGCCATAGCCCAGTTCGGCGATGGACTGCACGCGGTTCGGCACGATCGCGCGGCCGCGGGTGCCGAATACGAACAACCCGACCACGCAAAGCAGGATGATGCCCATCCACAGGGTCACGTTCGTCGGCGTATACCACTGGACCGGACCGTCGCCGAACAGCGGCTTGACGATGAACTGATTCATCGGGTGGAATTCCAGGCCCGTGCCTTCTGCTTCCGTCGCCACAGTCAGTCCCTTTCGTCCTCGTCGTCATCGGCCAGATCGGCCGGCGGATTACCCGTGCCGGGCGCGCTGCCCGACTTTCGCTGCAATTCGGCCGCGGTGCGCATCATGGTTTTGACGCCGGCCGCGAGGCCGAGAAATAAGAATATGACCAGCAGGAACGGCGTGGTGCCGAACAGCTTGTCCAACCCGAAACCGACCCCGAAACCGATTCCCAGCCCCGCCACCAGCTCGATCACCATACGCCAGGCCAGATGCGCCTGATCATGGGAAGCCATTGGCTTTGGCCCGTCATCGGTCTTGGTCAGGCGTGACAGCCGCGTCTCAAGATCGCGCAACCGGGCCGCATCTTCCGCCCTTTCCGCATCACTCAAGGGCCCCTCGGCCATGTCTCACGCCCCCGTTACAGGTTGAGGGGGGTGATAGGGGCTGCACAGCCCCGAGTCAAGCAGTCCGGCAAATCATTCAATACATTGAAATCATGGCACATTATGAAAAGCGCCATATCGGAGACTGCGGCTTGCAATCGCCGGCGGCCCCGGCGATATTCAACCGCCCGGTTGACTATCATCGCTGCCATGACCCTTGAAAACGACCGCCTCGACCAGATTTTCGCCGCCCTCGCCGATCCGACACGGCGGCGGGTGCTGTCGATGCTGCTGGAAGATGACATGGCCGTCAGCGACGTGGCGGAACCCTTTCAAATGAGCCTTGCCGCCATCTCGAAACACCTCGCCACGCTTGCCGCCGCCGGTCTGATCCGGCAGGAACGCCGCGGCCGGATCACCTGGTGCAAGCTGGAGCCGGCGGGCATGCGGGCGGCCTCGGTCTGGATGCAGGGCTTCGGGCAGTTCGATCCGGTGGACCTGGACGATTTCGAACGCTTCCTTCAGGCCGAGATGTCCGATTGGAACAACAAGGGTGATGATGATGACCAACCAGCCTGACATCCTGTGCATCGGGGCGATGCTGTGGGACGTGATCGGCCGGGCGCCGCGCGCCATGCGGGCCGGCCATGATGTGCCGGGCCGCATCGCCCATATTCCCGGCGGCGTTGCGCTGAACGTGGCCGTGGCTCTGGCCCGGCGGGGGCTGCGGCCTGCCGTCCTGTCCGCCGTCGGCACCGAACCCGAGGGCGATGCACTGGTGGCCCAAAGCATCCGCCTTGGCGTGATGACCGATCATCTTCTGCGCGATCCCGAGCTGCCGACCGACTGCTATATGGCCGTCGAGGACAATGCCGGCCTGGTCGCCGCCATTGCCGACGCCCATTCGCTTGAGGCCGCGGGCGAGCGGATCCTGACACCTTTGGATGGCACGCTTGCGGGCTGGGCCGGGCCGGTGGTGCTGGACGGCAACCTGACGGAACGCCTGCTGGCCCGCATTGCCGCCGACCCGCGCCTGGCCCGCGCCGATCTGCGCGTCGTGCCCGCCAGCCCCGGCAAGGCCGAGCGTCTGACCCCGCTGATCGCCACCGGGCGCGGCTGCTTCTATCTGAACCGGCTGGAGGGCGAGATCATCGCCGGCATCCCCTGCGCCGATGCCGTCACCGCGGCCGAGGCCGTGGTGGCCCGTGGCGCGCGCCGCGTCATCGTCACCGATGGCGGCGAGCGGGTCGCCGATGCCATGGCGGGCCAGCCCACCCTGACCGCCACGCCCCCCGCCGTCCGCATCGCCCGGATCACCGGCGCGGGCGATTGCTTTCTGGCCGCGCATCTGGTGGCCGAACAGACCGGCGCCGACCGCGAGACCGCCTTGCAGGCCGCGACCCAGGCGGCTGCGGCGCATGTGGCCGGCAAGGACCTGCCCTGACACCAACACGCGATTGCCTTTCCCGCGCATGGGGCCTATCAGCCCCGCCCATACCGGTCGCAGCCTACCCGGTCATCAAAACAAGGACTGACATCATGAAAACCCTCGTCGTCTGCTCTGGCGGACTGGATTCCGTATCGCTGGCCCATATCACCGCCGCTGACGGCGCGCTAAGCCGGCTGGTCTCCTTCGATTATGGCCAGCGCCACCGCAAGGAACTGGATTTCGCCGCGCATTGCGCCCGCAGGCTGGCCGTGCCCCATCATATCATCGACATGCGCGGCATTGGGGCGGCGCTGACGGGGTCGGCGCTGACCGACGATCTGGACGTGCCCGACGGCCATTACGCCGAGGATACGATGCGCATCACCGTGGTGCCGAACCGCAATGCGATCATGCTGACCATCGCCTATGGCATCGCCGCCGCGCAGGGCGACGGCGCCGTGGCCGCCGCCGTGCATGGCGGCGACCATTTCATCTATCCCGATTGCCGCCCCGGCTTTACCGAGGCCTTCGACCGCATGCAGCGCGCGGCACTGGACGGATATGCCGAAGTGGCGCTGCTGACCCCCTTCGTGCGGCAAAGCAAGGCCGAGATCGTGCGGGCAGGCGCTGCCGTGGCCACGCCCTTTGCCCTGACCTGGTCCTGCTACAAGGGCGGCGCGCAGCATTGCGGCCGCTGCGGCACCTGCGTCGAGCGGCGCGAGGCCTTCGACCTGGCCGGCATCCCCGACCCGACCGAATATGCAGACCCGGATTTCTGGCGTCAGGCCATCGCGGCAAAGGCGCAGGCCTGATGTATCGGATCAGCAAGGAATTTCACTTCTCGGCCTCACACCGGCTGGATCACCTGCCCGAGGATCACCAATGCGCGCGGCTGCATGGCCATAACTATGTGGTGGTCGTGGAACTGGCCGCCAGCGATCTGAACGCCGATGGCTTTGTGCGGGACTATCACGAATTGTCGGCGCTGAAGGCCTATATCGACGATCATTTTGACCACCGGCACCTGAATGACGTGTTGGCCGGCCCGTCGACCGCCGAAAACCTCGCCCGGCATTTCTTTGACTGGTGCCACGCCCGCTGGCCCGAAACGGCCGCCATCCGCGTTTCGGAAACCCCAAAGACCTGGGCGGAATACCGGCCGTGACGACCCTGCGCATCGCCGAAATCTTTGGCCCGACCGTGCAGGGCGAAGGCGCACTGATTGGCCAGCCGACCGTATTCATCCGCGCAGGCGGCTGCGACTATCGCTGTTCCTGGTGCGACTCGATGCACGCCGTGGACAGCGCCTTTCGCGCCACCTGGGCACCGATGAGCCCCGCGGCGATCTGGGACCGGGTCGAGGCGCTGTCGGGCGGGCGCCCCCTGACGGTGTCGATCTCGGGCGGCAATCCGGCCATTCAGGATTTTGCGCCGGTGATCGGGCTGGGTCGGGCGCGGGGATATGGCTTTGCCTGCGAAACCCAAGGGTCCGTGGCAAGGCCTTGGTTCGCGGCGCTTGACATGCTTGTCCTCAGCCCCAAACCGCCCTCAAGCGGTGAAACCGTCGATTGGGATGCCTTCGCGGATTGCCTCAGGGCGGCGGACGGCGCGCGGGCGATCATGAAGATCGTGATCTTCGACGAGGCCGATTACACATGGGCAAGGGCGGCAGCGGCGCGGCACCCGGACCTTCCGCTTTATCTGCAACCCGGCAATCCCCAGGTCGATCCCGACCAGCCGGTCGATCTGGCCGCCGCCACCGCGCGCCTGCGCTGGCTGATCGGCAAGGTGACCGACGATGGCTGGTTCACCGCCCGCGTGCTGCCGCAGCTGCATGTGCTGGTCTGGGGCAATGAACGCGGCGTCTGAAGCCCTTGCCAGACGATGCCGGTCATGCGACCAGCCGGCAAACGCAAACGGAGCCGCATCATGACCACCGCCCCCCTCACCTTCTCGCCCGAGGTTCGCGCAGCACTGGATGCGGGCCATCCGGTCGTGGCGTTGGAATCGACGATCATCACCCATGGGATGCCCTTTCCCCAAAACCTGGACATGGCGCGCAATGTCGAGGCCACGATCCGCGAAAACGGCGCCACGCCCGCCACGATCGCCGTCATGGGCGGGCAGATCCATATCGGCCTGGACGATGCGGCTTTGCAGGCGCTGGCCCAGACCGATCCGGCGCAGGTGATGAAGCTGTCCCGCGCCGATCTGGCCGTCTGCGTCGCCAATGGCCGCACCGGCGCCACCACCGTGGCCGCAACGATGATCTGCGCCGCGCTGGCCGGCATCCGGGTCTTTGCCACCGGCGGCATCGGCGGGGTGCATCGCGGGGCCGAGACCAGCTTTGACATCAGCGCCGACTTGCAGGAACTGGCCCACAGCCCGGTGACGGTGATCGCCGCCGGGGCCAAAGCCATCCTGGACCTGCCCAAAACGCTGGAGGTGCTGGAAACACTGGGCGTTCCCGTCATCGCCTATGGGCAAGACGCCTTCCCGGCCTTCTGGTCGCGCGATTCCGGTCTGGCCGCGCCGCTGCGCATGGACAGCCCGGCCCAGATTGCCGCCGCCGCCGCCATGCGCGCCACCCTTGGCCTGCCCGGCGGTCAACTGGTCGCCAACCCGATCCCTGCGGCTGACGAAATCGCGGCCGGGATCATCAATCCGGTGATCGAACAGGCGCTGGCCGAGGCCGCGACCCAGGGCATCGCCGCCAAATCGGTGACGCCGTTTCTGCTGGGCCGCATCTTCGAGCTGACGAATGGCCGCTCGCTGGCCTCGAACATCGCCCTGGTGCTGAACAATGCGCGACTTGGCGCGCGGATCGCCGTGGCCATGGCCGAAGAACCGGCGGTTTGATGAAATTTTGATGACCGGTGCCCGCCACGCTTGACGCAGGGGGCGGGCATCCCCGAAACCTTGCGCCATGGCCAGACGCAAACGACCCGACCCGCTGAACCTGCAACCGCAGCCGCACCGCAAGCCGGGGCTGATGGCGGGGCTGCGCGCCTCGTTCCTGACCGGGCTGGTGGTGATCCTGCCCATCGCAGTGACCTTCTGGCTGATCTGGACGCTGATGGGCTGGATCGACAGCTGGGTGCTGCCGATGGTGCCGGCAGGGTGGCGGCCGGAACATTACATCGGCATCAACCTGCGCGGCGTGGGCGTCATCTTCTTCTTCGTCTTTACCGTGCTGATCGGCTGGATCGCCAAGGGCTTTCTGGGCCGCTCGCTGCTGCGCTTTGGCGAAAGGGTGGTCGACCGCATGCCCATCGTCCGCAGCGTCTATGGCGGCGTCAAGCAGATCGCCGAAACCATCGTCGCCCAGAACGAATCCCGCTTTGACCATGCCTGCCTGGTCGAATATCCGCGCAAGGGCATGTGGGGCATCGGATTTGTCGCCGGCCCCGCCAAGGGTGAGATCGCCCATGGCAGCGAACGCCCCCTGCTGGCCGTCTTTGTGCCGACCACGCCCAACCCGACCTCGGGTTTTCTGCTGTATGTGCCCGAAGATGACGTCGAATTCCTGGACATGAGCATCGAGGACGCGGCCAAGCTGATCATCTCTGCCGGCCTGGTCTATCCCTCTGCGCGCAAGGCCATCACACCCGAGAACAGCCCCGCCAAATCGACCGAATCGTGATGGTTCAGCGCATCGGCATGATCGTCCAGAAAGGCACTGGCGGCGGCCTGCCCGGCCTGTTTCATCCGGTGCAACATCCCCGGCGCCGGCATCAGCTTTGACCGCGCATTCAGGTCGTTCATCAGCACGTCATCCATGATCATGTGAACCAGCACATTCTTCATCGGGCGGTCATGCAGCCGCTCCTCGGCATAAAGGCGTTTAACGAAATTGATCGCGCGCAACTCGCTCATCAGCGAGGCGTTGAAGCTGATCTCGTTGATGCGGTCCTGGATGTCGGCGGGCGTCCGCGGAATGGCGTCGCGCATCATCGGATTGATGTTGACGATCACGATGTCACGCGGCAGCGACGCATCATACAGCGGAAACAGCGCCGGGTTGCCGGTATAGCCGCCATCCCAATAGGCCTCGCTTTTGCCGGTCGCCGGATCCTCGATCTCGACGGCGCGAAACAGCGTCGGCAGGCAGGCCGAGGCGGTCACCGCAGCAACGGACAACTGCTGCCCGCCAAAAACCCGGATCCGCCCGGTCCGCACATTGGTGGCCGACACGTAAAGCCGAGGCCCCTTGTCCGACCAGAAAACCGGGTGCGGCATCTCGGTCAGGATCGGGCGCAGCGGGTTGCTGTAGAACGGGCCGGAATCATAGGGGCTGATGATCCGGGTCAGGTTCTCCAGCCAGGCGGCGGGGGTGAACATCTCGGTCCAGCGCTGCATGCCATGCGGCATCGGCAGGACCGAGCTGATCCAGCGCACGACCCGGTTATCGCTGACATCGCTGACCTGGTTCCACAGATAGGTCAGGTTCTGCTTGGCCGCCCTGCGCCCGGCCGCCCCGCCAAGCGCCAGCCCGGCCTTCAGCGCGGCGCCATTCAAGGCCCCGGCCGAGGTGCCGCTGACCCCCTCGATCACCAGCCAGTCCTCATCCAACAGGCGATCCAGAACCCCCCAGGCAAAGGCGCCATGCGCGCCACCGCCCTGAAGGGCAAGGTTGATCCGTTTCGTCTTCAATCCAATTCCCCACGCGTTCCGGCCGATGCCGTCCAACCTGAAATCACCGCCCTGCCCTCGCTTTGATGTAAATATCCTGGGGGGAGGTCGCCTGCGACCGGGGGGCAAAGCCCCCCTCTTTCTTCAGCAATAGTCCTCGGGACCGCGCGCCTGCTCGGGACTGTAACGCGCACCATGGGCGAAGCCGGCGGGCAGGATCCGTTCGATCTCGGTCAGATCGGTGGCCGTCAACTCCAGCACGGCGCCGCGAGCATTGGCCTCCATATGCGCCGCGCTGCGCGAACCGGGCAGCGCGATCACATGGGGGGCACGGCTCAGCAACCAGGCGATGGCCAGGGCCTCGGGGCTGCGACCGGTCTCGCGGGCATAGTCGACGAACAGGCTGATCCGCGCCAGGTTGCGCGGATAGTTCACGGCGTCGAAACGCGGCATGGTTCGGCGCAGATCGCCCTTGTCGAACGCCGCCGGATCGGGCGGCGTCTTGGTCAGCATCCCGCGCCCAAGCGCCGAAAACGCCACCAGCGCGGCGCCATGCCGCGCGCAGGCCTGAACCATCCCCAGCTCCGGCAGCCGCGTCCACAGCGAATATTCCGACTGCACCGCCGCAATGGGCGCTACCGCCGCCGCGCGATCCAGCGTTGCGGGCGAGACCTCGGACAGACCGATCGCGCGGATCTTGCCCTGCTCGCGGAACCGCGCCATCTGGCCGATGACATCCTCGACCGGAACCGAGGGGTCGCGCCGGTGGATATAGTACAGATCCAGATGATCGACCTTCAGCCGCTGCAAAGATTCATCAAGACATTGCGCCAGATAGGCCGGTTCATTGTTGAAGGGCCGATCAGATTGACGGGTGATGCCCGCCTTGCTGGCCAGCACGACCTGATCGCGCCGCCCCGCCAGAAAGCGCGACAACAATTCCTCGGACCTGCCCATGCCATAGACATTCGACGTGTCGAAATGGTTCATCCCCAGATCGACGCAGCGCGCCATGCAGCGCATCGCCTCGTCGGGATCGCCCGGCGCATAGGCCCCCACGAAGTTCATCGTGCCAAGCGCCACGGCGCCGATCTGCGGGCCGTCGCGACCCAGCTGGCGTTTCTGCATCATCTGCTCTCCGTCATTGCCGCGCGATCCTGCCCGCCCGGCAGCGGAATGAAAACCCCGACCCGAACGCAGAGCCGGCCATTCACATCGTTGCCGCCATATCAGGCCGCGACGACAGGCCTAGTCCTCGGCATTGGCCTCGGCGCGGCTTTTTCCAGCGACATCCAGCGCCAGTGTGGCGGCCATGAAGGCATCCAGATCACCATCCAGAACGCCCTGAGTGTCGCTGGTTTCCTCGCCGGTGCGCAGGTCCTTCACCATCTGATAGGGTTGCAGCACATAGGACCGGATCTGGTTGCCCCAGCCCGCATCGCCCTTGGCATCATGCTGGGCGTTGATGGCGGCGTTGCGGCGGTCCAACTCGGCCTGATACAGCCGCGATTTCAGCGCAGCCATGGCGTTCGCACGGTTCTGGTGCTGCGATTTTTCCGAACTGGTCACGACAATCCCGGTCGGCAGGTGGGTGATGCGCACGGCCGAATCGGTGGTGTTCACGTGCTGCCCACCGGCCCCGGACGAACGATAGGTGTCGATGCGGATCTCGTTATCGGGAATGGTGATCTCGATATTGTCGTCCACCACCGGATAGACCCAGACCGATGAAAACGAGGTATGCCTCCGCGCCGCGCTGTCATAGGGGCTGATGCGGACCAGCCGGTGCACGCCGCTTTCCGATTTCAGCCAGCCATAGGCATTATGGCCGCTGATCTTGTAGGCCGCCGACCGGATGCCGGCCTCTTCGCCGGCGCTTTCGCTCATCAACTCGACGTCATAGCCCTTCTTCTCGGCCCAACGCACATACATCCGCGCCAGCATGCTGGCCCAGTCACAGCTTTCGGTGCCGCCCGCGCCCGCGTTGATTTCAAGGAAGGTGTCATTGCCATCGGCCTCGCCGTTCAGCAGCGCCTCCAACTCTTTCTGGGCGGCGTCGGCGGCCAGCGCCTTCAGGTTGGTCTCGGCCTCGGCCACCAGATCGGCATCGCCTTCCTCGCCGGCCAGTTCAACCATCTCGGCATTGGCATCCAGATCGGCGCTGATCCGGCGATAGGTCTCGACCGCCTCGGACAGGGCCTGACGTTCGCGCATCAGCTTTTGCGCGCGTTCGGGATCGGACCACAGATCGCCATCCTCGATCATGGCGTTCATCTCTTCCAGGCGGTGCGGTGCGGTGTCCCAATCCATCCGCTGCCCCAGCAGGGTCAGCGATTTGCGGATGGCGTCAATGGTGGCCTGGGTTTCTGCGCGCATCGGACTTCCTCGGGTATCGTCAAGGCAGCACAGATAACGCGCGCGGACGCCACGAACAAGGGTGGCACTGACTGCGCCAACCGCTGATGCACCCCGCCCCGCATTGCAGATCGGACGGCAGCGACGTCGCAAGACGATTTTCCCGCCAATTCCGCATCCATTCTATATAAAGAGATTTCGTCAGATTTCATATTGCATCGACGGGAAGTTACTGCCGCATGAATTGCACCAAACTATTGCAGATCAGCCCGTGGTGGTGCTAGCCATGGCATAACCGCTTTGCCTTGCAAGAGGAGAACGTTAATGACCAAGAACGAATATATTGCGAATATCACCGCACTCAATCGGACCTTGGCGACTTTAGAGGCCGCAACCGGGGATCTTGTCCCTCGCACCGCAGGGGCTGCCAATTGCGTGGAAGTCGAGGTCGGATTTTCTTTGGCCAGACGTGTAAAGCTGATGATCCAATACGGTGATCTTTACATTCAGGGATTCAGAAACAAGGACGGTGAATTATTCCTGTTTGCCGGATCTAAATATAATGGCAGCGGCGCCGTTGCATCCCAGTTCAACGGCAAAACCGATTACGGCAGCCTGGGTTGGTCACGACATAGCGGGAAAACCGTGACGCTTGATGATCTGGATAATGCGCTGACGACGTTCTACAATGCCAAGGCTGGCACGACGACCTTCGCCAATGTCCAGAATGCAATGCTGTGCTGCGCCCTTGGCTTTGCCGAGGCGCTGCGTTTTCAGGACGTCAGCATGGCCGTCATGAACGGCACCGAAATCGCCAGCGCCGATGTCGACTGGAGCGCGCGCACCAAGGCCAATGACTACAAGGTGCGGGTAAAGCACCGCTGACCTTGCCGCATACCTGCTGCGCGCCGAGGCTGGCAGCGACCCGACCTTATCAGAAAGAAGGCCCGATGAAGATCGTCATTCCCATCGCCCTCGCATCCCTGGTTGCGGCCTGCGTCTCGGCCACGCTGCGCCCTGCCGGCGGTGGCTGGGGCGACGCGCCTGCGGTGACCGCCGATGATTACAGCCTGCAAGACGCGGCGCAGTTCGGCCTGACCGGGCAGGAATCGCTGGACGAGGCCGCCGCGATCATCCAGTCGAGGCTGCAAAACCCGCCGAACGAGCCGGTTGAAGGCAACTACAAGGAAACCATCAACGTCTATTCGGGCGAGATCATCGGCCTGCCGCGCGGCGCGGTGGTGATGACGCGCGAGAACCTGTCGGATGACGCCGCGCGCAGCGTTCAGGATGTCATCGAGTTCAACGTCTCGAAGGAAACCCAGGCCGCCAGCGTCACAGCCTATGGCACCCGGTATCAATGCTGGCGGGTGTCCAATCCTGATCGCTGGACCAACCGCCCCTGCCCCTGAGACAGGTCGCGGCCGCTGTCCGGCCCTAGTTAATACAGCCCGCCCGAACTCAGCGTGCCGAAATCGGCCTTTTTCGGGATGACCCGCTGCTGCCCGGTCGAGGTGGTGATCGCGGTTGCTGCACCGCTGTCGGCGCTGGCCTGCCAGGGCAGCACCACGTCGCCATCGCCAAAGCCCGACACGATCAGCGGCGCGCCCCAGTTCGGATCGGCGCCCTCGCGGAAATATTCGGCGATCACGTCGGCGCCGGTGGCGTCGTCAGGCAGGCGCTGGCCGGTGATGCGGTTGATCTTGACCCAATAGCCGCCCGGAGGCACCCGGAAGTCCGACCCGCCATATTTCTTGACCGCCTCGCGCATGAAGGCGTTGAACACCGGCACGCACAGCGTCCCGCCATAGGCATCACTGCCCAGGGTGCGTGGCTGGTCATAGCCCAGATAGCAGCCGGCAACGATATTGCTGGAAAAGCCGATGAACCACACGTCCTTGGCGTCGTTGGTGGTGCCGGTCTTGCCCGCGATCGGCACCGGCAGGTTCACGCCCTTGCCCGAGCCGCGCTTGACCACGCCTTCCATCATCGAGGTCAACTGATAGGCGGTCACCGCATCCATCACCCGCTCGCGGTTATTGTCGATGACCGGGGCCTGACCGGCGGGCAGGGCCTGCTGGCCGCAGGTTTCGCAGACCCGCTTGTCGTGACGATAGATGGTGCGCCCGCGCCGGTCCTGCACGCGGTCGACCAGCGTGGGTTCGACCCGCTCGCCGCCATTGGCGAACATGGCATAGGCCGCGACCATCTTGAACAGCGTGGTTTCCTGCGCGCCAAGGCTGTTGGCCAGGAACGGATCAAGATGGTCATAGACGCCGAAACGTTCGGCATATTCGGCCACCCGGTCCATCCCGATATCCTGGGCGATGCGGATGGTCATCAGGTTTCTGGACTGTTCGATCCCGGTGCGCAGCGGCGTCGGGCCATAGAAACGCCCACCCGCATTCTTGGGCGTCCACAGCCCCTGCGGGGTGTTCACCTTGATCGCCTCGTCCACGACGATGGTGGCAGGGGTATAGTTATTGTCCAAGGCTGCGGCATAGACGAAGGGCTTGAAGCTGGACCCCGGCTGACGCATCGCCTGCGTGGCGCGGTTGAAGACCGAGGACTGATAGCTGAACCCACCCTGCATCGCCACGACGCGGCCGGTATTGACGTCCATCGCCATGAAGCCGCCCTGAACCTCGGGCACCTGCCGCAGGGTCCAGCGGATGAAGCTGCCGTCATTGTCATCGGTCATGGCGCGCACCAGCACCACATCGCCCACATCCAGCAGATCCGAGGCGACCCGTGCACGCGGCCCCAGCCCGCCCTCGGCCAGACGCTTGCGCGCCCATTGCACATCCTTGGCCGGGATCCAGTGGCCGTCTGCATCTTCCTGAATGCCCTCGATGCCGATGCGAGCATCGCTTTGGCCCAGTTCCAGCACCACGGCGGGCATCCAGTCGGGAATGTCGCGCGGCACCTCGGCTTCGAACAGCGCACCGCGCCATGCGGCCTCGTCCGCCAGCTGCTCGGCCGGGATGGTCTGGCCGGTGCCGCGCCAGACACCACGGCCACGGTCATACTGTTCCAGCGCATCGCGCAAGGCCTTGCCGGCGACGGTCTGCATCTCGGGCTCGACCGTGGCGCGGATGGCCAGGCCACCGCCGAAAAACTCCTCTTGCCCAAACTCGCGGCTCAGCTGGCGGCGGATCTCGTCGGTGAAGTAATCGCGCGGCGGCAATTGCTGCTGGAACGAGGGGAAATCGCCGTTCTGGACACTGCGCAGGGGCAGCTCGGCCTCGGCTTCATAGGTCGCCTGGTCGATATAGCCGTTCTGCCACATCTCGCGCAGGACATAGTTGCGCCGCTCGGTCACACGGTCCTTGGCGCGAACTGGGTGATAGCGACCCGGCGCCTGCGGCATGGCGGCCAGGGTCGCGGCCTCGTGCGGGGACAGTTCGGACAGGGTCTTGTTGAAATAGGTCTGGGCGGCTGCCGCGACGCCAAAGCTGTTTTGGCCCAGGAAGATCTCGTTCAGATACAGTTCAAGGATCTGGTCCTTGGTCAGCGTGTGTTCCAGCCGGGTGGCCAGGATCAGTTCCTTGACCTTGCGTTCGACGCTGCGATCGCTGGACAGCAGGAAGTTCTTCATCACCTGCTGGGTGATGGTCGAGGCCCCCCGCACGCTTTCCCCGCGCGACTGCACCGCCTGCACCGCAGCACCGATGATGCCACGGATGTCATAGCCAGGATGGTTATAGAAATTCTTGTCCTCGGCGCTGATGAAGGCCTGCTTGACCAGATCGGGGATTTCCTCGATCGGCACGAACAGGCGCCGTTCCTCGGCAAATTCGTCGATCAGGCGGCCTTCGCCGGAATAGATGCGGCTGATCGTCTTGGGCGTATACTGGGCCAGCGTTTCGTGACTGGGCAGGTCGCGCGAATAGATCCAGAAGATCCCGCCAACGGTCAGCGCCCCGAAGACAAGGGCCGTCACGACCCAAGAGAAGATGCCACCGAAGAAAGAGAGAATACCGCGGATCAAGGGCCGGACCTTTCGTGAATCGCCTGCCTCTATAGTCTGCGGGGGTTGGCGCGTCAAAACAACCTTGGGTTATCGCGGCGCGGCGCTTTCAGACACGGCCTGCCTGCTTTTCCTGCGACATCAGCGCCGCGATGGTCGCATCGGGAATGGCGGCCTCGGCATAGGTGAAGGTGCCGGTCGACAGCACCTCTGTCGCGGCGCGCATCACCGCGCCCAGGGCGGCACGCGCGAAGGAACCGCCGACGCTGACGCGGCGCACGCCCGCATCTGCCAGATCCCGCAGCGAATGGGTGGACGCTGCCAACCCCATGACGACATTGACCGGCTTGCCCACCTCGCGGCAGACGGTGCGGATCGCATCCAGATCAGGCAGGCCCGGCGCATAAAGCACGTCGGCGCCTGCCTCGGAAAAGGCTTGCAGCCGCCGGATCGTATCGGCCAGATCGGGCCGGCCGCAGATGAAATTGTCGGCCCGCGCCGTCAGCAGGATGGGGCGCCCCCTCGTGGCCTCGGCGGCGGCGGCGACCCGGTCGACCGCCAGCGCGAAATCGTGGATGGGCGCCGCGGCCTGCCCGGTCGCATCCTCGATCGAGCCGCCGACCAGCCCGGCATCGCAGGCCAGTTGCATGGTCAGGGCGCAGGTTTCGGGCGCGCGGCCAAAGCCATCCTCAAGATCGGCCGATACAGGCAGGCTGGTCGCCGCGACGATCTCGGCCGCGTTGGTCAGGATCTCGTCACGCGACAGGCCGGCGAAGGAATCCCGCCGCCCCCTGGAAAAGGCATAGCCCGCGCTGGTCGTCCCCAATGCCGCGAAGCCAAGCGAAGCCAGAAGCCGGGCCGAACCGGCATCCCACGGGTTCGGCATCACAAAGGCCGTCGCGCCCTGATGCAGCGCCCTGAAGCTTTCATATTTCGCCCATTGATCCATCACCGCCACCCGGTTCCCCCATGGTGGCGACAGGTTAGCAGATCGAAACAAAAAGGGAACGAATATCGACGGCAACGCGGCTATTGCCGCAGCAGCGCCGCCCGTGCGCCTTCGTCACGGGCCCATCCGCTGATCGCGGCGACCAGCGCGCCGACCATCTGCGATTGCCAGGCCGGATCGGTCAGATGGCTGCGGTCGGTCGGATCGGTCAGAAAGCCCAGCTCCAGCAGGACCGAGGGAATATCGGGCGATTTCAGCACCGAAAAGCGCGCCCCCTGAACCGGGCGACGATGCATGTCGATCCCCGAAAGCGCCATGCGCGAGGCCAGGAACTTGGCGAAATTCACTGACCGGGGCTGGGTTTCGGTGCGCACCATATCCATCAGCACACCCGCCAGCCCGTCATCGGTGCCCGTCAGGTCCAGCCCGGCCAGCAGGTCATCGCGGTCATGACGCTCGGCCAGAATGCGGGTGGCGGCGTCATTGGCGGCGGGATCCCACAGATAGATCGTCGCACCTGCGGCCTCGCCCGCAGGCAGGGCGTCGGCGTGAAGCGAGATGAACAGGTCAGCCCCTGCCTCGCGCGCGGCGGTCATCCGCGCCTCCAGCCCCAGAAAGCGATCATCGGCGCGGGTCAGCACCACGCCGATCCCGGCGCGTTCCAGCGCATCGCGCGCGGCAAGCGCGAAGGACAGCACGATCTTTGCCTCGGATTCCCCATCGGCCAGGGCGCCGGGGTCGATGCCGCCATGGCCGGGGTCCAGCGCCACCAGCAACCGGTCCGCCACAAGGCCATCCGGCTTGGCCGCATCGGCAGCCCCAACGCCAAGCTTCGCCGGATCGGGCAGGTTTCGCAGGGCGGCGGCGGCACTGGCGCGGGGGCGGAAATCCTCGGGCGGGACCGGCTTCAGCGCGATGGTCAGCCGGGGCTGCATCGCACGGGTCGACAGGCTGCTTTGGGTGATCGCATAGGGGCCGGGCAGTTCCGCCACGATCCGCGACCAGCCACGCTGGAATCGCCCCCACCGGATCGCGGGCACCAGGCCCGCGCCGAACAGCTGCGCGGGCTGTGCCGTGCCGAAATCCAGCCCCTTCAGGTCGACCACCAGCCGGGGCGGGCCATCCAGCAGAAAGACGCGGTAAGGCACCGGCTGATCAAGCGTCAGAACCAGTTCCATGGGCCGCGGGCGGCCACGGTCGCGCCCCTCGGCCGTCAATGCCGAGGCGCCCAGGTCCAGCCGCGCGGCATCCTGCGCCGCCGCGCCCTGCCCCGCCAGCATCGCCACCAGCAGCAGAAGCGAGGCGACCAGCCTCATCGCGCCGCCATGAAGGTTTGCAGCCGGGCCAGACCCTCGGCGATCTCGGGCGTCGAGCGGGCATAGGAAAAGCGCAGCATCCGACGGCCGCGATCGGCATCGAAATCGACACCAGGCGTGACGGCCACGCCGGCGCGGTCCAGGATCTCGGCGGCGAAGGCCACGCTGTCATCGGTATGGGCCGAGACATCAGCATAGATATAGAACGCGCCATCGGGCGGTGCGATGCGGTCGAAGCCGGCCTTGGGCAGGCCGTCCAGCATCAGCCGGCGGTTTTCGGCATAGGTGGCAAGATTGGCCTGTGCCTCGTCATGGCAATCCAGCGCGGCAAGCGCCGCGACCTGACTGGCATGGGGCGGGCAGATGAACAGGTTCTGCGCCAGCCGTTCCACCGTGCGCAGATGGGATTGCGGCACCACCATCCAGCCGACGCGCCAGCCGGTCATGCTGAAATACTTGCTGAAGGAATTGATGATGAACACGTCATCACTGATTTCCAGCGCTGAATGGGCGCGTTCCCCATAGCTGAGGCCGTGATATATCTCGTCAGAGATGACGGCCGTGCCCTGCGCCTGCGCGTGCTGGATCAGACCGCGCAGCGCATCCAGCGACAGCATCGTGCCCGAGGGATTGCCGGGCGAGGCCAGCATCAGCCCGGCCGCATCGGCGGGAATGTCCTGCGGCCGCGGTTGGAAACGATCTTCAAGCCGGGTCGGGATGGCGACGGGGTCCAGCGACATGGCCCGCATGATCTGGCGATAGCTGGGATAACCGGGCGCGCCCAAGGCCACCTTGTCGCCCGCGTCGAACAGCGCCGAAAAGGCCAGGATGAACGCCCCCGACGAGCCGGGCGTCACCACCACCCGCGCCGGATCCAGCGTGACGCCATACCAGCGCTGATAGAGATCCGCGATGCCTTGCCGCAATTCCGGGATGCCCAGTGCCACGGTATAGCCAAGCGGCTGGTCCAGCGCCGCCGCCAAGGCGCGGCGCGCGCCCTCGGGTGCCGGGGTGCTGGGCTGGCCGACCTCCATATGGATGACGCGACGACCTGCGGCCTCTGCGGCGCGCGCGGCCTCCATCACGTCCATGACGATGAACGGGTCCACCTGCCCGCGCTGTGACTGTCTCATCCGCTCTGCCCGTCTTCTTGCTTGTTTGGCGGATGTTCTAGCGCGGGGGCGGCCGCCGCTCCACCCTCTTTTGCGTCCCGCGATGGCCGGGGGTTTCACACCCCCGGACCCCCGTGGGATATTTGCCGGACCAAAGCAGGCTGGATCGGGGCCGATCATCACGCAGCCGTGTCCTTGCCATTATGGGTCTTGGGGCTAATGTGGCGCGCGACAAGGAAAGGACCCCTGATGAAACGCCTGATCGCCGCGCTGCTGCTGACTGCCACCCCCGTCATGGCCTTTGACATCAGCGCCATGACCGAGACCGAGAAACAGGCCTTTGGCGAGGCGGTGCGTGACTATCTGATGGCCAATCCCGAGGTGCTGATCGAGTCGATCAACGTGCTTGAGGAACGCCGGGCATCGGATGCGGCGCAGAATGACAAGCTGCTGGTCAGCCAGTTCAGCGACGAGATTTTCAACGACGGCTACAGCTGGGTCGGCGGCAATCCCGATGGCGACCTGACCATGGTGGAGTTCATCGACTATCGCTGCGGCGTCTGCCGGCGCTTCAATCAGGAGGTTCAAGATCTGGTCGAGGCCGATGGCAATATCCGCTTTATCCTGAAAGAGTTTCCAATTCTGGGGCAGGATAGCGACGTCTCGTCGCGTTTTGCCGTCGCGGTCAAGCAAATCGCCGGGGACGAGGCCTATATGGCCGCCCATGTCAGGCTGATGGAGCTGCGCGCCGGCGCCACGCTGGATGCGCTGTCAAAGATCGCGGACGAGATCGGCGTCGATGCAGAGGCGGTTCTGGCGGCGATGAATACCGATGCGGTCAGCGATGTGCTGCGCAGCAATCATCAGCTGGGCGAGAAGATGGCCATTCAGGGCACGCCCACTTTTGTCATTGGCGGGGAATTGCTGCGCGGCGTGCCGCAGGCGGGTCTGACACAGACGGTTCAGAAGATCCGCGAAGGTCTGGACGCATCCGGCAGCGAGGGCTGACCGGATCAGGTGGCGGCGCGCAGGTCGAAACAGGCGCGCCGCAATTACAGGTCAGTTTCCGCCGGAACCGCCAGCCGTGGCCTGCTGATCCTCGGGTCGGACGGCGGCGACGGTTTCGGCCGTGGGATGTTCGGTATACTGGTTGCCGAAATTGGTCTGAACATAGGTCACGACGGCAACCACCTGTTCATCCGACAGCATCGCGCCAAAGGGCGGCATGCCCTTTTGCCCGTTGACGACCAGCATGACCGGATAATCTGGAAATTCCAGATTCTCATTGCCGGCCAGTGCCGGATAGGCGCCCGCACCCGATGCCCCCGCGCCATCATATTGGTGGCAGGTCCGGCACAGATACTGATAGATGTCCTGGCCATCGGTAAAGGCCACCAGCGGCCCCGGATCATCAAGCTGGGGCGCGGCCGGGTCGGTCAGGGCTGCGGCGGCCTGGGTTGCCGCATCCGGCGCGGCATCGGTCGCAGCGGCGGTTTCGGCCTCGGCCGGGGCGTCGGCCTGTGGGGCGGCCTCTTGCGCAAAGGCCGGGGTGGCCAGCGCGAGGGCGACCAGAAGGGTCAGGTGATGTTTCATCTTGATCTTCTCCTTCCTCAGCCGGCCATGACGCGTTCATGCAGCCGGGTAATGGCGTCCAGCGCCGACAGGATCGCGCCTTCCTGCCAGCCGGGCAGATAGGACAGGTGCTCGCCCGCGCAGACCAGCCGGCGATCAACGGCGCAGGCCTGTGCGTAAGCCGTGCCGTATTCGTCCCAATGCCCGTAACATCCAAGCGTCCAGGATGTGCGGTGCCAGGCCCAACTTGCGCCGGCCACAAATTCCTGCCGATAGGCCGGACCGTGGATCTTTTCGCCATCGGCCAGGCAACGCTCGATCCGCTGTTCGGGGGTCAGGGCCGACAGCTCGTAGGCCTGCTTGCCGAAACGATAGGCCGCCAGAAGTGTGCCCGGCCCCGCACTCATCATATTGGCCGAGGGATAGCTGATCTGGCCGATGGGCAGGTCGGTAAAGGTGATGCCGCCATAGATCTGTTCGTCCTGTTCCCAGAAGCGGCGCTTCATTTCCAGACCGGCCTTGAAGCCTTCGTAATACCACATGCCGTCGACCGCGTTTTGAAGGTCGGATGACAGGTCGGCGTCGATCTGCCCCAGAACCGAGAAGGGGATGGTGCAGACGCAGTAATCGGCCGTCACGCTGCCGCCCTGCCCCGTGCCCGAGGCGCTTTCATAGTCGATGGTCACGCCGGTCTCGCTTTGCGCGATACGGGTGACGCGGGCGTCAAATGTGATCAGGCTGCCCACCTCGGCCTCGAAGCCTTTGGCGATCATGTCCATGCCGCCGACCGGCTGGAACAGCGCGGCGTGATGTTCGAACGTGTCATGTTCGCGCAGATATTCCCACAAGCCCGAGCGCAGAAGATCGTCGCGCCCGATCGGCACCGAGGGTTCCGGCGCGCCCGTCAGCCCGCCTCCGGGGGGCTTGGCATAATCGCGGAAATTCGAGGTCGCCAGATTGCTGGCGTAACGCATGTCGCCGTCCAGCGCGCCATAGGCACGCAGGCTTTCCAGCAGCATGTCCTTGACCTCGCCCGTCACCTCATCATCCAGCGAGCCGGCATTGACCGCCTTGGCCAGCAATTCGGTGACATTGCCCAGATAGTCGTTCTTGACCCAGGAAAAGCGCTGCGGCTTGCCGTCGAAAGAGGTCTGCGAATGCAGATAGGCGCTGTCATTCTGCTGAACGAAGGGCTGCAATTCGACACCGAGGCGTTGGCAGTAATGGATCACGCCCTGATGGTGATGCGGGATGCGCCAGGGGCCGTTATTCAGATATTGCCCCTCGGAAAAGCCGACCTTCTGGGTAAAGCCGCCCATCTCATGCACCTCGTCACCGCCGCGCAGGGTCATGCAGCGGCCGCCGGCGCGGTTCTGATATTCCAGGATGGTGACGTTATAGCCCGCGTCACGCAATTCCAGCGCAGCGGTCATGCCGGCAAGACCCGCGCCCAGAATGACGACGCTTGCGCCATTCGGATCGCCTTCCAGCTTGACCGGCTTATAGTCGCTTTCCTGCGCATGACCCATCGTGGTCATGGCGCGAAGCATGGCGGCGCTGCCGGCGGTGGCCCCGATCAGGGTCAACAGGTTGCGCCGCGACATGGTGCCAAATGGTGACATGGCAAGTCCCTCCGCGATTTGTATTGTATTGGATAAGGCCAACGGGACTGTGGGTGGAACGGTTCCACCGCAAGCTGAATAAACCTGCACGGTCCGCAAACGACCGCGCGCCCCATGTCAGGGCAGGCCAACCGGCCCTGGTTTTCCTGTCATTCCGCGGCCTTGGCGGCCAGTGCGGCGTCGGCCTCCAGCTTTTCGGCGCGGGCTTCGACCAGTTCGACGATCTGGTCGATCATCTGCGCATTGCTCATCTTATGGGCCTGTTTGCCGGCCAGATAGACCATGCCAGAGCCCGCCCCGCCGCCGGTAAAGCCGATATCGGTCATCAGCGCCTCGCCCGGCCCGTTCACCACGCAGCCGATGATGGAAAGGCTGATCGGCTGCTTGATATGTTCCAGCCGCTGTTCCAGCGCCTCGACGGTCTTGATCACGTCAAAGCCCTGACGCGCGCAACTGGGGCAGGAAATGATCTGCACGCCCCGCGTCCGCAGGCCAAGGGATTTCAGGATCTCGAAGCCGACCTTGACCTCTTGCACCGGATCGGCCGACAGGCTGACGCGGATGGTGTCGCCAATGCCCGACCACAAAAGGTTGCCAAGACCGATCGCCGATTTGACCGTGCCGCCGACGAAACCGCCGGCCTCGGTGATGCCCAGATGGATGGGCGCGTCGGTCGCCTCGGCCAGTTGCTGATAGGCAGCGGCGGCAAGGAACACGTCGCTGGCCTTCACGCTGATCTTGAATTCGTGGAAGTCGTTGTCTTGCAGGATCTTGATGTGATCCAGCCCGCTTTCGACCATCGCATCGGGGCAAGGCTCGCCGTATTTTTCCAGCAGGTGCTTTTCAAGGCTGCCGGCATTGACGCCGATCCGCATCGAACAGCCGTGATCGCGGGCGGCCTTGATTACCTCGCGCACGCGGGCGGCATCGCCGATATTGCCGGGATTGATGCGCAGGCAGGCGGCACCGGCCTCGGCGGCCTCGATGGCGCGTTTATAGTGGAAATGGATGTCGGCCACGATCGGAACCGGGCTTTCGCGGCAAATCTCGCGCAGCGCCTGCGTGGTGGCCTGATCGGGGGCACTGATGCGGACGATATCGGCCCCGGCCTCGGCAGCAGCGATGACCTGGGCCAGCGTGGCGCGCACGTCGGTGCCATCGGTATTGGTCATGGTCTGCACGCTGATCGGCGCATCGCCGCCCACGGGGACGCGGCCCACCATGATCTGCCGCGACTTGCGACGTTCGATATTGCGCCAGGGGCGGATCGGGTTATGGGTCATCGGGACCTCGGGGGTATGGGGCCGGGTTTCGCAGCAGCAGATACGCTATTGCCGGGCGCCGGACAACCTGGCGCGCGGCTCTGTGATCGGGCGCGCTATTGCAATCCCAGTCCGGCCATCGCCGCCGCCAGCGCCTCGCGCGGCAGCATCACCAGCATCGGCCCCTCGATCGCCAGACGCACCGGCCCCGTCACCCGGTTCGAGGTGCCGCTGCGCCCGTCCGGGGTAAAGGCCAGGCCGTCGATGGGCCATTCCAACCCCTCGCTGCTGCCCCGCGCGGGCCCCATCGGGAAAAGCGACAGGCGCGCACCGTCAGGCAGGTCCAGCGCCAATCGCGGCGGGCAGAGAAAGACGATATCCTCGGCCGCGATCAGGATGACATTCGGCGCGGGCAGCCGCGCCATGACATTCAGCGCGGCAAGCGTATGGTCCAGACGGCGGCCGGAAAAGCCGATGGCGATGACGAAGGGCGCAGCGATCCGGGTCAGGCATTTCTGGAAATCGGTGCTGTCCTGTTCGGCAACACGATGCAACACCTCTGGCGGCAAGGCCGCGCGACCGGCCACGGACAGCGAGTCGAAATCACCGATCACGGCGGCGGGCCGATAGCCACGATCCAGCGCCTGATCGGCACCGCCATCGGCAGCGACCAGAAGGGGCGCTGCGGCCAGCGCCTGTTCCAGATCGTCAGGCTCCAGCGCACCGCCGCCGATCAGCGTGACCCCGCCGGCACTGGTGACAAGCGGCTCGCTCACTCGTCGCCCTTGCCGATGCCGGTGAACACCCGCTTGAAGGGCAGGATCCAGATGATCCCCAGCACCACGATCACCAGCAGTTCCACCAGAACCGGCAGGCGGCCATAGCGGTCGCCAAGCCAGCCCAGCACCATCCAAGCAATCGCGATATAGCCCGGCAGACCAATCACAAGGATCAGGATCGACAGGCGCTTGCGGGTTTTCAGGTCCATCAGATCTTGTCCTTGCGTTTCAGTCCCTGTGCGCCGCCGGCAAGCTTGCGCAGCCGGGCACGCCACTTCTCGATATTGCGGTCCACACCGCCGCGCCTGACCATCCCGAAATAGGCCATGCGGATCGGGCGGAAGCCAACGAAACCCAGCACCTGCCGGCGATAGCGCCAGCCCACCGGATCGAAATAGGCCAGCCGCAGATAGGGCGGCGGCGTATCCATGGTGACGATCACATCGGCCGAGCGGCCCCGAAGCAACCGGTCCCACCAGGGATCATCCTTGTGATAGCGAAAGGCGCGGCGCGGCAGCAGGATGCGATCCCAAAAGCCCTTGAAGCGCGCGGGCTCCGCCCCCCACCACAGCGGAAAGCCCAGGACCAGATGGTCGCAACCCTCGACCAGTTCCAGCACGCGCGCCAGATCGGGTTCCAGTGGCGGCACTTCTTCATAGCCGCGCGACAGGTCGGGATTGAAATCCAGATCACGAATGGCAATCCGCGACACTTGGGCCCCCGCTGGCAGAGCCTGCTGATAGACATCCAGCAGATGCGCCGTCAGGCGGTTCGCATCGGGATGGCCGTCGATCAGCAAGACCTGCAAGATGTCAATCCGCGAAGGGATCGGTCACAAGGATCGTATCGTCGCGCTCGGGGCTGGTCGACAGCAGCGCGACAGGGCATTGAATAAGCTCTTCGATCCGGCGGACATATTTGATCGCCTCGGCCGGCAATTCGGCCCAGCTGCGCGCGCCTGCGGTCGATTCCTGCCAGCCGGGCATTTCCTCATAGATCGGGGTCACCTTGGCTTGCAGGGCCGCGGCCGTGGGCAGGTAGTCATAGGTCTGCCCGTCGATTTCATAGCCCACGCAGATCTTCAGCGTATCGAACCCGTCCAGCACGTCCAGCTTGGTCAGCGAGATGCCGCTGACACCCGAAATCGCGCAGGTCTGGCGCACCAGCACCGCGTCAAACCAGCCACAGCGCCGCTTGCGCCCGGTGACGGTGCCGAACTCGCGGCCGCGTTCGCCAAGACGCTGGCCGATCTCGTCATGCAGCTCGGTCGGGAAAGGGCCTTCGCCCACGCGGGTGGTATAGGCCTTGACGATGCCCAGCACGAAATCCACCGAACCCGGCCCCATGCCAGTGCCGGTGGCCGCCTGCCCCGCGATCACATTGGACGAGGTCACATAGGGATAGGTGCCGAAGTCGATATCCAGCAGCGAGCCTTGCGCGCCTTCGAACAGGATGCGCTTGCCGGCGCGGCGGGCCTCGTTCATCACCTTCCAGACGGGGGCCGCATATTGCAGGATCTGCGGCGCGATGGCGCGCAGGCTGTCCAGCAGCGGTTCGCGGTCGATCGGTTCCAGCCCCAGGCCGGCACGCAGCGCGTTGTGATGGACCAGCGCACGGTCGACCCGCAGTTGCAGCGTATCGTCATCGGCCAGATCGGCCACGCGCACGACGCGGCGGCCCACCTTGTCCTCATAGGCCGGGCCGATGCCGCGACCGGTGGTGCCGATGCGGGCCAGGCTGTTCTGTGCCTCGCGTGCGCGGTCAAGTTCGCCATGGAAAGGCAGGATCAGCGGCGTGTTCTCGGCCACCATCAGGTTCTCGGGGGTGATTTCCACGCCCTGTTCGCGGATCGCGGCGATTTCCTTGACCAGATGCCAGGGGTCCAGCACCACGCCATTGCCGATGACCGACAGCTTGCCGCCCCGCACCACGCCCGAGGGCAGCGCATTCAGCTTGTAGACCTGGCCGCCGATGACCAGCGTGTGCCCGGCGTTATGGCCACCCTGAAAGCGCGCGATCACATCGGCGCGCTCGCTCAGCCAGTCGACGATCTTGCCCTTGCCCTCGTCGCCCCATTGCGCGCCGACAACCACCACATTGGCCATGAGAAAAGCCCCCTTCGGTCAGGAATTTGCCGCTGAAGGGCATAGTGGATCGCCGCGCCAGAGGAAAGCGGCGATTTGGCACGGGGCGGATCGCGCATCCTTTTCCGCCAGCCGACCACCCGCGCGGCCAATGATGGCTAGGCCCGGTTCCCATCCCCGGCCGATTTTGCGCCCAGCCCCAGATAGGCGCGCGGTGCCGCGCCGAAGGCCTTTTTGAACATGATGGTAAAGGCGGCCGGATTTTCATATCCCAGATCCATCGCGACCGCCGTGACCGCCCGCCCGCCAGCCAGATGCGGCAGCGCCGACAGCAGGCAGGCTTGCTGCCGCCAGGCAACAAAGCTGAGACCGGTTTCCTTGCGAAAGAAGCGGGTAAAGGCGCGCCGGCTCATACCCAGCAGGGTGGCCCAGTCATCAATGGTCTCGTGGATATTGGGGTGGCGCATGAACCGCTGGCAGGCATCAGCCAGGCGGTCGTCGCGCGGATAGGGCAGAGACAGCGGCAAGGCCGGCAGGCGTTCCATTTCATAGCCCAGAAGCGCCATCAGCGCCCCGGACCGGCCGTCAAGATCGTATTCCAACGGCAGATCCAGTGCCTCGACAATCAGGCCACGCATGAAGCCCGAGATTTCGACGACCTGACAATGATCCGGCATCCCACGCGCGGCCTCGGGCTCGATGTAAAGGCTTTGCATGCTGACCGCCCCCACCATGCGGACATTGTGGGTTACCCCAGGCGGGATCCACAGACCTCGCTGCGGCGGCATGATCCAGGTGCCGTCAGGCGCAGACAGCACCAAAAGCCCCGTCGTGCCCGAAATCAATTGCCCGCGACGGTGATGATGCGGGGCAATGCGCCCGTCATCGGGATGGTCGCGGGCGATCGCGACGATGGGGCGCTGCGTGTCATCCACGCTGTTGATATGGACATTCCGCATCTCTGGCCCAGTTGCGTAAGAATGAGGCCCGGTCAAGGTGGCAGGCCAGCATGCCGGTCCATAATTCTTGGTTGCATTGGTGGCAAGTGCGCTTGCCCGCAACCCATTCAAGGCGAACCCCCTGTGTCAAACATCACCACGACAGCACCGCCATCAGGCGGAACAGCCGCGTTTTCCGTTCTTGGCGCCGCCAGCCTGTGCCATTTTCTCAATGACATGATGCAGTCGCTGTTGCCGGCGGTGTATCCGATCCTGCAAGGCAATTTCGCCCTGTCCTTCGCGCAGGTCGGCATTCTGACATTGGTTTACCAGCTGACGGCCTCGATCATTCAGCCCTTTTTCGGGGCCTATACCGATCGCCACCCGCTGCCCTATTCACTGCCCATCGGCATGGCCTCGTCCATGCTGGGCCTGCTGACGCTGGCCTATGCGCCCAGCTACGCCGTCCTGCTGGCTGGCGCGGTGCTGCTGGGCGTGGGTTCCTCGATCTTTCATCCCGAGACCTCGCGCATCGCACGCCTGGCCTCGGGCGGCTCGCATGGTCTGGCGCAGTCGATCTTTCAGGTGGGCGGCAATTTCGGTTCCGCGGTTGGCCCGCTGGCCGCGGCTTTCATCGTCCTGCCAAGGGGGCAGCAAGGTCTTGCCTGGTTTGCGCTGGTGGCTTTGGCCGGCATGATCATCCTCGGCGCCCTTGGCCGCTGGTATCAGGTGAATCATCACGCAAGGCGACCGACCGAAACAGCGCCGGTCCGGCATGCAAGCCTGTCGCGCGGCAAGGTGGTGTTGGCAATGTCGGTGCTGATCGCGCTGCTGTTTTCCAAATATATCTATACGGCCGCCTTCACCAGCTATTACATCTTCTTCCTGATCGAGAAATTCGGGATCGAGACCCGGCAGGCCCAGCTGTGCCAGTTCGTGTTCTTCGGCGCGGTCGCGGCAGGCACGCTCGCAGGTGGCCCCATCGGCGACCGGATCGGACTGAAGCCGGTGATCTGGGTGTCCATCCTTGGTGTGCTGCCCTTTTCGCTGATCCTGCCGCATGTCGGCCTGACGGCGACGATCCTGCTGAGCGGAATCATCGGCTTTACCATCGCCTCGGCCTTCCCGGCGATCGTGGTCTATGGCCAGGACCTGATGCCCGGACGGGTCGGCATGGTCTCGGGGCTGTTCTTCGGCTTCATCTTCGGGATCGGAGGGATCGGTGCGGCGATGCTTGGCGGACTGGCGGACTGGAAGGGCATCGCCTTTGTCTTCAACCTCTGCTCGGTCCTGCCTGCGATCGGGATTCTGGCCGCGCTTCTGCCCGATACGCGCCAGCGCCATGGATAAGACAATGCGGCAGGGCCTCTGACTGACGGCCCCGTCAGCCGCGCGGTCATTGGCATGCGGGGACCGGGACGTGCCTGCCGGGCGTCAGTCCCCCAGCCTCTCCTCGATCTGTTCGGCAACCGCTTCGGCGCGGGCGGCCAGTTCGGCCATCGCTTCCTTCAGATCGGCGGGGACCACCGGAACCTCGACCTTGGTGGGGTTGGATTGCAGCCGCGACAGCTGTTTTTCGGCCTTGTCAGCGCGGTCTTCCAGCGCCGAATACTTGTCGGCCAGCATCAGGCCGGCCAGCAGCAGCAGGCGCGGCTCGGGCATGCGGCCGGCCTGTTCCAGGATCAGCCGCGCCTCGGCATCCAGCAGGGCGGCGGCGCGTTTCAGCAGCCGTTCCTCGCCCGGCTGGCTGGTCAGGCGGTATTCCTTGTGCCCGATCGAAAAATCGACTTCCGCCATGATTACCTGCCCCCGTTTCCGGCTTCGCCGGCCTCGTCATCGGCATCAACGCCGTCATCATCATCGCCATAAACCGCACCAAAGGCCGGATCGGCCTCGCGGGTCAGTTCGGGCACGCCCGCCTCGTCGCCAAAGCTGACCACCTCGGCCTGAACCAGCGGCCTGTCAGGCACCGCCACATCGGCGGCGAAGGGCGCATCCGTCGCGGCGGAATCGGCCAGCATACGCTGCAATTCGGCCATGATCTCGGCCAGTTGCGAAATCTCGGCGGCGCGGGCGGCGCGCAGGGCCTCGATCTCGGCCTCCAGCGCCACGGCCACGGCCTCGACCTGGTCGGTCTGGCCCGAGACGGCCTCGATCAGCCCGCGATTGGCGGCGATCAGTTCTTCGTTCGCGGATGACAGCCGCGCGGCCTGATCGGCCAGATCGGCCAGGCGCGGATCGCCCGACCCGGCCAGTTCGGCCCCCGATTGCGGCGCCGGGCGCATCGCATCGACGGCAGCCTGAAGCCGTTCATTATCGGCAAGCGCCTGATCCAGACGGGCCTGCAACCCGGCGGGATCCACAGCCGGGCCGCCACCAGCCCCGCGCGGTGGCGCGGTTTCCAGCAGATAGTCGATCCGGTCAAGCGCGGCAGCCAGGCGGCGTTCGCTGGCCCTGATATCACTCATCACTTCGTCCTTACGGCAGTCGCTGGCGCATAGCCTTCGGTGAACTTTCTCGCATCCTGCGCGCCATAAAACAAGAACGGGCAGGTTTCCCCGCCCGTTCTTTTAACTCTGCCAGCCAGATCAGGCGATTTCACGCCGTTCCGCAGCAAGGCCCTTGAACACAGCCCAGACCGCGCCCAACAGCACGATGGTGAAGGGGAAACCCGTCGAAACCGCCATCGCCTGCAAGGCCGTCAGCCCGCCACCAAGCATCAGCGCAATGGCGACCAGCCCCTCGAAGGTGCACCAGAAGACGCGCTGCGGCACCGGCGCGTTGACCTTGCCCCCGGCCGAGATCGTGTCGATCACCAACGAGCCGCTGTCGGACGAGGTGACAAAGAACACGATCACAAGGACGATGCCGATAAAGCTGGTGATCTGCGCCATCGGCAACTGGCCCAGCATCTCGAACAGCTTCAGCTCCAGCGTGGCATCGGCAATGCCGGTGAACCCGCCAAGCGTTATCGAGATAGCCGTGCCGCCCAGTGCCGTCATCCACAGGACCGAGATCAGCGAGGGCACGATCAGCACCGCGACCAGGAATTGCCGCACCGTGCGACCGCGCGACACGCGGGCGATGAACATGCCGACAAAGGGCGACCAGCTGATCCACCAGGCCCAGTAGAACGCCGTCCAGCCCTGCCGGAAATTGTCATCCGTGCGGCCGAAGGGGTTGGACAGCGGGATCAGATCCCGCGCATAGGCGCCCAGATTGCCGAAGAACCCCGTCACGATCTGCCAGGTCGGCCCCACCGCGATGACAAAGGCCAGCAACAGGAAGGCCAGCACCATATTGGCCTGGGACAGCAGCTTGACGCCCTTTTCGACGCCCGCCACGACCGAGAAGGTCGCCACCGCCGTGATGCACAGGATCAGCACCATCTTGGTCAGGTCGGTGGCCTCGATCCCGAACAGATAGTTCAGCCCGGCACTGGCCTGTTCGGCCCCCAATCCAAGCGAGGTCGCAAGCCCGAAGATCGTGGCAAAGACGGCAAGGATGTCGATGACATGGCCCGGCCAGCCCCAGACACGTTCGCCCAGCAGCGGGTAAAAGACCGAACGCATCGTCAGCGGCAGACCCTTGTTATAGCTGAACAGCGCCAGCGCCAGCGCGATCACCGCATAGATCGCCCAGGGGTGCAGCCCCCAGTGGAAGATCGTGGCGGCCATGCCCAGACGCCGCGCGCCCAGTTCATCGCCAGCAGCACCGCCAAGCGGCGCCCAGTCCGTGCGCAGGCCGTTTTCAACGGTAGGGCCTGCCAATGCGGCATCGAAATGGCTCATCGGTTCGCTGACGCCATAGAACATCAGCCCGATCCCCATGCCGGCCGCGAACAGCATCGAAAACCAGCCCGACAGGGTGAAATCCGGCGTCGCTTCGGGTCCGCCCAGCCTGATGCTGCCATAGGGCGAGACGATCAGGACCAGGCAGGCCAGCACGAAGATGTTGCCCGCCAGCAGGAAGAACCAGTCCAGCCGGCTGGTCAGCGTGTCGCGCAACCCGGTGAACACCGGCTCCAGCGAACTGGCGAAGGCCATGGTGACGACGGTAAAGATCAGGATCGCCACAGCCGAGATGATAAAGACCGGGTTGTGGATGTCGAACGGGATGCGACCCTTGTTCTGGATGTTGTCCTGTCCGACCTCATAGTCGGTCTCGATGATCTCGGTTGCCCCTTCGGGCTCGGGGATGGGTTCGACCTCGGGTTGCGGATCGTCCCTGCCCTCTAAGACGCGGCGTTCGGCGGCTGCGTCGCCGGGCCGTCCTTTATGGCCCTTTCTTGGATTGGTCGGGTCTGTCATTCGGCCCCTTTCCTTTCCTGTTTTCTGGTTTTTCCGGTTTCGTCATTTTGCGGGATGGCGGGTTTCCGCCAAGGGCAGCAAACCTGTCACACTGCGTCCAGATTGGCCACCCAAGACCCGGAATAAGGGTGAAACACCGACAAATCAGGGGCTTAATGCGACCAATTCAGGGGGTCAGAGGGGTGAAGGACAATCGCTTGACGATGCCTGCGGTCGATCTCACTATCCGCGCAACCTATCGTGAGGGCGGCAGATGAGTCGCAGAAATCGCAGTTTCGTGGTCGTCGGGCTGGGCAGCTTTGGCGGCGTGGTCGCGACAGAGCTGGCCCGGTTCGGCAACCGGGTTCTGGGAATAGACCGGGACGAACGCCGCGTCGCCATGCTGGCGGAAACCCTGTCCAGCGTCGTCATTCTTGATGCCACCGACGAGGGCGCGCTGCGCGAGGCGGGCGTGAACCAGTATGACGTGGCGATGGTCTCGATCGGCAATGATCTGGAAGGCAGCATCCTTGCCTCGATGAACCTGCGGCTGATCGGCGTCGAAACGATCTGGGCCAAGGCCGAGAACCGCACCCATCACCGCATCCTGTCCAAGATCGGCGTCGACCGGGTGATCCTGCCGGCGCTGGAGATGGGCCGGCACACCGCGCAGATGCTGAACAACCCGGCGGTTCAGGACTATGTCGCCCTTGGCAACGGCTTCAGCGTCGTCAACCTGATGATCCCGAAGCGGCTGGCCGGCAAGGCCATCGCCGATCTGCATATCGGCGCGGGCGTCAGGGTGCTGGGGCTGATGCGGGGAACGGAATACACCCCCGGCCAGGATCCCGCCTATGTGCTGAAAGAAGCCGACCGCCTGCTTTTGCTGGGCAAGCGGCCCGAGCTGACGGCATTCGGCGACCGGCTGTGAGCCAGTTAAGCCGTCCCTCATGGCGCGGATTCAAGCGGTGGCTGGGCCGCACGCCGCCCACTGCCGTTCTGGCGACAGGTTATTTTTCGCTGATCATGCTGGGCGCGTTCTGCCTGATGCTGCCTTTCGCGACGACACGGCCGATCAGCCTGACCGATGCGCTGTTCACCTCGACCTCGGCGGTGACGGTGACGGGACTGGCCGTCATCGACACCCAGTTCGCGCTGACCTTCTGGGGCCAGCTGATCGTGATGATCCTGATCCAGTTGGGCGGGCTGGGTCTGATGACCTTCGCCGTGCTGGTCTTTGCCGCGCTTGGCATGTCGATGGGCGTGGCCCAAAGCACCTATCTGCGCGAGGATCTGAAGCAGACATCCTATGAAAGCCTGTCGCGCCTGACAGCCACGATCCTGCGCATCGTGCTGCTGGCCGAGGTCGCCGGCGCGATGCTGCTCTGCCTGACTTTCGTGCCGAAGTTCGGTTTCACACTGGGGGTCTGGCACGCGATTTTCCATTCGGTTTCGGCCTTCAACAATGCCGGCTTTTCGACCTTCTCGCCGGGGCTGGTCGATTTCGCCACCGATCCGATCATCAACGTTGTCCTGCCGGCGCTGTGGATCACCGGCGGCATCGGCTATCTGGTGACCTCGGAAATCGCGCGGCGCAAGTTCTGGACCGCCTACAGTCTGCATACCCGGCTGATGCTGGTCGGCACGGCGGTGCTGATCGTGCTGGGCGTCGGGCTGACGGCCGTTCTGGAATGGAACAACCCCAAGACGTTGGGTCAGTTCGACAGCGCGCTGGCACGGATGACCGTGGCCTGGTTTCAGGGAACCGTGCCCCGGACGGCTGGCTTCAACACTGTTGCCATCGGCGACCTGAACGATTCGACATCGCTGCTGTATATGGCGCTGATGATCATCGGCGCGGGGCCGACCTCGACCGCGGGCGGGTTGAAGGTCACCACCATCATGGTGCTGTTTCTTGCCACCATGGCCTTTTTCCGCCGCCGCACCCATGTCTGGGCCTTTGGCCGATCGGTCGGGCTGGAAGAGGTGCTGAAGGTGATGGCGGTCATCTCGCTGTCGGCGGTGCTGATGTTCACCGCGATCTTTGTGCTGACCATGACCCATAACGGGCATTTCCTGGATATCAGCTTCGAGGTGGCCAGCGCCTTTGGCACCACCGGCCTGTCACGAGGTTATACGGGCGAATTGTCCGATTTCGGGCGGATCGTGATCATGATCGTGATGTTCCTCGGCCGGGTCGGGCCGCTGACATTGGGCGTTTTCCTTGCAACCAGTATCCCGTCCCGCGTGCGTTACCCGCAGGGGCAGCTGCATCTTGGCTGACGGGCCTGCCCGGCCTATAAGCGCGGCGACAAGCAAGGGATCAGCCGATGCGCACAGCCACCATCAGCCGCAATACCGCCGAGACGCAGATCGAGGTGACCGTCAATCTGGACGGCACCGGCATCTATGACAACCGGACCGGCATCGGCTTTTTCGATCACATGCTGGATCAGCTGTCGCGGCATTCGCTGATCGACCTGACGGTGCGGGCCACGGGCGATCTGCATATCGACGATCACCACACGGTCGAAGATACCGGCATCGCCATCGGCCAGGCCCTGACCCGCGCCCTTGGCGACAAGCGCGGCATCCGCCGCTATGGCAGTTTCCTGCTGGCGATGGATGATGCGCAGCTGCGCACGGCGCTGGACCTGTCGGCGCGGCCCTTTCTGGTGTGGAACGTCGATTTCCCCACCGCCAAGATAGGCAGCTTCGACACCGAGCTGGTGCGAGAGTTCTTTCAGGCGCTGTCGACCCATGGCGGCATTACCCTGCATGTGGACCGCCTGCACGGGTTGAACAGCCACCACATCGCCGAGGCCGCCTTCAAATCCGTCGCCCGCGCCCTGCGCGAAGCGGTCGAGCCTGATCCGCGCATGTCGGGTGTGCTGCCCTCGACCAAGGGCGCGCTGTGATGCGGGTCGCGTTGGTCGACTATGACAGCGGCAATCTGCATTCGGCGGAAAAGGCCTTTCAGCGGATGGGCCGCGATCTGGGCGCGGATGTCACCGTCACCTCGGCTCCTGATGTCGTGGCCCGCGCCGACCGGATCGTGCTGCCGGGCGATGGGGCGTTTCCCGCCTGCAAGGCCGCGCTGGACGCGGTGGACGGCATGACGGATGCGCTGCGTCAGGCCGTGCTGGAACGTGGCGTGCCCTTCATGGGCATTTGCGTCGGCATGCAGATGCTGGCCGATCTGGGCCATGAATACCGCCCGACCAACGGCCTGGGCTGGATTGGCGGCGAGGTCGTGGCCATTGACGCACCGGGCCTGAAGGTGCCGCATATGGGCTGGAACGATCTGGCCATCGACCACCCCCATCCGGTCTTGCAGGGCGTGGTGACGGGCGATCACGCCTATTTCGTCCATAGCTGGCAGTTCCGCGTCACCGATCCGGCGCAGCGGCTGGCTCATGCCGGCTACAGCGGCGAGGTGACGGCCGTGGTCGGTCGCGACAATATCGTCGGCACCCAGTTCCACCCCGAGAAATCGCAGGGCGTCGGTCTGCGGATCATCGCGAATTTCCTGCGCTGGCAGGTCTGAGGCCGCGCCGCCACCGCGATTGCGACGACATCAATAGCGCATGTTCAGGCTCATTCGCAGGGCCTGCGAATAGGTCGCATAGGGCACCACCAACAGCGGCACGCCGGGCGCATTGATGCCGAACATGTCGTTGGCATTCCAGTATTTATCCTTGGTGATATTGTGCGATGTCGGGTCATAGCGCAGCAATTGCCCGGTCCCCAATGTGCCAAAATTGTTGAAGCCGCGCACCGTCACATGATCGGCACGCCTGACCTGGCGCACGATCATCGAATGGTTCGGCACGGTGTAATGCCCGGTGATCAGCACATCGCCCGGATGCAGATTGACCAGATCGTTGCGGGTAATCCTTTGGGCCCCCTGACAAAAGATCGGGCCATAGCGCATCGCCGGCAGCGAGAAATGAAACGCCCCGTTATTGATGCAGCCCGGACAGGTCGCCCGGACAAAGCGGTCGACCTTGGCATTGGCTTCGGCCTCGGTCAGGCCCAGATCCATATAGCCCCAATGCATCGCGGCCGTGTGGCAGGTATATTCTGTGGTCGAGTTGTCGCTGTGCCGGTTCAGCCAGGGATTTGGGGCTGTCTTGGACAGGGTGGACAGGTTCTGACCGCTCATTGCAAATCTCCTGTTCAGCCGGGCGTGGTGCCGCGGACGCTGATGCATCGTTTACGCAAGGCGATTGTCAAAAGGGCGACGCGAGAAACTGGCTGTGCCAATGATCAAGCTAAGCCAGCGGGCGCATTCCGGCAATGATTCTGGCACGTTGGGGGGCACGCTATCGGACAAAGGCGCGCGCCGCAGATGTCAGGACCTCATGATCGGCAGTTCGGCAAGCGCCGTCTTCAGCCGCAACATGTCCCAGGGCAGATGCTCGGTGATGGCAAGTCCGACCAGATCGGTCGCGCCACCTGCATCCTTCAGCAGGCGGACCACCTGATCCAGTCGCATCCGGCCGCGTTCGATCCCGTCAAACGCACCTTGCGGCAGATCGGGCCTGTTGAACAGCAGCGGCGAAAAATGCGCCGGATCCAGCACATCAAGATCGAAATGCACGGCAAGATGGGTGATCCCTTCCTGCGCGATCCAGTCCAGAACCGGCTGGCTGGTATCGGCAAGATCGGCGGCAGGGATGTGCCGGATGCCCAGTTCTTCAAGGATCGGGCCTTCGGCATCATTCCAACCCTGCATCCCCGCGATCATCACGCGGGGGGCAGACAGCTTGGCCGGCACCTCGGCCGTAAACGCCTCATCCCCACGGCCAAGCAGCATGGCAAGCACATGGGCATGGGCGTGGGAAAACTCGGCCGCGCTCATCACGTCGGGATGGGCATCCAGCCACAAGACGCCCAGCTTGTCGCCATATTTCCGGCTGAGCCAGGCGATCGGGGCCAGATCGACAAGGCAATCCCCGCCAAGCGTCACCACCCGGTCAGGGTCATGGCGTTCAATGGCAGCCCGCGCCGCCCTGGCCTGCGACAGCAGATCGGCCCGCCATTTGATGCCGCGATCCATGTTCGGGGCCTGCCCGTCACGTTCGGGCGCAGCCACCGTTTCTTCCGGCCCGTCATGGGCAGGCGCCAGCCAGCGCAGCAGATCGGCACCAAAGCGATAGGCCGGTTCGTTACCACCCTGCCATTGCGGCATGTTCAACCTGAGCGTCGTCGATGTCATCAGACCCATCCTTCATTATGGCAACGAAAGATCGCCGCAGCATACTGGCATCCGGGGCATAGTGGCATGGCCGACGGTTGGCCGGAACCGGGCCTAGCTGACCACCACCGGCTGGACCCCCATCGCCTTGCACAGCGATTCAAAACGCGACCGCGCGACCTCGCCAAACAGCGCCTGTCCAACACGCGTCAGCTTCAGCTCCAGCGCGTTCTTTTGGGGCAGCAGGGTCAGCGTGCCCGCGCTGTTGGGATCCTTGACCGAGAACATCGCCCCAAAGCGCATGGCCTTGCCCAGGATCTCGGCATCCTGGGTCGCGCGTTCATCAAGCAACGCGAACAGCGGCGCCATGGGCGAACCTTCGCGGCTGTTCTTGTATCGGTGCAGCAGCGATAGGCCCAGAAAGATCCGTTCAGGATGGCTGAGTGCGGCCATATTGGCGCGGGTGACATTGTCGAAACAGGCCTCGGCGCGGTAATCGGGATGGGTGCGCCAGGTCGTGTCATGCAGCATGCAGGCCGCGCGGATCAGGCGTTCGCGGTCCTTGGGCACGCCGTCAAACAGCGGTTGCAGGAACTTGTACAGCTTTTTGCCGAAACCGGGCATCCGTGCCATCTGGCGTTCGCTGAACCGCGCGCCCTCGATCAGCGGGTCGCGGCGGCGCAGGGCCTTGGACATGTGTTCATACAGCAGCCCCTCGCGGATGCCATAGCTGCTGACGGCCAGTTCCTTCGGTTTGAAGGTCGCAACCAGTTCGCGCAGCACCTGCGAGGCCAACGGCACCAGCTCCATCCGGGCCGAGCCGATGCCGACCAGCTTGCGCAGATGGTCGGTGGTGTTGTTCCCGATCCAGTCGACCGTGTCATTCACGGTTTCGGGGTCCATGCGGTATTCATGCAGCACCGTCATCGGATAGCCAGTGCGTTCCATGTCCAGCCGGGCGATGGCACGCCAGGACCCGCCCACCAGATAGATGCGATCATGATCGGTGCCGACCTCTGCCGCCAGTTCATCCATCACCGTCTTGATATAGTCGCGCAGCCCGTCCTTGCCGCCCTTGACCTGTTGCAGCCGGAAAGGGCCAAGCTGCGAGGTCGCGCGCTTGCCGACCTTGCCATCCTTCAGCACGGCCAGTTCCATCGAGTTGCCGCCGATGTCGCAGACCAGCCCGCTGGCATCGGGCCAGCCCAGCAGCACGCCCTGCGCCGACAGCCGCGCCTCTTCCTGGCCGTCGATCACCCACAGTTTCAGACCCAGTTCGTCCTCGACCCGCTGCTGGAAGGCGGGGCCGTCCTCGGCGTCGCGGACGGCGGCGGTGGCCACACAGGTCAGCGGCTTGACGCCCATCCCATCGGCCAGCGCGGCGAAACGCTTCAACGCCTCGAAACCGCGCTCGACGCCTTGCGGGTTCAGCCGACCGGTCGCAGCCATATCCTGCCCCAGCCCCGCCATGACCTTTTCGTTATAGAAATAGGCCGGGCTGCGGGCCGCACCCTCGAACACGACCAGACGGATCGAGTTCGAGCCGACATCAACCACGCCCACCCGGCTTAGCGCGCGGGCCGAATCATCCGTGAACAGCGATTCGCCCCAGGGCTCGATCGTCTTGCCAGTGGCCGTCAGCACTCCGTTCATGGGGTGTCCTCCTTGGGCGTGGCGGCTGATCGCGCCGCATTTCACGCTGCGTTCATCGCCTGTCAGGCGGTTTTGGTCAATCCGCCGAATGGGTCAGCGCCGGCACGTCGCGATAGCCCGCTGTGCCACGCCCCGACAATGAGGGATTGGCCATGAAGAAACGATGACAGTTGAACAGATCATCGCGCCCCGCCGGCAGATAGCGGACATAGCGCCCATCGGGTTGCAGGATCCAGCTTTGCGCCTCATCGGCCATATTGGCCGACATGATCTGGCTGACGATCTGCGCCTTGACCGTCTCGTTATGGCATTCGACCAGCGTTTCCACCCGGAAGGACAGGTTGCGACCCATCCAGTCGGCCGAGGAAAAGAACACCCGCGCCCTGTCCGAAGGCAGCCCGTGGCCGTTTCCGAAACAGACGATGCGCGAATGTTCCAGATAGCGCCCGACGATGGATTTCACCCGGATATTTTCGGACAGGCCCTTGATGCCGGGCCGGACGCCGCAGATGCCACGGATCACAAGGCTGATCTTCACCCCGGCCTGGCTGGCGGCATAAAGCGCCTCGATCACTTCCTTCTCGGTCAGCGAGTTCATCTTGGCCCAGATCGCGGCAGGCCGGCCACGCCGTGCCAGATCGGCCTCGCGCGCGATCATCGTCAGCAGATCCTGCTTCAGATCGACGGGGCTGATCGACAGGTTTTCCAGCCCTTCGGGGTTCACATAGCCCGACAGATAGTTGAACACCTTGGTCGCATCGCGCCCAAGCGCCCGGTCGCAGGTAAACAGCGACAGATCGGTATAGATGCGCGCCGTGATCGGGTGGTAGTTGCCGGTGCCGAAATGGGTATAGGTAACCAGCTTGTCGCCCTCGCGCCGGACCACGCTGCTGATCTTGGCATGGGTCTTGTAGTTCACGAAACCATAGACGACATGCGCGCCCGACCGTTCCAGCCGGCGCGATTGGCGGATATTGGCGGCCTCGTCGAAACGCGCCTTCAATTCGACCAGCGCGGTGACGGATTTGCCCGATTCCGCCGCCTCGCACAGCGCATCGACGATGGGGCTGTCGCGGCTGGTGCGATACAGCGTCTGCTTGATCGCCAGCACATCGGGGTCACGCGCCGCCTGCGCCAGAAAGCGGATGACCATGTCGAAGGTTTCATAGGGGTGATGCAGCAGCATGTCTTTCTGCCGGATCGCCGCGAACAGGTCGCCATCATGATCCTGCACCCTTTCCGGCACGCGCGAGGTAAAGGATGGCCACAGCAATTCGCGCCGGTCATCCAGCACCAGTTCGCGCAGATCGGCCATGCCCAGCAGGCCCTTGACCTCGACCATCTCGTCAAGGCTGACGCCCAGTTCCTCCATGATCAGGTGGCGCATCGCCTCGGGCGCGCCTGCGGTGATCTTCAGCCGCACCACGCTGCCCCGGCGGCGGCGTTTCAGCGCGGTTTCAAATTCACGCACCAGATCCTCGGCCTCTTCCTCGACCTCAAGGTCGCTGTCGCGCAGCACGCGAAAGGCGCAATGGCCATTGTCGCGATAGCCGGGGAAAAGGCTGGTCAGGTTCATCAACAGCAGGTCTTCCAGCCGCAGGAACCGTTCCGTGCCAGGCATGCGGATGAATCGCGCCAGCTGCGCCGGAATGGGCAGCAGCGCCTGCATCCGCCGCCCGTCGCGGTCGCGGACCAGTTCCAGCGCCAGCGAGAAGCCGGCATTGGGGATGAAGGGAAAGGGATGCGCCGGGTCGATGGCAAGGGGCGACAGAACCGGAAACACGCTGTCCTGAAAATAGCCTTCCAGAAAACGCGCCTCATCCGCGGTTACATCCTCGCGTTCGAGGATGGTGATGCCGGCCTCGGCCATCTCGCGGCGCAGGCGGTTCCAGACCGATTGCTGCGCGCCCATCAGCCGGCGCGCATCGGCATTGATCAGTGTCAGCTGTTCAGCCGGGCTGAGGCCGTCATCCGAGGGGATGGCGTTCCCCTCGCGCACCAGTTCGCGCAGCCCGGCGACGCGGACGGTATAGAACTCGTCCAGGTTGGTGGCGCTGATCGACAGAAAGCGCAGACGTTCCAGCAGCGGAACCCGGTCATTGCGCGCCTCGTCCAGCACCCGCCAGTTGAAGCTGAGCCAGGACAGCTCGCGGTTGAAGAAACGGGCCGGGCCTTCGGGCGTGCCGCCGGGCACATCGCTGGCAATCGGGAACGGATTACGAAGAAAATCAGCCTGGGTCATGTCATGTCGATGGAAAGGAACGGCCGGATCATGCGCCGGGCGACATCAGCTTGTCCAGCAGGTCCTGGGCCAGCCTGCGCGTCACCGGCTTCTTGTCAGCCATCGCCGCCTGATCCAGCGCGGCGACCAGCCGGCGGGCAAGGCCCAGATCGCGGTCCATGCGCAGGACCAGCCAGTCGATCAGTCCGGCGGACACCACCAGCTGACGATCGGCGAACAGCTTGACCAGCACGGCGGCCAGCAGGGTCTCGTCCGGGGTGGCGATGCGGGTCTGGGGCATGGCATCCATGCGACTGCGCAGGTCGGGCAGGACCACCCCCCAGTCACGCGGCGCACAGCGCGCCGTCAGCAGCAGCAGGCAGCGCCGGGCATGGCAGATGTTCCACAGGTGAAACAGCGCCTGTTCGGCCGGGCCTACCCCGCCGGCGCGATGCGCATCCTCGACCACCAGCGCACCGCCTTCGGGGGCCAGCGCATCGGCATCCTCGGGGTGCAGCGCCATCGCCGCGACCCGCTGCGCGCCATGTTCCGCCGCCCAGAACGAGGCCAGATGCGTCTTTCCCGCCCCGGCCTCGCCGATCAGCAGCATCCGCCCCTGAGGCCAGCTTTCGGGCGTATCCAGCGTTGCCAGCGCCAGCCGGTTGGCCTCTGCCACCAGGAAATCGGCGCGCGAATGGGCCGGATCGCCGGCCAGATCGAGTGTCAGCTGACGGGGCACGGCCTAGGCGCTGTCCCCGCCCGGACCCTCGGCGGCAATGGCATGGGCGATGGCCGGTGCCTGGCGTTCGGCCTCGGCGGTGCCGCGCGGCACCAGTTCGACCCGCAAGGGCTCGGCCGGTTCGGGGCGCGTGCCCTGCCCGGTATAAAGACTGCTTTCGCGATAGCGCTGGATCAGGAAGCGCACGATCACCCCAAGTGCTGCGGCCAGCGGCACCGCGGCCACCAGCCCGACAAAGCCGAACAGCGCGCCAAAGACCGACAAAGCCAGAAGCAGCCAGACAGGATGCAGCCCGATGCTGCCACCGACGATCTTGGGTTGCAGATAATTGCCCTCGACCACCTGGCCAATGACGAAGATGGCGATGACCACGCCGATCCACAGCGGATCCCCCCAGAAGCTGAACAGCGCCACCCCGATCGCCGTGCCGCCACCCAGCAGCGTGCCGACATAAGGGATGAAGGACAGCGCCGCCGCCATGATGCCGATGAAAAAGCCGAAAGGCAGCCCGGCAAGCATCAGCGCGAAGGAATACCAGGTGCCCAGGATCAGCATCACCAGCCCCTGCCCGCGCACGAAACCCGACAGGGCGATGTCGATCTCATGCGCCAGCTGCCGGATCGTGGGCGCATGTTCACGCGGCAGCAGCGTGTCGATCTGCGCCACCATGCGATCCCAATCCAGCAACAGATAGAAGGCCACCACCGGCACGATGACCAGCAGCGCCACCACGCTGAACACCCCCGCGACTGAGCCCAGCACCGTGCTGAGCAGCTCCCCCGCCCGTTCGCCAATGGCCGAGCCAAGCTGCGACAGGGTCGAGGCGATGGTGCTGCCTTCGGGGATCAGGTTGGGGAATTGTGCGGTCAGGAAATTCTGCAAGCCCTCCAGCATCTGCGGGGCCGTGTCGACCAGCTGGCTTGCCTGGCGCACCAGCACCGGCACGACCAGCAGCATGGCGATGACAAAGATCAGCACGGCGAAGGCGGTAATCACCACCACCGACATGGTGCGTGACAGACCCATGCGTTCCAGCCGATCGGCGACGGGATCCAGCAGATAGGCGACACCCGCACCCAGGATAAAGGGCAACACGGCCGAACCCAGAAGCCACATCGTCAACAGCAGAATGGCAGCGGCAATGCCCCACCAGGTCGCCTGTTTCTGAACCGGAATGCGCATGAGTGGCCCCTTTTGGCTTTCAGGCTATGTGGCCGGTTGGGCGGGGGGATGCAAGGGTTTGGTCAGGGGGCAAAGGCAGGCGCCAAGACGTCCGCGGCCTCGGCGCCGATGAAATGACAACCAATCAAGCAATCAACGGCAACTCGACAGGTCCGTTGTCCATCGGCTCGGCAAGAAGTGATCGGTCCATCGGCGCGCGGTTATCTCGCGCATCCCGGCCGATCCGACATGTCCTTTTGCGGTGTTTTCCGTGCCATGCGCAAGCCTCTCGATCCATTGATCATAGTGCCTGCGCCACCCCACCCCGCAAGCCCGCACACCCATCGCCCTTGCATCAGCCACCTGCTTGGCCCAGAAGTCCAACCCAAAGCGAAACCCCAACACGGTGTGTCCCATGCGTCTGTCGCGCTATTTCCTGCCCGTCCTGAAAGAGGACCCCAAAGAGGCCCAGATCGTCAGCCATCGGCTGATGTTGCGCGCGGGCATGATCAAGCAGCAGGCGGCGGGGATCTATTCCTGGCTGCCTCTGGGCTACAAGGTGCTGCGCCGGATTGAACAGATCGTGCATGAGGAACAGCAGCGCGCCGGCCATATCCCGCTGTTGATGCCGACGCTGCAACCCGCCGATCTGTGGCGCGAATCCGGCCGCTATGACGATTACGGCGAGGAAATGCTGCGGATCAAGGATCGCCACAAGCGCGACCTGCTGTATGGTCCCACGAATGAAGAGATGATCACCGACATCTTCCGGTCCCATGTGAACAGCTACAAGGACCTGCCGCTGACGCTGTATCATATCCAGTGGAAGTTCCGCGACGAGATCCGCCCGCGCTTTGGCGTGATGAGGGGGCGCGAGTTCCTGATGAAGGACGGCTATAACTTCGACCTGACCAAGGAAGACGCGCTTCATGCCTATAACCGGCATCTGGTCAGCTATCTGCGCAGCTATGAGCGCATGGGATTGCAGGCCATTCCGATGCGCGCCGACGGCGGGCCGATCGGGGGCGATTACACGCATGAATTCCTGGTGCTGGCCGATACCGGCGAATCCGAGGTCTTCTATGACAGCCAGATCACCGACCTGACCTTTGGCGACCGCCAGATCGACTATGACAATGTCGAACAGTGCCAGGCCGTGCTGGAGGAGTTTACCAGCCGCTATGCCCGCACCGACGAGACCCATGATCAGGCCCTGTTCGACCGGATCCCCGAAGAACGCCGCCGGACGGCGCGTGGGATCGAGGTCGGCCAGATCTTCTATTTCGGCACCAAATATTCCGAACCGATGGGTGCCACGGTCGTCGGTCCCGATGGCGCGCGCGTGCCGGTCCACATGGGATCGCACGGCATCGGCGTCAGCCGCCTGCTGGGCGCGATCATCGAGGCCAGCCATGATGACAAGGGCATCATCTGGCCCGAGGGCGTGACCCCCTTCCATGTCGGCATCGTGAACCTGAAACAGGGCGATGCCTCGACCGACAGCGCCTGCGAGGCGCTTTATGCCGAGTTGAAGGCGCATGGTCTCGATCCGCTTTATGACGATCGCGACGAACGCGCCGGGGCGAAATTCGCCACCATGGATCTGATCGGCCTGCCCTGGCGGATTACGGTGGGGCCGCGCGGGCTGGCCAACAACAAGGTCGAATTGACCAACCGCCGCACGGGTGAAAACCTGGAAATCTCGCCCAAGGATGCGGTGGCCCGGCTGGACGAGATCTATCGCCCGGTTCTGGCGGCGGCCCTGCCGTGATCGGGCTGCTGCGGCTGGTGGCGGCGCTTGCCTGCGCCGTCTGCCTGTCGCAGTTCCCCGCCTTTTCCGACCAATATGTCCAGCGTCTTGGCGGTCAGGTCGATGCGCTGACCCGAATCGCGGCCGATTTCGACGCCAGTGCAGCCGAGGCCGGCTTGACCCGGACGGAGGCGCTGGCCGATCTGGGCGGAACCGAATTTCGCGATCTGCATCAGGCAGATATCGCCCAGACCTTTGCCCGGCTGGACCATGCGGCCGCCGATCTGACGATGCTGCGGCTGGCCAGCCCGCTGGAACGGATGCTGCTGCCCCACCGGCTGCGCGATCCGCAGACGCTGGCTGCGACCTGGGGCGATTTCAGCCCCGCCGTGCCGGTCACCGTCGCGGGCCTGGCCGCTGCCGGCATCGGCTTTGTGCTTGGCTGGCTGGCCTTTGGCCTGCTGATCCTGCCGTTTCGCAGCCGCGACAGGCTGGGCTGGCGCTAAGCACCCGGCATTCCGCCGAAATCTGCTTCAAATTGCCCGAAATGGCAGCATCTGGCTGACCATATGATGCTTTTCTTTTGAAGCCGGCCCTTTTAACCTGCGGCGCAGGACATTGTTCCAACTGGGAGACAAACGTATGAAAAAACTTCTTCTTGCCAGCGCCGCCATGGCGCTGACGACCGGCATTGCCGCCGCCGAGGACATCAAGCTGGGTGCATCGCTTGGCTTTACCGGCGCGCTGGAATCGCTGGCCCCGGCCATGCTGGGCGGTGCCGAACTGGCCGCGAAGGAAGTGACTGATTCCGGCAAGCTGCTGGATGGATCGACCGTCAGCGTCGTGCAATCCGACTCGACCTGCACCGATGCCGCCGCTGCCGTTTCCGCGCTGGAGCGTGTTGTGGCCGAGGGCATCAAGGGCGTCGTCGGCGGCATGTGCTCGGGCGAAACCATCGCCTCGCTGGAAAAGGTCGCCGTGCCGAATGGCATCGTGATGATCTCGCCCTCGGCGACCTCGCCGGCGCTGTCCACGATCGAGGATCAGGGGCTGTTCTTCCGCACCTCGCCTTCGGATGCGCGTCAGGGCGAAGTGATGGCACAGATCATTCAAAGCCGCGGCATCAACAACGTCGCCGTGACCTATACCAATAACGACTATGGCAAGGGGCTGGCAGACAGCTTTGCCGCAGCCTTTGCGGCCACCGGCGGCACGGTGACGGTGAACGCCGCCCATGACGACGGCAAGGCCGACTATTCGGCCGAGGTTGCGGCCCTGGCCGCAGCGGGCGGCGATGCGCTGGTTGTGGCGGGCTATGTCGATCAGGGCGGCTCGGGCATCACCCGCGCGGCGCTGGACACGGGCGCGTTCGAGACCTTCGTTTTCCCCGACGGCATGGTCAGCCAGGCGCTGGTCGACAATTTCGGCGCCGAACTGGCGACCTCGTTCGGCCAGAACCCGGCCGCCGAGGGCGAGGGCCGCGACGCCTATGTCGCCGCCGCCCAGGCTGCCGGCTTTGACGGAACCTCGGCCTTCTCGGCCGAAGCCTATGACGCCGCCGCGCTGATCCTGCTGGCGATGGAGGCTGCCAAGTCCTCGGACCCTGCCGTCTATAAGGACAAGGTTCTGGAAGTGGCCAATGAGCCGGGCGAAAAGATCATGCCGGGCGAGCTTGCCAAAGGTCTGGAACTGCTGGCCGCAGGCACCGATATCGACTATGTCGGCGCCACCGCAGTCGAGCTGATCGGACCGGGCGAAAGCGCCGGCGTCTATCGCGAGGTCGATTTCCCGAATGGCGAACTGAACGTGGTGGCTTACCACTAAGTCTGGCCAGGACAGATAACGGGCCCGGTGCTTTTGCGCCGGGCCTGCCTTATAATAAGGGGCCGGCGCGCGTCGCGGGCGACCCGACGCGGGGAACACCGCGCGGGATGACAGGGGGAAATCACGAATGATCCGGGTCGAGGATCTGCACAAGCATTTCGGCGGTTTCCGCGCCGTGGACGGGGCCAGCCTGTCGATCGAGCAAGGCTCGATCACCGGGCTTATCGGACCAAATGGCGCCGGGAAATCAACGCTTTTCAATGTGATCGCTGGCGTTCTTAAACCGACATCCGGTCGCGTTTTCATGGGCGACGAGGATATCTCGGGCCTGCCGCCGCATCAGCTGTTCCACAAGGGGCTGCTGCGCACCTTTCAGCTGGCGCATGAATTTGCCTCGATGACAGTGCGCGAGAACCTGATGATGGTGCCCGGTGGCCAGACCGGTGAGACCATCATCAACACCTGGTTCCGCCGAGGCCGGATCGAACAGGAAGAAGCCGCGCTGCGCAAGAAGGCCGATGAGGTGCTGGATTTCCTGACCATCCGCCATCTGACCCATGAAAAGGCCGGCAACCTGTCAGGCGGGCAGAAAAAGCTTCTGGAACTGGGCCGCACGATGATGGTCGACGCCAAGATCGTTTTTCTGGACGAAGTCGGCGCCGGCGTGAACCGCACGCTTCTGGGGACCATCGCGGATGCAATCATCCGGCTGAACAAGGAACGCGGCTATACCTTCTGCGTGATCGAGCATGACATGGATTTCATCGGCAAGATCTGTGACCCGGTCATCGTCATGGCCGAGGGCAAGGTTCTGGCCAAGGGCAGCGCCGCTGACATCATGCAGAACGAGGCCGTGATCGAGGCCTATCTGGGCACCGGCCTGAAGAACAAGGAGATGATCGGCGCATGAGCGATGCAGATCAGCCATTCGGCAATCGCGGCAACCGCGACGCCTCGATCGTCAATCCCCGCCCCGGCGGCAGCATTGACGGCACCCGCAAATCCGGCCCTACCGGCGCCGCAGGCAGCGGCACCCCGTTCCTGATCGGCGAGAACATGACCGGCGGCTATGGCCGTGGTCCCGATATCCTGCATGATTGCACCATCGCCGTCGAGCAGGGCGAAATCGCTGTGATCGTCGGCCCCAATGGCGCAGGCAAATCCACCGCGATGAAGGCCGTCTTTGGCATGCTGGACCTGCGTAAGGGCCGGGTCTGTCTGAACGGGCAGGACATCACCGCGCTGAACCCTCAGGACCGGGTCAAGGCCGGCATGGGTTTCGTGCCGCAGGTGAACAACATCTTCCCCTCGATGACGGTCGAGGAAAATCTGGAAATGGGCGCCTTCATCCGCGATGACGACATCCGACAGACGATGGAACAGGTCTATGACCTGTTCCCGGCCGTCGCCGAAAAGCGCAAGCAGGCGGCCGGCGAATTGTCAGGCGGCCAGCGCCAGCAGGTCGCCGTCGGCCGCGCGCTGATGACCCGCCCAAGCGTGCTGATGCTGGACGAGCCAACGGCAGGCGTGTCGCCCATCGTCATGGACGAGCTGTTTGACCGCATCATTGCCATCGCGCGCGGTGGGCTGCCGGTGCTGATGGTGGAACAGAATGCGCAACAGGCGATGAACATCGCCGACAAGGCCTATGTTCTGGTGCAGGGTGCCAATGCCCATACCGGAACCGGCAAGGAATTGATGGCCAATGACGAGGTGCGGCGCACCTTCCTGGGGGGCTGAGGTGATCCGCATGACCCTGCTGCCCCTGGCCCTTCCGCTGCTGCCTGCTGTTGCGCCGGCGCAGGACAATTCCATGCCCGTTCCATTCGATAGCGCCGCCGGCTGGCACATGGAATGCAAGGAAGAACGCTCGACCGATCAGTTTGCCACGCTCGGCAGCTTCAGTCTGGACTGGGATCGGCGGACACGAACCGTACGATGGGAATCTGCCGAGGGCTTTTATAGATACGGAACACAATTACAACGGGACGACGACTGGACAGTTACCTTTGTAACCAGCCCCGAAAGCCCAGTCGTTCAAACCACCGACAAGCCCGTGATCAACTGCTGCTTTGCCGACATGTTCTCGGTTCGCGCCCAAGGTGAATTCGCGGCGACAGACCACACGATCATCTATGGCGGCTATAAGGCTATATCGAGGGAAGGCCGCTGCACGTTCACGCCGGTTGACCCCGCCAGCATCCCCTTTGCCAACGGAGCAGCGAATGAGTAACGCACGCAAAACCTTTGCTGCGCGTCGGTTATCGGTCGGTGCCGCCATTCTGACATTGATGCCGCTTGTCGCTTTGGCACAAGAGGCCAGCTGGAATTGCAAATTCCAGACCGAATGCCTGGACAACGAATGCGCGGGTTCGGCTTATGAGACCAGCCTGGTTCTGCTGACCAGCAGCATCGACGCCGGCATCGCCACTGTCGGCGGTCGGTTGGAGGACAGCGCCGAAAGCCTGCCGATGGCCGGCATGGATCAGAACGGGCTGATCCGCCTGTTCAATATCGAAAGTGCGACCGGCGCGCGACTGCTGACGCTCGCCCCGGACGGAACCGCGCGCTATACCACTCATATCGCCGACCCGATCATGTCGATGACCTATCTGGGCCGCTGCGAGGAAGCCAAATAATGGATATTCTGAACGCCCTTGTGGCCTTTCTCAACTTTGTTTTCATCCCGGCTGCGGCCTATGGCGCACAATTGGCGCTTGGCGCGCTTGGGGTGACGCTGATCTATGGGATCCTGCGGTTTTCGAACTTCGCCCATGGCGACACCATGGCTTTCGGCACCGCCGCGACCATTCTGGCGACATGGGGCTTGCAGGGGCTGGGCATCACCGCCGGCCCGCTGCCCACGGCTCTGCTGGCGCTGCCAGTGGGGATCGCGGTGACGGCGGCGGTGGTCCTGGGCACCGATCGTATCGTCTATCGCTTTTACCGCGCCCGCCGCGCCGCGCCGATCATCCTGGTGATGGCCTCGGTCGGGGTCATGTTCGTGATGAACGGCCTGACGCGGATGCTGCCCGGTATCGGCGTGAACGAGATCCGCTTTGCCGATGGCGCGCGTTTCGTTATCGAAGTGCGCAGTTTCCGCGAATGGTCAGGCCTGACCGAGGGGCTGGCGCTGAAGACCACGCAGGCGCTGACGCTTGTGGTCGCGGTTCTGGTTGTCTGGGCGCTGTTCCGGTTTCTGAACCGCACCAAATCGGGCAAGGCCATGCGCGCCTATTCCGATAACGAGGATCTGGCGCTGTTGTCGGGCATCGACCCGGAACGGGTGGTGCGCCTGACCTGGATCATCGCCGCCGCGCTGATGACCATTGCCGGCACTCTTTACGGGCTGGACAAGTCGTTCAAGGCCTTCAACTATTTCCAGATCCTGCTGCCGATCTTCGCCGCCGCCATCGTGGGGGGCCTGGGCAACCCGCTTGGCGCCATTGCCGGGGGGTTCGTCGTTGCCTTTTCCGAGGTCGCGGTGACCTATCCTTGGGTCAAGGTCGCGGGCTATCTGTTCCCCGGCTGGCAGCCTGACGGGCTGCTGCAACTGCTGTCGACCGAGTATAAATTCGCCGTCAGCTTCGTGATCCTGATCATCGTCCTGCTGTTCAAGCCCACCGGGCTGTTCAGCGGCAAATCTGTGTAAGGGGGGCAAGCGATGTCAACCAATCGTCAAGCCGGGGCCAGCAGCCCCTGGCGCGCACCGATCCTGTTCGCCATCCTCGCCCTGCTGATCATCCTGGAGGGCAGCTGGCGCAGCGCCCTGTTCTCGGGCAGCTGGAACACCGCCCTGGCGATCCTGAACATGGGGCTGATCTCGGCCATCACCGCGCTTGGGGTGAATATGCAATGGGGCTATGCGGGCCTGTTCAACGTCGGTGTCGTGGGCTTCCTGGCACTGGGTGGGCTGGCGCCGGTTCTGGTCTCGCTGCCCCCGGTCGAGGGGGGCTGGGCCGCTGGGGGGCCGCGTGTGCTGGTCGCATTGGCCTCGGGGCTGGGCACGCTGGCGCTGGCCGTCGTGCTGTGGCGCAAACTGGCCAAAAGCTGGCTGCGCGGGCTGGTCGTGCTGGCCGTGCTGATCGCGGGCTTTGTCCTGTATCGCGAGCTGTTCGACCCGGCGGTCACGGCGATCGAGGCGAACCAATCGGCGCGTTACGGCAACCTTGGCGGGCTGGGCTGGCCGGTGCTGCTGTCCTGGCCGGTAGGCGGGCTGTTCGCGGCCGCTGCGGCCTGGGGCGTGGGCAAGGTCGCGCTTGGGCTGCGTTCGGACTATCTGGCCATCGCCACGCTTGGCATCGGCGAAATCATCGTCGCCGTGCTGAAGAACGAGGAGTGGCTGGCACGCGGGGTCAAGAACATCACCTCGATCCCGCGCCCCGTCGGATATGAGATCCAGCTGCAACAGAACCCCGAATTTCAGCAGGCGGCTGCGAATTGGGGCTTTCCCGTGGCCGAAGCCTCGGGGATCTGGGTCAAGCTGTCCTATATGTCGCTGTTCCTCGTCGTGCTGCTGGTGCTGATCCTGCTGGCCGAACTGGCACTGAAATCGCCCTGGGGCCGGATGATGCGCGCGATCCGCGACAATGAAACCGCAGCCGAGGCGATGGGCAAGAACGTCACCAACCGGCATTTGCAGGTCTTTGTCATCGGTTCCGCCGTTATCGGGATCGCCGGCGCGATGATGATCACGCTGGACGGGCTGATGGCGCCGACGGGCTATAACCCGCTGCGCTATACCTTCCTGATCTGGGTGATGGTGATCGTTGGCGGGTCCGGCAATAACTGGGGTGCGGTGCTGGGCGCCGTGCTGATCTGGTTCCTGTGGATCAAGGCCGAGGCCTGGGGTCCGCAACTGATGAGCCTGCTGACCAGCCCCCTGCCCGATGGAGGGTTGAAAAGCCACCTGATGAGCAGCGCCGCCCATATGCGCTTTATCGCCATGGGTGCGGTCCTGCTGCTGGTGTTGCGCTTTGCCCCGCGCGGGCTGGTGCCCGAGAAATAGCCAACCGCTTCCTGTCGAAACACAAACAGCCGCCGGACGATCCGGCGGCTGTTTTCATCTGCGGACTGATGCGAGAAATGGTCAGGCTGCGATTGCGCGCAAAGGCATCACGTGCCGCAAAACCTGCGTCAGTCGGCGCGCTTATTCCTTGAAATGGCGGCTGTCCTTGACCTGATCCCAGGCCCAGACGACCTCGGCCAGACGGTCCTCATCGGACCGATCGCCGCCATTCATGTCAGGATGCAGAACCTTGACCAAGGATTTGTATTGCTTCCTGATTTCCGTCCTGGACCAATTGTCCTTGGCTTCCAGAATCTCCAGCGCCTTGCGCTCGGTCGGGGGCAGCTTGCGGCTGGCCTTGGCGCGGGCCTCGGGGCTGGTGCCGTTGGCGCCCAGGATCTCCATCGGGTCGCTGACGCCATGTCGCGCCCATTTCAGTTCCTCGGCGGCCTTGCCAAAGGGCTTGGTGGGGCGTTCCCAGACCGTCGCATTGTCCAGAAACTCCTGGAACTCGGCCTCGGACTGGCCCTGGAAATAATTCCAGTTCAAATTGTATTCCCGGACGTGATCCTTGCAGAACCAGTAATAGTCCTCAAGGTTTCGCGGGCTTTTGGGCGCGCGGTATTTGCCGGCCTCTTCGCAGCCCTCTTTATCGCAAATGCGGGTCGAGGTCTCGAAGGCGCCGGACATGCCGCGACGGCCCTTGGCCCGGCGCTTTTTGTCTTTCGCGGCCGAGATATCGAAATCGAACGGGTCGTTCTTGGTCATGCTTCTGCACCTATGCGACTCGGGAAAGGCAGTTTAGGGTTTTTCGCGGGACATGAAAGGGGGCGATATGGCCGAACAGCGACTGATCGCGGATGAAATGACGGAACGGCTGGCCGAACTGGCCCCGCTTGCGCTGGAGGTCATCGACGAAAGCGAAAGCCACCGCGGTCATGCCGGCTACCGGGATGGCGGGCAAAGCCACTTCCGCATCCGCATGACCAGCCCGGCCTTTGCCGGCCTGACCCGGTTGCAGCGTCATCGGCTGGTTCATGCCACGCTTGGCGATATCGTGCCCCGCATTCATGCCCTGGCACTGGAGCTTGAAGCCGCCTGATCCCTTCCCTAGAAGTCAGGCAACCCAAATCCAAAAGGATAGATGATGACCGCCCGCAAGGATTTCAACGACCGCATGCTGTCTTTGGGCCTGGCCCGTGTGTCCGAGGCCGCCGCCCATGCCTCGGCCCGGCTGATCGGCCGAGGTGACGAAAAGGCCGCCGACCAGGCCGCCGTCAACGCCATGCGCGAACAGCTGAACATGCTGGACATCAAGGGCGTGGTCGTCATCGGCGAGGGCGAGCGGGACGAGGCGCCAATGCTGTATATCGGCGAAGAGGTCGGCTCGGGCAGCGGCCCCGAGGTCGATATCGCGCTGGACCCGCTGGAAGGTACGACCCTGACCGCCAAGGACATGCCGAACGCCCTGACAGTGATCGCCATGGCCCCGCGTGGCACATTGCTGCATGCGCCGGATGTCTACATGGACAAGCTGGCGATCGGGCCGGGCTATGCAAAGGATGTCGTCAGCCTGGACATGTCCCCTGCCGAACGGGTGCAGGCGCTGGCCCGCGCGCGCGGCGTCAAGGGCAGCGATATCACCGTCTGCATCCTGGAGCGCCCCCGCCACGAAGAGATGATCGCCGAGGTGCGCGAGACCGGCGCGGCGATTCGCCTGATCACCGATGGCGACGTGGCCGGTGTGATCCATACCGCCGAGGCCGAACTGACCGGTATCGACATGTATATGGGTTCGGGTGGTGCCCCCGAGGGCGTGCTGGCCGCCAGCGCGCTGAAATGCATGGGCGGGCAGATGTGGGGCCGGCTTCTGTTTCGCAATGACGACGAACGCGGCCGTGCCCGCAAGGCCGGTATCACCGACCTGAACCGCGTCTATACGCGCGACGAGATGGTCACCGCCGATGTGATCTTTGCCGCAACCGGCGTCACCAACGGTTCGATCGTCGCCGGGGTCAAGCGCGAACCGCATTACCTGCAAACCGAGACGATCCTGATGCGCTCAAAGACGGGTTCGGTGCGGCGGATGATCTATCGCAACCCGATCCGGTAGGGCGATGGGGGCTTTGCCCCCGTCCCTGCGGGACTCCCCCAGGATATTTGGACACGGCTGATAGGGCATGGCGGCATTTCTCGGGGTTGAGCATTCACTGACCGGCCGACGCTGGGCCGGTCCCGGCGCCGCGGCCGAGCGGCTGGCCGAGGGATTGGCACAGGCCGCGAGGCTGCCCCTGCCGGTGGCGCGCGTTCTGGCCGAACGCGGGGTCGAGGCAGCCGATGTCGGCGGTTTTCTGACGCCCAAGCTGCGCGACCTGATGCCCGACCCGCTATCCCTGCGTGACATGCAGGTGGCGGCGGAACGGCTGGTGATGGCGGCCATGGCCGGGCAGCGGATTGCGGTCTTTGCCGATTATGACGTGGATGGCGGGGCATCGGCGGCGCTGCTGGTCTGGTGGCTCCGCGCGCTTGGGAAACCTGATCCGACGATCTATGTGCCGGATCGCATTGACGAGGGCTATGGCCCCAATCCTCAGGCCATCGGGATGTTGGCAGAAGGCCATGACCTGATTGTCTGTGTGGATTGCGGCACGCTGTCGCATGAGGCCCTGGCGGCTGCGGAAGATCGGGCCGATGTGATCGTCCTGGATCACCACCAGGGGGGCGAAACGCTGCCACCGGCGCTGGCCGTGGTGAACCCCAACCGTGCCGACGAGGATGGCGCCCTTGGCCATCTTTGCGCCGCTGGCGTGGTCTTTCTGACATTGGTGCAGGCTGGACGCGCGCTGCGTGGCCAGGGGCAGTCTGAACCGCCGCTGATGGGGCTGACCGATCTGGTGGCATTGGCCACGGTTGCCGATGTTGCACCGCTGATCGGCGTGAACCGCGCCTTTGTCCGCACCGGCCTTGCCGTGATGGCCCGGCGCGAACGCCCCGGCATCGTCGCCCTGTCTGACGCGGCGCGGCTGGACGGTGCGCCCAACGCCTTCCATCTGGGTTTCCTGCTGGGTCCGCGCATCAATGCCGGCGGTCGTGTCGGTCGTGCCGATCTGGGCCTGCGCTGCCTGATCAGCCGCGAGCCTGCCGAGGCGACCCGCCTGGCCGCCGAACTGGACGAGTTGAACCGCGACCGCCGGGCGATCGAAGCCGCCGTGCGAGACGAGGCGCTGGCCCAGGTCGAGGCGCGCGGCGCCACCGGCCTGTCCTGGGCGGCAGGCGACGGCTGGCATCCCGGCGTCGTTGGCATCGTGGCGGCACGGGTGAAAGAAGCGACGGGCCTGCCCTCGGTGGTAATCGGCATCGAGCATGGCATCGGCAAGGGCAGCGCCCGCAGCGTTCCCGGCGTTGACCTTGGCCACGCCGTCCAACGCCTTGCGCGCGAGGGCCTGTTGCTGAAAGGCGGCGGGCATGCCATGGCCGCCGGACTGACCGTGGCCGCCGATGCCGTCGAACCCGCCATGGCTCGGCTGGCCGAGCTGCTGGCCCGCGATCTTGACGCGCGCACCAGCATCCACGATCTGCGCATTTCCGGCCTGATCGAGCCTTCGGGCGCCACTATCGAGATGTTCCGTCAGCTAGAGGATGCCGGTCCCTTCGGGCAGGCCGCCCCGGCGCCACGCTTTGCCTTTGCCGACATGCTGATCGACAGCGCCGCATCCATGGGCGACAACCACCTGCGGCTGGATTTCCGCAGCCCCGGCATCACCCCGATGCAGGCCGTGGCCTGGGGCGCGATGAATACCGCGCTTGGCCCCGCGCTGCTGGGCGCCAAAGGCCGCCGCTTTCACCTTGCCGGCCGGCTGGAGCTGAGCACATGGGGGGGCCGCGAACGACTGCGGCTGCGGTTGGATGACGCGGCGCCGGCCTGACGGCTCTATCATCCGGGCACAAATATCCCGCAGGGGGTGCGGGGGCGGCGAACGCCCCCGCTGCCGCCGCTGGCCCTTCGAGACGCGGCCGGCTAACCTGCCCCAAACCCGGCAAGGAGATTCCCATGAAACTGACCTGGCTCGGCCATTCCGGCTTTCGGCTTCAGATCGAGGATGCAGTGATCCTGATCGACCCCTGGCTTTCGGGAAATCCGGTCTTTCCCGAACCCCGCCGGGCCGAGGCGCTGGCCGGGGCCACACATATCCTGTTGACCCATGGTCATGGCGACCATACCGGCGACGCGCTGGCCATCGCCAGGGATCAGGGGATTCCGATCGTCGGGATCTATGACCTGATCAGCAGCTGGGTGACACATCAGGATGTCGAGGGCATCGGCTTCAACAAGGGTGGCACGGTCGATCTGGCCGGTGCCAGGGTCACCATGGTCAATGCCAGCCATTCCTCGTCCTTGCAGGGCAATGAGGGCCCGGTCTATGCGGGCCATGAATCGGGCTATATGATCGCGGGCGAGGGTCATGTGATCTATGTCAGCGGCGATACCGACATCATGGCCGATATGGGCTGGATGGGGGAATACCATCAGCCCGATATCGGCATTCTCTGTGCGGGCGGGCATTTCACCATGGACATGGCGCGGGCGTCCTGGGCGGCAAAGAAATACTTCAACTTCAAGACCGTGATTCCCTGCCATTACAAGACCTTCCCGCTGCTGGAACAATCCGCGCAGCCGATGATCGACGCGCTGCCCGGCGTGAATGTGCTGACGCCCGAGGTCATGGAAACGGTGACATTGTGAGCGCCTTCCAGCAATTCGAGGATGAAGGCGCAGCCGGCGATCACGCGGCCCGGCTGGTGGCGCTGCGGCGGCAGATGGCCGAAACCGGGCTGGATGCCTTTGTCGTGCCCCGTGCCGATGCCCATCAGGGCGAGTATGTCGCCGATTCCGATGCGCGGCTGCGCTGGCTGACCGGCTTCACCGGCAGCGCCGGCTTTGCCATTGCCACGGCCGACAAGGGCGGGCTGTTCGTCGATGGTCGGTACAAGGTGCAGGCCCGTGCGCAGGTCGATCCTGCGCTGTTTGCCGTGGTCGACTGGCCTGCGACGCGGCCCGCCGACTGGCTGCGAAAGGCATTGCCCGATGGCGGCACCCTGGGTTTCGACCCCTGGCTGCATACCCGGCGCGAGATCGAGACCCTGCGAAAAGGCCTGAAGGGCAGCGGCATCGCCTTGCTGGCAACGGACTATAACCCGCTGGATGCGGTCTGGACCGACCGTCCGGCCCCACCTGTGGGCGCCGCGCGCATCCATGCCGATGCCACCGCCGGCGAGGTGGCCAAGGCCAAACGTGAACGCATCGCCGCCGAACTGGCCTCGTCCGGCCAGAAATCCGCGCTGCTGACCCTACCCGATTCGATTTCCTGGCTGCTGAACATCCGGGGCAGCGACCTGCCCCGCAATCCCGTTGTGCAAAGCTTTGCCATCCTGTCCGATGACGGACATCTCGCGCTGTTTGCCGAGCCGGCGAAATTCGACGATGCCCTGCGCGCCCATCTGGGCAACAGTGTCAGCATTCAGCCCCCCGACCGGCTGATTGATGCGCTGCAAGCCATCGACGGGCCGGTGCGGGTCGATCCGGGCTCGGCCCCGGAAGCGGCCTTCCTGCAACTGGAACTGTGCGGCACCACAATTGCGCAGGCCACCGATCCGGTCATCCTGCCCAAGGCGATGAAGAACGATGCCGAACTGGCCGGCATGCGTGCCGCGCATCGCCGCGATGCCGTGGCGATGGTGCATCTGCTTGCCTGGCTGGATGCTCGCGGCCCGGAAGGGCTGACCGAAATCGACGTGGTCGAGAAACTGGAAGGTTTCCGTCGCGATCAGGGCATTCTGGATATCAGCTTTGACACCATCGCAGGCGTCGGGCCGAATGCCGCCCTGCCCCATTACCGGGTCAACCGCGCCAGCAACCGCCCGCTGGTCGAGGGCGACATCCTGCTGGTCGATTCCGGCGGGCAATATGGCGATGGCACCACCGACATTACCCGCACCATCGCAATCGGCCGGGCGCGACCCGATGCGATTGGCCCGAACACGGCTGTGCTGCGCGGAATGATCGCCCTGACCCGCGCGCGCTTTCCCAAGGGCGTGGCCGGCGCGCATCTGGACGCGCTGGCGCGACAGTTCCTGTGGGCAGAGGGGCTGGATTTCGACCATGGCACCGGCCACGGGGTTGGTGCGGCGCTGTGTGTGCATGAAGGCCCCGCGCGGATCAGCCGGATCAGTGACATCCCCTTGCAGGCGGGCATGATCCTGTCGAACGAGCCGGGCTATTACCGCGAGGGTGCCTTTGGCATCCGCATCGAAAATCTGGTGATCGTCCAGCCGGTCCACGCGGAACCGGGGCGAGAGATGCTGGGTTTCGAAACCCTGACCCTGTGCCCCATCGACCGGCGGCTGATCGACGTCGACCGGCTGTCATCCGATGAGATCAACTGGCTGGATGACTATCACGCCCGCGTCCGCCACGAGATTGCGCCGCTGGTGACGGGCGATGCCCATGACTGGCTGATCCGCCAGACGCAACCGCTGGACTAGGCGCTACAGCGCCGCGAGGATCCGCAGGGCCTCGTCCCGGCAAGGGGTCAGCGCGGCGCGATCCTCGCCCGGATGGAACCGGGCGCGGGTCGCGGTCGGCATCGGCGCGGGCTGGGCGATGACCACACGGGGACCGATGCTGGCGGTTTCCGCCTGCCAGCTGCGGGCCAGCGCAATCTGGGCTGCCTTGGTCGCGCCATAGCTGCCAAAGAACTTCTGCCCGCCCAGGGCGTCGTCAAAGAACAGCGCCGTTCCCTGTCGGGCCAGCAGCAGCGGCTCGATCAGACCGATCAGGCCACGGGTCGCGTTCAGATTGATCTCGACCGATTTGGCCCAGTCTTTCGCGTCGATATGGGGTGCCGGCGTCAGCGGCGCGGCATGGATTGCGCTATGCGCCCAAAGATCCAGCCCGCCCCATCGCTGCTGGACCGAGGCTGCCAGTTGAACCATGGCTTCGGGCACCGTCACATCCATCGGCGCCAGCGTGGCGCTGCCGCCTGCGGCACGGATGCGGTCGTCCAACTCTTCCAGCGCGCCGGTGGTCCGGGCGACGGCAAGGATATGCCAGCCCGAGGCGGCAAGCGCCTCGGCCAAGGCCGCGCCCAACCCGCGCGAGGCGCCGGTGATCAGGGCGATTTTCTGCGTGTTCTCGGTCATGCCGGCCTCTTGCCATCGGGCGCGGGCGGCGGCAAGCGCCGAATGGTTAGCCATTCAGGAAACCATCTTGACAGGGCTGCGTTCCGGCGATTACTTAGCCACATGGCTAATCTTGACCGAATCTTTCACGCCCTGTCTGACCCGACGCGCCGCGCGGTGATTGAACGGCTGCGCGATGGCGGGGCCTCGGTCAGCGAACTCGCCCAGCCCTTCGACATGGCGCTGCCCAGTTTCCTGAAACATCTGGGCGTGCTGGAACGCGCGGGCCTGATTGAAAGCGACAAGCAGGGCCGCACCCGGCACTGCCATCTGGCCGATGGCGCACTTGTGCCGGTCTCGGCCTGGATGGCGGATCAGCGCGCGCTGTGGGAAGGGCGAACCGACAGATTGGCCGCCTTTGTTGAGCAAAAGGATGCAAATCCATGAAATCCAAGACCACAATCGACGGGAATGATCTGATCATCACCCGCCACATCGCCGCCTCGCCCGAGGCGATCTGGGACGCCGTGACCAATGCCGAAAAGCTGAAGCAATGGTTCGCCCCCCGACCCTGGCAGATCACCGATGCGGTGGTCGAACCGCGCCCCGGCGGCCGGTTCATGATCGTCATGGTCGGCCCTGATGGCGAGAACGAGGATTGCGGCCCCTCGGAAGGCTGCGTGATCGAGGCCGAGGCCCCCAGGCGGCTGGTCTGGACCGATGCCATGGCCGGCGGCTATCGCCCCAACCAGACGCCCTTCATGACCGCGATCCTGACGCTGGAGGTCAGCGATGGCGGCACTCAATACACCGCCCGCGTGCTGCACCGCACCGAAGAGGACCGGATAAAGCACGAGGAAATGGGCTTTGCGGAAGGCTGGGGCACGGTGATTGAACAGCTTGCCGAGATGCTGGAATAAGGAACCCAAGCGGGTTGTGACACGAAACCGATCCCTGCCGGATGCCGGCACTGTGGTCTTTTCGGTCCATATCAGTATGGTGCGCCCCGAAACTGTTAGTCCCGAACCGGCCGGTCCGCTGGCCGGTTCCCGATTTGAAGGTCGCCACGATGAAAGCCCTGCTGGTCACCAGCCACCCGGTCGGCGAAAGCCTTAGCCGCCATCTTACGGTCCAGACCCTGATCGCCACCGGCGCGGCCGGCAATGACGTCGACTTTCTGGATCTTCATACCGAGGATTTCGACCCGCGCCTGTCCGAGGATGAACGCCGCGCCTATTACGACCCGCAGGCCGAGATCGAAGATGAAAATCTGGCGCAGATGACCGAGCAACTGCGCCAGACCGAATTGCTGATCCTGATCTTTCCAACCTGGTGGTCGGGCTTTCCGGCAATTCTGAAAGGCTGGTTCGACCGCGTCTGGCGGCCCGGCATTGCCTTTGATCACAGCCCCGACGGCGGGCGGCTGATCCCCAGGCTGGACAATCTGAAACATGTGATCGCAATCACCTCGACAGGCTCGCCCATGTGGATCGACCGGCTGGTGATGCGCCAACCCTTGCGGCGGGTGCTGCACCGGGCGATCATCGCCCCCTGCGCGCCCAAGGCCCGGCTGCACTGGATGGTGTTGCATCAGGCCGAGACGGTCCCCGCCGCCCGCGTCGACGGCTTTGTCACCCGCATTCGGGATCTGGTCGACCGCCTTGCGCAGGAGGAAAAAGAGCTGGCCCAGAAAGAGAAAGAAAAAGAGCTCGCTCAGCAACAGAAAGAAAAAGGGGCGCCGTAAAAGCGCCCCTGCTTCTGTCTTTTACCAGGTGGTTATCCTGATCAGGCGGCTTCCAGCACCAGATGGGGCTGTCCATCCGAGGTGCGGCTGATGCTGCGACCGCTGGTGTTGACCGTGGCGTTCACCCGCTTGCGCGGCGCCTCGAACAGGTCCGAGCGGGACACATCGACCGGCGCGTCGAAATGGATCGTCAGCGCGTGGTGGTTGCGCCCGCGTTCGCTGGCCGCGACGACCCGCCCGGTAAAGGGCTGGCCCAGATAGCGCCCGCGAACCGGACCGCCGAATTGCCACAGGGGCGCGGCGTCGACCGCCTCGGCGGCTGCATGGGCGGTGTTCCAGTCGCGCGCGCCATGGCTTTGCGCGACCAGTTCCAGCGCCTGCGAATGGGTCACCGGGCTGCCGGCGCGATCCAATGCCGCACGAAGATTTTTCGCCTGAGATTTCAAAGCGTTCAGATCATGGTTGATGGCCATGTTACAGTTCCTTCAAGCAATCATGCCGTATATGGGCGGGGCTCACATTGCCGCCGTCGGACATGTTGCCGAAAGCGGAAGAATTTCAGGACTTCACCAAAGGCAAATGCCATGTGAGCGGCCGGGGCCTGAACCCGAGAACGGGGATATGGTGGGCCTGCGTCCCCCCGTCAAGAGGGCGCGATCAGCTGCGGGATTCGTCCAAGGCCTCGAACCCGGCGCGTTGCCGGTCGGTCCAGCGCAAATGCAGCAGCAGCCCGTCATCGGTGGTTTCTTCGCGCTCGACCACGCCGGCCTCATGCAGCCAGGCGCGGCGCCGGCCATCGCTGAAGGGCAGCGTCACCTGCGCCTCGTGGCGCGGCTCGTCCAGCGCCTCGGCCAGATGGGCGTCGATGGCCGAGATCAGATCGTCCAGCCCCTCGCCGGTCAGGGCGCTGACGGCCTGCACCCCCTCGGTGCGCGAATCGGTGCGACGCAGGGCGGCGCGGGTTTCCGCCGACAGGGCGTCGATCTTGTTCCAGACCTCGATCAGGGCCACGTCGTCATCGACGCCCAGCCCTTCAAGGATCTCGGCCACATCGGCGGCCTGTTCCTCGGTTTCGGGGTGGCTGATGTCGCGCACATGCAGGATCAGATCGGCCTCCAGCACCTCTTCCAGCGTGGCGCGGAAGGCGGCGACCAGTTCATGCGGCAGATCGCTGATGAAACCCACCGTATCGGACAGGATGATCTTGCGCCCGCCCCCGGCCCCGCCGCCGGCATCGGGCAGCCGAATCGCGCGCATGGTCGGGTCCAGCGTGGCGAACAGCATGTCCTTTGCCATGACCTCGGCCCCGGTCAGGCGGTTGAACAGCGTGGATTTTCCGGCGTTGGTATAGCCCACCAACGCGACGATCGGATAGGGCACCTTGGCGCGTGCGGCGCGGTGCAGGGTGCGGGTTTTCACTACCCGTTCCAATTGCCGGCGCAAGCGGGTCATCTGTTCGTCAATGGCGCGGCGGTCAGCCTCGATCTGGGTTTCGCCGGGGCCACCCACAAATCCCAGCCCGCCCCGCTGACGTTCAAGGTGGGTCCAGGCGCGCACCAACCGCGTGCGCTGATAGGACAGCGCGGCAAGTTCCACCTGCAACACACCCTCGCGCGTGCGGGCGCGATCGGCAAAAATCTCTAGGATCAGGCCGGTCCGGTCCAGAAGTTTGACGTCCCAGTCCTTTTCCAGATTGCGTTGCTGCACAGGGCTGACCGGGCCGTCGATCAGCACCAGATCAACCTCGCCATCGGCCAGACGTTCCTTGATCTCGGCCAGTTTTCCCTTGCCGAACAGGCGGCCCGGATCGGGCTTGCGCAACCGCACCACCTCGGCACCCACGATTTCGGTGCCGGGAAGCGCATGGGCCAGGGCCACCGCCTCGGCCAGCGCATGTTCGGGTTCACGGCGCTGCATGCGGGCAGCGCCGATATCAGGATGGATCACATAGGCGCGTGTCGGCCGTGCCTCGGTCGAGGTGGGTTCGGCCAATCAATCCTCGCCTTCATACAGGCTGATCGGCTGGCCCGGCATGATCGTGCTGATGGCATGCTTATAGACCAGCTGCGACTGGCCATCGCGGCGCAAAAGCACGCAGAAATTGTCGAACCAGGTGATCACGCCCTGCAATTTGACGCCATTGATCAGGAATATCGTGACCGGCACCTTGGCCTTGCGGACGTGGTTAAGGAACGCGTCCTGAAGGTTCTGCTTATCGCCAGCCATTTGGTGTCAGCCTGCCTGCTAAAGTTGATCGACATCCAAGGTTTAGGGGCTGATCCGCGCGCATGCAAGTTACTTGACATCAACAGGAAGCAGACAAAAGCTGACTGATGCACTGCAGCTGCTGTTATTCCGGCACACGCCCCGATTTCAACATGAGGCCTCGATGGTAATTCGCTACCAGGGTAAGGAAATTCCCCCCGATCATGTGCTATGCGAAACGCTTGGCGCCGCGCAGGCGGATCAGCAGACGACAACGGATGACGGTTCTGCGACGCTGACGCCCCGGATCGAGGGCGCGACCCGGCGCGCCAGCCCCACCCATGTGGACGAACGCGGCCGCCTGTTCGAGGTCTATTCGCGCGACTGGTTTCCCGACGATGAACCGGTCGAGCATGTCTATGTCACGACGCTGCGGCCCGGCATCGTCAAGGGCTGGGGGCTGCATGAACGCCATGTCGACCGCTATTTCCTGATCTCGGGCGAGATGCAGGTGGTGCTGTATGACGTGCGCCCCGACAGCCCCAGCTGTGGTAAGCTGTCGGTGATCACCCTCGGCCCGGAGAATCGTCAGTTGCTGCGGATCCCCGCCTATGTCTGGCATGCCGACGTGAACATCGGTGAAACCGAGGCTGTGCTGCTGAACATGCCGACGATGATTTACGACTATCGCAACCCCGACAAGCATCGCCTGCCGCCTGACACGCCGCTCATCCCCTATGATTTCGGCGGACGACCGGGCTGGTAGGGATGGCAACCACTGCGCCAGCCGACGGCCCGCTTTTCTCGGTCCTGCTGCCCACCCATGACAGCCCCGACACGCTGGGGTTGTCCATCGCCAGCGTGCTGGCCCAGACCCGGACCGATTTCGAGTTGCTGGTGGTGGGCGATGGCTGCACCGGCCCCGAGGCAGATATCGTTCAGGGCTTCGGCGATCCACGCATCCGCTGGTTCGACCTGCCCAAGGCGCCGGGCTTTGGCTATGCCAATCGCAATATCGCCCTGCGGCAGGCGCGCGGTCAGCTGATTGCCATGGCAGCCGATGACGACCTGATGCTGCCCGGCCACCTGTGCGGCATGGCGGCCGAGTTCACCAACCCCGAGGTGCAATGGGCCTATTGCCGGCCGCTCTGGGTGACGGGTGACGGGCTGATCCTGCCCGCCTATGCCAATCTGCGCCTGACCCATGCGCGGCAGAATTTCATGGGCCATTTCAACATGATCCCATCCGGCTGCGTGGTCCATCGGCGCAGTTGCCTGGACGAGGTCGCCTTTTGGCCCGAGAATATTCTGAAATCCGGTGACTGGCATTTGTGGCGCCAGATGATCCAGCACTACGGCCCTGCCAGCATCCGTTTCAACAGCCGGCCGACGCAGCTGCATTTCCGCGCCCGCTGGCGTGACGAAACGGATGAGTTCTGGCCTCGTTTCCTGGTGCATCTGCGGGCCGTGGCGCTGGCCGGACCGGGCTGGTACCCGCCCTTGCGGATCGAGCCGGCCGGGGGGCGCAGCTTTCAGGCGCAGTTCTGGCATGAATTGCAGTCATCCCCGAACCGGGCCGAGCGGATTGCCCAGGCGGTGCAATCCTTTCAGGATCAGCTGGCCTGGCAGGCAACCCAGGCCCATCTGTTCAACTGACAGCCCTCAGCGCCGCCAGAAATCGGGCGTGAACAGCGCCAGGATCGCCAGCGTTTCCAGCCGCCCCACGATCATCGCGCCGGCCAGAATCGCCTTGTTGTAATTCGACAGGCCGGACCACCCGTCCCACGGGGCCGAGGCGGCGCCGGCGGTCCCCTCGAAAGCGGGCGTCAGCGGGATGGCGCCAGCCAGCGGGCCGGTATTGGTCAGCGCCGCGATGGACAGGATCGTTGCGGTCTCGAACTCGACCTGCTGGATCGAGACAAGGATGACGACGACCGCGATGGATATGGCAAACAGCATGAAGAAAATGAAGGCCAGATAGGCGCCCTCGCGCCGCAGACGCCGCGCCATGCGCCCGCCCCCGCCGATCGAGCGCGGATGAATGATCCGCTCCATCTCGCGTTCGCCATGGCGGGCCAGCGCATAGACGCGCAGCAGCTTGACCCCGCCCGCCGTGGTCGCGACGCCGCCGCCGAACATGGCCAGCCCGGCCAGCATCAGGCCCGGCGAGGTCAGCCCCGACCAGGTGCGGGCGCCCTGCCAGTCGACGCTGTTCCAGCCGGTCGTGGTCAGATAGCTGAGCCCGTTGAACAGCCCGCCCCAGGCGGCTGCGGCGCCCTTGCCGATGGCATCGAAGGGGCCGGCCGGATCCACCGGGCCGCCAGTATTGGCCACCTCGATCGCGCCGATGAAATGGCGGGCGAACAGCAGCGCCGCCACCAGAAACACCACCCCTGCGGCAAGCCGCAATTCGGGGTCATCAACGATCCGCTCGGTCGCGCGCAATTCCCCGCCGCCCGGCCAGAACCGCCGCGACAGGGCCAGGATCAGAAACAGGAAGATCACCATCTCGCCCAGCACGCCCGAACCCTCGGTCGTTGCGCCGACGACCGGCGAAATGCCCGAGGTGGCCAACGTTCCCATCGCCCGGCACAGCGCGATCAGCGAACTGTCCCCCAGCAGCAGCAGCAGCACCCACAGCACCAGCGTCAGCCCGACATAGACCGGCGCCACCGCCTGCAAGGCCCGCAGCACGCGATAGGCCGGGTCGACCAGTTCGGTCTGAAAAGCCGGGCTGGACAGATGCGACGGCACCTCCAGCGCGTCGGCCGATCTGGGCAGCCGTTCGAAATATTCGCGCCGGCCATAGGGCGATGACATCAGCTCGAACCCGCCAACACGCAGCGGCGCAAGGACGGCGATGGCCGCGACCAGCATGAACAGCCCCCCCATCCAACCGACCATCGCCCGCCACAGATGCAAAGGAGGCGCCAGCAGATCGGCGGAATAAAGCGAAGCCCCGGTGGTCGTCAGCGACGAGACCATTTCCCACCAGGCGTTGAACAGCCCCGTATCGGGCAGGCTTTCGGCCAGCGGCACCGCCAGCATCACCGGCAGAACCGTCATCGTCGCCACCATGGTCAGCAGCATCGACCGCGCCCTTTGCCCGGCCGGGTTGGCGGCGGTGGCGATGCCGATCATGCCGGTCAGCACCAGAAACAGCAGCCCCGAGTAAAAGAAATGCCGTGCGATGGCGTCATGATCGGTGACCGAGGCATAGCCGGCCGGCACCATCATCGCCAGGGCACCAATCCCGGCAAGGATGACGATCAGCGGCAGGCGGATCAGAACCGACACGGGGCGCGCAACCTCAGAAAAAGTCGATCGAGACCTGCAACAGGCGCTCGACCTCGGGGACATCGGCACTCAGCGCGAAGATCAGGACAAGATCGCCCTCTTCGATGCGCATGTCTGCGGTGGGCTTCAGCACCTTTTCGCCTTTCTGGACAGCGCCGATCAACACGCCCTCGGGAAATTCGATATCGCGGATCGCCCGGCCGGAAATGGGCGAGGTCGACAGCACCTGCGCCTCGATCACCTCGGCCTCGGCATCGCCGATGGAATAGATGTCGCGCACGCGGCCATGTCGGATATGGCGCAGGATGGTGGAAACCGTGGTGGCGCGCGGGTTGATATAGGCGTCGATGTCCAGCGCCCCCATCAGGGGCACCAGCGTCGGGTCGTTGATCAGCGCGATGGCCAGTTTCGCGCCGGCCTGCTTGGCACGGACAGAGACGAGGATATTGGTCTTGTCGTCATCGGTCACGGCCAGCACCGCATCGGCGCGCGGCACGGCGGCCTCTTCCAGCAACTCGGCCGACAGCCCGTCGCCGTTCAGCACGATGGTGCGTTCCAGCGCATCGGCGGCCATCTCGGCGCGGCTGCGGTCGCGTTCGATCAGCTTGGCGCGGATCCGATCGGGCCGGGCTTCCAGCGCGCGGGCCACCGACAGCCCGACATTGCCGGCACCGACCACGACGACCCGTTCCTGCTTGGCCGTGGGCTTGCCAAAGATTTCCAGCGCGCGATCCACATCATCGACATGGGCAAAGACATAGATCTGATCATGGGCGAACAGCTGATCGCCCGGTTCCGGTGCAAAAAGCCGGCCGTCGCGGCGAACGCCGGCGACGATGGCACGCAGGCTGGAAAAGATTTCGTTCAGCTGTCGCAGCGGGGTGTTCAGGGCGGGGCAGTCTTCTTCCAGTGCAATGCCCAGCAGATGCACCTTGTCGCCCATGAAGGTCTCGGCATCAAAGGTCGAGGGCGCCGAAAGGCGCTGCATCGCGGCCTGCGCCACCTCGCGCTCGGGGCTGATGACCACGTCGATGGGCAGGTGATCGGTGCGGTAAAGATCGGAATAGATCGCGTCCAGATAGGCGCTGGAGCGGAGGCGGGCGATCTTGCGCGGCACCTGAAAGACCGAATGGGCAACCTGGCAGGTCACCATGTTCACCTCGTCCGAATAGGTCGCGGCGATGATCAGATCGGCATCGCGGGCCCCGGCGCGATCCAGCACATCAGGATGGCTGGCAAAGCCGGTGACGCCCTGCACGTCCAGCGCATCGGTGGCGCGGCGGATCAACTCGGCATTGTTGTCGATGACCGTCACATCGTTCCGCTCGCCCGACAGATGCCGCGCGATCTGCCAGCCAACCTGGCCCGCCCCGCAGATGATGATCTTCATTCCAGCCCGCCCAATTTCGGTTCCAGACCAGCAGCATTAGGCAAGATGGGCAGGATGGGCAATCGCCTCGATCCGCTCGGCATGGGCCGATCCCCGCAGCCTTGTCTTTCCAGCAATTTGCACAATGCGCAATTATCCTGTTATTTCAATGCAATCGAGGGAGCCAGACTTGAATGTGCGGCTTCTTTGCGCTATTGTCATGAAGTCTGAGAATTTGCAGCGTTTCGCAATTGCGATATGGCCGCGCTGTTAAGATGCTGACTTGGGACGATCCGGCCGGGACCACCCCCCGGCTTCAGCGCAGACAGTGGCCATCCTGAGACTGACAAGGCGGTTGGTCTTGGACGAACGCTGTATGTCCTGGGTACTGGCGTTCGCCCAATGTCACCGCCAACCGAAAGTGAGGATCACGCCGATCGCTTCCTGATCCGGGCCAACGTCGTCTGGCCTTTGTCACGGCAGCCTTCGGATGGTGCCATGCCCACGCATGGGGCCTTCGCGTTCGGAACGAGTCGTGTCTTTCGCAACCGGCCGCAGGGTCCACTCTCCCGGCGGCCGGTTGCAGCATTTCTGGTTCGGGGTCATTTCCCCAAAATCATCTCATCCTCGACCCGCACGCCGCCGACGACGCCAAGCGATTTCAGCTTGCGGTGCAGGGCGCTGCGTTCCATGCCGACGAATTGCGCGGTGCGGCTGATATTGCCGCCGAAACGGTTGATCTGGGCCAGCAGATATTCGCGTTCGAACAGCTCGCGCGCCTCGCGCAGCGCCAAAGCCGTGATCTGCGGGCCGAGGCTCAGCGCCTCGCCATTGTCGGGGGTGGCGCCCTGGGGTTCCAGTTCGGCCGGCTGGATCGGGCCGGTATCCTCGGCCAGGATCAGCACCCGCTCGATCACGTTGCGCAGCTGGCGGATATTGCCGGGCCAGCGCATCGACTGCAACGCCGCCACCGTCTCATCAGGCAACACGCGCGGGGTCAGGCCCTGATCGCGGTTGAATTCGTCAATGAAATGCTCGGCAAGCAGCTGGATGTCCTCGCGCCGCTCGGCCAGCGAGGGCACGACGACGGGCACCACATTCAGCCGGTCATACAACTCCTGCCGGAACCGGCCGGCGGCGATCTCGGTCCCCAGATCGCGGTTGGTCGAGCTGATGACCCGCAGATCGACCCGCACCTTGTCTGCGCCGCCCGATCGGCTGAACTGCTGTTCGGTCAGCACCCGCAGAATCTTGGGCTGCGTGCCCAGGGGCATATCCGAGACCTCGTCGAAATAGATCACCCCGCCATGGGCCTGTTCCAGCAAACCCGGCTCGATCCCCCTTTCGGGCGTTTCGCGGCCGAACAGGACCTCTTCCATGCGCTCGGGTTCGATCGTGGCGCAGGATACGGTGACGAAAGGCGCCTTGGCGCGCGGGCTGTTGGCATGGATGAAGCGCGCGGCCAGTTCCTTGCCGGCCCCCGGCTCGCCCGTCAGCATCACCCGGCCATTGGACTTGGCGACCTTTTCCAGATTGTCGCGCAGCCGCTTGAAGGCGGCGGAATTGCCCAGCATCTCGGCAGGCTTGGTGTCGCCGCGCTTCAGGCTGGTGTTTTCGTGCCTCAGCCGGCTGGTTTCCATCGCCCGGTTGATGACCACCATCAGCTGATCAATGTTGAACGGCTTTTCGATGAAGTCATAGGCGCCCTGCCGGATCGCGGCGACTGCGATCTCGATATTGCCATGGCCGGATATGATGATCACCGGCACATCCGGGTTGTTGCGCTTGACCTGTTTCAGGATGTCGATCCCGTCCATCCGGCTGTCCTTCAGCCAGATATCCAGGATCATCAGCGCCGGTTCCGCATCATTCAGCGCAGCCACCGCCTCGTCCGAGTTCGCGGCCACCCGTGTCTGGAAACCTTCGTCCTTCAGAATATCCGCGATCAGCTCGCGGATGTCTCGTTCGTCATCGACGATCAAGATGTCGCTCATATCGCCCCCGTCTGCTCTTTGTCATGTTTGTGCCGCCTTGCGGCCAGCCGGACCGGCTGACGTTCCCGCGGCAATCTGATTGTGGCCATGGCCCCTTCATGGCCAGGCGCGTCGGTCAAGGACAGGCTGCCGCCATGTTCCTCGATGATCTTCTTGACGATCGGCAGCCCCAGCCCCGTGCCATGCGCCTTCAGCGTGACATAGGGTTCGAACAACCGCGTCCGATCGGCCGGCAGGCCAGTGCCATTGTCGATGATGCGGATCTCGACCGCGTCGGGCTGGGCAATCATCCGCACATCGACCTGCGGATGCCAGTCGGCAGGGTTGTTTTCTGCCTTTTCGTCAATTGCTTCGCCTGCATTCTTCAGAAGATTGGTGAAAGCCTGGCTGAGCATGCCGGCGTCGCAATCCACGATCACCGGCTGGTCGGGGATATCGGCAAGCAGCGCGCCTTTCACCGCGTCCTGCTGGATCAGCACGGCATCGCGCAACAGCCGCGCCAGATCGACCTCGGCGCGGTCAGGCTCGGGCATGCGGGCGAAACGGCTGAACTCGTCCACGATCCGGCGCAGATCGCCCGTCTGGCGGATGATCACGTCGACATATTGGTCCAGACTGGCCTTGTCCTCGTCACGGGCCAGCGGCATGAACTTGCGCCGCAGCCGTTCCGCCGACAGCTGGATCGGCGTCAGCGGGTTCTTGATTTCATGCGCCACGCGGCGGGCCACGTCGCCCCAGGCCGCCATGCGTTGCGCGCTGACCAGTTCGGTCACATCGTCAAAGGCCACGACATAGCCTTCCAACCCGCCATCGGTGGCACGGCGCACGGCCATGCGCACCAACAGGCTTTCGACCCGGCCCTCGCGGTTCAGCCGCACCTCGTCCTGCACCGCCTCGACCACCGATCCGGTCAGCCGGTCAAACAGCGGCGCGAATTCCGGCACCGCCTCGGACAACAGCGCGTCGATATCACGCGCCGCATCCAACCCCAGCAGGCGCGTGGCCGAGCGGTTCAGAAAGTCGATCTCGCCCGCCGGGTCCAGTCCGATCACGCCCGAGGTGACCGAGGACAGGACATTGTCGAACAACCGCCGCTGTTCATCGCTGGAGCGATAGCTTTCCACCAACTCCTCGCGCTGCGCCTTCAGCTGGCGCGTCATGCGGTTGAAGCTTTCGCCAAGGGTCTGGATCTCGTCCCCGGTATCGGGTTCGGGCACCTGCACGTCCAGATCGCCGCGCCCCACCGCCTCGCTGGCCTGCGCAAGCTGTCCGATGGGCCGCGACAGCCGGCTGGCAAACCACAGGCCCAGCCAGATAGCCCCCGCCACCATCAACAGCGCAAAGCCCAGATAAACCAGCGAAAATTCCAGCAGCACCCGGCCGCGCGTCTGTTCCAGCTGCTGATAGTCGCCAACCGTCTGGCGGGTGTCATCCAGCAGCCCCAGAAGCGAGCCATCGACATCGCGGGTGACGTAAAGATAGCGGTCGGCCAATGGCGACAACTTGACCAGCGCGCGAAATTCGTTGTTCTGCCAATCCTCGATCAGCACCACGCCTTCCGCGCTGGCCTGATCGAACTGGCCGGCACCAGGGGCCTCGTACCAGAACAGATAGGACCGCTCGCCCCGTGCCCTGATCGCGCCTGCACCGTCGATCACATAGGCCTCGCGCAGGCCGCGCTGGATCAGCCCCTGCCCCTGCACCAGCAATTCGCGCAGCATCGCGTCCTCGATCAGCGGATCGTTGCGCGCGGCCTGGGTCAGCACGCGGGCCAGCGCATTGGCGTCCTCGGTCAGATCACGGCGATGTTCGTCCTGATAGGCCACGGCTGCCGCCTGCGAGGTGGTGACCACCTGCTGCACCCGGTCCGAGAACCAGCCTTCAAGCCCGATATTCACCAGCAGACCGGCAAACAGCGCCACCAGCACCGTCGGCACAAGCGCGATGACGGCAAAGACCCCGACCAGCCGCATATGCAGCCGCGATCCGGCCGCCGAGGCCCGCCGCGCCGCCACCATCCGCGCCAGCCGCATGACCACCAAGCCGGTCAGCGCGATCATGCAGACCACGTCCAGCAGCAGCACCAGCCGCAAGGCCCAGTTCGGCGTCGCCGGCCCGAACGGCCCCAGCACCAGCAGCGTCGCCACGGCCAGAACAACACCCAGCCCAAGCAGCATGGCCATCGCCATGCCCTCTAGCTGCCGGCTGTCACCCAGCCGGATCAATCGGTTTCGAATTGCGCCGCTCGCCGCCCCTGCCATCGCCATCCCAACGCCGTCTTACGCGGCTGTTGTTGCAAAGCCGTGACTCTGCCACGGCTATCTGTGGCTGTTTTACATCAGTTTGCGGCGCCGTGTCACCTCGATATTCAGATCGGTCAGCTTTTTGCGCAGGGTATTGCGATTTATTCCCAGCAAATCGGCACAACGCAGCTGATTTCCGCCGGTCGCGTCCAGCGCAATTTCCAACAGCGGCTTTTCCACTTCGCGAAGGATGCGGTCATACAGGCCCGGCGGGGGCAGTTGATCGCCATGAAGATCGAAATAGCGTTGCAGATGCGCCTCGACCGAATCCGCCAGAGGTGTATCAGCACCGGTCGCAGCCGGGGTCACGCGCGCGGGCCGCTCGGCCATGGGCGGGACGGACATCCGCGTGACAGCCGGTCGCGTCGCCGGTTCGGCGCCAGCGGTCTGGGCCAATGCCTCGCGTGCCTCGGCCGCGGCAATCTGGGGGCCAGAGGCGGTCAGGGCCAGCCGGCGCATGGCGTTTTCCAGCTCGCGCACATTGCCGGGGAAAGGGTGGCTGCGGATCAGCGCGGCCGCCTCGTCGGTCAGGCCCCGGTCAGGCAGCCCCTGCGAGGCCGCGCGCGCCAGCAGATGCCGGGCCAGCGGCACGATATCCTCGATCCGGGCGCGCAGCGGCGGCACCGTCATCGTCACCCCGGCCAGCCGGTAATACAGATCGGCGCGCAACCGCCCCGCGGCCAGATCGGCCTGGGGATCGGGGCCCATGGTCGAGATCAGCCGTGGCGCCCGGCCCGGTTGCGGATCGGCCTCGATGGTCTCGATCAGGCCCAGCAACCGGGCCTGCGCGGCGGCATCGAACCCTGCGGGGTTCTCGATGATGACCGAGCCGCCCACGGCCTGCGTCTCGATCCGCGTCAGCGCGGCATCCATCGGGTCCGCCGCATTCAGCACCACGATGCCATGGTCCTTGCGGTCCGACAGGTCGTGGAAGCTGCGGGCAATCATCGACTTGCCGACACCGGCCTCGCCCGCGATGACCACCGGCAGATCCGCGTTCAACACCCGCGCCACCATCCGAAACAGCGCCTGCATGGCCGGCGCGTGACCGATCAGCGGCATCGCCGGATCGGCCGAGGGCGCCGCACCGGCCGCAGGCTCTGCCCCCCCTGCCACGACCGAAGGCAGGGCAGGCCCGCCGGACGGCTCGCCGGCCCTTCGCGGACGACGGGACAAGGCCTGCCCGGCCTTGCCCATCAGATCGGGCAGATCAAAGGGCTTGGGCAGGTATTCAAAGGCCTCGGCCTCGGTCGCACGAATGGCGGTGACAATGGTATTCTGGGCCGAGATCACGATGACCGGCAGGTCAGGCCGCGCCTTGCGGATGGCAGGGATACGGTCGATGCCATTGCCGTCGGGCATCATCACATCGGTGATGACCAGATCGCCGCGCCCCTCGTCGACCCATTTCGACAGCTGCGCCAGCGAGCCGGTCGCATGAACCCGGCAGCCGGCGCGCGTCAGGGCCTGGGTCAGCACTGTGCGGATGGTGCGGTCGTCATCGGCGATCAGAACGGTTCCATCCATGATTTCAGTCCTTGAAACTATGCCTTGGGCAATGAAATGCGGAAAATCGTGCGGCCGGGCCGGCTTTCTGCGCGGATCCAGGCCCCGTGATCGGTGATAATCTTGCTGACCAGCGCCAGCCCCAGGCCGGTGCCGTTCTCGCGGCCCGATACGAAGGGTTCGAAGATCTGATCTGCAATCGCCTCGGGCAGTCCCGGCCCGTCATCCTCGATCTCGATTTGCAGGGGCAGCGGCCGGCCGGTCGGCTCTGCATCGGTCGGCGGCTGGCGCATGGTGTGGTCGTAATGAGTGCGCAGCCGGATGGTGCCGCCGCGCCGCGACAGGGCCTCGGCCGCGTTCTTGACCAGGTTCAGACAGACCTGCATCAGCTGGTCGGGATCGGCCAGCGCCGAGGGCAGCGAGGGGTCATATTCGGTCAGGATCCGCAGCCCCTTTGCGAACCCCACCTTGGCCGAGCGGCGCACCTGTTCCAGCACGTCATGGACATTGACCGGCCCCAGCTTTGGCCCGCTGGTGTCGCCAAAGCGTTCGACCTGATCCAGCAGCGCCACGATCCGGCGCGATTCGCTGACGATCATCTCGGCCATCTCGCGATCCTCGGGCGCGGCGTTCATGGCCATCAGCTGCGCCGCGCCGCGAATGCCGGCCAGCGGGTTCTTGATCTCATGGGCCAGCATCTCGGCCATGCCGATGGCGCTGCGGGCTGCGGTGCGCACGGCGCGGGTCTGGCCCATGCGGTCGTCGGTCTCGCTTGGCACGATCAGCAGCGACAGACCATCGGGCAGATCAGGCGCGGGGCCGGCATGCAGGGTGGCATAGCGCGCCTCGTGCCGTCCGGCGCGGTCTCCGATACGAAAGCAGACATGCGGCTGAAACAGCGATTCGTCGCCGCGCACCACACGCGCGGCCATGGGGGCAATCGACGGCTCGATCCGCAGGCGCGCCGCCATATCCTCGCCCTCAAGCAACTTGCCAAGGGTCGATTTGCGCGACAGGTTCAGCCAGATCTCGGCCGCTTCATTCAGCGCGGCGACCCGGCCCTTGCCATCCAGCACCAGCGCCGGCAGCGGCAGCCCCATCCAGCCGGTGCCGGGATCGGCAGGAATGAAATCGGGGGGCGGCAGGCAGGTCATGCAGCCCGCCCCTTCCTGCCGTCATCGCCGGGCGCATCCGCAAAACAGTCGCGGATCACCGCCAGCGTGGCCGCAGGCGTGGCCGCGCGCATCAGCAGATCGCGGCCCGGCGCCTGGTTCGCCTCGGCATACCAGCCCAGATGCTTGCGCGCGACGCGCAGGCCCAGTTCAACCCCGTAAAGCGACAGGATGTCGTCATAGTGATCGGCCACCGCATCGGCCAGCCCGGCGCCGCGCGGAATCGCCGGCGCCGGTGTGCCCCACAACTGATGCGCGATCTGCGCCAGCCGCCAGGGCGCGCCCTGCGCCCCACGCCCGACCATCACCGCATCCGCCCCCGATCGCGCCAGTGCGGCCTGCGCGGTTTCGGCATCGACCACATCGCCATTGGCGACCAGAGGCGGCCTGCCCGGCAGGTTGGCCACCGCCCGGATCGCCGCCCAATCTGCGCTGCCCTTGTAGAATTGCGCCCGCGTGCGGCCATGGACGGTCAGCATCCGCACCCCCGCATCCGCCGCGCGCCGCGCCAGATCGGCGGCATTCAGACAGGTCTCGTCCCAGCCAAGCCGCATCTTCAGCGTCACCGGCAGATCGACCGCGCCCACGACCGCATCGACCAGTCCAAGTGCGTGATCCAGATCGCGCATCAGCGCCGCGCCCGACAGACCGCCCGTCACCTTCTTGGCGGGGCAGCCCATGTTGATGTCGATGATCCGCGCGCCCATACCCGCGACGATGCGCGCGGTTTCGGCCATGGCACCGGCCTCGCGTCCGGCGATCTGCACGCTGACGGGCAGCGCGCCCTCGGTCAGGGCCTTGGCGCGAACGGCGGCGCGGGTCGAGGGGCGCGGCGTCACCATTTCGGTCGAGGCGACCATCTCGCTGACCATCAGCCCCGCGCCAAAGCGCGCCACCGCGCGGCGGAACGGCAGGTCGGTGATCCCGGCCATGGGCGCCAGAAAGACCGGCGGCCCAAGCCGCAGGTCACCGACAGAAATGGGGTCTGGCAAAGTCATGGCTTTCCTTCGCTCGCTTCGCTGTTCCACCGCAAGACGAGCGCGATCTTCGCCCCACAGGCAAAAGGCTCATGCCGCAGCATTGTTCAATTTTCAATCATCATGCCTTAAATTTAGGCAGATCCGAAACGTCACTTTCGTCGCAGCACCTGTCCGTGCCGTCGCTTTCCGGCTGGCAGGCGGGCCGGGCTGGCATGTAGACAGTGGAATGGCAAAGGAGAAGAGCGATGTTTCTGTCCGTATTCGACCTGTTCAAGATCGGCGTCGGGCCGTCATCCTCGCACACGATGGGGCCGATGGTTGCCGGGTCCCGCTTTTTGCAGGCGCTGCGCGAGCAGCCCTTTCGCGCCCATGGGCTAAGGGCCAGCCTGCACGGCAGCCTTGCCTTTACCGGCAAGGGCCACGCCACCGACCGCGCCACCATTCTGGGCCTGGCCGGCTTTGTCCCCGAAACCATGGATGCCGAGGCAGCCGAAGCCGCGCTGGCCAGCAATCGCGAAACCCGGCTGCTGACGCCCGAGGGCCTGCCTCCGCTGCATTTCGACCCCGAGACGGATCTGCGTTTCGACTATGACAACGCCCTGCCCGGCCATGCAAATGGCATGACCCTGTCGGCCACGGACAGCCAGGGCGACGTGATCTTTCATCAGGTCTATTACTCGGTCGGTGGCGGTTTCGTGCTGACCGAGGAAGAACTGGCCCGCAAGGGCGACGAGGATCGCAGCGATGCCAGCAGCAAGGTGCCCCATCCCTTTGCCAGCGCGGCCGAGATGCTGGCCATGGCGCAGGCCTCGGGCAAGTCCATCGCCCGGATGAAGCACGAGAATGAGCGGGTCTTTCGCAGCGAGGCGCAGATCGACCAGGGATTGCGGCGCATCTGGCAGGTCATGCGCGACTGCATGGATCGCGGGCTTGGCACGGGCGGGCACCTGCCCGGCGGGCTGAATGTGCGCCGCCGCGCGCAGGGGATCCACGAAAAGCTGATGGCGGAACGCGGCATGAACCTGACCGCGCCCCATGTCATCAATGACTGGATGTCGACCTATGCCATGGCCGTGAACGAGGAAAACGCCGCCGGCGGTCAGGTTGTCACCTCGCCCACCAACGGGGCCGCCGGGGTGCTGCCCGCCGTGGTGCGTTATTGGCTGGACCATGTCCCCGGCGCGTCCGAGCGCGATCTGCCCGAATTTCTGCTGACCGCCTCGGCCGTTGGCGGGCTGATCAAGCATAACGCCAGCATCTCTGGTGCCGAATGCGGCTGCCAGGCCGAGGTTGGCAGCGCCAGCGCCATGGCAGCCGCCGGTCTGGCCGCCGTGCTGGGCGGCACGCCCGAGCAGGTGGAAAACGCCGCCGAAATCGCGCTGGAACATCATCTGGGCATGACATGCGACCCGGTGCGCGGGCTGGTGCAGGTCCCCTGTATCGAGCGCAACGGCCTGGGCGCCATCAAGGCCGTCAGCGCCGCCAGTCTGGCCCTGCGCGGCGATGGTCAGCATCTGGTGCCGCTGGACGCCGCCATTGAAACGATGCGCCAGACCGGCCGCGACATGAGCGAGAAATACAAGGAAACCTCGCTTGGCGGGCTGGCCGTCAATGTGCCGAACTGCTGAATAGCGGCCAAAAGCCCGGCTTTGCCAGCGGCGCTTTGCCGGCTCGGCGTGGTTGGCCTTGCCCCGGACTGCCGCATTTTGCTATCGCTTGGCCGACAGTGATCCCAAGCCCAAAGGCACGACATATGAAATTGCGCCTCGCCGCTCTCGCGGCCCTGCCCCTGGCCCTTGCCGCCTGTGACGAAGCCGCAATGAGCGATCTGCGCAACGGCCTTGGCATGACCCCTCCGGCCGAAGAACAGCCCGAAGGCCCCAAAGGCCCCCCCGCCGTCTCGCCCCTGGATCAGGCCATCGAGATCGCCGGCGCCGATCAGGTGCTTTCGGCCACGGCCAATTCCGAGACGTTGAATACAGTAGCCTTCGTCGCGCGTGGCAACGAACCCTTCTGGACGGTCGAGGCATCCGGCGACCGCGCGCTTTACAAGACGCCCGAGAACCAGGCAGGCCGCGCCGTCACCGTGCGCCGCATCACCTTTGCCCAGGGGGTCGAGTTCGTCGGCACGTTGAACGGCAGCCCCTTCGCGCTGACGGTCCGGGGCACGGATTGCGTCGATGACATGTCGGGCGAGAAATTCCCGATGACCGCGACGCTGAAAATCGGCAGCCGGATGAACAACGGCTGCGCCGCGCCGGCCGCCGCCGCCGATCCCGCCGCGCAGGGCTGATCCGGGCTGTTGCCCAATCGACGCGGGCATTCGCCTATCTGACCCGGCAGGGCTGTGCGCAGCCGCGCTGTCCCGTTAACATGGCCGAAATACCGACAGGAGACCTCAACGCCATGCGCCCATCGCGACTGCACCGCCATCTGCTGGCGACCACCTTGCCTGTGGCCCTGCTGATGGCCTCGGGCGGCCAGACAGCCATGGCCGAGACGCTGATCGGCCAGGGCATGAACGCCTATGGCATGCCCGGCGCCATCGACACGCCGACCGCCGAACTTCTTGACGACGGCACCCTTGGCGGCTCTGTCGGCTATTCCGATTACTCGCGCCGCAACACGCTGGTGTTTCAGGCGATGCCCCGGCTGACCGCCTCGTTGCGCTATTCCCGTCTTGAGGGGCTGGACGACAATCGAGGCTATGTCTGGGACCGTTCCTTTGACATGCGCTTCCGCCTGCTGAACGAGGATCCCGAGGGCTGGCGCCCGGCGGTTTCGGTCGGGCTTCAGGATTTCATGGGCACTGGCATCTTCTCGGCCGAATATCTGGTCGCCACCAAGACGCTGTCGCCCCGGCTGCGGGCCAGCCTTGGTGTGGGCTGGGGCCGTTTGGGGGGTGAATTCCGGCCGCCCACCGATCCGGGCGAAGGCGGCAAGCTGAATTACGAGGACTGGTTCACGGGCCAGGCCAGGCCCTTCGGCTCGATCACCTGGCAGGCCACCGACCAGTTGCGGCTGGTCGCGGAATATTCGACCGATCCCTATGCCATCGAGGTCGGCGAGGGGCAGGAAGCCCCTGACAGCAAGATCAACCTTGGCGCCAATTACCGCTTTGGCGAGAATTACGAGATCGGCGTCTATACGATCGGCGGCAACAGCTTTGGCGCCCAGTTCAGCGTCGCGCTGAACCCGCGTCAGGCGCCCTTCCCCTCGGGTCTGGAAAAGGCCGCTGCCCCGGTTCGCCCGCGCCCCGCGCCCAGTGCCGATCCCGAGGGCTGGTCGGGTGTCTGGGCCAGCGATCCAACCGCGCATCCCGCCATTCAGACGGCACTTGGCGATGCGCTGCGGGGCGAGGGGCAGCTGCTGGAATCCATGGCGCTGTCGGCCGACCGGGCCGAGGTCCGCATCCGCAACAACCGCTATATCCAGCATGCCGAGGCGATCGGCCGCACGGCGCGGCTGATGACGCGCGCCCTGCCGCCTTCTGTCGAGACCTTCGTGATCACAACCTCGGCCGACGGCCTGCCGACCAGTTCGGTCACACTGCGGCGTTCCGATGTCGAGCGGCTGGAAAACTCCGAGGCCGGCCAGATCGCCAATGCCGCGCTGTTGACCGACGCCGATCCGCGCCCGGCCGGGCTGATCCAGACCCCCGGCCTGTTCCCGCGCCTGCAATGGAGCCTGCGCCCCTATCTGTCGACCTCGCTGTTCGACCCTGACCAGCCCTTCCGCTATGAGATCGGCGGCCAGGTCAGCGCGAAATACGAGATCATGCCGGGGCTGGTTCTGTCCGGCAGTATCAAGCAGCGCGCCTTCGGCACGATCAAGCAGGACGCGCCCGGCAGCATGACGGTCGATGAATACGAGGCGCAAACCGCTGATGTGAACGAAAACGGTGTTCCCAGGGTGCGTTCGGACAGCCGGATGTATTCGGGCAACAAAAAGCCCAATATCCCGGAACTGACACTGAACTGGTATGCCAAGCCTACAGACACGGTCTATACCCGCGTGACCGTGGGCCTGCTGGAACGCGCCTATGGCGGGGTCTCGGCCGAGGCGCTGTGGAAGCCGGTCAATTCACCGCTGGCTTTGGGCGCCGAGATCAACCGCGTGCGCAAGCGCGATTTCGAAGATGCCTTTGGCTTCCGCGATTACGAGGTCACCACGGGCCATGTCTCGGCCTATTACGAATTTGGCGGCGGTTTTGTCGGTCAGGTCGATGTCGGGCAGTATCTTGCCGGCGATCGTGGCGCGACCGTGACGCTGACCCGCGAATTCGCGAATGGCTGGCGCGTGGGCGCCTATGCCACCAAGACGGATATGAGCGAAGAAGATTTCGGCGAAGGTTCGTTTGACAAGGGCATCACCATCTCGTTGCCGCTGGCCTGGGGCACCGGGCAGCCGTCGATGCAGCGGGTTGGCGGCGATCTGCGCTCGCTGTCGCGCGATGGCGGGTCGCGGCTGAAGGTCGATGGCCGGCTGTATGACAATGTGCGCGAAAGCCATTCGGGCAAGCTTTACGAAGGTTGGGGGAAATTCTGGCGATGACCGGCACTATCACGAAGGGCGCGCTTGGTATCGCCTTGCTTTCGCTGCTGGCGGCCTGTGGCACGCAGGACGAGGAAGGGTCGGGCGGCGTTTCGACCCTTGGCATCGCCAGGCAGGCCGCAGGGCAAATTCTGGCCGAGCGTCGCGCCGCCAGCCAACCGCAGGCCCCCGCCCGCACGCCAGAACAGATGGCGGCCGAGGCGCTGCGGGTGAACCCCGGGCCGCTGATCCTTGTGGGGCTGGAATCGGCCGGTCGCACGCAAGTTCTGGCCATGACCGGCCAGAATGGCGCCATGCGCACCTATATGACCGAGAACGAACAGGCGCTGATCCTGCGCAACGGCATGCTGATCGGCACGCGCGGGCTGGGCAATGACATGTCGGTAACCGAGCCGGCCACGGAATCCCTGATTCGCGCCGGCCGTGCCGGCACCGCGCAGCGGGTGATCCGCTATTACGCGGGCGACGGGCTGGAACGGCCGCTGACCTTCAACTGCACGGTCGGCGCGGGCCCCAATCCCGGTGTCATGGTCGAGAACTGCGAAGGGCTGGGCGTGACCTTCCAGAACAGCTTCATGGTCCAGGGCGGGCAGATCCCGGTCTCGCGCCAATGGGCCGGCCCTGGGCTGGGCTATATCACGGTTCAGACCCTGCGCCCCTGACCGCCTGAACCCAGCCCCCTGACAACGAAAAACCGCCCCTCGCAGGGCGGTTTTTTCATGGCCCCAAGGGCCGCCGGTTTTGGCGTTTGATCGGCCGGCAGCCAAACCGTGAATCATGCGCAAATGAAAAGGGCTGGCACAAGGCCAGCCCTTAGTCGAAATCCCACAAGGGGAAATTCGATTACTCGGTGGTCGCAGCTGCGTCGTCGTCGTCGTCGTCCGAAGCGACGGCAGCGATCACGCCCAGCAGCAGCAGGGCGGGAACAACCAGGCCGGCGTTCGACGAAGCGGGCTGCTCGTCGACAACGACGGGCTCGACTTCAACGACGGGGGCGACATAGCCACCGGCCAGAGCCGAGGTAGCGGTCAGGCCGAGGACGGCGGCGAAAGTAGCAAATTTGGTCATGATCATGCTCCGTTTCATATGACAGATGCCGTCTCCGGCAACATCGCTGCGACAGTTGCATAAACCCGTTCCTTTGAAAAGCCGGGTCACTTCAGAATCCCGGCGGGTTTGCGCCCACTGTTGCATATTCGCCAACACCGCCAACGCGGCCCCAGTTCCCGTAATTCTGTCGCAATTTCGGACCGTTGCATTCCTGCACTAACCCTTGCGGAAGATCGCGCCAAATGCAAAGACCCCCGCCGCCGCCACGACGATCGAGGGGCCGGCGGGCGAATCCAGCCGCAGGCTTGACCACAACCCCGCAGCGACCGACAGCGCCGCCACCCCGGTTGCGATCATGGCCATCTGTTCGGGCGTGCGCGACCAGGTGCGGGCCGCCGCCGCCGGGACGATCAGCATGGCCGAGATCAGCAGCGCACCCACGATTCGGATTGCCACGGCCACGACAAGCGCCAGCGCCACCGCCAGAATCAGCCGTTCAAGCCGGGTGTCGATTCCGGCGGCCATGGCCAGTTCCTCGTTCACGGTGGCGCTGACCAGCCGCTGCCAGCGCCAGATCAGCAGCCCCAGAACCAGCAAGGCGCCGCCCCAGATCCACGCCAGATCCGCGCGACCAACCGCCAGAATGTCGCCGAACAGAAAAGCCGTCAGGTCGACCCGCAGCCCCGGCACGAAACTGGCCGCCACCAGCCCAAGTGCCAGCGCCGAATGCGCCGCCACCCCCAGCAGCGTATCCATCGCATGCCCCCGCCCCACCAGCGCCGAAACCAGCAGCGCCATGGCCAGCGCCACCGCCAGCGTGCCGGCATAGATCGAGACCCCGAAGGCAAAGCTTAGCGCAACGCCCAGAATCGCCGCATGGGCGGTGGAATCGCCGAAATAGGCCATGCGCCGCCAGACCACGAAACAGCCCAGAGGCCCCGCCGCAATGGCCAGTCCCAGCCCCGCCAGAACCGCGCGGACAAGAAAATCGTCAAGCATGGTGATGACCCCGCGGATGCGCATCATGGGGATGGCCGTGATCGCCGTGGTGATCAGCGCCATGATCGTGATCGTGATCGTGATCGTGATCGTGATCGTGATGATGGCGATACAGCGCCAGCGTGCCCTCGGATTCGGCGCCGAACAGGGCGCGATATTCCGGCGCGCTGCTGACCTGCTGGGGCGTGCCCTCGCAGCAGATATGCCCGTTCAGGCAAAGCACCCGGTCCGAGGCCCGCATGACCACCAGAAGATCATGGCTGACCAGCAGGATCGCGGCGCCGGTTTCGGCCCGAATCTGCTCGATTAGCTTGTAAAAGGCAACGATGCCCGGCTGATCCAGCCCCTGCGTCGGCTCGTCCAGCACCAGAAGCTGCGGATCATGCAGCAGCGCGCGCGCCAGCAGCACGCGCTGGAACTGGCCGCCCGAAAGCTGCGTGATCTGGCGCTGCTCGACCCCCTCGACACCGACCCGGCGCAGCATCGCGGCCGCCTCGGCATCGGCCACACGGCGCGGCAGCGACAGAAAGCGCCGCACCGTCATCGGCATGGCGGTGTCGATGTGGACGCGCTGCGGCACATAGCCGATGCGCAGCCCCGTCAGGCGCATCACCCGCCCGGCTGCCAGCGCCACATGCCCCAGCAGCGCCCGCACCAGGGACGATTTGCCCGAGCCATTCGGCCCGACAACCGTGACGATCTCGCCCGGTTCAATGCTGAAATTCACATTATCCAGCACCGGCTCGGTGGTGCCGGGGCGATGGATGCCAAGACGCTCGGCCCGGATCAGCGCCGTCATGGCCGCACCTCGGCGCCGGCAGCACAGCGGTCGCACAGGCCCAGCACCTCTACCGTCATCCGTTCCACCGAAAATCCCGAATCGCCCGCAGCCTGCCCGACCGCATCGCGAATCGCGGGGACGTCGGCCTCGGCCACCTTGTTGCAGGACCGGCAGATCAGGAATGCCGGCGCATGGTCATGGCCGGGCGTCAGGCAGGCGGCAAAGGCATTCAGCCGCTGGACCCGATGCGCCAACCCGTGCTGGACCAGAAAGTCCAGCGCCCGATAGGCAACCGGCGGCTGGCTGCCAAAGCCCTCGGCCGCCAGGCGTTCCAGCACCTCATAGGCGCCCATCGCCTGATGGGTTTCCAGCAGGATCTCCAGCGTCCGCAGCCGCACCGGGGTCAGCCGCACGCCCTGCTGCCGGGCCAGATCGACCGCAGCCTGCATCGCCTGACTGCGGCATGCGCCATGATCATGAGGGGTAAAGGCCGTGGCCTCGGTCGAGGAAGGGGAAGATCTTGCCATGGGTGATTTTATAACATGATGGTTGACTTGTTATCTTATTACATTCAAACCGTGGTGCTGTTCAACCTGTTCCCCAATTCTCGAAGGATCCCATGCGCATCCCATCCCTGTCGCGGCCTGCGACCATGGCATTTGCCCTGACCGGCATGACCGCCCTGACTGCCTTGACGGCCAGGGCCGAACCGCCCCTGATCGTCACGGACATCCCTGCGACCGGCTCGCTGGTCCAGCAGGTTCTGGGTGATCTGGGCGACGTGCAGGTGCTGCTGCCGGCCGGAGGCAACGCCCATCATTATCAGCTTCGCCCGTCACAGGCGGCAAGCTTGCAGGATGCCGGGTTGCTGATCTGGGTCGGGCCGGAACTGACGCCCTGGCTGGCACGGGCGGCGGAATCGCTGACACAGGGCGTTTCATTGCCGCTGCTGGCGCTGCCGCAAACGCAGCATCCCGGCGGAACCGCAGAGGATCACGACCACGCGGCCCATGATCACGACCACGAACATGATACCGACGACCACGACCAGGATCATGGCGGCATTGATCCCCACGCCTGGCTGGATCCGCAAAACGGCAAACTTTGGCTGGCGGCCATCGCCGAGGCCCTTGCCAAGGCCGATCCAGAACATGCCGCAACCTATACCGAGAATGCCCGTCTGGGTGCGCAGCAGATCGACCAGACCTCTGCCGCGCTGACCGCGGAACTGGCTTCCGTCGCGGGGCAGCGCTTTGCGGTTTTCCACGACGCCTATGGCCATTTCACCGGCAGGTTCGGCTTGCAACCCGCCATTGCTCTGGCGCTTGGCGATGCCGCCACGCCTTCGGCTGCTCGGCTGTCGGCAATTCGCGACGAAATGCTGGCCGGTGACATTCGCTGCATCTTTCCCGAAACAGGCCATGACCCGGCAGTCATCGAATCGCTGATCGACGGCACGGATATCCGCATCGGAGACATGTTGGACCCGGCCGGCGCAAGCCTGGTGACCGGCAATGGCACCGGCGACAAGCAGCTGTATCCCGCCATTCTGCAAGGCCTTGGCCAGACAATAACCGGCTGCCTAAGCAGCGAATAACAGGCAGGAATCTGCCGGTGGCGGATTCCTGACTCTTTTCCTTTGACATATCCGACCATTATTGTCAGATTTCAGTCAGGCCCTGTCGAACGGAAGGACGAACCCATGACCGCCACCCGCCCCGCCGAGTTCACCCGCCCCGGTGTCACCATTCTGAACAGCCTGCCCGCCCATGACGCCGAGGCCCTGACGGCCGGCGGCAATCAGGCGCTGATCGTTCTGGGCGAACAGGTCTATCAGCTGCGCATCACCCGCGCAGGAAAGCTGATTCTGACGAAATAAGGATCAGCCGCGCGGCGCGCGCGGCTTGCCACCACCGGGGCGACCACCACCAGGACGGCCGCCCTTGCCTGCAAATGGCTTGCCACCACCCGGCTGGCCACCCTTGCGGGGACCGCCCGGCTTGAAGCCTTCGCTGCGGGGCTTGAAGCCTTCGCCGCGGGGCTTTCCACCTTCGTCACGCGACTTGAAGCCACCCGCATTACGCGGCTTGAATCCATCGTCGCGGGATTTGAAGCCCTCGCCGCGCGGCTTGTAGCCCTCGCTGCGGGGCGAGCCACCGTCATCGCGGGATTTGAAGCCACCCGCATTGCGCGGCTTGAATCCCTCGTCACGGGATTTGAAATTCTCTCCACGCGGTTTGTAGCCGCTGGCCGAACGGGCAGCCGCGTCATCGCCATCCCGACGCGAATAGGGCTTGTCACCATCCCTGCGGGCGAACGGCTTGCCACCGTCGCGGTTACCGTAAGGCTTGCCGCCGTCGCGGTTCCCGTAAGGCTTGCCGCCGTCGCGGCGGGCAAAGGGCTTGCCGCCACCGCTGGCCCGCTCGGGCCGTTCCCCATCACCGGCGTCGCGCGGCCTGGATGACCAGCGCGGCTTGCGATCATCGTCCTTGCCAAATCCACCCGCGCCGCGCGAACCGCCGCCAAAGGGCTTGCGGCCGCGATCGTCGCGGCTGTCGTCACGTTCGCCATCGCGGCTGCGGAAGGGGCGCGGTCCGTCACCATCCTCGCGCCGGCGGAACGGCTTGCGCCCGTCATCGGCACCCGCGAAACGGGCTGGGCGCGGTCCGCGCTCGCCACCACGATCGTCGCGGCCCCGCCCGTCATCATCCCGGTCGCCGAATTTCCGATGTTCGCGGGGGCCATCCCGATCGGCACCGCGTTCACGGAACTCGCGCGGCTTGTCCTCGACCTCTCCGGTCAACAGCCCGCCCAGCTGATCGCGCAGGGTGCGGCGCTTGACTTCGCGGACCTCGTTTTCCTCCATCCCGGTCAGCTTGAAGGGGCCATAACCGATGCGGATCAGCCGGTTCACCTGCATGCCAACATGGGCCATGGCGCGGCGAATCTCGCGGTTGCGGCCCTCGCGGATGCCGACGGTCAGCCAGGCATTCGCGCCCTGCTGGCTGTCCAGACGGACCTCCATCGGCTGAAAATCCTCGCCCTCGATACTGACGCCCCGGCGCAGCGGATCAAAGGTCAGGTCGGTCGGATTGCCGTTCACCCGCACGCGATAGCGGCGCAGCCAGCCCGTCGAAGGCAGTTCCAGCCGCCGCTTCAACTCGCCATCATTGGTCAGCAGCAGCAAGCCTTCCGAGTTCAGGTCAAGACGGCCGACCGACATCACCCGCGGCAGGTCGCGCGGCAGCGCGTCGAATACCGTCTGACGGCCCTTTTCATCGGATTCCGAGGTGACCAGACCAAGCGGCTTGTAATACATCCACAGCCGGGTTTCCTGCGGCGCATCCAGCGGCTTGCCATCGACCTTGATCTTGTCAGAGGGCAGCACGTCCAGCGCCGGCGAGGCGATCTTTTCGCCATTCACCGTCACGCGGCCTTCGATGATCATGCGCTCGGCGTCGCGGCGGCTGGCCACGCCGGCGCGGGCGATCACCTTGGCGATGCGGTCGGCTTCGGCCGGTTTTTCGGGATTCGGGCTGTGGGGGGTATCGGTCATGGCGATCTCTCCTGCGCATCACTGCGGTGGTTGAAAGCGGGTTTAATACGCCTGCGCGTCCTGAAAGGAAAGGACGAACTGCATGCCGCCCCCCCGCAACGGTCTGCTATTGCGCAACCGGCCCGCAGGCTTCACAACGTGCCGATGCGCGCCTTTACCTCGCATATGCAACAGGCCCTGGCGCAGGCCCGCGCCGCCGCCCTGCGGGGCGAGGTGCCTGTGGGCGCGGTGCTGACCGACCCAAAGGGCCGTGTCGTCGCCGCAGATGGAAACCGCACGCGCGAACTTCACGATCCGACCGCCCATGCCGAGATTCAGGTGATCCGCGCCGCCTGCCGCGCCGCCGGGTCGCAGCGCCTTCCCGGCCATGCGCTGTGGGTGACGCTGGAGCCATGCCCGATGTGTGCCGCCGCCATATCCGCCGCGCGAATCGAGATCCTGTATTTCGGGGCCGACGATCCGCGCATGGGTGGTGTCAGCCATGGCGCACGGGTCTTTGACCATCCCCAATGCCACCACCGCCCCCAGATCTATGACGGAATCGCGGCGGACGAGGCCCGCCAGCTGCTGCAACGGTTCTTCGCCCAGCGGCGCTAGCCTCGGGCTTTACAACGCCCGGCCGGCCCTTACTGTGGACGGACGCAATGGCAGGGGGATCCATGTCACCACGCATCAGGCTGACCGTTGATGGCGGGCCCGTCGATCTGGCCATTGATCCGCGCCTGACGCTGCTGGACGTGCTGCGCGACCGGCTGGGGAATTTTTCGGCCAAGAAGGGCTGCGACCACGGGCAATGCGGGGCCTGTACCGTGCTTGTGGATGGGCGGCGGGTGCTGTCCTGCCTGTGCCTCGCCCTGTCCCATGACGGGGCCGATGTGGTGACGGCGGGCGGTCTGGGCCGGCCCGGCGCGCTGCATCCGATGCAGCAGGCCTTCATCGACCATGACGGGCTGCAATGCGGCTATTGTACGCCGGGGCAGATCTGTTCGGCCGTGGGCATGCTGCGCGAATTTGCCGATGGCGCGCCAAGCCACGCCACCGCCGACCTGACCGCCAGCCCCAGCCTGACGGATGACGAGATCCGCGAGCGTATGTCAGGCAATCTGTGTCGCTGCGGGGCCTATGCCAATATCCTGACGGCGATCCGCGACGTGGCCGAGGGCCGTGCGGAATGACGCCCTTTGACTATATCCGTGCCGCCGATCCGGTTGATGCTGTGGCGCAGTTGCAGGCAGGCGGCACATTGCTGGCGGGCGGCACGAACCTGATCGACCATCTGAAGCTGGGCATCGCCACACCGACCCGGCTGATCGACATCAGCCGCCTGCCCCTGACCAATATCGACGAATTGCCGGATGGCGGCCTGCGCATCGGCGCAATGGTCCGAAACAGCGATCTGGCTGCCAACCCGCTGATCCGCGCGCGTTTTCCCCTTGTCGCACAGGCGCTGCTGTCGGGGGCATCGGGTCAGCTGCGCAATATGGCCTCGACCGGCGGAAACCTGATGCAGCGCAGCCGCTGCGTCTATTTCCAGAACCTCGCCACGCCGTGCAACAAGCGCGATCCCGGCAGCGGCTGCCCTGCGCGGGAGGGCTTTGGCCGCCATAACGCGATTTTCGAGACCGGCGGGCAGTGCATGGCCGTGCATCCCTCGGATCTGTGTGTGCCGCTGGCGGCACTGGATGCGATGGTCATCGCGCTTGGGCGGCAGGGCGAACGGCGCATCCCCTTTGCCGATTTCCATCGCCCGGCCGGCGATACCCCGCAGCTGGATACCAATCTGGCCGGTGACGAGCTGATCACTGCGATCGAACTGCCGCCCCTGCCCGCCACGGCCCGATCCAGCTATCGCAAGATCCGGGACCGGGCCTCGTTCGCCTTTGCGCTGGTCTCGGTCGCTGCCGCGCTGGAGATTCGGGATGGCAGGATCCAGGACATCCGGCTGGCGCTTGGCGGGGTCGCGCATCGCCCCCACCGGGCACGGCTGGCCGAACAGTCGCTGCGCGGGGCACGGGCGACGGTTCAGGCCTTGCGCGACGCGGCCGAGGTCGAACTGGCGCAGGCGCAGACCGGCCATGACAATGGCTTCAAACTGCCCATGCTGCGCAATGCCATCGTCGCCGTGCTGGCCGGTCTGGCCGGCATTGACGAAAGCCCAGCGCCATGAACCGCCCTAATGATCCCCGCAATATCGGCGCCCCGCGCCGTCGGATCGACGGGCCGCTGAAGGCCAGCGGCACCGCGCCTTATGCCTATGAACATCCGGTCGATGACCCGCTGTGGCTGTGGCCCATCACCGCCACGCTGGCCAAGGGCGAGATCACCCGGATCGACACCAGTGCTGCCGAGTCCCTGCCCGGCGTCGAACTGGTGCTGACCCATCTGAACGCGCCCCGACTGTGGCTGGGCACCGATGCCTCGCTGAAGGTGCTGCAATCGCCACAGATCGCGCATTTCGGCCAGTTCATCGGCGCAGTGGTGGCGGCGGATGCCGCAACCGCGCGGCACGCGGCGGGGCTGGTGCGCGTCACCTGCCGCCCCCTGCCCTTCGAGGCCGCCTTCACCCCGGACCTGCCCGACCTGCCTGTGCCCAAAAAGGTCGGCGGCGAGCCGGGGCAGCGATCGCGCGGTGACATGGATGCGGCGTGGGCAGCTGCCACACACCGGATCGACGGGGTCTATACCCACCCGGTACAGCATCATAACCCGCTGGAACCGCACGCCCTGATCGCGCGCTGGCGAAAGGGCGGTGGCCTTGATCCAAGAAAGACGCGGCTGACCCTTTGGGACGCAAATCAGGGCGTTCTGACCGCGCAACTGTTTCTGCCCCCGCTTCTGGGGCTGTTGCCGAACCAGATCGAGATCATCGCCCCCTATACCGGCGGCGGTTTCGGCGGCAAGGGTCTGCCGCTGCCCCATGTAGTGCTGACGATTCTTGCGGCGAAGAAGCTGCGCGGTCGGGCGGTGAAATACGCCATGACCCGGCAACAGATGTTCGCCACAACCGGCCACCGCCCCGCCAGCCATAACCGCATCCGCCTGGCCGCCGATGATCAGGGCCGGTTGCTGGGGATCGAGCATCACATCACCGCCCCGGATTCGCGGCTGAAATCCTATATCGACGCCTCGGGCGGGGGGCCGCGGATGATCTATGCCGCGCCGGCCTGCCGGACCATCTATCACCGGCAGGTGCTGGATACCGCACCGGCCACCTTCATGCGCGGGCCGGGCGAGTTTTCGGGCATGTTCGCGCTGGAAACGGCGATGGACGAACTGGCCCATGACTGCGGCGTCGACCCGGTCCAGTTGCGCCTGCGCAACGAACCTGCAACCAACCCCGATACAGGCAAGCCCTTCAGCACGCGCAACCTGACCGCCTGTCTGACCGAGGGCGCGGCGGCCTTTGGCTGGGCCGACCGTGCCGCCATGCCGGGCCAGCGGCGGCAGGGCGAATGGCTGATCGGGATGGGCGTGGCGGCGGCCGCATTTCCGCATGTCCATATGCTGCCGACGCGCTGCCGCATCCGGTTCCGGGGCGGACGCTATGTCGTGCAACTGGGTGCCAGCGATATCGGCACCGGCGCATGGACCGCGCTGACCCAGATCGCCGCCGATGCGCTGTCCGTGCCAATGGACCGGGTGCAGCTGGAAATCGGCCGCACCGGCCTTGCGCTGGCCATGGTCGCGGGCGGCAGTGCGGGCACCTATAGCTGGGGCGGCGCGATCATCCGGGCGGCGCGGAAGTTCCGTGGCAAATATGGCGAGACACCGGCCGAGGGCGCGCATGTCGTGGCCAGCAGCGGGCCGCCCAAGGGCTATAAGAACCAGTCGATGCATGCCTATGGTGCGCATTTCGCCGAGGCGCGGGTGAATACCGTCACCGGCGAGGTGCGGGTGCCGCGCATGCTGGGCGCCTATGCGGCGGGCCAGATCATCAACCCGGTCACCGCGCGCTCACAGATGATTGGCGGCATGACCATGGGGATTTCCGCCGCTCTGCACGAGGAAAGCGTGACCGACCCGCGCTTTGGCCATGTGGTGAACGCCGATTTCGCCGGCTATCACATCGCCGCCCATGCAGATATCGGCCGGTTGGATGCGATCTGGATCGACGAGTTCGACGAATGGTTCGGCCCCACCGGCGCCAAGGGCATTGGCGAAATCGGCATCGTCGGCGTGCCGGCGGCCGTCGGCAATGCGATCTTCAACGCCACCGGCATCCGCCTGCGCGACATGCCCTTTACCCCCGACAAGCTGTTGATGGCGGGGCCGGACCTGCGCTGACCCTGCCTGCGTCGGTTGGCTTTGCTTGCCGGAATGGGTGAAGCCGACTAAATTCGGTCATCGTAAGGGTTCTGGCTTTGGGGGTGATATGATCGTGACATTCCAGCGCGAAACGGTGGCGGCGCAGCGGGCGGCGCAGGGTGTGACCCGGCGACAGTTCGCCCTCGGCTCAGCGGCGGCAATGGCAATCCTGGCCGCTGCGGCAGGCCGGGCCTGGGGGCAGGAACCGCTGCCCAGGCTGCGCATTGTCGAATCGGGCCACAGCCTGACCGATGGCGTCATGGAACCGCTGCGCGACATGATCAACGCCGCTGGCGGGCGTGGCACCACGCTGGTCAAATCCACCATTCCCGGCAGCCCGATGGAATGGCGGTGGGAGCACCCGGCCGAGCCGAACCTGCGCGACCCCGCCGCCATGGCCCAGTTCGACCTGATGGTCATCACCGAGCGCGTGTCGCTGTCCAACACCCTGCCCTTTCACAGGTCCGAAGAAATGGGCCTGCGCTGGTTCGAACAGGCCTGGACATACGGCAAGGACGGCCAGGGGGCGGCGACCATCCTGTATGCCACCTGGGTCGACATCGATTCCGGCCCCGATCACGAAAACCCCTATAAGGACTCGGATGGCAAGATCCCCTTCCGTCAGCGGATGGACCGCGAGATGGTGCTGTGGGAACAGATCGCAAACCACGTCAACAAGAACCGGCCCGAGGGCTCGCCCGCGATGAAGGTGATCCCCGGCCCGCTGATCATGGCCGCCGCCTATGACGCGATCGCCGCCGGCGAGGCGCCGGGCCTGACCGAGATGCAGCAGCTGTTCGAGGATGTGATCCACCCCAACGAGCTGGGCAAATACCTGATCGCCCTGGCCCATTTCGCGGTGATCTATAACCGGGACCCACATGGCCTGCCCGCAGGGGTGCCCGCGCGTGGCGGCACCAGCCCCGAACAGGCCGCCTGGATGCAGGATCTCGTCTGGCGTGTTGTCTCGGGCTATCCTGGGGCGATGACCGACGGATCGGGGCAACTGGATTACTAGGCCGCGAATGCCCGGCGTTGTTGCGCCAGGCCCGCATCTTCGTCAAAGTGATCCCGCAGGGATGGTCCGACCCAGGCGTTGAGGAGCGCGCGGCCCACCCCCAAAGGGAGGAAAACCATGAAAAAGACGACTTTGGCCGCATCGGCGCTGATGCTGGCCCTGCCGGTTGCCGTGCATGCGCAGACCCTGAAGGCCAGCCACCAGTTCCCTGGCGGCAAGGGCGATGCCCGCGACGAGATGGTGCAGATGATCGCCACAGAAATCGCAGCGGCGGATGTGGGGCTGGATATCCGCGTCTATCCCGGCGAATCGCTGTACAAGGCCCGCGATCAATGGAGCGCGCTGACCCGTGGCCAATTGGACATCAGTTCCTTCCCGCTGGATTACGCATCCGGCCGGGTGCCGCAGTTCAGCGTCACCCTGATGCCGGGGCTGGTGCGCAATCACGAACGCGCCGCGCGGCTGAATGACAGCCCGTTCATGGAATCCATCCACAAGCTGATCGAAGATCAGGGCGTGCTGGTGCTGTCCGATGCCTGGCTTGCCGGCGGCTTTGTCAGCAAGAAAAACTGCATCGAGGCGCCCGAAAGCATCGCCGGTCAGGTCACCCGCGCGGCCGGACCCGCCTTTGAGCAGATGCTGGTCGGCGCCGGAGCATCGATTTCGTCGATGCCTTCGTCCGAAATCTATACCGGCATGCAGACCGGTGTGCTGGATGCAGCCAATACCTCATCGGGGTCGATGGTCAGCTATCGCCTGTTCGAACAGGCCACCTGCCTGACCGCGCCGGGCGAAAATGCGCTGTGGTTCATGTATGAGCCGATCCTGATTTCGAAAAAGGTCTATGACCGGCTGTCGCCCGAACAGCAGCAGGCGCTGATGGATGCGGGTCAAAAGGCCGAGGACTGGTTCGCCCAGCAGGCCGCCGGCCTGGATGATGCGATGATCAAGCAGTTCGAGGATGCGGGCGTGCAGGTCGTCAGCATGACCGGCGAAAACTACGACGCCTGGCTGCAAATCGCGCAAGAGACCTCGTATAAAAAGTTCGCCGAAGAGGTCGAGGGCGGCAAGGAGTTGATCGACCAGGCGCTGGCCGTCGAATGATCCGGGCGGGCGGGGCGCAAACGACCCCGCCTGACCTTTTCCAGGCGAGGGACGGGGATGAGGGCCTATCTGGCAATTCTGGGCTGGGCCGCGCGGCTGTGTGGCTGGGCGGCGATGGCGCTGTTGGTGGCGGCTGTGGTGGTCGTCACGCAAATGGTGGTGATCCGATATGTCATGAACGGATCGACCATCTGGCAGACTGAATTCGTGATCTATTCCACCACGGCGGCGATGCTGCTGGGGTCGCCCTATGTGCTGGCCCTGCGCGGGCATGTCGGCGTCGATGTGCTGGTGCAGGCGGCCAGCCCCGGCTGGCGCCGGGTGATGGAACTGATCGCCGCCATCGCCTCGATCATCTTCGTTGGCGCGATGACCTGGTCGGGCGTGCGTTTTCTGGTCGAGGCGATCCATGGCGGCTGGACGACCGACACGGTCTGGGCCCTGCCATTGTGGATTCCGTTCTGGCCGCTGCCGGTGGCGATGGGGCTGATGCTGTTGCAATTGCTGGCCGATATCGTGCTGGCGCTGCGACCCGACCTTGCCCCGCCACCGATGGAAGAGGTCTGAGATGTCGCCCGCCCTTGCCGGTTTCGCCGTTCTGATCGCCCTGCTGGTCCTGCTGGCCGCCGGCACGCCGATCGCCTTTGCCCTTGGCACCGTGGCCATCGTCGCGCTGGTCCTGTCCGAGGGCTTCTTCGTGCTGGATGGCGTGGCCGAGACCTTCTGGGTCGGCCTTGCCAATTTCGGCCTTGTCTCGATCCCGATGTTCATCCTGATGGGGGCGGCCATCGCCTCCAGCCCGGCCGGGAAAGACCTGTACGAGGCACTTGACCGCTGGCTGTATCGCGTGCCGGGCGGGATGGTCATGTCGAATATCGGCGCCTGTGCGCTGTTTGCCGCGCTGTCGGGATCCAGCCCCGCCACCTGCGCCGCCATCGGCAAGATGGGCATTCCCGAAATGACCAAGCGCGGCTATCCCGACAGTCTTGCTGCCGGGTCCATCGCGGCGGGTGGCACGCTTGGCATTCTGATCCCGCCTTCGGTCACCATGATCGTCTATGGCATCTCGACCGAAACCAGCATCGGACGTCTGTTCCTTGCCGGGTTGATGCCGGGGCTGATGCTGACCCTGCTGTTCATGGCCTGGGCGCTGTTCGACTGCTGGCGGCGCGGCATTGGCCTTGGCGATCTGACCCGCCGCTATTCCCTGGCCGAGCGGTTGGAAAACCTGCCCCGCGTGTTGCCCTTCCTGATGATTGTCGCGGCGATCCTGTTCGTGCTTTACGGCGGCGTCGCCACGCCCTCCGAGGCCGCAGGCGCGGGCGCGCTGATCTGCATCCTGCTGGTCGCGGTGATCTACAAGATGTGGAGCCCGCGCCCGATGGCCGCGATCTTTCGCGATACCATCCGCGAGGCGGTGATGATCATGCTGATCATCGGCGCGGCGGAACTGTTCGCCTTCGCGCTGTCATCGCTGTTCATCACCCAATCGCTTGCGGGCTGGATCGCCGGGCTGGAGGTGAACCGCTGGGTGCTGATGGGGATCATCAACCTGTTTCTGCTGTTCGCCGGCTTCTTCCTGCCCCCGGTGGCGATCATCCTGATGACCGCGCCGATCCTGATGCCGATCCTGGATGCGCATGGCTTCGATCCCTATTGGTTCGCCGTCATCCTGACCATCAACATGGAAATCGGCCTTATCACGCCGCCGGTCGGGCTGAACCTTTACGTCATCAACTCGATCGCGCCGCGTATCTCGCTGCGAGACATCCTGATGGGCTCGTTGCCCTTCGTGGGCATGATGGTGCTGGGGATCGTGATCCTGTCGATCTTTCCGCAGATCGCGACCGGGCTGCCGGACCTTGTGATGGGGCCGGTCAGGTGACAAGACAGAATAAAAGAACCGGGGGGCTGTCATGACCAACACGCTTTACGACGCTTTGATGGGGCCGCATCAGGGGTCCGAACGCGCCTTTCTGATCCTGCCTGACGGCAATGCGCTAAGCTATGCCGATATCGACCGACTGTCGGCGCGGCTGGCCAATCTGCTGGTGGCCAAGGGCGTCGCGCCCGGCGACCGGGTGGCCGCGCAGGTGGAAAAATCGCCCGAGGCGTTGGCGCTGTATCTGGCCTGTCTGCGCGCGGGGGCCGTGTTCCTGCCACTGAACACCGCCTATACCCCGGCCGAGATCGCTTATTTCGTCGGTGACGCCGAACCTGCGCTTGTCGTCTGCGACCCTGGGCGCGAAGGCCAGCGCGATGCCTTCATGGGTATGTCAACCGCACCGCTGATGACGCTCGCCGGAAATGGCCGTGGCAGCCTGATGGATGCGGCGGCCGATATGCCAGACAGCCAGACGCCGGTGGAACGCGGGCCCGATGATCTGGCCGCGATCCTTTACACGTCGGGCACGACGGGCCGGTCGAAGGGCGCGATGCTGAGCCACCGGAACCTTTTGTCAAACGCACAGGTGCTGGTGGATTACTGGCGCTTCACGGCTGATGACGTGTTGCTTCATGCGCTGCCGATCTTTCACACGCATGGGCTGTTCGTGGCCAGCAACATCATGATGATGGCCGGCGGCGCGATGATCTGGCTGTCGAAATTCGACGCCAGACAGGTCATGTCGCTGATGCCGCAGGCGACATCCATGATGGGCGTGCCAACCTTTTATACCCGGCTTCTGGATCAGCCCGGTTTTGACCGCGATCTTGCGGGTCATATGCGTCTGTTCACATCGGGCAGTGCGCCCCTGCTGGCCGAAACCCACCGCGCGTTCGAGGCCCGCACAGGCCAGCGCATTCTTGAACGCTATGGCATGACCGAAACCAATATGAACACCTCGAACCCGTACGAGGGCGAGCGGCGGGCGGGCACCGTGGGTTTTCCCCTGCCGGGCGTCGAGCTGCGGATCATGGATGGCGGCGCCGAGGTCACGCCGGGCGGGATCGGCACCATCGAGGTGCGCGGCGCCAATGTCTTTCAGGGCTATTGGCGGATGCCCGAAAAGACCGCCGAGGAACTGCGCCCGGATGGCTGGTTCATTACCGGCGATCTGGCAACGGCGGACCCGGACGGCTATGTCACCATCGTCGGGCGCGGCAAGGATCTGATCATCTCGGGCGGGTTCAACGTCTATCCCAAAGAGGTGGAAGAGGTCATAGACGCCCTGCCCGGCGTGCTTGAAAGCGCGGTAATCGGCCTGCCGCATCCCGATTTCGGCGAGGGTGTGGTGGCAGTGGTGGCGCGCCAGCCGGGGGCCGAACTGAACGCAGCCGCGATCATTGAGGGGCTTGCCGACCGGCTGGCCAGGTTCAAGCAGCCCAAGCAGGTGATCGTGGTCGACGAATTGCCGCGCAACACCATGGGCAAGGTGCAGAAGGCCGCCTTGCGTCAGGAACATGCGGCGCTGTTCGGGGGCTGACCACCCGTCGCATCGGCGCTAGAACGGCATCAGTCGCGGCTGATCTGGGGAAAGCGGATGAAGACGATCTATGTGCTGAACGGGCCTAACCTGAACTTGCTGGGCAAGCGCCAGCCCGAGATCTATGGCCGCGAGACGCTGGAGGATGTGGAACGCCTGTGCCGCGACACCGCCGGCGCGGGCTATGCCATCCGCCTGCTGCAATCGAATTACGAGGGCCAGATCGTCGACTGGATCCACGAGGCCCGTGAACAGGCCGTGGGCATCGTCATCAACCCTGCGGCGCTGACCCATACCTCGGTCGCGGTGCTTGACGCGCTGCACACGTTCGAAGGCCCGGTGATCGAGGTCCATATCAGCCAGGTTCACAAGCGCGAGGCATTCCGCCACCATTCCTATGTCTCGCTGCGCGCCGATGGGGTGATCGCCGGGCTGGGGATCGAGGGCTATGCCGCTGCGACACGTCGTATCGTCCAGCTGACGAAAGGCTAGGCCGGTGGTCCCGCCGGCCAGTCGCATCGCAGTCGTCGGCGCCGGTCTGATCGGCCGCGCCCATGCCAGGGCCATTACGATCGCGCCCGGCGTGACGCTGGCCAGCTTCACCGATCCGACGCCTGCGGCCGAAACCGCCGCGTCTGAATTCGGCGTGCCCCTGTTCGACCGAATTGAAACGATGCTGGCCGCCGGCTCCGCGGACGGCGTTATTCTGGCCACGCCCAACCAGCTGCACGCATCGGGCGCGCTGGCCTGCATTGCCGCCGGTCTGCCGGTTCTGGTGGAAAAGCCGCTGGCCTCGGATCTAGCAAGCGCCCGCGCCATCGTAGATGCGGGCGAACAGGCCGGCATCCCTGTCGCCACCGGCCATCACCGCCGCCACAACCCGCTGATCGTGAAAGCCAAGCAGCTGATCGCAGGCGGAACGCTTGGCCGCATCGCCTCGGTCCAGGGCAGCGCCATGTTCCTGAAACCGGACGATTATTTCGAAGCCGGCTGGCGGCGTGCCCAGGGTGCCGGCCCGGTCTATCTGAACCTGATCCATGACATCGACCTGATGCTGCATCTTTGTGGTCCGATCACCCGGTTGCAGGCGATGGAATCCAGCGCCATTCGCGGGTTTGAGGTCGAGGACACGGCAACCATAACCCTGCAATTCGAGAGCGGCGCGCTTGGCACGGTGAATGTCAGCGACACCGCGCTGACGCCGCTTAGCTGGGAGTTGACGGCGCGGGAAAACCCCGCCTACCCGGCCACCTCGCAGGATTGCTACTGGATCGCGGGCACCGATGGCTCGCTTGCCCTGCCCAGCCTGACCCTGTGGACCAATCCCGGCCAGCGCGGCTGGTGGCAACCGATCAGCGCCACCCGCATTCCCTTCGATTTCGCCGATCCACTGGTCTTGCAGGCGGCGCAATTCGGCCGGGTGATCCGGCGCGAGGAACCACCGCTTGTCACCGCACGCGACGGTCTGGCCGCGCTGGAGGTGATCGAGGCGGTCAAGCAGGCCGCCGCCAGTGGCCAGATTGTGGTGCCCGGACAGGGCGGATGACGGGTTGCAATACCGGTCCGGCGCGGCAAGAATTGTATACCAAATATCCCACGACTCAGCCGTAAGGACATGCGCCAATGGATCTGCCGAAAAACGCCTTCAAAGCCGCGATCAAGGCCAATCAGCGCCAGATCGGCGTCTGGTGCTCGATCCCCGATCCCAGCAATGTCGAGCTTCTGTCAAATTGCGGCTATGACTGGATTCTGCTGGATGCCGAACATACGCCGATGGATTCCACCGACCTGATGCCGCTTTTGCGGGCGGCGGCGCCCTATCCGATCACCGCCATCGTGCGGCCCGGCTGGAATGACGCGGTGGATATCAAGCGGCTGCTGGATGGCGGCGCGCAGACCCTGCTGATCCCCTATGTCCAATCGGCGGACGAGGCGCGGGCGGCGGTGGCCGCCGTGCGTTACCCGCCGCTTGGAATGCGGGGCGTGTCGGGGCTGTCGCGGGCCTCGCTTTACGGGGCGATCCCCGACTACGCCAATCGCGCGCATGAAGAAATCTGCCTGCTGATCCAGTTGGAAACCCTTGAGGCGCTGGAGCATCTGGACGAGATCGTCACCATCGAAGGCATTGACGGGGTGTTCATCGGGCCTGCTGATCTTGCGGCTTCAATGGGGCATCTGGGCAATGCCGCCCACCCCGAGGTCAAAGCCAAGATCGTCGAGACCATTCAGCGGCTGACAGCTGCCGGGATGCCTGCGGGCTTTCTGTCGCCCGACCAGAATCTGGCCCGCGCCGCCGCCGATGCGGGTGCGGTTTTCGTGGCCGTCGATATCGACACGGCACTGATGCGCCGGGCGGCTGTCGCCCGACGCGCTGAATGGGCGTGACCCCCTAGTAAGCCGCGCTGCCGGTCCCGGCGGGCAGCGCGCCATAGGGCAGCCAGATGGTCTTGGTCTGGGTGGCGTGGCGCAGGAAGCTTTCGCCCTGCGCCTGCGGGCCGGTCCAGTCGCGGTTCTCGGGCGACCAGACGGGCTTCAGATTGCCGCCAGCAGCCTTTTCCACGCCCGCCAGACCGGCGCTGTCGCCGACATACCACAGCGCCGCGACCTCATCATGGGCGGCCAGCACGCGGGCCAATTCGTCCTTCACCCCGGTCACGATATTGACCACACCGCCCGGCAGGTCCGAGGTATCGAACACCTGATAAAGGTCCAGAACCGGCAGCGGATCGTCCTGCGCCGGGATCGCCACGACGGCATTGCCCATCGCGATGGCGGGCATGACCAGCGACATGAACCCGGCCAGCGATTGCCCGTTCGGGCAGGCGATGCCGATGACGCCGTAAGGCTCGGGCAGGACGTTCACCAGATGACCGGGTTTGGCCTGCACATTGCGGCCATCGAACTTGTCGGCCCAAGCGGCATAGTGAAAGGCGCGGTCGATGGTGGCCTGAACCTCGGCCTTGCTGGTGCGTTTGGCGAACTCGTCAGCGCGGGCGGCAAGGTTTTCGGCGATGTAATAGAGGACCTGCGCACGGGCGTGCCCGCCCATGCCGGCCCATTTTCCGGCCTTGGCTGCGGCCTCGACGGCGTTGCGGATATCCTTGCGGCTGCCAAGCGGCGCCATGCCGCCCGGCACGGCATAATTCGCGCCGCCATCGGGGCGCTTCTGCGCGCCGCCGATATAGAGCTTGGCCGTGCGGTCGATGCCGCCGCCCTTGCCCTCACCGCCGGGGGCGGTGAGGGGGGCGCTGGCCTCGGGTTCCTTGCGGGCGCGCACGGGCGGTTCGGCCAGATAGTCCAGCATGCCGGTAAAGCCGCCCTCGCGCCCGAAGCCGCTTTCGCGATAGCCGCCAAAGGGCGCCGCCGCGTCGAAGAAATTGGCGCAGTTGATCCAGACCACGCCCGCCTTGATCCGCGCGGCCAGATCGGTGGCGACGGTGGCGCTTTCCGACCAGACCGAACCCGCCAGACCGTAGCGGGTGTTATTGGCCAGCTCGACCGCCTCATCCGCCGTGCGGAAGGTGGACAGGGTGGCGATAGGGCCGAAGATTTCCTGCTCCATCCCCGGATTGGTCGGGGTGATATTCTTCAGATAGCCCGGCGCGATGAAACAGCCCTCGCCCGGCTGGCCGCCGACCAGTTCGGCGCCCGCATCGGTGGCGGCGCGGCAGATGGCCTGAATGCGGTCCTTCTGCACCGGATCGACGATGGCGCCGACATCGGTGGATTTGTCCAAGGGCGGGCCAAGGCGAAGGTTCGACATGCGCGCGTTCAACAGCGATTCAAAGCGCGGCGCCACGGCCTCGGCCACGAGGATACGCGAACCGGCGCAACAGACCTGACCCTGATTGAACCAGATGGAATCCACGACGCCCTCGACAGCGGCGTCAAGGTCGGCGTCCTCCATGACGATGAAGGGCGATTTGCCGCCCAGTTCCAGCGTCAGCTTGCGGCCCGTGCCCGCCAGTTGGGCGGCAATGGCGCGGCCCACTTCCGTCGAGCCGGTGAAGGCGATCTTGTCCACATCCGAGGCCACGATGGCCGCCCCCGTCGCACCGTCGCCGGTGACGATATTGACCACGCCCGCAGGCAGGCCGATTTCCTGACAGATTTCGGCAAAGGCCAGCGCGGTCAGGGGCGTGTATTCGGCAGGTTTCAGAACGACTGTATTCCCGGCGGCCAAGGCGGGCGCGATCTTCCAGGCCAGCATCAGCAGCGGAAAGTTCCACGGGATGATCTGGCCGCAAACGCCAAGCGGCGCATGGCCGCGAAACTGGCTGTCGCGCAGTTCCGCCCAACCCGCGTGATGATAGAAATGCCGCGCCACCAGAGGCACGTCGATATCGCGGCTTTCGCGGATCGGCTTGCCGTTATCCAGCGTCTCCAGCACCGACAGGAAACGCTCGCGCTTCTGCACATGCCGCGCGATGGCATAGAGGTAGCGCGCCCGTTCCGACCCCGACAGCGCCGCCCAGCCCTTTTGCGCGCGGCGCGCGGCCTTGACGGCGGCCTCGACATCGTCAGCCGTGCCCTGCGTCACCTCGGCCAGCGCCTGCCCGGTCGAGGGGTCGCTGGTGGTAAAGGTCTGGCCCGGCTTGGTGAACTTGCCGCCGATGAAATGGCCGAACGGACCGTTCGCCCGCCGCCAGTCGCGCACGGCGGCGCTGTCTTCGACCGAGGGGCCGTATTCCATGCTGTTCATGAGTTCGCTCACGCTGGTCATAATTCCCTCAGGCGATGGCTTGGCGGTAACCGGCGGCATAGCGGCCGGTGACGTGATGGCTGATCTGGCGCTCGATATCGCCCAAAAGGGACGATGCGCCGATGCGGAACAGGTCGGGCTTCAGCCAGTCGGTGCCAAGTTCCTCTTTCATCAGCACCTGCCAGCTGATCGCATCCTTGGCCGTGCGCAGGCCCCCGGCGGGCTTGAAGCCGACCTTATGGCCGGTTTGTTCGCGGTAGTCGCGGATGGTGCGGCACATCACCAGCGACACCGGCAGGGTGGCGTTCACCCCTTCCTTCCCGGTCGAGGTCTTGATCCAGTCGCTGCCTGCCTGCATGGCGACATGGCTGGCTTTGGCCACGTTTTCCAGCGATTTCAGATCGCCGGTGGCAAGGATGGATTTCATTTTCGAGGCCCCGCAGGCCTCGCGCATGGCGCTGATCTCGTCATAAAGCGCGGCCCAATTGCCTTGCAGCACATGGGCGCGGGTAATGACGATGTCGATTTCATCGGCGCCCTGATCGACGGCATAGCGAATCTCGGCAAGGCGCAGGTCCAAGGGCATCAGGCCAGCGGGGAAGCCGGTGGCGACGCTGGCCACGGGCACACCGGAATTGCCAAGCGCGCGTTTCGCAGCGGCAACCATGGTCGGATAGACGCAGACGGCGCCGGTGGTCAGGCTCTCGACGCCCACTTTATCCAAGAGTTCCGGGGCGATGGGCTGCATCGCCTTGGCGCACAGCCGCGCCACGCGGTTTTCGGTATCGTCGCCCGCCAGTGTCGTCAGGTCGATGCAGCGCACGGCGTTCAGCAGCCATGCGGCCTGCCAGTCCTTCTTCAGGCTACGCCGCGCAGGCAGCGTCGCCGCGCGGCGTTCGACGGCGGGCGTGTTGATGCGAATGCCCTCGAACCAGTCGAGGCGCAGATCGGTGCCGGGATTTCGGTTGCTGGCGGTCATGGTCCCCTCGGCCTTGCGGATCGCACGAGCCTAGCCGCGCCCGCGCCGGGCGGCAAGCGGCGTGCGGCGTCACCCGCGCAGCGGACGCGCGCCCCCCAGCAATTCGGCATTGTCCTTGTAAACCTGAACGATGCGGTCAATCAGGCGGCGGATATGCGGGCGGTGGCGGTCGTCGTCATGCATGACCAGATGCTGCGTCTCGGTCAGATCCTCGATCAGCGGGCCGGCGCGCGCCAGTGCCGGATCGGCATCGGCGATCATGCAGGGCATCACCCCGATCCCCGCCCCGGCGCGGACCAGCTGGTGCAAGGTGGCCACCGTGTTGGCCATCGCGCGGATCGGCAAATCCTGCGCATGCAGCCATTTCGCCGCCGGATGGCGCGCATGGGCCGGGTCCATCGCCACCCATTCCAGCAGTTCGGGGCGCGGTGCCGCCCAACTGCGATAGGGGGCAAAGCGCAGGGTGCCAAGCGGGCGCGAGGCCAGATTGCCGGTCTCGGCCGGGCGGTTGCGGATGCCGAGGTCGATCTCGCGATGAGCGATGTCCAGAACCGCCTCGGTGGTGATCACGTTCAGGCGAAAATCGTCGCCGGGCCGGGTCAGGGCAGCGAACCGGTCAACCAGAAACATGGCCGTGGCGGTGCCCGCCGACAGCCGGACCAGCGGCGTTTCGGCCTCGGCCCCCAGCAGATCATGGACCGGACGCGCCGCCGCGTGCATGGCGCGAACCTTGACCAGCAGCGTCTCGCCGGCACGGGTCAGGGCATAGCCCGTCTGGGATCGGTGAAACAGCGCCTGACCTGTCATCTGCTCCAGCGCCAACATTCGGCGCCCGATGGTTGGCGCGCTGAGATCCAGCGCACGGGCCGCGCCGGACAGGCCTCCCGTCGCGGCGACATGGTAGAAAATCTGAAGGTCATCCCAGCTGATGTTTTTCATTTTTGAAAGATACCTTGCGGATTCAGGTCATGTATCGACCCGAATCCGCAGGTTATCTTTTCAACCATGAAAATGAAAGGCAGCTATCATGTTTCCGATGATCCAGCCGCATCTGCGGAAAAAACTGACTGAAGAGCAGTTCTACCGGATTGGCGCGCCCCCGTTTCGACGCCTGTTGCCGGGGCTGGCTGCGCTGTTTTGGCAGCACAAGACCCCGGCGGCAGACAATCAGGGGCGAGGCTTGCCCCGCCACGTCCCCAACCAACCGCTGAACCGACCCTTGGCTTCGCTGGCCTCGGATACGACGCGGTCGCGGGCGGCGTCGGCGCGGGTCTCGACGTCGTCCCAGGCCTGATCCACGCGGGCGACGGCCGGGTCGATGGTGCGCTGGCGGAACTGCGCCCACATGCGCCAGATCAGCAGCAGGAAAACCAGCAGCACGGTGCAGATGATGATCGCAGGCCAGTTGCGCGGGCTTTCGGTCGGACCGGCCACCGTGTCGATGGAAATCGCATTGGGATAGATCGACAGCCACGGCACCCGCCAGCCATAGGCCGTGACGCTGACCCATTGCGGGCTTTGTGCCGTCGATTGCAGGTTCGTCGCCTCGGAATGCAGGTTCGAGCTGTCATATTTGAAATAAGGCGGCCAGATCCAGCCGGTATCCTCGTTACGATAGACAAAGACCTTGCCGTTGGGGCGCACCGTGTCGATGAAACGTATGTCGCGCTGACCCTGCTGGTTCTCGACCGTGCCGGTATCGTCGCTGGCATAGAAGATGCTGTTGGTGGGGCTGATATAGGTCAGCCGGTTATAGGTATTGGTGATCCTGACCGTATTCTTCGAAGGCAGCGTATAGTCCAGAAAGGCAAAGACGATCACGCCCAGCAGCACCCCAAAGACGACCTTTACATAATACATTTGCGGCCCCTTACTGCCAGTTGACCCAATAGACGATCCCCATGATCGCGGCCGTGGGCAGGATAAAGACCAGCCACAGCAACCGCGCCCGCAGGCTTTTTTCGAATCCGACCATCGACTTTCGAACAAACTCGGCGCGCTGCGGGTTGTTCCCTGCCTTGTCGGGATGGCGTTGGTCCCATTCACCTTCCAGCGTTTCACGCCGAAGCGAGCGGATATAGATCCAGAACAGGAAATAGAACAGCGCTTCCAGCAACAGCACCAAAAGCATCAATCGAAACAGTGCGATCACCCGTCAGCCTCCCCATGGGCCTTTGACATTCGGCACGGCGGCCGCCTCGGTCAGGCTAGCACGCGCGGCACCCCATGGGCCAGCGACAGGCTGCTGGCGTTCGGGTTCGGCCATGCCCGGTTCCGGCCCGAACAAGGCGTCGCGGGTGCCTTGTTTGTCGATCTGGTATTCGCGGGCCAGAAACTCGGCCACATATTCGCGCTTTTGGTCGTCCCAGGTCTGATACAGCCGATAGAACAGCGGCTTATGGGTGATGAACAGCTGACGCACATCATCGGGGCCCAGTTCGGACAGCATCCGATTTACCAGATCGCGCGCCGGCCCCGGCGTGGCGCGGATGGCATAGAAATAGGCCGGATCGCTGCTGTCGATGACCGGCCAGTCGCCACCCTGTTCGGCATAGCGCAGCAGATTGGCCAGGCCCCGGACCTCGGCCGGCAACTGGCTGCCCATGCGGGCGGCGGCGCGGCGCAGCTCGGCCCGGCTGCTGTTGCCGGTGTCGATTTTTAGTTGGGTGGCGGCGTCGACCAGCACAAAGTCGATCTTCTGGCGCAGGATCGGCGCGGCGTCGGCGCCGCGCGCGCTGATGATCGGTTCGGCCAGCGCATTGCGGGCCAGCCAGGCGGCAATGGCATTGCGCTGATCCAGCGACATGGTGGTGGTGCCATGGATGTCGATGCGCTGCGCGGGATCGGCAAAGATCATCGCCGGCTGCTTGGCCGAGCGCATGACATAGACACCGCCGAAATCGGCTGTCCAGAAATCGGGAACCTCGAAATCGGTCTTTTGCAGATGCACGGGGTTGCGCAGCACATCGCCGGATTTCTGCGCCTGCTCGATCATCCGCGCGATCAGCACATCATCCCACCAGGCATCGGGCTGGGCGCGGAACTGCTGGATCATGGCGGTCAGCCGGTCGGCCTCGGCCACGTGATTGCCGGTGGTATCGGCGCTGACCTTCAGGTGACGGATGTTCAGCAGATCCGCCGGACCCGAGACCTGCCAGACCTGATCGTCGATCTCGCCCAGCACCGCATCGCGGGCAGTCAGGCTGAACAGCTGGCTTTCGTTATCCTCGATAAAGGCACGCAGCACGTCGCGCAGCACGGACAGATCCGCGTTCAGCAGCGGCGCGGTCTTTTGCTCGGTCGTCAGCAGGATGAACTGACGGTTGCCGCCATCGGGACGCAGATAACCCATATCGCCCAGCTCATCCCCGATTTCGGGGGAATAGCCGCTGATGTCGATGTGAAATTCCGTCAGCGCGGTTTCGCGGCCGGTGATCTTTTTCAGCGCACGGTTATAAAGCCCGACCCAAGCGGTCGAGTTCACCCGGATCAGGTTGCCAAACATCAGGCCCTTTTCGATGAGGCGTTTCATGGCAGCATGCTCCTTTGAAATCGTCCCGAGATTGCACCCAGAAACAGCGGCGCCGTCAACATGGCGAAGAACGCCCGCAAAATGCCCTGGTTCGAGGCGCTGCAAGCGTCAACCAAAGACAAGACGCCAAAAAATGCCGAGCATCCGAACAACACTGCACCCAACGTAAGCAGCGAGCCCACAACGATCGCAAGAACGAGATGGCCGGACTTGCCGCGCAACAGCGCCCAAGTCGCGCCCAGGGCGACAGGCGGCCAGAATATCGCCAAGGCGATCAACCCATCAGGCAAGCGGACATATGCAGCGGTCTGGCGCAGGGGCGTGGTCGGCGACAGGAACACCAGGCAAGCGGCGGCAAGGACCGTAGCACCGACCAGCAGCGTGATCAGCGATTTGAACAGGCTGTCACCCTTGATCCATTCATTCACTGCATTCTGGACCACGCCACTTGGCAACAGGGTTCCAAGAAACCGGCCGGCCAGTGCCAATATGATCGGGGAACTTGTGATGGCGTCACCTTGGGGATGCGGATGGCATCGACCGCTGCTGATTGGTTGGTTTCATGCTGATGGCATCCGCAATTCTCATGCCCGAACCAACCGCCGCCCGTATCGCGAATAAAGCCATACAGCCCCGACCCAAACGGGGATTGTGAACAGCGGCATCATCGGCGCGACCTTGATGATATCCCGCATATCCCGCCCCAGAAAGGCCATGAATGACGCGAAACCAATGGCTTGCCCTAATGCCTGTATGACCAGCATTTGAACCATCCCCAATCGCGCAGCATGCCGTTCGACAAGCCAGATCACCAACAGCGACAGAAGCGCCGGCAGAACAGCGATGATCGACGTATACAGCAGCAATACATACCAAGGCGGAGGAAAGTAGAATGCCATCGCCTAGGCATCCCCCCGATACCGCTTCTGCGCCTCGGCCATCCGCTCCATCCCGCGCACTGCATCGTCGATGGCGCGTTCATCGGCGCTGTCGCTATAGCGCCACTCGCTGTCGGCATAGCGGTTGATTTCCTGCACCACCATCCGCGTCGTGATCGGCTGGCGCAGGGCCGAGATCATCTCAAGCTTGCGCGCATAGGGCTGGTGCAGGAACGGCTCGGGCGTTTCGAACCACTCGTCGGGCATGTCGAAATCCATCGCGCGGGCCTTGACCGCGTCGGTGATGTTCTTGACCGCGCGGCCGGTGAAACGTGGCTCGGCCTGCGAAATGGCGTAAAGATAGCTGCCCAGTTCGGCCAGATCGGTCAGATCGCCATATTGCGCCGTGACCTCACCAAAGACCTTTTCCAAGCCAGCCTCGTGCGGGCGGGAATGGCCCTCATAGCTTTCTGCGACGGCCTTTTCCATGGCCTGCGCCTTCATCAGATCGTGCTGGCCGACGGGGATGTCGTGGCGCTTGCCCAGAAGCAGCGAGAGAATGTCGATGTAATCGGCCCGCGTCTTTGGCCCGTCGATCAGGAAACGGGCGGCGGCGCGCTGGCGCAGGGCGTCGTCGATATTCTCGGCATAGTTGGAAAACATCCCGAATGTGCAATTGCCGCGCACCACGGTGCTGGCACCGGCAAAGGCTTCCATCAGCACGGCGGTGATTTCCTGCTGACCGGCGGATGACTGTCGGTCGCCGCGTTTGCCGGCGATCTGGTCGATATCGTCGATGGTGCCGAAACCGATGACCGAGGGGTCGATGATGCTGTCGATAAAGGCCCGCGCGTTCTGGCCCGACTTGCCCTGATAGCTGTCGATATTGTCCACGGACAGGTTGGCATAGCGGAAGGGATAGCCGCCAATGGTGCAGTAATCGTTCAGCATCCCCGCCATCATCTGGATCAGCGTGGTCTTGCCGGTGCCGGGTTTGCCGTCGCCCAGAAAGGTAAAGACAAAGCCACCCAGTTCCACGAAAGGGTTCATCCGCCGGTCGAAATCATAGGCCGCCAGCATCCGCGCCAGCCGCATCGCCTGATGCTTGGCAATGGCGTTGCCGATCACCTCTTCCGGTTTCTTGAAGGCCATGATCAGCGGCTTGCCGCGCGCCTTTGTCGCGGGGGCAAAGCCGGCGATGGGGAAATCATCAGCCGCCACGCGCCAGCTTGCGCCGGTGAAGGCGCCGGTGCGGGGGGCGGTTTCCGCGCGGGCAGCGACGGCGGCTGACAGCGCCTCGGCAAAGGCGATGGCGGCGGCAATCAGGGTTTTGTCATCACTGGCGCGGGTCAGGTTCTGATCCATTTCCCACAGCGCGCCTTGCAGGGCGGTCAGCGGGCTGTCGGTCAGAATCTCGTCGGCGGTGATGCCTTCGACCGTTTCGGGGCCGGCATGTTCGGCCAGCAGAAAGGCCGTGGCATTGGCAAAGACGGACAGCGCGGCCAGTGCTTCCACCGCCAGCAATTCACCAAACTCGGTCCGCTTTTCCGCTGGCAGGCGGCCTTCCAGATTGGCGCGCTTCATTTCTGCCGCGCCAGAGCGTGCGGCGACCTCATCCGCAACGGCCAGCGCGATGGCCAGCGCCCGGCGCAAGGCGCGCGCCGCAGTCGCGGCGGCGGGCGAGGGAAGATCGTCGCCGCCGATGCCTTCAATCCGGTCGATCAGCTGCACGCCCGAGGGCCGCGCGGTCGTGCGCCCCGCCAGCCCCGGCGTGGTAGAGCGAAAGCGCGAGGTCCGGGGAATGCCGGGCGAGCGTTCGGGCGCTGTGGTTGCGGCGGCGGCGCTGGCAGCGGTTGGCTTTCCAAGGCGCGGGGCATGGTCGAACCCGTTCAGCAGGCTCAGCGCCTGAGCGTAATGCGCCCTGATCTCGGCCTCGGGCAGTTCCATTTCGTTACGCGCGTCCATTCAAACCTCTTTAATCCAAAGCGGCGGATAGTCTGTAACCAGCCCGTCGCCATCAATTGTCAAATCCGCGGTGAAATCATGGCTGGGCGAGCGGTAATGCCAGCCATTGTCCCCGCGCCTTTCGTAATGCTGCGGCAGCGGCTTCAGCTGCCAGTCATCCGGGTCCAGCCATGCGCCAGCCAGATCAGCGCCGTCCTGACGCGCGGCGCGCATGCGGCGGATCGGCAGCGTATTCGTGGCTGGGGTAAAGCCCAGGTCGATATCGCGCAGGCCCGTCACCTCGGGCACGGATTCGCCGTTCACCCGCCAGTTTCCCAGATCGTCGCGATGGATCGACAGGCTGACCGCCCGCTTTCCAGCGCGCCCCATCAGCCGTGCGCTGCGGGTTACCCAATCCTCGCTGGCCGAAACCTCATATGCGATCTGGGCCGGGCCACTCGCGTCGGCCCAGACCGCCATGCCCTCGATCCGCCACAATGCGCCTTCGGACCACAACCGGCAGGCATCATGACCGGGCCGGTCCAGCCGGCGCCACAGGATATGCGCCCCCGCCGCCACGGCCCTAACGATAACCCGTCACCCGGCCATCGGGACCGGGCACATATTTGCGGATATTTCGGAAACCGGGCGGGTCCAGCGTCACCAGCGCCTGATAGGGCCGCTGAGGCAAGACCAGCAGCCGTGTGGCCGAGGTCGCCCCCTGCCCCGCCCCGTGCTGGTTCAGCGGGTCCAGCCGGAAAACCTGCCGTTCAGTCACGCCGAACAGGCCGCTGGTTTCCATGATCGCGCGTTCGGCCTGAAGATCCTCGATGGTCATGGCCATGGCCCAATCCTCGCCCGCCGGGGCATTGGCGTTTTCCAGCACCTCGCGGATCGGGCCTTCCTGCGTGGTGAAACCGGCGGAATAGGCCGGACCAAGCGTCAGCCGCCGCAGCCGATAGGGGTGCAGCGAGTCGAAATCGCGGTCAAACCCCTGCGCGATCGTCACCAGTTGCAGCCCGGCCACCGATTGCGCCAGAAGATGCGCCCGCACCTCGGGCCAGCGTTTCGGATCGTCGGTCAGCGGTCGGCGGCCGGTATCGTCGACATCCATCAGATACAGGATCGGCACGTTCAACTGGCTGTCATAGACCGCCCAATGCACCAGCCAGCGCCGGCGGCGGCTGTCATGGCCCGAAACCCAATAGCCCTGCGGATGCATCTGCGGCCAGAACAGCCCGCCCCTTGCAAGCGCCTCGTAGTAATAGCGTTGCGACAGGGCGTATTGCAGCCGCGTCGGGATGCTCAGTTGGCCGACGATCTGGCGGATCATGTCATCCTTGATCGCGCTCGCATCGGGAGTGCGGGCCAGTTCGGCCTGCGCCTGTGCGGCATCGGCGGCGGTCTGGGCGATTTCCTGCCAGACCGGAAATCCGCTTTCATGGATGTCGATGGTCATGTGACGCCGCAGCGGCCCCTCGATCCGGCCCGCGATCAGGTATTTCATCGCCAGCGCGTCCATGCTGGTTTTCAGCGCGTCGATATAGCCGCCAATCACCTCTGTCTCGGTCTGCGCAAACAGGCCGTCGCGGACGGTTTCGACCAACGTTGCCCGCAGCGTTGCGGCGATCAGCCGGGTCTGGTCGATGAAAGCCCGCGCGATCCGGTCGTCGTCAAGCTGCCGGTGGTCAGCATCAAGGGTGCCGGTTTCAGCCATCGCGCTGTTCCGCCTTTCCGTCGTCGCCCCAAAGCCATGCGAGGCTTGTGCCGACAATCCAAATCACCGGCATTGCAGCAAGCTCTACCGACCGCCAGAAGGCGTGCCGAACCGACCGCTTCCATCTTTCCGCCAGGATCGAAGTGACGCCAACCAATGCAACCCAGATTAAAAGTCCGATCGCCGCCACTCCGAATGCGATGGCGGCCAGCGCGAACAATGCGACAATCGGCAACGCAGCCCCCACAACGGCACCGCTGATCCCCGCGAGTATCGCCTCGATCAAACCCGTGCCACGCTGCAATTCAAAGCCAACAACGCCGATCGCGGTCAGGATCGCACAAGCCAGAAAGACCAGCCCGATCCGTCCGCGATAGGCGTCCTCACCCGCCATACAAGTTGCTGTCATGCTTCTTGACGATCTCGGCAAAGCGGCGGGCGAAACGTTCGTCGGCCTTGGCCTTTTCCTCCAGCACCTTGCGGGCGAATACCATGTGATCGCCATGGGCTTCCAGCATGTCGGCCATGCGGTCGTTGGTGGCGGTGCCGATGGCGGCCATGGCGGCCTGCGCCTCTTGATCCGTCCGCACGCCGATTTCGTTGATGCGGTGGGCGATGTCCTGCTGCTGGGCGGTTTTCAGCGACTTGGTCAGCGCGTCATACAGCACGACCCGCTGGCGTGTATCCGTCTGCAATTTGTTGATCAGCACCATCTGGGTCGCGGCCTGATTCTGAAGGCTGTCTACCCAGGTCTTGCCAGCCTCGATATAGCGTTCCAGCGTCTGCGACTTGGCCAGCGCGACCTGTTCGTCCTGGACCAGCGCGTTGTGGTCCTTGTTCGCATTGGCCAGATCGGTTTCCAGCCGCGTGCGTTCGGTGGCGTCGGTGGTGGTCGAGATCTTGTTTTCCAGCTCGATCAGCTGCGGGTCCATCGCCTTGATCCGGTCGCGCAGGGCTTCCAGCGTCGCAACCGTCGCCTCGCGTTCTTCCAGCGTGCCGGTCAGGTTGGTCTCGACCTTGCCCTTCTGGTCGTTCAGCAGGTCAAGCTGATCCTGCAACAACCGGGTAATGGTGTCGGATTTGGCGATCAGATCCTGCAACTTGTCGTCGATACTGGCGCCGCGCAGACGTTCCTGACGCATCGCCTCGGATTTGCCACTGGCAAAGATGCCGACGAATTTCTCCCATCCGGTCTTGCTGCGCAGATCCTCGAAATCCTTCGAGAAGCCGGCGGTGACATCGTCCAGCCCCATGATCAGCTCGGCGATATTGGCGTTCATCGCCTCGGTATGGGTATGCACATCCTGCAAGGTCGCATTGGCCACGTCGATGGGCAGATCCGCCACATCGGCCCGCGCCGTCGCACGGTCCAGCGCCGCCGTCATCTGTGCGATCTTGTCCTGCGTCGCCGCAACCTGCTGCTGGCTGTCCTTGATCTGCTGTTCCAACGATGCCATCGCCATCACTCCCTGAACTGGTTCTTGTGCAGGATGTTAGGTCTTATGCCCGCGCGCGCAAGGGCAAGCCGCCGCGATAGCGCCGAATTTCGCCGTTGTCAGCGCCCTGTGCCCTGCCTAACCTGCCCGTCATGGACGCCTTGAAATCTGCCATCGAAAGCCGCAGCGCCGCGCTGATCGCGCTGACGCAGGATCTGATCCGCATCGCCACGCTGAACCCGCCGGGGCGGCGTTATCGCGAGATTTGCGACTATATCGAGGCCCGCATGGCCCCGCAGGGCTGGGCTTGCGAGCTGATCCGCGCCCATGGCGCACCCGGCGACAGCGAGGATTTTCCGCGCTGGAACATCGTCGCCCGCCACAAGGGCGCCCGGCCCGGGGAATGCGTGCATTTCAACAGCCATCATGACGTGGTCGAGGTCGGGCACGGCTGGACCCGCGACCCGTTCGGCGGCGAATTGCAGGGCGACCGCATCTATGGCCGGGGCGCCTGCGACATGAAAGGCGGCCTGGCGGCGTCAATCATCGCGGCCGAGGCCTTCGTCGCGCTGAACCCCGACCATGCCGGCCAGATCGAGATCAGTGCCACGGCGGACGAGGAATCGGGCGGCTATGGCGGCGTGGCCTATCTGGCCCAGCAGGGCGCCTTTGCGCATGTGGGCCATGTCATCATCCCCGAACCGCTGCACAAGGATCGCATCTGCCTGGGCCATCGCGGCGTCTGGTGGGCCGAAATTGAAACGCAGGGCCGCATCGCCCATGGCTCGATGCCCTTTCTTGGCGATTGCGCCGTGCGCCATATGGGTGCCGTGATGGACGAGATGGAGGCGACGCTGTGGCCCCTGCTGGCGGGCAAGCACACGGAAATGCCGGTGATCCCCGAAGGCGCACGGTCATCCACGCTGAACATCAACTCGATCCATGGCGGCGCGGTGGAACAGCCCGAGGATTTCACCGGCCTGCCCACCCCCTGCGTTCCCGACCGCTGCCGCATCGTGATCGACCGCCGTTTCCTGATCGAAGAGGATCTGGCCGAGGTCAAATCCGAGGTCACCGCCCTGATGGAGCGGGTAAAGGCGCGACGGCCCTCGTTCAAATATGAAATCCGCGACCTGTTTCAGGTGATCCCCTCGATGACCGACAAGGATGCGCCGGTGGTTCGTTCAACGGCCGCCGCGATTGAACGTGTGCTGGGCCGCGAGGCAGGCTATGTCGTGTCGCCAGGCACCTATGACCAGAAGCATATCGACCGCATCGGCAAGCTGAAGAACTGTATCGCCTATGGGCCGGGCGTGCTGGATCTGGCGCATCAGCCCGATGAATGGGTGGGCGTGCAGGACATGCTGGACAGCGCGCGCGTGATGGCGCTGGTTCTGGATGATCTGTTGAACACCACGGCAAATGCAGGTCAATAACATACCATATTTATTTCAAGTCCGGATTTATATAAACTGATGGAATATTATGTCAGTATGGATCGTGGTTTTGGAAAAGACCCTTATATTGATCGTCCACGGGATTGGCGAGCAGGCACCGGGCGAAACCATTGACGCGCTGACCGGCGGCGCGGTGCAGGAACTCGGCCTGCCCGGCCCGATAGAAGGCCGGACCGAGATGATCGCCGAGCAGGTCGAGGATAGCGAGCAGCTGAACCTGTTTCCCTGCACGATCAGGCGCACGGTTCTGGCCGCTTCGGACCGGAACAAGCTGTCGAAAGATCAAGAGATTATGGCCGCCGAGGTTTATTGGTCGGACCTGTCGCCTGCACCGCGCGGCGCGTTTGGCACCGCCTTTGACCTGCTGCGCACGGTGCTTGGGCTGGGTTATCTGGCGATGGACAATGCCGATGACAGTGCCAGCGCGGTCGATATCTGGTCACGACGCGGCGTTTATGGTTTTGTCTGGATATTCTATGCGCTGATTGCGCCGATGAATGCGCTGCTGCTTTTGGCCTCGCTGGCCTTATTGGTGGATAATTTCGTGATCCGCATCGGCAGCGGCGCCGGCCAACTGCCCGGCAGCCTGCTGATAGCCTGCGTCGCCGCGACTGCCCTGCTGGCCGGTCTGTTCTGGCGGGCACGGATCCGCCGGCCATCCAGTTCCTATATGTTGCGCGCCTTCATGGCGGGGCTGGCCGGGTTGGCCGGGTTGCTGATCATCGCGGCGCTGGCGGCATGGATGGTGCCGGATGCGGGCTGGCTGAACGCCATGCGCCTGGCATCCTGCCCTTCCGTCGAGATGACCGCCTGCTGGTCGCGCGACCATCAGGATCTTGCCGCCTTTGCCTGGGCGGCAGGGTTGGCCATGGGGCTGGTCTGGCTGGGTGCGGTGGCGCTGTTGCTGTCGCTGTTCACCCTGTCGACGCTGACCGATCTGGGCCTGCGCCGGACATTGCTGCTGTTCGGCCTGCCGGCGCTGGTCATCCTTGCGGCGCAGCTTGCGCCGGGTGGCATCTGGATCGGCTTTGCGATCATGATCGCCGGCGCGGCCCTGGTCCTGGCGCTTGCCTGGCGATCCCTGACCGGGCTGCGCGGCGGCCTGCGCCGGATCACCGAGTTCTTCGGCCGCCGCGACCGGATCTTTCTGTCGGTCTGCAATGCGATGCTGCTGTTCTGGATGCTGATCTCGGCCGCGCTTTGGTCCCTGTTTTCCGGCATCGTGCAGAAAATGGACGGCCCCGAGGGCGGGCAAAGCCTGTTGAGCCAGATCTATCGCGACTATTCCCAACTGCCGACAAGCACCATGGCCTATATCCTGATCGCCGTGGCGGCGCTTGTGATCGTGGGCGCGGTGCCGGTGCTGATCCGGCAGTTGCGGCGCGACCAGCTGGCCCAGGATCCGAATACCGAGCTGTCCGGGCTGGATGTGTGGTGCGGGCGGCTGATTCTGAACCCGGTCATGAACCTGCTGCTGTTTTTGCTGATCCTGTGGGTGGCCTTTGGCGGCGCGTTTCAGGCGGCCAAGACCGCAATGGACCTGTTCGGCATCACCTATTACGAATGGAATACCGACACGCTGATCGGCAAGCTGAGCGCCTTTCACGACTGGATCAGTCACTGGAACGTCTTTGCCGTGACGGTCACGGCGGTGCTGGGCATTGCCATCTATCGCGCGGCCGATTTTATCGCTGCCGCGCTTGGCGTGGCGCGTGACATCTCGGTCTATTCGACCCGCACGCTGGCTGCCAAGCCGGGGCCGGGCAGCGCCAGCCGTTATGCACAGCGCGAACGCATTCTTGGCCGGTTCCGGCTGGTGCATGATCATCTGGCGCGGCAGATGGATTATGACCGCCTGATCGTGGTCGCGCATTCGCAGGGCACCGTCGTGGCGGCACAATCGCTGGCATCGAACCAGATGCCCGAACGGCCGCGGTTTCTGCTGACCATGGGATCGCCCCTGACCCATATCTATGGCCAGTATTTCGCCCGCGGCTTCGGTCTGGACCCGCTGGCCGGACGACTGGCGCGCTGGATCAATGTCTATCGCTGCGACGATTTCGTGGGCACTTATGTCAGCGCCGGCAATGGCCTGGTCGAAAACCTGCGCGTCGCGCCGAACGGCCATACCGGCTATTGGACCGACCGGAATGTCTGGTCGGCCCTGCGCCGGACACTGGCCCCGCAGCCGGCGGATCGCGACATCAACGACAGGGATTCCCCTGCCGGTCCGCTTGTGGCATGATGCCCGCAAAACAAGAGCAGCAATCACCATGTCACAGCGTTTGCCGATCAGTTCAGCCATTCTTTTCGTGGTTGCCGCCGGGCTTGGCCTGTATTTCGCCTTTGCCGCCGTGCAGGGCCCCTCGGGCATTCTGCGCCGCGTGCAACTGGAGGCCGAGACCCTGGAACTGGAGGCCGAGCGCGAGGCGCTGATGCAGGAAGCCGCGCGGATGCAGAATCTGACGCACCGACTGTCGGATGACTATCTCGACCTTGATCTGCTGGACGAACGGGCCCGCGCCGTTCTGGGCACGATCCGCGCGGACGAGGTTATTCTGCGCTGAACCGCCCGCCCCTTTGGGCGAGTTCCCCTGCAATTTTTTCCACCTGTGCGCGATTTTGTTCCGTCGCGCTGCCGGGATGTTTTTGGCGCATTGCACCCCCCTTTTCGATCGTTTACGGATAGTTTAACGCTGAACTATTCCTAGCACCGCCAAAGGGGGACGATCGCATGGTCAGGAAAACCACAGCAGCCAAGCCCAAATCAGCAACGTCAGGATCGGCTGGCGCAACCGCTTCCCAAGCCAGGTCGAACACCTCCAAGGACGAGTTGCTGAAATACTATCGCGACATGCTGCTGATCCGCCGCTTCGAAGAGAAGGCTGGCCAGCTTTACGGCATGGGCCAGATCGGCGGCTTCTGTCACCTCTATATCGGCCAGGAAGCCGTGGTTGTGGGCCTGGAAGCCGCCGCCGAGGAAGGTGACAAGCGCATCACCAGCTATCGCGATCACGGTCACATGCTGGCCTGCGGCATGGAAGCCCGCGGCGTCATGGCCGAGCTGACCGGCCGCGAGGGCGGATATTCGCGCGGCAAGGGCGGCTCGATGCATATGTTCAGCCGCGAAAAGCATTTCTACGGCGGCCACGGCATCGTGGCGGCGCAGGTGCCGCTTGGCGCGGGCCTGGCATTTGCCGACAAATATCTGGGCAATGGCCGCGTGACCTTTACCTATTTCGGCGATGGCGCGGCGAACCAGGGCCAGGTCTACGAGACCTATAACATGGCCGAGCTGTGGGACTTGCCGGTCGTTTTCGTGATCGAGAACAACCAGTATGCGATGGGCATGTCGGTCAAACGCTCGACCAAATCGACCACCTTCTTCGGTCGTGGCGAGGCTTTCGGCATCCCCGGCGAACAGGTGGACGGCATGGATGTGCTGGCCGTCAAGGCCGCCGGCGAAAAGGCCGTGGCGCATTGCCGCGCGGGCAAGGGGCCGTACATCCTTGAGGTCATGACCTATCGCTATCGCGGCCACTCGATGTCGGACCCGGCGAAATACCGGACGCGCGAGGAAGTGCAGAAGATGCGCGACGAACGCGACCCGATCGAGAACGTGCGCACCATGCTGCTGGATGGCAAGCATGCCTCCGAGGACGATCTGAAAGCGATCGACAAGGAAATCAAGGACATCGTCAACGACTCGGCCAAGTTTGCTGCGGAAAGCCCGGAACCGGCGCTGTCCGAGCTGTGGACCGACATTTACGCCGACGCCTGAGGAGACACGATTATGGCAACCGAAATTCTGATGCCCGCCCTGTCTCCGACGATGGAGGAAGGCACCCTGGCCAAATGGCTGAAAAAGGAAGGCGATACGGTGAAATCCGGCGACATTATCGCCGAGATCGAGACCGACAAGGCGACGATGGAATTCGAGGCCGTGGATGAAGGCATCCTTGGCAAGATCCTGATCGCCGAGGGCACCGAGGGCGTAAAGGTCAACACCCCCATCGCCGTCATGGTCGAGGAAGGCGAAAGCGCCGACAGCGTCGCGGCCCCTGCCGCCGCTGCCGCCGCCCCCGTCAGCACTGAATCCGAAAGCACGCCGGCGACCGTGGCCGCCCAGGCCGCGCCCTCGCCCGCCATGCCGCGCGATGTCTCGCCCGACTGGCCCGAAGGCACCAAGATGAAGACCATGACCGTGCGCGAAGCGCTGCGCGAGGCCATGGACGAGGAAATGGCCCGCGACGAAACCGTCTTCCTGATGGGCGAGGAAGTGGGCGAATATCAGGGCGCTTACAAGATCAGTCAGGGCCTGTTGGACAAGTATGGCACCAAGCGCGTCGTCGACACGCCGATTTCCGAAATCGGCTTTGCCGGGATCGGCACTGGCGCCGCGCTTGGCGGTCTGCGCCCGATCGTCGAATTCATGACCTTCAACTTCGCCATGCAGGGCATGGACCACATCATCAACTCGGCCGCCAAGACGCTGTATATGTCAGGCGGGCAGATGGGTTGCCCGATCGTGTTCCGCGGCCCCAACGGCGCCGCCGCCCGCGTGGGCGCCCAGCACAGTCAGGATTATGCCGCCTGGTATGCGCAGGTGCCCGGTCTGAAAGTGGTGATGCCTTACTGCGCCGCTGACGTGAAGGGCCTGATGAAGACCGCCATCCGCGACCCGAACCCGGTGATCTTCCTGGAGAACGAAATCCTCTATGGCCGCAGCTTCGAGGTGCCGGACCTTGAGGACTTTACCATCCCCTTCGGCAAGGCCCGCATCGCGCGCGCCGGCAAGGACGTGACCATCGTCAGCTTCGGCATCGGCATGACCCACGCCCTTGAAGCCGCCGAGAAACTGGCCGCCGAGGGCATCGACGCCGAGGTGATCGACCTGCGCACCCTGCGCCCGATGGACACCGCGACCGTCATCGAATCGGTGAAAAAGACCAACCGCTGCGTGACGGTCGAGGAAGGCTGGCCCGTCGCCAGCATCGGCAGCTATATCAGCTCGGTCCTGATGCAAGAGGCGTTCGACTATCTGGACGCCCCGGTCATCAACTGCACCGGCAAGGATGTGCCCATGCCCTATGCCGCCAACCTTGAGAAACTGGCCCTGACGACCGCAGCCGAAGTCATGGATGCGGTCAAGAAAGTCACCTACAAGTAAGGAGAACGCGAGATGCCGACAGAAATCCTGATGCCCGCGCTTTCTCCGACGATGGAGGAAGGCACCCTGGCCAAATGGCTGGTGAAAGAGGGCGATACCGTCAAATCCGGCGACATTCTGGCCGAGATCGAGACCGACAAGGCCACGATGGAATTCGAGGCCGTTGACGAAGGCACCGTGGGCAAGATCCTGGTGGCCGAAGGCAGCGCGGGCGTAAAGGTCAACACCCCCATCGCCGTGCTGCTGGAAGAAGGCGAAAGCGCCGCCGATATCGGCAGCGCCCCTGCCGCCGCCGCGCCTGCTGCTGCTGCGGCCCCTGCTGCCGCCGCTGCCCCTGCGGCTGCTGCGGCATCTGCCCCCGCTCCGGCTGCCCCAAGGGCGGCAGATGGCGGCCGGGTCTTTGCCTCGCCCCTGGCCCGTCGCATCGCGGCGGAAAAGGGTGTCGACCTGGCCTCGGTCAAGGGCTCTGGTCCGCACGGCCGCATCGTCAAGGCCGATGTCGATGGCGCCAAGCCCGGCGCTGCGGCACCTGCCGCCGCCGCGCCTGCGGCTGCTGCTGCGGCCCCGGCTGCTGCCGCGCCCGCCGGTCCTTCGGCGGAAACCATCCTGAAGATGTATGCCGACCGCCCGACCGAAGAGGTCAAGCTGGACGGCATGCGCCGCACCATTGCCGCACGTCTCGGCGAGGCCAAATCGACCATCCCGCATTTCTATCTGCGGCGCTCGGCCAAGCTGGACGAGCTGATGAAGTTCCGCGCCACGCTGAACAAGCAGCTTGAGGACCGCAAGGTCAAGCTGTCGGTCAATGACTTCATCATCAAGGCCTGCGCGCTGGCGCTTCAGGAAAACCCCGACGCCAATGCAGTCTGGGCGGGCGACCGCATCCTGAAGCTGAAGCCCTCGGACGTGGCGGTTGCCGTCGCGGTCGAAGGCGGGCTGTTCACCCCGGTCCTGAAGGACGCACAGCAGAAAACGCTGTCTGCCCTGTCGGCCGAGATGAAGGACCTGGCCAACCGCGCCAAGAACAAGAAGCTTGCCCCCCATGAATATCAGGGCGGCAGCTTCGCGATCTCGAACCTGGGGATGTTCGGCATCGAGAATTTCGACGCCGTGATCAACCCGCCACATGGCGCCATCCTGGCCGTGGGCGCGGGCATCCAGACCCCGGTTGTCGAGAATGGCGAGGTGGTGATCCGCAATGTCATGTCGATGACCCTGTCGGTCGATCACCGCGTCATCGACGGTGCCCTTGGCGCGCAACTGCTGGAATCCATCGTCAAGCATCTGGAAAACCCGATGGGCATGCTGGCCTGAGGCCAACCGAACCCAAAACCAGAAAAGGGGCCTCGCGGCCCCTTTTTTTGGTCATGTCTTGAAATCGTGTTGGTCGATTTCGCCTTACGGGCAAACGCCAATATTAAGCTCTGCGAACCTCATGCAGAGCAGATGCCCAAGTCAACCACCACAACAACGATCAGCACCGGTTTCGATCATTCCTCAATCGCCTGCCGCAACTGACGGCAAGCCGGATTGAGGATCTCTTGTCTGTCGCGACCGCGATCTTCCGTTCGTCCCCCACCAAGCCGATCACTCCCTCGGTCATTACCAGAAAGGATCAACCCTTGGCCGTGAGCGGGTCGATCACCTGCGGGACCTCCGTAACTGCGGCGACCGGGATGCCCGACAGTTGCGCGTGCTTTCGGATCGTTGCCTCGCTGTCGGCCAGATAGATGCAGAAGGTCTTGTCGCGGGCCACATAGCTGTGGACCCACTGGATGCCGGTGCCAATCTGCTCCAGCGCCTGATTTGACGCGCGGGCGGCCCCGCAAAGCTCGGCAGCCGACATCTGGCCGATCGCCGGAATGTCACGCTCGATCATGAATCGTTTCAGCTGTGTCATCGGATGGTCCTTTCTCATGCTGGACTACTGGCAGCGCGTCGGCCTTCTGCTGTTGACGAAACTCTGGTCGCCAGCAAGGCATGCGCGGCAAGTGTATGAAGCTGGGTCTGGTGCGAAGCAGGATGGACCCGAACAACCTCGCCACCTAAAACAGCTGTGCAGGAGGCCATGGACTGGGGCACACCCAACCGGATTGCCACCTTTCAAGCATCCCGAGCCAATCGCTTTCTATTCCTCGTCCACCGACGCGGTGAAAGCCAGGACGGCGTCAACGAAGCCTTCGCGATCCTGAACGGGTCCGCCGTGGTTCGTGCCCTCAAGGACCGAGCCAGTTGCATTCGGCTGGCAGCGCACTACCTCGTCGGCCATCATCGCGTCCAGCACGTAGGCATCGCTGCCCTGCATCACCAATGTCGGAACCTCGATTTTTGCCAGCCCGTCACAGTCGATTGGCTCGGCTGAAGCGACAGCTTCGAGAAAGGGAGGAAGGGTACGGGCATTGTCATCCCACATCTGCTGTGCGAGATCGGAATGGGTTTCGGCTTCGCCGGGCTCAAGCCGAAAGACCGCTTCGATCAGCCGTCGAACGGCGTCCTCTTCCTCGCCTGCCTTCAGTGCCTCGGCCATTGGGCCGAACGAGGCGAATTTCTGGGCGATCGCGGCACGTTCACCAGAAAGCCCGGCATGCAGGGATCCAACCGTGGGTTCGAAATGTGTGATCGAGCGAAACTTCTCGGGATAGCGCATGGCCGCCTGAAGCCCGACCAATCCGCCGTAGGACCAGGTCACCAGATGCACGGGGCCGGCATCCAGCGCATCGATCACAGCCGCAAGATCGTCGGCATGGGTTGCCACATTGAAGTTTCCGGCGTCATCGGGCCAATCGGCGGGGCCGAAATAGCGCTGATCATAGGCAACGAAGCGATAGTGTTCGGCGACGCGGTCGCGGATGCCGCCCCAGACGCGATGGTCGGACGCCGCCCCATGCAGGAACAACACCACAGCACCGCTGCCGGCCTCCTGATAGGTCAGGGTTGCATCCCCTACGGCGATTTCTTCACCGCGAGCGGGCAAGGCAGAAGGCAGAAACAACGCGACGGCGGCAAGGCAGGCGCGGATGTCGGGCGGGGTAAAGTCACTAGGTCTCATCTTCAACTCCTCTTTCCGTTCTGCGATGCGGAAAATCAGGCCCGAATCCCTCCTGAATGTCCTGACCAGCATCTGAATTCTTTCTGAATCGACGCTGGGGCGTTAACATGGACGGATCGGGAGTTTGTCATGCAGCTTGGTGATCATAAGTTTGATCCCCAGAGTGGTGATCTTTTCACGGTCGACGGACAGCCCGTCCCGTTGAAGCGCCAGGCACGCGCGCTGATGCAGGTGCTTGCGGCCGCAGGCGGTCGGGTGGTTTCCAAGGATGCGCTGATGGACGCTGTCTGGCCCGATGTGACGGTCAGCGAGGATTCGCTCTATCAGGCGGTCTCCGAAGCAAGGCGGGCGCTTGGCGCACATGGTTCCCAGATCATCAGATCGGTGCCACGCCAAGGCTATCTCATGGATGCGGCTGGTGCTGCGAACAGGAAGGTCGGGCGATGGCCTGTTATGGCCGGGTTCGCGCTCGCGGCCATGCTCACAGGTGTCACGCTCTGGACGCAAAGGCCGGTGTCGTCCGGTGACGCCCGGCATCCGGTGATCGCGGTCCTGCCATTCGAGGCCGTCGCAGGCGACGACCTATGGCAACGCCGCGGTCTGGGTCTGTCCGCTGAAATCGCCACCGAGCTGGCGCGCAACGACTGGCTTGATGTCATTGCGCCTGAAGCCGCCGAGGCGCTGGCAGGTTCGCCGCTGCAATCTGCCGCCGAGAAGCTCAATGCGCGGTTCCTCGTGGATGGGACACTGGCCGTCGAGAACGGCCTGCTCCGTGTGTCGGCGCGCATGATGGATCGCGAGACGGGAAAGCTGATATGGTCAGATCGCTGGAATCGCGACGAAGCGGGCTTTCTGGATCTCGAAGCGGATGTTCTCGACCGCATCGCAGGGCCCCTCGGCGGTGCGCTGACCGGCGTGATCGCCCAAGCCGAACTCGCCAGCTCGCAGGCAAGGCCTCCAGCCTCGCTCGACGCCTATGACCACTTCCTGCTGGGGCTTGCGGCGAAACATCACTGGAACCGCGAGGGGTTCAATCTTGCGGTGACCCATTTCAGGCGTGCCATCGAGCTTGATCCGGACTATGCAAAGGCATGGTCGTTTCTGTCGCTCAATCTCAGCTTCCTCGCGCTGGAACCGGACAGTCAGGACGAACGTGAAAGGCTCTGGCGCGAGGCTCGGGCTGCCGCCGAGCGCGCCTATGCCCTTGATCCGGATGATCCGGAGGTCCTCTGGCGTGTGGCGCGAGAGCGGGGCGCGCAGGGCGACCTTGAAAATGCCGCGAGAATGCTGCACCGATCTGTGGTGCTGGCACCGGGCAATGCCGATGTCCTGATGGTCGCCGCGTGGACCAGCCATTATGCCGGCGTGCGCGGGGAAGAACCCCTGCTTTGGGCGCAGCGAGCGCATGAACTGACGCCGATCCGCCCGGCAAAATACAGGATCAGCCTCGGGCTCGCTGCTTTCTCGGCGAAGGAATACCAGCTGTCCGCGACGACCCTGCGGACCGCACCGCAATCGCCCGAAGTCCTTGCCCATTTGGCCGCGGCCGAGGCGCTTCTTGGCAATGTCTCGGCCGCCCGAGAATTGGCGCGGCAGCTTCAGGAAGCTCGTCCGGGTTTCGTGGTCGACGACATGTTCGGAACAGTCGGACTGGCCGGCTTCGGCGATGTCCTGGGGGATCTTCGGCAAGGTGCAGCCTTGGCCGGCCTTCCGATCAGCCGCTCGGAAAACCTTTAATATCCCCGAATATTTGCACCGATGAAAGGCATTGGCAACGATGCACAATATCCGAGGCTGCGCCGACCACCCTGCCACCCCCCCAATGCCGATGGTGATCCGGATAAGGCCAGACACGATCGAAACAGGTGCAGAACCTGAAGTCATCACATCGCCAGGCGAGACGTGCAGCGCCAGCGATACCGCCCGTCGCACAAGGTCTATAACGCCAGCGTGGCGAACGGGCGGCTACAACAATTACGGCAAAGCGCCGGGGGAACACACGAAATGTCCGAAAAGCGGACCAACACGGTTTCAAGACATGAATTTTTTTCTGCTTTGGTCCTGAAATATCCCGCAGGGGGTCCGGGGGACGCGAAGTCCCCCGGCCATCGCGGGACGCAGATCACTCGGCCGGCACTTCGCGCGCCCGGTTCAACCCGATCTTCCGCGCCATCCAGCCAAAGACCCGATGCTGCGCCCCATGGATCATTGAAAACAGCGAGGGCACGAACAGCAGCGACAGTACCGTCGACAGCAGCAGCCCGCCGATGACGGCAATGGCCATTGGCGCGCGGAACTCGCCCCCCTCGCCCACCGCAAGCGCGGATGGCACCATGCCCGCGCTCATGGCGATGGTAGTCATGACGATGGGGCGCGCGCGCTTGTGCACGGCATCCAGAATCGCCTCGCGCTTGGGCGTGCCATCGGCCATCGAGGTCAGCGCGAACTCGACCAGCATGATCGCGTTCTTGGTCACGATCCCCATCAGCATCAGGAACCCGATCACCACCGCCATGCTGATCGAATTGCCGGTGATATACAGCGCCAGAATTGCCCCGCCGATGGCCAAAGGCAGCGACAGCAGGATCGAGACCGGCGTGACGAAGTTATGAAACAACAGCACCAGCACGATATAGACCAGCAGGATCCCCGATCCCATCGCCAGACCAAAGGCCGAAAACACCTCGGCCATGATCTCGGCATCGCCAGCAGCCTGAATCTCGGTGCCGGGGGGCATGTCAACCTGATCCTTCAGCGCCTCGACCTGCGCATTTACCGGCCCCAGCAGCGCGCCATCGGCCAGGTTGGCGCTGACCGTGGTGCGGTATTGCCGGTCATAGCGCCCGATCTCGGTCGCGCCGGTCGACAGCGTCACATCGGCCACCGCCACCAGCGGGATCTGCCCGGCGGATGAGGGCACGCGCAGATTCTGCACGCTGGCCAGATCCTGCCGCGCCGCCTGGTTCAGCCGCACGACGATGGGCACCTGTTCCTGCCCGGTATTGAACTTGGCCAGGTTTGATTCCGTATCGCCAAGCGTCGCCACCCGCAGCGTCGTGGCCAGCGCACTGGCCGTCACGCCCAGTTGCGCGGCCAGATCCGGCTTGGGATGGATCTGGATTTCCGGCCGTTGCAGACTGGCCGACGAGGTCACGCCTTCCAGCGTCGGCAGTCGTCGCATCCCGTCGACCAGCCGTTCGGCGGCCAGTGCCGCGCCCTCTTCGGTCTGGCCCAGCACGCTTATGGTGAAATCATTCGCCCCGGCCTCGTTCTGGAAATTGATCCGCATGTCGGGCACGTCGGACAGGCGCTGCTTCAATTCCGCCTCAAGATCGAATTGCGACCGCTCGCGCGTTTCTTTCTTGCCGTAATTGATCATCAGCCGCGCCTTGGTGACCTTGTCACCGCCGCCATTGACGAAAACCGATTGAACCTCGGGCACCTTGCGAACCATGGCGGTCAGGGTGCGGGCGGCATCCTCGGTTTCAGACACGGTGGCGCCGGGGGGCAGCTCGACCTCGATCTGGCTGCGGCCGACATCGGATGCCGGAATGAACTCGGTCGGCAACAGGGTCGAGGAATAGATCGACCCCGCGAATATCCCCAGCCCCGCCAGCAGTGTCAGCCCGCGATGGCGCATGGTCCAGCGCAGCACCCGCATCAGCCCTGCCATCAGCATACCGTCCCGCTGCGGTTCGGGATGGGCCACGCCACGCATGAAATAGGCCGCAAACATCGGCGTGATGATCCGCGCCACCAACAGCGAAAACAGCACCGAGACCGCGACCGTCAGCCCGAACTGCTTGAAATACTGCCCCGGAATCCCGCCCATGAAACTGACCGGCGCAAAGACGGCCACGATGGAAAAGCTGATGGCGATGACGGTCAGCCCGATCTCGGTCGCGGCTTCCTCGCTGGCCTCATAGGCGGGCATGCCCATGTTGATATGGCGCACGATATTCTCGATCTCGACGATGGCGTCATCCACCAGAATGCCGGTGACCAGCGTGATCCCCAACAGGCTGATCCCGTTCAGGGTAAAGCCCAGCCAGTCCATCACGAAGAACGTCGGGATGATCGACAGGGGCAGCGCCACGGCGGCGATCAGCGTGGCCCGCCAGTTCCTGAGAAACAGGAACACCACGATCACGGCCAGGGCCGCACCCTCATACAGCGTCTCCATCGCGCTGTGATAGCTGGACGAGGTATAGGTGGTGGAATCGTCGATCAGGCTGATCCGCGTATCGGGATAACGCGCCGCGATCTCGGCCAGCTTTTCCTTGGTGCCATCGCCCGCCTCCAGATCGGATTTGCCGCTGGCGCGGAACACCCCAAAAGCCACGACCGGCTGGCCATCCAGCAGCGCAAAGCTGCGTTCCTCGCTGGCGCCGTCCAGCACCTCGCCCAGCTGATCCAGCCGGATCGTCGCGCCCTGGGCAATGGCGATGGGGGTGGCGGCAAGCTGTTCGACGGTATCGGCGGCACCAAGCGCGCGAATGGAATATTCGGTTCCCGCCAGATCGCCACGCCCGCCGCCCATGTCGATATTCTTGGCCCTGAGCTGGTCCGAGATATCGGCCGCCGTCAGCCCATGGGCCAGCAGTCGATCGGGTTGAAGCTCGACCTTGATTTCCCGATCGGCGCCACCGATCCTTTCGGTCTTGCCGACACCGTCCACGGTCGACAGGTCGCGATCAATCACGTCATCGACGAAGCTGGACAGCTGCTCGATGCTCATCGTCGGATCGCTGACCGCATAGGTCAGGATCGGAAAGCTTTCGACATCAATCCGCTGGACGATGGGTTCCAGAATGCTTTCGGGCAGGTCGCCGCGGACATTCGACACCGCATCCTTGACATCGTTCACCGCGCGGTCTGTATCGACCTCCAGTTCGAACTCGACCACGATATTGGCGGCGCTGTCCGTCGCGGTCGAGTTGATGTGGCGCACGCCCACCACCGAGGCGATGGAATCCTCGATCGGCTGGACGATCTGGGTGGTAATCTCGGACGGTGCAGCGCCGGGCTGGGTGACGGTGACGCTGACCAGCGGCAGGTCGATATTCGGCATGGCCGTGACCGGCAGGCGCTGAAAGCTGACCAGCCCCACGATCAGCAGCACCAGGAAGATGGCAACGGGCGGAACCGGATGGCGAATGGACCAGGTCGACAGGTTCATGGCGCGGTGCCGCCACCGCTGTCTGCACCGGCGACCGGGCTGACCCGGTCACCATCGCGGAAAAACGCGCCCGAGCGGGCAATCACGCGCTGCCCCGGCTGAACCCCGGTGCGGATCTCGCGCAGCGACTGCCACAGCAGCCCAGCCTGCACCTGCTGCCGCTGCACCACCCCGTCATCGCTGACCAGCTGAACCCATTCCCCCTGATCGTCCGCCAGCACCGCGCCAGCCGGCACCGTGACCGCCTGCCGCTGCGCCGTGATGACCGAGCCATTGGCAAACAGCCCCGTCCGCAGCGCCGGATGCGGATCCAGCGAGATGCGCATCTTGCCCAACCGCGTCACCGGATCGACGCTGGCGGGCAACAGCCGGACCTTGCCCTGCACCGCGCCGACACCCGCCACCTGGATCAGCGCCGGATCGCCCAGCTTCAACTGATGCAGCGCGGTTTCGATCACCTCGGCCGAAAGTTCGATCTCGCCCCCCGCGATCAGCCGGAACAAGGGCTCGCCCCCGGATCCGGCGATGGCCCCCAGTTCTGCCTGACGTTCCACGATCAGCCCGTCCGCCGGTGCCCTGATATCTGTGCGATCCAGATTCAACCGCGCCAGCGCCCGCGCCGCTTCGGCCTGTGCCACCGCCGCCTGCGCCACGGCCAACCCGTCAGCGGCAGACGCCGCCTGCGCCTGCGCGCTGGCCTCGGCCGCGATGGCGTCATCCAGCGTCGCCTGCGCGGCGCTGCCGCTGCTGCGCAGCTGCTGGACCCGGTTCAGCGCGGTGACGGCCTGGATACGGGCGGCCTCGGCATTTGCGATCTGGCTTTGCGCCTGACCGACACCCGCCATCGCGCGCTGATATTCGGCATCGGCCTGCGCCAGTTGCGCGGCCAGGATGTCCCGCGACATCCGTGCCAGCACCTGACCCTTCTCGACCTGCTCGCCGGTCTCGGTCAGCAATTCGGTGATCTCATAGCCCGAGACCTGCGGGAAGATCAGCACCTCTTGCCGCGCCACCAGCGTGCCCGACAGCAGCACCCGTGACTGCACCTCGGCCATGGCAGCATCGGCAACCGTCACCGATGGGATCGTTGTTGCCGCGGCGGGCACTGTCGCAGCGGCGCTTTCCTCGGCCAAGGCGGCAGGGCCAGGCGGAACCAGCGTCAGCGCCGCCAGAATGACGAAAAGCCGTTTCATCCGTGGCGTCCACCCATCATCACATCCAATGTAACCGACCGTAACATAGTCATGCCGACCCCGTGCCACAATGCGGCGTTTTCGCTATCCGTTCAATGGGCGGCAGATGGCCGAACGGCTGGCCGGGCACGCATGTCAGAAGCTGACGGAAACTCCCGGCAGCCGCAATTCCGCGATCAGGTCGCGCAATTCCTGGCGGGCAGCGATGTTGGACATGTTCAACGTCTCGGTCCCGACATCCTTCAGGTCCAGCAGGGTCAGCCCGCGCGGAAACAGCTCGCGAAAGATCACCCGCTCGGAAAAGCCGGGGGCCACACGAAAGCCGATGCGGCGGGACAGGTTGGTCAACGCGTCACCAACCTTGCGCTTGTTGTGCATGGCCTGCGTGCCAAGGCGGTTGCGCAGCACCAGCCAGTCGATTGCCCCGGCCCCGGCCTGCCCGCGCATCTGCCGCGCGGTCCAGACCATCTCGGCATAGATCGAGGGACCAAGCACATCGCCATCAGGCGACATCCGCGCCAGCAGGTCGAAGTCGATGAAGCTGTCATTCATCGGCGAGATCAGCGTGTCAGCCAGTGTATGCGCCATCTGGCTCAGCTTGGTATGGGAACCGGGGCAGTCCAGCAGGATGAAATCGCAACGCGTTTCCATCTCGGCCATGGGCGGGCTAAGGGGGTCGGCGCCTTCGGCCAGATGCGCCAGTTCGGGTGTCGGCAGTTCGATCCCCTCGCGCGCCATGAAGGCGGCGCGGTTTTCCAGATAGCGGCCAAAGCTGCGCTGGCGAACGTCCAGATCCATGGCGCCCACGCGATGCCCCATCCGCGCCAGCGCGGTGGCGACATGCATCGAGGTGGTGGATTTTCCCGAACCGCCCTTTTCGTTCCCGACAACGATGATATGCGCCACGAATCCTCCGGCACCAGAACCGGGCGGACCATATGAAAACAACGGCCTATTGGAAAGTCGCCCCGCGCAACCCAAGTGACGGAAAAAGCGGCCCGGCTGCGCAGCACGCTTGCCGTATGGCCCGGCGCTGCCTAGGAATGATCCATGATTACTCAGAAAATGAAATATGCGCTGAAAGCCTTGATCGTTCTGGCTGAGGAGCGCGCAAACAGCGACCACGCCTTGCAGATCGAGGAAATCGCCCGTCGATCAGGCGCGCCCAAGCGTTTTCTGGAACATATCCTGTTGCAGGTGCGCGATGCCGGCATCCTGACCTCGATCCGGGGCCGCAAGGGCGGATACCGCCTGAACCGCGATCCGGCCGAGGTGCCGCTGGAACCGCTGCTGCGCCGGATCGAGGGGCCGCTGGCGCCCCTGCCCTGCCTGTCTCGCAGCGCCTATCACCGCTGCGAGGATTGCACCGACGAAAAGACCTGCCAGCTGCGCCGCGTCTTTGGCGAGATCTTCTGGTCCTATCTGCTGCTGATCGAATCACTGACCCTGGCCGATCTGGTCAGCCGGCCAGAACACGAGCTGCTGAATCTTCCGGTATCAGATCCAGTAATTTCATGATATTTCAAATATTTAAAAAATATCTACTCAGCAAGTCGTTTTTATCTTGATAAACACGACTGACTAAGTCGTAATAAATCTGTCAGCAAGACCTGACAGTGAAACGACGGAGTATCCGCCATGACGATGCTGAACCACCTGACCGCTTTTGCCGGAACCGCCATTCAGGCGATGCGCCCGCTGCCCCCGGTCTTCACGGTCGATCTGATCGACCGGGTGACTGGGCGCCATCACTGCATCGCCGGAATCCCCGTGACAGTCATGACCCGCGATCCCGACATCGCCACACGGGATCTGCTTCGCAACCGCGACCGCTCGCGCTGGACCACCCGCACGACGCCGCTGCATGGGGAACTGCAATGAACGCCATCATCAGCCAGGGCTTTACCGCCCATGTGACGCCTCTGCTGCCCGAGTTGATCGCAATGCAGCAGCGCCCCGAACCGGCCCGCGATATGGGCTTTGCCACGATCGAGCTGAGCGGCCGGCAATCGGCGCAAGGCCCGGTGCTGCGCCGCTATCGCGACGGCCGTGTGACCATCGACGCGGGTGAACGGCTGATCACCGGCCATCCCCTTGGCGGCAGCGCGCCGAAAGGTTGGTGGGTATCGCTGACGACATCGCTTTGACCCCGCCCCCATGTCGTCCATGCCCAACGAAGAACGCCGCCCCAAAGGGCGGCGTTCGCGTCTTGCACCGACTGGCGGGGCTTATCAGAAGCCGAGGCCAGCGTATTTGTTCTTGAACTTCGACACGCGGCCGCCGGTATCCATCAGCTTGGCCGAGCCGCCGGTCCATGCCGGGTGCGAGGTCGGGTCGATATCCAGCGACATGGTGTCGCCTTCCTTGCCCCAGGTCGAACGCACGTTGTAGGTCGTGCCGTCCGTCATCTTGACCTCGATCATGTGGTAATCGGGATGAATGTCTTTTCTCATCGGACGTCTCCTCAGGCTTTGGATGCAGCGCCCGACAGGGGCTTGTAGTTGGTCTTTTCGACGATACGGGCCGACTTGCCGCGACGATCGCGCAGATAGTACAGCTTGGCGCGGCGGACCTTGCCGCGGCGCACGACCTCGATCTTGTCGATATTGGTCGAATACAGCGGGAACACACGTTCCACGCCCTCGCCAAAGGAAATCTTGCGCACGGTGAAGCTGGCGGCGATGCCATTGCCGCCCTTGCGGGCGATGCAGACGCCTTCATAGTTCTGCACGCGGGTGCGGGTGCCTTCGGTCACTTTGTAACCGACGCGGATGGTGTCACCGGCCTTGAAGTCCGGGATGTCCTTGCCGAGCGAGGCGATCTGCTCGGCTTCCAGTTGGGCGATCAGGTTCATCGCATTAATCCTTTTCATGCTCGCGGCGTTTCCGCGATTGGTCTGATGCGCCCGAGAGCTGTCGGTCCTTTGTCGGGTCCACTTGCCCCCCGGTGTCCCGGTCTGCAAATGCCCGCCACAGGTCGGGGCGGCGTTCCTTGGTCAGGCTTTCGGCCTGCTCGCGCCTCCAAGCAGATATGGCCGCATGATTGCCCGACATGACGACATCGGGGATCCTGCGGCCTTCCCACTCGGCGGGGCGAGTATATTGCGGGTGTTCAAGCAGACCTTCGGAAAAGGATTCCTCGGCCAGTGACGCCTGATTCCCCAGCACGCGCGGTATAAGGCGAACCGTCGCGTCGATCAAGACCTGAGCTGCAAGCTCGCCTCCGGTCAGGACATAGTCGCCGATGCTGATCTCTTCGATGTTGCGGGCGTCCAGGACGCGCTGATCCACGCCCTCGAACCGGCCGCAGATCAGAGTCATCCCCGGCCCCTCGGCAAGGGCGCGGGCGCGGGCCTGGGTAAAGGGGCGGCCGCGTGGTGACAGATAGATCACCGGCAGGCCAGGATCGGCCCGATCCAGCGCCGCGGCCATGACATCGGGGCGGATCACCATGCCGGCGCCGCCGCCCGCCGGCGTATCGTCGACGTTGCGATGCTTGCCGATGCCGTGGTCGCGCAATGGAATGGTGCGCAGGTTCCAAAGCCCCTCGGCCAGCGCCTTGCCGGTCAGCGACAGGCCAAGCGTGCCGGGAAACGCCTCGGGGAACAGGGTGACGATATTCGCCGTCCAGCCCCCCCGCACCTGCGGTTCGGCCATCAGTTCGCGCGGTTTGGCAGAGGCCGAGATGGACAGCCGGCCATGAGATTTCATCGCGGATTTCCCCACATATCGGTGCCGGCCAGGCTGTTGCCCCGGATCAGGGCCTGCTTCGCCGCGACCAGGGCATCGCCATCCAGCGCGCTGTTGTTCAATGCGATCAGCGCGGCCACAAGTTCGGGCGCGGCCGAGCGGTAGACATGACCCACCGGCGTCAATCGCGCAAGGGCGGCGGCCGGAAGGTTCAGGAAGTCGACAAAGGGCTGGGCGATGCCGAAAGGCGCCTCGGCCAGCGTCGCAATGTCATGGGTGATGACCCGGACAGGCAAGGCTGCCGCGATATGGCGGGCCTGATCGGCAAGCGACAGCTGCCCCAGGCGCGCCGTGAACTGGTCAAGATCCTCGCGCAACCTGATCCGGGATTTCAGCGCAAGATGGCTGTGGACGCTGCGCAGCCAGTCCTGCGGTTGTCGCTGCGACAAATACACGGTCGTTTCAGCGGGTTGCGGCAGCACGCCCAGGGCGCGGATCAGCCGGTCCAGCAGATCGACGGCCACGGGATAGGGATCCGGGCCGACCTGGTTCGGCATTCGCCCCAGCAGGTTTTCCGCACTGATGATCAGATCACGGCCGGCCTTGCCGGGCTTTGCGGGCGCCAGGTCGAGGCTGCGCAGAAAGGTTTCCATCGCCTCTTGCCATTGATCCAGCAGGCCCGGCTCGGGCAGGTCCTGATACCAGAACCCGATGCGAGTCACCTGGCGCAGCCGACTGGGTAACACAATGGCGGAACGCGGCCAGATCACCGGGCCGTTCTGATGCAGGAAGTGCTGGACTGTCTTGGTGCCGGTCTTGTGAAAACCGGCATGAACGAAAATGCGGGTCATTCGTCCGAACCGGGCGGGTCGGCCACGATACGGCCGGCCACCAGGTCGACCGTCGGCACCACCGCACGGGTAAAGGGCAGAAGCAGCACCTGCTGGCCCACAACTTCCAGAATATCGCCGGCGCCGTGATCATAAATCGCCCGGACCCGGCCCAGCACCTGCCCGCCGGTGTCCACCACCTCCAACCCGATCAGGTCGGCATGGTAGAACTCGTCATCAGGCAGATTCGGCAATGCCTCTCGCGAGGCCCAGAGGGTCGTGCCCTTCAGCGCCTCGGCCTGTTCGCGGGTCTCGACCCCCGACAGACGCGCACCCAGCCCGCCGGTGACGGGCCGGGTCACCTGAATGGCAAAGGATCGTTTGCCATCCTCGGTGGTCAGCGGACCATAGCTGGAAATGTCGCGCGGTTCCGAGGTGAAGCTTTTCAGCCGCACCTCGCCGTGGACGCCAAAGGCGCCTGCAATCGCGCCGACGCAGACCCGGTCCGCCGCAGCCATGGATTATTCCGCGCTTTCTGCGGTGGCTTCCTCGGCCGGGGCGCTGGCAGCGGCCTCACGCTCGGCACGCTTGGCGGCGCGGTCCTGCGCGGCCTTGCCGGGCTGGGCTTTCTTCATGTTCTTGCGCTCGGTCTTTTCCTTGACGCCGGCAGCTTCCAGGAAACGGGCAACGCGGTCGGTGGCCTGCGCGCCCTGGCCCAGCCAGTATTGCACACGCTCCATATCCATCTTGATGCGATCTTCGCTGTCTTTCGGCAGCAGCGGGTTATAGGTGCCCAGCTTTTCGATAAAGCGGCCGTCGCGCGGCATGCGCGAATCCGAGGCGACGATGGCGTAATGGGGGCGCTTCTTGCTGCCACCACGGGCCAGACGGATTTTCATTGCCATTGGTATTCTCCTTTGAATGGCGGTGTCGGGGGGATGCCCCTAGGATTGGAATTGTTCGTGGTGACGGATGACTTCCGCGATCACGAAGTTCAGAAGTTTGCGCGCGAATTCAGGGTCCAGGTCGGCCTCGCGCGCGAGGCGTTCCAGCCGTGCGATCTGTTCCGCCTCGCGGGCGGGATCGGACGGCGGAAGATCGTGGTCGGCCTTGAGGCGGCCGACGGATTGGGTGTGCTTGAAGCGCTCGGCCAGCGTATAGACCAGGATCGCATCCAGCCGGTCGATGCTGGAACGATGTTCCGACAACAGGGCTGCGGCGCGGGCGGTTGCGTCACTCATGCGGGGGCTCCGATGGCTGGTCGGGCAGCGGGGGCTGTCTGCCCCCACACCCCCGAGGATATTTTCATGAAGAAGAAGGGCGCGGTCATGGCGCGACCCTTGCATGGCGAAAGACCAGATCCGCGGGATCGGGGCCCGCGGCGGTGCTGTCCGGCCGGGCGCCAAGACGGCGCGCCAAGGCGATCGAGCGGTCGTTATCCGGGGCGATATAGCTGACCAGCGAGGACCAGCCCAGATCGACAAAGGCATAGTCGCGCAGCCGGGCGGCGGCCTCGGTCAGATAGCCGTGGCCGGGCGCGAAAGCCATCCAGCCCAGTTCGCGTTCGGGGAAATGCGGCAGGTCGTTCAGAATGACCTGCCCCACCAGCCTGCCGGTTGCCGTTTCGGTCACCGCCAGCGCGCCGCAGCCCTTCAGCGGCCATTGCGCGACATCCGAGGCGAACCACTGCCAGGATTGCGCCAGATCGAAAGGGCCACCCATATGGATCGCGCGGTTCGATTGCATCAATTCGGCATAGGCGTCGAAATCGGCCATGACATGAGGGCGCAGGGTCAGCCGGTCGGTCGTCAGCAGGGGCGCGGTCATGCAGCACCTGCGGGGTGGCGGTAGATCAGGACGGGCTGGCCCAGCAGCACGGATTCGCGTTCGATCACCGCGCCCATCCGTTCCGCAAGCCGGCGCGAGCGGGCATTGTCAGGGTCGATATGCGAGATCATCGGCGGCAGGCCCATGACGCGATAGGCGTGGTCGCGGGCGGCCATCGCGGCCTCGTAGGCATAGCTTTTGCCCTCGAAGCCGGCATAGATGTGCCAGCCCAGTTCGATTTCGGGCCAACCCTCGTGATCCAGCAAGCCGACACGGCCGGCGGGGGCGCCGGTGGCGCGGTCCTCGACCGTCCAGAAGCCGAAGCCCTTGAGGATCCAGTGGCCGATGCCCGAGGTAAAGCCGCGCCATGCCTCGAAACGGTCGGGGCTGCCGCCGACGAATTTCGCCCGATCCGAGGCCGCGAATTCGGCATGCGCCGGGAAATCCGCCTGACGCGGTTCGCGCAGGATCAGCCGTTCGGTCGTCAGGACCGGAATATCGACAGACAGAACCGTCATGCGCCGGCCCCGGAAAGATCACGGTTCATTCTGGCGCTGCCGTCCCAGGTCGAAAGCCAGATGACGGCCTCGACCGCCGCGGTGATCGGCGCCGCCAGCATCCTGCTGAAGGTCGAGTGTTTGCCGACATGTTGACGGGCGAGCGACAGGTGCCCCTCTTCCTCGGCCTGGATCGAGGCGATCAGGTCGTGCAGCGGTTCATCCCGCTTTGCCAGATAGCGCAATTGGGCCGACAGGTGATGATGCACCCTGTCCTCGACAATTTCTGTACAGGTCCAGATCGCCTTGGGGCCAAGCAAAGCGGTAAGAAGGTCCAAAAGCCAACCGCCCCGACCCCACAGCGACATCGTCCGACAGGGGCGCGACTGCCGATCCGGCATGGCGGATCTGAACAGATCGCAATGGGTGACTTCATGTGACCGCAAATCTTGCAACTCTGCGGCAACAGGTTTCCAGAAGATCGACGACACCAGAATCTGCGCAGCATAGATGCGGATCGCGCTGAATTCACCAGCGTGATTGACGCGCACGATCCGCGCGATCTTGATGTGGTCGGACGCGGGCATCACTTCTTCCCGAACAGCCCGCTTAGGCCCGAGGGCAGGCCCGCGCCGCCCAGTTGCCCGCCCAGACCCTTGGGGTCTTGCAGCATCTTGGTGGCCTCGGCCATTTTCGCGGGATCGACATTGCCCATATCGGGCAGGCCGCCGCCCTTGCCCTGCATGGCGCGCATGGCCTGCTTCAGCATGCCGCCCTTGCCCATCTTGCCCAGTTTTTTCATCGTATCAGCCATTTGGCGCTGCATCTTCAGAAGCCGGTTCAGTTCCGCGACCTCCATCCCCGCGCCAGCGGCGATGCGTTTCTTGCGGCTGGCCTGCAACAGGTCGGGATTGGCCCGTTCCTTCTTGGTCATCGAATTGATCAGCGCGACCTGACGGCGGATGGCGCTGTCATCCATGCCGGCTTCTTCCGCCTGTTTGGCCATTTTCGCCATGCCCGGCATCATGCCCATGATGGATTGCATGCCGCCCATCTTCTGCATCTGTTCCAGCTGATTTTTCAGGTCGTTCATGTTGAACAGACCCTTCTGGAAGCGCTTCATCATGCGTTCGGCCTGCTCGACCTCCAGCACTTCCTGCGCCTTCTCGACCAGGGCCACGATATCGCCCATGCCAAGGATGCGGCCGGCCACGCGCTGAGCGTCAAAGCTTTCCAGCGCGTCCATCTTTTCGCCAAGGCCGACAAAGCGGATCGGCTTGCCGGTCACCGCGCGCATCGACAGGGCCGCGCCGCCGCGACCATCGCCGTCCATCCGCGTCAAAACCACGCCCGAGATTCCGACCTTGCCGTCGAACTCGGTGGCGACGTTGACGGCATCCTGACCAGTCAGACCATCGACGACCAGCAGGGTTTCGCGCGGGTTGGCGACATCGCGAACCGCCTGAACCTCGTCCATCAGCACTTCGTCGATATGCAGGCGTCCGGCGGTATCCAGCAGATAGACATCATAGCCGCCAAGCGTGGCCTGCTGTTTGGCGCGCTTGGCGATCTGCACCGCCGTTTCGCCCTTGATGATCGGCAGGGTGTCGACGCCGATCTGCTGGCCAAGGATCGCCAACTGTTCCATCGCGGCCGGGCGGTTCGTGTCCAGCGACGCCATCAGCACGCGCTTTTTCTCGCGGTCATGCAGGCGCTTCGCCAGCTTGGCGGTGGTGGTGGTCTTGCCCGAGCCCTGAAGGCCGACCATCAGGATCGGCGCGGGCGGGTTGTCGATACGCAGGGCGTCGGGCTCTCCCTCGCCCTGCAACACCTTGATCAGCTCGTCATGGACGATCTTCACGACCTGCTGGCCCGGCGTCACCGATTTCGTGACCGAGGCGCCGGTGGCCTTGCCCGTGACCGCCTTGACGAAGGACCGCGCGACCGGAAGCGAAACGTCGGCCTCCAGCAAGGCGGTGCGAACCTCGCGCATGGCGGCGGTGACGTCATCCTCGGTCAGCGCGCCCTGCTTGGTCAGGCGGTCAAAGACCCCACCCAGGCGGTCTGACAGGTTCTCGAACATCGCGGGCCTCCTGCGGTCCAAAACAGTTTTGCCCCCGTGGGCGCAACGCGCTGACGGAGGGCGATCCCCACACCTTGCGGGGACCGGAAGGATAGGCCTTCCGGGAATTAAGGGTCCAGATAGGCAAAAACGGCCCCCGAGTCAACGAGGGCCGTCCCTGCATGATCCTGACCCGGATCTCTGACCGCTCAGGCGGCCAGCTTTTCCAATTCGGCATTGGCGCGCGCCAGCGAGGCATCGCGGTCAAAGACCAGATTGTCGGCGGCGATGAATTCGACATCGGTGATGCCGAAGAAGCCAAGGATAAACCGCAGGTAATCCGAGGCATGGTCCAGATCCGACCCCATCGGCGTGCCCGAGGCGCTGTAGGCCACGATGGCGCGCTTGCCTTTCAGCAGGCCCTCGGGGCCGGCTTCGGTATAGCGGAAGCTGATCCCGGCGCGGGCGATCTGGTCGATCCAGCTTTTCAGCGGCGCGCCGATGGAAAAGTTATAGATCGGCATGCCGATGACCAGCACATCCGCGTCCTGGACTTCCTTCAGATAGGTGTCCGAGGTCGCGACGGCGGCGGTATGGGCGGCCGAGCCGTCGCCGGCGGCGCCACGGGTGGCCTCGACCCAGGTGCCGTCGATGGCCGGCACGCCAAGCGCCAGATCGCGATAGGTGACGCTGGCCGAAGGGTGGTTGGCTTTCAGCTTGGCGACGATATCGCCGGTCAGCTTGCGCGAGACCGAGGTTTCGCCGGTGATCGCGCTGTCAAGGTGCAGGATGTTCATTGTCGGTTCATTCCCGGAATAGATTGGCATTCGTTGCGGATCAGATAGGCAGTTGCACGGATGAACAAAATGACAATAATCGCGCAACTTCTGTTCAGGAACGCACATAAAAATGGAAGATTGGGACGGGATCCGAACCGCTTTGGCGGTGGCGCGTGCAGGCACGGTTAGCGGCGCGGCTTCGGCGCTTGGCGTACACCATGCCACGGTCATTCGCCATATCGACGCGCTAGAGGACAAGCTGGGCGCCAAGCTTTTCCAGCGTCATCCGCGCGGCTATACACTGACCGAGGCCGGCCGGATGCTGGAAGAGGCCGGACTGGCCGCCGATGCCCGCTTTGCCCAGCTTGCCGCGCAGATCTCGGGGGCGGCTGAACGGATCGAGGGCGAGCTGACGATCACCTCGGTTCCGGGCCTGGTCCGTCGGGTGATGCCGGCCCTGACCAAATTGATGGAGGTGCATCCGGGCCTTCGGTTGCGCTATGTCACCGACACCCGGCTGTTCCGCCTAGAGACGGGCGAGGCGCATGTGGCCATCCGTGCTGGCGCCCGGCCAGAATCGCCTGACTATATCGTCCAGTCCTTTGGCATGGTCGATAGCCGGCTTTACGCATCGCCCGCCTATGTGCAGCGTCATGGTGCAGCCACATCGCTGGCCGATCACCTGTTTGTCCTGCCCAGTGACGAGGGGCGGAATGCCCCGTTCATGCGCTGGCTGGCCGCGGAACTGCCCGAACCGCAATGCGCGCTGATAAGCAATGACATCCTGACCTTGCGCGCCGGTGTGCGCGAAGGGTTGGGCGTCGGCTTCATGGCCGTCGACGAAGCCGAGGGTCTGATCGAGATCATGACCCGAGATGACTGGAAATCGCCCCTGTGGCTTGTCACCCATGTCGATCTGCACCGCACGCCCAAGATCCAGTCGGTGCTGGCGGCACTGAAGGGCGAAGGTCAGGAAAACTGATCAGGCGCTGGCGCCCGGCCGCCTTCCTTTGGCCAGCAGCCGCGCACCCAGGTCCTGCAAGAATCGCAGCTGACGGCCATCGGGATCGGCAAGGATCAACGGCCGATTCCCGACCTCGTGGCCATCGCTGCGATCGCAGCGATCCTTCGACGCGGCACGAACCGCCGACAGAAAGCGGCGACAGCCTGGTACAGAAATCCAGCCAGCGGGCGAAATCCAAGACCGGCCGCAAATGCCACGCCCGATTTTCAAGCCCCTCGCCCGACGGAATGCGGCATGGATCAGCGGCGGCCATCGCTTCCATCCCCCGCGCCGTTGACGCAATCTGCCCCGAAGGAGGACCCGCCATGACCAACGCCGCCCAACCCATCAGCCGCTTTCCCATTCCCGATTTCGCCAGCCTGCCCGACGACATCCGCCAGGCGATCGAGAAGGTCGCGGAGAAATCGGGCTTCGTCCCCAATGTGTTTCTGGCGCTGGCCCATCGCCCGGCCGAGTTCCGCGCCTTTTTCGCCTATCACGATGCGCTGATGGACAGTGACGAGGGCCTCAGCAAGGCCGAACGCGAAATGATCGTCGTGGCGACCAGCGGCATCAATCAATGCCAGTATTGCGTGGTGGCGCACGGCGCCATCCTGCGCATCCGGGCCAAGAACCCACTGATTGCCGATCAGGTGGCGATCAATTGGCGCAAGGCCGATCTGACCGCCCGTCAACGCGCCATGCTGACCTATGCCGAAAAGGTCACGCTGAATGCCCAGCAGATCGGTGATGGCGACCACCAGGCGCTGCGCGAGGCAGGCTTTAGCGCTGATGAGATCTGGGACATCGGCGCCATCGCCGCCTTTTTCGGCATGTCGAACCGGCTGGTGAATGCCGGCGACATCCCTCCCAATCAGGAATTCTACATGCTGGGCCGGGCATGAGCCTGAAACAGACGACCGCGCCCGCCGGGATGAGCATGAACGGCTCGGACTGGACACAACTGCTGTTGCTGTCGGCGATCTGGGGCGGGTCGTTCTTTCTGGTCGCAGTGGCGGTCACGGGGCTGCCTGTCCTGACCATCGTGACACTGCGTGTCGGTACGGCAGCGCTGATCCTCTGGGCGATCGTCGCCGTAACCGGACGGCATGTCCCGCATGCCCCTGCGATCTGGGCCGCTTTTCTGGTCATGGGCCTTCTGAACAATGTCATCCCATTCTGCCTGATCGTCTGGGGTCAGACAGCGATCCCCTCGGGGCTGGCCTCGATCCTGAATGCCACGACCCCGCTTTGGACGGTGATCGTCGCGGCGCTGTTTCTGACCGACGAGAAAGCCACGATCCAGAAACTGGCAGGTGTGGTGCTGGGGCTGGGCGGCGTGACGGTGATGATCGGTCTGGATACGCTGTCGGGGCTGGGCAATGCCGTGCTGCCGCAGCTGGCGATCCTGTGCGCCGCGATTTCGTATGCCTTCGCCGGCGCCTTTGGGCGGCGCTTTCGCGCCATGGGGGTCGATCCGGTGGTGACCGCCGCCGGAATGGTCAGCGGATCGACGCTGATCCTTCTGCCCTTGGCCGCCATGGTGGACGGGCTGCCATCTGCGGGCGTCCCCGCACGGGTCTGGCTGGCGGTGCTGATGCTGGGCGGGCTTTGCACGGGCCTGGCCTATGTGCTGTATTTCCGCATCCTCGCCCATGCCGGCGCGACCAACCTGTCGCTGGTCACCTTCCTGGTGCCGATCTCGGCCATCCTGCTGGGCGTATTGTTACTGAACGAGACCCTGTCAGCCGCGCAATTCTGCGGCATGGCACTGATCGGTGGTGGTCTGGCGCTGATCGACGGGCGCTTGCTGCGCCGCAGATCCGCATGACGGCAACTGCGCAAACCAGCCAGACAAGGCGCGAATCGCTGCGTGGACATGCGGCGATGCTGTTGTTTTCCGCGCTTGTTGCCGGGTCGTTCAGCCTGGGCGTGCGGTCGGCGAACCTGATCGACCCGGCCGCGATCACGGCGGCACGCTTTGTGCTGGCGGCAGGGGTGATCGGCGGCGTGATCCTGGCGATGCGGCCGGCGCCCACAGGCCAGCCAATGTCCGCACCCTGGCGCAACGTGCTGCTGGGCGCCGTGTTCTCGGCCTATTTCGTGCTGATGTTCGAGGGCCTGAAAACCGCCCCCGCCGTATCTGCCGCGGCGGTCTTTACCCTGACCCCGGTGATGTCGGCCTTTTTCGGCTGGCTGCTGATGCGCCAGCGGATGACGCTGCGCATGGCGATGGCGCTGACCCTTGGCGGGATCGGCGCGCTTTGGGTGATCTTTCGTGGTGATCTGGCCGCCATGGCGCGGCTGGAATTCGGGCGAGGCGAGGCGGTCTATCTGCTGGGCTGCACCTTCCACGCGCTTTATACGCCGCTGGTGCGCAAGCTGGATCGGGGCGAAAACGCCGCCGTCTTTACACTGGGCACGCTCACCGCCGGTGCGGTCTTGTTGACGATCTGGGGCTGGGGTGCGATCCGGGCAACGGATTGGGCCAACCTGCCCGCCATCGTCTGGGTAACACTGATCTATGTGGCCGTGTTCGCCAGCGCCGCAACCCTGGTTCTGGTGCAATATGCAACCCTGCGACTGCCAGCGGCCAAAGTCATGGCCTATACCTATCTGACGCCGGCCTGGGTGATCGCGCTCGAAGCGTTGCTGGGCCAAAGCCTGCCCGGTGCGATCATCCTGCCCGGCATCGCCGCCACGGTCGCCGCGCTGGCTTTGTTGCTGCGAGACTAAGCACCGCAGCGCCCCTGCCCCGACCTGGCCTACAGGCGAGCGACCGCAGGAACGTCCCATTGGCGAACGGGGCGCCCGGCCTGGGCGCTATTGGGTATTTGCACGAGAAAGAAGCTTAGTCGGATCTTAACACTTGTCGAACATGATGCGAATCGCGGTACAGGCTGGGGAGCCGATGACCGCCGAGAGAGAAGCCGCCCCGGTCATCGGGTGAAACATCCCATTCGGGCCCGCCGGCCCGGTTGGCCGGGGCGCATTTTCGCAGTTTCTTTCTCGACCCAATACCCATGCGACGACGCGACGGGCGGGACAGGTGTTCAGGCGGCGACCGCGCCGGGTTCGACCAGGGCCACAATATCCATCATGATGGTGTTCAGTTGAAAGTCCTTCGGCGTATAGACACGCGCGACACCCATCGCCCGCAGCCGGGCTGCATCCTCATCAGGGATGATGCCGCCCACGATCACCGGGATATGCGTCAGCCCCGATTCGCGCATCCGGGTCATCAGTTCTTCGATCAGTGGCAGATGGCTGCCCGACAGGATCGACAGACCGACGACATGGGCATTTTCGTCGCGTGCGCGGGTGACGATCTGTTCCGGCGTCAGGCGGATGCCTTCATAGGTGATATCCATCCCGCAATCGCGGGCGCGAAAGGCGATCTGTTCGGCACCGTTGGAATGGCCGTCGAGGCCCGGCTTGCCGACCACGAATTTCAGACGCCGGCCAAGACGGGCGCTGACCGCATCGACGGCGTCGCGGATATCCTCCAGCCCCTCGGTCCGGTTCGAGGGTGAGGCCGACACGCCCGTCGGTCCGCGATATTCGCCATGGACCTGACGCATGACACCAGCCCATTCGCCGGTCGTGACGCCCGCCTTTGCCGCCGCAATGCTGGGTGGCATGACGTTCCGCCCATTCTGCGCGGCCTCGCGCAATGCGGCCAGTGCTTCCTTGACCGCAGCCTCGTCGCGATCTGCGCGCCAGGATTGCAGGCGGGCGACCTGCTGGGACTCGACCGCCGGGTCGACGACCATGATGCCGCCATCACCCGCCGTCAGCGGCGACGGCTCGCCCTGCTGCCAGCGGTTCACGCCGACCACCACGGTTTCATTCGCCTCGATCCGGTTCAGCCGTTCGGCATTCGATTCGACCAGCCGCGATTTCATGTAGTCGATCGCCGCGATCGCCCCACCCATATCATCCAGCGTGGCCAGTTCCGCCCGCGCCCCGGCCTTCAACTCCTCGACCTTCGCGGCAATTGCCGGGTTGCCGTCGAACAGGTCGGCATATTCCAGCAGGTCGGTTTCATAGGCCAGGATCTGTTGCATTCTCAGCGACCATTGCTGATCCCAGGGGCGCGGCAGGCCAAGCGCCTCGTTCCAGGCGGGCAATTGCACCGCGCGGGCGCGGGCGTTTTTCGACAGCGTCACCGCCAGCATTTCCAGCAGGATACGATAGACGTTGTTTTCCGGCTGCTGTTCCGTCAGGCCAAGGCTGTTGACCTGCACGCCATAGCGGAAGCGGCGATATTTCTCGTCCTCGATGCCATAGCGTTCTGCGGTGATCTCGTCCCACAGCTCGGTAAAGGCGCGCATCTTGCACATCTCTGTCACGAAACGGATGCCGGCATTCACGAAAAAGCTGATCCGCCCGACCATTTCCGGGAAGCTTTCGGCAGGCACCTTGGTTTTCAGGTCATCCAGCACCGCGATGCCTGTTGCCAGCGCATAGGCCAGTTCCTGTTCGGGCGTCGCCCCGGCCTCTTGCAGGTGATAGGAACAGACATTCATCGGGTTCCATTTGGGCAGATGCTGCCGCGTATAGGCCGCCACGTCGGTGATCATCGCAAGGCTTGGCTTGGGCGGGCAAATATATGTGCCGCGTGACAGATATTCCTTGATCAGGTCGTTCTGGACGGTGCCCTGCAACTGGCTGACATCGGCGCCTTGTTCCTCGGCCACGGCGATATACAGCGCCAAAAGCCAGGGCGCGGTGGCATTGATCGTCATCGAGGTGTTCATCTGTTCCAGCGGGATCTGGTCGAACAACGCCCGCATGTCGCCCAGATGGCAAACCGGCACGCCGACCTTGCCGACCTCGCCGCGCGCCAGGACGTGATCGCTGTCATAGCCGGTCTGGGTGGGCAGGTCGAAGGCAACGGACAGGCCGGTCTGACCCTTGGACAGGTTCGTCCGGTAAAGCTCATTCGATTTCGCCGCCGTGGAATGGCCGGCATAGGTGCGGAACAGCCAGGGTTTGTCCTTCTGGGTCATGAAACAGCGCCTCGCAATAATCTTTCAGTCGAAGCAGCGATACAGAAAGATTGATGCGCCGTCAATTCGCTGCGGCGCGGCAATACGCCGCCCGCCAATCGGATGGACGTCGGCGCGGGGGGGGGCGTCTCGGTCCGGCTTGTCGATATATATAGCCTGACCCCAACAGCGGGCGATTGCCGAAACCTCTGTTTTCGGCTATCGTTTTTGTCGTCCCGTTGCGGTCGGAGAGTTTATGGCCGTTCTCGCCCCTACCCTTTTTACGGCCAGAAACAATCAGCTTCCCATTGAAACGGCCCGTGCTATCGCGATCCTGTTGCTGGTCGCCTATCATGTAATCGGTGCCGGGCCGGATGCCGGGCTGAGGATTGGCTATCCGGCGCCGTTGCGATTGTTTGCGGATTTCTTTGTCGACCTGCGCATGCCGCTTTTTGCGCTGATCGCAGGTATGGTTTTCGCCATGAAACCGCCCGAACCATCGGGGCTGGGCAGTTTTTTTCGTGGCAAGCTGCGCCGGCTGGTACTGCCGGGACTTGTCGCAATGGCCGCGTTCGAACTGTCATCGAAGCTGGGGCATACCAGTCTTGAGGTCAGCAACCACTATCTGCGGCCCCTGATCACCGGCTATGCCCATTTCTGGTTTTTGCAGTCCATTCTGCTGATTTTTGTCGTCTATGCGCCCTTGGACAGCCTGACCAGAGGCAAAATCGCGCCTTTCGCGCTGGTCGGGGCGGTCTTGTTATCGCTGTCCGGTATTGGCGTGCCCGATGATCTTTTCTCGGCTGATGGGGCGATGATGCTGATGCCCTATTTCATCATCGGGGTCCTGATCTGGCGGCATCGCAGCCGGATCCTGGCCCATCGCTGGCCGCTGGCGCTGGCAGCGCTGATCCTGCTGATCGTGGGCAGCCTGTGGAACCTGCGTGTGCTGCAAGAAACAGGCATGTTCTCATCCGACCGCCGCGACCTGCAAAGCCTGATCAGCGCCACAGGCGGCTGTGTGCTGGCCATGCTGGCCCTGCCCCGGATCAGGTGGCTGGACGGGATCGGCGCCATGTCCTTTACCATCTATCTTTACCACGTGTTCGGAACCTCGCTGATGCGCCGCTTGCTGGAGGGAATCGGCATGGACATCCTGTGGCTTCAGATGATCGCGGGAATCGCCGCCGGTCTGGCCCTGCCGATCCTGATTCACAAACTGGCCGAGCGGAACAATTTCACCAGGCTTGTGCTGCTTGGCCTAAAGCCTTTGCAGCCGCAGCAGGAAAAATCGGCTCGCACGCAATCCCGCACGACATAAAGTTACAAATTAGACCTTCTGACTGTTGCAATGTTGCGCTTGCTGCATTAGCAAAGCGCAAAAGCCGCTGCAATTCTGCATCGCAGCACGAGACAGGAGAACTGACATGGCCCTTGATGCCCCGACCCCGATTGCGGCCTATGACGCGCCCGAGAAGGATCTTTACGACATCGGCGAAATGCCTCCGCTTGGCTATGTGCCCAAGCAGATGCATGCCTGGGCCATCCGCCGCGAGCGGCAGGGCGAGCCGGAACAGGCCATGCAGCTGGAGGTCGTCGACGTCCCCACGCTGGACAGCAACGAGGTGCTGGTTCTGGTGATGGCGGCGGGCGTCAACTATAACGGCATCTGGGCGGGCCTGGGCAAGCCGATCAGCATGTTCGACGTGCATAAGCAGCCCTATCACATCGCCGGGTCGGATGCCTCGGGCATTGTCTGGGCCGTGGGCGAAAAGGTGAAGCGCTGGAAGGTCGGCGACGAGGTCGTGATCCATTGCAACCAGGACGATGGCGACGACGAGGAATGCAACGGCGGCGACCCGATGTATTCACCGACGCAGCGCATCTGGGGCTACGAGACGCCGGATGGGTCATTCGCCCAGTTCACCCGCGTCCAGTCGCAGCAGCTGATGCCGCGCCCACGTCACCTGACCTGGGAAGAATCGGCCTGCTATACCCTGACGCTGGCCACCGCCTATCGCATGCTGTTCGGCCATGAACCGCATGAGTTGAAGCCGGGCATGAACGTGCTGGTCTGGGGCGCGTCGGGTGGTTTGGGTTCCTATGCGATCCAGTTGATCAACGCGGCCGGCGGCAATGCCATCGGCGTCATCAGCGAAGAGGACAAGCGCGATTTCGTCATGGGCCTTGGCGCCAAGGGCGTGATCAACCGCAAGGATTTCAATTGCTGGGGGCAACTGCCCACGGTGAACACGCCCGAATACAAGGAATGGTTCAACGAGGCGCGCAAGTTCGGCGCCGCCATCTGGGCCATCACTGGCAAGGGCAATAACGTGGATATCGTGTTCGAGCATCCCGGCGAAGCGACTTTCCCGGTCTCGACCCTGGTTTGCAAGAAGGGCGGCATGGTTGTGATCTGCGCCGGCACCACCGGCTTCAACTGCACCTTTGACGTGCGCTATCTGTGGATGCATCAGAAACGCGTCCAGGGCAGCCACTTCGCCCATCTTAAACAGGCGTCAGCGGCCAACAAGCTGATGCTGGAACGCCGCCTTGACCCCTGCATGTCCGAGGTTTTCCCCTGGGCGGAAATCCCGGCGGCGCATACCAAAATGTACAAGAACCAGCACAAACCCGGCAACATGGCCGTTCTGGTGCAGGCCCCGACCACCGGGCTGCGCACCTTCGAGGACGCGCTGGAAGCCGGCCGCCGCTGATCGCAGGCAGCACGGAATGACACAAAGGGCGGGGAAATCCCCGCCCTTTTTCGTCGCCCAAGGCCCGACGGGCGCGGTCGCCTAGAACAGCCCGTAAAGGATGCCGCTGACCGCGATCAGGCCCATGATCACCACGAAAATATTCGACAGCTTGCCACGATAGGGCGCCAGCGCCGGGATCTTGTGGATGGCATACATCGGCATCAGATACAGGATCGCCGCAATGACCGGGCCGCCCAGGGTCTCGATCATGCCCAGGATGCTGGGGTTCAGCACCGCCACGGCCCAGGTCGTCACGAACATGAACCCGGCGATCAGCGCGTTCAGCCGGCTGTCCGGCATGGCGCTTTCGTCCCTGGCCACCGAACCGCGCAGGATCCCCCGCAACCCCTCGGTCGCGCCGAGATAATGGCCAAAGAACGAGGACACGATCGCCACGAAGGCAACCAGCGGGCCGAAATAGCTGATGAAGGGGCTGTCATTCACATTGGCCAGATAGGACAGCACCGGCAGGTTCTGCACTTTGGCTTCGGCCAATTGCTGCGGGCTCAGTGCCAGGACGCAGGAAAAGACGAACAGCATCACAAAGCCGACCAGCATGATCGAGGTATTCTTCAGGATCTGGTCCGATTTCGCGGCGGCATCGCGGCCATGGTCACGCTTCATCGCGCAGGCGAATTGCGAGATGGCGGGTGAATGGTTGAAGGCAAAGACCAGCACCGGGATGGTCAGCCAGATGACATGCAGCGACTGGCCAAGCGGCGTCACCTGCCGGATGGCGGCCAGGTTCCATTGCGGGATCAGATAAAGCGACAGGAAGATCAGGATCGCGACCAGCGGATAGACCAGCCATTGCGTCACCGCCAGCATGGTCTTTTCCCCCGCCAGCATGACTGCCATCATCCCCGCGACCAGAATGCCCGAAAGCAGCCAGCGCGGTGGCGGCGTCATGCCCAGCTGGTTCTGGATAAAGCTGCCGACGGTATTGGTGATGCCCACGCCATAGATCAGCACGATCGGATAGATCGCCAGAAAATACAGCAAGGTGATCGCCCGCCCGGCACCGGGGCCGAAATAATCCGCGACGATGGCCGTGATGTCCTTGTTCGGGTCATCGGCCGAACAGACGAACCGCGCCAGCGCCCGGTGTGACAGATAGGTCATCGGGCCGATCAGAATGGCCATGACCACCAGCGGCCAGAAGCCGCCGATGCCCGCATTGATCGGCAGAAACAGGATGCCGGCGCCAACGGCGGTGCCGAACAGGCTGAGCATCCAGGTTGTGTCCTGCCGCCTCCATTTCGGCACAGATCGTCCGGCGGCGCCGGCGGCCCCAGTCAGGTCAGTCATCGCACCAACTCCCCATTTTCTCGTCGTAATTTCAGACAGCGTGACAGCAAGTTAACTTTGCGTAAAGCGCAAAACTGCCCGTCAGATAGGCAGTGACGGGATGCTGCGGACCTTGCCTGACATCCCGTCGATCAACGCCAGATTGTGCAAGCCCATGCTCTGCGGCTGTCCGGGTCAGAACATCTCGCCATGACGCGCAAAGCCCTCGCACTCGATGTCGCGCAGGGCCTTGTATCGCTTGACCATGACGGCGTGACTGGACATGGCGTTGCTGGCGCGGACCCAGAATTCGCGATGCTCGGCCTCGCATTGCGCAGCCCAGGCATCGGCGTCGACGCCTTGATGCATCCAGGGGCCGACGGCCAGCAGGCGAACGGCGAGGGCGTGGTTCGGGCAGACGGCCATCGCCAGCCGGTCGGCGGAATATTCCTGCGCGCGGGTTGTGGCCAGGCCCGGCAGCAGCATCAGGTTCGGCACCATGCCAATGACGATGCGCCACAGCGAGACATGCCGCAGCCTGTGATGCGCCAATTCATGCGCCAGCACGAACTCGACCACATCGGGCGCGGTCGGCAGCAGCATCGCGATCTCGGCATGGATGACGACATAGCGGTTGCGGCGATTGCATTCCAACGCATAGGCGTTCACCACGCCATTGCCATTGGTCAGGTAAAGTCGGGGCATCCGGCGCATGTCCAGCCGCTGACCCAGATCCTGATACAATGCGAAAAGCTGGGGAAATTGCTGCGGGCCGACGAGAATCGCGTTCGATTTGGCCTGCGCGGCCATGTAGAAGCGATAGATAAAGAAGGCAAGCGGCGCCAGCGGCAGCAGCAGCACGAAGGAAGACGTATCCAGCAGATCGGTGGCATCCTGCTCGGTCATGCCCGCCTCGACCAACCCCGAATGGCCCATCAGCGTCAGCGTCAGCCCGATGGCAAAGGCCAGGACCGTGATCGCCACCGACAGCCAGATCATCGGCATTTCCCACCGATGGCGAAAACGGGTGAAGTCGCGGGACGAAGGGGAATTGGCACACATCTGAAAGATCCTCACGGGTAATGCGCGCCCGCTATGCGCCGGACTGCGCGAAGTCAACACGATCCGCGCGGCTCAGATCTTGCGCCCGTCGGTTGCGGCATAGCGGCATTTCCATTCCTTCACCCGGTCATTCGGATGGGCATTGACCCATCGGGCCAGCTCGTTCTGACCTTCCAGCAGGCAGGTGAACAGCCCGTTTCGTTCCTCGAACAGCAGGCTGTGGGGCTGGCAGACATCCGGCGCGGTGGCCAGGCAGGTAATGAAGAACAGCTCGATCATGGCGGCGCCTCCCGGCGGCATCATAGACCATCCACAGGCGCATGCGAGGAAATGATGCCGCACCCTTCGCTTTCCCGTCGGCGCGGTCTATCAGGGGGCATGACTGCCCTTGCCGCCGTGCCCACCCTTTCCCCCGATCAGGCCGAAGCCTGGGACGCGCTGGCCGAAGCCTTTGCCAGCGCCGGCATCGACCTGACCGCCGAGGAAATCATGCCGCCCCAGCCCGGCAAGGGTCGGGTGATGGCGGTGATCGGCAAGGCCGGGTCAGGCAAGACCCTGATGCTGGCCCAGATCACCCGCGCCCTGCGCGAAGCCGGGGTCGAGGTGATCAGCGGCGATTACGAGGGCAAGCGCCGCAAGGACCGCCGCACCGTCGCCATTCTGGCCCCGACCAACAAGGCGGCTTTCGTGTTGCGCATGCGCGGCGTCCCGGCGACCACGATCCACCGCATTCTGTATACCCCGGTCTATGACCCAGAATATGAAAAAATCGCCGACTGGCTGGCCGGCAATGGCGAGCGTCCCAAGGTCGAGGGGTTGACCGACGACGCGCTGGACCGGGCCAAGGCCTTTTACGATCAGCATGCCAGCATTCCCGGCGCGCTGGCGGCGGCGGGGCTGCGGGGATCGGATTTCATCAAGGGCTGGAAACGGCGCGAGGATGGGCTGGATGTCGGGCTGATCGACGAATCCTCGATGCTGGACGAACGCCAGTTCGAGGATCTGCGCGAGATCTTTCCCACGCTGGTCCTGTTCGGCGATCCGGCGCAGCTGGCCCCGGTCGGCCAGTCGGGCGAGATGGTCTTTGACCGGCTGGCCAACTCGCAAAAGCTGATCCTGAATCGCATTCACCGGCAGGCAGGCGACAGCCCGATCCTGGATCTGGCCCATGCGCTTGCCGACGAGGCGCTGGATTTCGCCGGGTTCGAACGCCTGATCCGCCAGGCGGCGGCCAGCGATCCCCGCGTGATCTGGGCCGAGCGCGTGGAAAGCGACCTGATGGCGCGCAGCCCGGTTCTGGTCTGGCGCAACGCCACCCGCATACGGCTGATCCACGCTTTCCGCATGGCTTATGGCGCACCGGGCGACGCCCTGCTGCCGGGCGAGCCGCTGATCTGCGACGGGCTGGAACTGCCGCTGAAGCACCGCAAGAAGCGTATCGACCTTGAGGCGCGGGGCCTGATCAAGGGCGCGCAGGTCGTTTATCTGGGGCCGGGCAAAAAGCCGGGCTTTTCGCGTCTGCACGTGATCGGGGCAGAGGATCCGCGCCTGTCAGCGGCCAGCATCATCAAGATCGAGATGCCCGATATCGAAGAGCCGTTCATCGCATCCGCCGCACATATGGGCGCGGCCTTCCTGCATGGCGCGGCGGTCACGATCCACAAGGCCCAGGGCAGTCAATGGCCCGATGTGCAGGTCTTTGGCCCCGATATCAGCGCCGCCGCCTGGTCCAACCGGACCGAGGCGGGCATTCCCCTGTGGAAGCGGCTGGCCTATGTCGCCATCACCCGCGCGCAGGAACGGCTGCTGTGGATCACCCGGCCGCGGCTGGCGCGCCCTTCGGCCGCGCTTGGCACCGACGATCTGGATGCCCCGGCCGCCCCACTGACGCTGCAAGCCGACGGGGACGAGGGCGAGGCCGGTTGACGATGGGTCAGTGGCGGGCCGGCGGCGGGTCAGTGGCGGCTCAGCTGCTTTTGGCGGCCTTTGCAAGCTCGCGGGCCTTGCGCTTGACCTGACCGCGCCCAGCGGCCCACAGCATCAGCGTGTTGCAGAACAGGCCGAACCCACCGACGACCAGCAAAAGCGGCATCAGCGCCCGGCCCACCATGCCGTTCTGCATGGCATAGCCGTCGATCTGGTAAAGCGCACGGTCCAGATAGCCCCCCTGCCATGCGGCCAGCAGCGCCATCAGCAACAGCAAGGTCGAGGTCAGCCCGAATTTCAGCGCATAGCCCCAGCCAGGTTCCTGGCCGGTCTGCTTGAAATAGTCATTCCCCGCTGGCACCGGCGCATACATCATCACGATCAGCACCATCAGCCCGCCCGGATAGGTAATCTGTGTATAGGTCGCCAGTGCCCACAGCATGCCATAGCCAACCGCCACCCCAAGGATCAGCGTGACGGCATAGATGACAAGCAGCCGGCCCAGGCTGGCCGGACCGGTGGGTTCGGATTGGGTGGCGTTCTGATCGGACATGATGAAACGGGCTCCGGACAACTATGGCGTGCACATAGCCCGATCACGCCGGCGTCGAAAGGCGGCCTCAGCGATTATGTGCACCGGGCGGCGCAATACCGCCTTCAGGCCCGGCGCAGACGGCGGGGGGCCTGGATCCGCTCGATCGACAGGCGCAAGGCCTCGGTCAGCGCCTCGGCCGGGATTCCGGTTTCGCGGGACAGGCGCAGGATGCCGAAATGAACCCGCGCCAGTTCCTGATAATAGCGCGCAAAGGTATAATTGATCGAGGCACCGGCCACCGCACCAAAGATCGGTGTGGCCTGCGCGGCCAGCTTTTGCCCCAGCACCGCGGCAAAGCGGGGCGCGACACGGGCGATCAGCCCCTGCACCGTCTGTCCGGTGATCGACATCCGCGCGGCCAGCAGGCCCAGATCGGCGCCGTCATCCTCGGCCATGGGGCCGCCGGCGGCGAAGATACGCAGGCATTCGGTGCGCACCTCGTCGGATTCGGGGTCAAAGCCGTGTTCTTCAGCGATTTCCAGCATGGCGCGCAGAAATGTGGTGATGGTGAAAGGCAGTTCGACCACGGCGCCGGGCAGCCCGGCAAGGCCGCCCGCCGCGCCGGATGCGGTGCTGAGCATGCGGTTGAACCACTCGCCCCGGTCGCGCAACACGCGGCGCGAGCTGCCGGCGGCATTGAAAGCACGGGTCAGCCCGCTGCGTGTCAACTGATCCAGCCGCCCCCGGACAACAGCCGGCAAGCGTTCGATCAGATGTTCGGCGCTGGTGCCGATGGTGTTCAGGATATCCATCCCAAACCCGCCCGCATCGACATAGCGCCGGGCCAGCCGGTCAATCTCGGCATGCACCGAGGGGTCGTTGATGGGGGGCAGAACATGCTGCTGCAAAGCCGTCATCCACAATCCATTCCTGTTGTCGGGCCGGGGTCGGCCCTTTGCAGATATGGGGGCTTTGGGCTATTCCGCCAGTCCTGCCTCGGATATCGGGCCGTCCTCGCGCGTCACCTTGCCCCTGACATCAACCCAGGCATCATCCCAAAGTTCCAAACCAAGCACCCGGTCGGGATTGGTCGGCGGTGGCATTTCCACCCCGTCCAGCCGCACGAAACCGAACCGGCTGTAATAGGGCGCGTCCCCCACCAGCATCACCCGCGACCAGCCGGCAATGGCTGCCTGTTTCAGACTTTGCAGCATCAGCAGCGCACCCAGCCCCTCGCCCTGCGCGGTCGGGTGCACGGCGATCGGCCCCAGCAGCAGCGTCTTGCGCCCGCCCACGCGCACCGGCCAATAGCGGATCGCCGCCAGCAGGATCTGATCCTGTGTGCGCAGCGTCAGGCACAGATCGGCCACCTTCGGCACGCCATCGCGCAGCCGATAGGACGACAGCGCCGTCCGGCCCGGCGCGAAACACAGGTCGTAAAGCGCCTCGACCTCGTGAAAATCGGCCTCGGTTTCGGGTCTGATCTGATACATGTGCCTTTCATCCGGTCTCGGCGGCCGATTACCACGACAGGCGCGTGGACTGAACCCTGCATGCCGTAAAATCCACCGATGACGTGAAAGATTGCAGCGCGGTCAAAGCGATGGCATCGTGGCGCGAATACGAGGGAGCCACGAATGTTCTATCAGCCCGAGGCCGGACACGGCCTGCCCCACAACCCTTTCAACGCCATTGTCGCGCCCCGGCCTATCGGCTGGATCTCGACCAAGGGCGGGACCGGCGACAATCTGGCGCCCTATTCCTTTTTCAACGCGGTCGCATATGTGCCGCCACAGGTGATGTTCGCCTCGACCGGGGCCAAGCCCGATCGCAAGGGCACCAAGGACAGCGTGGCCCAGATCGCGGAAACCGGCGTCTTTTGCGTCAATATCGCCGCAGGTGATGATCGGCAGCGGATGAATGCCTCATCCGCCCCCCTGCCCGCGGCGACCAGCGAGTTCGAGGCGGCGGGCATTCCCTCGGCGGCCTGCCGGACCATCGACTGCCTGCGCGTGGCCGATGCGGTGGCGGCGCTTGAATGCCGGATGACGCAGATCGTCCGGCTTGCGGGCGAGGCGAATTTCGCCGTTTTCGGCGTGGTGACGGGCGTGCATCTGCGCGACGATTGCATCAGTGAGGGCCGGTTCGACCCGCGCCCCGCCGGTGGCTGGCTGGCCCGTCTGGGCTACAAGGACTATACCGCCGTCACCGACCTGTTCGAGATGGACCGCCCGAAATGACGAAAACCGTCAAGGAATATATCCGCACCATCGCCGATTTCCCGCATGAGGGGATCATGTTCCGCGATGTGACCACCCTGTTCGCCGATGCGCGCGGTTTTCGCATGGCCATCGACCAGTTGCTGCACGCCTATGCCGGGATGCCGATCGACAAGGTGGTCGGGCTGGAGGCGCGCGGTTTCATCCTGGGTGGTGCGATCGCGCATCAACTGTCGACGGGTTTCGTGCCGATCCGCAAGAAGGGCAAGCTGCCCGGCCCGGTGATTTCCGAGGCCTATCAGCTGGAATATGGCGAGGCGGTGATGGAGATCCATGACGACGCCCTGAAACCGGGCGAGCGCGTGCTGATCGTCGATGATCTGCTGGCGACGGGCGGCACCGCCGAGGCCGGAATCAAGCTGTGTCAGCGGCTTGGCGCCGAGGTGATCGGCTGCGCCTTTGTCATCGACCTGCCAGAACTTGGCGGCCGGGCGCGACTGGAAAACCTGGGGATGGACGTGCACGCGCTGAGTGCCTTTGATGGCGCGTAAGCAGGCGTCCTCGGATGCCTCCGGCGGGGATATTTGGACACGGCTGATGGAGAGGTCGGGCAGAGCCTGCGGGACTAGCGCACTTCGGTGCGGCCGCGCCGGTCGCCGCGCAGGTTGGCGTAAAGCACATGATTGCGCCAGCGGCCGTTGATTTGCAGAAAGCTTTGGGCGACGCCCTCGTATTTGAAGCCGCATTGTTCCAGCACCCCGCGCGAGGCGGCATTTTCTGGCAGGCAGGCGGCCTCGACCCGGCTGAGGTCCAGCGCGGTAAAGGCATGGTGGGTGACGGCGCGGATCGCCTCGCGCATATAGCCCTGGCGGGCGAAGGGCTGGCCGATCCAATAGCCGATCACGCCCATCTGCGCCGGGCCACGGCGGATATGGTCCAGCGTGATCGCCCCCACCAGCAAGCCGTCGCGGCGCAGGATGAACAGCGGCAGCGCCGTGCCGCCCTTGCTGGCGCGTTGGGCCCAGTAGACCCGGTTGGTAAAGCTTTTGCGGGTCAGGTGGTCATCGGCCCAGACCGGTTCCCAGGGGGTGAGGAAATCGCGGCTTTTCTGGCGCAGGGCCGTCCAGGCAGCGAAATCGGAATGGGCAGGCAGGCGCAGGATGATCCGCTCGGCTTCCAGACGGACCGGACGGCGGCGCAGGAACATCAGGCGGCAAGCCTTTCGGCAAGCGCCTGACGCGATGGGGCGGCATCGACGGGGCCATATAGCGCCAGCGCGGGCTGCGGATTGGACAGCAGCCGTTGCGCGTGATCACGGATCTGGACGGCCGAGACGGCGGCGATACGGGCGGCGACCTCGGCCGCATCGGGGACACGTCCCCAGATCGCCAGGGTCCGGGCCAGACGCTCGGCCTGATTCGAGGGGCTTTCCAGCCCCATCAGCAGGCCGGCGCGCAGCTGCGCCTTGGCGCGGGCGATCTCGGCCTCGGTCAGGCCGTCGGCCGCGCGGCGCAGCTCGTCCATGGTCAGGGTGGCGAGGTCGTGGATATCCTCGGCCCCGGTGCCGGCATAGATGGTCAGCATGCCGGTATCGTCGTGAAACCCCGACTGTGCGAAGATCGTGTAGCACAGGCCACGTTCCTCGCGGATCTTCTGGAACAGGCGCGAGGACATGCCCCCGCCAAGCGCATTGGCGAAGATCTGGGCGGCGTAGAAATCATCCGAGCGATAGCCCGGCCCTTCCAGCGCCAGCGCGAAATGGGCCTGTTCCAGCGGTTTCAGGTGACGCGCCTCGGCGCCCTGCCAGCGGGCCGGGTCGCGTTGGGCGGAATGGCGCGGGGATAGGTGGCCAAATGCGGCTTCGGCCAGGCGGGTGATCCGGTCGTGATCGACGGCACCGGCGGCCGCGACGATCATCTGGCCCGGCCCGTAATGTTCGGTGACGAAGCCTGACAGATCGTTGCGGGAAAAGCCGCTGACGCGTTCGGCCGGGCCAAGGATCGTGCGGCCGATGGCCTGATCGGGGTAGGCGGCTTCCTGAAGCCAGTCAAAGATCACATCATCGGGCGTATCCAGCGCCTGACCGATCTCCTGCAAGATCACGCCGCGTTCGATCTCGATCTCGCGCGGGTCGAAAACCGGGTTCATGACGATGTCGGAAATCACGTCGAATGCCAGATCGACATCGCTTTGCAGCACACGGGCGTAATAGGCCGTCACATCGCGCGAGGTATAGGCGTTGATGAAGCCACCCACGTCCTCGATCGTTTCGGCGATCTGGACCGCGCTGCGCCGCGCCGTGCCCTTGAAGGCCATATGTTCCAGGAAATGCGCGATGCCGTTCTGTTCGACCCGTTCATCGCGCCCGCCCGCGCCGACCCAGACCCCAAGCGCGGCCGAATGCAGCCCCGGCATCAGCCGCGTGACGACACGCAGCCCGTTGGGCAGGGTAGAAATGCGAAGGTTGGGGTCGGTCTGGGTCAAGCGGATCTCCGTTCAAGGATCAGCGATTTAAGTGCCGCATTGTCGTTTTCAACCCGTGTGACACGTTCGGGCAAGTCGAAAATCTGCGCCATATGCGGCGGCAGGTCCGGGCGGGTGCCGATGGCGGCCTGCACCGCATCGGGGAATTTCGCCGGATGGGCCGTCGACAGCGTGATCATCGGCACGCCCGGTTCGATATGATCGCGGGCAACCTTCACGCCGACAGCGGTATGAGGGCAGATGATCTGGCCGGTTTCCTGACGGATGGTGGCGATCATGTCGCGGGTCTCGTCCTCGCTGACCCGGCCCGAGACATATTGATCGCGCAGGCTGTGCAGCGCGCCCTGGCTGATGGTGAAGCCGCCGGATTTCAGTTCCGCCATCAACTGCCGGATCGCGCCCGCATCGCCACCATAGGCCAGATACAGCGCGCGTTCGAAATTGGAACTGATCTGGATATCCATGCTGGGGCTGATCGAGGGGTGAACCTCGCCCATGCGGTATTCGCCCGTGGTCAGGGCGCGGTGCAGGATGTCGTTCTGATTGGTCGCCACCACCAGCCGGCGGATCGGCACGCCCATGGCGCGGGCGATGCTGCCGGCGAAGATATCGCCGAAATTTCCGGTGGGGACGGTGAAATCGACCTCGCGATGGGGCGCGCCAAGCGACACGGCAGAGGTGACGTAATAGACGATCTGGGCAAGCACCCTGCCCCAGTTGATGCTGTTCACGCCAGCCAGCCCGACCTGATCGCGGAAGGCATGGTCGTTGAACAGATCCTTCAGCCGGGCCTGGCAATCATCGAAATGCCCGTTCAGCGCCAGCGCATGCACATTGGCATCGTCGGGCGTGGTCATCTGGCGGCGCTGCACCTCGCTGACGCGGCCATGCGGGTAAAGGATGAACACATCCACGTTGGGCAGGCCCCGGAAGGCCTCGATCGCGGCGCTGCCGGTATCGCCGGAGGTCGCGCCGACAATGGTGATGCGTTGGCCACTGCGCGCCAGTGCGATCTGGAACAGCTGGCCGATCAGCTGCATGGCGAAATCCTTGAAGGCCAGCGTTGGCCCGTGGAACAGTTCAAGCAAGTGATGGCCGGGGGCAAGCTGGATCAGTGGCGCGCGGGCGACATGGCGGAAACCGGCATAGGCGCGGGCGATGGCGCCTTGCAATTCGTCGTCGGAAAAGCTGTCACCAGTAAAGGGTTTCAGTACGCGGAAGGCGGCATCCTCATAGGACAGGCCTTCCATCGCGCCGATATCGGACAGGGCCGGCACCGTCTCGGGCAGATACAGACCGCCATCGCGGGCAAGCCCGGTCAGCATGGTCTGTTCAAAGTTCAGAACCGGGGCCTCACCCCGCGTCGAGACGTAACGCATCCGCTATCCCCTAGTATTTGCGCTGCCTGATACGCCAGATCAGACCGGCTGTCATCCCCGCCCAGGCCACCGCGATCATGAACCATTGCACGGCATAAGAGAGGTGGTTGTTGGGGATACCCTCGATCGCGACGGGAATGGGTTGCACCCCTTGCGCGTCGCCCCGCACGAAACTGGCAACCACCAGGATCGGCTGCGTTCCCAGTTGCGCCGCCATGGCGGGCACGTCGCGGGCGAACCAGATGTTTTCCGACAGGTTGGGGTCGGGCGTGCTGCTGCCTTTTTCGTCGGGCCAGTGAAGGTTGCCGGTGATGTCCAACCGGACAGGTGGCCGGGGGGCATGGCGGTCGTCCTGCGGGACGAAACCGCGATCGACCATGATCCGCCGTCCGTCATCGGTGACGAAACCGGACACGATCTGATAGCCGCCGCCCTGTTCCTTGGTGCCCGACAGCACGTCGATTTCCTCACCGGTGGTCATGCCGCTGACGGTGACCGGGTCGTATTTCATTGACGGATCGGGATTCGCGGGAAGCGGCACCGGCGCGGCGTCGATGCGGGATTGGATGCGGGCCAGCATATCCTCTTTCAAGTCAAGGCGTTGCAACTGCCAGACGCCAAGCCAGACAAGGATCGCCGTGCCAAGGACACCGAGGATCAGGGGGAAAAGATAGCGTTTCATGGCAGCGTTCTAGGCCCGATTGCGGGGCTGTGCCAGAGGCGGCGTGCTGCGTGATCCTTCGCGCGCAGCAAGGCGCATGGCATTGCGCAGATAACCCGTCCGGCAGGGGCGGAAAGGATCGGTCATGCCGCTTGGGACCGATCTTGAACCCGACACAAGGCCTGCACCCGCACCCGCACAGCGCGTTGCTGCGCGCCGGCAGTCCTGGGCGGTGCGGGCGCCACGTCTGTTGCGAATGATCAGTATACCATTCCGACATCACGCATCATAAGGTCGCAGACCTTTGTTGTTTTACAAGGGGCTGCGCGAGATGTCTGGACCAAAGTTATTCGGTTACTGGATCGCTGTTAAAGATGCGGCCAGTGCGAAAGAAGCCGTTCGCATGTCAGGCCTGCCCGTTCTTCTGATGGGCGCGAATGCGGCGTTGCTGGCACTGATGGCTTAAGTTCAACCTGACCCCGACGCAGTGATGTTGGGCCTCAGGGCAACAGCAGCCATTTTGCTGATCGCATTGGCTTTTCGACGACGCTCAGGGCATGCGGCATGGATACACATCGCGTTGCTGCTCTGCGCTGTATTCCTGGATGCAAATGCCCTGCTGTCATACATTGAATGGCATTTGGCCGGGCAAACCCGAATCGGAATCGCCCGGCTTGTGGCCGGCTGGATCGTCCCGATCATCTGCCTGATCCTCGCGATCGGTGGCTTTCGGGGCTGGCGATGGATGCGCGCAAATGCGGTCAGCCTTTCCTTCTGACCGACGTGAATGACCGCTTCTCTCACAAGGGCCGGCGAAGCCGTATCCCGACATCACCAAGAAGAAAGGCGCGGAGTTTCCCCCGCGCCTCGGTTCAATTTATTCGTGGCAGCGCTGCTTAGCGGCCCCAGATATAGATCGCGAAGAACAGGAACAGCCAGACCACGTCGACGAAGTGCCAGTACCAGGCAGCGGCCTCGAAGCCGACATGATTTTCCTGCGTCATCTGACCACGCTGGAAGCGGACAAGGCAGACCAGCAGGAAAATGGTCCCGATGATCACGTGGAAACCGTGGAAGCCCGTGGCCATGAAGAACACGGCGCCATAGACGTTGCCACTGAGACCGAAGGCCGCGTGGCTGTATTCATAGGCCTGAAGGATGGTGAAGAACACGCCCAGCACAACAGCGATGGCCAGGCCCCGGATCGTGGTCTTGCGGTCATTGTCATGGACAAAGGCATGGTGCGCCCAGGTCACGGCAACGCCCGACAGCAGCAGGATCAGCGTGTTGATCAGCGGCAGATGCCAGGGGTCAAAGGTTTCGATCCCGGCGGGCGGCCAGACGCCGTCCTTGATCGGGCTGTCCGGCCCCATCGGATAAAGCGCGTTCTTGAAGAAGGCCCAGAACCAGGCGACAAAGAACATCACCTCGGACATGATGAACAGGATGAAGCCGTATTGCAGGCCGATGCGGACAACCGGAGTATGGTCGCCCTCTTCGCCTTCGTGGACGACGTCAGCCCACCAGGCGAACATCGTGTAAAGAACACCGGCCAGGCCCATCAGGAACATCCAGGGGCCATGATCCTGCATCCACATCACGCCACCGAACAGCATGACGAATGTCGATACGGCGCCGATCAACGGCCAGATCGACGGCGGTAGGATATGGTAGTCGTGGTTCTTCGCGTGCGCCATGTTCAGCCCCGTCGTTCCTTTTATTCGTCAGTTTACGGCTTCGGCGGGCGCTGCGTCCAGCGCTGCCTGCTTGGGTTCCGTGCGGTGGAAGGTATAGGACAAGGTGATGTCCCGCACCCATTTCGCGTCGCGGTCGCCCACCAGTTCCGGGTCGACATAGAAGCTGACCGGCATTTCGATCCGCTCGCCCGGCTGCAATGTCTGCTCGGTAAAGCAGAAGCATTCGACCTTGATGAAGTAATATCCGGCCACCTCGGGCGCCACATTGAAACTGGCGGTGCCGGTGATCGGCTGGTCCGAGGTGTTGATCGCCTCGTAAAAGGCCAATGCGTTCTCGCCGATCTTCAGTTCCATCTTGTTCTGCATGGGACGGAAGGTCCAGTCGAGATTGTTGTCGACATTCGCGTCAAAGCGGACGCGCACCACCTCGTCGATGACCGTATCCGAGGGCTTTTCGGCGACCTGGGTGGTGCCGCCATAGCCGGTCACCTTGCAAAACCAGTTATAGAAGGGCACGGCAGCCCAGGACAGCGCCCCCATCAGCACCACGACGCCGACCAGCATGCTTACTGTGCGCTTTTCACGGGTCATTGGCTGTCCTCCGGCGCGGCGGTGACTGCGGGCGCGGCTTCGGTCGCGGGTTCTTGGGACGCCGGCTCTTCGCGCGGCAGTTCCGAGACGCGCGGCTGATGGTCGAACCCTTCCATCATGTCACCACTCTGCACCTTCACGATGGTCAAGGCAAAGACAAGGACGACAAAGGCGATCAGCACCAGCCCCAGGCCGACATTGCGCGACCGGCGGCGGCGGTGAATTTCATGTTCGGTATGCAGCGCCATCTACCAGCCTCCTCCGATCCAGTGCTGAACCAGCAGCGCAAGGAAATGCAGGAACAGATAGTAAAGCGACAGTTTGAAATAACGCTTCTCGACGCCATAGCCATCGGCCTCGGCCGCGACCTCGTCCCGCTTCAGGATGCGCCAGCCGCCCAGGATGAACAATGCGTTCAGCAGCACCGAAACGGCCATGTAGAACGCCCCGCCAACCGAGGTCAGCCCCAGCCAGATCGCGAAAGGCGCCAGCACCAGCGTATAGGCAAAGATGTGGCGGCGTGTCGCCGCGCGGCCGTGGGTAACGGTCAGCATCGGCACGCCGGCCTTGTGGTAATCTTCCTTCATGAACAGCGCCAGCGCCCAGAAATGGGGGGGCGTCCAGAAGAAGATCAGCGCAAACATCAGCACCGATTCAAGGCTGATCCCACCCGTCGCACAGGCCCAGCCAATCATCGGGGGGAAGGCGCCTGCCGCCCCGCCGATCACGATGTTCTGCGGCGTCGAGCGTTTCAGCCAGATCGTATAGACCACGGCATAGAAGAAGATGGTAAAGGCCAGAAACCCGGCCGCGAACCAGTTCGCGACCAGCCCCAGCATCATCACCGAAAGGCCCGACAGCGCCAGCCCGACGGCCAGCGCCTCGGGGCGGGCGACTCGGCCAGCCGGGATCGGCCGGCCCGCCGTGCGGCGCATGACCGCGTCGATATCGGCGTCATACCACATGTTCAGCGCGCCCGACGCACCGCCGCCAAGCGCGATGAACAGCACCGCGCAGAAGGCCACGAAAGGATGGACATGCACCGGCGCGATCCACAGCCCGACAAAGGCCGTGAACACCACCAACGACATGACCCGAGGCTTCAACAGCGCGACATAGTCGCCAAACTCTGCCTCGGGGGCGCCTTCATATGTGTGAATATCCGCCATCGGCCGGTTCAGTTGCCGGCCGGCGCGGCTTCGCCTTCGGCGGCGGGTTCTTCAGCAGCCTCTTCGGCGGCGACTTCCTCGACCGAGACCTCGGCCGCGGCTGCGGCGCCGGCGGGCACCTCGGCCTCGGCAACGGCCTCTTCGTCACCCAGCGTGCCGCCCTGCTCGGCGACCCAGGCCTCGAACTTGTCCTGCGAAACGGCCTTTACCACGATCGGCATGTAGGAATGGTTGATGCCGCAAAGCTCGCTGCACTGGCCGAAATAGATGCCCTCTTTTTCGACATTGAACCACAGCTGCGCGATCCGGCCCGGCACGGCATCCTGCTTGACGGCAAAGGCCGGGACGGTCCAGGCGTGGATCACGTCGTTGGCGGTGACCTGAACCAGAACGTCCTTGCCCACCGGCACGACAACGGCGGTATCGGTCGCCAGCAGATGTTCGTCGGGCGCATAGCCGTAATCGGCCAGTTCGTCCTCGGCCAGCATGATGCTGTCGAAGCTGAGGCCGTTATCGGGATATTCATAGGACCAGTACCACTGGTTGCCGATGGCCTTGATCACCAGGTCGGGGTTCGCCGGCATTTCCTGCGAATAGAACAGTCGCGGCAGCGAAAAGACACCGATGGTGATCAGGATCAGCACCGGCACCAGCGTCCAGGCGATCTCGATCGGGGTGTTGTGGGTGAACTTGGCCGGAACCGGATTCACCCGGCTGTTATAGCGCAGGATCACGATCAGCAGCAGCGCGCAGACAAACACGGTGATCACCGCGATGATCACCAGCACGAAGTGATCCAGCCATTGCTGCTGTTGGGCGATCTCGGTCACTGCCGGCTGAAAGCCCATCGCGCCATTCACGGGCTTGCCGATTGTCGGCAGCTCGCCCAGCACGTCTTGCGCAAAGCCGGCTGTCGCCGCCAATCCACCCGCCGCGAAACCTGTTACTGCCGCGGTTGCACGGCGAATCATCGCTTTTGCCATCGTCCCATCCCGTTGCCTTGGCGCGGCCGGCGGGCCGCGCATGGGTCAAGGGCCGCCACCGGCCGCCCCTTTTCCTTGCTCAGTGACCGTTCTATGACCATATCTCAGCCGATCCGGCAAGACGTAGGAATGTCTTGGCAACGAATTTTCCGGCCCAAAAGGACCTTTCCATGCCGCGCAAGCCCTTTTCCCCCTTCGAAGATCACCTGGACCGCGATGCCGCACTGGCGATTTTGCAGGATGCGGTCGCCGGGGCCGAGGATGGCGAGTTGTTCATGGAACGCTCGACCGCCGAGACATTGGTGTTCGACGATGGCCGGCTGCGGAATTCGGGCTATACCGCCCAGCAGGGGTTTGGCCTGCGCGCCGTTCGCGGCGAGGTGACCGGCTATGCCCATTCGACCGATATTTCGCTGCCAGCGCTGCGCCGTGCCGCCGAAACCGCGCGACTGGCCGTGGGCGCGGGTGGTGGCATTCTGGCCGATCCGCCGGCGCCGCGCGGCCCCGATCTTTACGCGCCGCTTGACCCGGCCGGAAATGTCACCATTGCCCGCCGCATCGAAACCCTGCGCGCAATCGACGCCTATGCCCGCGCCGCCGATCCGCGGGTGGTGCAGGTCACCGCCTCGATCTCGACCTCGCTGCAAGAGGTGGCGATTCTGCGCCCCGAGGGCGGTCTGGTCACCGATATCCGCCCCATGGCGCGACTGAATGTCGCAGTCATCGTCGAAAACAATGACCGCCGCGAATCCGGTCATGCCGGTGGCGGTGGTCGGATCGGCATTGACGGGCTGGTGGATCCCGCCCATTGGCGCGGCCTGGTGGACGAGGCACTTCGCATCGCGCTGGTCAACCTGCGCTCGGTTCCGGCGCCTGCGGGGGTGATGGACGTGGTGCTTGGCCCCGGCTGGCCCGGCATCCTGCTGCACGAGGCCGTGGGTCACGGGCTGGAGGGTGATTTCAACCGCAAGAAAGCCTCGGCCTTTGCCGGGCTGATGGGGCAGCGTGTGGCCGCCCCCGGTGTCACCGTGGTCGATGACGGCACCATTCCCGACCGTCGCGGCAGCCTGTCCGTCGATGACGAGGGTACGCCCCCTGCCCGCAACGTGCTGATCGAGGACGGCATTCTGGTGGGCTATATGCAGGACCGGCAGAATGCCCGGCTGATGGGCGTGGCCCCGACCGGCAACGGTCGTCGCGAAAGCTTTGCCCATACGCCCATGCCACGCATGACCAATACCTATATGCCCGGCGGCGATGCCGAGCCGGCGGCGATTCTGGCCGACCTGAAGGATGGCATCTATGCCGTCGGCTTTGGCGGCGGGCAGGTCGACATCACCAATGGCAAGTTCGTGTTCAGCTGCACCGAGGCCTATCGCGTGAAAGATGGCGTGGTCGGCGATCCGATTCGCGGCGCCACGCTGATCGGCGACGGGGCCACCGCGCTGCGGCAGGTCCGCGCCATCGGAAACGACATGGCGCTGGACCCCGGCATGGGTAATTGCGGCAAGCAGGGGCAATGGGTACCGGTCGGCGTGGGCCAGCCCACGCTGATGATTGGCGGCCTGACGGTGGGCGGATCAGCTGCCTGAGAATTTCTTTTCCGCGCTAACCTGTTGTTAACCATTGCCGCGCTAAACCTTGTTCCAGGATGAGGCGAGGGCAGTGATGACGATAGGAACGTTTTCTTTCGACACCCCCAACACCCCACCCACCGCGAAGGAAGATGATCTCAGCTTTCTTCGCCTCATCCGCTCTCGCCGGGTTGGTCCGGCGACATTTCATCGCCTGATCGGCGAACATGGCTCGGTCGCGGCGGCGCTGGATGTCCTGCCGGGACTGGCCCGCGATGCCGGCATCGACAGCTATGAAACCTGCACCGAAGGCATGGCCGAGGCCGAACTGCGCGCCGGTCGTCGTGCCGGGGCCAGGCTGATCCGCTGCGATCATCCCGATTACCCGGCGGCGCTGCGCGAGATCGACGACGCGCCACCGGTGCTGTGGCTGCGTGGCGACCCCGGTTGGCTGAATGGCAGCTGCATTGCCGTGATCGGGGCGCGCAATGCCTCGTCCCTTGGGTTGCGCATGGCACGCGGCATGGCCGCCGGCCTGGGCGAGGCCGGGCATTGTGTCGTGGCGGGACTGGCCCGAGGCATCGACACGGCCGCCCATAACGCAGCGCTGGCAACGGGCACGGTTGCGGTGATGGCCGGTGGTATCGACAAGATCTATCCCGCCGAGAACGTGATTCTGGCCGCCCAGATCGCCGAGAAGGGCGCCTTGCTTTCCGAACAGCCGCCAGGGGTCGAGCCGGCAGCCCGACATTTCCCGATGCGAAACCGCATCATCAGCGGCTTGTCCCATGCCGTCGTGGTGATCGAGGCCGCACATCGGTCCGGCAGCCTGATCACGGCCAAGAACGCGCTGGATCAGGGGCGCGAGGTGATGGCGGTGCCGGGGCATCCGATGGATGCACGTGCCGCCGGCTGTAACGCGCTGATCCGCGATGGCGCGGTTCTGGTCCGCAGCGCCGCTGATGTCATCGCCGCCGGCAAAGGCATGCAGGATCCTGCCGGCCCAACCGCGTCGGCCATCCCGACCGCGCGTCATGCCGCCGCACCCGCCGGACTTGCCAGGCGGCAGATCCCGCCTGTCCCGTCGCAGCCGCAGGCCATGACAGCGCCGTCACGGCCGCGCGATTCGGGCGGCCCTGTCAATCTGGAGGCGCGGATCATGGCATGGCTGTCACCCAGCCCCAGTGACGAGGATGATCTGATCCGTCGCCTCGGCGTGCCGGCATCAATCGCCAACAGCGCAATCCTGTCGCTGGAACTTCAGGGGTTGCTGACGCGGCTTTCTGGCGGCCGGCTGGCGCGCAGCTGACCGCATCGGCCCTGTTTCCGCCCGCCAGCCCGGCAACCCGCCAGCCCGCCATTGGCACTTGACCGATCCGGGCCTGATTTTCCTGCTGGCGCATCCCGTGTATGACCGGGGCAAGGCACCAAGGACCAAGCGGCGGGGATGCAACGATGATGACAATCTCGGGTCTGGACCATCTGGTGCTGACGGTCCGCGACATCGACCGGACCGTCGCGTTCTATCGCGATGTGCTTGGGATGACGCCGCGGCAGTTCGGCGCCGGTCGGCTGGCGCTGCATTTCGGTCGGCAGAAGATCAACCTGCATCTGGCCGGTCACGAATTCGAACCCAAGGCCGCCAGCCCCCTGCCCGGTTCGGCCGATCTTTGCTTTCTGGTGGATGGCACCGCCGCGACGACCCAGACCGTTCTGACCCGCGCGGGCATCGCCATCGAGGAAGGGCCGGTGCCGCGAACCGGCGCCGCCGGGCCGGTCATTTCCCTCTATCTGCGCGACCCCGATGGCAACCTGGTCGAGCTTGCTCATCCGGCCGGGCCGTAACCCCCGGTTGACAGCGCCCGTCATGCTGCCCATGTTCCCGGCCCAATTGCAGTGCCAAGAGTTTGCCCATGCCCGTCGTTGTCGTCGAATCCCCGGCCAAGGCCAAAACCATCGAGAAATATCTTGGCGGCGACTATCGCGTGCTGGCCTCTTTCGGCCATGTCCGCGACCTGCCGCCCAAGGATGGCAGCGTCGATCCCGATGCCGATTTCAGCATGAAATGGGAGGTCGCGTCAGACAGCAAGAAGCACCTGAAGGCGATCAAGGACGCGCTGAAGAATGACCAGAACCTGATTCTGGCCACCGACCCCGACCGCGAGGGCGAGGCGATCAGCTGGCACCTGCTGGAGGCGCTGCAATCCTCGTTGAAAAAGGGCAGCGAGGTGAACCGCGTCACCTTCAACGCCATCACCAAGAATGCCGTGACCGAGGCCATGGCCAATCCCCGCAAGATCGACCAGCCGCTGGTCGATGCCTATCTGGCCCGGCGCGCGCTGGATTATCTGGTCGGTTTCAACCTGTCGCCGGTGTTGTGGCGCAAGCTGCCGGGCGCGAAATCTGCCGGTCGGGTGCAATCGGTCGCCCTGCGCGTCATCGTCGACCGCGAGATGGAGATAGAGGCCTTCAAGGCCCGCGAATACTGGTCGGTCCATGCCCGCCTGGCCACGCCCGGCGGCGATGAATATGACGCCACGCTGACCAGTCTGGCCGGCAAGAAGCTGGATCGTTACGACCTGCCCACCGCTGACACCGCCGCCATGGCTGTCAGCGCCGTGGCCAGCCGCGATCTGCGCGTCACCGAGGTCAGCGCCAAGCCCGCCAGCCGCAATCCCTGGCCGCCCTTCATGACCTCGACCCTGCAACAGGAAGCCAGCCGCAAGCTGGGCATGGGTGCCAAGGCCTGCATGTCCACCGCGCAGCGCCTGTATGAGGCGGGGTATATCACCTATATGCGGACCGACGGCATCGACATGGCACCCGAGGCGGTGATGTCGGCGCGCGATGCGATCAAGGCCCGTTTTGGCGCCGATTACCTGCCGAAATCGCCGCGCATGTACAAGAACAAGGCCAAGAATGCGCAGGAGGCGCATGAATGTATTCGCCCGACCGACATGATGCTGTCGCCCGACAAGCTGAAGGTCTCGGCCGATGATCAGCGGAAGTTGTACGACCTGATCTGGAAGCGCACCATCGCCAGCCAGATGGAAGCCGCGCGGATGGAACGCACCACCGTGGAAATCGCCAGCGCCGACGGACAGGTCGGTCTGCGTGCGACCGGGCAGGTCATGCTGTTTGACGGTTTCCTCAGGGTCTATGATCAGGGCCGCGACGATGACGAGGGCGAGGATGGCAACCGCCTGCCCGCGATCACGCAGGGCGAAGCTGCCCGCAAGGTCGCCAAGGCCTTTGACGATGAACTGACCCGCGCCCGCGACAAGGGCGGCGACCTGCCCGATGCGCCCAAGGGGCAGTTGACCGCGCCCGGCATGCTGGCCGATGACAGCGCCGCCACCGCCGCACGCCAGCATTTCACCCAGCCCCCGCCCCGCTATACCGAGGCCACGCTGGTCAAGCGGATGGAAGAACTGGGCATCGGGCGCCCCTCGACCTATGCCAGCATCGTCACCACGATTCAGGACCGCGACTATGTCCGCAAGGACAAGAACCGCCTGATTCCCGAGGATAAGGGCCGGTTGGTCACGGCCTTTCTGGTCAAGTATTTCCCGCGCTATGTCAGCTATGACTTCACTGCGGATCTGGAAAACGAACTGGACGAGATCAGCGCCGGCGACCTGATGTGGCGCGAGGTTCTTGGCCGGTTCTGGCGCGATTTCACCAAGGCGCTGGAAGGCACCAGCGAGTTGCGCATCAGTGAGGTGTTGCAGGCGATCGACGACGCGCTTGCGCCGCATCTGTATCCGGCGCGCGCCGATGGCGGCGATCCGCGCGAATGCCCGCTGTGCCATCAGGGCCGGCTGAACCTGAAAACCGCGCGGTCGGGCGGGGCTTTCATCGGCTGCACGCGCTATCCCGATTGCCGCTATACCCGGCCGCTTTCGGCGCCCGATGGCGAAGAGGCCATGGGTGATCGTATCCTGGGTGACGATAATGGCGACGAAATCAGCCTGAAATCCGGGCGCTTTGGCCCCTATGTCCAGCGTGGCGATGCGACCGAGGAAACCCCCAAACCGCCCCGCGCCTCGCTGCCGAAGGGCTGGGATCCGGCCAGCCTTGATCTGGAACGCGCGCTGATGCTGCTGAACCTGCCGCGCCCCATCGGCCCCCATCCCGATGATGGCGAACTGATCGAGGCCGGGATCGGGCGCTATGGCCCCTATGTCAAGCACGGCTCGAAATATGCCAACCTGCCCGAGGTCGATGAGGTGTTCACCATCGGCATGAACCGCGCGGTCGAGGTGCTGGCGGCCAAGCAGACACGCGGCCGGGCTGCGGCTGCCGCGCCCCTGCGCCAGCTTGGCGATCACCCCGATGGCGGCGTGATTCAGGTGATGAATGGCCGCTATGGCCCTTATGTCAAATGGGAAAAGGTCAACGCCACCCTGCCCCGCGACGTGACGCCTGACGACATTACCATGGAACAGGCGTTGGAACTGATCGCGGCCAAGGCGGCGAAAGCGCCGGCGAAAAAGGCGACCGCAAAGAAAGCCGCTGCCAAGAAACCGGCTGCAAAGAAGCCGGCCGCCAAGAAAACCGCCAAGAAGGCCCCCGCCAAGGCCAAGACAGACAGCTAGGGGCCACACGCCCCGCTGAAAACCATGGCGGCAGACACGGTCTGCGGACCTTTCAGGCAGTCACGCGGGCGATCAGATCCTCGATCCCGGCCTGATAGGGTTCGGGCCTAGCGCCTTCGGCGATGCGCAGTGCGGCGCGGTCGAAGCCGGCTGACAGCATGTCGGCCAGGGCCGACAGCTTGGCCGGGTCACTGCCGGGCAGCGCCTGCGCCAACCCCTGTGCCAGCGCCCCGCCGCCAGTTGCGCCGTCGATCCGCGCCATTTCCGACGGGCCAAGCACCGCCGGCCCGTCGATCAGCAGGATGCGCACCCGCCCCTTGTCGGCCATCGCCTGAAACCACAGGCGTGCACCCTGGCGCAGGGCCAGCGGCCCATCGGGCAGCGCCGCCAGAACAGCCGCCACCGCCTGCGCCTCGGCCCGGACAACCGCTTGGAACAACCCGGCCTTGTCCCCGTAGTGATGGGTGATTGCGCCGCGCGTGACACCCGCCAGTTCGGCGATTTCGGGCGCACCGACACCAGCATAACCGCGATCCGCAAACAGCGCGCGCGCAGCACCCAGCAAGGCCAGTTGCGTCGCTGCGCGGCGGTCCGCCTGCGTCCGGCTGGATTTTTCTTGCATATATACACCGTGCATGTATTTTACATACATCAAGTATGTTTAATTTGAACAGGAGTGTCCAGCCATGAAATGCACCCAGTACTACCCTGTCCTGATGACCGATGATGTTGCCGGTAGCGCCACGTTCTTCACCCGGCATTTCGGTTTCACCCCGCAATATCAGGATGAATCCTATGTCCATCTGCAAATGTCCGATGATCCTTCGGTCAATCTGGCCATTCTGAAGGGCGATCACACGACCATTCCGGCCCAGGGCCAAGGTCGGGCCTCGGGTCTGTTGCTGAATTTCGAGGTCGAGGATGTCGATGCGATGCACAGCCGCCTGACGCGCCAGGGCCTGACCCCGATCCAGCCCCTGCGCGACGAGGATTTCGGCCAGCGCCATTTCATCCTTCAAGGCCCTGAAGGCGTGCTGATCGACGTGATCACACCCATTCCCCCGACCGAGGCTTTCGCAGCCGGCTATTCCGCCGAGGCGCTGCCGGGCTGATCGTCGGCGAGTGCCGCTGCAATCTCAAGAAAGCGCCGCCGCATCGGGCTGGCATGGGGATTGTCGGTCAGGATCGTCTGCAACAGCTCGGGCGAATCGGCCTGCACCATGCCGGCGGCCAGCGCCACATGGCGAAAGCTGGCCGTCGTCAGACGCTGCGGCAGCGGCCCCAACTGGCCAAGGCTGCGGGCGATCAGATGGGTCAGACCCTGGACCATCGCCATTTCCCGATCATGCTGGTCGGGCGTGGTGAAAACGACCTGCAACCCAAGCCAACGCAGGAAAGCGGCCAGGCGGCGATGGCCCCTGCCCCTTAGGGGGCACCAGGCAATCCGCTGCCCCGCCAGCCCGTCACGGGCGCTTTCGGGGCCGAACAGCGGATGGCTGGCGACGATCTGCACATGTGCAGGCAGTATCCTCTGCATCAGCTGCGCCGGATGAATCTTGACCGAGGTGACATCCACCACCGTCGCGCCGGGACGCAGATGCGGGGCGATGCCCATAAGCACCTGTTCCAGCTGCGCCAGCGGGACCGCAATCAGGACGATGTCGCAGGTTGCGGCCTGCGTCAGTTCCACCTGGGGCAGGTCGTTGGCGCGAATGGACGGATCGCAGATGCAAAGGCGCAGATGATCGCGCAGATGGCGGGCTGCAAGCTGGCCGAAGGCACCGAAACCGATGATGGCCAGGCTGGGTTGGGGTGACATGGAACGACCTTTCGGACTGGCGCAAGGTCGTGGTGTGTTGCTGATCGTCAACCGCCGGGCCCCCGCGCGGTTGACATGGCTCTGCCCCCGCTATTTCAGCGGGCGATAATAGCTGCGAAGGGCGGCAGAAAGCTGTTTCATGCCCGTCTCTTGCCGGTCCAGGTGGAGGAAAGTCAAGTCTTGTCGCTAACAGTGCCTGTGCCGATTGACACTGCGTAACCCGCGCGCCACTACTGCCCGCGACACGAAATTTCGCGAGGGGGTCCCATGAAAAAGGTTTATTCCAATGCAACCGAGGCCTTGGACGGCCTGCTGAAGGACGGGATGCTCATCGCGGCCGGAGGATTTGGTCTTTCGGGCATTCCCGAACTGCTGATCGCGGCGATCCGCGACAGCGGCGTCAAGAACCTGACCGTGGCCAGCAACAATGCCGGTGTCGATGATTTCGGCCTTGGCCTGCTGTTGCAGACCCGGCAGGTCAAGAAGATGATCAGCTCCTATGTCGGCGAAAATGCCGAGTTCATGCGCCAGTATCTGTCGGGCGAGCTGGAGCTGGAATTCAACCCGCAAGGCACGCTGGCTGAACGCATGCGGGCCGGCGGCGCGGGCATTCCGGGGTTCTATACCAAGACCGGCGTGGGCACCGTCATCGCCGACGGAAAAGAGGTGAAGGTGTTCGATGGTCAGGAATACATCCTCGAACGCGGCATTGTGGCCGACCTGTCCATCGTCAAGGCCTGGAAGGCCGACGACACCGGCAACCTGATCTTCCGCAAGACCGCGCGCAACTTCAACCCGCCGGCCGCCATGTGCGGGCGCGTTTGCGTGGCCGAAGTCGAGGAAATCGTCCCGCGCGGTTCGATCGACCCCGATCACATCCATCTGCCGGGCATCTATGTGCATCGCCTGATCCAGGGCCCGCATGAAAAGCGCATCGAACAGCGCACCACCCGCAAGCGTGAGGAGGCTTGATCCATGGCCGGTGAGATGAAGGGCTGGGACCGCAACCAGATGGCCGCACGCGCGGCCGAGGAACTGGAAGATGGCATGTATGTGAACCTGGGTATCGGGATTCCGACGCTGGTGGCGAACTATGTCGGCGACAAGGACATCACGCTGCAATCGGAAAACGGCATGCTGGGCATGGGCCCCTTCCCCTTTGAGGGTGAAGAGGACCCGGACCTGATCAACGCGGGCAAGCAGACGATCACCGAACTCGCGCGCACCAGCTATTTCGACAGCGCGACCAGCTTTGCGATGATCCGCGGCGGCAAGATCGCGGCGGCGATCCTTGGCGCGATGGAAGTGGCCGAAAACGGCGATCTGGCGAACTGGATGATCCCGAAGAAGCTGGTCAAGGGCATGGGCGGTGCGATGGATCTGGTTGCCGGCGTGGGCCGGGTGATCGTGGTCATGGACCACACCAACAAGGCTGGCGAGACCAAGGTTCTGAAGGCCTGCACCCTGCCGCTGACCGGCAAGGGCGTGGTCGACCGGATCATCACCAATCTGGGCGTGCTGGACGTGGTTCCGGGCGGGCTGAAAATAGTTCAGCTGGCCGATGGCGTGACCGAGGAAGAACTGCGCGCCTCGACCGAGGCCACGATCGTCGACTGACAGGTTACGCGGGGCGCTGCCCCGCACCCTGGGATATTTGGATCAAAGCGAGGGCCGTGCGGTGAAAACCGTCACGGCCCTTGTCATTCGTGGATCGGGCCGAGGCAGAAAAACGCTGACATGTTTAGTGAACATCTTGCCGAAACGGCTTGTTATATAGGAGAAAAAACAGCGTTACGCTGGCGACCCCAATGTGACGCCTTTTCGTGGAGTTTGGCCCTGACGATGATGTTGGACGACAAGGACAGGCATATTCTGGCCCAGCTGGACAAGAATGGTCGCATGTCCTTGGCCGCGATCGGGCGCGAGGTCGGGCTGTCGCGCAATGCTGTGCGCGACAGGATCACCCGGATGGAACAAGGCGGCGTCATCCTTGGGTTTCGGGTCTTGCAGGGTCGCGGAGGCGCAGGGCCGGACCGGGCTGTGATCTTTGTGACGCTTGCCGAACGCGCGGATGACAAGGCGCTGGAATGGCTGGGCCGGCTGGCCGGCATGCGCCGTTTGTGGTTCATCGGTGCCGAATGGGATGTCGTGATGACGATCTCGGTGGCCGGCCCTGCGGATCTGTCGCGGTTGTGCGAGTTGATCCTGCGCAATCCGATGATCGGGCGTGCTGCCGGTCACATGATCCGTCGCGCGCTTTAGGGTCGGGACCGCCGAAACTGCGCGCGACTGCGGCGTATCGCTGTATTCATGGATGACCTTCTGACGCTGCCCGGCCCTGACGAGATCGCCGCACTGTTCACCCGAACAGACGGCACCGTTCTGTGCGCGCGTTGGCGGCGGCCGATCGCTGTGGTGATCTTCGGGTGGGCGGATGGGGGCAGCGAGGACGAGTTGCGCACCGCGACCGAGGCGATCACCGTAAACAGAGGTGCTTGCGGAGGCGCTGCCCCACACCCCAGGGATATTTGAGTGAAGAAGAAAGGGCATGCGTTGCTTTGCGCAACTGGCATCCCTTTTTCAGCAAATGCCGGGCCGAGCGCTGCACCGGCGGCACACAGGGACAGGCACCGCGGCTGGACCTTCTCAGAAGACGGCGACGGCCTTGTACATGGTCGTGGCGCGGTCGAAACCAAAGACATGGCGTAGCGGACCGGTCCGGCTGATCGAATGCGCCACAAAGCCCCGCCGTTCATACAAGGCCCGCGCACGGGGATTGGTATTGATCACGTCAAGGCGCACCCGTGCCAGGCCAAGACCGGCCGCGTGGCATTCGACCGCTTGCAAAAGCGCGGTGCCGACACCAAGACCGCGCGCTGTCTCTTCAACGACGATCCCATCCATCAGCAGGGTCTGGGGTTCATTGGGTCGTTCCAGAACGCCGACAAGGGCCGCACGAAAAGCCGCACCCAGATAGCCATAGATGCTGGCCAAATCGTCGAAATCGCCGCCCAGAAAGGCACCCTTTGGTGTCTTGAACCCTGCGAGACCGAGAAATCGGCCATCTGGAGAAATCGCGCTGATGGCATGATCGGCATCGAGAACCCGCAAGATGAACCTGATGCCCTTGTCCGGCGGGCCCAGAGGATAGCGCAGTTTCTGGGCAAAGGCCTGCCAATAGGCGGCGGCAGCGGCGGCGCGATGATCCGGTCTCAGACCTTTTTCGATCAGGACATTCTGCATGACGACCCCGCTTCAGTCATCTGTCGATATCGTGTCGTGTTCGGCCCCATACAAGGCAACAGATGCAAGTGCCCGCAGGGTCGGCGCGAAACGGCGCAGCCGCGGGCTGGATATTGGCAGACGGCAGGACTAGGCTCGCCCGATGGAAGCAAGCGCCCAACAGTTAGATGCAGATCGTATTACGCTGCTGTTCACCCGTCCTGACGGATCGTTTCTATGCGCCCGATGGGGACGGCCCATTGCTCCGGTGATCTTTGGCCTCTCGGATGAGACGCTGGATGTGTTCCGCAGCGCGATCCGGGCCGTGGCCGCCCATGCAGGCGCCGCGGTGACCGAAACCGACCCCGAGATGGGCAGCAATCTGATGCTGTTTTTCGTGCGCGATTGGGACGAACTGGCGGGCGTGCCCGATCTGGACCGGCTGACCGGACAGCCCGGCCTGCCCGCGCGACTGGCCCAGGCCGGCGCTGATCAATACCGGCTGTTTCGTTTTGACGCGGATGGCGGCATCCGCGCCTGCCTGACTTTCGTGCGCATGTCGGGCGCGCTGGCCGAGGCGCATCCGGCGCAACTGGCCGAGGTGCTGGCCGTACGCGCCATGCTGACATTCGCGCAGGATGTGACGCCGTCGCGGGCGCTGGCGGCGCTGATCCGGGCGGCCTATGACCCGGTGCTGCCGGCGGCGGCGCATGATCCCAGCTTTGCGCTGCGGTTGGCGGCGCGGTTGGCAGCAGGGTGATCGCCCCTGCTCAGCGGCTTGGCGACAAGTCGACGTTCAGCGCGACGGGTCCGCGCACGGACAGGCCGCGCTTGTAGCTGACCTGATCCTGCGCCAGTTCGATGGTCTGGAACTGGCTCAGCAGCGTCTGGAAGATCACCTTCATGTTCAGCCGGGCGACATTGTTGCCCAGACACAGATGCGCGCCCTGCCCGAAGGACAGATGCCGGTTCGGGCTGCGCTCGATCTGGAAGCTGTCGGGGTCGGCGAACATCGCGGGATCGCGATTCGCCGCGCCATAAAGCAGGCCAAAGGTCGTGCCGGCGGGCCAGACCCTGTCGCCGATCCGGGTCTCGGCGGTGGCATGGCGGTGGAAGAAGGGCAGCGGGGGTTCATAGCGAAAGATTTCCTGGATCGCCACGGGCAGCTTCTCGGGATGCTTGCGCAGGGCCTGCATCGCATCTGGATGTTTCAGCAACAGGTGCAGGCCGCTGCCCAGCACATCAATGGTCGAGCCATGACCGGCCATCAGGATCAGCATGCAGGTCGAGATGAACTCGTCGCCCTGATACTGCCCCGCCGCCTCATCGGCGATCATATGCGAGATCAGGTCGTCTTGCGGGCGCTTCCGACGCTCGGCCCGCAGATCGACCAGAAAATCGTGAAACTCGCGGGTTGCGGTCTCGGCCAAGGTCTTGCGGGCGTCGCTGCGGTCGACATCGAAGAACTGCACCACATCCTCTGACCATTGGCGCATCTGGCCCGAATATTCCGGCGGAGCGCCAAGGATATGGGCGATCACCAAGCCGGGGATATGGGCCGCGAAGTCGGCGATGAACTCGATCCGCGCCCCCCCCGCCAGTTGGTCCAGCAGGCCGTCAACGATCTGCTGGACCATCGGCTCCAGCCCGGCAACGGCAGTGGTGGTGAATTTCCCCAGAAGCAGGCGGCGCAGCCGGCGGTGCGGTTCGCCGTCGCTGTCCAGCAGCGAGACCTGAACGAAGCGCTGGTGATAGGGCATGTCGTCCCAATTGGCCTGACGGCGGCGCAGAGTGGCCTCTTGGGCGGTCTCGATCCCGTCCAGCGAGCGCACCATGGTGGGGTCAGTCGCGACCTGGGACACATCGGCATGGCGCGTGAGCAACCAGAGGTTCGCGGGCGCGAACCATGTCGGGCCGTCGGCCTCGCGCAGGGTCTTGTAGACGGCATAGGGATCGTCGGCGAAGGCTTTCGACAGCGGGTCGAACTGGGTGCCGGTGGTTGTTGTCATGGTTTTCCCTGCCCCGCTGATTGCTGTCTGGAATCCCTGATCCATCCGGGCGGGCGCTGCAAGGCCGATCAGGGGGCGGCGGGTGATTGCGGCCACCGGCCAGCGCGCCTAGTCTGCGGCCATGAGCCATTCCATCACCATCCGCGTCTATTACGAAGACACCGATCTGGCGGGCATCGTCTATTACGCCAATTACCTGAAATTCATCGAGCGCGGGCGCACCGACTGGCTGCGCGATCTGGGGATCGACCAGAATGCGCTGAAGGATGGCGGGGGCATCGTCTTTGCCGTCCGCCGGGTCGAGGCGGATTACCTGTCCCCCGCCCGGTTTGACGATCTGCTGACCGTCGAAAGCAGCCTGCACCAGATGACACCTGCGCGGATCGTCATGGATCAGCGGGTGATGCGCGGCGGTGACTTGCTGTTCACCGCCCGCGTGACCGTGGCCTGCCTGACACACTCGGGCCGGCCTGCGCGCATTCCCGAAGCCGTCCGAAAGGCCATCGCATGACCCAGCACCGTTCCAGCCACGACGCCGCGCATGATCCGCGCAATGACGACATTCTGATCTGGGTGAATGGCCGGCTGGTGCCGCGCGATCAGGCCGTGGTCAGCGTCTATGACAGCGGCTTCATGATGGGCGATGGCATCTGGGAGGGGCTGCGGCTGTATAACGGTCGATGGGCCTTTCTGGACCTGCATATCGACCGCCTGTTCGAGGGTTGCCGCGCCATTGATCTGGACCCGCGCATGACCCATGACCAGTTTGTCACCGCGCTGGCAAAAACGGCACAGGCCAATGGCATGACCGGCGATGCCCATGCCCGGCTGATGGTGACGCGGGGGCCGAAGGTCAGGCCGTTCCAGGACCCTCGGCTGTCGCGCAGCGGGCCTACGGTTGTCATCATCATGGAACATTCGATGCCGGTGGACCGGATGGCGCAGGGCATCCGGCTGGCCACCGTCCCCAATGTCCGGGGGATGCCGATGGCGCAGGATCCCAAGCTGAACAGCCATTCCAAGCTGAACTGCATCCTCGCCTGCATTGCCGCGCAAAAGGCCGGCGCGGATGAGGCGCTGATGCTGGACCCGCAGGGTTTTGTTTCAACCACGAACGGCTGCAATTTCTTCATCGTGCGGCGGGGCGAGGTTTGGACCTCGAACGGGGATTATTGCATGAACGGGATCACCCGGCAGGCCGTCATCGACCTGTGCCACGAAAACGGCATCCCCTGTCGCGAAAAGAATTTTTCGCTGGTCGAGACCTATTCCGCCGATGAGGCCTTTCTGACCGGCAGTTTCGGCGCACAGACCCCGGTGGCCGAAATCGACGGCCGCAGGATCGGCGATGGCGGTGCCGGGCCGGTAACGCGGCGGCTGCGGGATCTTTACAAGGTAAAGGTGGGCGCATGACCCTGCGGATCGCCATGTGGTCGGGCCCGCGCAACCTGTCCACCGCGATGATGCGCAGCTTTGGCGCAAGGGGTGATTGCACCTGTGTGGACGAGCCTTTCTATGCCCATTACCTGCTGCGGACCGGGCTGGATCATCCGATGCGGGATCAGGTGATTGCCAGCCAGCCGGGCGACTGGCGGGTCGCGCGGGACGGCCTGCTGGGGCCGGTCAGTCAGCCGATCCAGTATCAGAAGCACATGGTCCAGCATATGCTGCCGGGCATGGACACCGACTGGCTGGATGGTCTGGTCAATGTCTTTCTGATCCGCGAACCCGACCGGGTGGCGGCCAGCTTTTCGGAAAAACGAGGCTTGCCGGATGCGGATGAACTGGGTTTTCGCCGTCAGCGCGAACTTTTCGAGACACTCGCCGCCTCGGGCCCAAAGCCCATCGTCATCGACAGCGCCGATATCCGCCGCGCGCCTGAAACCGCGTTGCGGGCGCTGTGTGATGCCATCGGGATCGGTTTTACCCAGCAGATGCTGCATTGGCAGCCGGGACCAAAACCCGAAGATGGCGTCTGGGGGGCGCATTGGTATGACGCGGTGAACAGCTCTGGCGGCTTTGCCGGCGCCGAAGGGCCGCTGCCGCTGCTTGACGGGCCGCTTGCCACGCTGGCCCAAAGCCTGCGCGCCGATTATCAGGCCGTGGCGGCGCATCGGCTGGCGATCTGATCGCCGCAGGGGCCGCTGATGGCGCGCTTGACGCAGCGGCCGACTGTCCCGCACACGCCACACTCTCGGCTTTGTGTTGGTCAACCCCCTGACCCTTCTGGTAAACAGCCGCTAGAAGGCCGCCCAAGAACGGCAGCACAAGACCCATGAGGCAGTGAGATGGAACCCATTCAGGCCACGCAGGCCATCGACTTTTCGCTGTTTGCGCTGTTTGCGCAGGCATCGCTGACCGTCAAGATCGTCATGATCGTGCTGGTGCTGGCCAGCTTCTGGGCCTGGGCCATCATCATCCAGAAACTGATCGCCTATGCCGCCGCGCGGCAGGATGCCAGCCGCTTTGACCGGCGTTTCTGGTCGGGCGAGCCGCTGGACGATCTGTATGACCGCCTGGGCGACCGGCCCAAGGGCGCATCGGAACGCATTTTCGCCGCCGGCATGACCGAATGGCGCCGCAGCCATCGCGACGATGGCGGGCTGATCCCCGGCGCCAGCCAGCGCATCGACCGCGCCATGAATGTCGCCATCCAGCGCGAGGAAAGCCGGCTGATGCGCGGGCTGTCCTTCCTGGCGACCACCGGATCGACCGCCCCCTTCATCGGGCTTTTCGGCACCGTCTGGGGCATCAAGACGGCCTTCGAGGGCATCGCCGTCAGCCAGAACACCAACCTCGCCGTCGTGGCACCCGGCATTGCCGAGGCGCTGGTGGCGACCGCGCTTGGCCTGCTGGCCGCGATCCCGGCCGTCGTGTTCTACAACAAGCTTTCCGGCGATGCCGATCGGGTCGTCGGCAATTGGGAAAACTTCGCCGATGAGTTCTCGACCATCCTGTCGCGGCAGTTGGACGGTGAATGACCCATGGCAGATGTCGTCACCCGCGAGCGCCGGAAAGGACGGGGCCGCCGCCGCAACAGGCCCATGTCCGAAATCAACGTCACGCCCTTTGTCGATGTGATGCTGGTCCTGCTGATCATCTTCATGGTCGCCGCACCCCTTCTGACCGTGGGCGTGCCGCTGGAACTGCCACGCACCGCCGCCACGGCCCTGCCCTCGGAACCTGAAGAGCCGCTGGTGATCTCGATCCCGGCCGAGGGCGACATCGTGCTGATGAACGAGGACATCCCCGAGGCCGAGTTGGTCAGCAAGCTGCAAGCCGTGATCGAGCAGCGCCAGACCGACCGCATCTTCCTGCGTGCCGACGGCGCCATCCCCTATGCCCGCGTCGTGCAGGTCATGGGCGCGCTGAACGCCGCCGGATTCACCAATATCGTGCTGGTCACCGACGCGGGTGGCCCGCGCATGGACGGCTGACGCCATGGATCGCGCCGACCGTATCGGCAAATGGGTCTCGGGTGTGGGGCATGTCGGGCTGCTGGGCTGGGCAGCCTTTGGCGGCGCATTGTTCGGCCCGCAGCCGACGCCTCCGCTGCAAATGACGCAAGTGGCCACCATGTCCGAGGCGCAGTTCCAGGCCTTTGCCGCCGCCTCGCGCGGGGCCGGTCCGGTCCAGGGCCAGGCGCAAGAGGTTGCCGCCCTGCCCCAGCCCGCCGCCGAAGACGTGCAATCGGGCGCGCTGGAACCGTCGCAATCGCCCGAACCCGAATCCGAGGCGCAGCCCCTGCCCACGCCCGAGGTGCAGGAACCCGCGCCCGACCTGACCGATCTGACCCCGGCACCCGAGGCGCCGGCCGGTGTGGTCGCCGTTCTGCCGCAGCAGCCCCGACAGCCCAGCACGGCCGAGCCGCAGTCGGAACCGCCGCAACCCGCCGTTTCGCCCCAGGCCGAGACAGCGCCCACCCGGCCCGAGGCGCCGCAAACCCCTGCCACGCCCGACAACGTCGCGCAACCGCCGGCCCAGCCCGCACCGCCGCCGCGCTCGGAACTGGCGCTGGACAACTCGCCGCGCCCCAGAGGCCGTCCCGACGGGTTGGTCGAGAACCGCGAAAGGCGCCTGACCGAGGCCGCCGAACAGGCCCGCCGTCAGGCCGAGGCCGCCGAAATTGCCCGGCAAGAGGCAGCGCAGGCCGAACGCGAGGCCGAGGCCGCCCAAGCCGCCGCCCGCGCCCGCGCCGAGGCCGAAGCCACGCGCGCCGCCGAAGAAGCCGCCGAACGCGCCGCCGAAGAGGCGCGCCGCGCCGAGGCCGACCGTCTGGCCGAGGAACAGGCCACCCGCGAAGCTGCGGCGGCCGAGGCCGAGCGGCGGGAAGAACAGCAACAGGAAGAACAGCGCCGCGAGGCCGAACGTCTGGCCGAGGAAGAACGCCAGCAACAGGAACGGGATCGCGTCGCCGCAGAACAGGCGGCGCAGGCCGAACGCGACCGGATCGCCGCCGATGAGGCCGAGCGCCAGCGCGAAGAAGAGGCCGAGCGCGAGGCCGAACGCATCGCCGCCGAAGAGGCCGAACGCCAGCGTGCCGAGCAGGCCGCCCCCAGCCAGGACGCATTGACCGCCGCGCTGGCCGAGGCTTTGGGCGAAGCCCCCCCGCCGGGCGGCGACACCCCGGCCGGCGGCGGCGCCACTGACGGCCCGCCCCTGTCGCTGAGCGAACGCGAAGGCTTCCGCGTGGCGATCGAGGAATGCTGGCGCCTTGGCACCCAATCGCGCGAGGCACAGGCAACGACGGTGACCGTCGCCTTCTCGATGTCGCCCGATGGCTTGCCGGAACCGGGAACGATGCGGCTGATGGGTCATTCGGGCGGCAGCCCGGCGGCGGCCCAGCAGGCCTATGATTTCGCCCGCCGCGCGATCATCAACTGCGCCGGCACCGGCTATGACCTGCCGCCCGAAAAATACAACCGCTGGAAAGAGGTCATCATCGACTTCCGCCCCGATGGCGTTGGGATGCAATGATGCCGCTTCCCCATCGCCCGATACAAAGGTAGAACATGCCCATGATCCGCCGATTGACCCTGGCCCTTTCGCTTGGCCTGACCACCGCCCTGACCGCCGCCCCTGTCCTTGCACAGGACAGCGGCCCCTTGCGTATCGAGATCACCGATGGCGTGGTCGAGCCGATGCCCTTCGCCATCGCCACCTTTCACGGCACGGATGAGGTCACGGGTCTGGTCCAGAACCTGATTGCCGCCGACCTGACCGGCACCGACCTGTTCCGCGAGATCCCGGCCAGTGCCCATCTGGCGCGGCGCGACAGCTTCGAGGAACCCGTAACCTATGAGGATTGGCGCGCGATCAATGCCGAGGCGCTTGTGACCGGTGAGGTCAGCGTCGAGGGCGATATCGTCAGCGTCAGGTTCCGGCTGTTCGATGTGGTGTCGGGCCAGCCGCTTGGCGACGGGATGCAGATGCAATCGGCCAAGGCCGACTGGCGCCGCGCCGCCCATAAGGTCGCCGATCAGGTCTATGCCCGGCTGACCGGCGAAAAGGCCTATTTCGACAGCCGCGTGGCCTTTGTGCAGGAAACCGGCCCCAAGGATGCCCGGCGCAAGCGTCTGGGGGTGATGGATTATGACGGCGCCAACATCGACTGGCTGACGGATGATGCCGCGCTGGTCCTGTCGCCCCGCATGTCGCCCGACGGCAATTCGATCCTTTACACCAGCTTTGAATCGGGCTTTCCGCAGATCAAGGTCATGGATGTGGCCAGCGTCACCTCGCGTCCATTGACGCAATCGGGTGACAGCATGGCCTTTTCGCCGCGCTTCTCGCCCGATGGGCGCTGGATCGTCTATTCGCTGGAAAAAGCCGGCAATTCCGACATCTGGCAGATGGACCCGTCCAGCGGCGCCGCGCGCGCGCTGATCGAAAGCCCGGCGATCGAGACCTCGCCCAGCTACAGCCCCGATGGCAGCCAGATCGTGTTCGAAAGCGACCGCTCGGGCAGCCCGCAGCTGTATACCATGCCGGCCACCGGCGGGGTCGAGCCCACGCGGATCAGCTTTGCCGAGGGCCGCTATGGCACGCCGGTCTGGTCGCCGCTTGGCGATCTGATCGCCTTTACCCGCCAGATTGGCGAGAAATTCCATATCGGGGTGATGCGGGCGGATGGCTCGAACGAGAAAATCCTGACGGAATCGTTCCTTGACGAGGGGCCAACCTGGGCGCCCAATGGCCGGGTTGTGATGTTCACGCGCGTCACGCCGGGCGGCGATGGCGAGCCGCGGCTGCATTCGGTCGACATCACGGGGCGCAACATGCGCCCCCTGGATCTGAGTTTCGCCGCCTCTGACCCGGCCTGGGGGCCGCTGCTGCCATGAGGGACAAGATGAACAAGATCAGACAACCCGCAATCATTGCCCTGGCCGCCGTTTTGACGGTTGCGGCCTGCGCCACCCCAAATCGGCCCCAGATCGTGACCGACCCCTATGCCAATGCGGGCGGGGGCGCGATTTATCAGGGCGATCTTCAGGGCGGCGCGCTTGGCGGCAATGCCAGCGCCGAATATTTCCGCACCACGGTGGGCGATACGGTCATTTTCCCGGCCGAACAGACCAGCCTGACGGCCGAGGCGCGCACCACGCTGACCCGCCAGGCCGCCTGGCTGAAGGAACATACCGGCTTTACGGCCAGCGTCGAAGGCCATGCCGATGAAAAGGGCACGCGCGAATACAACCTTGCCCTTGGCGCCCGTCGCGCCAATTCGGTGCAGGAATATCTGATTGCCCAAGGGGTCGAGGCCAGCCGCATCCGCACCAATACCTATGGCAAGGAACGCCCGCTGGAAATCTGCTCGACCGAGCTGTGCTTTGCCCAGAACCGCCGGGCGCAGACCGTGGTCTCGCAGGGGGCCGGTACGTGAGTTTGCGCGCCGTCGCCCTGCTGCTGACCGCCTGGCTGGCGGCGGTCGGGCTGCCGGCGGCAGTGCTTGCCCAGACCCAGGATGCGGCGCAGCCGCCCGCGCAGGATGCGGCGCAGCCGCTGGCGCAGGATGCCTCCACCCTGGCCGATCTTCAGAACCAGCTGCATCTCTTGACCGAAGATCTGCAATCGCTGCGGACCGAGTTGGTCGCCTCGGGCGCGGCCGGTTTTCAGGCGGCGGGTGGTGACAACGCCATCGACCGCATGAACGCGATGGAACAGCAGCTGACCCGCCTGACCGGCCAGACCGAGCAGTTGCAAAACCGGATTCAGCGCATCGTCCGCGACGGCACCCGGCGCATTGGCGATATCGAGTTCCGCCTGTGCGAGATGGACCCTGGCTGCGATCTGGGCGCGCTGATGTCGGTGCCCGAACTGGGCAGTCAGGGCGCGGGCGGTGGCAGCGGCCTGTCAACCGGTCCGGTCATCGGCACGAATGGGTCGGCAGCCGGGACCGCCGGCACCGCACAGCAACCATCCGCGACCGAGCAGCAGGATTTCGACCGTGCCCAAGAGGTGCTGGGCCAGGGTGACTTTCTTCATGCGGCCCAGCTTTTCGCGGCCGTTGCCGAAACCCATGCCGGCGGACCACTGACATCCGAGGCGCTGTTCCTGCGCGGATCGGCGCTGGACAGCGCGGGTGATGCCGATCAGGCCGCCGCCGCCTGGCTGGAAAGCTTTGCCGCCGATCCGCAGGGCCAGCGCGCCGGGGAAAGCCTGCTGGGCATCGCCCGCATCATCGCCGACAAGGGCGACCCGGTCGCCGCCTGCCTGTATCTGTCGGAAATTCCCGTCCGCTTTGCCGGCAGCGACCCGGCCACCGAGGCACAGCGCCGCATGGATGCGCTGAACTGCGGCGCGGGCGAACTGCCTGATTCCCATGCCGATGCCGCCATCGGGGACGAAGCCACCGCCGACATGGCGGAACATGAGTGATCCCGGCCCCGACGCGGATCTTGCCGCGCGGGTCGCTGTGGTGCTTGACCGTCTGGCAGGTGATTTGCCCGCCCTTGGCATTGCCCTGTCGGGCGGAGGCGATTCGGTCGGCCTGATGCATCTGGTCGCCGGATGGGCGCGCGGCCGCAGGGTGATGGCCGCGACCGTCGATCACGGTCTGCGCGCAGCCAGCGCGGACGAAGCGCATGCCGCGCACCGTGCCGCACAGGCGCTTGGTATCCCGCATGTCACGCTGAAATGGCGCAGGGATACCGAGGCGGGAAACCTGATGGCTGCGGCCCGCGACGCGCGGTTGCGGCTGCTGTCTGGCTGGGCCCAACGCAATGACCTGCCTGCCGTCCTGCTGGGCCATACCCAAGATGATCAGGCCGAAACCCTGCTGATGCGGCTGGCACGGGGGGCCGGCGTCGACGGGCTGGCGGGCATGGCCGAATGGCGCGACGCCTTCGGCATTCGCTGGCTGCGCCCGATGCTGGGCGTCGGACGCGCGGAACTGCGCGACTGGCTGACCGCGCGCGGCGCGGGCTGGATCGACGATCCCAGCAATGACGATGACGGCTATGACCGGGTGCGCATCCGCAAGGCCATGGCGGCTGTGGGGCTGGGCGCGGGGCCGCTGGCGCTGGCGGCGGGGAATATCGCCTCGGCCCGCGACGCGCTGCAATTCTATACCGCGCAGGCCGCCAGCGAGGCCGATGCCCGCAATGCCATGCTGGTCCTGCCTCGCGCCCCCTTCAGGCACAGCCCCCCGGAAATTCAACGGCGACTGATCATCGCCGCAACGCGCTGGATCACCGGGGCCGACTATCCGCCCCGCCGGGCCGCCGTCGGGCACGCGCTGGCCGGCATCGCGGCCGGCAGCCGAATCACGCTGGACGGTGCGCTGTTCGAACCCTTGGGCGATCGGGTGCGGGTGATCCGCGAACCCGCAGCCGCCCTGCGCGCACCCGCAGCCGCCCTGCCCGATACCGATATGGACACGATCGGCGTCACCGAAGCCGTGACCTGGGACAACCGCTGGCGGATCGAGCGGCTGCCCCCCGGCCAGCATGTCGCCGCCCTTGGACATGCGGCCCTGACCTTGCCGCAAGTGGGCTGGCGGGCGTCGGGGCTTGGGCGGGACGAGGCCGCCTCGACCCCGGCGATCTGGCAGGGCGAACAGCTGATCGCGGCGCCGGTTCTGCGGCGCTCGGCCTGTTCCGCACGGCCGATAAGGGGGGGCCAGGCGTTTCGTGCCCTGATCTTTGCGCATTAACCGCCCAACGCGCCAAAGCGCGCATTGAACCCCGCCCGATAATCCCTATTTTCTGTCGCAACCGAATTCGCCTGGGAGGTCCCGTTTTGGGCAATGCACGCAACCTCGCCGTCTGGGTCGTCCTGTTCGTGATGATCCTGATGCTGTTCAACGTATTCAACGACGGCGGCGCGCCGCTGAACAGCCGTCAGATCAGCTATTCCGATTTCATGGCGAGGGCGCAGAACGATCAGGTCACCTCGGTCACCATCGACGGCGAGGATATCACTGCCGTGGGCACCGACGGGCAGGCCTATGTCACCGTGCGCCCCATGGGCGAGGAAATCGCTGACAAGCTGATTGCCGAGGGCGTCGAGGTTCAGGTCGTCAAGCAGCAGCAATCGGGCTTCATGTCGCTTCTGGGGGTGTGGCTGCCCTTCGTGCTGCTGATCGGCGTCTGGATCTTCTTCATGAACAGGATGCAGGGCGGCGGGCGCGGCGGGGCCATGGGCTTTGGCAAGTCCAAGGCCAAGCTGCTGACCGAAAAGCATGGCCGCGTGACCTTTGACGATGTGGCCGGCATCGACGAGGCCAAGGAAGAGCTGGAAGAGATCGTGGAATTCCTGCGCAACCCGCAGAAGTTCAGCCGCCTTGGCGGCAAGATCCCGAAAGGCGCGCTGCTGGTCGGCCCTCCGGGCACGGGTAAGACGCTGCTGGCGCGCGCCATCGCGGGCGAGGCCGGCGTGCCCTTCTTTACCATTTCGGGTTCCGATTTCGTGGAAATGTTCGTGGGCGTCGGCGCATCGCGCGTGCGCGACATGTTCGAACAGGCCAAGAAAAGTGCGCCCTGCATCGTCTTTATCGACGAAATCGACGCGGTGGGCCGTGCGCGTGGCGTCGGCATCGGCGGCGGCAATGACGAACGCGAGCAGACGTTGAACCAGCTGCTTGTCGAAATGGATGGCTTCGAGGCGAATGAAGGCATCATCATCATCGCCGCCACCAACCGCAAGGACGTGCTGGACCCGGCCCTGCTGCGCCCCGGTCGCTTTGACCGCCAGATCCATGTGCCGAACCCCGACATCAAGGGGCGCGAGAAGATTCTGGGCGTCCACAGCCGCAAAGTGCCCGTCGGCCCCGATGTCGATCTGCGCATCATCGCACGCGGTACGCCCGGCTTCTCGGGCGCCGATCTGATGAACCTGGTGAACGAGGCCGCGCTGATGGCCGCGCGCATTGGCCGGCGTTTCGTCAGCATGGAAGATTTCGAGAATGCCAAGGACAAGGTGATGCTTGGGGTGGAACGCCGCAGCATGGTCCTGACGCCCGAGCAGAAGGAAAAGACCGCCTATCACGAGGCCGGTCACGCCATCGTCGGGCTGTCCCTGCCGAAATGCGACCCGGTCTACAAGGCGACGATCATTCCGCGCGGTGGGGCGCTTGGCATGGTGGTGTCGCTGCCCGAAATGGACCGGCTGAACTTTCACAAGGACGAGGCCAAGCAGAAACTGGCCATGACCATGGCCGGCAAGGCCGCCGAGATCATCAAATACGGCGAAGAGGGCGTCAGCAACGGCCCGGCCGGTGACATCCAGCAGGCCAGCCAGCTGGCCCGCGCCATGGTGATGCGGTGGGGCATGTCGGACAAGGTCGGCAATATCGACTACGCCGAGGCGCATGAGGGCTATAACGGCAATACCGGCGGCTTCTCGATCTCGGCCCATACGAAAGAGCTGATCGAGCAGGAAGTTCGCGACCTGATCGAGGACGGCTATCAGGAAGCCCGCCGGATCCTGCTGGAAAAGGACGAGGAATTCGAGCGCCTGGCCAAGGGCCTGCTGGAATACGAGACCTTGACCGGCGAGGAAATCGGCAAGGTCATCCGGGGCGACCAACTGGGCGGCGATGACGACCTGCCGGGCAGCCTGATCCCTTCGGTCACTTCCGTGCCAAAGGCCGGCGAAACCAAGCCCGCGCCGGGCGGAGACCCTGCGCCGGCCTAAGCCGTCGATTATCTGAAATTGAAAGACAGACCGCCCTCGCAATATTCTGCGGGGGCGATTTTTTTGATGGAGGCTTTGCGGACCAAACTGCCATTCGCCGCCGCCGCACCAATGACTGTTTCTGAACAGCGCCGAATAGCCCTCTCGCCGGCAAACCATTGCGAAAAGATGCGCAAAGGCAGATGCTTCGGCCATGGCAGCTGAAATTGAGTTTTCTTACAAAACACTGACGGACACAGCGCGACGTCACATCCGGGTGTTTCAGGTACACCAGTTTCTTGATCGTTTCGCCATGGGTCTGACCGTCGCGGTCGTCGCACTTGCGCTGACTGATCGAGGCATGGATCTTTTCCAGATTTCGCTTCTCTTCGGGGTCTACTCGCTTACCACCATGGCGATGGAACTGCCTTTCGGCGGCTTGGCCGACAATATCGGCCGCAAACCGGTTTTCCTTGCGGCGGTTGTGGCCAGTTTGATTTCGCTGGTGCTTTTTCTGTCATCGCGTGACTTCACCGTCCTGGCCCTTTCATTCGCTTTCATCGGTTTTGGACGCGCGCTGCGATCAGGCACACTTGACGCGTGGTTTGTCGAAACGTTCAAAGCCGCTGCGCCAAATGTGGACGTTCAACCCGCCCTCGCGAAAGCGCAATGGGCCAATGCCATGGGCCTTGCCATGGGCGCTGTCGTGGGAGGTTTCCTGCCGGACGCGTTCGGCATGACCGCGTCTAGCTATGGGATCAGCGTCTATGATGTTTCCTATGCAGCGAGCTTTGTCGTGATGCTCGGCGTCTTGATCTACACCATGTTTGCCATCGCCGAAGAACCGCGCCCGCTGAATGCCAGTGCGCTCAAACAGGGGTTCATTAAAGTCCCGTCCGTGATTGCCGAGGCAGGGCGGCTTGCGTTGAAACATCCAACGCTTTCAACGCTTCTGGCCGCTTTGGCATTGTTCCTGATGGCGACGAACCCGGTCGAGGTGATCTGGCCGACATACGCCAAGCCCATGCTGGACGAGGGCTATGCCAACACCGCTATCGGTGCTTTGACTGCGGTATATTTTTTCTCAATCGCCTTTGGCGCATCGCTGTCTCCCCGCATTAGCCGAGTATTCAGGCGTCACCACGCAGTGACACTTGCGGCTATTTTCGCATGTCTCGCGATGGTTCAGATCGCCCTGGCAATGCAGGGGGGCATCGTGGGATTTATTTTCGTCTTTCTTGTGTATTCCATCTTTCTTGGGGCAAGCGAGACGCCCGCAAGCAGCATCTTGCATAGCTGCGTCGAAGATCGTCAGAGGTCCACCATGCTGTCGCTGCGATCCCTCATACAACAATTGGGGGCGGCAATCGGACTGGTCATGGCAGGAGCCGTCGCCGAGATATATTCTACATCCATCGCGTGGATTGCAGGTGCGGTCTTTCTGCTCATGGCGATGGCATTGAGCTTGGTGCTCGCCAGACGAATAGCCGCCGGAGCCAAATAGCTGACATTCGTAGATCGCGCCGTATCAGTTTCTTTGGGCTGAAACCGGTCATCCGATGGCAGATCCCGCCCAAAAGCACGCTGCGCAACGCCCATCGCGCGACAGCAGTCTACAGTCTGTGTACATGCTGTGCGCGGGCGGTGTACGCGCTGCGCGGCAACGAACCCAGAGATTACTGGGGTTTTCGCGAAACCTGCCAAGAGGCCCGGAGCGCGCATCGCCTCGGCAACACCCGCCTCGTTGCGCTGCCCCTCTTGCACCCCTCACGCCAAGGGTGCATGTGCAGCGCAACATGACCCAGATCGACGACATCCCCGACATGCCCGCCCTGCGCGCGCGCATCGACGCGCTGGATAAACAGCTTGTCGCGCTGTTGGCGGAACGCAGCGCGCTGATCGACCGGGCGGCGCGGATCAAGGCGCGTGACCGGCTGCCGGCGCGGATCGACGCACGGGTGGAGGAAGTGGTCGCAAATGCCCGCCGCCATGCCGCAGATGCCGGATTGGATGCCGATCTGATCGAAGATATCTGGCGCCGTCTGATCGAGGCAGCCATCGCCCAGGAAGACCGCCACCTGAAAGGAGACCCCGCATGAGCGCAACGCTGATCGACGGAAAAGGCTTCGCTGCCGGGCTGCGCGCCCGCATCGCCGAAGGCGTCGCCGCCATGGCCCAGCAGGGCATCACACCGGGTCTGGCCGTGGTGCTGGTGGGCGAGGACCCGGCCAGTCAGGTCTATGTCCGCTCGAAGGGGAAGATGACGCGCGAAGTGGGAATGAACTCCTACGAGCATCGCTTGCCGGCGGATACCTCGCAGGCCGATCTGCTGGCGCTGGTCGAGACGCTGAACGCTGATCCTGCGGTGAACGGCATTCTGGTGCAACTGCCCCTGCCCGGCCATATGGACGAGGAAGCCGTCATCAATGCGATCCTGCCGGAAAAGGACGTGGACGGCTTCACCGTGCTGAATGTGGGCCGGTTGGCGACCGGGCAAAAGGCCATGGTGCCCTGCACCCCGCTTGGCTGCCTGATGATGCTGCGCGACCATCTGGGTAGCCTGTCGGGGTTGAACGCGGTGGTAATCGGGCGGTCGAACATCGTCGGCAAGCCAATGGCGCAGCTTTTGTTGCGCGACAGTGCCACGGTGACGATTGCGCATTCGCGCACGCGGGATCTGCCGGGTCTTTGCCGCAATGCCGATATTCTGGTCGCAGCCGTAGGCCGCGCCAATTTCGTGCAGGGCGACTGGATCAAGCCCGGCGCCACTGTCATCGACGTCGGCATCAACCGCACCGATGACGGCTTGGTCGGTGATGTGGATTTTGCCGCAGCCGAACAGGTCGCCGGCGCCATCACCCCGGTTCCCGGCGGTGTCGGTCCGATGACCATCGCCTGCCTTCTTGCCAATACGCTGACCGCCACGGCCCGCGCCAATGGCCTGCCGGATCCCGAGGGTCTGACGCCGTAAGCGGGGGCGCTTCGCCCCCCGCACCCCCCGAGGATATTTCGATCAAAGCGAGGCAGGCCGTCCGGTGTCGGGCGGCCTTGCCGGTTAGTTGAACTTGTTGTTGCGGGGGAAGCCGCGCGGGGCCATGCGGCCACTGCTGGCGCGTTTGCCCAGCCATTCGCCAAGATCCGGCTCGGTGCGGGTGCGCCCGCCCGTTTCCTGCCACCGCAGCCCGTCGGCAAGGGTGATAAAGGTGGCGTCGGACAATTGGCTGTCGGGCAAAAGGCCGCCGCCATCGCGGAATTTCTGCAACCGGACACCCTTGCCGCGCCCCATTTCGGGCAGATCATCCAGCGGAAAGACCAGAAGCTTTCGATTGGTGCCCACGGTCACGACATGATCGCCACTGACAAAACGACACAGAAGTGCGTCACCATTCAGCACCTGCTTGCCGGTCTTGGTCTGCGCCAGAATATCGGCGGCAGGCACGATGAAGCCGTCGCCGGCCTTCGAGGCGACCAGGTAGCGGCCACCTTCGCGCCAGGGGAACATGGCGATCACCTCTGCCTCGTTGGGCAGGTCGATCATCAGGCGCAGGGGTTCCCCCATGCCGCGCCCGCCGGGCAGGTTGTTCGCCGGCAGCGTATAAAAACGGCCGTTGCTGGCGAAGATCATCAGCTTGTCGACCGTCTCGGCATGCAGGGCCAGGCCGGGGCCGTCACCATCCTTGAATTTCAGTTCCGCATCCAGCGGCTGATGGCCCTTCATCGCGCGGATCCAGCCCATTTTGGACAGGATCACCGTCAGCGGCTCGCGTTCGATCATCGCGTCCATGTCTATGGGTTCGACATCGGCGGCCTCGGTGATCTGGGTACGGCGCTGCCCTTCGGGGGTGGACTTGCCGAACAGGTTGCGCACCTCTTTCAGCTGATCCGAGATGCGCGACCATTGCGTGCCCTCATCGGCCAGCATGGCCTGCAATCCGTCGCGTTCTTCCAGAAGCCGGTCACGCTCGGTTCGCAACTCGATCTCTTCCAGCTTGCGCAGGGCGCGCAGGCGCATGTTCAGAATGGCCTCGACCTGCGGGTCGGTAAGGCCGAATTCGGCCATCATCACCGATTTCGGATCATCCTCATAGCGGATGATCTCGATCACGCGATCAAGGTTCAGATAGGCGATCAGATAGCCTTCAAGCACCTCAAGCCGGGCGGCAATCTTTTCCAGCCGATAGTTCGCGCGGCGCACAAGCACGTCGCGGCGGTGGTCAAGAAAGGCGCGCAGCACTTCCTTGAGGCTGCAAACCTTGGGCACGCGGCCGTCGATCAGCACGTTCATGTTCAGGCTGAAGCGGATTTCCAGATCGCTGACGCGGAACAGCGCCGCCATCAACTGTTCGGGGTCCACATTGCGGGCTCGGGGTTCCAGAACGATGCGGATATCCTCGGCAGATTCGTCGCGGACATCGGCAAGGATCGGGATCTTCTTGGTCTGGATCAGTTCGGCCAGACGCTCGATCAGTTTGGATTTCTGGACCTGATAGGGGATTTCGGTGACCACGATCTGCCACTGCCCGCGGCCCAGATCCTCTTGTTCCCATTTCGAGCGCAGGCGGAAGGCGCCGCGGCCGGTGCGATAGGTCTCGGCGATCGACTCGCGGCTTTCGACGATCACGCCGCCGGTCGGGAAATCGGGGCCCTGAATGATGCCGGCCAGCGTTTCGTCGCGGGCGTCCGGCGTCTTGATCAGATGCAGGCAGGCGTCGATCACCTCGTGCAGGTTATGGGGCGGGATATTCGTGGCCATGCCGACCGCGATCCCCGAGGCACCATTGGCCAGCAGGTTCGGAAAGGCCGAGGGCAGCACGACGGGTTCTTCCAGCGTGCCGTCATAGTTGGGGCGGAAATCAACCGCGTCCTCGGCCAGGCCTTCCATCAGCGCCTCGGACGCAGCGGCAAGACGCGCCTCGGTATAGCGGGCGGCGGCAGGGTTATCGCCGTCGATATTGCCAAAGTTCCCCTGCCCGTCGACCAGCGGATAACGCATGGCGAAATCCTGGGCCAGGCGCGCCATGGCATCATAGATCGCGGCATCGCCATGGGGGTGATAGTTGCCCATCACATCGCCGGTGATCTTGGCCGATTTGCGGAACGCGCCCGTGGGCGACAGTCTGAGTTCGCGCATCGCGAACAGGATGCGCCGATGCACCGGCTTCAGCCCGTCACGCGCATCGGGCAGCGCCCGGTTCATGATCGTGCTGAGCGCATAGGTCAGATAGCGCTCGCCAATGGCGCGGGACAGCGGCTCGGCTTCGGTGCGGTCGGAATCTTGGGGCAGTTCGTCGGACATGGCGCTTGGATATTGCGCGGCGGCCCGCCGGTCCAGCGGGAAAATCGGCCGCGCGTGGCATCGGGCGGAACACGGCCGCCAGAAACTGCGTTATACCGTCAGAGTTACGGGGGGAATTGCGCCGCAGATGATTCGATTGACGATCCTGACCTTGATCGGGCTGTTTGCCGTATTGGCCCTGTTCGGACGGGCCGACCCGGATCACCCCTTCAACCCGCCAACCGAAGAAACCAGCGAAGCCACGCCGGCCCCCGAGACCTCGTCCGAGGCAATCGAGGCCGCGACCGACCTCGCCCAGCAGGTCGCGGTGCCTGCTGTTTCGGCCGATCAGGTCCAGCAGACACCCGAACAGGTGCAACGCTTTCCCGGTCCGGCATTGCGGCCCTCGCCCGAATATGCGGGACAGGCCGAGGCCGCACAGACCGAACAACTTGCCGCCAGCGGGGCGCAGATCCTGTATGTCACCGGCAACCGGGTGAATTTCCGCGCCGGCCCCTCGACCAATGATCGCGTCATCGGCGCGCTGCAATCGGGCAGCCCGGTCGAGGTGCTGGGCGAAACCACCGGCGGGTGGGTGCAGTTGCGCGACACGCAGGGCCGCCAGGGCTATATGTCGGGCGATTTCCTGTCGCCCGACCGGCCAAACTGACCTATCCTTGCGGTCTGGACCGCATGCGGAGGTCCGCGATGCAGATCATCGACGTCACCCATGACTACGACGTGTCGCCTGACCGGCTGCGGATGCTGGTCACGGATTTCGGGGCATTGGCCGAAACCATGCAGGGTCGGGCGCGACTGTATGGGCTGCCGTCTGGCAGGTTGCAGCAGGGGCAGGTTCTGGACGTGCAGATTTCGCTGTTCGGGGTGATGCCCCGGCGTCCCTATCGCATCGAAGTGCTGGAATGCGACGATCGGCTGCGGCATCTGCGGTCATCGAAAAATGGCATGGGCGTCCGGCGGCGGGATCACCGAGTGCGCGTTCTGGACCTGCCGCAGGACAGCCGCCTGCATGACCGGATCGAACTGGATGCCGGTTGGCGCACCGCGCTGTTCGCGGCCTGGGTGCGCCGCATGTATCGTGCCCGGCACAAGCCACGCCTGCGAATGCTGGCGGAAGGCCGGTATTAGGCTTTCATCCGGTCTCAAGGCCACCTATGCCTTGCGTGACAAAAGGCAGGGAAAGGCTTCGCAGATGGGCGGACGGGTCCTGATCACCGGCTGTTCCTCGGGTATCGGCCTTGATGCGGCGCGGCATCTGCGCGATCGCGGCTGGCAGGTCGTCGCAACCTGTCGCCGTCCCGAAGACATCGCCGCGCGGCGGGCCGAGGGGATGGAATGCCTGCCGCTGGAACTGGCCGACACCGCCAGCGTGCGCGACTGCGTCCGGGCCGCACTGGATGGCGGTCCGCTGGACGCGCTGATCAACAATGCGGCCTTCGCCCTGCCCGGTGCGGTCGAGGACATACCGCGCGAGGGGCTGCGCGCCATTTTCGAGGCCAATCTGTTCGGCACCCATGACCTGACCACCCGGCTGATCCCGCATTTCCGTGCGCGTGGCGCCGGGCGGATCGTCAATATCAGCTCGGTCCTGGGGCTGATCGGCATCCCCTGGCGCGGCCCCTATGTCGCCACGAAATTCGCGCTGGAGGGGCTGACCGATGTGATGCGGCTGGAACTGGCCGACACGCCCATCCATGTCAGCCTGATCGAACCCGGCCCCATCGCCTCGAAGATTCGCGAAAACGCCATCCCGCATTTCGAGCGTTGGGTGAACTGGCAGGCCAGCCCACGCGCCGGTGATTACCGCGCCACCCTGCTGAAACGCCTTTATGAACCGGCGGCGAAGAAGGACCGCTTCGAATTGCCGCCCCAGGCCGTCAGCCAGCGCATCACCCATGCGTTAGAGGCGCCGCGACCCAAACCGCGCTATTATGTCACGGTCCCGACACGGGTTTCAGGCATCGGACGGCGAATCCTGCCGACTCGCGCTCTGGACTGGTTCGCGCGGCGGGGCTAGGGTCCGGCTGGAAAGCGAGGGCTTATGAAGGACGATCCCCTTTTCTACCTGATCGTGCTGGCGGTGCTGGCCGTGACGGTGATCCTGATGACCGGTATCGGCGGCTTTGCCCGTGGCGGCGACTGGAACCGCAAGAACGGCAACCGGATGATGCGCTGGCGGATCATCGCCCAGGCCATCGCCATCGCGCTGATCCTGTTTTACGTCTGGCTGAGGGGTTAGGCTATGGTCGTTCTGAACAAGATCTATACCCGCACCGGCGACAAGGGTGACACGGCGCTGTCCGATGGCAGCCGCGTCATGAAGCATGATCCACGGGTCGAGGCCTATGGCAGCGTCGACGAGCTGAACGCAACGCTTGGTCTTTGCCGTCTGCATGCGACCGGCGATCTGGCCGACCGCATCGCCGTGATCCAGAACGACCTGTTCGATCTGGGCGCCGATCTGTCGCGACCGGATATGGCCGCCGACGCCGATGCCGGATACGAGGTGCTGCGCATCGTCCAGCACCAGGTCGACCGGCTGGAATCGGAAATCGACGTCATGAACGCCGATCTGCGGCCGCTGCGCAGCTTCATCCTGCCGGGCGGCAGTCCGCTGGCCGCGCATCTGCACCTGTCGCGGACGGTCGCGCGCAGGGCCGAACGCCGCGCAACCGAACTGGCAGCGGCTGGCGACGCCAATCCGATCGCGGTCAAATATCTGAACAGGCTCAGCGATTGGCTGTTTGTCGCAGGGCGCGTCGCCAATAATGGCGGACAGGACGATATCCTTTGGGTTCCGGGTGCCAGCCGCTGATCTTGACGTGCGCGTAAACGCAACGTCATCGAAATTAGCCCTGTAAAACCTGTCGCCTGTTAGCTAACACAAACCCCGAACCGATGACGCAACTTAGGGAGAGAGACGCATGAAGGTCCTCGTGCCAGTCAAGCGCGTAATCGACTACAACGTGAAGGCCCGCGTGAAAGCGGACGGCACGGGTGTCGATCTTGCGAATGTAAAGATGTCGATGAACCCCTTTGACGAGATTGCCGTGGAAGAGGCGATCCGGCTGAAGGAAAAGGGCGCGGCCGAGGAAGTCGTCGTGGTCTCGATCGGCGTGAAACAGGCGGCGGAAACGCTGCGCACCGCGCTGGCCATGGGTGCCGACCGCGCGATTCTGGTCGTGGCCGCCGATGACGTGCATCAGGATATCGAGCCGCTGGCGGTTGCGAAAATCCTCAAGGCCGTGGTCGATGCGGAAGCCCCGCAACTGGTCATCGCCGGCAAGCAGGCCATCGACAATGACATGAACGCGACGGGCCAGATGCTGGCGGCGCTTCTGGGCTGGGGTCAGGCGACCTTTGCCAGCAAGTTGGAAATTGACGGCGACGCAGCCAAGGTCACGCGCGAGGTCGATGGCGGTTTGCAGACCATCAGCGTCAAGCTGCCCGCGATCGTCACCGCAGACCTGCGCCTGAACGAGCCGCGCTATGCATCGCTGCCCAACATCATGAAGGCCAAGAAAAAGCCGCTGGATGAAAAGACAGCCGCCGATTACGGCGTCGATGTCAGCCCGCGCCTGGAAGTGGTGAAAACCCGCGAGCCCGAGGGTCGCAAGGCCGGGATCAAGGTCGGCTCGGTCGACGAGCTGGTGTCGAAACTGAAAGAAGCGGGGGTGATCTGATGGCTGTTCTGCTGCTGGGTGAAGTCACGAATGGCGAACTGAGCGTCGATGCGACCGCCAAGGCCGTGAATGCGGTCAAGGCTCTGGGCGATGTGACGGTGCTCTGCGCCGGGGCCTCGGCCAAGGCGGCCGCCGCCGAGGCCGCCAAGATCGCCGGCGTGGCCAAGGTGCTGGTCGCCGAAGATGCGCTTTACGGCCATCGTCTGGCGGAACCCACCGCCGCGCTTCTGGTCAGCCTTGCCGGCGATTATGACCATATCGCCGCGCCTGCCACGACCGACGCCAAGAATGTCATGCCGCGGGTCGCAGCACTTCTGGACGCAATGGTGATCTCGGACGTCTCGGCGATCATCGACGCCGACACGTTTGAACGCCCGGTCTATGCGGGCAACGCCATCCAGACGGTGAAATCGAAAGACGCCAAAAAGGTCTTTACCGTCCGCACAGCGTCCTTCGATGCCGCAGGCGATGGCAATTCAGCCCCGGTCTCGGACGTCGCCGCCGCCGCTGACCCTGCGCTTTCCGTCTGGGTCGCCGACGAGGTCGCGGTCAGCGACCGCCCGGAACTGACCTCGGCCGGTCGCGTCGTCTCTGGCGGCCGTGGCGTCGCCTCGAAGGAAAACTTTGCCATTATCGAGGCCCTGGCCGACAAGCTGGGCGCCGCCGTCGGTGCGTCCCGCGCGGCTGTCGACAGTGGCTATGCCCCGAACGACTGGCAGGTCGGCCAGACCGGCAAGGTGGTCGCACCTGAACTTTATGTTGCCATCGGCATCTCGGGCGCGATCCAGCACTTGGCGGGCATGAAGGACAGCAAGGTCATCGTGGCCATCAACAAGGACGAAGAAGCCCCGATCTTCCAGATCGCCGATTATGGCCTGGTGGGCGACCTCTTCACCGTCGTCCCGGAACTGACCGGCAAGCTGTAAGGGCTTCTCGCTCGTCCCAATACCCTGGGGAGTCGCCGAATGGCGACGGGGCAAAGCCCCCATCCCCGACCGCAAGACAGAACCGCCCGCGCCTAACCGGCGCGGGCGTTTTCCATTCTCTCGCCGTCAATCACCCGCCCGCCCGGTGTTTGACCAAAAACCGCCCGATACGCCTGGGTGAAATGCGACCGTGACCGATAGCCGACCGCCTCGGCTGCCTGCGTCACGCTGGCCCCCGCCCCAATCGCGCGATGGGCAACCTGAATCCGCACCTCGGCAAGCAGCGCACGAAACGGCCAGCCCGCCGCCGTCAGCTTGCGCCGCAATGTTGACGCCCCCGTGCCCAGATCGGCAGCCAGCAGATCAACGCTCCACGCGCGGTCGGGCTGGGCGGCGATCAGCCAACGGGCGCGCTGGACCAGGTCGCCCGCCATCAGGTGCCGCCCGGCGGGATCTGCCTGCAACAGCCAAAGCAATTCCGTCAGCCGCAACCCGGCCAGGGCCTGGGACTGGCCCTTGTCGGCAACGGCAACCGCCGCATGGCAGATGGATTCGACCAGATCCGGCGTCAGCGTGATGGCAAAGCCGTCAATCCGTGCCGCCGGCGCCAGCGGCCTGATCGCCGGGGGTAATGCCGGCACCGACAGGATCAGCGATTGATAAATTCCACTGCGATCATCGGGGATATTCACCACATCCAGCACCAGCCCGCGCGGCAGGGCGAAAGCCATACCCGGCGTCAGAACCTCGGCCAGGTCGCCCTGCCACAGCTCTTTCCGGCCACGCAGCACAATGCTCAGCAGCGGCTCGTCGATCGAGATCGCCGACAGCCTTTCGCGATCCAGACTGCAATAGCTGAGCAGCGGGCCGGCATGGGGATGCGGCCCATGGCGAAAGGCGGTGGACTGAAATGGCCGCAGACGGGCCAGCAGGGTTGGGCGAAGATCGGTGATGCTCATGGCGGCAGAGATTGTCATATCCAATCCACCCTGTCCCCGGCAATTCGAGCGTTCCGGGCACAAAGCCGGGCGTTCACCGCACAGCCACCGCCGCGCCCCATGACAGAACCGCCGCATCGCAAAAAGGAGAACGATGTGATGCGTAACGCTTTGATCGCCCCGGTTCTGACAGTGCTGGCAGTCCCGGCGCTTGCGGCCGGGCCCGATCTTGAAATGTGGCGGCTGGATTGCGGCACGATCGAGGTCCGTGACCTGGATTTCTTCAGTGACAGCTATGCCTATCAGGGCCAAAGCCGCACCCTGACATCCAGCTGCTATCTGATCCGCCACGGGCAGGATTATCTGCTGTGGGATGCCGGCCTGCCAGCGGCCACACTGGGCGCGGCGACACAGCCAGACGGGCCGATCGGCCCAGGGCTGGACCGGCTGCTGACGGACCAACTGGCCCAGATCGGGGTCGATCCCGCGGCGATCGGCCGCCTGGGGATCAGCCATTATCATTTCGACCATATCGGTCAGGCGGCCAGCTTTCCCGCGGCGACATTGATGATCGGCGCTGCGGACTGGACCGCGCTGAAGGATGGCAATGCCGCCTTTTCGGATCCGGCGCTGGTGCAGCCTTGGCTGGATGGCGGCAAGGTTCAGCCGGTGACGGGTGATCTGGATGTCTTTGGCGATGGCAGCGTCACCATGCTGACCATGCCCGGACATACGCCCGGTGAATATGCGCTGCTGGTCCGGCTTGCCCAATCCGGGCCGGTGCTGCTGTCGGGCGATGTCGCCCATTTCCACGAACAGTTGGACCAGGACCGCGTGCCGCCCTTCAACCTCGACCGCGCCGATTCACTGGCCGCAATGGCGCGCCTGCGCCAGGTCGCCGCGCATACCGACGCCACGCTGATCATCCAGCATGACGCCGATCATATCGCCCGCCTGCCGGCCTTTCCGGCCTCGGCCCGCTGACCACGGCGGCCGGCGCGCAATCACGCCAGCCGAGTTTCCGCATTGATCCCATCCCTGCCGCACCCTATCGTCGCCCCCAATCAACAGGGGATGGATCAGATGGCGATTCAATCGGTGGGCGTGATCGGCGCGGGTCAGATGGGCAACGGGATCGCGCATGTCTTTGCGCTGGCCGGCTATGACGTGCTGATGACCGATATCAGCCAAGAGGCGTTGGACAAGGCCGTCAGCCTGATCGACAAAAACCTGGAACGTCAGGTCAGCCGCGACAAGATCACCGCCGAGGCCAAGGCCACCGCCATGGGCCGGATCAAGACCACGCTGAAACTGGCGGATCTCGGCAAGACCGACCTGGTGATCGAGGCCGCCACCGAACGCGAGACCGTCAAGCAGGCCATTTTCGAGGATCTGCTGCCGCATCTGAAACATGACACGATCCTGACCTCGAACACCTCGTCCATCTCGATCACGCGACTGGCCAGCCGCACCGACCGGCCGGAAAAGTTCATGGGCTTCCACTTCATGAACCCGGTCCCCGTCATGCAGCTGGTCGAGCTGATCCGCGGCATCGCCACGGACGAGCCGACCTATCACGCGCTGCTGGAAGTGGTCGAGAAAATCGGCAAGACCGCCGCAAGCGCCGAGGATTTCCCGGCCTTCATCGTCAACCGCATCCTGATGCCGATGATCAATGAGGCCGTCTATACGCTGTATGAAGGCGTCGGCAATGTCAGCTCGATCGACAGCGCCATGAAGCTGGGCACCAATCATCCGATGGGCCCGCTGGAGCTTGCCGATTTCATTGGCCTGGACACCTGCCTTGCGATCATGAACGTGCTGCATGAAGGGCTGGCAGATACGAAATACCGCCCCTGCCCGCTGCTGACCAAATATGTCGAGGCCGGCTGGCTGGGTCGCAAGACCGGGCGCGGCTTCTACGACTATCGCGGCGAAGTGCCGGTTCCGACACGCTAAGCGGCGCATTCGGGCAACAGCAGGCGGGCCATCGTCACATTCTGATGGGAAATTCACCATAGGGAGGGTCATGATGAAACCGTTACTGCTGACCACCGCACTGGCATTGCTTGCCGCCCCCGCGCTGGCCGATGATCCGGCTTGCCAGACCGTCCGCCTGTCGGATCCGGGCTGGACCGACATTACCGCCACCAATGGCGTGGCCAACGTGGTTCTGGATGGGCTGGGCTATGAAACCCGGATCAACACCCTGTCGGTCCCGGTGGGCTATGAGGCGCTGAAGAATGGCGATACCGATGCCTTCCTGGGCAACTGGCTGCCGGCGCAACAGAAGTTCCGCGAGGATCTGGACGCATCAGGTGTGGTGCAGGACCTTGCGCGCAACCTGGAAGGGGCCAAGTTCACGCTGGCCGTGACGACACCCGGCGCTGATCTGGGGGTAACGGATTTCGCCGATCTCGACGCACATAAGGATGCCTTCGACGGCAAGATCTATGGGATCGAGCCGGGCGCGCCAGCCAATCAGTCGATCCAGGCGATGATCGACGACGATGCCTTTGGGCTGGGCGATTGGGAACTGATCGAATCGGGTGAGCAGGCAATGCTGGCGCAACTGGCGCGCAATGACGCGGCCGGCACGCCGACGGTCTTTCTTGCCTGGGCGCCGCATCCGATGAATGTGAATTTCACCATCACCTATCTTTCCGGTGGCGACGAACAGTTCGGCCCCGATTTCGGCGGCGCCACGGTTCACACGCTGGCACGCAAGGATTGGGCCGCGGCCTGCCCCAACGCCGCAAAGCTGCTGGCCCAGATGGTCTTTACCATCGACATGGAAAATCAGCTGATGGGCAAGATCCTCGATGATGGCGAGTCGGGCGAGGATGCCGCCCGCGACTGGCTGGCCGCCAATCCCGACGTAATGACCCCCTGGCTCGACGGAGTGACCACGCTGGACGGACAGCCGGGCCTTGATGCGCTCAAGGCGGCCATCGCGGAATGAAACCAAACATCCTGATCCTGATGGCGGATCAACTGTCCGGGGTCTTGTTCCCTGACGGCCCCGCCGATTTTCTGCATGCCCCGAACCTGAAGCGGCTGGCCGAACGGTCGACCCGTTTCGCCAATTGCTATACGGGCAGCCCGCTTTGCGCGCCGGGCCGGGCCAGCTTCATGTCGGGGCAATTGCCGCGCCGGACGCGGGTCTATGACAATGCGGCCGAGTTCGCCTCGGATATCCCGACCTATGCCCACCACCTGCGTCGTGCGGGCTATCAGACCTGCCTCAGCGGCAAGATGCATTTCGTCGGCCCCGACCAGATGCACGGCTTCGAGGAACGGCTGACGACCGACATCTACCCGGCCGATTTCGGCTGGACGCCGGATTATCGCAAGCCCGGCCAGCGGATCGACTGGTGGTATCACAATCTGGGTTCTGTCACCGGCGCTGGCGTGGCCGAGATCACCAACCAGTATGAATATGACGACGAGGTCGCCTATAACGCCTGCCGCAAGCTCTATGACCTGTCGCGCGGCGGCGATCAGCGGCCCTGGTGCCTGACCGCCAGTTTCACCCACCCACACGACCCCTTCGTTGCCCGGCGCAAATACTGGGATCTCTACGAGGGCGCCCCCGAACTGGAACCGCCGGCTGCGATCCCCTATGACCAGCAGGACCCCCATTCACAGCGGCTGATGGATGCCTGCGACTGGCGGGCCTTTGACATCACACCCGATCATATCCGCCGCGCCCGTCAGGGCTATTTCGCCAATATCAGCTATATCGACGATAAATTCGGCGAGATCCTCGATGTCCTGGACCGGACCCGTCAGGACGCGATCATCATCGTGCTGTCCGATCACGGCGAAATGCTTGGCGAAAGGGGCATGTGGTTCAAGATGAGCTTTTTCGAAGGCTCGGCCCGCGTGCCGCTGATGATTTCTGCCCCCGGCATGACGGCGGGTCGCGTAGACCGCCCGGTCAGCACCATCGACGTGCTGCCCACGATCTGCGATCTGGCCGGACTGTCCATGGACGAAATCGCCCCCTGGACCGACGGCGAATCATTGGCCGATGGCGGTGCCGATCGCGGGCCGGTGGCACTGGAATATGCCGCCGAGGGCAGCATCACCCCGCTGATCTGCCTGCGCGAGGGGCGTTGGAAATACACTGCCAGCATGGCCGACCCGGATCAGTTGTTCGACCTCGCCGCCGATCCGGACGAGCGCGCGAACCTTGCCGACGACCCGGCCCATGCCGAAACGCTGGCGCATTTCCGGCAAATGGCGGCGGCCCGATGGAACCTGCCCGCCTATGACGCCGAGGTGCGGCAATCCCAGGCCCGGCGCTGGATCGTCTATGAGGCCTTGCGGAACGGCGCCTATTTCCCCTGGGACCACCAGCCGCTGATGCAGGCCTCGGAACGCTATATGCGCAATCACATGGACCTGAATGTCCTGGAAGAAAGCAAACGTTTCCCGCGCGGCGAGTGACGGGCCCATCAGCCGTGCATAAATATCCTCAAGGGGGTCCGGGGGACAGAATGTCCCCCGGTGCCCGGTTCAGTCATCAGTCTTGCTGCCGCGCTGATCCATGAATTGATCGAACTCGGCCTTGTCCTTGGCTTCACGCAGCTTTTGCAGGAAGTTCAGGAATTCCCGATGCTCGTCCTCCAGCCGCTTCAGGGTTTCGTCACGATAGGCGTCAAAGGCCATGTTGCCCGTCGGGGCGGCGAAATAGCGAGAGCGTTGCGAGCGATTGCTGCATCCAAACATACGTTTGCTCCAGATAATGTAACCAAGGATGGCCAGTCCGACCGGCCAGAAGATGACAAAGCCAAGGATCATGGCGACGATCCATGCGGGTCTGCCGCGTTCGTCCAGCCAATCCCTGGCCCGGCCCAACGGCCCATTTCCGCGATGCTGCGGCAGCTGGATACCGTCCGACCAATTCTGCGACGCGCTGTGCATTTCGGTGATCCTTTCATGTTAATGTTAATCACATTTACATAAATGGAGACCGAAAGCCCCCGATCAAGACCGGCATCGAAATTTTTTGAAACATTCGCCGGTTCTGCCCCCCGGCCCGATCAGCGGGGAAAGACGCCCAACCCGCGCAGATAGATGCGGACGCCGCTTTCCAGCATGTCAGCGGGGGATATAGGGGTACGACCACCCGGCTTGCCGCGTGAAAACAACTCGACCACGCCATGACTTAGGGCCCAGATATGGTTGGCGACCATGCGGGCGGGCGGGCGGCTGTCGGGGGGCATGTCCTGAAACAGCGCCCCGGCGCTGCTGACCAGAACGCCCAAGGCCCGATCGGCCGCACGCGACAGATCTGCGTTGCCTGCAATCGAAACGCCTGACTCGAACATTGCCATGTAGAAACCCGGTCGATTGCGGGCGAAATCCAGATAGGCCTGCCCCAAGCGCAAGAAGGCCGCCATGGGATCGGGACGCCCCTCGTCGAAACTGGTCTCCAGCAATTCGGAAAATTCGATGAACCCCTGACGGGCGACCTCTTCCAGCAGATCGTCGCGCCCCTTGAAATGGCGATAGGGGGCGGCGGGCGACACGCCGGCGCGGCGGGCTGCCTCGGCCAGGGTAAAGGATTGCGGGCCGGATTCCTCGACCAGCGCGGCGGTCGCATCGACCAGCGCCTGACGCAGATTGCCGTGATGATAGGATTTGCGGTCGGCCACGGCGGCGCGGCCCTACATGCCTTCGCCGAAATAATCGGCGACCAGCGCCTGCAAGGCATCGGCCAGTTCGGCGGCCTCTGCCCCCGAGGTCGTGACGCTGAGCGTGCGGCCGCGCTCGGCCGTCAGCATCAGCAGCCCCATGATCGAATCGCCCGAAACGGTCATGCCGTCCAGCGTCACCTGTGCCTGCGCATCATGGCGCTCGACGCAATCGACGAATTTCGCGCTGGCCCGCGCATGCAGGCCCTTGACGTTGATGATGGTCAGGTCGCGGGTGATCGGGGCAGTCATGAGGCGGCGGGAACCGTATAGGAATTGATGTATTTGCGTCCGGCCTCTTCGGCCTTGGCGACGGCCTTGGCAATGGGTTGGCGCCGCGATTTGGCCAGCGCCAGCAGCATCGGCATATTGGCGCCATAGATGATGGTCCGGTTGCGCAAGGCGCAGGCAGGCAGCGCCAGATTGGCCGGCGAACTGCCGATCAGATCCACGACCACGACGACACCGTCGCCCATGTCGACGGCATTCGCGGCTTCCATGATCTCGGCCGTTTTCGCGGCGCGGTCATGATCCGCCTCGAAGGTCACCGCCCTGATACCCGTCTGCGGCCCGACGACATGCTCAACCGCCGAGAGATATTCCCGCGCCAGTCCACCATGTGCCACGATGACTATTCCAATCAATCCGATCCACCAAAGCAATCGAACCGAGTCACGCCGAACCCTGCCCGGCCGAGACCGATTCGCTTGCAGGTGCCGGCGCCGAACCTCGGCGTTCAAGTTCCCTATGCCTTTTTGACACCCGCCACCCGGCATCTGCAAGCGCATCTGCCATCTTTTCAGCCAAAGTGACGGAACGGTGTTGCCCTCCGGTACACCCAAAGCCGATCGCAAGGTGGGTCTTTCCCTCTTGCAGGTGTGCCGGAAGAACAAATTCAATCAAAGCGCGAACCCGCTCGAAGAACTCGGCATAGCGGGGGTCGGCCATTACAAAGCCCTGCACCGCCGAATCGCACCCGTCCAGCAGCCGCAGATCGGCCTGCCAATGCGGGTTCGCCAGAAAGCGGCAGTCAAAGATCACATCGACCCCGCGCGGCACCCCGCGCTTGTAGGAAAAGGACTGGACCGAGACGGTCAGCCGGCTGGTCTCGTCCGAGCCGAACCAGCGGGTCAGTTCCTCTTTCAGGTCATGGGGCGACAGGTCGCTGGTATCCAGCAGCACATCGGCACGCACGCGGATCGGTGCCAGCAGGTCCATCTCGGCCGTGACACCGTCCAGCGGCGCACCATCGACCGACAGCGGATGGCGGCGGCGGGTTTCGTTGAAACGGCGCACCAGCGTTCCCGGCGCACAGTCCAGATACAGCACCTCGGGGGCATAGGCCGGGTTGCGGGTCAGCGAATCTATCAGTTCGATGACATTGCTGGCCGAGAAATCGCGGTTGCGCACGTCCAGCCCAAGCGCCAGCGGCACCGGCCGCGGCGGGCCGTCCAGCAGACGCGGGATCAGCGACAGCGGCAGGTTGTCGATGGCCTCGAAACCAAGATCCTCCAGCACGTTGATGGCGGTGGAACGCCCTGCCCCCGATGGCCCGGTCACCAGCACAAGCCGCTGCGCGCCGTCTTCGGCGGGGGCGGCTGTGGCAACCGGTACAGTCGTGGTTGTCTGGGTCATCTCATTCCTTCAACGGCGACAGGTGGCGTGGCCAGGGCAGCTGTCACGCAATCCGCCCGCCGATCAGCAGTTGCCGCAGTGCAGCACCAAGATGAGGTCGGTATACCGCTTTGACAAGAGGCAGTAAAACCCCTGCGATTTCAATCTGCCGCACGGGTGGCAGCCGCTGATCCTGCGCATCGCCCAACTCGACCACCAGGATCAGGGGAACCGGCCCCACTGCGTCGGCAGCCAGAATGCCGATGCCGCGTGCCTCGATGCGCCCACGAATGCTGGCTGGTGCCTCGGCCAGCAGCTTGCCACCATCCGGCCGGATCAGCGTCCAGTCATCACTGACCAACCCACCCCCAAGCGCCATCAGATCAAGCGCCAGTGACGATTTGCCCGCCCCCGACGGCCCCGTGATCAGCACCGCCCCGCCGCCCAATGCGACACAGCTGCCCCGCTGCCGATTCTGCGAATCATCCGCCATTTTGTCCCCCATGGCCCATCAGCCCGACCCGCTCCGCCCGCCCGTCGTGACCGAAATATGAAATGATGGCGATAACATAAGGTGTTTGCGCTAACCGACCGCCCGCCACGACTTTTCTCACATATACTCCGTGTTATAGCGGCCCCAGCGGTGTCTAAGAACCGCCTAATCATATCTGCACGGAGCCAAGCACCAATGACCACGCGCGTGAACCCGAATTGCCGACTGGAGGATCAGGGGATCGAGGGACTCGGCCGGGTCTATTATAACCTGCTGGAACCCGCCCTGATGAACGAGGCGATCGCACGCGGCGAAGGCCAGCTGGGCCTGGGCGGCACGTTCCTGTGCTCGACCGGCGTGCATACGGGCCGCTCGCCCAAGGACAAGTTCGTCGTGCGCACGCCCGGCGTCGAAAACGAGATCTGGTGGGAAAACAACAAGCCGATGACGCCCGAGGCGTTCGATCTGCTGCATCAGGACATGCTGGCCCATATGAAGGGGCGCGACTATTTCGTGCAGGACCTGTTCGGCGGCGCCGATCCAGAACTGCGCCTTGATGTGCGCCTGGTCACCGAACTGGCCTGGCACAACCTGTTCATCCGCCACCTGCTGCGCCGCCCCGAGGCGGCCGAACTGGCGACCTTCGTGCCAGAGTTCACGATCATCAACTGCCCCAGCTTCAAGGCCGATCCGGCCCGCTATGGCACCCGCACCGAGACGGTCATCGCGCTGAACTTTGAAAAGAAACTGATCCTGATCGCCAATACCGCCTATGCCGGCGAGAACAAGAAATCGGTCTTTACGCTGCTGAACTATCTGCTTCCGGCCAAGGGCGTGATGCCGATGCATTGCAGCGCCAACCACGCGCCCGAGGATTCCGACGACGTGGCGATCTTCTTCGGCCTTTCGGGCACCGGCAAGACCACGCTGTCGGCCGACCCCTCGCGTATCCTGATCGGCGATGACGAACACGGCTGGTCCGAGCGCGGCATCTTCAACTTCGAAGGCGGCTGCTATGCCAAGACCATCAGCCTGTCGCCCAAAGCCGAGCCTGAGATCTATGCCACCACCAGCCGTTTCGCGACCGTAATTGAAAACATGGTCCACGATCCCGACACGCTGGAGCTGGATTTCGAGGATAACTCGATCACCGACAACATGCGCTGCGCCTATCCGCTGGACGCGATTTCGAACGCGTCGAAAACCAGCCTTGGTGGGCATCCGAAGAACGTGATCATGCTGACCTGCGATGCCTATGGCGTGCTGCCGCCCATCGCGCGGCTGACCCCGGCGCAGGCAATGTATCACTTCCTGTCGGGCTTCACCTCGAAAACGCCGGGGACCGAGATCGGCGTGACCGAGCCGATCCCGACCTTCTCGACCTGCTTTGGCGCCCCCTTCATGGCCCGCCGCCCCGAAGTCTATGGCAAGCTGTTGCAGGAAAAGATCGCCCAGACCGGCGCGACCTGCTGGCTGGTGAATACCGGCTGGACCGGCGGCGCCTATGGCACCGGCAAGCGCATGCCCATCGCCGCCACCCGCGCCCTGCTGGCTGCGGCGCTGGATGGCAGCCTGAACGACGTGCAGTTCCGCCGCGATCCGAATTTCGGTTTCGAGGTTCCGGTTTCCGTGCCGGGCGTGTCCGATGTGCTGCTGGATCCGCGCCAGACCTGGGCCGACGCCGCCGCCTATGATCAGCAAGCCGCCAAGCTGGTGCAGATGTTCAGCGACAACTTCGCCCAATATCTGCCGGCCATCGACGACGATGTACGCGCGGCGGCAATCGGATGAACCCTTGCCTTCTGGCCGCTTTGATTGTCTTTCTTGCAGGGGCTGCTTCGGCGGCCCCTGCTTTGACCGATGTTCAGATCGGTGTTTTCTGCAAGCTGCCCTCGGAAGGGCAGAGCGCAGCCCCCGGCACGACCGCGGGTTATATCTGGGACCCCGTGGCCCTGCCCCAGATTCGCTGGCCGCAAACCACAGTGCCGGCCAGTATCGGGATTTCGTTCGGGATCGTTGCCCGCGCCAAGGAAAAGTCGTTCGAGGTCGAGGTGCGGGTCAGTCATCCCGAATTTCCCGGCAAGGACCGCTTGCAGGAAATCTGGACCGGCAGCTTTTCAACCATCGGTGCGTCGGCAAGTGTTTATTCCTTCGACTATCCCTATGAGGTCGTTCCCGGCGATTGGCGGATCGAGATCATCGCGCAGGATAACGGCGAGGTCATATTGAGTCAGGACTTCATCGTCCTGCCCGCTGAAGACCTGCCCGAGATCGTTGATGCCTGTGCCTCTGGGCCGTTGCAGATGACCGCTGCCTCGGTCATCGCACCATTCCGCAGCCCCGGCTGAACGAGGGTGACACATGAACGCCGCGCCATCAGAGGCGCGGCGTTCGTCATTCTGCCGGCTGCGGTTTTCAGGCGCCGTCGATCGGCACGCCGATCTTGCCGCCACCCTGCCGGGTGATCGCCACGACGGCCGGCCGCACCGGCATGGCGTCGTTGAAATCGGGCCAGCGCGTCGACAGATCCTCATAATAGGAGGGGCGACCGAACCCTTCCCAATCCTCGCCGCCATCGCCCGGATGCTGCACCGCCAGGAAAAAGGTAGTCATATCCTCGGTCACGCATGGCCCGCACATCTCGGCGCCCACCGGCACCCGATAGAACAGCCGCGAGGTGCCGCGCGCGGCGCCCGCCGTATCCACCGCCCACAGCCCATCCGTGCGGCCGGTCTTGGACGGAGAGTTTCCGTCCGTCGACACCCACAGCCGCCCATCGGCATCCACCGCACAATTGTCGGGCATGCCGAACCAGCCATTCACCGTCGTCTCGGTCGAGAAGGTCGCGCCGACCTCGGCAATCGAGGGATCCCCGCATTTCAGCAGGATTTCCCAGGTGCCGGTGGTGGCGGCGAAATCGCCACCCTCTTCGACGATTTCGATGATATGGCCAAAGGCGTTTTCCACGCGCGGGTTGGCGGCATTGGCCTCTTCGCGCTTGGTGTTGTTGGTCAGCATGACATAGGCGCGGCCGGTGGCAGGATCGGGCTGAATATCCTCGGGCCGGTCCATCGGGGTGGCTTCCAGCAGATCGGCAGCACGGCGCGTCTCGATCAGAACATCGGCCTGCGAGGCAAAGCCGTTTTCGGCGGTCAGCGGGCCTTGGCCATGGACCAGCGGCAGCCATTCCACCCTGCCATCATCATGGAAACGCGCGACATACAGCGTGCCCTGATCCAGCAGATCCATGTTTGCGGCACGATCATCGGGGTTGAAGGTCCCGGCGGTGACGAATTTGTAGACATAGTCAAAGCGCTCGTCATCACCCAGGTAAAACACCACCCGGCCATCCCTGTTCAGCACGCTTTCCGCGCCTTCATGCTTGAAGCGGCCAAGCGCGGTGCGCTTTTTGGGCACCGAGTTCGGATCCATCACGTCAACCTCGACCACCCAGCCAAAGCGGTTCGGCTCGTTCGGATCCTTGCTGACATCGAAACGGTCGTGATAGCGGCCCCAGGCATAGGTGCCCTCGGGCAGGCCGAGGCGCTTGTAATTCGCGGCCTCGGGGTGATCTGCGGGCAGTTCCCCCATGAAATAGCCGTGGATGTTTTCCTCGGCCATGATGTAGGTGCCCCAGGGCGTCACGCCGCCAGCGCAGTTGTTGATGGTGCCGAACACCCTGGTGCCGGTGCTATCGGCTGCGGTTTGCAGGCGCGGATTCCCGGCCGCCGGACCGCTGATCTGCATTTCGGTCTTGGCGGTGATGCGGCGGTTCATCGCGCCGTCCAGAACGGGCTGCCATTTGCCGTCGACCTTGCGGATCTCGATCACGGTGCCACCATGGGCGGCCATCTCGATATTGACGCGGTCCTCGGTCGCATCGGCCAAGGTGATCTTGCCATCGGCGATGGTGACGATGCCGGGAAACATCATATGCGGGTCGGTATATTCGTGGTTGACCACCAGAAGCCCGTGATCATCGGCGCCGTCCAGCGGGATGAAGCCCACGAAATCGTTGTTATATCCGAATTGCCGTTCCTGCGTCGCCTCGGTCTGTGCCGTCGGGTCGAAATCGGGCGAATCGGCAAAGATCTTGTCGCCCCAACGCAGCAGCACATCGGCGTCATAGCCTTCGGCCACATGATGATCGGCATCGACGCCGGCCATCACCTCGGGGAAATCGAAGGCGGATTCGGCAGCGGCGGCATGGGCATCATCAGCGGCCAGCAGGGCCAGCGGGCTGACCGTGGCGCTGATCGCCGTCGCGGCCATCGAGCCTTTCAGAAAGCCGCGACGCGAGAACCGGGCGGCGATGATCTCGCCCATGGTGCGGTTGCCGGTCGGGTTCAGGCCGGGACCATCGGCATCTTCAAGCCGGCTGGTCGGGAAATGGTGGCGTGACGAATCGTCGTTCATCGGCTGCTCCTGTAAACTGTCGCGCGCCCGGATGGCGCGGTCCGGCACGGGTTAGGTCAGCGCGGTGACACCCCCACGACAGCGGCGTGACGACTGTGTGACATTCGCCGATCTCAGCCCAAAAGGGCCGCGGCGCGTTCGGCAATCGTCAGGTCGATGCTGGCCATCGGATCGGCATCACCCAGAAACCAGCTGGCCGACAGGCCGGTCCAGGCCACAATCCATTGCAGCAGCCGCCGCTGTGGCAGACCCGAGGCCTGCGTGACGACCTGCAAGCGCCGCTCGAACATGCCGGGGCGGGTGGCGACAGGGCGCGCAGGGTCCGACAGGTCAGGATTGGTGAAGATATTGGCATAGTCAAAGCCTCGCTCGCCCAGCAGGCCCTGCGGGTCGATGGCCAGCCAGCCGCGCGCGCCGAAATCCAGGACATTGTCGTGGTGGATATCGCCATGCAGCGGCACCACGCCCTGCGGCGAGGCAAGCAGTTCCACGGCGATCTCGGCACAGCGGGTCAGGATACCACCATGGGTCGCCGCCATCGGTGCCAGCGCATGAAACTGTTCCGCCAGCGGCTTCAACGGCGGAGGCCGACCGGGACGCGGCGCATGCAACCGGGCAATCGTGGCGCAAAGGATCCGGCTGGCCTCGTCATCCTCTGCCCCGCGCGCCATGTCGGCCAGCGCACGGGTTCCCGTCGCGCGTTCCATCAACAGCGCCGCGCCATTGGAATCCCGCGCCAGCACCTGCGCAGCACCATCCCCACCCCACCAGTCCAGCAGTTGCACGCCCCTGCGTTCCTCTGGTTCGTGCAGCAATTTCAGCATGGCAGGCTGGCCGGCCTGTCTGACCGGCAGCAGATCGGCGCCACGGGTATGGATCGGATCGCCATCGGCAATCAGGTTCCAGGATGCCAGCCAGGGGACGAAACCGTCCCGCCCCCTGCCCGGCATGATGGTCAGACCCCCAGGCAATAACGCATGATTGCCTTTTGCGCGTGCAGGCGGTTTTCGGCCTCGTCGAAGATCACCGAATGCGGGCCGTCCATGACGGCACTGGTCGCCTCGTCATCACGATGGGCGGGCAGGCAATGCATGAACAGCGCGTCCGGTTTTGCCTGGGCCATCAGCGTCTCGTTCACCTGATAGCCGCGCAGCTGGTTGTGGCGGCGTTCCCGCGCGGATTGGGGATCGTGCATGCTGACCCAGGTATCGGTGACGACCAGATCGGCGCCTGCAACGGCCTTGGTCGGGTCGCGCTCGATGGTCACGGGGCGGCCCTTGCCGGCGGCATAGTCCAGCCAGACCTTTTCGGGATCCAACGTTTCCGGGCCGGTGAAGGTCAGGTCAAATCCGAATTGACCGGCTGCATGGGCGAAGCTGGCAAAGACGTTGTTGCCATCGCCCGACCAGACCACCTTGCGGTCGGTGATGGGGCCGCGATGTTCCTCGAAGGTCATGACATCAGCCATGATCTGACAGGGATGGGTGCGGTTGGTCAGCCCGTTGATGACCGGCACCGTGGCATATTCGGCCATGTCCAGCAGCGTCTGTTCCTCGAAGGTGCGGATCATGATCAGATCGACATAGCGGGACAGGACGCGCGCCGTATCGGCAATCGTCTCGCCATGGCCCAGCTGCATTTCGCTGCCCGACAGAACCATGGTCTGACCACCCAGTTGTCGCACGCCCACGTCAAAGCTGACGCGGGTGCGGGTCGAGGGCTTTTCGAAGATCAACGCCACCATGCGTCCGGCCAGCGGCTGATCATCATCGGGCGTGCCCTTGGGGCGGCCGTTGCGCGCGGTCTTCATGGCGCGGGCATTGTCGATGATGCCGCGCAGATCGGCCGCGTCGGTCTTGTGGATATCGAGGAAGTGCTTCATCTGATGGTCTTTCCGCTTTCGGCCAGCAAGCCGATTTGTGTCTGTGAGGTCAAGGGGGCGCTGCCCCCGGCGCGCGTTCCGCGCGCCTCCCCCGGGATATTTTCATGAAGAAGAAAGCGTCATCGCAGGCGGGTGTCGCGGTGCGGGTCGTTCTCCAGTGCGATGGGCTGGCCGTGTGGCGTGGCGCGGGCGGCGCGCTGCCAGGCGGCCGACATGGCCGCGATCGCGGCGGCATCCGCGACACCGCGTTCGGCCAGCAGCGTCTGCAAGGTTGCCAGCCAGTCGGCGTAATAATCGCCCTCGCCGGCACGGGCTTGCCCGAAAGCAGCCGTCCAGTCGCGCCAGTCCAGCCAGCCGGCCTCGTTCAGGGCCACGGTCAGGGCGAACAGTTGTGCCTGCCAGGGTTCGTCGAAGGGGTGGTCAGGCGCGGTCAAGATAGCTCTCCCAGGCGTCGATGGTGACGCGGGTGCCGGGTTCGGCCTGCGGTCCCCAGAGCTCGTTGCCGTCAAATTCGACGGTATAAAGCCGCTCGGGCGCATCGCCGCCGCCATGGGCACTGCTGTCGGGCAGGACGAAGCCGCCATGGACGGCAATGACCCGCCCCCGCTTGCCGCGCGCATAGCCGGGAATGCGGGTATGTCCTTGCGGGTGGCGGTTTTGCAGCCGCACCCGGTCGCCCATGGCGAAGGCAGGTTCGGCGGTGATCGCCCGGTCACAGGGGCCGCCGCGAGCCAGGGCAGAGGCAACGCGATCTGCCGTCAACTGCCGTGGATGGGCCGCGCCGGGTTCAGCCGTACCGCTGTTCAGCTCGGTCCCGGTGATGAAACCGTGGCGCAGCAACAGGCTTTCCAGCGCCCTGATCCAGATCTCGTAATAGGAGGTCCCCAGATAGATCGGCCAGGGCAGGCATTCGCGCGCATGACGGCTTTCGTCGATGCTCCAGGCGCCCAAAGCGCCTGCGGCAAGGGTTACGCCAAGGGCGCGCCCCTCCCATTCGGCATGAAAGACCGGCTCGTTCTTTTCGGGGTTGATGGCGCCAAAGCCCATGGCCCCGCCCAGATCATGCGGCCCGTTCATGGCTGTGGCTCGGCAGACAGCGCCAGGCCGGTGCCGATCATGCTGTCACGGGTGACGAGAGCGGCGAGGCGGTCCGCGTCCCAGCCCTCGGTTCCGGCGGGGCGTTGGGGGATGACCAGATAGCGCAGTTCAGCCGTGGAATCCCAGACCTTCACGGCCTGGCCCGCTGGCAGGGTGACGCCGAAATCGGCCAGCACGGCGCGGGGTTCGCGCACGGCACGGGACCGATAGGCCGGCGACTTATACCAGACCGGAGGCACGCCCAGCACCGTCCAAGGATAGCAGGAACACAGGGTGCAGACGACCATGTGATGCGTGTCGGCACTGTTGAACAGCGCCTGCATATGTTCGCCCTGCCGCCCGGTGAACCCCATCTGGGCGATGGCCGCCGTGGCATCGCGGCGCAGGTGGTCGGCGAAGGCGGGATCCGTCCAGGCGCGGGCGACAACGGCCGCGCCGTTCCTTGGGCCGACCTTGTTCTGATAGGTGTCGATGATCGCATCCACCGCCGCCGGATCGACCAGCCCCTTGCGGGTCAGAATCGTTTCCAGCGCGCGGACCCGCGCGGTCATCTCGTCCAGATCGCTGCCGTGGTCGTGGTCGTTGTCATGATCGTGCATCGGATTGCCTCGTTCTCTCCGTGCTTTGCGATGGCTGCCCGTGCAGCGGTGCCAGCAAGCCCGCGCCGGGCCTGCCCGTCAAGTCAATCAGTTCGTCGCCGCGTCATCAGCCGCAGCATTTCGCCGTGTTCATTCGGCGCGACCAGGTCGCCACGGAAACCGGCCTTTTCATAGGCGCGGATGGCGCGGGTATTATCGGGTGCGGGATCGACCGCCAGCATGGGCGCCGTTTTCAGCAGATGCAGCGCCAGCGCGTCAAGCCATGCCCCGCCCTGCCCCATCGCATCCGGCGCTGAAAACACGTCAATGGCGACCGTCCCTGCGGGCAGAGAGGCGAAATGCGGGGCCTTCCAGCGATGCGCCTGATAATGCTGGACAAAGGCGATGGGCCACCCCGTCGCCACGACCATCAATTGCGACATGGCTGGTTCGCCCAGATCCTTTTCGATCCCGGCGATCTGGTGCGCGGGATCGGGCCACCAGCGGCTGATTTCGGGCGCGCGCAGCCAATCCGCCAGCATCGGCAGATCATCCGGCGTCAGCGCCCGAAACCCGTATTCAGCCATCCAGACTGCCCGCCGCGCGGTCCAGCCGCGCCACCGCCTCGGCGATATCCTCGTCCGAGATATTCAGCGGCGGCAGAAGCCGCAGGGTGTTATCGGCGGCGGCAATCGTCAGGACATGCTGGTCATGGCCAGCCTTGACCATGTCACCCGGCGCAACCTTGCATTTCAGCCCCAGCATCAGCCCCTGTCCGCGCACGGATTCAAAAACCTCGGGATGGGCGGCGACCAGCCCCTCAAGCCGCTGGCGAAACAGACCGGCCTTGCGACTGACCTCGGCCAGGAAGGCGGGGTCCGAAACGATCTGCATGACCTTCGCCCCGACCGCGCAACCCAGGGGATTGCCGCCATAGGTCGAGCCATGCGTGCCCGCAACCATGCCGGCGGCGGCCTTTTCGGTGGCCAGCACCGCGCCCAGAGGGAAGCCACCGCCGATGCCCTTGGCGACCATCATGATATCCGGCGTGATACCGGCAAACTCATGCGCGAACAGCCGGCCGGTCCGGCCCATGCCGCATTGCACCTCGTCCAGGATCAGCAGCGCGCCGGTCTGATCGCAAAGCCCGCGAACCTCGCGCAGTTCGTCATCGGTGAGGGGGCGGATGCCGCCTTCGCCCTGAATGGGTTCTATCATCACCGCGCAGGTCTTGTCGCTGATCGCCGCTTTCAATGCGGCCATGTCGCCAAAGGGCAATTGCCGGAAGCCGGGCATCAGCGGGCCGAAACCCTTGACCATCTTTTCCGAGCCGGCAGCCGCGATGGCGCCGGTCGAGCGGCCATGGAAGGCGCCCTCGAAGGTCAGGATCTCGATCCGGTCGGGCTGACCTTCATGATCCCAGTATTTGCGGGCCATCTTGATCGCCAGTTCGGCCGCCTCGGTGCCGGAATTGGTGAAGAATACGGTATCGGCAAAGCTGTGTTCGACCAGCAGATCGGCCAGATGTTCCTGTTGCGGGATGTTGTAGATGTTAGAGACATGCCAGATTCGCCCGGCCTGCTCGGTCAGGGTGGCAACCAGATCGGGGTTGGCGTGGCCCAGCACGTTCACCGCGATGCCCGCGCCCAGATCCAGATATCGCGTGCCGTCTGCGGTGATGGCCCAGCTGCCCTCGCCGCGATCAAAGGCGATGGGGAAACGGTTATAGGTCGGCAAGACATGCGAAATCATGGCAGATTCCTTCAAAGACAGACGAATTGTAAGGGCAGGCGGGATCGGACGTTGAAATTCAACGTCGGGGACGGGCGAAACTGGCGGTCCGTGCGATCATGTGCTTGCCATAGCGTCAATCGCCGAGCCACGCAATCACGGTTTCATCCGATAGCCCGATTTCAACCAGCGCCAGGCGGTGAACAGCACCAGGCACACCACCACGGCACAGACGATCAGACCGCGCAGGGGCGGCGCGTCGCTGACACCTGCGAAACCATAGCGGGCACCGTCGATCAGATAGAAGATCGGGTTCCAGTGCGACAGGGTGCGGAAGGGCTCGGGCAATTGCTCGACCGAATAGAAGGTGCCGGACAGGAAGCTCAGCGGCGTGATGATGAAATTGTTGATCGCCGCCATCTGGTCGAATTTCTGCGCCATGATCGCGGCCAGAATGCCCAGCCCCCCCATCAGCAGCGCCCCCAGCAGGATAAAGGCCACAGCCCAGATCGGATGCGCCACGCCCTGCCCCAGGACCAGCGCCATCCCCGCGCCGATCACCACGGCCACCAGCCCCGCGCGGGCCACGGCGCCGGCCAGGTATCCGGCCAGCAATTCGCCTGCCGATAAGGGCGGCATCAGCGTATCGACGATATTGCCCTGCATCTTGGCCGAGATGATCGAGGATGAGGTATTGGCAAATGCGTTCTGGATCACCGTCATCATCATGATGCCCGGCCCAATGAAGGCCAGGTAGGGCACGCCCATGACCACCTGCCCCTCGCGTCCCAGGGCCAGCGCAAAGACGGTGACGAACAACCCGGCCGTCATCAGGGGCGCAAAGACAGTCTGTTGCCACACCGCCATGAAGCGCATGATCTCGCGCCGGGCCAGCGTCCGCATCCCCAGCCAGTTCACCCGGCCAAAGCGACGAACGCCCAGTTCCTGCGCCTTATCGGTTCTGCTATGCGACATGTCTTGCGGTCCTTGAATTTGCCGCCCCGCAGGGCTATTTCTCGGCATCCCGTTTCTGACGGGGTCAATCACGGGTTTCAAGATGTGGCGGGGATGGGCCCTGCCGGAAAGGCAACGATGTCCTGGACGGATGAGCGCGTCGAGACGCTGAAGCGCATGTGGAGCGAGGGCCAGTCGGCCAGCGCCATCGCCAAGGAACTGGGCGGCGTCACCCGCAATGCGGTGATCGGCAAGGTCCATCGCCTTGGTCTGTCCAACCGCAATGACGAGGCCGAGGCCGCGCCGGTGAAAGCCGCGGCCCCTGAACCTGTCGCAGCCCCCGAACCTGCCAGGAAACCCGCCAAGAAGGTCGAGGCCAAGGCCGAACCCAAGGCCGAGAAGCCTCAGCCCTCTGCCCCGGAGCCTGCGGAAGAAGAACCCGCGCCCCAGCCCACCTTCACACCGGTCCCGCGGCGCCCGATCGTGCCCGCCGGCCAGCCGCTGCCGCCGCAGCCATCGGCCAATGAGATCAGCCCGGAAGCACTGGCTTCGGTCCGCGAGATCGAGAAGCGGGCCCGCAAGCTGTCGCTGATGGAACTGACCGAGCGCACCTGCAAATGGCCCATTGGCGACCCCGCGACCGAGAAATTCTGGTTCTGCGGGCTGCCCAGCCAACCCGGAAAACCCTATTGCGAAGCCCATACCGGCGTCGCCTTCCAGCCGATGAGCTCGCGTCGGGATCGCCGCCGCTGATCGGGCACGGCTGATCCGGTGCCGGGCTTTCCGCGACTGGCCGCCTTGGCGGTAACACTGCGCGGTGGCGATGTCCTGCTGGTTCGCCGCCGCAATCCACCCGATGCCGGGCTTTGGGGGTTTCCCGGCGGCCATGTCGATCCGGGCGAGACCGCCCTTGCGGCCGCAGCCCGCGAACTGCGCGAGGAAACCGGCGTCATCGCCACCCCGCGCCTGTATCTGGACAATATCGACGTGATCCTGCGCGATGGCGATGGCGGCCTGTCATTCCATTTCCTGCTGGCGGGGGTGCTGTGCGACTATGTCTCGGGCGAGCCGGTTGCCGGCGATGATGCGCTGGCCGCATCGTGGTGGCCCATCGAAACCGTGCTGCACGACCCTCTGCCCCTGTCAGAGCATGTGGCCGATCTGCTGCGCCACGCCCTTGCCCGGCACGCGGTTTGACGGCGGCGGGCGCACGAACGGCGGATCAGGCCGGAAAATCCGGCAACACGCCCTGAACCCAGGCGTTCAGGATGATCTGCGCGACGGCCCCCTTGCGGGCCGGCGCGATCCTGTCATTCCGGCCGTCCAGCGCCGCTGCGATCTCGGCGCGGGTGACCCAGATCGCATCCTCCAGCTCGACCGGATCGCGGTTGATTTCCGTGGTCTCGGCCCGCCCCATGCAGCCGATCATCAGCGAGGCCGGAAACGGCCAGGGCTGCGAGGTGACATAGCGCACCTCGCCCACCTTGACCCCGGCTTCCTCCATAACCTCGCGCCGCACGGCCTCTTCGACGGTCTCGCCCGGCTCCATGAAGCCGGCCAGCAGCGAATACATCCGTTCGGGCCAATTGGATTGCCGGCCCAGCAGCACCCGGTCACCATCCAGAACCAGCATGATGACCACGGGATCGGTGCGCGGGAAATGCTGCCGACCGCAGGCGGGGCAGTCAAAGCGCCAACCGGCATGGCCGACCCGGTTGCGCTGGCCGCAATTGGCGCAGAACCCATGGGTCAGCCGCCACTCGAATATCCCTTTGGCTGCCGCCGCAATGCCCGCGTCGCGATGGTCGATCTCGCCCATGATCGCGCGCAGGTCGATGAACTTGCGCGTTTCGGACAGATCCAGCGTGCGCTTGTCCACAAATTCGGCGGGGGATTCGTCGGGCGGGGCGATGTGGGACACATCGGCGGCGAAATGCGCGATGCCGGCATCGTCCAGCCCCATGAAAACCATCGGCTCGGGACAGCCCGTCACCAGCGGCTCGGCCGCAGACAGCCAGGCCAGGCGCGGGCCGTCTGGCGTCAGGTCAAACAGCGGCTTGCCCCGCCAGAAGGGCGAAACGCGGCTGTCCGGGTTGGCCATGCGCACCGCCATCCCGGCCTGATCGGCACGCAGCCGATCGGCGCGATCAAGAAAACTGCCCGCGAAGGTCACATCGGATTCGGGTATCATGGCCAGAGCCTGCACCGCGCCTTTGCCGCAGGCAAGAGCCGTCCGCAGCCCCCGCCCCGCACAACCGGCTGTATCAATCCGTCCCGCCGGCCATGCCCCGGATCTGCGCCGCGCGATCGGCAAGCGCGGGATGCGATGACAGCCATCCCAGTTCGTCCTCGCCAATCTCGTCCAGCAATGCGTCGAAAAACTCGGCCAGTGCGGCGCCGTCATGGCCGGCGGCATTGGCGGTCGCCACGCCCAGCCTGTCGGCTTCGGCCTCTTGCCCGCGCGAATAGGACAGGGCCAGAAGGGCATTCCCCTCGCGCAGAAAGTCTTGCAGCACCGGGCCGGGATCGCCGGCGATCAGCGTCACCAGCAGATAGATCGAGCCGGCCCGATACAGCTGCGCCAGCACATGACGTTCAGAGACATGGGCAATCTCGTGCCCCAGCACCGCAGCAATGACATCGTCATCCTCGAATTGCTGGATCAGCTGATCGGTAATGACGATGGTGCCGCCGGGCATGGCAAAGGCGTTCGGCCCCATCGCAGGGATGTCGCGAAACAGCAGCCGATACTCGCCCCAGGGGGCGGGCGGGGCGTGCCGCACCAGGCCGTCAAAGATCGCCAGCACCTGCAGTTGCCGGTCAAGATCCAGTTGCGTCTGCTCGGCAAGGACCTGGTCGATCATGACCATATTGCCGCCATCCATCGCCCGCACCGGCGCATCGGGTGTGACCGCCATTGCCAGCGCCACCAGCAGATCCAGCCCCCAACGCCACAGCGCCACCGCCGCCAGCAGGCAGATCAGTGCCACGGCTGCCAGTCGGGGATGCCATGCCTCCAGCCGCGACAGCCAGCGATCGGGACGCGCGCCGGGCAGCCCATTCAGATCGGCATCGGTTTCAAACAGCCAGCCATCGGGCAGATGCACCTGTGCCGGGCCGCCCGGCATCCGCTCGATCCGCTGGACCGGCCCGCTGGCCAGCACCGCGCCATCCGCATCGCGCAGCCAGACCACGCCGCCCCGCCAATCCAGCCGGGCGGCGATCCGTTTCGATGACAGCGCCGGATGGGCATGGCCCAGGGCGCTGCCCGCCATGTCAGATGGCGACCCCAAGGTCGATCCCTTCGATATCGGTATAGGCGTCACCCAAAGCGGTGACCTTGCCCTCTTCCTGGCCCACAAAGGCGTCGATCGGGCCAGCGGCACGAACCTCGGTCGACTCGGCCAGATAACGCGCCATACGCACCTTGGCCCAGGGATACATCAGCCCCAGCGTGACGACCGTAACCAACGCGTTGGAGAGGGCCACCCAGACCAGCTGCGCCGGCACCACGGTCGAACGGAACCGGTGCCCGCCTTCAAGCGTGATGTTCTCGTACACGGAATTACGCAGATAGGCCTGATAGATGAAGGCCGCCGGCAGGATCGCCACGAAGAACAGCACATACATCATCATGAAGCGAACGATCAGCGCCGGATCTGGTTCGACGCCATACTGGCTGGCCATCGCAAGTTCCTGGAACACGCCGACCCCGCCGATCAGGAAGAAGCCCACCACCAGCAAGCCCACGGCCCAGACCATCGAGATCAGCATGGCGCGGTAGAACGGCCAGATCGGGCTGTCAAAGCCAAAGCGCGCCGTGCCAAAGCGATGCCCGCTGATGGTATAGCGGTGAACCGCGCGGACCACGAAAGGATAGGTGGTGAACAGCGTCAGCATCGACAGGATCGGATACAGCAGGAACACCAGGAACGAACGGCCATAGCTGCCGTCAAAGCCGAAACGCAGGCCCGAAAAACTGGTCATGCGCGCATTGAACGCGATGGACCTGTTCAACAGCCAGGGCAGCGCGATCAGCAGCGCCAGAATGGCCAGCAGGTTCAGGATCGGAATGTAAAGGACGATCAGCCCGAGAATGACCAGAATGCGGCCGATCAGGATCTGCATGCCGGTCGCGTGATAGTCGAAATGCCGGCCGTCGATCACCGTATTCTGCGAGAAATAGCGCTTGGTCCGCACCTTGGCCCAGGCCGAATAGATACCCAGGGTCACGATGGACAGCAGGATATTGACGATCCAGATGCCGAAATATGTCTTGGCATCCCCGGTAAAGCGAACCTGATGGTTCTGCAATTGCGACATGGCAACCTCTTAATTCAGAAAACGTTTCACGGGCCGCATATCCCGCGCATTGCGGCAGGTAAAGCGACATATTCATGACATTTTCCGCATGTTCGGGGCCACCGGTCATTCGCATACGGACAAGCCGGCCTTGCCCGCCGACCCGCACTTCAACCTTGCGCAGATCGGGGCGCAGCAAAATCCGCCGCAGCGCGATCAGCTATCCACAGGCTTTAACTTGCCCCCCAAGGCGGCTACATACGGCGCCGACCGCATCAAGGATATCCCGCGCATGGCCCGCCATCTTATCACCTCTGCCCTGCCCTATATCAACGGCATCAAGCATCTGGGCAATCTTGTCGGCAGCCAGTTGCCCGCCGACCTTTATGCCCGCTATCTGCGCGCGCGGAATCACGAGGTGATGTTCATCTGCGCCACCGACGAACATGGCACGCCGGCCGAGCTGGCCGCCGCCAAGACCGGCGAGACAGTGCCCGATTACTGTGCCCGGATGCACGGCGAACAGGCGGCGCTGGCGCGCGGTTTTGGTCTTTCCTTCGATCATTACGGGCGCTCGTCCAGCGACCGCAATCGGACGCTGACCCAGCACTTCGCGGGCCGGCTGGCCGATAACGGCTTCATCCGCGAGGTCAGCGAGAAGCAGGTCTATTCGATCGACGACGGCCGCTTCCTGCCCGACCGCTATATCGAGGGCACCTGCCCCAATTGCGGCTATGACAAGGCCCGTGGCGATCAATGCGAGAATTGCACCAAGCTTCTGGACCCGACCGACCTGATCGACCCGCGCAGCGCCATTTCCGGCAGCACAAATCTTGAAATCCGCGAGACCAAGCATCTCTATCTGCGCCAGTCGGCACTGAAGGGCGAGATCAGCGACTGGATCGACAGCAAGACCGACTGGCCGATCCTGACGACTTCGATCGCGCGGAAATGGCTGAATGACGGCGATGGCTTGCAGGATCGCGGCATCACCCGCGACATCGACTGGGGCGTGCCGGTGAAACGCGGCGACGAGCCCTGGCCGGGGATGGAAGGCAAGGTCTTCTATGTCTGGTTCGACGCGCCTATCGAATATATCGCCGCCACCGCCGAATGGGCCGATGCCAATGGCCGCTCTGACGCCGACTGGCGCCGCTGGTGGCGCCGGGACGAGGGCGCCGAGGACGTGACCTATACCCAGTTCATGGGAAAGGATAACGTTCCTTTCCATACACTTAGCTTCCCTGCAACGCTGATCGGCTCGGCCGAGCCATGGCGGATGGTCGATTACATCAAGTCCTTCAACTACCTCACCTATGACGGCGGCCAGTTCTCGACTTCGCAGGGGCGTGGCGTGTTCATGGATCACGCGCTGGAAATCCTGCCCGCCGATTACTGGCGCTGGTGGCTGCTGTCACACGCCCCGGAATCCGGTGACAGCGAGTTCACCTGGGAAAACTTCCAGCAATCGGTGAACAAGGATCTGGCCGACGTGCTGGGCAATTTCGTCAGCCGCATCACCAAGTTCTGCCGCTCGAAATTCGGCGAAGTGGTCCCCGAAGGTGGCGATTACGGCGCCGAGGAACTGGCCCTGATCGAGGCCCTGACCACCCGCATCCGCGCCTATGAAGGTTTCATGGCCGCGATGGAGGTGCGCAAATCCGCGTCCGAACTACGCGCCATCTGGGTGCTGGGCAACGAATATCTGCAATCCGCCGCCCCCTGGTCGACCTTCAAGACCGACCCGGAAAAGGCCGCGATGCAGGTCCGGCTCGGGCTGAACCTGATCCGGCTCTACGCGGTCCTGTCGGCCCCCTTCATCCCCTTTACGGCAGAGGCGATGGTGCAGGCCATGAACACCGACACCGGCTGGCCAGATGACGTGGAACAGGCCATGATGGCGCTGAAACCCGGCCATGCCTTCGCCACTCCGGACAACCTTTTCGCCAAGATCACCGACGACCAGCGCGCCGAATGGGAAGACCGCTTCAAGGGCGCGCGGCGTTGAAGCTGACGCTCGACCACCTTTTGGCAGAGATGGAGATCGATCCTGCCAAGGTTGTCGTCATGCGACACAGCCCGCGGGAACCGACACTTAAGCGCGTCTTTCCCGGCCTCGTGCGAACGCGCCCCGATCTTTTGGACGTGTATCAGCGTCTGCAATCCCCAAGGGCCGAAGCTGCCATGCGCAAGGCCGGCTGGTTGGTCAGTTGCGCAGGGGAAAGCGCCGGAACCGCTGTGCTGTTGGGCATCTTTCAGATCACCGGCTACAAGGTGATGTCGCGCCCGAACCTCGAACAACTGCCCTTGCAACAGGAATTGCTGCAGCTAGGGCAATCGAACCAGGGCTGGCGCGACACCATGGTGCAGTTCGACCTTCAGCATCTTCCGACAGAATATGACCTTCGGCTTATCCTAAGCTGGCCGGGGAAAGAGCTATCATGGTACCGTTGGGCGCATAACAATACCTTCGAGATATCCTCTATCCTTCCCCACGCGCAGATTGATCCGCCGCTGCCAGATTGGCCGGTCCTGGCCCTGGACTGGAAGGAAATCGGCACGCTGCCAAACAGCTGGAAGCAGGCCCTGCAACAATGGCGCGGCGTCTATCACATTCTCGACCGGGATACCGGCAAGGGTTATGTCGGCAGCGCGGGCGGCGAACAGAATAAGCTTGGCCGTTGGCGAAACTACTCGCAGAATGGGCACGGCGGAAATCTCGGCCTGACCGGCGTTATACCTGAAACGCTTCGTTTTTCGATCCTTGAGAGAACCTCGCCCGACCTTCCCTCTGCAACGTTGATCGCCTTGGACAGCAGTTGGAAGGCTCGCCTGTCGACCGGCGAATTCGGTCTCAATCGTAACTGAAAGGCCCCAGATGACCCATTGCATCCTGATCGGCGCCCCCGTCGACGAAGGCCAACGCCGCCCCGGCTGCCTGATGGGCCCCGCCGCCTATCGCGTGGCGGGATTGGCCAGTACCCTGTCCCAGCTTGGCCACACGGTCGAGGATCGCGGCGACGTGGCCATGGACACGCTGCAAGGCGAAACCTGCGCCAATGCCGTGGTCCATCACCTGCCCGAAACGCTGGCCTGGACCCGTGCCCTTTCGCTGGCCGCTCAGGACGCGCTGCGTCAGGGCATGCCGATCTTCATGGGCGGCGATCACTCGCTGGCGCTTGGCACGGTGGCAGGCGTCGCCGCCCATGCCGCCGCGCAGAACCGCCCGCTTTTCGTCATCTGGCTGGACGCCCACAGCGATTTCCATACGGTCGAGACGACAACCTCGGGCAATCTCCACGGCACGCCCATGGCCTATGCCGCTGGCCGCTCTGGCTTTGATCCCTTCCCGCCCTTCCCGGCCCCGATCCCCGGTGAAAACATCTGCATGTTCGGCATCCGCAGCGTCGATCCTGCCGAACATGCCGCGATGCAGGAAACCGAGATCGCCGTGAACGACATGCGCGTGCTGGACGAACAGGGCATCGTTGCCCCCCTGCGCGCCTTCCTCGACCGCGTCCGCGCGGCGGATGGCCTGCTGCATGTGTCACTGGACGTGGACTTCCTCGACCCCTCGATCGCGCCCGCCGTCGGCACCACCGTCCCCGGCGGCACCACCTTCCGCGAGGCGCATCTGGTCATGGAACTCTTGCACGAATCCGGCCTCGTCACCTCGCTGGACCTGGTGGAACTGAACCCCTTCCTCGACGACCGCGGCCGCACCGCGAAACTGATGGTCGATCTGGTCGGCAGCCTGATGGGCCGCAAGGTCTTCGACCGCCCGACCCGCAGCTACTGAGTTTCTTTCTCGCGAAAATATCCTCGGGGGTGTGGGGGCAGACAGCCCCCGCTGTGCCCTCGCCCCTTGCCACCACCGCCCCCACAAGATAGCCAAGACCCGACGCGGGCGTGGCGGAATGGTAGACGCATGGGACTTAAAATCCCTGGGGCGCAAGCCCGTGCGGGTTCGAGTCCCGCGGCCCGCACCAAAGGGACCCAATCATGCGCCTGATCGAAAATCCCTCGGCCCGGCGCGTTTTCCTTGATCGCCACGCGCTGACCGCCCCACCCACCGGCCCCGCCACGCGGACCGATCTGCTGGCGCTGATCGAAACCCTGGGCTTCGTGCAGGTCGACAGCATCAACACCGTCGCCCGCGCCCATGACATGATCCTGTGGTCACGCCGCCGCGCCTATCGCCCACAGGCGCTGCGCCGCATGCTGGACCGCGACCGCACCCTGTTCGAACATTGGACCCATGACGCGGCGATCATCCCCTCAACCTTCCTTCCGCTCTGGCGGTGGAGCATCCGGCGTGACACGCCCCGCCTTCTGGACCGCTATCGCAAATGGCACGGCCCCGATTTTCAGGACCGGTTGGACGAGGTGATCGCCCATATCCGCGATAACGGCCCCGCCGGCAGTGGCGATGTCGGCAAGGACGAGGCGCGCAGCAAGGGCGGCTGGTGGGAATGGCATCCCTCCAAGGCCGCGCTGGAATTCCTGTGGCGCAGCGGGCGATTGTCGATCACCCGGCGCGAGGGCTTTGCCAAGCTTTACGACCTGACCGAGCGTGTCCACCCGCCCGGCCCGGAAATGCCCGACGATCAGGCGCTGGATTGGGCGATGAACGCGGCGCTGGACCGGCTTGGCTTTGCCACCACGGGCGAGCTTGCCGCCTTCTGGGGCCGCTTCCGCCCCGACGAGGCCGCCCGTTGGGCCGATGCCGCCCTGCACCGGGGCGAGGTCGTGCCGGTCCGTATCGAGTCCGCCGATGGCAGCCATCGCCGCGCGCTGGCCCGCGCCGATCTGGATACCGACGCCGCCCCCGCGCCCAAGGGGCTGCGCATCCTCTCGCCCTTTGACCCGGCCTTGCGCGACCGCAACCGTGCGGAACGGCTGTTCGGCTTCCACTACCGCATCGAGGTCTTTGTTCCCGAGCCCAAGCGGCAATTCGGCTATTACGTTTTTCCAATCATCGAGGATGACCGCCTGATCGGCCGCATCGACGCCCGCGCCCGCCGGGCCGAGGGCGTGCTGTCGGTCGCGGGCCTGTGGCTGGAACCCGGTATCCGCCCGGCCAAATCGCGGCTGGCGCGGATCGAGGCGCAACTGTCACGCCTCGCCACATTCGCACAATGCGAGCGCGTCGTTTTCGAAAAGGGATGGCAGAAATGGTGACAAGCTGCGACATCATCGCCGGTCATCCGGTCCTGTTCGTCATGGCCGCGCAGGCCGAATACGGCCCCCATCTGCAAGCCCGCATCACCCCCCTGATGACCGGCATCGGCCCGGTCGAGGCGGCGGTGGTGCTGGCTTCGACCCTGACGGCAATGGTGCACAGACCAGCGCTGATTGTCTCGCTTGGCTCGGCCGGATCGCGGCGGCTGGTGCAGGCCGAGGTCTATCAGGCGACGCATCTGGCCTATCGCGACATGGATGCCAGCCCGCTTGGTTTCGAACGCGGATGCACACCGCTGCTGGACCTGCCCAAGCAGGTGCCGCTGACCCATCGCATCCCCGGCATCCCCACGGCCAGCCTGTCCACCGGCGCCAATATCGTCAGCGGCCCGGCCTATGACGCCATCGCCGAGGATATGGTGGATATGGAAACATTCGCCCATCTGCGCGCCGCCCAACGCTTTGGGATTCCGCTGATCGGGCTGCGCGGTATCTCGGATGGGGACGAGGCGCTGCAAAAGCTTAGCGACTGGACGCAATACCTGCATATCATCGACGAAAAACTGGCAACGGCCGTGGACCTGCTGGCCGACGCGCTGGTGCGCGGCAATTTGCGCCTTTAGCCCCGCTTGCCCCTGCGCGCATGCGCCCCTAAACCGGATCAGAACGCAGGCAAAGGGAAGCGGATGGCACGCAGCACGACACTGATCGAGGATCGCCCGACCACCCGCCGCGTAGGGGCGCTGCGGGCGCTGGTGCCCTTTGTCTGGCCTTATCGGGCGCAGGTTGTGCTGGCGCTTGGCGCGCTGGTGCTGACCGCCGGGATCAGCCTGATCCTGCCCCTGGCCGTGCGCCGCGTCGTCGACGGCTTTGGCCTGGGCGCGCAAATGCTGGACGAATATTTCGGTGCGGCCCTGCTGATCGTGGCGCTGCTGGCCGCTGGCACCGGACTGCGCTATTTCCTTGTCACCCGATTGGGCGAGCGCGTGGTGGCCGATATCCGCAAGGCCGTGTTTGGCCGCGTCATCACCCTCAGCCCGCGCTTCTATGAACGGCTGATGACGGGCGAGGTCTTGTCGCGCATCACCACCGATACGACGCTGATCCAATCGGTTGTCGGCTCGTCCGTGTCGATCGCGCTGCGCAATATGCTGATCCTGATCGGGGGGCTGGTGATGCTGGCCTTCACATCGGCCAAGCTGACCGGCCTGGTCCTGCTGATCGTGCCTGCGATCATCATCCCCATCGTGGTGCTGGGTCGTCGGTTGCGGCGCCTGTCGCGCGAAAACCAGGACTGGATCGCGGCCTCGTCAGGTTCGGCATCAGAAAACCTGCTGGCGGCGCAGACAGTGCAATCCTATACACACGAGAAGGCGAGCGCCGCCGATTTCGACCGCGTGACAGAACGCAGCTTCGACACCGCACTGACCCGCGTGCGGACCCGCGCGGTAATGACCACCATCGTCATTTTCCTGATCTTCGCGGGCGTGCTGGGCGTGCTGTGGATCGGCGCCCGCGACGTGCGCCTTGGCATCATGAGCGCGGGCGAGCTGGTGCAATTCGTCATCTACGCCATTCTCGTGGCAAGTTCGACCGGCGCGTTGTCAGAGATCTGGGGCGAATTGCAGCGCGCCGCCGGCGCGACAGAACGGCTGACCGAGTTGCTGACCGCCGAGGACAATATCCACGACCCGGCCCAGCCCCTTCCCCTGCCTCGTCCGGTCAAGGGCCGCATTTCGCTGGATGGGGTGACCTTCCACTATCCTTCGCGGCCCGACACCTCGGCGCTGGAGGATGTCAGCCTGACCATCCAGCCCGGCGAAACCGTGGCGCTGGTCGGCCCGTCAGGGGCCGGCAAGACCACCGTGATCCAGATGATCCAGCGCTTCTGGGATCCTGATCAGGGCCGGGTCACGCTGGACGGGATCGACCTGAAGGACATGGCCCGTACCGATTTTCGCGCGGCAATGGCGCTGGTGCCGCAGGACCCGGTGATCTTTGCCACCACCGCCCGCGAGAATATCCGCTTTGGCCGCCCCGAGGCCAGCAATGCCGAGGTCGAGGCCGCCGCCCGCGCCGCCAATGCCTATGACTTCATCGCCGCCCTGCCGCAGGGCTTTGACAGCCAGCTGGGCGAACGCGGGGTGATGCTGTCGGGCGGCCAGCGCCAGCGCGTCGCCATCGCCCGCGCCATCCTGCGCGATGCCCCGGTCCTGTTGCTGGACGAGGCGACAAGCGCGCTGGACGCCCAATCCGAGGCCGCAGTGCAGGAAGCGATCACCCGGCTGGCACAGGGACGCACCACCATCGTCATCGCGCATCGGTTGGCGACGGTAAAGAATGCCGATCGCACCGTGGTTTTCGATCAGGGCCGCATCGTGGCGCAGGGGCGGCATGACGATCTGGTTCGGCAGGATGGGCTTTACGCCCGGCTGGCGCGGCTGCAATTCACCGGCGACGCGGCAGAAGGTGGCGACGCCTCTCCCCCGGCTCAGCGGGGTTTTGGCGCGGCATAGACGGCCGCCCAGAACATCGTCTTGCCATCCGAACCAAGCGCGCGGCCGATGCCGACCTGTTCCACCTGCGGAATGCGGATATTGTCCAGATGCCCCGAGGACCGGTTCCATTCATTCAGCACCCGGTTCAGCCCGAACGGCCCTGCGGCGATATTTTCCGCTGTCAGCCGGGTGGGATAGCCCAGTGATTTGACCCGCTGCGCCGGGCCTGTGGTCTTGCTGCCGTGATGGGCCATCAGGCCCCGGCCCGCCATGTCGCAGGCATGGCTTGCCGCAGCCTGCGACAGCGTCGGGTCGGGCGTGACAGGCGCCAGCCCCCGCGCGCGCCGGGCCGCATTGGTCGCCTGCGCAGCCGCCGCGTTTTCCGCACCGCTGGTCGCATAGCAGACGGCCTTTCCCGGTGCCGTGGCCTGCACATCGGGATATTTGCTGCTGCTGCCCGCCCGCATAATCTGCCCCTGCCCTGAATCGCATCCGGCCAGTGCCAGGATCGCAAGCGCGATCAATCCATAACTGCGCATCAGCCGCCCTCGGTCCGTTCAATCATGGATTGTGCGTAAGCCAGGCCGGCACCCATGGGAAGCACCCTATTGTCAGGCCTTTTAGCGATCCGCCGTTCCAGCGGAACTTCGCCATCCAACGGCGCGTTTCCACTGCCAGGACGCCATATGTGAAAGGACAATCCATGGCTTTGTGGGATTTCGTGAAGGATGCGGGGAAATCGCTGTTCGGTTCCGAGGCCGAGGCAGCCGAGGCCCAGGCGCAGCCCGGCACTCCGCAGATGGATGACGACACCAAGCGCAAGGTCGCCGCCCTTGAGGCAGAGGTCAAACGCCTTGGCCTGGACAGTGGAGACGTGCACCTGCGCCTGCGCGGCGACACCGTCATCGTCGAGGCAAAAAGCGCCGATCGCGAAACGATGGAAAAGCTGATCCTTGCCGTGGGCAACATCAAGGGCATCGCCAAGGTCGAAGCAGACCTGCCCGAGGCGCCGGCCGCGCAACCGGCGCCGGCACAGCCCTCGGCAGCCGGGGCCGACGCGGCGAAGGCACAACCAGCCGCTGCGGCCAGCCCGGCTGCCGCTGCGGCAAAACCCGTCTTTCACACCGTGGCCAAGGGCGAGACGCTTTCTGCCATCGCCAAGAAATATCTCGGCAATGCAAATGCCTATTCCGCGATCTTCGAGGCAAATCGACCCATGCTTTCGGATCCCGACAAGATCTATCCAGGCCAGGTGCTGCGCATCCCGCCAAAGGGCTGAGGCCGGCTGACCTCGCGTCATTGACGCTGCGTTCCACGGCTGGGGGCGGGGGCAAGCCCCTTGCCCTCTTGGCATTTTCCGGCTCATTCTTCTGACCGTCCGGCCTGGCAGGAGAGGGGCGGGAAAATCGACATTTGGGGGAGGCGTTGATGAGCCGTTTTGGCAGCATGGAAGATCGTAACAAGGTCGAGTCCGAGATGGACTATGACAGCCGGCAGCAACCGAAAACGATCTATCGCTTTCTGCGCGGGACCGCCGAACGCTTTCCGGATCGGCCCGCCATGTCCTTCCAGCTGCTTTCGGGCGAACGCGATCACGCCACCACGCTAAGCTGGCGTGAATTGCTGCAACGGGTCACGGAAACCGCCAATCTGTTCCGCAAGCTTGGCGTCGGGCCGACCGATACCGTGGCCTATCTCTTGCCCAACAGCATCGAGACGCCGATCGTCCTGCTGGCCGGTGCGACGGCGGGGATCGTGAACCCGATCAACCCGCTTCTGGACGCCGAACAGATCGCCGGCATCCTGCGCGAGACCGGGGCCAAGGTTCTGGTGACGCTGAAGCCCTTTCCCAAGACCGATGTGGCGCAGAAGGCGGCCGAAGCGGTGGCCAAGGCCCCCGGCGTCACCCATGTCATCGAGATCGACCTGAACCGTCATCTGACCGGGCTGAAGCGTTTTATCGTGCCGCTGATCCGTCCCAAGGTCACGACCAGGCATCAGGCAAAGGTTTTGGATTTCGAGGCCGCGACCAGCGGGCACAACCATGACCGGCTGGATTTCGACGATCCCGATCAGGATCGCGTCGCCGCCTATTTCCACACCGGCGGCACCACCGGCACGCCAAAGGTCGCCCAGCACAAATATTCAGGCATGATCTATAACGGCTGGCTTGGCGCGACGCTGCTGTTTGATGAAACCGACGTGCTGATCTGCCCGTTGCCGATGTTCCACGTTTTTGCCGCCTATCCGGTGCTGATGTCCTGCATCGCCTCGGGGGCGCATGTGGTGATGCCGACGCCCGCCGGCTATCGCGGCGATGGCGTTTTCGACAATTTCTGGAAGCTGATCGAACGCTGGCAGGTCACCTTCCTGATCACCGTTCCCACCGCCATTGCCGCGCTGATGCAGCGCCCGGTCAATGCCGATGTCAGTTCGCTGAAAACCGCCATCTCTGGCTCGGCCCCGCTGCCGGTCGAGCTGTATAACCGCTTCAAGGCTGCCACGGGGGTCGAGATCGCCGAGGGTTACGGGCTGACCGAATGCACCTGCCTGGTCAGCTGCAACCCGGTCGACGGGCTGAAAAAGGTCGGCTCGGTCGGGCTGCCCCTGCCCTATACCCATGTGCGCATCCTGAACCATGACGATGCCGGGGCGATCCATGAATGCGCCACCGACGAGGTGGGCGAGATCTGCGTCGCCAATCCGGGCGTCTTTCCCGGCTCGACCTATACCGAGGCCGACAAGAACCATAAGCTGTTCGCCGAAGACATCTATCTGCGCACCGGCGATCTGGGCCGGATCGACGCCGATGGCTATCTGTGGATCACCGGCCGCGCCAAGGATCTGATCATCCGCGGCGGCCATAACATCGACCCGGCCGAGATCGAGGACGGGCTGCTGTCCCATCCGCAGGTCGCCTTTGCCGGTGCCATCGGCCAGCCCGACGCCTTTGCCGGCGAGCTGCCCGCGGCCTATGTCGAGCTGACCGACGGCGCCACCGTCACCGTGGAAGAGCTGTTGGAACACGCCAAAAGCCATATCCATGAACGCGCCGCCCTGCCCAAGCATATCGAGATCATGGCCGAGCTGCCCAAGACGGCAGTGGGCAAGATCTTCAAGCCCGACCTGCGCAAGATGGCGATCAAGCGTGTCTATGACGCGGCCCTTGCAGGCACCGGCGCCCATGTGGCCGAGGTGATCGACGACAAGAAGCGGGGCCTGGTCGCGCGGCTGGCCCGCGAAGGTCAGGTGGACGAGGCCGCCGTCAAGGCCAAGCTGGGTGAATTTACCCGCCCCTGGGAATGGGTCTGACCGGACAGGGTGATGCAACCGGCGATCCGGTCTGCCCGCTTTGCGGCAGGCCGATCCCGCCTGGGGTGCCGCAAAGCCGGCACCATCTGGTCCCCAGACTGCGCGGCGGCAAGGGCGGGCAGACCGTGCTGCTGCATCAGGTCTGCCATTCAACCATCCACAAGACCTTGTCCGAAACCGACCTGGCCCGCCATTTCAACACGGTCGAGGCCCTGCGCGCCCATCCCGAACTGGCCCGTTTCTGGGCCTGGGTGGCGAAACGCCCGCCTGAATGGAAAGGCAAGGTGCGCTAGACGCCTGCCGTATTAGCCGACGCCCAGCGTCTTGCGGGCGCGGGCGACCAGGTCCTGCATTTCCGTCAGGCTCATCTTGCCAAAGACACCCTCGTCCCCGGCGATGAAGCTGGGCGTGCCCATCAGCCCCATGTGATCGGCCAGCCGAATCGACCCCTCGATATGTTCACCGACCTCGGGGCGATCCATATCGGCACGCAGCCGCGTCGTATCCAGCCCGATCTGGCGGGCCACGCGCATCACGCTGGCCTCGGCCGCGCGGTCCTTCATCGCCATCAGGGCGGCGTGGAAGGCCCAGTATTTTTCCTGCCGCAGCGATGCCAAAGACGCACGCGCCGCAAATTCGGACCCTTCGCCAAAGACCGGCCATTCGCGATAGACGACCCGCAATTGCGGGTCCGACGAGATCAGCTGCTGCACCGTGCCGACCATGCCCCGGCAAAATTCGCAGTTGTAGTCGAAGAACTCGGTCAGGGTGATGTTGCCATCGGGATTGCCCAGAACCGGCGCGGTCGCGTCGCGTTCCAGCGCGCGGCGCAGATCGTCGGGCATCGGGTTCGGCCGGTCGACGGCCTGGGCCAGCGCGGGCAAGGCAGTGGCCGCGCCAAGGGCGGTGGCGCTGATCAGAAGGTGGCGGCGGGTGGTCATGGCGGTCCTCTTGCTGGTGGTCCGGTGCGACATATTCCTAATCAGGAATGCCCGCAGGCAACAGTCACGATCTGTTGGGGCGATCAGCCGGCCCGCATGGGTTGGGCAGGCGCGCAGAAAAAGCGTGATTTTGCGATTCGGCGATTCGGGCGCATTCTTGGGGCGGATATCCAGCAAAAGAAAGGATCAGCCATGCCTAGCCGCGCCCTGACGATCGCATTGGTCACGGCCTGCCTCGCCGCCCCCGCATTCGCACAGGATGCCGGCAGCGAACTGCCCAAGCCGGTGATTATCCAGCCAACCCCGGCCGAGACCGATGCCAATCTGCAAACCTCTCCCGAAACAGTGAAGCCGGTCAACAGCTCTGGCTGCTCGCGTTCAAAGGCCGTGACCTCGTAAGACCCCTGCCCCGCGCTTCAAGGGCTGGCGCTGGTGAGAAGCCGCGCATCCCCTGTGCCTTCGCGCACAGGTTGTGAATTTTATCGTGAAATCCAATACTTGCAGGGCGTCATCGCGTTCCGTAACAGTTGCGTGGTTGCCTGCCTGACACGCCTGGGCTGACCGGGACGGGTCGCCCCCTTACCCCTTGCCGACCCGAGGCATAGCTAGGCTGAGAAAGCAAAAAGGAGGTTTCAGATGAAACTCGCTCTCGCAGCTATCGCAGCTACCCTGACCGCCGGTTCCGCCTTTGCGGGCGGCTATGTCGCCCCCGTGGTCGAGACGGCGCCCGTTGTCGCCGCCCCCGTGATCGAGCCGCAGACCGGCGACTGGACCGGCTTCTACGCAGGTCTTCAGTATGGCAAAGGCAATGCCGAGTTCACGCAGGGCGGCGCCTCGATCGACAGTGACTATGACGCCTATGGTATCCATGGCGGCTATCTGCACGACTTTGGCAGCTATGTCCTGGGCGGCGAACTGGATTACAACAAGGCTGACATCGACGATGTCGACGACAAGGCCGATCTGGTCCGCCTGCGCGCCCGCGCCGGCTATGACATGGGCCGCTTCCTGCCCTACGTCACCATTGGCGCCGCGCATATCTCGGCTGACAATGTCAGCGGCATCGACGTGTCGGAAACCGGCCTGACCTATGGCATCGGTGGTGAGTTCAAGGTGACCGACCGCGTGTCGCTCGGTGCCGAATACACCCGTTCGGACTTCAGCGATGTCGATGATATCGACGGGCTGGACCTGGACACCGACCTGGTGCAGGTGCGCGCCTCGTTCCACTTCTGATCCCTGCGGATCGGACAAGACGGAAAAGCGGTCCTTCGGGGCCGCTTTTTCGTATCAGGCGCATGACAAGGCCCCGCTGCGGCCCAATCTGCGATGGCAGGCGGTCAGCCGCGCGACAGCGCCAGCGCCTGAGTTTCCCAATCCTCGCCCAGCGCCTGCCGGGCGCGATCAAAGGCCTGCTGGGCCTGTTGCTCTGCGGCCGCGGCATCGCCGATCCGGTTCAGCGCCCCAAGACAATCCTGCAAGGTTTCCTGCACCTCCAGCAGGCCGGCCCCGTCGCGTGCAATCGGTGCAAAGAAACCGGCATAAAGGCTGGCCATATCTATCGGCGGCGCAGAGACCCGGTCATATGTTACAAGAACCTCGGCCTGCGATGGTTCGTGCAGCACCGACAGAACACGGGTGCCGGCGCGCAGAACCTCGATGGCGGTGCCGGGATCGTTGATCGCCGGAGACAGCGCCTTGCTGGCGACCTCGCTGAGGACGATCAGCCCGTATGCCAGATCCTGGTCAAAGCCCCGTGCATAGCCAAGCGAGAACCCGGCGCGCAATTCATCCCGAAGCAGGTCATCGGCCGCGGCGGAAAGGCGCAGCAGGGCCTCGCCCCGGTGAACATATTTACCGGGCATGCGCAGGACGGTGACCTTGATCCCGGCGGCCTTTGCCGCATTCTGCAACCGGCTGAAGTCGATATGAACAACATAGCCGGACTGATCAGACAGAAGCTGCGGCCCGCTGTCATCTTGCCCCGGCGGAAGCAGCACCGCACCAAGCGCCGGCTGGTCGCGATAAAGCCGGGCGGCAGGCAGTGCCGCCTGTTCGATCCGCTCGATGATATCGCTCATCCGGCCAAAATCGTTCAGGTGGTTCACCCAACGCAGCAGCGCCCAAGAGATCAGCGCAATATCCAGCAGGGTCGCCACGAACAGCACGATCCGGGCGTTGTCGGCGTAAAGATCCGCCGCCAGCCCGATGATGCCCACGACGCTGAACAGGAACGAGCCGATAAAGATCGAAACCGCGTTCTGGGCGGTGTTGTCCTCGGCCAGAAGGCGCGTCGCGCGCGGTGTGGCATTCGAGGTGGCGGACCCATAGGCGCCGACGATGATCGACATGGAAAAGGTCGTCACTGTCAGCATCGACGAGGCGATGATGTTCAGAAGCGACCCGACCGAGCCCGCCGCAAGGTTGATCTTCGGGACATAGGGCAGGATCGGGCCAATGACCGGCGCAACCAGCGCCAGCGCCACCCCGGCCAGGCTGTAAAGCACGACCCGCACCCACATCTTGCGCAGTTGTTCGCGCAGGCGCTGCGCCCATCCTCTATCCAGAATATCAGCCATGTTTACCGTGGAAACCTTCTGTCATGCGAGGGCGACAAGGGCGGGCCGCCTTTCAATCCACGGACATGATCGCTGGTTGCGGGCAAAGGGGCAAGCGGCAACCAAGGCCGCCTGGCCGCCTGGCCGCTGGCGCGGCAGATATTTACATGAAATCGGCCAGCCGTTCGCTGCGCTTGAATTGCCCGTCCAGGGTCAGATCGTCCGGCACCACATCGGGCGTGCCAAAGCGGTCTGCCAGCACCGCCGGCCGGGTTGCGAGACCAGCGAAATAATCCAGAACCGATCCGAAATCGACCGCCACCCCGCCGCGACGCCGAAAGATGGTGGCAAGCGGTTTGGTCCAGATGCCGGCGCTGATCAATAACGGCTCGCCGGGCCGCGAGGGACGTATATTCTCGTAAAGCGTCTGCCAGCGTGCCCAGAGAAAATCGTGATTGCCGCCGAACTTCGCCTCGGCCGCCGGATAGGCGGGGCATTCGTAAAAGCGCAATCGCGGCCCCATCATCTCCTGCATGCGCCGCACCACCGGCTTGCGCTCGGCCGAGGTGATCAGCGCGACCGAGGGCGCCTCGCGCAGAAGCGCCGAGAAAAAGCCGATCCGCGCAAGATCCAGGTGAATCCAGGCATTCGTCAAATGGGCATCGGCCCGGATCGGAAAACGCTGCATCGCCAGCCGTGTCTCGGCCAGACGCCGGGCGGCTGGGGCCTTGATCCGTTGCAGTTCATAGCTGCGGATCGGATACAGCCGGGACAGATGGCCCAGAACCTCCTCGTCAGGGCCAGCCAGGACCGCAGCAGGCAGGTCCGGCCCAAGCAGGTCGCTGCGCAGCCCCACAATATCGGCCGCCGCCGCCGAATGCAGGATCGCCCGCCCCAGCCAGTCGATCTGGCGCGGTGTGACCTCGGCGCCCAGAAAGGCTTGCAGATAGTCATAGCCCGGCGTTCCGGGTGCCGGGCGGGCCAGAACCCGCCCGCCCGTATCGCCGAAACGCAACAAGGCCGCGCCGCGCCCGTCACGTAACCGTGCCGACAGCAACCGCGCCACGGCCGACGCATCCAGAAGTGCATCGGCCGACATCGGCAGCCTGCGCCGCCTTTGGAACAGGTTCGTCAGCATCAGATCAGGCACCGATGTCAGCGGGTGAATTTCTTGTATTTCACCCGCTTTGGTTCGATGCTGTCCGGCCCAAGACGGCGGACCTTGTCCTCTTCATAGGCCTCGAAATTGCCTTCGAACCATTCGACATGGGCATCGCCTTCAAACGCCAGGATATGCGTGCAAAGACGATCCAGGAAAAAGCGGTCGTGGCTGATGATCACCGCGCAACCGGCGAAATCTTCCAGCGCGGCTTCCAGCGCTTGCAGGGTTTCCACGTCCAGATCGTTGGTCGGTTCGTCCAGCAGCAGCACGTTGCCGCCCGATTTCAGCAGCTTGGCCATATGGACGCGGTTGCGTTCACCGCCCGACAGTTGGCCGACCTTCTTCTGCTGGTCGCCGCCCTTGAAGTTGAAAGCGCTGGCATAGGCGCGGCTGTTCATCGTCGCGTCGCCCAGCACGATCTGCTCGGCCCCGCCGCTGATTTCCTCCCACACGGTCTTGTTTGCATCCAGCGCGTCGCGCGACTGGTCGACATAGGACAGTTGGACGGTATCGCCATAGGTGATTTCACCCGCGTCCGGCTTTTCCTGACCCGTGAGCATTCGGAACAGCGTGGATTTACCGGCCCCGTTCGGGCCGATCACGCCGACGATGCCGCCCGGCGGAAGGGCAAATTCCAGACCCTCGATCAGCAGCTTGTCGCCCATGGCCTTCTTCAGGCCCGCAACCTCGATCACCTTGCCGCCAAGGCGTTCGCCATTTGGAACGATGATCTGCGCGCGCGACAGCTTCTCGCGCTCGGACTGGCCGGCCAGATCGTTATAGGCGTTGATCCGTGCCTTCTGCTTGGCCTGACGGGCCTTGGCCCCGGCGCGGATCCATTCCAATTCGCGTTCCAGCGTCTTTTGCTTGGCCTTGTCCTCGCGGGCTTCCTGTTCCATCCGCTTGGCCTTTTGTTCCAGCCAGGCCGAGTAATTGCCCTCGTAGGGGATGCCGCGGCCGCGATCCAGTTCCAGGATCCAGCTGGTGATGTCGTCCAGGAAATAGCGGTCATGGGTCACGATCAGGATCGTGCCGGCATATTCGATCAGGTGCTTTTGCAGCCAGGCGATCGTTTCCGCATCCAGGTGGTTGGTCGGTTCGTCCAGCAGCAGCATGTCGGGCGCTTCCAAGAGCAGCTTGCACAAAGCCACCCGGCGGCGTTCACCGCCCGACAGGGTTTCGACATCGGCATCGTCTGGCGGGCAGCGCAGAGCCTCCATCGCCACGTCGATCTGGCTGTCCAGATCCCACAGGTTCTCGGCGTCGATCTCGTCCTGAAGGGCGGCCATTTCCTCGGCTGTTTCGTCCGAATAGTTCATCGCCAATTCGTTATAGCGGTCCAGCTTGGCCTTTTTCGCCGCCACGCCCAGCATGACATTGCCGCGCACGTCAAGGCTGGGGTCAAGCTGGGGCTCCTGCGGCAGATAGCCCACGGTGGCGCCCTTGGCGGCCCAGGCCTCGCCCGAGAAATCCTTGTCCAGGCCCGCCATCACCTTCAGCAGCGTCGATTTACCGGCGCCGTTGACACCGACAACGCCGATCTTGACCCCCGGCAGGAAGTTCAGGCGGATGTTCTCGAACACCTTCTTGCCGCCGGGATAGGTCTTGGACACGCCGTCCATGTGGTAGACGAACTGATAGGCCGCCATCTGAAATCTCCTGCATAGGTTGCGGGGTATTTAGGGGATCGGGGGGGATTAGGAAAGATCAGCGAAGCTGTGCGTTGAATTCCGCCGGAAAAGCCCGTTCGAGATAATCGAATTGCGGTGCCAGCTTCTCGCGCAGCACCTCTCGCACCTCGCCCGGCGCCGACAGGTCATCGCGGGCGGCAAAGACCTTGCGGCCCGAACTGCGATAGCGGAACGGCGGCAGCCCCAGAAAATTCTCGACCTCGGCCAGCAATTTATCTGGGTCAGAGCCGATGCGACCGAAGGGCAGGACCAGCAGCCTGTCGGGGCCGAAACGCGCCTGCCAGCGTGGCAGATATTCGGCATAATTGCCCCGGTTATACAGCGCCGGATCATCCAGCAGATCAAGCCAGGGCTTTGCGCCTTTCGGCACCTGCTTGCGGCGGGCCATATGCATTTTCATCTGCGAGATGACCCGGTCGACCGGGTGGCGCAGAATATAGATGAACTGCGCGCGAGGCAGGAAATCACGCACAAAATCAACGCCCTCGTCGGGGATCGTCGAATATTCCGGGCTGATGTCCATGGGGCGCGAACCGGGCGGTGCAGGGGAAAAGACCTGCTTGTACCAGTCCTCGGTGAACATCGGTCCCCGTGTCACCCGGTCAAGATACTCGACCAGTCCCTGCGGCACGGCCTCGCCCCGCGCGGCCCATCTCTTTCCAAGATTCTGGCGCGCGCGGCCGAAATGCCAGGGCAGCCATTGGCGATGTTCCTCGACAAAGCGATGGCTGAAGAACTGCACCTCTTTGAACGGCGGCATCCAGATCTTTGGATGCTGCGCCAGCATCTGCGACAGCCATGTGGTGCCGGCCTTCTGCGCGCCGATGCCGATGATCGTCGGCTTGCGCGGCTTGCCCGGCGCATCCCAATCGGTATCGCGTTCATCCGTCATGCGCAGATACCCGACAGGGGCTGGTGCTGCGCCATGAAAAGATGCGCGGCGTGGCTGGATGGCGGCAACACGTTCAGATTGCCGCCTTGCGGCTTTCTTCCAGATAGATTTCGCGCAGTCGCCGCGCAACGCCGCCGACCTTGCCATCGCCGATGGGCTGACCGTCGATGGCCACGACCGGCATCACGAAGGACGAGGCCGAGGTTACAAACGCCTCATCCGCTGCCTGCGCCTCGGCCACGGTAAAGCTGCGCTCCTCGACCTGCATCTGCGCTTCGCGCGCGAAACGCAGCACGGCCGCGCGGGTGATGCCATGCAGGATGTCGTTGGACAGTTCGCGGGTCACGATCACGCCGCCCTTGACGATATAGGCATTGTTGCTGGTGCCCTCGGTCACGCGGCCATCCTCGACCAGCCAGGCATCGTCAGCGCCCTTGGCCTTGGCCTCCATCTTGGCCAGGCTGGGAAACAGCAGTTGTACGGTCTTGATGTCGCGGCGGGCCCAACGCAGATCCTCGGTGGTGATGACTTTCCACCCGGTCTGCGCCGCCGGGCTGTCGGCAAGACCGGGTTTGGACTGCGTGAACATCACGACGGTCGGCTGCGTATCCTCTGGCGGAAAGGCAAAGTCGCGATCGCCCGGATTACCGCGCGTCACCTGCAAATAGACCATGCCATCGGTCACGCCATTCTCGGCCACCAGCCGGCGATGAGCGGCAAGGTATTCGTCATCGGACAGCGGATTTTTCATCTGCAAGCCGTCAAGCGAACGTTTCAGCCGGGCCAGATGACCGGCAAAGTCGATGAGCTTGCCATCCAGAACGCTGGTCACCTCATAGACGCCGTCCGCCATGACGAAACCGCGGTCAAAGACCGAAACCTTGGCCTGATCTTCGGGCAGATATTCAGCGTTCACATAGACGGTGCGGGTCATGGCGTTCTCCGTTGCTTTGACGGGTTGTTCTCGCTTGGCGCGGAAAGGTCAAGCACCTCGACCCGGCTGGCCGCAGAACTAACCCCAGAACTCGGCGCGCGAGGGATGCGCCCAACTGCCATCATAGTGCAGCCCGCCCGGCCGATCCTCGGCCAGCAGCAGCGGCCCGTCCAGATCGACATATTTCGCGCCCTGCGCCACCAGGATCGCCGGCGCCATGGCCAGGGACGAGGCGACCATACTGCCGACCATCACGACCATGCCCGCGGCATGCGCGGCCTCGCGCAGCACCAGCGCGTCCGTCAGACCGCCAGTCTTGTCCAGCTTGATGTTGATCGCATCATAGCGCCCCTTCAGCCGTGGCAGCACCGCGACGTCGTGACAGCTTTCATCGGCGCAGATCGGGATAGGGTGCTCGATCTCGGCAAGCACGCTGTCCTGAATCACCGGCAACGGCTGTTCGATCATCACGACACCTTCGCTGACCAGCCGTGGCGCAAGCCGCAGATAATCGTCGACGGTCCAGCTTTCCCCGACATCCAGAATGACGCGGGCATGGGGCGCCTCTTTGCGGACGACCTTGATCATTTCCAGATCGCTGATCGAGCCGATGCGGAATTTCATGATCCGGTGGTTCTTGAACCGGCGCACATCCAGCATCAGTTGCGCCGGATCGCTGATCGACAGGGTGATCACAGTCTCGACCGGCTTGGGCTGGTGCAGACCGGCCAACTGCCACACCCGCATGCCGTTCGTCTTTGCCTCAAGGTCCCACAATGCGCAGTCGACGGCATTGCGCGCCGGGCCGGGCCGCAACAGCGCAGGCAGGCTTTTGCGATCAAACTCGGCAGGAAGCTGGCTGATCTGATTGGCGACGCTGTCCAGCGATTCGCCATAGCGCGGGTTTGGGACGCATTCGCCCCGGCCGGTACGGCCGTTCCGGGTCAGTGTCACCTCGATCGCATTGACATGCGTGCGCGCCAGCTTGCCAAGCGTGAACATCTTGCCAAAGGCAAAGCTGCGCCGGTGGATATTGATGATCAGCGGGCTCATTCCGGGCACTCGTGAAATTGCGCTGTCGGCATTCATTGATCAATACCGGCTTGATGCAATCGCAGCAATCCAATAACAACCACGCAATCAATCGCATTTGCAGGATCGGTACATGAGCTTCCGCACCCAGCCACTGCCCCCGGCCCGCCTGAACCGCTGCCAGCTATTCGGCCCCGGTTCGCGCGTTGCCCTGTTCGAGAAGATGGCAAAGTCGGATGCGGATGTCATCAATATCGACCTGGAGGATTCCGTCGCGCCCGACGACAAGGAAAACGCCCGCCGCCAGACCATTCAGGCGATTGGCGATGTGGATTGGGGCGACAAGACGCTGTCGGTGCGCATCAACGGCCTGGACACCCCCTATTGGGTCCGTGACGTCGTCGACCTGATGGAACAGTCGTCGGAACGGCTGGATCAGATCATGATCCCCAAGGCCGGCAATGCCAGCGACATCTATGCCGTGGATGCGGTCGTCACCGCCATCGAGAAGGCCAAGGGCCGGACGAAAAAGATCGCATTCGAGGCAATCATCGAATCCGCCGCCGGCATCTGCCATGTCGAGGAGATCGCTGCCGCCTCGCCACGCATGGCCGCGATCAGCCTGGGCGCGGCCGATTTCGCCGCCTCGATGGGTATGGCCACCACGGGCATCGGCGGCACGCAGGAAAACTACTACATGATCCGCGAGGGCCAGAAATACTGGCCCGACCCCTGGCATTGGGCCCAGGCCAAGATCGTCGCCGCCTGCCGCACCCATGGGGTGCTGCCCGTCGACGGGCCGTTTGGCGATTTTTCCGACCCCGAGGGCTATCGCGCGCAGGCGCTGCGCTCGGCCACGCTTGGCATGGTCGGCAAATGGGCCATCCATCCCAGCCAGGTTGCGCTGGCCAATGAGGTTTTCTCGCCCAGTGACGCCGCCGTCACCGAGGCGCGCGAGATTCTGGCTGCCATGGAAGCCGCCAAGGCTTCGGGCGCGGGTGCCACGGTCTACAAGGGGCGGCTGGTCGACATCGCCTCGATCAAGCAGGCCGAGGTGATCGTGCGTCAGGCCGAGCTGATCACCGGCAAATAAGCATACCTCGGGGCGCGTCGCGGGAGGGGTGAGGCGCCCATCGAGGGAGGAGTGGCAGGCCCCGTGGGAAACCGCGGGGCCTGTCTTCAATTTGGGGTCTTCTGTTCCTGCTGCCATTGGCTTGGGGTCTTGCCTGTGATCCGCAAAAATTCCCGGTTGAAATTCGACTTGGTGTTGAAGCCGCTGCCGAGCATGGCCGAGATGACAGGCTCGCCGGCCTTCAGCATGTCGCAGGCATGGCGGATACGGAACCCATTGACGAGGCGTGAAACATTCTCGCCCGTCTGCCGGTTCACCGCAGCCGAAAGCTGTTTGGCTGGCACACCAATCCGCCGCGACAGCCGCGACAGGCTGAGATCGGGATCAAGATAAAGCGGCTCTTGCGCCAGAAGCGCATCAAGCCGCACGATGATGGCGGCATCATGCGGCTGGACCTGTTCGCCGGGTGGTTGCGGCTCGGCGCCCTTAGCATCGCCGTCGGTTTCAAGTGCCGGGGCAAGGCTTAACATCCCTATCCCCAGCAAGCTGGCCCAGGTTCCGATATTCAGAACCCAAAACAGGATCCACTTCTGCCCCATCACCGCCGCAACGGCAATTAAGGCATCGCTTAGCCCAGAGGCGAACAGCATCAACGCGATGAAACGCCAGATCAACACCGGTGCCCTCCCGGCCTGAAGCCGGGTCAGTGGCAGATCCGCTCCGGCCTCACTGACGCCCACCCAAAGCCGCAAACCGTAACCGATGAAAAGCGCGATGACCGCTACATCCAGCGCCTCGGGCGCGAATACGGCGCAGAAAACGACGAATGCCGGCCCCAGAAGGTGCAGCATATCGCTGCGCAGGCTGACCGCCCGAATGGCCCCATGCTGAAATGCCAGCCAGGCCAATGGCGGAACGATCGCCGCCGTGACCGGCTGCACCTGCCGGAAGACTTCGATTTCATAGTGCTGGGACAGCGCCACGATCAGGCTTTGCCCCGCCAGCGCCGCGATCAGCGCATTCAGCCAAACCGACCCTGTTCCGGCCAGAAGCTGACGGATCAGCAGGAAGGCCAGGGTCAACGCCACATAAATCGGGACAGGCAAACTCAACATCACATGCGATCACCACATGAACGGCCGGCTGACAAGTGCTGAAACCGGTTTTAGGACCAGACCCGGCATGTTTCAGGACGCCAGGGTGATGCGGTCGGGCGCATGCAAAGGCCATTGCAACCCTTTGAAAGATCAAGACCATGACACTGACCCTGCGTGCAGCCGCCCTAGCGGCACTGATGATCGCCCCGCTGCCCGGCGCGGCCCAAACCGCCGATCTGCCGGGTTATGACCGGCTGGATGTTCAGGCGGCACATCGTGCAAGACCCATCGCTGCCTCGATCTGGTATCCGGCAGCCGGGCCGACGTTTGTTGCGCCTGTCGGCGACAACGCCCTGTTCGAAGGACGCCCCGCCTATATGGGCGCCGCGATGGCAGAGGGGAAGTTTCCCCTGATCCTGTTGTCGCATGGCTCGGGCGGGAATATGGACGGGGCGGCGTGGCTGTCAGCAGAACTGGCGCAGCGCGGTGCCGTGGTGCTGGCGGTGAACCATCAGGGCAGCACCTCGGGCGACAGCTCGCCCCGGCGCACGCTGTATCTGGGCACGCGCGCGGCCGATCTGTCGGCGGCGCTGGATCAGGTGATGAACAACCCGGAATTTTCCGCGCATATCGACCCCGACAGGATCACTTCGGTCGGCTTCTCGCTTGGCGGAACGACGGTTCTGGGGCTTGCGGGAATGCGTTTCGATCCGAAGGGTATGGGCAATGCCTGCAAAGAAAGCGAAGACCCAGTCAGGGGCTGCAACTTCTACCAGAATGCCAAGGTGAACATGGCAGATCTGCCCGAGGATTTCGGCGCCGATGCCCGCGACACCCGGATCGGCGCCACCATCGCCATTGACCCCGGCTTCACGCAGGCCGCGCGCGAAGACAGCCTGTCCCTGATCAGCGATCCGGTGCTGCTTATCAATCTCGGCGCCGCCGATACTTTGTGGAACATGGTCGATGTCGGCCCAAATGGCACGGATCTGGCCGCACGCCTTCCCAATGCCACGCGGAACGTCATTGCACCAGCCGATCACTATGGCTTTCTGATGAACTGCAAACCGGGCGCGGCCGAAATTCTGGCCGAAGAGAATGATGACCCGATCTGCGACGATCCACAGGGCGCCGACCGCAAGCAAATTCACCAGCAGATCATCGACCAGATCGCTGATTTCGTGAACCTCTGACTGCTGCGAAAGGGCTGCCGCGCTACCCCCGGCGCAGCAGCCTGAACGCCGTCGAGGCGCCCCAGCCCGCCACGACCGCCACGGCCAGCGACATCAGCCCGTAGATCAGCGGCCAATCGAAGGCCAAGCGGTACAGCCAGCGTTCCAACCCGACCTTGCGAACCTCGATCGGGGCCCGATAAACATCCACGACCCGGCCGTCGCGCAGCAGAAAGATGCGGGTCCGATAGTCACCCTCGATCAGGTTCGCCGGCAGGGTGACATTGGCGCGAAACAGGGTCTGTTCGGTCAGGGTCACGCTGCCCTCGTCCAGGCGATAGGTGCCGCTGCCCTCGCGCAGACGGATCAGGGCCTGGGTGAAGGGCACGGTATCGGCCACCTCGACCGGGCCCGCGAAACTGCGCATCGCCAGCGGGATCGAGATCCGATGGCGACTGTCCCATTCCGGCAGCAGGATCCTGTCCAGCGGCCCGGTGCTGGCGACGGCGTAAAAGCTGGGCGCGGCGCCGATCTCGACCCGTTCGGTATTGACCCAGATGCCTACTCGGCGCTGCTTGTGCCAGATGGTCAGAGGCTGGGCCGGTCCCTCGACCGTGACGATCACCTGCAAGGGATCCCCCTCGGGAATGGGTGTCTCGCGCTTGACCGCGCCATAGATCAGGATGTCCGAGCCGTCGAAACTGGTGGTGATCGAAACCGCGTCGTGAGACAGGCCGGCCACGACCTTTTCCGGGGCCTCGGCCTGGTTTTCAGGGACGACCACGGGCGGCTGACCCGGATCGGGATAGACCTGCGCACCGTCACCCGGCCGGTCAACCTGCTGCTGCTGCTGGGCCACAAGTGGCAGCCCCGCGACCAGCAGCAACGCCAGCGCCACCGCCGGCACGTGGCGCAGCCGCCGCCGCCCCGGCATTACCGCACCCCCGTGGTGATCGAATAGGCATCCTCTGGTGTCAGGAAAAGATCCAGCGCCAGCTTGCCGCAGACCGCCAGCACAAGCAGCGCCAGCAGGATGCGCAGCTGTTCGGCCCGCAGCCGCGCGCCAAGCGTGGTGCCGATCTGCGCCCCGATCACGCCGCCAAGGATCAGCAGCACGGCCAGCATGATGTCGACGGTGTTATAGCTGACCGCATGCATCAGCGTGGTGAACGCGGTGACAAAGGTGATCTGGAACAGCGAGGTGCCGATGACGACCTTGGTGGGCATCCCCAGCAGATAGATCATCGCCGGCACCATGATGAAGCCGCCGCCCACACCCATGATCGCCGCCAGCACCCCCACCGCCAACCCCACCAGCAGAGGCGGGATGACGCTGATATACAGACCCGAGCTGCGGAACTTCATCTTCAGCGGCCAGCGATGCACCCACATATGTTCGTGCAGCCGCCGCCGCGGCGCCGAGGGCTGGCGCGACCGGCTAAGCGCGCGCAGGCTTTCCTGCAACATCATCAGGCCGATCAGCCCCAGAAAAACGACATAGCAAAGCTGCACCGCCAGATCGACCTGCCCCAGACGTTGCAGCATGTTGAATACCAGAACGCCCAGCCATGACCCGACCAGACCGCCGGCCAAAAGGACGCCTCCCATTCGGAAATCGACCGTGCGCCGTTTCACATGGGCCAACACCCCGCTGACCGAGGACGCCACCACCTGATTGGCCCCGGTCGCCACCGCAATGGGGGGCGGAATGCCGATGAAGAACAGAAGCGGCGTAATCAGAAAGCCGCCGCCCACGCCGAAAAGCCCGCTCATCAGGCCGACCACGCCGCCCAGCCCGATCAGCGTGACGGGGTTTACGACGACCTCGGCAATGGGAAGATAGATCTGCATGGGCTGTCCGTGACTTGCCTGCGCATCCTGCCTGTCCCTGGTGACATCGTCAAACCGCAATCAGCCAGCAGGCGCGGGTTGAAGCGCCGGCGATGGCTCGTTAATCAGGCATTGAAGGGTTCAGCGGGACAGGCATGCGCATTCTCATCACGAATGACGACGGTATCAACGCGCCGGGACTGGACGTCCTGGCCGAAATCGCGGCCGAAATTGCCGGCCCCAAGGGCGAGGTCTGGACAGTTGCGCCAGCCTTCGAACAATCTGGCGTGGCCCATTGCATCAGCTATGCCCACCCGACCATGCTGGCCCAGCTCGGCCCGCGCCGTTTCGCGGCCGAGGGCAGCCCCGCCGATTGCGTGCTGGCCGCGTTGTTCGACGTGATGGCCGACACGCCGCCCGATCTGGTGCTGTCGGGCGTCAATCGCGGCAACAACTCGGGCGAGAACGCAATGTATTCGGGCACCATCGGCGGCGCGATGGAGGCCGCGCTGCAAGGCCTGCCCGCCATTGCGCTGTCGCAATATCTGGGCGCGGCGACCGCGCGGCTGGATGACCCGTTCGAATGCGCCCGCCGGCATGGCGTGCAAACCGTGCGGCGCTTGCTGGAACTGGGCGACTGGACCTCGGACGACGATTTCCGGCTGTTCTACAACGTCAACTTTCCGCCCGTTGGCGCGGCGGCCGTGCGCGGGCTGCGCGTGGCGCCGCAGGGCCGGCGCGGTGGTGAACGCTTTGGCATGCGGCCCTATGTGGCGCCGAACGGGCGGCGCTATCTGTGGATCTCGGGCGGGGCGCAGGACGCAGAGGCAACCCCCGGCAGCGATGTCGCCGCAAATCTGGACCATTATATCTCGGTGACGCCGATGCGCCCCGACCTGACCTGCCATGCCTCGCTTGCCGGGCTGGCCAAAGCCCTGGATGAGGGATGAGCGACGAGGACGACGAAACCCCTGCCGAACGGCAGATGCGCTTTCAGTTGCAACTGCGCTCGCGCGGGGTGACCGATACGCGCGTGCTGGGCGTGATGGAGCGGATCGACCGTGGCCTGTTCGTGCGCGGGCAATTCGCCGATCGCTCCTATGAGGACACGCCGCTGCCCATCCCCTGCGGCCAGACAATCAGCCAGCCCTCGGTCGTGGGGCTGATGACGCAGGCGCTGAACCCCGGCCCCCGCGATACCGTGCTGGAGGTGGGAACCGGCTCCGGCTATCAGGCGGCGGTGCTGTCGGGACTGTGCCGGCGGGTCTATACGGTCGATCGCCACAAGCGTCTGGTCACCGAGGCCGAGGCGCTGTTTCAGAAACTGGGCCTGCACAACATCACCGCGCAGGTCGCCGACGGGTCGCGCGGGCTGCCCGATCAGGCGCCGTTCGACCGCATTCTGGTCACGGCGGCGGCCGAGGACCCGCCCGGCCCTCTCTTGGCGCAGCTGAAGATCGGCGGTATCATGGTGGTGCCTGTCGGACAATCGGACGCGGTGCAGACGCTGATCCGGGTCACCCGGTCGGAAAGTGGTTTCACCTATGACGAATTGCGGCAGGTGCGATTCGTGCCATTGGTCGAGGGGTTGGGCCAGACATGACCCCCGCACCGACGGCATATTGAAGGCAGGAAAGCAGGTAAGGTAATGAGCAGCAGGATCAGGCTTTATACATGCGCCGTGATCGCGGTGGCAGGCTTGGCGTCATGCGGAGCGAACGGGACATTCGATCCCGATCTTCGCGGTCTGATGCGCGGTTCGCTGGACACGGCGCAGGCGGCCTCGGTCGCGCAGCCCCGGCCGCAGCCGGATTCGCGCGGATTGATCAGCTATCCCGATTATCAGGTCGCCATCGCGCAGCAGGGTGATACCGTCAGTGCCATGGCCGCGCGGCTTGGGCTGAATGCGGCAGAACTGGCACGGCACAATGCCATCGACGCCAATGCGACGCTGAATAGCGGCGCGGTGATCGCCCTCCCCCGTCGGGTCGCGCCGGGCGTGCCCGCCGCCGGTGGGATCGTCAGCAATACCGGGCAGGTTTCGGACCCCTTCGCCGGCCAGGCGCCGCGACAGGTTGGCACCCGCCCCGGCGCGGCGGGCGGCGCAACGGCCACGACCACCACCCCAGCCCCAGCCCCAGCCCCGGCAAGCGGCGCACAACCCCGGCAGCATCAGGTCGCCAATGGCGAAACCGCCTGGTCCATCGCCCGGAAATACGATGTCTCGGTCGCCGATCTGGCGAAATGGAACGGCTTGCCGCAGGACATGACGATCCGCGTGGGCCAGCGGTTGTTGATCCCGGTCGCGGGTCAGGCCCCCGCAAGCCGGCAGCAGGCCGCAGTAACCGCGCCAGGATCGGGCAGCCCGACGCCGCGCCCGCCCTCATCGGCCACGCCGCTGCCTGATGAAAAGACCGTGCCGGCGGCAAAGCCGGTCGAGAAGCCTGACACGCCCGATCTGGGCGCCACGCGCACTGCTGCATCCGGCAATGGGCGTTTCCAGATGCCGGTGGCCGGGTCGATCGTGCGCACCTATCAAAAGGGTCGCAACGAAGGCATCGACATCTCGGCACCGCAGGGCACCTCGGTCAAGGCTGCGGCCAGCGGTACCGTCGCCGCGATCACCCGCGACACCGAGGGCGTGCCCATCGTCGTGATCCGCCATGACGGCGACCTGATGTCGGTCTATGCCGGGATGGACAACCTTCAGGTATCCAAGGGCAGCAGCGTCAGCCGGGGGCAATCCCTGGGCACCTCTGCAACGTCAGGCATCCTGCATTTCGAGATCCGCCGCGGCTTTGAAAGCGTGGATCCCGAAGAATATCTGAACTGATCCCGTTCGGCTGATCGGGCCCGCACCAGGTCGGATGGCAGGCCACCGGCAGAACAGACAGGGCCAAATGTAACAGAGGGCCGCCCCAAACCGGGGCGGCCCCTGCCATTCGGTCATGTCAGCGCCTTACAGCCGTTCAAGATGATCGTCGATCGCGGCGGCGACCTCGCGCCGGATCACGGCACGCAGATTGCGGGAAAAACGCTGGCCCAATTCGCCATGCAGTTCTTCCTGGATCAGTTCGCGGATCACGTCGCGGACCGTCGCCTCGTCAGCAAGACCCTCGGCCTGCCCGTTTGCATCAACCGTGATCTCTGCCGCCAGATCAGCCACAACATCAACCGCAAGATCATCGACAAGGCCACCCGCCGGGTCGACCGCAGGAGCCACCACCGCTGTCTGTGCCGCCACCTCGGGGACCGCATTGCCGGTTGGTACTGACAGATCATCAGGGGCGCTTTTGGCCTGGACTGCGCCCACAATCGCCGCAGCGTCCCCGGCGTGCAGATCGGTGCCGGCAATCAGTGCAGGCGCCGCAACCGGGGCGGGGACAGCCGATTCCGCGATCTCGGCGGGCAGGTCGACCGGCTCGACCGGATAGGCCGGGATGCTGAGGCCTGATCCACGGGCAACCGGGATCAGCAGATCATCATCATCGTCAGCGTCGATCTCGGCCGAAGCTGCAGCATAGGCATCCATGAAGCCCGCAGCCAATGACGCCTGCGCCACCTGTTCCCCGGACAGGTCTGCGATGCCATTTTCAAGCACCACAGCGGCCGATGCATGCGTGGACGGTGCATCAGCATCTTGCGCCGCCGCCCGTTCCTTGACGCCGTCGGACCACGCATCAGCCGACAGGTCCGGCCCCGGCAAGGCCGTGTCCTGCACGGCCGGCACATCAGGCCGCATCCTGGCCTTGGCATCAAAAGCCTCGGCAAAGGCCCGGTCATCGGCATCATCGGCATCATAGGCATCATCGGCATCGGCGGAGGCGTCGGCAGTCACCGAGGACGCCACCAAAGTCGGTTGGGGATAGCCGGTATCGGGCACTGACGGTTCATCATGGGCAACGGTCGAATCACCGGCATCCCATTCATCAGCGTCGCCATCATCCGGCATCAGAGAAACAACCCGGTCGCTCTCTCGCAGTCGCAGCGGCGGTGGTGTCGCACCGGCCAAAGATATTGCCCGCGGGGTGTTGTCTTGGCGCATGGGCAGATCACGCAGCGCAACAAGGCTGGCCAGTGCCGGGCGCGCGGGTGGCACGTGATGATCCGCGACAAGCCGGGGGCGCGCGCCAAATACGGATCGACCGTCAACCGGCCCTGCACCAGGCCAGTCCCGATCCGGCATCGGCGCGGCGACCGGCATCGGGGCCAGTTGCGAATCCGCGGACGGCATCGGGGCCGGCGTCGCTTGCGAATCGCGGAGAGCGGCGCCATCGCGAGCCATGCGCCGGGCCAGTGCCGCAGCGCCACCGAAACGGGTGGCCAATACCTCGGCCGGATCGTTGGCGGGTGTTTCTGGGCCAGCGGGGGCAGCCGGGCCATTCAGCGATTGAGGCAGCCCGTCATCAGGCCGATCAAATATTTCTTCCTCGGCGATCAGCCGGCGGATCGCGCTGAGCACGTCACCGATATCTTCCGAAAGGCGAGTGGCGCTTTGCTGCGGGCGGGACATGTCGTTCATTGCCCCACCCCCATGTTCAGGGGGTCAGTTGCCCCGGCCAAGGGCGCGCAGCACCCTGTCCAGATTTTCCCCTTGCCGGCTGGTATAGGGCGCGTCGCGAACCGCGTTATAGTATTCCGATGGGTCATAGGTCGGGATCCCTAGCTTCAGGTTTTCTACCGTCAGCAGACCCATAGCAGCCAAAAGTTGATAATGAGCTAATTGCAACTCGGCTTCGGCCGTAATCTTGTCGGCGCGCGCCTCCAGCAGCGACTGTTCGGCATCCAGAACGTCCAGCGTCGTCCGGGCGCCCAATGTCGCCTCTTCGCGCACGCCGTCATAGGCCTGTTGCGCAGCCGCAATCTGTTCGTCGATCGCCCGGATCTGTGCGCGCGAAACGTCGATGCCCGCCCAGGCCTCGCCCACGGCCAGGTCGATCTGCCGAGCCACGTTCAGCAGGCTGGCGCGCGACTGGTCCCGCTGCGCCATGGACTGACGCAGCAGCGATGACAGCTGACCGCCAGAATACAGCCTCTGCGACATGGAGATCGAGGCCTCCGCATTGCGGTTGGATCCATAGTTGTCGGGATCAGAAGCGGTTGGCGACAGCGTGCGGGTGATACCGATCTCGGCCCGCGCGGACACGCTCGGATTGCGTTCAGCCTTGGCCGCAGCGACCCCCAGTTCGGCAGCAGAGGCCTGATGCTGCGCCTGTTTCATCGCCGGGTGATTGCGCTGGCCCAGATTGCGCGCCGCATCCAGCGATTCCGGGCGTTGAGGCAAGGGCGGTGGCGCATTCAGCGCGCTGCGCGGCGCGGCACCGGTGGCCGAACGATAACTTTCGCGCGCGATTTCCAACTGGCCTTCCGCAGAAGCCAGCGCCGCACGTGATGCCGCCAGTTGCGCGTTCGCCAGCGACACATCGGTCAGGGTGATCTCACCCACATCGAACCGATCCTGTGCGGCCTGACGTTCCTGTTGCAGCAACCGGACCGAGTTGCCCTGAAGTTCGACCTGTTCGGTGGCGCTGCGCACGTTGAAGAATGCCTGAACGGCGGTGTAAAGAACCTCTTGCTCGACCGAAATAAGGCTTTGGCGGGTCGCCAGAACCAGTTCCTTGGTCCTGTCGATAGCCACCTGCGACCGGCCAAAGTCATAGATGGTCATCTGCGCGGTCAGCCCCAACGAGCTGATATTGACACCGCCCCGCTGAAGCGTGTGCGACACCGACCAGTCGATTACCGGCCGCAATGTGGCGATGGCCTGGGCCACATCTTCATCCGCGGCGCGCAAGACAGCACGGTTCTGCTCCATCAACGGTGAAGTGCGATAGGCCGCCACCATGGCATCGGCCAGCGATTCGGCGGCGACCGGCAGCGCGGTCAGCAGCGTCAGGGCCGTTGCGGTGGCCAGGCGGTTCAGGAAACGGCGGCTCATAGTGCAAATCCACGGGTGATAGCAAAGCCCGACAGCAAAGGTGCATGGGCATTGAAGGCATAGCGCCAGTTGATTCGGCCATTCACTTTCAGACCGCTGCGCACAACGCCAAGATTACCCTCCAGGAACAGCGCCGCAATCCGCCCGCCTTCCTTCAACTGCTCGGTCACCATCTCCGGCACCTCTTCGACTGCGCCGCCACTGATCAGAATGGCGTCATATGGGCCTTGCTTGGCATATCCTGCAACCAGAGGGTTACGCAGAACAACCACATTGTCGATGCCGGCCGCACTGATCCGATGTTCGGCCTCGCGGACAAAATCCTCGTCCTCTTCAATGGCGACGACGGCCTCGGCCATCCGGGCCAGCACGGCGGCGGAATAGCCATAGCCACATCCCAGATCCAGGATCAGGTCGGACGGCTCGATGTTCAGCGTCTCGATCATCTTGGCCAGCGTCCGCGGCTCCAGCAGGACGCGGTTGCCGCCCATGGGCAGGTTTTCGCCCGAATAGGCGACACCCCGGCGGGAATCCGGCACGAATTCCTCGCGTGGGATCGTCAGCATCGCCTCGATCAGGGGGTATCGGGTGACATCATTCGGACGAACCTGAGTATCGACCATCATGGTGCGGTTGATTGCGAAATCTGGCATGGCAGATAAACCCTCGGCCTTGGTATTCAGACGTTATTGCCACGAAAGCCGCCAAGGGGCAACGCCGCGCGATCGCGGCTTGCAAGCTGTGATCCGATCCATTATCCCAACCCCACTCGAAGGACGGTGGGTTGGCGGAGAGGTTACGCACCGGATTGCAAATCCGTGAAGACCGGTTCGATTCCGGTACCCACCTCCAACTTCGACCCGCCTGGCCGCGCCGCTGGCCACCGACCCGCCGCAAATCCGGCCCAATGCGATGATCCTGACCCGATGTTTCTGACCGCAACCACCCGCCTGGCCGAGACGGTGCTGCGTGGCCGCCTGCTGTTGGGCGGCAGCGACCGGCTGCGGGCGCGGATGATGATGGATGCGCTGCCGGGGCCGGCAGAGGTCTGGGTCCACGCGGCATCCGTGGGCGAGGTCAATTCGGCATCCGTGCTGATCCGGGCACTGGCGGAACGCCACAGCCTGCTGGTCACGACAAACAGCGAAACAGGCCTGGCCCGCGCCCGCTCGCAGGGCTGGCCGGCCATGCTGGCGCCGCTGGACCTGCCCGGCTGCACCACCCGCTTTCTGAATGCGTTGCGCCCGCGCCTTGCCATAACGGTCGAGGCCGAGCTGTGGCCTACGCGCGCGCGCCTGCTGGCGTCACGGGGCATTCCCCATGTGATCGTGGGCGCGCGCATGTCCGAACGCTCGGCCCGGCGTTGGTCTCGGCTGCCGGGGGTGATCGGGCCGGTGCTGCGCCAGGTCGGGGCGCTTTCGGCGCAGGATGCCGACAGCGAGGCGCGGCTGCTGGCGCTTGGCCTGCCGCGTGCGGCGCTGCTGCCCCGGCTGGACCTGAAACTGCTGGCCCCGGCCAAGATCGCCCCGCCACCGCCATCGGCTGCGCGTGACAGGGTGCTTCTGGCCGCCTCGACCCATCCGGGCGAGGACGAGCCGATACTGGATGCCTATCTTGCCGCCCGCACCGCCCATCCCGATCTGCAACTGATCCTGGCGCCTCGCCATCCCGAACGCGCGGATCAGATGGCGACGCTGATCGCCGCCCGCGGGCTGGATTTCGCCCGCCGGACCGACGGCGCCGAGGATGCACCGCTGCTGCTGGCCGATACCTTGGGCGAGATGCCGCTGTGGTATGCCCGCGCCGGCATTTGCCTGACCGGCGGTTCGCTGATGGATCACGGTGGTCACACGCCCTGGGAACCGGCTGCGTTCGGTTGCGCCATCCTGCACGGCCCCAACGTGTCGAATTTCACCGAATCCTATGCCGCGCTGGACCGCGCCGGCGCGGCGCGGCAGGTTGCGGCGGCGGACCTGGCCCCGGCCCTGTCCGGCCTGCTTGCCGATCCGACGCAGCTGCGGCGTATGGGACAGTCGGCGCGCGGCCTGCTGGACGCGCGGGCCGGCGATCCCGTCGCGCTGCTGACCCGGATCGGTGATCTTGTGCAATCGGCGCCAAATTCCGATATGATGTCGGAATAGGCAAAGGAAACCCGCATGATCCGCTATGCGCTGCGCTGCAAGGAAGGCCATGACTTCGACGGCTGGTTCCGCTCGTCCCAGGGGTTCGATGCGATGCGCGCTGCCGGTCAGGTCAATTGCGCGATCTGCGGCACGTCCGAGGTCGAGAAAGCACTTATGGCACCGGCCGCCCAATCGTCCGACCGCATGCGCGAGCCGCATCCTGCACCGCATCCCGGCACCCTGACCGAGCCGCGAAACGACCATGAAACCATGCTGCAAAAGCTGCGCGAACATGTCGAGACGAACTCGGACTATGTCGGCCTCAGTTTTGCGGACGAGGCCCGCGCCATGCATGAAGGGCGCAGCGAAAGCCGCTCGATCCATGGCGAGGCGCGTGCCGAGGATGCCAAAAAGCTGATCGAGGACGGCGTGCCCATTGCCCCCCTGCCCTTCCTGCCGCGTCAAAAGGCGAATTGAGAACCCGGCTGCGGCGGCGGCTGCGGTGATCGGTCGCGGCTTGCGCCGCTTGGTCGGCCCCTTGCCGCAAGGACCGGGATCGCAGCCAGTCCCGCATTGCCCCTTGCCCTTTCCGCCCCCCGCCCATAAAAGCCCCGCCGACAAGCTAACCCCTGCGCTGGAGGCATGGAATGCCGCTTCTGGTCATGAAATTTGGCGGCACTTCGGTGGCCGACCTCGACCGCATCAAGAACGCCGCCGAAAAGGTGAAGCGCGAGGTTGAACGCGGCTATGACGTCATCGTCATTGTCAGCGCCATGTCGGGCAAGACGAATGAGCTGGTGGGCTGGGTCGAATCGACCTCGCCGCTGTTCGATGCGCGCGAATATGATGCCGTGGTCAGTTCGGGCGAGAACGTGACCGCAGGCCTGATGGCGCTGACCTTGCAGGAAATGGACGTGCCGGCGCGCAGCTGGCAGGGCTGGCAGGTGCCGATCAACACCACCGCGCAGCATTCGGCGGCCCGTTTCGTCGACATTCCGCGCCAGAATATCGACCAGAAATTCGCCGAAGGCTTCAAGGTCGCGGTCGTGGCCGGCTTTCAGGGGCTTGGCCCCGACGGACGTGTCACCACGCTTGGCCGGGGCGGCTCGGACACCACTGCCGTGGCCTTTGCCGCCGCATTCGGCGCGGAACGCTGCGACATCTATACAGATGTCGATGGCATCTATACCACCGACCCGCGCATCACCTCGAAGGCGCGCAAGCTGGGCAAGATCGCCTTCGAGGAAATGCTTGAACTGGCCAGCCTGGGTGCCAAAGTGTTGCAGACCCGCAGTGTCGAGCTGGCGATGCGTTACAAGGTGCGGCTCAGGGTGCTGTCCTCGTTCGAGGATACCGACGAAAATTCAGGCACGCTGGTTTGCGATGAGGAAGAGATCATGGAATCGAAAGTCGTCAATGGCGTCGCCTATTCGCGCGACGAAGCCAAGATCACGCTGGTAACGGTCGAGGACCGCCCCGGCATTTCCGCCGCCATCTTCGCGCCCCTGGCCGAGGCGGGGGTGAATGTGGACATGATCGTGCAGAACATTTCCGAAAAGGATTATGACGATCATCCGGGTTCGGTGACCGACATGACCTTCTCGGTGCCGGTCAATCAGGTCGAGCGCGCCAAGAAGGCGATGGAACAGGCCCGCCAGTCCGGCGCGATCCAGTATGACGAGCTGATCGTGGATATCGACGTGGCCAAGGTCAGCGTCGTAGGCATCGGCATGCGCAGCCATGCCGGCGTTGCGGCGCGGATGTTCAAGGCACTTGCCGATGAAAACATCAATATCAAGGTCATTTCGACCAGCGAGATCAAGATTTCGGTTCTGATCGACCGCAAATATATGGAACTGGCCGTTCAGGCCCTTCATGATGCGTTCCAGTTGGAAAAAGCCTGAACCGGCAGGGGCTGCGGCGGATCATTCCGTTCTGGCGCGCTTCCGGTCCTATCTGGGGGGATGATGCCTGACCGCAGGGACAGTGATTCACGCAAGCTGCTGCGGCGGCTGCGTGATACCTTGGGATCGGCTGGCGGCAGCCAGGACCGGCTTGACAGCATCACCCATGACATTGCCGATTCGATGGGCACGCAGGTGTGCTCGATCTATCTGTTCCGCGATGCCGATACGCTGGAACTTTGCGCGACCGAGGGGCTGAAGCCCGAATCCGTCCACAAGACACGCCTGCGCCTTGGCGAGGGTCTGGTCGGCCGGGTGGCGCGCACCGGGCGCAATATCAACACCGCCGATGCGCCCTCGGAACCCGGCTTCCGTTTCATGCCCGAAACCGGCGAGGAGATCTTTCCCGCCTTCCTTGGCGTGCCGATCCAGCGCGTCGGCGAAAGGCTGGGCGTGCTGGTGGTGCAATCGCGCGACAAGCGCCTGTTCTCGGAAGACGAGATCTATGGCCTGGAAGTGGTCGCCATGGTGCTGGCCGAAATGGCCGAGCTGGGCGCCTTTCAGGGCAGCCAGTCCGATGCCCTGCCGCTGGAGCATCGCTTTCCGGTCATGCTGCGCGGGGGCACCGGGCAGGAAGGCGCGGCCGAGGGGCGGGTCTGGCTGCACGAACCCCGCGTCGTGGTCGCCAACCCCGTCGGCGACGACCCGGAAACCGAGGCCGAGCGTCTGCGCGCCGGCGTCAGCCAGTTGCGCGACCGTGTCGATGCGATGCTGGCCGACAGCGACATAGATGCCGACAGCGACCATATGCAGGTGCTGGAGGCCTATCGCCTGTTCGCCCATTCCAAAAGCTGGCTGACGCGGATGGAAGAGGATATCCAGCGCGGCCTGTCGGCCGAGGCCGCCGTGGAAAAGGAACAGTCGCTGGCCCGCGCTCGGCTGGAACGCGCCGCCGATCCCTATCTGCGCGACCGGCTGCACGATCTGGACGATCTGTCCAACCGCCTGCTGCGCATCCTGACCGGACAAGGCAGCGATACCGGTGCCGAGATGCCTGAAAACCCGGTCCTGGTGGCCCGTAATATCGGCCCGGCCGAATTGCTGGATTACGGCCGCAAGCTGAAGGGCGTGGTGCTGGAAGAGGGCAGCGTCGGCAGTCATGCCGCCATCGTCGCCCGTGCGCTGGCGATCCCGCTGGTCATCCATGCCGGCCGCATCACCTCTGAGGCGCTGAACGGCGACCCGATCCTTGTCGATGGCGATCAGGGCGTGGTCCATCTGCGCCCAGAAGAAACCGTTGCCGCCGCCTTTCGTGACAAGATGGCCATGCAGGCCGAGGCACAGAACCGCTATGCCAGCCTGCGCAACCTGCCCGCCACGGGCACCTGCGGCACGACCATTCAGCTTTACATGAATGCCGGGCTGATGGCCGACCTGCCCTCGCTGGAAGGATCGGGGGCCGAGGGTGTGGGCCTGTTCCGCACCGAATTGCAGTTCCTGACCCGCAGCAAGGTGCCGCGGCGGGCGGAACTGGCGGCGATCTATGAGCATGTGCTGGACAGCGCCAAGGGCAAGCCGGTGATGTTCCGCACACTGGATATCGGGTCAGACAAGGTGCTGCCCTATATGAAGCCGCAGGACGAGCCGAACCCGGCAATGGGCTGGCGTGCGATCCGCGTCGGCCTGGACAAGCGCGGCGTCTTGCGGATGCAGTTGCAGGCGCTGATCCGCGCTGCCGTCGGCCGCCCCTTATATGTGATGTTCCCCTTCATCGCGGATATCACCGAATACGAGGCCGCCTATAAGATCCTGATGGAGGAACTGGCCCGCGAAAAACGCCTGGGTCACGAGATGCCCAGTGACATCCGCGTCGGCGCCATGCTGGAAACCCCCTCGATGGTCTATGCGCCCAAGCGGTTCTACGAGATGTGCGATTTCATCTCGATCGGGGGCAATGACCTGAAACAGTTCTTCTTCGCCGCCGACCGCGAGAATGAACGGGTGCGGCGGCGTTACGACACGATGAACGCCTCGTTCCTGAATTTCATCCAGCAGATCGTGCAGCGTTGCGACGATGCACGCGTCGCCCTGTCCTTCTGCGGCGAGGATGCCGGCCGCCCGGTCGAGGCGCTGACCTTTGCCGCGCTTGGCGTCAGGCGGCTGTCGATGCGCCCGGCCTCGATCGGGCCGGTCAAGCACCTGATCCGCCGTGTCTCGATCTCTGATCTGCGGGCGGTGATCGACAATGCACGCGACAGCGGCGTCACCAACCTGCGCGGCACCGTGACGGAATGGCTGGCCCGGCAATAGCCGGACCACTCGCCAAAACCGTGCCTGCGCCAGCCCGGCGGTTTGCCGCGCTCTCTCCATGGGGCGCGTTGTCATCACCTGCAAGCCGACCTAACCTCGCCGCCGCAAGGCAATGTGTTCACCAGTCACCGAGGTCACCATGGGTCAGCCCTTTCTTGTCAACAGCTATCAGAAGAACTGGCAACGAAGCCCGGTCATCATGCCGCAGGCTGATGGCGGCTTTCTGATCGTCTGGGAAAGCTACCTGAACGAATATGACGAAGGCCCCAGTGCCACCTATGTCGCCGGCCAGTATTTCGACGCCGGCGGCAGCCCGATCGGCAGCGAATTCGTTATCGCGGGTTCTGACGGCACATTGTCAGGCTCGCCCGAACTGACGCAGCTGCCCGATGGCGGGATGGTGATCACCTGGATCTATGACGATTATGACGACATCCTGACCATCGACACGGAAATTCATGCGATGGTCGTGAATGCCGATGGCAGCATCCGGCAAGATGATTTCCGCGCCGACACCGTCGCCTCGAACAGGGCGGTGCGGCCGGTCGTCACCGTGACCGGCGATGGCGGCTTTGTCATCTCGTTCGGTGCCGATCGCTCGACCACCAATTTCGATCAGGTCTATGCCCGCGCCTATACCGCCCAGGGCGAGCCGAAGGGCCAGAATTTCCTGTTGAACACCGTGATCCAGGATTTCGACCAGCTGGTGACGCGCGGTGCCACCCTGACCGATGGCCGCGCCGTCATCATCTGGAACAGCGAGGCGACCATCGACGATGCCGGGACCGGCCAGAATGACATCCGCGCCAGCATCCTGAACCCCGATGGCAGCGTGCTGCGCACCGATTTCCGGCTGGCCCCCTCGATCGGCGGGGCCGGGTCGAACCGCAATTACGGCTATGACGTGACCGCAACGGCCGATGGCGGCTTTGTCATGGTCCATCAGCGTTGGTCCTGGGATTATCGCAACGATCACGATGCCGATGGCACCAGCATCGTGATGGCCTTCTATGGCCGCAACGGCAATGCGCGCACGGCGGAAATGCTGGTTTACGAGACGGATGAACTTCTCAACGATGTCCGCATCACCCAGTTGCAGACGGGCGAGATCGTCGTGGTCTGGACCCAGCATTCCGAGACCCCCGGCGATATCGGCGACGATGCCTATGGCCGCATCTTCAGCGCCTCGGGCCAGCCGCTTGGCCCGATCTTCGAGATCGGCGTGGATCTGGACGAATATACCGACCAGGAAGGGCTGGAGGTCGAGGCCCTTGTCGGTGGCGGTTTCATCGTCGCCTATATGGACGAGGGTATCGACAGCGATGGCGAAGGGGTTGCGGCGCGGATCTATGGCCGGGGCACCGATGGCAACGACCAGATGACAGTGGATGCCAGCGGCTATCTGGCGGGTCTTGGCGGCAATGACCGGCTGACCGGCAATGGCCGCTCGAACCGGCTGGATGGCGGTGCGGGCGACGATCTGCTGCGCGATCTGGCCGGGGGCAATGACACGCTGACGGGCGGAAGCGGCAAGGACAGTTTGCAGGGCGGCCTGGGCAATGACGTGCTGGATGGCGGCGCGGGCTTTGACACTGCGCTGTTCTCGGGCACGGCGGCGATCAGGGTCGATCTGATGGTGACGGGGCCGCAGAATACCGGCCAGGGTCGCGACATCCTTCGCGGGATCGAGCATGTGACTGCGGATCGGGGCAATGACGTGCTGAAGGGCAGCGCCGTCGCCAATCTGCTGGCCGGCAATGGCGGGCGCGACCTGCTGGTCGGGCGGGCGGGGCACGACACGCTGACCGGCGGCGCGGGCAATGACACGCTGTCGGGCGATAATGGCAATGACCTGCTGCTGGGCGGCCTTGGCAGCGATACCGCGATCTTTGATGCGGCGGGTGGGGTCAGGGTCAACCTGAACCTGACCGGCGTGCAGGCAACGGGTCAGGGCACGGATCAGCTGGCCGGGATCGAGAACCTGACCGGCGGTGCCGGCGCAGACCGGTTGCAAGGGAATACCCAGGCCAATGTGCTGGGCGGGGCGGGTGGAAATGACACGCTGACGGGCTGGTCGGGCAATGATCTGCTGGTTGGCGGCGGCGGGCATGACCGGCTGGCGGGTGGCAATGGCAACGACACGTTGATCGGTGGCGGTGGCGCCGACTGGCTGGCGGGCGGCAATGGCGCGGACAGTTTCAACTTCAACACCAACAGCGGCAATGACCGGATCGTGGATTTCGACGCCCAGGCCGATGTGATCCGCATCGACGTGGCCAATCCCGGCGCGCCTGGTGTTTCGGTCTCGGCCACAGCGGGCGGCACGCTGATCGCATGGGGCAGCAATTCGGTCCTGGTCACGAATGTCACCCCCGGCCAGCTGGATGACGATGCGCTGATCTTCATCTGACGCGCCCCTATTTCACAGCGCCCGAACTGGGCCTATGGTGGCGCTATCACCGATATGCGCTGGATAAGGAGCATCTGCATGTCCGACACGCTTGCCTCGACCGAAAGCGGGCTTTGGCTGGATGACCCGGCCCACCGCGCCTATCTGGCCGGCGATGCGCGCCGGCAGCTGGATTTCTTTGACGCAAGCCTTGGGCATGCGGGCGGGCTGGCGGTGCTGGATTATGCAGGCACCCCCCTGCCAGGCCCGCAGGAATTGCATACCACGACCCGGCTGATCCACAGCTATGGGCTGGGGCATCTGGCCGGCCGGCCCGACCGCGCCGGCATCATCGACCGCGGCATGCAGGATCTGTGGGCGCGGCACCGCGACGCCTCGCATGGTGGTTATGTCTGGTCGGTCGATGCCCAGGGGCCGGTGGATGGGGTCAAGCTGGCCTATGGGCATGTTTTCGTGCTGCTGGCGGCCTCGACCGCGAAACTGGTCGGCCATGCAGATGCCGACCGGCTGCTGGCCGATATTTCCGAGGTGCTGGACCGGCATTACTGGGACGACAATGCCGGCCTGTTCCGTGACGAGTTCACCCGCGACTGGCAGCCCTTCTCGACCTATCGCGGCATGAACGCGAACATGCACGGGGTCGAGGCGCTGCTGGCCGCCTATGAGGCCACGGGCGAGTCGGTCTATCTGACCCGCGCCCGGCGTATCTTCGACTTTTTCCTGGGCCGCATCGCCCCGGCCGAAGGCTGGCGGATACCGGAACATTATACCGAGGACTGGCAGATCGACCGCGACTACGAGGGCAATCCGATGTTCCGCCCCGCCGGCTCGACCCCCGGCCATTCCTTCGAGATGGGGCGGTTGCAACTGCAACTGTGGGATCTGATGGGCCGCCCGGATGATGGCGCATCGGAACGGGCGCGCAGGCTGGTCGAACAGGCGCTGACGGATGCCTGGGACGCGGATCGGGGTGGCTTTATCTATACGCTGGCACCCGATGGATCGGTGGCTCGGCGGGCGCGTTACTGGTGGCCCGTGACCGAGGCGATCGGCGCGCTGGCTGCCCTTATCAAGTTGGACCCGCGACCTGCGGACGAGGACTGGTATCGCCGGCTGTGGCGCTTTGCGGATCGGCATCTGATCGACCATGAACGCGGCGGCTGGCTGCCCGAACTGGACGATGCGAACCAGCCGGCCCGCCATCAGTTCAACGGCAAGCCGGATATCTATCACGCGCTGCAAGCCGATCTGCTGCCGCTGGCCGGCGGCATCTCGCGCGGGGGGGCGGCGTTGCAGTCGCGCCCACCGCTTGCCGGGTGATGCGGGCCGCCGGCGCCATCGCCGCGTGGCCCCGGCGGCACCCCAGGGCTGACCCGCCCCACCGATCAGCGGGGACCCGCACCCAGGCCGACGACGCCACCGCATTGGCCCTTGCAGGCAGCAACAGGTCAGTCGGACGGGTCAGGGCCTTGGGACGCAACAGGTTGGCCAGGTCGTCCGGCGACATCAAACCGCGTTCCAGAACCATCTGGACCACCCCACGACCGCTGCGATTGGCCGCCAGCGCGACCTCGGTGGGCTGACGACAGCCGATAGAGGGGCCCAGGCCCTGATCTTCAGGCGCGGTTCTTGAAACGCCATGACTCGTTGCCGGTCTCGATGATTTCGCAATGCTGCGTGACACGATCGAGCAGCGCGGTGGTCATCTTGGCGTCGCTGAATACGGCGGGCCATTCGGTGAAGGCGAGGTTGGTGGTGACGATGATCGAGATGCGCTGGTAATGGCGACTGATCAGGTGGATGGCGGAGGAACAGAAAACAATCCGGTGGACTGTTTTCCTGACGACACAGTTGGCCACCGGACTGGGCAAAGGGCAGATAGCCCGGTTCATCGAGAATGACGAAGTCGCGTCGGGTCATGCATTGGGCGCGACGGCCCTGCTTGCCGCTGCGCGTTTCTGTCACGAGGCGGTCCGCGAGGTCGACGACGTTGTAGAACCGCCCCGGATGAGCGCGCGCGGGCGATGGCAAGATGCGCCTTTCCCGTGCCAGTGCCACCGATCAGCACCACATTGCGCGGATCGGACAGAAAGCTTGCCGCCTCGCATGCGCGGCTTGTGACATTCAGGTCCCGTTCGTCAATCCACTTCTCACCGCGTTCGCCGGCGACCCGGCTGCCCGAGATATTCCTCAGATTCGGTGTGGTCTTGCGGCATAGGTTCCGCCCGCGCGATCAGCTGCCAGTGCCCCTGAATTTGTAACGCGAAATCATGGCCGTGCAGGCTGAATGTTTCCGGCGAGGCAGGCCAGATGCTTGATGGCGTCACGATCACCGCGCAGCAATGCCTTGTAGAAAAACCCGATGTCGCGGCAGAAATCTGTGCGCGATTCGGGACCGCTTGGCGCAGCGAGGCGGGATATGAGCGACGTGGCAGGGTCCAACGGGTGATGTCGCACCGTCAGCGGCAAGGGATCGGGGGAATAGGCCCTCGGCGCAACTGTGCAAACACACGCGATCACCCTCGCGATCCATGAATCATGCCAAAGATTGGGAGTGCGGGTCGATCAGCACAATCAAGGCCGATCGGGTCACAAACCTGACCGAAAGCCAGAAAGATCTGACAGACAATAGGTAAGGTAATGGCGGACCCGGAGCGATTCGAACGCCCGACCCCCAGATTCGTAGTCTGGTGCTCTATCCAGCTGAGCTACGGGTCCGTCGTAGGGCGGTGAATTAATTGCACCCCGAGCCGAGTGCAAGCGCAAAATTCGCATTTATTGCGCAGCGGCGATTTCAGTCGCCGGAAGCAGCGCCATGTCCCGCGGAATGTGGATCATGAACTCGCTGCCCTCGTCGTCGCTGCGCAGCAGGTCCAGCCGGCCGCCATGGCCCCGGATCAGATCGGCCGCGATCGAAAGCCCCAGCCCCGTGCCACCCTTGCGGGCGCTGCCGGTGAAGGGCTGGAACAGATATTCTCGCGCCTTGCCGGGCAGGCCCGGCCCCGTGTCGCCAACGCGGATCCACCAGCCCGAATCGTTTTCGCCCGCGCCGATCTCGACCGTGCCGGGCTGGCTGGTGCCTTCGATGGCCTGACGGGCATTGCGGGCCAGGTTGGTCAGCACCCGATACAGCTGATCACGATCGGCGCGGATGTTCAGGCTGACCGCAATGTCGGTCACGAATTCGACCGGATGGGTGATTCCGCTGCCTGCAAGCGCCTCGGCCTCGATCACCTCGGCGGCCAGTTGCGACAGGTTGAAACGCGACAGCGAGGGCGCGGGCTCTTCGGCCTTGCCGAAAGCCAGCGTGGTTTCACACAGGTTCACGGCGCGGCTGATCGAATTGACCAGCTTGGGCGCGGCCCGGCGAACCTTGGGATCGGCGCTGTCCTCAAGCCGGTCGGCAAAAATCTGACTGGTGGTCAGGATATTGCGCAGATCGTGGCTGATCTTGGCCACCGCCTGACCCAGCTGGGCCATGCGTTCCTTTTGCTTCAGTGACGATGTCACCGTCTTTTGCATCGCAGCCAGGGCGCTTTCGGCCTCGCGCAGCTCGGCGATGCGGGCGTCGGGGGTGATGATGTGACGCACATCCTCGGGGGCCTGGGCATAGGCCGACATATGCTGGATGACCCGCCGCATCGGCTTGAGGATCAGCCGTTGTGCCGCAAGGTTCAGCATCAGCGCCGTCATCACCGAAAACAGCGCCGAGATCGCCAGGATCCGCAGCCCGAATTCGACCATGGCCAGATGCAGAGGCTGGGCATCCATGGTGATCTCGATCAGCTGGCCTGCCTGATTGACCGGCGCGCCGATCACCCGGATCACCCGGTGCCGCGAATCGAACAGCTGGCGCAACGCCTCGTCGATCGACCCCACCAGCGAGGTCTCGCGCAGGTCATAGGTCGCCTCGACCGGGCCGGGCAATTGCGAGGACAGCACCAGTTGGCGGATGTCGTCGCGCCGCAGCACGACGTTGAAGACGCCGGCATTCTGCAACAGCTCGCTTTCCAGTTCGGCTGCAAGGGTTTCATCCGTGGCCAGCAGGGCCAGACTGGCGATCTGCGCCCGTTCCAGCCGCGATTCCAGATAGTCGCGCCGGAAATCGGACAGGGCCGGCAGCAGGATAAGCAGCTCTGCCAGCACGACGAAGAGAATCGTCAGTGCAGCAAAGCGGCCGGACAAGGTATTCAGTCGCATCATGTTTCCGGTTCTGACGCCGTGCGCATTGCGCTTCAAATGGGTGCTCGTGCCTCGAAGGTCAAACAATTGTGATGGGCTGCCGGTTCCATTGCAGAAGGTCAGGGATTCGGTGGTTGACTTGGGCCTGGGCCTGCCCTATCCAGCGCATCTCGAACAACCGGCGCAGTTGCGCACGGGCGCAGGGCTTTTGCCTGACGCGCCTGTCGCCCGCGCCACCCGCAAGAACTCGACCCGGAGATAAGACCATGAAGCGCACCTTCCAACCCTCGAACCTCGTTCGTGCGCGTCGCCACGGTTTCCGCGCCCGCATGGCCACCAAGGCCGGCCGTCTGGTGCTGAACCGCCGCCGCGCCAAGGGCCGCAAGCGCCTGTCGGCCTGATCGTGTCGGCGGGGCAGCCCGCCGCAACGCGCCCGGAGGCCCGGAACATGCCGCCTCTGCCTCATCCCGACGCTGATATACAGCAGCAGGATGCCGGCGGGGCGGCTTTTCGCATGCCTGAAACACTGCGCAAGCGCGGGGATTTTCTGGCTGCCGCCAGGGCGTTGCGGCAAGGCATGCCCGGTTTTCTGCTGCAAGCCCGGCCGCGCGGTGACCAAAAGGGTCCCCGCATCGGCTATACCTGCTCGAAGAAGCTGGGAAATGCGGTGATGCGCAACCGTGCCAAGCGCCGCCTGCGCGCCCTTGCGCGTGAGGTGCTGCCGGGCCGCGCCCGCGCTGGCTGGGACTATGTGCTGGTCGGTCGCCCAGAAACGACGGTCAGCCGCGATTTCGCCGCCATGCGCGCCGAACTGGCGGCCGCGCTGGACAAGGTGCATCGCAAATGAGCCCCCTGGCCCAGTTGTTCGCCCTGCCCGTGCGCGCCTATCGACTGGTCGCCTCGCCCTGGGTTGGACATGGATGCCGGTTTCAGCCAACCTGCTCGGCCTATGCGCTGCAAGCGCTGGAACGGCATGGCGCGATCAGGGGTGGCTGGCTGACCCTGCGCCGGATCGGCCGGTGCCACCCCTGGGGCGGCACAGGCTATGATCCGGTTCCCGGCACCGATCCGCACGAGCCAGAGCAACAATGACCACACCTCGCCGATGCCTCGCGCAAACCAAAGGACCAAGATGACCCGCACCGGACGCACGATCCTGATTTCCGGGCTGCTGGTCGCTGTCGCGGTGATTCTGGCGGCTTTCGTCGCCACGCTGGCGATCCCGCCCGCGCAACCGCCACAAACATCGTCGACGCAGGACAGGCCGCCGAAGATGGAACGTTTCAGGCTGGGCGAAGCCGTTGTCCTGTCGAACGACCTGACCCGTATTTCGTTGCAAGCAGATCTCAGCGATGGCGGCATGCGCAGCACGCTGGTGACGGCAAACCTGGCCTTCCTGTCCAGTGGCGACCCGGCGCGTTGGCTGTTTGACAATTCGCGCCTGCAAGTGATCCGCGGGATCGCCGATGCGCGCGATCAGAACGGGGCAGTGGCGACCGTGCTGGCGCTTTCCCGTGGCAGCACGCGGGAGCTGGGCGACGAGTTTGCCGGCGCGACCCTATGGGTCATGCGGCCCGACGGCAGCGAACTGACGCAGTTGACGGACAGCTTTGCCGCCGCCCCCTTGGCGACGCTTGCGGGTCAGGTGATTCACGTCGTCTATGAAGGCGCTGGCGGGCGCGCTTATCACATGGTGCTGGACGCCGCGACATTGTCGGTGCGAAGCAATGAAGAACTCAGTTTTCCTGGCGTAGAGTGAACAACATGCTGGACGAAGCAGACGATACCGATATCCATCCGCTGTTTGCCGGCGCGCCTTCCAGCACAGAATTCCGCAAGCTGCGCAAGCGGCTGGTCCGCGACACCCGCGCCGCGATCGAGGATTACGGCATGATCCGCGAAGGCGATCGCTGGCTGGTCTGCCTGTCGGGTGGCAAGGACAGCTATACGCTGCTTGCCGTTCTGCACGAACTGAAATGGCGCGGGCTTCTGCCTGTCGATCTGCTGGCCTGCAATCTCGATCAGGGCCAGCCCGGCTTTCCCGCAACCGTCCTGCCGGAATTTCTGACCGCGCGCGGGGTGGCGCATCGGATCGAATATCAGGACACCTATTCGATCGTCACCGACAAGGTGCCTGCGGGCCGCACCTATTGCGCGCTGTGTTCGCGCCTGCGCCGCGGCAACCTGTATCGCATCGCGCGGGAAGAGGGCTGTTCGGCCGTCGTCCTGGGTCATCATCGCGATGATATTCTGGAAACCTTTTTCATGAACCTGTTCCACGGTGGGCGGTTGGCCAGCATGCCCCCCAAGCTGTTGAATAAAGAGGGCGATCTGAACGTGCTGCGCCCGCTGGCCTATATCGCCGAGGCCGATTGCGATCGGTTTTCGCGGGCAATGAACTACCCGATCATTCCCTGCGATCTGTGCGGCAGCCAGGAAGGGCTTCAACGCGTGCAGGTCAAGAAACTGCTGGACGAATGGGAGGCACGAACCCCAGGGCGGCGCCAGGTGATGTTCCGCGCCCTGATGAATGTGCGCCCCTCGCATCTGCTGGATCCGGCCCTTTTCGACTTTGCCGGGCTTTTCCCCGATGCATCAAATTCGAATGATATTCAGCCCCCTCAGCTGCGGGAACATTAACGGAACAAAAAGATTTCTGCCGTAGAACCTCGTCAGGGCAACGAATGCGAGGGTGGAATGCGGTACAGATCGCCTGTCGAATTTTGGCAGCATGGCCTCGGTCAGATCGGGCGCTTGTTCCGGCGGCACAGATCGCGTGACCGGATCGCGCTGCTGCTGAAGCTTGAGAACCTGACCGTTCTGGGCGAGCATTTGGGCCAGACGGGTCTTGCCCATCTGTTCGCGCAGCTTTCGATGCGGATGATCGGGACGATCCGGCCCAATGATTTCGTGCAAAGCGCGGCACCCGGTGTCTTCACCATCCTGCTGCGCACCCGGTCCGAGGTCGAGGCGCTGCGCATCGCCGAGCGTCTGCAACACAGCTGTCAGGCCGAATATCCGGTTTGCGGGGTTTCGATCACCCCTGTCATCAGCGGCGTTCTGGTCCTGAATCTGGGTGCGGGTCATGTGCAGGTGCGACAACTGATGGCCTGTGGTCTGCGCAACCTGCGGCAGTTCCGGCCAGATCAGCTGGGCCATATCAGATTGATCGCCTATGATGACAGCGGCCGGGTCGATCACGTTCCCGCCACCGTTGAATCGGCGGCACAGGAAAACCAGATCGAAGCGTATTTTCAGCCCCAGATCTGCTGCGATACGGGCAATGTCACCGGGTTCGAGGCCCTTGCACGTTGGCGTCACCCTGTCCGCGGGCTGTTGACGCCGATGGATTTCATGCCGGCAATGCGGCGCGCCGATCATGCCGCCCTGACCCGCAGCATGTTGGGCCAATGCCTCGGCGCCTTGCAGCTGTGGGATGCCCAGGGTTGGCAGATTCAGACAGTGGCATTGAACGTGGCGCAATCGGAACTGTCGGATCCGGCCTTTGCGGACTCGGTCCTGTGGGAACTGGACCGCCATGGAATCGGCCGCGACCGCTTGGTGATCGAGGTGCTGGAAAGCATCGGCCCGATCAACAGCGACGACCGCATCCGCGAAAACCTGACGCGCCTCTCGCAGGGCGGCTGCATGCTGGATCTGGATGATTTCGGAACGGGCTATGCCAGCCTCGATTCGCTGCGACATTTCGGCGTCAACCGGATCAAGATCGACAGGGGCTTCGTGACCGATTGCCATCGGGACCCAAAGCAGCAGCGGATGGTTCTGGCCATCCTGGCCATGGCCGAAAGACTGGGCGTCTCGACCCTGGCCGAGGGCGTCGAGACGGCGGACGAACACAGCTATCTTGCGCAGATGGGCTGCGGCCATGTGCAGGGCTATGCCATCGCCCGGCCGATGCCCATGGCCGAGATCGGGGATTTCATGACAGGCTATCTGCGCGACCGGCCCGAGCTGCCGGATCTGACCAGCCGCAAAGCCGGCTGATGCCCAAGCGTTCAGGTGATAGCCGACCCGAGGCCCGGCAAAGGAGGACGATGTCGACGGGGACGCCAACCCAAAAGGGCGGCTGACCCGCGACTCGCGGCGTGGATTGGAGCATGATTTGGGCGGTGCGGCCGGATCGCGGGCTTGGCAAGACCTGCGGTATCGGCGGCGCCACCGGCCGCACCGCCGCAGGTGTTCGTCGGGCCGCCGGTACCTTCGTCACCTTCCATCTGCGGCCGGATCCCGTCAGCTTGGCGCAGTCAGGGCAGGAATTGCGTGACATGCCCCCCTCACCACCGGGGATTCCGCTTGACCTTTCAGCCCCCCTTCTGTTGAACCGGCGCGACTGACGCGATGACGGTGGACACGGAATGCAAGACAATAACCGCAATCTCATCCTGGCGACGGTTCTGTCGTTTCTGGTGATCCTGGTGTGGTACACCGTCTTTGCGCCCACACCACCAGAGCCGACCCAAGCCCCCGCAACCACATCGCAGACTGCCGATGGCGGGGTCAACACCCCGACCGCAGGTCAGACCGCGGCCACGGGTGGTGCACAACTGGGCGAACAGCCCGGCAGCAACGATCCGACGGCCGCCGCAGGCCGTGTCGTCATCGAATCGCCGGCGCTGTCGGGTTCGATCTCGCTGGCGGGGGGGCGGATCGACGACCTGCTGCTGCGCGACTATCGCGAGACGCTTGAAGGCAATTCGCCGCTGGTCCGGCTCTTGTCGCCGACTGCGCCCAATGCCGACCAGCAGATCAGCACGACCGGTGCCAAACCCTATTACGCAGTCTATGGCTGGATGCCGGCGGCCGGCACCGATCCGGCGCTGGTTCCGGGGCCGGCGACGATCTGGCAGGTGGAATCCGGCGACAGCCTGGCCCCTGGCAAGCCCGTCACACTGATCTGGGACAATGGCGCCGGCCAGATATTCCGCCGCATCTTCGAACTGGATGACCATTATCTGTTCACGGTAACGCAGACGCTGGAAAACACCGGTGCCGCTGCCTTCTCTGCCGCACCTTACGGCATCATCGCGCGCCACGGTCAGCCTGACACGCAGAACTTCTTTGTTCTGCACGAAGGCGTCGTCGGCATGCATGACGGCGAGCTGATCGAGCAGGATTACGACGACCTGGCCGAGCTGGATCCCATCGACCGCGAGGGCCGTGCTCAACTGTTCGACGTCTCGGAAAACGGCTGGATCGGTTTCACCGACAAATACTGGATGACCACGCTGGCCCCCGTTCCCGGCCAATCCTTCACCGCCGTGGCGAAATACGCCGATGGCGTCGACATCTACCAGACCGAGGCGCGCTTTCCCGTCCAGACGGCCGCCCCTGGTGCGACCGTCAGCGCTGGCAGCTATCTGTTCGCAGGCGCGAAGGAATGGGAGGTCATCAACGGCTATCAGGAAACGCCCGGCATCCAGCGTTTCGTCGATTCGATCGACTGGGGCTGGTTCTATTTCCTGACCAAGCCGATCTTCCGCCTGCTGCACTGGCTGAATGGTTTTATCGGCAATATGGGCTGGTCGATCATCGCCCTGACCTTCATCCTGAAGCTGCTGGTCTTCCCGCTGGCGCGCAAATCCTATGTCTCGATGGCGAAGATGAAGGAATTGCAGCCCCAGATGGAGGCACTGAAAGAACGCACCGGTGACGACCGCGCCAAGTTCCAGAAGGAAATGATGGAACTGTACAAGCGCGAGAAGGTGAACCCCGCTGCGGGCTGCCTGCCGGTGCTGTTGCAGATCCCGATCTTCTTCTCGCTCTACAAGGTGATCTTCGTCACCATCGAGTTGCGCCACGCCCCCTGGGTTGGCTGGATCCGCGACCTGTCCGCGCCCGATCCGTCAAGCCTGTGGAACCTGTTTGGCATGCTGCCCTGGGCCGCGCCCGGCCAAGGCACGCTGCTGCACAGCATGTCGCTGCCGATCCTTGCGATCCTGCTGGGCATCAGCATGTGGATGCAGCAAAAGCTGAACCCGGCACCCACGGACCCCGCGCAAAAGATGATCTTTGCCTGGATGCCTTGGATCTTCATGTTCATGCTGGGCGGCTTTGCCTCGGGTCTGGTGCTGTACTGGATCACCAACAACGTGATCACGATCTTCCAGCAATATACCATCATGTCGATGCACGGACACCGGCCCGACCTGTTCGGCAATATCAAGTCGTCGATTCCCAGCCGACCCAAGAAGGACGGCAAGTGACGGCATGGCTTGCCCATATCCGCCGCCATCCGATCAAGACGCTTGGGGCGGATGATCTGGATCAGGTGGAGCTGACAGCGGGCGCCCGGCTTCCGGGCGACCGCCTTTACGCCATCATGCACGAGGGCGCGCTGCGCCATCTGGACGATGGTCAGCTGACGCGCTGGCTGCCTAAGGCGGCATTCCTGCGCGGCGCGGCCAGCCTGCCCCTGCAAGCCGTCAAGGGCGGCTGGCGCGATGGCCGCATTCACCTGACCCATCCCCACCGCCCCGACATCACGCTGAACCCCGAGGACGCCGCCGACCAGCAGGCGCTGATCGACTGGCTGAAGCCGCTTTGGGGCGAGGACAAATCCCCCGCCGCACGTCTGGTTCGCGGGCCCGAACAGCTGACCGATGGCAGCCAGCCGCAGATCTCGATTCTGTCGCTGCCCACGCTCAGGGCGCTGGAACGCCACCTGGGGCAGCCCCTGGGCATTGACCGCTGGCGCGCAAACCTGTGGGTCGATGGTTGGGACGCGCTGGCCGAGCGCGATCTGATCGGTCGCGAAATCACCATCGGCCCGGCACGCATGATTGTCCGCAACACCATCGGTCGCTGCATCGCCACCGATGCGGATACCGCGACCGGCCAGCGGCAGCTGGACATGCTGGCAGCCCTGCGCGATTTTACCGGAACCGAGAATTTCGGGATCTTTGCCGAGGTCACGACCGGCGGTCGCATCGCCGTCAATGACAAGGTTCACGCATGAAAGTCGCCTTTCCCGTCGCCCCCGAACCCGATGCCGAGGCAGCAGAAGCCGCGCGCCTGCTGTTCGCCGGTCCGGTCGATTTCCTGAAGGGTGTCGTCACCATGGACGGCCTGCCCCCGGCCGACCGCCCCGAGGTCTGCTTCGCCGGCCGCAGCAATGTCGGGAAATCCAGCCTGATCAACGCATTGACCGGACGTAAAGGGTTGGCTCGCGCCTCGAACACGCCGGGCCGGACGCAGGAAATCAACTATTTCACCCTGGGCGATCACGGCTATCTGGTCGACCTGCCCGGTTATGGCTTTGCCAAGGCCCCGGTTGCCGTGGTGGCCAAATGGCAGGCGCTGCTGAAACAATATCTGGCCGGCCGGCCGACCCTGCGGCGGGCCTTCTGCCTGATTGATTCGCGCCACGGCATCAAACCCGTTGATCACGAGATCATGACCCTGCTCGACCGATCCGCCGTGCCCTTCCAGGCGGTGCTGACCAAAACCGACAAGCTGGGTCCGAACGCCATCAAACCGGTCATCGCCCAGGTCGAGGACGAGTTGCAGAAGCATCCGGCCGCCTTCCCGGAAATCGTGCTGACCTCGTCCGACAAGGGCGAGGGGATCGCCACCCTGCGCGCGATCATCGCCGGTCTGGACTGACCGGGCCGCACGACCTAGGCTCGACCACGACGAACAGGGGCCAGCAGATGAGAAAGCAGAACATGAACCGGGACTGGATCGCCACAGCGCATACTCTATCCGAGGCCCTGCCCTATCTTCAGCGCTATTCCGGCGCCGTGGTGGTGGTGAAATTCGGCGGCAATGCCATGGGCGACGATGCCGCAATGGCGGAATTTGCCAGCGACATCGTGCTGATGAAACAGGTGGGGGTGAACCCGGTCGTGGTCCATGGCGGCGGCCCGATGATCAACGACCTCTTGGGCAAACTTGGCATCGAAAGCCGCTTTGTGCGCGGCAAGCGCGTGACCACCAAGGAAACCGTCGAAGTGGTGGAAATGGTGCTGTCCGGCCTGGTCAACAAGCGCATCGTGCAGGCGATCAACGACGCAGGCGGCCGCGCCGTGGGCATCAGCGGCAAGGACGATGACATGATGGTCTGCGAGGCCGACGACCCTGAACTGGGCTTTGTCGGCCGCCCGGTCGAGATGAACATCCAGATCATCCGCGATCTTTACAGCGCCGGGCTGATCCCGGTCATTGCGCCGGTCGCCACCGGCATGGCCGATAACGAGACCTTCAACGTCAACGGCGACACAGCCGCTGGTGCCATCGCCGGGGCGCTGATGGCCGACCGACTGCTGTTGTTGACGGATGTGGCCGGCGTCAAGGACGGCGCGGGCGAGGTACTGACCCAGATCCATCCTGACCAGGTGCGCGCCATGATCGCCGATGGCACCATCGCCGGGGGTATGATCCCCAAGACCGAAACGGCGCTGGCCGCCATCGACCAGGGCGTCCGCGCCGTGGTCATTCTGGATGGCCGCGTGCCCCATGCCTGCCTGCTGGAGCTGTTCACCGAACATGGCGCGGGCAGCCTGATCCGCTCGACCGAGCCGCGGGTGAAACCGCATGGGCTGCGTCAGGGTGGCGATCTCTGACCTGATCCCCCCCGAGGGGCTGTTCGTCTCGGGGCTTTGCCACGAGGGCGGCGGAACAGTCGTGCTGATCTCTCCCGACGAGCCGGGTTTCTGGCCGGTCTTTGTCGCCTCGGCAGAATATGCCGACGGACAGCCCGACCCCATGGACCGCTGGTCCAAGCGGGTGATCGGCAATTGGGCCGGCCGAATCGGTGGCCGCGCGCTGTTCCCATCCGATGGGCCACCCTATCCTGCTTTCAACCGATGGGCGCTGGCCAGCGGCAGATTCTGGCAATCACCCGTCGGCATGCTGGTGCACCGCAGGATGGGTCTCTTCGCCAGCTTTCGCGGCGCGCTGATCCTGCCCGGCCATCTGCCGCTGGCCCCTGGAACCGCCAGCCCCTGCGATACCTGCCATGCCCCGTGCCGCACAGCCTGCCCCGCCGGCGCTTTCAGCCCGTCCTATGACCCACCCGCCTGCCATGCCTTTCTGGACCTTCCGGCAGGATCTGACTGCATGTCGCAGGGCTGTCATGTCAGACGCGCTTGCCCGATCAGCCAAGACTGTGGCAGGCTGCCAAAGCAATCCGCTTGGCATATGAGACAGTTCCACACATGACACCGCTTGGACACCGCCGCCTTATCCTGACACGGCACGCGAAATCGGCTTGGGACGACCCGACGCTGGACGATCACGACCGGCCCCTGAACGATCGCGGTCGCCGTTCGGCCCGTGCGCTTGGCGACTGGATGGCCAGTCGCGGCTATGAACCCGAAGAGGTTCTGTGCTCGACCGCGCGCCGCACCCAGGAAACCTGGGAAAAGATCGCCGGCGCCGCATTAGAGGTCCGGCCCGTCGTCCGTATCGAAAAGACGCTGTATCACGCCAGCCCGGAACGCATGCTGAAGGTGCTGCAAAGTGCCACCCAGCCCACGGTGATGATCCTGGGCCACAATCCCGGCATCGCCGCCCTTGCGGCCGAACTGCCCGCACGGCCACCGCTGGACCCCGATTTCCGCCGCTATCCGACCTGCGCCACGCTTGTCGTCGATTTTCAGGTCGATGACTGGAAGGATATCCGCCCCGGCGATGGCAGCGTCATGGATTTCGTTCGCCTCGACGGCCGCGACTAAGCAGCAGACATCGCCCATCAGCCGTGCATAAATATCCCTGGGGGGGCCCGCAAGGGACGGGGGCAGCGCCCCCTGTCCGCCAGTGCCCCTCAGTGCCCCAGAATCTGGCTGAGAAACAGCTTGGTGCGTTCCGATTTGGGATTGTTGAAGAACTCTTTCGGGGTGTTCTGCTCGACGATCTGGCCCTGATCCATAAAGATCACCCGGTTCGCCACAGCCTGCGCAAAGCCCATCTCATGCGTCACGCACAGCATGGTCATGCCTTCCTCGGCCAGCTCGATCATGGTGTCCAGCACCTCCTTGATCATCTCGGGGTCCAGTGCCGATGTCGGCTCGTCGAACAGCATGATCTTGGGCTGCATGCACAGTGACCGGGCAATCGCCACACGCTGTTGCTGACCGCCCGACAACTGGCCAGGATATTTCTTCGCCTGTTCCGGGATCTTGACCTTTTCCAGAAAGCGCATGGCCGTCGCCTCGGCCTGCTTGCGCGGCACCTTGCGCACCCAGATCGGCGCCAGGGTGCAGTTTTCCAGAACGGTCAGATGCGGGAACAGGTTGAAATGCTGAAACACCATTCCGACTTCGGACCGGACCTTGTCGATGTTCTTGATATCACTGGTCAGTTCGATCCCGTCGACGGTGATATGGCCCGACTGATGTTCCTCCAGCCGGTTGATGCAGCGAATCAGCGTCGACTTGCCCGACCCCGACGGCCCGGCAATGACGATCCGCTCGCCCCGGTGAACCGTCAGATCGATGTCGCGCAGGACGTGGAAGGTGCCGTACCACTTGTTCATGTTGCTGATGTCGATGGCGACCTCGTCGCTGACCGTCATATGGCTGCGGTCGATATCGCGGGTGATGGCTTCGCTCATGGCTTCGTCCTTAACGGTGTTCGCGACGCAGGCGGCGTTCCAGATACATGGAATAGCGCGACATGCTGAAGCAGATGATGAAGAAGATGGCGCCGACAAAGATGAACGGCTCCCAATAGATGCCCTTCCAGGCAAAGTTCGCGCGCACGAAATCCGAGATCCCCTTCAGCGGATCGAACAGGCCGACAAAGACCACCAGCGTGGTATCCTTGAACATGCCGATGAAGGTCGAAACGATCCCCGGAATGGAAATCTTCAGCGCCTGCGGCAGGATGATCAGCCGCTGCGCCTTCCAATAGTCCAGCCCAAGGGCATCGGCGGCCTCGTATTGCCCGCGCGGCAGGGCGGCCAGACCGCCCCGGATGACCTCGGCCATATAGGCGGCGGCGAACAGGGTCACCATGATGATGACGCGCAGGATGATGTCGAAATTCGTGCCCGGCGGCAGGAAATAGTTCAGCAGCAGCGAGGCCACGAACAAAAGCGAGATCAGCGGCACACCGCGGATGAACTCGATAAAGACCACGGCCAGCGTATGCACCAGGAACATGTCGGACCGCCGCGCCAGCGCCAGGATGATACCAAGCGGCAGCGACAGCGCGATGCCTGCGACGCCGATGGTGATCGACAGCAGGAACCCACCGAACTGATCTGATGCGACGGGGATGATCGACAGGGACAGCAGCGATTCGGCGTCGTCTGCGGCGGGACCGACCAGGAACATCAGCAAACCCACCGTGACGGCCACACCGGCGATCATGGCGACCAGCGGCGACAGCCCCACCAGCAACCGCCAGGCCAGCCAGCCCAGCCCGATCGCGCCCAGCACCATGATCGGCCCCCACAGGGATCCCCCCCACAGCAGCCAGACCCCCAGAAGCGGGTAAAGCGCGGAAAAGACCAGCAACCGGGCGACCTGGCGCTCGGCCAGCCACAGGGCGGCGGCAAAGACGGCGGTGGCGAAAGCAAGCCAGCCGGCCGGCGCCTTCAGCAGCAGCATCAGGGCCAGTGTGGCAATCGCGGTGACGATCAGCACATAGCGGCGGATGCGCAGCGATTCCGAAAACAGCACTGGCGCCAGCGCCACCATCAGGAAGCCAAAGGCCATGACGGGGCGGAAATACAGCGCGGGCGGATAGAACCCGAACATGTATTGATGCCAGCGTTCGCGGATCACTGCCCAGCAGGCGCCGCGCGCCCCCTCGCCCCAGGTCGCGGCGATGATCTCGCGGCATTGGGCCAGGCTTTCCGCATTCCAGACCGAATGCGCGAACCAGTCCCAGAAATGGCTGACCAGATACCAGATGATCAGCAGGCCAAGAATGGTCAATACCGTGTTGACGGGGCCGGAAAACAGGTTCTCGCGCAGCCATTTCACCACCCCTGCCTGACGCTGGGGCGGCGGCGATTCGGGGATCATGCTGTCTCGGACGAAGGCAACGTCCTGGGCGTGGATATCGCTCATCTCAACGCTCCTTCAGCTTGACGCGGCTGTTATAGATGTTCATCCCGCCCGAGATCAGCAGGCTGAGCGCCAGATAGATCAGCATCATCAGCAAAATGGCCTCCAGCTCGCGCCCGGTCTGGTTCAGCGTCGTGCCGCCAAGCGTGCCGCGCAGGTCCATGTACCCCACGGCAATCGCCAGCGAACTGTTCTTGGTCAGGTTCAGATATTGCGAGATCAGCGGCGGGATGATCACCCGCAACGCCTGCGGCAGGATCACCAGCTTCATCGTCTTGTTGGGCCGCAGGCCAAGGGCATAGGCGGCCTCGGTCTGGCCCTTGCTGACGGCCAGAATGCCGCCGCGTACGATTTCCGCGATGAAGGCGCCGGTATACAGCGTCAGCGCCAGCCACAGCGCGACAAAGCCGTTCTGCACATTCAGCCCGCCGACGAAGTTGAAGCCCTTCAGTTCCGGCGGGATCAGGTGCAGGCCAAAATACCAGATCAGCAGCAGCGAGGGCACCAGCATGATGCCCAGATTGATCCACCAGGTCACCGGCCGGTCGCCCGTCGCATCCTGCACGCGCTGCGCCCAGTTCAGCACGGCCTTGCGGATGAACCAGCCACCGATCAGCACCACGGCAAAGGCGATGGTCGCCCAATCGACGGTGATCCGATAGCCCAGGTCCAGATGACCGGGATCATTGGTCAGCCCAAGCGTCGGGATCGCCGTATAGCGATTGGTCAGCGCGACATTGTCGAACAGGATCATCGAGGCCGCCGGATTCTCGCCCCGATAGGCATTGGGCGGCGGCAGCACCTCGGTAAAGATCGCATAGACGATCAGGATCCACAGCAGCAGCGGGATGTTGCGGAACATCTCGACATAGACGGTCATCAGCCGGGCAAACAGCCAGTTGTTCGACAGCCGCGCGACACCGACGGCGATGCCAAGGATGGTCGCGGCGATGCAGCCCAGGAAGGACACGATGACGGTATTCAGCAGCCCGACAATGGCCGCGCGCAGATGCGTATCGTCGGAATTATAGGGGATGGGCGGCGAGGGAATATCGTATCCGGCACGCTGGAACAGGAAGCCGAAGTTGAAATCCTTGCCCAATGCCTGAAGGTTGCGGATCGTGTTGTCGACCAGCCACCAGCCTGCGGCCATGACCAGAATGAAAACGATCACCTGAATCGTCATTGACCGATAGCGCCGATCATAGAGCAGCATGCTAAGACGGAACGACGTGCCCGGCTGCGCCGAGATGTCTACCATGATTTTCCCCTGTCCCCGGCGCTTCGGCTTTTTTGCCGTAAGTCGTTATCCGGGCTTATTGTTTTGGTCGAATGCGCGGGGACTGCCCCCGCGCATTCAGTGTCAGTCAAGGCCGATCAGCGGAACGGCGGCGCATACAGCAGACCACCCTGGGTCCATTGCGCGTTCAGACCACGCGCCAGCCCGATCGGGGTTTCCTCGCCAATGGTCTTGGCGAAGATCTCGCCATAGTTGCCGCTGGCCAGGATGGCGCGCTTGGCCCAATCCTTGTCCAGGCCCATCATCGCGCCCAATTCGTCGCTGGCACCCAGAAGGCGCTGGACTTCGGGGTTCTCGGAATTGGTCGCCAGTTCCTCGATATTGGTCGAGGTGACGCCATATTCCTCGGCCGCGATCAGGGCGTTAAGCGTCCAGCGGACGATATCGCCCCAGTTGTTGTCGCCATGGCGAACGGCCGGCCCAAGCGGTTCTTTCGAGATGATCTCGGGCAGGATGATGTGGTTTTCCGGGTCGGCGAATGCCGCGCGGGTCGCCGCCAGACCCGAGGCGTCGGTCGTATAGGCGTCGCAGGCACCAGCCATGTATTGCTGTTCGCCCTCGGCGTTACTGTCGATATTGACCGGCTGATAGCTCATGTTGTTGGCCTTGAAGTAATCGGCCAGGTTCAGCTCGGTCGTGGTGCCGGTCTGGATGCAGATGGTGGCGCCGTCCAGTTCCTTGGCGCTGGTCACGCCCAGATCCTTGCGCACCATGAAGCCCTGACCGTCGTAATAGTTAACGCCGATGAAATCGAGCTTCAGGTCAGTGTCGCGCGAATAGGTCCAGGTCGAGTTGCGCGCCAGAACGTCCACCTCGCCCGAGCTGAGCGCGGTAAAGCGGGTCTGGCCGGTGGTCGGCACATATTTCACCTTGTTCGGATCGCCCAGCACAGCGGCCGCCACGGCCTTGCAGACAGCGACATCAAAGCCGGTCCAGTTGCCACTGGCGTCGGGCGCGGCAAAGCCGACCAGGCCGGTATTGACACCGCAGATCAGTTCGCCGCGGTCTTTTACGGCCTTCAGCGTGTCGCCCTCGGCTGCCATCGCTGCGCCGCCGGTTACTGCGGCCAGTGCTGCGACCGAGCCAAGAAATACGGATTTCTTCATAATTTCCTCTCTGTTGGACTACCGAGGCGCACTTATCGGCGCCGCCGGCCTTTTTCGGGTTTGCCCTACCTGTCAAAGGTCAGGGGCATGGCCCAATAGGCGGTATTGTGCCGATACATCCCCTCACGTCAAGAACCAAGCAGGCGACGTCACGTCGCTCAACCTCGGCGCGACAGATGCCAGAATCGCTCGGCCGATTGCATGGCCTGCTGGCGATTGCGGGCTGCGTCGTCTGCTTCTTCGTCGCGGCCCCACCGGCTTGCCTGATATTCCTCGTCCAGCCGCGAAAGGGCAAATGCCTGATCCGCGGTCAGTCTGCCCTGCAAAACAGCAAGTCCAAGAAGCAGCGATCCGGGCAAGGTCACCAGATCGTGCAGGGCCGTCAGGCCGAACGCATCCAGTGCGCCGATCCGGTCGCGCAGCTGTTGCAGGGCCGCCGGATCCTGCGCCACGGGGATGACGCCATGGGTGATCTGCAAGGGCGCGCGCAGATGCGTGGCCGCCCAGTCAATCAGCGGATCCCAGTCCTTGGCCTGCATGCGGATCAGCGCGTCGGGTTCGCTGGCGCGATAGCACAGCAGATCAGTGCCGCCATATTCGCCCAGCATGTCAGCCACGGCGTTGAATTGCGGGGCGACCTTTTCGATGGCGGAATTGGCCGCGCGGGTCAGCGGCATGGAATTGGGGTCGATCACATCGGTTTGCGCATCCCATTCCTCTGCGATTGCACGTGCCATCGCCTCGGTCGGCAGGATCAGCGGCAGCTTGCCGGGCGTGCGCAGGGGCTTGTCGTCCAGCAGCACCTCATAGCCCGCGCCGGTATCGCGCAGCGTCGCTGCCTTCCAGAACCGCCTCGCCTTCCACTCTGTCATGCCGCCCACCTTTGCAAAGCGCGGGTCAGGCCCGCGAAATCCCCGGCCACCTCGGCCGCGCCGGTGCCAGTCAGCAACGCCGCGTCGTGATAACCCCAGCCAACCCCGATCGCCGTCATCCCGGCGGCAACCCCCATCTGCATGTCGAAACTGGTATCGCCGATCATCACCGCGTCCCGCGCATCAAGCCCGGTTTCAGCCAGGGCGGTCAGCATCATCGAGGGATGCGGCTTTGACGGGTGATCATCGGCCGTTTGCAGGCTGGCGAACCGGCCCTGCAACCCATGCGCCTCGATCATCGCGTTCAGCCCACGCCGCGATTTGCCGGTGGCGACCGCCAGCAGCCAGTCGTCGCGCGCAGCCAGCGCATCCAGACAATCCAGCGCGCCGGGATAAAGCGGCGGCGCGGCATCCAGCCGGGCCATATTGAACGCGGCCTTGTATCCGGCCACCACGCGATCCTGCGTCGCGGGATCGGCATCGGGAAGCAGCCGCTGAACCGCGACCGGCAAGGACAGGCCGACAATCTGCAAGACCTCGGCCTTGGGCAGCGGCACCAGGCCGGCAGCCTGAAAGGCATGGCTCATCGCGGAATGGATATGGTGCTGGCTGTCGACCAGCGTGCCATCCACGTCAAAAACGAACAGCTTCATTCCTGTTCCTCGAAGGGATCGGCAGGCGCGTCCTCGGGCGCCCAGCCAAGCGTTTTCCAGGTCCGCGCCATATGGTCGGGCAAGGGTGCTGTCAGCGTGATCCGCTCGCCCGTGACCGGATGATCAAAGCTGATCGACCGGGCATGCAGGTGCAGCTTGCGGCTGATTTCGCCACCCAGCTGCGCGCCCCAGCCATCACCCAGATTTTCCTGGCCCGAGCCGCCATATTTTCCGTCGCCCACGATGGGATGGCCCAGTTCCGCCATATGCGCCCGCAGCTGATGCGTGCGCCCCGTGACCGGCACCAGCGCCGCCCAGCTGACGCGCCCGCCCAAGCCCTCGATCACGGCATAATCGGTGGTGGCGCGCTTGGCGCCCTCGGTCGTGTCGATGTCGCGCGGGTGGACGGCGATCATCTTTTCGCCCTCGCCCCCGCGCCCGTGACCCGGCGCCTTGACCAACCCGTATCGGATCGTGCCCATGCGCGGGCTGGGCACGCCGGCCACGGCAGCCCAATAGATCTTGCGGGTGGTGCGGGCGCGGAATGCCTCGGACAGCTTGCGCGCCACACGATCGGTCCGCGCCAGAAGCAAGACACCCGAGGTATCCTTGTCCAGCCGGTGCACCAGCTTTGGCCGGTCCTTATAACCGAATTTCAGCGCCTCGGTCAGCCCGTCGACATGGCGGTTACCCTGGCCGCTGCCCCCCTGGCTGGGCAGGCCCGGCGGCTTGTTCAGCGCGATGATATGCTGATCCTGCCACAGCACGGCCTGCTGGATCATCTTCTCGTCTGCGGTCGAGATTCGCGGAGCGTCATCCACCGGCGCCGGCCGCGCGTCGGGCAATGGCGGCACCCGCACCTCTTGCCCGGCCTCGATCCGGGTATTGGCCTTGACCCGGCCGCCATCCACACGCAATTCGCCCTTGCGGCACATCTTTTCGACCGCGATCTGCGACAGCTGCGGGAATTTCTTCTTCAGCCAGCGGTCCAGCCGCTGATCGCCCTCATCCGCGCCGACGCGAATGGTCTGAACCCCGCTCATGCCCAAAGCCCCCGTCCGATTGCCAGCCCCACAATGACCGCCAGAAGCGACAGCAGAACCGAACCGATGATATAGATGGCCGCGCCGCCGATCTGACCGCGTTCCCACAGGGTCAGCGCGTCCAGCGAAAAGGCCGAGAATGTCGTGAACCCGCCCAGCACGCCGGTCAGCAGCAGCGGCGCATAGTGATTGCCGATGCGATGCGCCATCAGCGCCGCCAGAAGCCCCATGACAAAGCTGCCCAGCACATTGACCACGCCGGTGGCGATGGGAAAACCGGGACCATGCACGGCAATCAGGCGATAGGTGCCATAGCGCGCGGTGGCGCCGATGGCCCCGCCGATGGCGACCTGAAGGAATGGGTTCATCATGCCGCACCTCTGGGTCTGCGGCGGCGCAAAGTCAACCGCCGCGCTTCAGCCGCTGTGCGACGAACCAGTCCAGCCGCTTTTTCAGGTCGCGCTCGAAACCGCGTTCGACCGGGGTGTAAAGCACCGGGCGCTTCATACCGTCGGGGAAATAGTTCTGACCGCTGAACCCGTCCTCGGCATCGTGGTCATAGGCATACCCGGCGCCATAGCCCTGTTCCTTCATCATCTTGGTCGGCGCGTTCAGGATATGTGCCGGCGGCATCAGGCTGCCGGTGCGTCGCGCCTCGGCCCGCGCGCCCTTATAGGCGACGTAGCCCGCATTCGATTTCGGTGCCAGCGCCAGATAGATGACCGCCTGCCCCAGGGCCAACTCGCCCTCGGGGCTGCCCAGGCGTTCATAGATCGCCCAGGCATCAAGGCAATGACGCGCGGCGGCGGGGTCGGCCAGGCCGATATCCTCGACCGCCATCCGGGTGATGCGGCGGGCCAGAAAGCGCGGATCCTCGCCGCCCTCCAGCATCCGGGCCAGCCAGTAAAGCGCCGCATCGGGGTCGCTGCCGCGAACCGATTTATGCAGGGCGGAAATCAGGTTGTAATGTTCTTCCCCCGATTTGTCGTATTTCGCCGCCCGTCGCATCAGCCGCTGTGACAGCGCATCGGGGCCGATCTTGCCGTCGATCTTCCAGGCGGCAACCTGCTCGATCAGGTTCAGGCAGGCACGCCCGTCGCCATCAGCCATTTCCAGCAGCGCATCGCGCGCCTCGGCAGTCAGCGGCAGCTTGCGGCCCAGTTCCTTCTCGGCGCGTTGGGTCAGCCTTTCAAGATCCGCCAGATCAAGTCGCTTCAGCACCAGAACCTGTGCCCGGCTGAGAAGCGCGGCATTTAATTCGAATGAGGGGTTTTCAGTCGTGGCGCCGACCAGAAGGATCGTGCCATCCTCCATATGCGGCAGAAAGCCGTCCTGCTGCGCCTTGTTGAAACGGTGGATTTCATCGACGAATAACAGCGTGCCGCGACCCTGCTGGCGGCGCAGGCGCGCGGCTTCGAACACCTTGCGCAACTCGGGGACGCCGGTGAAAATTGCACTGATCTGGACAAAGGCAAGATCGGTAGCATCGGCCAGCAGCCGCGCGATGGTGGTCTTGCCAACACCGGGCGGCCCCCACAGGATGAGCGAGGACAGGCTGCCCGCAGCCAGCATGGCACCCAAAGGGCCGTCGGGACCAAGAACCTGGTCCTGTCCGATGACCTGGTCCAGCCGCGCCGGTCGCAGCCGGTCGGCAAGCGGTCGGGGCGCTGCGGTTTTCGCGCCGCCGGTTCTGGGGATGTTATCGAAAAGGTCTGCCATGGCGAACGCAGCTTACGCCGCCCGCCATGGCGATGGTAGCCCCCCAAAACAGCCGCTCAGTGAAGCTTCGCGGCCAGATTGATCGAGACGCACTGGAACTGCCCGCCGTCGATCGTCAGCATCGGCCCGATCGCCTGCGCATCCAGCCCGCAACGCCCGTACCAGCGGGCCCAGTTACCCGCCGTCAGCGCGATAAGCCGGGTGGCCCCCAGTTCGCGCGCGGTCGAGGTCATCGCCTCGACCATGCGGCCGTGGACGCTGCGGCGGTATTGCTGCGGGATCGAGTGGCTGACGAACACGCGCGTGCATTCCCAGACCTGTGGGTCCTGCGGCGCCAGTTCATTCAACAGCCCGGACGGGATGGTCCCGCCCAGAATCCCCTGCTGCGCATCGCGGATCATATAGGAATAGATGCCGCAGCGCGCCGTCGTCGGCGTCAGACGGAACCCTGCCATGATACGGCCAAGGTCATGGATCGCGACCCAGCGGCTTTGCGGGGTGTCATATTGGTCGAACTCCATCCCCTCTTCTTCCGGCAGGTCCCAGTTCTTCTGGACGATGAAACTTTGCCGTCGGGCACGGAACAGGTTTGCGAACAGTTCACCGTGATTGTGGAGGTTGGAGAATGAAAGTGTAGTGGTCTGCATTGTTACTACTCCTGGGGTTAGGGCTACCCAATCCCGGTGTGGCGCGGACCCTCATGGGCGACGCCTAGAGCAGACGGTATTCTTTGGCTCGCTGAAGCGCCTCGGCCGTGGTACGGGCCATCAGACGTTCTCTCACCGAAATGAGCCTAGCCTTGAACGCGCTTTCAGTGATGCCAAGTTTGGCGGCCGCTGCTGCATGGCGATCGCCCTCCGCGATGCACCGGAGGGCTTCTTTCTGAGCCTTTGTCAGGCTCGCCGGCGGCTCTGTAATTGCATGGAGCCGTCGTACCGTTGCCGAGATCTCCTGGATCTCGTCATCCGTGAACTCACGGTCGTCGCGCGCGAAACTGGCGATCGTCCGTGATGCAATCGGGCCATGCGAAGCGGTCAACCCGTAGACAAGTCCGTGATCAGCCGCATCCTTGAGGATACTGAAGGGGTCCGGGACCGGCAGGCTTGACCAACGGCAGGCCCCGGTCGTTGAAAATCCCCAGGCTATAGTCGGGTCGCGAAGCGCATAACCATTCGCAGAATAAAATTCGGACCACTGCTCGGGATATGTCTGGAACTGCATCAGCGGCGCGGCGAAACGAATATGCAGTCCGACAAAATACCCCGCGGGTGTCAGACGGTTAAGGGTTCGCAACGCGGCATTGATATCGGCTCTAGGAGACATAACCTTTTAGACAAATTGTAAGTATTCGGGTCAACGATTAAGTGGTCGGTCCAAGCTGTTTAGACGGAAAAGATTAACAAGCCCTCTACGACAGACCAAACAAGACCGTTTACTTGCCCAAGATAGTCGGTTTGGGCGGCAGACCAAGCCCCCCCTGTCTGATTGGACGGGTATATCTGTCTGGCAAGCGTACGAATCATCCAGTCACGGCATCCTGGCGGACATGGTTGGTGTCCAGATGCGGCATCCGTTTAGTATCAAAGCCGGATTCGCCGGCCATGATTCGATCGAATCGCGCGCCCCTTGCCGGCACTTCCGACATCTGGATCAAGGCTTTACCCCGAAAAAAGGCCCCGGCAGCGATGCTGCGGGGCCCTTTCTGCATCAGGGTACCGGGCTTCAATCCTCGGCAGCGACCTGCGATTCGGCCTCGGTGCGGGCGTGATCGGCAGCGCCCTTGGCGGCCGGGTCACGGTCGACCAGTTCGATGATGGCCATGGGCGCCATGTCGCCATAGCGGAAGCCGGCCTTCAGGATGCGGACATAGCCGCCCTGACGATCCTTGTAGCGGGCGCCAAGAACGTCGAACAGCTTGGCAACGTGCTTGTCCTGTTTCAGCTGGGCGTCGGCCTGACGGCGAGCGTGCAGATCGCCACGCTTGGCCAGCGTGATCAGCTTTTCAACGATCGGACGCAGCTCCTTGGCTTTCGGCAGGGTCGTCTTGATCTGCTCGTGCTCGATCAGCGAGCCGGCCATGTTGGCGAACAGCGCCTTGCGGTGTTCGTGGGTGCGGTTGAGGCGGCGATAGCCACGTGCGTGACGCATGATGATTCTCCGTTTACGTCTTTTGCTTTGTCCGGCAGCCCATGCGTGCGGGCCGCTCTCCTTGGGGCGGGATGCCCGGTATTGGGAAGGTGCGTGTAAACACGCACCCTACCCGTTTGCAAGACCGTAGGGTGCGTGTTTACACGCACCACCTGGTCAGAATTGGTCGTCGAAGCGTTTGGCCAGGTCTTCGATGTTTTCCGGCGGCCAGTCCACGACATCCATGCCCAGATGCAGGCCCATGCCGGACAGAACTTCCTTGATTTCGTTCAAGGACTTGCGGCCGAAGTTCGGGGTGCGCAGCATCTCGGCTTCGGTCTTCTGGATCAGGTCGCCGATATAGACGATATTGTCGTTCTTCAGGCAGTTGGCCGAACGGACCGACAGTTCCAGCTCGTCAACCTTCTTCAGCAGGCGCGGGTCGAATTCCAGACCGTCATCGTCAGCCTGCGAACGGGCTGCTTCCGGTTCCTCGAAGTTCACGAAGACCGAAAGCTGGTCCTGAATGATGCGCGCAGCATAGGCCACGGCGTCGTCCGGGGTCAGCGAACCATCGGTTTCGACCTTCATGGTCAGCTTGTCATAGTCCAGCACCTGGCCCTCGCGGGTGGGCGTGACTTCATAGCTGACGCGCTTGACCGGCGAGAAGATCGCGTCGATCGGGATCAGACCGATGGGCGCATCCTCGGGGCGGTTCTTGTCGGCGGCGACATAGCCCTTGCCATTGGCAACGGTCAGTTCCATCGACAGATCGGCGCCGTCATCCAGATGGCAGATCACGTGATCGCGGTTCAGGATGGTGATGCCAGCGGTTTCCTGAATGTCGCCAGCCTTGACCTCGCCCGGACCTTTGGCGGTCAGGGTCAGGCGCTTGGGGCCGTCAACGTCCATCTTCAGGGTCACGCCCTTCAGGTTCAGGACGATATCGGTCACATCCTCGCGGACACCCGCGACGGACGAGAATTCATGCAGCACGTTGTCGATCTGCACGCTGGTGATCGCAGCGCCTTGCAGCGACGACATCAGCACGCGACGCAGGGCATTGCCCAGCGTCAGGCCAAAGCCGCGTTCCAGCGGTTCGGCAACGACGGTGGCGGTGCGGGTCGCATCGGCGCCGGGCTTGACGTCCAATTGCGTCGGCTTGATCAGCTCGGCCCAGTTCTTGTGGATCATACGCTTGCCTCCATACCTGTTCCCTGCCGATGATCGAGGCGGGGAACGCCCGAGGTTGAAAAACGAAAAAGCCCGAACCGCGCGAAATCACGCGCGGCCCGGAGAATTGAAATGCCGATCAGACGCGGCGGCGCTTGGGCGGGCGGCAGCCGTTATGCGCAATCGGGGTCACGTCACGGATGGCCGTGATGTTGAACCCGACAGCAGCCAGCGCGCGCAAAGCCGATTCGCGGCCCGAGCCGGGGCCCTGCACTTCGACTTCCAGCGTGCGGACGCCGTGTTCCTGTGCCTTCTTGCCCGCATCTTCTGCGGCCATCTGCGCGGCATAGGGGGTCGATTTGCGGCTGCCCTTGAAGCCCATGGTGCCGGCCGACGACCACGAGATCGCATTGCCCTGCACGTCCGAGATCAGGATCTTGGTGTTGTTGAACGACGAGTTCACATGAGCAACGCCAGTGGCGATGTTCTTGGAAACCTTCTTCTTCGTACGACGAGTATCGCGTGCCATGATGATGCCCCCTTATTTCTTCTTGCCGGCGATCGGCTTCGCCGGGCCCTTGCGGGTGCGGGCATTGGTGTGGGTGCGCTGGCCACGAACCGGCAGGTTCCGGCGGTGACGCAGGCCACGATAGGAACCCAGATCCATCAGGCGCTTGATGTTCATCTGCACTTCGCGGCGCAGGTCACCTTCGACGGTCAGGTTCGCGTCGATATATTCGCGGATCTGCAAAACTTCGGCATCCGACAGATCATTCACACGGCGGGCGGGGTCAATCCCCACGGCCTCGACGATCTGATTGGCAAACATGGGGCCGATCCCATGGATATAGGTCAGTGCGATGGGGACACGTTTCCCCGTCGGAATGTTGACGCCAGCAATACGAGCCACGCGTAGTTCCTTCCTGGTTGCGGTTCCGTAACGCCGGAACCTTTTTTCACAACGGAAAGCCCGAAAGCCAAGCCTTCGGGCCGGTCTATGGGCCACCCGTCAGTCGGGTGATTCTCTTACGAGATGTTTGCAAATAGGGGTCAAGCAGAAAAACGTCAAGGCCAAGACGACCCGGCAAACGACTGCCGGGCCACAATGTCCGAATCCGCCGCCTAGCCCTTGTCCAGAACCGCCGAAATCTCGGCCGCGACGGCCTCGATCTCGCCCAGCCCGTCGACGGTGCTCAGCTTGTGCTTGGCATAGTAATAGCCGATCAGCGGCGAGGTCTTCTTGTAATATTCCAGCAGCCGGGTCTTCAGGCTGTCTTCGTTGTCATCGGCCCGGCGGCGCAGATCGGTCGAACCGCAGACATCGCACTTACCCGCAACCTTGGTCGGTTTGGTCTCGTCATGATAGACCTCGCCGCAATTGCCGCAGGTAAAGCGCTTGGTGATGCGGTTGACCAGGGCAGCGTCGTCGACGCGCATCTCGATCACGGCGTCCAGCGGCTGCCCAACCTCGTCCAGCAGGGCAGCCAGCGCATCGGCCTGGGCCAGCGTGCGCGGGAAGCCATCGAAGATGAACCCCTTGCCACCACCGGCCAGCTTCTCGCGGATCAGGCCGATGACAATCTCATCCGTGACCAACTCGCCCCGGTCCATCACCTCGGCCACGCGCCGGCCCATCTCGCTGCCGCTGGATTTGGCCTCGCGCAGCATGTCGCCGGTGGACAGCTGGACCATGCCGCGTTCGTCGACGAGGCGACGGGCCTGCGTGCCCTTGCCGGCGCCCGGAGGCCCCAGAAGAATGATATTGACGGTCATTGGCTGCTGTCCCCCTCGGCCAGGTTTTTTGTCGTTTCTGCGATCAGCGGCGGGCCGGACCCCGCCGTTTTTTCGTGCCGTCCTTGCGCTTGCCGCGCAGCTGCGATTTCTCGATCAAACCCTCATACTGATGCGCCAGCAAGTGACTCTGCACCTGGTTGATCGTGTCCATCGTTACAGAAACGACGATCAGAACCGAAGTCCCACCAAAGTAGAACGGCACCGACCACTGGCTGCGCAGGATCTCGGGCAGCAGACAGACCGCGGCCAGATAGGCCGAACCGATCACCAGCACGCGATTGACGACATAGTCCAGATAATCCTGCGTCCGCTTGCCCGGCCGCACGCCCGGCACGAAACCGCCCTGATTCTTCAGGTTCTCGGCCACGTCATCGGTCTTGAAGCTGACATTCTGGGTATAGAAATAGGCGAAGAACACGATCATGGCCGCGAAGAACAGCAGATACAGCGGCTGTCCGGGCCCGAAATAGGCCAGCAGGGTCGACATGACCGGCCCGGTCTGGTTGCCCGAGAAGGTCGAGATCGTTACCGGCAGCAGCAGCAGCGAGCTGGCAAAGATCGCCGGGATCACGCCGGCCGGGTTGACCTTGATCGGCAGATGCGACGACTGGCCGTCATAGATCTTCATGCCGACCTGGCGCCGCGGATACTGGATATGGATCTTGCGCAATGCGCGTTCCATGAACACGACAAAGGCGATCACCGCGATGACCATGACGATCACGCCCAGAATCACCGGGGTCGAGATCGCGCCCGAGCGGCCCTGTGCAAAGAAATTGGCCAAAGCGGCGGGAATTTCCGCGACGATGCCCACGAAGATGATCAGCGAGATGCCGTTGCCGATGCCGCGCGCGGTGATCTGTTCACCCAGCCACATCAGGAACATCGTGCCGCCAACCAGGGTGATCACCACGGATGCCTGGAAGAATGCGCCCGGATCATGGGCCAGCCCGCCGGCCTCAAGGCTTTTGGCCAGACCGTAAGCCTGGAACAGCGCCAGCGCCACGGTGCCATAGCGGGTATACTGGTTGATCTTCTTGCGGCCCTGCTCGCCCTCTTTCTTCATCTGTTCCAGCGCGGGCACCATGGATGCCAGAAGCTGAACGATGATCGAGGCGCTGATATAGGGCATGATGCCCAGCGCGAAGACACCCATACGCCCCAGCGCGCCGCCGGTGAACATCGACAGGATGCCACCGATGCCAGACTGGGCCTGTTCCATGAAGGTGCGCAGCGCAGCGCCGTCGATGCCCGGCACAGGGATATAGGTGCCCAGGCGATAGATGATCAGCAGGCCGATCGTGAACCAGATACGCTGGCGAAGTTCGGTGGCCTTGCCCAGCGCGCCCCAGGAAAGGTTCGCGGCCATCTGTTCTGCGGCTGACGCCATATTCTTCCGTGCCTCATCTCATGACAGCGCCGCCGGACCGTTCCCCGGTCGGCGGCGCCTTGGAAAACCTAGCTGCTATCTATGAGGCGCGCGCGCGCCCTTCAACAGCTTATTCCGCGGCCACAGCCGGCAGGGTCACTTTGCCGCCAGCCTTTTCAACCGCCTCGACCGCCGTTTTGGACGCGCCGGTCACAGCGATGTTCAGCTTGGCCTTCAGCTCGCCCTTGGCCAGCAGGCGAATGCCGTCCAGCTTGCGGCGCACCGCACCCGAGGCAACCAGTGCGTCCTCGGTCACGTCGGCCTTGGCGTCCAGCTTGCCGGCGTCGATGAAGCTCTGGATCTGGCCCAGGTTCACGACGGCGAATTTCTTGGCGTTCGGCGCGGTGAAGCCACGCTTCGGCAGACGCCGGTACAGCGGCATCTGGCCGCCCTCGTACCCGTTCAGCGCAACGCCCGAACGCGATTTCTGACCCTTGATACCACGGCCGGCGGTTTTACCCTTGCCCGAGCCGGGACCACGCGCCACGCGCTTTTTCTTGCGGTTCGCGCCGTCGTTGTCGCGGATTTCATGCAGTTTCATGTCGCTTCTCCTTTGCCGGACGCGCCCCCGAAGCGATGATGGGACGGACACGGCGTTTCTTGCTTGTTGAACCGATTCTGATCGGTGGCCCGAAAGGGCACCGGCGGTCCCTAACGAAACAGCCATCAAGGGTCAAGTGGCCAGTGGTCCATCGTCGGCCCTGCCCGCGGTTCGGCGAAGGGATTCACGCAAAAGCGATCCGTCTTCGCGTAGACATCTGGCGGGTCTCGGCATAGCCTTATGACATGTTTCGCCTATTTCTGGCCATATTCTCTGTCGTGACGCTGAATGTCACGCTGATCGTTGCCACTGCGCATAGCGGCAACGTCGCCTCGGCGCATGCCGCCGCGATCGCATCGGCCATCGCCGGCGGAGGGGCGTCGCTTGGCGAACAAGCCACCGCATCATGCGAGGACGCCGACGATTGCAAGCCGGAAGGCACCGAATGCGCCTGGGGCAATTCGACCTTTGCCGCCATCGTAACGGCCCTGCCCGGCGAACGGCCCACCCAAATCGCCGTCAGGATCAGCAACGCGGCCTTCATCGCCAGCCGCAGCGGGATCATCCTGCCGCCGCAGAAGCGGCCGCCCCGACGGATCGCCGCCTGATCCTGTGCTGACCCGTTTCAAACCCTGCACATGCCGCACGGTCACGACGGGAATGACCAGGACCGTATGCCCGAAACCCTGACGCGACCGCGACCAGTGGCGCGCCTTGCCACCGTTCATCGCTGGCAGCCACGGGGTCGACGGACCGTTTCCCATCTTCGAACAGAACCGAGCAGTATCATGAGCAAGCTAACCTCTCCTTCCCTCACTCTCAGCCGCCGCGGCTTCGTTGGTGGCCTTCTGGGCGCGGGGATCACCGCCACGGCCAGTCAGGCCCAGCAGATCGACCCCAGCACCGGCCTCCCCATCTATGGCAATGCCGAACAGGGGCGCGCGCCCGATGTCGGGGTGTTCCAGGTCGACCCCAACGCCGATCAGCGGCGCAACCTGTCATCCTTTCGCGCCCGTCATTGGAGCGAGTTCTTCAACGAGATCGGCGTTGGTGTGATTCTGGCCGATGTCACGTCCAAGGCGCTGCATTTCTGGAACGGCGATCAGTCGATCTATCGTGTCTATCCCAGCTCGATCCCGGTTTCCGAGGAACTGACCAAGCGCGGCCTGACCGAGATCGTCCGCAAGGCCAAGAACCCGCCCTGGACGCCCACCGCCGATATGCGTCGCCGCAACCCCGACCTGCCCCTGCGTGTGGCCGGTGGCGATCCCGACAACCCGCTTGGGCCTTATGGCCTGTATCTGTCCTGGCCTGCCTATCTGATCCACGGCACGCATGACACGCGAAAGATCGGCCGCAAATCCTCCAGCGGCTGCTATGGGCTTTACAACGAACACATCACCGAACTTTACGAAATGGCGCAGATCGGCACCAAGGTCGCCATCTTCTGATCCCCTGCGGCGGCCCGCAGGCTCTGCGTGCCGCCCCCTTTTCCGGCTGCGAGGAAAATGCCGCGATCCACAGGGATCGCCCGCGAGGTTCATGGTGAAATGATGTCCCGGCAGGATTTGAACCTGCAACCTGCCCCTGGAAGCCTGCGTTATTTCAATTTTTTACATATATCAATTACTTAACTGCACAAACATTGGCCCGGACTGCCTGATTCGTCCGATTTTGTCCGGTACTTCCCACGACCACAGAATGCTTGCCCAGCTGTGCAACCTGCCCCATCGCTCGATTGCGAGCCGTACCCGCCGGGTCTATCCCTGCGAGGGCGGGGGAACCCGACGCGGGCCGAGCGGCTGCTCGGCCTGCTGGGCGATCAGGCGATAGGTTTCCTTCATCCGCTCGCCCTCGATCCCGCGCAACACATCCAGATCGCGATGCGGCAATACCTCGCCCAAGCGCCACGCATACATGCGCCGTGCCGTCATCACCCGCAGATCGTCATCTGCCCGCAGCCGCGCCTGCAACCGCGCCAGACCCGAGCGGTCAGGGATCAGCGGCCGCGAGGTATACATGCGCACGCCATCCTCGCCCACCACCGCCAGCGCGGTGCGGGCATGCCCCACGCGACCGACAGCACCATCCACCTCTGGTCAACCGCCAATGGTGAACACTATGCCGCGCGCGATTCCCCTGGCCCAAGGCGCAGCAATTCGGCGCGCGGACCGGCTGCGCACTGCGCCAGATGGCGGTGAACCGTCAGTCCAAGGCTGTTTGCCTTGGTGACGCCCGCTTGCCGATCAAAGGCGACGCGTTCGCCTTGCAGGATGCCCGCCCGCGATCACGCCGATATGGATTTCATGGCCACGCGCCAAGCAGGTCTGCGTGGAACGCCTCGCCGGACAGGTGATGGCTCAGGACCTCCGCCCCATCAGCCAGAGAAAGAAAACCCCTCCGGTCAGGCCGGTGACGACACCGATCGGCATGTCCTCGGGGGCCATGATTACACGGGCGAGGATGTCGGCGAGAACCAGGAAGATCGCCCCGAAAAGGGCCGACAGCGGCAGGACGCGCGCGTTGTCCCCCCCCGCGATCAGGCGGACGAGGTGGGGCATCATCAGGCCGACAAAGCCGATAATGCCCGAAAACGCCACCATGACGCCGGTGATCAACGCCCCGGCAAGAAAGACCGAAAGACGGAAGCGGGCGACAGCAATGCCAAGCGAGGCGGCGGTTTCGTCGCCAAGCGACAAGGCGTTGAGCGCCGGCGACTGGAACCAGAGCCAGAGACCGGCGGGCAGAAGCACCGCCAGCGGGTAAAGAAGGTGGCTCCACTGCGCCAGACCAAGGCCGCCGAGCATCCAGAAAACCACGGTATGCGTGGCCTTGGGATCGCCGAGGAAGATCAGGATGTTGGCCCCGGCCATGATGATGAAGCTGATGGCGACGCCGGCAAGGACCAGACGGTCCGCCGATGTGGACCCGGTCAAGCGGGCAGCGGCAAGGACCATCAGCGTGGCGGCAAGCGCTCCGCCGAAGGCCATCAGCGGAACGGTCAGCAGGCCGAGGAACAGCCCGGTGTGAAGAAGGGCCAAGATGGCGCCGAAGGCCCCGCCCGAAGAGATGCCCAGAAGGTGAGGGTCGGCGAGCTGGTTTCTGGTGACGGCCTGCAACGCCGCCCCGGTGATACCCAGACCCGCGCCGACCAGTGCGGCCAGAAGGGCACGGGGAAAGCGGATGTCCCAGACAATGCTCTCGCGCCCCGGGGACCAGTCAGGAGTGACGAGGCCGGGGACAAGCTGATGGGCGAGGATACCCCAGACGGTCGACAGCGGCACCGGAACCGCACCGATGGAGACAGCAAGAAGCACAGCGGCCAGAAGGGCGCCCCCCGCGCCCAATCCGAACCCGGCCCGGCGGGTCAGGCGCAGAGCGGGGCTGGCCGTCGGGACGAGGGGCGTTTCGGTCATGTCATTCGCCCTTGAACCCGGCGACCAGCTTTTCGACGGCATTGATGTTGCGGGGACCGGGGGTGGCGTCGACATACTCAAGGACGACGAAGCGGTCGTTCTTCACCGCGTCGATATTGGCGAAGGCCGGGTTTTCCTTGATGAAGGCGATCTTCTGTTCGGCGGTCACATCGCCGTAATTGACGATGACGATGATCTCGGGATTGCGTTCGACCACAGGCTCCCATGCAATCTTGGCCCAGCTTTTTTCCAGGTCGTCCATGATGTTGATGCCGCCAGCGGCCTCGATCAGGGCGGTGGGCATGGCATAGCGGCCGGCGGTAAAGGGCGCGGCCTCGCCGGAATCGTAGACAAAGACGCGCAGCGGCGCGCTGCGGTCAACGCCCGCCGTAATCTCGGCAAGCCGGGTCTTGTAGCCTGCGACCAGCGCCTGCGCCTTGGCGTCGACCCCGAAGATCCTGCCGAGGTTCAGGATGTCGCTGTACATGTCCTGCATCGAGCTTTTGTCCTTGGGCCCGATATGGATGCAGCTTTCGGTCAGTTCATAGGTCTGGATGCCAAGCGGTTCCAGCGTTTCGGGGGTAACCTCGCCGCCGACCGTCATGCCGTAGTTCCAGCCCGCGAAGAAGAAGTCCGGCTCGGCCCCGGCAAGAACCTCTTTGGTCGGGTATTTGGCGGCCAGCTCGGGCAGTTCGGCGACGCCTTCGCGCATCTGCGCATCCAGAGTCTTCCAGCCCGAGATGCCGGTATAGCCGATCATGCGATCGCCGAGGCCCAAAACCAGCATCATCTCGGTCAGGTTCACATCGTTCGAGATCGCCCTGACCGGGGTGGCGTCGAAGGTGACCTGGCGGTTGCAGCTGTTCACGGTGACGGGATAGGCGAATGCCGGCACGGCCGGGAACAGCAGGAAGGCGAGCATCAGTTTCATGTCAATGTCCTTGCAGATGGAAGGAAAAGCGGGGCGTGGCGCCCGAGCGATCCACTCGGGCCGAGACGTTGAAGGCTCGGGCGATGGTGATCTCTGACAGCGCCCGATCCGGCGGGGCATCGGCGATCACCCGGCCCTCATGCAGGATCAGCATCCGGTCGGCGAATTCGGCGGCCAGTGTCAGGTCGTGCAACGTGGCGATGACGGTCAGGCCAAGACCGCGCAGCAGGGCCAGCAGTTCCAGCTGGTGCCGGATATCCAGGTGATTGGTCGGCTCATCCAGGATCAGGACGCGGGGTTCCTGCGCCAATGCGCGGGCGACCATGACGCGCTGGCGCTCGCCGCCCGAGAGGGTGCCGAAACTGCGATCGGCCATCTGCCTGAGGTCCATCCGCCCAAGACAGGCCTCGACCACGGCATGATCGGTCGCGCCGGGACCAAGGCCCTTGCGATGCGGCAGCCGGCCCAGGGCCACGATCTGCCGCGCGGTCAGGGCAAAATCGGTCGGTTGCTCCTGCAGCACCGCGGCGACGATCCGGGCGGCTTCCGGCGCGCTCATCTGCCACAGATCGCGCCCCGTCAGCCGCACCGTTCCCTTGCGCGGCGCCTGATAGCGGTAGAGCAGCCGCAGAAGCGAAGATTTTCCCGCCCCGTTGGCGCCGCAGATGGCGATCACCTCGCGCTCTGCCACGGAAAAGCTGATCTCTTGCAGGATGTCGGGCTGACGTCGCGGACCCCAGAATACGCCGGCAAGTTCGATGATGTGGGCCGGATCGCGGGTCATCGGACGGACCCCTGCCGCGTCACGATCATCGCGGCGGGGATGCGGGCAAGGGTGCTGTCGCAAAGCCGGGCGGGCAGATCGCGGCCGTTCATCCAGCCGTCCTCACGGGCGGCGTAGAGGCGCGAAAAGGCCAGCAGGTCGTCAATCGGCTGGCCAGGCTCGATATCGCCGAAAAGCCATGTGGCCTTGGCCGCTGCGCGCCAGCCGACCACGCAAGGGGTGCCATGCGCGGGCACGCATCCGGCAAGGCAGGCGGTGCCCGAGACCTCGAAGCTGTCGCAAAGCCCGGCGGCCGCGATCGCCGCCCGCAGCTGTTCAAGCAGCCTGAGGCCGGGCTGGCAACCGGCACCCATGTGCTTGCAGGCCTTGCAGACCAGAATCTGATGTGGCGCGGATTGCACCACGGCATAGGGGGGCGTGGCCAGGGGCCGAATAGGGGAATCGTCCATCGAAATCTCCTCCCGAGCATCCCCGCCCGGGTCGGTTGGTTGCGTCGATGGCAGGTCTCCTGACTTCGCGGGTCAATGCTTCCCCCACCTTCCCGACCCGAAACGGGTCAGTGGCATTGGGGGTTGCTCGCCGCTTACAGTTGCGGGGGCAGTCACGGAATCGGCGGCTGTTGGCCGCGCCTCACCGTATTCCCTTTTCACCCGGCCGCGTGCGGTTTGGCCGGGAACCATCCACGTCTCTATGGCGCGCGCGCCCGCCCGCTGTCAATCGGCGAAACGGGCCGTCCCGACCGGCTTGCAGCGAATGACGCCCTGTTGGCGCTTTTGTCGCACCCCCGGACGCTTCCCAGCGCGCCGCGACTGGTTCGGCCGGATCTGGTTCCAATGCGCCAGGCGTTTGCGGCGCCTCATGCGGACCATATCGCCGGGCGGTCAGACTGCGGGTGGAATCTGTCCTGAATCAATTTCATACCTGCCATTCGCAGCCAGATCGCCCGAAGCCATTTGCCAAGCGGCAGGCGCGTGCCGCGCTGGCGGAGCAAGACATGCGCGAGGGCGTTGCGCACGCGCAGCACCTACGGGCAGTTCAGCCCGGACCACCTGCGATCAGCGGCGAACGCACTGGACCTTGGCGCTGTCCCTTCGGTTCGACGAACCAGAGGGAAAACCCCGAGATAAATGACAACTCGCTGAAATTATTGGTGACCCCGGCAGGATTTGAACCTGCAACCTGCCCCTTAGGAGGGGGCTGCTCTATCCAGTTGAGCCACGGGGCCGCCAGCGCACCTTTTGCAGCGAATGCGCCGCTTTGGCAAGCTTGCCCGAACGCAGGTCATGCGCTAACACTTTTTCCGTGAAACACGACCCGGACTGCCGATGACACCCCAGAAGCCACGCCGACCGCTGACCTTGCGCGACGTATCCGAAGCGTCGGGCGTCAGCGAGATGACCGTCAGCCGGGTGCTGCGGAACCGTGGCGACGTCTCGGCCGCCACGCGCGAGAAGGTGCTGACGGCGGCCAAGACGCTTGGCTATGTGCCCAACAAAATCGCCGGCGGGCTGGCCAGCCAACGGGTCAATCTGGTCGCGGTGGTCATTCCGTCGCTGTCCAACCTGGTTTTTCCCGATGTGCTGGGCGGCATCTCGGCCGAACTGGACGATACCGGCCTGCAACCCGTGATCGGCGTCAGCAACTATTCCCCCGCGCGTGAGGAAATGGTGCTGTACGACATGCTGTCCTGGCGGCCCTCGGGGGTGATCCTTGCCGGGCTGGAACACAGCAAGGCCGCCACCGCCATGCTGGCCAATTCCGGCATTCCCATCGTCGAGATCATGGATGTCGACGGTCAGGGCATCGACACGCTGGTCGGCATCTCTCATCGGCGCGCCGGCCGCGAGATGGCTGAACGCATCCTTGCCGCGGGTTATCGCAGGATCGGCTTTGTCGGCACCCATATGCCCGAGGATCACCGCGCCCGCAAACGTCTGGTCGGCTTTGAAGAGGCCCTGTCCGAAAAGGGCGTTCAACTGGAGGCGCGGGAATATTATCAGGGCGGCTCGTCCCTTCTGAAGGGGCGCGAGCTGACCGAACGCATCCTGGCCCGCGCGCCGGATCTTGATTTCATCTATTATTCCAATGACATGATTGGTGCAGGCGGGTTGCTGCACTGCCTGGACCAGGGTTACGACATCCCCAACAGGATCGGGCTGGCAGGCTTTAACGGTGTCGACCTGCTGGACGGTTTGCCTGTCAGGTTGACCACCACCGACGCAAGACGGGTCGAGATCGGGCGCCGCGCGGCGCGGATCATTGCCGGCAAGGATCCGGTGCCGGCGGATCGGGTGACAGCCCTGACGCCCAGCTTCATGCCCGGCCAGACAATTCGCGCCGTCTGATCGCGCGCCCCCTGTGGATTAAGCCGCACGGGCGGCTTGCCCAGTTGTCGTCCGGGCCTTATTTGCCATGGAATGAAATTACCATTCCTGAACAGAAAACCGACCGTCGCGGTCATCCGGCTGCAAGGCGTGATCGGCGCCGGTGCCCGTCCGGGCAGTGGCGGGCTGGCCGATGCCACGCTGCGCCCACTGCTGGAACGCGCTTTTCGCCGCAAGAAGCCGGTCGCGCTGGCCCTGATCGTCAATTCACCCGGCGGCTCGCCGGTGCAATCTTCACTGATCGGCGCGCGCATTCGCCGCCTGTCGGAAAAGCACGGCGTTCCGGTTCATGCCTTTGTCGAGGACGTCGCTGCCTCGGGCGGGTATTGGCTGGCCTGCGCGGCAGAGCGTATCTGGGCCGATGAAAGCTCGGTCCTGGGATCCATCGGCGTGATCTCGGCCGGGTTTGGCTTTACCGACCTGATCGAACGGTGGGGGATCGAACGCCGGGTCCATACATCGGGCCGTTCGAAATCGCAGCTTGATCCCTTCCGCCCCGAAAAGCCCGAGGATGTCGCCCGGCTGGATGCGATCCTTGATACGATCCATGACAGCTTCAAGGATCATGTCCGCAACCGCCGGGGCGACCGGCTTGCCGACGATCCCGACCTGTTCAGCGGCGCCTTCTGGACCGGCCGCCGCTCGGTCGAACTGGGTCTGGCCGACGGGATCGGCCATCTGGAACCGAAAATGCGCGAACTGTTCGGAGAGGTGCGTTTCGAACATTACGGCATCCGCCAGCCCTGGCTGCGCCGGATCGGCCTGTCGGGCGAGGCGCTGCTGGCCGCCGCAGATGAACGCGCAGCCTATGCGCGGTTCGGGCTGGGGGGCAGATGATGTTGAAGATCGTGCTGACATTTCTGCTTGTCATGGTCGTGCTGGCGCTGCTGGCGGGGCCGGGCTTTCGCCGTTTTCTGATGAAATTTCTGGGGATATCGCGCCGTGGTCGTTGATCTTTTTCTGGTTCTGGCGGGTCTGGGCCTGCTGGTCCTTGGTGGCGACCATCTGGTCAAGGGCGCCGTCAACCTTTCGCTGCGCCTTGGCGTGACGCCGACCGTCGTGGGGCTGACGGTCGTGGCCTTTGGCACCTCGGCGCCCGAGCTGATCGTTTCGCTGTCGGCGGCGCTGAAGGGGTCGACGGATATTGCCATGGGCAATGTCGTCGGCTCGAACATCGCCAATGTGCTGGTGATCCTTGGCGCCTGCGCGGCGCTGACCGGCATCCCGACCAAGGGGCTGGATCTGCGCGAAAGCTGGGTGATGATGATGGCCGCCTCGGTCGTGCTCATCCTTTTGGCCCTCAGCGGACCGATCGGGCGGATGGACGGCATCCTGCTGCTGGCCATGCTGGGGCTGGTGCTGTGGCGGCAATTGTCGACGGCCACGCCTGACGATGCCAGCCAGCCCGAGGGCGCAGACACCTCGGCCAATGGCGGGAAGATCGCGTTGTGGCTGGCCATCGGGCTGGTGGCCCTGCCGGTGGGCGCGCAACTTCTGGTCAGCGGGGCGACCGATATCGCCCGCGGCTTTGGCATCAGCGAGACCGTAATCGGCCTGACGCTGGTTGCGGTGGGAACGTCGCTGCCGGAACTGGCGGCCTCGATCGCCTCGGCGCGGGCGGGGCGGGCGGATATGGCGATGGGCAATGTCGTCGGCTCGAACCTGTTCAATATCCTGGCCATCCTGGGCATCACCGCCCTGATCAAGCCGCTGCCGATCCCCCCGCAGATGTTGCAGCTGGACCTGTGGGTCATGCTGGCCAGCGCGGCGCTGCTGTGGCCGTTCCTGTTCCGCGGCGTCCGCATGGGCAAGCGCGTTGGGCTGGGCCTGCTGGCCTGCTATGCGGTTTATGTCGGGGTGCTGTTGTGAAGGGCGCGGCGCTTGTCACCGGTGCCGGGCGCAGGCTCGGTCGCGCCATGGCCCTGTATCTGGCCGGTCGCGGCCATGACGTCGCGATCCACTATGACCGTTCCGCTGACGAGGCCCGTCTGGTCGCGGATGAGGCTCGTGCCCTTGGCGTCCGGGCGCAGGTCTTTCAGACCGATCTGCTGGACGAAGCCGCAACTGCGGCGCTGATACCTGCCGTGACAGCCGCGCTTGGCCCGCTGGCGGTGCTGGTCAACAATGCGTCGATCTTCGAATATGACACCATCCGCAGCGCCACGCCCGACAGCTGGAACCGGCATATCGGTTCCAACCTGCGTGCGCCGTTCCAGCTGATCCAGGCCTTTGCGGCACAGGCCGCCCCGGCCGGCATCGACGAGGCCGAGCCGGTCGCAACCGGGCTGGTGGTCAATATGGTCGATCAGCGGGTGCTGAAACCGACACCCGAATTCATGACATATTCCCTTGCCAAGGCCGGGCTGTGGGCGCTGACCCGGACCGCCGCACAGGCGCTGGCCCCCGCCATCCGCGTCAACGCCATCGGCCCCGGCCCCACCATGCGCGGCGCCCGCCAAAGCCAGGATCATTTCGAGCGCCAGCGCGCCGCGACCATCCTGGGCCGGGGCGCCAATGCCGAGGATGTGACGGCCGCGCTTGGCTATCTGATGGATGCGAAATCCGTCACCGGCCAATTGATCTGCGTTGATGGCGGGCAGCATCTGGGCTGGCAAACGCCTGATATCCTTGGCGTCGAATAGGACCGGACCGGACCGATCACGTCCCAGTTGTCCACGCCTCACATGCCGGTCACAGAAGCGTCACGATTCTCTGAGAAATTTCAGTCCCTTGCCCCTGTCACATAAAATATCCTGTAAAAACAGCACACTAATATACTGCCTAAATATTAGGCAACCCCGCCGAGACCCAGCCCCGCTTGAAGATTCGCGTGCTCGCCAACTTTTGCCCACAAACTTATCCACAGAAACCGTGGACATCTTTACGCTTGAACCCACCGCCCTGAACTTGCAGCCAATATCCAGAATCACTGTCTAGAGCCGATGACCGACAAACCCGCCCAAACAGGCCCAGCCGTGATCCAGGGCTATCTGCGCAACCTGGAATCCAGCCCCGGCGTCTATCGCATGCTGGATGCGCAGGGGGCGGTGCTTTATGTGGGCAAGGCCCGCGACCTGAAGGCGCGCGTGTCGAACTATGCCCGCCCCACCGGCCATTCCGGGCGCATCGCGCGGATGATCCGCGAAACCCATTCGATGATGTTCCTGACCACGCGCACGGAAACCGAGGCGCTGCTGCTGGAACAGAACCTGATCAAGCAGTTGAAGCCGCGCTATAACGTGCTGCTGCGCGACGACAAAAGCTTTCCCAACATCCTGGTGGCGAAATCCCACGCCTTTCCGCAGATCAAGAAGCACCGGGGCGCCAAGTCCGAGAAGGGCGACTATTACGGTCCCTTCGCCAGCGCCGGCGCGGTGAACCGGACGCTGAATCAGTTGCAGCGGGTGTTCCTGCTGCGCAATTGTTCCGACAGCACCTTTGACAGCCGCACCCGCCCCTGCCTGCTGTTCCAGATCAAGCGGTGCAGCGCTCCTTGCGTTGGCCGCATCTCGGAAAGCGACTATGCCGGGCTGGTGAACGATGCCGAACGCTTCCTGCAAGGCAAGACCACCGCGATTCAGGCACATCTGGCGCAGGAAATGGCGGCGGCTGCCGAGGCGATGGAATATGAACGCGCCGCCGCCCTGCGCGACCGGATCAAGGCGCTGACCGCCGTGCAATCGGTGCAGGCCATCAATCCCAAGGGCGTGCCCGAGGCCGACGTGATCGCGCTGCATATCGAAAGCGGTCAGGCCTGCGTTCAGGTCTTTTTCATCCGTGGCAATCAAAGCTGGGGCAATCGCGACTTTTACCCTCGCCTTGGCGGCGCGGAATCGCCTGACGAGGTGATGCAGGCCTTTCTGCTGCAATTCTATGACGACAAGCCGCCGCCGCGCATGATCCTGCTGTCGCATGGCGCCGAGGACCCGGACCTGACCGCCGAGGTCCTGTCTGAACGCGCCCGCCGCAAGGTCGATATCAGCGTCCCCCAACGCGGCGAAAAGTTCGAGCTGGTGACCAACGCCCTGCGCAATGCCCGCGAAAGCCTGGCCCGCCGCATGTCGGAAAGCGCCACCCAGCTGCGCCTGCTGGAAGGTCTGGCCGAGGCCTTTGACCTGCCCGGCCCGCCCCGTCGGATCGAGGTCTATGACAACAGCCACATCCAGGGCACGGCGGCAGTCGGCGGCATGATCGTGGCCGGGGCCGAGGGATTCATCAAAAGCCAGTATCGCAAGTTCAACATCAAGGGCACGGAAATCACCCCCGGCGACGATTTCGGCATGATGAAAGAGGTGCTGACCCGCCGCTTCTCTCGCCTTCTGAAAGAGGACCCCGACCGCGCATCCGAGGCCTGGCCCGACCTGTTGCTGATCGACGGCGGCGCCGGTCAGGTCTCGGCGGTCGAGGGGATTCTGGCCGATCTGGGGGTCGAGGATATTCCCATCGTCGGCGTGGCCAAGGGCGTGGACCGCGACCATGGCAAAGAGGAATTCCACCGCCCCGGACAGCGGCCCATGGCGCTGCGGATGAACGATCCGGTGCTGTATTTCGTCCAGCGCCTGCGCGATGAGGCGCATCGTTGGGCCATCGGCACCCATCGCGCCAAGCGCGCCAAGGCATTCACCGCCAGCCCGCTGGACGAGGTGCCGGGCGTCGGCGCCGCGCGCAAGCGCGCGCTGCTGGCCCATTTCGGCAGTGCCAAGGCGGTCAGCCGCGCCGGCGTCGCCGATTTGCAGGCCGTGGACGGCATCAGCGATGCGATGGCGCAGTCGATCTATGATCATTTCCACGACGGGCACTGATAACGGCGGCAGTAATGCAGGCGGCAGCAATACGCCGATGAAACGGGCAGAACTCACCTTGTCTTAGGCCCGTTACATGCGCACGCTATAATTGCACCTCTGCCACATGATTCTGCCAAAGGAAGCGACCATGCCCCTTTTTCCGATCTGCGGCCGCATGTCCGGGCCGTCCTGCTGCCATCAGCCCGCCGATACCGGCCGCGGCCAAACCTGGTCCGGCTTCGATGACGAGGTGACGCGCCTTGATGCGACGATAACCGATCTGGGAATGTCCAGCGGCCATCCGACCTTTCAGGTTCGCGCCCATGACGGCATGAACTGGACGGTCGAACTGGGCCAGAAAACCCGTGCCGACAAGGCCGGGCTGACCGGGCGATCAGTTGCGCCCGGCGACAAGGTGCTGATCACCGGCCATCAGGCCTCGGGCTTTGGGGATTTTCGGTTCAAGGCGCTGCGACTGACCATCGCAGGCCGCGCGTTCGAACTGTATCCCGAGGCCTGCGTCGAAAGCTGACCAGCCATGACTGGACGGGGCCAGCCGCGATCGGCCCCGCCCACCCTGTTCCCACGCAAACGCGATATTGTCACCCCTTCCAAAGCGGGCGCACAGCGACTAGCTTCCTGTCATGCGTTGGACCTTGCCAAATATCCTTACGATCCTGCGTCTTCTGGCCGCCCCCGGCGTGCCGCTGATGTTTCTGTATTTTCAGCGCCCCTGGGCCGATCTGGCGGCGCTGGCGCTGTTTCTGGTCGCCGCGGTGACCGATTGGTTCGATGGCTACCTTGCCCGTGCCTGGGGCCAGGAAAGCCGCTTTGGCGCGGCCATGGACCCGATAGCCGACAAGGCCATGGTGGTGATCGCCATCGTAGTCATCACCGGCTATTCGGGCATGAACCCCTGGCTGATCCTGCCGGCCACGGTGATCCTGTTCCGCGAGGTCTTTGTTTCCGGCCTGCGCGAGTTTCTGGGCGCGAATGCCAAGCTGCTGAAGGTCACGAAACTGGCCAAGTGGAAGACCACCTTCCAGATGGTCGCGATCTCGGTGCTGTCTCTGGGCACGGGGCTGGCCTATGTTGAACATGGCCGCCCGCCGATGGTCGGCGAAGGGCGGCTGCCCTTCTTTGACAGCTGGGCCGATCTGGCCACCTGGACGGGGCTTTTGCTGATCTGGGTTGCCGCCGCCCTGACGGCCTGGACGGGCTGGGATTATTTCGTCAAGGCGCTGCCCTATCTGAAAGACAAGCATGATGAAGCTTGACGTGCTGTATTTCGCCTGGCTGCGCGAACGCATCGGCAAACCCCGCGAACGGGTGGATACCCAGGCCACGACCGTGGGCGATCTGGTCGCGGAACTGGCTGCGCTGGATGATTGGCATGCCGCGGCCTTTGCCGATATGGGCGCGGTGCGCTGCGCGGTGGACCAGCAGCTTGCCGACCTGGATGCGCCGATAGCCGGCGCCCGCGAGGTTGCCTTTTTCCCGCCGATGACCGGGGGCTGAGATGGCGGCGCGCCTGCAAACAGAACCCTTCGATCTGGCCAGCGATCTGCGCGACTTTGGCGCGGGCGCGGGGGCGATCGTCACCTTTACCGGCATCGTGCGCGACGATACCGGCCAGATGCAGGCGCTGGAGATCGAGCATTATCCCGGCATGACCGAACGCGCGCTGACCGATTTCGGTGATCAGGCGGCGCGGCGCTTTGACCTGACCGATTGGTTGATCGTCCATCGCCACGGCCGCCTTGCCGTGGGCGAGCCGATCATGGCCGTCGCCACCGCCGCCCGCCACCGCAAGGCCGCCTTTGAGGCGGCGGAATATCTGATGGACTGGTTGAAATCCCGCGCCCCCTTCTGGAAACGCGAAATCGGCCCGCACGGCACGGGTCAATGGGTCGAGGCCAAGGACAGCGACGAAGATGCGCTGACCCGCTGGTCGGCAGCGCCGCCAGCCAGATGATCAGGCCGCAGCTCATGGCACGGCTGTCGCGCTGGTCCGAGCCGCTGGCCGCATTGCTGGCCGGGTTGTTCTGCCTGTGGCTGGTGCGGCTTGGCGGCTGGTTCTTTGCGATGCTGGGACTGGCGGGCGGTGTCGTGGCGCTGGCCTGGCTGGTGGTTGCCCTGCGCCGCCTGCCCTTCCGCCGCGCCATCGCCGCGCCCGGCATGGTGGAAATCGACGAAGGCGCGATCCGCTATTACGGGGCGCGGCTGCTGGGGGGCGAGATCGCCCTGCGCGACCTGTCCGAGATCAGGCTGCTGACCCTGCGCGGGCAGCCCTATTGGCGGCTGAAATCCACCGATGCGCAGGCGTTGCTGATTCCGCTGGATGCGGCTGGCGCGGCGTCGCTGGCGGATGCCTTTGCCGCATTGCCGGGCATTCGCATGGGCGAGATCGCCTCGGCGCTGCACCACCCTGGCCCTGCAACCCGCACCCTTTGGATGAGGCCGGTCTGATCGCGGGTTGACTCGGCCCGGCCCTGTTGCCACCTGTGGCGGGTCGAGATTGCGAAAGGCCCCGATCCCATGTCCATTCCCCAGCAGGGCGGCGGCCCGATCGAGCATCGCGACCAGCTTGCCGACTATATCGCGCGCGGCGAAAAGCCTCGCGACGACTGGCGCATCGGCACCGAGCACGAGAAATTCGGCTATGACAAGGCGGGCAAGCTGCCCCTGCCCTATGAGGGCGACTGTTCCATCAAGGCGATGCTGACCGGGCTTGGCGAACGCTTTGGCTGGGATCCGGTTCTGGAACAGGGCAAGATCATCGGCTTGCAGCAGGGGCTGGCCAATGTCAGCCTGGAACCGGGTGGCCAGCTGGAGCTGTCCGGTGCACCGCTGGAAACCATTCACCAGACCTGCGACGAGGTGAACCAGCATCTTGCGCAGGTCAGGACCATCGCGGACGAGATCGGCGCCGGCTTCATCGGCCTTGGCGCGGCGCCAATCTGGCATCAGGATCAGATGCCGATGATGCCCAAGGGGCGCTATGCGCTGATGAACGACTATATGACGCGCGTGGGCACCTTGGGGCGGCAGATGATGTTCCGCACCTGCACCGTGCAGGTCAATCTGGACTTCGCATCCGAAGCCGACATGGTGCAGAAGCTGCGCGTGGCGCTGGCGCTGCAACCCGTCGCCACCGCGCTGTTCGCCAACAGCCCTTTCCTTGATGGCAAGCCCAACGGGATGAAAAGCTGGCGCAGCCATATCTGGCAGAACCTCGACGCCGACCGCACCGGCATGCTGCCCTTCGTCTTCGAGGACGGCTTCGGCTATGAGGCCTGGGTGGACTATGTCCTCGATGTGCCGATGTATTTCGTCTATCGCGACGGCAAATATATCAACGCCCTCGGTCAAAGTTTCCGCGATTTCATGAATGGCCGCCTGCCCGCCCTGCCGGGCGAGGTGCCGACCCTGTCGGACTGGGCCGATCACATGACCACCGTTTTCCCCGAGGCGCGGGTCAAGAAATTCATCGAGATGCGTGGCGCCGATGGCGGCCCCTGGCGGCGGCTTTGCGCGCTGCCGGCGCTGTGGGTCGGGCTGACCTATGATCAGGGCGCGCTGGATGCGGCCTGGGATCTGGTCAAGGGCTGGGATCACGAAACCCGCGAGGGGCTGCGCCGTGGCGCCGCCAAATCCGCCCTTCAGGCCGAGTTCAACGGCATCCGCATGCATGACCTTGCGCGCGAAGTGGTGGCGATTGCCGAGGCCGGGCTGAAATCCCGCGCCCGTCCCGGCGCTGGCGGCCTGGTCCCGGACGAGACCCATTTCCTGAACGCGCTGAAGGAAAGCGTCGACAGCGGCAAGGTGCCCGCCGATGAGTTGCTGGAAAAGTATGACGGCGAATGGAATGGCGACCTGAACCGCATCTATGCCGAATATTCCTACTGAGGCGCGCGACGACAAATCGGCCCTGGCGGGGCGTCAGCCTGCCGGGCCGGCTTAGGCGCGCGGTGCCCGGCCCGATGCTGCCCTGATTTCATCATCGCTCATGCTGCCGCGACTGCGGGCCAATGATCGCGCCTCTTGTTCGTCGGTGTCCTGCATCTCGGCCGGGATGTCGCCGGCGAGAAAATTGCCGAACTTTTCAAGCCCCGGAATATGTTCCGCCAGCACGCGCAGCACAACCAGCATCGGCACCGCCACGATCATCCCGATCACCGACCACAACCAGGCCCACATGGCCACGGTCAGAAACACCACCACCGTATTCAGCTGCAACCGGCGCGAGACGAAATAAGGGGTGATCAGCTGCCCCTCGATCGAAGTCAGGCCCAGATAGGTCGCTGCCACCAGAACCGGGGTCAGCAGATCGTCAAAGACAAACAGCGCGACAACGGCGGCAATCACCGTCCCGCCGATCGCCCCGATATAGGGGATGAAGTTCAGGACAAAGGCGGCCAGACCGAACAGCAGCGGGCTGGGCATGCCCCAGATCCACATGGCGATGCCGACACAAAGCCCCAAGCCCGCATTGATGATGGTGATGGCGCCCAAATAGGTGGACAGCGATGCCTCGATCGCACGCAAGGCCTCGTAGGCACGGCGCTTTTCGGACAGTTTGTCAAAGCTTTGCACGATCTTCAGATAAAGCAGATCACCCGACGAGATCATGAAGAACAGCAGCACCAGCGTGAAGATCACCTGCCCGAAGGCCGCCGGCCCAAGCGCCAGCGCCCGCCCCATGGTCGAGGGGCGGTCGGAATTGTTCACCTGAACAGTGATTTCCTGCGCCTGTTCGGCCTCGCCCGCCGCGTCGGTGGTGGTCGTGGTGGTGACGGTGGCGGTTGCGCCAGGTTCGTTGATGATGCGCTGCTGGGCATCCTCGATGGGTGAGGCGACGACACCATCGGTGCGTGGCAGGCCGGTGGCCGGCCGATCACCAGCGCCCTCTTCGGCGCTGTCGACATTTGTTGCCTCGTCGATCTGCTCGGCCACTTCTTCCAGCTTGCGGAATTGCGAGCGGATTTCCTGCGCGCGCTCCTGCAAGCGGTCGGAAATATTGGGCACATCGGCCATGATCTGACTGACCGGACCCGAGGCCAGATAGCCCAGCACCACCACCACGACGATCATCCCTGCGGTAATCAACGTGGCCGAAATCGTCGCCCCGATACCGCGCTTTTCAAGAAAGCGGCGGATCGGGATAAAGACGAAAAACAGCAGAATAGCCAGCGAGACAGGCATCAGAAAGGCCTGCGCATAGGCGACAAACCAGAACAGGACGATCAGGAAGGTCCCGATCACAGCCCAACCCGGAATGGTTTTCCGCGCCTGGGGCAAAGCCGCCTCAACTGCCGCATCGGCGGTTTCGGGGGTCTTTGCGGTGCCGTCCTGCGAGGATGCAGGCTGTGGCGTAGGCTGGTTCATTCCGGTTGGCCTCTTGGGTAGGGGTAACGGAATGCGGAACGCCGCCCGGAACCGGCCAGTTCCGAACGGCGTCGTTCAAATCGGTTGATCTTTGTTCAGCGCCTTAGATCGGATGATCGCCGTCAGCGTCGATGACCCGTGTGGGCAGGCCCATCTGGCCAAGCAGATCAAGGAAGGGCCGCGCTGGCAGATCCTCGACATTGACCATGCGCTTTACGTCCCAGACTCCGCGCGCAATCAGCACCGCGGCAGTCAGCGGCGGCACGCCGGCGGTATAGCTGATGCCCTGGCTGCCAACCTCGTTGAAGGCTTCCTTGTGGTCGGCGACGTTATAGATGAACACCTCGCCCTGCTTGCCATCCGGCCCCCTGCCCTTGACCACGTCACCAATACAGGTCTTGCCGGTATAGTCCTTGGCCAGGCTGGCCGGATCGGGCAGCACTGCCTTGACGACCTTCAGCGGCACGACCTCTTGCCCCTCGGCGGTTTCGACCGGCTGTTCGGACAGCAGGCCAAGCGATTGCAGCACCGTGAATACGTTGATGTAATGCGGCCCGAAGCCCATCCAGAAACGCACATCGGCGTTCTTGTAGCGCGCAGACAGGCTGTGAACCTCGTCATGACCCGACAGATAGGCGGTCTGCTTGCCGACGACGGGCAGATCCCATTCGCGGCCGACCTCGAACATCTTGTTCTCGGTCCATTTGCCGCCCTGCCAGGCATAGACGGTGCCGGTGAATTCGCGGAAATTGATCTCGGGATCGAAATTCGTCGCGAAGTAACGGCCATGCGAACCGGCATTGATATCGACGATGTCGATGCTGTCGATCTTGTCGAAATATTCATCCTCGGCCAGCCGGGCATAGGCATTCACAACGCCCGGATCAAAGCCCGCGCCAAGGATCGCCGTGATCCCGGCCTTTTCCACGGCCTCGCGCCGCTTCCATTCGTAATTGCCATACCAGGGCGGCGTTTCGCAGATCTTGGCCGGGTCTTCGTGGATGGCGGTGTCGATGTAAGCCGCGCCGGCGTCGATACAGCCTTGCAGCACCGTCATGTTGATGAAGGCGGAACCGACATTGATCACAACCTTCACGTCCAGCTTGCGGATCAGATCGGCCACGGCCTTGCTGTCCATCGCGTCCAGCGCGTGGGTTTCAAAGGGCATCTTGTGGCCCTTGTCGCGCAGGGTGGCGACGATGGCATCGGCCTTGGATTGCGTGCGGCTGGCGATATGCAGCGACCCGAATTCATCGGCCCATTGCGCGGCCTTGTGCGCGGTCACTTGCGCGACGCCGCCCGCGCCGATGATCAGCAGGTTTTTCTTGTCGGCCAAGTCTGTCTCCTTCCCGGTGGCAGAGGTTGGGGGTGCACCTGCCGTCAGGACAGGCTGCCCTTGTAGTCGTCATACGAGAACCGCCGAACGGTGCGGACCGTTCCGTCCTCTTCCCTGATGGCGATGGCGGGCATCGCCACACCGTTGAACCAGTTTTTCTTGACCATTGTGTAACCAGCCGCATCCGCGATGCTGATCCGGTCGCCGATGGCCAGCGGTCGGTCGAACCGCGCATCGCCGAAAATATCGCCCGCAAGGCAGGTCTTGCCTGCAATCTGGTATTCATGCCCGCCCGCCTGCGGCAGCTTGGCGGTCTCGCGATAGATCAGCAGGTCCAGCATATGCGCCTCGATGCTGCTGTCGACCACCGCTACATCCTTGCCGTTATGGATCAGGTCCAGCACGCTGACCTCAAGGCTGGCGCTGCCGGTGATGCTGGCCTCGCCCGGTTCCAGATAGACCTGAACGCCGTGCTTTTCCGAAAACGCGCGCAACCGGTCGGCCAGCGCCTGCAAGGGATAGCCTTCGCCGGTGAAATGAATGCCGCCACCAAGGCTGACCCAGTCCAGCCGGTCAAGGAAGCCACCAAATTCAGCCTCGATCCGTGAAAGCTGTTGGTCGAACAGGTCGAAATCGCCGTTCTCGCAATTGTAATGGATCATGACGCCGCTGATCCGATCCAGCGCGGCTTCCAGCCGGGGCATGTCCCATTCGCCAAGCCGGCTGAAGGGGCGCGCGGGGTCAGCCAGATCAAAGCCGCTGGTGGAAAAGCGCGGGTTCAGCCGCAGACCGGCCTGAATGCCCTTGGCGCGGGCCTTGTCGCCGAAACGGTCCAACTGGCCCAGGCTGTTGAAGATGATCTTGTCGGCATAGCCGATGGCCTCGTCAATTTCGTGATCGGCCCAGGCCACGGAATAGGCATGGGTTTCGCGACCGAATTCCTCGGCCCCAAGGCGCAGCTCGTAAAGGCTGGACGAGGTGGTGCCATCCATGAAATCGCGCATGAAATCAAAGGTCGACCAGGTGGCATAGCATTTCAGCGCCAGCAGCGCCTTGGCGCCCGAGTGTTCGCGCAGCCAGGCGATCTTTTCCATATTCGCGCGCAGGCGGGACTTGTCGATCAGGTAATAAGGGGTTTGCAGATCAGACATGGCCACCTCGGGTTCAGATGCGAGAGGGGGATATAGGCCGGGCCGGGCCGATTCACAAGGAACCCGTCTAAGCTTCCCGCGTGGCGAGGCGGCGCATTTCGCGCTTCAGCATGTCGATCTCGGCGCGCAGCAATTCCACCTCGGCATGGATGTCCTGATCCAGTGGAACGCCGGCCAGAACCGTCAGGCTGGCCAGATGCTCGGCCCCCGCCCCTTCAGGCCCGGCCTCGGGCGGCTCGGCCATCAGCAGAAAGCATTGCAGGCCATCCGACAGCAGATCCGACGAAATACCTGCACTGACGCGCCACTCGCCATCGGCGGCGGGTGACAGCTGCGCCTCGGCCACGGGACGGCCCAGATGGGTCAACAGGACACGTGCCGGGGCGTTTTCCCGACGCAGCACGCCGGACCAGATTCCGGCCGAAAGGCCATGGTCTTCAAAATCAGTCATCATTCAAACCGTCAGACTCGTCAGAAATGCCCGTCAGAAATTCGCACGCGGATGGCGCGAGACAATAAATTCCCGGATCGAGATCGCGTTCATCTGCGGCTTCTCGAAAATCAGGTCCAGCCAGATCTTTTCCAGCCGGTTCTCGTTCAGTTCGATGCCGGCCAGATCGAATTCGACCACCTGCGGCCCCGCGCCGCGCATGTCGATCTCGCGCAGGATGCCTTCGGTATTGGGACCATGGGTGATGTTCAGCCGGGCATAGATCGGCAGCGGCCGTTCAGGCTGCAACATGGTTTCCAGCCGCAGCACATGTGCCGGCGACAAGCCATGCATCGCATCCGCAGGCAGATCCACCGCCAGCGAAAGAAAGCCGCCAGTGAACCCCATCACCTCTAGCGTCATCCCATAGCGGGCAAGCGCCGTCACCTCTGCATTGGGCAATTGCCGCAGGATCAGCGCGCGCTTGGCGCAGTCATGCCACAGCGTGACCTGATCACCCAGAACCTGACCGTTTTCAGGCGAGACCATGCCCGAAGGGGACAGAGGCCGCGACAGAAAACCCGGTCGCCACTGCCAATCCGTTCCCGCCGGCAGAGGCAGCGCATCAAGCGCGGCCTGCGACAGGCGCACCGAGGGCCGGGTGATCTGAAGAAAGCGGTTCAGATCCTGGCGCAGGGCATGGGCCTCGGGTTGCAGGCTGCGGCGGTCGGCCGCGCCCAGCCCGGCCGCGCCATCGGCGACCCGCGACCATTCGCGGGCGCCGCGTTCGCGCCGGAACCGGGACAACCATGACCTTGGCCGCATCGTCACGCGCTGTCTTCCCTTTGCTATTGGTCCATATAGATATGGGTTTCCTTTTCGGCACCCGGATGGGTCACCGCACCGTAACGCGCCCCACCGACAAGTTGCGAATATTTCCACAGCGCGCCGCTGGCATAGTCGGTCTTGCGCGCGCCCTTCCAGGCGGCCTTGCGACTGGCCAATTCCTCATCCGACAGGGCCACGCTGATTTCACCCTTCACCGCGTCGATGGTGATCATGTCGCCATCCTTCAGCAAGGCGATCGGCCCGCCATGAGCGGATTCCGGTCCGACATGGCCCACGCAGAAGCCGCGCGTTGCGCCCGAGAAACGCCCATCGGTGATCAAGGCCACCTTCTTGCCCATGCCCTGCCCCGACAGGGCCGCGGTGGTCGACAGCATCTCGCGCATGCCGGGGCCGCCCGCCGGCCCCTCATTGCGGATGACGATGACCTCGCCTTCCTGGTATGTGCGCTTTTGCACGGCGGCAAAGGCCTCTTCTTCGCATTCGAAAACGCGGGCCGGGCCGGTGAACACCTGCTCGGCCGTGCTCATCCCGGCGACCTTCACGATGGCCCCGTCGGGCGCCAGATTGCCCTTCAGGCCAACAACGCCGCCGGTGGGGGTGATCGGGGTTTCGACCGGGTGGATAACCTTGCCATCGGCTTCACGCTGGATCAGGTCCAGTTCCTCGCCCATGGTGCGGCCCGATGCGGTCATGCAATCTTCGTGAATCAGCCCGGCCTTGCGCAATTCGCGCATGACGACGGGCACGCCGCCCACCTCGAACAGGTCCTTGGCAACATATTCGCCACCCGGACGCAGATTCACGAAATAGGGCGTGTCGCGGAAGATGTCGGTCACGTCGAACAGGTCAAAGTCGATCCCGGCCTCATGGGCGATGGCCGGAAGGTGCAGCCCGCCATTGGTCGACCCGCCGGTGCAGGCCACCACGCGGGCGGCGTTTTCCAGCGCCTTGCGCGTGACCACGTCGCGGGCACGGATGTTCTTTTCGATCAGGTTCATCACCGCCTCGCCCGAGGCCAGACCATACTGATCGCGGCTTTCATAAGGCGCGGGCGCACCTGAACTGTTCATCAGCGCCAGGCCGATCGCCTCGCTGACGCAGGCCATGGTGTTGGCCGTATACTGCCCGCCGCAAGCCCCGGCGCTTGGGCAGGCCACGCGCTCCAGGATCTCCAGCTCGGCATCGGACATATTGCCGGCGGCATGCTGGCCAACGGCCTCGAACACATCCTGCACGACCACGTCCTTGCCGTTCAGCTTGCCCGGCAGGATCGACCCGCCATAGATAAAGACCGAAGGCACATTCAGCCGCACCATGGCCATCATCATCCCCGGCAGCGACTTGTCACAGCCCGCAAGGCCAACCAGCGCGTCATAGCAATGGCCGCGCATCGTCAGCTCGACCGTGTCGGCGATGGCATCGCGGCTGGCCAGAGACGACCTCATCCCCTCATGCCCCATGGCAATGCCATCGGTGACGGTGATGGTGGTGAATTCACGCGGGCAGCCGCCGCCCTTCTTGACGCCCTGCTTGACCGACTGAGCCTGACGGTTCAGTGCGATATTGCAGGGCGCAGCCTCGTTCCAGCAGGTCGCGACGCCGACCCAGGGGCTGTGGATTTCTTCCTCGCTGATGCCCATCGCATAGAAATAGCTGCGATGGGGCGCGCGCTCGGGCCCTTCGGTGACATGACGGCTGGGAAGCCTGGATTTGTCAAAGCGGCGGTTGGACGACATGGCGGACCCTCAAGCTGGCAGAATATGGCTGCTCTTGGCTTAATTGCCCGCGACAGCAGGGGCAAGGGCATGTCGCCTCACAGCAGCGGCGAGGCCAGCGCCAGCAGATTGTTGCGAATGCGGCGCAGCATGCCCCAGTTGCGCACCTGATCCAGCGTCAACTCGACCGAGCGGTCGATATAGCTGGCCTGACGCAGGTTCAGCTCTTCGGTCATTTGCCGGTCATAGATGGCCATGTTGACCTCGTAATTCAGTTCAAAACTGCGGCGATCCAGATTGGCGCTGCCGATCATGGCATAGCGCCGGTCGACCGTGGCGATCTTGGCATGCAGCAGACCGGGCTGGAACAGATGCAGCCGCACGCCGGCAAGCAGCAACCCGTAATAGAAACCCTCGCTGGTGGCGCCCACGATGACGGAATCGTTGCGCGCGGGCAGGATCATCGTCACCTCGACCCCGCGACGGGCGGCGGCACGGATCGCGGCATCCAGCGCCATGTCGGGCACGTAATAGGGGGTGGTCAGCACCACCTCGTGCCGGGCATTCAGGATCATCGTCGCCAGACAGTCCGAGATGCTGCCCGCCCGCCGGTCCGGCCCCGTCGGCACCACCTGCGCGGCAAGACCCGGTTCATCGACGGCATCGACCATGACCAGCATCTCGCCCAGATCGCGGCCGGTATAGCTCATCCAGTCGGACAGAAAGACGCCCTGCAACTGCCGCACCACCGGCCCCTCGGCCGACATCAGAATATCGACCCAGGGCGCATATTTCGCCTTCACGGCAAAAGCCATGTCGGCACAGTTCCGGCTGCCGGTAAAGGCGATGCGGTTATCGACCACCATGATCTTGCGGTGATTGCGCAGATCCAGCCGCTGAAACAACATGCTGATCAGCGGGATACCCCAGGGAAAGGCCGTCACGCATTCCGCCCCGGCCGCCTGCAACCGCCGCCACAGATCCGAGCGGACGAATTGCCGCGACCCAAGGGCATCGACAATAACCCGGCACGCCACGCCGCGCGCAGCCGCCCGCTCGACCGCCTGTGCCATGCGCGTGCCGCTGTGATCATCAAGCCAGATATAAAAGACGATATGCACATGATCGCGGGCACTGTCGATCGCATTGATCATGTGGTCGATGGCGTCATCACCCTCGGGCAGCAATTCCATCCGGTTGCCATCCACCGCAGGCAGCCCCCCGACCGAGCGGTTGGCTGCAAAGACCGGCTCCAACCGGCGAGGAGGATGTTCGATCGTGTTCGGGCTGGGCCGGCGCAATCCGGTCAGCCGGTCGCGCACATCGGCCATCTTCTGCACCTCGGCGGTGCTCATCCGCACCTCGCCGAACAGCAGATAGGCCATGATTCCGACCAGAGGCACCGCCTCGACGATCATGATCCAGGCCAGCCGGACGGACGGCTCCATCCTGGGGCGAATCAAGACCCGCGCCACAACCGCAAGCGCGGCAACATTATGCATGAACAATAAGGCAGTCGGCCACATGCCCGCATCTTCCATCGCCGCGCCGGCGATTGCAATTCCCCGCCTTCAGCCCTATCTGGAACGCAAAATGCCACAGGAAATGCTGACAGGGGCTGCCGCGATGAACTGGATCACCAACTATGTCCGTCCCCGGATCAATTCGCTGTTCTCACGCCGCGAGGTCCCGGAAAACCTGTGGACCAAATGCCCCGAATGCGGAACCATGCTGTTTCACCGCGAACTGGCCGACAATCTGAACGTCTGCACCAGCTGCGATCACCACATGGCGATCACCCCGCGCGAACGCTTCCACGCATTGTTCGACGGCGGCGTCTTCATCGAGGTCAAGGTGCCCGAACCTTTGGCCGACCCGCTGCAATTCCGCGATCAGAAGAAATATCCCGAACGGATGAAGGCCGCCCAGAAATCCACCGGCGAGAAAGAGGCGATGCTGGTCGCCGAGGGCGAGATCGGCCGCACCCCCATCGTCGCCGCGGCACAGGATTTCAGCTTCATGGCCGGGTCGATGGGCATGTATGTCGGCAATGCCATCATCGCGGCGGCCGAACGCGCGGTGAAACTGAAACGCCCGCTGGTCCTGTTCTCGGCCGCTGGCGGCGCGCGCATGCAGGAAGGCATCCTGTCGCTGATGCAGATGCCCCGCACCACCGTCGCCGTCGAAATGCTGAAAGAAGCCGGCCTTCCCTATATCGTCGTGCTGACCCACCCGACCACGGGCGGGGTCACGGCCAGCTATGCCATGCTGGGCGACATCCAGATTGCAGAACCGGGCGCCCTGATCTGCTTCGCCGGCCCCCGCGTCATCGAACAGACCATCCGCGAGAAACTGCCCGAAGGCTTCCAGCGCGCCGAATATCTGCTGGAACATGGCATGCTGGACCGGGTGACGCACCGCAAACAGCTGCGGCCGGAACTGATCTCGATCCTGCGCCTGCTTGGTCGGCTGCCCGCCCCGGTCGCGGGCGACCTGCCGCCGCCGGGCGAAACTGAAAAAACGGCCCCGCCTGCGAAAACCGCCTGATCATCAGCCGTGTCCAAATATCCTGGGGGTCCGGGGGCAAGGCCCCCGGCTTGGTGAACCGATGAGCCAATCCGACGCCATTCTCGACCGCCTGATGTCGCTGCACCCCAAGGTCATTGACCTGTCGCTGGACCGCATGCACCGCCTTCTGGCGGCGCTGGATCACCCCGAACGCCGCATCCCGCCGGTCATCCATATCGCCGGAACCAATGGCAAGGGCTCGACCCAGGCAATGATCCGCGCCGGGCTGGAAGCCGGCGGCGCCCGCGTGCATGCCTATACCTCGCCGCATCTGGCGCGCTTTCACGAACGCATCCGCCTTGCCGGCCAGCTGATCGACGAAACCCTGCTGGCCACCACGCTGGAAGAATGCGAGGCCGCCAATCAGGGCCACCCGATCACCTTCTTCGAAATCACGACGGCGGCCGCTTTCCTCGCCTTCTCACGCGTGCCGGCCGACTATACCCTGCTAGAGGTCGGGCTGGGTGGCCGGCTGGACGCCACCAATGTCATCGACGCGCCCCGACTGACCGTCATCACCCCGGTCAGCATCGACCACACCCAATATCTGGGCGACACCCTGCCCCTGATCGCCGGCGAAAAGGCCGGCATCATCAAGCCTCGCACGCCGTGCATCGTCGCCCCGCAGGATGACGAGGCGCTGATGGTGATCGAGGCCCGCGCCGCGCGGCTGATGGCGCCGCTTTCAGCGTCCGGCCAGCACTGGACGGCACGGCGGGAACGCGACTCGCTGGTCTTTCAGGACGAAAACGGATTGCTGGACCTGCCCTTGCCGAACCTTCCGGGGCCGCATCAGATCGACAATGCGGGCACGGCTTTGGCTGCCTTGCGCGCCCTTGGCGCCAGCGCTGACCAGACCCGCGCCGCCGTGACCCGCGCCGAATGGCCCGCCCGGATGCAGCGGCTGACGCAGGGCCCGTTGGTCGAGGCCGCCGGTCCCAATGCCGAACTGTGGCTGGATGGTGGCCATAACCCCGCCGGCGGGCAGGCCGTGGCCGCGACGCTGGCCGCCATGCCACGGCGCCCGACGCATCTGGTCTGCGGCATGCTGAACACCAAGGACGTTCTGGGCTATATGCGCCCGCTCGCCGCGCAGGCCGACAGCCTGACCGCCATCGCCATTCCCGGCGAGCCGAACACTCTGCCCGCCGAGGACACGGCAAACGCCGCGCAGGAAGCCGGCCTGGCAACCCGGACCGCCCCCGATGCCGAAACGGCAATCCGCGCCATCGCGACGGCCTCGCCCGAAAGCCGGATCCTGATCTGCGGATCGCTCTATCTGGCTGGCCGGGTCCTGCGCGAAAACAGCTGACGGCCGGGCCCGGCTGAATCGCGACCGGCCGTTTGGCACAGTCGCGCATTGATTATTATATACAACTATTCCATTCGCGTGATGCAGATTGAGCGGCAATAACTGAACCCATTCGTCTACAGGGGAAGTGGTCGTGCCTAAAACGCATATTCTGCAAGTCTATGCCACGCGCGTCATTGGCGGGGTTGTTCAGGCCGATTCGGTGCTGACCACCATCCGCATCGTCGACCAGGACGATGACGGCATCATCGACACGAAGGAATGGACCGATGCCACCGGCGGGGTGCCCGGAAAGCTGCGCGGGACGATCGACGGCGCTCCGCAGCCGGGGCTTTGGGTCAGCACCAAGACCGGCAATGTATCGGACGGCACGCTTTACACGGATGATCTCTATACCGCCGGCACCAATGTTCAGCCGCTGCTGAATACCCTGGTTCAGAACAAGTTCGAGGTCAGATTCGATGACCTGAACATCTGCTTTCTTGCCGGAACCATGATCGCGACGCCCGATGGCGAGAAAGCCGTCGAAGATCTGCAAGCCGGGGATCTGGTCCTGACCCGCGATCACGGGCCACAGCCGCTGGTCTGGGTGGCCCAAAGCGAAGTCTCCACCGCACGGCTGGACATCAATCCCGATCTGCGCCCGATCCGCATCGCGCCAGACGCGCTTGGCGCGGGCCTGCCGCGACGGGCGGTCAAGGTTTCGGGACAGCATCGGATCCTGATGCGCGACGCCACAGGCACAGAAGTCCTGGTTGCCGCCCGGCATCTTCAGGCGGCCGGCGCCGATGGCGTCAGCATTGTCAAAAACGGCAAGCCCTTCACGCTGGTTCATATCGCCTGCGCGGATCATCAGATCATTCAGGCAGAAGGCGCCCCGATGGAGACCTTCTTTCCTGGCCCGATGGCGATCCGCATGTTGACCGGACCGGCAAGGCAATCGCTGCTTCAGGCATTCCCTGGTCTGGAACGCGGTGAAAACCCGATGCGCCCGGCCCGTCCCTTTTTGAAACGCAACGAGGTCGAAGCCCTGCTGCGCGCGCGCAAGACCAGGGTGTAACACCACCCCGGCGATCAGCCGGCGCTGGCGCCCCAGGCCGCGTCCTGCATCTCGCGCAACCGGCTGGCCGTGCGCTCGAACTCGAAGCTGCCCTCGCCCTCGTTATACAGCTGCTCCGGCTCGTCCGCCGCGCTGGCGATCAGGCGCACGCGGGCCTCGTATAACGTGTCGATCAGCGTCACGAACCGCTTTGCCTCGTTATAGTTCGACGCCGTCAGTCGCGGGATACCGTCGATCAGCAGCACATCGACTGCCCTGGCAATGGCCAGATAATCGGCCGGGCCAAGAGGCTGGCCGCATAATTCCCAGAAACTCGCGCGGGCGACGCGACCGACGCATTCGGCCAGCTCGACCGTTCGGCCCTTGACCTCGATCACCTGCGGCGCAGCTTCAGCCCCGCCGGTCAGATCGGCCCAGATCGCATCCATCGCGGCATGTGCCTGTGCGTCCGCGGGATGGAACCAGACCTGCCCGCCGGTCAAGCGCCCCTGCCGATGGTCGGTCGGACCAAGCAGTTCGATCACCTGCATCTTCTCGTGGATCAGCTCGATGAAGGGCAGAAACAGCTGTCGATTCAGCCCGTGCTTATACAGATCATCCGGCGCCCGGTTCGAGGTGGTGACGATCACCACACCCTCATCGAACAGGGTCTGGAACAGGCGCCCCACGATCATCGCATCGGCGATATCGGTGATCTGCATCTCGTCAAAGCACAACAGCCGGGTGGTCTTTGCCACCGCCTTGGCCACAGGGCGCACCGTGTCCTGATCGCCCCGCTTGCGCGCCGCTTCCAGCCCGGACTGGATTTCCTGCATGAATTCGTGGAAATGCACCCGGCGCTTGGCCTCGATGGGGGCCGCCTCGACGATCAGATCCATCAGCATGGACTTGCCGCGCCCGACCCCGCCCCAAAGATACAACCCCAAAGGCCCCGCAGCCGCAGGACCCGCCGCCTGCCCGCCGCCAAACCAGCCGCGCCAGCCGCCATTGGTTTTCGGCGCTGGCGCGCGGCCCAGATCGGCAAGCAGCCCATCCAGAGCAGGCAGGATTGCTTCCTGTGCGGGATCGGCGCGCAGCTTGCCGTCGGCAACCCTCTGTCGATACAGCTCGGCGACGGTCATGCCGGCTTATCCCCGCGCCTTGACCACCTGCAACAACGGCATCACATCAGCCATTTCAGGACCGAATCCCTGCCCGGTCAAAGCCTTGCGCAGCGGCATGAACAGGCCCTTGCCCTTGCGGCCCGTCGCCTGCTTCACGGCGGCCGTCCATTCCCCCCAGGTCGCATCCGTATAGGGCGGCGGCGGCAGCAGGGTCATGGCCTGGGCCACGAAATCCGCATCCTCGGGGTCAATCTGCGGCTCGGCACCCTGATGGAAGATGCGCCACCATTCGCCCAGATCGTCCAGCTTGGTGATGTTATGGCTGGCCACCCGCCAGAACCGTTCCGCCATGTCGGCCGGGACACCAAGTGCCGCGATGCGATCCTTGACATGCGCATAGGGCAGATGCTGGTTGCGCTCGCGGGTCAGCGGCCACAGATCCTCGGCATCGAACTTGGTGGGCGAGGCGCCAAATTGCGACAGATCGAAGCCATCGGCGATCTCGTCCAGCGACATGCGCAACTCGACCGGCTGGCTTGACCCCAGACGCGCCATCATCGACAGCAACGCCTGCGGCGCCACGCCCGCCTCGCGCAGGTCGCGGATCGACAGGGCGCCAATGCGTTTCGACAGCTCCTCGCCCTGCGCGCCGGTCAGCAGGCTATGATGCGCAAAACGCGGCGGCGTGCCACCGATGGCCTTGATGATCTGGATCTGGGTCGCGGTATTGGTCACATGGTCGGCACCCCGCACAATGTCGGTCACCGCCATATCGGTATCATCAACAGATGAAGCAAAGGTATACAGCACCTGCCCATCGGCGCGGATCAGCACCGGATCGCTGACCGAGGCGGCGTCGATGGAAATATCGCCAAGAATGCCATCGACCCATTCGATGCGTTCCTGATCCAGCTTGAAACGCCAATAGCCCTCGCGGCCCTCGGCCCGCAGGCGGTCTTTCTCGGCATCCGACAGGTTCAGCCCGGCGCGGTCATAGACCGGCGGCTTGCCCATGTTCAGCTGCTTCTTGCGCTTCAGGTCCAGTTCGGTGGGCGTTTCGAACACCTCGTAGAGGCGGCCATTGGCGCGCAGCTGGTCGGCGGCCTCGGCATAGCGGTCAAGGCGCAGCGACTGACGTTCCACCCGGTCCCAGTTCAGGCCCAGCCATTCCAGATCGCGCTTGATGCCATCAGCATATTCTTCCTTGCTGCGTTCCTGGTCGGTATCGTCCAGCCGCAGGATGAAGGTGCCCCCCGCCTTGCGCGCGATCAGATAGTTGAACAGCGCGGTGCGCAGGTTGCCCACATGGATGTGGCCGGTCGGCGACGGGGCGAAGCGGGTGGTGGTCATGGCGGTCTCCTGTTCCTGCCCGCTCTTTCACAATGGGCGGATTTTGTCCATATGAGGGGGTAAGACATGCGAGGTAACGAATGCCCGACTGGACCGATCTGACCGCCCCCGACACCGCCGAGATCGAGGCGGTGGCCCGCGCCGCCATGGCCGCCCTGCCCGCCGCCTTTGCCGGCCCGGCGCAGCAGGTGGCCGTGCAAGTGGCCGAATTCGCCCCCGATGACATTCTGGATGAATTGCAGATCGACGATCCGCTGGAACTGACCGGTCTTTACGACGGCATCCCGATGACCGAAAAATCGGTCGCGGATCAGCCGGGCGCGCCGGATATCATCTGGCTGTACCGGCGTGCGATCCTGGATGAATGGGCCGCGCGCGGCAATGTCACGCTTGGCGATCTGATCGGCCATATCGTCGTGCATGAACTCGCACATCATTTCGGCTGGTCGGACGAGGATATCGCCAGGATCGACCGGTGGTGGGAATGACGCAGGAACCCATCCTGACCATCACGCTGAACCCGGCGCTGGATCTGTCCACTGCCGCCGACGAGGTGCGCCCGGACCTGAAACTGCGCTGCGACAAGCCGGTCGTCGATCCGGGCGGGGGCGGCATCAATGTCGGCCGCGCGATACAGATCATGGGCGGGGAATCGACGGCGCTGGTGGCGCTTGGCGGGGCCACGGGCATGCGGATCGCCGAATTGCTGAAGGAGGACGGGCTGCGTGTCACACGCCTGACCGCACCGGGTGAGACGCGGCAATCGCTTGCCGTGACCGACCGGGCCAGTGGCCGGCAATATCGCTTTGTGCTGCCCGGCCCGGAATGGCACCGCGCCCATGTGGCCGATGCGATGTCGACCATTGCCGAGGCCGCGCGCGCCGGTGGCTGGGTGGTGCTGTCGGGGTCGAACCCGCCCGGCGTTCCGGCGGGCTTTGCGCAGATGTTGACCGTGCGGCTGAAAGACAGCGCGGCGCGGCTGCTGGTCGATACCTCGGGCGAGGCGCTGCGGGCCATTGCCGCCTCGTCAACGCCGGTCGATATCCTGCGCATGGACAGCCACGAGGCGCAGGGCCTGGCCGGCCGCGATCTGCCGCTGCGCAGCGACAGCGCCGCCTTCGCCGCCGGGCTGGTGCGCGACGGGGTCGCCCATGCCGTGATCGTCGCGCGCGGTGCGGATGGATCGGTCATTGCCGGCGCCGACGGCTGCTGGCATGCCGAGGCCGCGCGTGTGCCCGTGGTCAGCGCCGTGGGCGCCGGCGACAGCTTTGTCGCGGGTTTTCTGTTGGCCACGGCCCAGGGACAGCCCGTGAATCAGGCGCTGGCGCTTGGCGCCGCCGCTGCCTCGGCCGCCTGCATGACGCCCGCGACCGAGCTTTGCCATGCCAAGGATGTCTGGCGGCTGTATGAAGAACGGGTGGTCACGCAGCTGTAGACCTGCCGCCGACATGTCGCGCAAATTAGAAAGGCCGCCCGAAGGGGCGGCCCTTTCTTTTCGCGCGGATGCCTTGATTCAGGCGGCCTCGGCCTCTTCCGCGGCCATGCGGCGTTCGCTTTCCTCGCGCGACAGTGCCACCGAGGTGCGCACGCCCTTGGACACGAATTCCATCAGACCTTTCACCACCCGTTCGTTCGGGTCGATGCCCGCGCAGGACAGCACTTCACGCCCATCGCGCGAACGCGCCCAACGGGCGATCTGTTCTGGACCATTGCCATACTTCTTGTCATCGGCAATCGCATCGTCCAAGGCTGCAAGCACAACGGCCGCAAACAACTTCCGAGCGCGCTGGCCCTGTTCAAAATTGAAAGCGGAACCGTCAACGAAATCACGCATGTCGTTCGTCCTGTTATTCTGATCGGCAGATGGCTGCTTGTTGCGGCCTTGCCGGTATTGTTTCTGACCGGCTGTTCTGCGCTAGGCGCTTTGATTAGCCCATGGCGAGAGTGATTCGGTATGGCCCCCAGCGCAGAACTGCCATGCACCAGACGCATAGCATACCCTTGGCTTTCAGCCTAACATCATCCTATGGTTGCGGAACGGTCCGGGTTTTCCTGATATGAACGCGCTGAAGGCCCAAATGGTTGCCAGCCCGTTCTGGCCCCGATATAGGTGCGCCCAAATGCCGTTCAACCGGCATCCTGCCACAAAAATCAGCAATTCTTTCAAGGTTTCCCATGCCCAAGATCAATGGCAACGAGATTCGTCCCGGCAATGTGCTGGAACATGATGGCGGCCTGTGGGCCGCCGTAAAGGTCAACCACGTCAAGCCCGGCAAGGGCGGCGCCTTCGCCCAGGTCGAATTGAAAAACCTGCGCGACGGCCGCAAGCTGAACGAACGCTTTCGCAGCGAAGACAAGGTCGAGCGCGTGCGCCTGGACCAGAAGGACCAGCAATTCCTGTATGAATCCGATGGCAAGCTGGTTTTCATGGACAGCGAGACATTCGAACAGATCGAACTGGACGCGGAACTGCTGGGCGACCGCCGCCCCTTCCTGCAAGACGGCATGACCGCGACGATCGAATATTACGGCGACGAAGCCCTTTCGATGTCGATCCCGCAGAAAGTCACCTGCAAGGTCGCCGAGACCGAGCCGGTGGTGAAAGGCCAGACCGCCGCCAACAGCTATAAACCGGCGATTCTGGACAATGGTGTGCGCATCATGATCCCGCCCTTCGTCGGTGAAGGCGAGGATATCATCGTCAACACCGAACTGTTCGAATACAGCGAACGCGCCTGATCCGCAGGACCACCGCAGTAAATGAAACGCCCCGAAGCCAGGCTTTCGGGGCGTTTCTCATTTCAATTCGGCCCTTGATCAGGCGGCGGGCATCCGCGTCTCGACCATGCCGGCATACCAGCTGCTGCCGGCGGGGATGGCATCGTCGTTGAAGTTATAGGCGGGGTGATGAACCATCGCCGTATCGCCATTGCCGACCCAGATATAGGCGCCGGGGCGTTCGTTCAGCATATAGCTGAAATCCTCGCCGCCCATCATCGGCTCCATCGTCATGTCGATATCGCCGGCGATGCCGCGTGCCACATCGGCGGCCCATTCCGTCGCCTGTTCGTCATTCATCGTCACGGGATAGCCACGGTGATACACGACCTCTGCCTTGGCGCCAAAGGCGGCGGCGGTGTTGGTAGCGATGCGGGTGATGCCCTCTTCCAGCTGATCGCGAACCTTGGGGTCAAGGCTGCGGGCGGTGCCCTTCAGCTGCACCACCTGCGGGATAACGTTATAGGCGGTGGAATCCGTCGCCACCACACAGGTCGAGACAACGCCGTTCTTCAGCGGATCGACATTGCGCGAGATGATCGACTGCAAGGCGGTGATGATATGGGCCGACACCAGAACCGGGTCGATGGTCGATTGCGGCTTGGCGGCATGCCCGCCCTTGCCGGTCACGGTGATGTCGAACTGATCGGCGGCCGCCATCATCGCGCCGGGACGGATCGAGAAACTGCCCACCGGCATCCCCGGCATATTGTGCATGCCGTAAAATTCCTGAATTTTCCAGCGATCGACCAGACCGTCCTGCACCATTGCCAGACCACCGGCGCCGCCCTCTTCGGCGGGCTGGAAGATGACCACGGCAGTGCCGTCGAAATTGCGGGTCTCGGCCAGATATTTCGCCGCGCCCAGCAGCATGGCCGTATGCCCGTCATGGCCGCAGGCATGCATCTTGCCCGGCGTTTTCGAGGCATATTCAACGCCCGTCTGTTCAATGATTGGCAGCGCGTCCATATCGGCGCGCAACCCGATCACCCGGCCCTTGCTGTCGGTCTTGCCCTTGATCACACCCACCACGCCAGTCTGGCCGATGCCCTCGACCACCTCGTCCACGCCAAAGCTGCGCAGTAGATCCGCGACCTTTCCTGCGGTGCGGTGAACGTCATACAGCAGTTCGGGATGTTCGTGAAAATCGCGCCGCCACGCCGTGATCTCGGGCAGCAATTCGGCAAATCGGTTCTTGACTGGCATATCAGCTCTCCTTTGCGGGGCAGCCTAACGTCTTGGGCGCAAGTCGCAATGGGCCAGGTCTGCCGGTTGCACCGGTTCATTCATGCGTGGCCGGGTCGATCAGCACGCGATGGCCCGGTGTAACCTCGCGATAGGCCGAGGGCGGCGCCTGATAGTCGATCGGATGGATCGGCGACGGGATCGGCTTGAAATTCAGATCCTCGCTGATCTTTTTCTGCCGCGGATCGGCCACCGGCACTGCCGACATCAACTGCTTGGTATAGCTGTGCTGAGGGTTCTCGAATACCTGCTGACGGGTGCCCATCTCGACGATGCGGCCCAGATACATCACGCCGACATAATGGCTGACACGTTCGACGACGGCCATGTCGTGACTGATGAACAGCATGGAAATGCCCATTTCCTGCTGCAATTCCATCAGCAGGTTCAGCACCTGCGCCTGAACCGACACATCCAGCGCCGACACCGCCTCGTCCGCCACGATCAGCCTGGGGCGCAGTGCAAGGGCGCGGGCAATGGCGATCCGCTGCCGCTGACCGCCCGACATTTCATGCGGATAACGGCGCATGAAGCTGCGCGGCAGTTCCACCCGGTCGAACAGGGCGGCAATCCGGTCCTCGCGTTCGCTTTTGTTGCCGATACCATAGTTGCGCAGCGGCTCGGCCACCTGATCATACAGCTTCATATGCGGATCGAGGCTGGCAAAGGGATCCTGAAAGATCATCTGCATGTCACGCCGGGTCTTGCGCAGCGCCGATTGCGACAGCGCCAGAACATCGGTGCCATCCAGCGTCACGCTGCCCGATTCAGGCTCGACCAGCCGCAGAATCGACCGTGCCACCGTCGACTTGCCTGACCCGGATTCACCAACCAGCGACATCGTCTCGCCATTGTTGATCCGAAACGACACATCCTCGACCGCGTGAACACGTGCCACGGTGCGCCGCAGCACCCCGCCCTTGACGGCAAAGCGCGTCGTCAGATGCTGCACATCCAGCAAGGTGCGCGGGTCTTTCGAGATGATCGGATCCGCCGCCTCGCGCGTGCCGTCGCGCATCAGGCGCATCGGCTCGGGCGCGGCCTTGCCGGTCATCTCACCCAGCCGCGGCACCGCGGCTAGCAGCATCTTGGTGTAATCTTCGCACGGGGTTTCAAAGATCTGCTCGACCGGGCCCTCTTCGACCTTGTTGCCGCGATACATGACGACAACGCGGTCGGCCATCTGCGCCACCACGGCCATGTCATGCGTGATGAACAGAACCGCGATCCTCTTTTCGCGCTTCAACCGGTCGATCAGGGCCAGGATCTCGGCCTGGATGGTCACATCCAGCGCGGTCGTGGGTTCGTCGCAGATCAGCAGGCGCGGCTCGCAGGCCATGGCGATGGCGATGACGACGCGCTGACGCATGCCGCCGGACAGTTCGTGCGGATACTGGTCCAGCCGGCGTTCGGGTTCGGGAATGCGGACCTGCTTCAGAATCTCGATCGCCTTGGCGCGCGCCTGCTTCTTTTCCAGCCCGCGATGGACGATCAGCCCCTCGGTCAGTTGATCCCCGACCGTAAAGACCGGGTTCAGCGCCGTCATCGGTTCCTGAAAGATCATGCCGATCTGGTTGCCGCGAATATCGCGCATCACCGGCGTTTTCTGCTGGGCCAGATCGACAACCTCGCCGTTGCCGCGGTCGAACATCAGCCGGCCATTGGTGATCTGGCCGCCGCCAAATTCCACCAGCCGCATCAGCGACAGCGAACTGACCGATTTGCCCGACCCGGATTCGCCCACGACACAGACACATTCGCCCGGCTTGATATCGAAACTGATATCGTTGACACCGACGACCACACCATCGTTCGTTTCGAACTCGACACGCAGTTTCTCAATGGAAACAAGAGGTTTTTCGTCCAGCATCGGCGGTTCCAATTCTTCTGATGCGCCAAAGGCTAGCGGGTCGCCGGAAAATGTCAAAGCCGAAACATGCTGGCGGCGGAATTGCGATAGCACTTGCTTTCCACAGCCGTCTGCGCTGAAAGTGAGGCCATTCCGCCCGCTTAACGAGGCCGATACCAAAACATCAGGGGAGTGACGGCCATCGACGCCGCCATATCAGAACGACGCCTTCTTGCTGCGCGCCCTGCGTGTGTCCGCCCCTTGAACCGGGTTCAAAAACAGGGAGCCAACCATATGAAACTTAAAACGATTCTACTGGGCGCCGCCGCAACTGCGGTCATGGCACCAGCGGCCTTTGCCGAACGTGGTGCCGATGGCCACGTCAACATCATCTACTGGCAGGCGCCGTCGACGATGAACCCCTATCTGTCGTCGGGCACCAAGGATGTCGAGGCATCCAGCCTGGTTCTGGAAGGCCTGGCGGGCTTCAACGAGAAGGGCGAGGTGATCCCGAAACTGGCGGCCGAGATCCCCAGCCTGGAAAATGGCGGCATCAGCGAGGATCTGAAGTCGATCACCTGGAAATTGCAGGAAGGCCTGAAATGGTCTGACGGCACGCCGGTCACTTCGGCGGATGCGGCTTTCACCGCCAGCTATTGCATCAACCCGGATGTGGGCTGTGCCCAGGCCGCCCGCTATGAGGGCATCGACAATATCGAGACCCCGGACGAGCTGACCGTCAAGATCAACTTCAAGGAACCGCGTCCGAACCCCTTTACCGCCTTTACCGGCGCGACCTCTCCGATCCTTCAGAAAGCCCAGTTCGAGGCCTGTCTGGGCGCCAATGCCTCCAGCTGCACGGATCAGAACTTCAACCCGATCGGCACCGGCCCCTTCCGCGTGACCGAGTTCCGCACCAATGACGTGGTCTCGCTGGAGGCCAACCCGGAATATCGCGACGCGGCCAAGCCCGCCTTCGCGACCGTCACGCTGAAAGGCGGCGGTGATGCGGCGGCTGCGGGCCGTTCGGTTCTGGAAACCGGCGAATTCGACTATGCCTGGAACCTGCAACTGGCGCCCGATGTCCTGGCCGGGATGGAGGCCGCGGGCAAGGGCAAGCTTGTCACCGGCTTTGGTACCCTGGTCGAGCGGATCGAGATGAACCTGACCGACCCCTCGTCCAGCCTGGCCGAAGGCGAGCGTTCGACCGTGAAGCACCCGCATCCGATCCTGTCCGATGAACGGGTGCGCCGGGCCCTGTCCATGGCCATCGACCGCAACCTGCTGACGGAAATCGGCTATGGCACCGCCGGTCGCGCGACCTGCAACCTGGTGCCGGCGCCGGAACTGTTCGCCTCGGACAACACCGACTGTCTGACCCAGGATGTCGAGGGCGCCAAGGCCCTGCTGGACGAGGCCGGCTGGACCGTCGGCGGCGACGGCATCCGCGAAAAGGACGGCGTGAAGCTGAAACTGCTGTATCAGACCAGTGTGAACGCCGTGCGTCAGGACTTTCAGGCGCTGATCAAGCAGTGGTGGTCGGAAATCGGCGTCGATACCGAGCTGAAGACCATCGACGGCTCGGTCTATTTCGGTGGTGACGCGGGCTCGCCCGACACCTTCCAGAAATTCTATGCCGATGTCGAAATGTATGCCAACAACTTCGACGGCACCGATCCCGAGCCCTATCTGGCGCAATATACTTGCGAAAAGATCCCCAGCCCGGAAGATCAGTGGCAGGGCGAGAACGTGAACCGCTTCTGCGACCCGGAATATGACGCCAAGGTCGTCGAACTGGGCAGAACCGGCGAGATCGAGGCCCGTGCGGCCCTGGCCAAGGAAATGAACGACATGCTGACCAAAGACAGCATGGTCATCGTTCCGCTGGTCGATCGCGGCCGTGTCTCGGCCCATTCCAACACTCTGGGCGGTGTCATCCTGAACACCTGGGACAGCGAGCTTTGGAATACTGCCGACTGGTATCGCGTCAAGGAATGATATGATCGGCCCCGGCCTGCCATCCGGCGGGCCGGGGCCTTGCCATCGCCGGGGGCGGCCGCGCGCCGCCCAAGGCAATGGCGAGGCCATGACGACACAGCATGACGACATGACAGAGAGGACCCCATGATCCGAACCATCCTGCCGCTTGGCACCGCCGCCCTTCTGGGCCTGACCACCGCCGCCTTCGCCGAACGTGGCGCGGACGGGCAGTTGAACCTGATGCTGTGGCAGGCGCCGACGACGCTGAACCCCTATCTGTCCTCGGGCACCAAAGAGATGCTGGCTGCCTCGCTGATCATCGAGCCGCTGGCAACCTTTGCCCCCGATGGCACCATCCAGCCGACCCTTGCCGCCGAAATCCCCAGTCAGGAAAATGGCGGCATCAGCGAAGATCTGACCACGATCACCTGGAAGCTGAAAGAGGGGCTGAAATGGTCCGACGGCACGCCGCTGACCGCCGATGATGTGAAATTCACCGCGGATTACTGCATGAACCCCGAAGGCGGCTGCGCCCAGCTGGCCAAGTTCGAGGGCATCAGCGCCATCGAGGCGGTCGACCCGCTGACGATCAAGATTACCTTTGATGCTCCGCGCCCGAACCCGTTCAGCGCCTTTGTGGGCGCCCTGAACCCGGTCATCCAGAAAGCCCAGTTCGAAAACTGCACCGGCGCCCGCGCGCCCAGCTGCACCGAGGCGAATTTCGGCCCCATCGGCAGCGGCCCCTTCCGCGTGACCGAGTTCCGCACCAATGACGTGGCCGCGCTTGAGGCCAATCCCGAATATCGCGACCCGGCCAAGCCCGCCTTTGCCAATATCAACATGAAGGGCGGCGGCGATTCCGCGGCGGCGGCGCGGGCGGTTCTGGAAACCGGCGAATATGACTATGCCTGGAACATCCAGCTTGCGCCCGATGTCGTGGCCCAGATGCAGGCTGCGGGCAAAGGCGAGCTTGCCGTGGATTTCGGCAGCATCGTCGAGCAGATCATCATCAACCTGACCGACCCCTCGCCCAGCCTGGCCGAGGGCGAGCGTTCGACCGTGAAGCATCCGCACCCGATCCTGTCGGATGAAAAAGTCCGCCGCGCCCTGTCCATGGCCATCGACCGCGCCTTGCTGAACGAGGTCGGCTATGGCGAAACCGGCGCGCCCACCTGCAACGTGGTCGACGCGCCCGAACTGTATAAATCGGACAATACCGACTGCCTGACCCAGGACATCGAAGGCGCCAAGGCCCTGCTGGACGAGGCCGGCTGGACCGTCGGCGGTGACGGGATCCGCGAAAAGGACGGGGTCAAGCTGAAGCTGCTGTTCCAGACCAGCGTGAATGCCGTGCGTCAGGATTTCCAGGCGCTGATCAAGCAATGGTGGACGGAAATCGGTGTCGATACCGAACTGAAGATCGTCGATGCCAGCGTCTTCTTTGGCGGCGATGTCGGGTCGCCCGACACGATGAACAAGTTCTATGCCGATATCGAGATGTTCACCAAGGTCTATGACGGTATCGACCCCGAAACCTATCTGGCCGAACGCGCCTGCGACAAGATCCCCGGCCCCGACAGCCAGTGGCAGGGCGAGAATACCGGCCGCTATTGCGACCCGGCCTATGACGCGCTGATCAAGGACCTGGCCAATACCTCGGACGAACAGGCTCGCGCCGATCTGTCGCGCCAGATGAACGACATGCTGACCAAGGACAGCATGGCCACCTTGCCGCTGATCAGCCGCGGGCGTGTTTCGGCCGTGTCGAATGCGCTGGCCGGGTTCCAGATGAATGTCTGGGACACCGAGTTCTGGAACGTCGCCGACTGGACCCGAGTGAAGTAAGACCCCTAGCCGCGCGAGGCCTGCAACATGCTGAGTTTCACCATCCGTCGGCTGCTTCTGGCGATACCGACGCTGCTGTTCATCTCTCTGGTGATCTTCCTGCTGCTGGAAGCCTCGCCCGGCGACCCCTTGGGCGACGTGCCGCTGACGGTCCCGCCCGAGGTCAAGGAACGCATGCGCGAGGCGCTTGGTCTGGGCCAGGCCTGGTACATCCGCTATGTGCTGTGGCTGAAACAGTTCTTCTGGGTCGAGCCACTGCACTGGTTCGATCAGGTCTTTGGCACCAGCTACAGCGCCGGCATGCAGCGGATCATCAGCTTTCAGTCGCGCAGCCCGGTCTTTGACGTGATCGCGCAGCGCCTGCCGCAGACCCTGACCGTGGTTGGCATGTCCTATGTGGTCGGCGTGCTGATCGCGATCCCGATCGGGATCATCTCGGCCTACAAGCAATACAGCTGGTTCGATCAGCTGGGCACTTTTGTCAGCATGGTCGGCTTTTCGATGCCGACCTTCTTCACCGGCGTGGTGCTGATCATCATCTTCGGGGTGAAACTGCAATGGTTCCCCTCGATCTATGACACCACCCATGTCGTGCGGGACTGGGACAGCTTCCTGTATCAGGTCAAGCAGATGGTCATGCCGGTGACGGTGCTGGCGCTGTATAATGCCGCCCAGATCAGCCGTTTCATGCGGGCATCCATGTTGGACAATCTGGGGCAGGATTACGTCCGCACCGCCCGCGCCAAGGGTCTGGGCGAACGCACCGTGGTGATGAAACACGTCCTGCGCAACAGCCTGATCCCGGTCGTGACCGTCATTGCGCTTGGCCTGCCCGCCGTCTTTGGCGGGGCGATCATCACCGAACAGGTGTTCAAGGTGAACGGCCTGGGTCAATTGCTGATCAGTGCCATCCACGCCAATGACATCCCGATGGTGCTGACCCTGACTTTCATCTTTGCCATCCTCATCGTCCTCTTCACCCTGATCGCCGATATCGTCTACGGCGTCCTTGACCCGAGGATCCGCTATGACTGATACCGACCGCCAGCATCAGCTGGACACCGCCGAGCTGATCGACGAAACCGCCGTCAATGCCGCCGTCACGGCCGATCTGCCCCCCGACAACCCGGCCCAGGCCGGCGGCGAAAGCCGCAGCCAGTGGGGCGATGTCTGGCGCCAGTTCCGCAGCCACAAGGGCGCCATGGTCGCGCTGCTGCTGTTCATCGGCGTCATCCTGTTCGTATCCGTCGGGCCGCTGATCTGGACCATTGATCCGACCTATGTGGACATCCGCGCCCGCAATTCGGGGTTTTCCGTGGCCCATCCGCTTGGCACCGACCAATTGGGCCGCGATCTGCTGGCACGGTTGATGTCGGGCGGCCGGGTGTCGATCGCGGTCGGGCTGACGGCAATGGTTCTGGCGATCACGCTTGGCAGCTTTATCGGCGTCATGTCGGGTTATTTCCGCCGGCTGGACGCACCGCTTATGCGCATGACCGAGCTGTTTCTGGCATTGCCGCTGCTGCCCTTGCTGCTGCTGATGGTCACCCTGTTCCGCGAGCCTCTGTCGCAGACATTCGGCGCGGCCACCGGAATTTTCCTGCTGATCGTCAGCGCCATCGGCGCGACCAGCTGGATGCAGTCGGCCCGCATCGTGCGCGGCGAGGTTCTGGGTCTGAAGGAACGAGAGTTCATTCTGGCCGCGAAATCCATCGGCACGCCACCCGCCTCGATGATCGTTCGCCATATTCTGCCGAACGTGCTGTCGCCGATCATGGTTGCCGCCACCCTTGGCATCGCCACCGCCATCATCACCGAAAGCGCGCTGTCCTTCCTGGGTCTGGGCTTTCCGCCCGATTTCCCCACCTGGGGACGCCTGCTGTTCGATGCCGTGGATCAGATGGTGCTGTATCCCTGGCGCGTGATCCTGCCGGGACTGTTCATCTCGCTGACGGTGCTTTGCGTGAACTATATCGGTGACGGGCTGCGCGACGCGATGGACCCGCGCATCCGCGGCCGGTGAAGGTAACCGAAGGCGCCGCCGCCGCTGATCCCGTCTCCGCGTCAGCACCGGGCCGCTGGCGCGCCCTGGCGCTGATCTGCGCGGCGGTGGTGCTGTCGATGACCCCGTGGTTTTCGGCAACGGCCGTCCTGCCAGAGCTGTCGGCGCGCTGGCAAATGACTGAAATTGCCGCAAGCTGGCTGACGATCGCGGTCCAGATCGGTTTCGTGACAGGCGCATTGGCCCTGACGGTGACGGGACTGGCCGATCGGCTGCCGATGCGGGCGCTGATCGCCGCATCGGCCTGTGCGGCGGGGCTGTTCAACCTTGCGCTGCTGGTGGCACCCGGCCCCGTCACGGCCATCATCCTGCGGGCCCTGACCGGCGCGGCGTTGGCTGGCGTCTATCCGCCAGCGATGAAGCTGATCACGACATGGTTCGTCACTGGCCGAGGCCTGGCGCTTGGCTTTGTCACCGGGGCGCTGACGCTAGGCTCGGCCTTCCCGCATCTGGTCAGAAGCGCCAGCGCCGGGCTGGACTGGTGGATCGTGGTGCTGGCAACCTCGGTCTTTGCGTTGGGGTCGGCGGCGATGCTGGTGCTGATGGTCCGCGAAGGGCCACATCGCTATGCCCCGGCGGCCTTTTCGCTGACCGAGTTGCGCAACATCGTGCTGAACAAGCCGCTGATGTTGGCCAATACCGGCTATTTCGGGCATATGTGGGAACTTTATGCCGTATGGGGCTGGTTTCTGGCCTTCGCATCGGGGGCGCTGGCACAGGCGGGGCTGGGGCTGCCAGCCATGGCTTCGGCGCTGACCTTCGCCGTCATCGCGGCGGGAGCCGTGGGTTGCGTCGCTGGCGGCTGGATCGCCGACCGGATCGGGCGGACGGCAACCACGGCGATCATGCTGGCCGCGTCAGGCAGCTGCGCGGCGCTGATCGGAGTGCTGTATGCAGGACCGATCTGGGCACTGGTTGTCGTCGCCCTGATCTGGGGTTTTACGATCGTCGCCGATTCCGCCCAGTTCTCGGCCATGGTGACGGAACTGTCAGACCAGCGCCTCGTCGGCACGGCCCTGGCATTTCAGATGGGTGTGGGCTTTGCCCTGACCGTGATCAGCCTGCGGCTGATGCCGGCCGTCGCCGATTGGATGGGGGGCTGGCAATGGGCTTTCGTGGTGTTGGTGCCCGGCCCGATAATCGGTGCGGTCGCGATGATCTGGCTACGCCGCCTGCCCCAGGCCAGCCGCATTGGCGGCGGCAGGCGGTAAGCGATCAGCCCATCGGGCCGCTTTCATCGCCCGTCTTTCATCGGCCCGCCGCCGGCCATACCGGGGACGACATCACCGCGATGCGGGCAGGAGGTATCTGATGACGTCGCTGGTCACATCCGTTCCGATGTCAAGAAAACTGGTGCCGGTTACAGGAATCGAACCCGTGACCTTCTGATTACAAATCAGCTGCTCTACCTGCTGAGCTAAACCGGCCTGTCAGCGCGCGTCCGGCGCAGACATCGCCCCGATAGCGCGAGACGGCGATTTCCGCAAGCGAAGGTTGGCCCTTGCCAGCAAAGCCACGGCCACAAGCCCCACCCCAACCACCAGCAGCGCGGCCGGGGCGGCATTGCCCAAATCTTCAAGACTGGCCTTTTCGTGAACCCGCGTGGCCAGCGTCTCATAGTTGAAGGGCCGCAGAAGCAAGGTGGCGGGCAGTTCCTTGGTGCAGTCGACAAAGACCAGCAGCAGCGCCGAACCGACCGAGCCGCGCATCAGCGGCAACAGCACATCGCGCAACACACCGCCGGAATCGCGCCCCAGCGACCGCGCCGCCATCCCCAGAGAGGGCGGAATGCGGGTAAAGGCGCCGTCGATCGCGCCCTGCGCAATGGCAAAGAACCGCACGATATAGGCCAGCACGATGGCAAACCCGGTGCCCGTCATCAGCAGACCCGGATCGGTTCCGGTCAACGCCAGCCAGCCATCTGCGATGCGGTGGTCCAGCGCCGCCAGCGGAATCAGAATGCCCACCGCCAGCACCGCACCCGGCGCGGCATAGCCAATGGTCGTTACCGGCAGCAGCAGCCTCGGCAGGCGGCGGGTCGACAGCCGCACGCCATAGACCATCACCAGCCCGAACCCGACGGCCAGCACCGCAGCCATCGCCCCCAGCGACAGCGTATGCCACAGCGCCTCGCCCAGCCCCGGCGTGAACCAGCCCTGCGGATAGGACAGCGCATAGCGTCCGATCACGGCGACCGGCAGCACAAATCCCAGCGCAAAGGGGATGGCGCAGGCCACAAAGGCCCCCCACCCCGCCGCACCGGTCAATCGCTGGCGGATGACGGGGCGCTGCTGCCGCGCGCTTTGGTGAAAACGGGCCTTGTTGCGGCTGACCCGTTCCCAGACGGCCAGAAGGGCGATGACCAGCAGGGTGACGCAGGCGATCTGCGCGGCGCCACCGGCATTGCGGGCCTCTAGCCAGGTGGTGAAGATGCCGGTGTTCAGCGTCTGCACCCCGAAATAGCTGACGACGCCGTAATCCGCGACGCTTTCCATCATCGCAATGGCGGAACCCGCGACGATGGCCGGCCGCGCCAGCGGCAGGCCTACACGCCAGAACAGGCCGAACGGGCCGGTGCCCAGCGCGCGCGCGACCTCATAGGCGCTGGAGGATTGTTCATGCAGCGCCGCCCGCGTCAGCAGATAGACATAGGGATACAGCGCTGCCGACAGCACCAGAACAGCCGCCCAGCGTGACCGGATCGCCGGAAACCAGTAATCGCGCGCCGAGGTCCAGCCGAAGGCCTCGCGCAGGGCGATCTGCACCGGGCCGGAATAATCCAGAAAATCCGCCAACGCATAGGCCCCGATATAGGCCGGCACCGCCAGAGGCAACAGCAGCAGCCATTCCAGCCCGCGCCGCCCCGGAAAATCATAGATCGACACCAGCCAGGCTGCGCCCGTCCCCATCACGGCGGCCAGCAGCCCCGTCCCAAGCGCCAGAATCGCCGTATTCGCGGCATAGCGCGGCAAGGTGGTCGAAATGAGATGCGGCCAGATGTTCTCGCTGGGAAAAAGCGCCATCCAGGCGACGGCCAGCACCGGCATCAGGACCAGCGCAGCAATCAGCACCGCGGCCAGCGACCACCCCCAGCCGGTGCCCTGACGCAGCGACTCGGACCGGCGATGGGATCTGGAACTGTCCGACATTTCCGCCCGATACCGCAAAGCGGTTCCCCTGTCCACGAATGCTGGATAAGGTGCCGAAAACGTCAGACAAAAAGGCAGACCGGGCAGGATGCAGATCGTCTATCACTTGCGGGTGCATGGCACCGATGACGACCGGATGGTCAAGACATTGCTGCACAACCGGGATTGGCTGCATAAGAACGAAACCGAGGTTCTGACCCCGAACCGGCTGCGCGGCGTTTTTGACGAGGCCCTTGCCGCGCTGCAAGGTGGCAGCGCCACCCCGGCGATGGAACAGATCATGCTGGATGCGATCCTGGAAAGCGATCACTCGGACCGGGTGATCTGCTCGATGCCGGGCTTTATCGGCGCGATGTCCAAGGCCGTCAGCCCAAAGGGTCTGTATCCGGGTGCGGCGGCACGAATGGCCGCGATGGCCAACCTGTTCCCCAGCGCCGAGACCGAGTTCTTTCTGGCGCTGAAAAACCCCGTCACATTGCTGCAATCGCTGCTGACGATGGCGCCGATCGGCAATTTCGACATGCTGATGCGCGGGGTCGATCCCTATAGGCTGCGTTGGGCGCCCGTGATCAGGCGGATCGTGCAAAGCCTGCAAGGCCGCCGGCTGGTGATCTGGCGGCACGAGGACATGCCGCTGATCTGGCCCGAAATCGTCCGCCTGATCGCGCAGATGCCGCCCGAGGTTCCGTTGCGCGACGGGCTGAGCTTTATTCACGACCTGATCAGTGAACAGGGCCGGGCCAGCCTGGAAAAGGCTTTGGCCGAGCGTGACCAGCTGACGATCGCGGCACGGCGTGACATCTGCATTCAGCATCTGGCCCAATATGCCCTGCCCGCGCGGGTCAGCGAGGAAATCACCCTGCCCGGCTGGACGCAGGCCATGGTTGACGAGATTACAGGACAGTATCTGGCCGATACCGCCGAAATCGCGGTTCTGCCCGGCGTCGAATATGTAATGCCCTGACGCGGGATGGCAGGCAGGCAGATAGGCAGGCCGGCCGTGACCGGCCCGCCTGCCTGGCCTGATCGCCCCGCCTTGGCCAGCCGTCAGCCTTCGCTCAGCGCCTTGTCGCAGCGGCCGCAGACGCCGGGATGCGCATGGGTGCCGACATCGGGCAGGATCTTCCAGCAGCGCTGGCATTTCTCGCCCTCGGCCAGTTCAAAGACCACGCCGACGCCCGGAATATCGGCCATGCGGAAGGCCTCGTTCGGGGCGGGATCGGCGGTCAGATACAGGCCCGAGACGATGCAGATATCGGTGAAGTTCACCGATTTCAGCGCCGCCAGCGTATCCGCATCCTCGACATGAACGACCGGCGCGGCCTCAAGGCTGGCGCCGATGGTCTTGTCGGTGCGCTTCACCTCCAAGGCCGCCGTCACCACGCGGCGGGCGCGGCGCACTCGGTCCCATTTTGCCGCCAAGGGCTCGTTCAGCCAATCGGCGGGGGTGGCGGGGAAGTCGTGCAGATGCACGCTGTCATCATCCGAGGGGAAGCGCGACAGCCAGACATCCTCCATCGTGAAGGGCAGGATCGGGGCCAGCCAGGTCACGAGGCGGTGGAACAGGATATCCAGCACCGTCCGCGCCGAACGGCGACGGGTCGAACCGGGCGCGTCGCAGTAAAGACTGTCCTTGCGAATGTCGAAATAGAAGGCCGACAGGTCGACGGTGCAGAATTGGAACAGCGTCTGGAACACGCCCTGAAAGTCATAGGCTTCATAGCCCTTGCGCACGGCATGATCCAGTTGCGCCAGCCGGTGCAGGATCCACTGTTCCAGCTCGGGCATATCCTCGGGCGCGACCTTTTCGGCCTCGGTGAATCCGTCAAGGTTCCCCAGCATGAAGCGCAGCGTATTGCGCAGGCGGCGATAGCTGTCGGCGGTGCCTTTCAGGATTTCCGGCCCGATGCGCTGATCGGCGGTGTAATCCGTCTGCGCCACCCAGAGCCGCAGGATATCGGCGCCATATTGCTGGATCACCTCGGCGGGCACGATGGTATTGCCCAGAGATTTGGACATTTTCATGCCCTTCTCGTCCAGCGTGAAGCCATGCGTCAGCACCCCGCGATAGGGCGCCCGGCCCTTGGTCGCGCAGGCCTGCAACAGCGAGGAATGGAACCAGCCGCGATGCTGGTCGGTGCCCTCCAGATACAGATCGGCAATCCCGTCCGGCGCGCCATCGGCCCGGTCGCGGATGACGAAAGCATGGGTCGAGCCTGAATCGAACCACACATCCAGCACGTCCATGACCTGATCGTAATCGTCGGGGTTGGCCACGCCTTCCAGCACCGCCGCCTTGAAGCCGGGCTTGTACCAGGCATCGGCGCCCTCGGCCTCGAACGCGGCGATGATGCGGTCGTTGACGCGCTGATCGCGCAGCAGGAAATCGGCATCGTCGGGCCGCGTGCCCTTCTTCACGAAACAGGTCAGCGGCACGCCCCATGCCCGCTGCCGCGACAGCACCCAATCGGGCCGGTTCTCGATCATCGAGTGAATCCGGTTGCGCCCGGTCTGCGGCGTCCACTTGACCAGCTTGTCGATGCTGGTCAGCGCGCGCGTGCGGATCGTATCGCCATATTCGCCCATGCCATCGGCCAGAGGCTTGTCGATGGCCGCGAACCATTGCGGCGTGTTGCGATAGATCAGCGGCGCCTTGGAGCGCCAGCTATGCGGATAGCTGTGCTTGACCTTGCCCTTGGCCAGCAGCGCGCCCGCCCATGCGAGGTTCTTGATGACGCTGACATTGGCCGGGCCGTCCTTGCCATCCGGCAGGATGATCGCCTCGCCGCCAAAGATCGGCAGGTCCTTGCGGTAGCTGCCATCCGGCTCGACGTTATAGGTCATCGGCAGGCCGAATTTCAGGCCAAGCTGATAATCGTCATCGCCATGCGAAGGCGCGGTATGGACAAAGCCGGTGCCGGCATCGTCGGTGACGTGATCGCCGGGCAGCATGGGGACGTCGTAATCCCATTCGCCGTTCCCGCCCTCAACCCCGCGCAAAGGATGGGCGAGAACCAGACCTGACAACTCGTCCTCCGCCACATCGCGCAACCTCGTGTAGCCGTTAACCTTGGCAGACTGCATCACGCCCTCGGCCAGTGCATCGGCCAGCACCAGCTTTTCGCCCGCCGTCGCGGTCGCGTTGTCGGCAACCTCTCCGACCTCGTAAAGGCCATAAGCAATCTCAGGGTTGAACGCGACCGCGCGGTTTTGCGGAATTGTCCAGGGCGTCGTGGTCCAGATCACTACTGACGCGCCCGACAGTTCGTCGAGCTTAGCTGCGTAGTCTTGCGCCGCTGAGTCAGAAGCCAAGCCTCTAACGATCTCATCAGACCAACCGAGCGCAGTCATGGCTTCTGCCCTGAACCGCACCCAGATCGTGTGACTGGTATGGTCGTGATACTCGACCTCGGCCTCGGCCAAGGCGGTCTTTTCGACCGGCGACCACATCACCGGCTTCGATCCCTGATAAAGACTGCCGTTCATCAGCAGCTTCATGAACTCGGCCGCGATCACCGCCTCGGCGTGGAAATTCATCGTCAGATAGGGATCGTCCCATTTGCCGGTGATGCCAAGGCGCTTGAACTCCTGCCGCTGGATGTCGATCCATTCTTCGGCAAAGCGTCGACATTCCTGACGGAACTCGACCACATCGACGGCATCCTTGTCGCGGCCCTCGCTGCGATACTTCTCCTCGATCTTCCATTCGATCGGCAGTCCGTGGCAATCCCAGCCCGGCACATAGCGCGCATCGCGGCCCATCATCTGCTGGGACCGCACGACCATGTCCTTCAAGGTCTTGTTCAGCGCGTGGCCGATATGCAGATGGCCGTTCGCATAGGGCGGGCCGTCATGCAGGATGAAGGGCGTGCGCCCCGCGCCGCGTTCGCGCAGCCGGTCATAGATGCCGATCCGCGCCCAACGATCCAGCCATTCGGGTTCGCGCTGCGGCAGGCCGGCGCGCATGGGGAAATCGGTCTCGGGCAGGAAAACGGTCTTGCGATAGTCGGGGGTCTCGGCGCTCATCGGGCGGTCCTTCAAGGTCGGTCGTTTCGGCAAAAAGCATCCCGGCGGCGCGAAACCTCACACCACCGGGCGACTAATTCGTATGCCGAAAGCCAGAAAACTCATGCCGAACTCTATATGAACGCCGCCCGCAAGCTGCAAGCACCGCCCCGCCAAAGCGCAGCAAAAAGGCCCCCGCAGGGGCCTTTTCAGAACGATTGGGCAGGTCAGCGCTTGCTGACGGCCACATAGTCGCGCTTGTCGCTGCCGACATACAGCTGACGCGGACGGCCGATCTTGTTCTGCGGATCGGCAATCATTTCCTTCCATTGCGCGATCCAGCCCACCGTGCGCGACAGCGCAAAGATCGGCGTGAACATCGAGGTCGGGAAGCCCATCGCCGACAGGATGATGCCGGAATAGAAATCAACGTTGGGATACAGCTTCTTCTCGACGAAATAATCGTCCTCCAGCGCGATCCGCTCCAGTTCCTTGGCGACCTTCAGGGTCTCGTTATCCTCGATCCCCAGCAGGTCCAGAACCTCGTCGGCCGATTCCTTCATGACCTTCGCGCGCGGATCGAAGTTCTTGTAGACCCGGTGGCCAAAGCCCATCAGGCGGAACGGGTCGTCCTTGTCCTTGGCCCGGCGGATATATTCCGGGATCTGGTCGACGGTACCGATCTGCTGCAACATTTCCAGCGCAGCCTGGTTGGCGCCGCCATGGGCAGGCCCCCACAGGCAGGCGATACCGGCCGCGATGCAGGCGAACGGGTTGGCACCCGACGAGCCGGCCAGACGCACGGTCGAGGTCGAGGCGTTCTGTTCGTGATCGGCATGCAGCGTGAAGATGCGGTCCATGGCGCGCGCCAGCGCCGGGTCGACATGGTATTTCTCGGCCGGAACCGAAAAGCACATGTTCAGGAAGTTCGAGGCGTAATCCAGTTCGTTGCTGGGATAAACGAAGGGCTGCCCCACCGAGTATTTATAGGCCATGGCCGCAATGGTCGGCAGCTTGGCGATCAGCCGGATCGAGGCGATCTCGCGCTGCATCGGATCGGCAATATCGGTGCTGTCGTGATAGAAGGCCGACATGGCGCCGACGACGCCGACCATGGTGGCCATCGGATGCGCATCGCGACGGAAACCACGGAAGAAGTTGTTCATCTGCTCGTGAACCATGGTGTGACGGGTCACGCGGTTCTCGAAATCCTCAAGCTGGGCCTGGTCGGGCAGTTCGCCGTAAAGCAGCAGATAGCAGACTTCCAGGTAATGGGACTGCTTGGCCAGCTGTTCGATCGGGTAGCCGCGATACCACAGCTCGCCCTTTTCGCCGTCGATATAGGTGATGGTCGAATCGCAGCTGGCCGTCGAGGTGAAGCCGGGATCATAGGTGAAAATATCGGCCTGACCGTACAGCTTGCGAATATCGACCACTTCGGGGCCAATGGTCGGCTGAAGGATGGGCAGGTCGAATGACTTGTTATCCAGAATGAGTTTAGCGGATTTGGTGTCTGTCATCAGGTGACTCCCTCTTTCGGATAGGCGGGCGCCGCAGACGGGGCGGCGCGCCGGGTGTTGAACGCAGGTCTCAGCCTGCCTGATCCGTCAGCCGCGCCAGCGTCTCGTCACGGCCAAGTGCCGTCATCATGTCGAACACGCTGGGGGTCGAAGTTCGACCAGCCAGAGCCGCCCGCATCGGTGCCGCAACCTTGCCCAGGCCCACGCCGTATTCTTCGGCAACGGCCTTGGCGGCGCCCTCTAGATCGTCTCGCGACCAGCTAGCATGCTGCACTGCGGCAGTCAATGATTTCAGCATACCACGGGATACCGAATCCAGTGCCTTATCGGCTTTCTCATCCATCTCGACAGGCCGCTGGATCAGCGCAAAGCGCCCTTGATCCAGCAGTGCGGGCAACGTTTTTGCCTTTTCTTTCAGGATGTTCAGCGCAGGCTCCAACCAGGCCCTCTGGCCTTCTGTCAGGGCCGGCTGCCCGGTTTCGGACAGGAAACCATCCAGTTCGGCCAGCAGCGCCGCATCGGCCATATTCCCGATATGCCAGCCGCTGACATGTTCCAGTTTCTTGAAATCCAGCCGGGCGGGCGCGCGCCCGATCCCTGGCAGGTCGAACCATTCCAGCGCCTGCGCATCAGTGAACAGCTCGTCATCGCCATGGCTCCAACCCAGGCGGGCCAGATAGTTGCGCATTGCCTCGGCCGGATAGCCGAGGGCAGCAAATTCGTGCAGACCGACAGCGCCATGGCGCTTGGACAGTTTCTTGCCATCCTCGCCGTGAATCAGCGGGATATGGGCAAAGACCGGCCGCGCCCAGCCCATCGCATCGAACACCTGCACCTGCCGCGCGGCATTGGTCAGGTGATCGTCGCCCCGGATCACATGGGTCACGCCCATGTCGTGATCGTCGACCACCACCGCCAGCATATAGACCGGCGTGCCGTCACTGCGCAGCAGCACCATGTCATCCAGCTGATCATTGGCGAATCGCACCTCGCCCTGGACGGCATCGGAGATGACCGTTTCGCCCTCGCGCGGGGCGCGCAGGCGGATGGCATAGGGCGCATCGGGCCAGGTCGCCGGATCGGCATCGCGCCAGGGGCTTTGAAATGGCTGCCGGGGATGCGATTCGCGCCAGGCGGCAATTTCCTCGGGCGTGGAATAACAGCGATAGGCCGCGCCCTGATCCAGCATCTGCCGGGCCACTTCGGCATGGCGCGCGGCACCCGCGAACTGGCTGACCGGCTCGCCATCCCAGTCCAGACCCAGCCATTCCAGCCCCAGCAACAATGCCTGAGTGGCCTCGTCGGTCGAGCGGGCGCGGTCCGTATCCTCGATCCGCAACAGGAATTTCCCGCCACGGCCACGCGCATAAAGCCAGTTGAAAAGCGCCGTCCGCGCGCCGCCGATATGCAGATAGCCCGTGGGCGAAGGGGCGAACCGGGTGACGATCGCGGCGGCAGAGGGGGTATCGGGCATGAAGCGGCCTTCCGGTGGCAGTCTGGTCGGTCCACGGGGAATGTTAACCTTTTCGAAAGGCCCCCGTGGCAGGATTTGCAGCGAGAGATAGAGAACCACAGAGAGAAGGACAAGAATTGTCGGCCCAGACGGGCATGGCCCCACCCTCGCTGCCCGGATTCGCGGCAAATCGGCTGCGGGCCGGTCCCAAACCCACCGTGGCCCACAAGCCGCGGCCGGCGGCGGCTGCGCGCGCGGGGCTGATGCCCTGGGTGCCGGTGGGCCTGTCGGCGGGAATCGGGATCTGGTTCGCCTTGCCGTTTCAGCCGGGCCCCGTGTTTTTCGCGCTACTGGCTGTTGTCGCGATTTGCGCGCTGATTGTGACCGGCCGGGCGATCAGATGGGCCGAAACGGGGCGCATCAGCTGGCGGGCGGCCGATCTGCTGCGCCTGTCGGGTTGGGCGATACTGCTGGTCGCGGCGGGTTTGTCGGTGACCGGAATACGGGCCATGCGCGCCGATGCGCCGGTGCTGGGCTGGCGCTACTATGGCCCGGTCGAGGGCCGTGTGGTCCAGATCGACCGATCTGGCCGCGACCGGATGCGGATCACGCTGGATCAGGTGGTGCTGCGCGACCTTTCCCCTGCCCGGACCCCTGAAAAGGTGCGGCTGTCCCTGATGAACCGCGCGGCCGACGATCTGCCCAGGCCAGGCCAGCGCGTCATGCTGACCGGCCATCTGTCGCCCCCGCCCGGCCCGGCCTCGCCCGGCAGCTTTGATTTTCGCAGCTTTGCCTGGTTCGACGGGCTGGGGGCCGTGGGCTATAGCCGCAATCCGATTCTGAATGTTGCCCCGCCGCAGGGCGGCTTCTGGGCCATGCACCAGGCGCAGCGCGCCATCGCACAGGCGATCAGCGACCGAATCGGCGGACAGGCGGGCGCGGTGGCGGCGGCGCTGATGACGGGCGACCGATCCGGCATTACCGAGGCCACGAATGAATTGATGCGGGCCTCGAACCTGTATCACATCATCTCGATTTCCGGGCTGCATATGGGCATGCTGGCCGGCTTTATCTATGGCGCGCTGCGGCTGGCACTGGTGGCTGCACAAGGGGCGGGGCTGCGGTTGCGCTGGCCCGCGCACAAGATCGCGGCGGTCGTGGCCATGGCCGGGGCGGCGATCTATCTGTGGCTGTCGGGCGGCGGCGTCGCGACCGAGCGCGCCTTTATCATGGTCGCGGTCATGCTGATGGCGATTCTGGCCGATCGCAGGGCGATCTCGCTGCGCAGCGTGGCCCTGGCCGCGACCATCATCCTGGTGCTGAACCCCGAGGCGCTTGGCTCGCCCGGTTTCCAGATGAGCTTTGCGGCGACGGTTGCGCTGATTCTGGTCTATGGCCCATGGGCGCGGCTGTCGCCCGCAATCCCCTGGTGGCTGCGGCCGGTGGTCATGCTGGTCGTGTCGTCCTTTGTTGCCGGCATGGCGACCTCGCCCATCGCGGCGGCGCATTTCAGCCGGATGGCGCAATATGGACTGCTGGCCAACCTGCTGGCGGTGCCGGTCATGGGCACGCTGGTCATGCCGGCGGGCGTGATCGCCGCCCTGCTGGCACCATTGGGGCTGGAGGCGCCGGCACTGTGGGTCATGGGCCTGGGTACGCAATGGATGCTGATCGTGGCGCAGTTCGTGGCGGATCTGGACGGCGCGGTCTCGGCGATCCCGATGCCACCAACCGCCGTGATGCCGCTGCTGGGCATCGGCGCGACGGTGGCGGTGCTGGGCTGGCGACGGGGTCAGATGCGACCGGCCCTGTCGGTGACAGTGCTGACCAGCGGCGGCGGCGGCCTGCTGGTGCTGGCCGGGTTTCTGACCTGGGGCCTTGCTGCCCGCCCGCTGCTGCTGATCGCCCCCGAAGGCGAGGCCGTGGGCCTGATGACACCCGCAGGCAGGGTGGTTTCAAAGCCGTCAGGCGGCAGCTTCGTGGTGGAAAACTGGCTGCTTGAGGATGGCGACGCCGCCACTCAGGCGGAATCGGCAGGACGTGCCGGCTGGAACGGCCCGCGTCGCGAAAGGCAGGCCCGGATCGAGGGGACAGAATGGCGCGTCGTGCATCTGACCGGTAAGGGTGCGGCCGCAGCAGCCCTGCCGCATTGCACGGCGCAGGTCATTCTGATCGTCGATGACCGGGTCGAGACGGATAACAAAGCGCCGCCCTGCCTGTTGTTCGACCAACGGCGGTTGAAACAGACGGGTGCAGTGGCGATCACCTTCCCGGACGGCGATCCGCAGCTGCGATCGGTGGCCGACATTACCGGCGCCCGCCCATGGGCGGGGCGATGACAGCCCCCCAAAAAAACAGCCGCTCAGCGTGCCAGCACCAGCCAGGTCCAGTCTATCCCCTCGACAAGATTGCCCGGCTGCACCGACCCGGCCTTGACCTGTCGCAGCACGGTCAGCCCCAGGTCTTTGGCCAGGCTGATGGCATGCGCCGGATCGGCAAGGTATACGCCAGCCTCGGGGGCCAGCGGTCCATGGCGCAGCGACAGGATCAGCAGCCCATCGTCCGCCAGAAGACCGGACAGGCCGGCCATGGCCCGCGCCTGCTGGTCGGCATCCAGATGATGCCAGACCGCGATCCCCGTCACCAGATCAAAGCGGTGCCCCAGCCGGTGCAGCCCTGACAGCATCGGTAGGTGGTCCGCGATCCAGTCAATGCCCGTGTCGCGGTGACGCTGCTGCCCCTCGGCCCGCAACTGGGCCACGGGCTCGACGGCGGTGACGCGATAGCCCTGCCCCGCGAACCAGGCCGCGTCGCGGCCAGACCCGGCGCCGATATCCGCAAGCCGGGCCGGTGGCGGCGGCAGAAGGTCAAGAACCGGCGCGAAAAGCCGCGCCGGTTCAATGGTCTCATAGCGTTGGGCCAAGGCGGCACCATGGGCGGCATAGACCCTGAGCGCCGGCAGATCGTCGGTCATGCGACCTCGGCAAAGACCTTGTTCAATGCCGTTTCCAGCTTTTCGAACATCTCGTCCATCTGTTCCTCGGTCAGGATGAAGGGCGGGCACAGCACGATGGACTGGCCAAGTGGGCGGCAGATCAGCCCCAGATCGGTGCAGGTATTGGCGATGCGTTCAGAGACCGACAGCGAGCCGTCAAAGGGCGTCTTGGTGGCCTTGTCCTTCACCGCCTCCAGCGCCCACATGAAGCCGATGCCGCGCAATTCGCCGATATGGTTGCTGCGGTCCATGATGGCGCGCAGACCTGCCTCCATCCGCGGGGCCAGGCGTTTGACGTTATCGGCCAGACCTTCGTTCATCACCACGTCAATGGCCTTCAGCGCGATGGCGCAGCCGACCGGATGGCCCGAGGCGGTGAAGCCATGCGGAAACTCTTCGATCTTCTCGACGGCTGCCTGCACCCGGTCGGCCAGTTCCGGCCCCAGGATCACCGCGCCCATCGGGAACAGCCCGGCGGTCAGGTTTTTCGAGGAAATGATCGCGTCGGGCATGAAATCATAGGTCTGGCAGCCCCAGGTATTGCCGGTGCGCCCGAAACCGCAGATCACCTCGTCCGAGATCATCGGGATGTCGTATTTCCGCAAGATCGGCAGCATCGCCTGGAAATAGCCCTTGCTGGGCGGGATCACCCCGCCTGCACCCATGACCGGCTCGGCAAAGAAGCCGGCGATGGTGTCGGCGCCCTCGCGCTGGATCGTTTCCTCCAACTCGCGGGCCAGACGGGCAGTGAACTGTTCCTCGGTCTCGCCTTCCGCGCCAAAGCGCCAGTAATGCGGGCAGGTCAGATGGATAAAGCCGTCAAGCGGCAGGCCAAAGACGGAATTATAGGGCTTGCCGGTCATGCTGGCCGAAACAGCGGTGACGCCGTGATAGGCGTTCCAGCGGGTCAGGATCTTGCGTTTCTGCGGCTTGCCTTCGCTGGCATGCATGAACCACAGCATCTTGACCATGGTGTCATTCGCCTCGGATCCCGAATTGGTATAAAAGACCCGGCCGCGTTCAAAGGGCGAGACCTCGACCAGCTTTTCCGACAGCATCACGGTCTGGTCGGACATCCGCCCGAAAAAGGCGTGATAGCCGGGAAATTTGTCATATTGCGCCTTGGCGGCATCGGCCAGGCCCTTGTGGTCGAAACCGGCAACCATGTTCCACAGGCCCGAATTGGCATCCAGATAGCGGCGACCATTCACGTCGACGACATAGGGCCCCTCGCCGTGGGTCAGCACCACCGCGCCGCGTTGATGCACGCTTGGCAGATCGGTGAAACCATACAGCGAATATTCATCGGCGCGGGCTTCCCAGCTTTGCGGTTTGTTCATCGGGCTGACCTCCTGTTCAGGTTTGGGGCGGAGGCTATCCGGGCCGAGACAGGCGCGCAATGGGGTGCGCGGGGCGGCAGGCGAACTGCCAATTCGCGACCGAGGGGCACGACGAAGTGCCTGTCACATCCTGCAAACTGGCAGGCCAGCTCCCGGCGATTGGCTGGCGGCCTGATGCAAACAGGGGCCGGACGCATTGGCCGGCCCCTGTGAAATCAATGGCTGATGTCGTTCTCAGCTGTCCTTGCCGCGCGCGGCGTCAACCGACCAGGGGCCGGGGCCGGCGGCCGCGAGATACAGGAACACAAAGGCGTAAAGCGCCGCCAGTTCGCCACCATTCAGCAGCGGGAAAAAGCCTTGCCCCGCATGGGCGATGAAATAGGCCGCAGCCGTCACGCCGCTGAGGATAAAGGCGGAAACGCGCGAGAACAGGCCAATCGTCAGCAACACGCCAAAGACCAGTTCGAAAATGCCTGCGATGCCCGGCAGCGAGGTCAGCGAGATCCCGTTCATCTGGCTGACCGGGAAGCTCAGGATCTTGGTCGTGCCATGTTGCAACAGCAGCAGGCCGGACATGATCCGCAGGACACTGCGCAACTGCGGCTCGAACGGCGAAAGAAAGTTCATCAATGGGTTCCTTTCAGGAAAATGACAGCCAATCCCCCCTGCGGGCAGGATAAGCGAAACCGATATGGCTGACGCGCGCGCCCGCTTGACCTAGATCAGCGGCGGGGCAACGAATAGTCTTTATCTTACACACACTTGCTGAGCGCTCGCTTCTTGTTTGACAACCGGGCAAAGTCAAGGCTGTGGCTATCACCCCTCCATGACAGTTTCGCGATCAATCCGGCACCGCCAGGTCAGCGCGTCAGCCGGGCGATCAGTGCCGAGGTATCCCAACGTCCCCCGCCCATGCCCTGCACCTCTTTGTAGAACTGATCGACCAGCGCGGTGACCGGCAACGAGGCCCCGACCTCATCGGCCGCATCCAGGCAGATGCCCAGATCCTTGCGCATCCAGTCGACGGCGAAACCATGTTCGAACTGACCAGCCGCCATTGTCTTGTGGCGGTTGACCATCTGCCAGCTGCCGGCGGCACCCTGGCTGATCACCTCGACCACCTTTTCGATATCCAGCCCGGATTTCTGTGCGAAGGCCAGCGATTCCGACAGACCCTGCACCAGCCCGGCAATGGCGATCTGGTTGCACATCTTGGTAATCTGGCCGGCCCCGGTATCGCCCAGCAGGCGCACGATCTTGGCATAGGCGTCAATCACCGGCTCGGCCCGGTCGTAATCGGCCTGCGCGCCGCCGCACATCACCGACAGCTGCCCATTCTCGGCCCCGGCCTGCCCGCCCGAGATCGGCGCATCGACATAGCCCAGACCGGCCGCGACCGCAGCCGCAGCCAATTCGCGCGTAACGGCCGCCGAAACCGTGGTGTGATCGACGAATATGGCGCCCTTGCCCATGCCGGCAAAGGCCCCGTCATCGCCCAGACAGACCGAGCGCAGATCGTCATCATTGCCAACGCAGGCCATCACGAACTCGGCCCCTTCGGCGGCCTGACGCGGCGTGGGCGCCCAGTTGCCGCCATGTTCGGCCACCCATTTCTCGGCCTTGGCCGGGGTCCGGTTGTAAACCGTCACATCGTGACCCGCCGCCTTCAGATGGCCAGCCATCGGATAACCCATCACGCCCAGTCCCAGAAATGCCACTTTCGCCATGTCTTCCCTCTTGTCCTTGTGCGGGTCGCGTTGAATTGCGCCCGCTGCTGTCCTAGACAGCACACCACCATCCCCGCGCGCGCAGGTCAAGCGCCGCGCCCCAAGGCCCAAGGACCGCGCAACCGACGATGCTGACCCTTTTCCGCTGGCTGCTGCGCCTGACGATCGGGCTGATAATCGGCATGGTGATCATCACCCTGCTGATCTGGTATTTCGCCACCCGCTCGCTGCCCGACTATGACGGCACCTATCGCATGGCCGGGCTGACCGCGCCGGTCGAGATCATCCGCTCGACCGAGAACGTGCCCCATATCTTCGGCAGCAACGATGCGGATGTGTTCTTTGCCCTCGGCGTGGCCCATGCACAGGACCGGCTGTTCCAGATGACGGTGATGCGCCGCGCCGCTCAGGGCCGGTTGGCGGAACTGTATGGCGCGCAGGCGTTTCGCGGCGACGATCTGGCGCGGCGTCTGGGGCTTTACAGCAATGCCCGTGCCTCGCTGGCTGCGCAGGACGATTATACCCGCGCGGCATTGGAAGCCTATTCTGCGGGGGTGAACGAATGGATCACCCAGATCAATCGCGATGCATCAGGACGTGGCGCGCCAGAGTTCTTTCTGTATCCCGGCGAGATCGCGGCCTGGAAACCTGCCGACTCGCTTGCGGTGCTGAAGCTCGTCGCCGCCAGTTCTTCAACCGCGATTCGCGACGAGGTCCTGCGCGCCCGCCTGTCGATCGCGCGGCCAGATATCGGGCCGCAGCTGATCGCCCTGCCCGGCCAGCCGGCAATGCCCGTCTATGCCGCGCTGTTCCCCGGCACGCGCATGGCGCCGCCGGGACAGAATGGCACCGCGCCTGCCAGTTGGGAAGAAACCCTGGCCGGCTATCTGGCGCCGGGCCTTGGCCTTTCCGGCAGCTCCTTCGCGGCGGCGCCGCAACGGACTGCGGCGCAGGGCTCGATCCTGGCCAATGATCCCCAGGGGCCGCTGACCGCGCCCGGCTTGTGGTATCTGGCACGGCTGGAATTGCAGGGCGGCGGGATTATCGGCGGCACGATTCCGGGCATTCCGGCGATCCTGTCGGGGCGCAATACCAGTATGGCATGGGGCATCACACCTGCCGGGATCGACGACAGCGACCTGTTCATCGAGGAACTGCAACCCGGTGACATCACCCGTTATCGAGGCGTGGATGGCTGGACTGATTTCGAATCGCGCCGCGAGGTGATCCGAATCCGCGACAGTGCCGACCAGCCGATTACTCTGCGCTGGACGTCCAATGGGGCGGTGTTGCCCTCGGTCGATTTCAATCTGGCCGAGGTCACGCCACGCGGCCATGTGGCGGCACTGTCCTGGACCGGCGCAGCCCAGGACGATGCCACGATGAGCGCGCTGGTCGGCCTGATGCGGGCAACCGATCGCGACGACGCAGCCCGCGCGCTGGAACAGGTCACCGCGCCGGCCATGCAGGTGGCGCTTGCCGATCGCGATGGCGTCAGCCAGCAGCTTGCCGGTCGCGCACCCCGGCGCGACCCTGCCCACCCGACCGGCGGCTATATGCCCGCGCCCGGTTGGAACCGGGCCGCAATGTGGCAGGGCGTCGGTGCGGCGACCGAGGTGATCGGCACCAATGCGCCCGGACAGTCCGGCGACGAGGGCGTCGTGATGGCGACGGGCGAAGGCCCCGGCGGCATGCGGCTGTCACGCCTCAGCCGGCTGGCCGATGACCGCGAGGTGCAGTCGCGCGACAGTTTCATCGCCATCCAGCTGGACACCGTCAGCCCCGCCGCCCGCGCGCTGTTGCCTTTGGTCGGGGCGAACCTGTGGTTCACCGGCGAGCCGGCCGCCCGCGGCACGCCCGAGCGCCAGCGCCAGGATGCGCTGACATTGCTGGCCGAATGGGATGGCGGGATGAGCGAGCATCTGCCAGAGCCGCTGATTTACGCGGCCTGGATGTCAGCCTTGCAGGATCGGCTGATCCGCGACGAACTGGGGCCGCTGACCGACGATATCCTCGCCTTGTATCCGTCCTTTATCGAGGCCGTTTTTCGCAATCGCGGCGGCGCCGCAAGCTGGTGCGATGTCGCCCAAAGCGCCCCCGTCGAGGATTGCGCCACCGTCGCCCGGCAGGCGCTGGACGCCGCGATCCTGGATCTGACTGACCGTTTCGGCCCCGATGTGACCAGCTGGCGTTGGGGCGATCTGCATGTCGCCACCCATCTGCACCCCGCGCTTGGCCGCCTGCCCGGTCTGGGCTGGGTGATGAACCTGACCCAATCGACCTCGGGCGACAGCTTTACCCTGGCACAGGCCGGCTTGCTGGGAACCGGGCCGAACCCCTATCGCAACGTGACCGGGGCAGGTTATCGCGGCGTCTATGATCTGGCCGACCCTGACAGTTCCGTCTTTATCATCTCGACCGGGCAATCGGGCCATCCCCTGTCACGCCATTATGACGACCTGTCCGAGCTGTGGCGGCGCGGCGAATATATCGGCATGTCGCTGGACGCCGGCCTTGCCCGCGCGGCCGCAACCGGGATCACGCGCCTGATCCCCTTGCCGCAATAGGCGAACCATCACGCCAGGAATCTGGTATACCAAATCTTGACCCCTCGCAGCCAGGTGGCTATCACTGGACCATGGGCAGTTCTGCCCGGCGCGAGGAGGAAGATCATGTCACATCCCGACGCATTGACCGGCGCCTGGCCGGTCGCGCCCACGCCCTTTCACGACGATGGCAGCCTCGATCTGCCCGGAATGCGCCGGGTGCTGGATTGCATTGTCGATCAGGGCGCCGACGGGGTTTGTATCCTTGCCAATTTTTCCGAGCAGTTTCTGATCTCGGATGCCGAACGCGAGATGCTGACCCGGCTGTGCCTGGACTATCTGGCGGGTCGGCTGCCGGTGATCGTCACCATCTCGCATTATGCGACGCCGATCGCGGTCGAACGCGCCCGGATGGCCTATAACCTTGGCGCGGTGGCGGTGATGATGATGCCGCCCTATCACGGCGCGCTGCTGAAGGGCACGGCGGATCAGACCTATGAACAATTTGCCCGCGTGGGCGAGATCGGCATTCCGATAATGATCCAGGATGCGCCTTTGTCCGGCGTAGATCTGCCAGTGCCCCTGTTGGTGCGCATGGCGCGCGAGATCCCGATGGTCCAGCATTTCAAAATCGAATGCGCCGGAGCCGCGACCAAGCTGCGGGCGCTGATTGCCCAGGGCGGCGATGCCATCATCAGCCCGCTGGACGGCGAGGAAGGCATCACCATGCTGGCCGATCTGGATGCGGGCGCGACGGGGACCATGTGCTCGGCCATGATTTCTGAACATATTCGACAGGTCGTCACCGACCATCGCAAAGGAGACCGGGATGCCGCCGTGGCGCTTTACACCCGGATTCTGCCGGCAGTGAATCACGAAAACCGCCAATGCGGCTTCCGCGCGGCCAAGGCGGCGATGGTCGAGGGCGGCGTGATCGCCTCGGATTTCTGCCGCCATCCGGTGCCGCCGCTATCGCCGCAGACGCGGGCCGAACTGTTGGGCCTTTTGCGCCCGCTGGACCCGATCAGCATGCGTTGGGCACATTAGGCCGGTAATCTTGCCTCTGCGCGCAGCTCGGGCTAGGTCGGCGGCTGAACATGTGCGGGGCCCGAGATGACGCCAAAAACGATTGTCCAATACCTCGACCCGTCCAGCCCGCTTGGCGCGCTGGTCCTGGCCGGCATCTTGTTCGCGGCGGGACTGATCTTGTCCTGGTCGGTGCGGCGGTTGCTGAAAACCCTGCTGATCCATGATCGGTCCGAGGCCATCGACCAGATCACGCTGTCCTTTCTCAGCCAATTGTCGATCCTGGCCATCTGGCTGCTTTTGCTGACCTTTTACGCCCATCTGGTGCCGGTCCTGCACCGGCTTGGCACGGCGCTGTTGGCCGGCGTCAGTTTGATGTCGGTCGTGGTGGGCTTTGCCGCGCAAAGCACGCTTGGCAACTTGGTCGCGGGGATCAGCCTTGTGCTGTACAAGCCCTTCCGCCGAGGCGATCGGTTGCAGATCACCGCGCCCACGCCGCAGGAATGCGAGGTGGGCGTGGTCGAGGACATGTCGCTTGGGTTCACCGTGCTGCGGACCGATGACGGGCGGAAAATCATCGTGGCGAACGGGACGATGGCGCAGAATACGATGATCAAGTTGGAGGATGGCGCAAAGCAGAAGCCGTAAAGGTGTGCAGGGGCGTGCAAGCACACACCCTACGTTTCAAGCACACACCCTACGTTTGTTGGCACCAGTCACTTGATCAGTGTTTGGCCGACCGGAAACGTCATCTGGAACGACGCCACGACTGATCATCAGAAAAACGTCGGCGATTAATGAGAAAAACCGGCCCCTCCCGAGGCCGGCTCTCGCATTCCGCAACTCCACCCAAAATCAGAAGTGGATCGCCCGCCCGTAAGCGTCCAGCACCGCCTCGTGCATCATCTCGCTCAGCGTCGGGTGCGGGAACACCGTTTCCATCAGTTCCGCCTCGGTCGTCTCCAGCGTGCGGCCGACAATATAGCCCTGGATCAGCTCGGTCACTTCCGCGCCGATCATGTGGGCGCCCAGCAATTCACCGGTCTTGGCGTCGAAGACGGTCTTGATCATGCCCTCGGGCTCGCCCAAAGCAATCGCCTTGCCGTTGCCGATGAAGGGGAAGCGGCCGACCTTGACCTCGTGGCCCAACTCCTTGGCCTTCGCCTCGGTATAGCCCACGGATGCCACCTGCGGCTGGCAATAGGTGCAGCCGGCGATGCTGTTCGGCTTGATCGGGTGCGGATGGCCGCCGGCGATCAGTTCGGCGACCATGACGCCTTCGTGGCTGGCCTTGTGCGCCAGCCAGGGCGCGCCCGCCACGTCGCCGATGGCATAAATGCCGTCAACGCCGGTGCGGCAATATTCGTCGGTCACGATATGGGTGCGGTCGACCTTGATCGCGGGCAGGTTTTCAAGCCCGAAGCCCTCGACATTGCCGACGATGCCGACGGCGGAAATCACGGTGTCGAACTCCATCTGTTCGGACTTGCCGCCCGCCTCGATGGTGGCGATGACCTTGTCACCCTTGCGGTCCAGCGACTTGACGGTCGCCTTTTCCATGATCTTCATGCCCTGCTTGGTAAAGGCTTTCTTGGCGAAGGCGCTGATTTCGGCATCCTCGACCGGCAGCACGCGGTCCATCACCTCGACTACGGTGGTATCGGCGCCAAGCGTGTTGAAGAAGCTGGCGAATTCGATGCCGATGGCGCCCGAGCCGATGACCAGCAGCTTTTTGGGCATATGCGGAGGCACCAAAGCGTGGCGATAGTTCCAGACGCGCTTGCCGTCGGGTTCAAGCCCCGGCAATTCGCGGGCGCGGGCACCGGTGGCGATGACGATGTTTTTCGCCGTCAGTTCCTCGACGCCCTTGTCGGTCTTGACGCTGACCTTGCCCGGCGCGGTGATGGTGGCATCGCCCATGATCGGCGTGACCTTGTTCTTCTTGAACAGATGCCCGATGCCGCCCGAAAGCTGCTTGGCCACCCCGCGAGAGCGCTTGACCACGGCGTCGATGTCATAGCCGATCTTGTCGGCGGTCAGGCCGAAATCCTTGGCGCGCTCCATCAGGTGAAACACTTCGGCGCTGCGCAGCAGGGCCTTGGTCGGGATACAGCCCCAGTTCAGGCAGATGCCGCCCAGATTCTCACGCTCGACACAGGCGACCTTCAGGCCAAGCTGCGCGGCACGGATCGCCGCGACATAGCCGCCGGGGCCCGCACCGATCACCACCAAATCGAAATTCTGCGCCATGATGTTCCCCCGTTCTGACGGCATTCCACAAGTAGTTTAGCGTTAAACAATTTACCCAAGGTCAGCAAGCGACAGCTTTCCGCTGACCAATGCGCCATATCCGCCTGCATTCATTACCTTTTCCTCATCTTCCGTATGATCGCGGCCCAGCGCATCATTCCTCCAGGGAAAGCGCCCAAAGGTTGCGATCGTGTTGCGATGCAGATGGGCATGCATCAGATTCTCACCAGGCATGCGTTCAGCGAACAGCTTGATGCAGCGTTCCTGGTCATGCAGCGCCTCGGAATGCTCGAAGGGCATATAGAAGAACTGCCGCTGCGGTTCCGGTGTGGCCAGATCAAAGCCTGCGGCGATGGACTGATCGGCAATGCGCAGCGCCAGCGCGTCGGTGGCGAAACTGCGCGCGTCACCGCGAAACATGTTGCGCGGAAACTGATCTGTCAGGATCAGCGCGGCCAGCGCGCCTTCGGGCGTCGCGGCCCAATCGTCGACCAGATCGGCCGCCTGTTCCCATGTCGATTGAAAGCGGTCGCGAATGATCCGATCAAGCGCATCCGATTGCTGGTACCAACCGTCCGGGCCAACCTCGTTCAACCAGAAATTGTTGATCTGAGTCACTGTTGCCATGCCTGCCTCCTGCGCATTCGACTATCCTGCGATGTTGGCAGCAGGGCGCGGGCGAGGCAAGCGGCTCAACCGCCGGTATGCCGGTCCGCGCCTTCAGAGGCGGCGTCAGGCGCATCGCCTTGCTGGCCGGTGCTGGCTGCCGCACCGCCCGAGGTCGACTGGCCGCCACCATCGGGCTGGCTTTGCGCGCCATCCAGCGCGGCTTCGACGGCCAGCGGCGTGGCGTTCGGTGCGATGACGGCAAAGCTGCCCTGTTCGGCCGGGGTCAGCGCACGGCGGCGCGTCATCCGCCAGCCGCCATACAGCGCAAGGGCGCCCAGCAGAATCCCCATGTAGACCCAATAGCCATCGGGTCCGATCTGCCCCATCAGCCAGCCGGTAATGACCGGCCCGCCCATCGAGCCGACGCCATAGATGAACAGCAGACCCGCCGAGGCGGCGGCCATATCGGCCTGATCCAGATAGTCGTTGGTATAGGCCAGCAGCAGCGCATAGATCGGGTTGGCCAGCCCCCCCATCACCGCCGCCACCAGGGTCAGCCCCCAGACCGAGGGTTGCAGCACCACCGTCGCCAATGTCACCAGCGCGCCTGCCGCCGACATCATCAGCACCAGCTTGCGCCGGTCATAGCGGTCCGAGATCCAGCCGATCGGATATTGCAGCACCAGCCCGCCGATATAGATCGCGGCGACAAAGGATGCGATCTGCGCCACCGACAGCCCGATCGAGGTGCCCCAGACCGGCGCCATGCCCGACAGGGCCGAAAACACGCCGCCCATCAGGAAAATGCCGACGCAGCCAAGCGGCGAGGCCCGATACAGGCGGGCAAACGACATGCGCTTGATCGTCTCGAATTGTGGGGCGGGCTGTGCCGACAGCAAGATCGGCATGAAGGCCAGCGACACCAGAACCGAGGGCAGCGCGAACAGCACGAAACCGGATGGATCGCCGAAATTCAGCAGCGCCTGCGCGCCGACGATCCCCAGCATCTGCATGATCATATAGGCCGACAGCGCCTGGCCGCGGTTTTCGTTGGTCGAACCCGCGTTCAGCCAGCTTTCCGCGGTGATATAGACGCCGCAGAAACAAAAGCCGATGGCAAAGCGAAGGAATGACCAGGCCACCCAGTTGGGGGCCAGCGCATACAGCACCAGCACCGCCGAAATGGTCGAACCAAGTGCCGCAAAAACCCTGACGTGGCCGACACTTTTGATCATCGCGGGCACGGTCAGGCTGCCCAGCAGGAAGCCCACGTAATAGCCGGCGATGACAACTGACATCTCGAAGGTCGGGATCCCCTCGATGCCGCCCCGAATACCCAGCAGCGTCCCCTGCATGCCGTTGCCGACCATCAGCAACAGCATTCCCAGAAGCAACGGCCATGTCGTACGGACAACAGAAGTCATGTCGCGAATCCGTCAGTCTAGATCAAGCGGTCAGATACCCCTCGCCCTAGTCCCGCAATCGGCCCCTGACCAGCCTGAAAACGATCCTAAGGCAGCAGCAGCGACGCATCACCATAGCTGAAGAAACGATAGCCCTGCCCAACGGCATGGTCATAGATTTCCTTGATCTTTTCCACCCCCATCAGCGCCGAGACCAGCATCAGCAGCGTCGATTTCGGCAGATGGAAATTCGTCATCAACCCATCGGTCACCCGGAAGTGATAGCCGGGATAGATGAAAATCTCGGTCGTCCCGCGAAATGGCTCGACCTGTCCCTGGGCGCCGGTGGCGGCGGATTCGATCAGACGCAGCGCGGTGGTGCCCACGGGGATGACGCGCCGCCCCTCGGCCTTGGCGGCGTTGATCCGGGCGGCGGCCTCGGGCGACACCTCGCCCCATTCGGCGTGCATCCGGTGGGTGGTCACGTCCTCGACCTTGACCGGCAGGAAGGTGCCGGCGCCGACATGCAGCGTGACATGAACAAACTCGACCCCCCGCGCGGCCAGCGCCTGAAGCAGCGGCGCATCGAAATGCAGGCTGGCGGTCGGTGCGGCGACGGCACCCTGGCGCGCCGCCCAGACGGTCTGATAATCGTCATGATCCTGCGCATCAGGCGCGCGTTGCGCCGCGATATAGGGCGGCAGTGGCATGGCCCCCACCTGCTGCAAGGCGGCATCGAACGCCTCGCCGGCAGCATCGAATCCCAGGCGCAACTCGCCATCCCCGATGGCGATCACCTTCGCCGACAGCGCCCGACCAAAGCGAATCACCTCGCCCTCGCGCAGCTTGCGCAGGGGCTTGGCCAGCGCCCGCCAGCCATCGGCGGCAGGTTCCAGCAAGGTGACCTCGATCCGGGCCACGGCCTCACCCTGCGCGGTCTTGCGGCTTCGCGTGCCGGTCAGCCGCGCCGGGATCACCTTGGTATCGTTCAGCACCAGCAGATCGCCCGGCTTCAGAATTTGCGGCAGATCAAAGACATGCCGATCCGTCAGCGCGCCGCCCTCGGCCAGCAGCAGCCGGGCCGAGCTGCGCGGCCGGGCCGGCCGGGTCGCAATCAGCCCCTCGGGCAGGTGAAAATCGAAATCCGTCAGCTTCATGCGCGGCTTCTGCGTTCTGCACCCCCGCCCGTCAAGTCATCGCCGTGACAACCCTGAGGGTCTCGATCAATACCTAGTGAAAACCTAGGTCTTTACTTATCCGACGAAATCGCTAAGTCTCACCGGGACAGGAGCCCGCCATGATCGTCTGCCACTGCACCGGAATCACCGATCACGACATCCGCGCCGCGGTTGACTGGATGCGCGCCGCCGATCCCGATACGATCATTACGCCGGGCAAGGTCTATCATGCCCTTGGAAAGCGTGCGGATTGTGGCAGTTGCATGCCTCTATTGCTGGACACCATGCGCCATTGCGATAACTTTGGGGTCGCCCCGCCAATTCTGCGGGCGGGAAGATCCAACACGAAAGGGACGCAGCATGAAGGGCGACGCCAAGGTCATCGACTATCTCAACGCCGCGCTAAGGTCTGAACTGACAGCGGTTAGCCAATACTGGCTGCATTATCGACTTCAGGAAGATTGGGGCTATGGCCGCATTGCCGAAAAATCGCGTGCCGAATCAATCGAGGAGATGAATCACGCCGATCGGCTGATTCAGCGCATCATCTTTCTCGAAGGCCACCCGAATCTGCAAAAGCTGGACCCGCTGCGCATTGGCCAGAACCTGAAGGAAACGCTCGAAGCGGATCTGGCTGGCGAACATGACGCCCGCACCCTTTACATCGAGGCCCGTGATCATTGTGAAAAGGTCGGCGACTATGTCAGCAAGGACCTGTTCGAGGATCTGATCGCCGATGAGGAAGGCCATATCGACTTCCTCGAAACCCAGATCCAGCTGCATGACACTATCGGCGCCCAGAATTACGGGCACCTGAACGCCAAGCCGGCAAACGAGGCGGAATAATCCCTGATCAAGGGGGCTGCCGCCCCGCCGCCCAGGGGCGGCCCCCCGCGGGTATTTGCACGAGAAAGAAGCCCATCTCGCTTTGATCCAAATATCCCGGGGAGTCGCCGGTATCGGCGACGGGGCAGCGCCCCTCTTAGCCCAGCCAGCCGCTTGCCAGGGCGGGCAACTCATCGAAATGGCGCAGCAGGGCATCCGGTTCCAAGCGGGCGATTCCTGGCCCTTCGGGACCGAAACTGACCAGCGCCACCCGCACCTTTGCCGCCGCCGCTGTCTTGCGGTCGGTATCGGTGTCGCCCAGCAGGAAGGATGCAGCGACCTCGCCCCCCGCCGCCGCGACCGCCGCCTGATAGGGCCTTGGATCGGGCTTGCGTACTGGCAGGGTATCGCCGCCGATCAGGCTGGCAAAACGGTCGCGGATGCCCAATTCGCGCAACAGCGCCTCGGCCAGCCGTTCGGGCTTGTTGGTGCAGACGGCAAGGCGATGGTTCTGCCCGGCCAGTGCCTCTAACGCCGCATCGACGCCGGGATAAAGCCGCGTGTGGCGGGCGATATTGGCGGCGTAGTGGTCCAGCAGCAGGGGATAGTCCTGATCCTCGGCGCCGGGCGGCAGAAGTGTATCGGCGGGAATGCGGGCATAGCCGGCCCGCAGCATGGCGCGGCCGCCGTGGAAGGCGATCAGCTGATCGGCAGCCACATCCAGAAGATCGCCCAGGCCACGCGCCTGGAAGCAGGCGTTGGCCGCCGCGATCAGGTCGGCCGAGGTATCGGCCAGCGTGCCATCCAGATCAAAGACCACTGTTCCCGCCATGATCCTGTAACCTTCCGTAAAGATGTTTGAACGCAGAAGGCCTTTCGCCCTTTGCGGCGCTTGGTTAAAACGCTGCGCAAAGAAAGACAAACAGGCAGACCCCTCATGTCGCAAAAACCCGTGGCGCTGATCGTCCTGGCCGCTGGCCAGGGCAGCCGGATGCAATCGGACCTGCCCAAGGTTCTGCACCGCCTGGGCGGTGTTCCCCTGGTCGGCCATGCGCTTGCCGCCGGCCGCAGCCTGGACCCCGCCCGGATCGTCGTCGTCGCCGGGCACGGGGCCGGGGCCGTCGGCAAGGCCGTGAAGAAGCTTGAACCCGAGGCGCAGATCGCGCTTCAGGAACAACAGCTTGGCACTGGCCATGCGGTTCAGCAGGCGATGCCGCTGCTGGAGGGTTTTGCGGGCAAGGTCATCGTGCTTTACGGCGACACGCCCTTTATCAGCCCAGAAACGCTGGAGAAGCTGGCCGGGCATTCGTCGGATGTGGTCGTGCTGGGCTTCGAGGCCGCCGATCCGGGCCGTTATGGCCGACTGGTTGTCACAGGCGAGGGCCTTCAGCGAATCGTCGAGTTCAAGGATGCGGACGAGGCCACGCGGCAGATCGCTCTGGTCAATTCCGGGGTCATGGCGCTGGATGCCGATCTGCTGCACCAGCTGATCGGGCAGCTGTCGAACGAGAATGCCGCCGGCGAATATTACCTGACCGATCTGGTGCAGCTGGCCCGTCAGGCCGGTCGCCGCGCCGATGTGGTGACCTGCGACGAATCCGAGACGCTTGGCATCAACACCCGTGCCGAGCTGGCCGCCGCCGAAGCCGCCTTTCAGGCCCGTGCCCGCGCCGATGCGCTGGAAAACGGCGTCACCCTGTCGGATCCCGCGACCGTCTGGTTCGCGCTGGACACCGCCATTGGCCGCGACGCGGTGATTGGCCAGAATGTCGTCTTTGGTCCCGGTGTCACCATCGAAAGCGGGGCCGAAATCCTGCCCTTCTGCCATCTGGAAGGGTGCCATGTCGCGTCTGGCGCCACGGTCGGCCCCTTTGCCCGCCTGCGCCCCGGCGCCGAGTTGGGCGGCGATGTCCATGTCGGCAATTTCGTCGAAATCAAGAACAGTGTCCTTGATGAAGGCGTCAAGGTTGGCCATCTGACTTATCTGGGCGACGCCCATATCGGCGAGTTCACCAATATCGGCGCGGGCACGATCACCTGCAACTATGACGGTGTCATGAAACATCGAACTGAAATCGGCGCGAATGCCTTTATCGGCAGCGACACCATGCTGGTCGCACCGGTGCGCGTGGGCGCCGGTGCGATGACCGGGTCAGGCAGCGTCATCACCCAGGACGTGCCGGACGAGGCGCTGGCCGTGGCTCGTGCGCGGCAGTCGAACAAACCGGGCCTCGCGACGCGGCTGATGGCCGCGCTGCGCGCCAAGAAGGAGGCACGCTGAGATGTGCGGCATCATCGGGATCCTTGGCCATCACGAAGTCGGCCCGCAGCTGGTCGAAGCGCTGAAGCGGCTGGAATATCGCGGCTATGACAGCGCCGGGATCGCAACGGTCGATGCCTCGGGTCGGCTGGACCGGCGGCGTGCGGTGGGCAAGCTGATCAACCTGTCCGACCGGCTGGTGCACGAACCCCTGCCCGGCCATTCCGGCATTGGTCATACCCGTTGGGCCACCCATGGCGCGGCGACCGAAACCAATGCCCATCCGCATAAATACGGCCCCGTCGCCGTCGTTCATAACGGCATTATCGAAAACTTCCGCGAATTGCGCGAGGAACTGATCGCCGCCGACATCCGCCCCGAATCCGAAACCGATACCGAAACCGTCGCCCTGCTGACCGCGAAATACATGGCCGAGGGCCTGCCCCCGGTCGAGGCCGCCCGCGCGACCCTGGCCCGGCTGCACGGCGCGTTTGCGTTGGCTTTCCTGTTCGAGGGCGAGGGCGATCTGATGGTTGCGGCCCGCAAGGGCAGTCCGCTGGCCATTGGCCATGGCGATGGCGAGATGTTCGTGGGCTCGGACGCGGTGGCACTGTCGCCCTTTACCGACCGCATTACCTATCTTGAGGAAGGCGACCACGCCATCGTCACCCGCGAAGGCGTCGAGATTTTCGACGCCGAAGGCCGCCGTGCCAATCGGGACATGAGCCGCATCGACGTGGGTGCCACGGTCATCGACAAGGGCGGCTATCGTCATTTCATGGCCAAGGAAATCGCCGAACAGCCCGCCGTCTTGGGCGATGTGCTGAACCACTATATCAAGAACGGCCGGATCGTGCTGCCCGAGGCACTGGATTTTCGCGGCGTCGACCGGCTGACGATCAGCGCCTGCGGCACCGCCTATCTGGCGGGCTATGTCGCGAAATACTGGTTTGAACGTCTCGCCGGCCTGCCCTGTGATCTGGATGTGGCATCCGAGTTCCGTTATCGCGAGCCGCCCCTGTCCGAGAAAAGCTGGGGCATCTTCATCAGTCAATCGGGCGAGACCGCCGATACGCTGGCCGCGCTGCATTACGCGCAGGGCCGCGTTGCCAAGACGGTGGGCGTGGTGAACGTCGGCACTTCGGCCATTGCGCGGGACACGGATATTGCCCTGCCGACGCTGGCCGGAATCGAGGTATGCGTGGCGTCAAGCAAGGCCTTTACCTGCCAATTGGCGGTGCTGGCGGTGCTGGCGATCAAGGCCGCGCAGGATCGCGGCCGCATCTCGGACGCCGAGGCGGCCCAGCATATCGAGGATCTGCGCGCAATCCCCGGCCTGCTGAACCAGACGCTTGCCATCAGCGACGATTGCCGGGGCCTGGCCGATTGGCTGGCCGAGGCGCAGGACGTGCTGTATCTGGGCCGCGGGCCGCTGTTCCCCGTGGCATTGGAGGGCGCGCTGAAGCTGAAGGAACTCAGCTATATCCATGCCGAGGGCTATGCCTCGGGCGAGCTGAAGCACGGCCCGATCGCCCTGATAGACCGCAATGTGCCAGTCGTTGTGGTGGCCCCGCGTGACGCGCTGTTCGAAAAGACCGTGTCGAACATGCAAGAGGTCATGGCCCGCCACGGGCAGGTGATTCTGATTTCCGACGACCAGGGCATAGCCGAAGCAGGCGACGGCATCCGCGCCGGGGTGACCATGCCCGTCGGCGGTGGCATGTTCCAGCCCATCCTTTATGCGGTGCCGATGCAGTATCTGGCCTATCACACCGCCGTCGCCAAAGGCACGGATGTGGATCAGCCGCGCAACCTGGCGAAATCTGTGACGGTGGAATAGCGGCCGGCGAACCGGGCGGCGACCACGGCCGAAAAATCTTCTGCCACGGCGCAGAATTCAAAAAAGAAATCCCTGTCTGGCCGCAACCGCAAGGACGAAGTCCGAGTTCTTATTGCCAAAACCGGAATGTTAGGCAATTCTTCCCCGACGTCCTGCCCGGTGGCTTGCACCGCAGGATGCTGTTCGCGCTGCACGTCTCGGGCGCACAGATCTGGGGAGAGAAAAACATGTCACAGGTGCCACCAAAAAGCCTGACCGAAACGCAGGATACGGATACCCCAAGCGCGGGGCGGCGCAGCTTTCTGAAAACGACGGGCCTGACGACATTGGGTGCAATGCTGGGCATGTCGGTGCCGTTCGAACGCAACCTGACCGCAGGTTTCATACCGGCCGCGCTGGCGCAGGATACGGGGCTGGACCTGATGACGGGCAAGCAGGGGCTGGTCGTTCTGGGCGATCGCCCGCTGAATGCCGAGACGCCGCCGCATCTGCTGGATGACGACATCACCCCCTATGACCGGCTGTTCGTCCGCATGAACGGCCTTGTCCCGCAATCGGCGCTGGACCAGAACGCCGAAGGCTGGACGCTGACCGTCGATGGCGAGGTCGACACGCCATTGCAGCTGTCGCTGGACGATTTGCAATCGCGGTTCGAGACCGTCACCCGGCAATTGGTAATCGAATGTGGCGGCAATGGGCGGGCCTTTTTCCAGCCGGGCACCTCGGGCAATCAGTGGACCTTTGGCGCGGTCGGCTGCCCGGAATGGACCGGCGTGCGGCTGGCCGATGTGCTGAATGCGGCGGGCGTCAAAAGCAGCGCGGTCTATACCGGGCATTACGGCAATGACGTCAATCTGGACGGCGACGAGACGAAAGAGGTGATATCTCGCGGGGTGCCGATCGAAAAGGCGCTGCAAGAGGATGCGATCATCGCCTGGCAGATGAACGGCGCGCCGTTAGAGCCCTTGCACGGCTTTCCGCTGCGCCTGATCGTGCCGGGCTTTCCGGCCTCGGCGTCGCAGAAATACCTGAACCGTATCTGGGTTCGCGACAAGGAACATGACGGCGCCAAGATGACCGGCGCTTCTTATCGCATTCCGGCCTATCCGGTCGCCCCCGGAACCGAGGTGCCCGACGAGGACATGGTCGTGCTGATGGACATGCCGGTCAAATCCATCATCACCTTCCCTGAAACCGGCAGCGAGGTGACGGTGGGCGAGGAAACCGAGGTGCGCGGCCATGCCTGGTGCGGCAAGGGCGATGTTGCCTCGGTGCAATATTCGCTGGATTTCGGCCAGACCTGGCAAGACGCGCAACTGGACCCGCCGCCGAACCGTTTTGCCTGGCAACGCTGGCGCGCCAGGCTGACGCTGCCGCAGCACGGCTATTACGAAGTCTGGGCACGGGCGGTCGATCAGGACGGGATCGGCCAGCCTCCTCTTTCTCCGGTGTGGAATCCGCGTGGATATGGAAACAACATCCAGCACCGCATCGCGCTGGTTGCCGTGGGCTAGGCGGTGATCACCATGCGCAACACCGCAATCAGATATGCGACCGTTCTGGCCCTGATCATGGCCGGCACGGGCCCCGCAATCGCCCAGGACCGGCTGGACCCGATGACCGCGCTGGCCGGGCGGCCTGCCGGATCGAACCCGTTGGACCCGATGACAGCAATCCGCGCCAGCAAGGACGCGGCGGATACAGCCGAGGGCAATCCAGAATTCGGCGGCCTGCCCGATGGCGCCGGCGCCGAAGAAACCTTTTACCAGTGCACCGCCTGCCATTCGACCGAGATCATCAAGCAGCAGCGGATAACCGACCTTCGTTGGGACGAGCTTTGGTCATGGATGGTCGAGGAACAGGGCATGTTCGAACCCGATGACGAGACCAGACAGATCATCCTGACCTATCTTAAGACCAATCTCTCGTCCGAAAGATAGGGCCGTGGCACGGGCCACGGTGGCCCGGCGGTCGGGTGGCGCGCTCAGTCTGCGCGTTCCTGCCGCCGGAACGTCACATAATGGGGCACGCGCGCCTCGCGCAGGGCCTTTTGTTCATATCTGGTGCTGATCCAGTCATCCCACGGCTCGGCCGTCTCGCTGAGCAGATCAAAGCCGGCGGGCGGCACCTCTTCCAGCGTTTGCCGGACGTAATCGGGGATGTCGGTGGCGACGCGGAAGATGCCGCCCGGCCGCATCGCGCGGGCCAGCGGGATCAGATGTTCCGGCGTCACGAAACGGCGGCGATGATGGCGCGCCTTGGGCCAGGGATCGGGATACATCAGAAAGGCCCGCTCGATGCTGCGCGCGGGCAGCACATCCAGCAGGTCGCGGGCGTCGCCGGGATGGACGCTGACATTTTCCACACCCGCCGCGCGGATCTTGCCCAGCAGCATGGCGACGCCGTTGATGAAGGGCTCGCAGCCGATAATGCCGATTTCCGGGTAACGTGCGGCCATGTGGACCATATGTTCGCCACCGCCAAAGCCGACCTCCAGCCAGATCGGGCGGTCGTCACCGAAGATCGCCGCCGGGTCGATGGGGCTGCGGTCGGGATTGTCCTGCACGGTAATGCCGCGCGGGCGCAGGTCCCCCAGATCCTCGGACAGATAGCCCTTCTGGCTTTGGCGCAGGGTCTTGCCGTGACGGCGGCCATAGAAATTCCGGCGCGGCGGATTCGGGTCAAAGGCGGATTTGGATGTGTCGCTCATGGCCGGGGGGTTTGCCGTCAAGCGAAGGCGCGGTCAAGCCCGGCGACGCAGCCGCAGAACGATCAGCGCCAGCGCCACAAGATAGCCCATCACCCCATAGCTGGCCGCCGCAAGGCCGATCGGGAAATGCCCCCCGGCCAACGCCATCGGCATCGCGGTCACCGGGATCAGCGTGGACAGCGTCACGGCCTGCGCTGAACCGGGCGGCAGGCGCAGCAACTGCGCGCCGGCAATGGTCATCGCCAGCGCCACCACCAGCATGATCGCCACCGCCAGGATGGTCACCGGCGCGTCCCCGTCCCAGCCCAGCACAAACGTGGCCAGCATCATCGCCCCCGTCACGACCGAGGCAATCGTCGCCGGCATTCGCCCGAACTGCGCGGCCCATTGCCGCAGCATCATGCCGATGCTGAAGGGTAGACCCGCCAGCAACAGAACCAGCAGAACGGCAGCCTCGAATGGCGCCTGCATGACCAGCGGGGCCAGCAGCACCGGCGCGATAATAAGCGAGATCACCGTCCCCACGGCCGCCAGCCGGGCAAACACCGCGGCCGAGCCGCCGGACACCGCAGCAAGCGCCAGTCCCGCCACTGCCGGCGGTGCGGTAAAGGCCATGACCAGGCCACTGCCTGTCAAGGGTGCGATCTCCAGGCCCCGCATCAATGCGCGCCCCAGTATCAACGCCATCGCCGGCAACAGCACGATGCGCAAAGCCAGAAAGAACAGCATGTCGCGCCGGGCACCGGCCCAGTCACCGATGTCACGCGGTTGCAGGGCCATGCCCTGCGCCAGCATCACGATCACCAGGCCAAGGCAGAACAGCGGCTGTATCATCGCGCTGCCCGCCCCCGGCGCGCCACGCTCAGTCGGCCATCAGACGGCTGATGATCACCGTCACTTCGGGTTTCTTGCCGATTTCTTCCATGGCGACCTGACGGGTGATCTTGCGGATCGCCTCGTCCATCTTGCCATCGTCTGACACGGTGCGGTTATCCGCGCCTTCCAGAAACTCGGCCAGTTCGCCTTCGATATGGCTGGACAAATCCTCGCCCGTGCGGGTGCGGTCGGGCAGTCCCATCAGCTCGACCCAGGCATCGGGCAGAACGTTGTCCTCCTCGTCCACGATCACGCTGACCAGCGCATGACCGTTCAGCGCCATGCGGATCCGGTCGCGGACAATGCCATCCATCGCGCCGATCAACACCGTTCCGTCCAGATACAGACGCCCGGTTTCCACCTGATCGACCACTTTCGGCATATCGCCGGTCAGATCCAGCATGGTGCCGTTGACCGCAATGGTCGAGGCGATGCCCTTGGACTGCGCCAGCTTCATATGTTCCCGCAGATGCATATGCTCGCCATGCATCGGGACGACGATCTGCGGCTTCAGCAGGTCATGCACCGCCTCGATATCCGGGCGGTTGGCATGACCCGAGACGTGATAGGTGCCGTCGCTGTCATCATAGACATCAACACCCAGCTCGCTGAGCGCATTCATGATGCGGATGACGCTGCTTTCATTGCCGGGGATGGTCTTGGAACTGAACAGGAAGCTGTCGCCTTCGCTGAGCGACAGGCCCAGATAACGCCCGCGCGACAGTTGCGCCGATGCAGCGCGGCGTTCACCCTGGCTGCCGGTGACGATCAGCATCACCTTGTTCCGCGGCAGGTTAGCAGCCTCTTCCGGGCCGATGGTGTCGGGGAAATCGGTCAGGATACCGGTTTCCATGCCCACACCCACCATGCGCCGCATGGCCCGGCCCAGCAGACAGACCTTGCGGCCCGACGCCACGCCGGCCTCGGCCAACGTCTTGAGCCGGGCGATGTTGCTGGCAAAAGTGGTTGCCACCACCATGCCCTTCTGCGCCATCACCCAATCCAGGATCGGATTGGCCAGCAGCGCCTCGGACCGGCCGGGATGGGTCGAAAAGATATTGGTGGAATCGCAGGTCAGAACCTTGATCCCCTGCGCTTCGCCCGCGATGTTGTGCCACAGCACCGGGTCAAATGCCTCGCCCACCACGGGGGTGCCGTCCAGCTTGAAATCGCCGGTATGCACGACGCGGCCTGCCGGCGTGTCGATGATCAGCGCGGCGCTTTCAGGGATCGAGTGGCTGACCGGCACATATTGCACGGTAAAGGGGCCAAGCCGTGTCACCTCGGGGCGGGCACCGACGATGCGCACGTTTTCAGGTGACTGGCCGTTTTCCTCCAGCTTCAGCCGGGCCAATGCCCCAGTGAATTGCCGCGCATAGATCGGCACGCCCAGCCTTTCCCACAGCAGACCGACGGCGCCCACGTGATCTTCGTGCCCATGGGTGATGAAGATCCCTTCCAGCCGGTCCTTGTTCTGCACCAGCCAGCGCATGTCGGGCATGATCAGGTCGATTCCCGGCGATGTATCCATATCGCCAAAGGTCACACCCATATCGACCAGAATCAGCCGTTCCTTGCCCGGCGCACCATAGCCATAGACATAGGCGTTCATGCCAATTTCGCCCGCGCCGCCGAGCGGCAGATAAATCAGGCGTTCAGACATTCCCCGCCTCCTTGTTGTAATCATAGATAAGTCGCAAGCCGTGGACGGTCAGATCGTCCTCGATCGCATCGAAGAGATCAAACCCCTGATCGAACAGCGGCGCAAGCCCACCGGTTCCGATCACCTTCATCGGCCTGTCGCGCTCGGCGCGAATGCGCCTGATCAGCCCTTCGATCAGACCGATATAGCCCCAATAGATCCCCGACTGAATACACGCCACCGTATTCGTGCCAATCACATGATCGGGCATGGTGACATCGACATGCGGCAGTGCCGCCGCCGCCATGTGCAGCGCCTCCAGCGACAGGTTCACGCCCGGCGCAATCACACCGCCGATATAGGCCCCATCGGCATCGACCACGTCGAAATTCGTGGCCGTGCCGAAATCCACCACGACCGAATTGCCGCCATGGCGGTCAAAGGCGGCCACGGTATTGGCCAACCGGTCGGGGCCGACCTTGGTGCCCGGATCGACACGCGGCGGCGCCGGCAACAGCGTTTCTGGCCGGCCCACGACCAGCGGCCGAGTGTTGAAATAGCGGTTGCACAGAACACGCAGGTTGAACAGCACCCGAGGCGCGGTCGTGCTGATGACGCAGGCGTTGATATCCAGATCGAAATGGCGCAGCCCGATCATCGTCTGCAACCAGACGAAATACTCATCCGCCGTGCGCCGGTGATCGGTGCTGATGCGCCAATGCGACAGAAATTCCTTGCCGTCCCAGATGGAAAAGACGCTGTTCGTATTGCCTGTGTCGATGCATAGCAGCACGGCTCAGCCCTCCTGGAAATAGACATCGGCCGCGGGAATGACCTTGCGCCCCTCGGCCGTTTGCAGGATCAGCGCGCCGGTCTCGTCGATGCCGTCAAAGCGGCCGGTCAGGCTGTCGCTGCCGGTCCGGGCGGTGATCGTCTCGCCCAGCCTTGCGGCGCGGGCCAGCCAGGCGGTGCGGATCGGGTCGAAACCGTAATCGCGCAGCCGCGCCTGCCATTCCGCGAATGCCGGGGCAAGCAGGTCCAGAAATTCATCCTGAGTGACCACATGCCCGGTTTCGGCCAGCAGACTGACCGGCGCCATCGCATCGGGTTCCAGCGAGGCAGGGTCAGGCGCCACCGCCAGGTTCACGCCCATGCCGATGGCCAGCACGTCGACGCCGCCGCCGCTGCCCAGGCTTTCCAGCAGGATGCCCGCCACCTTGCCGCCATTCAGCAAGACGTCATTGGGCCATTTGATCGCTATGCGGGCATAGGGGCCGGCAACTGCCGTCAATGCCTGATCCAGCGCCAGCGCTGCGACAAAGGACAGCCGCGCCGCCTGTGCCGCCCCGCCCTGCGGGCGCAGGACCAGCGTGGCGGCGAAATTTCCCTCGCCACCCGACCAGCCTCGCCCGCGGCGCCCGCGTCCGGCGGTCTGATGGCGCGCCATGATCCAGGCCGGCCCGCTTAGCGAAGGGGCCAGCCGGTGCGCCTCGGCATTGGTGCTGTCGACGCGGTCGAGAACATGCCGCGCGACCCCCTCGGGCCAGGTGTCGGCCGCGGGTCTACTCAACGGGGGCCGGCTGTGCTGCGGTGGCGGTGGCGCCGGTGTCGGCGCTGGCCAGCAGACTGCTGGCCGCATCGGCGGCGGCACTGTCCAAACCGAACATGGTCGCAGCGCCCAGCAGGACGACGCCCGCTGACACGACCAGCGCGGTCATCCCCACCATGCCCATATTGCTTTCGACACCATCGGTCTCGGCGCCGAAATACATGTAATAGACGATACGCAGGTAATAGAACGCCCCGATGACCGAGGCGATCACGCCCGCAACCGCCAGCCAGCCCATACCCGCCTGCACGGCAGCGGCCAGCACGCCCAGCTTGGCAAAGAAGCCCAGCAGCGGCGGCACACCGGCCAGGCTGAACATCAGCACCAGCATGGCCAGCGCCTTCAGCGGTTCGGCACTGGCAAAGCGGTTCAGGCTGGCCAGGTCGGTGACCGGGCGGCCGTCGCGTTCCATCGACAGGATGAAGGCAAAGGTGCCCACGTTCATGACGGCATAGATGGCCATGTATTGCAGCATCGCGGCCACGCCCTGCTCGGTTCCGGCAGCAAGTCCAACCAGCGCGAACCCCATATGCGCGATCGAGGAATAGGCCATTAGCCGCTTGATATTGGTCTGCCCGATACCGGCGATGGACCCGAGGAACATCGACATGATCGCAAGCGCCGCGATGATCTGGCCCCAATCCCCCGGAACGGTGCCGAAGGCGTCAAACATCAGCCGCGCGATCAGTGCCATGGCCGCGACCTTGGGTGCGGTGGCGAAGAAGGCCGTGACCGGCGTGGGCGAGCCCTCATAGACATCGGGCGTCCACATGTGGAAGGGCACGGCACTGACCTTGAAGGCCAGGCCCACCAGCAGAAAGACCAGCCCGAACAGAAGCCCAAGCGACAGGCTGCCCGCCTGCACGGTGGTGATGATACCGGCAAAGCTGGTGGTGCCGGCAAAGCCATAGACCAGCGAGGCGCCGTAAAGCAGCATCCCCGATGACAGCGCGCCGAGGACGAAATATTTCAGCCCCGCCTCGGAGGATTTCACGCTTTCGCGGCGCATCGCGGCGACGACGTAAAGCGACAGCGATTGCAGTTCCAGACCCATATACAGCGTCAGCAGGTCGTTTGCCGAAACCATGATGCACATGCCAGTCACGGCCAGCACGATCAGGATCGGAAATTCGAACCGCATCAGCCCGTGACGGGTCATGTAATCGGCGCTGGTCGCCATGACGGCAGCGGCGGCCAGCAGCAGCGTCACCTTGGCAAAACGGGCAAAGCCATCGTCGATGAACATCGCATGGAAGGCATCCTGCTGCGGCCGGTCGGCAAAGCCGATATACAGCCCTACCAGCAGCAGCACCGCGACGCTGACCCACAGGATCGTGCGGCCGATGGCATCCTTGCCGAACCACACGCCGGCCAGCAGCGCCCCCATGGCATAGATCGCCAGAAGAAACTCGGGCAGGATGGTCGAGAAATCGAGCGCGGTCATCTGGCTCTCCTCAATGGCCGGCCGTCGCGGCGGTGGCATCGGCCACGGCGCCACGCGGGGCAAGGTCGTTCTTGGCGGGCACGCTTTGATGCACGTCATCCAGCAGGGCGGCAACCGACGGGCCGGTGATGTCGATCACCAGGCGCGGATAGACACCCAGGATCAGCGTGGCCGCGATCAGCGGGGCAAAGATCCATTTCTCGCGCGGGGTCATGTCGGTGATGGTCTTCAGACTTTCCTTGATCAGGGCGCCAAAGGTCACCCGGCGATACAGCCACAGCGCATAGCAGGCCGACAGGATCACCCCGGTGGCCGCGATGGTCGCGACCCAGGTATTGGCCCGGAAGGCCCCCAGCAGGGTCAGGAACTCACCCACGAAACCCGACGAACCCGGCATGCCGACATTGGCCAGGGTGAAGAACATGAAGATCAGCGCATAAGCAGGCATCCGGTTCACCAAACCGCCATAGGCGTCGATTTCCCGCGTGTGCATCCGGTCATAGATGACGCCGACGCACAAAAACAGCGCGCCCGAGATGAAGCCATGCGACAGCATCTGGAAGATCGCACCGTTCAGCCCCGCCTGATTGGCGGCGAAGATGCCCATGGTCACATAGCCCATATGCGCGACCGATGAATAGGCGATCAGCTTCTTCATGTCGGTCTGCGCCAGCGCCACCAGAGAGGTATAGACAATGGCGATCGCCGACATCCAGAACACGACCGGCTGGAAGATATCCGAGGCAACCGGGAACATCGGCAGGCTGAAGCGCAGGAAGCCATAGCCGCCCATCTTCAACAGCACCGCCGCCAGCACGACCGAACCTGCGGTCGGGGCCTGAACGTGCGCATCGGGCAACCAGGTATGGACCGGCCACATCGGCATCTTGACCGCGAAGCTGGCAAAGAAGGCCAGGAACAGCAGGGTCTGCGTGCCGCCTATGATGGTCCAGCCCAGGAAGTGCAGCGGGTCGGATGCAAAGTCGAATTGCAGCAGCGCCACGATATCGGTGGTGCCCGCTGCGCGATACATCACGATCATCGCGACCAGCATCAGCACCGAGCCGAGGAAGGTATAAAGGAAGAACTTGAAGGCCGCATAGATGCGGTTCGCGCCCCCCCAGATACCGATGATCAGGAACATCGGGATCAGACCGGCCTCGAAGAAAAGGTAGAACAGGATCAGATCCAGCGCCGTAAACACGCCGATCATCAGCCCTTCCAGGACCAGGAAGGCGATCATGTATTCCTTGACGCGGGTTTTCACATCCCAGGTCGACAGGATCGTCAGCGGCATCAGGAAGGTGGTCAGCATCACGAACAGGATCGAGATCCCGTCGACGCCCATCTTGTAGCGCAGCCCCATGACCCAGGGGTGGTCCTCGACGAACTGAAAGCCGGTATCGGAAGGATCAAACCCGAACAGCACGAACAGGCTGATCAGGAAGGTCGCCGTGGTTGCGATCAGCGCCAGCCATTTGGCGTTCTTCTGCGCAGCCGGATCGTCGCCGCGCAGGAACATCGCAAGGATGGCGGCCGCGACGATCGGCAGGAAGGTGATGATGGAAAGAAGGTTCGTCATATCAGTGCGCGCCCCGCATCATCACCCAGATCAGCAAGCCCACGACGCCCAACACCATCGCAAAGGCATAGTGGAACAGATAGCCCGACTGCACACGCCCGGCAAAACGGGTCAGCCGCGGGATCAGACCCATCGCCACCCCGTTGATGGTGCCGTCGATAATCCTGCCATCCCCGCCGGTCCACAGCACATTGCCCAGCCAGATTGCGGGACGCACGAAGATCACGTCATACAGCTCGTCGAAATACCATTTGTTCAGCAGGAACTGGTACAGCCCACGCTGTTGCGCCGCCAATCGACCCGGCAGATCCGGGCGACGGATATAGAAGATCCAGGCCAGCAACAGACCGCCCAGCATGGCGATGAACGGGCTGACCTTGACCCATTTGGGCGAATGGTGCGCCTCGTCCATCACGTGATTCCACGGCGCCATATAGATCGCACCCCCCATGGCCTCGGGCGTTTGTTCGGCCGTGACGATCAGCGCACCGCCATGGTCGCCCTCGCCCTCGGCCGTTTCGGCCGCGGCGGGCGCGGCCTCTCCCTCGCCTGCCTCGGCACTTGTCTCGCCTTCGGCGCTGGCCTCGCCTTCGGCGCTGGCATCGACCTGATGGACACCAAAGAACTGGTTCACCCGGTCATGACTGCCAAAGAAGGGCTGATACCAGATCATCCCGGCAAAGATCGCGCCGACGGCCAGAACGCCCAAGGGAATGGTCATCACACGAGGCGATTCATGGGCATGTTCATGCGCATGATGATCACCGCGCGGCTTGCCCCAGAAGGTCATGAACATCAGCCGCCAGCTGTAGAAGCTGGTCATGGCCGCAGCAATCACCAGCATCCAGAAGGCATAGGTATTGCCGGCATAGGCGCTTTCAATCACCGCATCCTTGGACAGGAAGCCGGCAAAGCCGATGGTGGTCAGCGGAATGCCGACCCCGGTGATGGCCAGCGTGCCAATCAGCATCGCCCAGAAGGTCAGCGGGATCTTTTTCCGCAGCCCGCCATAATTCCGCATGTCCTGTTCATGGTGCATCGCATGAATCACCGAACCGGCACCAAGGAACAGCATGGCCTTGAAGAAAGCATGCGTGAACAGATGGAACATGGCGACCGAGTAAACCCCGGTGCCCGCCGCCACGAACATATAGCCCAGCTGCGAACAGGTCGAATAGGCGATGACGCGCTTGATGTCGTTCTGCACCAGACCCACGGTTGCGGCGAAGAATGCGGTGGTCGCGCCGATGACGGTGACGAACAGCTTTGCCTCGGGCGCGAATTCGAACAGCGGCGACATGCGGCAGACGAGGAACACCCCGGCGGTCACCATGGTCGCGGCATGGATCAGCGCGGAAACCGGCGTCGGGCCTTCCATCGCGTCGGGCAACCAGGTGTGCAGGAACAACTGCGCCGACTTGCCCATCGCGCCGATGAACAAAAGCACCGCCAGCAGGTTCGCCGCGTTCCAGTCGCGCCACAGGAAATGCATCTGGGTCTGCGCCAGTTCGGGAACGGCGGCAAAGATCTTGTCGAACTGGATCGAGCCGGTCAGCCAGAAGATGCCGAAGATGCCCAGCAGAAAGCCGAAGTCACCCACGCGGTTGACGATAAAGGCCTTCATCGCGGCGGCATTGGCCGAAGGCTTGCGGTAGTAGAAGCCGATCAGCAGATAGGATGCGACGCCCACGCCTTCCCAGCCAAAGAACATCTGCAACAGGTTGTCCGCGGTCACCAGCATCAGCATGGCGAAGGTGAAGAACGACAGATAGGCGAAGAAACGCGCCTTGTAGTGTTCTTCATGCGTCCAGTTGTCGTCATGGGCCATGTAGCCCATCGAATACATATGAACCAGGGCCGAGACCGTGTTGACCACGATCAGCATGATCGCCGTCAGCCGGTCGACGCGGATGGCCCATTGACTGGTGAAATCGCCCGAGACGACCCAATCCAGAACCGGCACGACATAGGTGGTGCCGTCAAAGGTCAGGAAAACGATCCAGCTGAGAAATGCGCAGAGGAACAGAATGCCGGTGGTCAGATATTGCGCCGCCGTCTCGCCGATGACGCGCCAGCCGAAGCCCGCGATGATCGCGCCGATAAGCGGCGCAAAGAGGATGATGCTAACCATGTCCGCTTACCCCTTCATCACGTTGACGTCTTCGACCTCGATGGTGCCGCGGTTGCGGAAGAACACCACCAGGATCGCCAGGCCGATGGCGGCCTCGGCGGCGGCCACGGTCAGGATGAACATGGTAAACACCTGCCCCGCCAGATCCCCCAGATGCGACGAGAACGCGACAAAGTTCACGTTCACCGCCAGCAGCATCAACTCGATCGACATCAGGATGACGATGACGTTCTTTCGGTTCACGAAGATCCCGAAGATGCCGGTGACGAACAAAATCGCCCCCACGACCAGGTAATGTGTCAAACTTATCATCGTCTTTGTCCCTCCGGGCTATTGCCGGTTTCGTCGCTCTGCCCCGGCTTACCCCGCCGGGAGGGGTGTTCAGTTGCCGCCCGTCTGCGGCAGATCACAGCCGCAGGCAAGGTTGAAGCGCCTGCCATCGACGGTGATGAAAGGGGTGCCGACCCGGCCCGATTGCGGCATCCAGCCGACTGATTGCGCCTTGGCCAGCAGCGCATCCGGCGCATAGTCCGGCGCGAAGGCGCCTTCTTCATTGTCGATGAAATAGGCCGCAGGTCCGGGCGTCATCGTGGGCACATAACTGGCCTGATCGGCCGGCGCCGGTGGATGAGGGTCGAACATGCCCATCTGGTTGAATTCACCGCCCATCCAGACGCCCTCCTTACTGGCGCAATCGTAATAGACGACGATCTGCTCGCCGCCGCAGCCGGTGCCGGTGTTGATGGTCTGACGCACGACCTCGGGGCTGATCTTCTTGGCGATACCGGAAAAGACATCGCCCTTGGGGCTGAAATGGCTGACGCTGCACTGTTCGCCGCGCTCAACGCCCGAGCTTTCGCGTGCGATGGCGGAACACGCCTCGGCGCCGGTGCCAGCCAATGCCAGCACCGCCCCCGAGATCCCGCATGTTCCAACCAGTCGCATCATCGCCATCCGTTCCCGACTTACAGCCCCTGCCCCGGTTTCACGTCGCGCAGTTCCATCGTCTTGGCCGGGTCGCGCCACATCTGTTCCAGCACATCCTGGCGCTTGATGTCGCGGCGGTGGCGCAGGGTCAGCACGATGGCGCCGATCATGGCGACCAGCAGGATCAGCCCCGACAGCTGGAATGGCAGCAAATAGCGATCGTAGAGGATGGCACCGATGGAGTTGGTGTTCAGCGCCCCCTCGACGATGGGCGCGGTGCGCAGCGTCTCGGCCTGGTCGGCGGATTGCCAGGCGCCGAAGCCGATGGCCAGCTGCGCCAGCAGCACCAGCGCGATCAGGCCGCCAAGCGGCAGATAGCGGGCAAATTCGCCGCGCAATTCCGCGAAATCCACGTCCAGCATCATCACGACGAACAGGAACAGAACCGCCACCGCGCCGACATAGACGATGATCAGCAGCATGGCGACAAATTCCGCGCCTTGCAGCACGAACAGGCCGGATGCCGACAGGAAGGCCAGGATCAGCCACAGCACCGAATGCACCGGGTTCCGGGCGGTCACGACCATCAGCCCCGCGATGCAGGCGCTGATGGCGAACAGGTAGAATGCGAATGTCATCATAGCGTGTCGTCCTCGCCGCCCTTGTCGCTGTCCTGGAAAACGCTCTGGGCCAGTTCCAGCGCCTTCTGCATGGCCGGGATGCCGCCGAACATCCCCATCTGATAGATCACCTCGGCGATCTCGCGCCGGGTGGCGCCCGCTTCCAGCGCGTGACGGATGGTCATGCGCAGTTGCGGCTCGGCATGGGCGCCCTGCACGGTCATCGCCGCGATGGTGACCAGAAGCCGCGTGCGCGCATCCAGCCCGTCGCGGTTGAAGGTCTTGCCGAACCACATTTCCAGCATGTCCTGCGGCATCGTCGGGATCAGCTTTTCAAAGGCCTTGGTATCGACCTTTTCCAGCGCCGGATTAAAGGCGCGCGCCATTTCCTGCCCTTGTTCGAGCATCTGCTGAAACAGTTTCTGGAACGCGTCGTTCATTCAATCCCCCCGTCATATGCCGGCATGCGCGTCACCGATACGGCGCGTCGATGGCAAGGTTGCGGGCAATCTCGGCTTCCCAACGGGCGCCGTTATCCAGAAGCTTGGCCTTGTCGTAAAACAGTTCCTCGCGCGTTTCGGTGGCGAACTCGAAATTCGGCCCCTCGACAATGGCATCGACCGGGCAGGCCTCTTGGCAGAAGCCGCAATAGATGCACTTGGTCATGTCGATGTCATACCGCGTGGTCCGGCGCGAGCCATCGTCGCGCGGCTCGGCGTCGATGGTGATGGCCTGGGCCGGGCAGATCGCCTCGCACAGCTTGCAGGCGATGCAGCGTTCTTCGCCATTCGGATAGCGGCGCAGCGCGTGTTCGCCACGGAAACGCGGCGACAGCGGGCCCTTTTCATGGGGATAGTTCAGCGTGGCCTTGGGCGCGAAGAAATATTTCATCCCCAGTCCAAAGCCTTTGATGAAATCCCACATCAGGAAGTATTTGGTCGCGCGGGCGACGTCAAAAGCCATCAGAAGCGCTCCTTTCCTTTGGGGGCGGCGAAGCGGTCGAAGGCGGCGACGATCTGGCGCACAAAGGCGCTGTCCTTGGCGTGTTCGCCCTGATCCAGATTATTGGCCAGGAAATGCGCCAGTTCGACCTTGTCGACCTCGGCTGCGGTGGCCAGCATTTCAGCGATCTTGTTGGAATAAGCCATGTTTTATACTCCCGCCCAGCGGGCCCAGGCCCCGCCCAGAACTTCAAATTTCGCAAGGAAAGCCACGATCACCACCCAGGCCAGCGACAATGGCAGGAACACTTTCCAGCCAATCCGCATCAGCTGGTCATAGCGATAGCGCGGCACGATCGCCTTCACCATGGCGAACATGAAGAAGAAGAACCACATCTTCAGCACCATCCAGATCGCCCCGTCGGGCAGGCCCGGAATGGGCGACAGCCAGCCACCGAAGAACAGAATGCTGGTCAGCGCGCACATCAGGAACATGGCGATATATTCGCCGGCCATGAACAGCAGATAGGGCGTCGACGAATATTCGACCATGAAGCCCGCAACCAGTTCGGATTCCGCTTCCGGCAGATCAAAGGGCGGGCGGTTGGTTTCGGCCAGCGCCGAGACGAAGAACAACACCACCATCGGCAGATGCGGCAGCCAGTACCAGTTCAGCAGGCCCCAATCGCCGCGCTGTGCCTCGACAATGGCCGACATGTTCATCGAACCGGTCGAGATGATCACCCCGATGATGATCAGCCCCATGCTGACCTCGTAGGAAATCATCTGCGCGGCCGAGCGCAGCGAGCCGAGGAACGGATATTTCGAGTTAGAGGCCCAGCCGCCCATGATCACGCCGTAAACTTCCAGCGACGAGACGGCAAAGATGAACAGAATGCCGACATTGATGTTCGACACCACCCAGCCATCCGCGAAGGGGATGGCGACAAAGGCAGTCAGCGCCAGCGTCATCGACAGGAAGGGCGCCAGGAAATAGACGAATTTGTCGGCGCCCGCCGGCACGACGATTTCCTTCAGCACATATTTCAGCGCGTCGGCAAAGGTCTGCAACAGACCCCAGGGGCCAACCACGTTCGGCCCGCGCCGCATCTGCACCGCGGCCCAGATCTTGCGGTCGCCATAGACCATGAAGATCAGCGACAGCATCACGAAGGCGATGACCGCCAGCCCCTGCGCCAGCATGATCAGCGCGAAGCCGAGGGAGGATGCCCAGAACTCTGCCATGATCGCCTGTCCCTTTCCTTATGCCGCGGGAATGCCGCGGTCCCTGCATTCGCGCAGGGTATCATTGGTTTCCATCACCCGCAGCCCCAGTGGCCGTTGGTCCGACAGCATATATGCGGCCCCGATCAACAGCTTGCCGCCACGACGGTCCTGAACGGTGCGGATGTGACGCGCGTAAGGCGTGCCCTTGTCTTTGGCCCAAGCGGCCAGTGCGCAGGTCGCATACGAAAAGGCGATATCCGCGTCCACCCCCTCGCGCAGATTGGCCGAAACTTCAACCAGATCGCTGTGCCGATCAGCCGAGATCGCCGCGACCGTGACGCCCAGAAAATCACCGGGGTCGATTGTCACCGCAGCCTGCTGTTCGGGCAGGGCAGGCCCGGTCTGGGCCGCGAATTCCTGCATCGCCAGTTCCTGTGCGGTCGGTCCCTTGCGTCGCACGCCCTTGGCCACGACCCCGTTCCAGATCGGATCCCTGCCATTGCGCAGCGCCGCCATCTGCGCCTCGGTCGCGCGGAACACGTCACGCCCGGCGGCCGAATCCAGCTGCATCGTGCTGACACTGCCATCGGGTTCCAGAATCAGGATCTCGCCCGATTTGGTCGAGATCCGCGCCAGAGTCATCGGCGATTCGCCCTGCTTGCGCGAGGGATCGGCGACCACGACGCTCATTTGATCGGGCTTCGGCCGGGGCCGTTCGGCCAGCCCTTCGCCATTGCCGCCGCAACCCGCCAGCAGCGCGATCAGCGCGGCGGGGATCAGGACAGGCTGGCGAAGGGCTGGCGTCATGGGTTTACTCTGCTGCCATCGGTTGCGCGCGGCGGGCTGCCGCCATGGCCGACAATTCGCCCATCAGGGGCGAACTGCGGGCGATCGGGTTGGTCAGGTAGAAATCGGTCACTGCCGGGCTGAAGTCGCCCTTGCCCATGGCCTTGACCGCAAGCGACTGCCAGTCATTCGCCGGCACGGTATCCAGCGCGGCCAGATGCGGCACCGCCTCGATCAGCGCGCGGCGCAGCGCCGCAAGACTGTCCCAAGGCAGCTTTGCGCCCAGTTCCGCCGACAAGGCCCGCAGGATCGCCCAGTTTTCCTTGGCCTCGCCCGGCGCGAAATTCGCGCGCAGGGCCAGCTGAGGCCGGCCCTCGGTATTCACGAACAGCCCGGTTTCCTCGGTATAGCAGGCGCCCGGCAGGATGATGTCGGCGCGATGCGCGCCCCGGTCGCCATGGCTGCCCTGATAGATGACAAAGGGACCAGCGGCCACGTCCACCTCGTCAGCACCGAGGTTATAGACCACATCTGCGCCTTCCAGCGCGGCATCCATGCCGCCATGGGTCGCCGCCCCCACATCCATCGCACCGACGCGACCGGCGGCCGTGTGCAGGATCAGCAGCTTGGAATTGCTGTTCTCTGCCAGCTTCATCGCATGGGCCAGAACGGCCTCGCCGTCGGCACCGCGAATGGCGCCCTGCCCGACGATGACCAGCGTGGGCTTGTCCTTGGTTTCCTGGCTGATGTCGCGGCTGGACAGGCTTTCCAGCGCGGCGCGATCGGTGCCCGCATGGGCATAGTCATAGGTCAGGTCCGCGGCCTCGCCCACCAGCCCGATCTGCGCGCCCCGCGCCCAGGCGGCGCGGATGCGGCTGTTCAGAACCGGCGCTTCGTCGCGCGGGTTGGTGCCGATCAGCTGGATCATCTGGGCGCTGTCGATATCGGCGATGCTGGCCGTTCCGACATAGCCCGAGCGGTTGCCGATCGGCAGCTTCGCCCCATCCGTGCGGCATTCGACACGGCCTTCCAGCCCGTCGACGATCAGCGATTTCAGGCTGAAGGCGGCCTCGACCGGGACCAGATCACCGATCAGACCGGCGACACGCTTGCCCTTCATCGCGGCGGCGGCGGCGGCAAGGGCCTCGGGCCAGGTTGCGGCGCGCAGCTTGCCGTTTTCGCGGATATAGGGCTTGTCCAGCCGCTGTCGACGCAAACCGTCCCAGACAAAACGGGTCTTGTCCGAAATCCATTCCTCGTTCACGCCGTCATTGTTGCGCGGCAGGATGCGCATGACCTCGCGGCCCTTGGTATCGACGCGGATATTGCTGCCAAGCGCGTCCATCACGTCGATGGTCTCGGTCTTGGACAACTCCCACGGGCGGGCGGTAAAGGCATAGGGTTTGCTGACCAGCGCACCGACCGGGCAGAGGTCGATGATATTGCCCTGCATATTGGTGTGCAGCGTCTCGTTCAGATAGCTGGTGATCTCGCTGTCTTCGCCCCGGCCGGTCTGGCCCATCTGGGTGATGCCCGCCACCTCGGTGGTGAAACGCACGCAGCGGGTGCAGGAAATGCAGCGCGTCATATGGGTTTCGACCAGCGGCCCGAGATTCAGATCGTCGCTGGCGCGCTTGGGTTCGCGATAGCGGCTGAAATCGACGCCGTAAGCCATCGCCTGATCCTGCAAATCGCATTCCCCGCCCTGATCGCAGATCGGGCAATCAAGCGGGTGGTTGATCAGCAGGAACTCCATCACCCCTTCGCGGGCCTTCTTGACCATGGGGCTGTTGGTGCGCACTTCCGAGGGCTGACCCTCGGGTCCGGGGCGCAGATCCTTGACCTGCATTGCGCAAGAGGCGGCAGGCTTGGGCGGGCCGCCCACCACTTCGACCAGACACATGCGGCAATTGCCGGCGATGGACAGCCGTTCGTGATAGCAGAACCGCGGAATTTCGATGCCCGCCTGTTCGCAGGCCTGAATCAGGGTCAGATTGGGATCGACCTCGATTTCCTTGCCGTCGATGATGATTTTCCGCAGTTCGGCCATCATTTCACCTTTATTTTGCGCTCAGCAGCGATCCGCTGACCGTGTTTTTTGCTATTTCGTCCCGCCCGACTCGGCAGAAGCTTTCGGCGTCACCCGCCTTTGCGCCCTGCTGTGCCAGATAAGTTTCGGCGATGCCATAGACACGCTTCTTCACCGCGTCATTGTCCAGATACGCATCGACCGCCGCGTCGCTGTTTCCCTGGTCGCGGGCATAGCGCTGCAAGGCGCGGGCCTGCGAATAGGCGGCGACGATGCGCAGGTCGATGCTGGGGCATTCGCGCCGGATGCGGTCGGCCACGCGGGCGGCAACCAGCCGGTCGTTCAGATACCGGTCCTGTTCCATCGGCGCCTGCGCGGCGGCCGGCATGGCAGTTGCAAGCGAGGCCGCGATCAGGGCGGCGCTGAATATTCTGGTCGGTTTCATTGGCGTCTGCTCCGTTCTGTTATGGGCCATGCCCATAACACAAGCGAACCCCGATCGCCCCACACCAAGGGGTGAACCTGCCGTGAGCGCCCGTTTCGCCACAGCGGCGATATGCCCGATGCGCCCGGTCATGCGCCGCAATTCCCGAATTTCCACGAGGGCGTGCCACCAAACTGCGTGAAATACCCCTCGCCCTCGGCACCCATTCCACCCTTGTCGCCGCAATAGGCGGCATAGGCCGCCCGCGCGCTGGCCTCGTCCTTGGCAGTGGTCTGCTTACCGTCAGCGCGGGTGATCACCAGCAAGGTCAGCGGCCCGCCCGCAATGCCCTGAATCGTTTCGCCCTGAGTGATCCGCATTTCGGCATCGCCCGCGTCAATCACCGTGCCGCCGGTCGGGCCGCCCCCCGTTGTCGGCTCACAAGCGGCAAGCGCCGAAAGGGCCAGCACAGCACCAGCTTTCAGGTGACCGTTTCTCATGCCACGGCCCCGCTGCATCCGCGCGTGCGATAAAGCCGCGCCTGTTCCAGCCAGGACCAGCCAAAGGCATGATCGCTGTCGCCATGTTCGCGCAGATGGTCCAACCGGGCCAGCGCCTCGTCCAGCGACGGTTGATGCCCGGCGGGCACCCACCACATCACGAAATGCATCTGGCCCAACAACTCGAACCAGTCGGCCCGGCGTTCATAGAATTGCCGGTGAACCGTCTGCCAGACGAATGTTTCCAGGCTTTCCACGTCCTCCCAGACGGTCAGATTCGAGACATATTGCGGATCGCCGCCGATCTTGGCCTCGGTATTGCCGGTTCCCGGCTCGCCCGAGCCCTCCATCATCCAGACAAAGCCCGGCATGCGCTTGCCCATGCCGTTGATGCGGTCCAGCGCGGCCATGAACTCGGCCACGCGCGGATCGTCTGTCGGGGCCAGCAGGCGCCCGACGTTCAGTTCCGCGAGGTGGTGGCCCGGTTTCATCTTTGCCCTGAATAAACACGCAGCAAGTCAGATACGAGAACACCCCGGATCGTCATGCCTTCGACATTTGCATTCTCAATCTGAACGCCGCTCAGATTCACATTGTTGAACCGCGCATTCGACATATCGACATCATCAAGGACAGTATCGGACAGCCGGACATCGACGAATGAGGAACCCGAAAGGTCCGCATTCATGGCCTCGATCCTGTCTTTCTGATCCCGGAAAATGGTCATTCCGCCGCCATCGCCCCCATGCGCCCGGTTTTCCTGGCCTTCAGCCGATCCTCGATCTCGCCCCGGAAGTTGCGGATCAACCCCTGAATGGGCCATGCCGCCGCATCGCCCAAGGCGCAGATCGTGTGGCCCTCGACCTGCTTGGTCACGTCCAGCAGCATGTCGATTTCCTCGACCTCGGCCTCGCCGCGCACAAGGCGATCCATGACCCGCATCATCCAGCCGGTGCCCTCGCGGCAGGGCGTGCACTGGCCGCAGCTTTCATGCTTGAAGAAGGCCGACAGCCGCCAGATCGCCTTGATGATGTCGGTCTGCTGATCCATCACGATCATGCAGGCGGTGCCGAAGCTGGATTTCAGCTCTCGCATGCCGTCGTAATCCATGATGGCGTTTTCGCATTGCTCGGCGGTCAGCACCGGGCAGGATGCACCGCCGGGGATCACCGCCTTGAGGTTCTTCCAGCCGCCGCGCACGCCGCCGCCATGCTTCTCGATCAACTCTTTCATCGGGATCGACATCGCCTCTTCGACGACGCAGGGGGCGTTGATATGGCCGGTCAGGCCGAACAGCTTGACGCCCGCATTGTTCGGGCGGCCAAAGCTGGCGAACCATTCCGGGCCACGGCGCAGGATCGTGGGCACGACGGCAATGGATTCGACGTTGTTCACCGTCGTCGGGCAGCCGTAAAGGCCCGCCCCCGCCGGGAAAGGCGGCTTCATCCGGGGCATGCCCTTCTTGCCTTCCAGGCTTTCCAGCAGCGCCGTTTCCTCGCCGCAGATATAGGCGCCGGCACCGTGATGCAGATACAGATCGAAATCCCAGCCCGAGCCCGCCGCGTTCCGGCCCAGCAGCCCCGCGTCATAGCATTCGTCGATGGCCGATTGCAGGGCCTCTTTCTCGCGGATGAACTCGCCCCGGATATAGATATAGCAGGCATGCGCCCCCATCGCGAACGAGGCGATCAGCGCGCCCTCGATCAGCGTATGCGGATCGTGACGCATGATCTCGCGGTCCTTGCAGGTCGCGGGTTCGGATTCATCGGCATTGATGACCAGATAGGACGGGCGGCCATCGCTTTCCTTGGGCATGAAGGACCACTTCAACCCGGTCGGGAAGCCGGCGCCACCGCGCCCCCGCAGCCCCGAGGCCTTGACCTGCTCGACAATCTTGTCGCGGCCGCGTCCGATGATCTCGGATGTGCCGTCCCAGCAGCCGCGCTTTTTCGCGCCGGCAAGGCTGCGATCGCCCATGCCGTAAAGGTTGGTAAAGATCCGGTCCTGGTCTTTCAACATGCTTTTCTTGTCCTTGTCATGGCGCCGTGCCTGATCTCGTCAGCCATTCCTGCGCCGCCAGATACGCCAGGTCACAAGCAGCGACCAGACGAAAGCGCCGATCGCCGCAAGATCGACCAGAAACACCCAGCGGGGCGCCCAGCCATACGTCTTTCCAAGCCATTGCAGAACGATCCAGCCGACCATGGCCGCGGCGATCACCACGGCTGCCAGCCGCATCTGGGCAGCGTCGCCTTGTTCATCCCTCTGGGCCATCAATACACGTCACCCTTCTCGACGCGCTGCGAAAATTCGGTTTCCCCGCCCGAGGCCAGCGTCCGCGCCTGCCCGATCCAATCGTCACTGCGGATCCGCCCGCCCATGCTGCCGATCAGATCGGCGAAGCGGTCCACCTCGGCATCGGTCCAGGCGGCAATCTGGGCAAACCGGGTGACGCCATTGTCATGCAGCAGCGCCTCTAGCTTGGGGCCGACGCCCTTGATCTGCTTCAGATCGTCGGCCTCGATTGTCGCTGGCGTTTCGGCGGCCCCAGCCTTTTTCGCGGCCTTCTTTTCCACCTTTTTCGCGGCTTTCCCGTCACCCGCGTCAGCCTCTGCCTTGGCTTTCTCCGTGGCCTTCTTGCCCGAAACCTCGCTTGCGGTAGAGGCCAGGCTTAGCGTGGAATGCCGCTTGCCGCGCTTGGTCTTGACCACCTCTTCGCTGGCCTGAGCTGCATCCAATGCTGCCTTTTCGGCCTTTTCCGTCCGCTTGCGGCTGTCGCGGGCCGCCTTGGCGGCGTTGCGAGCGGTGTCAGAGGCGGCCGCAGGCTGCGCGACCGGCGCGGGTTCGGGCATCTGTGCCGGCGCCGGTTCAGCGGCGGCAACCGGATCGGCTGACGCCATCAGCGGCGCGGCAGCGGCTGGCACGGCGGCCGGCATGGCGCCTGGCTGCTGCGAAGGGGTCGCACGGGGCAGCGCGTGGTCGCGTTCATCCTCGGCCGAGCCGGTGCCGCTGCACAGGGCCCAGGTCAGAAACAGCCCCATCAGCACGGCTGCGATCAAACCCAGGAACAATCCGCCCATGAACGAGGTCTGCCCGATGCCCGAAGCGAAAATCCACACCAGCAGGCCGATCGCACCACCGGCGATCCAGCAATTCCTTGCGCAGTTTGTTCTGGGCATTGTCACACTCCTCCTGCCGGGCGGGTTTTGGCCACCGAAACATCACCTTCAGTCGTAAATACCATCCTTTTCCGCGCGACGCGAAAACTCGGTCTCGCCACCCGCGGCCAGAAGCCGGGCCTGCGACACCCATTCGTCGCGGCTGGCGCGACCGTGGAAGCCTTCAAGATTGCTGTCGACCCAGGCCAGTTCATCCGCCGTCCAGGCGGCGATCTGGTCGAAATGCCAGAAGCCGAGGCTGTTCAGCAGCGCCTCCAGCTTGGGGCCAACGCCCTTGATCAGCTTCAGGTCGTCGGCCTTGCCGTCACGCGCGGCGTCCAGACCCTGCGGGCGGGTGCCCTCGGTCTGCTGCGCGGGGGCGGCGGGCTGCGGCTCGGCTTTGGGCGCTTCGGCCTTGGTGGCGGGCTTTTCCGCCTTGGACGCGGTCGGCGCGCTTTGCTGATTGGCGCCTTTCCACTTGGTCAGGATCGGAACCTCGGTGCCGTCGATGCGCTTGATCGTGTCACCGATGCGCAACGCCGCCGCGACCGATGCATTGTGATCGGATTCGCCCTTGCGATCCGCCAGGCTGGTCAGTGCCACGACAGGCTCGGACGAGAAACGCCCGGTCTGCGAACCAGGCGCCGGCACCGCGCCGCCGGAAAAGCCGTCGATCAGCGCCGACAGTTTCTCGGCCGTCAGATCCTCGTAAAAATCCTTGCCGATCTGGACCATTGGCGCATTGGCACAGGCGCCCAGGCATTCGACCTCTTCCCAACTGAAGCGGCCGTCAGCCGACAGGCCATGTGCCTCGGGCGAGATTTTCTCGCGGCAGACGCGGATCAGATCCTCGGCCCCGCAGATCATGCAGGTGGTGGTGCCGCAAATCTGGATATGCGCAACGCTGCCAACGGGTTGCAACTGGAACATGAAGTAGAATGTCGCGACTTCCAGTGCCCGGATATAGGGCATGCCCAGCAGGTTGGCACAATATTCGATGGCCGGGCGCGACAGCCAGCCTTCCTGTTCCTGCGCGCGCCACAAGACCGGGATGATCGCCGATTGCTGGCGACCTTCGGGATATTTCGTCATCTGCCCCTGCGCCCATTCCAGATTGGCCGGGGTAAATTCGAAGCTGGCGGGTTGGTCTTTTGAAAGGCGGCGAAGCATGAAAACCTCAGTTCATCGCAATGAGCGACAGAAGCGCGCAGAGCAGGGCTGCGCCTCCAACGATCAGGTGAAGCCAGAACGGATGGCCCGCCCGGCGGTAAATGAAGGCGTCGCCAAAGCCGATGACGGACACGGCCAGCAGAACGCCGAACAGCACGCGCGGCGCGCCAATCCAGGCGGTGATCAGTGCCAGAATGGTCATCCCGGCATAGCGCACCAGCATGGCCTGCGGCAGCATCTCGGGGCGGTGTTGGATCAGCGCCAGCCCGCTCTGCTTGTTCAGTGCCAGAAGCAGGGTGATCCCGGCCATGATCACGACCAGGCCCCAGGCGACGTAATGCAGAAAAGCGTCGATCATGTGCGCCCCTCCCCGTCAGGCAGCCAGCAACAGAAAGGATGAGACCAATGGCGCCAGTGCCGTGATCAGCAGTCCGGAAATCATCGCCAGCGGATAGGCGATCAACACATTCGGCACACGACGCCCGATGAAAACAGCCAGATTAAGGGCCAGCATCGCGATCAGCAGAGAGACCAGTGCGGGCGCAATGCCAGCCTGGCCTGTCTGATTGATCAGGGCGTCGAGTTCGGTCACCGGTCGACCTCGCCGAACACGATGTCCATGGTGCCGATCAGGGCGCAGACATCCGCCAGCATATGCCCCTTGGACATGTAATCCATCGCCTGCAAATGCAGGAATCCCGGCGCGCGAATCTTGCTGCGATAGGGTTTGTTCGTCCCGTCGCTGACCAGATAGACGCCGAATTCGCCCTTGGGGGCCTCGACCGCGGCATAAACCTCGCCCGCGGGGACCTTGAAGCCCTCGGTATACAGTTTGAAGTGGTGGATCAGGCTTTCCATGCTGGTTTTCATCTCGGTCCGCTTGGGCGGGGCCAGCTTGCCGCGCGCCAGCACGTCGCCCTGCCCTGCCGGTTCGCGCAGCTTGGCTACGGCCTGCTTCATGATGCTGACCGACTGACGCATTTCCTCCATGCGGATCAGATAGCGGTCATAGCAGTCGCCCGCCTTGCCGACCGGCACCTGGAACGCAAATTCGTCATAGCATTCATAGGGCTGACTGCGCCGCAGATCCCAGGCCAGGCCTGACCCGCGCGCCATGACGCCCGAAAAGCCCCAGTCCAGCACGTCCTGTTCGCTGACGATCCCGATATCGACCATGCGCTGCTTGAAGATCCGGTTTTCCGTCAGCAGCACGTCCAGATCGTCCACGACCTTCAGAAAGGGGTCGCACCAGGCCTCGATATCGTCGATCAGTTCGGGCGGCAGATCCTGATGCACGCCACCGGGTCGGAAGTAGGCCGAGTGCAGACGCGCCCCGCAGGCGCGTTCATAGAACACCATCAGCTTTTCCCGTTCCTCGAACGCCCAAAGCGGCGGGGTCAGCGCACCCACATCCAGCGCGCCGGTGGTGATGTTCAGCAGGTGGTTCAGAATCCGGCCGATTTCGGAATACAGCACCCGGATCAGACTGGCGCGGCGCGGGATTTCGGTGCCGGTCAGCCGTTCAATCGCCAGACACCAGGCATGTTCCTGGTTCATCGGCGCCACATAATCGAGGCGGTCGAAATAGGGCAGGTTTTGCAGGTAAGTCCGCGATTCCATCAGCTTTTCGGTGCCGCGATGCAGCAGTCCGATATGCGGGTCGGCGCGCTCGACGATCTCGCCGTCCAGTTCCAGCACCATGCGCAGCACGCCGTGGGCGGCGGGGTGCTGGGGGCCGAAATTGATGTTGAAGTTGCGGATGCGCTGTTCGCCGGTCAGCTTGTCCTGGCTGCCATCGTCATAGCTGTTTCTGCGGATATCGCCGTCCATCATTTCGCGGCCCCCTTCTCGTCGCCGGGCAGCACATATTTCGCACCCTCCCAGGGCGACAGGAAATCATACTGCCGGTATTCCTGAACCAGCTTCACGGGTTCATAGACCACGCGCTTCTCGACCTCGTCGTAACGCACCTCGACATAGCCGGTGGTCGGGAAATCCTTGCGCAGCGGGTGTCCGCGAAACCCGTAATCGGTCAGCAGGCGGCGAAGGTCGGGATGGCCCGTGAACATGATGCCGAGCATGTCAAAGACTTCGCGTTCGAACCAGTTCGCCGCCGGGAAGATGCCGATCAGCGACGGCACCAGATCATCCTCGCGGATGGCGGCCTTCAGGCGGATGCGCTGGTTGCGATACATCGAAAGGAAATGCCAGACCATATCGAACCGCGCGGGCCGCGCAGGGTGGTCCACCGCAGTGATGTCAACCAGCGTGGAAAAGCGGCAATTGGCATCGCTGCGCAGAAAATCCACCAGATCGACCAAACCCGACAGCGAGATGGTCACAGTCAACTCGCCAAAGGCGAGTTCGGTATCGACCACGTCATTGGGGCGACGCAGGGTCAGATGCTCGGCCAGTTCGCTGAGGGTATCGAGATCGGGATAGGCCATAGGACTCACCTCACCAGCGTGCCGGTGCGCCGGATGCGGCGCTGAAGTTGCAGGATGCCGTAAAGCAGCGCCTCGGCCGTGGGCGGGCAGCCGGGAACATAGATGTCCACCGGCACGACGCGGTCACAACCGCGCACCACGGAATAGCTGTAATGGTAATAGCCGCCGCCATTGGCGCAGCTGCCCATGCTGATCACATAGCGCGGCTCGGGCATCTGGTCATAGACCTTGCGCAGCGCCGGGGCCATCTTGTTGGTCAGAGTGCCGGCGACGATCATCAGGTCCGACTGGCGCGGGGATGCACGCGGCGCGGTGCCGAAACGCTCGACATCATAGCGCGGCATGGACATCTGGATCATCTCGACCGCGCAGCAGGCCAGGCCAAAGGTCATCCAGTGCAAGCTGCCGTTGCGCGCCCAGTTGATGATGTCCTCGGTCGAGGTCAGCAGAAAGCCCTTGTCCTGCAATTCGCGGTTCAGTTCCGCCGTGGCGACCTCGCGGTCGGGGCCTGCGGTATTGGTTCCGACCATCACGCCCATTCCAGCGCCCCCTTCTTCCATTCATAGGCAAAGCCCACTGTCAGCACGCCCAGGAACACCATCATCGACCAGAAGGCCACATCCGACAGCCCGCCAAAGGCCACGGCCCAGGGGAACAGGAAGGCGACTTCCAGATCGAAGATGATGAACAGGATCGACACCAGATAGAATCGCACGTCGAATTTCATCCGGGCGTCATCAAAGGCGTTGAACCCGCACTCATAAGCGCTGACCTTTTCGGGGTCGGGGTTACGCACGGCGATCACGGCGGCGGCGAGGATCAGGATGATGGCAAGCGCCCCCGCCATACCCAGAAAGACGAGGATCGGCAGATATTCCTGCAACAGATAGTCCACGGATTTGTCCCCTTGTCGGTCGCGGGGACGGTGGCTGCCCGCGACGGGTTGGCTTAGCCCGGTTTAGCCCCGGTGGCAGGCAGGGTCAACGGCCCGGAAAAGCCGAAACGGGCCAATCAGGGACGCAATCCCGGCCAAATTTCCACTATGGGGGAATGGGATGGGGCATTCATCGTGCTGGCATCCTGCTGATGCCCGCACCTTACCGCGCCGCCGGGCTGCTTGCGGACCGTGGCATGCCCTGACGCCCGGCCGCTGCGATGGCCAGCCCGACCAGCAGCAGGCTTGCCGCGCTGGCCAGGGTGCGGAACTGATTCCACAGTTGCCAACGGGACGAATAGTCCCGCCAGATCATCCGCGCCTGTTCGGTATCGTCGGGGATCTGAACCACGGCCAAAGCCTCGTTCATCGGGACGTTCACCAGGAATGTCGGCGCAAACGCCCCGCCCAGATAGACCAGCGAAGCCAGCAGAAACAGCACAGCCGCCCGCTGCGCCCCCGCCATCCGTGCCACGGCAGCCGTGGCCAGCAGGATCAGGGGCGTGCCAAAGAACGCCGGCGCAAAGACCAGGTTGCGCACCGAGGCGTTCATCGCCTGCATCGCCTCGATCGCCATTTGCGGACGCCCCGCATCCAGACCCCACATGGTCGAGCAGACCCAGGCATAGAAAAACCCGAAGATCGCACCCGCCGCCAGCAGCGACGCCCCGGTCAGGAATCGAAACAACATCGCCCCCTCCAAATACGTAATGACGATTACTGTTTTATAATCGGTAATTATCGTTACAGTTTTGGTCAAGCGAGGAGGGGCAGCATGCGCGAAGAACGACGCCTGATCCGGCAGGAACAGATCGAGCAGGCGGCCTATGCGCTGCTTGAGGAAAAGGGCTTTGCCGGCACCACGATGCAAGGGATTGCGCTGCGGGCGCGGGCCTCGAACCAGACGCTTTATGCGTGGTATGGCGACAAGCCGGGGCTGTTTCGCACCCTTGTCGCCCGCAATGCCGATCAGTTGCGCGACCTGCTGCAGGCGCGGATCGCCGCGAACGGGGATCCGGTCGAGACGCTGGAACAATTCGGCCCGCTGCTGATCGAGGTGCTGACCCACCCGCGCGCGGTGGCGCTGAACCGGGCAGCGGCGGCCGATCCCAGTGGCGCATTGGGCCGCCTTATCGGAGAGGCGGGGCGCGGCAGCATCGGCCCACTGATCCAGCAGGTGCTGCTGGCGGCGCGTGACAATGGCGATTTGCATTTCTGCGACCCGCAAGCGGCGCTGGTTCTGTATGTGGACCTGTTGATCGGCGATCTTCAGATCCGGCGGGTGATCGGCCTGATAGCCGCACCCGACGCCAGCGCCCGCCATACCCGCGCGGCGCGGGCCCTGACATTGCTTCGCCAGTTGCTGGGCGGGTCAGCCCCGGCAGCCTGACCGGATCATTCCGCGGTGATGTCCGTGCGCTGGCCGGCGGCAACCGTCGGCCGCGTGGCTTTCCTGGGGCGACGGCAGCGGGGGCTTTGCCCCGTCCGGCGCGGGCGCCGGACTCCCCAGGATATTTGGATGAAGAAGAAAGGGCGGGGTGCGCCCTATTCCAGTTCGATCAGCAGATCCTTGGCGTCGATCTGCTGGCCCGGCGCGACATGCAGGGCCTTGATCGTGCCGTCACGCTCGGCGGAAAGGCCGGTTTCCATCTTCATCGCCTCGATCGTCAGAAGCAGATCGCCCTGTTTGACCGTCTGGCCCGCCGTCACTGCGACCGAGGCCACGACCCCAGGCATCGGCGCGCCGATATGGGCGGGATTGGCGCTGTCGGCCTTGGGTCGGGCGATGGTCTCGGCCTTGACCAGGCGGTTCGGCACCCGGATGTTGCGCGGCTGGCCATTGAGTTCGAAAAAGACCTTCACCTCGCCCTTTTCATCCGTCTCGCCAATGGCTTGCAGGCGGATCTCAAGGATCTTGCCGGGGTCGATCTCGGCGGTGATTTCCTCGCCCGGCTCCATCCCATAGAAGAAGGTGCGCGTGGGCAGGGTGCGGACCGGGCCATACATGCGGTGGCGGCCCATGTAATCCATGAAGACCTTGGGATACATCAGATAGCCGTTCAGGTCCTCGTCATCGACGGGCTTGCCCTCAAGCTCGTCCTGGACGCGGGCGCGGGTCTGTTCCAGATCGACGGGGGGCAGATGCGCGCCGGGGCGGTCGGTGAACCCGGCCTCGCCCTTCAAGACCTTGCGCTGCAACGCCTCGGGCCAGCCGCCGGGGGGTTGGCCCAGATTGCCGCGCATCATGTCGACGACGCTGTCGGGGAAGGCCACGTCCTTGGCCGGGTCCAGCACATCGGCCTGCGTCAGGTTCTGCGCCACCATCATCAGCGCCATGTCGCCCACGACCTTGGAGGACGGCGTGACCTTCACGATGTCGCCGAACATCTGGTTCACATCGGCATAGGTCTGGGCGACCTCGTGCCAGCGTTCTTCCAGCCCCATCGAGCGCGCCTGCGCCTTGAGATTGGTGAACTGGCCGCCGGGCATTTCGTGCAGATAGACCTCGGAGGCGGGCGCTTGCAGGCCGCTTTCAAAGGCGGTGTAGTTTTCGCGGACACGTTCCCAGTAATTGCTGATCTCGCGGATCGCGCCGATATCGAGGCCGGTATCGCGTTCGGTCCGCGCCAGCGCCTCGACCACGGAACCCAAAGTCGGCTGGCTGGTATTGCCCGACAGCGCATCCATCGCGCAATCAACCGCATCGACGCCCGCATCGGCGGCGGCAAGGATGGTCGCGCCGCCCATGCCGCTGGTGTCATGGGTGTGGAAATGGATCGGCAGCCCGACCTCTTCCTTCAGGGTGCGGATCAGTTTCGCGGCGGCGGTGGGTTTCAAGAGGCCCGCCATGTCCTTCAGGCCCAGCACATGCGCGCCGGCGTCACGCAGCGCCGTGGCGGTGTCTACATAGTATTTCAGGTCGTATTTCGCCCGGTTCGGGTCAAGGATATCGCCGGTATAGCAAACCGTGCCTTCGCAGATCTTGCCGCTTTCGACCACGGCATCCATGGCCACGCGCATGTTCTCGACCCAGTTCAGGCTGTCGAAGACGCGGAACACGTCGATGCCGGTCGCGGCGGCCTGATGCACGAAGGATTGCACCACATTGTCGGGGTAGTTGGTATATCCCACCCCGTTCGAGGCGCGCAGCAGCATCTGCGTCATCAGGTTCGGCATGGCCTTGCGAATGTCGCGCAGCCGCTGCCAGGGGCATTCCTGCAAAAAGCGGTAAGCCACGTCGAACGTCGCCCCGCCCCAGCATTCGACGCTGAACAGCTGCGGCAGGTTCGCGGCATAGCTGGGCGCCACCCGGATCATGTCGATGGACCGCATCCGCGTCGCCAGCAGAGACTGGTGCCCATCGCGCATGGCGGTATCGGTGATCAGCAGGCGCTTTTCAGCGGCCATCCAGTCGGCCACGGCCTGCGCGCCCTTTTCTTCCAGCAACTGCCGTGTGCCCGGCGCGGGGTCGGCCTTGGGCTTGGGCGGCACCGGCACGCGCACCTGCGCGGGGGGCGCGGCGCGGCCAGCCGTCTCGGGGTGACCGTTGACGGTGATATCGGCGATATAGATCAGGATCTTGGTCGCCCGGTCGCGGCGCTTGCGGAAGGTGAACAGGTCCGGCGTCGTGTCGATGAACTTGGTCGTATAGGTGTCATCAAGGAAAGTCGGGTGCTTCAGCAGGTTGATGACAAACTCGATATTCGTGGCCACCCCGCGCACGCGAAACTCGCGCAGCGCCCGGTCCATCCGTGCAATCGCCTTTTCCGGCGTCTGCGCATGCGCCGTCACCTTGACCAGCAGCGAATCGTAATAGCGCGTGATCACGCCGCCCGCATAGGCCGTGCCGCCATCCAGACGGATGCCGTTGCCGGTGGCGCTGCGATAGGCGGTGATGCGGCCGTAATCGGGGATGAAATTGTTCAGCGGGTCCTCTGTCGTGACCCGGCATTGCAGCGCATGGCCCATCAGCCGCACATCGGACTGGCTGGCAACGCCGGTGGCCTCGGCCAGGGTTGCACCCTCGGCGATCATGATCTGGGATTGCACGATGTCGATGCCGGTGACTTCTTCGGTCACGGTATGCTCGACCTGGACGCGGGGGTTCACCTCGATGAAATAGAACTGCTGGCTGTCCATATCCATCAGGAATTCGACCGTGCCCGCGTTCTGATAGCCGACCGCGCGGCCGATCTTCAGCGCCAGCTCGCAGACCTCGGCGCGCTGTTCATCGGTCAGATAGGGCGCGGGGGCGCGTTCCACGACCTTCTGGTTGCGCCGCTGCACCGTACAGTCACGTTCGTAAAGATGATAAAGACCGCCATGCGTGTCGCCCAGAAGCTGCACCTCGACATGGCGGGCGCGCAGGATCATCTTTTCCAGATAGCCCTCGCCATTGCCGAATGCCGCCTCGGCCTCGCGCCGGCCCTCGCGGACTTTTTCGATCAGCTCGTCGGGGCCGTTGATCGGGCGCATGCCGCGACCGCCACCGCCCCAACTGGCTTTCAGCATCAGCGGATAGCCGATTTCGGCGGCCTCGGCCTTGATGGCGTCGAAATCATCGCCCAGCACCTCGGTCGCAGGGATGACCGGGACGCCTGCGGCAATGGCCACCCGGCGGGCGCTGGCCTTGTCGCCAAGGGCCCGCATGGTCTCGGCCTTGGGGCCGATGAAGGTGATCCCCGCCTTCGCGCAGGCATCAACGAAATCGGGGTTTTCCGACAGCAGCCCATAGCCCGGATGGATCGCATCGGCGCCGCTTTCGCGGGCCACGCGGATGATCTCGGGGATGGACAGATAGGCGGCGACCGGGCCCAGGCCCTCGCCAATGCGGTAAGCCTCATCCGCCTTGAAGCGGTGCAGGCCCAGCTTGTCTTCCTCGGCAAAGACGGCGACGGTTTTTTTGCCCAGCTCGTTGGCGGCGCGCATGACGCGGATTGCGATTTCACCACGATTGGCGACGAGAATCTTGTTGAACATCGGCCGGATCCCCCATCAGACGCGCGCATCCTAGCGATGCTGCAACGCAGCGCAAGCTTCTGTCTGGAAAAATGTCATCGCCGACATATCCGCGAAACAGCGCCTGTGCGATTGGCAAGATTGCGTCGCAGCCTGCGCAAGGCAGGCCGCCATCGCGCCTGCGCAGCCATTGGCGCGGCGAAAACGACGAGAAGATGCTATGCTCGGCGCATCACCTTCAAAAAGGACCAGCGGAAATGCATGCCTGCTGTATCGGGCTGTACCTGTCCTTTCTGGGAACGGCAGCGGCCGGGCAGGACTGGATCGAAAAATCGCCAAACCAATCGGACCGCGCATTCCATCAGGCACAAGATGGCGAAAAGACCTTGATGCTGGGCTGCTTTACCGGCGGGCGCGATCTCAGCTTTACGCTGATCGGCGGCAAGACGCCCTTGCATGCCAGTCTGCACGGTCAGCCTGCGCTGCTGGTCTGGATCACCCTCGCCGACGGCCGCACGGGCCGCTATCCGGTCGACACGGAATATTTGGGCGGCGGGCTGCTGCTGGGCGAGGAAGGCAAGCAGTTCTTTGCGCAGGGGGTCAGCCTGACGGTCAGGTCCACCGATGCGGGTGCCTTTTTCCAGACTGGCTTGCGAGGCTCGGCAAGGGCGATGCAGGATTTTCTGACCACCAGTGCGATCTGAAAGCTGCGCCCGGACGACGGTCCGAGCAGCAACAGACAAAGATCAGGCCCAGATCCGTCGCTGCCGAAAAGGCGGCGGCGTGGTATCGGCAACTGCCGCAGCAGTGGCGCGCAGCCACGGCCTGTCCCCGATGCGGCCCGATGCGGCCAGACGTTAATCGCCACGCCTGCCAGTCAATCCGTCAGCGGATGTCCAGCTTGACCACATCCTTGACATAACGCGCCCCGCGCATGTCTCCGGGCGAAACCATCTGCAATCCACCCGCAATCGGGGCACCGTCGATTTCCAGCCCGATCAGGATCTGACGATTGCCGAAATCGGGTGCGATCTCGCCAATGGAATAGGCGACCTCGTGATCGTCGCTGGCCGTGACCAGCACCACATGCCGCAACGCCGATTTCACATCATCATCCAGCGCCGTTTCGGCCGCGATCACATCCCACAGCAGCACCCCCCGATAGGTGGCCGATTGCTGACCCTTGCTGCTGGTATATGTCGCCTCGACCTGTTGCATCGGCATGGTTGCCAGCGCCTCGGGCGTCAGCGCCACAGACAACCCGTCCGGGCCGGTCAGAACGGCTTCGGCCTGGGCGACAAATGGCACCGACAGCAAGGCGAACAATGCAAGGTTGCGCTGAATGGTCATCGGAATACCTCGAATCGTTATATTCAAACAAACATAACGAACCGCCCAATTCGCACAACCGCAATTTTGTTCCTTGTTCGTTCTTGCATTCGAGTTGCTTTTCCGGCAGTGCTGACTATCTGATGCACTTGGTCGACCGGGGCATGTTCATGGAACAGAAGTTCATCGAGGTTCGCGGCGCGCGCGAGCACAATCTGAAAAGTGTGGATATGGATATTCCGCGCGACTCTCTGGTGGTGATCACCGGGCTGTCGGGCAGCGGCAAGTCCAGCCTTGCCTTCGATACCATCTATGCCGAGGGGCAGCGGCGCTATGTCGAAAGCCTTTCGGCCTATGCGCGGCAGTTTCTGGACATGATGGGCAAGCCGGATGTGGACCATATCAGCGGTCTTTCCCCGGCGATTTCCATCGAGCAGAAGACGACCAGCAAGAACCCCCGCTCGACCGTCGGAACGGTCACGGAAATCTATGATTATCTGCGGCTTCTCTTTGCCCGCGCCGGCACGCCCTACAGCCCTGTAACCGGCTTGCCGATCGAGGCGCAGCAGGTGCAGGACATGGTCGACCGGATCATGGCGATGGAGGAAGGCACCCGCGCCTATCTGCTGGCCCCCATCGTTCGCGACCGCAAGGGCGAGTACAAGAAAGAGTTTCTGGAACTGCGCAAGCAGGGCTTCCAGCGGGTCAAGGTGAACGGCGCCTTTTACGAGTTGGACGAGCCGCCGGTTCTGGACAAGAAGTTCCGCCACAATATCGACGTGGTCGTGGACCGCATCGTCGTGCGCGAGGGGCTGGAAACCCGCCTTGCCGATTCGCTGCGCACCGCGCTGGACCTGGCCGATGGCATTGCGGTCCTTGAAACGGCTGCTGACGAGCCCGAGCGCATCACCTTCAGCGAAAACTTCGCCTGCCCGGTTTCCGGCTTCACCATCCCCGAGATCGAGCCACGCCTGTTCAGCTTCAACGCCCCTTTCGGCGCCTGCCCGGTCTGTGACGGGCTGGGGGTCGAGCTGTTCTTTGACGAACGGCTGGTGGTGCCCGACAGCGCGCTGTCCGTGGACAAGGGCGCCATCCTTCCCTGGGCCAAGTCGAAATCGGCCTATCTGACGCAGACCATCAACGCGCTGGCCAAACATTACGGTTTTGACAAGAAAACCCCATGGAAAGACCTGCCGGAAGCCGCGCAGAAGCTGTTCCTCTATGGTTCGGGCGAGGATCAGATCAAGTTTCGCTTTGACGATGCCGGCCGTGTCTACGAGATCACCCGCGTCTTTGAAGGCGTGATCCCGAACATGGAACGCCGCCTGCGCGAAAGCGACAGCCAATGGGTCCGCGATGAATTCGAGCGTTACCAGAACAACCGCCCTTGCGGCGCCTGCCACGGCTATCGCCTGAAGCCCGAGGCCCTGGCGGTCAAGATCGCCGGCAACCATATCGGCGAGGTGGTGCAACTGTCGATCCGAGAGGCACTGGCCTGGATCGAGGAAGCCCCCGCCGCCCTGTCGAAACAGAAGAACGAAATCGCCGTCGCTATCCTGAAAGAGATCCGCGAACGCCTTGGTTTCCTTGTGAATGTCGGCCTCGATTACCTGACGCTGTCGCGCGCGGCGGGCACGCTGTCGGGCGGCGAAAGCCAGCGGATCCGGCTGGCCAGCCAGATCGGCTCGGGCCTGACCGGCGTGCTCTATGTGCTGGACGAACCCAGCATCGGGCTGCACCAGCGCGACAATGACCGGCTGCTGAAAACGCTGATGAACCTGCGCGATCAGGGGAACTCGGTTCTGGTCGTGGAACATGACGAGGATGCGATCCGCCATGCCGATTACGTCTTTGACATGGGGCCGGGCGCGGGCGTCCATGGTGGCACGGTCGTGGCCAAGGGCACACCTGCGGAAATCGCCGCCGATCCGGCCAGCCTGACCGGGCAGTATCTGTCGGGCGCGCGGGAAATCGCCGTGCCGGGCGAACGCCGCAAGGGCAATGGCAAGAAGATCACCGTGGTCGGCGCGACCGGGAACAACCTGAAAGACGTGACCGCCGATTTCCCGCTTGGGAAATTCGTCTGCGTCACGGGCGTCTCGGGCGGCGGCAAATCCACGCTGACCATCGAAACGCTGTTCAAGACCGCCTCGATGCGCCTGAACGGCGCCCGCCAGACCCCCGCGCCTTGCGAGACCATCAAGGGGCTGGAACATCTGGACAAGGTCATCGACATCGACCAGCGCCCCATCGGCCGCACCCCGCGTTCGAACCCCGCCACCTATACTGGCGCCTTCGGCCCGATTCGCGACTGGTTCTCGGGCCTGCCCGAATCCAAGGCCCGCGGCTATAAGCCCGGCCGGTTCAGCTTCAACGTCAAGGGCGGCCGCTGCGAGGCCTGTCAGGGCGATGGCGTCATCAAGATCGAGATGCATTTCCTGCCGGACGTCTACGTCACCTGCGAGACCTGCAAGGGCAAGCGTTACAACCGCGAGACGCTGGAAATTCACTTCAAGGGCAAAAGCATCGCCGATGTTCTGGACATGACGGTCGAAGATGCGCAGGCCTTCTTTGCCGCCGTGCCCTCGATCCGCGAAAAGATGGATGCGCTGATGCAGGTCGGGCTTGGTTATATCAAGGTCGGCCAGCAGGCCACGACCCTGTCAGGGGGCGAGGCGCAGCGGGTAAAGCTGTCCAAGGAACTGTCGCGCCGGTCCACGGGCAAGACGCTGTATATCCTCGACGAGCCGACGACCGGCCTGCATTTCGAGGATGTGCGCAAGCTGCTGGAGGTGCTGCACGAATTGGTCGATCAGGGCAATACCGTGGTGGTGATCGAGCATAATCTGGATGTCATCAAGACCGCCGACTGGATCATCGACATCGGCCCCGAGGGCGGCGATGGCGGCGGGCGGATCGTCGCCACCGGCACCCCCGAGGATGTGGCGCAAAGCGAGGAAAGCCATACCGGCCGCTACCTCGGCCCGCTGCTGAAGCCCGCGCGGGTGCGGGCCGCCGAATGATCGCCCCAGTGATCGCCCCGGTGATCGCCGGCGGCTGGCAAAGGGCCGAGGGCCTGCTGGTCGCGCTGGCCGGGTTTGCCATCGCCATCGCCGTCCAGCCGGGCTGGCCCTGGTGGGCATGGCCGCTGCTTCTGTTGACCCCGGACCTGTCGATGCTGGGCTATCTGGCTGGGCCGCGTGTGGGTGCCGTCACCTATAACGCCGCACATCTTTATGGCGCCGGGCTGGTGCTGGCTGTGCTGGGCGTGATCACGGGCCAGACCCTGCTGATCGCGCTTGGCGGGCTGTGGCTGGCGCATGTCGGCGCGGACCGGGCCATCGGATACGGGCTGAAATCGCCCGACGGCTTCCGGCTGACCCATCTGGGCCGGATCGGGCGCAACGGCGGCTAGCCGCCCGGCTGATAGCTGCTTTTGGGCAGGTTCATCACCATGCAGCCCGTGTCATCGAAACCGCCCTGCCCGTCGTAACGCGGCCGGTTGTCGGGCTGCGGCACCTCGAATATCGCGCAAAGCCGCAGGTTTTCGTCGTCGATCACCTCGATCCGATAGGGCTCGCCGGTCACCGGATCAGTCAGGTTCGGCGCATCGGGGCAGGCGGCTGTCGTCTCGACGACCGCGTCCAGCCGCCCTTTTTCGCTGGCCAGGCAGATCAACTGTGTCTGCAATGCCCACAGGTCGCTGCGCCTCATGTCGTCGCGCCGCTCGGCCCTGCCCTGCCCCGGCCCGCCGGCGATCAGGATGCCCCCGGCGATGGCCATGACGCCCAAAGCCGTGATTGCCATCGTGGCCCAGCCCTTTGCCCGCCTAGCCATCCATCTCGTCCCTGTAATAGGCCAGAACCAGCACCCCCATGACCGCCACCAGCCCGGCCTTGGCGACAAAGCGCAATGACAGGTCGCCGTTCAGGAACACATAGACCACCGTTACCAGATCGCCCAGCAAGGTCAGCATCGCGATCAGCATGGTTACCGAGGCGACCCAACGCCGGACCAGAGACCGCTTGCGCAGCGCATCATCACCGCCGCCCCGATTGACCTGCCGGTTGACGTAAAGAAACAATGGCAGAAAGGCGATCAGCGCGGCAATCGGCCACCGCAGGCCCGTGCCGCTGCTGGTATAATATTCGAACGGATCCGGCAGCAGGTAGTTGATGATGCCGAAGCCCAGGATCACGATATGCGAGGCGACGACGCCCAGAGCGATGAACAGCAGCCCATAAAGAAGGGCTTCGCGCGCCGAGACATAGGCGGTCGGCCGCGGCACCGGCGGCAGGCCGGGCATGTCGGCCCATTGGCCCAGCGCCGCCTGAACCTCGGCCTCGGCCCAGCCGGCGTTGCGCAGGGCCTCGGCCAGCGCAGGCCGGTCGGCCCCGCCTGACAGGCCGTCACGCACAAATTCCGTCAGGATGTCAGCTGCCTTCATCACGCCTCCTTTCGGCCTGTGCACGATGGCCCACGGCGCCCGCATGTCAATGACAGAAAAATTCCGCCAAAGACCATTTTTTCCCCTTGCACCCCCCGGCCTGCCCTTATAAATCACCCTCCACCAGCGGCGGAAATGCCAACGGTACGGAGTGCGGGCGTAGCTCAGGGGTAGAGCATAACCTTGCCAAGGTTAGGGTCGTGAGTTCGAATCTCATCGCCCGCTCCAATTCGAAAAGGCCGGCCCTCGGGTCGGCCTTTTGATTTTCGTATCAGGACGAACAGGCGGATGACGTGGCAGACGACCGGCAAAATGCCGCTTGTCCCTTTCGTGGGTTGCGGCATTAATATCCGGGATCAACGAAAGCGGTTAGTTTGGCCGACGCGCCTGATCATCCAACGCTGAGACGAAAAATGACAGGCGCGCCGTGGCAAGCAATAAAGGAAAACTTCGACCGCCAGCCTGCCAATAGCGACCGCACTCGTGACCAAAACGCACAAATGTTAAATCGCATGTCAACTTGACAGCGTCACGTAAATCCAGTGCCTCGCACCAAGCATCAACACGACGATTTGCGTCATGCGCTGATTCTGGCGGGAATCCTCATGCTGGAGGACGGCAAGGTGCTGATCCTGCGCGGGGCGTCGCAGCAGGCTCGCGTGTCCCATGCCGCGCCCGCCTATCATTTCGATGGGCTGAACGTCCTCAAGACGGCAATGGCGGCCGAGGGCATGCGGCGCTTTGCGGCGCTTCACGCCTCGCTAGAGGCCTATGGCCAGTTGCACCGGATCTGTGCCCCTTTCGTCACCGACCCGGCAGAGTCCTGGCTGATCGAGAACGCCATCTGGTCCATGACCCATGGCTATGCGCTGTTGCAGATGCAGAACCCGATCCGAAATGACCTGGCACCGTTTCGCGCGCCGCCACTGGCCCAGCAGTTCAGCATGTTGCTGAACCGGGAGGGCGCGCCTGGCGGGTCACCGGCCTAGCCGTCCTGGCGGATGCGGGCGTTGGTGGGATCGAAGGGGCTATCCTCGGTCACCTCGGCGTCATACAGCTCGCGGAACATGCGGACCTTCAGCTTGGTGCCCGGCTCGGTCAGGTCGGGGCGGACATAGCCCATGCCGATCTGCTTGCCGAAGGCCACCGAATAGCCGCCCGAGGTCAGGCGCCCGACGCGCTGCCCGTCCAGGAACAGCCCTTCGCGGCCCCAGGGGTCGGCGTCGGCGGGGCCGTCGATCAGCAGCGTGACGCATTTCGAACGAATGCCCTTGGCCAGCATCTTGGCCTTGCCGTTGAAGTCCTTGTCCAGATCGACAAAGCGGTCCAGCCCGGCCTCTAGCGGGGTGGCGTCGCGGCCAAGCTCGGTCCCGAAGGCGCGATAGGATTTTTCCTGACGCAGCCAGTTCTGCGCCCGCGCGCCGACCAGTTTCAGCCCGTGCTTCTCGCCCGCCACGACCAGCTTGTCCCAGAGATAGCGCCCCATCTCGACCGGGTGGTGCAATTCCCAGCCCAATTCGCCGGTATAGGCCACGCGGATCGCAAGGGTCGGGCACATGGCCAGCTCGATTTCCTTGGCCGAAAGCCAGGGGAAACGCTTGTTCGACAGGGCCGTGGCCGGGTCGGCATCGCGGATAAGCTGGGCCAGGATGGCGCGGCTGTTCGGGCCGGCCAGCGCAAAGACGCCCCATTGCGTCGTGACATCCTGAATGTTCACCGGGCCGAACTCGCCGGCCATTTCCTCGGCCATCTTGCGCAGGTTGTCGGCGTCGTAATCGGCCCATGCGCCCGCCGAGACGAGGTAATAGTCATCCTCACCACGCCGGACGATGGTGTATTCGGTGCGGGTCGTGCCGGCCTCGGTCAGGGCATAGGTCAGGTTGATGCGGCCGACCTTGGGCAGTTTGTTGGTGGTGAACCAGTCAAGAAAAGCCGTCGCGCCGGGGCCATAGACGCGGTGCTTGGCAAAGGCCGAGGCGTCGATCAGACCGGCGGTTTCGCGGATCGCCTGCGCCTCGTCGCGGGCATATTCCCACCAGCCGCCGCGACGGAAGCTGCGGGCGGCGTGATCGTCAAAGCCTTGGGGCGCATAGTAATTCGGGCGTTCCCAGCCGTTCACCTGCCCCATCTGCGCCCCTGCGGCGATCTGGCGGTCATAGGCGGGGGCGGTGCGCAGCGGGCGCGCGGCCTGACGTTCCTCGTCGGGATGGTGCAGGATAAAGACGTGGGAATAGCATTCCTCGTTCTTCGCGACCGCATATTCGGTGGTCATCCAGCGGCCATAGCGGCGCGGGTCGAGGCTGGCCATGTCGATCTCGGCCTCGCCCTGCGTCATCATCTGCGCCAGATAGTGACCCACACCACCTGCGGCGGTAATGCCAAAGCTGAAGCCCTCGGCCAGCCACATGTTGCGCAGGCCCGGCGCCGGGCCGACCAGCGGGTTGCCGTCGGGGGTATAGCAGATCGGGCCGTTGAAATCGTCCTTAAGCCCCACCGTTTCCGAGGTCGGAATCCGGTGGATCATCGACATGTATTCCTGCTCGATCCGTTCCAGATCCAGCGGGAACAGATCGGCGCGGAAGCTTTGCGGCACGTCATAGGGGAAACGCGCGGGCGCGCCCTCCTCATAGGGGCCAAGGATCCAGCCGCCGCGTTCTTCGCGCACATACCATTTCGCATCGGCGTCACGCAGCACCGGATGTTCGGGATTGCCCGCCTGACGCCATTTGACCAGCGCCGGATCGGGTTCGGTGACGATATACTGGTGTTCAACCGGGACGGCGGGGATCTTGATGCCCAGAAGCCGCGCGGTGCGCTGCGCATGGTTGCCGGTGGCGGTCACCACATGCTCGGCCCGGATCTCGAAAACCTCGCCCGAGGGCACAAGGTTCCCGCCCTTTTCCACCATCTTCTCGCAGGTGACGACCCATTCATCGCCATTCCACAGATAGCCATTAACCTGCACCCGGCGCTCGATGGTCGCGCCAGCCATGCGCGCGCCCTTGGCCATCGCCTGCGTCACATCGGCGGGGTTGATATAGCCATCGGTCGGATGGAACAGCGCGCCTTTCAGGTCGTCGGTACGGACCAGCGGCCACCGCTCCTTGATCTGCGCGGGCGTCAGGAACTGATGCTCGACCCCCACGGTTTCAGCGGTGGCGGAATACAGCATGTATTCATCCATCCGCGCATCCGTCTGCGCCATGCGCAGGTTGCCACAGCGGGTGAAGCCGGCGTTCAGGCCCGTCTCGGCTTCCAGCGCGGCATAAAGCTTGACCGAATAATCGTGGATATGGCTGGTCGCATAGCCCATGTTGAACAGGGGCAGCAGACCGGCCGCGTGCCAGGTGGACCCCGCCGTCAGCTCGTCGCGTTCGACCAGCATCGTGTCCCAACCGGCCTTGGCCAGATGATAGGCAATGCCGCAACCGACAGCGCCGCCGCCCACGACCAGAGCTTTCACATGGGTCTTCATCGCGCGAATCCTTCCTCATCAGCCTCGGTGACCGTAGTGCCAGACCGTACCCGCCAAGCATAGCGCGGCCCGACACTTCCCATCGCGAAAACGACATGCGGCCAGATGCCGGGCTGACACAGCGTCATGCTGCAATGCAGCGCTTGCGCGAATCCGGCTATTTCCCTTATCTTTCGCGGAATTGCGTGTGAGGAACGCGCCGGGGGGAACGGTCATGGAAATCTGTCGCGACACCGCCTCGATGATGGCCCTGTCGGATCGCTGGCACGCCGAGGGCCAGCGCGTCGTGCTGGTGGCCACCATGGGCGCGCTGCACGAGGGGCATCTGACGCTGGTAAGCCACGCGCAGGACTGGGCGCAGCGGAATGGCGGCGGTCGGGTCGTGACCTCGATCTTCGTGAACCCGACGCAATTTGGCGAGGCCGAGGATCTGGCCAAATACCCCCGCACGGAAGAGGCCGATCTGGCGCTGCTGGGCCAAGCCGGGGCGGATGCGGTCTTTCTGCCCGGCGTTCAGGATATCTATCTGCCGGGCGCGCAAACCGTCGTCGATGTCTCGCGCCTGTCGATGGTGCTGATGGGCAAGCTGCGGCCCGGCCATTTCCGCGGCGTGGCGACGGTGGTGACGAAGCTGTTCAACATCACCGATTGCGACGCCGCGACCTTTGGCGAGAAGGATTACCAGCAGCTGACGCTGATCCGGCAGATGGTGCGCGACCTGAATGCGCGGGTGCAGATCATCCCGGTGCCCACCGTGCGCGAAGCCGACGGTCTGGCCATGTCATCGCGCAATCAGCGCCTGGCGCCCGAGGATCGCGCCGCCGCGCCGGTGCTTAACCGCGCCCTTGACCGGGCCGAGGCGCTGGCCGCCGAGGGCGCCACCATCGCCGCCATCCGCCGGGGCGTGGCCGAGATTCTGGCGACCGAGCCGCGCGGCGTGGTCCAGTCCATCGACATTCGCAATGCCGCCGATCTGTCGGCCGTGGCGGGCAAGCCCGATCAGCCGGTCGTGGTTCTTTTGGCCGTGCGCTTTGGCGGGGTCTTGTTGATCGACCAGCGCGTCGCGTCGCCCTCGATCTGATCGGGCGGGCGGCGGCCCTGACGGATCACCGCCGCGATAAAGGCTTTGGCATCGAATGTCTCGGTCGCGGGTCCGGGCGCATAGATCGCGCCCTTTAACGGCGCCAGTACCGCCGCCTGTCGCGCATCATGTCCACGCAGCGCCAGATGCGCCGAAGCGGCTGCCAGCAATTCCAGCATCCGTCCCTGCGCCGCGGCCGCCCGCATCCCGCGAATATGCGGGCTGGGCCGCCAGCGCATCACCGCCCGCCGGATCGCCTTGGGCGGGCGCAAGCCCTGCCCCGGCAGCAACAGCGCCAGCCCCGCAACAAGCCCCAGCCCCAGCAGCCCGACAGCCGCAAGCCGGGTTCGCGACCGCACCTGACCATCCGCTGCGATATTCGCCGCAAAGCTGGCAAAGCCGAAGGGGATCGGCTTCATCGGCGCCACCTCGATCTGGCGGGTGCGGGTGTCGAGCCAGGGAAAGGCAAAGGCCTTCAGCACCGCCGCCTCGCCGGTCTTGGGTTGCAGGCTCCATTCCCAGACCACGGTTGACACCGGGCCATCCGGCGTGGGCCGCACACTGCGCTGTTCGGGCTGGGTAAAGCTGATCAGCCAGGGCTCGCGGATATCGGGACGCGGGGGCAGCTGATGGGGCAGCGCCCCCTCGGCTACCAGCGTCACGCGGCGGATCAGCAATTCGCCCTCGCGCAGCTTGCCGGGATCGGCCGAGAGTTCGTCAGTGAGGCTGAGGTGATGCGCCGAAAGCGGTGCAAAACCGCCGGGAAAGGGTTTGATGTCGATGGTGACGGCGGGGGCAGTGACCTCGACCCGGCGCTGGCGGCCATCCTCGCCGGTGATGGTCAGGTCATGGGTCAGCGGGCCGATGGTCAGCGGCCCGGCCTCGCGCGCAAAGACGGCGATCCTGCGTTGAAAGATCTGCCATTGCCGGCCCTTGATCCGCTCGCGATACCAGTCATCCTTTGTCAGTTGCAGCCAGTCATAATCGGGCGAGCCGGGAAAGATCAGTTCCGACAGGTTCACGCGGGCATCATATTCGGCGCGGATGGTCAGCGGGATCATCTCGCCCACCACCGGATTGCCGTGGGGGTGCAGGATTTGCAGCCGCATCTCTTGCGCGGGGGCGCGATTGGCCAGGACCAGCAGTGCCAGGACGGCGGCCAGCGGGATCAGCACATATTTCAGCAGCGACCAGTTCACCATGGCTGCCCCTCATCCGGGCGGATCAGGCCAAGCGCCTCGCGGCGCTTGTATTCGGCCTGAAGGCGCAGGGTCAGGAACTCGCCCGGATCGTCCGAGATGGTGGCCAGCCAGTCATCGCTGGCCGTGATCCCGCGCGCCGACAGCGCCCGCTGCCAATCGGGATCGCTGGCGCCCGGCGTGGACAGGCCCGGCTGCGGCGCGGCGTCGTTACTTTCCTTGCCACCCACCCCCAGCAGCCGCCCCGGCGCCGAACTTTCACCAGGCGGGGGCGGGAACATGGCCACGACCAGATCGCGATTGCGCCGCGCATCGGCATCGGCGGGGTTGGAGAAAAGCACCGCATCGAAATAGGCGACCGACAAAGGGTAATCCCCCGTCGCCGCCAGCGACAGCCCGCGATTATAGGTCTCGGACCGTCCCGCGCGTGCAAAGGCCGCATCGGCATCGGCCCAGTGCCCGGCACGAAACAGCGCAACACCCCGCGCCGCCGGATCATCAAGCAGCGGCACCGCCATCCCCCCCGCCCCGGCGCGCAAGACCAGCCGGCCAAGCGCCTCGGGACCAGCGGCGATCAGGCAGGCAAGACCTGCCAGTGCGACGAATGCGACGCGCTTCATCGTGCCCTCCGCAGCAGGGACAGCAAGGGCAACAGCGCCAGTGCTGCCAGGAAGGGGCCGAGGTCGCGATACTGCGTGGCGGTCAGGGCCGGGTCACGGGCGGTCAGGCCGGGGCGGATCAGCAGGCGCTCGACGGCGGCGGGGTCGCGGGCGGTCGCAGCCGCGCCCCCGCCAAGCCGCGCCAGTTCGGCCATTCCGGCGATGTCAGGTGGCGGGGCCTCGGGCGCCGTGGCCTGAACCAGCAGCGTCGACACGCGGATGCCACGCTCGGCCAGCCGCGCGGCCGCACCCGACGCGGTGGCATCAATCCCCCCGCCATCGGAGATCAGGACCAGATCGGCACGCTTCATCCCGGTCAGCATCTCGCCTGCCAGGCCAAGCGCCGCTGCGGGTCGGCTGCCATCGCCGGGCATGACCCCCGGACCCATGGCGGCGATCTGGGTTTCCAGCACGCGGCCGTCGGCGGTGGGGGCCGAAACGGCAAAGGACTCGCCGGCATAAAGGATCAGCCCGACGGGACGCCCGGCCAATTGCTGCACCAGCCCCGCAGTTGCCACCTGCGCCTGCACCAGCCCCGGCCCATTGGCCACCGAAGGCGACAGGTCCACCGCCAGCATCACCGCATCGACCTGCGCCAGCACCGGCGCATCGCGGCGTGGCAGGGCCGGCCCCGCAAGGCCCAGCATCAGCGCCGCCAGCGCGATCAGCGGCAGAAACCGGCGCCAGCCTGTCGCGCCCGTGGTCAGGTGGCCAAGGCTGCGCATCCCCGCCAGCATCACGGGCGGCATCACATCCTGCCAGCCCCCCGCATCCGGCCCGCGCCGCATCTGCCATAGCGCCAGCGCCGCCAGCGGCAGCGCCAAAGCCAGCCACATGGGCCGCAGCAACAGCATCGACCCGATCATCGCGGCCTCCGCGCGGCAAGGATCAGCAGGCACAGGGCGGCCAGCCCGGCGGGCCAGACCCAAAGGTCGCGCCAGAACCGCAGGGGTGGGCGCTGCGAGGAACCGGGTTCCAGCCGGTCCAGCGTGTGGGCCATCGCCAGCAGATCGGCCATGTTGCGGACACGAAAACTGGCCCCTTGGCTGGCCTCGGCGACCTCGCGCAGGGTCTGGGCATCGACGGCATCGCGGGCGCGGGGCTGACTTTCCAGATCGTCCGGGCCAAGCGCGATGGTATGAACGCGCACGCCTTTTTCTGCCGCCAGCCTGGCGACCGAAATCGTCGGCACATCGCCCGAGGTATTCACCCCATCCGACAACAGCACCACCACCCGACTTGGCGCGTCGCTGCCGGCCAGCCGCTTCAGCGCCAGCCCCAGCCCGTCCGAAATCGCCGTCGAGCGACCCGAGATGCCGATCTGCGCCTCGTCAATGGCGCGGGAAACGGCATCGACATCAAAGGTCAGCGGGGCCGCGAAATAGGCGCGGTCGCCAAAGATCACCAACCCGATCCGGTCACCGCGCCTGGCCTGGACAAAGGCCGTCGCCGTCCGTTTGACCGCATCCAACCGCGAGATCGGCTGGCCATCCAGGCGAAAATCCTCTTTCACCATGCTGCCCGACAAATCCAGCGCCAGCACGATTTCCCGCCCCGAGGCCGGCAACATGTCCGAGACCTGACTGACCCGAGGCCCCGCCAGCGCCATGACCAGCGCCACCCAGGCGATGGCGGCCAGCGCCAGCCCGGCAACGTCACCCTGACGGCCGCGGCCCGCCTGGGTTCGGGCAAAGATCGGCGCGGGGACGCGCAGCGCGGGGCGGGGTCGTTCCGGCACCGGCCACCAGCGCCACAGGATCAGGGGCAACGGCAAAAGCAGCAGCACAAGGGGCGCAGCAAGGTTCATCTGCGGGGCCTGCGGGCAGCGCGTTCGATCTGCCTGTCGGTCAGGTCGGGCGCGGGCCGATAAGCCATCTCGCGCAGCGCAGGCGGCAGGCGGCCGGTGATGCGGGCGATGGCCAGCAGCCGGTCCGCCGGGGCAAGCCCGCGCGTGGCGCGGATGCGCTGGCCGACCCGGATGCGGCGACGAAGCAGCGGCGTCAGAATCAGCCCGATCAGCGCCGCCAGCAGCAGTCCCAGACCCAGCAGCGCCAGCATCTCGGGCCAGCCCAGGTCGCGCATTGCGGAGGGCAGGCGAATGGGCGCAAGGGCGGCCAGCAGCTGATCATGGCTCATGACGGCACCTGTTCGACCTGTGCGCCGATGGCGGTCAGCCGGGCGAGTTCTGCGCCAAGGTCCAGCGCTTGCAGCCGTCCCATCAGAAAGGCCGCGCCATCAGTCACGGCCAGCGCACGCGGCACGGGCGCCACCTCGGCCGGATCGAGGATCAGCGAGACGATCAGCCGCCGCCTGCGCGCCAGACGAGCCAGCGCCGACAGGTCGTCAGGCGCGATCCCCTGCGGCGCGGTCGCCAGATGGATGCGGCTACCCGGCGGCACCAGCCGCGCCGCGCGCCCTGCAAGCGCGGCCAGACCACCGCCCTCGGATCGGTGCCGGGTCAGCGCCAGATCATGCTCGCCCGCCAGCATCTGCGCCACGGCCGCCATCTGCCGGTCGCCCTGCCCCGCCGACAGGGATGCCAGACCGGCCTCGGTCAACACCAGCGCCGCGACATTGCCGCCGCGCATCGTGGCCTGCCAGCCGATCGCCGCCAGATGCCGGGCTGCCCGGACGGATCGCAGCGTATCGCCCGTGCCCCACAGCATCGGACCGCGGAAATCGGCGATCAGCAGCGTGGTGTCGTCGCGATCCTCGTGGAAGCTGCGGATATGGGGAATGCCGGTGCGCGCAGTGGCCGAAGGGTCGATGCGGCGGGGATCGTCGCCCTCGACCCAGGCCCGCAATTCCCGCAGGTCCATGCCCGCGCCGGGAAAACGCGCGGGCAGCGCGCCGGGCCGCCGCGTTGCCGGGCGGTGCCGCCCCGCAGCCGGGGCCAATGGGCGCAGCGCCAGCAATTCGCCCGCGGTCAAACGCAGCCCCGGCTGGTTCAGCGCGCCCGCGATGCTGACTACCATGGCTTGACCTCGGCCTGCGCCGCAGCAATCAGGTCGCGCCCTCCGCGCCCCTCGCTGGCCGCCGCCCAGGATGGCACGAGGCGGTGCGACAGCGCATCGGCGGCCAGGTCCTCGGCATCCTCGGGCAATCCGTGATCACGACCGTTCAGCCAGGCCCGCGCCCTGACCGCCGCCGCCAAGGCCAGCGTTCCACGCGGCGAAACCGCATGTTCGACCTCGCCCGCAACCGCCCCGCCGGGCCGCGTCGCGGTAACCAGCCGGATGATATAGTCCTTCAGCACCGGTGCCAGATGAACCCGTGCCACCCCCGCCCGCGCCGCCCTGATCTGCGCGCCGGTCAGGGGCGCGACGGTCGGTGGCGCGGGGGCCAGCGCCTCGGCCTCGACCAGATCCAGGATCTCGCGTTCGGTCGCAGCGTCGGGAAGAGACAACGACAGATGCAAAAGAAAGCGGTCAAGCTGAGCCTCGGGCAGCGGAAAGGTGCCCTCGTGTTCGATCGGGTTCTGCGTCGCCACGACCATGAATGGATCGGGCAGCGCACGGGTTACGCCGCCGGTCGTCACCTGCCGTTCGGCCATGGCCTCCAGCAGCGCGGATTGCACCTTTGGGGGGGCGCGGTTGATTTCGTCGACCAGCACCAGCGAATGAAAGACCGGGCCGGGAATAAAGTCGAAGCTGCCGGTTTCAGGGCGAAACACCTGGGTGCCGGTCAGGTCCGAGGGCAGCAGGTCCGGCGTGCACTGGATACGCGCATGATCGCCGGGCAGATGCGCGGCCAGCAGGGTAACCGCGCGGGTCTTGGCCACGCCCGGCGGGCCCTCGATCAGCACATGCCCGCCGGCCAGCAGCGCGATCAGCAGCCGCTCGACCAGGCGGGCATGGCCCACCAGCCCTGCGCCGATCTGATCACGCAAGCCCGCGATCGCCTCTCGTTCCCCGCGCATGTCATTCATGGTGCTCCCCCTGCCCTGCCTTTTGACCAGCATAAGAGCCAGACCACTGCCTCCGCCAACACCCAGCCCCGGTTCCTACACCCTTGGGACTAGGCGAAACACGATCGCGGGCGATTGCAATTCCCTGCGGAACGTCGAACCATGTCACCACCGCCGTCGAGGAAGAGGAGACCACGATGAACATGCAGCCCGCCCACCTGACCCTGCCGCAGCCGCTGAACCTGATCGGCAACCACTGGGTTCCGGCGCGGGCTGGCCGGTCGATGCCCGTCATCTCGCCCATCGACGGAGAGGTTTTTGCCAGTATCGCCGAAAGCGATGCCAGCGATGTGGATGCCGCCATCACCGCCGCGCGCCAAGCCTTCGAGACCGGCGACTGGTCGCGCCTGACCGCGGCCGAGCGCGGCCGGCTGCTGATGCGATATGGCCGCCTGATCGAGGCCCATGCCGAGGCGCTGGCCCAGCTGGAAAGCCGCGACAACGGCAAGCCCATCAGGCAGGCCCGCGCCGACATGATCGCGACGGCGCGCTATTTCGAATATTACGGCGGCGCGGCGGACAAGGTGCATGGCGAGGTGCTGCCCTTTCTCAACGGCTATGACGTGACGGTGCACCGCGAACCTTACGGCGTGGTTGGCGCGATCATTCCCTGGAACTACCCGGCGCAGATCTATGGCCGGACAGTGGCCGCCGCGCTGGCCATGGGCAACACGATGGTGCTGAAACCGGCCGAAGATGCCTGCCTGTCGGTGCTGCGGCTGGCAGAGCTGGCGGTCGAGGCGGGTTTTCCGGCTGGCGCGCTGAACATCGTGACGGGGCGCGGCGATGTGGCGGGCAAGGCGCTGTCGGAACATCGCGGCATCGACTTCATCACCTTCACCGGCTCGCCCGAGGTCGGCGTCATGATCCAGGTGGCGGCGGCGCGGAACTTCATCCCCTGCACGCTGGAGCTGGGCGGCAAGTCCCCGCAGATCGTCTTTGACGATGCCGATCTGGATGCGGCCATGCCCTATCTGGTCAATGCCATCGTCCAGAATGGCGGGCAGACCTGTTCCGCCGGCAGCCGGGTGCTGGTGCAGCGCGGCATCTTCGATGCGGTGGCCGCACGGCTGGCGGAACGGTTCGCGGCAGTTACGGCCTCGGCCTCGGACGAGGATGCGGTGCTTGGGCCGCTGATCTCGGCCCGGCAGAAGAAGCGGGTCGAAACCTATATCGCCGAGGCCGACGCTCCGGTCATTGGCAGGGGCCAGATCGCGGCCGACACGCCGGGGGGCGGCTTCTATGTCGCGCCGGTGGTCTTTGGCCCGGTCGATCCGGCCTCGAAACTGGCCCAGGAAGAGGTGTTCGGCCCGGTTCTGGCGGTCATCCCCTTCGATGACGAGGCGCAGGCGATCCGCATCGCCAACGGCACCGAATACGGGCTGGTCGCCGCCGTCTGGACCCGCGATGGCGGACGACAGGCGCGGGTGGCCAAGGCAATGCGCTGCGGGCAGGTCTTTATCAACGGCTATGGCGCGGGCGGCGGGGTGGAACTGCCCTTTGGCGGGGTGCGCAAATCCGGCCATGGCCGCGAAAAGGGCTTTGCCGCGCTGTATGAATTTTCGCAGATCAAGACTGTCGTGAACAATCACGGCTAAGGGAGGCATATTGATGAGACTACAGGGAAAAACCGCGCTGGTGACGGGTGCGGCATCGGGCTTTGGCAAGGGCATCGCGGAAACCTATGCGCGCGAGGGCGCGCGTGTGGCCGTGGTTGACCTGAACGAGGCAGGCGCGCAGGCGGTCGCCGCCGAACTGGGGGGCGGCGCGATTGCGGTGGGTTGCGACGTGTCAAAAGGCGATCAGGTCGCAGCCGCCGTGCAGGCCACGCGCGATGCCTTCGGCCGGCTGGATATCGTCGTCAACAATGCCGGCTGGACCAATCCCAACCGTCCGCTGATGGAAACGGACGAAGAGACCTTTCGCAAGATCTATGACATCAACGTCTTGTCGATCTTTCACATGACCAAGACCTGCGTGCCGGTCTGGCGTGAACAGGGCGCGGGGGTGATGATCAATATCGGCTCGACCGCCGGGATCCGGCCGCGCCCGGGGCTGACCTGGTATAATTCGTCCAAGGGGGCAGTGAACCTGATGACCCGGTCCCTGGCGGTCGAGCTGGCGCCTGACAATATCCGCGTGAACTGCATCGCGCCGGTCATGGGTGTCACCGGCCTGCTGGAACAGTTCATGGGCGTGCCGGACACGCCTGAAAACCGGGCGAAATTCGTCTCGACCATCCCGATGGGTCGCCTGTCCCAGCCCCGCGACATTGCCAATGCGGCGCTGTATCTGGCGTCGGACGAGGCCGATTTCATCACCGGCGTCGTGCTGGAGGTCGATGGCGGCCGGACGATCTGAGACCGGACCAGCGCAAAATACCTGCGTTGAAAGCGATCATGCGGGCCGGCGGCGCAGCCGGCCCCTGCCCCTTCAGAATGCCTTGAAGGTCATCGTCGTCAGCGTCCGGCTGATCCCGTCGATATCGAACAGGTTTTCGGCCAGATAGCGACCGACATCCTCGTCCTCGGGAATATAAACCTTGGCGATCAGGTCATAATCGCCGCTGGTCGAGTAAAGCTCGCTGACGACTTCGCGGTCATAGATGGCATCGGCGACCTCATAGGTCTTGCCGGGGGCACAGCGGAACTGGACGAAGACGGGGCGCATCGGAAACCTCTGCCTGACGGTGGTGGTGGCAGGTTAGCCCGCAGCGACCTGCCGGGTCCAGCCCCCGCGCGCCAGACCGTGATAGAACCGCCAGTACATCAGACCGGCGGCCACGGTCAGCCCGGCGAGAAGCCCGACCCACAAGCCCGGCGCACCCATGCCGAAGGTAAAGGCGCACAGATAGCTGGTGGTCAAACCAACCGCCCAATAGCCGACAAAGGCCAGATACAGCGGCACCCTTGTATCCTGCACGCCACGTAGCAGGCCCTGCAAGATGACCTGCATCGCATCGGCAATCTGGAACATGGCGGCCCAGATCATCAGCCCGACGGCAACCGTCAGAATTGCGCCGCTGGCCGGGTTGGCCTCGTCCAGATACAGCCGCACCAATGACTCGGGCCACAGCACGAATATCACGATCACCACCGCAGCGAAGGTCAGCGACAGCAGGATCACCGCCGCGGCCACCCGCCGCAGCGCGTCGAAGTCGCGGCGGCCAAAAGCCTCGCCCGCGCGGATCGTCGCGGCATTGGACAGCCCCAGATGCACCATAAAGGCGATGCTGGTGATCTGCAGCGCGATGCCATGGGCGGCCAGTTCGGTCGTGCCGATCCAGCCCATCATCACATTGCTGCCGGCAAACAGCGCCACCTCGGCCACCACGGCCAGTCCGATCGGAAGGCCCAGCCGCAGCACGCTGAAGAAGAACGGCCAGTCGGGTCGCCAGAACCGCTGCATCAGGCGATAGCGCCGGGCCTCGGGCAGCCACAGCGCATAGGCCAGCAGACCGGCCAGCTGCACCGCATTCACCGTCAGGCTGGCAATCGCCGACCCCGCCACACCCAAATCCGGCGCGCCCAGATTGCCAAAGATGAACATCCAGTTCAGCAGCACGTTCAGCGGCACGCCAGCCAGGGTGATCCACATCACCGCATTGGGCCGGCCAAGCGCCGACAGATAGGAGTTGATGACCATCCCCGCCAGCACCAGCGGCATGGCAGGCATCATGATCCGCAGATAATCCTGCGCAAGGATGGAAAGCTGCGGGTCCTGCCCCAGCAGGATCAGGATCTTGCCCGACCACCACATCAAGGGCGCCATGATCAGCCCATGCAGGATCGACAGCCACAGCGCCATGCGGGTGACCCGGCGCACCTCGACATCATCGCCGCGCGCCCGCGCGCCGGCGATCAGCCCCGAGCCACCGATGGAATAGCCCCCGCCCAGCAAAAACAGCAGCATGAACAACGAACTGGCCAGCACCAGCGCGGCCAGGGCCTCGACCCCGTACCAGCCGACCATGACCGTATCGGTCACGCCAATGGCCATGCGCGCGACATGACTGCCGATCATCGGCAGTCCAAGCGCCATCGTGGCGATCAATTCAGGGCGCAGGCGTGCAAGGTTCATCATCCGCCCATATCTGCACAGAATGCAGGCAGCAAGCGACGATCCGGGTCTATTGGCAAATGCTTGCCGCGCCGTGCGGCTTCTGCGATAGACACAGCCGAACGATCCTGCCCGCGATCACGGAGCCGCCATGACCTTTCGCGCCCGCCATCTGCTTGGCATCGAACATCTGAACCCGCAGGACATCACCACGCTTCTGGATCTGTCCGAGAATTACGTGCAGCTGAACCAGCGCACGGTAAAGCATTCCGACACGTTGGCCGGAATGACCCAGATCAACATGTTCTTCGAGAACTCGACCCGCACCCAGTCCAGCTTCGAGCTGGCGGGCAAGCGTTTGGGGGCCGATGTGATGAACATGTCGATGCAGACCAGCAGCGTGAAAAAGGGCGAGACGCTGATCGACACCGCGCTGACGCTGAACGCAATGCATCCCGATCTGCTGATCGTGCGGCACCCCCATTCCGGCGCGGTCAACCTGCTGGCCGAAAAGGTGAATTGCGCGGTGATCAACGCGGGCGATGGCCGCCATGAACACCCGACCCAGGCCCTGCTGGACGCGCTGACGATTCGCCGCAGCAAGGGGCGTCTGCATCGCCTGACCGTTGCCATCTGCGGCGATATCGCCCACAGCCGGGTGGCGCGGTCGAACCTGATCCTGCTGGGCAAGATGGAAAACCGGCTGCGCCTGATCGGGCCACGCACGCTGATGCCCGCTGGCGTCGCCGATCTGGGCTGCGAGGTCTATGAGGACATGCGCGAGGGGCTGCGCGACGCCGATGTCGTGATGATGCTGCGGCTTCAGCGGGAACGGATGGATGGCGGGTTTATCCCCTCGGAACGCGAATACTTCCACCGTTGGGGGCTGGATGCCGAAAAGCTGGCCCTGGCGAAACCCGATGCCATCGTCATGCATCCGGGCCCGATGAACCGGGGCGTGGAAATCGACGGCACCATCGCCGATGACATCAACCGCAGCGTCATTCAGGACCAGGTCGAGATGGGCGTTGCGGTCCGCATGGCGGCGATGGACCTGCTGGCGCAGAACCTGCGCGCCGAACGCGGCCGCGCCCTGGCCGGGCCGGGCTTGTGGGGATGACCGGGATGGTGAATGCCGAGTTGCAACCGGGGGAAACCGTGCTGGGCATCTATCGCACGACCACCGCCGCGATCCTGCGCGCGGCGGCCGTGGCAACGGCCATGTTCGCCGTGGTCATGGCTGTGATCCGCGCATCCGAGGACCAGTTCGGCATGCCGGGCTATCTGGGTTCGGTCCTGGTGTTCGGCGCCTTCATGGCGGGGGCTGGCTGGCTGATGGACCGCGACCGCGAATGGGTGGTCACAGATCGCCGGATCGTCGGACCGCGCGGGCACACGCTGGACATCAACCCGGACCTGCGGGTGCGGCGGCTGATCTATGGGCTGCGGCTGCGCCAGAGGGGCAAACCGATGATGACCATCCGCGCCGTGCCCGATATCGGCGAAATGGCGGTGCGCATCCGCAATGCCACCTTCGCCAGCATGGCTAAAGACGACACGAGGGGCGCATGATCCTGCACTTTACCAATGCCCGGCTGATCGACCCCGAGGCGCAGACCGACAGCCTCGGCTCGCTGACCGTCGAGAACGGTCAGATTGCGTCCCGCGACGGCGACATTGCCAAGGGGGCCGAGATCATCGACTGCGCCGGGAAATGCCTGGCACCGGGCATCGTCGACTGGGGCGTAAAGATCGGAGAGCCGGGCGAACGGCACAAGGAAAGCTTCCGCAGTGCCGGGCTGGCGGCGGCGGCGGGCGGTGTGACCACGATGATCGTGCGGCCCGACACCCTGCCCCCCATCGACACGCCCGAGGATCTGGAATTCGTCACCCGCCGCGCCGCCGATGCGCCGGTGAACATTCGCCACATGGCGGCGCTGACCAAGGCACGCGAAGGGCGCGAGATGGTCGAGATCGGTTTTCTGACCGATCTGGGCGCCGTCGCCTTTACCGATGGCGTGCGGGTCGTGGCCGACAGCAAGCTGCTGGGCCGCTGCATGAGCTATGCCAAGGGGCTGGGCGCCCTGATCGTCGGCCATCCGCAGGATCCCGGCCTGTCAAAGGGCGCGGCGGCGACCAGCGGCAAATTCGCCAGCCTTTACGGGATTCCCGCCGTATCCCCCATGGCCGAGGTCATGGGGCTGGACCGCGACCTTGCGCTGGTGGCCATGACCGGCTGCCGCTGGCATGCAGACCAGATCACCGTCGCAGCCGCCCTGCCCGCCCTGCGCCGCGCGCGGGCCTCGGGTCTGGATGTGACGGCGGGCACCTCGATCCACCACCTGACGCTGAACGAATTCGATGTGGGCGACTATCGGACCTTCTTCCGCTTTACCCCGCCCTTGCGGTCGGAAGATGACCGGCTGGCCATGGTGCAGGCCGTGGCCGATGGCGAGATCGACGTCATCGCCAGCTTCCACACCCCGCAGGACGAGGAATCCAAGCGCCTGCCCTTTGAGGTTGCAGCGCCCGGCGCCGTGGGCCTGCAAACCCTGCTGCCGGCGGCGATGCGGCTGTATCATGCAGGCGCGCTGACTTTGCCGGAACTGTGGCGGGCCATGTCGCTGAACCCGGCCGCCCGTCTTGGCCTTCCGGCCGGCCGACTGGCCGAGGGCGCCCCCGCCGATCTGGTGCTGTTCGACCCCGACGCCCCTTTCGTGATGGACCGCTTTGGCCTGTTGTCGAAATCGAAGAATACCCCCTTTGACGGCGCCCGGATGCAAGGCAAGGTGATGGGCAGTTGGGTCGCGGGCAAAAGGGTGTTCGGATGATTGCGCTTCTCTGGGCCGTTATCGGTTATCTGCTGGGTTCGATCCCCTTTGGCCTGGTGATCGCCCGCGCCCTGGGGCTGGGCGACCTGCGCCAGATCGGGTCGGGCAATATCGGCACCACCAATGTGCTGCGAACCGGCAACAAACCCGCAGCGGCAGCCACCCTGTTGCTGGATGCAGGCAAGGGCGCCATCGCGGTGCTGCTGGCGCGTTATTTCGCCGGTGAAACGGCAGCCATCCTCGCCGGAGGCGCCGCCTTTCTGGGCCATTGCTTTCCGGTCTGGCTGGGCTTCAAGGGCGGCAAGGGCGTCGCCACTTTTCTGGGCACGCTGATCGCGCTGGACTGGCGGCTTGGGCTGATCGCCTGCGCCACCTGGCTGGTCGTGGCGTTGATTGCGCGCATCAGCTCTCTTTCCGCGCTGATTGCGGCGGCGCTGTCGCCGATCGTTGCCTGGATGCTGGGCCGGACTGAACTGATCCTTGTCGCGCTGTTCATGGCCGCACTGATCTTTGTCCGCCACAAGGCGAATATCAGCCGGCTGCTGGACGGGACCGAACCCCGAATCGGCGGCCGGAAATAGATCCGGCCGCCGCTCCGGGGGCCATTCATCGAACATCCATCGCTGCCGGTTCAAAAGCCTGTGATCTGACCGCGAAGGTCAGGCCACGGGCAGCCGATGCTTCTGCGCCTGCGGCGTGCCCGGACGAACCGCCGTGGCCACGCTGCGCACAGGCACCTCGACCACCTGGAAACGACCATCGGCATTGCCACAGACCGGGCCAAGCGGCCTGGCCGGCCAGCTAAGCTTGCGCGCCATCCGCAGGAATGCGGGCGATCCGAGGAACAGGCAACTGGTCGCCTCTTGCTGCAACAGGAACTGGTTCACCTCTTCCAGCACATGTTCGGTCAGGGCGCGCGGGCCGTTCACGATCATCCGCGTCAGCTCCCAGGTCTGCGCATCCGAAGGCGGCAGTTCATCGCACAGATTGTCGGGCAGCCCCGGCAGATGGCCCAGGCACGCATCCCGAATCATATAGGAATATTGCAGGCTGCCATGCCCGCTGAAGTGGTCGGCACGCCGCAGACGCGCGCCGCCGACCACTTCATTCCCCTTCAGGCAGATCACATAGGTCGTATCAAGCGAATCATACTGTTCAAACTCCACCTCTTCGGCGTAGAACAGCGGCCATTCCAGCCTGTCGACAAAGACCTGCTTGCGCAGTTTCAGGTACTCGTTAACAAGATACCAGGAAGAAATTCCGTCCGGCAGCCGGACAATCTTAACACTATATTCCGGTGGCAGATCCGGATTGAGTTTCCATTCAGTTGGGAAGCGGTTCTCGAACAGCATGGTTGGGCAGTTCCTTCGTTGCACCTATAAAAAGCCTCACACCCTCTGCCGTAACCGCCCAGACACCCCATTCACGGAGCTCTATGGTGACGGGGTTGTCGCTTTCGCGAACCTCGAACATCAAAAGCAGGTTCCTTACCATATCAATGGTAAAATCTGCCTTCGCGACTAGCGGCAAGTAGCCAGCGGTCACCCTGTCAGATATGGAATCCATAACCCCCCCAATGGTCCGCCAATCCTCTGCGGTGAATGCAACGTATCCGAAGCAATTTACGATTGACAGAACCCTAGCCAATTAGACAGTCTGATTGGTCAGACCCCCACCAAATAGCCGGCACGAACGGACAAATTACATGCTAGAGACCATCATTCCGAACCATGAAGACGAGTTGACCGAGATCGCCGAGCTTGCGCCGACCGGATATATCATGGGTTTCGGACTGCGATTCGGTCGTCCCGACCTGATCATCAACCGCTATCCGGCGCGCTGGACCCAGAAATACGAGGAAGACAACTATTTCTTCCGCGACCCACTGGCGGTCTGGACCATGGCGCGGATCGGCAAGACCCGCTGGTCCGAGGTCACGATCCCCGACCCGTTCGACGTGATGACCGAGGCGGCGAAATTCGGGCTGCGCTATGGGGCCACCTTCGTGGCAAAGGTTGACCGGAAACGGTCCTTCATGTCGCTGGCCCGCCCCGACCGCGAATTTACCGATGCCGAGATGGCGATGCTCAGCGTCAAGCTGGATCTGTGGGCACATCTGTTCGCCCGCAGCCATGTCGCCCTGTCAGACAAGGAAATCGAGGCCTTGCGCCTGATGCGCGACGGCATGACCCATACGGATGCCAGCGAAAAGCTGAACATCAGCGTCTCGGCGCTGAAGCTGCGCCTTTCAGGTGCGCAAAAGAAGCTTGGCTGCCGGAACACGATGACGGCGGTGGTCAAGGCGGTGCGCGACGGGCTGATCTAATCCGTCAACTGCCGTGCGGGGCCCTGGCATCACATGCGGCAAATCTGGGGGGGTAAATGGTGCCCGGAGACGGATTTGAACCGCCGACACGCGGATTTTCAATCCGCTGCTCTACCAACTGAGCTATCCGGGCCATCGGCCTTGCGACCTTGGGTGTCGGGTGTTTACGGGCGCGGCGCGGCGCTGTCCAGACCCGAAATCGACAAAACGTCAGTTGCCATCGCGATCGTCGTCATCGCCCTGGCCGGGCACATCAGCCGGAGGCCCCGGAATGACGTAATCGCCCCGCAACCACCGCGCCAGATCGACATCGGCGCAGCGACGTGAACAGAAAGGGCGATAGGCCGCGACACTGGCCTTGCCACAGATCGGACATTTGCTCATCGCGCGGCCTTCCCGGCAGCCGCCGCCAGCATGGCCAGCGGCGCACGGTCTCGTTTTCGGCTGATTTCGTACAGCCCCATCTTGGTCCAGCCGACCAGAACGGTTTCGGCTGATTCGCCCCTGAAGGCGGCTGTCAGGATCTGATCCAGCGTCGCGCGGTCCCGTTTCGGCATCGGCGCGAAATCGACCACCACCTGCCCGCCCAGACCTCGCAGACGCAGTTGACGCGGCAAATCACGCGCAAGGGCGATGTTGGCCTTCAGCCCCGCCGCCGGCGACATGTCGCGGCCGGTGTTCACATCAACCGCCAGCAAGGCGCGCGTTGGCTGAATCGCGGCAGAGGCGCCGCCGGGCAAGGCGACCTGAGACCGCAGCAGGTCGTCAATCATCTGATCCACACCAAGCTGCTCAAAGGCAGCCGCACCCTCGTCGACCTGATCGGGCGCGGGTTCCGCCCAGTCGATCCAGGCAGCCTCGTGCGGGCTTGGCGGATCAAGCAGCAGTTCGGGCTGGCCGGCTTCCTCGGCCAGAATACCGGCAGCAAGGGTGATCAGCTGCCCCAACTCGGCCTGAACCTGATGATCATCTGACAGGGCAGCCGCGCTGCGCAGGATCAGCCCGCAATCCTGCGGCAGACCGGCGGCATCGGCGATCAATGCCTGGCCAATCGCCGTCAGCACCGCGCGCGTCTGATCGTCGCGAATGCTGCGAGAGACGTTCACCCCCGGCCGACCTGGCGTCAGGATTCCGAAACGGCCGCGAAACAGCAGTCGCGATGTCACGGGAATCGCCTTGCCTTCGTCGGCGACGCCGGCCACCTGGACCAGAATCGGCTGCCCCTCGCGCAGCCCGCTGCGATCGCGCAGATAGCCGCGGGCCCCGTCGGGCAGACGCAGAAAGACCCCGCCCTGCCCCTTGACCAGCCGATCGACGACACCGCGGCAGATGGCCCCCGGTGCCAGCGGCGTCAGCGCGCTGCTGTCCGCGATGAGGTCGATCAGCTGACCGTCCTGAATCAGCGCGGCGGCCTCGTTTCCGAACAGTTTTCCCAGAACGATCTGACGACCCTTCATGTCCTGCCTCCGATAATGCCGATGGCAGCCAGCATCGCCGCCGTCTCGGACAGCGGCAGGCCGACCACGGCGGAATAGCTGCCCTGAATCCAGGGGATGAACGCAGAAGCCGGGCCCTGGATCGCATAGCCGCCCGCCTTGCCGCGCCAGTCTTCCGTCGCCAGATATCGTGCAAGCGCCGGCGCGTCGATCACTCGCATCTTCACAGTGGTCTCGACCAGCCTTACCCGGCATCCGGCATGGTCGCGCAATGCCACCGCAGTCAGAACCAGATGACGCCGGCCCGACATCAGCCGCATGAAAGCGCCAGCCTCGACCTGGTCTTCGGGTTTGCCCAGGATGCGGCGACCAACAGCGACCGTGGTATCAGCGCACAGCACTGCCTCGGCCGGACCAAGCGTCACCGCCGCAGCCTTTTCGGCAGCCATGCGGTACACATAGTCGCGCGGTTTTTCACCGTCATGCGGCGTTTCATCAATATCGGCCGGACGAATCGCGTCCGGTCGGATACCGATCTGCGCCAGCAGCTCCAGCCGCCTGGGGCTAGCGGATCCCAGAACAAGACGCGGTGCGCCCTGCCCTGCGGCAAGGCCGCCCGTTTGCACAGGATCAGGCATTTCGCCCCTATTTGAAGCGATAGTTGATGCGTCCCTTGGTCAGGTCATAGGTGTTCATTTCCACCTGAACCTTGTCCCCAGCCAGAACACGAATGCGGTTCTTCCGCATTTTTCCTGCCATATGCGCAATGATCTCATGGCCATTTTCAAGCTCGACCCGGAACGTCGCATTCGGCAGGAGTTCCTTCACGACGCCTGGAAATTCGAGCATTTCTTCCTTGGCCATGGTCACTCCGTCTTGATTTTCCCCCGACTCTGCGAGGCCGCTGTTACATGCGGCGGAAACGGGTCTTTTACAAGGGGGAAGCGTCGTCTCAGCCGGATATGGCCGCTTTCTGTTGCGAAGCAACCGTCATTGCACCATCAACAGCGCCCGAATCACCTGCCTGTGGATCGCGGAAGCCGTCGGGATCCTTCAGATCGGCCATCGGCGGCTCGGCCGCATTTCTCGGCGAGAAAGGGGCGGCATTGACCTGCTGGCGTGCCGATCCGGTTTCCCCCATCCCAGGGGCCGGCTGACGCATGGCCGTGTCGTTTGCGCCTTCCGTCTCGGCGCTGGCCTCTGGGGGGGCGCCTGCATCACGCAGCCGAATGGCGTGATAGCCGTCCGCCTCGCCCAGCTTGCCCGTCGCCAGAACCTGTCCCAATCGGGTCTCAAGGCGCGTATCGGACAGATCGAGCCGGGGCAGAGGCAGAAGCTGCCCGGCTTTCAGGCCCCGCAGATCGCCCAACGTCATCATGCGGCGACACAAGACCCCCACCACCTCGACCGGGGCGTCCTGCACCGGGCGGGCCAAGGCGCCATCGGCCCGAGCCGTGGCGCCTTCTTCGGTGACACCTCTCCCGTTCCGCGCCCCCTGCCCTGACGGACGCGGGGCGGCATCGGGCGGGGTGCCCGCCTGACGGTCGGGCCGGGTGGGGCCACCGGACGGCGGCAGGGCCGCAACGGCCTGATTCTGTGGTAATGCAACAAAGATCTGCCCCTCGCGCTCGGGGTTTTGGCCGAAGCGCAGGCGATAGCGCAGGCTGCGATAGGGGCTGTCATCCAGCATCAGCAGCAAGGGGCGCTGGTCGTCCAGAAAACTGGCATAGCGGAAGCCGCCGAAGGTCTCGAACCCGTCGACCTGGGTAATTTCCTGGCCCAGCTGCTCTAGCAGCTTGTTCACGAAATCGGCGCAGATAATGGCATCACTGCGCGTTGCGCGACGTGCCTCGACCGGGCGCGCGGTCAACCGGCCCAGGGTCTGCATCTCGATCAGGGCCGTCATCAGGTCGGGGCAAATGGCGACCACGCCGATGGCATCACCCGCGCCTTCAACCACCGACAGCAAGGCGGGCTGCGGCAGCAGTTCGGCCATTTCGGCCAGAGTTATGGCGGCAGGTTGCAGTTCCAGCGTGCTGACAGGCAGTTGATACAGCTGGTCCATCGCACGGGCGACGGCGGTAATGGCGGCGCGCCTGGCCGTCACGGGTTGAGGACGCGGCAAGGCTTGGGCGGCACCATGATCCAACCGGGCCTGATCGCGTGCCAGCAGCAGCCGTCGCAACACGCCCTGCCCCCCGCCTTCGTCCTGTAGCCTGCCCGCGTCCATTTCCGTCATTCCGCCCGAATCCTGACCTGCCTTTCGGGCAGCATCACCCAGACAGGTTTAGATTTCGTTTATGACGCCTCATTCATTCCAATCACCGCCCCCGCCACACGCATTCGGCGCATCCGCGCTTGCCGAGGGCTTCAACGGCGGCCGGTGCGGCAGGCTGACGCGGAAGGCGGCCCCACCCTGCCCCGGCAGATAGGTGATGTCACCGCCAAGCGCCGTCATGATCTCGCGGCAAATGGCCAGCCCCAGCCCGGCCCCGCCCGCCCGCATCGGATCGTTCAGCCGGGCGAATTTCTCGAAGATCAGCGCCTGACGGTCCGGGTCTATGCCAGAACCGTTGTCGATGATGTCGATCTCGGTGCTGCGATCAGGCCGGCGGCGGACATGGACCCACAGCTCGGGTCGGGGGGCGTCGCAATATTTGCGGGCATTGCTGATGATGTTGATCAGCACCTGCAACAGCCGGTCTGTGTCAGTGATCACCGCAACATGTTCAGTCGGCAGGTCACGGTGGATGACGAAATTGCGCCCCGTGCCGGTGGCCGAGGCCGCATTCACTGCCCGGTCGACCAGATCATGCAGATTGGCCACCGCAACATTCAGCCGGACGCCGCCACTTTCCAGCACCGACAGGTCCAGCAGGTCGTCCAGCAGCCGGGTCAGGCGGCCTGCCTCGTCATGAATGATCCCGGCGAAACGGGTGCGGTCGGCCTCGGGCAGGTCGGGCAGCTTCAACAGCTCGGAGAAAGCCCGGATCGAGGTCATCGGCGTGCGCAGCTCGTGGCTGACCTGGCCGAGAAAGCTGTCCTTCTGAACCGACAGTTCGGTCAGCTTTTCATTGGCCTCGCGCAATTGGCGGGCGGTGCGGGCCAATTCGGCGCGGGCGGTTTCCAGACGGCGGGCTTCCTCCTTGGCGCGGCTGGCCTCGCCGGCGACCTCCATCAGGTCGGCCACGCTCAGCCCGGTTCCGCCGCCAACCCGGCCGATCATCGCATGGGCCGTAGCTGTGCCCACAGACCCGGCAAGCCTGCGTTCCAGACGGGTCAGAAAGCGCGGCGTCAGGTCGGGCAGAAAGCCGGACTTGCCTTGTGCCACAGCCTCGGCCTGAAAGAAGCGCAGCGCCGGATCCGCGCCCCAGATGCGACGCGACATGGCCAGCAGCGATTCGGCGCTTCGCGCCGTGTCGCCGCCGGCGCGGTCCGGCCCCTCGGGTTCGACGGCCAGAACGAAGGACAAGCCCTGCAACCGCTCTACCGGATCGGGAAAGCTGACCAGCGACAGCGTCAGGAAGGCAAGCGTATTCGCCCCAAGCGACAGCACGATCGACCCTGCCAGAGGGTCGACGCCCTGCGGAAAGCCGGGCGTGGCGCCGATGCCCACCGACGGCAGGAAGATCAGCACCATCCACAGCACCAGCCCGGTCCCCACCCCGGCATAGGCGCCGATCCGCGTGGCCCCGCGCCACAGCAGCCCCCCCAGCATGGCCGGAAAGACCTGCGCCATCCCGGTAAAGGCGACCAGCCCCATCGCTGCCAGCGCAGCCGACCCGCCCGATGCCTGATGATAGACCCAGCCGCCGCCAACCACGGCAAGGATCGCCAGTCGGCGTGCGTTCAGCACAAAGCGGCCCAGATCCTCGGCATCATCGCCATCCGGCCTGCGGCGCAGCCACAGCCACAGCGGCACAAGCCAATGGTTCGAGATCATCGTCGCCAGCGCGATCGCGCTCATCACCACCATCGAGGTGGCGGCGGAAAATCCGCCCAGAAAGACCAGCAGGGCCAGCATGTTCTGGCCCTGCGACAAGGGCAGGCTGAGAACGAACAGATCAGGGTTAGAGCCAGCCGGCAGCAACTCGCGGCCAACCACCGCAATGGGCAGCACAAACAGCGACATCGCGAACAGATAGGTCGGGAAGGCCCAACCCGCCATGCGCAGCCGCTCGGCATCGGCGGCCTCGACCACCATGACCTGAAACATGCGCGGCAGGGTGATGACGGCGATCCCCGAGACGACGATCAGCGCCGTCCAGCGATCAGGTTTCAGCAGCCAGCCCTGCACCAGCGCGGGATCCTCGGCGGTGGCTTTGGCGATGCGGCCGACAACATCGGTGGGACCGTCGGCCAGACCCCAGACGACAAAGACGCCAAGCGCAAGAAAGGCGATCAGCTTGACCACGGCCTCCAGCGCGATGGCGGTGACGACGCCGTGGTGGCGTTCGTCCGCCGCCAGGTTGCGCGTGCCGAACAGGATGGTGAACAGGGCCAGCCCCGCCGCCACCCACAGCGCAGTTCCGCCTTGGGCGACGGGGTCGGCCTCTTGCGTGAAGGCACGAAAGGACAGGCTGACCGATTGCAGCTGCAAGGCGATATAGGGCGTGGCGGCGGTCACGGCGATCAGGGTGATCAGCGCGGCCAGCGGGTTCGACTTGCCAAAGCGGGCCGAGATCAGGTCGGCCACCGATGTGACATGGTGCATGCGCGCCACCCGGACCAGCCGCCGCAACCCCCACCAGGCACCGGCAAAGACCACCGTAGGCCCCAGATAGATCGTGGCAAATTCCAGCCCCGACCGGGTGGCGTAACCGACCGCGCCAAAAAAGGTCCAGGCCGAGCAATAGACCGACAGCGACAGCGTATAGACCGCCGGGTGATCCAGCCACTTCACCCGCCCGCGCAGCGCCGCGCGATCAGCCGCGAAGGCCACAATGAACATCAGGACGACATAGCCCAGGCAGGTCGCCACCAGAACATCAACGGCCATCTACCGCCCCGCGCTTTCAGAGCGGCCTCGGCCAGCGCCCGCACCCTCGCCCGGATCGTCACCATCCGCGCCGCCATCCTGCCCGGCAGACTGGGCCGATGGATCGGCCGTGCCCATGGCCGCAAACAGACCGGCAGTCAGCGCGATCAGCCCGGCCCACAGGCCGAACAGCCACAGCGCGCCGCCGGTCAGGCTGACCACGGCCGGCACCCACCACACCGGCAGCAGGATCAGCACCAGCGCCAGGACCGGCAGAATGCGGGCGACATCGCTCAGCCGTCGCCGGCGATAGGACGAGCGCTCCAGGAACAAGGGCTGATGTCGCGCCATCGCGCCGCCTTTTTTGGCTAGTGCATCAGGCGCCCGACCAGCGCCCGAAGCTCGTCATTGGCAAAGGGCTTGGCCAGGCCCGCATCGGCGCCGCAGGCCGCCGCCGTGCCCACAGCATCGCCATGCGCGGTCAAAAGCAGAACGGCGGTCCGGGCCAGCAGCGGATCGGGAAGCGCACGCAGGTCGGCCAGAATCTCGCTGCCCGAGCGGTTGGGCAGCATCAGGTCCAGCACCACCAGCCGCGGTCGCTGCGCCCGGATGCTGTCCACGGCCTCGCCGCCATCGCGGATCACGGCGACCTGCCAGCCCTCGCGCGTCAGGATAAAGCGCACCGCCTCGGCGATGCTGTGGTCGTCCTCGATCAGCAGGATGTCGGTCTGATCGCCCAAGCCGGTTTTCCTTTCGTCGTCCCGGTCCGTCCTGCCACATATTGCGCGGCACCGGCCCGGCCTGTCAAAGCCGATTACGCCGGCGCAAGGATCGAAGGTTCGCGCCGTGCGGGACAGCCATCGCGCGGACAGATCCGGCAGCTGGGCCCCACGCGCAGAACCGCATCATGGGCCGGATCGGGGCCGGCGGGCAGAATCAGCATCTGCGCCGCGCTGAGAACCGGCCCGTCCAGCCCCGCCGGCTGGATCCGGGTGGCAAAGCTGAACGTATCGAAACGCGCGCCGCCCGGCATTTCCACCCGCAACCGAATGGCCGCCTGAGGATTGATCAGCGCCCGGAACAACGGCCACAGCGCACAGGCATCGCCTTGCCGCGGCAGGGCAAACCCCTGCGCCGCCCGGCGCAGCACCATGACGCCCGCCCCGTCGCAAACCAGCAATCCGGCGCCCTCGTATCCCCTTGGCCGCAGCGCCGCCAACCTGCGCATCACCAGATCCAGCGGCCGGCCCAGCATCTGCGCCACGGCCAGAGGATCCGGCGCCCCGGAAGCGGCGCGGGCCAGATCGGCATCGGGCAGCGCCGCGCGTTCAGCCGCCATACGTTCCAGATGCGCCCGCGCCAGATCACGCGCCGCGTCTGATGCCAGATCGGTCGCCTGATCCAGCGGCGGACTGCCGGCGGTCATCCAGGCCTCGACCTCGTCTTGCGGGGTCAGGAAGGTGCTGTCAGCCTCGAAACTGTCCAGATAGGCGACCAGCGCCTGCGCCGTGGTCGACAGACGCTGACTGTCATGGTCAAGATTGGCAAAGAACCGTTCACGCCAGGCGGGGGTCAATCCTTCATCGCCTTCCGCAAGGATCGCGGCGGTCGAGCGCAGCGCCGTCACCGCCGACAGCACCTCGTGCAGCGTGGCCAGCAGATAGGGATCCTGCGTCATCCGTTCCGACAGTGAAACCAGCCGCAAGGACAGCGCCCGGTTCTGCGCGGCCGCAGCGACCAGCGCATCGGCCCAACCGGGAAAGCGGGCGGCAAATTCGGCCGTCTGTTCCAGTTCCGGCAGGCCCGTGCCAAGCCGGCCGTCCAGCGCGGCCACGGCTTCGCGCAGGGCGGCCAGACGCGCCTCTTCCCGGCCGGATTCCAGTTCGGCCGCAGGCACCTCCAGCGCCACGGCCAGCCGGGCGACCAGCGCGTCGCCCACCGGGCGGCGGTTATGTTCGATCAGGTTCAGATAGGCGGCCGAGATGCCCGCCGCCTGCGCCACATCAGCCTGCTTGCGCGCCAAAGCCAGCCGCCTTTCGCGGATGCGGGTGCCGGTCAGGACATGGGTGGGGCTGCGCTTGGTCATGGCGGCGATGAAAGCCCGGCCGGGGCCCTGACGCAAGAGCGGCCTTGCGGACCGCCCGCGCCGAAAGGACCGTCAGGCCCGGCGCATGGCGTTCATGCCCAGCACGCGGGCGCGTTTACGCGGATCGGCATCGAACAGCGCGGCAAGCTGTTCGGTCATCGCGCCGGCCAGTTGCTCGACATCGGTGATCGTCACCGCGCGGTCGTAATAGCGGGTGACATCATGGCCGATGCCGATGGCAAGAAGCTCGACCTGCTTCCTGCGCTCGACCATGGCGATCACATCGCGCAGGTGCTTTTCCAGATAGTTCGCCGGATTCACCGACAGGGTGCTGTCATCGACCGGCGCACCATCCGAGATCACCATCAGGATCTTGCGCACCTCGGGCCGGCGGATCAGCCGGCGATGCGCCCATTCCAGGGCCTCGCCGTCGATGTTTTCCTTCAGCAAGCCTTCCTTCATCATCAGCCCCAGATTGGGGCGGACGCGACGCCAGGGCGCGTCGGCACCTTTGTAGATGATGTGGCGCAGGTCGTTCAGCCGGCCGGGTTGGGCCGGTCGGCCCTGTTTCAGCCATTCCTCGCGCGCCTGCCCGCCCTTCCATGCGCGGGTGGTGAAGCCGAGGATCTCGACCTTGACGCTGATGCGTTCCAGCGTGCGGGCCATGACATCGGCACAGATGGCCGCGATGGAAATCGGGCGCCCGCGCATCGAGCCGGAATTGTCGATCAGCAGGGTCACCACCGTGTCGCGGAACTCGGTGTCCTTCTCGACCTTGAAGGAAAGCGGCGTCGTCGGGTTGGCCACCACGCGGGCCAGACGACCGGCATCCAGAACGCCCTCTTCCTTGTCAAACTCCCAGCTGCGATTCTGCTGCGCCTGAAGACGGCGTTGCAGCTTGTTGGCAAGACGGCTGACGGCGCCGCGCAGCGGTTCTAGCTGCTTGTCCAGATAGGCGCGCAGGCGTTCCAGTTCTGCCGGCTCGGCCAGATCCTCGGCCTTGATCTCTTCGTCCCAGGCCTGGGTAAAGACCTTGTAATCGGCGCTGGCCTCGCTGACGGGCGGCGGGATGTCGGGCGGGGATTCGGCCTCGGGCATCTCGGCTTCGTCGGACAGTTCGTCATCGGACTGGTCATCCATGCTGACCTGGGCCTGGCGTTCGTCCTGCTGCTGTTCCTGGCTGCGTTCGGGCGAGGATTCGGCGTCGTCGCTGTCATCCTGTTCGCGCGACTGGTTGTCGCCGGCCTCTTCGTCCTGTTCGGCGTTTTCCTCGGCCTCGTCATCCTCGGGCTGATCGGGATCGTCGCCCAGTTGGTCACCATAGCCCAGATCGCTGATGATCCGGCGCGAGAGCCGCGCGAAAGAGGCCTGATCGGCCAGCGCATCCTGCACGTTTTCCAGCGTCGTCCCGGCCTGCTGTTCCACGAAGGGGCGCCACAGTTCCGCGACATGATCGGCCCCGGCGGGCAGCTTGCGCCCCGTGGCGGCCTGACGGACCAGCAAACCCGCCGCAACCGACAGCGGCGCATCAGCGGGGGCCTTGATCTGGGCATAGCCCTTTTTCTCGGCATCGGCCGCGATGCGCGCGTCGATATTTGACAGCGCGCCGGGCATGTCGCGGGCGCCCAAAGCCTCGACCCGCGCGGTTTCCAGCGCTTCATACAGTTCGCGCGCCATCGGGCCGGCAGGTGCGAATTTCACATGCGTCGCCGGGTCGTGATGGCGCAGCCGCATGGCCAGCGCATCGGCAGTGCCGCGCGCCAGCAAAACCTCGTCCCGCGTCATCCGCCTGCTGACCTGCGGCAGGCGCATCTGGTCGCCCGTCACGCCCGACGGGTCGGCGGTGAAGGTCACGTTCAGCTCGGCATCATCGGCCAGGGCACGGGTGGCCTCGGTCAGGGCCTTTTTGAACGGATCGGCGGGGTTGTCGGATTTTTTCATGGCTTCCATAGAACACCACCCGCGCGCCAGAGCAAGAGCCGCCCGCATTGCGCAAGGCTGCACAGCCGTCTGTGCGGTGGTGCGGGTGAGAATCTGCAACCTGTGCATTAGATTTACGTTAGATGAAAGAACCGCCAGAACGAAAGGGACATCCCATGGCCAAACCCAAAATTGCCGTCATCATCAGTTCGACCCGCGCCACCCGCTTTGCCGACAAGCCGGCGCAGTGGTTCATGAGCAAGGTCAAGGACAACGCCGATCTTGATTTCGATCTGGTCGATCTGCGCGACTTCAACCTGCCGTTCTTTGACGAGCCGGCTTCGAACCTGTGGATGCCCTCGGCCAATCCCCAAGCTGTCGCATGGCAGAACAAGCTGGCTGAATATGACGGCTATGTGTTCATCGTGGCGGAATATAACCGCTCGATCACCGGGGCGCTGAAGAACGCGCTGGATCAGGCCTATAAGGAATGGAACCACAAGCCGATGGCAGCGGTCGCCTATGGCGCGATGGGCGGTGCCCGCGCACTGGAACAACTGCGCCTGATGGCGGTCGAGTTGCAGATGGTGCCGGTGCGCAGCGCGGTTCACATCGCCGGCGGCGATTTCTTCGCGACCTCGCCTTTGGGTGCGAACCAGCCGATCGAGTCGATCGAGGATCACCTGCAAGGCTCGCTGGATGCGACGCTGGCCGATCTGGTGTGGTGGACCAACGCGACGGTGGCGGCGCGCAAGGCGTGATTTTCCGGTTTTTTCCGGAACAGCGGGCGGGGATAAAACCCCGCCCGTCGTCATTTGAATATACGGTGCTTCAGCGATGCGATGCCATCTCTGGCAGTTCCCCGATCAGCCCGTCGCAAATGGATTGCTGCGTCACATAGCTTTGCGCAAGCGCCGCGTCATTATCGAAGATATGCGCCTGAATGGCCTGCGCCCACCACGCGGCGCGACCTGTGCTGGCCGCAATATCATCCTCGGACGCACCAAGCCTGAAAGCGGCGGCAGTGAAATCATCAGCCATGACCAGCCAGCCCTCGCTGACATCGGCGGGGTCAAAGCTGACGGTCTCATAGCCGTAATGGCCGTGATACAGCGCCGCACATTCTGCCGCATCCTTCCAGCCTGCTGTCTGCGTCCACGCCGGTCCGGCGCAAATGATCAGCACGGCACAGAAGGCAAGGCGCCCATCACCCCGCAATCGCCGCCGCACTTTCCGGCAGTTCTTCGTCGAACAGGCGCTGATAGAACTCGGCCACGGTCTGCCGTTCAAGCTCGTCACACTTATTCAGGAAGGTCAGCCGGAACGCATAGCCGACATTGTCGAAGATCCGCGCGTTCTGCGCCCATGAAATCACCGTGCGCGGCGACATGACCGTCGACAGATCGCCCTGCATGAAGGCGGTCCGCGTCAGGTCGGCCAGCGTGACCATCTGGTTGATGATCTTGCGGCCCTTTTCGTTGTTGTAATTGGGGCTTTTGGCCAGAACGATGGCGGCCTCGGCGTCATGGCTGAGATAGTTCAGCGTGGCGACCAGGGACCAGCGGTCCATCTGGCCCTGGTTGATCTGCTGGGTGCCGTGATAGAGGCCGGTCGTGTCGCCCAGACCCACAGTGTTCGCGGTGGCAAACAGGCGGAAATAGGGGTTCGGCGTGATCACCTCGTTCTGGTCCAGCAGGGTCAGCTTGCCGTCTGCCTCCAGCACGCGCTGGATCACGAACATCACGTCGGCGCGGCCTGCGTCATATTCGTCAAAGACAATGGCGGTCGGGTTGCGCAGCGCCCAGGGCAGGATGCCTTCGTGGAAAACCGTGACCTGCTTGCCATCGACCAGCTTGATCGCATCCTTGCCGATCAGGTCGATCCGGCTGACATGGCTGTCAAGGTTCACCCGCACGCAGGGCCAGTTCAGCCGCGCGGCGATCTGTTCGATATGGGTCGACTTGCCGGTGCCGTGATAGCCCTGGATCATCACCCGGCGGTTATAGGCAAAGCCCGCCAGAATGGCCAAAGTGGTATCAGGGTCGAACTTGTAGGTGCTGTCGATCTCGGGTACGCGGTCGGTCCGTTCGGCAAAGCCCTTGACCTTCATGTCGCTGTCCAGACCGAATACCTCGCGCAGGTCGATCTCTTCGGTGGGTTTCGCAGTCGCATCCAGCATGTCAGGCCCCTTTGCTCGTCCAGCCTGCTTGATCGCGCATTCGCAGGCCGGGCGCAAGGTCGCCGGCGTTGACGCGAAACCACGACGCGGCCTAACCTGAAACCGGCCCACAGGGATACGATCCGCGATGGACAGCCGCCGAGCCCAAGTCGAACAGTTGATCGCCCGGATCGCCGATCGCGACCGGGCCGCGCTGGATGCGCTGTATGATGCGACCTCGGCCCGGCTGCACGCGCTTTGCCTGTCGATCCTGAAGGAAAGGCCGGCCGCGCAGGATGTGCTGCGCCAGGTGTTCCAGCGCGTCTGGCAGGATGGCGCGCGCCAGCCGGAAACCGGGCTGTCGCCGATGGCCTGGCTGACCACCCTGACCCGTGATCTGGCGCTGGCCCGGCTGCACGGCGACGGAAACGCCCCTTCCGGCAGCCTTGATGCCCTGCCTGCCACCGCCAGCCCGCTGGCCGGTGGCCCAGACCTTTCCGCGAAGCAGCGCGAACGGCTGAACACCTGCCTTGCGGGAATGGACGAGGCGCAATCCCAGGCGATCCGCACGATCTTTCTGCAAGGCGCAAGCTACTCGGAGCTGGGCCGGCTGACCGATACCCCGCCCGGCGCCCTGCGCGACTGGCTGCGGCGGGCCCTGCTGACATTGAAAAGCTGCACAGGCCGATGACCGAAAAACCGCTTGCCCCCGAGGAGGAAACCCAGGCCCTTGCGGCGGAATATGCGCTTGGCCTGCTGCGCGACGACGACCTGCAAACCGCCCGTCAGCGTCTGGCCAGCGACCCGGCCTTCGCCGCCGCCATCCGCGATTGGCAAGAGCGGTTGGCCCCCCTTGCCGACGATCTGACGCCGGTAATGCCGCCGACGGCGACCCTGATGGCGGTTCATCGCGCCCTTGGACTGGCCAGGGAACCGCTGGCGGATGTGCCGCCAATCCGGGCCGGGCGTGGATCGGCGCGGTCGGGCGGCGCGGGCCAGGGCGGTTGGTTCATCTGGCTGCTGGCCGCGATTCTCGCCGGTGCGGCCGCTCTGGCTGCGATTCTGCTGCTGTCGGGTGGCTGAGCCCCGGCGCGCGGCGATCAATCCAGCCGCAGGCCGCTTTCCTTGTCGAAACGGTGCAGCGCCTGCGCGGGGACCGACAGCGTCAGGCTGTCGCCCAAGGCCGCGTCCGACGGCATGGTGACGGTGAAATCCTCGCCCCCGACCAGACCGTGAACCAGCCTCTGCGCGCCCAGTTCCTCGACCGCGGTGATCTTCAGTTCGATCGCGCCGGCAGGATCGACAACCAGATCCTCAGGGCGAATGCCCAGCAGCCCGGCATGGGCGCTGCCGGGCAGATGCGGCACCGCGCGGGACGAGATCAGATTCATCGCCGGACTGCCAATGAACCCGGCAACAAAGGTGCTTGCCGGCTTGCGATAGACCTCAAGCGGTGTGCCGATCTGTTCCACGCGGCCCATGTTCAGAACAACCAGCCGGTCAGCCAGGGTCATCGCCTCCAGCTGGTCATGCGTGACGTAAAGCGAGGTGGTTCTCAGCCGCCTTTGCAGGTCCTTGATTTCAAGCCGCATGGTGACACGCAGTTTCGCATCCAGATTCGACAGCGGTTCATCGAACAGAAACGCCGCCGGTTCGCGCACGATGGCGCGGCCCATGGCAACGCGCTGGCGCTGACCACCCGACAGGGCGCGTGGCTTGCGGTCGAGATATTGGCCGATTTGCAGGATACCGGCAGCTTCCTCGACCCGGCGGGCGATCTCGTCGCGCGGGGTGCGGCGGTTCTTCAGCCCGTATTCCAGGTTCTGGCGGACCGTCATATGCGGGTAAAGCGCGTAGTTCTGGAACACCATGGCAATGTCGCGGTCGGCAGGCTCGACCTCGTTCACCACGCGATCACCGATCTTGACGGTGCCGTCGGTGATGCTTTCCAGCCCCGCGACCATCCGCAGCAGGGTGGATTTGCCGCAGCCCGAGGGCCCGACCAGCACGATGAACTCGCCATCGGCGATGTCCATATTCACGTCGCCAATGGCCCGTGTGCCGCCGGGATAGACCTTGCCGACATTGTCCAGGGTAATGGATGCCACGATTATTTCTCCGTCTCGACAAGACCTTTGACGAACAGCTTCTGCATCAGCACGACGACCAGGACGGGCGGCAGCATCGCCATGACGGCGGTGGCCATCACCAGATGCCATTGTGGCAGCCCGTCCACCGCGTCGGCCATGCGCTTGATGCCCGCAACGATGGTGTAATAGCCGGAATCGGTGGTCACGAGCAGCGGCCACAGATATTGGTTCCAGCCATAGATGAACAGGATCACGAACAAGGCCGCGATATTGGTGCGCGACAGCGGCAGCAGGATGTCGCGGAAGAATTTCATCGGCCCTGCACCGTCGATCCGGGCGGCCTCGACCAGTTCATCGGGCATGGTCAGAAAGACCTGCCGGAACAGGAAAGTGGCCGTGGCGGACGCGATCAGCGGGATCGACAACCCGGCATAGCTGTTCAGCAGACCCAGATCGGCCACCACCTTGAAGGTCGGCACGATGCGCACCTCGACCGGCAGCATCAGCGTCACGAAGATGCACCAGAAGGCCAGATTGCGCAGGGGAAAGCGGAAATAGACGATGGCAAAGGCCGACAGGATCGAGATGATGATCTTCCCGATGGCGATGGCCAGCGCCATGATCAGGCTGTTGACCATCATCTGCCCCACCGGAGGCGTGCCGCTGGTGGACACGCCGGCATCCAGCATGCGGCTGTAATTTTCCACCAGATGCGGGCCGGGCCACATCGGGATCGTGCCCGATGAAAAGTCGGTGGCCGTATGGGTCGAGGCCACAAAGGCCACCCAGACCGGCAGCGCAACCAGCGCCACGCCGAAGATCAGCACCAGATGGGCGAGTATGTTCAGGAAGGGGCGGTTCTCGATCATCTCAATACTCCACCTTCTTCTCGACATAGCGGAACTGGATCACTGTCAATGCGATCACGATCAGCATCAGGATCACCGATTGCGCGCCGGAACTGCCCATGTTCTGACCAATAAAACCGTCGAAATAGACCTTGTAGACCATGATATTCGTGGCCTGTGCCGGGCCGCCTTCGGTCGTGCTGTCGATGACGGCGAAGGTCTCGAACATCGAATAGACGATATTGACGACCAGCAGGAAAAAGGTCGTGGGCGACAGTAGCGGGAAGGTGATGGTGAAGAACCGCTTGATCGGCCCGGCGCCGTCGATGGCGGCGGCCTCGCGCAGGGACGCCGGAATCGCTTGCAGCCCGGCGACGAAGAACAGGAAGTTATAGCTGATCTGCTTCCAGGCGCTTGCGATGACCACCAGCGTCATCGCCTGATCGGGATTGCTGATATGGTTCCAGCGAATGCCCATCTGGCCCAGCACATAGGGCATGATCCCCACGGTCGGGTTGAAGATGAACCACCACAGGATGCCCGCTACCGCAGGCGCCACCGCATAGGGCCAGACCAGCAGCGTGGTATAGATGCGCGTCGATCGCAGCATCCGGTCCACCGCCACCGCCATCAGCAGCGCCACGCCCATCGACAGCACAGTGACCGAGACGGCGAAGATCAGCGTGACCTTCATGCTGTTCAGATATTCGGCACTGCCCCAGAGGCGGCGGTAATTCTCGAACCAGACAAAGGTGCTGTTGATGCCAAAGGCGTCCTCGCGCAGGAAACTTTGCCAGACCGCCTGGGCTGCGGGCCAGAGAAAGAAGATGAAGGTGATGGCAAGCTGGGGGGCCAGCAAAAGCCAGGGCAATAGCTGATTGCGAAAGATCGTGCGCTTCATCTTGTCACTCGGGCCAGAAGGGGATGGGGGCCGCGTCGATCGGCGCAGCCCCCGGTGTCAGGTCTACTGGTTCTGCGTCTCGAATTCTTCGATCAGCGCATTGCCGCGCGCAACCACGCCATCCAGCGCGCCCTGGGCATCCTTGGACCCGGCCAGAAGCTGCTCGAATTCCTCGTCGATGATGCCACGGATCTGGACATAGTTGCCGAAACGCAGGCCTTTGGAATTCTCGGTCGGGGCGTTCAGCGTGATCTGGTTCAACCCGGTATCCGCACCCGGATTTTCGGCAAAGAAGCCGGCCATTTCATCCGCCGCCGCCTGGGTGATCGGCAGATAACCCGAGAAGGACGCCCAATCCGCCTGCACCGCCGGGCTGGAGAGGTATTCGAAGAACTTCGCCGCGCCGGCATATTCCTCGTCGGGACGTCCCGACAGCACCCACAGCGTCGCGCCCCCGATGATCGAGTTCTGCGGCGCGCCCTCGACATCGTCGTAATAGGGCAGCATGCCAAAGCCCAGCTCGAAATCCTTGGCATTGGCGATCACGCCCGCGCGGGAAGCCGAGCTGTTCATGATCATCGCGCATTCCTGCGAATAGAACATCGGCGGGGCGTTGTCGCCGCCGACCGGGCCGCCATATTTGAAGATGCCTTCATCGGCCCATTTCTTCAGATTGCCCCAATGCTTGACCTGCACAGGGCCATTCACGGTCAGGCGCGCATCAAGCCCGCCAAAGCCGTTTTCCATCGTGCCGATGGGCTGGTTGTGCCAGGCGCTGAAATTCTCGGTCTGGATCCAGCTGATCCAGCCGGTCGTGAAGCCACAGGTGGCCGCACCCGAGTCGATGATCTTCTTGGAAAATTCTTCCATCTCGCCCCAGGTCTTTGGCGGGGTGTTCGGGTCCAGCCCGGCCTTTTCGAAGACCGTCTTGTTGTAATACAGGATGGGCGTCGAGCTGTTGAACGGCATGGACAGCATATTGCCGTCGGTATCGGTGTAATAGCCCACGACCTGCGGCAGGAAGCCGGCCGGATCAAAGGCGGCACCCTGATCGGCCATCAGTTGATGGACCGGAATGATGGCGCCTTCTGCGGCCATCATCGTGCCGGTGCCGACTTCAAAGACCTGAACGATGGCGGGCTGCTGCTTGGCGCGGAAGGCCGCAATCGCGGCGGTCATGGTTTCCGGGTAGGTGCCCTTGTAGGAGGGGACGACCTTGTAATCGCTTTGGCTGTCGTTGAAGCCCTTGACGATCTCTTCCAGCTTGGCGCCCAATTCGCCGCCCATGGCGTGCCACCACTGAACTTCGGTCTGCGCCTGCGCGGTAGCAGCAGATACGGCAAAAGCGACGGCCGAGGCCGTAAACATAAGTTTCATATTGTTTTTCCTCCTGTTGAGGTCGTGGATACCCGCGCGGTCTAGCCGTTCGTGGTGACAGTTCCACAACCGTTTTGCGAAGGAAATGTGACAGTCTTTGACTGACCGGTCAACGAAACAGTGCAGCCGATATGCATGGGGCTGATGGAAGTGGTAGACCGGTGCCGATCCTTGGTGCGAAGAAGGTATAATATCACGAATTCAATATGTAACAGGTTTCCATTCCCGGAATCAGAGACGCGGCCATCCTCTCGTGCCTGTTTCTGGCAGGGTGCCTGTCCGACGACACCGCCCTTCGAAAGCAAGCGACCAGCGATGCGGGCTGCGGCCGGGTGGAAATGGAATACGGCGCCACCACCTATGAGCTTCCCGCCGAGGATCTGGGCAGAGAGAATATCGGCCTCTATACCCTGACCGCTGTGGGGAATGGCCCGGAATACGGGCGCTTTTCCCTGCTGAATTGCAGGACCGGTGCGATCACCCGCGCCGAACAGACCGATGGCCCCAACGATCTTCGCCCACGGATTGACGCCATCCGGCAAAAAGGTGGGCTGGCCTCGCCCGCCGATCTGGCCCGCGAAGCCGGCCGATCGGGGCTGCACGTCATTCAGGGCCAGGTCGAGCGCACCGAAACCTCGCGTGCGGGCTGCGCCTGCGCGCTTCTCTATTCGAAAGCCTGGTATAGCGGCTTCCCCAAGGGCTATCTGCCACCGGGGCCGACCGAGATCATGCTGATCGACTGATCAGGCGCCGGCCCCTTCCCTTATCTGGCTCAGGCCTTGCTGGCGCCGCCGAACAGGCCCTTGATCCAGCCGATCAGCGGAATGGCCGTCGCGCCAAGGATCGGGTTGATCACGTATTTCGCCAGCGGGATCAGGATCAGGCCAAGAACAAGCCCGACAATCCCGTCGAAAAAGGCCGTGACGGCCCAATTGACCAGACCAGAGAATTGCGGCACGGCGGCCGCTGCGGCCTCGGCCTGATGATTGATCCATTCATAGGGCTGGTGCTGGCCCAGCTCGTGCAGGCCGTGGATCACGATCTGCCCGCCGACCCAGATCATCGCGGCGGTGCCAACGACGGTCAGCACCTTCATGAAACCCGGCATGAACTTGACGATGCCGCGACCAAGCGCGGCCAGCGCGCCCTTTCGTTCGGTCGCCAGATGCACGCCGACATCATCGGCCTTAACGATCAGCGCAACGAAACCATAGACGGCAACCGTAATCCCGATGGCGACGATGAACAGAATCAACGCCTTCATCCAGAGGGTGTCATCTTCCGGTATGGTGGACAGCGCGATGGTCATGATCTCGGCCGAGAGGATGAAATCGGTCTTGATCGCACCGGCCACGCGGGCTTCCTCCAGCGCGGCGCCGTCCTGATCGGGATGGGTGTGCTTTTCGCTGTCATGCGTGTCGGAATCGCTGCCAAAGGCATGGGCGACCTTCTCGGCGCCTTCATAGCACAGATAGGCCCCGCCGATCATCAGCAGGGGCGCGATCAGCCATGGCGCGAAGGCCGACAGAAGCAACGCGATGGGCAGCAGGATCACCAGCTTGTTGAACAGCGAGCCGCGCGCGATCTTCCAGACAATCGGCAATTCGCGGCTTGCATCGAAGCCTTGGACGTATTTCGGTGTCACCGCGGCATCGTCGATCACCGCGCCTGCGGCCTTGGCGCCGGCCTTGACCGCCTGGCCCGCTACGTCGTCGATTGACGCCGCCGCAACCTTGGAAATCGAGGCCACGTCATCCAGCAGCGCGATCAGACCACTCATGCACCATTCTCCATCATGTTCCGTCAGAACCTGCCCCGCCAACGCGGCAGGCGCAAGTTCGGTTCACCGTCTTGCACCGCAATGACAGGGTAAGACCGACGGATTCGGCACATGCGATCACAGCCGGACACATGGTTGATTGAAATGCGCAAAATACGTCCCATGGTTGATGTTCTCTATTTGTTCCGAAGTTAGTCTGTGTTAACCTCGATTCCCAAGCGAGAGGTTCCCGACGCATGTGTTTTTCAGTCTGTTCCCATGGCACTCATCATCACACGATCAACTGCATCGTTCCCCCGCATATGCTGCGCGTCATCGCCCTGCGCGGCGACGAGCGCCTGGCCGAAATGGCGCGCAGCCTGCTGAAGCAAACCGAACAATTGCGCGACGACCGCCAGGACAACGCGCATGTCACGCCGGCCCCGCCCGAGGATTCGCCCGCCATGGCACGGGCCCGCGGCCAGGGTCGGGCGGCGGCAGCGAAATACAGCCCCAACCGGCAGATCCATGACGGCCAGCACAAGGCCACGCTGCCCGGAAAACTGGTGCGCGAGGAGGGCGACGACCCTTGCGGCATCGAGGATGCCGACCGCGCCTATGACGCGGCGGGTCAGGTATTCGGACTGTTTGGCGACGAATATGACCGCGATTCTCTGGATGGCAAAGGCATGGCGCTGATCGCCACGGTCAATCACCGGCGCAACTATAACAACGCCTTCTGGAATGGCGAGCAGATGGCCTATGGCAATGGCGACGGGCAGCTGTTCAGGACCTTTATCGACCTGTCCGTCATCGCGCATGAGATGACCCATGGCATCATCCAGCATTCGGGCGGGCTGGTCTATCAGGACCAGTCGGGGGCATTGAACGAAAGCATCGCCGATGTTTTCGGCGCCATCGCGGTGCAGCGCCACAAGGGGCAGGACGTGAATCAGGCCGACTGGATCATCGGCGGCGAGATCCTCGGCCCCGACATCAAGGGCGTCGGGCTGCGCAGCATGAAGGCCCCCGGCACCGCCTATCATGACGAGTTGCTGGGCCAGGATCCGCAGCCCTTCCATATGGACAATTTCCTGTCCACCACCGACGACCATGGCGGGGTCCATATCAATTCCGGCATCCCGAACCACGCCTTTTATCTGTATTGCCAGTATATTGGCGGAAATTCCTGGGAAAAGCCGGGGCAGATCTGGTATCGCGCCTTGCAGCAGCTGAACAACCCGCTGGCCAGTTTCGCGCAATGGTCCGACCAGACCGTCGCCGCCGCGATCGAGCTTTACGGCATAACCAGCACCGAGGTGACGATGCTGCGCCGGGCCTGGAAACTGGTCGGCCTGCCCACCTGACCTGCCGATCGCCGAGGGGCCTGTCCTTTCGGCGATCTTGCCGGAATCGGCATCCGCGCCTATCTTTTGCATGATGAGTTGCGCAACGGTAACGGCTGGATGCATTGCCATGATCATTGAAATCTCGTCCAGCGGCGGCTTTGGCGGGCTTGCGGCGGCTGGATTGAACAAGCGGATCGACGTGGACCGGCAGGCACCGGCGCTGCGGCAGGAGATCTGCGACATGTTCGAGCCGCGCGATCTTAGCCAATTGGCCTCGCGCTCGGTCCGGGCCAAGGGCAGCGACATGATGGTCTATCGGATCCGCGTCACCGGCCGTCAGGCTGGCGAGCAGGTCTATACGATCCGCGAGGATCAGCTGCCCCCCGAAATGCTGGACCTGATCGACCAGATGTAGCGGTCTGCGACGGCGTCACGCCCTGGGTTCGCTGCCCGGCAGAATGCCGAACTCGCGCCGATAGGCCCGAGAAAAGGCGTCTGCCCCGCCATAGCCGGACCGACGGGCGACGCGATCCACACGCGCGCCCTGCCGCAATTGATCCCGTGCCAGAATCATCCGCCAACGCCGCAGATAGGCCATCGGCGACACGCCAACGGTTTCCACAAAGACCTGCTTGAAATGGCTGTGCGACAGGCCGGCGATCTGGGCCAGATCGGTGCTGCGCCAGATCTTCTGGGGCGCGTCATGCATCGCCACCAGCGCCTGGCTGATGCGGGGATGGGCCAGCCCTCCGAACAGCCCAGGTGCGGCCGGCGCCTTTTCGATCTGGCGACGCAGGATCCAGACCACCAGCACCTCGGCCAGCCGCGCCATCACCGCCGGCCCGCCACAGCGCGGCTGGCCATGCTCGGCCGCCAGCAAGGCCGCAAGCCGGCCCGTATCGCTGTCGCCGCCCGCCGGTTCGCGAACCAGGTCCGGCATGGCGGTCAGCACGGGGCTGAACTCGCCGCCGAAATCGACGGAAAAGGCAAACAGAACCCGCTGTCCCGGTGTCGTGGCAATGCCGGTCCGCCGCGGTTGCAGCACAATGTCAACCTGACCGTCCGGTGCCTCGATCCCGGCCATATTGGCCTGCCCGGTCGAGGCGGCGTCGATGCGAAGCCGCATCCGATCCAGCAGAGATGACAGGCGATCCAGCCCCATGATCATCCTTTCAGTCGTATATTTCGGATTTTTTCCGTTCGTAAAGCCGGCATAGCCAAGCTGCAAGATCATTGAAGGAAAGTTTCATGTTGTCCCCCCGCGAAAAGACCCCTGCCCTGACATTGGCCACGGTTGCCCATGGCACCTTCGACCTGTCAGCCGAAACCGGCCCGAACGGCACGCTGATCTGTTTCTATCGCGGCCTGCATTGCCCCATCTGCGCCACCTACCTGACCGAGCTGGAGCGCCTGACCCCGAATTTCGCCGAGCGCGGCCTTGGCACGATCGCGATCAGCACCGACGATGCAGGGCGCGCCGCCACAATGGCCGGGAAGATCAGGGCCGTTAACCTGCGCATCGCCCATGACCTTCCCTTGCAGAAAGCACGGGATTGGGGGCTGTATCTGTCGGCCGGGCGGGGCACGACCTCGATCGGGATCGAGGAACCCGCGCTGTTCTCGGAACCTGGCGTTTTCATCGTGAAGCCGGATCAGACCCTGTATTACGGATCGGTCCAGACCATGCCCTTCGTGCGGCCGCATTTCGCCGATTTCATGGGTGCGCTGGATTTCGTCATCGCCAAGGACTACCCCGCGCGCGGCGAAATTCGCGGCCCGGTCTGAGCGCTGCGGTGACTGGGGGCGGCTCGACCCGCCCCCGCTTCCCTGTCGCGCGCCCGGCCTAGCGGGCGGCGGTTTTCAGCGGCTGTGCGCGTTCGACCAGCCGGGCAAAGAATGTCGCACCCACGGGCGCGATCTGGTCGTTGAAATCATAGCTGGCGTTGTGGACGCTGGCGCCCTCACCCTGGCCGATGAACAGATAGCAGCCGGGCCGCTGTTGCAGCATATAGCTGAAGTCCTCGGCCCCCATTTCGCGCCCGGACTCGGCGATCACATTGGCGTCGCCGGCGACCTCGCGGGCGGCTGCGACGGCAAAGGCTGTCTCGCCCTCGTGATTCACAGTCGCGGGATAGCCATGTTCATAGTCCAGATCGACGGCAATGTCATAAGCCGCCGCCTGGCCCTCGCAGATCTGATGCAGGCGGCGCGATACCATCTCGCGCACCTCGTCCGAAAAACAGCGGATGGTGCCGCAGATATAGGCGGTCTCGGGGACGATGTTGTCGGCGCTGCCGGCATGGACCTGGGTGACCGAGATGACCAGATCGTCCATCGCATAGTGGTTGCGGCTGGAAATGGTCTGGATCGCGCTGACGATCCCCACCGCCGCCACGATCGGATCGGCGGTCAGATGCGGCATGGCGGCATGGCCACCGCGCCCGCGCAGGTGGATGTGGAAATTGTCGACCGACGCCATGATCGGCCCCGGCGTGGTCTGGAACGACCCCGCATCCTGCCCCGGATTGTTATGCAGCGCGAAAACGCGGGCGATATCGAAACGATCCATCATGCCGTCGCGGACCATGGCATCGCCGCCGCCGCCATCCTCTTCCGCCGGCTGAAAGATCAGCGCCACGCGACCCGCGAAATTGCGCGTCTCGGCAAGATAGCGCGCGGCCCCCAGCAGCATGGTCGTGTGCCCGTCATGGCCGCAGGCATGCATCCGCCCCGGCACGGTCGAGGCCCATTCAGCCCCCGTTTCCTCGTCCATCGGCAGGGCATCCATATCCGCGCGCAGCCCGATGGTCGGTCCGGTCCCCTGCCCCTTGATGATCGCCACGATGCCGGTGCGGCCAATACCTTCGTGGATCTCGTCCACGCCGAACTCGCGCAGTCGCTCGGCGACGAAAGCCGCGGTCTGGTGGCACTCAAAGCCCAGTTCGGGATGCTGATGCAGATGGCGCCGCCAGCGGGTCATGTCGGGGCCGAATTCAGCGATGCGGTTCAGGACGGGCATGATGTGGACTTGGGCTCCGGGCTGTGGCAGGTGGCACGCATTGGCGCAGGAAACACGGGGAAATGCAATGCGTGACACCAGCGAAGCACAGGCCCAGATCGCCCGCCTGATCGGCATCATGGCCGATCTGCGCGACCCCAGCAGCGGCTGCCCCTGGGATATCGAGCAGGATTTCGCATCCATCGCACCCTATACGATCGAAGAGGCGCATGAGGTGGCCGATGCCATCGACCGCCAGGCCTGGGGCGAATTTCCGGGCGAGTTGGGCGATCTGCTGTTGCAGGTGGTGTTTCACGCCCAGATGGCGGCCGAGAAGGACATGTTCGATTTCGCCGAGGTCGCGCGGCGGATCAGCGACAAGCTGATCGCCCGGCACCCGCATGTCTATGGCGATGAATCGCGCGACAAATCGGCCGAGCAGCAGGTCAAGGACTGGGAGGCGATCAAGGCCGTGGAACGCGCCGGCAAGGCCGAAAAGGGCGTGTTGGACGGCGTGGCGCTTGGCCTGCCGGCGCTGACGCGCGCGATCAAGCTGCAAAACCGCGCCGCGCGCGTCGGGTTCGACTGGCCCGGCCCCGGCGACGTGCTGGCCAAGATCACCGAGGAGGCCGCCGAACTGGTCGAGGCGCGCGAAGGCACCGACCCCGATGCGCTGACCGAGGAATTTGGCGATCTGCTGTTCGTCATGGCCAATCTGGCGCGGCATCTGAAGATCGACCCGGAACAGGCCTTGCGCGGGGCCAATGCCAAATTCACCCGCCGTTTTGGCGCCATCGAGGCCGCGCTGGCCGAACAGGGCCGCCGCCCCGAGGACAGCAACCTGGCCGAGATGGATGCCCTGTGGGATCGGGCCAAGGCCGCCGAGCGCGCCTGAGCGGGTCATGAAAAAAGGGCGCCTGACAGGCGCCCTTTCCGATTTCCATCCGACCGATCAGACCGAATAATACATCAGGTATTCGACCGGGTGAGGGGTGTGCTCATAGGCATAGACCTCTTCCCATTTCAGGGCCATGTAGCCTTCCACCTGATCGCGGGTGAACACGTCACCGGCCAGCAGGAAGTCCATGTCCTTCTCCAGCTCTTCCAGCGCTTCGCGCAGGCTGCCGCAGACGGTCGGGATCTCGGCCAGTTCTTCCGGCGGCAAATCGTACAGGTCCTTGTCCGACGCAGGGCCCGGATCAATCTTGTTCTTGATGCCGTCCAGACCGGCCATCAGCAAGGCTGCAAAGGCCAGATAGGGGTTGGCCGCGGGATCGGGGAAGCGGGCTTCCACGCGCTTGGCCTTGGGCGATTCGGTCCACGGAATACGCACGCAGCCCGACCGGTTGCGGGCGGAATAGGCGCGCAGAACCGGGGCCTCGAAGCCGGGGATCAGACGCTTGTAGCTGTTGGTCGCCGGGTTCGTCAGCGCGTTCAGCGCCTTGGCGTGCTTCAGGATACCACCGATGAACCACAGCGCTTCCTGCGACAGGTCGGCATATTTGTCGCCGGCGAAGACAGGCTTGCCATCCTTCCAGATCGACATGTTCACATGCATGCCCGACCCGTTATCGCCCTTCATCGGCTTGGGCATGAAGGTCGCGGTCTTGCCATAGGCATGGGCGACGTTGTGGATGACGTATTTGTATTTCTGAAGGTTGTCGGCCTGCGCGGTCAGGGTGCCGAACACCATGCCCAATTCGTGCTGGGCGGTGGCGACCTCGTGATGGTGCTTGTCGACCTTCATGCCGATGCGCTTCATCGTCGACAGCATCTCGCCGCGGATGTCCTGGCCGGCGTCGATCGGGTTCACCGGGAAATACCCGCCCTTCAGCGGCGCACGGTGGGCCTGGTTGCCCATTTCATACTGGGCGTCGGTGTTCCATGCGGCGTCAGCGGCGTCGATTTCATAGCCGACCTTCTGCGGCGAGACGGCATAGCGCACGTCGTCGAACAGGAAGAACTCGGCCTCGGGGCCGAAATAGGCGACATCGCCGATGCCGGTGGATTTCAGATAGGCCTCGGCCTTGACGGCGGTGCCACGCGGATCGCGGCTGTAGGCCTCGCCCGTGTCCGGCTCGACCACGTTGCAATGCACGCACAGGGTCTTTTCGGCATAGAACGGGTCGATATAGACGCTGGACGGATCGGGGATCAGTTTCATGTCGGACTGGTCGATCGACTTCCAGCCGGCAATCGACGAGCCGTCGAACATGAAGCCTTCTTCAAAGAAATCCTCGTCGACCTCGTCGCGGATCAGCGTCACATGCTGCAACTTGCCTTTGGGATCGGTGAAGCGGACGTCGACATAGGCGATCTCTTCCGCTTCCATCAGATCCAGAACATCTTTGGTTTTCATTTCTTCCCTTTCTGCGTAGGCCGACCCGGCACGGCGGCCGGGTCGGAATTCAACTGTCGGTCGCTGGTTCAGACCGCGTCGTCGCCGGTCTCGCCGGTGCGGATGCGAATCGCCTGCTCGACCGGAGAGACGAAGATCTTGCCGTCGCCGATCTTTTCCGTGCGGGCAGCGCCGACGATGGCGTCGATGGCCGCATCGACCTGATCATCCGGCAGGACCATCTCGATCTTGACCTTGGGCAGGAAGTCCACCACGTATTCCGCGCCGCGATACAGTTCGGTATGGCCCTTTTGACGGCCAAACCCCTTCACTTCGGTCACCGAAAGCCCCTGGACGCCAGCCTCTTGCAGAGCCTCTTTCACATCGTCCAGCTTGAACGGCTTGATGATCGCCTCGACCTTTTTCATCGCAATTGATCCTTCCTGCATCCTCAGCGGCTTGCCTGAAGCCTGATTGGCGGGTTTGATGGCCGGGGTAAAGCGGCAGAGCCTTCTGAGGCCGAGGGAAAACGTGATGCGCGGCCTGCTGACTGAAATTTGTGCATGTCGCCTAATTTTTAGGCAATCCCCATGCTGACTGGCACCGAAATCCTGACGACCGCCCAAATGCGCGCCATCGAATCTGCGGCGATGGCCAGCGGGACTGTGACCGGGTCGGAGTTGATGCAGCGGGCGGGCGCGGCGGTGGCCGGTCAGATTCGCCTGCGCTGGCCCAAGCCGGGGCGCGTGACGGTCTTGTGCGGGCCGGGGAACAATGGCGGCGACGGCTATGTCATCGCCCGGCTGCTGGCGCGGGTGGGTTGGCAGGTGCGGGTGTTGGGGATGGACAACACACCCGGCCCCGATGCGGCTGAAATGAAGCGGCGGTGGTGCGAGACGGGGCCTATTATGCCGCTGACCGCAAGTGAATTGCGCAGCGGACCGGGCAGCGATGTCTATGTCGATGCGATTTTCGGCACCGGCCTGACTCGCACACCCGAAAGCAAGATTGCCACCATTCTGAACTATCTCGGCGGATCAGGTGGCGATTGGGCCTTTTTCCGCGACAGGCTGGTTGCCGTCGATTGCCCCAGCGGACTGTGCCTGGACAGCGGCGCCTTTCTGGGCAGATCGCGCAAACCCGGCGAATATGACCTGCACGCCCGACTGACCGTTGCCTTCGACAGCCCCAAGCCGGGGCATCTGTTGGAACGCGGGCCCGAATGTTGCGGTGAATTGGTCATTGCCGATATCGGTCTGGCAGAATGGCGGACATCTGAACTGTCCCCTGCAAGACATGGGACGTTCTCGCAAACATTGCGTTACCCAAGCCTGACTGCCAACTGGCCCGATTTTCACATCCCTGACCGGCGCCGCTACAATATCGCGCCGGAAAAACAGGCCGAATGGCTGACCAAACGTAAAACTGAGACTGATCACAAATTCGGGCATGGTCATGCACTGGTGATTGCCGGAGGGATCGGCCACGGCGGTGCGGCCCGGTTGTCCGCCCGCGCCGCGTTGCGCGTGGGCGCCGGGCTGGTAACTATCTGTCCGCCAAGGTCTGCGCTGATCGAGCGTTCCGGCCCGCCCGATGCCCTGATGCGGCAAGGCATTGATAACACCGCGGCACTGGCCGACCTGCTGAGCGATCCGCGTATAAAGGCGATCTGCATCGGTCCCGGCTGCGGCATCGACCGGGCGGCTGCGTTGCTGCCCGCCGTGCTTGCCGCGAAACGCCCCACGGTCCTCGACGCCGATGCGCTGACCGCGTTGGCGGCGATGGGGTTCGACGGCCTTCACGGCGACTGCATCCTGACCCCGCATATGGGTGAGTTCGGGCGGCTGTTTCCCGATCTGGCAGAAAAACTGCATGGACCTCGCCCACCCGACCCGATGCGATACGCGGATTTCGACCCTCAGAAACACGACTCCCGAACTCAAGAGATGCTGAACCGTCAAAAGGCCCTCGCAGAACAGCGCGGCCCGGCCTATTCCAAACTTGACGCCGCCCGCGACGCCGCCGCCCGCTGCCGCGCGACCATCCTGCTTAAAGGCCCGGATACGGTGATCGCCGAGCCGCAACCGAATAAGACTGCAATCCCCGGCCGCGCGGTCATTCATTCCGCCTTCGACGTCCCCTGGCTCGCAACCGCGGGATCAGGCGACGTGCTGGCCGGCATCATCACCGGCCTTCTGGCGCGCGGCATGTTGCCACGCGACGCCGCCGCCACCGGCGCATGGCTGCACGCCGCCGCTGCCCGTCGCTTTGGCCCCGGCCTGATCGCCGATGATCTGCCCGATCAGCTTCCGGGTGTGTTCCGCGATCTGGGCATCTGAAAGAATCCCCTCGCACCCGGCCTGACGCTTTGCTAAGAGGGCGCGGAATTTGCGCGGCGGGCTGCCAGCCTGCCCGTTTGACATATGCGGGTGTGGCGAAATTGGCAGACGCACCAGATTTAGGTTCTGGCGCCGCAAGGCGTGGGGGTTCAAGTCCCTCCACCCGCACCAAGTTGGATGAAGGATAGGACATGCAGGTCACGGAAACCCAAAACGACGGTCTCAAGCGCGGCTACCAGATCACCCTGACCGGAGCCGAGTTGGCTGCCGCCGTGGACGGCAAGCTGAAAGAGGCACAGCCCGAGATCGAGATGAAGGGCTTTCGCAAGGGCAAGGTCCCGATGGCGCTGCTGAAAAAACAGTTCGGCCAGCGCCTGATGGGCGAAGCCATGCAGGAATCGATCGACGGCGCGCTGCGCGATCACCTGGAAAGCTCGGGCGATCGTCCGGCCGCCCAGCCCAAGATCGAGATGGCTGATGGCGAAAACTGGAAAGAGGGCGACGATGTCGTCGTCAATGTCGAATACGAAACCCTGCCCCAGATCCCCGAGCTGGACCTGTCCAAGATCAAGCTGGAACGCCTGAAGGTAAAGGCCGAGGACGCTCAGGTCACCGAGGCGCTGGAAAATCTGGCCAAGAACGCCCAGAATTTCGAGGACCGCAAGAAAGGCACCAAGTCGAAAGAGGGCGATCAGGTCGTCATCGACTTCAAGGGCTTTGTCGACGGCGAGGCCTTCGAGGGCGGCGCAGCCGAGGATTACCCGCTGGTCCTGGGTTCGGGCAGCTTCATTCCCGGTTTCGAGGAACAGCTGACCGGCGCCAAGGTCGGTGACGAGGTCAAGGTCGAGGTCAAATTCCCCGAGGAATATGGTGCTGCGCACCTGGCCGGCAAGGACGCGATCTTCGAAACCACCGTCAAGGCCGTCAAGGCGCCCAAGGCCGCCGAGCTGGATGACGAACTGGCCAAGCGCTTTGGTGCCGAGGATCTGGAATCGCTGAAAAAGCAGATCGCAGAGCGGCTGGAGGCCGAATATGCCGGTGCCTCGCGCGCCGTGCTGAAGCGTGCCCTGCTGGATCAACTGGATGGCATGGTCAGCTTTGAGCTGCCGCAGTCGCTGGTCGAAGCCGAGGCCGCCCAGATCGCGCATCAGCTGTATCACGAGGAACACCCGGACGATCACGGCCATAACCACGGCCAGATCGACCCGACCGACGAGCACAAGAAACTGGCCGAACGCCGCGTGCGCCTGGGCCTGCTGCTGGCCGATATCGGTCAGAAGGCCGAAATCAACGTGACCGACCAGGAAATGACGCAGGCCGTGATGAACGCCGCCCGCCAATATCCGGGTCAGGAACGCGCCTTCTTCGAGTTTATCCAGCAGAATCAGGGCGCCCAGCAGCAGCTGCGCGCACCGATCTTCGAGGACAAGGTCGTCGACCACATCGCCGAAGGCGCAAAGGTCAAGGACAAGGATGTCTCGAAAGAGGATCTGGAAAAGGCCGTCGAGGCGCTGGACGAACTGTAAGCGTCGCAACAGCAGAATGAGGAATGCCCCGCCGGTCTGGCGGGGCATTTCTGCATTTTGGGACCCGGTTCCTTTTGCGACAACAAGGTCGGTGGGCCTGCGCATATGGGCTTGTCGTCTGGTTTGCCACATGGGCCAATGATGCCCGTCCTGTCCATCGGCCGCCCGGCGGGCCTTGGCTGAACGGCGGTTTCGGCGCATGATCGGGCGGTTGTCCAAAGGAGGATCGCCATGTCCCTGATCCGCGATTTCTGGACCGCCATGAACGGCAATGACTGGGCTGCCGTGGCGGATCATTTCCTGACCGAGGACTTTCTCGGGATCATGCCGCAATCTGCCGAGCTGATCCGGGGCCGTGCCGATTTTATCCGGCTGAACAGCGCCTTTCCGGGTCAGAAAAGCTGGCTGTTCGAAGTGATTTCAGTCGTGACCGAGGCCGACCACGCCGCCAGTGATGTGCGCGTCATCAATCACGAACTGGGCATTGCCGTCCGCGTCATCAGCTTTCACCAGCTGCGCGATGATCGCATTGCCCGCCAGACCGAGTTCTGGCCCGAGCCCTATCCCGTGCCCGACTGGCGCAAGGGGATGCTGGCCACCGATCCTGACCTGTCGAAATTCTAGCCCCTGTCAGGGCTGCTTCGACCGAAACTCGACGGTCGCGCGATCCCCTGCCGCAGATCGCGTTATCGCCACCTGCCCCATCAGCGCCGCAAAATCGGGTTTAAGATAGGGCTGGATAAACCAGTCGTGGTCATAGCGGTCATAAGCAACGGCCAGCGTTACGCTGTGATCCTGCCGCTCGGCCAGCACCAGATCGACCCCCACGTCCAGCCTGATCCCCGCCGCACCGGTTGACAGCGCCTCGACCGGAGGCAGGGTCAGCATTGGCGTCGGCAGGATGACCGCCGCGCCATCGACCATCAGCGACAGTCCCGCCAGCAGATCGTTTGCGAAGGCGTTGGCCTCTGGTTGCGATAACTGCCCATCCTGGTCGGCATCCAGATCGCTGACCAGCGAGGCGGCGCCATCGACCGAGGGGATGATAACCACTGATATGTCGGCCCGCTTTGTCCCCAGGGTCAACGCCACTTGCTGATCGAAATACTGGTGCGGATGCGCCAGCGCGCCACCGCCAACCACCGCAAGCGCAACCGCCAGACATGCGCCCCGCATCAGTCCGCCGCGATCCATGCGGTGCCATAGTCGTTCAGCGGGTTGCGATACATGTTATGGGCGTGATCGGTGGGGTCGCCGTCGCCGTCCTGCGGCGCATATTCCAGCGCCAGCGAGGGCCCGGTGACCCGGAAATAGGCCGCGCCAGGCTGGCCCTGCGGCCCCCACCAGCCAAACCAGGTCTGATCCAGACCGGCCTCGACCTCGGCCATCATTGCGGCGGAATCGTCATCATTGGCAAAACCCAGCCGCGTGTGGATCAGATCCAGCAGCAATTCCTGCTGGGGTTCCTCCAGATCGCTGCCCTTGATGCCCTCGGGCGCCAGGACCGTGCCGTATTCGCCCGGCCCCAGCAGCAGGTTGATCGCCTTGTCGCTGCGGATCGCCTGCTTTTTCTGATCATCATTCAGACTGTCCAGCAGGGCCTGGGCGGCAAGGGTCTCTGCCTCGGTGGTATAGATTTCCACGCCGTCGATGGTGATATGCAGCGGCTCGCCCCCGGTGAGCATGGGAGAGAATGACAGATCGGGGCCAAAGACGGTTGCGTTGATCGCCAGATGATGACCACCGAACTGCAACATCCAGGGCGCGGTTTCCGATGGCTCACCCAGAAACGAGACGTAATAGAACCCGCTGCCGAAATTCACCGGCATCGGCCCACCACCGCCGCCCTGATCGGTCGCCCCAAGCGCGTCGTCGCCTGCCAGCTGATAGCGGATGTTCCGCACCCCCTCGGCACTGAGAACCTGCGCCAGCAACGCATCCAGCGCGGCGATCTGTTCGGCCGACAGATCACCGCGCTTCACCCCCTGCCGCTTGACCGCGCCATCAGGAAAATTCGACCAGTTCGAACGTTGTGTATTGTCGGCGAAGGGAAAGACTGCGGCAGCCCGCTGATCGGCGGTCAGGCTGGCCAGAAAGCCCTGCGCCGCCGCCAGGATTGCCCGGCTTTGCGCATCGGCCTGGGGCAACTGATAATCCTGCTTCAGGGTGATGTCGACCGGCGGGGTCTGAAGGTCGCCTTGCTGGGCCAACGCTAATTGCGGCAGGCAAAGCAACGGCAACACCAAAGCGGTGATGGGGCGATTTTTGATCATTAAAGGCATCCTTTCAGTTAATCGTGACAGCAAACGGGTTAAAATCGCACAGGTCTTGTTCGGGTGATACTTTTCTGGTCCGAAACAAAACCCAAACGGCAGCGCTTCACGCCAGCTTTTTCGGTCCACCCTCATCAGCCTGCGGATCACCGGGAACGGGAATCTGGTTGTCCATCTTGATCTGGCGCTCGACCTCGGAATTGATTTCGGCGCCGACGATGACGACCATGGATGCGATCCACAGCCACATCATCAGGCCGACCACCGCACCAAGCGAGCCATAGGTCTGGTTATAATTCGCGAAATTGCCCGCATACCAGGAAAACAGCATCGAGGCAGCACCCAGGCCCACTGCCGCAAACAGCGCGCCCGGCGTGATCCAGTGCCAGCGCGCGCTGCGCCTGCTGGGACCAAAGCGATAGAACACCGCCAGCGCCAGCATGGCCGCCACAAAGATGATCGGCCAGCGCAGCCAGGACACCAGCGCCTCGGTATAGCGGTCTACGGGCAGAAAACCCACCACCGCCGGCAGGACGGCGATCAGGCTGAACATCACCACGACCAGCGCCGCAGCCCCCATGGTAAAGCCCATCGCCAGCAGGTTCAGCCGCAAAATCCCCCGCTTCTCCTTCTGGAACCAGGCCACGTTCATCGCCGAGATCATCGCCTTGGTTCCGCCATTGGCCGAGTAAAAGGCGATCAGCAGCCCCATAACCGAGGCGAATGACAGCGCCGCCTGCGGGGCCGCCGTGATCCTTTCGGTCTGGTCCAGCACGATCCGCAGCGCCTCGGCCGGGATAAAGCGGTTCAGCATCTCAAAATTGTCGACGATCTTCTGCGGATCGGCGAACAGGCCATAGATGGAAACAAAGGCGGTGATCGCCGGAAACAGGGCCAGAAGGCTGAAAAAGGTCACGCCCGCCGCGACCGCCGTTACCCGGTCCTCGCCGATCTGGGTCATCGTCCGTTTGGCAATGGCGACCCAGTCGGACATGCTCAGCTGCCAGGGCGATTTTGCCGCCCCCGGCGGGCCGACCTGATCGGGCGGCGGCAATATCTCGGTAAAATCCAGCCGACGCCGACGTCGCCGCCACAGCCCCTCTGCCCTTTCGCGGTCCTGCCCGATGCCGAATCGCTGCCGGGTCTGATCATCCAGATCATCGAACAGGGCGTCCAGGACCGAAGGCGGGCGGGAAGGCTTGTCTGACATGAAATCCGGCGATTGGGCTGCGCTGAAGGCGATGGTTACAGGCGATGCATGCGGTCGTCACGCCCTGTCCGGGGTTTTTCCCCGGCGCGCGGTGGGTCATCGCGGCGATCCTCGGGCCGATCCATCAAGGATCTCACCGCATCCGCCGCGTCCGAGAACTCTTTCATGATGCCGCTGGCCTGCGCGGCCACCTGCCGAAACCCGACCATCGCCCCGGCCACCGAGGAAACCAGCCCGTTCAGGCTGCCCGACAGATCGCTGGCGGTCCGGGTCATATCGCGCGCCAGCCCGCCACGGTGCGGCGCGGCGCGGTCCTGTGCGGCGGCGGCGCGCAGGCGGGCGGCACGCTTTTGATCCTGCCGCGCGCGTTCACGGGCGCGTTGGCGGATTTCTTCGCGTTCATCCTCGTCCAGCTCGGCGAATCGCGGGGCCAGCCCGCGTCTGCGCAATCCCCCGGCCGGCGCGCTGCCCTGCTGTTCATCCGTCGAGTCGGGACCAGAGGACGGCCGGCGCAGGGCAAGAACGGTCGCCGCCGTCGCCGCAGCCGCCATCACCCCCATCCCGCCCAGAACCAGAATTTTTCTGGTCAGCGACGGCTGGCGCGGCCGCGATGTCTGGTAGGGGCCGGTATCGGATGGCGGAATCCGCGACGACGGCATCGGGCGCTGGTCAGGATCGGTATCGGGCTGCATGGTGGGCCTCGGACGGTCAGTTCTCGGGTCAACCCACAAGCCGGCACTAATGTTCCGCGAACCGCGAAATCTTGCCCCCGGCCCCTCGGCCCGCTATGCCCCCGCCAAGCCAGACAGGAGACCGCCGATGATCCCCCGCTATGCCCGCCCGGAAATGACCGCCATCTGGTCGCCCGAGACCAAGTTCCGCATCTGGTACGAAATCGAGGCCCATGCCTGCGATGCACAGGCCGAACTGGGCGTGATCCCGCGCGAAAGCGCCGCCGCGGTCTGGAAGGCCAAGGATGTTGAATTCGACGTGGCGCGCATCGACGAGATCGAGGCCGTCACCAAGCATGATGTGATCGCCTTTCTGACCCATCTGGCCGAGATCATCGGAAATGAAGAAGCGCGCTTTGTTCATCAGGGCATGACCAGCAGCGACGTTCTGGATACCACGCTGAACGTCCAGCTTGTCCGCGCCGCCGATATCCTGCTGGCCGATCTGGACAAGGTGTTGGCCGCGCTGAAGCGCCGCGCCTATGAACACAAGGACACCATTCGCATCGGTCGCAGCCACGGCATCCATGCCGAGCCGACGACGCTTGGCCTGACCTTCGCCCGTTTCTATGCTGAAATGGACCGCAACCGCGCCCGCCTGCTGGCCGCCCGGCATGAGGTCGCAACCGGTGCCATTTCCGGCGCCGTCGGCACCTTCGCCAATATCGACCCGGCGGTCGAGGAACATGTCTGCAAGATGCTGGGCCTGCGCCCCGAGCCGATTTCGACGCAGGTGATTCCCCGCGACCGGCACGCGATGTTCTTCGCCACGCTCGGCGTCATCGCCAGCAGCGTCGAGAATATCGCCATCGAGATCCGCCACATGCAGCGCACCGAAGTACTTGAGGCAGAAGAGTTTTTCAGCCCAGGCCAGAAGGGCAGCTCGGCCATGCCGCACAAGCGCAACCCGGTCCTGACCGAAAACCTGACCGGCCTCGCCCGACTGGTGCGCATGACCGTGATCCCCGCGATGGAAAATGTGGCGCTGTGGCACGAACGCGATATTTCGCATTCTTCGGTCGAACGTGGCATTGCGCCAGACGCCACCATCACGCTGGATTTCGCGCTGAACCGGCTGGCCGGGGTGATCGACAAGCTGGTCGTCTATCCCGAAAACATGCTGCGGAATATGAACAAGTTTAAGGGTCTGGTGATGAGCCAGCGGGTGCTGCTGGCCCTGACCCAGGCCGGCGTCACGCGCGAAGATGCCTATCGGCTGGTACAGCGGAACGCCATGAAGGTCTGGGAAGAAGGCAAGGATTTCAAGGAAGAGCTGCTTGCCGACCCCGAAGTGACGGCCGCCCTGTCGCCCGCCGAGATCGAAGAGAAATTCGACCTTGGCTATCACACCAAACATGTCGACACGATCTTTTCGCGGGTATTTGATTCAACTGGCGCGAAATAAGCGGCGCCGGCTAACCGCGCATTAGTAAAGTTCTGCGATTGTTCCCCTGATCTAGTGAATCGGGGGAACACCCATGGCCCATATCACCGTCCTGTCTCCGCGCCAGAAGGCCGCCGTCATCGTCAAGTTGCTGCTGGACGGTCAGGATGAATTGCCGCTTTCGGCGCTGAATGACGAGGCGCAGACCTTGCTGGCGCAGGAAATGGCGGCGATGCAGCTGATCGACCGAACCACGCGGGACGCCGTGATCGGCGAGTTCTGCGATTCGCTGGAACGCATCGGTGTAACCTTTCCCGGCGATCTTGATTCCACGCTGGATATTCTGGGCCAGCAGTTGTCGGTCGACGCGACCGACCGGCTGCGCCGGGTCGCGGCGCTTAGCGGCCAGGGTGACCCCTGGGACCGGATCGGGGCGTTGCCTGCGGACAAGCTGGTCATGCTGGCCTGCAATGAAGCGGTCGAAATCGCGGCGCTGATGTTTTCCAAACTGCCGGTGAGCAAGGCATCAGAGGTATTCGGCAAACTGCCGCGCGAACGTGCGCGGGCGGTGGCGCTGGCCATGTCGATGACGGGCGATGTGACCCGCGCGGCACTGCACCGTGTCGGGCTGATCCTGCTGCAAGCCGCCGACGCGCTGCCGCGCCCGGCCATCGACTCGCCCGCGGTCGAACGTGTCGGCGCAATCCTGAACTTCGCCACGGCGGATCTGCGTGATGCCATCCTGGAAGGGTTGGATCAGGATGACGCCCAATTCGCCGGTGGCGTCCGCAAGACGCTGTTTACCTTCCGCCATATCCCCAGCCGGGTCGAGGTTCGCGACATCCCACGGATCGTCCGCGACATCGACAACAACACGCTGATCCGCGCACTTGCCGGGGCCAAGGACGAGGACGCGCAGACCACCGAATTCATCCTGTCCAACCTGCCGCAGCGCCTTGCCGAAAACCTGCGCGGCGAGATCGAGACAGCTGGCACCATCCGGCCCCGCGACGCCGAGATCGCCATGACCGAGGTGGTCGCGGCCATCCGCGCATTGGCCGATTCAGGCGATCTGGACCTGATCCTGCCCTCGAATGGCGGGGAAGAAGCTGCCTGATCACAACCGCCCTGATCGGGACGGGCTTGCGATACCCTCCGCTTCTGACCTAGCAAGTGCAGGATGACGAACCGGATCGCCCTTGTTCTCGCACTGCTGATCCTCGGCCTGTTTCTGGCCGATCACTTCCTGTTCCACTGGGGTCTGCCGCTGTTCCTTGCCAGGCAGTTCGCGACATTGATCGAATGGGTCAGCTTCTGGCGTTAGACCAATCCTTGCCTTTGCCCGCCTGTCGAGCGGCCGGCATCTGGCTGCGCTCCGCCCGATGTCACCGCATCTGGGCCACCGCATTTGGGCCACCGCATTTGGGCCGTGGCGAAGACTGCTGCCCGCATGACGCCGCCCGCCCGGCCAGCCCCGCGTGGTCGGGGCCATACCGCCAGCCCCCGTCGCCCTGCCCCCTTTTCCCTGCCCCGTCGCCCAGCCCCCTTTTCCCTGCCGCCGTCGCCCTGCCCCGATCTCGGGCGTCGGCGCGGCCAGGCCCATGACCGCTTTCGCCACGACGAGGGCGTTTGCATCGCCACGCGATCGGCGTTAAGGGAAGCCAAACTTATCTGGGCGGAGTATCCATCATGGCAGTCAAGGTAGCGATCAACGGCTTCGGGCGGATCGGGCGCAACGTTTTGCGCGCCATCGTCGAATCAGGCCGGACCGATATCGAGGTCATCGCGATCAACGATCTGGGTCCGGTCGAGACCAATGCGCATTTGATCCGCTTTGACAGCGTGCATGGCCGTTTCCCCGGCACTGTTACCGTCACCGATGACACGATCGACGTCGGTCGCGGCCCGATCAAGGTGACCGCGATCCGCAATCCGGCCGATCTGCCCTGGGGCGATGTCGACGTGGTGCTGGAATGCACCGGCATCTTCACCGATGCCGACAAGGCCAAGGTTCACCTGGAAAACGGCTCCAGCCGGGTTCTGGTCTCGGCCCCGTCCAAGGGCGCCAGCAAGACCATCGTTTTCGGTGTGAACGACAACACGCTGACCAAGGACGATCTGATCGTTTCCAATGCCAGTTGCACCACCAACTGCCTGTCGCCCGTCGCCAAGGTGTTGAATGACACCATCGGCATCAAGAAGGGCTTCATGACCACCATTCACAGCTATACCGGCGATCAGCCGACGCTGGACACGATGCACAAGGATTTGTACCGCGCCCGCGCCGCCGCCATGTCGATGATCCCGACCTCGACCGGCGCCGCAAAGGCCGTGGGTCTGGTTCTGCCGGAACTGAATGGCAAGCTGGACGGCGTGGCAATCCGCGTGCCGACCCCGAACGTCTCGGTCGTCGACCTGGTGTTCGAAGCCAGCCGCGACACCTCGGTCGAAGAGGTGAATGCCGCCATCAAGGCCGCCGCCGATGGCCCGCTGAAAGGTATCCTGGGCTATACCGACCAGCCGAATGTCTCGATCGACTTCAACCACGACCCGCATTCGTCGATCTTCCACCTGGATCAGACCAAGGTGATGGATGGCAATATGGTTCGCATCCTGACCTGGTATGACAATGAATGGGGTTTCTCGAACCGGATGTCGGATACCGCTGTCGCCATGGGCAAGCTGATCTGACAGACCTGACTGCGCCCCCGGAAACGGGGGCTGCGAATGGCAAAGGGCCGCGAGTCGATCTCGCGGCCCTTTTGCATCAGCCTTGCATCAACGACGCGCGCCGCTGTGTCGCGCCAGGCGGCGCGAATTGGCCTTGGTCCGCCGGGCATAGGGCCGCAGCGCCGCCGACATCACCTTATCCACGCTGTCACCGCGGGTGACCGAACGGATGCTGGCCTGAAAGGCCTCTTGCGCGGCGTCGTATTTCTCGGTGAACATGCGCAGCGTCTCGTCCGGCGACTGCGAGACGATCCCCATCATCCCCGCCAACCGCATCCCGATCACCAGCTGCGATTCAAAACCGATCCGCGCCATCTGGGCCCAAAGTGCCAGTTGCGCCATCGGATCAGGTATCTGCTTATTCATCTTTTCCATCGTTACCAAACATTCTGCCCCCGTCTTTTTTTATATGCTGCACATTCTACAATTCATAAACAAGTCAGACTTTCCGACAGTTCCTGATCGCGCTTGGCATTTGGGGGCACAAGGCTGTAGAGGCAAGGTCATGACCGATACTCTGATCATCCGCCGCCCCGACGACTGGCATCTGCATCTGCGCGATGGCGCCATGTTGGCCGCCGTCGCGCCGCATTCCGCCGATTTCGGCCGCGCCATCATCATGCCCAATCTGGTACCGCCGGTGGTGACCGGCGCCCAGGCCGCCGATTATCGTGCCCGCATTCTGGCTGCCCTGCCCGCAGGCGCGGCTTTGCAGCCGCAGATGACGCTGTATCTGACCGATTCGACCGATCCGGCCGATGTCCTGGCCGCCCATCGTGACGGGATCATCCGCGCGGTCAAACTGTATCCGGCCGGCGCCACCACCAACTCTGCCAGTGGCGTGACCGATTTCGACCGTGTCCGTCCGGTGCTTGAAGCCATGGCCGAGGCCGGCATCCCGCTTTGCGTCCATGGCGAGGTCACCGATCCGGCCGTCGACATCTTCGACCGCGAGGCTGTGTTCATCGACCGGGTGCTTGACCCTGTGCGCCGCGCCACACCCGGCCTGCGGGTGGTGATGGAACATATCACCACCTCGGACGGGGTGGATTACGCGCGGGCAGGCGGGGACGATCTGGCCGCCACGATCACCACGCATCACCTTGTGATCAATCGCAACGCCATCCTGGCCGGTGGCATCCGCCCGCATTACTATTGCCTGCCCGTGGCCAAGCGGGAATCGCATCGCCTTGCCCTGCGCAACGCCGCGACCAGCGGCGACGCGCGTTTCTTCCTGGGCACCGACAGCGCCCCCCATGCCGACAGCGCCAAGCTGCAACCCTGCGGCTGCGCCGGCTGCTTTACCGCGCCCAACACCATGTCGATTCTTGCGCAGGTCTTTGAACAGGATGGCGCGCTTGACCGGCTGGAGGCATTCGCCAGCCTGAACGGCGCTGCCTTCTATGGCCTGCCACCGAATGACGATCGCATCACGCTGACACGTCGCGACACGCCTGCGACCTATCCCACCAGCATTACCGCCGGCGACGAGACCGTGACCGTCTTTGACCCCGGCTTTGCGCTGTATTGGCACCTGGAGAAGAAATGAGCCTGCCCTACCCCTCGCGCGAGGAAATCGCCCGCCTGACCGCCCGGATGCTGCTGGAAATCAAGGCGGTGGATTTCAATGCCGAGAACCCGTTCACCTATGCCTCGGGCCTGAAGGGGCCGACCTATGTGGACTGCCGCCGCATCATCAGCTTTCCGCGAGTCCGCCAGACGCTGATGGATTTCATGGCCGCCACCGTTATGCGCGACGCCGGTTTCGACGCATTCGACAATGTCGCCGGCGGCGAGACGGCCGGCATCCCCTTTGGCGCGATGGTGGCCGAGCGCCTGGGTCTGCCGATGACCTATGTGCGCAAGAAGCCTAAGGGATATGGCCGCAATGCCCGGATAGAGGGTGTAATGACCGAGGGTCAGCGCGTGCTGCTGGTCGAGGATCTGACCACCGATGGCGGATCAAAGCTTAGCTTTGTCGATGCGATCCGCGAAACCGGTGCGCAATGCGCGCATACGGCGGTAATCTTTTATTACGGTATCTTCCCGGAAACGACGCAGCGGCTGGCCGATCACGGCGTGAGCTTGCATCACCTTTGCACCTGGTGGGACGTTCTGGCCGAGGCAAGGGCACAGGGCGCCTTTGACGCCGCGACCCTGCAAGAGGTCGAGACCTTCCTGACCAACCCGCGCGACTGGCAATCCGCGAATAGCTGATTTGTTTCAAACCGTTGCGGGTGTCGATCCACAGGATTTCCACAGCTTTCGCATCGGTTTGATCCCCTGAATTTTTACCCGCCCGGCGTTCCCTCGCCGCGCGGTATCGGTTAGTTTCCGTGACAATTCATAAAGCAAGGGCAGCATCATGGCCGAGGCGACGGCGATCACCATCAAACAGGCCGCCAAGGATGCCGAAGAGCAGACGGTTCCTTTCTCGATCGAGGCAGAGCAGCAATTGCTGGGCGCGCTGCTGACCAATAACGATGTGTTCGACCGGATCAGCCAGATCATCAAGGCCGATCATTTCTATGAACCCGTCCATGCCCGCATCTTCGAGATCTGCTCGGAACGGATTCGCCGCAATGCGCTGGCCAGCCCGGTGACGATCAAGGCGTTCATGGAAAACGATGCCGGGCTGAAGGATCTGGGCGGCCCGTCCTATCTGGCGCGCATCGCCGGGGCTGCGATTTCCGCCTTTGCCGCGCGCGACTATGCCCAGATGATCCGCGAATTTGCGCTGCGGCGCGAATTGATTGGCCTGGGGCAGGATATTTCCGCCCGCGCCGCCACCGTGGCCGTCGATGACGATGCCGAGGCCCAGATCACCGCGGCCGAGCAGATCCTTTACAAGCTGGGCGAACAGGGCACGGCCGAGCGTGGATTTCAAAGCTTCCTCAAGGCGGTTACCGGCGCGGTTCAGGCCGCGAATGCCGCCTATCAGCGTGATGGCGAGCTGTCCGGGATTTCGACCGGGCTGGTCGATCTGGATCGCAAGATGGGCGGGCTGAACAATTCTGACCTGATCATCCTTGCCGGGCGCCCCTCGATGGGCAAGACGTCGCTGGCCACGAACATCGCCTTCAACGTGGCCAAGGCCTATAAGCTGGGCGAGCGCGCCGATGGCACGCAGGGCGCGGTCCAAGGCGGTGTCGTGGGCTTTTTCAGCCTGGAGATGTCGGCCGAGCAGCTGGCCGCGCGGATCCTGTCCGAGGCGGCCGAGGTGCCATCTGAACGCATCCGCCGCGGCGATATGGACGAGGCCGAGTTCCGCCGTTTCGTCGAGGCCGCCCATGCCTTGCAGAACTGCCCGCTTTACATCGACGATACGCCAGCCCTGCCGATCAATCAGATGGCTGCCCGCGCCCGCAAGCTGAAGCGGACCCATGGCCTTGACGTGCTGATGGTCGACTATCTTCAGCTGTTGCGCGCCGCGACCGCCAAGGACAGCCGCGTGAACGAGATCAACGAAATCACGCAGGGCCTGAAGGCCATCGCCAAGGAACTGAACATCCCGGTGATCGCCCTGTCGCAGCTGTCACGCCAGGTCGAAAGCCGCGAGGACAAGCGCCCGCAGCTGTCGGACCTGCGCGAATCGGGCAGTATCGAACAGGACGCCGATATCGTGATGTTCGTGTTCCGCGAAGAATATTACCGCGAACGCGAAAAGCCCGCCGATCACGAGCTGGACAAGATGGCCACCTGGCAGACGATGATGGAATCCTGCCATGGCAAGGCCGAGGTCATTCTGGGCAAACAGCGCCACGGCCCCATCGGCACGGTCGAGCTGTCCTTTGAAGGTCAGTTCACGCGCTTCGGCAACCTCGCCAAGGATCGTCAAAGCCAATGGGAATAAGCCTGCCGATCCCGGTCATCACCATCGGGTTGCTGATCGCCTCGAATGTTTTCATGACGATTGCGTGGTATGGCCATCTGAAATTCAAGACGGCACCGCTGTTAACCGTGATCATGGTCAGTTGGCTGATTGCATTTTTCGAATATACCATGCAGGTTCCCGCCAACCGGATCGGCCACGGCTATTTCAGCGCCGCCCAGCTGAAAACCATACAAGAGGTCATCAGCCTGACCGTTTTCGCCGGATTTTCATGGTTTTATCTTGGCGAAAAACTGGGCTGGCAGCATGCGGTCGGTTTCGGGTTGATCTGTTTGGGGGCCTGGTTCGTGTTCCATGACTGGGGTTAGAAACCCGCCGCATACGATCACGCTCGTCGCTTTGTCGGGCGTGTCAGCGTTGTCGATGAACGTGTTTTTGCCCTCGTTGCCGGGCATGGCGCAGTATTTCGACGTCGATTACGCGGTGATGCAGTTGTCGGTGTCCGGCTATATCGCGGCCAGCGCGGTGTTGCAGTTGCTTGCCGGCCCGATCAGCGATCGCATGGGCCGGCGTCCGGTCATGCTGGGCGGGCTGATCATCTTTCTGCTGGCCACGATCGGCACGCTTGTGGCGCAAAGCGCCGGGGTCTTTCTGGTATTTCGCATGATTCAGGCGGTCATTACCGTTGGCATGCTGGTCCCGCGCGCCGCCATCCGCGACATGTACAGCGGCGACCGGGCGGCCAGCATGATCGGCTATGTCACCATGGGCATGGCCATTGTGCCAATGATCGCACCAATTGTCGGTGGCGTCCTGGACCAGGCGATCGGGTGGAAGGCAAATTTTGCGCTGATGGGGCTGCTGGGACTGGCCGTTCTGATCTGGGCATGGCGCGACATGGGCGAGACGGTCCGTGACGGAGGCGTGCCGCTGGCCCAACAGATCGCGAATTATCCGCTGGTGCTGCGCTCGGTCAGGTTCTGGGGCTATTGCCTGGCGGCGACGCTGTCCTCGGGGGCGTTCTTCGCCTATCTGGGCGGCGCCCCCTTTGTCGGTCAGCACGTTTTCGGCCTGACCCCGGCGCAGGTCGGATATTACTTCGCTGCCCCCTCGATCGGCTATCTGATCGGGAATTTCCTGTCGGCCCGGTTCGCGGCCCGGATCGGTTTGGTTCGGATGATTCTTGCGGGCGCCCTGGTCTGTTTCGTGGCGCTGTCGGCCGGGCTGATCGCGGACCTGGCCGGATCGCACGAGCCGCTGCTGTTCTTCGGCGCCATTGCCTTCATGGGCCTGGGGAACGGTCTGGTCCTGCCCAATGCCAATGCCGGCATGATGAATGTCCGCCCCGAACTGGCCGGCACCGCCTCGGGCCTGGGCGGTGCCATGGCAATCGCCGGCGGGGCCGTCCTGTCGGCGCTGGCCGGCGCCCTGCTGCACGAGGATTCGGGGGCAACGCCGCTGCTGGCGATCATGACCGTTTCGGCGCTTGGCTCGTTGCTGGCGGTGCTGTGGGTGATCCATCGTGAACGGGTGCTAAGCCGGTCCGCCTAGGGCCGGGACGAGCCAACGGAATCTTAAACATTGCCGGTTAGTCTGACCGGCATGTTTCTGGTGTTTCTGTCATTCTTGTTCATCATGCTGCTGTCGATGCCCCTTTGCGGCCTCGCCTCACGCCCTCTTGCAAGGGCGGCTTTGCAAAAGCTACAGGTCACTTTGCAAATATCGGGGGCAATCATGGCGGTGCAAAAGATCTATGCGGGCGTATCCTTGCGCGAGACGCGCGCCCGCGCGGGGCTAAGCCAGCGCGGATTCGCCGAAAGGCTGGGGATCAGCCTGCCCTATCTGTCGCAGATGGAAAACAACCACCGCCCGATCTCGGCCGGGGTGCTGCTGCGGCTGGCCCAGGAATTTGGTGTCGACCTGCAATCGCTGTCTGCCGGCGATGCCGAACGCATGGTGATCGACATGCAAGAGGCGCTGGCAGACCCTGTTTTCGACGCCTCTCCATCGCTGGCCGACCTGCGGCTGGCTGCCACCAACACCCCGGTTCTGGCCCGCGCCTTTCTGGATCTCTACCGCGCCCATCGCGAGGGGCAGGAACGTCTTGCGGCGCTGGATGAGGCGATTGGCGCATCGGGCCAGAACGCCACGCCCTCGCCCTGGGAAGAGGTGCGCGATTTCTTCCACTATTGCGACAATTACATCGACGCGGTCGACCGCGCGGCCGAGCGTTTCGCCTGCCCTGACGGGCAACGTGGCGATCCCTCGCTGCTGGCGCAACAGGCGCTGGCGGCAGCAGGCATTGCCACGCGCATGACCGATCTGCCGACCGGCGCCGTCTTCCGGCGCGAGGGACGCGAATTGCTGATGAATGCTGCGGCCGAGCCATCGACCCGCCGGTTCCAGTTGCTGCACCAGGTGGCGCTGGCCCGTCACGGCGAGTTGCTGGAGGCGACGCTTGATCTGGCGCGTTTCCGCAGCGAAACCGCGCGTAACATTGCGCGGATCGGGTTGGCCAACTATTTCGCGGGCGCCGCGCTGATGCCCTATCGCGGCTTTCTGGGCGCCGCGCGGCGGGAACGCCACGACCTTGAACGGCTGGCGCATCTGTTCGACGCATCGCTGGAACAGGTTGCGCATCGCCTGTCGACGCTGCAACGCCCCGCCGAAAAGGGCCTGCCCTTCTTTTTCGTGCGCGTCGACCAGGCAGGCACGATCACCAAACGCCATTCCGCGACTCGGTTGCAATTCGCGCGCTTTGGTGGCGCCTGCCCGCTGTGGAACGTCCATCAGGCATTCGAACAGCCCGGCCGCTTTCTACGACAATTGGCGCAGACGCCCGATGGCGCCCGGTATCTGCTGATGTCGCGCGATGTCTCCAGGCCGGCAGGTGCCTTTGGCGCCCCGATCCGGCGCTTTGCCATCGGCCTTGGCTGCGAGATCACGCATGCCGCCGAGGTGGTCTATGCCGATGGTCTGGAACTGGGAAATCCGCATTCCTACGAACCCATCGGCATTTCCTGCCGTATCTGCCCGCGGCAGGATTGCCATCAGCGGTCAGTCCCGCCCGTCGACCGCGCCCTGCGGATTCCCGGTGATCGCAGCGGACCATTGCCGTATGAAATTGCCTGATATCCCCAGCAAATGCTCGGCGAGATTCCGCCACAACAGGCGTGAATCTGCCCATCTGCGTGCCGCCTGGCAGCTGGCATGTTGCATTGAGGGCACAGCACCTGTTTACGAAACCCTGACTGGAACCATAAGGCGACCGATCGAACGGTGCGCCACAGCTTGGGGACATGCATTGGCATTTGGTATCACGCACCGTCTGAACACGGCCCTAGAGCGCTGGCTACCCGAACAACGGCTTTTTCTGCGATCCGAGGACAGCACCCGGTTCGTTCGGCTGCGCCCGCTGACGCAATTCGTGGCGATCGGCGGCACTGCGGTTGTCTTTGGCTGGGCGATCCTTGCCAGCTCGATCCTGGTGATCGACTCGATCAGCGCGGATTCCTCGCGCGACCAGATCCGGCGCGCACAGATCGCCTTCGAGGACCGGCTGGAACAGCTGTCGGCCGAACGGGACACGCGCGCCGCCGAAGCGGCGACCGCCCAAAGCAGGTTCACCGTCGCGCTTGATCAGGTCTCGAAGATGCAATCGCAGCTGCTGGCATCGGAAGAGGCGCGGCGCGAATTGGAAACAGGCATGGGCGTCGTCCAGTCGACGCTGCGCAATGCCATCGTCGAGCGTGACAGCGCCCAGGACGAGGCCGCCTCGCTGACGGCTGCGATCGAGGACGGCACCGGACAACCCCTGCCCGAAGCCGGTCGTTCGCAGGAATTTTCGGTCGCATTGGATATCCTGTCCGACGAGCTGAAGCAGACCGCATCCGCCCGCGCCGAAGCCGTGGCCGAGGCCGAACAGGCCCGCATCGCAGCCGAACAGATTGCTGTCGAACGCGATCAGATTCTTGCCCGCCACGACGAGATCTTTGCCCAGCTTGAAGATGCCGTCACCATCTCGGTCGAGCCGCTGAACAAGGTTTTCCGCTCTGTCGGGATGGATCCTGATCAGGTGCTGCGGACGATCCGCAGCGGCTATTCCGGTCAGGGCGGTCCGTTGACCCCGATCGCCTATTCCAGCCATGGCGATGCCGCGATCTCGCAGGGCGAGACCAAGGCCAACCAGATCATCGTGACGCTGGACCAGATGAACACCTATCGCATCGCGATGGAAAAGCTGCCGCTGGCCATGCCGGTCGCCTCGTCCTTCCGCTACACATCGGGTTTCGGTCGCCGTTGGGGCCGTATGCACGAGGGTATCGACATGGCTGGCCCGGTCGGCACGCCGATCGTGGCACCGGGCGATGGCGTGGTGACCTTTGCGGGCCGTCAAAGCGGCTACGGCTATCTGATCAAGATCGAACACGAGCTGGGCACCGAAACCCGCTATGCCCATTTGTCGAAAATTCGCGTGAAGGTCGGCCAACGTGTGTCGCAAGGCGAGCGAATCGGTGATATGGGCAATACCGGGCGCTCGACCGGCCCGCATCTGCACTATGAGGTTCGGGTGAATGGTCGGGCCGTGAATCCAATGAGCTTTATCGAGGCGGCAAGCAATGTTTACTAAATCCCGCGTAACCGATACCGGAAACCGCAATCCCGGCACCCCGGCCCCGGCCGAGGCAGCCAGCCAACCCGCCAGCAGCGCCCCCATGGGCACGCCCGAACGCGGCGCCGACCAGTCGGCAGCGCCTGTTCCAGCCGCCCCGCGCGCGCGCACCGCGCCATCGGTGCTGTCTTCCGACCTGACGGTAACCGGCAATATCCGCACCCAGGGTGACATCCAGATCGAGGGCAATATCGAAGGCGACATCCGCGCCCATCAGCTGACGGTTGGCGAAAGCGCGACCATCAAGGGCGAAGTCGTTGCAGACGAAGTCATCGTCAATGGTCGTGTGGTCGGCCGCGTGCGTGGCCTGAAGGTCCGTCTGTCCGCCACCGCGCGGGTCGAGGGCGACATCGTCCACAAGACCATCGCCATCGAATCCGGCGCGCATTTCGAAGGTTCGGTCCAGCGTCAGGACGACCCGCTGGCCGGCGAAGGCGCCAAGAAGCTGGCACCGCCGACGGCTGCCAGCTGATCTGGCAAGCCAGCAACTCAGGAAAACCGCGGCCATATCGCCCGGTTACCAGGATCGACAAAGCCCAGGCAGACGCCTGGGCTTTGTCTTTTGCCGTCGTGGTGTGCGTTGATCAGATTGCCGCAGCTGTCGCGCGCGAAGCGCCGCCTGCAAGCCGCTATCGCGACGGGCGGCCTTGCGTTTCGCCCTGGCCCCTGTCCGGGATCAGCTGGCGATACAAGTGCCAACTGGCATGACCCAGAACCGGCAGCACGATGAACAGGCCCAGAAACAGCGGCAGGATACCCAGAAACAGCAGCCCCGCGATCACCACCGCCCAAAGCAGCATCGGCCCCGGATTGCGGAACACGGCCTTGAACGAGGTGATGATGGCCGTGATGAAATCGACCTCGCGGTCCAGCAGCACTGGCAGTCCCACCACCGTGATGCAGAACAGCACGGTGGCGAATCCCGCGCCGATCAGCGTGCCGACAGCCAGCATCAACAAGCCACGCCCCTGAAACAGAACTTCGGGCGATGAGGTGATATTGGTCAGCGCAGACAGCCCCATGAACAGCGCGAATGTCGTATGTGCGACAAAGACCCAGAACATGAACATCAACAAGATCACCATGGCCATCGACGGGATCTGCCTATCTTTCTGCGCAAAGACCACGCCCGCGACCTTCGGCCAGTCCAACGGCTCGCCGGCCTCGATCCGCCGGCTGACCTCATACAGGCCGACGGCCGCAAAGGGGGCAATCAGCGGAAAGCCGACGATGAAGGGGATCAGCCACCATTCCTGGCCCGACGCCATTGCGACTGCTGCCATGACCAGGCCGCCGGCGACGTAGAAAGCCGAGAACAGCAGACCAAAGGCCGGGGCACAGCGAAAGTCCCGCCACCCGGCAGCCAGGGCCTGCCCGACGGAACCGGCCGTTATTCTTGCGGGCTCTGGAATGCCATCGGGCCGGATCGGCCGCTGGCCACGCGACCCATCTTGCGTCAGAACCGAACCGGGATCGGGGCCATCTTGCGGCGGGTTCGGCTGGGACACGTGGATCCTCCCTCTGATGGTCAGAGGCTAGGTCCGCAGCAACTGCCGATCAAGTCAATGTTGACGAACCCGCGCCAACAGCTCGGTTTCAACATCCGGTGTGACGAATCGCGACACATCGCCACCCAGGCGGGCGATTTCCTTCACCAGCCGCGAGGCAATGGCCTGCCGGCGCGCATCGGCCATCAGAAACACGGTCTCAATGCTGGAATCCATGGCGCGGTTCATGCCAACCATCTGAAATTCATATTCGAAATCAGCCACAGCCCGCAGCCCGCGCACAATGACCGTGGCGCCCACGTCACGGGCGCAATGGATCAGCAGGTTATCAAAGGGATGAACCAGGATCTGCGTGCCGGTCTTTTCCGCGATCGGCGTGCATTCCCGTGTCACCATCGCCACCCGTTCCTCCAGATCGAACAGGGGCCGCTTGTCCTTGTTGACGGCGACACCGATGACAAGGCGATCAACCAGGATCATCGCACGCTGAATGATGTCGATATGACCCAGAGTGATGGGATCGAAAGTGCCGGGATACAGGCCGATACGCATGGACAGGGCTCCTCCGGTTAGCCGCCATATTGACTGACAAAGCCGATCATGCCGCGGATTTCAAGCCTTTACCGGAAAACCCCGCCTAGTTCCCCATGATCATCCCGGTCAGCGCCTCTTTCTCGGCCGCCAGTTCCTTCAACCGCCCGCTGACCGCATCCCCGATCGAGACGACGCCCAGCATCGCCCCATCCTGATCCACTACCGGCAGGTGCCGGAACCGCCCCTTGGTCATGCGATCCAGAATGATCAGCGCATCCTCGGACAAGGTGCAGGTCTGTACCTCGCGGGTCATCAATTCGCTGATCGGGCTGTCCAGCACCGCCGCGCCCTTCTGCCCCAGTTGCCGCACGACGTCACGTTCCGACAGGATGCCTTCGGGCCGCTTGCCGTCGCTTGACACCACAACCGCGCCGATCCGCAGTTCGGACAACAGGCGAACGGCATCTGCCACGGTATCCGACGGCTTGACCGTCGCGATCGTTGTCCCCGCAACGCCCGGTTTGCCCGAATCCGATTTCATCGACAGCAATTGATTGACCAGCATGACTGCCCCCAAATTTTCGCGCATACGTTGAGGGTATCATTTTCACCTTCTGCCGGTCCGTCAAGCCCGGCATTCACCACCCATCGCGCGGCACCATCCCCTCCAGCCGGGCAACTTCGCGCCGCAAAGCCTGCGCCAGGGCCTCGGCCAGCACCGTCAGGCGGCGGCTGGCACGGTCATCGGCATGACGCAGCAGCCAGAAGCTGCGGCTTAACGCGATCTTGTCGGTCAGCACCGGGATCACCCCCGGCGTGAAGGGAATCGCGAAATCATGCACGATTCCAAGCCCCGCCCCGGCCCGAATCGCCTGCATCTGCACCGAAACGGAATTCGAGGTGATCGCCGCAGCCTCGACCCCGGTTTCGGCCAGATAATCCAGTTCGCGGTCAAAAATCATGTCGGGGATATAGCCGATCAGCCGATGATGGCGCAGATCGGCAAGGCTTGTCAGCGCCGCCGCACGCGCCAGATAGTCACGATGCCCGGCAAGATGCAGCCGATATTCGACCAGTCGTTGCACCACCAGCCGGCCGGTTTCGGGCGGCGAGACACCGATAGCCATGTCCGCCTCGCGCTTGGACAGGTTAAAGACACGCGGCAGGGCAACGATCTGCACCTCCAGCCCCGGATAGGCCTCGCATAACTGGCGTGCAACTTGCGGCAGCAGATAGTTCGCACAGCCATCCGGCGCGCCGATCCGCAACTGGCCACCAATCCCGGCCTCGCCACTGGCCGCCTCTGCCGCCGCCGCTGCCGCCTGCTCGGCCGCCTCAGCATGGGGGATCAACCGCGCGCCCTCTTCGGTCAACGCATAGCCCTGGGGCGTTTTCAGAAACAAGGTGACGCCGGTGGCATCCTCCAGCCGGGCGACGCGCCGCCCCATGGTCGAGGCATCCAGCCCAAGCCGCCGCCCCGCGCCAGACAGGCTTTCCGCCCGCGCCACAGCCAGAAATATGCGCAGATCGTCCCAATCCATCGCCAAAGCCCTTTGCATAATCGCAAAACGATTTTGCCACACTGCCCCTTCTCGCAGCATTTCCGCAAGGCTAAGATACCGGCAATGCATTCAGGAGGACGCGATGAAAGAACTGTATCACTGGATCGACGGCAAGGAAGTCAAAGGCACGTCCGGCCGCTTCGCTGATGTCTACAACCCCGCCACGGGCGAGGTTCAGGCCAAGGTTCCTCTGGCCTCTGACGCCGAAATGAACGCCGCCATCGCCAGCGCGGCCAAGGCACAGGTCGCCTGGGGCGCCACCAACCCGCAGCGCCGCGCCCGCGTGATGATGCGCTTTGTCGACCTGATCAACCGCGACATGGACCAGCTGGCCGAGGTGCTGTCCTCGGAACATGGCAAGACCTTCCCCGACGCCAAGGGCGACGTGCAGCGCGGCCTGGAGGTCATCGAATTCTCGATCGGCGCGCCGCATCTGCTGAAGGGCGAGTTCACCGATTCGGCCGGCCCCGGCATCGACATCTTCTCGATGCGCCAGCCGCTTGGCGTGGTTGCGGGGATCACCCCCTTCAACTTCCCCGCCATGATTCCGCTGTGGAAAATGGGTCCGGCGCTGGTCTGCGGCAATGCCGTCATCCTGAAACCGTCCGAACGTGACCCCTCGGTGCCCCTGATGCTGGCCAAGCTGCTGCAAGAGGCCGGCCTGCCCGATGGCGTGTTGCAGGTGATCAATGGCGACAAGGGCGCGGTCGATGCAATCCTGCACAGCCCGGTCATTCAGGCGGTGGGCTTCGTCGGCTCGACCCCGATTGCGCAATATATCTATGAAGAGGCCGCCCGCACCGGCAAGCGCGCGCAGTGCTTCGGCGGCGCCAAGAACCACATGATCATCATGCCCGATGCCGATCTGGATCAGGCGGCGGACGCGCTGGTCGGCGCCGGCTATGGCGCTGCGGGCGAACGCTGCATGGCGATCTCGGTCGCGGTTCCGGTGGGCGAAAAGACCGCAGATGCGCTGATCGAACGGCTGGTGCCGCGGATCGAGAAACTGAAGGTCGGCCCCTATACCGCCGGAGATGACGTGGATTACGGCCCGGTCGTCACCAAGGCCGCCAAGGAAAACATCCTGCGCCTGGTGCAATCAGGCGTTGATCAGGGCGCCGAACTGGTTGTCGACGGCCGCGATTTCAGCCTGCAAGGCTATGAAGACGGCTTCTTTGTCGGCCCGCATCTGTTCGACCGCGTGACCCCCGACATGGACATCTACAAGACCGAAATCTTCGGCCCGGTCCTGTCGACCGTCCGCGCCAAGACCTATGAAGAGGCGCTCGACCTCGCCATGAGCCACGAATACGGCAACGGCACCGCCATCTTCACCCGTGACGGCGACACCGCCCGCGATTTCGCCAGCCGCATCAATATCGGCATGGTCGGCATCAACGTCCCGATCCCGGTTCCGCTGGCCTATCACACCTTCGGCGGCTGGAAGAAATCCGGCTTCGGCGACCTGAACCAGCACGGCCCCGACGCCTTCCGCTTCTACACGCGCACGAAAACCGTGACCGCGCGCTGGCCCTCGGGCATCAAGGAAGGTGGCGAGTTCAACTTCAAGGCGATGGACTGATCCCCTCGCTTTGATCCAAATATCCCAGGGGGTGAGGCGCGCCAGCGCCGAGGGGGGCAGCGCCCCCCTGCCCCGCCCCAAAGCCGGACTTGCACGTCGACGCCCGGCCCTGATAATTAAACAAACGTTCATATCCTGACGAGAGGGGAGGCTTCCGATGGATTTTGCGCTTAGCGAGGAACAGCAGGCCATTTTCGACATGGCCCGTGATTTCGGCGAAACCCGCATCGCGCCGCATTCGCGCGAATGGGAAGCCGCGGGCACGATCCCCAAGGACCTGTGGTCCGAAATCGCACAGCTCGGTTTCGGCGGCCTTTATGTCAGCGAGGAATATGGCGGCTCGGGCCTGTCTCGCCTTGACGCGACGCTGGTTTTTGAAGCCCTGGCCATGGCCGATCCCGCCGTCGGGTCCTTCCTGTCGATCCACAATATGTGCGGCGGCATGATCGACAAGTTCGGCTCGCCCGAGACCAAGGCGAAATGGCTGCCCGACCTGTGCAGCATGTCAAAGATCTTCAGCTATTGCCTGACCGAACCCGGCAGCGGTTCCGACGCCGCCGCGCTGCGAACCCGCGCCGATCGCACCAATGAGGGCTACCGCCTGAACGGCACCAAGGCCTTCATCTCGGGCGGCAGCTATTCCGACGTCTATATCACCATGGTCCGCACCGGCGAGGATGGCCCCAAGGGCATCAGCACGGTGATCGTCGAGGATGGCACGCCCGGCCTTTCCTTCGGCGCGCTGGAACACAAGATGGGCTGGCAGGCACAGCCGACCTCGCAGGTGCAATTCGACGATTGCGTGATCCCGCATGACAATCTGCTGGGTCAGGAAGGCAAGGGCTTTACCTATGCCATGGCCGGCCTAGATGGCGGGCGGCTGAACATCAGCGCGGGCGCGCTTGGCGGCGCCCAGGGGGCGCTGAACGCAACGCTGACCTATATGGGCGAGCGCCGCGCTTTCGGCAAAAGCATCGACCAGTTCCAGGCCCTGCAATTCCGCCTCGCCGAGATGGAAACCGCCCTGCAATCGGCCCGCATCTTCCTGCGTCAGGCGGCGTGGAAGCTGGATAACGGCGCGCCGGACGCGACCAAATTCTGTGCCATGGCCAAGCTTTACGTCACCGACCGCGCGTTTGAGGTCGCCAACCAATGCCTGCAACTGCATGGTGGCTATGGCTATCTGGCCGATTACGGCATTGAAAAAATCGTCCGCGACCTGCGCGTTCACCAGATCCTTGAGGGCACGAATGAAATCATGCGCCTGATCGTCGGCCGCGCCCTTCTGGCCGAGCGGGGATAAGCCGTGAACGACCTCAATATCCGCAAGACAGGACGCGCCGGTCGCATCACCTTCACCCGCCAGCAGGCACTGAACGCGCTGACGCACGAGATGGCACTGGCCATCCATCAGGCGCTGGACGAGTGGCGGGCAGACCCGGCGGTCGATCTGGTTGTCATTGATGCCGAGGGCGAGCGTGCCTTTTGCGCCGGTGGCGATATCGCCGCCGTCTATCGCGGCGGGCTTGAGGGCAACCATCAGATCGGGCGCGACTTCTTCCGCGACGAATATCTGATGAACGCGGCGATTGCCGATTACCCCAAGCCCGTGGTGGCACTGATGCAGGGCTTTGTCATGGGCGGCGGCGTGGGTGTTGGCGGCCATGCCAGCGATCGGATCGTGGGCGACACCACGCAGATCGCCATGCCCGAAAGCACCATCGGGTTGATCCCCGATGTCGGCGGCACCTGGCTTCTTGCCCGCGCGCCGGGCCGGATCGGCGAATATCTGATGCTGACCAGCGACCGCATGGGTGCGGGCGACGCGATCCATGCCGGGTTTGCGGATTACTACCTGCCCGAATCCGACTGGCCTGCGTTGATCGCGCAGCTGGAAACCACCGGCAGCACATCAGTCATCCATGGCCAGACCCCGCCCCCTGCCCCGCTGGCCGATCGCGACCTGTCGGCATTCGGCGGCGAGACTGTGGCCGATATCGTCACCGCGCTGGAAGCCGCTGGCGATCAGGCCGCGCTGAAACCCATCCGCCGCAACTCGCCCCTTTCGATGGCGGCGGGGCTGGCGATGGTGCGCGCGGCACGGGCCGACCAGCGCATCCAGGATTCGCTGGCCCGCGAGTTCCGCTTTACCTATCGCGCCACCGAAATGGGCGATTTCGTCGAGGGCGTGCGCGCCCAGATCATCGACAAGGACCGCAATCCGAAATGGCACGCCGATGCCTCGGCCGCCCATGTGGGCGCGATGCTGGCGCCGCTTGGCGCGGATGAACTGAACTGGGAGGACAAGGCATGAAGATCGCATTCATCGGTTTGGGAAATATGGGCGGCCCGATGGCGGCCAATCTGGCCAAGGCCGGGCATCAGGTCGCGGGTTTCGACACCGCCGCCCCCATGCCCGAGGGCGTGACCAAATCGGCCAGCGCGGCCGAGGCCGCAACAGGCGCCGACGTCGTCATCACCATGCTGCCCAATGGCGCCATCCTGCGCGCGGTGGCGGAACAGGTTATCCCGGCCATGCGGGCGGGCGCAGTTCTGTGCGACTGTTCGACCGTCGATGTGGACAGCGCCCGCGCGGTGGCGGCTGACGCACAGGCCGCGGGCCTCGGCGCGCTGGATGCGCCGGTTTCCGGCGGCATCGGCGGGGCACAGGCGGGCACGCTGACCTTCATGGTCGGCGGCGATGACGCGGCCTTCGCCACCGCCCAGCCACTGTTTGACATAATGGGTCAAAAGACCGTGCATTGCGGCGCCTCGGGCGCGGGTCAGGCGGCCAAGATCTGCAACAACATGATCCTTGGCGTCACCATGATCGCCACCTGCGAGGCTTTCGCCCTGGCCGACAAGCTGGGCCTTGACCGGCAGAAGATGTTCGACGTTGTCTCGACCAGCTCGGGTTACAGCTGGAGCATGAACGCCTATTGCCCCGCCCCCGGCATCGGGCCGAAATCGCCCGCCGATAACGACTATAAACCCGGTTTCGCGGCGGAACTGATGCTGAAGGACCTGAACCTGTCGCAGGATGCCGCAGCCTCGGCCGGCGCCGACACGCCAATGGGCCGACAGGCGCGGGACCTTTACGAGGAATTTGTCGAACGCGAGGACGGCCGCGGGCGTGATTTCTCGGCCATGCTGCCACGGTTCAACAGACGGAACGGGTGAATCCGCCACGGTTGCATGTTTTTTTCGAAGATTACGGAACTCAGGAACGGGGCCCGTGTTCGCCCGGAATAAGGACAGGTGAAAACCGGGGCAAGGAAATGGCACGCGCGGCCTCATTGGCGCAGATTCTGGTGGTTGCCGCCGCATTCACGGCGGTTGGGATCAGGGGCTTTTCGCAGTCGGAAAGCGGGCCGGCGGCGGCACAATCAACAGCCGGTATCGCGGTGGGCGACATCTTGCCCGCCGATCAGGTTCACATCATCACCGAGCCGGGCCTTTATGGGCTGGGCCGCAATGTCGGCAACAGCGAATATGCCGTTGCCAGCGGTCAGTTGATCAGGGTCGATCCAAAGACCATGAAGGTTCTGTCTATCCTGCGCAGCCAGAGCACCATCCTGGATTAGAGGCATTGTTGCCCAAGCCGGATTGACGGCGATCACAACTGTCACAGGGCCGGCGCGCTGCGGAACCGCCGCCAAAGGACAATCGTTGTTCTGCAAATGTGACGACATAAACGGCAGGTCCGCCGAGGGCCGCTGATCGAAGGAAAAGACAATGACCAAGCGACGCCTGATGACTGCGGCTTTGCTGGGCGTCACGATGATCGTGGCCCCGGTCAGCAGCTTTGCAAAAGAAAACAACCAGGGCAACGGACGCGGCCACGACCGTGATCGCGATGTGCGGGTCGAGGTTCGTGACGGCCAGATCCTGCGCGCGCAGCGTCCGATCGTCGTGGCGAATTGCCCGCCCGGCCTTGCCAAGAAAAGCCCGGCCTGCGTGCCTCCGGGGCAGGCGCGCCGGGGCGGCAACAATGGCATCGTGATCGGTGATGTGCTGGATTTGGACGACATTCACGTTATCACCCAGCCCGGTCTTTATGGTCTTGGCGATCCGCCACGCGGGAACCGCTATGCCATCATCGACGGCCAGTTGGTGCGGGTCGATTCCGATACCGGGCGGCTGCTGTCCTTCATCCGGCTGGTGAACGCGATTCTCGACTAGGGCGGTGTTCTAGCCCGCAAGTAACGCGCGCGCCGCATCCACCGCCGCATCCGAGATCTTGTCGCCCGCAAGCATGCGGGCGATTTCGTTGATGCGCGCCGCATCGTCCAGTGGGCTGACCCGGCTGGTGGTCATGCCACCCGACACCGATTTCGCCACGCGGAAATGATGCGCCCCAAGCGCCGCCACCTGCGGGCTGTGTGTCACCACCAGAACCTGCGCGTCATCAGCCAGCCGCCTCAGCCGCCGCCCGACCGCATCGGCCGTCGCACCGCCGACGCCCCGGTCGATCTCGTCAAAGATCAGCACCAGGGCGTCATTACCGCGCGCCAGACAGACCTTCAGCGCCAGAAGAAACCGCGACAGCTCGCCCCCCGAGGCGATCTTGTCCAGCGGTCCGGCGGGCGCGCCGGGATTGGTTGCCACGGTGAAGGCGACCATATCATACCCCTCGGGGCCGGGATCGGCCGGGGTGATTCGCGTCTCGAACACCGCACGTTCCATCTTTAGCGGCGCGAGTTCGGCCGAGACCGCCTTGTCCAACTGCCCGGCCGCGCGGCTGCGTTGCGCGTGCAATGCCTCGGCCGCCCTGTCATACGCGTCGTCGGCCGCGGCAACGGCCTGTTTCAGCGCTGCTATCTGATCCTCACCCGCGTCGATGCGGCCCAGCCTTTCGCGCAGATCATCGGCCAGAACGGCCAGATCGTCGGCCAGAACATCATGCTTGCGGGCCAAGGCGCGCAGGGCAAACAGACGCTCCTCGGTGCGCTCCAGCGCGAGCGGGTCGAAATCCAGCGCATCCAGCGCCGATTCGACGCCCGAGGCCGCCTCGCCCAGTTCCACCAGCGCGCGGCCAAGCGCGCCGATCGGGGCGTCCAGCTGGCCCTCGGCCTTGTCGGCCGCGCCCTCCAGCCAGCGATTTGCATCCAGCAACGCGCCCTCGGCGCCATCAGGGCCAAGGATCTGCAAGGCGCGGGCCACATCGTCGCGGATGCGTGCGGCGGCCTGCATGCTGCGGCGCGCGCTGTCCAGCGCGGCCTCTTCCCCGGTATCCGGCGCGAGATCGTCCAGTTCCTTGACCGCGTGGCGCAGGAAGTCTTCTTCCTTCTTCGCTGCAACCAGTGCCTCGTGGGCCCGTTCCAGCGCGGCGCGCGCCTCGCGCCGGGCCGTCCATGCTTTGCGGGTTTCGGCCATGTCCAGGCCGGCAAAGGCGTCCAGCAAGGCCCGATGGCCGCGTGCGTTCAAAAGGCCCCGATCATCGTGCTGGCCATGCAATTCCACCAGCATCTCGGACAGTTGGCGCAGCACTTCGCCGGATACGCGGCGATCGTTCACCCAACCCGTCTTGCGTCCGTCACCACCATTCACCCGGCGCAGGATCAGTTCGCCACCTTCAGGCTTGATGCCGACCTCGGACAGCACCGCGCGCGCGGGATGCCCATCCGGCAGGTCGAATACCGCCGTCACCTCGCCCTGCTCGGCGCCCGCCCGCACCAGATCGGCGCGGCCGCGCCACCCCAACACGAAGCCCAGACAATCCAGCAGGATCGACTTACCCGCGCCCGTCTCGCCGGTCAGCACGTTCAGGCCCGGCCCGAAACTCAGTTCGAGCCGGTCGATCAGCAGCATATCGCGGATGTCCAACTGGCGAAGCATCGCCGGACCCTTTTACAGCCAGCGGCCCTGCACGACCTGACGATAGATATTGGTCAGCCAGCTATTGCCCTGCGGCGTCGCCGACAGGCCGCGACCACGCAGCTGCTCATAGGCGTCCTGATAGAAGGGCGAGGACTGGAAGTTATGGCCCAGAATCGCACCCGCCGTCTGCGCCTCGTCCGACAGGCCAAGCGCCAGATATGCCTCGACCAGCCGCATCAGCGCCTCGGGCGTGTGGGTGGTGGTCTGGAATTCCTCGACAACCACGCGGAATCGGTTGATCGAGGCACTGTAATGGCCCTGCTTCAGGTAATAGCGGCCGATCTCCATCTCTTTTGCGGCAAGATGGTCAAAGGCCAGGTCGAATTTCAGGATCGAGCTGCGGGCATATTCGCTTTCGGGATATTCCTCGATCACGGCGCGCAGCGCCTGCAAGGCCTGGAAGGTCAGGCCCTGATCGCGGCCCACATCGTCGATCTGGTCGTAATAGGACAGCGCCAGCAGATATTTGGCATAGGCCGCATCCTCATCGCCCGGATAGGTGTCGATGAAACGCTGCGCGGCGCCCCGCGCCTCTTCATAGTTCTTGGCCCGGTGATAGCCATAGGCCTGCATGATCAACGCGCGCTTGGCCCATTCGGAATAGGGATACAGCCGCTCGATCTCGCTGAAATAGAATACCGCATCCTCGGGCTTGCGGCTATTTTCCAGCTCGTATTCGCCGCGTTTGTAAATTTCCTCGGCCGAGAAATTTTCCAGATTGCGCGGCGCTTCCGATTCTCCGCCCATGCGGGAACAACCGGCAGCGACCGATGCCGCAAGCAGGATTGCCATCAGGGTTGCCGACGATTTCGAACGCGCCATGGTCACTCTGTCCATCAATTCCGTCTTGTGACCGTGGTGCTTACGCGCGACGGCCCGGTCGTCCTAGCACAGAACATCAGGGGGCGCAAAATGGCAATCTGTTGATTTTGACCTGCGTTTCGCAAGGACATCGGCGGACAGATGCACCGGGCCGGTCAGCCCAGTGCAGTCTCGTGCCCGGCCACGGGGCCATAGGCGGCAACGCCAGCGCCCGGCAAGCGATTCTCAAGATCGGTCGAGCAGGTGACCCATTCCCAGGCATCGGGCTGGGCGAACAGCGCGCGCAGAAGCTGGTTGGTCATCGCATGCCCGGCGCGATGCCCGGTATATTGCGCCAGCAGCGGCGCACCGGCCAGCGCCAGATCGCCCATGGCGTCCAGCATCTTGTGGCGCACGGCCTCGTCCGAATGGCGCAGCCCGCCCGGCGACAGCACCTGCGCGCCATCCACGACAACCGCGTTGTCATAGGTGCCGCCAAGGGCCAGGCCCTGCTTGCGCATCGCATCGACATCAGCCTGACGGCAGAAGGTGCGGCTGTCAGCAAGCTCGCGCAGGAAGGCGCCATTGGCCATGTCCAGCCGCTTTTCCTGATGGCCGATCGCCTCGTCGGTAAAGTCGATCTGGAAGTCGATTTCCAGGTGGTCGGCGGGGGCAAGCCGGGCGAAAGCCTCGCCCTGGCGCACCTCGACCGGGCGCAGCACGCGGATCGCGCGCAGCGGGCGGCCCTGAAGCCGGATGCCCACACGCAGGATACCGCGCACGAAAGGCTGGCTAGAGCCATCCAGAATCGGCACTTCCGGCCCGTCCACGTCGATCAGCGCGTTGTGGATGCCGGTGCCGGCCAGCGCGGCCATCACATGTTCGATGGTGGACAGGGTCGCGCCCTGGCCATTGTCCAGCAGCGTGCACAGCGGCGAGGGGGTCACGTTGTCCCACCGTGCCGCCAGCCGGTTTTCGCCTTCGGTCAGGTCAATGCGGCGAAAAACAATGCCGTGCCCTGCCGGTGCCGGGTGAATCGCCAGACGGGTGCGGGCGCCCGAGTGCAACCCGACCCCTTCGAACTCTACCGTGCTTTTGATCGTCGCCTGCATGATTCTGCCTGCCATTCCATTTCAATCCGAGAGCAAGGGCGTCCCGGTGCAGCTTCAGGTAAGCGCAGGCCTGCCGCCACTCAATTAACGTTTTGTAACGGCCTGAAACAATCGGCGCGGATAGCGCATGTTTGCTGACCTGTCTGCGGTCAAGAAATTGATCGCAAATAAGGAAAGGGCCGCACCGGGCGGCCCTTTCAGCAGTTCGTTTCCCACAAACGTGAGCGGTCAGTTCGCCTGACGGCGCAGGAAAGCCGGGATTTCCACATTGTCATCGGCCGAGTCGGGGCTGGCCAGATCGTCGAAATCGGATTCGGCCTGACGGGCGCGGGTAGCGACCCGTTCGCTGACGCGCTCGGCGATGGTGCTGGCGGCCGGCTTCTGCGGGGCAGCGGCACCTTCGGCATGACCTGCAACGCGCTCGATCAACCGGCCCAGACCGCCCATGCGGCCTTGCGGTTGCCCGGCCTGCCCGCCCGCAGGGGCGGCAGCGGCCTGGCGCGAGGGGCGTTCGCCATGATGTTCGACGGCGCGCTTCAGACGCTCCATCACCTCGGGCTTGACGTTCACGCGATCCTGGCTGGGGGCCTTGGGCGTGTAATAGCTGGTCAGTTCGTCCTCGACCTCGGGGCTGGCCGGGGCGACGGCCGCCTTGGGCGCCGGAACGCGGTTCCAGCCGGCCGGCGGCATGTCGTCATCGCCAATCACCTCGCGGGTCGCGGCAGGCGCTGCGACAGGGCGGGTTTCCGCGACGGGGGGCGCGACGGGTGCGCGACGCGGCGGGACCGGCAGATCATCGTCCTGCGGCGGCGCGGCGCTTGCCTTTTGCGCGACCGAAGGGTTCTGGGTCAGCGGCTCGGACATGCCACGACGCGGGGCCGGGATCTCGGCGCTGGCGGGTTCGGCGTCGATACCGGTGGCCACGACCGAGACGCGCAGCGTGCCGTCCATGCTGGGATCCAGCGTGGAACCGACGATGATATTCGCATCGGCATCCACCTTGTCGCGGATGATGTTCGCCGCCTCGTCCAGCTCGAACAGGGTCAGGTCATAGCCGCCGGTGATGTTGATCAGCACGCCCTTGGCGCCGTTCAGGCTGATTTCATCCAGCAGCGGGTTGGCAATCGCACGCTCGGCGGCTTCCACGGCGCGGTTCTCGCCCGAGGCCTCGCCCGTGCCCATCATCGCCTTGCCCATCTCGTCCATCACCGCGCGAACGTCGGCGAAGTCGAGGTTGATCAGGCCCGGACGCACCATCAGGTCGGTCACGCCCTTGACGCCCTGATACAGCACGTCATCGGCCATGGCGAAGGCTTCGGTGAAGGTGGTCTTTTCGTTGGCCAGACGGAACAGGTTCTGGTTCGGAATGATGATCAGCGTATCGACGACCTTTTGCAGGGCTTCAACGCCCTCTTCGGCCTGACGCATGCGCTTGGTGCCCTCGAACTGGAAGGGCTTCGTGACGACGCCGACGGTCAGGATGCCCATCTCGCGCGCGGCCTGCGCGATGATCGGGGCAGCACCCGTGCCGGTGCCGCCGCCCATACCGGCGGTGATGAAGCACATATGCGCGCCCATCAGGTGATCGACGATATCCTCGATGGTTTCCTCGGCGGCCTTGGCGCCGATCGAGGGCTTGGCCCCCGCGCCCAGACCTTCGGTCACCTTCGGCCCCATCTGGATGCGGTGTTCCGCCTTCGAGCCGGCAAGCGCCTGCGCGTCGGTATTCGCCACGACGAATTCTGCGCCTTCAAGCTGCTTTTCGATCATGTTGTTGACCGCATTGCCGCCTGCACCGCCGACACCGAACACGGTGATCCGCGGCTTCAGCTCTTCTTCGTCATTCATCATCAGATTGAGGTTCATGGTTTCCGCCTGTTTTCGCTGTCTGCCGGGCCTTAGTTCGCCCACCCGGTCGAATCCCCCGTTATCCCTGCGATGGTAGCGGCAATGCCCCCATACGTCACCCGAAAAACACCCTTCGGCCGCAAAATATGGCGGTACGAACAGGCAACGTCGGCGGTATCTTGCCAAGACAACAGAATATGGTGGGGGCTATGCCGCCGCCACATATCGGTGGTTTTGCGGGTCCCTACCAGTTGTTTCGGAACCAGCGATAGGCGCGGCGCAGGCTGCGCGCGGGATAGCGGTCGGCGGGCATTTCGAAATCCCACCACTCGTCCTGCGGATGGGCTGCGAACAGGGCCAGTCCCACGGCGCTGCTGAAACTGGGATCGGTCAGCTGATGCGCCAGCCCGTCGATTCGCAGCGGCCGGCCGCAGCGGACATTGGGGCCAAGAATGCGCGTCGCCAGCCCGTCCAGACCGGGGATCTGGCTGCCGCCGCCGGTCAGCACGATCTGCTGGCTGGGCAGCGAATCGAACCCCGCCGCATCCAGACGCTGACGCACCTCTTCCAGAATTTCCTCGACGCGCGGGCGCATGACGCCGATCACGTCGCTGCGGCTGACGCTGCGGCGGTCGGATTCCCAATCACCGGTCTCGGCCCCGACCTCGATCATGTCGCGATCATCGCGCCCGGTGGCCTCGATCCCGCCATTCAGCGTCTTCAGCCGCTCGGCCACGGCATAGGGCACGCGCAGGCCCTGGCTGATATCCTGGGTGATCAGATGCCCGCCGATGCGGACCCAATCGGCATAGATCATGTGCTTCTTGATAAAGATCGACACGCCCGTGCCGCCGCCGCCCAGGTCGATGCAAGCCGCGCCAAGTTCCTGTTCATCCTCGACCAGACTGGCCCGACCGGCGGCATAGGATGCGCTGGCGATGCCCGCCAGTTCCAGATCACAGCGCCGGATGCAGTGGATCAGGTTGCCGATCGCATCGCCATCGACGGTCAGCACATGCATGTCGCAAGCCAGCCGATTGCCCGAATGCTCGCGCGGGTCGGCAAGGCCGCTGCGGTGATCGACCGCGAAATTCACGGGCTGGGCATGCAGCACCTCGCGGCCACGGCCGAAATCGGGCGTATCGCAGGATGCCAGCACCGAGGCCACGTCATGTTCCGTGACCTTGCCCTGTTCCAACCCTATCTCGCCCGCCAACCCGTAAGAGGCAGGCCGGCCGCCCGACAGGCAGGCGATCACGTGATCGACGCGCACGCCGGCAACCTTTTGGGCGGCGGCAACGGCGGTACGGACGGCGCGTTCGGTCTCGGCCATGGCGTCGATCTCGCCAAAGCGCATGCCGCGCGCGCGGGTGGTCGAGGCGCCGATGACACGGAAATTTGCCTGCCCCGCCATCGGCCCGACGCCATCCGCCTCGCGCGAGACGCCGGAACCGTCGAATTGCAGCACCAGACAGGCGATCTTGGATGTGCCGATGTCCAGAATACCGATCACGCCCCGCTGCATGGCGGCGCGGCGCATGTTCCGCATTGCACGCTGAGTCTGATAAAGATCGGTCATTGCCCTGTCACCCTATCCATCATTTGCCAGCACCTGCCCGTCCGGCCCCAGCAAGGGCAGGCCACGGGCGCCCCGGATCGTGTTGCGCGCATCAACGCCCATGCGCACCACGGGCCGGGCCGGGTCGCGCAGGTCGATCACGCTGATATCGCGGCCCAGCAGATCGTCGCTGCGCTGCAATTCAATGGCATGTTCCAGCGCGCGAAGGGCATCCACCTCGGGCAGCAGGATGCGCTGGCCATGATCCAGCACCACATCCCACCGACGCTCGCCCTGACGCTGAAGCCCGCGCAGGCGGGGCAGCACCGGACCGGCGGCGTCGATCAGCGCCAGCGCCTCGGCCGTGACCTGATCGGCACCATCGCCAGTGATGATCGGCAGATCCGGCCGCATCTCGCGCGAGGTGACGCCGGCGACGCGATGGCCGTTCTTGTCCAGCATCTCGATGCCGCGGGCATGGCGCCACAGCACCGCAGGCTGGCGTTCAGTCACCACCGCCGACAGGATGCCGCCCGGCTTGATCCGCAGTTCAATCTTTTCCACCGCGTCCAGGGCCATCACCTGCAAGCGCAACGCCGTCAGGTCGATATCGAAGCTGGAGGCCGGCAGGTCGACCGGCAGCATTGACCGCAGCGCCTTGTCCACGGCGGGCGAGGCGCCCTCGATGGTCATCATCTTGACCTGGAATTCCTCGCGGCTCTGGACCTTGTCGACCAGGCCTGCAATGCCTTCGTGCAACATCGCGCGCCGGTCCTCGTCCGACATCCAGATGCCGACCGACATGGCCAGAAGAAAGGCCGGCACACCCACCCGCAAGACCCGCCGGTAAAGAGGCGTCAGCCACATCCGTTCCAGCCGATAGGCCAGCCGTGACGGCGCGGGATCGCGCTTGCGCTTGGGCGGCGTGCCGCGATGATCGGTCAGGCTTGCCACAGCGCGTCCTCTACCATCCAGCGCATCAGCGCAGGGAAGTCGATGCCTTCATGGGCCGCCTGTTCCGGCGCCAGCGAGGTCGGCGTCATGCCGGGCTGGGTGTTCACTTCCAGAATGATAAGCCCCGCCAAACCGCGCGTGTCGTCCCATCGGAAATCGGTGCGCGACAGGCCCTTGCAGCCAAGCGTGTCATGGGCACGCACCGCAAGGTCCAGGCAGGCCGATGTGATTTCCTGGGGGATCTCGGCCGGGATCACATGGCGCGATCCGCCGGGCATGTATTTCGCATCATAGTCATACCAGCCCTCGACGATGATTTCCGTCACGCCAAGCGCACGGTCACCCATCACCGCCACGGTCAGTTCCCGGCCGGGGGCATAGGTTTCGACCATCACGCGGGCGGGCATCTTGTCGTCCAGCGCAGGCGGGCCGTTGTTTTCCGCCGCAACGATATAGACACCCACACTGGAGCCTTCATTATTCGGCTTGACCACATAGGGCGCGGGCATGACATGGCGGGCACGCACCTCGTCGCGATCGGCAACGATGCTTTCCATAACCGGCAGGCCAGCGGCGCGCAAAACCGCCTTCGCACGGGTCTTGTCCATCGCCAAGGCCGAGGCCAGCACCCCCGAATGCGTATAGGGAAGCCCCATCCATTCCAGCAGGCCCTGCACGCAACCATCCTCGCCCCACCGGCCATGCAATGCATTGAACACCACATCAGGCCGCGCCTCGGTCAGGCGCGTGACGATTTCGGTGCCCAGTTCGGCACCCAGCTTGATTTCGATGACTTCAAAGCCCGCCACCCGCAGCGCATCCGCGCATTCGCGCCCCGATGACAGCGACACCTCGCGCTCGGCCGAGGGTCCGCCCATCAGAACAGCTACGGTGTGGGCTGTCCTGCTCGACCTGCCCGCCACGATTTCGCCTTTCGCGCCCGGTTTTTCCGGGCTTTTCATCTGCTTCGCGCGGTCGGGTTCGGCCCGGTCCTGCGCTATATTCGGTATGTAACCATTACCTTAGCCGCAAAGGTTGAATCGCAAAAGCCCAATTTTTGCCGCCGGGCCCCGAACCTGGCCTGCCCTAGGCTTCAGGCAGAGGGTCGCCGATGCGGATGACCTCCCATTGCAGATCATGGCCGCTGTTTTCCAGCACGCGGCGGCGGACCAATTCGCCCAGCTCCTCCAGCTCGGCCGCGGTGGCGCCATTGGCGTTCAGCAGGAAATTCGGGTGTTTTTCCGACATCTGCGCCCCGCCCCAGCTGTGCCCGCGCAGGCCGGCGGCGTCGATCAGTGACCAGGCCTTCATCTCATGCGTGTCATCGGCACGGCCCGTGCTGCTGAACCCGGCAGGATTGCGGAAGGTCGAGCCGGCGCTGCGTTCCCTGGTCGGCTGTGTCGCATCACGCTTGGCAAGCTGGTCGGCCATGCGGGCATGCAGGGCATCGGGGTCGCCGATTTCGGCGTGAAAGACGGCGGCGGTCAGAACCCAGCCCTCGGGCAATTCGGAATGGCGATAGGCAAAGCGCAGGTCGTCGGGCGACAGTGTCACCTGCTGCCCGTCACGGGTGACGGCGCGGGCCTCGATCAGGTGGTCGGCGGCATAGCTGCCATAGCAGCCGGCATTCATCCGCACCGCCCCGCCGATACTGCCGGGAATGGTGCGCAAAAAGGTCAGGTCCAGCCCGGCATCGGCGGCGCGGCGGGCGACATGGGCGTCCAGCGCGGCGGCGCCGGCGATGACGGTCTGGCCTTCGATCTCGATGTCGTTGAAGGCGCGGCCAAGCCGGATCACGACGCCCCGGATACCGCCATCCCGGACGATCAGGTTGCTGCCCACGCCAATGGGAAAGACCGGAACGGCAGGGTCCAGCGCGGCCAGGAACGCGACCAGATCTTCGGCATCGGCGGGCTGGAACAGCCAGTCGGCCGGGCCGCCGACACGCAGCCATGTCAGCCCGTCAAGGGGTCGGTTCGGGGTCAGCGCGCCGCGGGGCGCGGGAATATCGAAGGTCATCCGGTGCTGGTAGCCATGCCGAGGCGGGGCGTCAACTCGGTCAGACCAGCATGATCAGGCAAGCGCGGCCAGGATCAGCCCACATGGCAGGGCAACGGGCTTTCAGCCCCCGGTGCGATCAGGCCGTTTCAGAAGGCCGATCAGACCGCCCAGAACTGCCGGCAAGAACAGAAACAGCAGGATTGACCCGCCGAAGATGGCACCAAATTCATCCCTGTCCACCACGACCAGCCAGATACCCAATCCGGCGATGGCAAGCGCCGCCGGGACCGCGAATGCCATGGGCTAGCTCGGGCCATGCCGCGCGGCGATAGGGGCCACGGCGCCGAAGCCGATCAGCACGGCCAGCCCAAGAAGAAGGAAAAGGGCCATGATTGCGCGGCCCTAGATCAACGCGGCAGCAATCTGCGCGGCCAGCGCCACCGCCAATGCAAGCCCCGTCAACTGCCCCTGCCAGCCGCGCCAGATCGCCGCCCTGCCCGGACCACGCACCCCGCCCAGCCAGATGCCTGCGACGGCAGCCACCAGCCCCGGCATCACCGTGAAGGTCATCGCCGTCCATGCGGCCAGATCGTGATAGGTGCCATCACCGCGAAAGGCGAAATACAGCTGCAAGGAAATCACCGCCAGCAACAGCGACAGCACGGTCGCCGGCCACCACGGCCCGCGCGAGGCCGACCAGTAACCGATGAAACCCGCCCCCATGAGGCAAAGGGCGGCGACCAGCCAGGGGTTCATCTCATTCCGCCGGAGTGGCGTCGCGGCGGCGGGTAAACGGGCGCCAATACAGCACCAGAACCCCAAGCGCCAGGCCGATGATCCCGGCAGCGGGACCACCGCGCAGCGTCAGCCAGCCAAGGACCGGCACACCCAGAACGACCAGGGCCCATGTCGCGACCAGATGGCGATGGGCAGCCAGCAACGGCACCAGCAGCGCCAGCACCAGCCAGATCAATGCGGCGGCAAGCGGCGGATAGGCGGCCGCCGTCACGCGGCCTTCCCCTGCAAGCGTTCAGGCAGGCCATTGGCCCAGGCCGAAATCGTGCCTGCGCCAAGGCAGACCACCATATCACCCGGACGGGCCTGCTCGCGCACCAGTCGCGCCAGATCCTCTTCGTCGATCACGGCACGGGCGTGGCGATGACCATGAGCGATCAGCCCCGCGACCAGATCGTCGCGCGTTGCGCCGGGGATCGGATCTTCGCCTGCGGCATAGACCTCGGCGATGCCGACCACGTCGGCCTCGTTGAAACAGGTGCAGAAATCCTCGAACAGGTTCGACAGGCGCGAATAGCGGTGCGGCTGATGCACGGCGATGACACGACCTTGCGTCGCCTGACGGGCGGCCTTCAGAACGGCGGCGATTTCCACCGGATGATGGCCATAATCGTCGATGATGGTGACGCCGTTCACCTCGCCCACGCGGGTAAAGCGGCGACCCACGCCACCGAACTTGGCCAGCGCCTCGCGGATCTCGGCCTTTTTCATGCCCAGATGGCGGGCGACGGCCACGGCGGCCAGTGCGTTGCTGACATTGTGATCGCCCGGCATGGGCAGGGTGCAGCCCTCGATCATCTCGACATCGCCGGTATCGGTCGGACCTTCGCATTGCAGCGCAATGTCGAAATGCGCGATGCCGTTTTCATAGCGCAGGTTCATCGCCCGCACATCGGCCTGCGCGTTGAAGCCAAAGGTCGTCACGCGGCGGTCGGTCAGCTTGCCGACCAGCGCCTGCACCTCGGCATGGTCGGTGCAGCAGACGGCAAGGCCATAGAAGGGAATGCGCGAGGCGAAATCCAGAAAACCCTGACGCAGCGCGTCGAAGCTGCCCCAATGCTCCATATGCTCGGGGTCGATATTGGTGATGATGGCGATATCGGCGGGCAGGCGGTTGAAGCTGCCATCCGACTCGTCGGCCTCGACGACCATCCATTCGCCAGCACCCGCCCGCGCGTTGCTGCCATAGGCGTGGATCACCCCGCCATTGATGACCGTGGGGTCCAGACCACCCGCATCCAGCAGCGTGGCGACCATGGTGGTGGTGGTGGTCTTGCCATGCGTGCCGGCGATGGCGATGTTGGATTTCATGCGCATCAGTTCGGCCAGCATCTCGGCGCGGCGGACGACGGGAAGGCCGCGACGGCGGGCCTCTTCCAGCTCGGGGTTGCCCTTCTTGATCGCGGTCGAGATGACCACGACGCCGGCCTCGCCGATATTCTCGGCGCGCTGGCCCTCGAACACGGTCGCACCCAGCTTTTCCAGCCGGTCGGTGATCTTGGACCGCTTCAGGTCACTGCCCTGCACGCGATAGCCAAGGGTCAGCAGAACCTCGGCAATGCCCGACATGCCGATGCCGCCTATCCCGACGAAATGGATAGGACCCAGTTCCATGGGCAGTTTGGTGGCGGCGGCGGCATTCATACGGCAAGCTCCGTGACGAGATCGTAAAGGCGGCGGGCCGCATCGGGGCGGCCGAGGGACAGCGCGGCGGCAGCCATGGCCGAGGCGCGTGAAGGATCGGAAAGGACCGCGTGCATGTCGCGCGTCAGGCTTTCGGCGTCAAGAACGGATTCAGGAAGCATCAGCGCGGCGCCGGCATCGGCCAAAGGCCGCGCATTGGCGGTCTGATGATCATTGGTGGCCGTGGGCAGCGGGATCAGGATCGAAGGGCGCCCGATCACCGTCAGATCCGCGATGGTCGAGGCACCAGAACGCGCGACGACCAGTTGCGCCTCGGCAAAGCGGGCGGGCACGTCGTCGAAGAAGTGGCGCACCTCGGCGGTGACACCTGCGGCGCGATAGGCGGCAACCACGCGATCGTGATCCTCTTTGCGGGCCTGATGGGCGACGCGCAGGCGGGGGCGCATCTCGGTCGGCAGGGCGGCGATGGCGGCAGGCACCACATCGGACAGCACGCGCGCGCCCTGGCTGCCGCCGATGACGACGATGTGCAGAGGGCCATCGCCCGGCACGCGATAAGGCGTGCCCGCGCGATCCTTGACCGAGGCGCGAACCGGGTTGCCGGTATGGATGCCATGCACCCCCTGGGGCAGTTCGGTGGGCCATGTGCCGCAGGCGACGGTATCGACGCGGGCGGCAAAGGCGCGGTTCACCCGGCCCATCACGCCATTCTGTTCATGGATCATCCGCGGCAAGCGCATGGTCAGCGCCGCCGACATGGCCGGGATGGTCGGATAGCCGCCGAACCCCACCACGATATCGGGCTTGTCGGCGCGAAACCCCCGGCGCGCGGCCAGCACGCCCGATGCGATCTTGAAAGGCGCGGCCAGCTTGCCCAGCACCCCCCCCCGCGCCGTCGTGGCCGAGGCCACGATGCTGCGTTCCACCGCCGCCGGAAACCCACCGGCATAAAGCGCGCCGCGATCATCGGTCGACAGCTTGACGCGCCAACCCTCGGCCAGCAGCACCTCGGCCAGCGCCTGCGCAGGGAACATGTGACCGCCGGTTCCGCCAGCGGCGATCAGGGCAAGCTTTCCCGCCATCAGCGCCCCGCCCTGCGCAGGATCTGGGCGATCTCGCCCTGCGGGCGGGTGCGGGTCAGTGCCAGCAGCATCCCCATGGCGATCCCCGAGGCGATGACCGAGGAACCGCCATAGCTGACAAAGGGCAGCGTCATGCCCTTGGCGGGCAGCAGCCGCACGGCGACGCCCATATTGATCAGCGCCTGCACGCCAAAGGCACAGGCCAGCCCGGTGCCGGCAATGCGTGCAAAGGGATCGCGTTCCTTCAGCAAGCGCAACAGCGACCGGGTGACGATGATGCAGTAAAGCGTGATGATCGCCAGCACCATGATCAGGCCGTATTCCTCGGCCGCGACGGCGATGATGAAATCGGTATGGGCATCGGGCAGCGACCATTTGACCGTGCCTTCGCCCACGCCAACGCCGAAGAAGCCGCCTTCCTGAATGGCATTGGTGGCATAGCCCAGCTGCGTGCGGGGATCGACCTCGGGCGACAGAAAACCGTCGATCCGGCGGGCGAAGTGATCGGATGCGCCATAGGCAAAGACACCGCCGCAGATGGTGATGGCCGCCACCACCATCAGCAGGATCATCGGCGCACCCGCGACGAAATACATCACGCCCCAGGAAAACAGCAACAGCGAGGCCTGTCCGAAATCGGGCTGCAAGGCCAGCAGCACGACCACCACCACTGCGGCGATGAAGGAATAGGCCTTGCCCGGCGGCCCACCGACTTCCTGGCTAGAGGCCATGAACCAGGCGCAAAGCGCGACAAAACCGGGCTTCAGAAACTCGGACGGCTGCACCGACACCCCGGCGATGGACAGCCAGCGGACAGCACCCTTGCCAAAATCCGTGCCGATCATCGGCAGCGCCAGAATGGCCAGGAACGCACCCAGAAAGCCCAGCACGCCAAGGCGGCGCACCTGACGGGGCGACAGCATCGAGATGACCAGCATCACGACCAGCCCGAACCCGCCCATCACCGCCTGGCGCTGAACATAGTAAAACCGGGGCAGATTGTTCTTTTCCGCCAGCGGCACCGACGCGGCAAGGCCCAGCAACAGCCCCATTGCGAACAGTCCCAGCACGCAGATCAGGGACCATTTGTCCAGCGTGCGCCACCAACGTGGGAGAATCGGATCACCCGCCCGAACGGACGTGGCGCCAAAGACCATCTCGGTCATGGAAATACCGCCTTCACTGCCTCTGCCATGTCCGGTTTTCCCGGATCTGGTCGCAGCATAGCCTGATTCCACAAGCCATGCTACTGGCGTTTTTCCTCAGTTGTCCGACATGGCTTGATTAAATAACGAAACAGTTATATAACAACTTCATTATGGATACTCTCGATACTCGACTTGCGGCCCTTGCCGACCCCACCCGCCGCGCGCTGATACAGCGACTGGCGCAGGGCGAAGCGACGGTGGCGGAACTGTGCCAGCCCTTCGGCATAAGCCAGCCCGCCATATCGCGGCATCTGAAGGTGCTGGAACAGGCCGGGCTGATCGAAACCCGCATCGAAGGCACAGCCCGTCCGCGACGCCTGCGCCATCAGGCCATCGCCGAAACGGCGGCGTGGTTTGGGCCCTTCCTGGCCACGCTGGATGCCCGTTTCCGCGCATTGGATCAGGTGCTGGCGGCAATGCCCGATCTTCCAACTGAAAGGAAAGACCCATGACCAAGTTGATTGCCAAGGCCGAAGGCGACCGCGATGTCGTCGTCACGCGCCGCTTTGCGGCCCCGCCCGAAAAGGTCTGGAAGGCGATCACCGATACCGCGCTGATGCGGCAATGGATGACCAGTGACTTCGGCGCGCTGAAATCACTGACCGGCGAGGCAGTGGTCGGTGGCCAGCACCATTTCACCTGGGACAACGAGGGCACCGATATGAACATGATCGCGACCTATGACTTGCTAGAGGCCCCGACACTGATCCGGCACCGCGAATCATGGCCCGAATATGGCTATATGGAAAACCATATCGAAACCCGGCTGATCGCAGTCGAGGACGGCACCGAGATGCATATGGTGATCACCTTTGCCAATGCGGAAGCCCGCGATCAGACGCTGGCCGTCGGCATGACCGAGGGGATGGAGGCGACCTACGCCAACCTCGACAAGCTGCTGGCTGGTTGACTTCTGCGGCTGCTGCTGCTCTCCATGACCTCGCGACAGGGGCGCTTGCGACACGCGGGCTGAGACGCACCCTTGAACCTGAACCGGATAATGCCGGCGGAGGAAGTCGCGGGGCCAGCGCTCGATCCGCGCCCTGCCCCGGCCTGCCTTCGCCCCGAATGCGAGGGCAAGATGAACGATACCGGAACCTATCTGGCGCAGATGCGCCAATCTGCGCCACTCGTGCAGAACATCACCAACTACGTCGCCATGAATGTCATGGCCAATGTCATGCTGGCGGCGGGCGCCTCGCCGGCGATGGTGCATGCGCGGCAAGAGGCGGGCGAGTTCGCGGGCATCGCCGATGCGCTCAGCCTCAATATCGGCACGCCAGACGCGGATTGGTTCGATGCCATGCTGGACGCGGCGGCGGTGATGAACGGCCGCGGCCGCGTCTGGGTGCTGGACCCGGTCGCCGCCGGAGCGACAGCGTTCCGCCGGCAGGCCTGTGAACGGCTGCTGGCCGCACGCCCGCCGGTCATTCGCGGCAATGCATCCGAGGTGCTGGCACTGGCCGGCGCAGCTTCGGCCTCAAAGGGGGCGGATGCAGGGGACCAGGTCGAGGCGGCGCATCAGGCCGCCCGTGATCTGGCCGTGCGGATCGGCGGCGTGGTCGCGGTGACCGGGCCGGTCGATTTCGTGACCGACGGGGACCGCGCGTTGCATGTGGCCAATGGCCATGCGCTGATGCCTCGGGTCACGGCGCTTGGCTGCGCGCTGACCGGGATCGTCGCAGCCTTCTGCGCCGTCACCCTCGATCGGCTGAGCGCGACGGCAGCGGCGCTGGCCTATTACGGGCTGGCGGGGCAGATTGCGGGGGAACGTGCCGCCGGGCCGGGCAGCTTTCAACCGTTGTTCCTGGATGCGTTGCACCGGCTGACACCGGCGGATCTGGACCTTGGCGCAAGGATCACCGCAGCATGAGACAGCCTGGACCCGTCTATTTCGTCACCGATCCCACCGCGCCGCTGCCCGTGGCTCAGCAGGCGCTTGCCGCAGCAAAAGGCGGCGCATGGGCCGTGCAACTGCGCGACAAGACCGCGACCGATGACCAGCTGATCGCCACCGCGCGGCAAATCAAATCCCTCCTGGCCCCCATGGGCGTGGCGCTGATCGTCAATGACCGCGCCCAGGTGGCGCTAGAGGCTGTTGCCGACGGGCTGCATATCGGTCAGGGCGATGGCGATCCGGCCCGGATCCGGGCGATGATCGGCGCAAAGATGATGCTGGGCCTGTCAATCGACAACCCGGCCCAACTGGCCGCGATACCGCCGGGCTGCATCGACCATATCGGCACCGGCCCGGTCCGGGCCACGGCGACGAAACCCGACCATGCCGCGCCCTTTGGCTTTGACGGGCTGGCCTTGATCGCAGCCCGCGCGCCCTGCCCCGCCATCGCGATCGGAGGGCTGGCGCTTGGCGACGCACGCGCCCTGCGTCTGGCGGGCGTGGCGGGGGCGGCCTATGTCTCGGCCATCGCACGCACTGAAAACCCCGAACAGGCAACCCGACAACTGGTGCGCGAATGGGGCGCGCCATGATCGCGAACATCCTGTCCATCGCCGGATCGGATCCCTCGGGCGGAGCGGGCATTCAGGCCGATATCAAGACCATCGCGGCCAATGGCGGATATGCCATGGCCGCGATCACGGGACTGACCGTGCAGAATACCCAAGGCGTCAGCGGCGCATTTCTGCCGCCTGCGGAATTCATCGCCGATCAGGTCATGGCGATCAGGGCAGATATCCGTATCGACGCGGTCAAGATCGGCATGCTGGGCAATGCCGCGATCACCGCTGCCACGGCTCGGGCATTGCAAGGGCTGCGAGGCCCCATCGTGCTGGATCCGGTCATGGTGGCCAAGGGCGGCGACAGGCTGCTTGAACAGGCAGCGGTGGCGGCACTGCGCCGCGATCTGCTGCCGCTGGCTACGGTCATAACCCCGAACCTGCCCGAGGCAGCCGACCTGCTGGGCCAGGCGGTCGCAACCGATCGCCACGCCATGCTACAACAAACCACGGCCCTTCTTGGCCTCGGCCCGCAAGCGGTGCTGCTGAAAGGTGGCCACCTGCCCGGCGAGACCTGCCCCGACCTGCTGGTCACAAGCGAAACCCAGAGGTGGTTCGAGTCCCCCCGCCACCCCACCCGCAACACTCATGGCACCGGCTGCACCCTGTCCTCGGCCCTGGCCACATGGCTGGGCCGGGGCCTGCCGCTTGTCAGTGCCGTCGACCGCAGTAAGGCCTATGTCACCGCCGCCATCGCATCGGCAGACGCCCTGTCGGTCGGCAGCCAGAGCGGCCATGGCCCCCTGAACCATTTTCCGGCACAGGCAGCCTCGCTTTGATCAAAATATCCCGGGGGAATGGCCGTCAGGCCATGGGGGCAGCGCCCCCCTGACCCCGCGCCAAAGCCTCGACCAGCAAGGTGAAATGCTCGCCCCGCTTTTCGAAGTTCGGGTATTGGTCAAAACTCGCGGCTGCCGGCGCCAGCAGCACCGTTTCGCCAGGCAGCGCCTCTGCATGGGCATGGGCGACGGCCTGATCCATCGTCTGAGCGATTTCATAGGGGGTCTGACCCAGTTCCAGTGCGAAATCGCGGGCGGAATGACCGATCAGATAGGCTTTGGTCACGCGCGACAGAATGGGTTGCAGCGCGGCGATGCCACCGTCCTTGCCCAAGCCCCCGGCGATCCAGCGGATCCGGTCAAAGGCCTGCAACGCCTTGGCGGCCGCATCCACATTGGTGGCCTTGCTGTCATTGACGTAACGCACGCCACCGATTTCGGCCACGGTCTGACTGCGATGCGGCAGACCCGAGAAGCTGTGCAGCGCCGCCTCGATCTCGCGCGGGGGCAGGCCCACGGCCCGGCAGGCGGCATAGGCGGCACAGGCGTTCTGGTGGTTATGCGCCCCCGGCAGCCCCTTGACCTCGCGCAGGTCGATCGAGGCCACCTGACGCCCCTTGCGATATTCGGCAAGATAGCCTTTGCGGGCAAAGACGGACCAGCCGGGACCGTCCAGTTTCGCCTCGGCCGAAACCCGGATCACCCGATCATCCGCAGGAGCCATGGAAAGCTGATCGGCAAGATACAGCCCCTCGATCTCATCAACGCCGATCACGGCACGGTCCGGGCCACCTTCTGCAAACAAGCGGCGCTTCGCCGCGAAATAGCCCCCCGGACCGCCATGGCGATCCAGATGATCAGGCGACAGGTTGGTGAAGACCGCCACATCCGGCGTCAAGGCACGGGCAAGGTCGGTCTGATAGCTGGACAGCTCCAGCACGATGACCTCGCCATCCTCGGCGGGGTTCAGCGACAGAACACCGGTGCCGATATTGCCGCCCATCTGTGTAGGCCGACCGCTTTCGGTCAGGATGTGATGGATCAGCGCCGTGGTCGTGGATTTGCCGTTAGAGCCGGTGACGGCAATCACACGGGGGATGCGGTCGAACTCGTTCCAATCACTGGTGGCAAAGCTGCGAAAGAACAGGCCGATATCATTATCGACCGGCACCCCAAGGCGCAGGGCCTTTTCGATGACCGGATGGGGTTTGGGATAAAGATGCGGGATGCCGGGGCTGGTGATCAGCGCCGAAACGCCCTGCCAGCCCGCATCGCGGGTCAGATCGACGATGTCCCAGCCATCTGCGGCGGCGGCCTCGCGCGTGTCGACGCCGTCATCCCATGCGATGACATGGGCGCCGCCGGCTTTCAGCGCGGCGGCGGTGGCCTTGCCCGAGCGGCCAAAGCCCAAAACGGCGATGGTCTGGTTTTCGACGCCTTGAACGGGGATCATGTGCCTTCTCCGAACTGTCGGAGCGGGGGCTGTCTGCCCCCGGACCCCCGAGGATATTTGACGACCAAAGCAGGCCCTAGCGCAGCTTCAGCGTGGCCAGGCCGATCAGCCCCAGGATCAGGGCGATGATCCAGAAGCGGATGACGATCTGCGCCTCGCCCCAGCCCTTCTTTTCGAAATGGTGGTGGATCGGGGCCATCAGGAATACCCGCTTGCCGGTGCGCTTGAAGTAAAGCACCTGAATGATGACCGACAGGGCCTCGACCACGAACAGACCGCCGACGATGGCCAGCACGATTTCATGCTTGGTGGCGACGGCGATGGCACCGAGCGCGCCGCCCAGGGCCAGCGAGCCGGTATCGCCCATGAAGACCGCAGCGGGCGGCGCGTTATACCACAGAAAGCCAAGCCCGCCGCCGATCAGGGCCGAGACGAAGATCAGGATCTCACCCGTGCCGGGGACATGGTGGACGCCCAGGTAATTGGTGAAGTCGACGCGCCCGACCGTATAGGCGATGACGCCAAGCGTGCCTGCCGCGATCATCACCGGCATGATCGCCAGCCCGTCCAGGCCGTCGGTCAGGTTCACCGCATTGGCGGCGCCGACGATGACGATCATGGCGAAGGGAAGGAAGAACCAGCCCAGATTGACCAGCGTATCCTTGAAGATCGGCAGGGCAAGCATGCCGGTCAGACCAGTGGGTTGCAGCCACATGGTCCAGGCGGCAGCGACGAAAGCCAGCGCCAGCCCCAGCACCATGCGCACCCGACCCGAGACGCCCTTGGTGTTCATCTTGCTGACCTTGGCATAGTCATCGGCAAAACCGATGGCCGCATAGCCCGCCGTCACGGTCAGGATCATCCAGACATAGCCATTGTCCAGCCGCGCCCAGAGCAGGGTCGAGGTGAACAGCGCCGACAGGATCAGAAGCCCGCCCATGGTCGGCGTACCGGCCTTGACGAAATGCGTTTCGGGGCCGTCATCGCGGATCGGCTGGCCCTTTTTCTGGGTGCGGCGCAGATAGTTGATCAGCGGGCGCCCGAACATGAAGCCAAAGATCAGCGCGGTAAAGAAGGCCGCGCCGGCGCGGAAGGTGATATAGCGGAACAGGTTGAAGAGGTCGCCCCCTTCGGACAGGCTGCTGAGCCAATACAACATCGTCTAAATCCCTGTTACCGGCGGGGGCGTTTGCCCCGATTTGCGCAGCGCGTCAACCACGGCGGAAATCTTTGACGACTTCGAGCCCTTGACCAGAACGATATCGCCGGGCCGCACCAGATCAGTGGCGCGGGCGGCAAGCTCGGCTGCGGTTTCGGCCCATTCCCCGCGCTTGGCGGGCGGCAGGGCATCGTAGAGGTGACGCATGCGGGGACCGGCCAGATGGATCAGATCGACCGATGCCATGGCCGGATCATCGGCGACAGCGGCATGCAGCGCGATCTCGTCCGGGCCAAGTTCCAGCATGTCCCCCAGGATCGCGACGCGGCGGCCGGGCGTCAGCCCGACCAGCGTGGCGAGGCCCGCTGCCAGCGAGGCAGGATTGGCGTTGAATGCGTCGTCAATCAGGCGGATCGCGCCGAGCATCTCGACCGCGCCCCGCCCTTTCGGGGGCAACCAGTCGCCCAGGCGTTTGGCCGCCAGCTTCACGTCAGCACCGGCCGCATTCAGCGCAGCCAGCACCCCAATGGCGTTCATGGCAAAATGCGCGCCGGTGGTTTCCAGCGTGAAATCAACGATCTGGCCAGTGATATTGGCGTGAAGCCGCAGGCGGCCATCGCCGGGCATCACCTTCAGCGGCTTGGCCATGCCGTGTTGCCCGAAACCGACAACCAGCGCGCCGGCCCGGTCGGCACAGTCACGCAGGATCGGCGTGGTCGGCAGATCCTCGGGGATGATGGCGGTGCCCATCGTGACCAGCCCCTCGAAGATCGCGCCCTTTTCGCGGGCGATGCCATCCATGCTGTCAAAAGCTTCCAGATGCGCCGGCGCGATGGTGGTGATCATCGCCACATGGGGCCGCGCCATGCGGGCCAGAGGGGCGATTTCGCCGGGATGGTTCATGCCGATCTCGATAATGGCGAAATCGGTGGCCACGGGCATCCGCGCCAGCGTCAGGGGAACGCCCCAGTGGTTGTTATAGCTGGCCTCGGCGGCGTGGATGCGGCCCTGTCCGGTCAGCGCCACGCGGGCCATATCCTTGGTCGAGGTCTTGCCGACCGAGCCGGTGATGGCGATCACTTTTGCCTGCGTCCGGGCGCGACCAGCCCGGCCAAGCGCCTCTAGGGCGGGCAGAACCTCGGGGACGATCAGCAGCGGCGCGGTGGCGGGAACGCCATCGGGGATGCGGTCGACCAGCGCGGCAGCCGCGCCCTTTTCCAGCGCCTGAGCAACGAAATCATGACCATCGCGTTCGGCTTGCAAGGCGACAAACAGGTCGCCCGGCTGAATCGTGCGGGTGTCGATGGAAACGCCCGACGCCACCCAATCGCCCTGCGCCCGCCCGCCAGTGGCGGCAGAGGCATCGGCTGCGGTCCACAGGCTCATATCTTGCCATCCAGCGCGGCGACGGCAACGGATGCCTGTTCCGCGTCATCAAAGGGGTAAACGTCATGTCCGACGACCTGGCCGGTCTCGTGGCCCTTGCCGGCGATCAGCAGCGCATCGCCCGGTTGCAGGGCATCGACACCGCGCAAGATCGCCTCGGCCCGGTCCGCGACCTCGATGGCGTCGGGGCCGGCGCCGGCCATCACGGCGGCGCGGATGGCGGCAGGATCCTCGGTCCGGGGGTTGTCATCGGTGACGATGACCACATCGGCAAAATCGCGGGCGGCCTGGCCCATCAGCGGGCGCTTGCCGGTGTCGCGATCGCCACCCGCGCCGATGACCACGACGATGCGGCCCATCACATGCGGGCGCAGCGATTGCAGCGCCGCGATCACCGCGCCGGGCTTGTGGGCATAGTCGACAAACACCGCCGCACCATTGTCGCGCTGCGCGGCCAGTTCCATCCGGCCGCGCACGGTGGTCAGGCCGGGCAGCGCGGGAATGATCGCCTCGGGCGGATCGCCGGCGGCCATGACCAGCCCCATGGCCAGCAGCACGTTTTCCGCCTGAAACCCGCCGATCAGCGGCAGGCGCACCAGATAGGGCTTGCCCGCAACGGCAAAGCGCAGGTCCTGCCCGGTGGCATCGTAACGCTGATCGAGGATGCGCAGGTCCGTGCCCTCGGCCCGGCCCACCGTGGTCAGCGGCAGGCCCCGGTCGCGGGCAATGCCCGCCATCTGCACGCCGCGATCGCTGTCGGTATTGATGACGGCAGCGGCGCCTTCATCAAGGATATGGTTGAACAACAGTGCCTTGGCGGCAAAATAGTCGTCGAAATTCTTGTGATAATCCAGATGATCCTGGCTGAAATTGGTGAAGGCCCCCGCCTGAACCCGAACGCCATCCAGCCGGCGCTGATCCAGCCCGTGGGACGATGCCTCCATCGCGGCATGGGTCACGCCAGCGGCGGCAGCCTCGGCCAAAACGCGGTGCAGGGTCAGCGGATCGGGCGTGGTATGGGCCAGCTTGGCCTGATAATCGCCCTGCACCCCCATCGTTCCCATCGAGATCGCGCTGTAGCCAAGCGCCTGCCAGATCTGGCGGGTGAAATTCGCAACCGAGGTCTTGCCAGAGGTGCCGGTGACGGCGACCACATGTTCGGGCTGGGCGGCAAACCACAGCGCGGCGGCACCGGCCAGCGCCGCACGGGGATCCTCGGTCACGACAAGCGCGCCATCCCAGTCCTTCAGCACATCGGCGGCGATCTCTGCCCCCTTGCGGTCGGTCAGCACGGCACCCGCGTCCATGCGCAGCGCGTATTGGATGAAATCGGCGCCGTGGCGTTCGGATCCCGGCAGCGCCGCGAACAGATGCCCCGGCTGAACCTGCCGGCTATCCAGCGAAATCCCGGTGATGCGCGGGTCACGCCCGTTTCTTGCCCTCAGCCCCAGATCTGAAAGCTTCTTGTCCGTCTCGGCCACTGTCCCGCCACCTGTCAGTTATTTGCGACGACCTTTACAGCAGGGGGGGCCGCGGGTTCAACATGAGGCTCGAAACGTGCCGCGATGTTCGGCAGTTTTTCGTCGCTGATCGGGCCAAGGCCAACCAGCGGCGCCAGGCGGCGGACCAGTTCGGCGGCAACCGGCGCTGCGGTGGCGCCTGCGGTGCGGCTTTGCCCGGCACCGCGGCGCACCGAAGGTTCATCCAGCGTCACGATCAGCACATATTCGGGATCCGAGGCCGGAAAGACCGAGGCAAAGGTCGAGACCACCTTGTCTTCGTAATAGCCGCCGCCCGGACGCGGCTTGTCGGCGGTGCCGGTCTTGCCCGCGATTTCATAGCCGGGCACTTCCGAGGAACGGGCTGTGCCGCGCGTCACCACCTGACGCAGCATCGAGATCGCCAGATCGGCGGCCTGCGGCGACAGCACTTGTTCGCCCTGCGGACGGCTGCGGCGGTGGACCAGCGTTGGCGTGACCTTGCGGCCGTCATTGGCGATGGTGGCATAGGCCGCCGCCAGATGCAGCGGGCTGGCCGCGATGCCGTGCCCGAACGACACCGTGGCCGAAGTCACGGCCGGCCAGCGCGTCGGCACCAGCGGCTTGCCGGTGGGCGCCTCGACCATCTCGACCGGGGTGGGTTCGAACAGGCCCAGCTTGACCAGAAAGTCCTTCTGACGTTCCGCGCCCAGCAATTGTGCGATGCGGACGGTGCCGACATTCGACGATTTCACGATCACATCGGTCACGGACAACTGCCGGCCATAATCGCTGAAATCGCGGATGCGGAACTTGCCGATCCGCATTGGCGTGGTCGAATTGATCATCGTGTTCGGATTGACCAGCCCCAGATCCATCGCCTGCGCGACCGGGAAGATCTTGAAGGTCGAGCCAAGCTCGTACTGGCCCTGCACCGCGCGGTTGAACAGCGGGCTGTCCGAGGGATCGCCCTTCAACAGCGGGCGCGGCCGGTCATTGGGGTCGAAATCGGGCAGGCTGGCCATGGCCACGATCTCGCCGGTCTTGACCTCCATCAGGATGCCGGCGGCGCCCTTGGCGTTCATCACGGACATGCCCGAGGCCAGCACCTCTTCCATCGCCGATTGCGCGGTCAGGTCGATGGACAGCGCCAGCGGCGCCCCCTCGTTCGAGGGATCGCGCAGCCAGCCGTCAAAGGCTTTTTCCACACCGGCGACGCCCAGAACCTCGGCGCTGCTGACGCCTTCCTGACCGAAGGCGGCGCCGCCAAGGATATGGCTTGCGATACGGCCATTGGGATAAAGCCGCATCTCGCGCGGGCCGAACAGCAATGCGGGTTCGCCAATATCATGGACGGCCTGCATCTGTTCGGGGCTGATCTTCTTCTTGATCCAAAGAAACTTGCGGTTGCCGGTCAGATCGGCGCGCAACCGCGCCTCGTCCAGATCGGGGAATATCCGCATCAACCCGGTCACGGCGCGTTCCGGGTCGATCATCTGATGGGGATGGGCATACAGCGAATAGGTCAACAGGTTGGTGGCCAGAACGCGGCCGGCGCGGTCGGTGATGTCAGCGCGCTGCGACATGATCCGGGCACCCATGACCTGCGCCTGCGGCTCGGACGGTTCGCTTGCAGCAAGCGTGCCCATGCGCACGCCCACGGTGCCGAAGGCGCAGGCAAAGGCGGCAGCCATCAGGATCAGCCGGCTTTCGGCCCGGCGGCGGGCCTTGTCCTGGATCTCGGCATGGCGGCGGGCGCGGTTTTCGGCCTCGATCGCATCGGGGTTCTGGCCGGTCTCGCGGGCGCGCAGAATACGGGCAAGCGGGCGCAGGGGGGGGCGGATCATGGCTGTTCCTCACGGGCCGGAACCAGAAGGCCGGCGGCACGGTCACTGATGAATTTCGGGCGCGCCTGCGGGCGCACGGGTGGCGTGGGCGGCGGCGCGGGATAGTCGATCTGCGCCAACCGGATGAACTGGCCCGCCTCGATCGGCACAAGGCGCAGGCGTTCGAAATTCAGGTCGACCAGTTCGCGCAGCCGCGTCGGGCGGTTCAGATAGGCCCATTCGGCCCGCAGGACGCCCAAATCCTCGCGCAGCTGGCCGATCTGGTTCTGCACCTGCCGCATCTCGTCCAGCGCGGCCTGGGTGCGGTAATTCTCGCGATAGGCCCAGAAGGCCAGGCCCATGACGGAGAGGACACAGGACAGAATGATGATCGAGCGCATCAGGCGCCTCCCATGGCAGAGGGCAGTCTTGGCAGGCCCAACCCGGACGTATCGGCGGGGCTGGCGGGTGCATCGGTGCGGATCGCCACGCGCAGCAGGGCCGAACGGGCGCGCGGGTTTTCGTCCAGCTCGTCCGGGTCGGGGCCGATGGCCTTGCGGAATGGCAGGCTGAATGCCGGCTGCGCGGCTTCCGTCGGTGGCGCATAGCGACTGCCGCCGCCGGCAGCATTTGCGCGCGCCTGCATGAAACGTTTGACGATCCGGTCCTCAAGCGAGTGAAAGCTGACCACGGCCAGCTTGCCGCCCGCCCGCAGCGCGCGCTCGGCCGCCTGAAGCCCGGAGATCAACTGGCCAAATTCGTCATTCACCCAGATGCGGATCGCCTGAAAGCTGCGCGTCGCGGGATGGCTTTGCCCCGGCTTCGCGCGCGGCAGGCAGGCCGAGACGACCTCGGCAAGTTCGGCGGTCCGGGCCAGCGGACGCGCGGCAACGATCGCCCGCGCAATGCGGCGGGCGGCGCGTTCCTCGCCATAATGATACAGCACATCTGCGATCTGGTCCTGATCGGCGGTGTTCAGCAGATCGGCGGCCGAGGGGCCGTCATCGCCCATCCGCATGTCCAGCGGACCGTCGCGCAGGAAGGAAAAGCCGCGATCGGCCTGATCCAGTTGCATCGAACTGACACCCAGATCCAGCACCACACCATCGACCGGCGCGCCGGCCAGGTCGTCCAGATCGGAAAACGTGCCCTGAACCAGCCGCAGCCGGTCGCCATATTCGCCCGCCCAATCCTGCGCCATGCGAAAGACCGAAGGATCGCGGTCGATGCCGATCACCTGCCCGGCGCCGGCCTGAAGCAGGCCGCGCGCATAGCCACCAGCACCAAACGTGCCATCGACCCATACCCCGCCGACAGGTTCGACCGCCCTGAGAAGCGGCTTCAGCAGGACCGGGATATGCGGATCGGCCATCTGGTCAGCCCTCGTCCCGCGCAGGCAACAGCGACAGCGGGTCGGCGCCCGGTTCAAAATCGGGGATGCGCGCCTCAAGACGCTCGGCATCTTCGGCATAGGCCTCGGGCGTCCACAGCTTCAGATATTCACCCGACGCGATGAAGAAGGCGCGTTCGGTCAGGCCGATCTTCTCGCGCAGCTTCTGGGGCAGCAGCAGGCGGCCATCGCCGTCGATTTCGGCCTCTTCGGCGAAACCGTTCATCGAGGCCTCCAGCATGGCGCGTTCAGGCGTGCCGCGCTGCATGCGGTCGATCTGGCGGTCGATATCCTCGATCGCCTCCATCGTGTAAAGTTGCAAGTGGTTCTGCTTGCTGGTGCCATAGACGATGACAAGCTGGGGGCGATTGCCGGGCTGCCAGTCGGGGTCGCATTGTTCAAACACGCGACGGAACTTGGCCGGGATCGAGACACGACCTTTCGTGTCGACCTTGACCTCTTCCGAGCCTCTGAACCTGCGCGCCACGTAGGCTGCTCCTTACCTCACTGTCCGCCCTTTCGGTCCGCCCGAAAGAGAAAGGGCGGATCGGGCCGCTGCCACTGCCCGATCCGCCGCCCTCGTTCCCATTACTGGGCCCCGTCTTTCCGGGGTTCGCCTGACCGCCACGCGCCACCTGGGGGAGGTGCTGCTCGCACGTTGGGCCGGCATGTTTGGAAAACGGGTGCCTGTATGAAGCCTGCTTCGCCTTCGCGGGGTCTTGTTGCCCCTTCACTGCCCGTTTTCGTGATTCAAGTTGTGACATGGGATTTCATGGGACGCAATGGAAATCTATGGGCCAAACCGCAGACATGTTCGACCAATGCCGCGAAACACAATAAGAACATTACGCCGATCATAGGGAAATTTGTATAAAAATTGCGCCTCAGCCAGCCACGAACACTATATGTAGTGAAATGATGGCGGACTGAAAAAAGTGGGGCAAAATCCCAGACAGAACGAAATATGGATCAAATCGCCGGCGAAACACGGGAAATCTGGCACGAATCACGCAATTTCACAGCTTGGTGATTCGGATTTCACGGCCGAGTGCCATGATTTCCCAGCAGCAGGCGACGCCAAGCCGCCGGTGCCCTAAAATCCCAGACGGTCCCGCAATGCATACCAGCTCATCCCGGCGACCAGCATCGGACCGCGCAGCATCGCCCCGCCGGGGAAGTTGCTGCCGGGCACGGCGGCCATGGCATCGAACCCCGCCGCCTGTCCGGCGACCGCATCGGCCATCAGCCGGCCGGCCAGTGTCGCCAAGGCGACGCCGTGGCCCGAAAAGCCGCTGGCAGACAGGCAATTCGGCGCCGGCCGGGCAAAGAAGGGCATGCGGTTCATGGTGATGGCCAGCGTGCCGCCCCAGCCATGGGGCAGCGCCACATCCTTCAGCCCCGGATAAACCGACAGCAGATGCGGGCGCACCTTGGCCCGGATGTCGCGCGGAAACCGATAGCCCACGGACTCGCCGCCGCCAAAGATCAGCCGCCCGTCATCCGACAGCCGCCAGTAATTCACCACGAATTTTGTATCGGCAACGGCCACGTTCCGGGTCAGCACCTGCGCGGCGCGGTCGCCCAACGGCTCGGTCGCGACGATATAATTGTTGATCGGCATGACCCGACGGGCGACCGGGGTGGAAAGATCACCCAGATACCCGTTGCCGCCAAGGATCACATGATCGCAGATGACTCGCCCGGTATCGCAGCGCAGAATGGTCTTGTCGCTTGCCTTGCGGGCATGTTCGATGGTGTGAACATGGGTGCCCTCATAAATGCGCGCGCCAGCATCCCCAGCCAGCCGGGCCATGCCAATGGCCAGGTTCAGCGGATGCAGATGCCCGGCCCCACCATCCAGATCGCCGCCGACATAGGCGTCCGAGGGCACCAGCGCCCGAAACCCATCCCGATCCAGCGGCACAACCTTGTCATAGCCGTAATGTTCGGCCAGATGCGCGGCCAGCCTGTGGGCATGCGCGACCTCATCGGCGCTGCGGCAGGCATGGGCCACGCCATCATGCACGGGCACCCCGGCCTGCGCCGCCAGATCGCGGGTCAGCGCCTTGGCATCCTCGGCCAGATTCCACAGCCGCCGGGCGGTGTCGCGCCCCAGCTGGCGTTCCATCCAGTCGACCTCTTGCCGCTGGCCCGAACCCAGCTGTCCACCATTGCGACCCGAAGCGCCAAAACCAACGCGATGCGCCTCTAGCAAGACCACGTCGAAACCCGACCGCGCCAGATGAAGCGCCGCCGACAGCCCGGTATAGCCGCCCCCCACCACCGCCACATCAGCCCGGATCTCGCCTTTCAGCTGCGGAAACGGATCCAGCAGGTCGCGCGTATCGGCGTAAAGGCTGGGCGGATATTCGCCCCGCCGGTCATTGGCATAAAGCAGGTTCATCACAACAGCATCCATCGCGGCGGCCAGAACACTGACCAGATACAGAGATGACAGATCGCGGGCGGTTTCTCCAGTGGGCAGCAACAGCCGGTTCGGCAAGCCGGAAGTCCAGAACCTAGCGTTCTTGTTTTGCGAACATATATTATCTTTATCGTTCTGAATTTTGGATTAGATCACATGGCATGACGGCGGACGAACGGATCACGCAAGCCCGCCCTCAACCCACCTGAACAAGACAAGGAAGCATATATCATGTCGACTCCTGCCAATTTCGACGGCAAAGCCCCGGTGATTGATGTCGATGACGCGGTGATGCTGCTGATCGACCATCAAAGCGGGCTGTTCCAGACCGTCAACGACATGCCGATGACCACGCTGCGCCGTCATGCCGGTGCGCTGGCCTCGATGGCGATGCTGGCCAAGATCCCGGTCATCACCACGGCTTCGGTGCCGCAGGGCCCGAACGGCCCGCTGATCCCGGAAATCCACCAGAACGCGCCGCATGCGCAATATGTCGCCCGTCACGGCGAGATCAACGCCTGGCACAACCCCGATTTCGTCGCGGCGGTGAAGGCCACGGGCCGCAAGACCCTGATCATCGCAGGCACCATCACCAGCGTTTGCATGGCCTTCCCCGCCATCAGCGCCATTGCTGAAGGCTATCGCGTCTTTGTGGTGATCGACGCCTCGGGCACCTATTCCAAGATGGCCGAGGAAATCACCCTGGCCCGCGTGGTTCAGGCTGGTGCCGTGCCGATGGATACGGCCGCCGTGGCATCCGAACTGCAAAAGACCTGGCACCGCGAGGATGCCGGTGAATGGGCCGCGATCTATACGCAGGTCTTCCCGGAATACCAGCTGCTGATCGAAAGCTACCAGAAGGCCCGCGAGGTCGAGCAGACCGGCGAAGAGCTGGATTCGCAGCGCAGCTGATCCGATCTGAACCGAGCTGAACAATCAAACGGCCCCGGCAGCACGCCGGGGCCGGATTATTTGCGGCCTTTCATTGCGGTCCGGCCGAACGCAGCGCCACACCGCCGCCAGCAGCAGCAAAAAGGGCAATCACCGCGCCCAGGATCATCGCCCCAACCGTCACGGCGATGACCTTCAGGGCCGATCCCATACTAGACATTCAACAGCAGATGCTCACGCTCCCACGGGCTGATCACCTGTAGAAATTCCTTGTATTCGTTGCGCTTGACCGATTCGTAGACATCCACAAATTCCTTGCCCAACACGCCGGTCATCGCCTCGCTTTCGACCATCAGGTCCAGGGCGTCGCCCAGGGTCAGGGGCAGTTCATCCTCGGACATATAGGCATCGCCCAGGCATTCGGCGCGTGGGTTTTCGGCCTCGATCAGGCCCAGATAACCGCAGGCCAGCGACGCCGCGATGCCCAGATAGGGGTTGCAATCCATGCCCGCCAGTCGGTTCTCGATCCGCCGCGCCTCGGGGCCAGAGATCGGCACGCGCAGGCCAGTGGTGCGGTTGTCGCGGCCCCATTCCAGATTGATCGGCGCGGCGAAATCCGGGACATAGCGGCGATAGCTGTTCACATAGGGCGCCAGCAACGCCACCGCCGCCGGCAGATGCCTTTGCATGCCGGCGATGAAATGCATGAATTGCGGCGTCTCGCGCCCGCGTTCATCGGAAAAGATGTTCTGTCCGGTTTTCAGATCCACAACCGAATGGTGCATGTGCATGGCGCTGCCCGGTTCGCCTTCGATCGGCTTGGCCATGAAGGTGGCGAAACAGTCGTGGCGCAGCGCGGCCTCGCGGATGAGGCGCTTGAAATAGAAGATCTCGTCGGCCAGCGCGACCGGATCGCCGTGGTTCAGGTTGATCTCGATCTGACCGGCGCCACCTTCCTGCAAGATGCCGTCGATTTCAAAGCCCTGCGCCTCGGCAAAGTCATAGATGTCGTCGATGACCTTGCCATATTCATCCACCGCCGACATGGAATAGGCCTGTTTCGCCGCCGCCCGCCGGCCGCTGCGGCCCATCGGCGGAATGATCGGCTGGTTGGGGTCGATATTGCGGGCAACCAGGAAAAATTCCATCTCGGGCGCGACGACCGGGCGCCAGCCCTTTGCCTCGTAAAGCCCGACGATGCGCTTCAGCACATTGCGCGGCGCCATCGGAACCGGCTGGCCCGCCTGGTCAAAGACGTCATGGATCACCTGAACGGTGTAATCGGCGGTCCAGGGCGCGGCGGTCGCGGTGCTGAAATCCGGGGTCAGGATCATATCGGGTTCGGTAAACGCCCCCGAAGGATTGTCGGCCCATTCGCCGGTGATGGTCTGCAAGAAGATCGAGTTCGGCAGAAAGAACTTTTCCTGCTTGGCGAATTTCGACGCGGGCATGGCCTTGCCCCGCGCGACGCCGGCAATATCGGCGACGATGCATTCCACCTCGTCCAGGCGGATATCCTTGATATAGTCCTGTGCCGCCTGCGGGATGCGCGTCGTCCATTCGGGTTGTTTCATGTATCACCTGTTGTGGCGGCTGGTTCGGGAAAGATCCGCCAGCGCCTGTCCTGGATCGGTCCGCCCCATGTGGCGCGACCGGGCCGTTTTCTGTCCGTTGCCCGGTTTGCCGCCCTCACGCGGCCCCCTTGGCAAGGTTGCGGGGCTGCTTGAAAAACGCCTCGATCCGGTCCGCGACCTGATTGCCGGCCTTGGCCTCGCCCATCCGGGCCTGCGCGCCATCCAGCAGATCCTGCGACACCTTGCCCTTGGCCCGATGCTCGATCAGGCCCTGGACAAAATCGTCCTCGAACTCGGGATGCGCCTGCACCGTATAGGCGCGGTCGCCATAGACCAGCGCGGCGTTTTCGCAAAAGGCGTTGGTGCCGACGACGCGGGCATCCGCCGGCAGGTCCACGACCTGATCCTGATGCCAGGCGTTCAGCACGACCTTTTCGCCCTCGAAATCGTAATCCTGCGTGCCGACGGCCCAGCCATCCGGGTGTTTGATGACACGCCCGCCCAAGGCCTGCGCGATGATCTGATGGCCAAAGCAGATCCCGACCAGCGGCACGCCCTGCGCATAGGCCTGCCGGATGAAATCTTCCAGCGGCGGGATAAAGGCGTGATCCTCATAGGCACCGTGGCGTGACCCGGTGATCAACCAGCCATCGGCATCGGCGGGGCTGACAGGAAAATCCATGCCCTCGACATGAAAATGGCTGAAATCGAAGCCGCGCCCGGCCAGCAGCCGGGTGAACATGTCAGGATAATCGCCCAGAGAGGCTTTCAGAACCTCGGGCGACTGACCAGCTTGAAGAATGCCGATGCGCATGGATAGCCTGCTTGATGTGAACTTACCCACAACCTATGCCCGCGCCCCCCGATGCCGCAAGGGGGGTCACGGCGCCGGAGTTCCCCCCGCCAGCAAGGTCGCGGCCTTGGCGCTGTCGATATTGCCGCCCGACAGGATCACGGCAACACGTCGGCCCTGCTGGCGGTCGCGCTCGGCCATCAGCGCGGCAAAGGCGGCGGCACCGGCGCCCTCGGCGATATTGTGGATGCCTTCGAAGATCGCGCGGGCGGCCTGCGCGATCTGGTCGTCGCTGACCGCCACGATCCGCGCGGCGCCGGGGCCATAGATCGCCAGCGCCTCGGCCACGGGCACGCGCACGGCCATGCCATCGGCAAAGGTCACGGCGCTGTTCGTTTCCACCACGCGCCCCTGTTCAACCGACAGCTTGGCGCCTGCCGCGCCCTCGGCCACCACGCCCACCACCTCGGTCCGCAGCCCCAGCGCGTCACGCGCGGCGATCACGCCGGCAATACCCGAGCCGCAGCCGATGGGCACATAGACCGCATCCAACGGCGGGGTGTCATGAAACATCTCCCAGCCATAGGTGGCGACGCCTCGCACCAGTTCGCGATGGAAGGGCGGCACCGGGAACAGGCCTTCATCCTCGGCCGCAGCCATCGCGGCCAGACGCGCCTCGTCGAAATCATCGCCATGTTCGCGCAACTCGGCGCCATAGGCACGCATGGCCGCGTTCTTTTCGGGCGAGTTGCCGCGCGGCACATAGATCACCGCCCGCAGCCCGGCGGCCGTTGCCGCCCGCGCCTGGCTTTGGCCGTGATTGCCGCGCGTGGCGGTAATGACACCGGGGCAATCGGGCTGGGTCCGGCGCAGCCAGTCGATCAGGGTGATGCCGCCCCGCACCTTGAAGGCCCCGGTCGGCAGGTGGTTTTCATGCTTGACCCAGACCTCTGCGCCCACCCGCGCGGAAAGCTGCGGCCAATGATGGGTTGGCGTCGGCGGGATCTGGGCGTGGACCAACGTGGCGGCCTGTGACAGTTCGGAACGGGTGAACATCGCGACTCCTGCGTTTGCGGCAAGGGTAGAGGCAGGCAGCCTCCGCCACAAGGCGGGCTGGCCCATGCCCCGGCCCCGCGCTAACCTGCCCCCAGATCTGACGGAAAGGACCCGCCATGCCCGGATTGCGCCCCGATATCGACCCTGACGGCTTGCAGGAATTCTCGGTCGTCTTCACCGACCGCTCGCTGAACCACATGTCACAGAAATTCCAGCGGGTGATGCGCGATTTGTCGACCACGCTGAAAGGAGTCTACAAGGCCGAAGAAATCGCCATCATTCCCGGCGGCGGCACCTATGCGATGGAATCCGTGGCCCGGCAGTTTGCGCGCGGCGCCCATGCACTGATCGTCAGGAACGGCTGGTTCAGCTATCGCTGGACACAGATCCTGGACGCGGGCGGCTTTGCCGAGGAAACCACCGTCATCACCGCCCGCCCCGCCGGTAACGCCCCACAGCCTGCCTATGCGCCCCCGCCCATCGACGAGGTCACGGCCGCAATCCGCGACAGCCGCCCCGATATCGTCTTTGCGCCCCATGTCGAAACCGCCGCCGGGCTGATCCTGCCGGATGATTACATCACCGCACTGGCCACCGCCGCGCATGAGGTCGGCGCGCTGATGGTGCTGGATTGCATCGCCTCGGGCGCGATCTGGGTGGATATGGCCGCCACCGGCGTCGACGTGCTGATCTCGGCCCCGCAAAAGGGCTGGTCCTCGACCCCCGCAGCAGGTCTGGTGCTGCTGTCATCCGAGGGCGCGCGGCGGCTGGCCGAAACCACCAGCGACAGCTTTGCGCTGGACCTGAAGAAATGGCGCGCGATCATGAAAGCCTATGAAGACGGCGGCCATGCCTATCACGCCACCATGCCGACGGATTCGCTGTTGTCCCTGCACGCCGCCATGCGCGAGACCGAGGCCATGGGTTTTGACGCCGCCCGCGACGCACAATGGGCCCTTGGCAATGGCGTGCGCGAGATGCTGGCGGCCAAGGGTATCCGTCCGGTCGCCGCACCGGGCTTTGGCGCGCCGGGTGTGGTGGTCAGCTATACCGACGACCCCGACATCAGGACAGGCAAGAAATTCGCCGCCGAGGGCCTGCAAATCGCTGCCGGCGTGCCGCTGCAAGTCGGCGAGGGCGACAGCTTCTCGACCTTCCGTCTGGGTCTGTTCGGACTGGACAAGCTGAAGGATGTCCCGGCGACTTTGGCGCGGCTGAAACCCGCCATCGACAAACTGCTCTGATCGGCCTCGCTTTGATCCAAATATCCTGGGGGAATCCGGCAAGGCCGGATGGGGGCAAAGCCCCCCCTTTTCCAGATCCGGCTCGAACCCGTCAGGGGACCGACTGGGCGGGTCTAACCAAGCGCGTCGCGAAGGCTCTTTGCCGGCTCGCGATCCTGGATCAGCTTCAATTCGCTTTCGACATGGGCCAGATGCGCGGCCATGGCCTTTTGCGCCGCCGCCAGATCCCGGTTCTTCAGATGCAGCAGAATTTCTTCATGCTCGTCGGGGCCGCAGTTATGCCTGTTCGAATCGCGGAAGGCCGCGGTGATCAGTGAGGTGCGGCTGACCAGATCCCGCATCAGGCGGCACAGGAAATCGGCCTCGGCCAGTTCCGCCAGCATGACGTGGAACCCACCGGACAGCTTGATGATGTCACGCTGGTTGCCGCTGTTATTCGCGATCCGCTCCTTGGCGACATGCTCGAACATCTCGACCAGTTTCGCCGCATCCAGCTGATCCACCAGCCGCGCCAGCACCCGCTGCTCGACGGCCGAGCGGATATGGAAGATGTCCTTGGCGTCCTGAACGCTTGGCTTGGCGACGACAGCACCCTTGTTGCTTTCAATGACGATCAGGCCGTCCCTCTCCAGCAGGGCCAGAACCTGACGAATCCGCGCCCGGCTTACGCCAAAGACCTCGGCCAACTCGGTTTCCTTCAGCCGCGTTCCCGGCAGCAGCCTGCGGTCGGCGATCGACAGCCAGACACGTTCGGCAATCTCTTCGGTGGTCAGATGTTCCATGGGCGTCTCGATCCGGGTCAAGGCCAGACATAGCCTGTTTCACCGGATATGGTCCAGACAGAAATGCCTGCATTATTGTTGACAATCTTGTATACGATATATAGCCAGATATCGAGGACACAGGGGATAGCATGGAATTTGATCTGACACAGCTTCCGTCTCAGGACCGCTATCGGCTACTGACGAATTTCGTCGGGCCGCGCCCCATCGCGCTGGTCACCACGCGCACGGCCAGCGGCCGCGACAACGGCGCCCCGATGAGCTTTTTCAACGTCTTTTCACATGATCCGGCGATCCTGGCACTGGGAATACAGCCGCGGCTGGACGGGCGCGAGAAAGACACGATGGCCAATATCCGGCGCACCGGACAATTCACCGTCAACATGGTCGACATGGCCCTGTCACGGACGATGCTGGTTTGCGGGCTGGGGGTCGACACCGAAGTGGATGAGTTGCACCTGGCAGGCGAGATCGTCGCGGCCGGCGCGCAGGTCGATTGTTCCTGGCTGCCGGCAAGCCCCTGCGCGATGGAATGTCGCGTCGACCGGCTGATCGAATATCCGCGCCGGGTGATTGTGCTGGGCGAGGTGGTTCATATGCATGTGCGGGCCGATTGTCTGGACGCGCAAGGCCGCTATGTCGATGCCGATCGCTATCACCCGATCGCCCGGCTTCACGCCGACAACTATGTCGTCGCGGACCAGCAGTTCGAGCTGAAGCCGCCCGCTCTGGCAGAGTTGGTCCGATGATGGCGGGGCCGCTGCACATAGCGCTGATAAATCCCAACGCAACGGCCTCGATGACCGGCCAGGCGCTGCAAAGCGCGCGCCGCGTCGCCCAGCAATTGACGCGGATCACCGCCCTGACCGGCGCCGATGTCCCCGCAACCATCGAGGGGTTCGCCGACGAGGCGATGTCGGTGCCTGCAATGCTGAGGATGATCCGCAAAGCCGAATCCGGCGGTGCGCAGGCCACGGTCATCGCCTGTTTCGACGATCCTGGTCTGGATGCCGCGCGCGAGGTTGCGACCGGCCCGGTGATTGGCATCTGCCAGGCCGGCGTGCAGGCCGCGATGGTGATCGCCAAGCGGTTCTCGATCATCACCACCCTGCCCCGCTCGATCCCGATCATCGAGGATCTGGTGCAGCGCTATGGCGCCGATCGCCATTGCCGCCGGGTTCGCTGTATCGACCTGCCGGTCCTGGCGCTGGAATCCGAAATGGCCCGCGCCTATGACCTGCTGCTGGCCGAGATCGCCCGCGCCCGCGACGAAGACGGGGCCGAGGCAGTGCTGCTGGGCTGCGCCGGCATGTCGGAACTGGCGCTGCCCCTGACCCAGGCCACCGGGGTGGTGGTCATCGACGGCATCGTCGTCGCCGTGAAACAGGCCGAAGCGCTGGTTGGGGCCGGCCTGAAGACCTCAAAGGTCAATGCCTATGACTATCCGCGCCTGAAAGCCGGATTGCGGCAGCATGAAACCCCTGCGCCCCATGCCGAAACCGCCCTGAAAAGCGGCAGCTGACACATGTGCCGCGCAGTTTCGCGGCATGTGGACCGGAACAGAACGGATGCGTTGTTGACGAATGTGTTTTTTATTGTCGCCCCAATTGTCGACAATTAAATTGACAATGTAACACAACAATCTAGGATCACGGGAAGGAAACCATGGCTGGACATCAGGAAGGACGCCATCGCGCGACAGCCGCGCAGACCTGCCGCACCCCCAGGAAAGAGAGCTAGGCCATGCTGGTATTCGTCATCAAAAGGCTGCTGAATGCCGCGCTGGTCATGCTGGCGGTTTCGTTTCTGGCATTCCTGATTTTCCAGCTTGCGGGCGACCCGGTGGACATGATGTCGACCGAACAGTCGACCCAGGCCGACCGGGACGAGCTGCGCGAAAGGCTGGGGCTGAATGACAGTTTCCTGGTCCAGTATCTGCGCTTTGTCGGCAATGCGGCGCAGGGGAATTTCGGGATTTCCTATCGCAACGGGCAAGAGGTCCTGGGCCTTATCGCGGACCGCTTTCCCGCAACGATGGAGCTGGTGCTGATCGCGACCATCCTGTCGCTGGTCATCGGCCTGCCTTTGGGCGTGCTGACGGCGATCAAGCGCGGGGCCTGGTATTCCGAGGCCTTGCAATTCGGCTCGATCATCGGGGTCTCGCTGCCCAGCTTTGTCGTGGGCATCCTGCTGATCCTGGTCTTTTCGGTCAGCCTGGGATGGTTGCCGGCTTTTGGCCGCGGCGACGTGGTGGATCTGGGGTGGTGGTCGACGGGGCTGCTGACCAAATCCGGGCTGATGGCGCTGATCCTGCCCTCGATCTCGCTGTCGCTGTATCAGGTGACGCTGATCATGCGCCTGGTCCGGGCCGAGATGCTGGAGGTGATGCGCTCGGACTATGTCAAGTTCGCCCGCGCCCGCGGCATCCCGCGCCACCGGATCTATTTCCGCCATGCGCTGCGCAATTGCCTGATGCCTGTGGTCACGCTGACGGCGATGAATATCGGCACGCTGATCGCATTCGCGCTGATCACCGAGACGGTGTTCCAATGGCCCGGCATGGGGATGCTGTTCATCCAGGCGGTGACCTTCATAGATATTCCGGTCATGGCGGCCTATCTGTGCATCGTCGCCTTCATCTTCGTCTTTCTCAACACGATGGTCGACATCACCTATGCGGTGATCGACCCCCGTTTGCGTGACGCGACATAGGGGCCACATTCATCATGACACAGCTGACCTCTTCGCCCGCCGACCTTCCCTCGCGCTGGCAGCGCATTCGCAGCAGCGACCTGTGGTGGTCCTTTACCCGCTCGGCCTCGGCACGGCTGGCGGCGGCCATCCTGCTGGTTCTGGTCTTGTCTGCCTTTCTGGCCCCGCTGATCGCGCCACAGAACCCCTATGACCCGGCGCAGCTGGACATGTGGAAATCGGAACTGCCCCCGATCTGGCTGGAGGGCAGCGAATGGCCCTATCTGCTGGGCACCGACACCCAGGGCCGCGACATGCTGTCGGTGATGCTGTACGGCACCCGCACCTCGGTCATGATCGGCATCGCCTCGGTCGCGCTGTCGCTGCTGATCGGGCTGACCTTCGGGCTTGTCGCCGGCTATTTCGGCGGCATCGCGGACAATATCCTGATGCGGATCGGTGATGTTGTCCTGTCGATCCCGACCATCCTGATCGCCATCCTCGTCTCGGCCGTGGTGCGTCAGATGCTGCCGCCAGACCTGCGCGAGATCGGCGCCTCGGCGGTGCTGATCCTGGCGATCACCATCTCGGGCTGGGTGCAATATGCGCGCACCGTCCGCGCCCAGAGCATTGTCGAGAAGGGCAAGGAATATGTCATGGCCGCCAGGCTGCTGCGCGTGCCCGCCCGCCGCATCATGGCGCGTCACATCCTGCCCAATACCCTGACCCCGGTTCTGGTCGCCGCCACGCTGAGTTTCGGCATGGCCATCCTGACCGAGGCGACGCTGTCCTTCCTGGGCATCGGCATGCCGCCGGGCCAGCCGTCACTGGGGACGCTGATCCGCATCGGAAACCAATACCTGTTCTCGGGCATGTGGTGGATCGTCATCTTCCCGGTGGTGCAGCTGTCGCTGCTGGTCATTTCCGTCAACCTGCTGGGCGACTGGCTGCGCGACGCCCTGAACCCGAAGCTGAGGTAAGCATGTCCGACCTGCTTGTAAGAAACGTCCGTCCCCTGGGCGCTGACCCTACCGACATCCTGATCCGCGACGGGATCATCGTCGCCATCGGCCCGGCCGATATGCCCCAGGGCATCGCCGTCGAGGATGGCGGCGGCGCGATAGCCTGGCCCGGCCTGATCGACGCCCATACCCATCTGGACAAGACCACCTGGGGCATGGACTGGCACGAAAACAACCGCGAGGCGGTGCTGCGCAGCCGCATCGACTTTGAACGAGAGAATCGGCTGGCCATCGGCATCGACCCTCACCGACAGTCCATGCGCCACGCCATCAGCCTGGCCGCCAATGGTGCCAGCCATATCCGCAGCCATGTCGATATCGACATGACCCATGGCTTGCGGCTGGTCGAAGGGGTGCAGCAAACCCGCGAGGCGCTGCGCGACATCATCGACATTCAGATCGTGGCCTTTCCGCAATCGGGCGTGATGGTCGCGCCGGGCGTGGTCGATCTGCTGGATCAGGCCCTTGCCAATGGCTGCGAGGTTCTGGGCGGCATCGACCCTTGCGGCATCGACCGCGACCCCAAAGGTCAGCTGGATGCGCTGTTCGCACTGGCGTCAAAGCATGACGTGCCCATCGACATTCACCTGCACGAAGCCGGCGAGCTTGGCGCCTTTACCATGGAGCTGATCTTCGAACGGGTCCGCGCCAATGGCATGCAGGGTCGCTTTGCCATCAGCCATGCCTTCGCCCTGGGCATGAACGATCACCTGCGGGTCGGCCATCTGATCGAACAGATCGCCGCGCTGGACATCGCCATCGTGACCACCGGCGCGCCCTCGGCCACGGTGCCCTCGGTCAAGCGGCTGCGCGAGGCGGGTGTGCGCGTGGGGGCGGGCTGCGACGGCATCCGCGACACCTGGGGGCCCTGGGGCCAGCCCGACATGATCGACCGCGCCACCGTCATCGGCATGCGGAACGGCTTTCGGTCCGATGCCGACCTGCGGCTCGCGCTGGAGATCGTCTCGACCGGCGGGGCGGCGGCGATGGGGGTGCCGGGCCATGGCGTCGCGGTCGGCAGCAAGGCCGATTTCACCCTGCTGGACGGCCAGACCGTCGCCCATGCCGTCGTCAACACCACAGCCCCCCGGCCGCTGGTCATCAAGGCCGGCCGGGTCATCGCGCGGGGCGGCCGCAGCATCGTGGAGATGCCCTGATGGCAGATGCTGCCCTTGCCACGCTGGATCTTGGCCGCCGCCCCGATGGGCCGACCCTGCTTTGCGCCGATTGGGTGCTGGCCCATGACGGCGATCAGCCGGTGCTGCTGAAGCGCGGCGAAGTGGTGATCGACGGTGACCGGATCATCTTTGCCGGCCACGCCTTTGCCGGCCAGGTCGCCCGGCGGATTGATTTCGGCGCCGCGCTGATCTCGCCCGGCCTGATCGACCTGGACGCGCTGTCAGACCTGGATACCACCGTCCTTGGCATCGACCATTTCCCAGCCTGGAAAAAGGGCCGGGTCTGGCCGCTATCCTATGTCCAGCGCGGCCCATACGAGATGTATACCCCCGACGAGCTGGCCTTTCAGAAGCGTTTTGCCTTTGGCCAGCTGCTGCTGAACGGGATCACCACCGCAGCGCCCATCGCCTCGCTGTTCTATCGCGAATGGGGCGAGACCGTGGCCGAGTTCGACGCCGCCGCCGATGCGGCCGGGGAACTGGGCCTGCGGGTCTATCTCAGCCCCGCCTATCGCGCCGGCGGGATGGTATTGCACGGGCCGGGCGACATGCGACCGCATTTCGACGAACCGCGCGGGCTGGCCGGGCTGGACGATGCCGCCGCCTATATCGCGCGTCAGGCCGGCCGCCATGGCGGGCTGATCCAGGGGATGCTGGCGCCCGACCGGGTCGAGACCTCGACCGCGGGCCTGCTGCGGGCCAGCTTCGAGCGCGCCGCGATCTGGACGTGAAGCTGCGGCTGCACATGGCCCAGGGCAAGATGGAGGTCGATACCGTCAGGGCGTTGCACGGCAGCACCGCCCCGGCATGGCTTGCACGCGAGGGGCTGCTGAACGATCGGCTGATCGCGCCCCATGCCACCAATGCGACGGATGAGGATCTGGCGCTTTATGCGCGGCACGGGGTGTCGGTGGTGCATTGCGCGCTGGTCTCGGGGCGCAGCGGCAGCAGTCTGAACAGCTTTTCCCGGCTGCGCGACATGGGGATCAACATCGCCATGGGCACCGATACGGCGCCGGCGGACATGCTGATGAACCTGCTGGTCGGGCTGATCACCTGCCGGATGAATGATGACGGCCCCGAACGCATCGCCTGCCGCGACCTTTTCGATGCGGCGACCCTTGGCGGCGCGCGCGCGCTTGGCCGGGCCGATCTGGGCCGGATCGCCGCCGGTGCCAAGGCAGATCTGGCGGTGTTCCGGCTGGATGACCCGGTCATGACCCCAACCGTGGACCCGATCACCACGCTGGTGACGGGTGGCTCGGGCAAGGTCACGCAGGCGGTCTTTGTCGATGGCCGGCTGTCCATGCGCGACGGCATGGTCGCCGGCATCGACATGGCGGCGGCGCGGCGGCAGGCGCAGGCGCAGTTCGACCGGCTGGTCGCGCAATACCCGGCCCGGACCTGGGACCATCCCCCGGTCGAGAAGATCTTCCCCCCAAGCTATCCGATAAAGGAAAGCCCGCATGTTTGACGCAAGCCAACCCTGCCTGGAGGTAAAGAACCTTGTGGTAGAATTTCCCAATCGCCACGGCACGCTGACCGCGCTGAACGACGTCTCGCTGTCGATCCAGCCGGGCGAGATTCTGGGCGTCGTCGGCGAAAGCGGCGCCGGGAAATCCATGACCGGCGCGGCGATTCTGGGGCTGCTGGAACGACCCGGCCATATCGCCTCGGGGCAGATCACACTGGCGGGGCGCCGCATCGACCAGCTGGCCGACCGCGAGATGGAAAAGCTGCGCGGCCGCGAGATCGGGGCGATATTCCAGGATCCGCTGACCTCGCTGAACCCGCTGTTCACCGTGGGCGCGCAGCTGACCGAGACCATTCGCCGCCACATCCCCGATACCAGCCGCACCGCCGCCCGTCAGCGCGCCATCGCCCTGCTGCGCGAGGTCGGCATTCCAGGCCCCGAGGAACGCGTCGATCACTATCCGCATCAATTCTCGGGCGGGATGCGCCAGCGCGTCGTCATCGCCTTGGCGCTGGCCGCCAAGCCCCGGCTGATCATCGCGGATGAGCCGACAACGGCGCTGGATGTCTCGATCCAGGCGCAGATTACCGGGCTTTTGCGGCGGCTGTGCAAGGACCATGACACGGCCGTCATGCTGGTCACGCATGACATGGGCGTCATCGCCGAAACCGCCGACCGCGTGGCGGTGATGTATGCCGGCCGCCTGATCGAGATCGGCCCGGTCGACCAGGTGCTGAAGGCCCCCGCCCATCCCTATACGCGCGGGCTGATGGCCTCGATCCCGGCGCTTGGAGCGCGGATCGAGAAGCTGCACCAGATCGACGGCGCCATGCCACGGCTGAATGCCATCCCGTCCGGCTGCGCCTTCAACCCGCGCTGCGCCATGGCAGGCCCGCATTGCCGGCGCGAACGCCCCGCAATGGTCCCCACCAGCGCCGGTCAGGCCGCCTGCTGGCTGTATCAAGGAGGTGTCGCATGACCCGCAGGACCGCCGCATTGAAAGTCGAGGCGCTGGACCGTGTCTTTGACGTCTCGGCCCCGCTGCTGAACCGCCTGGTCTATCGCCAGGACCGCCGCTTTTTGCATGCCGTCAACGATGTGACCTTCGAGGTGCCGCAGGGCGGCTGCCTCAGCCTGGTGGGTGAATCGGGCTGCGGCAAGTCGACCGTGGCCAAGCTGGTGACAGGGCTTTACCCGCCAAGCGCGGGCCAGATCCGCTTTGCGCCCGGCCGCTCGGGCGCGCCGCTTTCTGCGCAGATGATCTTTCAGGATCCCTATGCCTCGCTGAACCCGCGCTGGCGCGTCAGGAACATCATCGCCGAACCGCTGCGCGAGCTGAAGCTGCGCGAAACCGAGGCCGAGATTACCGACCGCGTCGCCGATCTGCTGGCCATCGTCGGGCTGAACATCGCCGATGGCGAGAAATTCCCGCACGAATTTTCCGGCGGCCAGCGACAGCGGATCTCGATCGCCAGGGCGCTGGCATCCGAGCCGGAATTTCTGGTCTGCGACGAGCCGACCAGCGCGCTGGACGTGTCGGTGCAGGCCCAGATCCTGAACCTGATGCGGCGCCTTCAGGACGAGTTGGGGCTGACCTATCTGTTCATCAGCCATGACCTGTCAGTGGTGCGCCACATGTCGGACCGGATCGCGGTGATGTATCTGGGCCGGATCGTGGAACAGGCCGATACCGAGGTTCTGTTCGCCGATCCCAAGCATCCCTATACCCGGCTGCTGCTGGACACGATCCCCGATGTGAACGCCCCTCATCGCAACCGCGAGATCGTCGCGGGCGAGGTGCCAAGCCCGCTGTCACCGCCCTCGGGCTGTGCCTTTCACCCGCGCTGCCCCTTGGCACAGGACCGATGCAAATCCGACCGTCCCCCGCTGCGCATCGCACCCGACGGCGCATCGGTCGCCTGTCATTTCGCCTGAACCCAAACCACGCGCCGCGTACCGGCCATCACCCGATAACCCAGCAGGAGAGTGCAAATGAAGATCATCAATACCATGGCTGCGGCCCTTGCCCTGTCGGTCAGCGCCTTCGCCGCGCAGGCCGAAAACACGGTCAAATGGGGGTCGCGCGCCGATATCTATTCGCTGGATCCGAACTCGGTCCCCTCGACGGCGAACCTCGCCTTTCTGAACCACATCTATGAAGGGCTGGTCCGCTATGACAAGACCTTCGGCCTGGAACCGGCGCTGGCCGTCGAATGGGAACTGGTCGATGACGCCTTTTGGCGCTTCAAGCTGCGCGAGGGGGTCAAATTCCACGACGGCGCCGATCTGACGGCCGATGATGTCGTCGCCTCGTTCAAACGCGCCGCCGACCCGGCCTCGCCGCTGAAGGGCAATATGCCGCTGTTCAAGGACATTCGGAAGATCGACGACTATACGGTCGAGATCGACGTGACCACGCCATCCTCGCTGTTTCTGAACGACATCACCAATATCTTCGTTTTCGACGCCGACTGGCTGAAGGCCAACAACACCGAGGCCCCGACCGATTTCGGTGCTGGCGTCGAGGGCTATGCCACCGGCCACACCAACGGAACCGGGCCCTTCGTGCTGGAAAGCCGCGCCCCCGACAGCAAGACCGTGCTGCTGGTCAACCCAGATTGGTGGGACGAGAAACAGCACAATATCGACCGGCTGGAATTCATCCCCATCACCTCGGCCGCGACCCGCATCGCCGCGCTGCTGTCGGGCGAGGTCGATGTGATCGACAGCGCCCCCATTCAGGATATCGAACGCCTGAAGGCCGATCCCGGTGTCAAGGTCATGACGATGACCGAATTGCGCACCGTCTTTGTCGCGATGAACCGGCGCGAAACCCTGCCCGACGGGCGCCCCAACCCCTTCAACGACATCCGCGTCCGCCAGGCCGTTCAGGCGCTGATCGACCGCGATCTGATCAACCAGCGCGTCATGCGCGGGCTTGCGCGACCCTCTGGCTCTCTGATCGCGCCCGAGATTGCGGGCTATGCCGCCTCGCTGGACAGCTTTGATCCGGCTGATCCCGCAAGGGCCGCCGAACTGCTGAAGGAAGCCGGGGCCGAGGGGCTGCGCTTTACCTATACCTGCATGAATGACGAAAGCATCAACGAGGAAGACTGGTGCCAGGGCATCGCCAATATGCTGTCCCGCGCCGGGATGCAGGTCGACATCGACATGGGGCCACGCTCGGTCCAGTCGCCCAAGCGCTCGCAGGGCAAGACCGAGATGTTCAACCTCAGCTGGGCGAATGAACCGACGCTGGATGCGTTCTCGCTGTTGTCGCAGGTGCTGTCGACCAAGGACGGGGCCTATGGTGTCTCGAACTATGGCGGCTGGTCCTCGCCCGAGCTTGACGCCATCGTCAAGCAGGCCGCAGCCGCAACCGACCCTGCCGAGCGGTTGAAGCTGGAAGAGGATGCGTTGCGCGTCGCCAAGGACCAGATCCTGCTGATCCCCCTGCATCAGCAGCCGATTGCCTGGGCCACGCGCGACCGGGTTCAGGATCTTGATCTGCGGGCCGACAACAAGGCGCGTCACTGGTTCACCACCCTGGCCGAATAGGCCGGGTCGCGCGCTGCCCGGAACAGCAGCGTATGATCACAGTGACTGCGGGCCGGCCCTGCCGCTGGCCCGCACTTCGTTGCCCCCAATCAGCCCAAGGCCGACATGACCGCCACGATCTTTCGCCATGCGACCGTGATCGCGATGGACCCGCAACGCCGCATCATCGAGGACGGGGCCGTCCGCGTCACCGGCAACCGCATCCAGGCGGTCGGTGCCAGCGCCGAGATTGCGACACAGCCGGGCGACCGCCAGATCGACTGCCGGGGCAAGCTGATCATCCCCGGACTGATCGACGCGCATGGCCATGCCGGCCATTGCCTGATCCGCAGCCTTGCATCCGATACCAGCCCGTCCTGGATGAAGATCGTCACGCCGCTTTACTATCACTTCACCACCCGCGATTTCTGGTATGCTGATGGCCTCGTCTCGGGGCTGGAGCGTTTGCGCGCAGGTGTGACAACCGGGGTCAGCATCATCTCGTCCATGCCACGCAGCGACGATCCCGAATTTGCCGTGAACCATGCCCGCGCCTATTCGCAGATCGGCCTGCGCGAGATCATCTGCACCGGCCCCGCCGGCCTGCCCTGGCCGCAGCAGGTCACCCGTTGGGACAGCGGCACCCCCCTGCGGCGCTCCATCACCTTCGCCGAGATGATGGAGGGGGCCGAGGCCGCGATCCAGACCCTTGACGGCAGCGATCAGGGGCGCATTCGGGTCTATCTGACGCCCTTCACCATCGTGCCTTCGATTGATCCGTCGAACATCTCGACACCCGATCAGGCCGTGGCATTGACGCCCGATGACCGGATGCACGCCCGCGCGGTCCGCGACCTGGCCCGGAAATACGGCATAAGGCTGCATTCCGACGCCTTTGCCGGCCATATCCGGCTGGCCTTTCAGGATCAGGAAAACGCGCTGCTTGGTCCTGATATCCACCTGCAACATTGCTGGGGCATTTCACCCGACGAGATCGACATTCTGGCCCAGACCGGCACCCATGTCACTCATGCGCCGCCGGGACGCGCAACCCCGGTGATCGAGATGATGTCGCGCGGCATCAGCCTTGCCATCACCACTGACGGCACCGCCCCAAGCCGGTATTTCGACATGCTTCAGACCGCCCGACTGTTCCAGTCCGTCCAGCATGTACAGCGCAATCACGACCGGTTTTTCTTTCCGCCCGGCAAGGTGCTGGAAATGATCACCATCGACGCCGCCCGCGTGCTGGGGCTGCAAGATCAGATCGGCTCGCTGGAGCCGGGCAAAAAGGCCGATCTGGTCGTGCTGGACATGGACCAGCCGCATCTGACCCCGGACTGGATGCCCGTCCACCGGCTGATCCATCAGGCGACCGGGGCCGATGTCGAGACGGTGATGGTCGATGGACGGCTGCTGATGCAAGGGCGGCAGGTGGCCTCGGTCGACGTCAAGGACGCCTTGGAACAGGGCCGGCACGAGGCGGCTGCGCTGGTCCGGCGCGCCGGTGCGCAAAGCCATATGCACGATCCGGGCTGGGGGCAGCTCTATCGCACATTTTGACGGCCTCCTGACCAATAGGCCTGCCCAAAAGGCCTGACTGATCAGGCAGGGGGCAGTGGCCCCCTCTTCGCGGACATGTTAGTCCATTTCAACAGTTCTGTTTTTTCCCGTGGAGGCCCTTTTTGAACGCCCCCTTTCAGCAGACCGAACGCCTTGGCCGCCTGACCACCGCGCTTGGTGCCGATACGCTGGCGCTGCTGCGCTTTGACGGCTCTGACCATCTGAACGATTTGTTCGACTATCGGGTCGAGGCCCTGGCCACCCGCGATGACCTGGATTTCGACGCGCTGATCGGCACCCATGCCACCGTCGAGATCGAGGCCCATGACCAGATGCGCCCCTTTGACGGCATCGTCACATCCGCCCGTTGGGCCGGCGTGGGCGAGAACGGGCACCGCTATGACCTGACCCTGCGGCCCTGGTTCTGGCTGGCCAGCCACAGGCGTAACCAGCGGATCTTTCACAATAAAACCGTTGTGCAGATTTTGAATGAATTGCTGGGCGAATATGCAGCCCTGGGCGACCCGGCCTTGCAGGTCAAATTAACCCGCGATTATCCTTTGCTTGAATACACTGTCCAATATCGCGAATCCGACCTGGATTTCGCCCGCCGACAGATGGAGCGCCATGGCATCAGTTTCCACTTCACCCATGCGATGGGCAGCCACAGCCTTGTTCTGACCGATGACCCGCTCAGCCATGAGACGATCGGGGACCGGCCGTTCAAGCGCTATGACGGGCATCACCACTATGAACAGGAACATTTCNGGCACCGCTATGACCTGACCCTGCGGCCCTGGTTCTGGCTGGCCAGCCACAGGCGTAACCAGCGGATCTTTCACAATAAAACCGTTGTGCAGATTTTGAATGAATTGCTGGGCGAATATGCGGCCCTGGGCGACCCGGCCTTGCAGGTCAAATTAACCCGCGATTATCCTTTGCTGGAATACACTGTCCAATATCGCGAATCCGACCTGGATTTCGCCCGCCGACAGATGGAGCGCCATGGCATCAGTTTCCACTTCACCCATGCGATGGGCAGCCACAGCCTTGTTCTGACCGATGACCCGCTCAGCCATGAGACGATCGGGGACCGGCCGTTCAAGCGCTATGACGGGCATCA
>NZ_VKDF01000039.1 GCF_007096355.1 Paracoccus sp. M683 | reverse complement strand
AAACAGATCGAACGCTTCTCCTCGTCCGTCCAAAGCCGCTTGGTCCGACCCGCCATCAATAACCCCAGAGTGTCCGCTATCCTAAGCGGACACTATCGATTACTCTCTATCTGCGGCAGAGCAGTGAGCCCGGACGGTTACGATTGATGCAGAGGTTCTCGTGCCCGACCTTCCCCATCGAGTGTCGGGCACACATCTGGGCGGAGGAGGCCCTCTGGGCTTCTGTCGGCTTCAGTGAGCGCTCCGGCCATTCTGACTCGCCAGTAGCGATTGAAAACTTCCCAAATCGGTGTGACTAGACTACGATTCTAGGAAAACCATGGTCGGATGAGGCAGCGCGGTGTCAAATGCGAAGCAGATACTGGCGATGCTGAGAAGCCAGGCAGAGGGCGATGAGGAGCAATTTTACTCCATCGCGCTGCAGGTTGCAGCCGGGGAAGCACGTCAGGGCCACCGGGCGACCGCCGAAGAAATCCGTTCGGCGGTAGATGCCGTACGCGCGCAGCGTGGCGTCAGAGCTTCGGTCCCGATTTCTTTCTCGCGTCCGCGTGGCGATCTCGACAACTTGCTGGACCTGCGGGAAGCGAGAATCCGTCTCGCCGACGTCGTCCTGAACATGGACATCAAGGGGCATCTCGAAGCTGTGGTGCTTCAACAGCGACGCCGGGACTGGTTGCGGGAACATGGCAAGACCCCCAGCCGCCGCATCCTTTTCGCTGGCCCGCCGGGGTCGGGCAAGACCATAACTGCGGAGGCGCTGGCTGGGGAACTGCGACTGCCGCTCTTCGTGATCCGACTCGAAAGCCTGATCACACGCTTCATGGGGGAAACGGCGAGCAAGTTACGACTTGTCTTTGATGAGGCACAGCGGCGCAGGGGCGTCTATCTGTTCGACGAGTTTGATGCTGTTGGTAGCAACCGGCTTGCAACCAACGATGTGGCCGAGATGCGTCGCGTACTGAACAGCTTCCTTCAGTTCATGGAAGAGCCATCCGCGACCGATAGCGTTCTGGTGGCGGCGACCAATCACCCATCCCTGCTGGATCGCGCTCTGCTTCGGCGTTTCGATGAGGTTTTGCAGTTCGAAATGCCGACTCCTGACGAGGTGCGGGCAATCATCAAGGCACATCTAGCGCCGATGAAGTATCCTAAACTCGTCTGGAAAACAATCGAGACAGCGGCGGAAGGGTTGAGTCAGGCAGAAATTGTTCATGCTGCGGAAGAAGTTGTCAAGGAAGCCATTCTCGCGGAAAGGGGGCAGGTTTCTACAGCTGACTTGATCCGCCAACTTAACAAGCGGCAAAGCATGAAAACTGTGTTCGCCGAGGAAAAAGAACGTCTTGGCTGAATACGAGCATCGTCACATTGATCTCAGCGGATTGGGAGTGGTCCGCGACTATAAATCCCCTGGCAGCAACGCGCGCCAAAGGACATTGCAGAGAATTCGCGAAGAGCATGGTCGTCGGCTGGTTGGGGAACTCAATGCCGCCCTTCAGTTTGCGGACCAGAGGCGAGAAGTCCTCGATCTTCCCGATGGAGCACCGCCCCCCGATGGGGTTTACCTTGAGGTTGAACTCGCGCCGGGTGTGGGACCTACGACCCTCGAGCGGAAGCGTGAGAGAACGCGACAGGGGGCCGTAACAGTCACCGCGAATGGCGCCCGGCGCATTGCGCTCTTTGTGCCGGACGATACGCGCGACGTGTTCGACGCTGTCTTTCGTGACTATGCGTTCACCGAGGTGGAAGACGGGGAGAAGATTCCGAAGAAATCCCGTGTCGAGCCGGTCGAGCATGTCCGTACTGCCCGCCTTCAGACCTTTTGGCGTGACGACCCGGATGCATTGCCTGACGATCCGCAGGCGGAAATGTGGTGGGCACTATGGTGCTTTCGAGATCGGGTCGAGCGCGTTGACGACCTTGCGCAGCGCCTGGGGCTGACCGTCGGAGATGACGATACGCGATTGCGGTTTCCGGAAGTGATCGTTCTCCCCGTCCATGGCCGCCGGGCTGTGATCGAGTTGTTGCTGTTTTCGACCGGGGGAATCGCTGAGATCCGCCGGGCGACCGACACGCCTGCGGTATTCACTGACGAGCTCCACGGTATGGTAAGCGATTTCGTTGAAAATCTCGCCGAGCGTGTCACTTGGCCGGGCAGGGACGTGCCTGCCGTCTGCCTGCTCGATACCGGCATCAATCGCGGGCATGCCCTGATCGAGCCGGCGCTCGACCGTGGTGATCTACATACGGTGGTTGCTGACTGGGGCGTTGATGACCATAGCAACATCGGTCATGGTTCAGGAATGGCTGGTCTCGCTTTGCACGGCGACTTGACCACGCAACTAGGGGACGCATCACGGCCAGTCCTATCGCACCGCTTGGAATCGGTAAAAATCCTTCCGCCGGATAGTTTTGAGCCGAATGATCCGTTTTCCTACGGTGCAATCACAACCTCGGCGGCGGCATTGCCGGAGATCGCGGCTTCTGAGCGTCCCAGAGTTTTCTGCATGGCTGTCACCAACGAGAATCGTTCCGGAGCGGAGCCGACGGGATGGAGCGCGGCACTCGACCAGATATCCTCCGGCGCCGATGCGGTCGAGGAGGGGCCTGATCATATCCGTCGACTGTTCGTGCAGGCACTCGGCAACATTGGAGACAGTTCCCACGCTGACGAGATAGCCGATGCCGACGCTTTCCCGGGCGAGGATCCGGCACAGGCGTGGAATGTGCTTACCGTGGGCGGCACCACGCTGAAATCCGATATTGCCGAGTACGCCTACCGGGACTGGTCCGGTTGGTCGCGTCCGGGGGATCGGAGTCCATACAGTCGGACGACGACGCTCTGGCGGTCGAGCCAGTCCCCCATAAAACCTGAGGTCGTGTTTGAAGCTGGCAACCGCGCGGTCAGCAGGTCAGGAATTGAGGCCGTGTCCGGGCTGCCGTCTCTTTCTCTGCTGACGACTTCCAAAACTGCTGTTCCCGAGCCGATTGTGTCCTTCTGGGCGACGAGCGCGGCAACCGCCCAGGCGGGACGGATGGCCGCGCGCATGATGGCCGAACGTCCCGACTACTGGCCGGAAGCCGTCAGGGCCCTGATGGTGCACAGCGCGCGGTGGACGCCGCATATGCTCGCGGAGTTTGCCGGAGCAGCGGGCAAGGCCGAACGAAAGGCTCTGACCAGAAAGTATGGATATGGGGTGCCCAATCTGCGTCGCGGCATAGCTTCGGCGCGCGACGACCTTGCCCTGGTCGCACAGCGGAACATCCAGCCCTTCCGTATGGACGGCGGAAACGTGCGGTTTGGTGATGCCCATGTCTACCGCTTGCCCTGGCCGCGAGACGTCCTGGAAAGCCTCGGTAACGAGCGCATCAGGTTGAAGGTGACATTGTCGTATTTCGTGGAGCCGAATCCGAGCTTCGCAAGCGCGATCGATCCTGCACGATACCAGTCGTTCGGTCTGCGTTTCGACTTGAAGCGAGCGCGTGAGACAGAACGCAATTTCATGCGTCGGGTCAATAAGGACGACCGGGATGAGGGCGATCTTCGGCCGGTGAATGAAGACAACGATGGTTGGTTCTTTGGGCCGAAGTCGGTGTCGGCCGGTTCAGTCCACATGGATATTTGGGAGGGCAGTGCCGTTGAGCTTGCAGCGCGGGACCTTCTCTATGTGTTTCCGATTTCAGGTTGGTGGCGCGAGCGCAAGGCGCTTGGAAGAGCCGAGAGCAAGAGTCGATATGCGCTCGTTGTCGGTATCGAGGCACCGGATGTCGACGTTGACCTGATCACACCAATCGCAACAGAGCTTGCGAACCTGATAGCAGCGGGCGTAGCAATCGAGACATAGCAAGAATGCTCTGCCTTGTGCCGATTGGAGGCTGCCTAGCTGCGGCTACCTTGTTTTGCCCCGAAGGACGCGCGCAGGTTCGACGTACGGAACTGGATATTTTCTTATGAGTCTTAATAGGTTAGGCTAAGCGGCAAGTCTTGGGATATTCCGTTCGACCAATCGCAAGTATCGTTGGTTGCCTGCCCCCGCAACCAAAAAAACCAGTGTTATCAAAGACTTCAAAGCCGAGCATAACGCTCGGCTTTTGTCATTCCAAATTCTTGTCAACACCTGGTCAACGTTTTACGAGCCCCCCCTTCGACGGGGCGAATAATCGCCGCCAGTACCGTCACAGCACCAACTCATAGTGCGTGCTGCGGCCGCCGCCTTCGCCCTTCCGCAGCAGACCGAGGTCCAGTAGAGCCGTGATGTCACGGTTCGCAGTGTCCTGCGAGCACTTGGCGATGATGGCCCACTTCGAAGAGGTCATCTTGCCCTCGAACCCATCAAGCAAGCGGTTCAGCACCTTGATCTGACGTTCGTTCAGCGCCAGCGCCGCAGTGCGTTCCCAGAACTGCCCCTTGGCGACGACCGCAGCCAAGACGCCGTCGGCACCGTGAACCGCGCGGCCGAGGCAGTTAAGGAACCACAGGAGCCATGATGTGACGTCCGTGCCCCCCTTCTGAGTGCGCTCGAGCTGCTCGTAGTAGGCGTTCCGCTCGGTCCTGATCTGCGCGGACATGCTGTAGAACCGCTGCGAGCTTCCCTCCGAACGGGCAAGCGCCAGGTCGGCGATGGCGCGGGCGATGCGGCCGTTGCCGTCCTCGAAGGGGTGGATCGTCACAAACCACAGATGCGCCAGCGCCGCCTTGATCACAGGGTCGGTGGCCAGCGGTGCGTTGAACCATGTGAGGAAGGCTTCCATCTCCGCCACGACCCGCGGTGCGGGTGGGGCGGAGTAGTGGACTCTCTCCCGGCCAAAGGGCCCGGACACCACCTGCATCGGGCCGGTGCTGTCATCACGCCAATCGCCGACGATGATCTTCGTCATGCCGCTGCGTCCGGTGGGGAACAAAGCCGAATGCCAGCCGAAAAGGCGCTCGGCGGTGAGCGGGGCCTGAAAGTTCCGCGTTGCGTCCAGCATCACCTCAACAATGCCTTCCACATTGCGATCGGTCGGAGGCAGGGCGCCGATGTCGATGCCAAGCCGTCGGGCGAGGGATGACCGCACCTGAGTGGCGTCCAGCTGTTCGCCCTCGATCTCGCTTGTCTTGACGACGTCCTGCGTCAGGGTCTGCAGGACCGCCTCCTCGCGTAGCTTGAAGCCCAGCGCTTCCATCCGGCCTATCAGTCGCCCCTGGTCGTGACGCACTGCAGCCAGGGGCGCAGCAATGCTGCCGTCCTGCCAGGTTAGCCTGGGCCAGTCTGTTTGTTCCCAGATGTACACGACATTCTCCGCGCTAAGTGCGGCGATTGTGGGCCGCATTCTCCGCAAGCGCAAGGAAAAACACCGCAAGATATGCGGAGAATGTGGGAGCTAATCTCCGCACGACACGAACGCGTGGTTTCGTTGCGGCGCGACAAACAGGATGAGATTCCGCGTCAATCAGGATGAGACTCTGCGGCGGGTGTGTGTCGGAGGGAGGGCGTAGCCCGACCGGAGGCACACACCCGCCGCTTCGCCCTGTTCCGGGGTCTGTG
>NZ_VKDF01000038.1:0-2500 GCF_007096355.1 Paracoccus sp. M683 | reverse complement strand
CCGAGTGATCTAGGCATGAGCAGGATGAAGGTACGGTAACACGTACTGGAGGTCCGAACCCACACCTGTTGAAAAAGGTCGGGATGACTTGTGCCTAGGGGTGAAAGGCCAATCAAACTCGGAGATAGCTGGTTCTCCGCGAAAGCTATTTAGGTAGCGCCTCGGACGTATCCTCTTGGGGGTAGAGCACTGCATGGATGATGGGGGCCCACAGCCTTACTGAGTCTAAGCAAACTCCGAATACCAGGAAGGACTATCCGGGAGACACACGGCGGGTGCTAACGTCCGTCGTGGAGAGGGAAACAACCCTGACCAACAGCTAAGGCCCCCAATTCGTGGCTAAGTGGGAAAGCATGTGAGACTTCCAAAACAACCAGGAGGTTGGCTTAGAAGCAGCCATCCTTTAAAGATAGCGTAACAGCTCACTGGTCTAATCAAGAGGTCTTGCGGCGAAGATGTAACGGGGCTCAAGCCACGAGCCGAAGCTTTGGGTGCACCTTCGGGTGCGCGGTAGCGGAGCGTTCTGTGATATAGAACGCTGCCTCTTTAGCCCTTCGGGGTTACGGAGGCGATGTTCTGACTGTGAAGCCGGGCTGTAAGGCATCCGGTGGAGTGATCAGAAGTGAGAATGTTGACATGAGTAGCGACAAACAGGGTGAGAGACCCTGTCGCCGAAAGTCCAAGGGTTCCTGCTTAAAGCTAATCTGAGCAGGGTAAGCCGGCCCCTAAGGCGAGGCCGAAAGGCGTAGTCGATGGGAACCAGGTTAATATTCCTGGGCCAGGAGATGGTGACGGATCACAGAGGTAGTTCGGTCTTAACGGATTGATCGGGCTGCTGAGTGGTTCCTGGAAATAGCCCTCCATGAGACCGTACCCTAAACCGACACAGGTGGACTGGTAGAGAATACCAAGGCGCTTGAGAGAACCACATTTAAGGAACTCGGCAAAATACCTCCGTAAGTTCGCGAGAAGGAGGCCCCGTTTGTACGCAAGTATGGGCGGGGGGCACAAACCAGGGGGTGGCGACTGTTTACTAAAAACACAGGGCTCTGCGAAGTCGCAAGACGACGTATAGGGTCTGACGCCTGCCCGGTGCCGGAAGGTTAAAAGGAGATGTGCAAGCATTGAATTGAAGCCCCGGTAAACGGCGGCCGTAACTATAACGGTCCTAAGGTAGCGAAATTCCTTGTCGGGTAAGTTCCGACCTGCACGAATGGCGTAACGACTTCCCCGCTGTCTCAAATGTGGACTCAGCGAAATTGAATTGTCTGTGAAGATGCAGACTTCCCGCGGTTAGACGGAAAGACCCCATGCACCTTTACTACAGCTTCGCACTGGCATCAGGATTGCGATGTGCAGGATAGGCGGTAGGCTTTGAAGCGGGAACGCTAGTTTCCGTGGAGCCATCCTTGAGATACCGCCCTTCGCACTCTTGATGTCTAACCGCGGTCCGTTATCCGGATCCGGGACCCTGCGTGGCGGGTAGTTTGACTGGGGCGGTCGCCTCCCAAACAGTAACGGAGGCGCGCGAAGGTTGGCTCAGAGCGGTCGGAAATCGCTCGTTGAGTGCAATGGCAGAAGCCAGCCTGACTGCAAGACTGACAAGTCGAGCAGAGTCGAAAGACGGCCATAGTGATCCGGTGGTCCCGAGTGGAAGGGCCATCGCTCAACGGATAAAAGGTACGCTGGGGATAACAGGCTGATGATGCCCAAGAGTCCATATCGACGGCATCGTTTGGCACCTCGATGTCGGCTCATCTCATCCTGGGGCTGGAGCAGGTCCCAAGGGTACGGCTGTTCGCCGTTTAAAGAGGTACGTGAGCTGGGTTTAGAACGTCGTGAGACAGTTCGGTCCCTATCTGCCGTGGGTGTAGGATACTTGAGAGGAGTTGCCCCTAGTACGAGAGGACCGGGGTGAACGTTCCACTGGTGGACCAGTTGTCGTGCCAACGGCAGTGCTGGGTAGCTATGAACGGACAGGATAACCGCTGAAGGCATCTAAGCGGGAAGCCCCCCTCAAAACAAGGTATCCCTTGAGAGCCGTGGAAGACCACCACGTCGATAGGCCGGAGATGTAAGCGCAGCAATGTGTTCAGTTGACCGGTACTAATGGCTCGATTGGCTTGATTTGATCCGGTGGAAGCAAGACTTCTAACCCGATTGAAAAGCATGCAACGTCATGCAGCTTGGACAACAAAGTGCCCCTCAGGGCGCAACGCTGATCCGTTTCTTTCCTGGTCTGGTGGCCCTAGCGCGAGCAAAACACCCGATCCCATCCCGAACTCGGCCGTTAAGTGCCGCTGCGCCGATGGTACTGCGTCTCAAGACGTGGGAGAGTAGGTCACCGCCAGACCTGGAAAGAAACGGAGCTCTCTCTGAAACGATGAAATACCTGCGCATACTCAATTGTCTGCGCAATTGGCGCGGGGTAGAGCAGCCCGGTAGCTCGTCAGGCTCATAACCTGAAGGTCGTAGGTTCAAATCCTACCCCCGCAACCAA
>NZ_VKDF01000037.1 GCF_007096355.1 Paracoccus sp. M683 | reverse complement strand
CCGGCATCCTGTTCCTTGATCATCCCGATTATCTGCGCCTCGGTGAAACGGCTCTTTCGCATGTGTCTGCTCCTTCAGAGTTGGCGCAGACTCTAAATCACGATGAGGGATTTCGCGGGGGGCAGGTCACACACAATAATGCTGAACCTGGATGATGCACATGCTCGCCAACTGAATGACCTGCGAGAGCATTTCAAACTGAAGGCGGAGGACACCATCCGGCTTGCCATCCGGCTTACACATGCCCGGCACAAACAAAAACCAGACGTGTTGGTGCCAGAGTTCAAGCCGCGTGCGAAGCGTGATGACTGGTTCGAAGACGACGACAATACGCCTACATGAAGCAATCGGCCAGAGGACCTTTTAGCTTGGGCGAATTGGAAATCTGCCCATCGGCTCCCCTGCCTTGATGGTTCCGCATTCTGAAGAAGTACAAGTTTGAGAACCAATCCACTCGCCATCTGCATCAACGCAGTTGATGAAAGCAAACTCCAGATTTTCCGTTGTCATCGCTGCTACAAATGCCTGCGCGAGGCAAACGTCACCGGAGTTCGATTCGATCCGCTCTGTTTTAAGCTCGCCATTTGCCATTACGTTCAGATAGCCTGCGGCATCTGCCGCAAGCGCAGGTGTCGCAGCCATGGATAGCGAGGCTGCCAAAAATATTCCTCTTGTATGGTTTTTCATCGTCAATCCTTTCGAAAAACCAAACTCAATACCATAATCAATTGAAATCAGTCAAGAAACTAGAAATATATGATGCAATAGTTTTCCAATTTCTGATCATTATGCGATAATAGAAGTATGTATGATGCAGAGAAGAAATATACGATTGCCAAGTTGCTCGACGACTTTGGTAAAGAGGAGTGCTTACGCTGTGGCCTTCTTGCGAAGGACGACAACGAAACACTTTCCCTTACCGCTATCGGAATGGGTTACCTCCTCGATATTGAAGCGAGTAACGTCAAGACACTTCATGAGGCCTACTTGGCGGGTTACAAACAAGGATACGAGCAAGCGAAGGACGAGTAGCCACTCGAAAGGATACGCCGCCCTCCGCGGGCGGCGAATTTCACAATAGGTCAAACAGATCAGCTTGCCTCGGTGTCTGCACGTCCTCGGACGGCATAAACACAGCGCTCGGGCCGATCAGCACATAGTCCTGCTTGCCGTGGCGAACGGCCATGCCGTGATAGAAGCCTTCGGGCCTGGTTCTCGCCTCGTCGCCCAGCATGGCATTTTCATGATAGCTGATCGGCGTACCGTCTAAAAATCTCCGTGGCACGAGGCGGTAGGCATCGGCTGCGCGGAAATCGCCCCGAGAAACCATCCCGGTACAGACCCAAAGGCAGTTCTGCCATTTGAAGGGTGAGCGCACGCAGCCTTCGAGTCCGATCTTGTCGCCGCTGTAGGAGGCGCTGATATCACCCTCGCCGATCTGGCGGTCGCGGCTATGGCACCATGTGCCAGAGGAAAGACGAGAGGGATCAACTCGAAACTCCTTGATCTTGCACGGGGCGCTCATGAGCGCCCCGCTTCGTTGTCGGCTTGCGGTGCATCTTCCAGCGGCAGGCGCAGGACGATCCGGCCATTGATCGGGCAGGTCTCCAGCTGGAGGGTGTAGCCCTTCCCGTCTTTGTGCGCCCATGCAGCGCCGACTTTGTTCCAGTAGGATTTCTCGCCCTTCTGGGTGACGTGCCATGCCATGTAGTCAGGTGCGTTCAGGGCTTGGGTGGGGTTCGAGTTTTCGCGTGCCATGTTCTTTCTCCTTTGCTTGGGTTTGGCTTGCTAACGCCCTCCCGAAGCGCCGGAGGCAAAGGACCAGCTGTCATATCCAACACGGATACTTGGAGCGGGCAGGATTTTGATGGCTGGGCCGCATCCGGCCAGGGAATTTAGGGCATCTGTTGCAAGCCAACTCCCAAGAAAACGAGACGGACAGTATCGGCAGAAAAACACGCCACAGACCAAGGCCAGCCGCGCCAACGTCAAGTCTGGCTTCGGCTCATCAGTCATCTTCGAAGAAATCACTCGATTGGAGCACGGATCATGGCTGCCGATGGCACTGCACGAGGGCACCGCGCAAATACTATTGCTGGACATCGCCCGATAGGCCGCACATCCCGCCAGTGCTGCCGGAGATCACCACCTCAAAGACGATTTCGAAGCGCTTCACGCGCATCCGCCTGTATGCAGGATCAAGAAACCTCCCGAACCATCAGACCTTCCATGGGCCGATGATGGTGTGTGCCGGGGCCGAAAGGCCCTGAGTGGTTCGGGGCCTCCTTGAAGCAAAAGGAGGATACGATGAAACTCGTCTCACGCTTTGAAGCGGCATCCCGCAGCACGGCAGAATTGCATGGCCTGTTGGCCGAGGCGTTCAACGCCTTTGCGAGTGCCCCGCGCAGCAGCCAAGAGCGCCGCGAGGCGCTGGCCACGAGGCGCAACATCGAAGATGAGCTGGCCGCGCGCGGTCCAGGTCTCTAACCGTCTGGCGGCTAGCCATATTGGCTGGTCGCTTCGGCAAAAAATTTGACAATATATTGATTTTTATATGATAATATTATTGTTCGCACTTAAGATTCTTAAGTACCTAAGGAGCGAAAAGCTCTGAGTGAACATATTTCTTGTTGTGGTCTTGCTTAATGAAAGGAGGTCATGATGACTAATATGAAAAGACCCCAAAATCAAATACGAACAGTCCGTGACATTGTCGCGGCAAAAACTCATATTACATTTAAACCGAAGGATAGCGTTCCTGATATCATCAAGAGAATGCAGATTAGCGACCTTAGTGCAGGCGGCGTAGTAAACTCTTCGGGCAAGTTTGTAGGTATGGTTACAGAACATGAGATCGTTCGAAAGGCATTTGGTGACTCATCCAACCTAAAACGCCGCCTAATCTCTCTTTCCGAAAAAAGTGATGCTGAAAGCCTCACGGCATGGGATGTGATGATTCCGAATGCTAATAGTCTCGACCCGACTACTTCGGCTGAGGGCGCACTCGATATAGTGACATTTTTTGGGTATCGGCGCATGCCTGTCGTAGCTTCCGATGGGACGTTTATCGGTATCGTTGATGCAATCGACATTCACCGCCATGTGCTTGCGAAATCCCAAGACGTCATGAAGTCAAAAGACGCACTGCTTTCGTACTTCATGGGTGTTGAGCCCTACGGCATTGGTGCCGCAATCTAGAATTCTTCCGAAGAATGGTGTTCGGCTGGCATTGAGGCCAGCCGGACGCCAACGCGCTGTGCAGAGGAAACGCCAGTCTTTCCTTGACAACCGGCCACAGAAGCGGCCATACAGCCGGACTTCAGAACGCTTCCACAGATCATAAAGCTATGATATATTTAGGATAAGTGAATTTAACTATCCGGCCTATAAACCGGCCAAAATTCAGGACAAGCATGGCACGCGACGATGGTGAAAGTATAGGTCTTTTTGAGCCCCTCATGGTGAGCGAGGGCTCTCCTAGCCGTGCGGTCTTGAGTGATCTGGCGCTTGAGCTGGCCGAAAAATCCGCTGCGTTCCGCGCCAGCTTGCCCGAGTCCATCGCAGCGGCGCTGGCCGATCTGGTGCGCTCGATGAACTGCTACTACTCGAACCTGATCGAAGGTCACAACACCCATCCCATTGATATCGAACGCGCTCTTGAGGGTGACTACAGCGCAGATCCCAAGAAGCGCGACCTCCAGCTCGAAGCCAAGGCCCATATCACTGTCCAGAAATGGATTGATGATGGCGGGCTTGAAGACCCCTCGACTGCTCTGGCGTCGATCATCGAGATTCATTGCCGGTTTTGCGAGTTGCTGCCGGAAGACCTGCTCTTCGTGGAAGACCCCCAGACGCATGAAAACATCCCGGTCGTACCTGGCCAGCTCCGCGAGCGCTATGTGCAGGTCGGGCAGCATATACCGCCAAGCCCTGGCGCTGTCCCGCGCTTTCTGGATCGACTGCATCAGGCCTATGCACGCGCTGGCCGCATCGAGTCCATCCTGGCCGCTGCCTGCGCACATCACCGCCTTCTTTGGGTGCACCCTTTCATGGATGGCAATGGGCGCGTGGCGCGTCTGATGTCCTATGCCATGCTGCGGAATTCTCTCGACACGCGCGGTCTTTGGTCGGTCGCGCGCGGCCTTGCGCGGCGCGAAGCCGACTACAAAGCACATTTGCAAGCTTGCGATGGAGACAGGCGCGGCGATAGAGATGGACGCGGCACACTCAGCGAAGCGGCGCTGGCCTCCTTTACGGAATTCTTTCTGCGCATCAGCATCGATCAGGTCGAATTTATGGGCTCGCTGATGCAGGCGGAACGGCTGCGCGACCGGATCATGATCTGGGCAGAAGAAGAAATGCGCGCCGGAAACCTGCCCCCGAAATCCGATCTGGTGCTGAAAGCTATCCTCTACCAAGGCGTGCTGGAGCGCGGCGAGGTGGATTCCGTACTTGGCACAAGCGAGCGCACTTCTCGCCGGATCACCTCGGCCCTGCTCAAGGCCGGAGCGCTTCGCTCCGAAAGCACGCGCGCGCCGCTGCATCTGGCCTTCCCGGCAAAATACGCGGAACGTTGGATGCCGGGGCTCTTCCCCGAGGGCTAGAATGCCCGAAGGTATGCGCCCGCCAAAAGGCGGGCGCGAAATTTTCAATGCTGAAAAGTCGCCGCTTACGCGGCGACTCCTTCGTCCTGCTGCTCGTCCTCGATCAGCGGTTGCAGGCCATGCAAGAAATCTGCAGCGCGCTGCGCATGGGCGGCGGCGGCGAAGATCGCGCGCTTGTCGTCCTTCAAGACTTTCAGCCAGCTCTGAATATAGGCGGCATGATCCATGCCAGGCTCGGGCGTCAGCTCCAGATCAGCGCAAAGGAACGCAGCGCCAAGCTCGGCAACAAGTTCTTCACGGGCGTAGCCTTCATCACCCCAGCGCTTGCGGCCAAAGTCTCGGTCAAGGCGGCTCTTGTGTTTCGTCCAGTGGGTCAGCTCGTGGGCAAGCGTGGCATAGTAGCTCTCAGGGCTGCGGAAGGTCTCGAATGCTGGCATCTGCACATGATCGCTGCCGCCGCTATAGTGGGCGCTGTTGCCGCCATGGCGGATATCTGCCCCTGTGTGCCCGAAAAACTCTTCCGCGTGGCTGATCCGCAAAGCCGGATCAATGATCGGCTCGGGCTTGGCGTAGTAATGCTCGGGCAAGCCTTCGATCTGCTCGACGTTGAAAACGCTGTAACCCTTCATGAATGGAATCTTGCGCTCTTCCTCGCTGCCGTCGTCCTGCTCTTCGGTCTTGGTGATGGTGTTGGCATAGACCACCAGATTGCCGCGCTCGCCTTTCTTGACGTGTGCGCCAAGCTCTTTCGCCTGTTTGAAGGTCATCCAGTACGGCGAGAGATACCCCGCCTCGACGCTCGCCCCCCACAGCATCAGCACATTGATTCCGTTGTATGGCATGCCGTTGTGCCGCAAGGGCTTGGTGATCTTACCTTCAAGGTTTCCAGCGTTCCAAGGCTTGAGCCAAGACAGCTCGCCTTTCTCCAGATCGGCAATAATCTTGTCAGTTACTTTCTGATAAACATCGGCTTTCATGTCTTTTTTCTCCTTTGTTCGGCTTTCGCATGAAACCGAACTGCCCCTCTGGCGAAGAGAGGGGGGAGACCGTCCAGACCGAAGGCCATGGTGGGTGGTGCGGGCGCAGCCGAAGGCGAGCCACGGCCCATGGCCTTCGCGCGATGCCACAGCGAAGGGCTTGGTCTTGACGGGTGATGGGCCATCAGGCCCCAATGAAAGAGAAGGATGTCAGCCGTTCACGGCTGGCGATGAACGCGCAAGGGATCAAAGCCGAATGGCGGTGACCTGCCCCCCGCGAAATCCCTCATCGTGATTTAGAGTCTGCGCCAACTCTGAAGGAGCAGACACATGCGAAAGAGCCGTTTCACCGAGGCGCAGATAATCGGGATGATCAAGGAACAGGATGCCGG
>NZ_VKDF01000036.1 GCF_007096355.1 Paracoccus sp. M683 | reverse complement strand
GGCGTGGCGACCGCCACGAATATTTTCGCGCCATGCTGGATCATCACAACGACGCGCGCGACCTCGCCGCGCGCCATCGTCTGTGAGGACGAAACGATGATCTATGAATTGCGCGATCAACCAGCAGGTCGGGCGGGAAGCCGACATGCGGCGGCGCGGCAGGGCAGTCGCGGCAATCTGGGTTAGCGGACGTTCGTGCCTGGCCCAGCGAGGATCCACGATTAGCGCGAGGAAGCTGATATGGTCGGCTGCCGCCGAATGTCATACGATAGAGCGGAGTTTGCAGAAGTAAGCTTATGCCGCTCTTCGGCATGCTGATCGACGGCCCGCAATCACCATTCTCGTCGTGTTGGTCAGGGGGGCGGCGATATGGCGAGTTCGGTCACCCGACATGAAAAGAAGCCCGCCTGCAGGGGCGGGCTTCTGAACGTGGCTTCCGGCAACCGGTTACTTCTTCGAAGCCTTGCCGGAGGCGTTGATGGCCGTCACCGCAAGCGCGGTGAGCTTGTTGTTGGCGGCCTTCTCCTCGTCGAGGATCGAGGTCAGAAGCGTATGCGCTTCCTCATTCCCCAGCACCTTGGCCCATTCGCGCAGCGTGCCATAGCGGGCGATCTCGTAATGCTCCACCGCCTGCGCGGCACCGATCAGCGCGACATCCAGCGCGTGGCCGCTGGCTTCCTCGATCAGGCCGTCAGCCTCTTTCAGAAGGCCATCCATGGCATCACATTTCTCGCCCTTCGCTTCCTTGCCGATCGACTTGAAAACGGCTTCGAGCGTCTTGATGTGCCCCTTCGTTTCCTTGAGATGATCGTCCATCGCCTTTTTCAGCTCGGCGCTGCTGACCGCCTTGGAAACCTTGGGCAGCGCCTTGGACAGCGCGTTCTCGGCCCAATAGATATCCTCCAGCGTATGTTCGAATGCGTCGTTCAGCGTCTTCATCGGATACTCTCCCTGGTTGTGTAGACGTTGTTGAACCGGCGCCTGGAACGTTATCCATGTGCCTCCCGGACTGTCACGGCACTGCCGCGATCAGGCCAGTTCACGGACCTTCGGCTCGCGATCCCAGTATCGCAGCTTGGCCGCCTCAGGCAGTCCGTCCAGGTCGGTGACGCCCTCATCCGGCTCGACACCGGCCCGGTCCATAAGCGCCTTGGCCCCTTCGGTCGCGCCGATGGCCTTGAGATGCGCGAAGGCATCCGACACGAACGCCACAGCCGCACTATCCTTGGCCAGCTTGGCCGCCGCCTCGGTCGTCAGCACCAGCGCCACCGCGTCGAACAGCACCGAGGGCGAGCCGGCCAGTTGACCGTCGGCCTTCATCCGGCCGCCATCCAGCGTCAGGCCACCAACCTTCGGCGCGATGGTGAAGACGGTGCCCTTGGCGGATTCGACCGCCTTTTTCAGTGCGTCGATATCGGCCTTGCTGGACTCCTCATCGAAGAGGATCGCGACCTGCCGGCCTTCCAGCGTCGGTTTCCAGTTCTTCTGGATCGACAGGGCGTCCGACGGGTCCAGATCGACCGGCGCCTTGAACGGCTTGGCCGGCTTCGGCAGGTCCATGCCGATGCCCTTGGCGACGCGCTTGCCGAGATCGGGATGCACCACCTGCAAATGGCTGAGCATGCGTTCGCGGACATGATCCAGCGAGACCTTGGACAGTTCGAACACGATGGCCGAGGCAAGATGCGCCTGCTCGTTTTCGGTCAGCGAGTTCCAGTACATCCGCGGCTGGCTGTAGAAATCGCCGAAACGTTCGTCGCGGATTCGCAGCTTTTCGCCCTCGACCCGCTGCTCGGCGGTGCGAAAGCCGGTGCTGACGGGGCGCGGACCGGGATCCTCGCCCGCCTCGTTCAGGCTGTTCGGCTCGTAATTGGCGCGACCCTTCGGCACATGGGTCTGCATCAGCCCATCGCGCTGCATATTGGCGAAGGGGCATTTCGGCGCGTTGATCGGGATCTGGTGGAAGTTCGTCGTCCCCAGCCGCGATTTCTGCGTGTCGAGATAGGAAAACAGCCGGCCCTGAAGCAGCGGGTCATCGGTGAAGTCGATCCCCGGCACCACGTTCGACGGCAGGAAGGCTGCCTGTTCGGTCTCGGCAAAGAAGTTGTCGGGATTGCGGTCCAGCACCATGCGGCCGATCACGCGCAGCGGCACGACCTCCTCGGGGATGAGCTTTGTGGCATCCAGCACGTCATAGGGAAGCGAGTCGGCCAGTTCCCGATCAAAGATCTGCACCGCGAACTCCCATTCCGGGTAGTCGCCACGGTCGATCGCTTCCCACAGGTCGCGACGGTGGAAGTCGTTATCTGCCCCCTGGGTCTTGGCCGATTCGTCCCAGATCACCGACTGCGTGCCCAGCTTGGGCCGCCAATGGAACTTGCAGAAGGTTTCCTGCCCCTTCTCATTCACCAGTTTGAAGGTATGGACGCCAAAGCCCTCCATCATCCGCAGGCTGCGCGGAATGCCGCGATCCGACATTGCCCACATCAGAGTGTGGAAGGTTTCGGGCATCAGCGAGATGAAATCCCAGAACGTATCATGGGCCGAGGCCGCCTGCGGATAGGCGCGGTCGGCCTCCATCTTTACCGAATGGATCAGGTCGGGAAACTTGATCGCGTCCTGGATGAAGAAGACCGGGATGTTGTTGCCCACGAGATCCCAGTTGCCCTCGTCGGTATAGAACTTCACCGCAAAGCCGCGCACGTCGCGCGGCGTGTCGACCGAACCGGCGCCGCCGGCCACCGTCGAGAACCGGGTGAAGAGCGGCGTCTTCTTGCCCTTCTTCGCGAACAGGCTCGCCCGGCTGAGTTCGGGGATCGGATCGGTGCATTCGAAATAGCCATGCGCGGCCGAGCCGCGCGCATGCACGATCCTCTCGGGGATGCGCTCGTGGTCGAAATGAAAGATCTTCTCGCGCAGCACGAAATCTTCCAGCAGGGTCGGCCCGCGCGATCCGGCCTTCAGGCTGTTCTCGTTATCCGAGATCGGAACGCCGAAATTCGTCGTCATTGCGGGCGTATCGCCGCTTGCGATCTGATGCGTCTCGCCTGCGTTTCCGGTGTCGGTTGTAAAGTCCTTGTCCTCGGCCATCGATCCTGCCTTTCAGAGGGGGCCTAAAGCTTGGGCGCCGCGCGCTTGGCACGTCGCGCAAGCAAAACGGCTGAGGTCACAAGTGGTTCCACCGATTAACTTATCTGAAAGCGAAAACCGCCTCGTCCGGATCGGCGCGCCCTGCGATCTTCGCGGCGATGATCTGGGCGCCGATCACCGAGAAGGTGATGCCATTGCCGCCGAAGCCCATGATCGTGTGGATGCGGCTGTATCCGGGCACCGTGTCGACGATCGGCAGCCCGTCCTTTGTCACGCTGAAGGGCGCCGACCAGGTGTAGGCAGGCGTGCCGATATCCACGCCCGTCACCTCGCGCAGTTTCTCGGCGATGACCTTTGCCTTCCGCGCCAGCTTCGCGGGGTCCGAGTTGGTGCTTGCCGCATCCTCGTCCTCGCCGCCCGCAATGATCCGGCCCGACGCATCGGTCCTGAAGTAGAGATAAGGCTCGGCAGCCTCCCAGACGATGGTGGCCCGCATCCAGTCCGGCAGGGTCTTCATCGGCCGAGATGCCAGCGCCCAGGTCGAGGTGACGCTGTGGGACGGGCTTCGCATCTGCGGCAGATGTTCATAGCCGGTGCAGAAGACGGCGTGATCCGCCGTCAGCACCTCGCCCTGTCGCGTCGCCAGGGCAATCCCGCCGGGAAGTTCGGCCAGATCGGTGATCTCGACCGGCGAGATCACCCGCGCCCCGCGGCTCATTGCACAGGCCAACAGCCCCGCCGTCAATTGCGCCGGATTGGCCGAGGCCGAATCCGGCGACAGGATCGCCGCCTGTCGGTCGATTCCGAAGCGCTCGATCAGGGTCGCGCGGTTCAGATATTCGGCGGCGATACCAACCTTGGACCGCGCCTCGGCCTCGGTCTGCAAGGCGCGCTTGCCCATCTGGTTGCCGGCCAGATACAGCGCCGGCTTGCGCTCCATCGAACAGTCGATCCGCAATTCCCTGACCAGATCCACCAGATCATTCGTCGCCTTGACCGAGCGGAGCCATGCCGCAGCGGCTTTCTTCGGGCCGATCTGCTTTTGCAGCTGGGTCAGCGGCACGTCGATCTCGTGCTGGATCATCGCCGTCGAGGCCGGGGTCGAGCCGCGCACCGGCGGGCGGCGGTCGAGGATCAGCACCGACCGCCCGGCCCGCGTCAGCGCCTCGGCCATCAGCGCGCCGCTGATCCCCGCACCGACAACGATCACATCGACATGACCGGCATCCGCCTCGCGCTCGGCCGCCACGGTCGAATACGGCGTCTTGACCCAGAACGGGGTGCCTGTCCTGAGGTCATCTTTCAGCGTCTCGGCGTCGCGATCTGGCATCTCTCTCTCCGAACAGGGCAATTCGCATCTGCCAATGCGCCGTGAGAAGAAACGTTCCGTTCGATACTCGAAAGACGCTGCGGGGGCTCGGGCTAGCGGATTGATTTTTGCAAGTCCGGACTGGTCAGTACTTGCAGGGACGCCAAATTCCTTCCATAAACCATCCACACGGATGGATAAGGCCATGCAGAACATCACCCGCCTGCCGGAACGACAGTCTGAGCCCGAAAAGATCACGATCAATCTCGGCCATGTCGATCTCGGCCGCATCGACCTGCTCGTACGCGAGGGATTTTATGCCAACCGGACGGATTTCATCCGCACCGCGATCCGAAACCAGCTGACCAGCGAGGGCCGTTCGGTCGCGCAATCGATCGACCGCCACCAGCTTGAACTGGGCCTGTTCGACATCACCCGAGCCGATCTCGAGGCCATCGCGGCGGCCGGGGAAAAACTGCACCTAAAGGTCGTCGGACTGGCGCGGATCGCGGCGGATGTCTCGCCGGAGCTGGCCCTGTCGACGATCGGCTCGCTGAATGTGCTCGGCTCGCTTCAGGCATCGAAACCCGTCAAGGCCGCCCTCAAGGACCACATCACCTGAGGCTTTGCGCCTCGCGAGAAGGAAGAAACCGGTGATTACTGATTTCGCGACGGCCATGCGCCGGGCGCTTGAAAAGACGCGCGCCAACGATCCCGCGGCTGCGACCGCGCTGATCCAGGAAGCCCTTGCGGGAAAGGTGCCAGCGGGCAAAGGGCTGGCGGGCAAGGGGCTGACGGGCAAGGGACTGGCGCTTCCGGGCGGCCTCGAAAGGCCAACCCCGCAGGCCCCGCTCGAATACCCCTTGCCCGCCAGCCTGATGCGCGATGGCTGCAAGCCCTGTGCCGGTGGCGGTTTGATGCAGGGCCTGACCCTGCCGCGCCTGCCAGCTGGCGGAAAGATCGAGGTGCCGGAGGGCGCCCGCTATGAAAGCCGCATCCATTCCGGCCCCGCCGGGTCGCGCGGCTATACGCTCTATATCCCGACCAGCCGCCCCGGAGGGTTTCGTGGTGTCGTGCTGATGCTGCATGGCTGCACGCAGACGCCCGACGATTTCGCGCGCGGCACGCGGATGAACGAGGCCGCCGAGAAAGACGGCTTTGTCGTCGCCTATCCCGAGCAGTCGCGCGCCCATAATATGCAATCCTGCTGGAACTGGTTCCGCCCGGAAGATCAGGCCCGTGGCCAGGGCGAGCCGGAAATTCTGGCCGGAATTGCGCGCGCGCTTCTCGCCGAATTCGATCTGCCGAGGGATCGGGCCTTTGTCGCGGGCCTGTCCGCAGGCGGCGCGATGGCCGCGATCCTGGCCGAAGCCTATCCGGATCTCTTTGCCGCGGCGGGCGTGCATTCCGGCCTTCCCACCGGCGCGGCCAGCGACGTTGTCTCGGCCTTCGCGGCCATGCGGGGCGAGGGCCGCACCAGACCCCGGTCGCAGAGAACGCCGATGATCGTCTTCCACGGACTGGCGGATGTGACGGTCGCCCCGGTCAACGGCGCTCGACTGGTCAGCGGCTCGGGCGTCGAGACACGGCATGAGGACAAGGGCCGCACATGGTCGCGGCTGGTCGACAGCGATGGCTCGGAACTTTGGCGCGTCGCGCAGGCAGGCCATGCCTGGTTCGGCGGCGATCCCGCAGGCTCCTATACCGATCCGCTCGGGCCGGACGCCTCGGGCGAGATGCTGCGCTTCTTTAGGCAAGTGGTCGAAAATTGACGTTGCACGTAGCGAGACCAGTTCTCGCCGGGAGACAACCGAGGAGACGAGACAGATTGACGCATGGCCTGTCCAAACAGATAAGTTTACCTAAGCTGTTATCGAAGCCATATTGTTGCGAAATAGTTCTGTCCCCCCGAGGAAAGAGTAAGCCCCGCCTGTTTTGGCGGGGCATTTTTGTTTTCAACGGTCCAGTTGGGCGGTTGTGAGTAGTAGATGCCTGACATTGGACGTGGAAAGGTTTGCCGGGGCCAAGCAACGGCTACCCAAAAGTTCGGTTTCCCGGTTCCTGCAATCACCGCGCGGCCAGTTAGCCCCCCCCGTCTGTTCGCAGACTCCGGGGCCGAATTCTCTGCCGAGATCACGCCCGGGCCGTGAGACGTCCTCCACTGCCTTGCGACTGGTCACACAGTCTAGCCCTCTCCTCAGACCTCTCCCACCAGTGGCTTGCGGTTCTGCAGGTGACGCATCGCCAGTTTGCGGCCCTGCCGGCCCGAGACCAGTTCCCGCGCCGGGACAGGAGAATGCTCAGGAGCGCGAAGTTCAGGGAATATCCTGAAGACCTCCTCCAACGCCGCCGGACCAACCGATTTCAGCGCCTCGGCGCCGGTGAAGAGCGATTCCGTTTCCGCGCCATTGGCCAGGACGATCTGGTGGGTATCGAAGAGAAAATGGACATAGGTCACCTCGTCCAGATCCTGCGCCACGTCGATGCCCTCGACCTGGCAGAGCTGCTTGGCGGCCACAAGCACCTCTGGTGTACCAAACATTTTCTGGGCAATGCGCGAGCGCACCAGAATCCGGTGCTGGGGCGAGACGACCAGATCCGCCGTCGGCCGGCCCGCGCCAAGCGCACCCTTGCAGATGCGGATCGGGCGCAGCTTCGGATGTTCGGCCAGCATCGCCGCGTCCAGCCGGCGCGCGCTGATCCAGCGGATCGCCTGCAGCCCGGCATCGCGCGTCTCTACCAGATCGCCGACCTTGAGATCGCCCGCCGCCACCTCGCCCGAGGCGGTGCAGATACCGGCATCGGCGGCAAAGCAGAGGACATTGGTATTGTCCCAGGTCAGGTTGGCCCCCGCCACGGCCGCGCCGCCATGGCGAATGATCAGCCCGCCCGCCGATTGCAGCACGCCATCGGCCTGATCGGCCCGGAGCCAGCCAAGCGGCGTGGCGTAATTCGTGCCATTCGCCAGGTTATAGGCGGCCAGGTTGGCGGCGTTGTAATATCCGCTCAGATCGACGAAGTCGTTATTCGCCTGATTGCCATCGGCGATGTTCTGCCCGGTCGCTGTGTTGAAATCGGTGATGATATCGGCATCGCCGGCAAGGAAGGTGTCGAAGCCCTCGCCCCCGGTCAAACTGTCCGTGCCGGCCCCGCCCTCGAGCCGGTCATTGTCGGCGCCGCCGCTCAGGCTGTCATTCCCGGCCCCGCCGCGCAGCGTGTCGTTACCAGCACCGCCGAAAAGCGTATCATTGCCGGCCTCGCCCAGAAGCGTGTCATTGCCGGCGCCACCCTCGACGATGTCATTGCCCGCCCCGGCCGAGACCGAGTCATTGCCCAGCCCGGCGCGGATGTAATCGTCATTGCCGGTCATCCCGGGCAGGATGGCATCATTGGCATCGACCCGGTCGCCGGCCCCGTCGATATAGCCTTGACCGATGACGTTGTTGCCGTCGGTGCCATCGACATAGCCATCTCTGAAGGGCAGCAGATTGCGTTCCGCCGTGATGCCGCTGAAATCGCTGATGTTCGAGGGGTTGTTTGGGACCGAAACCGAGATGATCGCAAATTCGGTGATGGCCGACTCACCCGGTTCGCTGCCGACAACCGGCGGCGGCATCAGGAAGACATTGCCGCTCACATCCTGGATCAGCCGGACCGGTACAGTAATGGTGCGGGTCGCACCGCCACCGATGGCCTGGACCACCGATACGTTATAGACCCGGATCGTCGAGTCCGCTTGCAGCGTGTAGGTCGTGTCGTTCAGCGTCTACGTGATATTGTCCAGCGCTCCAGTCCCGCCCGGCTGGTTGTGGTTCAGCGAGACGGTAACGCCGGTGCCGCGGTTGTCGTTCAGCGTCACCTGGGTACTCTGCGAGAAGAGCGGCGTCCCGCCGCTTCCAAAGACCCGGTTCCCAAGAACAGCGCCAACGTTCTCTGCGGTGTTGTTGGTCTCGGTGGGATCCATGTCCGCCAATTGGCCGAGATACAGCATCTGCTAGGTAAAGCTGGGCATGAACATGGCCTCCAAAAAAACCACTTCACATACATCCGCGATAGCCGTCGAGCCATCGGAGATATGCCGTTCACTTCGTAAGCGGTCGCAGAACAGCACGGTCAGCTTAGCTTGACGGCTTGAAGTTCCACGGCAGCAGGTCGTCGAGGCGGCTTTGAGGGTGGCCGTTGGCAATCGCGGTCAAGGTGGCCCTTAGATATTCGAA
>NZ_VKDF01000035.1 GCF_007096355.1 Paracoccus sp. M683 | reverse complement strand
ATGTCCACCCCATAGTCCCTGAGAAACTCCACCGTAGTCGCCATCGCGAAACTCCCGCCCAATCTCCATCAGGCGCGAAATCTCAGGTCACGTGAAAATGCGGAAGGTGGGGCACAGGCGACGCTTACCATGGTCCCAGCTATAACTTTTCGGATTTCTGGGTCATCAATCGCACCGACGCATTCAAACTGACGGATTCCGGTATCCGTGACTTCAAGATGACCGACCAGCTCCGACGATCCATTGACGACGATGTTCGCGTTGTGGCTGGCGAAAATTATCTGGCGCTTGCCCTTCGCCGTGTGCAGCTTGTCTGTAAGCTCAGCAATGATGCGGCCTCTGCCGAAGCAGCCATCTTGACGCTCCGCAGAAGCCGGTATTTTGGGCTCGTTCCCGACCTTGGCTGCGTATAGCCCGAGCGGCAGCATCGCGGGACAAAGTGAGCTTTAGCTGCGCCGGGCCCAATTACGGCTAGTTTTACATCGCGACGCGCGGACACTGCAGGTCGGGCAGTGAATAGCCTGAGCACTGCGCAGGAAAGCAGCTGCGGCATCTAGCCGAAGCGGTACTTTCGCCTAGAGAAGCACTCGTGGCAGTGGCTCTTAATTCCTGATGATGCGAGGCCCGACTTGTCGGAGCATCACCGCACGGAGGAGATCACCCCTGCGGTTTCTACGGGCGTGCCGCCATATCCTTTTGGCCAGCACCACTGCATATCGATGACATAACTCAACGCGGTGCAGTCGGAGGCTGCTAAGCACTGGCGCTCGCACTCGTCCAGCGAAATCCCACGGATACCGTTGGCCAAAAGATCCGCACCTCGGAGGTCGATCCCGTTTTGTCGGGTCATTCGGGGGGGCGCCGCCGGAGGCGGTGGTGGCGGTGAACTTCGGAAGAACTTACGCATGCACCCATCGACCATGTCGCGGATCTTAGGATCTACGACCTCGCCGGCGAAGCCATAGAAGATACTGTTGTCCATGTTGTAAACCCTGCCGCCGATCGAGGAAGCTCCAGCGATCTCGGCCGCAACCTGTGGCGTAATTTTAAAGCCGGCAACTGTTTCACCGCTACCGTGCCGGATATAGGTAAAATCATGGATCACGTGATCGTAGCCTCCCGCATGGACCATGAAGGGTCCCGCGAACGGCATTGGTGGTTCCTGGAGGAAGGCGATGCCATAGGGCCCCTCGTTGCCACAACTAATCAGGATCTTGTTTTGCCCGACGAGCGCATCCTGCTCGACGCGGAGCGAAATCTCGCCTTCGTGGTTCACATACTCGACCGACTGCCCCCTTACGCCTTGGGATACCACCCCGAGGTCTGCCAGCCTTTGGTGATCCACCCAGACCATGCTGTTGCCCCTTGCCGATACGATGTCCTCAAGAAACTCGGCCTTGACCCCGCGGCTCACCAGATAGGTGAGGATGACCGAGGATAGCTCCTGACCTATCGCCAGCGCGTCCCCGCCTGTGAGTTCGTTCTGCGTGTAGAATTGATGAACGCCAACTCCGGCGCCCTCCTCAATGAAGCGAAAATCAGCGCCTATATAGGCGTAAACGCAAGCACTGGCGCAGATCGGTGAGCTGCCACCCGCGACGCGAGATGTCGTATCCTCGGGCTGCGCCGCGATCACCTGACCGATCAAAATGCCTTCCAATAGCGAGCCGCCTGGGCTGTCGAACTCAAAACTAATCTCAGTTAGAGGTCGGTCCTCATACTTGAGCAGTTCCGCCCTGAGTGCAGTCGCATCGCCCTGAACAATTTCGCCGGACATCGATATCGTCAGGATGGGATGCATAAATTGTGTACCCTCCCGATAGCTGCTTGAAATCTCCATGGCCGAGGCCACCTGCGGGTTACAGAAGGCGCCAACGGAAATGACGGCCAAAGCTAGGCGATACGACACGAAAATCCTCAAGCCAGCAGCGGGAGACGGTATTCATGCAAGTTAGCGTTGCGTGTCTCGGGGTCAACGTCCGAGCGACGAAATTAATGTCCGCAATGCGCAGCTCACGCCCTTTCAAGCGTAACCGACCGGTTGGCACCGCCTGCCTGATGGCGGGATGATCGTTTAAGGCACGTGCATAGCGACGTCGTTAACGACGTGTCTTATGCGGGGCTGGTGATGCGTGGCGATATTCTGGGGCTGGAGCGGCGTCGTCGTTGGTGCGACGAGGAGAAGCTCGAGATTGTGTTGTCGGTCGGCGTGGGCGGCGCGACAGTGACGCAGGTTGCGCAGCGGCATGATGTTACGCGGCAGCAGATTTACGCTTGGCGGCATGAGCTGAAGAAGAAGGGCCTGCTTTCGGCCTTGCCGGAGGCGCTGTTTCTTCCGGTGGACCTGGACAGGCCGATGGAACTGGCGATGCCGACAACGGCCATCTGCGAAGACGCGCCGCGCCCGGTCCAGATCGAGTTGCAGCTGGCAAGTGGTCGCTGCCTGCGCTTTGATCCAGCTCTGGATGCGATCACGCTGACGCGGGTGATCCGAGCGGTGGAAGCGGCATGATCGGGCCGGGCACGGGTGTCCGCGTCTATCTGGCCTGTGGCGTCACGGATATGAGGAAGGGCATCGAGGGGTTGGCCGCCCTTGCGCAGGATCATCTGCGCCAGAAGCCGACGGGTGGTGCCGTGTTCGCATTCCGTGGTCGCCAAGGCGACAGGCTGAAGCTGCTTTACTGGGACGGGCAAGGCTTCTGCCTCTATTACAAGGTGCTGCAGAAGGGCCGCTTTCCCTGGCCCGCGCGCGGTGACGGCGCAGTGCGCCTGACCCCGGCGCAGCTGGCGATGCTATGGGAAGGGATCGACTGGCGCAGGCCGGATTGGGGCGCGCCACCAGCCCGGGTTGGCTGAATTTATCCTGCCGAAAGCCCTTGTTTTTATGGCAATTCCGCCTGCCTTGTGGTAGTCGGGCGCATGTCGAATTTGACCCTGCCCCTCACCGATGACCCAGCCGTTCTGAAGGCGCTGATCGCGGCGTTGCAGGCGGAAAACGCCAAGATCTCGGCCACGTTGCGCGCCCATGACCAGTTGATCCAGACCCTGCGGCTGCGCATCGCCAAGCTGAAAAAACAGGTCTTCGGCCAGTCCTCGGAAAAGATCGAGCGCGAGATCGAACAGCTGGAACTGGCGCTGGAGGATCTGCTGATCGCCTTGGCCGAAAACGGCACGGCGGTTCCGGATGGCGCACCGGAAGCTGCCAGCTTTGAACCTGCCGAGGAGACTGCCGGCCGTCCATCGCGCCGCCGTCCCCGGGTCTCGGACAGCACGCCGCGCGAGCGGCGGGAGCTGGACCCCGGCACTTGCTGCCCCGATTGCGGTGGTGATCTGCGCGTGGTTGGCGAAGATGTCAGCGAGATGCTGGATCTGATTGCGGCGCAGATGAAGGTTGTCCAGATCGCCCGCCTGAAGAAGTCCTGCCGCCGCTGCGAGCGCATGGTGCAGATGCCCGCCCCCAGCCGCCCGATCCCGGGCAGCATGGCCGGTGCGGGTCTGCTGGCGCATATCCTTGTGTCCAAGTTTGACGATCACCTTCCCTTGTATCGCCAGCAGGAGATCTTTGCCCGGATGGGGGCTGACATCCCGGATAGCACGCTGGTCGACTGGTGCGGTCGCGCCATGAAGGTGCTGGCTCCGCTGATCGAACGGATCGAGGCGGATGTCATGGCCAGTGACCTGCTGCATGCTGACGACACCCCGATCCGGGTTCTTGATCGGTCCGGGCGGGACAAGGGGCTGGGCAAGGGCGTGAAGAAGGGCCGGATCTGGGCCTATATCCGCGACCAGCGACCTTGGGCAGGCACCGCGCCACCCGGAGCGGTCTATGCATTCGCGCCGGACTGGAAGGAAGAACACGTCCATCGCCATCTGGCCAAGACCCGCGGCATCCTCCAAGCCGATGGCTACAAGGGTTATGCCAAGCTTTACGATCCTGACCCCGACGGGACGCCCCGCCTGCGGGAGGCCGCCTGCTGGGCCCACCTTCGGCGTGACTTCCATGACGAATGGGACAAGACCAAATCCGCGATCGCCCGCGTGGCGCTCGACCGTATCGGCGCGCTCTATGACATCGAGCGCGAGATCACCGGCCGTCCCGCCGACATCCGCCTTGCTGCACGCCAGAAGCACAGCGCCCCGAAGGTCGCGGCCTTCTTCGCATGGGCCGAGAGCCAACTCACCCTGATCCCCGGCAAGGGCGATCTGGCAAAAGCCTTCCGCTATGGCCTCAGCCGACGTGCCGCGTTCAGCCTCTTTCTCGAGGATGGCCGCGTGGCCATCGACAACAATCCAGCCGAGCGCGCCCTGCGCCCGATTGGCATCGGAAGGAAAAACTGGCTCTTTGCGGGGGCGGACACAGGTGCCGAAACGCTGGCCCGCGCCATGACCATCATCGAAACGGCCAAGATGAACGGCCTCAACCCGCAGGCCTATCTCGCAGACATCCTGGCCCGCATCAACGATCACAAGATAAACCGCCTTGATGACCTGCTGCCCTGGAACTGGTCGCCGCTGCCCACCGCTCTGCCCGAGGCCGCCTGATGGCAACCGTTACCCACGTCTGCACCCTCGACTACGTCGCCAAGATGCTGGGCGAAGACCCCGAGCTTCTCGAAGCTATCGTCTGTAACGACGACAACCTGACCTATGGCTCGATCATCAGCGTCTATACCGGCCCGGATGACACTATCACCGCCCTGACCGATGACGGCATCGGCGAACTAAAAGACATGCTCAGGGACGCGCGCATCACCACCGAAACCTGGCACGCCTTCCTCGACGACTTCGTCGATGACGCAGAACTCGTCGCCCGCATCAAGGCCCAGTCACCGCGGTAACAACCGGCCGGTTACTTTCAAGCGCGGCGCCGCATTGGTCAATCAGGGCTCGGAGCGGTCATGCGGTGACGCAGCGGGTCGTGCGCCTAGCAGGCAGCGGCGGCCGTCGCTCCCGGCCCAAACCGGACGAAAGCTCTGCGCCCGGCGTCAGCCTGTGGCAGCCTAAACTGGACAATCACGCCTTTTGAAACGCGCAACCGCACCAACTCGCTTTTAACCTTCGAGAGGCGGCAATAGAGCGTTGCCACGAGTCCCGGATTTTTTAGCAAATCACTTGAGACTGAGGCCGTGACGCTGCCTGGTATTCACCGGAGAGCGCACATAGTCCGCTTGGGGCATTCCCAGCAGCGCGACAATAAATCGGCAGGTCAGCGCCTCCATCTGCGATGGAGTATTGAGTCCACCCCCTGATCCGGGACTTCCGCCATAGGTTACGAAGCCAAGAGGCTCGTCGAAGAAAAGCGCCTCATGGATGGTATCGTTACGCACGCCTGATATTTCTGTGGCTGTCCCGGACGGGGCCGTGGCCCACTCCGGAACAGGCATCCCGAATTGCTGGCACGTCCACTCGATCCTCTTAGCATGGCTCAGTCTTGCAGGAGGGGAATGCATCTCGCTTGTAGCTTTGAAGCAAGCATCAAGCGCCATGTAGAGATACGAGAATTTCTCAAACGGCATATGGTTAGGATTTTGTGCCAGAAACAGACAGTGAATGATGCCGATCATCCGTTTGATCTGCCTCGGCGCCGCGTTATGATCCCTCCAGTAGCGTTCCGCAAGCTCAAGAGCATCGCCTGGCTGTGTCCCGCTCGTCAGAATGAAGTCTGTTAGATTGCCTTTCGTGATCGGTGTCGCATCAAGATAGCCTGCCTCGAATGTCGTCAGGCGTGTTCCTTCAAAGAAGCCCAGACACCAGATCAGAAAATCGAGATGGGCGTGGTTGTCATCTGATGCATGCCGAATTCGGTGGGTGAACGGCAAACGGAAAACACGCATTGGATAGGGGTGTTCCAAAATTTCGCCATTGAGGATGTTCTGGCTGCCCGAAGGCGGTGCATAGTACCAGCCTTTGTGAACCCGCTCCGAGTCGCGGATCGATTGCACTATCTCCGGCGTGCCATCCAGCGTCTCGACATGTATTTCGCCTGCCGAAATAGATAGTGGATTCGGTAGAAAACCAAATTCAGCAGAGCCTTCCGGCATGGTATTTTCCCTCGCTCTTACGCCGCGATCGTTGAAACTCACGGTATCTACATGTCACCTACGCTTACCACGCGATCACTTGATTTTGCCACTCAGGCGTCCGCTTCTGCGCATCTTGGTCATTCGTGTGGTGCGCAGCGAAGGTCGGCTCTCCGCCAGACCTGCTGGTTGATCGCGCAATTCATAGATCATCGTTTCGTCCTCACAGACGATGGCGCGCGGCGAGGTCGCGCGCGTCGTTGTGATGATCCAGCATGGCGCGAAAATATTCGTGGCGGTCGCCACGCC
>NZ_VKDF01000034.1 GCF_007096355.1 Paracoccus sp. M683 | reverse complement strand
TCTGGGTCATCAATGGCCTCGGCCATGCCTGGTCTGGTGGCGATCATCGCGGCTCCTATACTGATGTGGCCGGGCCGGATGCGAGCGCCGAAATGGTCCGATTTTTCTTTTTGGAAGGTGGGTGAGCCGAAAGCTCCGGCTGGCGGCATGCCCGACATTGGGCGGCTTGGGCTGCATGATGTAATCATCCGCTGTAGCGAGACAGGAAAGGGCGTCCCTCGGGGCGCCCTTTTTTGTTATGTTGCGGACGATGTTAGGAACCGGAGGGATCAGCGCGACCGCTTCGCGGTGTGGCACGAATGCAATAGTCCGGGGGGTCTTTTTTTATCGGCAATAAATCGCCGGCCCTGCACGGCAGACTCGGTTTTTACGGTTACCACTGCTACACTTCATCACCTCAGTGCAAGGAGGATGTGATGGGTCAAAAATTTGTACCTGAGCTTCATGATCCGAATAACCGGAACACTGAACCGCAGACCACGGATACGCTAACGGAGGAAGAGGCCGAGCGTATCTTCAATGCGATGATTGCCGAACTGGATGCGGAAAACTTCGACTGGCATCAACAAAACTAAACAGCCCTTTCAGTCGTGGCTGCGCAATGTCCCTTATTCATGGTCACAGTTCCAAAGATAGGTGTTCACGAGTGACGCAAAGTGGTCACGGGACCGTTACGGAACATCCAGACCGTGCAAAGGTTGGTTGCTCTGTACCTCATCGAGAAAGGAGAACGAGAATGGATCATACCAATCATGTCCGCCTGAACGATAGCGAGTTTACGGAGGCTCTTCTGAATGGCGCTCCGATTTACGGGCCTGACGATGACAATTTAGGCACGATTTCTGAGGTTTATGGGGATGGTGCCGATACTACCGTCGTGGTTGATGTTGGTGGCTTCCTCGGCATCGGGGCAAAGCCGGTGGAGCTTCGGGCAAAAGACCTCGATCTGATGCGCGGCGAAGACGGCGTGGTGCATGGCCATACGCGCTGGACGAAAGATCAACTCAAGGATCTGCCCGAGTACACGCCGCGCAACATTCCATAAACGCTTGGAGGAAGGAGACGTACGATGAGTACCAAGTTCGACCCGAAAGTGGAAAACGAGAAGCATGACGTCGCGCGCGACGCGCAGCGCGACAAGATGGCCAATGCTGACCCTGTTTTGAATCCGAAACAGATGAAGCGCTCCAATGAGCCAAACGCTGGCGGTCAGAATAGAGAGGCTGGCGATCGCAAGGCCCGACAGAACGACCGTGTCACAAATGGTGGCGAGTAAGGCGTGTTTCAAAGTTTCTTGCCGCTTTGCTGAACAAGGCTTCTATCCTGCCCTCGGCCCGCGCCGGGGGCGGGTTTTTTCGTTGCTGGAACTCGCGCGTGCTGGACCGGGCTCCCGCATTTGACTGTTACCTATAAGGACGCGCTCATGTCAGGATTGAAGTATGTGGCGTTTTTCATCCTTGCTGTCGTTGGCAGTGGATTGATCATCGGCTACCTGAATGTGCCAGGGGCGTGGTATGCGAGCTTGGACAAGCCCTGGTTCAATCCGCCGAACTGGATTTTTGCACCTGTCTGGACGCTGCTTTACGTCCTGATTGCAGTCGTGGGATGGCGGACGTGGTTCATCACCGACAAAACCGACCTCAAGGTGCTATGGGCGGCACAGATGCTGCTGAACTTTCTGTGGTCGCCAGCCTTCTTCGGCGCGCAGAAACCTGTCTTGGGATTTATTGTCATTCTTGCACTGCTGGCGACTATTGTCCTGTTCATCGCGCGAGAGAGAAAGGCTGATCCCGCCTCCGCGTTGATGATGCTGCCATATGCAGCTTGGGTCTCGTTCGCGGCCCTACTTAACGCCAGCATTGTTGCCCTCAATTAGGAGAGCCGCTCTTTCGCGCAGAGCAGCTCCCAGACGAGGCGTAGATCCGAGTTTAGGACAGGCCCTCGAGAGCCTTCAAACACGCTGCTTCATCGCCCTTTTCCAAAGCTGCGCGCGCCTTGCTCAAAGCTTCCGAATGTGCTGCCGTTTCAGGAGAGGCATTATCCTTGGAAGTGTCTTCAGCTTCCTGGGCCGCGGTCATTCCGCCACTCTGTTGAGATTGCGCATCCTGACCTGACATCGCCTGATCGGTATCTGGCCCTGAAGTTTCAGACTGGGTGCTATCCATAGGCGCAACTGCAGTCTCTTCAGATGTGGCGGATTCTCCCTCCTTTGCCCTCTCATCAGAGCTCTGGTCGTTGGATGCCGTTCCGGTCGCCTCGCTTGTTGGCTGCTGCAATGGAGCGAGAGTGCCGTCTTTCGCTATACCTTCGTGACTGCCGCCAGCCATCTCAGCCCACATTCCCCAAGTAAATCGCTGATTTTGCTGTCAGGATCTCAATATTTCCGATATAAATCATGGTGTTGATGGCCGTGAGGGGCGCGTTTGATGGATCACCCAGAGGGTGCGGGTTCGAAGCGGGCAGATCGGGTCGAGTTCGACCGCCGGGTGCATGTGGAGTTCCGAGGTGCGCAGCTCAGTTCCGACGGCGGCCTGCTGGTGATGCGCGAGCTGGATGACGCGCTCGGGCTGTCCGATCTGGCGGCAAAAGCATTGCGCGACACCCGGCGCGGCAAGAACACGGTCCACCGGCTTGACGGGTTGTTCCGGCAATCGGTGTTCGGGCGACTGGCCGGATACGAGGATGTGAACGACGCCGACCGCCTGGCCCTCGATCCGGTGATGCGCCAGGTCGTGGGTGGAAGGGCTGTCGATGCGCAAGCGGCCTCGGCCTCGCAGATGGGACGGTTCGAGACCGAGACACTGGCACAGCCCGAGAACCGTGCCGCGCTGGCCGACCTGAATGGCCAATGGATCGACCGGTTCCATGACCGTAACGGGCTGAAGTACATCGTTCTGGACATGGACAGTTCGGTCAGCCCCACCCATGGCGATCAGGAGGGCGCGGCCTGGAACGGGCATTTCGACTGCACCTGCTATCACCCGAACTTTTTGTTCAACCAGTTCGGCATGCTGGAGCGCTGCGCCTTGCGCCATGGCAACGTCCACAGCGCCGATGGCTGGCGGGACGTTCTCGACCCCGTCATCGCCCGCTACGCGGAGCGCGACCTTTGCGGCCGGTTCTTCCGGGCTGACGCCGCCTACGCGATCCCCGCGATCTATGAGCGGCTGGAAGAAGCCCGATTCTTCTACGCCATCCGGCTGCCTGCGAACAACGTCCTGCGCGAGAAGATCGCGCATCGGCTGACGCGCCCTGTCGGGCGACCTTCGCTGACCAAGGTCAAGCGCTTCTACGAAGACTTCGAGTATCAGGCGGCATCCTGGGACAAGGAACGCCGGGTGATCGCCACTCAGCTTCGAGAGCAGAGATTTCCTGAGCGCAATCTGCGAACGACATCGATGAGCTCAGAGCAAAAGTTGCCGTGAGGATTAGCGTCTTGGCAGCGTTTTTCATGGCAGTCTCCTCTTTGTTCGTTTTTGAAGAAGCAAAAAAAGATCCGCGTGCTGAACCAGATGACGGCAAAAATGTTCCCGCCTATCTCAACATTAATTGAAGGTCATATCTTGCTGATCGGCGCGGTTTCCGCTTTTCAGGTCCGCCTGAAGCCGGAGTCGTGCATCGTGATTGCGCTGTGGCTGGATTTTGTGACTATGGCGTCAAGGGCCTGCGTCACAATGCACCCTCGGGCGGAATCAGAGATCAGGGAAGAGGCATGGCGACAGAGAGCATTTCGGACCGCAACGAGATGGCACGCCTGATCGCGGCTCTGGATTGGCACAATTGCGCGCTCGGACCAATGCGCGACTGGCCTGCTTGCTTGCGGGCGGCCGTTGAGTTTGCGCTTCCGGCACATGCGCAGATCGTCATCTTTGCCGGCGATGATTATGTGGCGCTCTATAACGATGCCTATGCCACCACCATCGGCAACAAGCATCCAACGGTGCTGGGTCGGCCAGCGCGTGAAGGCTGGGCCGAATTATGGGCCGATCTCGAGCCGCTGCTGCACGAGGTGAGGACGACGGGGAATACCGTATCCGCCCAGGACCGACCGTTTCACATCGATCGCCATGGCTATGTCGAGACCGTCCATTTCGACATCTCCTATTCGCCGATCCGCGACGAGGGTGGCAGCATCCGGGCCGTGCTGTGCATCGTCGCCGAAACCACCGAACGCGTGAAGGCCCTGAAGGCCGAGCGGCGGCTGTCTGCCATCGTTGCCTCGTCGACCGATGCCATCCTGGGCATGGATCTGGATCGCAACATCACCGCCTGGAATCGCGGTGCCGAAGTGCTTTACGGCTATGCCGAGCATGAGATCCTGGGTCGGCCGGTGACTCTGCTGGTCCCGGACAGCCGTCCCGAAGAGGAAGACCTGATCATGGCGCAGATCATGGCGGGGAACCTGATCGACACCTATGAGACGCAGCGGCGGCACAAGAACGGCAGCTTGATCGATGTCTCGCTTTGCGTCTCACCCATTCATGATCGGCAGGGCCGGATCGTCGGGGCGTCCAAGATCGCGCGCGACATCGGCAGCAAGAAACAGGCCGAACGGTTGCAGCGGCTGTTGATGGGCGAGCTGAACCATCGGGTCAAGAACGTGCTGGCGACGGTGCAGGCGATTGCGAACCAAAGCTTTGGCCGCGACGAGCCGGAACGGTTCAAGCCGTTCTCTGACCGGCTGCGTGCTTTGGCCCAAGCTCATGACCTTCTGATCCAGCGCAGCTGGGAAGGCGCGAGCCTGGCGTCGGTCGTGGACGGTGTCGCCTCGGCATTTGGCCATGAGCGTTTTGATATAGCGGGCCCCGATCTGCATTTACCGCCGCGCGCCGTCGTCACCTTGTCGCTCGCCTTGCACGAACTGGCGACCAACGCCGCTAAATATGGGGCACTCTCGGTGCCTGAAGGGAATATTTCGATCCATTGGGCGTGCTCGACCGAAACCGCCACGTTCCGACTGACCTGGCAAGAGCGCGGCGGACCCACCGTTACGCCACCAACCGAGACCGGTTTCGGCTCGATGTTGATTACCGACGCACTGGCGGCCGAGTTGAATGGCGAGGTCGAACTGCAACATCAGCCTGACGGGACGGTCTGCCAAGTCCGCGCTCCGCTCGATGCGAGTTGGGATTGACAGGGGCGAGGCCTTTTCGGCCTCGCCCCGCCGACAGGTTACTGATTCGGTGCCTCGTACTTAGGCAGGGCCTTGAGTTCGTCTTTTGTCATCGAAACATATGCGCGAATATCGTCGTCGGCATTCTTGTAGATAGCGACTTGGTCAGGGGACAGGGAAACCCGGTGCTCGCCCAGTCCGAGGAAGCCGCCCACGTCTGTCACGATGCCTGTAACCTTGTCATCGCTGCCGATCACCACATCAGCAATTTCCGCGATCTTTGAATCGGCAGGATCGTAGATATCGACCCCTTTGAGTTGATCTCCGGTCACCGATGTCAATTCGGTCATCATGTAGCCCTCCGGCACGACGAGCGCCATGTCCGCAGATCCGGCAGACGGTACGGCCGTGCTTGCGGCGGGCGCTTCTGTGGTGGTGGCCGCAGGGACCTCTGCCGTTGGATCAGGCGCAACCTCTGGCTGGGCTGGATCAACTTCAGTGGAAGGATTGACGGCCTGAGAATCGCCGGTGTTTTGCGCCAGCGCAGGACCAGCGATCATCGCGCTCACCAGCAGTGCAGAAAGAACATTGATATTCATCGTGTTTCTCCAGGTTTTAATGGTGATATGCGGTGAATCAGGCCCTGTCCTTGTCGACAAAGAAGCGATTGATCTCGTCCTCTGCCTGCTCCTTGGTCCAGCCGTACTTCTCTTGCAGCTTGCCCGAGAGTTTGTCCTGCTGCCCGGAAATTTCGGTCAATTCATCATCGGTGAGATCGCCCCACTTTTCTTTGACGCTTCCCTTCATTTGGTCCCACTTGCCTTGAATGATGTCCCAGTTCATGGGGTCTCCTCCTTGGTTGCGTGATTGACGTATGTGGGTCTAAAACGGGTTAAGGCGAGATTTGTTCCAATCTGAGGTGGCCTTCTGGGGAGCGGGACCCCCTGCCCCATTTGAAGCGAAGAAAGCCTTTAGTGGCTTCTTTCGCGCAGAGACTTATCTATCGAAAATAAATATATAGAATTTAACGATATCCCGGCATTCACGCCTGAATGCCGGGGGCTCAAGTCAGAATATAGAGAGACTTGATAATGCTCGCATCAGCGCCGGCTGTGGGTCAAACCGCGCCAGATGCGCCCCTCATCGCGGTGCTCACCGCCCCTGACTGCGCCGATATAGGCAGCGGCAGCAGCGACAAGAGCGGACGCGGCAAGCAGGAAGGCTGTGAGTATTCCAGCCACTCGGGCCTCTTCGGCTGCTGCCTCGGCTTTCGCTTTCGCCTCGTCGACCACTTTCTGGGCCGCGGCCTTCATTTCCTCAAGTTTCGCTTGCGCTTCTGCGACCTTTTTCTCTGCTTCGTCGCGAATTGCCTGGGCTCGTTGCTCGGCTTCGCTCACACGCGCATCGACTTCGGCAGGACTTAACCCGGTTTGTGCAGCCACAACCTGACGAAGATAATTTTTGTCGGCCTCATTAATCTCGCCCGTGCGGATCAGCTGCGTAAGAATTGTCCCGACTTCCTGCTGGGCATCTCCAGTCACTGCAGTCGTTGGACCAGATCCCGATTGCGAAGGGCGAAGCAGAGCGCCGGAAATGTAATCAATCGGATTAAAGTCCATGCCATTTGACAGAGTATCGTCCAGCGTCGGAGCCATTGCCTGACCCGCGCCTTGAGCCACCCCTCCGATGACCTGTCCGGTGCCCGAGGCAATTCCTCCAGCCAATTGTCCTGCGCCTTGCGCGACGCCGCCCACGGCGGTGCCAGCAGCTTCCAGAGTCGTGCTTGCCGCACTGCCCACCGCCTTGACAGTCCCGGTGATCGCGCCCGCAACGACGAAGGCGCTAAGAATGGTTCCAAGTCCCCAAACCACCAGTCCATGCAGGCCGTCCTGAACCTTTACCTCCTCGACGGTGGAACCCTCAGCTCGTCTTCGCATGCGACCCGAAATATAGCCGCCAAGCATATAAACAAGCACCATTGAGATGACGACGAAAAGTGCGGTCAAGATCAAGCCAAACGCACTAATTGATCCTTCATCAAAAGAGATCGAGCCAAGTCCAATTGCGGCCCCAAACCCACTCAGTACGGCTGAGGCGCCGACCGCAACGACAGTTCCCGCAATGACAGCGCCAACATCAACATAACTGCGATCATTGTTCGCAGGAGTTTTTTCAACGATGAGATCTGACATCAGCGCAATCCTAGGTCATGTTGACAAATGACGGAGCCAGAGGCGGATCGACGTGATGTCAATGAAGCCGAGAAAGCTTTCCGCCGTCTTGTCGTAGCGGGTCGCGACACGCCTGGCGTTCTTGAGCTTGTTGAAGCAGC
>NZ_VKDF01000033.1 GCF_007096355.1 Paracoccus sp. M683 | reverse complement strand
AAGCGCGCCGAGCGCTTGAGCAATTTGAGGGCTCCGCGCCCGGCGCGCTTGCGCCGGACGGCGAAGCCGAATACCCAAATCCAACCTGCAGACTCTCGTTATGAACGAGGGACCAGCAGGGGGCAGGTCATGTGTCTCATGGCTTGTTACTCCTATTACTTGTTCTGTTCAAAATCCGGGCCTTGATCGCGCGATCTGCGGCGATCCTTTTGGCGCTTGCCGTTCTCTTGCTTTCGCTGCGCCGCTTCCGGCACGCGTCCCATCATGATGGCGAGCGCCATATCGGCTGCGAGCCCATACAGCGTATGTTGCAGGTGTTTGCGCACACGGTCGGCGGTTCTTTGAAGTCGCCGCCGCTCTGCGATCTGCTGTCTGATCAGCACGTGCTTTTCGATCTGGTCGCGCGCCTTCGCCTGCCTGATCTCTGCCTCGTTGATCTCTCTGATTTTCCGATTCTTGCCGGTGATCCAGCCCCAGAGACCTCGAATGCCGCGCGGTGTCCGTGAGGCCCGAGCCTTTTCTTCGATCTTCCAGCGTTCTTCTTGCTTCTTGCGCAGAGCGTCACGTTCGCCGCGTTGCCGTTGAACGGCCTGCTCGCACTGGAAAGTGATCGACAGCCGCAACTGCTTGGCGCGCGTTTCCGCTTCCTGTGCCCATTCCTTGATCTTGGGCGTCAGCTGCCCGCCGATATACGCCTTGGTCTCTTCGACAGAGAGAAGCTCCCTCATGTCGCCGAGCCGTGCAGTTAACTCATTTTTCTTGACCCCGGCAGCGCGTGAGAGGGAGTAAACCTCGCCGCGCCAATCGATGGCGACGTAGCTTCGCTTATCGCCTTGCGCGAGCCAGAATCCCTTTTCTCTCAGCGCTACCTCGAAACTCTGCCGCGTATCGGAGGCGTTCCAACATTCACGAAGCAAAGCCTTCGTCTCTTTGGCGTCGAGACCGGTACGTTTGGCTTGCTGCCATTCGTGCAACGAGAATTTTAGCGGATCGCGCTTGCGGAAGTCCTGAAGACCTTCCGGCAACGGCCATCCGTTTTCTAAGAAAAGCTGCTTGGAGATGCCGGTCAGACGTCTCTTGTAGAAGGAGATGTTGATCGCCTTCATGTCCTCAGAGTCGATCCGCGACCACACAGCATGTGCGTGGCGTCGGCCCGCCTTTTCGTGGAAGACAATCGCACGGGGCTGGCCTTGCAAGCCAAGCCCCGCTTCGATGCTCTCGATGGCTTTCTCGAAGGTCTCGTCAGGCACATCCGCGTATTCAGGTGGATTCAAGCTGAGGGAGAACAGGTGATTGACGCACCGCGTCCCCATGGAGATAGCTTCAGCTTCCAGGAGCGCACCGTGCAGGTCGTCGGAGACGAAACCGCGCAGATCATGCAGCTCGACGTGGTCGTTGTCGCGCATGTTCAGGAGATGGCGCGCTAGCTCCTTCGCGTTGCCGCGTTCATTGCCGTTCAAGATCATGACGCACCCCCGTCCTTGCCGAAGGCTTCGAGCAGAGCGGTTCTCATCTCGTGGACCTCGCTGCAGGCACGGCGAAGGTCTGCCCCCGTTTCGGGATGCACCGGCAGGGTGCCTGTGTTCACGGCTCGCGCCATTTGGTTGAGGTTCGCAGACAGACGTGACTGTCCAAGCGTGGCCAGCACGCGGCCCAAGGCCTCGTGGTCTTTGACCGGCTGCGTGTTCCGTCGCCGAACTTTAGGCAAGCCGCTGCCGAAAAGCACCGCCTTGATATAGCTGCCAAGCGGCACGCCGTTTGCGGCGTCCTCCAGCTTGGCACGTTCCTCGAATGTCAGTCTGAGCGAGAAGGGCGCTTCACGCTTTCCCCGGCTTCCATGCGTATTGAACTCGGTTTTCATGTCGGGTTCCTTTCGGACCCGGCATGACGGCGAAAACAACTTTCCTGAGCGATTGCATCATAGTTTCAACCGCTTAGGAAGCGTAACGCCATGCCGAGAAGTCTGGCGCGAAGATCAGCAATTTAAGTTGGTTGCAAGCCCCCGCAACCAAAAAATTACGCAAAATCAAACAGATTGGCAGATGGTATTCACATACCACCGGCCAATAGCACGTCTACATCAACGCCACATCAATACCAGACACTAAAAACTGCAACCGCACGCATAAGTGAGGCAGGAGCGGGCAGCGAAAGGCAGCGGCCGACAAAGATGCCGCGATGGGAGACGGGACGTCCCGGATCAGCACTGCGGTTCAAACGAACCTTGCGTCGGATCGGCTCTCACATTGGTCCCGACAACTATGGCACGCCACCGTGCGATTCGTCTCAGCAACATGCGCAAGCGCGCAAAGGCCAGCGCGTCACGGCATCGCATGGTGCCCCGGGCGCTGTTCATCCCCACCTGAACGCTGTATAAACGACCGCGATTGTAGGTTTTTGATTTCGAGTCGGAGGCGCGATGAACGCTCCCTTCAAGCAGGCCGAGCGGCTGGGTCGGTTGACCACGGAGCTCGGTCCCGACGTTCTCGCGCTGCTGCGTTTCGACGGTAGCGATCATCTCAACGACCTCTTCGAATACCGCGTCGAAGCCCTCGCCACCCGCGACGATCTGGATTTCGACGCGCTCGTTGGCACCCATGCCACGGTCGAGATCGAGGCCCACGAGCAGATGCGGCCTTTCGATGGCATCGTCACGAGCGCCCGTTGGGCTGGCGTGGGCGAGAACGGCCATCGCTATGACCTGACCCTGCGGCCTTGGTTCTGGCTGGCCTCGCGCCGCCGCAACCAGCGCATCTTTCACAACAAGACCGTGATCGAGATCCTGCAGGAACTGCTGTCGGACTATGCGTCCCTTGGCGATCCGGCGCTGGAGATCAGCCTGTCGAAGGACTATCCGACCCTCGAATACACGGTGCAATACCGCGAGAGCGATCTGGATTTCGCGCGCCGGCAGATGGAGCGTCACGGGATCAGCTTTCATTTCAAGCACGCGATGGGCAGCCATACGCTGGTGCTGACCAACGACGTGCTGGCCCATGACGAGATCGGGCCGCGTCCGTTCAAGCGCTATGACGGTCATCACCAGTATGAGCAGGAACACTTCTGGGACTGGGCGCCGGAACGGAATGTGACCACGGGCGCGGTGCGGCTGGTCGATTACAACTTCAAGAGGCCGACCCAGGCAATGGAAGTGGACCGACTGGGCGACGCCGCTTACGCGCAGGGCCAGATCGAGAGCTTCGACTATCCCGGCGATTATCTGGCGCAGGATGTGGGCCGGCTGGTCGCGGGGCTGCGCACCGAGCAGGAGCGCGGCGCGGACCGCCGCAACCGGGCGGTCGGCGACTGTGTGAGCTTTGGCGCGGGCATGCGGATGACCTTGTCAGGCGACAAGGTGCCGGGTTCGGGCGAGACCTATCTGTGTCTCAGCGCCTCGCATCACTTCGTCAGCGAGGCCTATGGCTCGGGCGGTCAGGGCAGCGACGGCTATGCCTTTACCGGCAGCTACACCCTGATGCCCGACACCGCACCGATGGCCCCGCCCAAGCGCACGCCTCTGGCCGTGGTGCAGGGCCCGCAGACCGCCGAGGTGGTCGGTGAGGGCGAGATCGATTGCGACGAATATGGCCGCATTCTGGTGCGCTTCCACTGGGATCTTCAGAACGCTTATTCCATGCGCTGCCGTGTCAGCCAGAACTGGGCGGGCGCGGGCTGGGGCGGCATGGTCATCCCCCGCATCGGCATGGAGGTTGTCGTCGAATTTCTCGAAGGCGATCCCGACAAGCCGCTGGTCATCGGCTGCGTCTATAATGGCAAGAATGGGGCGCCGTACCCTCTGCCCGCGAACAAGACGGTCAGCACCTTCAAGTCCGACACACATCAGGGCGACGGATATAACGAATTCCGCTTCGAGGACGAGAAAGGCCGCGAAGAGGTCTTCATGCATGCGCAGAAAGACCACAACACCGTCATCGAAAACGACGAATCGCATCGGATTGGCAACATGCGCCTGAAGGTAGTCGGTGTCGATCAGAAGGAACGGATCGGTCGGGACAAGCAGATCGATGTCGGCCGCGACCATGTCGAGACGATTTCCCGGGACGAGCGGAAATTCGTACGCAGAAACGCAGAGCGCGAAGTTACGAAGGACAGCTTTGACTACGTCAATAATCACCGCGTGGAATATACCCATGCCAATCACCAGGAGGAGGTTGGCGCGCATCATTACATGAAGGTGGAGGGCGAATCCGAAGTTCTGGTCGGATCGAAATTGTTCCAGCATTCCCGGGTTCAGGTGCTGCACGCGAAGGACAAGTTCATCATCGGTGGCCCTGGCGGAACCATCGAGATCAATCCGTCTGGCGTCGTCATACGTGCTGTGAAGATTGAACTGAAGGCGCCGGTCGAAATCAGCAGCGGCGCCCCCGACCAGATCGCCAGCCTGGAAAGCGCTGTCAATGAAGGTCTGGAGCTTGCCCAGATATGCGTTCGCAAGCTGACGGAAGAGTGAACGCAATGCGGAATTCGGCAACGAGGCGTGAACTGGCGCATCGCGTGGCGCTCGAAGGGAATGTCGCTGATGCCCTGAATCAGCTGCTCTTCGGTGTGGTTCGTCCGAGAGGCAGGAATGCCGTGGTCATTTCCGGCGATGCGACTGAAACCGCATTTCATACCTATATCCTGATCGAAGCGGCTCGCAGGCCTGACATCGAAACCGTCCTGCAGGGCTTCGGTGCGGAATACGCATCCTTGTATCAAGGGGCCTCGGCTGATCGTCTGGCCAGGCATGCGCCCTATCTCGTCAGGGTCGAAAACCGCACCCGCGCTGCCGACTGGCTCATCCGGGAAGGCTGGGGGCAGGGCTGGGGCGTCTGGCTTCGCAGCACCCATGATCTGACGAGGATGAGACAGCATTTTCGGAAATTCACCCAGCTTTATGATCCGGCTGAGGATCGCTGGTATATTTTCCGCTTCTATTCGCCCGAAGTGGCGCGCCGGACCATCCCGTCTCTTCCACCCCGGCAATATGGCGAGTTCCTGCAAGGGATCGCTGCACTGATCGTTGCGACGGAGGACGGCAAAGGCGCCGTCGTGATCTGACAATGCAGCTGACCGACGAGATCTTTCAGAGCCTGCGCACGGGCAAGTTCGAGGACTTCCTCGATACCGGGGCCGATGAGCTGACATCCCGGTTCCGCGCGCGCTTCGTGGGAATGGGCGAGATCGAAGCCCATGACGCCGCGCGAAATGTCGTCGGCGAGGCCTATGAGGAAACCCAGCGGCTTCGGCGCCCAAGTGCGCTTCTGTCCATGCGCGTCGCCTATGCGCGCCTGGTACTTGGAGCGGGCGTGCTGTCCGATCCGCGCTTCCCGGGTATCGCCGCCTGCTGTGAGCGCCAGGCCGCAGCGCGCCGGATCGAAGACGACAAATCGATCGGCGAGTTGCTGGCGCGGATGTCGCCCTATTGGGAGCACGACCATCTCGCGGATGTCCGCAGGATTGGCGACGAGCTGCTATCCAGGCCACTATCCGATGCTGATGGTTGGACTAGGGCGCTCGACTTGCTTGCGACCTCTCACCGCAAGCGGGGTGGGACGGCCGGCGACGCCGAGATGCGCGCCTTCATCAATGCCGCTTACGCGGATGCGTGGAATCTTGGCCTGCAGGATCAAGCTCTGATCGTACGGCATGTCCTGATCGCCGAAGCGCTTGGTTTGCGGTTCTTTGTCGACCCGATGCATCCCGGCTGGATGTCGACCTATGACCGTGCCGATCCTCGGCGCATCGCATCGGCACTGAATGCCGCATTCGGCCCTGAAACTCATCAGCGGGAGAATTGATCGTGGAACCTCTTGAACCCGCCCAGAACTATCAGGACAGCGACCCGGCTGACTGCCCGACCGGGGTCTGCGGCACGGATGTGTGTTTCGCCGCCGACCCGACCGACGGGCTGGGAGATATGGACCGGATTCTTGGTCTTCGCGATCCAGGTGTGGGATTGCTGATGGAGGATATCATTGCGCAGAAGGGATCGCCTCTCCTGAAATTCTGGATGCGCTTTATGCAGGCCTTTGAGGATCAGCATGGCCGCGAAGAACGCATCAAGACCGCCATGCTCTTCTCGCCCGGAATCGAGCGGGACTGGTATTACGAAATGGATTTCTCCAGTGATGTCGGCACGGCCTATACCGCGATGTATGGTCTGACGGACCATGTTTCCAACGATCCCTGGTTTTATGAAAACTACGAGCCGGGGATTGTCGCCACCCTTCCTTCGAACATTGTCAGGTCAGTGAACAAGCTGGTTCTGATGGTCGACAAGCGCTACGAAGACTTCACCGATGCCGAACTGCGCCAGCTTGCTGTCCGCATGAAACAGGCGATCGAGATCGAGCAGAATTTCTCGCAATGGGCAAAGACGGCTTTCGATGCGGCGATGATCGGGCTGACGGCCCTTGCGCTTGTATCCGGTGTCGGTGCGGTCGTCGGGGCGGGAACTTTTGCGCTGCGTGCCGCAGCATTGGTGGTGCTGGCCATTGAGGCTTCGGACGCGGTCCAGACCTATACCGATTTCATCGGGGGTGATAAGGATAACGGCATCAACCCGTTGGAGGAGGCGGCGGCCTTCCTTGGCCGCACACTTGGCGATTCTGACGGCGAAAAGGCCATGCGCACAGCCTACAGCATGATCAATATCGCCGTCGGCGTGAAAGGAAAATGGCGCGCGCTCGCGATCATTCCGGCCGGCGTCAATTATGGCGATCCTGGTGCCATGATGCAACCGGCTGACGCCAACGAGGTCGAAGTCTGGGAGAGACGCTGATGGGCAAATACGACAAGATCCGTGCCGCGACGCTTGTTTCTCTTGCTGCTGATCTGAAGAAAGCCGGCTTCAAGTTCAGCTTTCAGAAATACCCGAACATGCGGAACAAGTATGAAATCGCGATCGAGGGCCCGCCCGGCACCAAGGCGAACTTCCGAACGGTCGTCGGATCGAACGAGGAAATGCTCAAGATCAACGACGCCATTCAGACCGGTGGCGCAAAGCTCCTGTTCAACCTCTCGGGCGCGGTCGGCAGGTTTGGTGAGGACGCGGTTCTCAGGGCCTTGCGATCAGGCAAGGTTCCGTCGAAGAAGTTCACCGTGACCAAGGGTGGGCAGTCGCTGGAATTCGATATGAAAGACATGACCTTCGGGGATGCGCTGCAGATCCAGAACCGGTCCGGGCATGGACTGGATGCGGTCGTGCCGATCATAGCGCCGAGGCCACCGGCCCCGCATCATGTGGTCATTGAGGTCAAGTCGAGGATGGGCCGTGATCTGCCCTTTCCGCCGTTGAGCGAGGCGCAGAAGGGCGATAGCTATTTAGAGGATCAGATTGATACGGTCGAGAGAGGTATTAGGAGGGCGCGTCAGGCGAGAAATAGCGGGCAAAAGACCGGTCGCACCTGGGAAGACATGATTGATCACCGAGAGGCGATCGATGGTCTGAAAACATCGCTTGAACAGAATAGCGTGACAAAACTTCTCGCGAAGGTTGAACTTGACCAGTCTGGAAATCAATCCGGCGAGATCATCTTGGAAATTTGGCAATGAAATCGTACGATGAACGGCCTCTTATGAGACTTCTTAAGATTTACCAAGGAGAATTGTCTGATCTGGTAGCTGTTGAGGACTTTATAGCGGATGGGCTTCGTAAGCTCACGGACCCTTCAGATTATGGACCCTTGGTGAGCATACCTACCCTTGCGCTGGCCACAGGCGATGATGCTTTGTTGAATTTTTCCTACTGGGTAGCCGCGTCCAGAAAATTAAGGGGCGAGGTACTCGACTTCTCTCAACGCAGTAGGTTTTTGGGCTTTGCTGTTGAGAAGAACGATTTCGACCGTAAATTGCATCGTAAGCCCCCTCGTTTATCAGACTATGGCGAATACCTGCTGGAACTGATGGCTACCAGCCGAGCGGACCTGATCGAGCCGACACGCGAGATCGCGATGGGGGTTGTCACCTCTGGCCGTTTTGTCCCCAGCTCTCCTGAGTCCACTGGCTATTTCGGTTCCCCTGCCAAGCTCAGCGTCTTCGCTCTGGAGATGCTTGCGGTCATGCGCGGCGAGGTCATCGACTGGGAAAGTTTCCATATCCCGCCCGACCGCTTCTGGCTGGACTGCGCGCGGATCGGTCTGCCCGAGCCCGATCCTGTCAAAGCCGCAGAATGGGGGGGGCAGCTCTGCGATGCGCATATGGCCACGTTGCAGGCCGACAAGGACAACCCCGACATGTCGTGGTTCCAGGGCTTTGAAATGGTCAACGAGGCCCATCACCTCTGGCCGATTTCGGTCTATGCATTCATCCGGGCGCGCGCGCGGCTGGGGCTGGCAACGGCAGAGATCGACCATCCCCTGATGCGAACCAGCTTCGCGATCCTCAAGGATTGGACGGTTCCGGCGGGATCGTGGCAGGCGCAGCCATGGTTCACCGAGATCATCGACAGGATCCAGCAGATCGAACCGGCGTTGGAGCCCGCTCTGGATCTGGTGAGAAACGGATAAGCGCTCGTCTTATCTGCCGCCGGATGCGGATCACACGAATACTACGCAAACCGGTGATCCTTTACCGCATGCACAATTGTGCCCATTTCCGTGCGCGACAGGCGGCGACACTCATGTCATGATCGATTTGTACCGAGTCCCTGCCGCTTTTTGACATCGTTAATCCCGGGCCGTGCGGGGCGGATCAGAACCCACCCGGCCTATGCCCCCTATGAAGGGCAAGCCCGCGCCTGCCGCCGCAGGACATGGTAATCCGCCATCATCCCGACCAGCGTGGTATTCTCGGGCAGCGTGTCCAGTTCCGCCGCCGCCTTTTCCTGCACCGCCGTCGGATACTCGACTACCGGCGGACAGACCGCGCCGCCCTGCTCAGAACCGCCCGCCCCGCAGGCGCTCAGCCAGGTCATCGCGATCGCGGGGCCGATCCGCCCCGGCCTCCAGCATCCGTTGCAACGCATCGTTTGTCCTTTCCATGTCTTGCAGGCGCTCGGCGGCACGCCCGGCCTGTTCACCTGCCCGCCGCAGGTTGAGGAGGAAGAGGAGGACCGCGCCGATCAGCGCGATTCCGATGGCGAGGCGCTGCATCCGGCGTGATGCCTTCAGCACAGACAGCGCACCCATCACCGCCGCCCCCGTTTCCAGTCGTCGAGCCGGGCGTAGACGGTCAGGCCGATCCCGGCCAGCGCGAGGGCGATGAAGACCCAGCGGAAGGTGTCGAGCCAGGGGGTAATCCTCCCCGTTTTAGCGGGGCGCTGTGACCTGCCCCCTGCTGGTCCCTCGTTCATAACGAGAGTCTGCAGGTTGGATTTGGGTATTCGGCTTCGCCGTCCGGCGCAAGCGCGCCGGGCGCGGAGCCCTCAAATTGCTCAAGCGCTCGGCGCGCT
>NZ_VKDF01000032.1 GCF_007096355.1 Paracoccus sp. M683 | reverse complement strand
CTGCCGCAACGCGCCAAAAGAAGGAGAACAATCACGCCTTGACCACTGAATGACCGGAAATCCATAGTCAGAGGTGGCTCACTTCTCGATGGAAATGCCGGCTCAGTTCTGGGTGGAAATCAACAACCACCGTTCACGGAGCGTTGTTGCAGAACTCATCGACTTCCGGGATTCACAGCGTGAATCCGGTGGGTTAAGAGCCTGCCATGACGAAGCCCGAACCTGCCCGCTATCGTACGACGAACTGGAAATCCTATAACGACGCGCTGAAGCGGCGCGGGTCGCTGCTCGTCTGGCTGGACCGGGATATGGCCTGGCTCGCTCCGAAATGCGGCAAGCCGGGGCGTCCGCCCGTGTTCTCCGACGCGGCCATCCAGTTTAGCCTGATGGTGAAGGTGCTCTGCGGCCTGCCGCTCCGGTAAACGACGGGCATGGTTGCCAGCATCCTCAAGATGGCAGGGCTGGATTGGACGGTACCCGACTTTTCCACGCTCAGCCGGCGCCAGAAGACGATCACCGTCCAGCTCTCGTTCCGCCGGACCCAGGGCCCCCTGAAGCTGTTGGTGGATAGCACCGGGATCACGTTTCTCGGCGACGGCGAGTGGCTGGCCAGGAAGCACGGCACGCACCGCCGCCGCCAGTACCGCAAGGTCCATTTGGCCATGGATGCCGCGACAGGCGACATCCGGGCGGTGGAGTTCACCTCCAGCCGAGAGGGCGACAGCCCTGTCCTGCCCGAACTCCTCGACCAGATACCGGATGGCGAGGAAATTGGCACCGTAACGGGCGATGGCGCCTTTGACACCCGGAGGTGCCATTCGGCGATCCTGGCGCGCGGCGGCACGGGAGCCATTCCCATCCGCAAGAACGGCCGCCTCTGGAAGGAGGACTGCCGGCTGCGCTCGCCAGGAACGACATCCTGCGGGCGACCGGCTTGCCGACGATCTGGAAGCGGTGGTCCGGATATCATGTGCTTAGCAAGATCGAAGCTCGGATGAGAAACCTGGGTCCTTCGGCGAACGGATCGCGTCAAGGGATCCCGATCGCCAGACCGCCGAGATCCACATCCGAGTTGCCCTGATGAACCGCTTCAACGCCCTCGGCACCGCCGAGATCGAACGCGTGGCCTGATCTTGGTTGGGGAAAGGGGCATCACGTCTTGGCGCCGACTTCTGCAATAACGCCGATCGCCAGCGTCGCCCCGGACGGACGCGCGCTATTCCGCCGCGCGCGCCAGCGGATTGTTCGGATGCGTCGTCCAGTTGGCATAGCCGCCACGGGGAAGGCCGGTGCGCTTGTCCGTCTCGCCCGGCGCCAGTTCGCGCATGGTGATGCAATCCTCGATCGGGCAGACATCCAGGCACAGGTTGCAGGCAACGCATTCTTCCTCGATGACCTCGAAAACGCGACCCGGCTTCATGGCAATGGCCTGGTGGCTGGTATCCTCGCAGGCGGCATAGCAGCGGCCGCATTTGATGCAGGCGTCCTGGTCGATCACCGCCTTGGTGACATAGTTCAGGTTCAGCTGGTTCCAGTCGGTGACATTCGGCACGGCTCGGCCGATCAGATCCGACAGCTGCATCTGATGGCTGTCCAGATAGTCGCGCAGACCGCTGATCATCTCTTGCACGACCTTGAACCCATAGGTCATCGCCGCCGTGCAGACCTGCACATTGCCGGCGCCAAGGGCCATGAATTCGGCCGCGTCGCGCCATGTCGTCACGCCGCCGATACCGCTGATCGGCAGGCCGCGCGTTTCGGCGCTGCGGGCAATCTCGGCCACCATGTTCAATGCGATGGGCTTGACCGCCGGACCGCAATAGCCGCCATGCGCACCCTTGCCGTCGATGGTGGGCTGGGGCGCGAACAGATCCAGATCGACCGAGGTGATGGAATTGATCGTGTTGATCAGGCTGACCGCATCGGCACCACCGCGTTTCGCGGCCTCGGCCGGTTTGCGGACATCGGTGACATTGGGCGTCAGCTTCACGATGCAGGGCATGCGGGAATATTGCTTTACCCAACGGGTCACCATCTCGATATATTCCGGCACCTGGCCCACGGCTGATCCCATGCCGCGCTCGCTCATCCCGTGGGGGCAGCCGAAATTCAACTCGACACCATCGGCGCCGGTATCCTCGATCTGCTTCAGGATCGTGCGCCAGCTGTCCTCGTCGCAGGGCACCATCAGCGAAATGATCAGCGCCCGGTCGGGATAGTCGCGCTTGACCGATTTGATTTCGCGCAGGTTCACCTCCAGCGGGCGGTCGGTGATCAACTCGATATTGTTGATACCAAGCACGCGGCGGTCGGCACCATAGACGACGCCATAGCGCGGGCCGTTGACATTGACGACCGGCGGACCTTCGGCCCCAAGGGTCTTCCACACCACGCCGCCCCAACCGGCCTGAAAGGCGCGGCGGACATTGTATTCCTTATCCGTCGGCGGGGCCGAGGCCAGCCAGAACGGATTGGGAGATTTGATCCCGACAAAATCAGCACGCAGATCGGCCATGGCTTTCCTTCCTTCTCAGACGCCGGCATGCCGCATGAGCGGCAATTCGCGGCGGATTATCTCGCTTCGATGACGAAAGACCTGTTCGCGGGTCAGGTGCGCTGCGGAATCGCCCGCATTGCGGATCATCTGCGCCAGCTGTGCCCGGTCGCCGTCCAACCCGGCAACCGCATCGACAAGCTGGTCCACCTGGCCGCGCGGCACCAGCAAACCAGCGCCTTTCTCGTCCACCAGCTCGGCCGCGAAAAAGTCGCGATACCCGATCAGGGGTGTGGCGGAATGCAGGCTTTCGATCAGGTTGCGGGGCGATTCATCGGTCTGGTGGCAGAACAGTTGCAGATGCGCATCTCGATAGGCCTGCCGGACGATCTGGCGATCGGCGACAAAGCCCTCCAGCGTCAGATCTTCGCTGGTCAGCCCTTCGGTGGCGGCAAAGGCGCGCATGTCATTCAGCAGCTCACCTTCGCCCAGCCAGCGGGCGGTGAAGGCGATGCCGCGTTGCTTCAGCCCGACAAGCACCCGCAGCCAGTCGATCCCGCCCTTCATCGGCGAGGCCCGGCCGCAATACAGGATTCGAAGCGGGCCCTGGTCCGCGGCATCAGCCTTGTCCGCGACGAATGCCGGATCGGCGCGGTCATCCTCGGTGAAATGGATGTCATCGACCTGATGCGGGTTGCGGGCGCAATCCTTGAAATGGTCAAAAACGGTCGCGCCATGAAGCAGCGCCAGATCGGCAGCCCTGACCGAGCGCCGCTCGTTATAGGCGATCACCGTGGCGCGAACCGCTGTTTTCATGCGGTTTTTCAGACCATTGCCCCCCTCGCTGCGCACCACCTGCGATTCAACGCGGTCAAGCCAGACGGCATGGGGGATGGCGTGCTGCCTGGCGGTGGCGGCGGCGATCTCGCCGGGGTCGCCGATCCAGCCGCCGTAACCGAAGGTGCAATAGTCCGCCTGTTCCATCAACACGCGCAGCTGATCGGCCACCTCGCGGCGCTTTTGCAGATAGATCCGGCGGTTATAGGTATCGGGAAGGGGCACGATCGTGATTCCATCAGCCGCCATCTGTCCGTGGTCGATCATGGTCCAGCCCTGCGGGGCAGGGCGCTGATCATGACATATCGTGAAAACAGTCATCTTGTCGAAATGCTGACGCCAGGCGTAAAGGCCCGACACGGTCTGCAATTCCATCTGCATCCGCCCATCCGCGTCTCGGAAGATCGGCGTCGTGATCCCCAAAAGCAGGCCATGTTTATCCGTCCCCACGCAATACCTCGTCAATGTCCTCGGCCGCGTCGCGCCCCTCGGCCACGGCAGTCACCGTCAGATCATCGCCGCCGGTCGCGCAATCGCCACCAGCCCAGACCCCCGGAACCGAGCTGCGGCCCGCCCCGGTGACGGCAATCTTGCCATCCTCCAGCGCCAGGGCCTGAGGTGCGCCCTCAAGCCGCTGGCCAATCGCGCGAAACAGCTGATCGGCCTTCAGGCGAAAACGGTTCTCGGTCTGGACCAGCCCACCCGGCCCGTCCTGAGTATAGCAGAACTCGACCTCGGCAACTGCATCATTTCCGTGCACGGCAACCGGCGCGGCATTGCAAATGATGCGAACCCCCGATGATGTTGCGTGTTCCTGTTCATGACGGCTTGCTGCCATGCGGTCCTGGCCACGGCGATAGACGATGGTGACCGTCTCGGCCCCCAGCAACCTGGCCTGAACGGCGGCATCCACCGCCGTCATGCCGCCACCGATCACCACCACATCGCGTCCGATGGGCAAGGCTGCCAGATCCTCGGCCTGGCGCAGATCGCGGATGAAATCGACCGCATCGCGAATATTGTCGCGATCCTCGCCATCGGCGCGCAGGGCATTGACCCCGCCCAGACCCATGGCCAGGAACACCGCGTCGAAATCCGCGCGCAGCTGATCCAGCGTGATCTGTTGGCCAAGGCATTGACCGGTGCGCAGCTGAATGCCACCGATGGACAGCAACCAGTCGACCTCGGCCTGGGCAAAGCCATCGACCGTCTTGTAGCTGGCAATGCCGTATTCATTCAGCCCGCCCGCCTTTTCGCGTGCCTCGAAGATCACCACCTCATGCCCCTTGGCAGCCAGCCGATGCGCCGCCGCAAGGCCCGCAGGCCCGGCACCCACGACCGCGACGCGCTTGCCAGTGGGGGCGCCGCGCAGGAAGGGATGGGGGGCGTCGATCATCCCGTCGGTGGCATAGCGTTGCAAAGCGCCGATCTCGACCGGCTGGCCCTCGGCTTCCATCCGCACACAGGCGCCTTCGCACAGGTTTTCGGTCGGGCAGACGCGGGCACACATGCCGCCCAGGATGTTCTGGTGAAAGATGGTCAGCGCCGCCGCATCCGGCGTCCCGGTCGAGATCTGGCGGATGAACAGCGGAATGTCGATGCCGGTGGGGCAGGCTGTGATGCAGGGCGCATCATGACAGAAATAACAGCGATCGGCCGCGACCTGTGCCGCGTGCCGGTCCAGCGGCGGGGCCACATCGGCGAAATTCACTGCATAATCTGCCTGCATCAGACGGCCGGGAACGACACCCGGTGTCAGCTTGGCTTGGGTCATCTTGCGCCCCCCTGGCTTAGCCTTATGCGAATCAGGCTGCCACAGGTTAAAAATTTTATCAAAGGGTAAAATTTGAGGGCGATATTGAAATTATCCTGCCTGCCGTCGCGCCTGCACCCTGCCCGAGGTTTCGGCATCCAGCCGGCCACAGCCGCCGCCGGTCAATCGGGCAGGATCAGAACCGCCGCCAGCCCGCCCAGTTCGGACCGCTCCAGCCGCAATTCGCCGCCATTCAGCGCCGCAAGATCGGCGACGATGGCCAATCCCAACCCGCTGCCGGGCGGACCGTTTTCATCCAGCCTTGCGCCGCGGATCAATGCGCGGGGCGCGTCTGTTTCGGCCATGCCGGGGCCATCATCCTCGATGCGGATGGTCAGGCCGGGTGTCACGGTGATGCGCAGGATCGAGCCCCCCCATTTCACCGCGTTTTCAGCCAGATTGCCGATGATCTCTTCCAGATCCTGCCTTTCGCCGGCGAATGCGGCGCCGGGCGGGCAGGTGACCTCGGCGCGCATGCCCTTGTCGGCCATCGGATGACGCAACACCAGCAGGATGTCGTCGATCACCTCGCGGACCGGGGTGCGTTGGCCCAGCACGCGGGGCTGCGAGGAACGGGCGCGGCGCAGATGCCAGCCGATCAGCCGGTCCATCCGCGTGATCAGCGCCTGTCCGGCATGGTCGGGCGGCAGGTCGTTCGACAGCGCCGATAGCGGCGTTTTCAGCGAATGTGCCAGATTGCCCAGATGCTGACGCGACCGGGCCAGAAGGGTGGCGTTCTGATCCAGGGCGGCGTTGATTTCTGTCACCAGTGGGTCCAGCTCGCGGACGCCGGGGCTTGGCAGGTGTTCGACCTCGCCTGCCCGGACACGGCGCAGGTCATCGCCCAGTTTCCGGGTGCTGCCCAAACCGGCAAAGACCTGCACCGCGACGGCCAGCGCCAACCCCAGGCCCAGCACAGCCAGCGAGATCGCCAACGGCCGGCGCACCTCGGCCAGACTGTCCCAGACCTCGCGGGCAGGGGCGGTCACGATCAGCGACAGCTGCATATCGCTGCCGGGCACGGTGAAATCCTCGCTGAGCACGCGTAGCGGCTCGGACCCCGGCCCGCGACCCCGGCCCGGCCCCGGTGCACGGCCCCGTTCAGGCAGCGCGAAAGAGGCATCGAACAGCGAATCCGATTTCGCGATAACGTGACCGTCGGCGCGCAATTGCCAATACCAGCCCGACAGCGGCAGCATGAAACGCGGATCGGTCGGCGGGGAATCAACCTCGATGCGGCCGCCATCGTCATCCTCGACCTCGACCCCGGCAATCAGCGTATCGGCAATGGCACGCAGTTCGGCATCATAACGTTCGCTGACAAAACGCCCCAGAACCGAGCCGATGGCCAGAAAGGCCGCCAGCAGCGCCACCGTGATCCAGACCGCAGCCAGAACCAGCATCCGCGCCCGGATTGACCGCATCATGCGCCGGACCGCAGAATATAGCCTTCGCCGCGCCGCGTCTCGATCACGCCATCGCCGATCTTTTTGCGCAAGCGCCCGATCACCACCTCGATGGATTTGAAATCCCGGTCACTATCGGCCTCGTACAGGTGATCGGACAGTTCGGTGCGGCTGACGATGCGGTTCTGGTGATGGATCAGATAACCCAGGATGCGGGTCTCGAACGCCGTCAGTTTCAGCGGCGATCCGTCCAGCGTGATGACACCCAGCTGCGCATCCAGTTGCAGCTTGCCGGCGCGGATCACCGGACGCGCATGACCTGCCGCACGGCGGATCAGGGTTTGGGCCCGCAAGACGACCTCGTCCAGGCGAAACGGTTTTACGGCATAGTCATCGGCCCCGGCGCGAAAGCCCGCGACCTTGTCGGTCCAGTCGCCGCGCGCCGTCAGGATCAGCACCGGCATGCCGATCCCCTGATCGCGCCAGCGGGTCAGCACCTCGATCCCCGGCAGGCCGGGCAGTCCCAGATCCAGCACCGCCACGTCATAGGTTTCGGTCGCGCCGAGATATTCGCCCTGCTCGCCATCATGGGCGATGTCGGTGACGAAACCTGCATCCTGCATGGCGCGGGCCAGCTGCCCGGCAAGGGTCTCGTCATCCTCGACGATCAATGCTCTCATCGTTTCAATGCCTCGGTCTGCCCCACGCCTGCCACGTCCAGAAACCGGCCATTGCGCGCATCCAGGCGGATTGCCAGCAGATTGCGCGCGGGCGTCAGCAGCCGCAATTCCGTCACCAGTTCGACCCCCAGATCGCGTTCATGGCGGGTCGGGGGGGTTAGCCTCGCCGCCAGCAGCCGACCCTGATAGCGTTCTGCGACCAGCCGCGCGGCCTCATGCAGGGGCAGGGGACGGAAATCCTCTTCGGCATGCAGAGGAGGGGCGGTCAGCAGCAGGAACAGGGCGATCAGGATCGGGCGCATGGTGGTGTTTTGGCATGGGAAAGCCAAACGAAACCCAAATGGGCCATTGGCCTTTGGTTCGATCTCGTTGGGTTAGAAGCGATTCGTCAACCAGGGGCAGGGTGCCCCAGGACAGAAGAAACGAAAGGTATCGTTATGAGCAGCAAGTTCCGTAACACTGCGGCCATCATCGCCATCGTCACCGGCCTGGGTGGCGCCGCGCTGGCCCAGACCGCAACCCCGACCACGCCCGAGGCGCCGCAGCCGCCTGCCGCGCCGGTGACCGTCACCGTCGACACGCTGCCCGATGTGCTGAAGGCGCTGAACCTGCAAAATATCGACATCGACCAGGATGGCCGCCGTACCGATGTCGAGGGCACGCTGGCCGATGGCACCCAGATCGAGGCCAAGCTGGACCGCGCCGGTCAGTTGCGCAAGATCGAGGCCGATGACGACGCCCCGCTGCCTGCCTCGGTGATCGAGGCGCTGGTGCCCGAGGCGGTGCGCAGTTCCGACATCTATTCGCAATTCGCCACGGTCGAGGAAATCGGCCTGCCGCCGGCGGAATCGCAGATGTCAGGGGTGATGATCGAGGGCAGCGACGCCTTGGGCGAGGACCTGCGCGCGATCTTTGCCGAGGATGGCTCGCTGGTGCGTTTCGGCCGGGGTGACGACGATCGCCGTGACCGCCGTGACCGCCGTGGCGACAGAAGCGAACGCGGCGGCCACTTTGGCGGCAAGCATGGCGATCAAGGGGGCCGGGGCGGTGATCATGGCCCCAAAGGCGACCAAGCCCGTGGGGATCGTCCGGGCGGCGACGGTCCCGCCATGGGGGGCGGCCAGCCGACCGCGCAGCTGGATGATGCCTCGGTGACGACGATTCTGACCGATGCGGGCTATGCCGATCTGGGCAGCATCACCCGTGACGGCCCACGCACCACCGTCGAGGCGGTGAATGCCGCCGGCGAGAATGTCACGGTCGAGTTGAACCCGCGCGGCGAGGTGGTGCGCGAAACCGCCCGCTGATCGCCGGGGTCATCCCATACAGGCAAGCTGGCGGCGTCCCGATCGGGGCGCCGCTGTCGCTTTGTGCGGGTCTTGCCGAAGCCTAAACGATATAGCGGTCGCGGCGGTGGTTAATGGCAATGGTCATGTTCAGCACCACCGCACCAAGAAAGCTGTAACCGACGGCCTGCCAGTCGATGATCAGCAGCGCCAGGGCAAACAGCGTCGCATCAAAGATCAGCTGTGCCCAGCCCGCGCGAAACCCGGTCGCATCCTGGATATACAGCGCCACGATGCCCACACCGCCAAGCGATGATCCATGCCGGAACAGGGCCAGCAGCCCGGCCCCGACCACCGCGCCAAACAGGACGGCACCAAAGGCCGGCTGAATCGTGGCAAAGCCGATCCATCCCGGCATCACCCCGCTGAGAAGTGATGTCAGCAGCACCGCCGCGAAGGTCTTTGCTGTGAAGGCAAGCCCGAAACGCCGGTATCCCAGCCAGTAGAAGGGGATGTTGATGATGAAAAAGACCGGCCCGAAGTCCCAGCCCGTCAGATAGGCGATCAGGATCGCCAGGCCCGCCGTCTGCCCGGTCACCAGCCCCAAATGGGTCAGGATCGTGACACCAAAGGCCGCCATGAAGCTGCCGAAGGCGATGCCCTGGGCATCTTCCAATGCGCTGTGTTGTGTCTTGTTCTCGTTCATGTGCGGTTGCTGCCCCTTTGCGATGCCATTGGCAACGGCAATTTTGCAATCGGGGCCACCGCGCAGAAAACTTGACCATGATTTCAAGCGGGTCACCGCCGCATGGCCGATCACGGCCTGATCACGACTTTTCGCGCCATTCGTCAGCGGCTAGACAAGGTAAAAACCATGAGGAGAGACAGGGATGACCTTTCAGGCAGGCAGACGGGCGGCAATTTTCGGGTTGATGGCGGCGGGGCTGGCCTCTTGCGGGCCGCGGCTGCCGGGCGGTGGCGGGGCCCCTTCGGGCAGCAGCGCGCCTCCGCCGCGGCCCGTGCCAAATGCGGGCTATGACGGATGGGTGGCAGGGTTCCGGGGCAGGGCGCTTGGCCAGGGGATCTCGGCCTCGACCTTCGACAACGCCTTTGCGCAGGGCGGCGGCTATCTGCCCGACGTGATCGAGAAGGATCGCAACCAGACCGAATTTACCCGCACGCTGGAAGACTATCTGGCCATTGCCGCATCAGAGGAACGGGTCGGCAAGGGTCGCGCCAATCTGGCGCGCCATGGCGGTGCGCTGCGTCAGATCGAGGCGCGATACGGGGTGGAACCGGCCGTCGTCGTCGCGGTCTGGGGCATGGAAAGCATGTATGGCGAGCGGCGCGGGAATATTCCGGTGATCGCAGCGACCAGCACGCTGGCTTATCAGGGGCGGCGCGGATCGTTCTTCGAACAGCAACTGGTCGCCGCGCTGAAGATCCTGCAAAACGGCGATGTCAGCCCTGCGGGCATGACCGGCAGCTGGGCCGGGGCCATGGGGCACACGCAATTCATACCGACATCATATCTTGCCTATGCCGTCGATTTCACCGGCGATGGCCGCCGCGACATCTGGTCGAACGACCCGACGGATTCGCTGGCCTCGACGGCGGCCTATCTGGCGCGATCGGGCTGGCAGCGCGGCGTGCCCTGGGGCGTCGAGGTGCGGCTGCCCGCCGGCTTTTCGGGACCGACCGGGCGCGGCACCACGCGCAGCCCCTCGGCCTGGGCGGCGATGGGGGTGCGCGCGGCAAGTGGCGGCACTGTGCCTGATTACGGCCCGGCCTCGATCATCACCCCGCAGGGAGCGGGCGGTCCGGCCTTCATGACCTTCCGCAACTTCACGGTTATCACCCGCTATAACAACGCCGAGAAATACGTGATCGGCGTGGGCCACCTGGCCGACCGCTTGCGCGGCGGGGCGGCGATCCAGGGCAGCTTTCCGCCCGACCAATACGGTCTGACCATCGACGACCGCCGCCGGATGCAATCCCGCCTGACGGCCATGGGCTATGACACCAAGGGCAGCGACGGTGTGATCGGCCCGGCCACGCGCGAGGCGATCTCGGCCTTCCAGCGGTCGCGCGGACTGCCGGCCACCGGCGAGCCCTCGCGGGCGCTGTTGCAGATGCTTGGCTGATCCGGGGCGGCGGCGGGAACGCCACCAGAATGGCTGTGGCGGGGCGCATTCAAGCGCCCCGCCGTTTTTCAAGGCCGTGCCAGCTGTTGTCAGAAGATGAAATCGTTTCCGTCCAGTTGGCTCAGGACGGTATTTTCCAGCACGATCCTGTTGCCTGCGCCGGTCTCGATGATGACATTCGTTCCGGCCTGCCGGGACGCCGCCATCACCTCTGCAAGGCTGGTCATGGTGGACAGCCCGCTGAAGTCGATCTTTTCCAAATCGTTATCCGCATCGAAATCGGTGATGACATCGACGCCGTGACCATCCGTAAAGACGAAGGTGTCGGCATTGAAATTGCCGGTTAGGTCGTGTTGACAAAAGGGATTCCCCTTGGGCTTGGGGCATGATTCAAGCTGGCATCTGCGATGGAGACCAGCTTGGCACGAGACCTTATGTCGGACGAGGAGTGGGCGTTCTTTGAGCGCTTCAT
>NZ_VKDF01000031.1 GCF_007096355.1 Paracoccus sp. M683 | reverse complement strand
TTCGAATATCTAAGGGCCACCTTGACCGCGATTGCCAACGGCCACCCTCAAAGCCGCCTCGACGACCTGCTGCCGTGGAACTTCAAGCCGTCAAGCTAAGCTGACCGTGCTGTTCTGCGACCGCTTACCGTGCGTGTAGCCGCCGATCTTGTGCTGGCCGCCGTCGATCTTGCAGCCCAGCACGGCCCGTTGCAGCAGGACGTATTCCAGGCCGAAGCCGAAACCTTCCTCGGTGACGTCCGGGGGCAGCGGCAGTTCCAGCTGCGCCTGTTCGATCCGGAACGCCCATTCCAGCGCGGCTTGCACACCCAGCGCGCGCTTGATCCTGGTGCCGCTGACGCGGCCGTGGAAACTCATGGCTGCAATCCTTCAAGGAAATCCATCTGCGCCGGGCGCTGGGCTGCACCGGTCGGCCGCCAGATCCACGGGCCCGAGGCCATGGGCAGCTGCGAGAGTGCGCCACGCATGTGCTGCTGCCAGAGGGTGAACTCCGTTGCCGAGCAGGCGCAGAGCGCGTGCCCGATGGGCCAGCCCATCAGCCATCCGACGAAGAGCGGGTTCAGCCGCCGCCGCGACCGGCCCTTCAGGATCCGCCGCGAGACGACGCGCCCATGCGAGGCAATCATCGAAGCCCAGAGCGGGCGCGAGATCGGGGCGTGCGGCGAGAACCGTGGCCCATCCGGCGAAATCACCGGGGCTGGGTGGGTGAAGCCCTGCTCCGCCCGGTAGTGCAGCAGGTCCATCCGGGACTTGCCATCGGTGCGGGTGATGCTGGCCTGGCTCGACCCCTTCCAGTTCTGCGCGGCCGGTGTCGGCCAGTGGTTCGGCAGAGCTTTCGCGATGCCCAGCGCCAATGCCTCTGCCTTGCGGGTGAAGTCGCTGTTCCCGGCCGGATTGTAGCGGCCGGTGCCAGGATGCAGGCTCATCGGCGTGGGCCAGGATGAAGATGCGCAACCGCTCATGCGGCGCGCCGACCTCTGCCGCCGAGATGAGGCCCGCCGCAGGCGTGTAGCCCAATCCCCAAAGCTCCCGCAGGACGGTCTCGAGGCCGAGGGTGACGTGCCCGGCGACGTTTTCGAGGAAGACCCATTCCGGGCGGCATTCGCCGATGACGCGGGCGACATCGGGCCAGAGGTGGCGGCGATCGTCGGCACCGCCGCGCTTTCCGGCCGCGCTGAAGGGCTGGCAGGGATATCCGGCGAGGACGGCATCGAACGCGCCGCGGAAGGGCCGGGCGTCGAACGTTCGCAGGTCGGTCCAGATCGGGGCCGGGGCGAAGTATCCGGCTGCTTGCGCGGCGATGAGGACCGCGCGCGGCCAGTCCTCCCATTCGACGAAGGCGCGGGTGTGATAGCCGGGTTCGGCGAGCATGAGGCCCAGATCAAGGCCTCCGCCGCCTGCGCAGAGGGACAATCCGTGCCGGGGACGTGACACCATGCCATTCACCGCACCCCGCGCTCGCGCAGGCGTTCGGCCGTGACCAGCCCCCGGGCCAGCATGGCATCGCGCATCGTATTGCTGATTGCGCTGACCGGCAGGTAGCGGTCGGAGTTGACCAGATCGGCGTAGAAGGCGGGCAGATCGGTGATCGGCTTTGCCGTTGGGGCGGGGGCCGCCTTGGGCTTTCTGCGCTTCCGTCCCGCATCTTCGACCTTGCGCCCTGCTGCACGCTGCATGGCGCGGTCCAGCGCCTTCGGTCCATCGGGCGGTTCGGGGTGTTCCTGGCGGCTGGCCTCGGCGGCAGCGATGATCTCCGCCTCGGTCAGCCCCAGCTCGTCGCGCCAGCGCTGGACGTGCAGCCGGGGCGGCCAGCCTTGCCACCAGCCGGGCAGGGCGTCGGGGTCGAGGCCGAGTGCTGCGAGCAGGTCCGCGAAAACCTCATCGGAAATCGTCTCGCGCGCCTGCGCGCCCTCCTCCTCCTTTACTGGTTTACTTAGAGGTTCCCTTACAGGGTTAGTGTCCGGATTTCGGACACGGCTTTCGGCATTTTCCGGACACGGCTCGGCTGGAAAATCGGACACGGGACTCGCCTCATCCCCGTGTCCGAAATCCGGACACGGCAGGGCGTCGGCAGCACCATCAAGGCGCGAACCCTCGACCATCTCAGCGATTTCCGCACCGTCGCCTTCGCCGTGTCCGATTTCCGGACACGGCACCACAGCCACGGGTGTGAACCCCGGCTCGAACCCCAGGATGTAGCGGGTGGGCAGCTGGCGCTTGGTCACGGGGTCGAGCCGCGGCACCCGCCGCAGCAGGCCCACGGCCTCGAGGTGGCCAAGGTGATCGTTCAGTGTGGACCGGCTGATCTCGCAGTCATGCGCCAGCCGGTCCTGCGAAGGAAAGCAGCCGTAATCCGGGTTGAACCGGTCGCAGAGGTGCCAGAGCACGATCTTGGTCGTGGGTTTCAACCCGCGCTGCTTGATGGCCCAGTTGGTGGCCTCGTGGCTCATGGCGCGGGCCTCCGCGGGGAAGGGGCGATGCGCGTGGTGAAGCCCTGATCGGCCAGCGCGCCCAGCGCGTCGTCGAGGCTTCGGACCAGCGCCCAGCCGAACCCCTGCGCCTGCACCGCATCGCGGAACGCCTCCTGCTCCGGCCGCAGTCGCCCCTTCGGTGCCTTCAGTTCGAGGAACAGGACGCGGCCGTCGCTCAGGACCATCAGGTCCGCGAACCCGGCATGGACGCCCATGCCGACAAGGATCGCTTGGCGCTTGGCCCCGCGGGGCCCGGCCTCGGTCACCTCGTTGGCGCAGTGATGGATGATGGCGGTGCGGGGCAGGGCGATGCGCAACGCCTGCACCACGGCACGCTGCAGATCGGCCTCGGGAGTGCCACGGCGCTTCATCGCGCGGCCCTCCCCTGATCCTCGCGCTGGGCGCGCCGCACTGGCCGCCGCGCATTGACGACGACCAGCAGGCGCAGGGCATCAGCTCGCTCGCCAAGCGTCTCGCCATGCTGGACGAGCACATTGCAGGCGAGCCGGATCAGGAGATCGCTGTGATGCGCGACATCGGCGATCACGGCGCGGGCCTCGGCCACGCGGTCGGCGGGCCAGGCGGAACTGCGGGGGTGGATCGTCATGGCCGCCCCCGCGTCTTGCGCACCGGGTGAGCCTGTTCCTGCGCCCTGATCCACTCCTGGATGGCGGCGCGGCGATAGAAGATCTTTCGACCTATGCGTGTGCAGGGCGGACCCTGACGGCGGGCTTCCCACCGCGACAAAGTGTCTGTGGTCAAATCCAGTGCGCGGGCAAGCTGCTCGCGGCTGATCCAGTCGGCCAAAAGGTCAGGGACCTCCTCCACTGGGTCGTTTTGCATGTCCTTCATCGGCTGCTCCGTTCGCCTCGCGCCCCTCTGCCGGGGGCGGTTTCAGCGAAGCAGAGCGTGAGGACCGGAAGACAGGCGGAAGGTGGAACTGGCCGCTATCTCCCAATTCCACCCCTTGTTTTATTGGACTTTCAGCGGATAGCGCGCGACGCGACAGGCGTTGCCGCAGCCTTCGCAGGGCATTCCAAGCGCCGCTTCCTGGCGACGATCCGCGCTTCGTCCACACCGCTCCGACAGCTTGGGGCTGATTGGGCGGCGCTGAGGCGGTTTCGCCGGTTTCGCAGGGACCGGAATTGCCGGAATGGACCATTCCGGTCGGGTTCCGACGGTTCTGGATGATATCCACAAGTTCTTTTTTTGTTCCGGTGCGCCAGTGCAGGATTCTGGTTGATCGTTCGCCTTCAGGATGCGTAGATTCGTGGTTGAGCAGAACATAAGAATCGACAAGGCAACCGAAGCCAGGTGCCGCCCCTCTTGGGGTGGGGTGCCCAATTACAGGCAGTTTTCCTCGACGACGTGGGCTGCAGCCAGTCCACCCGCGTGCTTGGCACGGCGGGTTTTTGTAACCCGCAGTCCGACGGCCCTGGCCGAAGGATGCCGTATGTCTGAGAGGAGTTCGTTCATGCCTTTGCCGCCCGTCGCCTTCTATTCCATCTACGAAATTGCTGTGCGCTGGGGCTGTCCCCCGGCCGATGTCGCGGGCTGGGCGGCAGAGGGCCATCTGAAGGTTGTCGCAGGCATTCCGCCCGTCAGATGTGGGGATGAAGTCGTGGGGGGCTTGGTCGAGGTGCCTATCGCCGAATTGATGTGCATGTTCAGGCGGTTTGGGCCGAGCGACGATATCGGCCGATTGAGGCGCGTTCTCAAACCCGGCAGCGCGACATGGGCGCACGTGACCGAACCTTCGGATGGCCTCCCGATCCGCTCGTCAGACCTGCTGGTGGCATCGGGGTCGTTGCTGCAATTCGAAGAAGAACGCGATCTGCTGCGCCGCCCGGCCTCCACAATCGGCGCCAGCCCGCGTTACGATTGGGATGCGATGTACGCATGGCTGACGTGGTTCATCTTCGAAAAGGGCGTTCCGGAAACCCAGACCGCTCTGGTCTCGCTGGTGCAGGACTGGTTCGTCCAGAATTCGAAGTCGGGCGAGGTGCCGGATGAAAGCACCATCCGCAAACGGCTGAGCTCTCTCTGGCGCAAGTTGCGCGGCGAGGAAACCGTGTGAAGATCAGGCCGATTTCGGCAGGTCGGCCCCGTCCTGCGCCGCGTCATGCACGAGGCGCGGCCGCGGGCGCAGCAGGCTGGCCACCGTGTCGACGCCCGCCCGCAGGGGGGAATCCATCAAGTGCGCGTAGCGCTGGGTGGTCTGCATTTGGCTGTGGCCCAAGAGCTTGCCGATTATTTCCAGCGATGCGCCGCCACTGACCAGAAGCGAGGCGAAGGTGTGGCGCAGGTCATGGATCCGGACGTCGGCCAGCCCGGCGTCCTTCTGTGCCTTGGCCCAGAAGCGGCGGATTTCCCGCACCGGTTGCCCGACCGTGTCGCCGGGGAAGAGCCATGGGTTGCCGCTCGGTACTGCCTGCTGGCGCAGCCGCACGATGGCCGCGACGTCCTGCGAAATTGGGACGCGATGGATCTTTCGCTGCTTGGTGGTCGAGGCGGGTTTCGACCAGATCGCATAGTCGAGGTTGAACTGTTCGAACCGGGCCGTCCGGACCTCGCCCACCCGGGCGCCGGTCAACATGCACATGCGGATGATGGCCGCGGCGCGCTGATCCTCGGCGGCATCCAGCACGGCCGCCAGCCGGGTCAGCTCTTCGGGCGACAGGAAGCGCTCGCGGGCATGTTCGATACGCCGATGGAACCCCTGCGCAGGGTTGTCCGTCCGCCATTCCCATTCCATGGCCAGCGTGAACATCTTGCGCAGCACCTCGCCCATTCGGTTGGCGCGGATCGGGGTGGGCTTGTGACCCTGCAGCTTTCGAGCCCGGTTATTGGGTTTTGCCTTGCAGGGACGGGGGCGCCCCTCGGCCACAAAATCGAGGAACTTGGCCACGTCGGACTTGGTGATCTCCGTCACCAGCCGGTTGCCCCACGCCGGTTCGACCATCTTCTTCAGCATCGACACCTGGTCGCCCGCATTGGTCTTGGCCAGTTTCGGCAGGTGTTCGGCGATGTAGCGGTCGATCATGTCTGTGACACGTGGGGCCCCGCGCCATTCGTCGCGCGCCGCCAGAGGATCCTGCCCCTCGTCGATGGCACGGCGCAGTTCCTTGGCGCGTTCGCGCGCGGCCGTGACGCTCCATTCCGGCCAGCGCCCTATGGTCATCCGCCGTTGCCGCCCGGCATGGCGGTAGTCGATCGTGAACGTGCGCGCGCCGGAAGCCTGCACCCGGGCCGCAAATCCGATCACCTCCGTGTCGAAGATCTGATAGCTGACGCCGGGCTTGGGTTCCGCCTCGCGCAGGGTTTTCTCATTCAGTTTCAGTCGTCTGACCATCCATCCAGCCTCCTTGCCCGACGACACAGGCGTAGACCCGCGCCACTATCAAGGCGGACCACGGGACCGGGACCGGAATATAGGCGGAAGGTGGAATTGAAGGCCGGGTGACAATTCCTAAAAAAGAAAAACAAGGTGTTAGGTGACTTTGCCCAGCGCACGGGGTGGGGAACAGACGGACGCCCGCCCCCTTCTGCGCCGATGGTTTGATCGGAGGCCGCGCAAGAGGTAATCCTGTCGGCACACCCCAAACACGAAACTTCCATGCCCAGCGCCAAGCCACCAAGAAACCTGACGCCCGTGCTGTGCCGGCGCCTGCAAGCTGAAATGCTGAAGGCCTGCGAAGCCGTCGCCGCTCGTCATCGCCTAGTGGTCGAGCCGCGCGACATCACCGGCGCCGACCTGCGCTGGGGGTTCGATGCCACCTTCCGCGTCTCGATCCCCCTGCCGGATGGCAGCGCTCTCGATCCCGAGCGGCTTCGGTTCGAGGCGCTGTCCGAGGCCTTTGGGCTTTCCCCCGCCGATTACGGCCGCCAGTTCAGCACCGGGCGCGAGCAGTTCCGCATCACCGGCATCGACCCCCGCCGCCCGAAATACCCGGTGTCAGCCGAGCGGATCCCAGATGGCCAGGAGTTCAAGTTCACCGCAGAACAGGTCTCATTGTTGCTGCAGCATGGGATGAAGGATGTGACGCCGAAGAGGTAGGGGCGGAGAGTTGCCCAGAGCTGCCGTTCGACTTCATTGGAACGAAGGTCCACTTGGAGCCCAGACTCACCGATGCTGCGGGGCGCGCGAATGTCGGCTTTCGTCCGGCGCGTCGCACCATGATGGAGTTAGTCAGCTTCCACCAAGTCACTCCGGGCATCGCGGATGATCATCCACGACGAATGCAGGAAAAGCCCCGCGATCGCGAACGCGACGATCAGGTCGGGCCATGCACTGCCAAGCCACGCGACCAGCCCGGCGGCGATGACCACGGCGAGGTTGCCGATGGCGTCGTTGCGAGAGAACAGCCAGACGGCTCGCATATTGGCATCACCCTTGCGGTGCTTTAGCAGCGGCAGCACCGCGAGGATGTTTACGATCAGCGCACCTACCGCGAAGGCTCCCATCAACCCGGCTTCTGGCGTGGTCTGGTTGAGGACACGCCAGAGCGTGCTGCCGACAACGCCAAGGCCCAGAAGGCCCAGAAACACGCCTTGGATCATCGCCGACCGCGCCCGCCATGTCAGGCTCCAGCCGATGGCGAGCAGGCCCAGAAACGTGATCGCACCATCGCCCAGAAAATCGAGCGCGTCTGCCTTCAGCGCCTGCGAACCGGACAGGAACCCGCCGAACATTTCGACCACGCCGTATCCGAGATTGAGCGCGACCACGATCCAGAGCGCGCGGCGATAGCTCGGGTCCTTGTAGGCCGGATCGGACGATGTATCGCCGTCCTCGATCTTCTCGAAACCGTAGCCGGTCGCGTCGAGCGCGGGCCGCACTTTCGGCAGATCGCCGTCCGCGATCCGCAATGTCATGATGTGGGTGGCGGCGGACACTTTCACGTCGCCTTCGGCCACGCCCGCAGACCGGGCCGCGCGCTCGATCTCGGCGGCATCTTTCGCGCAGTCCATGCCTTGCACCCGCATTCGGATCGGGGAGGAGGCTGTCGCCAACTTGCTGTTATCGGGCTGGCTCATGTGCGATCCTTTTTGTGGTGGCGGGCGAAAAGGTACGCTGCTAACGTATCAGTGGATAATGATATGACAGCGCAAAACATTCAAGACGATCTTTCGGCACCCGATACACTGGAACTACGGGCAAAGCTCTTCCGGGGCCTAAGCGATCCCAGCCGTCTGACGATCCTCGATGCGCTGGTGTCGGACGAACGCAACGTGCAGGAAATCGTCGGGCATACGGGTTTGGGTCAGCCCAACGTCTCGAACCATCTGCGCTGTCTGCTGGAATGCGGGCTGGTCAGTCGCCGCAGCAAAGGCCGCTTCGTTCGGTATCGTCTGGCGGACAGGCGGGTCGCCGATCTCATCCGTGATGCAGATCAGCTACTTGCCTCGACAGCCAACGGAGTTGATGCCTGCCAAAGCTATACGGACTAACCGGCGCGACCTGCTGCAATGTCCTATCGGTGCGCCAAACCTGAAGCAGCCATCTGCGCATCCGCAGCGAATGCACCCTTTGTTCGCATTGCTGACCTCCATCCTTTGCGCAGCGACCGTCCGCTCTCCGCCCTTCGCGTCGAGACCGATCCAAGGGATGTAGGGATGGCTTTCGCGTTCGATGAACATCGCTTGTCAACGTCTGGTCAACCCGCGAATGCGTCCCTGTGCGCACGTTGATCCGTCCAAATCCGGCGAGAAGCGCCGATAGTTCACGAAAAAGTCTGCCGTCTCAAAGGCTTGCACGTTAAGTCTCTGAAAAGAAAAGAGTCATGAGAACCAAAGAGTTCGGCTCATAACCTGAAGGTCGTAGGTTCAAATCCTGTCCCCGCGACCACTGAGACCAACACTCCCGAGCGTTCTGCGCCGGGAGTTTTGTTTTTTGTCCCGGTCTTTCCGTCCTGACGCGCTACCCATTTCAGGATCGTCGCCAGATCGCCGTGCAGGCGGGCGTAAACCTCCCCGCGGTTCGGGCCGAGGGTGAGGACGATCTTCTCGATCAATACGCGAAGCTGGTCGGCGGATTCTACCTGCGTCTCGGAGTGGTTCAGCGCCTCGGTCAGCTCGGTGACCCGCCGGGCATAGATCTGCGCCGCAGCCGGCAGGATGTCGGGCTGGTCCTGCGGGACGTTCTGCAGCAGCTCCGTCAGCTCGACCTTCCTTGACTCCAGCTTGTTCATCTCGCCCTTGATGCTCGGATGGGACATACCGGCCTTGATCGCCTCGATGATGCCGCGGATGTCCTTCTCGATCTTGGCCAGTTCGCTGCGCCAGGCCGCGCCATTGCTGCGGCGCTCGCGGTTGAGACGGTTCATCTCCTCGGCATAGGCTTTCATCGCATCGCCGGCGAACTCGGGTGCCATCAGTTTTGTCTGGATGCCGGCCAGCACGCGGCTCTCCAGTTCCTGCTGGCGGATCGTCACCTTGTTGGCACAGGTGCCCTTGCTGATATGGTTCGAGCAGGCGGAGCGGCCGGCGCCGCGCAGCGCGTATCCACCACATTCAGATGAGGAAAGGCGCCGGCCAGTTCATCGGCACTCCAAAGCACCACATCGGCGCCATTGGCGGTCTGCACGGTGTGGTTCTGCCGCAGAATCTCGGCCTGATCGCGATTCTTGGCAAGGAACAGATAGCCGCCCGGATGGAAGTTCAGCTGCGGAGCTTGCCCGTCGACCTGCATGGTCTCGGCGAAATTCATCATGAACCGATGGCTGAAACGGCTGATCTGCACGTTGATCGGGGTCGAGAACTGGCTGCGGATCGCCGATGCCGAAAGCGAGGTGGCGGCGTGGGCAAAATTGAGGTCCCGCTCGATCAGCAGCACGGATCCGTCGAAATCGGGGTTGGCGGCAAGGAAATAGGCGATGGCCGAGCCCGTAGCCGCGCCGCCGATGATTGCCACGTCATAGCTGTCTTTCATGGCGTCGTCCGGGTCATACGGCCTTGACCAGCATGCCTTCGGGATTGAAGGCAGGCTCTGTCCGCTTGACCATATCCGCGACGATCCGCGCCGAGCCCGCCGACATGGTCCAGCCCATATGGCCGTGGCCGAGATTCATCACCGCATTGGCAAAGCGCTTGCCGCGGCCAAAGATCGGCAGCCCGTCGGGGGTCATCGGCCGCAGCCCGGCCCAGTAGTCGGGCTGGCCGAAATCAGCACCTTGCGGGAACAGTTCGCGGGTGGCGCGCAGCATATGGGTGAAGTCCTGAGGCTTGTGCGTCTTGCTGAAACCGGCGAACTCGGCTGTCGCGGTGACGCGCATGCGGTTGCCGAAGCGGGCATAGGCGACAAGGTTGTCCTCATCGACGCCGCCGACGGTCGGGGCCTGATGTTTGTCGCCGATGGGCATGGTGACGGAATAGCCCTTGATCGGATAGATCGGCAGCGACACGCCCAGCTTGCGCGCGAAGCGCGGGGCAAAGACGCCAAGGCAGACCACGAATTCATTGCCGGCAATGCGGCCCTTGTTGGTCAGCGCCGCCGTGATCCGGTCGCCCGAGGTTTCCAGGTCGCGGATCTCGGTATCGTAGAGGAAGGTGACGCCCAGTTGCGTTGCGCAATATTCGGCCAGATTGCGGGTGAACATCCGGGCATCGCCGCTGCCGTCCGTGGGGCAATAGATCGCGCCGGCGAATTTTTCGCGGGCTGAACTCAGGGACGGGTCGATGCGGGTAATCCACCCCGTTGTTAAGGGGATGCGGAAGTAGAATTTTCTCGGCAGGATGGACGAGGAGATTCCGATGAAGAAGAGCCGTTTCACCGAAGCCCAGATCATGGGCGTGCTGCGCCAGGCGGAGGGTGGGATGCCCGTTCCCGAATTGTGCCGCGAGCACGGGATCAGCAGCGCGACGTTCTACAAGTGGCGGGCCAAGTATGGCGGCATGGATGCGTCCATGATGGGTCAGATGAAGGCCTTGGAGGACGAGAACCGGCGGCTGAAGCGCATGTTTGCCGATCTCAGCATGCAGGCCGACCTGCTTCGAGAAGCTCTTGGAAAAAAGTGACACGGCCAGCTCAACGCCGGGAGTTGGCCGAGAAGGCGGTGGCGATGAGGGGGGTCAGCATCGCGCTGGCATGCCGCGCGTTCGGAGTCAGCGAGACTTGTTTCCGCTACAACCCGAAGCGCGACGAGGAGAACGAGCTGATCGCCGGCCTGCTGGTGGGGCTGACCAACGTCCACAAGACCTGGGGGTTCGGGCTGTGCTTCCTGCACCTGCGGAACGTGAAGGGGCATGTCTGGAACCATAAGCGGGTTCACCGGATCTATTGCGAGTTGGAGTTGAACCTGCGGATCAAGCCGCGGCGCAGGCTGAAGCGGGAGAAGCCCGAGGAACTGGCCGTGCCGGAGGCACCTAACCTGGTCTGGTCCATGGATTTCATGGCGGATCGCTTGGCCGACGGGCGACAGTTCCGGCTCTTGAACGTGCTGGATGACTTCAATCGCGAGGGCCTGGGGATCGAGGTCGATTTTTCCCTGCCCGCCGAACGGGTCGTCCGATCCCTGAACCAGATCATCGAATGGCGCGGCAAGCCTCTGGCGATCAGGGTCGACAACGGCCCCGAATACGTCAGTTCCACGCTGATGACCTGGGCCGAGAAACAGGGCATCACGATCCAGCACATCCAACCCGGCAAGCCCCAGCAGAACGCCTATGTCGAGCGCTACAACCGGACAGTCCGGCATGAATGGTTGGACCTTTACATCTTTGAAACTATCGAGGAGGTGCAGCAGATAGCCACTGAATGGCTGTGGACCTACAACAACGAACGCCCCAACATGGGCATCGGCGGCGTCACACCCGCCATGAAGCTGAAAATGGCCGCGTAAATTCTACGCCAGCG
>NZ_VKDF01000030.1 GCF_007096355.1 Paracoccus sp. M683 | reverse complement strand
TAGTCGAACAAATCGTTCAGATGGTCAGAGCCGTCAAAGCGCAGCAGCGCCAGCGTATCGGCACCAAGCGCGGTGGTCAGGCGGCCAAGGCGTTCGGTCTGCTGAAAGGGGGCGTTCAAAAAGGGCCTCCGATTGCAATTGTGAATACACTATATGGATCTATCTATAACTTTTCCATGACAGCATGAACAGACAGGTTATGCGCAGTCCGCGGCGCAAGGCGCAGCAACAGGCCCCTTGACCGACACCAGTTCCTCGGGCCCTTTGCGCATTCGGCCTCGGGGCCTGGTCCCGTCGAACCGACGGCGATTGCCAACCATCGCGGATTGGTTGGGTGCAGGTCCTAGGTCGCGTCCTTTTTCATGATCCATTCGACCTCTGGCGCGGCGACAAAGCGCCAGTTCCGGCGCGGCCCCGCCATGACGTTCAGATAACACAGCTCGAACCCATAGGGCGCGCCGCAGGGGTGATGGCCGCGCGGGACGCAGACCACATCGCCATCCTTGACTGCCATCACCTGATCAAGCGAACCGTCGTCGGTATAGACCCTTTGCACGGCCCATCCATCCCTGGGGTTCAGGCGGTGGTAGTAGGTTTCTTCCAGATAGGTGATGCGGGGAAAGTCGTCCTCGTCATGGCGATGGCTGGGATAGCTGGACCAATGGCCAGCCGGGGTGAACACCTCGGTCACCAGCAGGCTGTCGGCATAGTCCTGATCCTCCATGGCGATATTGTTGATATGGCGGGTGTTGGTGCCCTTACCCCGCGCCGTCAGGGTGATGCCATCGGGGCCGATGCGCCGCGCCGGATGACCACCCCGACCGGGCGCGGCGCAAACGGCGACCACGCAATCGGTTTCGGCAATGACGGCCCATTCCTGCCCGTTCGGAACGTAAAGACAATGCGGCGGCTTCTTTTCGAACACATCCATCCGCTCGCCGAGAACACCCCAGTCCTGGCCGCAGGCGCGAAAGGCGGCCTTGCCCTCGACCATGACCAGAATGACCTCGTTCCCGGCAGTGGCCTCGGCTGCGGATTCGCCCGCCCGCAGCCGATAAAGCGAAAAGCCGACATAGCGCCAGCCGGCATCGGCGGGCGTGATCTGGTGAGCCTTGCCGTGATGGCCGAAGGGTTTGCGCAAAAGATCTGACATGGCGTCCCCTCAGTTCACGACGGCCTGACGGGCAGCCTGGACCAGATAGCGGGCATAGGCGGCGCGCAGCTTGTCTGTCCCGCCCTGCTGCGGCACGGCGACATCCCACCAATGGCCCGCGCCCGCCCGGCCATTTTGGGGTGCCAGCGCATCCCCGGCCGTGGCGCGGCTGCCGATACCACCAGTTCCGATGATGGGCACGGCGGCCGCGGTCACGATGGTCCGTTACAGAACCTCCGAAGCCGTCAGACTTAGACAAGACCTCGCAGCTTCTGGAACTCGTGCAGCATCGGGCCAAGCTTGCCACAATAATCCGGGTCCTTCGCCGAATATTCATCCACGACTTCCAGCGAGTATCGGCGCAGATTTTCCAGCGCATCGTCGTCAAGCTGGGTCAGCTCGCCGCCCATCTCATCGACGAATTTCTGGGCATAGGTCATATCGCGATACAGGAAATGCGCGCTGGCCTGGGCCGAGGTGGCGCGGACGACCTCGTTGAAGATCGCCTGAACCTCGGGGCTGATCTTGCTCCAGGTGTCCAGTCCGACGATGACCTCTCCGTTCAGATGGCCGACCAGATCGGGGCGAACGATATATTTGTTCACCTCTTGCAGGTTCATCCCCCAGCCGGTCGAGGTCGAGCCCCAATGTGCCCCATCGACCACGCCGGTTTGCAGGCCCTGATACAGTTCTGCCCCTGGTATCGACACAGGCGTCGCGCCCATCTTGACAAAGACATCGGCAGCCGGCCCGGTCGAGCGCACCTTCCAGCCGGCGAAATCGGCGGTCGTGCGCAGCGGACGGTTCGAATAAAGCGCCAGTCCCGCATAGGACACTGGCCCGGCCTGATAGATTCCCTGCGCGGCATAGGCTTCACGGATGATCTCCAACGCGCCCATTTCATACATGAAGGCGTCCATTTCCTCGTGCCTGTCCCACATGCCGATAAAGCCGTTCAGATGGGCCGCGGCGGGAATGCGGCCGATCCAGTAGGCGGGATAGATGAAGGCGCTTTCCAGCAGGCCCCGGCGCACGGCATCCAAAGCCTCGCCGGTGCGGACAAGGCCGTCATTCTGGACCGGAGTGATCGTCAGCTCGCCACCCGTCGCCTCGGTTATGCGGTTGCAGAATTTGACAAAGACGTCTTCGTAATACCAGTTCCCGGTCGGCCAGTGGGTCTGCATCCGCCAGGTGGTGGTGCCCTGGGCGATGGCAGGCGGCGCGGCCAGGGTGGCGGTGGCCAAGGCGGCGGTCGTGCCGGTCAGGAAATGGCGGCGCGATGGCGTTATACGTTTCTGGTTCATCTTCGGTCTCCTCTCTCTGTTGTCTGGCGGGGCGCGGTCAGGCGCCGGTCGTTGCGGTGATTAACTGCGGGAAGGCAAAGATCAGCGCGCCGACGCCCAGCATCAGCAGCAGGAACGGCAGCACGGCCGCATAGATCTGCGTGATCGGGGTCTTGGGACTGAGGGTTTTCAGGTAGAACAGGTTATAGCCGAAGGGCGGCGAGATATAGCCGATGCACAGGTTCAACTGGAACAGGATGCAGAACCAGATCGGGTCAAAGCCAAGCTGGACCACGATCGGAAAGAAGATCGGCAACACCAGCAGGATGATCCCCACCGGATCAAGGAACATCCCCAGGATCAGTGTGATCAGTTGCATCAACAGGATGGTGATCCAGGGCGAGGAACTGAGGCCGGTCAGCATCTGCTGCATGAAGGCTGTGCCGCCGCCGCTGCCATAGATCGAGGTAAAGGCGGTGGCGCCGAATACGATCCAGATCACCATGCCGGTGACCGAGGCGGTGGTATAGCTGACCTCTTTGATATAGTGCCAGTTCAATTCGCCCCGCAGCGCGACCGACAGGGTGACGGCGGCGGCGCCAATGGCGGCTGCTTCGGTCGGGGTGGCGATGCCCTGGAAGATCGAGACCAGCACCGACAGGATGATCAGCACCGGCAGGATCACCGATTTCAGCGAGGCCAGTCTTTCGCGCAGCGGCGGCGTCTGGCCAAGGGTCGGCGCCAGATTCGGGCGCATCCGGCTGCGGATCGCCACATAGGCCAGAAAGACGGCCAGAGCGATCAGCCCGGCCACCATGCCGCCCAGAAACAGCCGCCCGATGGATTGCCCGGTCTGCATCCCGATCAGGATCAGCGTGATCGAGGGCGGGATCAGGATGCCCAATGTGCCCGATGCGCCGATGGTGCCCAGCACGAATTTGCGGTCATAACCACGCTGATCCATCGCCGGAATGCCCACCATACCGGTGGTAATGGTCGAGGCCGCGCAACTGCCAGTCATCGCCGACAGCGTGGCAGCAAAGCCCGAGGTGCCCAGCAGCAGCCCGCCCGGCATCCGACCCGACCACAGGTAGAAGGCATGATACAGATCGCTGGCAATCCTGGATTTGGCCAGCGCCACACCGATGAACGTGAACAGCGGGATCGCTGACAGCAGGATCGACCACATGCCGCCAAAGGCTGCCGAAACGATGGAATACATGCCGTTCGGGCCAAAGATCAGATAGCCGAAGATTACGGCGGTGCCGCCCATGGCGAAGGATAGCGAGACACCGCAGATGATGGCGATCAGCAACATGCCGAACATGCCATAGGTCAGGATTTCAGGCGTCATTGGTAATAATCTCCTGGGCCGCACCGACGGTGCTGGTGGCCTCGGCGTCGGTTGGCGAGATCAGGTAAAGCACGGACTTGATTGCTTCATTGATGCCCTGAAGGGTGATCATCAGACTGCCAAGGAACAGCGCCAGCTTGGGCGGCCACATCGCGTGGCGCAGGGCGCTGTCATCGACCTCGGCCCATCGCCAGGCGTCCAGAAAGAAGCGCCAGCCCTCGATGGTCAGCACCAGGCCCCACAGGATCAAAAAGGCATAGTTGAGAAGGTCCAGAACGGCGTTGCGGCGCGAGGGTCCGGGCGTCAGCAGGATATCGACCCGAACGTGATCGCGCTGGATCAGGGTATAGGCACCGATCAGGATGAAGTAGGATCCGAAGATGCGCTGCGTATAACCATGCGCCCAAACCGTCGGCTGACCGAAGACATAGCGCGCGACGACCTCATAGCACAGCACCGCGATGCCGGCCCAGATCAGAAAGCTGACACCCTGACCGATCAGCCGGTTCATCTGGTCGATGGCGCGGGTCAATCGGCTGATCATTCTTTGTCCCCCTTTTCGGCTCGTTCGATGATGTCCAGCGCGCGGATGGCAAAGCGTTCGGCCAGCGGGGCGAGGTTTGCGGCTTCGCTGGATGCAGCATTGCCGCTGCGGGCGCGGTCGGCGACGCCGACAAAAATCGCCGCAAAGCGGAACATGGCGAAGGCGCGGTGGAACGGCGTCAGCGGCATGTCGGTGATGGCGTGGGCCTGATATTCGGCGACGAACTCGTCCAGCGTGGGAATGCCGGCGGCGGCCCAATCGGTGCCCAGAATGCCGCCATATTCGTCGGGGGCGCTGTCCCATGGCATCACGCAGAACCCCAGATCGGCCATCGGGTGACCCAGGGTCGACAGCTCCCAATCCAGAATGGCGATGACGCGCGGCTCGGTCGGGTGGAACATCATGTTGCCAATGCGGAAATCACCATGGCTGATCGCCACCGCGCCATCATCGGCGGGCGCGTGCTGCATGATCCAGTCGGTCAGCTGATCCAGCGCGGGGATACGCGGGCCCGTGGATTCCCGGCATTGGCGCGACCAGCGGGCGATCTGGCGGTCGAAGTAATTGCCGGGCTTGCCGTAATCGGACAGGCCGATCTTTTCGGGCCGGACGGCATGCAGCCGCGCCAGCGTGCGCGCGGTGTCCAGATACATCTGGCGCCGGTCATCAGGACGGACACCTTGCAGCGAACAGTCGGAAAAGACCCGGCCATCCAGCCAGTCCATCAGGTAGAAGCAGCGGCCCAGAATGGTCTCGTCTTCCTCCAGCCAGCGCACGACGGGCACCGGCACGCCGGTCGGGCCAAGGGCCTGCATGACACGGTATTCGCGTTCGATCGCATGGGCGCCGGGCAGCAATTCGCCGGGCGGCTTGATGCGCAGGACAAAACGGTCACCGCCGAAGGTCACGCGGTAGGTCGGGTTCGACTGCCCGCCCGAGATTTGCGACACCATCAGCCCTGACTGGCCAGGCAGCTTGTCGGTCAGCCAGACCTCCAGCGCGGCAATATCAAGATCATTGCTCATCGGTCATCTCCTTCGCCTTTTGGCGCCATGCGAATTTCTGAACCTTGCCGGTCACCGTGCGGGCCAGCGCCCCCGGAATGAATTTCTTCGGGCGCCTGAAGCCGGCAAGGCTGGCGCGACAGAACGGATCCGGCGCAAGCAGTTCGGGCCGGTTGGGCAGGATCAGCGAGAGAACATCGCCTTTTCCGACACCTGGCCCGCACAGCCCATGGGCCATGCGGCGCACAAGCTGGCCAAATTCGGGATAGGCCAGCCGTGTCAGCGCTTCATGATTTGTGGCGCAGGGCGCCAGATATGGCTCATTGAACATGCTTCCCTCCTCCCTGAAGCGAGTGTTCCGGCGGCGTCAGTCCGGGCTGACCGGCCATGTCCAGAAACCGTCAGGAGCGTCCGAGAGAAGCCGGCTCAGCACCATCTGATGCACCTCATCCGCGCCATCGACCAAGCGCGCCTGACGGGCATAGCGATAGATCCATTCCAGCACCGTATCGGTGGAATAGCCGCGCGCGCCGTTGATCTGGATCGCGGTATCGGCGGCCTTGTGCAGCAGATTGGCAACGTGGATCTTCGCCATCGAGACCTCTTTGCGGGCGAAATCGCCTTGGTCCAGCGCCCATGCGGCCTTCATCACCAGAAGGCGGCCGATCTCGATCCCCATGGCCAGATCGCCCATCTTGATCTGGGTGCTTTCGCGGTCGGCCAGACGGATGCCGAAACCCATGCGGTTCTCGGCATAGTCGCGGGCAATCTCGGTGCAGCGCTTGGCCAGACCCAGCCAGCGCATGCAGTGGGTAAGCCGCGCCGGGCCAAGCCGCATCTGGGTCAGCTTCAGCCCCTGCCCCTCGCCCAGCAGAATGCGATCAGCGGGCAGTTCCATCCCGTCATAGACGATCTCGCAATGGCCGCCATGTTCCTCGGGGCCCATGATCGGGATGCGGCGTTCGATATGCCAGCCGGGCTCATCCCGGTGATGCAGGAAGGCCGTCAGCCCGTTGCGCGGATCGTCCGAGGTGCGAGCCATGACGATGAAATGGCTGGCATCCTCGGCGCCGGTGATGAACCATTTGCGGCCATGCAGCACATAGCGGTCGCCGCGCTTTTCCGCCCGCGTCTGCATCATGCCGGGGTCCGAGCCAGCGCCGGGGCTGGGTTCGGTCATCGCAAAGGCCGAACTGACCTCGCCCGACACGATGGGGGCCAGCCAGCGGTCTTTTTGTGTCGCGGTCGCGGCCTTTTCCAAGACCAGCATATTACCGTCATCGGGCGCCGCCGAGTTGAACACGACCGGGCCAAAGATCGAGCGGCTCATTTCCTCATAGCAAACCGCCATGCCGACCTTGCCAAGCCCCTGCCCCCCCGTATCTTTGGAAAGTTGCAAGCACCACAGGCCCTGATCACGCGCCTGCTGTCGCAGATCATTCAGCGCCGTGCGGCCAATATTGCCGTGTTCGTCCCACAGGCTGCGATCGGCTTCGACCGGCAGGATGCGGGCGTCGACGAAATCGGCGATGCGGGCGCGGTAATCCTCGATCTCGGGAGAAATGGTGAAGTCCATAGTCGCCTCCTACAGCGATGAGACAAGATGGCCGCCATCGACGGCGATATCGACGCCGGTCATGAAGCGGCCCATATCGGACAGCAGCAGTAAAAGCGCGCCGTCCAGATCCTGCGGCTGGCCAAGCCGGCGCTGCGGCACGCGGCCGATTAGCGCCTGCCCCTTGTCGGTCGCGAAGAAATCGCGGTTCAGTTCGGTTTCGATATAGCCGGGGCTCAGCGCGTTCACGCGGATGCCATGGCGTGCCCATTCCAGCGCCAGCGCGCGGGTCAGTTGCAGCACCGCGCCCTTGGAGGCCGCATAGGCCGCGACATGGCCCGACACGCGCGACCCGAGGATCGAGGCGATATTGACGATGGACCCGCCGCGCCCGGCATCGCGCATCGCCGCAGCCGTGGCGCGGGCGACGTGAAACACGCCTTTGACATTGGTGTCGATCACCTGATCCAGCGTATCGGCATCCAGATCCAGCGCCGCGCAGCTATGCGACACGCCGGCATTGTTGACGACCAGATCGAAGACCTGCCCCCGCAGCGCACCAGCCACCGCATCGGCCGAACTGACATCCAGCGCCAGCGGCGTGGCCTGATGACCCTGGTCGCGCAGGTCGGCGCACAGCGCCTCGACCCGGTCGATCCGCCGTGCCGCCGCCACGACATGCGCCCCCTGCACCGCCAGCACTTTTGCGAAATGCGACCCCAGCCCGGATGAGGCACCCGTGACCAAGGCCATGCGGCCGGCGATGCCGGGCCATGAATTGGTTTCGTGTTCAGCTTGGGTCACAGCGTCAATCCTCCTATCGAGCGCTCGCTCAATTTTTATGCGCAGGACAGCATCAACTTGTCAAGCGAGCGTTCGTTCTATAAATTGCGGCGAAAGGTTCCAAACGCACTGTCAGAGAACCGATACCAAGCTGATTGTCGCGATGGTCACCGAAGAGAGGGGCAGCGAAAATGTTGGAATTAAAGGGACATACAAGCGACGATTTATGCCGTTCGATGCTGGAACGCCATGCTGATGTGATCTCGGTCCAGAAGCCCGTCGTTGCGTTAAAAAAGCTGAAAATCATCATCTCGGCAGCGCTGAAACTGTCGAACAGCAAGGGATTTCAGGCGATGTCCCTGCGCGACCTGTCGAAAGAATCAGGCGTGTCGATGGGCGGCCTCTACGCCTATTTCGACAGCAAGACGACGCTTCTGAACATGATCCTGACCGAAGTCACCGGGGCGGTAGACCGCGTTCTGGGCAATCCGCCGCCCGAAGTGGTCAGCGATCCGATCGAACATCTGAAATGGTTGATCGAGGCGCATATCCGACTGACCGAAGAGATGCAGCCATGGTTCAGCTTTGCCTTCATGGAGGCGAAGAATTTTCCTGCCAAAGAACGCAGCTGGGCCGTCGATAGCGAGGAGCTGACCGAGGCGCTGTTCGCCGACGTCACCGCCCGCGCCATCGCCGATGGTCGCTTTCGTCCGGGCGTGACACCCCTGCTGCCGACGATGATCAAGCCGCTTCTGCAAGACTGGTATGTCAAGCGCGCCAAATACCGCCGCCGCAAGGTGTCGGTCGAAGATTACATCGCGGCGGTGCAAGAGATGGTCCTGACCACCTGCTTGCCCGTCGATCAGCTCGCCGCCCTGGCGGCCAGGTGATTTCCCGAATCCTTTCCTGAAGATCAAGGAGCCGTTTTCATGGCAGAACATCCGGAAGGTCAGATGACATGTATTGCCATTACCGAGCCGGGGCCGCCCACGGTTCTCGTGCCGGAACAGCGCGCAATACCCCGCCCCAGCCCCGGCGAGGTGGTCATCCGCGTCGCGGCCGCCGGCGTAAATTACCCTGACGTGCTTCAGCGGCAAGGTCGCTATGCCGTGCCGCCAGACGCAAGTGATCTGCCGGGACTGGAGGTAGCGGGAACGGTTGCTGCGATTGGCCGCGATGTCAGAAATCTGAAGATTGGCGATGCCGTTTGCGCCCTGACGCATGGCGGGGGCTATGCCGAGTATTGCCGCGCCCCGATCGAGCAATGCCTGCCCATCCCCGCCGATATCACCATGTCCGAAGCCGCGACCCTGCCAGAGGTCTATTTCACGATCTGGTTCAATCTGGCGATTCAGGGCGATCTGCTGAACGCCCGGCGGCTGCTGGTCCATGGCGGCAGCGGCGGCATCGGAAGCGCTGCGATCCAGCTTGCCTCGGCCCTGGGCATAGAGGTCTTCACGACCGCATCCAGTGAGAAGGATTGCGCATTCTGCCGCGCACTTGGCGCTTCGGTGGCGATCAATTATCGCGAGGAGGATTTCGTAACCGTCGTGATGGAAAAGACAGATGGCCAGGGCGTCGATCTGATCCTGGACATCGTCGGAGGCGATTATATTCAGCGCAATATCGACTGCCTTGCGCAGAAAGGCCGCCTGGTGAACCTGTATTATCTTCAGGGCAGCAAGGTCGCGGTCGATATGATGCCTGTCCTTGTCAAGAACCTTGTCCTGACCGGGTCTCTGCTGCGACCTCAGCCGCTGGCGGTGAAGGCGGCGATCGGCGCGGGTCTGGTCGACAAGGTCTGGCCGCTTTTCGAAAGCGGCAAGATCAAGCCCGTGGTCAACGAGCGGTTTCCGCTGGAGGATGCCGCTGAAGCCCATGCCCTGATGGAAGACCGCAAGCACTCGGGCAAGATCGTGCTGGAAACCGCCTATGGGCGCGGCTTGCAGAATAAGGCTTGAGGCCGGCGAGAGAAGGTCAGCGACGCAGAAACGCCAGCAGATACTTGTTGATGGTCGCGGCCCTTGTCCGTGCCAGGTGGCAGAGGGATCAGGCTGCCGGGTTCCATGCCCACGGTCAGCGCGCCGTTCGTATTGGTGCCGGTCAACCCGCCCGCAGAGCCATTCGGATCGGTGATGAAGCCGGTGAACAGCGCCGCTACCTTGGCCTTGACCAGTGCGGCATCCTCGAACTGGTCCAACTCGTGCAGGCGCAGCAGTACTGGGGCGAGCCAAGTGATCCCGCGCAACTGGCCAGCCGCCAGCGGTTTGAACAGGTGCAGGCAATCGGTGGCGGGGATGCGCAATGGGTCCAGCCGCAGCAAAGTCAGCGGATCGCCGGGCCGGTCGCGCATCACCCAATAGGCAGTGCGCTGCCCAGCGCCATTGAACTCGATGCCAGCACGGATGCGCGCGCCGCCGCCGATGTCGCGATGGAGGTCCAACGGCACCTGGCCCCGATCCAGCAGGTCGATGTGCAGGGGAACGGCGGTCGCATCCGGCACCAAACGCAGCCGGGCGAAGCTTTCGCCGCCCTCGATCATCGCCCGCACGGCCATGGCCTGCAATCCGTAGAAATCGGCCAGTCCGCCGGGATCGGCATGATCAGTCCAGCGCAGCCAAAGCACCTGAAGCCGTTCGCGCACCTGCCGGTCGGGAAGGGTGGATTGCGGCTTGATCCCCGCGTCGACGACATTGCCGAAGCGCCGACCGACCACGAGGAGCGCGCGACCCAGGGTAATCCACCCCGTTGTTAAGGGGATGCGGAAGTAGAATTTTCTCGGCAGGATGGACGAGGAGATTCCGATGAAGAAGAGCCGTTTCACCGAAGCCCAGATCATGGGCGTGCTGCGCCAGGCGGAGGG